>NZ_JBMHMJ010000002.1:3597500-7472128 GCF_049178995.1 Micromonospora sp. WMMD735
GCACCGCGTGGACACCCTGAGCGCGGCCCAGAGCCGATCGCGAGCCGCGGGCGTGGATCGGGATGGACGGGTGCCTTCAGACGGCGGTCAGGGCACAGGCGCCGTACGCGCGGAAGCACGGCCCCGGGCGGGGGCCGTGCTTCCGACGGTGGTCGGGGTGTCGGTCAGGCCGACTTCTCCTCGCGGTCGCGACGGGCCCGGCGACCGGTGAACTCACGCGGCACGATGGTCGGGTTGACGTTCTCCAGTACGACCTCGCGGGTGATCAGCACCCGCGCGGCGTCCGGGTTGCTCGGCACCTCGTACATGACGGAGAGGAGGACCTCTTCCATGATGGCGCGCAGACCACGGGCGCCGGTGCCCCGGAGCATCGCCTGGTCGGCGATCGCCTCGAGTGCCGCCGGCTCGAACTCCAGCTCGACGCCGTCCAGTTCGAAGAGCCGCTGGTACTGCCGGACCAGGGCGTTGCGCGGCTCGGTGAGGATGCGCACCAGGGCGGAACGGTCCAGGCTGCGCACGTTGGTGATCACCGGCAGTCGGCCGATGAACTCGGGGATCAGCCCGAACTTGAGCATGTCCTCCGGCATCACCTGGCTGAAGATGTCGTCGGTGGAACGCTCGGAGACCGACCGGAGCCGGGCACCGAAGCCGGTGCCGCCGGAGCCGGTGCGGGCCTCGATGATCTGGTCGAGGCCGGCGAAGGCGCCACCGCAGATGAACAGCACGTTGGTGGTGTCGATCTGGATGAACTCCTGGTGGGGGTGTTTGCGCCCGCCCTGCGGCGGCACGTTCGACACCGTGCCCTCCAGCATCTTGAGCAGGGCCTGCTGCACCCCCTCACCGGAGACGTCCCGGGTGATCGAGGGGTTCTCCGACTTACGGGCGATCTTGTCGACCTCGTCGATGTAGATGATGCCCGTCTCGGCGCGCTTGATGTCGTAGTCGGCGGCCTGGATCAGCTTGAGGAGGATGTTCTCCACGTCCTCGCCGACGTAGCCCGCCTCGGTCAGCGCGGTGGCGTCCGCGATCGCGAAGGGCACGTTGAGCATCCGGGCCAGGGTCTGCGCGAGGTGCGTCTTGCCGCAGCCGGTCGGGCCGAGCAGCAGGATGTTGGACTTGGCCAGCTCGACGGCGTCGCTACCGGAGCCGGGGGCGTTGGCCGCCTCGGCCTGGATGCGCTTGTAGTGGTTGTAGACCGCCACCGCGAGCGCCTTCTTGGCCTGGTCCTGACCGACGACGTAGTTGTCGAGGAACTGGCAGATCTCCATCGGCTTGGGAAGCTCTTCCCACTTCACCTCGCCGGACTCGGCCAGCTCCTCCTCGATGATCTCGTTGCAGAGGTCGATGCACTCGTCGCAGATGTAGACCCCTGGGCCCGCGATGAGCTTCTTGACCTGCTTCTGCGACTTGCCGCAGAACGAGCACTTCAGTAGGTCGCCGCCGTCACCGATCCGTGCCACCTACGTTCTCCCTGCACTCGTCGACCGGAGACCGGCCCTGAACCGCGGGCGCCGGAGCGCCCGTCCGTGGTGAAATCCGTTCCGCCGGTCCGACCCGGCCACGCCGTACGGCCCCGACGTTACCCGCTGGCGAGGGTTTCTCCGACCCCCAAAACGGGTGTGTCAGAGGTCGGCCGGGAACTGCTCGCCCCGACCGACCTCCGAACGATGGTGCTCAGCGGGCCGCGTTGGCGGCCAGCAGGCCCTTCTTGCGGCTGGTCAGGATCGTGTCGACCAGCCCGTACTCCTTGGACTCCTCGGCCGTCATGATCTTGTCACGGTCGATGTCCTTGCGGACCTGCTCGATCGGCCGGTTGCAGTGCCGGGAGAGCATGTCCTCCAGCTGGGTGCGCATCCGCAGGATCTCCCGGGCCTGGATCTCGATGTCCGAGCCCTGCCCGTAGCCGCCTTCGGTGGCCGGCTGGTGGATGATGATCCGCGAGTTCGGCAGCGCCATCCGCTTGCCCGGGGTGCCCGCCGACAGCAGCACCGCCGCCGCGCTGGCCGCCTGGCCCAGGCAGACGGTGGAGATGTCCGGCCGGACGTACTGCATGGTGTCGTAGATCGCCGTCATGGCGGTGAACGAACCGCCTGGCGAGTTGATGTACATGATGATGTCGCGGTCCGGGTCGGTGCCCTCGAGCGTCAGCAGCTGCGCCATCACGTCGTTGGCCGACGCGTCGTCGACCTGGACGCCGAGGAAGATGATCCGGTCCTCGAAGAGCTTGTTGTACGGGTTGGACTCCTTGACCCCGTACGAGGTGCGCTCGACGAACGACGGCAGGACGTAACGGTTGTGCACGGCCGCGAACTGGGGCGGCAGGCTCAGATCGGTCATCGTCAGCTCCTCAGCTCAGGGTCCCGGCGCCATCCGGAACCTGGGTGGCTCCGATGATCACCTTGTCGATGAAGCCGTAGTCCATGGCCTCCTGGGCGGTGAACCAGCGGTCGCGGTCCGAGTCGGCCTCGATCTGCGCCTGGCTCTGCCCGGTGTGGTGGGCGACCCGCTCCTGGAACATCCGCTTGGTGTAGAGCATCTGCTCGGCCTGGATCGCGATGTCCGACGCGGTGCCGCCGAGGCCACCGGACGGCTGGTGCATCATGATCCGCGCGTGCGGCAGGGCGTACCGCTTACCCTTGGTGCCCGCGCAGAGCAGCAGCTGACCCATCGAGGCGGCCATGCCCATCGCCACGGTCGACACGTCGTTGTCGATGTACTGCATGGTGTCGTAGATCGCCATGCCGGAGTAGACCGAGCCACCCGGCGAGTTGATCCAGAGGAAGATGTCGCGGTCCGGGTCCTCCGCCGCGAGCAGCAGCAGCTGGGCGCAGATGCGGTTGGCGACCTGGTCGTTCACCTCGCTGCCGAGGAAGATGATGCGCTCCTTGAGCAACCGGTTGTAGACCGAGTCGTCGAGGTTGCCAATGGTGTCGCCACCTCGGGCTTCGATCGCCCGGAGCGGCTTCGCTGGGATGTGCATGTCGGTCATGGCAGCCCTTCGCTCTCCGTACCGTCGTACCCGACATTAACCGCTCCACCGGGTGATCGACTCCCGCTCGCGGCACTGTTCGCTCTCAGCGCAGCAGGCTCGGGACGTACCCGGAAAAGGGGCTCGGCCGCCGTGCGCCGCAACGGGCGCACGGCGGCCTACCGGGTCGGATCAGTGCTCGTGGTCGTGGTCGTGCGCCTGCTCGCTCTCGGCCCGCAGCGCGTCGAGGGTGACCTCGTTGCCAGCCGAGTCCTTGATCTTGATCTTCTCCATCACGGAGGCGAGCGCCTTGCCGCGCCGCACGTCACCGAAGACGGCGGCGGCGGCGCCGGAGCGGACCAGCTGGTCGTAGTACTGCTGCGGGGCCATCCCGGCGCGCTGCGCCCGGTGGACGATCTCGTGGCCGAACTCGTCGTCGGAGACCTGGGTGTCCTCGGCGTCGGCCAGAGTGTCCAGCAACAGCTGGATCTTGACGCCCTCGGTCGCCGCCTCGGTCAGCTCGGCGTCGATCTGCTCCTCGGTCTTCTCCTCGGCGGCGAGGTACTCCTCCATCGAGGCGCCGATCCGCTCCAGCTGGTCGACCATCGCCTGCTTACGGCTGTCGACCTCCTCGCGGACGACACCCTCCGGTGCCGGCACCTCGGCGGCGGCGACCAACTGCTCCAGGGCCTTGTCCCGGGCGGCGTAGATCTGCTCGACCCGCTTGCCCCGGGTGACCTTCTCCCGCAGGTCGGCGCGCAGCTCCTCGATGGTGTCGAACTCGCTGGCCATCTGGGCGAAGTCGTCGTCCAGCTCCGGCAGCTCCTTCTCCTTGACCGTGCGGACGGTCACCGCCACCTCGGCGTCCCGGCCGGCGAAGTCGCCGCCCACGAGCTGGGTCGTGAAGGTGGTCTCGTCGCCGGCGGCGAGACCGACCAGGGCCTCGTCCAGACCCGGCAGGAGCTGCTTGCTGCCGACCTCGTGCGAGATGTTGCTCGCCGAGCCGCCCGGCACGTCCTCGCCGTCGACGGTCGCGTTCAGGTCGATCTGCACGTAGTCACCCTCGGCGGCGGCCCGCTCGACGGTCTTGAGCGTGGCGAACCGCTCGCGCAGGTTCTTCACCTGCTCGTCGATCTCGCTCTCGTCGATCTGCAGCTCGTCGACGGTCACCTCGACGGTGGCCGGGTCCGGCAGGGTCAGCTCGGGCCGGACGTCGACCTCGGCGGTGAAGTTGAGCGAGTCACCGTCGTTGAACTCGGTGATCTCGACCTCGGGACGGCCGAGCGTCTTGAGGTCGTGCTCACGCACCGCGGCGAGGATGTTCTGCGGGATCGCCTCCTGCACCGCCTCGTTGAGCACGGTGCCCCGGCCCACCCGCTGGTCGATCACGGCGGCCGGGATCTTGCCCCGACGGAAGCCGGGAACCTGGACCTGCTGGCCGATCTCCCGGTACGCCTTCTTGAGGCTCGGCTCGAGCTCGACGAACGGCACCTCGATGGCGAGCCGCACGCGCGTCGGGCTCAGAGTCTCGACGGTGCTCTTCACAGGCGTACTCCTTGACGGATCTCAGTGGTGGGTCTGGGTCTGGGCGTGATTGCGCGCATCGAGTGTAGGCGAGCCGGGACGCTGCTCTGGCAGCGCCCGGCGAACCGCACGGATCGGCGTCGCCTCCCGGGGATGATCCCGGGATGCGCACGCAGTCGGGGTGGCGGGATTTGAACCCACGGCCCCTCGCTCCCAAAGCGAGTGCGCTACCAAGCTGCGCCACACCCCGTGGCGAAAGAAGTGTATGCCGTCGCGCCCCGCCCGGTATGCCGGGGCGTCCCCGACCGGCCGGTCCCCCACTCGCGTTCCGGCGTGCGCGCGATACACGTCCTCGGCGTCCGCTCGGTATATCCCCGGTGCGCGCTCGGCATGACCCCGGTGATCAAGAGGTTCGCGTCAGGGAGATCGTCGAGGGTGACGCGAACCTCTTGATCACCGAGGACACGGGGCCGGGGGGAGGGAATAACCGGGGTGCGGGGGTGGGGGTAGGCTTGCGGCGCGTCCGGTTTCCGGGCGTACGCGGGCGTAGCTCAATGGCAGAGCTTCAGTCTTCCAAACTGACGGTGCGGGTTCGATTCCCGTCGCCCGCTCCACACCCTCCGGCCCAGGTCAGCGGCGTGTTCGCCAAGCCTGGGCCGTTCTCGTACTCGAATGTCGGACGGCGGTGCCACCCTCTGGACCCATGAAGCCGCTCGTGGTGCACCGCACCACCTTCAGTCCCCACTATGGCCACTTCGTCCTGCGGGACGTGTGGTGCGATGCCGGCGACGAGGGCGAGTCACTCCAGGACGCGGAGGGCCAGGTAGCCGGCGCGTCCACGTACGAAATCTGCGTTCGAGTTCTCTCGGACGCATTGAAGGTGGGCCTTGAACTCCGGACGTGGGCCAGTGAGCCCGCGCCGGACAGCGGCCTGTGGGACGAATCTCGACAGCTTGAGCTGCACTGCCCGACCGGAGAGCTGATCGTCGAGGTGATCACCTCCGGAGCGGCACTGGAGGTCACCCCTTCGCAGGGAGCCGGCGTCTACGGCGTTCGCGTTCATCGCAGGCAGGCCGACACCCAGGAGTTCCTTATCGAGCTGTGGTGGCGGACCCCGCTGCCCCAAGCCGACGATGACGAGGACTTCTACGGCGACGTGTGGTCCTGACCAGGGTCAGGACAGCGCGTAGGTGTCTTCGATCTCGTGACGGCTACCGGGCACCACCAGCACCGATGCCATGATCGGGTCACCTGACGCCCGCCGCACCAGACGACGGCTGTCCATATGTCTGCGGTCGGCAGCTGTGTGGTACCGCTACCGTCACTGCCGTGACGACCTACGAGGCGGATGCGATGGTCATGGACATCCTGCTTGCCGGCGCTGCTGTCGCCCTGGTCGGGTGCGCTGCTTGGGTGGTTGTTCGCAGCCGGCGCACGTCAACGGTTCAGCTGCTCGGGCGGACCCTGCACTACCCCCGCGTGTGGGCCGCAGGGGCGGCATGCATGGGCTTCTACGCTCTCCTGGGGCTAGGGAATCTCACGGAGGGCACGCCCAGCGTTTGGCGCGCTCCGAGCCGGTGGATCGGTGCCGGGCTGTTGCTGGCGGCATCGGTCCTCATGGCCACCTACTGGCTCCTTGAGTATCGCGCCACGCGTCGGATTGGTCGTGACCAGTAAGTTGGGCCGTGACGAGCGCCAGCGTGGCCGGCCGTCGTCGATGCCGGGGCGTTCGACTGCCGCGCCGCTTCGCGGCTTGCCCGTTCGCCGTCGACCCGGACGGCTAGCCGGGTGCGACCTCGCGCTCGGCCGCCTCCAGCCAGCGCCGGTACCAGCGGGCGAACCCCAGCGGCGTCCCGTCGTCGTCGTACAGCGGCCGGAACCCGCCGCCCTCGGCGATGTCGTCCGCCCACATCTGCCCCCGGGTGGGACCGCTGACGACGAGCGCCTCCCGTAACGCGCAGCCGAGATGGCACAGGTACAGCAGGCCGATCGAGTTCTGCGGCGTGTAGACGACCTTCTCGTACCGCTCCCAGTAGGCGTCGTGCGCGGCGGTGAACGCCTCCGGCGAGTCGTAGTCGTCCTCCTCGGGTTCGGCGGGCAGGCCGTCGGCCGGGTTGAACGCCTCGACGTGGGCGAACGGACGCCCGAGCGCCGCCAGCGTGGTGAGGTCCGCGCCGTCGCCCTCCCACTGCCACCGTCCGTCGCGCCGACGCATCGGGAACAGCCCGTAGGCCGGCCCCGCGCCGCCCCGACCGGCCTCCCGCAGGAACGACAGGTACTCGGCGGGCAACTCCACCCGCAGCTGCTCCTGCACCTCGGTCAACTCGTCGGCGGTCAGTGGTGGTTCCAGCTCCCACCCGTGGTCGCCGGCGCCGAACACCGCATCGGAGTCGGGCGTCGCGGCCAACCGGGCGAGCCGTCCACGGATGTCCGACCAGTCGGTGCACGTCACGCCCGGCACGATACAAGCACGCGGGAAGCGTGCCCACGGGTCCCGCTGCGCAGTGGCCACCCGACGGACCGGAGCCCGGCACGAGGTCCGCGCCTGCGGGGTGCGCACCGCCACGCCGCCGGACCGGAACACCCGGCCGTCCCGTCGCCGGTCAGAGCAGGCGGCCGGAGCGGTCGCGGGCGACGATGCCGTCGAGTCGTACGCCGGGGGTGAGGTCGACCGGGTCGAACCAGAAGATCACCAGTTCCGGGTCGGTGCTCCACCGGGCCAGCCGGGCGTCGACCTGCCGGCCCCCGACGGTGCCGACGATCCGGCTCGCCGGCCCGACGAAGTAGCCGAACGTCGGCACCGGCGGGCGGGCGTCCGAGGGGGTCGTGTCGTCGTACCCGATCTCGTGGAAGCCCGGTCGCCGGTCGCTGCCCTGCACGTCGTTGAGGACGATGTCGTCGATCAGTTCGCCGGCAGGGGTGCGACGGCCGGCCATCAACCCGACCCGCACCCTGGGTGCCTCGGGCACGTCGACCGCCACCAGGTAGTACACCCGCTGCTCGACGCCGTACCGGATGCCGGTGTCGACCACTTCGCCGATCGGCTTCCGGGGGGGCTCCCACCGGGTGGGTCCGGGGGTCGGCGACGATGTCGCCGGGGGCGTCGCGTCGGGCACGGTGGCCGCGCGGGCAGGTGGGCGGTCCGCCGCCGGCGGCCCGGCCCACCGCACGCCGAGCCCCACGCCGCCGGCCACCAGCACGGTGACCAGCGCCGTCGCGCCCACGTTGACGAGTCGGCGGCGTCGGCGCAGCCGCCGGCCGTCCCGCATGATCACGGTCAGGTCGAGATCCTCGGGGTACGGCCGTTCGGTCGCCCGCATCGCCCGGCGCAACCGCTCCAACTCGGTCATCGGCCGGTCCCCTGGGTCGCCGGGACCCCGGTGGCGCGCAGCTTCTGCAATGCCCGGGAACCGGTGCTCTTCACCGTGCCGAGCGATACGCCCAGTTCGCGGGCCACCTGTGCCTCCGGTAGGTCGAAGTAGTGGCGGAGCACGACGATGGCCCGCTCGCGGGCGCTGAGCGCGCCGAGGATGTCGAGCAGCCAACGGCGGGTGGCCACGTCGTCGGCGACGTCGCCACGCCGCTGCTCGGGCAGGTCGTCGGTGGGGTACTCCCGGATCGGCCGCCGCCACCCGTCGACGAGGTGGTTGACCAGCACCGTGCGGGCGTACCCGTAGGCGTCCTCGTCGCGGATCCGGGACCAGGACGCGTACGTGCGGACCAGGGCGGTCTGCGCGGCGTCCTCGGCCTGGTGGTGGTTGCCGGTCATCAGGAACGCGGCGTGTCTGAGCCGCCCGGAGGCGGACCGGGCGAACTCGACGAACTCGGCGTCACCCCGGGCCATGCCCGCTCTTCCCCATTGCCACGCCGGACAGGACGGGCGAGGGCACCGAAAGGTTGAGTGCCGGCGGGATCAACTGTTCCGGCGGGCCGCCCGTCCTTCCCGCTGCCCGACGCCGCCCGGCGGCGGGTGGAGGAGGCACCATGGCGACGAAGGGTAGCCCCCGGCGCGGGCGGCCGGTGACGGCGTTGCTGATGGCGGCCTGGCTGACCGGGTGCGGGCTGCCGGCGGCGGGGCGGCCTGGGACGGCACCGTCCTCCCCGGCCGGGGCGACGGCGACACCCGCCCCGACGGGGTCCGTCCGGGCGGACGGGTCCGCCCAGCCGGTCGGAACGGTCGCCGGGACGCCCGCCCGGTCCGGGCCCGCCCCCGTCGGCTACCCGGCGGACGGGACCAACCGCTGGCAGGTCGCGGCCGGCGAAACGACGGCGCCCCGGGGCACCGGCCGGTTGCTGCGGTACCGGGTGGCGGTGGAGCGCGACATCCGGGGGCTGCCGGTGGCGGAGTTCGCCGCCGAGGTCAGCGCGACGTTGACCGCCCCGCAGGGATGGACCACGGGCGGGGCGCTGCGGCTGTGGCGGGTCGGCCCCGGTGGGCCGGCCGACTTCACCGTCCACCTGGCCACCCCGGGCACCCGCGACGAGCTGTGCGGGGACGCGGCGGACGGGTACACCTCGTGCCGCAACGGCGACCGGGTGGTGATCAACGTGGCCCGCTGGGTGAAGGGGGTGCCGGGGTACGGCGCGGACCTGGCCGTCTACCGGCGGTACGTGGTCAACCACGAGGTCGGGCACCGGCTCGGCCACGGCCACGAGCGGTGTCCGGGGCGGGGCCGGCCGGCCCCGGTGATGCAGCAGCAGACGCTGGGCCTGCACGGGTGCACCGCCAACGCCTCGCCGTACCGGAACGGCAGGCGCTACTCGGGGCCGCCCGGCGCGTACGCCGACCGGGTCCCCCCGCCCGAGCCGGGCCGCCGGGACTGACGGCCGCCGGGACGGGGCCGGACCCCGCGGCTGTGCCAGGGCCTCGGGAGGCGTCGGAGCGAGGGCGCAGCGGCCGGACCGGCCGGGGGCGGCGGGGGCTGCGTACCATGCGGGACCGGGCATCCCCTCGTCCGGTGGAGGTAGCGACGGATGGCAGGCCAGCAGGACGGATACGCCCTCGGCGTCGACCTGGGCACGTCCAACACGGTGGCCGTGCTGCGCTGGCCGGACGGGCGGACCCGACCGCTGCTGGTCGACGGGCAGCCGATCCTCCCCTCCGGGGTCTACGCCGACACCGAGGGCCGGTTGCACGTCGGCCGGGACGCCCAGCGGCTGGCCCAGGCGGACCCGACCCGGTACGAGCCGAACCCGAAACGCCTGGTGGACGAGCCGACGGTCCTCCTCGGCGACCGGTCGTACGCCCCGGCGGAGCTGCTCGCCGCGACCCTGTGGGCGGTCGCCGAGCAGGCGGTGGCGACGGTGGGGTTCCTGCCCCCGGCGGTGCTCACCTATCCCGCCGCCTGGGAGGCTCCCCGGCGGCAGGTGCTGCACGACGCGTTGGCGCTGGCCGGTTGGCCGTCGGCGGCCGAGCACACCATGTCCGGTCCGGTGCCGGTGGGCACCCGGCTGCTGCGGGAACCGGTGGCGGCGGCCCGCTACTACACGGAGGTGCTGCGGCGGCCGGTGCCGGTGGGCGAGTCGGTGGCGGTGTTCGACTTCGGCGGCGGCACCCTGGACGTGGCGGTCGTCCGTAACGAGGGCGCCGACCCGTGGGGCGACTCGGGTTTCACGGTGATCGCCACCGGCGGGATGGCCGACCTCGGCGGGCTGGACCTGGACGCGGCCCTGCTCGCCCGGGTCGGTGAGCTGGTCGGTGACGGGCAGGCGGCGCTCTGGGCCCGGCTGACCCGACCGGAGACGACCGGGCAGTGGCGGGACCGGCAGCAGCTCTGGGACAACGTGCGCGGCGCGAAGGAGATGCTGTCCCGGGTCGCCGTGGCCCCGGTCGCGGTGCCCGGCCTGGAGACCGCCGTCCCGCTCAGCCGGGCCGAACTGGAGCAGCTCGCCACTCCCCTGCTGACCCGGGCGGTCGCCCGGACCCGGGAGGTGGTCGCCGAGGCGGGCCTCACTCCGGACCGGCTCGCGGGGTTGTTCCTCGTCGGCGGCTCGTCCCGGGTGCCGCTGGTGGCCCGGCTGCTGCACGCCGAGCTGGGGGTCGCGCCGACCGTGCTGGAGCAGCCCGAGCTGCCGGTGGCCGAGGGGGCGCTCACCGACCTGCCGCTGCCCCGGCCGGGCCGGCGTCCCGGGTCGGCCGGCGCGGCCGGGCCCGCCCCGGCACAGCCGTCGCCCGCCCCGGCACAGCCGTCGCCCGCCCCGGCACAGCCGTCGCCCGCCCCGGCACAGCCGTCGCCCGCCGCGGTGCAGACCTCGCCCGCACCGGCACAGGCGTCGACCGCTGCGGTGCACGACGCCGCGCCGGGGGCATCCGACACCGCGTCCGCCCCGGCCGGTCCGGGTGACGGCCGACCCGCCGGCGTGGCCGCCACCCTGCAGGGGGGCGCAGCGCCCGCCGGCCCGGGCCACACCCTCCCGCCGGGGCCGGGCCACACCCTCCCGCCGGAACCGAACGCGACCCTGCCGGCGGGACCCGGCGCGACCCTGGTGGCCGGGGCGGGCACTGCGTTCGGTGGGCCACCGGTGGTCGGATCAAGCGCGCCGCCGGTGCCGACCCCGGGTGGGCTGCCGCCGGACGGGACCGTGCCGGAGCAGGGCGGATATCCGACGGGCTGGCCGGGCGTACCGGCGGGGGCGGTGCCGTCACCGGGGACCGGTGCCGGCCCCTCGACGCCGGTGCGGCGCGGGCGTCGCCGGCTGTGGATCGGGATCGGTGCGGGGCTGGCGCTGCTCGGCGTGCTCGGCGCGGCGGCGCTCTGGTTCACCCGGGACCGCTACCCGGCGTTGGAGTTCCACACGCTCACCGAGGTGGCCCGGCCCGCCGCCGGTGGGGACCGGCCGACGGCGATGTTCACCGCCGTGCTCGGTGACCGCGCCTACCTGGCCTACGCGCTTTCCGACGACCGGCTCACCGTGGTGGCCGTCGACGCCGGCACCGGGAAGCAGGCGTGGCGGACCACGGTCGCAGCGGGTGGCGAGCGGTGGAAGGGGGTCCGGGCGGTGCCGGGGGCGGTGCTGGTCGTGGCGGACGCGGCCGGCGACAGCACCCCCCGCGACGTGGTGGTGCTCGACGCCGGCGACGGCAGGGAACGGTGGCGGTTGCCGGTGCAGGGCGACGATGCGGTGCACGTCACCCCGGAGCGGCTGGTCTGGGTGGACCGCGCCGGCAGCCGCCTGGTCGGGCTGCGGCTGCGTGACGGCCGGCAGGAGTGGACCTTGGACAACCCCCGCAGCGAGTACGGCGACACCCGCACCACGGTGTTGCGGGTGGGCACCGCGCAGAGCGTGGTCGGTCCCGCCGGGTTCGACGGCGCGTCCGATGCCCCCTGGCTCGGTGACGCCGACCAGTTGGTGCAGGTGGGTGCCGACCGGTCGGTGCGGGTGCTCGCCATGGACAGCGGCGAGGTGGTCCGCCGCCGCGACGGGGTCGCCGACGTCAGCGACCGGATGGTCGCGTACGGAGACCGGTTGTACGTGGTGGCGGAGGACCGGGGATACAAGCTGCTCGGTTACGACCTGGGCAGCTTCGCCGAGCCGACGGTGCTCTACAGCGCCGGTGAGCAGCGGCGGGTCACCGCGCTGGTGGCCTGCGGCGAGCACCGGGCCTGCCTGTTGGAGGTGCCGGAGGGCGACGCCGACCGCACGGAGGTGGTCGCGGCCACCGAGGGCAAGGGCAGTCGCCGCTGGGCGGCGCCCGGCGGCCAGGGCTTGGTGCCGGTGGGTGAGCACCTGCTCGTACGGCGGGAGCTGCCGAAGACCTCGGTGAGCCTGTTCGACCCGGACGGGAAGGCGGTGCTGACCGACCGCAAGGGCACGGCGGCCCGGGTCGACGCCGGCAACCTGCTGGTCTTCGCCGAGACGCCGAGCAGCGTCGAGGACGACCGGAGCCTGGCCGGGGTGTCGAAGTCCGGCGGGCTGACCGAGATGGGGCAGCTGCAGGGCGTCCGCAGCGAGTCGTGTGCGTGGAACACGTCGGTGATCATCTGCGGGGCGGAGCGGGACTTCGTGCTGTACCGGTTCGCCGGGGACGGCTGAACGGCCGGGGCGGCTGAGCCGCCGGACACCACTGGACGGCCGGACACCACTGAGCAGCCGGACACCACTGCGCCACCGGCTGCCACGGGGGCGGTCGGTGGCGCAGCGGCCCGGGGGGCGGTCGGTGGGTCAGCCGCCGAGGCTCGCGGCGGCCGAGGCGATCGACGCGGCGAACGTGCTGACCTGGGTGTAGACGCCGGGGGCGTTGGGCCGGGCGCAGCCGTCGCCCCAGCTGACGATGCCGACCTGAATCCAGGCGTTGGCGGCGTCACGGCGGAACATCGGGCCGCCGGAGTCACCCTGGCAGGTGTCGGTGCCACCGCTGGCGTAGCCGGCGCAGATCTCCTCGGCGGCAATCAGCTCGCCGGGGTACGAGGACGAGCAGCTGGCGTCGCTGACGAACGGCACGGTGGCCTTGAGCAGGTACCGCTGCTGCGCGCCGCCCTCCCGGGCGGCACCCCAGCCGGCGACGGTGAAGGTGCCGTTGTCGTAAGCGGTGGTGGTGGCGATGGGCAGGGTGGCCTGCGAGGTGACCGGGGTGGCGAGCCGGATGAGCGCCCAGTCCTTGCCGCTGCCGTTGTAGCCGGGGGCCCGGTAGACGTAGTTGGACTTGACCTGGATGCGGCTGCTCGACTGGAGGTCGACCGCGCCGAGGGTCGCGGTGATGCTGGTGTTCGTGCCGGTGCGGTTCACGCAGTGGGCGGCGGTGAGCACCAGCCGGGGGCTGTAGAGCGCCCCGCCGCAGCCCATGGAGAGCCGGACCATGAACGGGAACTCGCCCTGCGCGGCCCGGGTGCCACCGACGACGGACGGGGCCGCGTCGGGGGTGGGCGCGGCGGTGGCCGGGGCGGTCAGGACGAGCGACCCGGCGGTGATCGCCACGATCGTGGCAGCCATCCGGCCGGTGAGACTGCGCCAACGGTTCACGGGGCCTCCAACCCTCGGCGGCGCGCCTCGTGGGGGCGCCGGTTCGATGGCGGGAGCCTAGAGCGACGAATCGACGTGCATCAACATCCTGTTGGGGTCATACGATCGCGGCGCGACGCGCGGGATCACCCGGCCGGGCGGGGATGAAGCCGGGGCGGCGGGGTATGCCAGCCTCCGGCCTGGAGGAGTGTCGACCGGTGTCGCGGACAACCCCGCGACCGGACGCGGGCGGGCCGGGTCACCACCCGGCCCGCCCGCCGTACCGACGCCGGGTGGCTCAGTTGCCGGTGACGAAGTTCCAGGCGTCCATCACCCACTGGGTCTGCTGCAGGTAGGCGATGCCCACCCCGGCCAGGAAGATCCCGGTCACCAGGTGCGCTCCCCGGGCACTGCGGCGTACCCGGCCGAGCTGCCGTTCCAGGATGACCCGGCCGAGTAGCCGGGACAGCGCGAACAGGCCGGCCGCCACCAGCAGGCTGAGCAGGAAGGTCAGCAGCGGAGCACCCAGGTCGCCCCGGCCGGAGATGGCCCAGATGCCCCAGCAGACGAAGGCGAAGAGGGCGCCGGCCGCGCTCCACTCGCCACCCCGGCGCAACTGCTCCACGTGCCAGCTCATCGGCCGGCGCGGCGCGGCGGGCTCGGACCAGCCGGACTGGTCGTGCTCGACCACCGGGAACGGCTCGGTACGCGGAGCCCGGGGCTGCCCCACCGAGGCGACGCCCCGACGGAACGGTTCCCGCTGCGGGGGCACCCCGACACCGGGCTGGGGCGGCACCTCGACGGTCCGCTCGGCCCACGGCTGTGTCTGGTCTGCCATCTTGGTTCCTCCCCATGACCGGTGCCGGCCGTCGACCGGTCCACCGTCTTCGAGGGTAGCGAGCGGACAAACTGCCGCGCCCGGCCCGGCCCGACGGGGGCCACCGGACGGTACGGTCGGGACATGGTGGATGCGGAGCGACGGCGACGCCGGCTACGGCACCAGCCGGAGCCCACGGCCGACGGCGGTGAGCCGCCGGTGGCGGCGACGGCCGAGGTGCACGACGGGGCTCCACCGCCACGGGCCCGCCGGGCCCCGGGCGGCGAGGACGGCGAGCGGGGGCTACGCGGGCTGGTCGGTTCCGGCTCGTCGCAGGTCAGCGTGCGGGCCGCGCTACGCGCCCGGGACGCGGCCCGCCCCACCGAACAGGATCTGGCCGAGGCCGAGGAACGCCTGGTGATCATCCGACGGAACTGGGTCCCCCGGGAGGACCTGCCCCGTTCGGGTCGGTGACCGGGCCGGCCGGTGACCGGCCCGGTCGACGGATCGCCGGCGGCAGCCCGGCGCGGGCGGCGGTCAGGACAGGTCGGCGGGGGCGGGCAGCTCGGGCAGCTCGCGGGTGCGCTCGTACTCGGCCACCTGGGCGATCCGCCGGGCGTGCCGTTCGTTGCCCGAGAACGGGGTGGTGAGGAACGCCTCGACGATGGCGGCGGCCTCGTCGAGGGTGTGCTGGCGGGCACCGACGGCCACCACGTTGGCGTCGTTGTGCTGCCGGCCGAGCTGGGCGGTCTCGATGCTCCAGGCCAGCGCCGCCCGGACGCCAGCGACCTTGTTGGCGGCGATCTGCTCGCCGTTGCCGGAGCCGCCGATGACCACGCCCAGGCTGCCCGGGTCGGCTACCACCCGGTCACCGGTGTGCAGGCAGAAGGTCGGGTAGTCGTCGTCGGGGTCGAAGGCGTGCGGGCCGACGTCGACCAGCTCGTAGCCCTGCTTGGCCAGGTGATTGGCCAGGTGCACCTTCAACTCGAAACCGGCGTGATCGGATCCCAGGTAGACGCGCATACCGGGCAGTCTGTCAGGGCCGCGCCCCGGCCCGCCGTGGGGGCGGCGTGCCGGGGCGGATTCGTCACAGGATTCAGCGGGGCAGCTCGGCGACGACCAGGCCGCCGCGTGCCTTCGGGGTGAACCAGGTGCTCTTGCGGGGCATCTTCTCCCGGGCCAGGTTCACCGCGACGAAGTCGTCCACGGTCACCGGGGCGATCAGGACGGCGAGTTCGGCCCGGCCGGCGTCGACCTCGCCGGTGAGCCAGCTCGCCGGGTAGTCGCCGCCGACGTAGGTGATCCGCTTGTCGCCCGGGTCGAGGCCGAGCGCGTCGCGCAGCAGCAGCCGCTCCACCAGGGCGTGGTCGAGGTTCTCCAGCCGGGCGGCGGCCGCGTCGTGCGGCAGGGTCACCGCGTACCCCTGGCCGGCGAGCCGCAGGTGCACGGTGCCGCCGGCCGCCGGGACCTCGACCGGGCCGTCGACCGGGCTGATCCGCGCGCCGGCGGCGCGCAGCCGGTCGAGCAGCTCGTCGGGGGTGCAGGGCAGCTCGCTGACCAGCCGGTTGTAGGGCTGGATGGCGACCGACGCGGGGGTGGTGACCACCGCGAGGAAGCGCGGGAAGCCGCCGGTCTGCGCGGCCAGGCTGCGGTGGTTGCCGTCGGCCACCACCAGTTCGCCGCCGCCGGCCAGCGCGGTCAGCGCGTCCTGCTCGGGGCCGGGGCCGAGCAGCCAGATGGCGTGCGTGCGGCCGGCCTGGTCGGTGTCGGTGGCCGCCGGCGCGCCCGCCGTGTCGGTCGCCGTCGCGAGCGCGGCGTGCAGCTCGTCACCGCGCCCGGTCTGCAACAGGAGTACGGGGGAGAGCAGGTGACCCAGCGCCTCGGCCAGGGCGACCCGCTCCCGCACCTTGGCGATGAAGACGTCCTCGTTGCGGATGACCAGGCCGGGCTCGTCGGCGCTGGTGGAGATCTGGTCGGTGTCGACCATGGCGAACAGCCCGTACGCCGGCTCCTCCCCCGGCGCGCTGATCCGGTAGAGGACCACCACCTGCTCGGCGGGGGTGTAGCTGCCGTCGGCCTTGGCCTCGGTGAGCCGGGCCACCGCGTCGCCGAGCGCGTCGGAAAAGGACTTCCCCAGGCTCTCCGGCGCCCGGTGGGGCATCTCGATGCCGAGGGCACTGTGCGGGTTCGCCTCGATGATCGCGGTGATCTCCGCGTCGTCGGCGAACTCGTCGTAGTTCTGCGCGCCGGTGCCGCCAGTGGTGATCCAGGCCCGGGCGATCGGATGCACGACCGTCATGGGGCTTGACGCTACCGGCGACGACGGCCCGCGCGACGCCGACCCCGCGCCGGGTCCACCAGATGAACCGTCCCCGGCGGGGCCCGACCGGCCGGGCCCCGCCGGGGTGGCGGTCAGTCGAAGATCGGGCCCAGCTCGCGGGAGCGCTTCAGCTCGTAGAAGCCGGGGGTGCCGGCGACCAGCAGGACGCCGTCCCAGAGCCGGCCGGCGGCCTCACCCTTGGGCGACGGGGTGATGACCGGGCCGAAGAAGGCGATCTTCTCGCCGTCCGGGCCGGGGGCGTGCACCACGGGGGTGCCGACGTCGGTGCCGACCGGGCGCATCCCGGCCTCGTGGCTGGCCCGCAGCGCCTCGTCGTACTCGGTGGAGTCGGCGGCGTCGGCGAACGACGGGTCCAGCCCGACATCGGCCAGCGCCGCGGTGATCATCTCCCGGCCCAGCGGCTCCTTGCCGAGGTGGATGCGGGTGCCCATGGCGGTGTAGAGCTTCGCCAGCGTCGCGCCGCCGTGCGCCTGCTCCACGGCGATGCAGACCCGTACCGGCCCCCAGCCCAGCTTCATCATCTCCTGGTACTGCTCGGGCAGCTCCCGGCCCTCGTTGAGGACGGAGAGGCTCATCACGTGGTAACTGATGTCCACATCCCGGACCTGCTCGACCTCCAGGAGCCAACGGGAGGTGATCCAGGCCCACGGGCACAGCGGGTCGAACCACATGTCGACGGCGACACGTTCGGTCACGGTGGAGTCCCTTCGTGACGTCAGACACGCCGGCGGACCCGGCGCGGTTTCCCTCGATCCTCACCCCCCACGGCATCGATCGGTAGCGGAATGAGAGCGTGACGTCGACCACCGCGGGGTCGGTGCATGGAAGACTCGGCTCGGGTCGCCGCCACGAGCGGCCGGCAGGGGCTGGCGCAGCCGGAAGGCGGCGAGAGTGGGATGGAGACGAAAGTGCCAGGAGTGCGCAACCTGACCCAGGTCGAGGCCACCGAGCGGGCCCGCCTGCTGGAGGTCACCGGGTACGACATCAACCTCGACCTGTCAACGGCGGTGCAGGCCGAGGGCCGCACGTTCCGGTCGGTGACCGAGGTCAGGTTCCGCTGTGCCGAACCCGGTGCCGGCACCTTCATCGAGACGGCCGCCGAGTCGGTGCGCGCGGCCACGCTCAACGGCGAGCCGGTGGACCTCGCCGGCTGGTCGGCCGAGAAGGGCCTGGCGCTGACCGGGCTGGCCGCCGAGAACGTGCTCGTGGTGGACGCCGACTTCGGCTACTCCAACAGCGGTCAGGGCCTGCACCGCACCGTCGACCCGGTCGACGGCGAGACGTACCTCTACAGCCAGTTCGAGACGGCCGACGCGCAGAAGGTGTTCGCCTGCTTCGACCAGCCCGACCTGAAGAGCGTCTACACCTGGCACGCCACCGTCCCGGCGCACTGGCGGGTGGTGTCCAACATGCCCGTCGAGCGGGAGGAACCGGCCGGCGAGGGGCTCAAGACCGTCCACTTCGCCACCTCGGCGCGGATGAGCACCTACATCACCGCCCTGTGCGCCGGGCCGTACCACGAGGTGCGGGACAGTCACGACGGCATCGACCTGGGCGTCTTCTGCCGGGCCTCGATGGCCCCCCACCTGGACGCCGACGACCTGTTCCTGATCACCAAGCAGGGCTTCGACTTCTTCCACGAGCAGTTCGGGGTGCGGTACCCGCTGCCGAAGTACGACCAGCTCTGGGTGCCCGACTTCAACGCCGGCGCGATGGAGAACTTCGGCTGCGTCACCCACGCCGAGTCGCACTACCTGTTCCGCTCGCAGGTCACCGACTTCGAGTACGAGCAGCGGGCCAACACGATCCTGCACGAGCTGGCCCACATGTGGTTCGGCGACCTGGTCACCATGCGCTGGTGGAACGACCTGTGGCTCAACGAGTCGTTCGCCGAGTGGGCGAGCCACTGGTGCAACACCCACGCCACCCGGTTCTCCGAGGCGTGGACGACCTTCCTGTCGATCCGCAAGAACTGGGGCTACCGGCAGGACCAGCTCTCCTCCACCCACCCGGTCTACTGCGAGATGCCGGACCTGGAGGCGGTCGAGGTCAACTTCGACGGCATCACGTACGCCAAGGGCGCCAGCGTGCTCAAGCAGCTCGTGGCGTACGTCGGTGAGGAGCCGTTCCTGGCCGGGCTGCGGGCGTACTTCGCCAAGCACGCGTGGGGCAACGCCACCTTCGACGACCTGCTGTCGGAGCTGGAGACGGCCTCCGGCCGGGAGCTGCGCAAGTTCGCCGCCCAGTGGCTGGAGACCGCCCAGGTCAACACCCTGCGCCCCGAGGTGACCATCGGCGCCGACGGCGGTTACGAGCGGGTGCTGGTCCGGCAGGAGGCCCCGGCCGGTCACCCGACGCTGCGTACCCACCGCATCGGCGTCGGCCTGTACGACCTGACCGACGGCCGGCTGGTCCGCCGCGAACGCGTCGAGGTGGACGTCACCGGCGAGGTGACCGAGCTGTCGGTGCTGCACGGACGGCCGGCCGCCGACGTGCTGCTGCTCAACGACGACGACCTGACCTACACCAAGCTGCGGCTCGACGAGCGGTCCATGGCGACCGTGGTGCAGCACATCGCCGGCTTCGACTCGTCGCTGGCCCGCGCGTTGTGCTGGACGGCCGCCTGGGACATGGTCCGCGACGCCGAACTGTCCACCCGCGACTACGTCGCGCTGGTGCTGGCCGGGCTGCCCGCCGAGACCGACATCAACCTGGTCACCGCCACCCTGCGGCAGGCCAGCACCGCGCTGATCTTCTACGCCGACCCGGCCTGGGCGCCGACCGGCTGGGCCGGACTGTCCCGCACCGCCCGGGACACGCTGGCGGCGGCCGAGCCGGGCAGCGGCTTCCAGCTCGCCTGGGCCCGCGCGTACGCCTCGGCGGCCCGCGCCGACGAGGACCTGGCGACGCTGCGCGGGTGGCTGGCCGGCACCGACGTGCCGGCGGGCCTGACCATCGACACCGAGCTGCGGTGGACGGTGCTGCAGTCGCTGGTGGCCAAGGGGGCGGCCGGCACCGCCGAGATCGAGGCGGAACTGGCCGGCGACCGGACGGCCTCCGGGGAGCGGGAGGCCGCCTACGCGCACGCGCTGGTGCCGACGGCGGAGAACAAGGCGACGGTGTGGTCCCTGCTGACCGGCCCGGACGCGCTGCCGAACTGGCGTAACCGGGCGTTGTTGCAGGGCCTCACCCACCCGACGCAGGTCGCGTTGACCGCGCCGTACCGGGAGCGGTACTTCGCCACGGTGGCGCAGGTGTGGGCGCAGCGTGACAGCGAGCCGGCGCAGGAGTTCGTGCAGTTGGCGTACCCGGCGTACCTGGTCGAGGAGGAGACGGTGGCGGCGACCGACGCGTGGTTGGCCGGCGACGGCCACCCGGCGCCGCTGCGCCGGCTGGTGGCCGAGGGGCGCGACGGGGTGGTCCGGGCGCTGAAGGCCCGCGCGCGGGACGCCCACAGCAGCTGACGTCGAGGTGGCACGGCCCGGGGCCGGCGCGGGTGCGAGCCCACGCCGGCCCCGGGCCGTTATCGTGGGGCGAGGAGGTGAGCGATGGCACAGCCGAGGTACGAGTGGCGGCCGCCCGAGCGGGACTGGCGCGAACAGGACCTACGCGACCTGCCCGAGGACGGGAACCGCTACGAGATCATCGACGGGAGTCTGCACGTGACCCCTTCGGCCGGCCCGTACCATCACGAGCTTGCGGACGACATCCGGATGGCGCTGCGGCAGAACGCGCCGGCCGACTGGCGGGTGATCCGCGAGATCGGGGTCCGGGTGCCGGCCGGCAACCTCATCCCGGACGTCACCGTGCTGCGGCCGGGTGCCCCCGGGACCGGATGTGGGCCGACCCGTCGGACGTCGCTCTGGTCGTCGAGGTGGAATCGCCCAACAGCCGCCGTCACGACCGCCTGACCAAACCGGCGCTCTACGCGGAGTCCGGCATCCCCGCCTACTGGCGGGTGGAGCGGAGCGACTTCGGTCCCGTCGTCTACCGGTACAGCCTGGTCAAGGGGGTGCACTACAACCTCGTCGGCACCGTCGGTCCGGACGAGCCGGTGCCGGTCGACGAGCCGTGGCCGATGCGACTCGATCCCCGCACCTGGCCCCGCTGACCGGCAGCCGGCCGGTTCGGCACCGACGGGTGTGACGGACGCGACGGAGCCCGGTCCGCGTGGTGCGGGCCGGGCTCCGGGCGGTTCGGGACGTGCGGGTGGGGCTCAGGCCCGACCGGCGTGGCTGGCGAGCTGGTCGAGGCCCTGGATGATGCCGCCGGCCAGGTCACCGCCGCCGAAGGACGCCACCATGGACAGCGCGGCCAGCTTGACGTACGTGTCGGGGATGCGCTTGCGGGCGTACCGGCCGGTGACGACCTCCAACTGGCGCTGGTTGGGCGACACGGCGATCAGCACCGACTTGTCCGGCTCGGCGAGCTGGCGGTGCAGCCGCTCGGCGTGCTCCCGGACCGGCTCGTCGAGGCCGCCGACGTAGACCGAGAAGACCAGGCCGCTGCCCTGGTCGGCCAGGCGCAGCGCCTCGTCGATGCGCAGCAGTTGCCGGGTCGAGAACGGCCCGTCCAGCACCTCGGGCGGGGTGCCCGTGCCGGCCTGGTCGACCTGCTCACCAACGGTCACTTGCGCCTCCGGTTCCACCGGCCGGCGCCTCGATGCCGGCCTGCTGCTGCTTGTGGCTGGTCAGCGCCGGCGCCTGGGCACCGGCGGCCAGGGCGGTGCCGGCCGAGTCGGCCAACTGCTCCGGGCGGCCCAGGAACCAGACCGGCGTGAAGTCGAAGCGTCGGCCCGGCCGGTAGCGCTTGGCGCCGCCGCCGCTGCCGTGGTTGGCGGCGAAGACCAGCCCGACGATCACCAGCACCACCGCCGCCGGGATGCCGACGAAGATCAGCAACGTGTCAGTGACAGACAATCCCAACGCCCCCAGGCGGTAAGAGAGACCAGAGCTTCCGGGTCGGGTGGACGATCGTGACACCGGCTCCCGACTCCGCTGCCATTCACGTTAGCGGAGCCGACGCCCCGCGAGCCTGCGGGGTGCCGATCCCACCTGTCACTCCAGTGTTCCAGCGGCCCCACGGCGGCGACGAGTCGGGTCACCCGGTCCCATCCTGCCGGTTCGGTACCCGATCGCGCCGGGACGACACGACCGGCCCGGGTGTGGCGTCCGCCCCATATTCCGCTGACATGACCCGGCCGGGATTGCCGGTCTCGGTGCCGGGACCCGGAGGATGGCCCGTACCGATCGGACGTTCTCGATCGATTCCGGTCCGCCCACCCGCAGGGAGCCCCCGTGCAACCCGTGCCCGCCCTCCACTCCCACCCCGCCCGGTCCCGCCGGCCCTGGCCCCGACTGGTCACCCGGCCGCTGCTCGCGCTCGCCCTGGTCGGCGGCAGCGCGCTCGCCGCACCCGCGGCGAGCGCCGCGCCCGTCAACGACCGGACGGTCGCGGCGGTCGCCGCCAACCCGTACGAGCGGGGCCCCGCCCCGACGACGGCCAGCATCGAGGCCACCCGGGGCCCGTTCGCCATCGCCCAGAGCACCGTCGCGGCGTCCGCCGTGAGCGGGTTCCGGGGTGGCACGATCTACTACCCGACCAGCACCGCCGAGGGCACCTTCGGCGCGGTGGCGATCTCCCCCGGCTACACCGCCAGCCAGTCCAGCGTCGCCTGGCTCGGTCCCCGACTGGCCTCGCAGGGCTTCGTGGTCATCACCATCGACACCCTCTCCGTGTACGACCAGCCGGCTTCCCGGGGCACCCAACTGCTCGCCGCGTTGGACTACCTGACCGGCAGCAGCGCGGTGCGGACCCGGATCGACCGCACCCGGCTCGCGGTGATGGGGCACTCGATGGGCGGCGGTGGCAGCCTGTCGGCGGCGAACACCCGGCCCGCGTTGCAGGCCGCCATCCCGCTGACCGGCTGGCACACGGTCAAGAACTGGTCGTCGGTACGGGTGCCGACGCTGGTGATCGGTGCGGAGAACGACTCGACCGCCCCGGTGGCCTCGCACTCGGAGCCGTTCTACACCAGCCTGCCGGCGAGCCTGGACAAGGCGTACCTGGAGTTGAACGCGGCCGGTCACTCCGCGCCGACCTCGCCGAACGTCACCGTGGCGAAGTACAGCATCTCCTGGCTGAAGCGGTTCGTCGACGACGACACCCGCTACGAGCAGTTCCTCTGCCCGGCACCCCGGGGCAGCGCGATCCAGGAGTACCGGGACACCTGCCCGCACTCCTGACCGCGTACCGGCCGGTCCCGTCGCCCCGCCCGGCGGCGGGGCCGGTCCGTGGGCAGCGTGCCGGGGCGTCACGCACCGCGGGCGCGGGCCGCCGGGGTCACATCGCGGTGCGGGCCGACCACAGTTCGGGGAAGACCACCCGGGACATGCTGCGCTGCAACCAGGCCAGCCCGGCCGACCCGCCGCTGCCCACCTTGGCGCCCATGGTGCGCTGCACGGCCTTGACGTGGTTCCAGCGCCAGTCGCCGAACTGTTCGGCCACGTCGGCCAGCGCGTCGCCGAGCTGCCGCAGGTGGTTGTCCGGCCCGTCGTCGTCGTAGACCGCCACCCAGGCCGCCTCGACCCGGGGGTGCGGCAGGTGCTCGTCGGCGACGTCCCGGTCCCGCAGCTCGGCGGGCAGTTCGTGCCCGTGCCGGCCGAGCAGGGCGACCACGTCGTCCCAGAGGCTCGGCGTGGCCAGCGCGGCGCGCAGGTCGTCGTACACCTCGGGTTGGCGGCGGAAGGGGCGGATCAGCGCCGGGTCGCGCAGCCCGAGCAGGAACTCCAGCTGGCGGTACATCGCGGACTGGAAGCCGGAGCCCTCGCCGAGCAGGTTGCGGAACCGGTTGAAGTCGGCGGGGGTCATCCAGCGCAGCCCGCGCCAGGCGGCGTTGAGCCCCTCCAGGTGCAGGGCGGCCCGGCGCAGCGGGGCGAGCGCCGCCCACACCCGGTCGGCCCGCAGGTCACGCTGGGCCTGGCGCAGCTCGTGGCAGGTCAGCCCGAAGTACAGCTCCATGATCTGGCTGACCATCAGGAAGGACATCTCGCCCGGGTCGCTGCTCAGCGGCTGCTGGAGGGTGTGCAGGGTGCTGGCGTGCACGTACGCGTCGTAGGGCGTCCGGTCGGCGAACTCCAGGGTGGGCTCACCGCCGTTGCGGGCGGCGCGGGCCCGCCGCTGCTGCGGGGTGGACGGGCGCACCACCGGGTTCGGGGAGTGCGTCCGCAGGTCCGTCTGTTCCACCGTCTCGCCTCCTCCGGTTCGGCTGTCCGAACATGATCTCCCGTCACGTACCCGTGGTGGAATGCCGCTTCGATGGAGCTGAGCGGCTCTCACTTCACGAACGAAAGGCACTTCGGCCGATCGGCCTGCCGAAGATAAGGTCGGTACGTGGACGAGATGGACTGGGCCCTGCTGCGCGAGTTGCAGGCCGACGCGCGGCTGTCGTACAGCGAGCTGTCCCGGCGGGTGCACCTGTCCCCGCCGGCGGTCGCCGAACGGGTCCGCCGGCTGGAGGAGTCCGGGGTGATCACCGGCTACCACGCGCACGTCGACCTGGCCCGCGCCGGCCGTGGAGTGGTGGCGCTGATCCGGATGTCCTGTTACGGCCCACGGTGCATCCTGCACGACCCGAACGTCGTCGACTGGCCGGAGATCCAGGAGATCCACCGGATCACCGGGGACGCGTGCAGCATGCTCAAGGTCGCCGCCGGCTCGATCGGGCAGTTCGAGGCGGTGATCGACCGACTCGCCCCGTACGGGCAGCCGTCCAGCACGATGGTGCTCTCCAGCCCGTTGCAGTGGCATCCGGTCACCCCGCTGCCGCCCGCCTGACCCCGGGCGGGCCCGAGTCCGGGTTTGCCCCCGGGCCAGCGGGAATGCAGCCCCGCACACCCGTCGCAGGATTCCGGCGAACCGTCGCCGGGAGGGGGGAACCATGCGGGGGCTCACTCTGCACCGTCGTGCCGTCCACGCCGTCCTGGCGATGTTCACCCTGGTCGGGGTGTTCGTCCTGGCCGCGGCCACCCCGGCGCGCGCCGGGGAGAACACCTTCGTCGAGGTCACGCCGAACACCGCGCAGGCCGGCACCCGAGTCAACGTCCGGGCGAGTTGCGACAACGCCAACAACCAGCAGGCCACCGTGCACTCGGACGCCTTCGGGCGGGTCGTGCTGCGGCCCGACAACGGCTTCCTCACCGGTGCGGTCACCGTCCCGGGCAACAAGCAGCCCGGGGACTACCCGGTCGACCTGCGGTGCGCCAACGGCAACACCGCCTCGACCATGCTGACCGTGCTGAACATGGCCCAGCCGAGCAAGGGCCCGGCGACCGGCGGCGGCGGGACGGCGGGTGACCGGGGCAGCGGTTCGCTGCTGCTGGTCGGCGGCCTGGCCGTGGCGGCCGTGGCGGCCGGGCTCGGCGTCTTCGGCGGCAACCGCCGACGGACCCGGCCCGGTGCCTGACCGCCTGCCGTCATGGCCCGCACCCGTTCGCGGCCGGCCGGCCACCGGTTGCGGGCGGCGGCCCGGCGTACGGTCCGGGTCGCCGCCGGCAGCCGGCGCGCCGCCCACCGGATCGCCGCCCGCACCCGCCGCGCCGCCTGGCGTTTCCGCCGGGTCGCCGGCCAGGCCTTCTCCGCCAGCGTGACCACCGCCGACCCGGTCACCCAGGCCCGTCCGGTACGCCCGGTGCCCCGGGTGCCGGCGTTCGGCGGCCGGTTCGCCGGGTCCGGGCCGGGCCTGCCGGTGCTGGCGATCGCCGCGGTGATGCTGCTGATCGTGGCGATGCTCGGGGTGGAGCGGGTCACCGGGCTCAGCGTCCTGCCGGACCGGTTCGTCGCCGGCCTGCGCCCGCCGCCGAAGCGGTTCCCGGTGCTGTCGGGCAGCCCGCCGACCCAGATCGCCATCTCCCGGATCGACGTGCGGGCCCCGGTGCACCAGGTCGGCATCGCCCCGGACGGCAGCATCGACGTCCCGGCCGCCGCCCGCGCCCAGGAGGCCGGCTGGTACGACCAGGGCCCCACGCCCGGCCAGTACGGCCCGGCGGTGATCGTCGGGCACGTGGACACCACCACCGGCCCGGCGGTCTTCCACGGGCTGCGGGAACTGCGCGACGGCGACGAGATCGAGGTGACCCGCGCCGATCACCGGGTGGCCGTCTTCGAGGTCGACCAGGTGCAGCGGTACGGCAAGGAACGGTTGCCGGTCGACGAGATCTTCGGCGACTTCAGCCGCCCCAACCTGCGGCTGATCACCTGCGGTGGACGCTGGGTCGGCGGCGGGACCGGCTACGCCGACAACGTCGTGGTGTACGCCACCCTGGTCCGGGCCCGCTGACCCCTGTCCGGAGCCGACCCGTGCGGTCGTTGCGGCCCCGGGCGCACCCGCCGGCGACGCGGCGGTCAGGCGGTCTCGACTTCGCGCGGCGGCGGCTCGGCCGGCCCCCGCTCAGGCGGCTCGGCCCCCGGTCAGGCGGCCTCGGCCTCGCGCAGCGGCTCCCGCAGGTCGAGCCAGTCCGCCCAGCGTGGGTCGGGCGCGCGGTGGCCGAGCACCCGCCAGGCGGTGCCCTTCGGGGCCGCCGGCAGGCAGTGCAGCCGCCAGCCCAGCTCGGCCGGCGTCTTGTCGCCCTTGGTGTGGTTGCACCGGGCGCACGCGGCGACCACGTTCTCCCAGGCGTGCCGGCCCCCACGGCTGCGCGGGAAGACGTGGTCGATGGTCTCGGCCGGGCCCCGGCAGTAGGCGCAGCGGTTGCCGTCACGGGCGAAGATCGCCCGGCGGGAGAGCCCGACGTGGGTGCGGTAGGGCACCCGGACGAACCGGGTCAGCCGCACCACCGAGGGGACGGGAAGCGCGTCGTGGGCGCTGTGCAGGATGCCGTCGCCGTCGGCGACGCAGACGGCCTTGGCGGAGAGCACCAGGATCGCGGCGCGACGCACGGACACGACACACAGCGGCTCGTAGGTGGCGTTGAGGACCAGCGCGCCGGAGCCCACCGTGGGTCGTATGTCAGGCATCGTGCTCACCCTCCCGGTCCAGCCGCTCCCACCGCTGGCAGCGCCGGCCGATCCCCGGGCAGCCGAGGGCCACGACCGACTCCGGCGGGATCACCGTCGTCCGTTGACGCCAATCGTCCCTGATCGGACCCCGTAATGCACGCACTAATCCGGGGTACCCGCGGAACCCTCCGCACGATGTAGGAAGATGTCCGGTTCGGTGCCGTACGATCACGGGCCCGGGACTCCCCGGTGGGCCGGCCGTCGGCCCTCTCGTCCGCTGCGGTACTAAGACAGGGTGAGCGTCCTCAGCCTGTCGACCGTCGTCCTGTCCGCCGCACCGAGCCCGGCCCCGAGTGGCAGCCCGGATGCCGGGGGCGGCTCGGGTGCCGACTGTCTGGGCAGCACCTCCTGCGAGTACCTCTACCGGGTGACCGGGTCGGCCTGGTTCGCCGAGGGCAGCTACTGGATCCTGCTCAAGCCGCTGCGGGTCGTGCTGATCCTGCTGCTGGCGTTCGTGGCCCGCTGGGCGCTGCACCGGACGATCAACCGGCTGGTCCGGACCACCACCGACGGGGCGGTGCCCACCCTGCTGCGTCCGCTGCGCGAGCGGGTGCCCACCGCCACCCTCGACCCGACCGAGTTCGTCCCCGAGCGGCGTCGCCAGCGCGCCGAGGCGATCGGCTCGGTGCTGCGCAGCATGGTCACCGCGTTCGTCTTCGGCATCGCGCTGCTGATGATCCTGCGCGAGTTCAGCTTTGACCTGGCCCCGCTGCTGGCCAGCGCCGGCATCGCCGGGGTGGCGCTCGGTTTCGGCGCGCAGAGTCTGGTGAAGGACCTGATCGCCGGGCTGTTCATGCTGATCGAGGACCAGTACGGCGTCGGCGACACGGTCGACCTGGGCGAGGCGACCGGGGTGGTCGAGTCGGTGGGGCTGCGGGTCACCACGGTCCGCGACGGTCGCGGGGTGCTCTGGTACATCCGCAACGGCGAGATCATCCGGGTGGGCAACAAGAGCCAGGGTTGGGCGTTGGTCGTCGTCGACCTGCCGATCGGGTTCGCCGGCACCGAGGAGGCCAACGCGGTGCTGCGGACGGCAGCCGCCTCGGTGGCGGTGGACCCGGAGCTGTCCGCCGACATCGTCGAGCCGCCCGAGGTGCTCGGGGTGGAGCAGATGACCGTCGACGGCGCGGTGATCCGGACGGTGGTCAAGACCACGGCGGACGGCCAGTTCGCGGTCGGCCGGGAGCTGCGTCGCCGGCTCGCCGAGGCGTTGGAGAACTCCGGCATCACCGCGCGGATCGCGGCGGCCCGGCTCTATCCGGGGCTGCCGCCGGTAGGCATGGCCACCGGCACCGCCGCCCCGACTGCCACCGGCACCGCCGCCCCGTCGGCCACCGGCACCGCCGCCACCTCCGGCCTGTCGGGCCCGACCGCCCCGTCGACCGCCGGCACCGCCGCCGCCGGCCCGGCGGCTACGACGGGTCCGGCCACCCCGACGGGTACGAACGATCCGACGGACACGAACTGTCCGACGGCCCCGGGGACCCCGGCGGGCACCGGCGGCACCGGCGCCGGGCGGGGCGGGGGTAACTGAAACCGCAGCTCACCACCTGTCCGATGCGGCCCGATGGTCGGGGCTCGCGCGCCGGGCGGCCCCTCCGGTATCGTCCGTTCGTTCAGTCGGGGATGCGACGATCAATCCGTTCGCCCTAGTCAGTTGTCAGACG
The DNA here is from genome assembly GCF_049178995.1 of Micromonospora sp. WMMD735. Classification (NCBI taxonomy): domain Bacteria; kingdom Bacillati; phylum Actinomycetota; class Actinomycetes; order Micromonosporales; family Micromonosporaceae; genus Micromonospora; species Micromonospora sp. WMMD735. Next base: position 3,625,814 of record NZ_JBMHMJ010000002.1, read on the forward strand.
ATCGGGCAGAATCCGGTGCACGCGTTCCCGGGAGCGTGATCACGTCATCGCTGATCCGCGAATCTGACGACGGGGCCCCGCCGGGCCATCACAAGTGGCCGGTGCCGGGGCACGATGGAGGCGACGGTGTCCGACCAGCGACCCGCCCCGGACCGGCCGGCCACCTTCCGCGAGGTGTTCGGGCAGGGGGAGTTCCGGGCGGTCTTCGCCGCCAGTGTCCTGTCCTGGGTGGGCGACTACGTCGCCAAGGCCGCCGTCACCGTGCTGGTCTACCAGGAGAGCCGCTCCGTCGCCCTGTCTGCCGCCGCGTTCGCGGTCAGCTACCTGCCGTGGCTGGTCGGCGGTCCGCTGCTCGCCGCGCTCGCCGAGCGGTACCGGCACCGGCGGGTGATGGTGACCTGCGACGTCATCCGGATGCTGCTGACCGTCCTGATCGTGCTGCCCGGCCTGCCGGTCTGGGCGATCCTCGCGTTGCTCTTCGCCGCCACCCTGGCCAACCCGCCGAGCCAGGCGGCCCGCTCGGCGTTGCTGCCGGCGATCCTCACCGGCGACCGGCTGGTGCTCGGGCTGTCGCTCAACGCCAGCGCCAGCCAGGCCGCGCAGGTGGTCGGCTACCTGGCCGGGGCGGCGGTCGCCGCGGTCAGCCCGACGGCGGCGCTGCTGCTCAACGCGGCCACCTTCGGGCTGTCCGCCCTGTTCGTCCAGCTCGGCGTGCACGACCGGGAGCCGACGCTGAGCGCGGCGCACCGGACCCACCTGCTGCGGGAGACCGGGGAGGGGTTCCGGATCGTCTTCGGCACCCCCGTGCTGCGGGCGATCAGCCTGCTGGTGTTCAGCGCCATGCTCTTCTCGATCGTCCCGGAGGGACTGGCCGCCGCGTGGGCCGGTGAACGCTCCGGCAACGGTCTGGACTCGGGTGCCGCCCAGGCCGTCATCATGGCGGCCAACCCGGTCGGGTACATCGTCGGCGGCCTGCTGGTCGGCCGGCTGGTGTCGCCCGCCGGCCGGCTCACCCTGATGCGACCGCTGGCGGTGCTCGCCCCGCTGGCCCTGGTGCCCGCGCTGCTGAACCCGCCCCCCGTGGTGGTCGCCCTGCTCGCGGCGGCCTGCGGCTTCGCGGTCGCCGGTCTGATCCCGACGGCGAACGGTCTGTTCGTCCGGGCCCTGCCCAACGGCTACCGGGCCCGTGCCTTCGGCGTGATGGCCACCGGCATCCAGGTGATCCAGGGTGGTGCGGTGCTGGTCACCGGCATGCTCGCCGACCGCTTCTCGGTGCCGGTGGTGGTCGGGGTGTGGAGCGCCGCCGGGGTGCTGCTGATGCTGGTCACCGCGCTGCGCTGGCCGGACCGGGCCACCGTCGACGCCGCCGTGAAGGCCGCCGACCTGGCCAACGCCGGCACCGGGCCCCCGGCGGGCGACCGGCCCGGTTCGGCGTCGCCCCGGCCCGGACAGCGGACCTCTCGGCGGCACGCTGTGATGTGATCGGCCGGTGGGCGGCGACCGTGGCGTCGCCGTACCTGGCAGGATGGAACGGTGGATTCCGTAGGCGACCTCCGGCCCGTTCCGTCGACGACCTTCTTCGACGCGGTCGGTGGTGAGCCCACCTTCCGGCGGCTGGTCGACCGGTTCTACGCCGGCATCGCCGACGATCCGCTGCTGCGCCCGATGTACCCGGAGGACGACCTCGGGCCGGCCACCGAGCGGATGACGCTGTTCCTGATGCAGTACTGGGGCGGCCCGAACACCTATTCGGCCCAGCGGGGGCATCCCCGGCTGCGGATGCGGCACGCGCCGTTCCGGATCGGCGCGGCCGAGCGGGACGCCTGGCTGCACCACATGCGCCGGGCGGTGGACGACCTGGACCTGCCGCCGGACCTCGCGGCGACCCTCTGGGACTACCTGGAGCGGTCGGCCTACTTCATGGTCAACGTGATGGAGGACCCGGCCGCCGGCTGACCCCACCGCCGCCACGGCGCGGGCGGCGCGTCGGGCGGCTCAGAGCAGGGCACCCTCGTCGTGCAGCCAGTCGACGAAGGTGGTCGCCACGGCCGCGCCGCAGTCGAGCATCTCCACCAGCAGCGCGTCGTGCGCCCCGGCGCCGAGCGGCACCTGCAACTCGGCGTAGATGGGCAACTGGCCGCGCTCGGTCGGGTCGCCGATGTACGCCTTGCAGAACCGGCGGGTGTGGTTCCACTCGTTGACCACCCGGTAGGCCCGGTCGGCCCAGTCCGGCGGGACGGTGGCGTGCGGGCGGGCCCGCATCACCAGGATCTCGTCCTCGGGGCCTTCGAGGGTCACCAGCACCGCGTGCCGTTCCCACATGGCCAGCAGGTTGCCGTCACCGTCGGCCAGGTATCGCACGTCGAGCAGGTCGAGCGCGTCGCACACCCGGGCCAGGGTGACCGGGGCCACGGAGGCCGGCCGGTCGGTCACGACGGGCCGCTCGGTGCCGGGGCAGTCCTCCGCCGGCTGCCGGGGCGGCGGTGGCCCCACCCGGATGCTGTCCACCGAGACTCCGCTTCGAGTTTCCGGTTCGCCGCCAGCGGCGGGACCAGGGCGCCATGACCACCACGGCATCGCTCGCGCACCTCACTCCCCAGCGGATCCAATCGCCTACGGTGCGTTGGATCCGAGGATGGACGGTACCCGGACAGCCGGGTTGAGGCACCCCCCCAACGGCAGCCCCAGCCCGGAAGAATGAGCCGGGGTCATACTTTCGGCTGATCCCGCGCCGGACGAATTGCGAGATCGGAAACTTTCCGCGACCAGGCGGCTCCGTATGGTCCCACCAGACCGACCCACCGGCCGGCCACCCGGACCTGGACCTCCCCCGCCGCGGTGACCTCGGCCGGGCCGAGGAACCCCATCCGGACCAGCCCCTGCACCAGCCGTTGGGTGATCTCCACCGGGTCGGCCGGATCGGCGTCGGGAGTGACGGTCACCGCCACGTGGTCGAGCAGCGCGTCCCGCAGTACCCGCTGGCCCACCGCGCGCCCGCGTACCCCCTCGGTGGCGGCGGTGCGCAGGGTGCCCGCCGCGGCCTCGGCGATGCGCCGCAGCTCGGCGGCGGGCAGCACCTCGACCGGGCGGCTCACCACCGGGGGCAGCGGCCACCGCCACCGCTCGTCGCGGCCGGGCGGCAGCGCGGTGTCGGCGTCGGCCAGCCGGGCCAGCAGCTCGGCCGCTTCCACGGTGACGTCGGCCGGGGCGGCCCCGGCCACCGTCCGGACCACCAGCACGTCCCACGGCAGCCGGGCCCAGAGCGCGGTACGGCCGACGCCGGGCAGCGGGCGTAGCCGGACCACCGTGGCCGGGTCGAGGCGGACCAGCCGGGCCAGGAAGGCCCCCGCGTCGTCCGCCCCCACCAACCCGTGCTCCGGCCGGACGGTGGCGCCGCCGTTCACGCCGCTCCGCCGGTCGGGGCCCACGACTCCAGGAAGGCCCGTTCGTCGTCGCTGATCCGCCGGGGTCGCTTCTCCACCAGATCGAACGGGACCAGCACCGAGCGGGCGGTGCTGGCCAGCACGTCACCGTCGTACAGCTCGTAGGCGACGGTGAACGAGGCGGCCCGGATGCGTTCCACCCACAGTTCGATCCGGACCGTCGGCGCGGCCTGGGCGGTGGCCCGGCCGAGCGCGTAGTCGACCGGGCGCAGGTAGTCGACCTCGTGCCGGCGGATGACGACCCCGTCGGCGAACGAGCCGACCCCCCACGCCTTGCCACCGGCGAACATCAACGCCACCCGCGCCTCCTCGTACAGGGTGAGGAAGCGCGAGTTGTTGACGTGGCCGTACGCGTCCAGGTCGGACCAGCGCAGGGTGCAGTGGTAGACGAAACGGTCCGCCATGCTCAGTCGCGGGTCAGCTTGCGGTAGGTCACCCGGTGCGGCCGGGCCGCCTCCGCCCCGAGCCGGTCGATCTTGTTCTTCTCGTACGCGTCGAAGTTGCCCTCGAACCAGAACCACTTCGCCGGGTTCTCGTCGTCGCCCTCCCAGGCCAGGATGTGGGTGGCGACCCGGTCGAGGAACATCCGGTCGTGGGAGATGACCACGGCGCAGCCGGGGAACTCCAGCAGCGCGTTCTCCAGGCTGGACAGCGTCTCGACGTCGAGGTCGTTGGTCGGCTCGTCGAGCAGGATGACGTTGCCGCCGATCTTGAGGGTCAGCGCCAGGTTGAGCCGGTTGCGCTCGCCACCGGAGAGCACCTTGGTCGGCTTCTGCTGGTCCGGCCCCTTGAAGCCGAACGCCGCGATGTACGCCCGGGACGGCATCTCGACCTTGCCCACCATCAGGTAGTCGAGACCGTCCGAGACGACCTCCCAGACGGTCTTGTCGCCGTTGAGGCCCTCCCGGTTCTGGTCGACGTACGACAGCGAGACGGTGGGGCCGACCCGGACCTCGCCGCCGGTCGGCTGCTCCAACCCGACGATGGTCTTGAACAGGGTGGTCTTGCCGACGCCGTTCGGGCCGATGATGCCGACGATGCCGTTGCGCGGCAGCGAGAACGACAGGTCGTCGATGAGCAGCCGGTCGCCGAAGCCCTTGCTGAGGTGGTTGGCCTCGATGACCGTGCTGCCCAGGCGCGGGCCCGGCGGGATCTGGATCTCCTCGAAGTCCAGCTTGCGGGTCTTCTCCGCCTCGGCGGCCATCTCGTCGTAGCGGTCGAGCCGGGCCTTGGACTTGGTCTGCCGGGCCTTGGCGTTGGAGCGGACCCACTCCAGCTCCTCGGTGAGGCGCTTCTTCATCTTGGCGTCGCGGCGGCCCTCGACGGCCAGCCGGGCGGCCTTCTTCTCCAGGTAGGTGGAGTAGTTGCCCTCGTACGGGTACGTCCGGCCGCGGTCCAGCTCCAGGATCCAGTTGGCCACGTTGTCGAGGAAGTACCGGTCGTGGGTGATCGCCATGACGGTGCCGGCGTACTTGGCCAGGTGCTGCTCCAGCCAGGAGACGCTCTCCGCGTCCAGGTGGTTGGTGGGCTCGTCGAGCAGCAGCAGGTCGGGCGCCTCCAGCAGCAGCTTGCACAGGGCCACCCGGCGGCGCTCCCCACCGGAGAGCTGGGTGACGTCGGCGTCCGGCGGCGGGCAGCGCAGCGCGTCCATGGCCAGTTCGAGCTTGGAGTCGATGTCCCAGGCGTCGAGGTGGTCCAGCTCCTCCTGGAGCCTGCCCATCTCCTCCATCAGCTCGTCGGAGTAGTCGGTGGCCATCTGTTCGGCGATGGCGTTGAACCGCTCCAGCTTGGTCTTGGTCTCGGCGACCGCCTCCTCGACGTTGCCGAGCACGGTCTTCGCGTCGTTGAGCGGGGGCTCCTGGGCGAGCATCCCGACGGTGTAGCCGGGCATCAGCCGGGCCTCGCCGTTGCTCGGCTTGTCCAGCCCTGCCATGATCTTGAGGAGGCTGGACTTACCGGCGCCGTTCGGGCCGACCACACCGATCTTGGCCCCCGGCAGGAAGTTCAGCGTCACGTTGTCGAGCACGACCTTGTCGCCGTGCGCCTTGCGCGCCTTTTCCAGGACGTAGATGAACTGGGCCACGGTGCGGGGTACCTCCGTCGGTTACTGTCGCGCGTCGGTTACGGTCGCGGGCTCGCGGGTGCGTCGGCGCGGGCTCCGACCTCCACCCGCCGCCGGCCGGGAGCCGGCCACGCGCACGCCGTCGTCAATCCTGACAGGTACGGCCGGCCGCGCCCACATCACCCCGCCCGGTCCGGTCCACGCCGGGTCCGCCACCGCTGAGCTGGTGATGTTGACAAGATCACGGTACGGGTTCAGCGGCCGTGGGACGGGTAGGTAAGTCCGGCACGGGGTCCCAGACGCCGCAGCTACGCTCAGTACGCTCATCGCGGTGGACCCGTCAGCACCCGGAGGTGGCCGATCGTGACCGTCCGTAGCTCCTTTGTCGTTGTGGCCAACCGACTGCCGGTCGACGAGGTGAGCACACCCGAGGGACGACAGTGGCGGCGCAGCCCAGGCGGGCTGGTCACCGCGCTGCACCCCGTCCTCGCCGAGCACCGGGGCACCTGGGTCGGCTGGGCCGGTGGCACCGGCGCCGCCCCGGAGCCGTTCGATCTGGAGGGCATCCGGCTGCACCCGGTGCCGTTGAGCGCCGAGGAGTTGGAACGTTACTACGAGGGCCAGTCCAACGCGACCATCTGGCCGCTCTATCACGACGCGGTCGAGACCCCCGCCTACAAGCGCCGCTGGCGGGAGGCGTACCGGCTGGTCAACGCCAGGTTCGCGGAGGCGGCGGCGGACGTCGCGGCCGAGGGCGCGACCGTCTGGGTGCAGGACTACCAGCTCCAGCTCGTCCCGGCGATGCTGCGCGAGCTGCGGCCGGATCTGAAGATCGGCTTCTTCCTGCACATCCCGTTCCCGCCGATCGAGCTGTTCATGCAGATGCCGTTCCGCACCGAGATCCTGCGCGGTCTGCTCGGCAGCGACCTGGTCGGCTTCCAGCAGCGGCTGGCCGCGCAGAACTTCGTCCGGCTGGCCCGGCACCTGCTCGGGCTGCGCTACGAGGGGCAGATGATCCAGGTCGACGGGCGGCAGGTGAAGGCCGGCGCGTTCCCGATCTCCATCGAGACCAAGGAGATGGAGCGGCTGGCCGAGGACCCGGCGATCCAGGCCCGGGCCAAGCAGATCCGCGAGGAGCTGGGCAACCCGAAGACGATCATCCTGGGCGTCGACCGGCTGGACTACACGAAGGGCATCGAACTTCGACTCAAGGCCTTCCGGGAACTCCTTGCTGACGGAAAGTTGACAGTTCCGGACGCGGTTATGGTGCAGGTGGCCACCCCCAGCCGGGAGCGCGTGGAGCACTACCAGGCACTTCGGGTCAAGGTGGAACGCGAGGTTGGTCGGATTAACGGCGAATTCGGCAGGGTCGGCGTGCCGGCGGTGCATTATCTGCATCAGTCGTACAGTCGCAGCGAACTGGCCGCGATGTACGTCGCGGCCGACGTGATGATGGTGACCCCGCTGCGAGACGGAATGAACCTGGTGGCCAAGGAGTACGTCGCATCGCGCGCCGACCAGGGCGGTGCGCTCGTGCTCAGTGAGTTCGCCGGCGCCGCCACCGAGCTGCGCCAGGCGTTCCTGTGCAATCCGCACGACCCCGACGCCGTCAAGGACGCCCTCCTGCGGGCTGTACACGTAGAGAAGCCGGAGGCCCGTCGACGCATGCGGATCATGCAACGTCATCTGCGCACCCACGATGTGGGGCACTGGGCGAAGTCCTTTCTGACCGAGTTGGGCGCACCGGGGACGGAGGCCGAGTGAACGCCCCCACCGCCGAGATCATCACCCCCGCCGCCGGGACGATGGACCCGGAACTGCTCGCCGCGATCGGACGCATCGCCCGCGTACCACAGCTCCTGGTCGCCTGCGACTACGACGGCACCCTCGCGCCGATCGTGGAGGACCCGAGCAAGGCCGTGCCGCTGCCCGAGTCGGTCGCCGCCGTCCGGGCGCTGGCCTCGCTGCCGCAGACCACCGTCGCGGTGGTCTCCGGACGGGCGCTGCGCGACCTGGCCGCGTTGTCCCGGCTGCCCAACGAGATCCACCTCGTCGGCAGCCACGGCTCCGAGTTCGACATCGGCTTCGTCGAGCGGCTCTCCCCCGAGCTGGTCGCCGTGCGCACCCGGCTGCGCGACGCGCTGCGCGAGATCGCCCAGTCCCACCCGGGGGTCCGGCTGGAACGCAAGCCGGCCAGCGTCGCGGTGCACACCCGCGGGGTCGACCCGCAGGTCGCCGCCGCCGCCGTCGAGGCCGTCCGCAACGGGCCGGCGACGTGGGACGACGTCACCGTCACCCAGGGCAAGGAGGTCATCGAGCTGTCGGTGGTCGCCACCCACAAGGGCACCGCGGTCGACCAGCTCCGCACCCAGCTCTCGGCCAGCGCGGTGCTCTTCATCGGCGACGACGTCACCGACGAGAACGCCTTCGGCACCCTGCGCGGCCCCGACCTGGGCATCAAGATCGGCCCCGGGGACACCCAGGCGCACCACCGGGTGGCCGAGCCGATCGAGGCGGCCCGCGCGCTGGGCCTGCTGCTGGAGACCCGCCGGCACTGGCTCTTCGGCGAGCGGGCGGTGCCGATCGAACGGCACTCGATGCTGGCCAACGGGCGTACCGTCGCGCTGCTCACCCCCGAGGCCAAGGTGAGCTGGCTCTGCCACCCCAAGCCCGACTCGGCGGCGATCTTCGCCGACCTGGTCGGCGGCAGCCCGGCCGGGCACTTCACCGTCGGCCCGGAGCGCGGCGGCATCCCGCTGGGCCAGCGCTACCGCAACGGCACGATGACCGTGGAGACCCGCTGGTCGGGGCTCACCGTCACCGACTGGCTGGACCTGCCGGCCCGGGAGACCACCCCGGACGGTCCGGCCGTCATCACCGGCGACTCCACGCTGGTCCGGGTGCTCACCGGCTCCGGCCGGGCCCGGATCGAGTTCGCCCCGCGCCCGGAGTTCGGTCAGGTCGCCACCCAGCTCCAGCCGATGGACAACGGCCTGCTGGTGCTCGGCTCCAACGAGCCGGTCGCGCTCTACTCCCCCGGGGTGGCCTGGCAGGTCCGCAACGACGGCGGGTACGAGACCGCGCACGCCGTGGTCGACCTCTCCGCCACCGGCGGCCAGGTGGTGCTGGAGCTGCGCTTCGGCACGCACAGCCTGGAGGACCACGCGGTCGCCATCCACGACCGGCAGGCCAGCGCCGAGCAGCCCTGGAAGGAGTGGGTGGCCTCACTGCGGCTGCCCGCCACCGCCCGGGACCTGGTCGCCCGCAGCGCGCTCACCCTGCGTGGGCTCTGCCACGAGGCGACCGGCTCGATCCTGGCGGCGGCGACCACCTCGTTGCCGGAGGAGCTGGGCGGCGTCCGCAACTGGGACTACCGGTACTGCTGGCTGCGGGACGCGGCGATGACCGCGCGGGCCCTGGTCGACCTCGGCTCGATCGAGGAGGCCGAGGCGCTGCTGCGCTGGGTGGACGGCTGCATCGAGCGCACCGGCGGGCACCCCGAGCGGCTGCACCCGCTCTACACGGTCGACGGCTACGAGCTGGGTGCCGAGGCGGTCATCGACACCCTGCCCGGGTACGCCGGCTCCCGGCCGGTCCGGGTCGGCAACCTCGCCAACCACCAGCTCCAGCTCGACGTGTTCGGCCCGATCGCCGACCTGATCGCGGCCGTCGCCGACGCCCGCGGTTCGGTGCGCGACGACGAGTGGCGGGTGCTGGACAACATGGTCGAGGCGGTCCGCCGCCGCTGGCACGAGCCCGACCACGGCATCTGGGAGGCCCGCCTCCCACCCCGGCACCACATCTTCTCCAAGGTGATGTGCTGGATGACCGTCGACCGGGCCCTGCACGTCGTGCGTCAGCACGGTGGCGAGGACAAGCCGGAGTGGGTCGAGCTGCGCGACCGGATCGGCGCCAACGTGCTGGAGAACGGCTGGCACGAGGAGGTCGAGGCGTACAGCGTCGCGTACGGCGACGAGGACATGGACGCCTCCTCGCTCTGGATCGGGCTGTCCGGCCTGCTCCCGGGCGACGACCCGCGTTTCCTCTCCACCGTGCTCAAGATCGAGGCGGATCTGCGCAGCGGCCCGGTCGTCTATCGGTACCACTGGGACGACGGGCTGCCGGGCCGGGAGGGTGGCTTCCACATCTGCACGGCGTGGCTGATCGAGGCGTACCTGCGCACCGGTCGGCGTACCGACGCCGAGGAGCTGTTCGCCCAGATGGTCGACACCGCCGGCCCGACCGGGTTGCTCCCCGAGCAGTACGACCCGCTGGCCGAGCGCGGGCTGGGCAACCACCCGCAGGCGTACAGCCACCTCGGGCTGATCCGTTGCGCCCTGCTGCTGGACAACATGCTCAAGCAGTAGCTCGACTCCAGTTGGGCCGATGTAGCGGTATCCGCGACACGGGATACCGCTACATCGGCCCACAAGGGGTGGATCAAGCCGGACGACCCGGCAGCGTCAGGGCGTCAGGGCGTCGACCACGTCGCCGATCACCACGATGGCCGGGGGCCGCAGCCCCGCCGCGACCACGTCGGCCGCCACCGCACCGAGCGTCGACCGCAGGCTGCGCTGACCACCCGTGGTGCCCTCCTGGATCACCGCGACCGGGGTGGCCGCGTCCCGGCCGTGCCGGGTCAGGGTGTCGGCGATGGCGGCCAGGTTCTTGAGCCCCATCAGCACCACCAGGGTGCCCCGCAGGCCGGCGAGGGCCTCCCAGCGCACCAGGGAGACCGGCGAGTCCGGGGCGACGTGGCCGGAGACCACCGTGAACTCGTGCGCCACCGCCCGGTGGGTGACCGGGACACCGGCCGACGCCGGCACGGCCACGGCGCTGGTCACCCCGGGCACCACGGTCACCGGTACGCCCGCCGCCGCGCAGGCCAGCAGCTCCTCCCCGCCACGCCCGAAGACGTACGGGTCGCCACCCTTGAGGCGTACCACCACCTTGCCGGCGAGCGCCCGGTCGACCAGGATGCGGTTGATCTCCTCCTGGGCGCGCGACGGCCCGTAGGGGATCTTCGCGGCGTCGACCAGCTCGACGTCGGGGCGCAACTCGTCCAGGAGCAACCCGGGCACCAGCCGGTCGGCGACCACCACCTCCGCCTCGGTGAGCAGCCGCCACCCCTTCACCGTGATCAGCTCCGGATCGCCCGGCCCCGCGCCGACCAGCGACACCCGACCGACCGGGCCACCCGGCCGGGTCGCGGCGTCACCGGACCCGGCCGGTGTCGGCTCCGGCGGGCCCGCGAGGGGCGCGTCCGCCACCGGTTCGCCCGGGTCGGCTTCCCCCGGGTCGACTTCCCCGGGGTCGACGAGGGGGCCCGTCCGGGCGGCGAGCAGCTCCCGGACGGCGTCGCGGACACCCATCGCCCGGTGCGGGTCTCCCCCGCCCAGCACGGCCACGGTCACCGGACCGTGCCGGGTCACCGCCGGGGTCCACGCGGTGGCCGCCGTCCGGTCGTCGGCCCGGACGCAGAAGATCCGCCGTTCGGCGGCGACGGCGCTGACCGAGGCGGCGGCGAGCGGATCGTCCACCGCGACCTGGACCAGCCACGCCCCGTCGAGGTCGTCGGGGGCGAACCGGCGCGGTCGCCAGTGCAGCCGTCCGGCGTCGACGTGCGCTTGCAGGGCCGGGGTCACCTCGGGGGCGACCAGCAGCACGTCGGCACCGGCGTCAAGCAGGGCGGGCACCCGCCGGCTGGCCACGGCACCGCCGCCCACCACGACCACCCGCCGCCCGGCGAGCCGCAGTCCGAGAGGGTAGGGGCTGGCGCTCACTTCTCGGAGACCCCCGCCGCGTCGAAGGTGGCCACCTCGTGCAGCACCCGGACCGCGCCGACGACCACCGGCAGGGCCAGCAGCGCCCCGGTACCCTCGCCGAGGCGCAGGCCGAGGTCGACGAGCGGGTCGAGGCCGAGGTGCCGCAGCGCCACGGTCGCGCCCGGCTCGGCGGAGCGGTGCCCGGCGACCATCGCACCGACCGCGTCGGGGGCGAGGGCGGCGGCGGCCAGCGCGGCGCTGACCGCGATCACCCCGTCGAGCAGCACCGGCACCCGGCGGGCCGCCGCACCGAGGATCAGGCCGGCCAGCGCCGCGTGCTCCAGGCCACCGACGGCGGCCAGCACCCCCAGCGGATCGGCCGGGTCGGGCCGGTGCCGGTCCAGCGCCGTGCGCACCACGTCGACCTTGTGCCGGTACGTCCCGTCGTCCACCCCGGTGCCCCGGCCGGTGGCCGCCTCTGCGGCGACCCCGGTGAACGCGGCGACCAGCGCGGCGGCCGGCGTGGTGTTGGCGATCCCCATGTCGCCGGTGAGCAGCACACCCGCCCCGGCGTCGATCAGCTCGCCGGCGACCCGGATGCCGGTCTCGACCGCCGCCCGCGCCTCGTCCCGGGTGAGTGCGGCGGTGACCGTCATGTCCCGGGTGCCGCGCCGCACGTTCGCGTCGAGCAGGCGCGGCGGTGCCGGGCTGGTGCCGGCCGGGGCGGGCACGGCGTCGCCGGACAGGACTTCGGCGGACGGGGCGTCGGTGGACAGGACCTCGGCGGACGGGGCGTCGGTAGGCGGGAACGGCAGTGGCGCGGCCACGCCGACGTCGACCACGGTGACCGAGGCGCCGGCCTGCCGGGCGAACGCGTTGACGACCGCACCGCCGGCCAGGAAGTTCCCGATCATCTGGGCGGTGACCTCCTGCGGCCACGGGGTGACCCGCTGGGCGTGCACGCCGTGGTCACCGGCGAAGATCGCCACCGCCGCCGGTTCGGGCAACGGCGGCGGGCAGACCCCGGCCAGGCCGGCCAGGCGTACGGACAACTCCTCCAGCGCGCCGAGCGAGCCGGCCGGCTTGGTCAGCCGGGCCTGGAGGTCCCGGGCGGCCGTCATCGCCACCGGGTCGGGCGGGCCGATCTCCGCGATCGTCGTCTCCAGCATCATGCCTCCAGGATCTCCGCCAGTACCTCGATGAACGCGTCCGTGGTGGCCGGGTCGCGGACGGCGATCCGCAGCCAGTCCGGCCCGAGCCCGGGGAAGGTGTCGCCACGTCGTACGGCCCAGCCCCGGTCGCGCAACGCCTGGCGTACCCGGTCGGCGCCGGGCCGGTGGACCAGGACGAAGGCGCTGGCCGGGCGGCCCGCGACGCGTACCCCGGGCAGGGCAGACAGGCGGCGCACCAGGTGGTCGCGGTCGGTGGCGAGCCGGGCGGCGATGGCGCGCTCGGCGGCGACGCCGGTCGGTGACGCGACGGCGGTGGCGGCGGCCAGCGCCGGGGTGGACACGGCCCACAGCGGCTGGGCGGCGGCCAGCCGCTGCAGCAGGGCTGCCTCGCCGAGCAGGTAGCCGATCCGCAGCCCGGCCAGTCCCCAGGTCTTGGTGAGGCTGCGCACCACCACCAGGCCGGGCAGGTCCCGGCGGGCGGCGAGCGACTCGGGTTCGCCGTCGACGCCGTCGACGCCTGTGGTGTCGGCGAACGCCTCGTCGACGACGAGCACCCGGCCGGGTCGGGCCAGGGCGGCCAGGGCGGTGGCGGGGTGCAGCACCGAGGTCGGGTTGGTCGGGTTGCCGATCATGACCAGGTCGGCGTCGGCCGGCACCCGCGCGGGGTCGAGCCGGAAGCCGTCGTCCGGGTCGAGCAGGAGCCGTTCGACCCGGTGGCCGGCGGCCCGCAGCGCTGCCTCCGGTTCGGTGAACTGCGGGTGCACCACCACCGGGCGGCGTACCCCGACCAGGGCGCGGGCGAGCAGCACGAAGCCCTCGGCGGCACCGGCGGTGAGCAGCACCTCCGCCTCCGGGCGGCCGTGCCGGGCGGCGACGGCGGCGCGGGCCGGCCGGGGGTCGGGGTAGCCGGCCAGGTCGGCGAGAGCGGCGGTGAGCGGGTCGGCCAGCCAGTCCGGCATCGGGTCGCGACGCACGTTGACGGCCAGGTCGACCAGGCCGGGGGTGGCCTCGGCGTCCCCGTGGTGGGCGAGATCCGGTTCGGCGTCGACGGCCGCCCCGGGCGCGGTCGCCGACCCGACGGCGGCTCCCGGGCCGGTCGACGGCTCGACGCCGGTCAGTTGCCCATGCATGTCCGCGATCCTGCCGGGAAGCCGGCGCAGGGGACAGTCGATCCCGGGGTGGTCCACATCACGGCACACCGGACGCTTCACCCACGGTCGCCGGTCCCGGCCGGGGAACGCCCGAGCGTTCATGAATTCTTCTCATGTACGAATCGGAAATGTCATAACTTGACCAGGTGAGCAATCGACCCCTTGCTGCCGTTGGTCGTTCCGTCCCTCTCCTGCGTGCCGGGCTGATCGCCGGCATCGTCCTCGCCGCCGTGGCGTACCCGCTGGCCGCCGTGACCGGCCTGGGTGCCAAGGCCACCGCGCACGCCGTGGAGCACAAGACGAACATCCTGCGCACCGCCCTGCCCGCCGAGACGTCCTACCTCTACGCGCCAGACGGCAAGACGATCCTGACGATGTTCTACGAGGAGTACCGGCAGTACACCAAGTTGTCGGACATGTCGCCGAACATCCAGCAGGCCATCGTCGCCGCCGAAGACAACCGCTTCTACCAGCACCGGGGCGTCGACCCGAAGGGCGTCGCCCGCGCCTTCGTGGCCAACACCCGCTCCAGCGGCGTCTCCCAGGGCGCCTCCACCCTGACGATGCAGTACGTCCGGATGGCGCTGCGGGACAGCGCGCAGACGCCGCAGGAGGTCCAGGAGGCCATCCAGCAGACTAGCCTGCGCAAGGTCAAGGAGATGCGGATGGCGCTGGACATCGAGAAGGAGTTGACCAAGGACCAGATCCTGGAGCGCTACCTCAACTCGGCGTACTTCGGCCACCGGGCGTACGGCATCTACGCCGCCGCGCAGATCTTCTTCTCCAAGACCCCGGCCACGCTCACCCCGGTCGAGGCCGCCACCCTCGCCGGCCTGGTCAAGTCCCCCTCCGAGTACGACCCGCTCAGCTCCGACCAGAAGGAGGCCACCGGCCGGCGCAACTACGTGCTCGACAAGATGACCCAGCTCGGCTACCTGTCCCCGGACGCCGCGGCGGTGGCCAAGAGCGAACCCATCCGGACCCGGCCCACCACCCCCGCCAACGACTGCGCCGCGATCCCCGGCGCGTACAACGCCTGGGGCTTCGCCTGCGACTACGTGAAGAACTGGTGGAGCGCGCAGCCCGCGTTCGGGGAGAACCGGCTGGAACGGATGGACAAGCTGCGCCGGGGCGGCTACCGGATCGTGCTCAGCCTCGACCCGAGGGTCCAGGCCGCCGCCGAGAAGAACGTCCGCGCCAAGGAAGGCGTCAGCAGCCCCTTCGCCAACGGGATCGTGGTCGCCGAACCGGGCACCGGACGGATCAAGGCGATGGCGGTGAACCGCACGTACTCGCTCGACGTCGGCGAGAACGGCCCCAGCTCCAACCCCGAGGCCGACCCGAAGACCAAGGCGAACTACCCGAACACGGTCGCCCCGCTGCTCGGCGGCGGCACCCTCCCGGGCTACCAGGCGGGCTCGACGTTCAAGATGTTCCCGATGCTGGCCGCCCTGGACGCCGGGATGCCGCTGTCCACCGCGTTCGACTCGCCGTACCGGTACCGCTCGGCCGTCTACGACGGGTGGTCCCCGTCCAACGCCAGCGGGGCGATGACCGGCCGGCAGACCATGTGGTCCGGGTTCGGCAAGTCGGTGAACACCTACTTCGTCCAACTGGAGGAGAAGATCGGCGCGGACCGGGGGGTGCACCTCGCGGAACAGTTGGGCCTGCGCTGGCGTACCGACGTCGACAAGGAGCAGGCGTCACCCGCGAAGGCGAAGAAGTGGGGCGCGTTCACCCTGGGCGTCTCCGACGCCACCCCGCTGGAGATGGCCAACGCCTACGCCGCGATCGCCGCCGACGGGCGGTACTGCGAGGCGATGCCGGTCAACTCGATCACCAACCGGGACGGGACCCCGGCCACCTACCGGACCGCCGGTGGCATCGAACGGGAGGTCGCCAAGCCCCGGTGCCGGCAGGTGGTCAACGCCGACGCCGCCCGCGCCGCCACCGACGCCGCCCGCTGCCCCACCGGCGACACCCCGGCCAAGGGAAGCTGCGGCGGCTGGTCGACGGCGGACAGCGTGCGTCGCACCGTGGGCCGCCCGGTCGCCGGCAAGACCGGCACCACGGACAGCACCCGGTCGGCCTGGTTCGTCGGCTACACCCCGGAGCTGGCGGCGGCGAGCTTCATCGCCGACCCGGACAACCCGTTCAACGCCGTCGGTGACGGGCAGTCCCAGGTCCCGGTCAACGCCGTCGCCCAGACCCTGCGCGACGGCCTCAAGGGCACCCCGATCCGCCAGTTCACCCCACCGTCGGACGCCATCGTCGGCTGAGGCGGGCCGGTGGCTGCCGGGCCGGTCAGGCAACAGGGCCGGTCAGGCCGGCGCGGCGACGCCCTCGACCGGCGAGGGCAGCGCCGCCGCCGTCACCAACCGGGTCGCGATCTCGGGGTACGCCGCCCAGTGCAGGCCGAGCTGGGAGGCGTGCACCCCCCGCCAGACGAAGCCCTCGGGCGTGCCGCCCTCCCAACCCCAGGCGGCCCGCTGCCCGGCCCGGGGGGTGAGCACCGCGCCGTGCTGCTTGTAGCCCACCACCGTCGCACCGGTACGGGCGACCGCGCTGTCGGACAGGGCGGTCGCCTCCCGGTAACCGACCACCAGGCCGTCCCGGCTCGCGCCGATCGCGTCCAGCACCCCGCACATCGGCAGCCCGTCCAGCTCCCGGGCCAGCCACAGCAGGCCGGTGCCCTCGGCGATCACCGGACGGCCGGTGCGGGCCAGCTCGGCCACCGCGATGCACAACCGCCGGTTGGCCGACAGGTCCCGCGCGTACGACTCGGGCAGCGCGCCCCCGACGACCAGCGCGCGGGTGCCGGCGGGCAGCGCCTCGTCGCGCAGCGGGTCGACGGTGACCACCTGGGCCCCGGCGGCCCGCAGCAGCTCGGCGGTCTCCGGGTGGCTGTAGCTGCCGCCGGGGCCACCGGCGAGCGCCACCACCGGGGCGTCGGACACCGGGGCGTCGGACACCGGCGACCAGGCCGGGACGGACAGCGCCGGGGCGGAACGGGCCAACCCGAGCAGGCGTTCCAGGTCGACCGTCCCGGCGACCGCCTCGCCGAGCCGACGCACCGCCCGGGCCGCCTCGGCGTCGCGGCCGAGGACCGGCGTCACGCCGTGCCGGCGGGCGGGCAGCACCGGGGGCAGTTCGTGCCGGCGCAACGCGCCGTAGACGGGCATCCCGACGTCGTCGAGCGCCTCCCGGAGCATGGCCTCGTG
The DNA here is from genome assembly GCF_049178995.1 of Micromonospora sp. WMMD735. Taxonomy (NCBI): domain Bacteria; kingdom Bacillati; phylum Actinomycetota; class Actinomycetes; order Micromonosporales; family Micromonosporaceae; genus Micromonospora; species Micromonospora sp. WMMD735. The sequence continues at coordinate 3,642,628 of NZ_JBMHMJ010000002.1, forward strand.
CCGGCCGGAGGCGACCTGGGTGAGGATCACCCCGCCCAACCAGAGCTGCTCGTCGTACGAACGGAAGCCGTGCACCAGTGCGGCCACCGACTGGCCCATCGCCGCCACGTCGATCACCAGCACGACGGGGCTGCGCAGCGCGGTCGCCACGGCGGCCGTGGACTCCGCCTCGGGGCGGCCCCCGACCGAGTCGTACAGCCCCATGGTGCCCTGGACCAGAGCCAACGCGGCACCCTGCGCGCCGTACGCGAAGAGGGGCCCGAGCCGGTCGCCACCGATCAGCCGAGGGTCGAGGGTACGGCCGGGACGGCCGGCGGCCAGGCCGAGGTAGGCGGCGTCGACGTGGTCCGGGCCGACCTTGAACCCGGCGACGTCGAGCCCCCGGTCGGCGAGCGCGGCGAGCAGACCGACGGACAGCGCGTTGGTGCCGTGACCGGAGGACGGCGCGCTGAACACGAGGCGCGGCACGGCGGTCATCATCGACTCCTCGGTGGCGACGGGCGGTGGCTCGCGGACGGCCGGGAGGAACACCGGCGGCGATCCGCAGGCGTGACCATACCCGCCCCCGGCGACAGGTGGAGACCGCCGATCCGCACACCGTACGGGCCGGTGCCGGGCCGTCGCGCAGGGTGGCGTCGGTCATACGGGTAGCCTCGTGCTGTGTACCGGTTCCTGCTGACCCCACGCTGGCTGGGCATCCTCGCGCTGACCCTGGTCGCCGCCGCCGTCATGGTGCTGCTCGGCAACTGGCAGCTGGACCGCTACCGGGAACGTACCGCCGTCAACGAGCGGATCGACGCCGGCACCGCCGGCACCCCCGCGCCGCTGCGCTCGACGCTGCCGGCCCCCACCGGCGGCGCGGGCACCGTCGGTGCGGCCCCCGCCGCGCAGGCCGAGTGGAGCCGGGTCACCGCCACCGGCCGGTACGACGCCACGAACGTCATCCTGGTCCGGGGCCGGACGGTGGAGAGCAGGGTCGGCTTCGAGGTGCTCGTCCCGCTGGTCCTCGACGACGGCACGGCCGTGCTGGTCGACCGGGGCTGGGTCCCCCCGGCACCCGGCGGCGCGCTGGCCATGCCCGAGGTGCCGGCACTGCCGACCGGTCAGGTGACCGTCGTCGGCCGGGTGCACCCCACCGAGAGCGGCGGCAACGGCGTGGACCGGCGCGACGGCCGGTTGGAGACCCGTCGGGTGACCGTGGACAAGCTGGCCCGGGAACTGCCGTACCCGCTGCACGGGGCGTACCTGCTGCTCGACGAGCAGACCCCGGCGAACGACCCGGCGTTCCGGGCGGTGCCGATCGGGCACACGAACAACTGGCAGAACTTCGGCTACGTCGTCCAGTGGTGGTTGTTCGCCGCGATGACGCTCTTCGGCTACGGCTGGGTGGCCCGGCGGGAGGCCCGACGGGCCGCCGGCCTGGACGCGCCGAAGCCGCCCGTGGACCGGGCCGCCGAACCGGCCCCCTCCGCCTGACCGCCCGGCCTGCCCTGGCCGCCCGGCCCGCCCTGGCCCGCCCGGCCCGCCCTGGCCCGCCCGGCGGCCTGCCCTGGCCCGCCCGGCTGGCCCGTCCGCGCCGCCCCACCGGCCCGGTACCCCCGGGGCGGCGAGCTGGTGCGGGCGTCGCGGGCGCGCACCGGGCGGCGTCGCACCATGGGTGCGCGTCCTTTCGAGCTGATGACGTCACGGCATCAACCGGTGCTGCCGGGACCGCGCGGGCTCGGCCCACCACTCCCGCTCGGCCGTGACTCGCTGTCGTCATCACCTCGACAGGGCCCACGACAGGCACCTGCCCGGCCTGCACGACGGACTCGAACCCATCGGGGCCGAGCGGCGGCTCACGGTGCTGTTCCGGGCTGGCGGTAGCGGCACCCGGCGGGCCTCCGGCGGGCCCCCGGCGGACCGGCGCGCTCCGGGCCGGGTGAACGCCGGGACGCGGGGCGACGTCGGACGCTGTATGGTCCGCAGGATGTCCAACGCGCGTGAGGTGTCGCGGTGACCGCCGACCCCGCCCCGTCGTACCCGTCCGATCCGTCGTACCCGTCCGGTCCGCCAGCCCCGTCCGGTCCGCCCACGCCGTCCGGTCCGCCCACGCAGGCGAGCCCCGCCTACGATCCCTGGGCCCCGTCGCCGGACGTGCCACCGGCGTCGACGGCGTTCCCCGCGCCCCCGGCGGCCTTCCCGGCGACCCCGGCGGTGTTCCCCCCGGCACCGACGCAGCAGACGCCCCCCACGGCCCCGTTCCCGACCACGCCTCCCCCGGCGGTACCGGTCGACCCCTCCACCCCGTCGACCACCGGGCCGTACCCGGCACCGCCGGCCCAGTTCTCCGCACCGCCCGCGCAGTTCTCCGCACCACCGGTGCCGTTCTCGACGCCGCCGGCGGGGTTCTCGGCACCGGCCGGGGTCGATCCGTACGCCGCGCCGGTGGGCCAGCCGGGACCGTACCCGCCGCAGTTCACCCCGACGCCGGGGATCGCGGGTGGTCAGCAGCCGGCGGCGGTGCAGATCGGCGAGATCATGGTGAGTCCGCCGGTCATCCACACCCCGACGGGGGTGCTGCCCCTGGCCGGCGCCACCTGGTACGTCACCGACCACTGGCAGCGGGAGGAGAAGATCGCCAGTTGGGCGATCGTCTGCGCCATCCTCGGCTTCTTCTGCCTCACCATCTTCAGCCTGCTCTTCCTGCTGATCAAGGAGACCCGGTACCACGGCATGGTGCAGGTGACGGTGACCAGCGGCGGCCACCAGTACGTGGCCCGTATCCCGGTGGTCGACCAGGGGCAGGTGCAGCAGATCAACAACCAGGTCAACTACGCCCGTTCGCTGTCCACGCTCTGAACGATCGTCCCGCCGGGGTGGCTCAGTCGGTCGGTCGGTCGCCCGGCGTGCAGCGCCCGGACCGTGTCGATGGTGTCCGCCTCGGCGGCCGACTTGTCGTCGCGGTAGCGCAGCACCCGGGCGAACCGGAGCGCCACCCCGCCCGGATAGCGGGTGCTCGCGAGCACCCCGTCGAAGGCGATCTCGACCACCTGCTCGGGGCGGACCCGCACCACCCAGTCCCCGCGCTCCACGGCCAGCCCGAGGAAGCGTTCGGTCTGCCAGCGCAGCAGGTCGTCGGTGAGGCCCTTGAAGGTCTTGCCGAGCATCACGAACTCGCCGGTACGCGGGTCCCGGGCACCAAGGTGGAGGTTGGACAGCCACCCCTCCCGCCGGCCGCTGCCCCACTCGACCGCCAGCACGACCAGGTCGAGGGTGTGCCGGGGCTTGACCTTGACCCAGGCGGTGCCCCGTCGACCGGCGTCGTAGGGCGCGTCCGGCGACTTGATCACCACCCCCTCCTGACCGGCGTCGAGCGCGGCGGCGAACACCGCGCCGGCCTGCTCGGGGTCGGCCACCTCGGCCCGGCCGACCAGCAGCGACCCGTCGACCACATCGGCGAGCCGGGCCCACCGCTGCCGGCCCGGCAGGTCGATCAGGTCGTCGCCGTCGAGGTGCAGCAGGTCGAAGAAGTACGGCGTGAGCGCGGTCGCCTCGGCCAGCGGGGCCACGTCGGCCGCACCGCTGGCGGAGGTGACCCCGGTGGCGGTGGCCCGCCGGGCCGCCCGGCTGGAGGTCTGCGGGAACGGCAGCGGGCGGCCGGCGGTGTCCAGCCCGATCGCCTCGCCGTCGAGCACCACGTCGCGGACCGGCAGGGCGCGTACGGCGGCGACCACCCCGGGCAGCCGGGCGGTGATCTCGTCGAGGCTGCGGGTGAAGACCGCGACGTCGTCGCCGGAGCGGTGCACCTGGATGCGGATGCCGTCGAGTTTGACGTCGACCACGGCCGGCACCCCGGTCGCCTGGAGCGCGGCGTCGACCGAGGGCGCGCTCTGGGCCAGCATCGGCGCGAGCGGACGGCCCACCTGGAGCCCGAACCCGGCCAGCGCGGCGGCCCCGCCGGTGCGGGCGGCCAGCGCGACGGCCCGCAGGTCACCGGCGAGCAGCAGGGCACGGCGGACCGCCGTCACGGGGACCTCGGCGGCCTTGGCGATGGCGTCGGCGAGCAGGCCCGCCTGGGCACCCTGACGCAGCTCGCCACGGAAGAGTGCGACCAGCAACCGCTGCTCGTCGACGGTGGCGGCACCGAGGAGGGCGGCGAGCAGGTGCCGGCGGCGGGCCTGGGAACCCGGTCCGTGCACGGCGGCGATCTCGTCGATCGCCGCGTCGACGGCGGTCACGGTCAGGGTCGGCTCGGCGGCAGGCGGCGGCAGGTCGCGCAGACTGGCCCAGCCCACACCGGTCTGCCGCTGACGCAGCTCACCGGCGAGGTAGCCGGAGCCGACCGACACCTCGGACAGGTCGAGCGCCCGCAGCGCGCCGGCCAGCAGCTCCACCTTGGCCCGCCGGCCGGTGGTGGCCGCGACGGCCGCGGAGGTGGCTGCCAGGTCGAGGAACCGCACGCACCTCATCCTGCCAGCCACCCCCGACATCGCCCGGGTATTGCCGTACCCGGGCCGTCCCGATCCGGCCGTCCTCCCCAGTGGCACCGGGTGTGACCACCCGGACCACGGCTCAGACCGAGACGGGTTCCTCTATGCGCAGCCCACGGGCGCGGACGCCGTCGGCGACCCGGGACAGCACGCCGTCCAGGGCGACCAGCACGGCCGAGAGCTCGCCGAGCTGTTCCTTGAGCGTGTCCTCGGGCCACGCGGAGACGTCGACGTCCCCCAGAGCGCTCACGGCGGCTTCCAGCCGCGTCATCACGTCGTTCGTACGCATGTTCGAAAGGCTATACCAGGTGCGCGTACGACACGCCGCAAACCGCGACATCGACCCCGACGTTATGGTTCCGCGACCTAACCGGCCCGTCGCCCCTGCCCGGCCACGTTCGCCAGCAGCAACGCCTCGGCCAGGCAGACCCGGGCGAACTCGCCGAGGTGCAGGCTCTCGTTGGGGCCGTGTGCCCGCGCGTGCGGGTCCTCCACCCCGGTCACCAGGATCGCCGCCTGCGGGAACATCTCCTGGAAGGTGGCGATGAACGGGATCGAACCCCCGACGCCGATGTCCACCGGCTCGGTGCCGTCCCAGGCGACCCGGAAGGCGGCGCGGGCGGCGTCGAACATCGGCCCCGACGCGTCGATGACACACGGGTCGCCGTCGTGCTCCAGGGTCACCGTCACCCGGGCACCCCACGGCGCGTGCCGTTCCAGGTGGGTACGCACCGCGTCGTACGCCCGCTTGGGGTCGTCGCCCGGCGCCAGCCGTACGCTCAGCTTGGCCTTCGCCGCCGGGACCAGCGCGTTGGGCGCCTCGCCGGTGGCCGGCGCGTCGATGCCGAGCACCGCCACCGCCGGCCGGGTCCAGAGCCGCTCGGTGATCCGGCCGGTGCCGATCAGCGCGACCCCCTCGACCAGCCCGGCCTCGGCCCGGAACCGGTCCTCCGGGTAGTCGACTTCGGCCCCCGCCCGGCCGGTCAGGCCCTCGACGGCCACGTCCCCGGCGTCGTCGTGCAGGGTCGCCAGCAGGCGGACCAGCGCGGTCAACGCGTCCGGCACGGCCCCGCCGAACATGCCGCTGTGCACCGCGTGGTCCAGGGTGCGTAGCTCGACGAACAGGTTGACCACGCCGCGCAGCGAGGTGGTCAGGGCCGGCACGCCCACGTCCCAGTTGGTGGAGTCGGCGATCACGATGACGTCCGAGGCGATCTCCTCGCGGTGCTCGGCGAGCAGCCGCTCCAGCGAGTCCGAGCCGTACTCCTCCTCGCCCTCGATGAACAGCACCACGCCGACCGGGAGCCGGTCGCCGAAGGCGCGCAGGGCGGCGACGTGCGCCATGATGCCGGCCTTGTCGTCGGCCGCGCCGCGCCCGTAGAGACGGCCGTCCCGCTCGACCGGCTCGAACGGCTCGGACTCCCACAGCGACAGGTCGCCGACGGGCTGCACGTCGTGGTGGGCGTACATGAGCACGGTGGGTGCGCCGGGCGGGGCGGCCCTCGTCCCGATCACGGCGGGCTGACCGCCCGACCGCACGATCCGCACGTCGAGACCGCAGCCGCGCAGCAACTCGGCGACCGCCTCGGCGGAGCGCTCGACGTGCGAGTGGTCGAACCCCTCGAACGCGATGCCGGGGATGCGGACGAGACGTTCCAGGTCGGCACGGACCCCGGGCAGTTCCCGCGCGACGGCGGCCCGCACCTCGGACTCGGACATGATCGGTGAGGTCATGACCGGCATCGTATGCCGGCCTTACCGCGAGCCACCCGGCGAGCCGGAACCCGCGGTCGGGCCGGACCGGCGACCGGCCGCAGCCGCCGGCCCGACGGCCGGGCCGGGAGCACCGGCGGGTGCCGGGCGGCGGACGTAGTAGTGGTCCGGGTCGTGCGGCAGGGTCGGCGCGCCGTCGACCACCAGGTCGACGGCGTCGGCGGTCCGGTCGGCGGCGAAGTGGGCCTCCTCCCCCGCGTGCCAGCGCCGCAGCTCCGCCAGCAGGTGCGCGCCGTCGCGGTCCAGCGCGCGCCGCAACCGCACCGGACCCGGGGCGGTGACCTGCACCGACAGGGTCAGCTCCGGACGGATCGCCGCCCGCGCGGCGCTCACCCCCTCCAGCAGCAGCACCGGCGCGACCGGCACCGGCACCTCGCGGGGCAGGAACGCCCGGCGTACCCAGCTGTACCGTCGGTAGCAGCCCGGTCGCCCGTCCCGCAGTGGGGTGAGCACCCGTTCCTCCAGCCGGGTCCAGAAGGTGAACTGGTCGTCCCAGCCGTCGAGCAGGTCGTCGGTGTGCACCACCGGTGGCCGTCCGCCGTCGGGCAGGCCGGCCAGGGCGTCCGCGAGGCGCGCGGTGAAGACGCTCTTGCCCGCGCCGCTGGGCCCGTCGACGGCCACCAGTCGGGTACGCCCCAACCGCGCCGGCCCGGCGAGCACCCGCCGGGCCAGCGTCGCGTACGCCTCGACCAGGGCCACCGTCACACAGGTGACGCTAGTGGGTGTCCCCCGTGAGCCTGGTTCCGCCGTGGGGAGTGAGGTTCGTCGGGCGACGCGGTGGGTGCCGGGGCATGATCTGGACGTGCTCAATGACGTGATGAGTCCCGGCGTGGACGCTCTGCTGGAACAGGCCCGGGCCGGGCTGCGCCGGTTGAGTCCTCACCAGACGGTCGAGGCGGTACGGGCGGGTGCGCTGCTGGTCGACACGCGTACCGAGGGGCAACGCCGGGAGCAGGGGGACCTGCCCGGCGCGGTCGTCATCGACCGGACGGTGCTGGAGTGGCGGCTGGACCCGGCCAGCGAGTGGAGCATCCCCGAGGCGACCGGCTACGACCGGGAGATCGTGGTGGTCTGCCGGCACGGGTTCAGCTCCAGCCTGGCGGCGGCGAGCCTGCAGGCGTTGGGCCTGCGCAACGCCACCGACATGACCGGCGGCGTGCAGGCGTGGCTGGAGGCCGGGTTGCCGCTGTCCGACCAGCCCGCCGACGTGCGCCGCTGACGACCGGGCCCGGCACGACGATGGCCCGACCAATCTGCCCGGCCCCCGACCATCTGCCCGGCCGACGCGGGCACGGGGCCGGTGTCCGGCCGGGGCGGGCACTGACCGGGTGTCCGGCCGGGGCTGGCACTGACCGGGTGCCCAACCGGTGCGGGCATCGACCGGGTGTCCGGCCGGGGCTGGCACTGACCGGGTGTCCGGCCGGGGCGGGCGGGAGGGTCAGGTCGCCGGTGGTGCGCCGGGTGGGATGAACGGCAGGTCGGCGGGAGCGCCGCTCTCGATGAGCCGCCACAGCGCGGCGGTGTCGAGGTGCTCCTCGACCAGGTCGCCGAGCAGGTCGAGGGAGCGCTCGCGGACGGCGTCGAAGCTGGTGCCCGGTGCGACGGTGAAGCCGTGCCGGCCGGCCGACCGGGCCACCTCGGTCAGGAACCGGCGGCGGAACTCGTCGGACTCGAACGCGCCGTGCCAGTGGGTGCCGTGCACCGCGCCGAGCCGCGCACCCTCGGGCCGGCCGTCGGCGTGGTGCAGCAGCGGCGGCAGGTCCGCGTCGGCGGTGGAGACGTACCCGTGGTGGATCTCGTAGCCGCGTACCGGGACGTCCGGCGCGGCGGTGCCGACGGCGGGGCGGACGGTCTTGACCGGGTCGAAGGTGATCTCGATGGGGAGCAGCCCCAGCCCGGGGACGCTGCCCCGGCGGCTCTCCACCGGATCGTGGATGGCGGTCGCCAGCATCTGGAAGCCGCCGCAGATGCCCAGCAGCGGCCGGCCGGCGGCGGCGTGCGCGGTGACCGCCTCGGCGAGCCCGGTCTCGCGCAGCCAGGCCAGGTCGGCGACGGTGGACTTCGAGCCGGGCAGGACGACCAGGTCGGCGGCGGCCAGCTCGGCCGGCTCGACGGTGAGCCGGACCCGCACGCCCGGTTCGGTGGCGAGGGCCTCCACGTCGGTGGCGTTGCTGATCCGGGGCAGTCGGACCACGGCGACGTCGAGCCAGTCGGTGCCGTGCGGGGCGGCGGGCCGGCCGAGCACCCGGCCGTAGGCGAGCGAGTCCTCCGCGTCGAGCCACAGGTCGAGGTGCCAGGGCAGCACCCCGTAGGTGGGCCGGCCGGTCACCCGGTGCAGCATGTCGAGCCCGGGACGGAGCAGGCCGAGGTCACCCCGGAACTTGTTGATCACGAAGCCGGCGACCAGCGCCTGGTCGGCGGGGTCGAGCAGGGCCACCGTGCCGAACATCGAGGCGAACACGCCGCCCCGGTCGATGTCGCCGACCACGATCGTGGGCAGACCGGCGTGCCGGGCGAGCCCCATGTTGACGTAGTCGCCGGCCCGCAGGTTGATCTCGGCGGGGCTGCCCGCGCCCTCGCAGATCACCACGTCGTAGGTCGTCCGCAGCTCGGCCAGGGCCGCGTACGCCGTCTCGGCGAGCTTCGGACGCAGGGTGCGGAAGTTGCCGGCGGTGACCGTGTCGACGGCCTCGCCGAGCAGCACCACCTGACTGGCCAGGTCGCTGCCGGGCTTGAGCAGCACCGGGTTGAACCGCAGGTCGGGAACGAGCCCGCAGGCGGCGGCCTGCATCGCCTGGGCCCGCCCGATCTCGCCGCCCCGCCCGTCCGGGCCGACCACCACGGCGGAGTTGTTGGACATGTTCTGCGCCTTGAACGGGGCCACGGCGACGCCGGCCCGGTGCAGCCACCGGCAGATGCCGGCGGTGAGCACGCTCTTGCCCGCGTCGGAGGTGGTCCCTGCGACGAGCAGCCCGCCGCTCACCGCCCGCGCCCCCGCTCACCGACTCCGGCGACGGCCGGTACGCGGAGGGCCCCGGCGGGCCCGGACGCCCACGCCGGCCGCCGTACCCCGGCGGCCCGACCGCGCCCGGCCGCCGCTGCCGACCATCCGGTGAGCCGACGCAGTGGGCGACCGCACAGCGCGCCACCGGCGGCGACCAGCCGGCCCCCGGTCGTCGGCCAGGCGGCAGCCAGCGCGAGGGCGGCCAGCCCGACCGTGCCGGAGAGCCGGGCGGCCCGCTTGAGGTGCCGTGCCTCGGGGCGTGGGCCGTCGCCGAGGAACGGCCGTACCTCGGACCGCCCGAAGTAGACGTTGCGGCCGCCGAGCCGGACGCCCAGCGCACCGGCCATCGCCGCCTCGCACTGCCCGGCGTTGGGGCTGGGGTGGTCGTTGCGGTCCCGACGCCAGACCTGCCAGGCCCGTTCCCGGTCGCCGTGCACGGTGGGCGCGGCGGCCACGGTGAGCAGTCCGGTCAGTCGGGCCGGCATCAGGTTGAGCAGGTCGTCGAGGCGGGCGGCCGGGGTGCCGAACCGGGCGTAGCGCGGTGAGCGGTGCCCGACCATCGCGTCGAGGGTGTTGGCCGCCCGGTAGCCGAGCAGGCCGGGCAGCCCGGCGAGCGCGCCCCAGACCAGCGGCGCGACGACCGCGTCGGAGGTGTTCTCGGCCACCGACTCGACGGTGGCGCGGGCCAGCTCGCCCTCGTCGAGCCGGGACGGGTCCCGGCCGCAGAGGTGCCCGAGCCGGTGCCGGGCGGCCGGCAGGTCACCGGCACGCAGGGCCGCGCCCATCACCGTCGCCTCGTGGCGCAGGGTCCGCCCGCCGAGCACCGTCCAGGTGCCGGCGGCCACGGCCAGGGCGCGGGCCACCGGGTGTCGCCGGGTGGCCCGGCTGACCGCTGCCCCGAGCAGCACCGGCCCGCCCACCGCGACGGCGGTGAACAACGCTCCCGCCCGGCGGTCGGCGCGGTAGACCCGCCGTTCCAGGACACCGGCGGCCCGGCCGAAGCCGGCCACCGGATGCCAACGCCGAGGATCGCCGAGCAGGCTGTCCAGCGCGTACCCGGCCAGCAGCCCGACCGTGTCCGCCGTCGCTGTGCGTCGCCCCACCCGTCACCACCTCCGGCCGGCCAGCCTAGTCGTACGGCGGGGTGACCACGTCGCCGTCGCCACCCCGCCCCCGTTCCGTACGAACCGGAACCCGTGCCCCTTCCCCGGCACGGGTTCCGGAGCGCGCCCCCACCCGGTGCGGGCACCCGTGGGGTGTTTCTCAGGCCGGCACCGGCACCCGCCCCCGGCCACGCCGACCCCGGCCCGCCGGACCGAGCGCCACCTCGCCCGGGGTCGGGACGACCGCGCCCTGCGCACCGGCCGACCCCTCGTCGCCGGGGCCGTTCTCCCCCTCCGGCCGGTTCCCGCCGCCCGGACCGTCCCCGTCGCCCGGACCGCCCTCACCGCCCGGACCGTCCCCACCGGCCGGGCCGTCCCCGTCGCCCGGCCGGTCCCCGCCGCCCGGACCGCCCTCACCGCCCGGACCGTCCCCACCGGCCGGGCCGTCCCCGTCGCCCGGCCGGTCCCCGCCGCCGGACGGCATCGCCGGTTCGTCGTCGGGCAGCGGGGCCAGGTCGTCGTCGGGTTCGTCGTCGAACGGGTCGGCCGGCGGGACGTACCCGCCGCCCGGCAGGTCGTGGCCGGCGCGCGGGAAGCCGAAGCCGGACAGGTCGAAGTCGTCGTCGAGGGGGCGGTCGTCCGGCGCGGCGGGCGCCTGGTCGGCCGGCACCGGCTCGGTCGGCTCGCCGTGCACCCGCTGGGCCGCCGCCGCGTCCTCCACCGTGCTGGTGGCCATGCTCGGCCGGTTGCGCAGGAAGCGGGACCGGCCCCGGGACAGGTCGTGCCCGACCGCGACCGCCTCCAACTCGTAGAGCACCCGGTGGTTGCCGGCGTCGTCGGTCCAGTCGCGGGTGTAGAGCCGTCCCGCGACCACCACCGGGTCGCCGACCATGACCGAGGCGGCCACCCCCTCGGCCAGCTTGCGCCAGCAGTTGACCCGGACGCGCAGGCTGTTGCCGTCCACCCACCGGCCGCTGTCGCGGTTGAGGCGGCGGGCGGTCGAGGCCACCTTGAAGTTGGCGACCAGGGTGTTGCTCTGCGCCGTACGACGCCATTCCGGCGCGGTCAGCACGTTGCCGACGACCGTGACGTAGGTATCGAACATCGTCCCCTCCCAGGGGCCTGTGGATGCAATGGCGAGTCGACTCGGGACCGAGCCTGGCCGGTTCTGCCCGGCGACGCGAGGCCCCGACCCCGGTCCTGTGGACAACCGGAGCGCCTGTGGACGGCCACCTGATCAAGGTCCCGGTGTGCTAGGCCATCAGGCCCTGGGGTGGCCCGACCGGCCGGGGCGAGGATCAGGGGGCGGAGCCGATCCCACCCCCCGGGTCACGACGTCAGGGGAAGGTGGCGTCACCCGGAGTGAGGTCGACCCCGGCTGGGTAAAGAGTTGATCACCCAGGCACCACCAGGCACGACGTCCGACGAGAAAGGCAACGCTGATGATTCGGACCCCGTTGCGTACGACCGGTTCCGTCCGCACCGAGCGGGAGGTGCGGCGATGAGCGCGGTGGCGAACCCGGCGACCGTGGCCGAGTGCCTGCGGATGGGCGCGGGCTTCTCCCAGGGCGACCGGAACTGGATCGTCGAGCAGTTCGGCACCCTGGACGCCCGGCTGGCCGCCTTCCACGCCGACGCCACCGAGCTGGAGGTGTCGGTCAAGGACCGGGAGGCGCGCGGGCAGAAGGTCACCCTGGAGTGCTGGATCGCCGGCCGGCAGAAGATCGTCACCACGTCGAGCGAGGAGGACCTGCGGGCCGCCCTCAACGACGCCCGGGACGACCTGCGCCGCAAGCTCAACGACGCCAAGACCAGGCAGGAGCCCCGGCACAACAAGCACATCCGGGAGATGGCCCAGCCCACCCCCGCCCCGGAACTCGACGCTGACGGGAACCTCGACCGGGTGGACGCCGAGACCGCCTGACCTGACACCGGGCCGTTCCCCTCCCCCGCCGGAGGGGAACGGCCCGGCTCGGGCGGCCCGCCACCGTCCGGGCAGCGGGCGATCGGCCGCGCCGACGCCCTCCAGCACGACGTCCGACCCGGGGCTACCGCCCGGTAGCCTGCGGGGCGTAGCGTCGCGGTCGTGGAACAGGACGTGCTGGGGCCGCCGTACGAGCGGCAGACGATCGACCTGGGCACCGACGACGAGGGTCCGGTGGTCGCGACCCTGGTCCGGCGGCGCGCCGACCGCCCGACCGGCCGGGCGGTGCTCTACGTGCACGGCTTCGTCGACTACTTCTTCCAGACCCACCTGGCCGACTTCTACGCCGAGCGCGGCTGGGACTTCTACGCCCTCGACCTGCGCAAGTACGGCCGCAGCCTGCTACCGCACCAGACCCCGAACTTCTGCCGCGACCTCAGCGACTACTTCCCCGAGCTGGACGCCGCCGCGAAGATCATCCGCGACGAGGACGGGCACGACACCCTGCTCGCCATGGGCCACTCCACCGGCGGCCTGATCATCTCGCTGTGGGCACACGCCCGCCGCGACGCCGCAGCGGTCGACGGGCTCGTCCTGAACAGCCCCTTCTTCGACCTCAACGCCCCCTGGCTGGTCCGTCGCCCCCTCGCGGCCGCCGTCTCCCGGCTGGGCCGTCGCGCGCCGCACCGCATCCTCCCCTTCGGCCTGGGCACCGTGTACGGCGAGAGCCTGCACGCCGACCATCGGGGCGAGTGGACGTACGACCTGGCCTGGAAGCCGCTCGCCGGGTTCCCCGTCCGGGCCGGCTGGCTGACCGCCATCCGCACCGCCCAGCGGCAGCTCCGCGCCGGGCTGGACATTCCCGTCCCCGTGCTGGTGGCCTGCTCGACCCGGAGTTTCCGGGGCACCCGCTGGCACGACTCGGCGGCCCTGGCCGACGCGGTGCTGGACGTGGAGCACATGGTCCGCTGGGCGCCCCGGCTCGGCCGGCACGTGACAGTGGCCCGCTTCGACGGCGGCAAGCACGACCTGGTCCTCTCCGGCCCCGCCGTACGCGAACGGGTCTTCACCGAGGTCGGCCGGTGGGCCGACGCGTTCCTCGGTGCCGGCCCCACCCTGCCGGACGCCGATCCGCCCCCGCCCGCGCCCGCTGCCCCACCGACCCCCGGACCTGAGCCCGGGGCCTCCTCCGGGTCGAGGATCGACTCAAGTGGGCCGATGCAGCGGTAACCGGCACGCGGGATGCCGCCACATCGGCCCACTTGAGTCGATCAAGCCGTCGGGGTAGGCAGCCCGGCGGTGGCCGGGAGGCGGAGGGGCGTTCAGGAGGTGGGCAGGGCGGCGAGCACGCGGTCGAGGGTCGCCACCGGGTGGCCGCCTCCGGGCGCTTCGCCGTTGGGCGCTTCGCCGTTGGGCGCTTCGCTGGCGGGCGCTTCGTCGGCGGGCGCGTCGTCGGCGGGCGCTTCGCCGTTGGGCGCTTCGTCGGCGGGTAGGAGCACGCCGAGGCAGCGCAGGCCGACCTCCCCGGCGGCGTCGGAACGTACCCCGAAGACGGGAGCGCCGACGTAGCCGGCGGGGAGCACGGCGGTGATCCGCAGCCGGTCGCCGTCGCGGACGGCCCGCTCGACGGCGACCTCCAGCGGTCGGCTACCGTCGCCGCCGACGCCGAGGGCCAGCACGATCGCGGTGACCGGCCCGGCACCGAACGCGTCGAGATCGTCCGCCGTCACGGCGACCGCGGCCGGCACCGGCTGCACCCGCCACCGCCAGCCCTGCCCGGCGGCGTACCCGTGCAGCTCGCCGGTGGGCCGGGCCGCCACGCCGAGCCGTGCGTCCCGGCTCCAGCCCGCCGACAGATCCGCCAGCGGCAGCGACGCGCCCGCCACGCCGGCCGGCTCGGTGACACTGGACCGCAGGCCGAGCCGCTGCGCCCGCCCGGCGACCACGTCGGCGGTGAGCAGGAACTCGCCGGCCGGATGGCCGAGGAAGAAGGCGGTGCCCGGGTCGCCGGCCGTGTCGACCGGCAGGATGGCCCGGCCCAGGAGCTGGCACAGCTCGTAGGCGACCTCGTCTTCGGCGTCGGGTTCCAGCAGCACGGACCCGAGGGTACGGCCCGCCGCGCCGGGCGGAAGAGGGGTGCCCGGATCGGGGGTGCCGTGCGACGCTGATCACGCGTGTCCGGATGCGACCCGTTCCGCCGTACGACGGGGGGTCGGCGGTACCCTCTTGGCGCGACACGTACGCCGCGCGCCCGTAGCTCAGCGGATAGAGCAGGGGACTTCTAATCCCAAGGCCGCAGGTTCGAATCCTGCCGGGCGCACAGATACTTTCCCCTTCTGATCAGCTCGCGTGGGGCTATCCGTGGTGCGAGCGCGTCACGGTGGCCGCGTGGCAGCCTCGAACGGACGCAGCAAGCGCCAGCGCGGCGAGATCGAAACCCTACCCAGCGGGTCACTCCGCGTGAAGGTCTATGCGGGCGTCGACCCGATCAGCGGCAAACGGCACTGCCTGACCGAGGTCATCCCCGCCGGCCGCACCGCCGCCAAGGAAGCCGAGAAGGCGCGTACCCGGTTGCTGGCCCAGGTCGACGAGCGACGTAACCCGCGCACCCGCGCCACGCTCGACCAACTCCTGGACCGGTGGCTAGAGGTGGCCGACATCGAGGCCACCACCCGCATGGGGTACGAAACAGGCCGGAGCACCAGGCCGAGGCGCACATCGCTGCAGACGGAGCTTCGGCTCACCCTCGGGAGCTGCCCGCATCACACGAGCGCAGCAGATCAGGGCCACATCGGATTCGTTGTGCCAGTTCACCAACGTCATTTGCAGCCCGTACGTCCCAGACGTTGGATGAAGCGTGCCGGCGAGGTCTGCGTACTGGGTGGAGGCCGGCGAGCGCTGCTCTTGGCCGATGGCCGACGATGATGTATAGGTCAGTGCGGTCACTTGGCCTACGGGCGCGCCCGACCAACTTTCTGGCTCCACCCCGCAGACGGCGGTTTACCCCATGGGCGCAAGCCAGCGGGTTCATCACCGACCACGGCATTGACAGACTGCTCACCAACGCCGCCGACGTCTGCGAGATCAACGAAGTCGACGCACGCCGAAGCGCGTTCTTCGGCCGCCACGGTAGCCGTGCGATGACCTTCGCAGATCTGCGTCGCGACGCCGAGCCGATGCACCTCGGCAGCGACATCATCGACCCGGGGAGGATGGACAATTCATCACCAACCATGCCGAAAGACTGCCAAACCTGTTGCAATTTGGCCAAATCCTCACCGGGTAGGCCGGACGATGACGAGGCCACGCATCCGCGCTGGTCGCAACGGCCGAGACCAGACCGTGTTCTGGGTCGAGCACTACGGGTGCAACCCGCTGAACCAACTTCGTAGCTTCGCGATACTCCAAGACCTCTGCCGAGATCAGACTGTCCGAAATGAGTAGAGGTCTTGATCTCCGCCACCTGCTGCGGAGATGACGGCACCTCGCGGAGATGAAGCCTCAGAAGTTCTCCACCTCCGCACCAATTGGCCCAGATCATGCCGTCCCTGCGGAGATGTGGAGACCCAGAGATGGTTCAGCCGCCCCCCGTATCGCGTCGAGCAGCAGTCGTCGCGCTCGCAAACTGAAGCCGATCAGGGCTCTGTCCACAAGGTACGTTCTGGTAAATTGCCTGCCATTGCACTCCAGCCCGCCGACTCCTCAGCAGAAAGAGACAGCGTTGGACTATCGACTCGACGGACTTTCCCCTCGCACCTTCGAGCACTTGATTCAGTCTCTGACTCATGCAGCCGTCACACCGGAGGCAACACCCTTCGGGGACGGTCCGGACGGCGGCAGGGAAGCGACGTTCGACGGCCCGACTAATTACGGCCCCGAAGGCCACCCGTGGCATGGCTATGGAGTGATACAAGCCAAGTTCCGACAGAGACCCGGGCAAAACGATACAAGTTGGGCTGAGAGCGAACTCCGGAAGGAACTTCATGCATATAGCGATAGAGGCCGAAAGCGACAGAAGCCAGATTACTATATCTTCGCGACTAATGCGACCCTCACTCCCGCCGCAGACACAGGAGGCAAGGACCGCATATCTCGACTACTAAAGGATTTTGCAAAGGAGAACAACCTCAAAGGATTTGACATTTGGGATTATGACAAGATTCGCGTCTTACTCAACAACAACCACTCCGTTCGAATCGCATTCGCAGCATGGATCATGCCGGGCGACGTCCTATTTGAACTTGCGAAGCACCTAAGACCCCAGCGCCCGGACTACCATAAAGTAGTCATCAACTATCTGCAGAAGGAGCTACTCTCCGACCAGTTCGCCAAGCTTGAGCAGGCGGGGCACTCTGCCGACGAAGCAATTCATCTTTCCCAGGTCTTCGTTGACCTACCAGTATCTGTCGAACGAGTGAGAGACCCAGACCGCTTGGAGCGGGGAAGCCGTAATCGGCTCAAGTTCGCCACAAGCGTTGTCGAAGCGTCAAAGCAGCGTTTCATCAAGGGTGCCGACGGGACGCAACGGGGCCACAGTGCGGCTGCTGCTGAGGCAGTTGGACGCATCGTACTTATTGGAGGGCCAGGGCAGGGAAAGACCACTCTAGGACAGTTCATTTGCCAGATCTTTAGAACCGCACTGCTTGACGATGTCAACCCTAACCTCCTCGACGCGCCTGCGGTAGCTGCAATGAATGGGGTCGTGAAGCAATGGGAAGTCGGGCAACTTCCCCGTCCAGATGCCCGCCGCCTTCCTTTTCGAATCGTGCTTAGCGAGTTCGCGAAAGATCTCGCCGACGAAAAAGTGGATAGCCTACTGGATTACCTGGGCGCACATATATCTAAACGGGCAGGCAGAAATCTCAGCGGGACAGAAGTGAAGGAGCTTCTGCTTGCATATCCTTCGATTCTAATATTGGATGGTCTCGACGAAGTTCCCGCCTCCACCAACAGGGACCAACTACTCGATTGTGTGAGAGACTTCCGGATCGACGTCGTGACCGAGCAGATCGACGTCTTAATCATTGCCACAAGCCGCCCGCAAGGCTACAATGAAGACTTTTCGCCATCACTCTATCAGCATCTATACCTAGAGCCTCTACCTGGGACCATTGCGATGGACTATGCGCGACGGCTAACGCAAATCCGGTTCGGCCAGGATCCTACGCGATTTGACAAGGTCATCGGTAGACTCGAAAGAGCCCTCAAGGCCTCATCGACGGCCAGGCTAATGAAAAGCCCCCTGCAAGTCACCATCATGACCCTCCTTGTCGATCGGATGGGGCAACCCCCCCAAGAAAGATGGACGCTCTTCAGCGAATACTATAACCTAATCTATCAGCGCGAAATCGAACGCGATATCCCCGCCGCATCCATTCTTCGGGATTACCGAACAGACATTGATGCAATTCACAGGCGAGTCGGCATGGTCTTGCAGATCGAAAGTGAAAGATCGGGAGGAACCGACTCAAGGCTGACCACCCAGCAGTTTTCCGGGATCGTAGCAAGCTATCTGAATGACGAAGGCCATGAGGAGATCCAACTACGGGAAATATCTGCTAGCATTATTGAGGCTGCAACCAATCGCTTGGTCTTCCTGGTAGGCCTCGAAAGCGGATTAGTGGGCTTCGAAATCCGTTCCCTCCAAGAGTTCATGGCAGCAGAAGGCCTGATGGATGCTGAGGATGGCATCGCTCAAGCACGGTTGCGCTCCATCGCAGCGGTCTCGAACTGGCGAAACGTCTTTCTCTTTGCAGCCGGAAAAGCATTTAATGATCGACGCTACCTACGTGACACTATTGGACAGATCTGCCAAGAACTGAATGACGAGCCAGATGATGAAATTAGCACGAGAATAGATGCGGGATCACGTCTAGCATTGGATCTGCTAGAGGACGGACCGGCAGGGCGCCAGCCTGCTATGTCACGCACCCTTACTCGTCTCGCTCTCAGACTTGTCGGCACTCACGATGACGATCTGATTAACCGCCTCGTCTCCGTCTTTCAGGAGCGGACGGCTCCGATATACATCGAGGTTCTCGGGAGTTTTCTTTTAGGGCCCGGGCCGCATGCCGCCCAGGCCGCGTTCATGATCTCACGCATCGCAGACGTTGGGAATACAACTCTCAATGGCCTAGTAGAGAGGGCGAAACCTTGGCTAGAAAAGCCTGACGAGAAGGAACTTCAGAGTCTCATTAACATTGGCGACGGGCGGCCAGGCATCATTCGAGACGCTATCACCAGAGCTTTGCCCTCACTCAAGCCAAGCGAGGTCATATCGCTACTTGACAAGCAAGTGCACCACCCCACTGTGTGGAGTCCTATTGAAACCATGCCAGCTCCGCTGGCTTCCATAAGAGAGTTTTCGTCGCTGCAAGACGGCTTACGACGCCTTGCAGCTCGGATCAGGCTGCAGGATGGATCCGTGGCCGGCGAGGCAAGGTTCATCAGTATCGAGCAACCCGAACAGGTCTTTGCTTCAGGATTTAGCTTCTTCACCGAGAACCCAACCTGGGATTTCCTGAACAAGATTGTTGATCTCCTGAGGAGCCCGACGAGACAGCGCCTTGCTCAGGCTATCAGATCGGCAGGCGAAGCCGATCCAACGGAAGCAGAGCTATTCTACTATTCGATCACGCCCTGGGTGCTAACGAAGGCCATGGATGTTGCTCGAAAAGACAACGATTGGATCGGAACTGCCGCAGCGGCGGAGGCGGGCGAGTTTGGTGATGTTGGTGATTGGCGGAACACGGAGGAGAATCTAATAGCAGGCATCTCGCTGTCCGATCTTCACTTGTATGTCTCACTTCTCCCTTCAGCCGAGATCAGCTTTAGTTTCGACGACGCCTATGGGCGAGAGGTCGTGGCCGCGCTCAGCCACCCCGATCTGCGTCGAAGCGCTGAAATCTCCTACGGCCTGCACAGCTATATCAATAGGTTGAGATGGGGCGGAGAGCAGGGGCTGAAACCGTCTCCCTGGCTCGACGAATTGCTGCGCATCCTCCTCGCTGGACCCGCCAAATACCTCGGGCTTTTCGCGCTTCAAGCTTGCCAGCCGTACGACACCTCCTCTGAGGCATGGGATCCGCACATCCGAGCCATTCGCGGGTACGACTTCTTCGTCCATGGCGGCGCAGTTGGAGGCCTGCTGAAGATCCTGCAAGCTTGCTGGACGAGAGATCCTTCCCCAGAACTCTTCGGAGCTTATAGCATTTGCCTGACTTTCTCCGAGGTCACCTCCAGGGACTTGCCGCAGCCCAGGCTGCCAATTTCGAGGAAAAGCTACGCGGATCTACTCAGTTCGGCTATCGCCTTAGATCTAAGGAAGAACGGCGACGTCGATCGAGTAGTCGATGGGATAAGAGAGCTTGACGACAAGGAATCGCATCAAATTCTGGTCAGCGCGCTACGCGCTCGCCTGCGCGATGCCGACTACCAAGATCAGCTCCTGAAGTTACAAGGTATCGCGAGTGAATTTGGCAAGACTCGTCTTCTTTCGACTATCACTGCTTCTCTTTATGGGATCGCTTCGGCTCGCAAGAGCGCCCTGATGGAAGAGTCAACATGGCATCGGCTTGCGCTGCCGCAGGATCTTCGCGCAGCGATTCTCGAGCACTCAAATCCCCAGAGTTAGGGCACTCCCCAAACTGCGATACGGCGACGGCGCCCACGGGATTCCGGCCCCAAAGGTATAGGCGATGCGACGCGCTGAGCATGTTCCCGCCTAAGGGGCGGGCCATGATCAGCGTCGGAGCAAGCGCCGATTAATCGCGTCAGATGTTGGCATGCTCAGCGGTCCACCTAAACGCGCCCACTATCACAGGGCGCAAGCAGGGGCGACTTAATCAGGAATAGTCCACCTCAGGCATACCCGCGGATCTATCTTCTATGCGAAGAAAGCGAAGGGACACAAAAAGGAGTCTCTGCAGGTAGCGAAGCTAGTGATACAAAGGATCAAGGGTGAATACCACTTCTAATCCCAAGGCCGCAGGTTCGAATCCTGCCGGGCGCACCCACGCCGACCTCCACACCGACCCACCCCACCACAGGTGACGGATCTGTCACTACAGGTTACTCGTCACAGGGCAAGCGTTTATCCAGGACCTGGGAGAGACGTTCTTCACTATCGATCAATGTTGATGAATGTCACGCAGCTCGTTTGGATGGACACGCACCGTCAACCGGCGGTGTCCACCACCAACCGAGGAGCATCCTTGCCCCGGTCCCCGTTCCGGACCCGACGACCGCGCACCCTGACCGCCGTCGCCGCCGCCACCCTGGCCACCGCTCTCGCGGTGCTCTCCGCCCCGACCGCCGCCCTGGCCTGGGGGCCCGGCACCGAGCCGGCCCAGCCGTACGCGCAGCCGAGCATGCCCACGGTGCCCAAGCGCGGCTGCCAGTCCACCGTCGCCAACCCGGCCGCACCGACCGGCGCGACCCCCGCCGTCCAGGTGATCTACGCCTGGCACGACGGTGTCGGCAACAACTACGAGGCCAACGTCGAGTACATCGCCAAGGTGGTGGACCGGATCGACTGGGCGCTCGACGAGTCGACCAACTACGACCAGCACTACAACTTCAGCTGCCGTACGGGCTACGACACCAGCACGTACGCCGGCTACGCCAGGTCCCTGGTCGTGCCCGAGAAGATCGACGCCGGGGCGAACCCGAACACCCCCGCCAGCACGGTCCGCAGTGACCTGGTCTCCGCCGGATACCAGGACAGCAACCGGATCTACCTGGTGTTCACCGATTTCGCGTCGAACTCCGACGCCTACCAGTGCCCGTCCGGCGGGAACTCCAGCGGCGTGCACTGCTCGGCGGTGACCGAGTCGTGGACGACCGGTGTGGCCGGCCACGAGCTGCTGCACGTGCTCGGCGCGGGGCACGCCTGGATGGCCGAGACGGGGGCCTCCTACGTGCCGGACATCATGTACGGCTGGTGGGACAACTGGAACACCGATCCGGGGTTCCGCAGCTACTACGACCCGAGTGAGCTGTCGGCCAGCTTCTACATCGACCCGAGCCCGTCGACGGCGAAGGTGAACGTGGCGAACCACCCGATGCTGACCGCCCCGGTCTGCTGCGACGTGGGCGCGAACAACGACCTGCTCACCGCCGAGCAGCGTACGGTCGAGGCCGCCACCCCCAGCAGCAGCACGTCGACGTTCACCACGTCGGGCGGCTGGCACCAGGTGACGCCCGCCTGCGGCATCTCGACGAACTCCTGCACCTACTTCGACGGTCGTCGGTCGGTCCAGCTCAACACCTACACCGGGCCGTCCAACACGTCGTCGATCTCGCTGACGAACCGGGCCACGGTCACCGCCGGCCGGACGTACAAGCTGTTCACCCGGTTGCGCAGCGGCACGGCGGTGAACACTCAGCTCCAGCTCGCCTGGTACAACTCGGGCGGCACCCTGCTGTCGACCAGCACCGGAGCGACCGACACGCTCGCCAGCAACTGGCTGGAGTACCGGACGACCGCCACCGCCCCGGCGAACGCCGCAAGCGTGCGGATCACCGTGAACGTGCCGCCGCAGTCCACCACCGGCAACCAGGCCATCAACCTGGACAGCCTCCAGCTCAACGACTGTACGGCGAACACCGGCGGCACCTGCCGCTACGACACCTGAGCCACCGGCGGGATACGGGCAGCCACCAGCAAGATACGGGCAGCCACCGGCGGGGTACGGGCAGCCACGAGCGGCCCGTACCCCGCCCCGGCCTCCCGCGCGGCCCGCGTTCCCCCGCCACCGGCGGTGGGGGCGCGGGCCGCGCTCATCGTGCCGGCCGGCGCAGGCCGGCGAGGACGAGGGTGATCACCCCGTCCGCGTCGGGCCGGTAGGCCGGGTGGCCGTAGGCCGCGCAGATGCCCTGGAGGGCCATCATGACCGCGCCGGCTCCCACGTCGTCGCGGATCTTCCCGGCCCGGACGGCGGCGGCCAGCAGGTCGGTGACGGCCCGGCCGAGGGCTTCGGCGCCCTCGGCCAGCGCGCCGGAGCGGGCGGCCATCAGCGTGGACAGGGTGCGGGCGAGGCCCTCGTGGTCGTGCAGGTGGGCCACGAATCCCCGCAGGAAGGACTCCAGCGCCTCGTCGGGGGGAAGGGTGGTCTGCGCCTCACGGGCCCGGTCGCACATGGCGGCGAGTTCTTCCCGGTAGACCGCCTCGGCCAGGGCTTCCCGGGTGGGGAAGTGCCGGTAGAGCGTGCCGGTGCCGACCCCGGCCAGCTTGGCGAAGTCGTCGAAGCGCAGGTCGTAGCGACCCTCGGCGAACAGTTCGCGGGCCTTGGCGAGCAGGGCGTCGCGGTTGCGGCGGGCGTCGGCGCGCAGCGGCTTGGCGTCGGTCATGTGGGGGCCTCGCGTTGACAAGTGGAGACTGTCTCCATATTTTGGAAGTGGAGATGGCCTCCAATTGTAGCCTCCGAGGTGCGCGTGAAAATCTTGATGTTCGGCCGGGGCGTGATCAGCGCGACCTACGGGTGGGCCCTGGAACGGGCGGGCCACCAGGTGGAGTTCTACGTCCGCCCGGGGCGGGCGGCGGCGTACGGGGAGGCGATCGACCTCGACCTGCTCGACGCCCGGCGGCGGCCGTGGGGCCGGCGGGTCGCCGGGACGTGGCCGGTGCGCTACCGCGAGACGCTGGAGCCCGACCACGACTTCGACCTGATCGTGCTGAGCGTGCAGCACTACAACTTCGCCGAGGCGGCGGCCTTCCTCGGGCCCCGGGTGGGCCGAGCCACGGTCCTCGTCTTCAACAACCTGTGGGTGGAGCCGCTGACCGCGACCGCCGACCTCCCCGCCGGCCAGGTGGCCTGGGGCTTCCCCGGGGCCGGCGGCGGGTTCGGCGACGACGGCGTGCTGCGCGCGTCCCTGCTGCCCGTGGTCTTCCTCGGCACGCTCGACCGGCCGCCGACCGACCGCGAGCAGGCCGTGCGCCGGGTGTTCCGCGCCGCCGGGTTCCGGGTCCGGGAGAACGCCGACTTCCGTGGCTGGCTGTCGGTCCACTTCGTGCAGAATGCCGGGCTGCACACGCAGAGCCTGCGGCGGGGCGCACTGTCCACCCTGACCACCGGCGACCTCCGCGAGGCGATCCTCGCCACCCGCGAGCTGCTGCCGCTGGTCGAGGCGCGCGGCGTCGACCTGCGGCGGCACCGCGCCGAGCTGCTGCCCTTCACCGCGCCCCCGTGGCTGGCGGCACCGGCGATGTCCCTGCTGCTCAACCGCTTCCCGCCGATGCGCCGGGTGACCCGGGCGCACGCGAACCCCGAGGAGCTGCGCGCGGTCTGCCGCGACACCCTGGCCGAGGCCCGCAGCCGGGGCATCCGGGTCCCCCGGCTGGAGGCGGCCGAGCCCTACTTCGCCGCCACGACGACGCCCTGACTCCCGTCACCCGCCGCCGGCCGCACCCCGTCCGCCCGCCGGCCGGCGCTCCGGCGACGCACCCCGCTCACCGCCCGCCGGCCGGCGCTCCGGCGACGCACCCCGCTCACCGCCCGCCGGCCGGCGCTCCGGCGACGCACCCCGCTCACCGCCCGCCGGCCGGCGCTCCGGCGACGCACCCCGCTCACCGCCCGCCGGCCGGCGCTCGGGCGACGCACCGGCCGCGCCCCGTCCACCGTCCGCCGGCGGCACCCCCGCCGGCCGGGGCCCCCGCCGCATGTTCGGCGTCACCCCCGCCCGGCTCGGCGCACGCGGCACCGGCGCGGGCCGCACCATCACCAACCCCGCCGGCCGTACGAAGATCGAGCGCCGGAGCACCGCGTCCCCCCTGGCGTCGAGTTGGTAGACGTCGAGCCAGCACCACCCGTCGTAGGTGATCCAGTCGAGCACCCGGATCACCCGGCACCTGATCGGCCTGACGAACTGCACACTGGCCGCCCGGCCGACGTCCACCAGGTCACCCGCCTTCGGCGGCAGCGTGCTCACCGCCGCCCCCAGACGTGCCGGAACCTGCGCCACTGCCTGATCCGGTGCCGGGCGGCCTCCACCACCGGGCAGAACCCGGCCTCGGCGCACCTCCCGCAGCGACCGCGCCGGTGCTGGTCCAGGCAGTCCCAGGCGAGCCGGACCAGCAGCGGCACCTCGCGGCGGGCGGTCACGACGCCACCCCGGGCGGGGCTCCGCGCTCGCAGGTGGCACACATCGGGTGTCCTTTCCGGAAATAGCGCCGCCCCGCCCGCGCGCTATTCGCTACGAGCGGGACAGCGGGCTATTGTCGACGCCATTTTTGGCGCCCGGATCACCGTCCGGTAATTCACAGCCTGCGACACGACCGACACCTTGCGCAACAACTCCCCCTCCCCCTAATGTCGTGTCGATTTGACGCGCGAGGGACGGAGGACGGAAATGGCGCAGGGGAAACAATTGTTGTTGCACCAGGGGTGCGGTGATGTTGCATGACGGAGGAAACAAGCGGTTCAACCGTCCCCCGGCGACAGCTCGGCCGGCTGCTCACCCAGCTCCGCGAGGACGCCTCGGTCTCCCTGGACCGCGCGGCCGAGGGGCTGGACTGCTCCCGGCAGAAGGTGTGGCGCATCGAGAAGGGCCTGGTGCCGGTGCGGGTGGTGGACGCCCGCGCCATGTGTGCGATGTACCGGGTGCCCGAGGAGATGACGTCCATCGTCACCGGGCTCGCCCGGGAGACCCGCGCCAAGGGCTGGTGGCATTCCTACGGCGACGTGGTCCCGTCCTGGTTCTCGCTCTACGTCGGCCTCGAATCGTCGGCGTCGACGCTGCGTCAATACGATTCGGAACTGATCCCGGGTCTGCTCCAGACCCGCGAGTACGCGGCAGAACTGTTTCTTCGCAAGAATCCCACCATGAGCCCGGCGGAGCGCGAAAAGCTCGTCGAGGTCCGCATGCAGCGCCAGCACGTCCTGACCCGCCGGCTGCCCAGCGCGCCCACCCTCAGGGTGGTGCTGAGCGAGGCGGTGCTGCGGCGCACCCTCCCCGACCGGCGGGCGATGGCCGGGCAGCTCCGGCACCTGCTCGACATGGCCACCCTGCCCAACGTGAGCCTGCGCGTCCTGCCGTTCACCGCCGGCCCGCCGTTGGCCAGCGAGACGGGCACCTTCGTCCTGCTGGACTTCCCGCAGGCGTTCGGGCGGGCATCGACGGAGCCGACTACCGTCTACCTGGAGAACATCACCGGCGCGCTCTATCTGGACAAGCCGGCGGAGGTCGCCGCCTACGACCGCGTCTGGGCCGACCTGGAGACGCTCGCGGCGGACGAGGCGGCAACCGAGAAGCTGATCACTGCGATCATCGAGGAGTGGGCATGACTGACCTGGCCGGTGCCGTCTGGCGCAAGAGCACCCGCAGCGGCGGGAGCGGCGGCAACTGCGTCGAGGTGGCCGACAACCTGCCCGGCCTGATCGGCGTACGGGACAGCAAGGACATGGCCGGCCCGGCGTTACGGTTCGGCCCGGCCGCCTGGTCCGCCTTCGTCCGCGCGGTACCCCGCCGGCCGCGCTGAACCCCGTCGGGGCCGCCCACCCGGGTGGGCGGCCCCGACATCCGCGCCACCCGCGCCCGGGGTGCCCGGAGAACGTCGGGGCGTCCCGCTACGGTGCTGCCCATGAGCGACACGGAAACCGCGAACCGGCTGCCCACGGCCGAGGAGGAGGCCCGGTTCTGGGCCCTGGTGGAGGCCGCCTGGGAACGGCTCGGCCCCGAGCCGGCCGCGCTGCGCCGGGCGCTGCTCACCCGCGACCGGTCCGCCTCCGACGACGACGCGTACGCGTTCGACGGCTGGCGGGACGCCTTCCTCGACCAGTTGGGCCAGCTCTGCGCCGACCTGTCCAGCCCCGAGCTGACCGCCCTCGACCGGGTCGTCGAACGCAAGCTGTACGACATCGACCGGGCCGACGTGCACGCGGTGGTCGACGGCTCCGACGACGGTTTCCTCTACGCCCGGGGCCATGTGGTGGCGCTCGGTCGGGAGTTCTACGAGGCGGTCCGGGCCGACCCGACCCGGGCGGTGCCCGACGCCCACCTCCAGGGCATCTGCTACTTCTTCGCCCACCTGCACGACAGGCGGTTCGGCGACTGGCCCCGCACCGGCTCCGGCATCTCCCGCGAGTCGTTCAGCAACCCGACGGGCTGGGTCGGCCAGTGAGCCGCCCGACCGGGCCGAGCGAACGCGACGTGCCGCTGCCGGACGGCGGCACCCTGCACGTCTACGACACCGGCGACGACGGCACCGGCCGGCTGCCGGTCGTCTGGCACCACGGCACCCCCAACATCGGCGCACCGCCGGCCCCGCTGTTCGCCGCCGCCGACCGGCTCGGCCTGCGCTGGGTGTCCTACGACCGGCCCGGCTACGGCGGTTCGACCCGACGCCCCGGGCGGGACGTGGCCTCGGCCGCCGCCGACGTCGCCCGGGTCGCCGACGCGCTGGGCCTGGACCGGTACGCCACCGTGGGTCACTCCGGCGGTGCGCCGCACGCGCTGGCCAGCGGCGCGGTGCACCCCGACCGGGTGGTCGCCGTCGTCGCCGTCGCCGGCCTCGCCCCCTACGATGCGGCCGGGCTGGACTGGTTCGCCGGGATGACGCCGTCCGGGCAGGCGTCGCTGCGGGCCGCCACGCAGGGCCGGGCGGTCAAGGAGCGGCACGCCGCGTCCGACACCGACTACGACCCGGAGTTCACCCCGGCCGACCTGGCCACCCTGGCCGGGCCGTGGGCCTGGCTCGACGAGGTGGTGGGTCCGGCGGTGCGGGGCGGCCCGGACGGCCTGGTCGACGACGACCTCGCCTACGTCACCCCGTGGGGCTTCGACCCGGCCCGGGTGACCGTCCCGGTGCTGCTGCTGCACGGCGGGCGCGACCGGGTGGTGCCGGCCAGCCACAGCCGCTGGCTGGCCGGGGTCTGCCCGGCGGCCGAGCTGCGGATCACCGACGACGACGGGCACCTGTCGGTGCTCGGCGGCGCACCGGCCGCCCTGGAGTGGCTCCGCCGCTGATCGACGCCGGGCCCTGCCCGATTCGTTCACCGAACGCAACGCGACACGCCGCACACCAAAGGTGAACAGTTAGGGCAGCTCATGCTATTCTCCGGCTTCGATGCACCGCCGAGCAGACCCGGACGGGTCACCGCCCGAAGGACGCACTCCCCCCGATGTCGGCCCTACCCGCTCCGACCTCGTCACCGTCGTTACTGGAGCGGCCGGCCGGTGGCGCGCTCCAGCTCATCTTCACCACCCTGCCGGCACTGCTGCGGCTGACCTGCGGGCTGTTCGGTGCGGTGACCGCGCTCGCGGTGCGTACCCCACCGGTGCGGGTGCCGCTGCTGCTGGCCGCCGTGGCCGCACTCACCGGCTGGTCGCTGTGGTACGCGGCGCGGGCCCTGCGGGTCGGCATCGGCCCGGGGCTCGTCGCCGGGGACGTCACGGTCACCGTCGCGGCGAGCCTGCTGGCCCCGGTGCTGGTCGCCCCGGAGGTGCTGCCCGGCGAGGGTAGCTGGCTCGCGGTGCTGGCCAGCACCACCGTGATCAACGCGCAGGCCACCGCACCGGCCCGCTGGTCGGTGCCGGCGGGCCTGCTGGTCACCGCCGGCTACGCGGTCGGCACCTCGGCCGCCGGCA
Organism: Micromonospora sp. WMMD735; assembly: GCF_049178995.1. Classification (NCBI taxonomy): domain Bacteria; kingdom Bacillati; phylum Actinomycetota; class Actinomycetes; order Micromonosporales; family Micromonosporaceae; genus Micromonospora; species Micromonospora sp. WMMD735. The sequence continues at coordinate 3,670,489 of NZ_JBMHMJ010000002.1, forward strand.
ACACGGTCGAGGCCGGCGCGCACGCGGCGACCCTGCTCATGCAGACGGCCTGCGCGGCGATGATGGCGGCGGTGATGCGCCGCTGGATCGGCCGGGCCGACACCTCCTTCGCCGACTTCCAGCGCCTGCGCCGGGACGCGGTGCTGGCCCGCACGGCCCGCGAGGTGGAACGGCGGCAGAACCGGGACCTGCACGACACCGTCCTGGCCACCCTCACCATGGTCGGGCTGGGTGCCCTGCCGGCCGGCTCGGCGGCGTTGCGGGACCGGGCCGCCGCCGACCTGCGTACCCTGGTCCGCCTCGCGCACGCCCGGTCCGCCCCGGCGGGCGAGCCGGCCGACACCGGCCCGGTCGACGTCGACGCCGGCCTGCGCGCGCTGCTCGCCACCCACCCGCAGTTACGGGTGACGGCCACGCTGCCGCCCTGCGCGGCACCGTCGGGGGTGACCGCCGCCCTGGTCGACGCCACCGCCGCCGCGCTGGCCAACGTGGCCCGGCACGCGCCGGACGCCGCCGTGACCGTGCGGCTCGGCCGCGACCACGGCGGCATCGCGGTCGAGGTGGTCGACGACGGTCCCGGTTTCGACCCGGCCGCCGTCCCCCTGCACCGCTACGGGGTACGCGAGTCGATCCGGGGCCGGATGGCCGAGGTCGGCGGCCGGGCGGTGGTGACTTCCGCCCCTGGCGTGGGCACCCGGATCAGGCTGGAGTGGCCGCATGTCGACTGACCTCAGCGCGACCGACCTCAGCGCGAACCGTCTCGGCGCGAACGGTCTCGACACCACCGGTCTCGGCGCGACCGCGCCGGTCCGCGTACCCCGGCCGGTGCCCGGGACGGCGGACCCTGCGGCGGCCGACGGCCCGGCGGTGGACGTGGGCCGGGCCTCGGACCGGGGGGCCCGGATCGCGGCGGTCGCCATCGCCCTGGTGTGGCACCTCGCGATCGGGCTGCCGGCGGTGCTCGGCGCCTGGCCGACGCTGGCCGCCCCCACGGTGGTCGCGGCCGGCTGGCTGGCCACCTGTGCCCTCGGCGGGTACGCCGCACACCGGCTGCTGCGCGGCGTGCCGCCACCGGCGCTGCCACTGGCGGCGGCCCTGCTGGCGGTCGACGCGGCGGTCTTCGCGGCGGCCGGCCGGGAGCAGCTCTTCGCCGCCGCGAACTGGGCATGGACGGGGCTGGCCTGGTTCTTCGTGGTGGTGCTCTGGGGTCGACCGATCCGCTGGATGATCGTCCTGCTGGCCGGGCACGCGGCGATCGCGCTCGCCGCGCTGGTCGGTCACGGGGCGACCGCCCCCGCCGACCTGACCCGCTTCACGATGTACGTCTACGGCACCTCGTCGCTGCCGGTGGCGGTCTTCACCGGTGCGGCGGTGATCGCCACCCTCGCCCGGGAACGCGCCGACACCGCCACGGCGACCCTCGCCGTCCGCGCCGAACGGGACGCCGCCGAACGGGCCTGGGCGGACCGGCGGGCCCGGCTGGCGCTGGTCGGCGGTGCCGCCGAGCAGGTGTTGGCGGAACTGGCCGACGGTCGCGCCGACCCGGGCGACCCGTTCGTGCAACGGCGGTGCGTGCTCGCCGCGACCCGGCTACGTCGCCTGATCGCCGAGTCCGACGACGTGCCGGACCCGTTGTTGCACGAGTTGCGGGCCGCCGCCGACCTGGCCGAACGCAACGGGCTGCCGATCGAGCTGATCGCCATCGGCACGCCGCCGCCGCTGCCCGTGGAGGTCCGTCGACGGCTGGCCGACCCGCTGGCCGCCGCCCTGGCCGATGCCACTGGTTGGGCCCGGCTGACCGTGGTGGCCGGCCCCGACGAGGTGGCGGTCAGTCTGGTCACCCCGGACGGGCAGGACCCGGAGGCGGCCGATCCGCCGGCCCCCGGGGCCGGCGACGACGACCAGGTGGAACACGTACATGAGCGGGACGGGGAGATCAGGTGGACGCAGACCCGATGGCGCAGGCCATGAGCGGGGAGCGCCCGGTCGGTGTGTCGATAGTCGACGACCATCCGGTGGTGATCGACGGTGTGCGGGCCTGGCTGTCCACCGAGCCCCGGCTGCGGGTGCTCGCCACCGGCGACGACCCGGACCTGGTGCTGCGGGCCGCCCCGGAGGCCGACGTGATCCTGCTGGATCTGCGGCTGCGCGGGCGGATGGTGCTGGACAAGCTGGCCGAGCTGAGCGCCGACGGCCGGCGGGTGGTGGTCTACTCCGAGCACACCGACCCGGCGACCATGCTCACCGCGCTCGACGCCGGGGCGACCGCCTTCCTGGCCAAGCACGAGGGGCGGGAACACTGCGTGGCCACGGTGCTGGCCGCCGCCAGCGACCGCCCGTACGTGCCGCCGGCCCTGGCCGGGGCGATGGTGGGCGATCCGCGCCCGGACCGTCCGGCCCTGTCGGACAAGGAGCGGGAAGCGCTGCTGCTGTGGTTCCAGTCGATGTCGAAGGCGTCGGTGGCCCGCCGGATGCAGATCAGCGAGCACACCGTCAAACAATATGTGGACCGGGCCCGGATCAAGTACACCCGGGCGGGTAGACCGGCCGCCACGAAGGCGGCGTTACTGGCCCGGGCGATCGAGGACGGTCTCATCCGGCCGGAGGAGATCGGCATCTACCGGTCGCAGGCGTCGTACGACCGGCCGACCCCCTAACGGGTGTCATGACAGCCCGTCACGCCTCGGCGAGGCTGGACGCCAGAAGACCACTGCGCGGGGGAGGTCGTGACGATGCGCGAGAACATGTCCCCGTTCTTCATCGCACCGCACCGGTTCGATGCGCCGGAGAACGATTCCGCTCCCGTGCTCGACAGGCGTTACGAACTCGTCCCCGAGCCCGGCGAACGGGTGCTCGGCCGGTATCCGACGTCGGTGGCCGGCTGCCTGATCAGCCCGACCGGGGCCCGGCGGCACTGGGTGCTGCCCGGCCCCGCCTCGATCACCGTCACCGACCGCCGGCTCGCCTACGTCTGCCTCGCCGGTGACCTGGCCCTGGTCGCCGGGAAGATCGACGCGACGGGGGTCCGGCACCGGCGCAACGTCCGGCTGCCGCGCCTGGTCAGCGGGCAGGTTCGCTGGCAGTGGCCGTCCCGGCTGGAGCTGCGTACCACCGGCCGGCCCACGGCACAGGGCACCGCCGAGGCGGAACTGCTGGTGGTCTGCGACGCGCTGCGGACGATCCAGCAGCCGGCCCTGGCGCTGGGCGGCGCGGTGGGCCCGGTGACCGAGCTGGCCCGGCTGATCCGCCGGACGGTGGCCTGCTTCCGGGTCACCCACCCCGAGCTGGTCGAGCTGGCACCGCCGGAGCGCGACGTGCTCATCCGCCGGGCGACCGCCCCGCCGCTGACCGGTGAGGCGCGGGTGACCCTGCCCGGGTCGCTGCCGGTGGAGTTCCTCTCCCGCGACGACTACTACCGGGTTCCCGAACCCGGTAGTAGTCGCGACGCGGTCGGCAGCTGAGACCGCCCCGACCGGCAGGTCGCTGATCGCGGCGCGGAGGCGCGGCCCTGGTCGCGACGCGGATCAGGGCGTGGAGCGCGACGCGGGTCAGCGCGCGGAGGCGCGCAGTCGGGGCGCGGACGGCGCGGACCGGCGGCCTGGGTAGGTATACCCCTCAGCGTCCTTTCGACCTGATGACGTCGACGAATCACCCGGGACGGCCGTTCCCCGGGACGGCTATTCCCCGGGACGGCCGTTTCTCAGGACGGCCGTTTCTCAGGACGGCCGTTTCTCAGGACGGCCGTTTCTCAGGACGGCCGTTCCCCGTGGGCCGACGTCGGACCGGGCACCCCTGAATCGCTCACGTCATCAGGTCGAAAGGATGCGAACCCACCATCCTGTCCCCGCCGCCGGGCAGGAGCACCAGGCCGCCCGACACTCCAGCCGCGCCCGAAATTCCAGAAATGCCCGCTCCGCCCCCGACCGGGAGCCGAGCACGCAGCGGGCAGCGGGCAGCGGGCAGCAAGCAGCGGGCACGACGACGGGAACGAACGTCAGGATGCGGTCGAGCGGCGGGGGCGGCGGTCCAGCTCGGCTGCCTCCTGGAGGGTGGGCGCGGTGCCGCCCAGGTGCGCCGGCTGCCACCAGGAGTCGTCCGGGCCGGCCGGCTTGTCGGGGTACTCCTGCTGGGCCCGGTCGACGAGCGCGGTCAGCCGGGTCTTCAGCTCCGCCGTCATCGTGTTGGCGTCCGGGTACGCCGCCGGGTCCATCGGCTCGCCCAGCAGGATGGTGATCGGGGTGTGCCGCCGGGTCAGCGTCTTCGGCCGGCCCTTGGTCCAGAGCCGCTGCGTCCCCCACAGCGCCACCGGCACCAGCGGCACCTCCGCCGCCTGCGCCATCCGGGCCGCCCCGCTCTTCAGCTCCTTCACCGTGAACGAGCGGCTGATCGTCGCCTCGGGGAAGACGCCCACCACCTCGCCGCGCCGCAGCGCGTCCACCGCCGTGTTGTACGAGCCGACCCCCGCCGCCCGGTTCACCGGGATGTGCTTCATGCCGCGCATCAGCGGGCCGGACACCTTGTGCGCGAAGACGTCGTGCTTGGCCATGAACCGCACCAGCCGCCGGGACGGGTGCGCCCCGTACCCGCAGAAGATGAAATCGAGGTAGCTGACGTGGTTGCTGGCCAGCACCGCCCCACCGGTACGCGGGACGTGGTGGTCACCGTCGACGGTCAGGCGCAGGTCGAGGACCCGGAACAGCGTCTTGGCGGTGGCGATCACGGGCGGGTACACGAGTTCCGGCATCCACGTACTTTACCCCGCGTAGGTTACCCGGCCGTGGGGCGGATTCGACCCACCGTGGCGCCCGCCCGACGCACCGTCAGTCGGCCAGTTGGTGCAGATCGAGGCGGCCCCGGGCGAAGGCGTCCACTCGTCCCCAGCGGCCCGGGATGTCCAACACCTCGATGCGTCCCATCCCGACCGGCAGCACCGGCTCCACCGCCAGGTGCCCCTCGTGCGGCTCCAACCCGAGCATGGTGCGCAGCAGCAGCAGCGGCGCCCCCGTCGACCAGGCCTGCGGGCTGCACGCCGTCGGGTACTCGACCGGGAACTTGGTCTGCTCCCGGGGGTAGCCGCCGAACGCCTCGGGCAGCCGCCCGTCGAAGTACGTCGCCGCGTCGAGGATGCCGCTGGCGATGGTGGCGGCCTCCTCGGCGAAGCCGTACCGCCGCAGCCCCCAGGCGATGAACGAGTTGTCGAACGGCCAGATGGTGCCGTTGTGGTAGCCGATCGGGTTGTACCGCACCTCCCCCTCGGCGAGGGTGCGCACGCCCCAACCGGTGAACAGCCGGGGCCCGACCATGTGCCTGGCGATCTTCTCGGCCCGGTCGTGGTCGACGATCCCGCTCCACAGCAGGTGCCCGATGTTGGAGCTGAGCACGTCGCACTGCCGGCCGTCCGGGTCGAGGGCCAGCGCGTAGAACTCCCCGTCGGCCACCCACCAGTCCCGGTTGAAGCGCTCCTTGAGCGCCGCCGCCTCCTGCTCCAGCCGGTCGGCGAACGCCGGGTCACCCCAGAACTCCCGGGCCATCCGGGCCGCCCGCAGCTTGGCGTCGTACGCGTACCCCTGCACCTCGCAGGTGGCCCGGGGGAACGGCGGCAGGCTGCCGTCGGCGTACGAGATGGAGTCCCAGGAGTCCTTCCAGCACTGGTTCTCCAGGCCGGTCTCGGTGTTGCGCCGCTCGTACCAGATGTAGCCGTTTCCGGCCAGGTCGGCGTAGTCGTCGATCCACTTCAGCGCGGCCCGGCACTCCCGTTCCAACTCCTTGACCAGGGCGACGTCACCACTCCACCGCTCGTACTCGTCGAGCAGGACGACGAACAGCGGGGTGGCGTCCACCGAGCCGTAGTACGGCGAGTGCGGCTGCTCCTCGAACGCGGCCGTCTCGCCGTAGCGCATCTCGTGCAGGATGCGGCCCGGGTCCTCGTCGCGGAAGTCGTCGAACCGGCTGCCCTGCAGCGACGCCAGGATGCGCAGCGTGGTCTTGGACAGCTCCGGGGCGAACGGCAACACCTGCAGGCAGGTCAGGATGCTGTCCCGGCCGAACATGGTCATGAACCAGGGCAGGCCGGCGGCGGGCAGGGTCTGGCCGCCCAGCGACAGCGGCGCGAACCGCAGCGCCGCCAGGTCGATCAGGCTGCGCCGGTAGGTGGCGGCCACCCGGTCGTGCTCACTGTTGACCTTGGGGGCCTTGGCGATCCACTCCTGGAGGTCGTGCTGGAGGGCGAGCCGTTCGTGGCCGTGCGCCGTCACCCCGAGCCGCAGGTCACGCCCCCCGGGGCCGACCGCGAAGGTCTGCACGTCGATCTCGGCGTTCCACTGCTCGTTGGGCTCCAGGTGCACCGAGTACGCGAACCCGTTGCGGTCGTAGCGGGCCGGCCGGGACGACGAGATGACCGTCTCCCGCACGAAGTTGCCTCGCCGGTAGCCCAGCCGCAGCCGGTCGGACCCGGCCTCGGCGTACAGCTCGCCCTTCTTGTTCAGGATCTCGTCCTTGACCTGGAAGAGGTCGGCGAAGTCGGCCCCGGCGTCCATCCGGATCTCCAGGTCGACCGCCTTCTCGTCGTGGTTGAGGATGGTCAGCTTCTCGCGGAAGCTGCCGCCGACCGCGCGCTCCCGGATGATCGACAGCTTGGCGTCGACGTAGTGGGTGGCCATCCCCGGCACCAGGAAGAACCGCGCCTCGTAGTACTGGAGGTCGTCGTAGGACAGGGCGTTGAGCCGCTCCCCGTTGATGGTCAGCACCCAACGGGACAGGAACCGCATGTCCAGGGAGAACAGCCCGGTCGGCTCGGTCGGCGTCGCCTCGATGTCACCGGTCTCCTCGGAGACGACGAACGTGTTGCCGTCCAGGATCCGGATCGTGTTGCTCTGTCCCATCACCGCACCTCCCGATGGTGGAGCCGGCGCGGCCCCTGCGCGTCCGGGGAACCGGGGAAGATCCGTTCGATCTGCACCACCAGCCGGGCGTCACCGGTCACCGTCATGTCGCCGCGCAGCACCGCCGCCAGGCCGTTCTCCCGCCCTGCGGCGATCTCCTCGAACAGCGCCGGCGTGGTGCCGATGACGGTGTCGGCCTCCCGGTCCTCCTGGCTGACCGTGAGCTTCCCCCGGTCCACCCGTAGCAGCCAGTGGGTGGTCTGCGCCCCCTCGTGCAGATCGAAACGCAGTGTCCCGGCCGCCTTGTCCAGCAGCGGCTCGTGATCCCGCCGGTTCAGGCTCTCGAAGAACCTCGTGGTCGCGTCCACCATCGGGCCCTCTCCCCCGTCGTCGCCTCGACCTGCCGGTACCCGCACGGGGTCCCCGCCCCGCCCGGCGTCAACCTCGCCCGGATCGGGTGAACCCGACCGGCGCTCACGACGACGCCGGCCCCCGGACGAGTTCCGGGGGCCGGCGTCGGTGGGGCGGACGTCAGTTGTTGGGGTCGTCGGCGCTGATGTCCGCGAGCACCGACTGGGGTTCCCGTTCCACCGCGAGGTCACCCACCGACACCAGGCCCACCAGCCGACCGTCGTCGACCACCGGCAGCCGGCGTACGGCGTAGGTGCGCATCAGCTCGGCGGCGGCGACCGCGTCGTCGTACTGGCTGATCGTGATGACGTCCCGGCTGGTGATCTCCTGGAGCCGGGTGCGGTTCGGGTCGAGGTCCTCGGCGACGCCCCGGACGGTGATGTCCCGGTCCGTCACGATTCCGACGACGTCGTCGCCGCTGGTCACCACCACGTCGCCGATCGCGCTGTCCCGCATCTCCTGCGCGGCGGCGGCGAGGGTGTCGTTGCCGTCCATCGTCACCAACCGGGTCGTCATGAACTCTCCGACCGTTGTCATGGTGCTCCCCTCTCGGTGTCGGCACGGCGGTCTACCCGCCGGCCCCGAGCAGGTAACACCCCGCTCAGCGCAGTTCGGCGGCGACCAGCTCGGCGAGCTGCACGGCGTTCAGCGCGGCACCCTTGCGCAGGTTGTCGTTGGCGCAGAACAGCGCGAGGCCGTGCTCGACGGTCTCGTCGGCGCGCAGCCGACCGACGTACGTCGGGTCCTGGCCGGCCGCCTGCAACGGCGTCGGGACGTCCGACAGCGCCACCCCCGGCGCGCCGTCGAGCAGTTCCCGGGCCCGCTGCGGGGTGATCGGCCTGGCGAACCGGGCGTTGATCTGCAACGAGTGGCCGGTGAACACGGGCACCCGGACGCAGGTGCCGGAGACCTTCAGCTCGGGGATCTCCAGGATCTTGCGGCTCTCGTTGCGCAGCTTCTGCTCCTCGTCGGTCTCGAACGAGCCGTCGTCGACGATCGAACCGGCCAGCGGGAGCACGTTGAAGGCGATCGGCCGGGCGAACGAGCGCGGCGCGGGGAACTCGACGGCCGACCCGTCGTGGGTCAACGCGGTGGCCCCCTCGACGACCTTGCGGACCTGCTCGTCCAGCTCGGCGACACCGGCCAGGCCGGCCCCGGAGACCGCCTGGTAGGTGGCGACGACCAGGCTGACCAGGCCGGCCTCGTCGTGCAGCGGACGCAGCACCGGCATCGCGGCCATCGTGGTGCAGTTCGGGTTGGCGACGATGCCCTTCGGCCGGTCGGCCAGGGCGTGCGGGTTGACCTCGGCGACGACCAGTGGCACCTGCGGGTCGGTACGGAACGCCGACGAGTTGTCGATCACCACGGCGCCGGTCGCGGCGACCCGGGGGGCCAACTCCTTCGCGGTGCCCTTGCCGGCGGAGAACAGCACGATGTCCAGCCCGGAGTAGTCGGCCGTGGCCGCGTCCTCCACGGTGACCTCGCCGTCCCGCCAGGGCAGGGCACGCCCGGCCGACCGGGCCGAGGCGAACAACCGCACCTGCTCCGCCGGGAACTCGCGTTCCGCCAACACCTGCCGCATGACCCCACCGACCTGGCCGGTGGCTCCCACAATGCCGATCCTCATGCCCGCGAGGCTACCCAGCCGCAGGCCCACACCGGGAAGCCTTTCCCACCGCCCGGGTCTCGGCCCGCCCGTCCGGTCACCGCCCGTGCCGGTCGCCCTACCGGAAACCCCCGACGGTACGCCCCGACGCCCCGGAAGATCGGCCGTGGCCGGGCCGTCCGGCCGCAGCATCCGCACCGCCGGTCCGACCCGGCGCTCCCGGGGCGGCGCGACCGGAATCACACCGCCCCGGTCGCGCCGACGCCGGTCAGCCGACGTGGTCGGTCACCTCGCCGAGCCCGGAGGCGACCAGCTCGTCCCGGATCGCCGCCGCGTCGCCCTCGACGACCAGGGTCAGCGCCTCCGGGTGCAGGTGGGTGGCGGCGGCGGCCGACACCTGCTCGACGTCGGCGGCGAGCAGCGCCTCCCGCAGCCGGGCGTGGTAGTCGTCGGGCAGGTCGTGCACGACCAGGGTGGTCAACGCCGAGGCGATGGCCCGGGGGCTCTGCAGCTCGACCGAGAGCTGCCCGGCCCGCCAGGACCGGGCCACCGCCAGCTCGTCCTCGGTCACCCCGCCGGCCCGGGTACGGCTGATCTCGCCGACCGCCTCGACCAGGGCCGGCGCGGTCACCGCCGTCTGCACGCCGGAGCTGACCGCGAACCGGCCGAACCGGCGGGACGAGGCGAAGTCGCCCCGGATGCCGTACGTGTAGCCGCGTACCTCGCGGATCAGGTGGTTGAGCCGGGAGGTGAACGCCCCGCCCAGCACGGTGCCGGCGAGCGTCATCGGCACGTGGTCGGGGTGGGCGCGGTGCGGTGCCGGGTGGCCCAGCCGCAGCGTGGACTGCACCGACCCGGGCCGGTCCACCAGGATGATCCGCCGGCCGGCGGGCAGCGGCACCTCGATCGGGCCGCCCCGCTCGGCGGGGCCGCCGCCGGTGCCGGCGAACGCCGCCGCGCCCAACGCGTCCAGGTCGAGGCGGTCCAGGTCACCGGCGACGATCAGGGTGCCGGGGCGCAGGAACCACTCGGAGTGGAAGACGGTGACGTCCTCCACGTCGAGCCCGGCCACCGAGCCGGGGTCGCCGTAGAGCGGGCGGCCCCACCTGTTGTCCGCGCCGAACAGGTCGGCGCGCAGCACCGCGTCGGCGCGCGGGCCGGGGTTGGCCCAGTCCATCCGCAGCGCGGTCGCCTCGTCGTCGCGGACCCGGCGCACGTCGTCGGGGTCGAGCCGGGGCGTCCGTACCGCCTCGGCGAGCAGTTCCACCGCCGCACCGAGGCGGTCCACCGGCACCTGGACGCTGACCTGGAAGCTGTCCCAGTCCAGCCCGGTGGCCAGTTCGGTGCCGAGGCCCTCGACGGCGAGGGCGTACCCGGTGGCGTCCCGCTGCGCGGTGCCCTCCTCCAGCGCCTTGGCCAGCACCGCACCGAGACCCTCCTTGCCCACCGGTTCCCGGCCGGCGCCCGCGTCGAGCAGCAGCAGCGCGACGGCGAGGTTCTGGCCGGGCAGGTGCGCGGCGACCACCCGGCCACCGGCGACGTCCCGCCGGACCACGGTCGGGAACCGGTACGGGCGGGCGGTGCCCGGACCCGGCCGGGTGGTGATCAGCGTCATCGGGTCTCCTCCGGCAGGTAGGTCAGGGTCACCCGGTCGGCGGGGGTGAGCAGGTCGGCGGCCAGCTCGGCGATCTGCCCGGCGGTCACCGACAGCCAGCCGGGCAGCCGGTCGGCGGTCTTCGCCGGGTCGCCGAACTGGGTGGCGTACCGACCGAGCGCGTCGGCCCGGCCGTCCACGGTGGACATCTGCCGCCACCAGGCGGTGCTGAGCAGCGCCTTGGCCCGGTCGAGTTCGGCGGCGGTGACCGGCACGGTGGCGAGTTCGTCGACCACCTCGGCGACCCCGGCGGCGAGCTGTTCGGCGCTCACCCCGGGGCGGGCGGTGGCGGTGGCGATCACCGGTGCCGGGGCGTGCGCCAGGTCCACCCCGTACGCCCCGACCAGGTCGGGTTGGGCGAGCCGTTCGCCGTCGGCGAGGCGCTGGTAGAGCCGGCTGCCCCGGCCGCTGCCGAGCACCGTGACGGCCACCGTGGCCACGTCGTAGCCGGGGCTGCCGAACGGGTGGGTGCGGTGCGCGACGTAGACCCGGGCGGCCGGCACGTCGGCGGTGACCGTCTCGACGACGGGTCGGCCGGTGCCGGCGACGGTGTGCCCGTCCGGTGCGGCGGGGATGTCACCGCGGGCCGGGATCGCCCCGAAGTACCGCTGCGCCAGCGTGAACACCTCGGCGGCGGTGGCGTCGCCGACCACGGTCAGCACGGCATTGTCGGGCGCGTAGTACGTCTGGTGGAACGCCTGGAAGGTGCCCAGGTCGGCGGCGTTCAGGTCGGCCATCGACCCGATCGTCGCGTGGTGGTACGGGTGCCCAGGCGGGTAGAGCAGCGGGAGCAGCCGCAGCCAGGCGTCGCCGTACGGGACGTTCTCGTAGCGTTGCCGCCGCTCGTTCTTGACCACGTCCCGCTGGTTGTCCAGCGTCTCCTGGGTGAGCGCGGGGACCAGCCCGCCCATCCGGTCGGCCTCCAGCCACAGGGCCAGTTCCAGGTGTTCGGCCGGGACGGTCTCGAAGTAGTTCGTCCGGTCCGGGTTGGTGGTGGCGTTGAGCGAGCCACCGGCGCCCTGGATCAGTTTCATGTGTTCGGTCTTGGCGACGTTGACCGAGCCCTCGAACATCAGGTGCTCGAAGAGGTGGGCGAAGCCGGTCTGTCCCGTCGGCTCGTGCCGGGAGCCCACGTCGTACCACAGGTTGACCGCGACCGCCGGTGCGGTGCGGTCCTCGCTCACCACCACGCGCAGGCCGTTGTCCAGTCGGGTCGTCTCGATGGGCCAGGGGTAACCGCTGTCGGGCATGACCCGACGCTATCCGATCTCCACGCCCCGGTGGCGACGTGTCGCCACCGGGGCCTGCGGGTCAGCGGTCGGGACGGGTCAGTCGGGGGGTTCGATCGGGGGGACGGTCTCTTCGGAGGTGCGGTGCTCCAGCACCGTGTCGGGGGCGGCCCCCTGGTCGGCCTCGCGGAGGTCCGACTCGGCGAGGATCGCCTCGGCCTGGGCCTGCGGGTCGTCACTGCCGACCGCTGCCTCCTCGGGCAGCAGGTGGGCCCGGGACTCCACCCGGTCCTGATCGCTCTGCAAGTGGGTCATGCGCATCCTGTTACCCAGTCGCCACGCCCGCCACGCCGCCCCCGCCCCACCGCCACGTCGACCGGCCGGGTCAGCGGAACGGGCCGCGCACCTCGTAGGTGATGCCACCGGCGGAGATCCCGGCCGTGCCGCGCTGGGAGGAGAAGTAGAGCCGGCTGCCGTCCGGGGAGAACGCCGGGCCGGTGATCTCCGACGAGGACTGCCCGGTGATCCGCAGGAACGGCGTCACCACCCCGCTCGGGGTGATCAGGTTGATCTCCATGTCGCCGCCGTCCTCGGCGACGTAGAGGTCGCCGGAGCGGGTGCCGGTGATGTTGTCCACCCCGGTCAGCGGGGCGGCACCGCCGGTCACCAGCGAGTCGTCGTACGCCAGGTCGATGCGCTGGCCGACCGCGTCGTACGCCCAGACCCGGTTGTCGCCCTTGGTGGTGAACCAGCAGGTGCCGTCGGCGTACCAGCAGCCCTCGCCGCCGGTGAACCGCTTCGCCCCGGCGACCTGGTTGCGGGTCGCCGTCGGCGAGCCGTCCGGGTCGGGCACCCGGGCCCAGCTCACCGCGCCGCTGGTGGCGGTGCCGGCGACCAGCACCTCCAGGGTGCCTGCGGAGAGGTCACCCCACACGGTGGGGCGGAACCGGTAGAAGCAACCGTCGGTCTCGTCCTCGGTCAGGTAGACCACCTGGCGGACCGGGTCGGCCGCCGCCGCCTCGTGCTTGAACCGGCCCAGCGCCGGGCGCTGCACCGCGGCGGTGCCGCCCTGCGGGTAGGTCTCGTAGACGAAGCCCCGGCTGGTCTCCTCGCAGGAGAGCCAGGTGCCCCACGGCATCGCGCCACCGGCGCAGTTCTGGTTGGTGCCGGACAGGATGCGGTACGCCGAGACGACCGTGCCGTCGGCGGCGAACCGCACCGCCGACGCGCCGCCGCTCGGGGTGACCTCCGAGTTGGAGACGTAGATCCAGCCGGTGCCGGCGGCGAAGCAGGCCCCGCCGTCGGGCGCGGGATGCCAGGTGTACGAGGTACCCGGCACCGTCTGCCGGGAGCGGGCGACCACCCGGCTGGTGAAGCCGGCGGGAAGCTGGATGCCGTTGCCGTCGGCGCTGCCGGGCGGCCCGTAGGGACCGGTGCCGGGTTGGGCCGGTGCGGCCGACGCGACGCCGGACCAGAGGCTGCCGGCGAAGGCGGCGGCCCCACCGGCGACGGTGGCGCGCAGGACGGTACGACGGTCCATCGGAACCTCCGGGGGATGCGAGCGGTGCCGCCGAAGTTACCGACGGTGGCAGTGACGGAGATGAACGTCAGGCGAGGGTTGGCCGACGGGCGGATGAGTCCTTGCCTCCGCCTCGGGTACGCTTACCGGCGTGACGCGTACGTATCCATGGTTTAGGCAGCCGGCTGCGGAGCCGGTGACCTCACCATGAGCTGACGTCACCGCGTTTCGAGCCGGCCGGGCAGGAGCCTTCGAGCTTCCTGCCCTTCTGTTTACGAGCAGCCGGCTCGACCCGGGCACCGGCCCCGGGCACGGTCGGCGGAAGGACTCCCACCGTGACGACCCCGGACAACGGGCCCACCCCGGACAACGGCGCGGTCATCGACCAACGGATCGACCGTGTCGTGCCGCTGACCACCCCCGCCCTGCTCCTGCACGAGCTGCCCCTGGACCCGCCGCTGGCCTCGGCCGTGCTGGCCGGCCGGCGCGACGTCGGCCGGGTGCTCGACCGCGCCGACGACCGTCTGCTGGTGGTGGTCGGCCCGTGCTCGGTGCACGACCCGGCGGCGGCGCTGGAGTACGCGCACCTGCTGCGCGCCGCCGCCGACCGGCACGCCGACGACCTGCTGGTGGTGATGCGGGTCTACTTCGAGAAGCCGCGCTCCACGGTCGGCTGGAAGGGCCTGATCAACGATCCGGCGCTCGACGGTTCCGGCGACGTGAACACCGGCCTGCGCACCGCGCGGGCGCTGCTGCGCGACGTGGTCCGGCTGGGGCTCCCGGTGGGCTGCGAGTTCCTCGACCCGATCACCCCGCAGTACATCGCCGACACGGTGGCCTGGGGCGCGATCGGTGCCCGGACGGTGGAGAGCCAGGTGCACCGGCAGCTCGCCTCCGGCCTGTCCATGCCGATCGGCATGAAGAACCGCCCCGACGGCAGCATCGGCACCGCCGTGGACGCGATCCGGGCCGCCGGGGTACCGCACGTCTTCCCCGGCATCGACGTCTCGGGCACCCCGGCGATCATGCACACCCGGGGCAACGCCGATGGGCACCTGGTGCTGCGCGGCGGCGGGGGCCGCCCCAACTACGACGCCGAATCGGTGGCCGGGGCGTTGGAACTACTGCGGGCGGCCGGGCTGCCGGAGCGGCTGGTGGTCGACGCCAGCCACGCCAACAGCGGCAAGGACCACCGCAACCAGCCCAGGGTGGCCGACGACGTGGCCGCCCAGCTCGCCGCCGGGCAGCGCGGCATCGTCGGCATCATGCTGGAGAGTTTCCTGCTGGAGGGCCGCCAGGATCTCGACCCGACCCGGGAGCTGACCTACGGCCGGTCGGTCACCGACGCCTGCATCGGCTGGGACACCACGGCAGAGGTGCTGGAGCGGCTCGCCGTCGCGGTGCGGGCCCGCCGGGCCGCCCTGCCCACCCCGGCCTGACGGGTTTGACCGTTTCGGCCCCGGGTAGCAGGGCGGGGTGACCGACGACGCAGCCACGCCCGACGACCTGCCCGGGACCGCCCAGCCGGACCTCCGGCAGCTCGACGAGCTGCTGGATGAGATCTACCACGGCCAGGAACGGCTCAGCCAGGCCGACATCTACCGCTCGGCGGTGGGGGCGGACCTGCCGGCGGAGCTGCTCACCCGGGTCGCCGCCCTCCCCGAGGGGGAGTACGCGGTCGACGAGGTGGCCGACCTGCTGGGCGGGTCGGCGGGCTGACCGGCGACGCCGGCGAGAGGAGATCGAGATGTCCGACCAGACAGAACACCACGAGCGGATGCCCGCCCTCGGCCAACCCCCCGAGGGGCTGGACACCCTGCCCGAACCGGACTTCGCCAACGAGCACGACAAGACGGCGGTCGACCGCGACGTGATCACCGGCGCGGACGCCGACGAGCGGGAACCGGAGGCGTCGCGCGGCTGGGCCGGCGAGGACCACGGCACCACCCCCACCTGAGCGGGCGGCGACGGATGACGGAAAGGGGCCGGCGGACACGATCCGCCGGCCCCTTCCGCGTACGGGTCACCCCTCGTCGTGCCGCCCACCCTCGGCGGCCTGCTGCGCCACCGCGTACCCCATCTGGAGGAAGTCGGACGCGGCGACGGCGGTCAGCGCGGTCGCCACCAGCCGGGTCAGCCGGGGGGCCAGCACCAGGCCGCCGGTGAGCCCGGTGGCCACCCAGACGGCCAGGCAGAACGGGCAGCTCAGCAGCTCACCGATCGCGTGCCGGGTGGAGCTGCCCTGGTCGCGGACCTGTTCCATCACCTCGCCGCTGCCGATCGGCCGGTCGTAGCGGGTGAACGGGGCCCGCAGCGGGCTGGTCACCGCGTCCTTGGACAGCAGCCGGCTCAGCTTGTGGGTGGCGACGGCGAGCAGCACCACGTCACCCGGGGAGGGCCGTTCGGGCACCGGCCGGCCGGTCGCCTTCACCAGCGCCGCGATGGAGGCGGTCACCCCGGCGTACGTGCCCATCGCCGCCAGGTAGCCGCCCAGCGGTCGGTGCTCGTGCGGCGCGTACGCCTGGCGCAGCCGCGCCACCTTCTGCTTCAGACCACCGTCGGTCACCGGTTCTCCTCGTTCGTGGGCCGCACCGTCGGGTGCGGCGCGTCGGGGTGGGCGGGTGGGGTCAACCCGCGGTCAGGTTCTCGGCGACCTCACGTTCGAGGTTGGCAAGCGACTCGTCGGCCAGGCCGGCGTCCGCGCCCGCGGGCAGGTCCAGCCGGACCCGGGCCCCACCGGCGTCGGCCGGGGCGACCCGTAGCTCGGCCGTGCCGTCGGGGCCGTCCCAGCGGGCGTGCAGTTCGTCGTCGGAGCGGCTGCTCGGGGTCGGGCCGTCGGTCCGCAGCGCCCCGGGCAGCCAGGCGTCGATCCGCTCGGGGTCGGTGGCGGTGCTGAACACCACCTCGGGCGGCGCGGACATGCCGCGCTCGGCGCGGGTGCCCATCAGGCGTCCCGCAGCCGGTGCGGGTCCACCTCGCGGCCGGGGTGCCGGGCCAGGTACTCGGTCTCCAGCTCGGCGGTGCGGCGCAGGTGGTTGGCGAGCGCCGAGTCGGCGGCGTGGCGCAGCGTGTCGAGCCGGGTGCGGTGCAGGCTCTGCAACTCGCGGATCAGGTCGTCGTCGGCGAGCTCCGCCGGGTCCACCCCGAGCAGCTCGCCGTCGGTCTCGGTGACCACGGTGGCGGCCCGGTGGACGTGGTCACCGTCCCATTGCGGCATGCGCTGTTCGGTGCTGGAGTCGTCGGAGCGGTGTGCTGAGTCGGTCATGTCGTCCCCTCGGGTTCGACTGGTCTGGCTGTCTAGACGGTTGCCCAGCCGGGCTGGCACCAAACCAGCGGCGCGGCGGCGGCGGACCGCCCGACGGCGCGGCGACTACGACGTCGCGTCGGAGACGCCGGGTCCTCCCGGTACCCTCGACGGCATGAAGCGGCTCTGGACACCGGCGTGGATCGTCCGCCACGTGGCCCTGGTCGTCCTGGTCACGGGATTCCTGGCGCTGGGCTGGTGGCAGATCAGCCGGGCCGCTTCCGGTAACACGCTGAGCTGGGCGTACGCGGTGGAGTGGCCGATCTTCGCCGGTTTCGTGGTCTTCGTCTGGTGGCGGGAGGTCCGGCACGCGCTACGCGCCCCCACCGCCGCGCCCCCGCCGGCCGGGGCGGCACCGGCCGAGCCGGCCACCCCCGGGCCGGGTACCCCGGTGGTGCGGCGGCCGGTGCGGGTCGCCCGGGTGCCGGCGGCCCCGGTCGACGGCGCGGACGACGCCGACCTGGCCGCGTACAACCGCTATCTGACCTGGTTGAACGACAATCCGGGCGCGAGACCCGGCGACTATCCCGGCTGAGGCCGGTCGGAAGGACGGACGACGGTGGGCGGAGCCCTTACCCGGTACCGCGTGATCGCCTGGATCGTGGGCGTGGCGCTGGCCGTGCTGGTGCTGATCGGCATGCCGCTGAAGTACGTGTTCGACGAGCCGATCGTGGTGGCCGTCGTCGGCACCGCGCACGGCTGGCTCTACCTGCTCTACCTGGCCGCCACTTTCGACCTGGGCCGGCGGGTGGACTGGCCGCTCAAGCGGATGCTGCTGGTGATGCTCGCCGGCACGGTGCCGTTCGTGTCGTTCGTCGCGGAACGCAAGGTGACCCGCGAACTGGCGGCCAGCGCGCCGACCCGTACGCCGGAGCCGGTCGGCCGCTGACCCGGAACCGGCCGCCGCCCGACCGGACCACGCCGGCCCGCTGAGGCGGCGGCCCGTACCGGGCGGCACGGGCCGCCGCCTCAGCGGGCCGGTCGCCAGTAGGTGGCCGTGGGTGACGGGTCGTCCGCGTCGGGGTAGCGGTGCTGCTCCCGGGCCCGGTGCAGGGCGTCGACCACCTGCTCGAACTGCTCCCGGTCGTCGCTGCTGAACAACAGCAGCTCGGTGCCGTGGCAGTGGCCGTACAGCTCGTGCGCCGGTGGCCGCCAGCGGTCGCCGAGCAGCACCAGCAGCACCGGCAGCAGGCACACCACACCCAGCGCCAGGTAGGCCCCGGCGGTGAGTCGTTCCAGCCCGCCGGTGAAACCGAGCAGGACGCCGACGGTGCCCGCCCCGACGGCGGCGCAGGTGACGACCCGGACGGCGAGCCGGTCGTGCGGCCCGCGGCCGGTACGCAGGTGGGTGAGGTCGGCGACGGCGTAGCTGCTGCGGCCGGCGGTGAACCGTTCGGTGGTCACCACGATGCCGGGCCGGGCGTAGAGCAGGGTGGTCGGTCGGGACCAGTGTGGCGGTCGGGTGCTGGCGCGGTCTGCCTGCACGGCGTCCTCCCGGGGCCGACGGAGCCGGTCGCCCCACCACCACGCCACCTGCGTACGGCGGGATTCCCGGCCGGGGCTCCAGTCTGGTGCCGACCCGCCCGGACCGCTCTCCGATTTCCGACACATCCGGCGAGCGCGACGTCCCCGCGTCGCCGGCATCTGACCACCATTCCGGTTTTATCCGACTATTAGCACGCGTTCCACACCGGTATCCGTCTGGAACGACGAATCAGACCTTCCTCGCACACCTCGCAGAACCCGGGCACCGGCCGTCCGTCCCGCATCAGCGGCGTCACCTGCCACAACGACCCGCCGGAGCGCTCAGCCAACATTCGCCGCTGCTTTGTCTGCGCGTCACTCCCGCCACAGGTTAGGTTGATCGGGCCGGCTCGGTACACGGCCGTCCATCCGGACGGGCCCGGGCCGGTGTCGCCGGGGGCTCAGCATCCTCCGGTGACCGGTGGGAGAGGAGTCTTCCGCTCTTGTCGTCCTTACGGATGCTGCTGCGCACCCTGGTGGTCGCCGGCCTGTCGGCCGCGTTGATCGCCCCGTCGGCCCCGGTCCGGGCCGAGCCCTCGGTCGCCGACCTCACCGCCCGGATCGAGCGGTCCTCGGCCGAGCTGGAACGGATCGTCGAGTCGTACAACAAGCTCAACGAGGAGATAAAGACGAACCAGGCCACCGCGGCCGGACTGCACGCGCGGATCGGCCCCCTGGAGGCCCAGGCCGCCCAGAGCCGGGCGGCGGTGGGCGAGATCGCGGCCACCGCGTACAAGACCGGTGGGTTGCGGACGGCCGAGGCGATCCTCGACCCGGCCGGTGGCTCGCTGGTCGACCGGCTCGGCACCCTCGACCAGCTCACCCGGCACCGGCAACAGCAGATCGACGGGTACACCGCCGACCAGCGGGCGCTGCTCGACCAGAAGGCCAAGCTGGACGCGACGCTCGCCAGGCAGGCCGCCCAGTCGAAGGCGCTCACCAAGACCAAGAAGCGGATCGAGCAGGATCTGTCGAAGCTCTACGACATGCGGCGGGCGGCGTACGGTCGGGCGACCGAGGCCCCGGTCAAGAAGCCGAAGAGCGCGGCGCCACCCGACACCTCCGACACGCCGGCCGTCTCCGGCGGTGCCGGGGCCGCCGTCCGGTACGCCTACGGGGCGATCGGCAAGCCGTATGTCTGGGGGGCCGAAGGGCCCCGCGGGTACGACTGCTCCGGCCTGACGCTCGCCGCCTGGCGGTCCGCCGGCAAGCGGCTGCCGCACAACGCGGCGATGCAGTGGAACGCCACCTCCCGGGTCAGCCGTAGCGAGCTGCGCCCCGGTGACCTCGTCTTCTATTCGGGGCTGGGGCACGTCGCGCTCTACGTCGGCGACGGTCAGGTGATCGACGCGCCGAGTGCCGGGCGCAACGTACTCAAGCGGAAGATGAACATGATGAGCATCGCCGGCTACGGCCGGGTCCGCTGACCGGCACGACAACGGCGAACGGCCGGCGTCCCCCTATCGGACGCCGGCCGTTCGCCGTCATTACTACCAGCTCAGGTCACCTGCGGGACGGCCAGCTCAGGCCGCCTGGAGGCCCTCCGCGCGGGCCAGCTCACGCAGCCGGCCGAGCGCCTGGATCTCCAGCTGGCGGATGCGCTCCCGGGAGAGCGAGAAGCGGGACGCCACCTCGGTGAGCGAGTGCTCCCGCCCGTCCTCCAGGCCGTACCGGGCCCGCATGATGCCGGCGGACCGGTCGTCGAGGTGGTTGAGCAGGCCCTCGATGCGCTGCCGCTCCAACCCGGTGAGGACGATGTCCTCCGGGGACGGGGCGTCGCTGTCGGCGACCAGGTCACCGAGGTTGGTGTCGCCGTCGTCCCCGACCGGGGTGTCCAGCGACACCGTGTCCTGCGACCAGCGGACCAGCTCGTTGACCCGCTCGACGGTGACGCCGAGGGCGGCCGCGATCTGCTCCGGCTCCGGGTCGCCACCCAGCTCACGGGTGAGCTGCCGGGCCACGTTGCGCATCCGGTTGACGTCCTCGACCAGGTGCACGGGCAGCCGGACGGTGCGTTCCTGCTGCGCGATGGCCCGGCTGATCGCCTGCCGGATCCACCAGGTGGCGTAGGTGGAGAACTTGTAGCCCCGCTCGTAGTCGAACTTCTCGACCGCGCGCACCAGACCGGTGTTGCCCTCCTGGATCAGGTCCAGCATGGGCATCCCGGAGCGCACGTACCGGCGGGCGATCGAGACGACCAGTCGCAGGTTGGCCCGGATGAAGAGATCCTTCGCCCGCTCCCCCTCGACGACCAGCCGCTCCAGGTCGTCCCGGTCGACCCCGGCGGGGACGCGGTCCTCGCCGAGCAGGTGCTCGGCGTAGAGGCCGGCCTCGATCGCCTTGGAGAGGTCGACCTCCTTGGCGGCGTCCAGCAGTGGCGTCCGGGAGATCTCGTGAAGGTAGACGCCGACCAGGTCACGCTCCTCGGCGACCTCGTCGGTTCGCATGCCGATGTTCTTGTCCACGGTGTCCACGGTCCCCTCGCTCGCGCCGGTTGCCCGGTTCCTTGCCATCCCCACGTCCATCAGCCCTCCCCCGTGCAACGCCCCTGCTGCCCGCCGGTGCTGACACCTGCACAACAGTCGAGACGGGTCGGGGATTCCATGTCGTGAGTCGAAAGTGTCACGAATGCCTGAGTACCAGCTGAAAGCCCGGTCCACGTTTGCTGTCAGCGGCCCCGTGGGGCCGGCTGCCGGCTGCGCGATCGCCGCTGGTCGGCACGGTTGTCGGCGGTGGTACGCCGGGCCCCGCGTCATTGCGGCGCCCCGGTAAACCGCGATCCTCGTCACCGTCCGGCTGCGACCGGAGTCACTGCCAGATACGGGCCGGTGGACCGGTCGGTTCACCAGGCGGTCCTGGATTACCCCACGCCCCGAACAACAATCCGTGGCGTGGCGGACGTCCCGGCGACACGGTGTTCTGTGTCACCCCCGCAGGGTGACACCCCCGCGCACCCTCGGCAGGGTCGGCCGGCGGGGCGGTCAGGAGGCGAGCAGGGCGATGGCACCCCGGACCTGGTGCGCGGTCCGGGCCAGCGCGGCGCGGGCCGCGTCGGTCCCGGCCCCGGACAGCAGCGAGACCAGTGCCGTCTTCAGGTCGCCGTCGGCCTCGTGCAGAGCCCGCCGGGAGACCTCCTCGGAGCAGCCGGTCGCCTCGATCAGAATGGAGATCATCCGGCCCCGCAGCTTGGCGTTGGTGGCCACCATATCGATCATGAGGTTGGAGTAGACCCGACCCAGCCGCACCATCACCGCCGTGGAGAAGGTGTTCAGCACCAGCTTCTGCGCGGTGCCCGCCTTCATCCGGGTCGAGCCGGTCACCACCTCGGGACCGGTGTCGACCCCGATGACCACGTCGACCCCGGCCGCCGCCCGGACCTCCGGATTGGCGCACAGCAGCACGGTCGCGGCCCCCCGCTGCCGGGCCGCGTCGAGTGCGCCCAGGACGTACGGGGTGCGTCCGCTCGCCGCCAGCCCCACCACCAGGTCCCCGGCGGTGACGCACCTGGCGGCCTCGTCGGCCCCGCCGGCCAGGTCGTCCTCGGCGTCCTCCACGGCCTGCCACATCGCGTCCGGCCCGCCGGCCAGGTGGGCGCAGAACCAGCCGCGCGGGGAGTTGAAGGTGGGGGCCAGCTCGGCGGCGTCGATCACCCCGAGGCGGCCGGACGTGCCCGCCCCGAAGTAGTGCACCCGGTGACCGCCGCGCAGTGCGGTCACCGCGAGGTCGACGGTCACCGCGATCTCGTCCAGGACGGCGGCCACCGCCGCCGGCACCCGCCGGTCGGCGTCGTTGATCACGGTGAGCACGTCCCGGGTCGACATCAGGTCGAGGTCGGTGCTGTGCGGGTTGCGCTGTTCGGTCGGGGCCCCGACGCGGACCACCGGCCGCAGGTCGACCACGCCCTCGCCGCCCCGCTGCCCCACCACGTCGTCCGGCCCGACCCGACCGGCGGTCACGAGCGCCTCCGACCGCCGCCGACCCGGCGTGTTCGCACCGCCTCGGCGGTGACCTCCAGCGCCCGCCGGGTCCGGGTCCGGTTCCGGGCGGCCACCCCGACGAAGAGGCAGTCCACCACGGTGAGCTGGGCGAGCCGGCTGGCCATCGCCCCGGACCGGTAGGTCGTCTCGCGGGCGGCGGTGGTGAGGACGAAGTCGGCCCGTTCGGTGATCGGCGAGCGGGGGAAGTTGGTCAGCGCGACGGTGACCGCCCCCCGGGAGCGGGCCTGTTCGAGCACCTCGATCACGTCGGAGGTGGTGCCGCTGTGCGAGATGCCGATCGCCACGTCGCCCCTGCCGAGCAGGGCGGCGGAGGTCAGCGCGGTATGCACGTCGGGGAAGGAGAACGCCACCCGACCGATGCGGTGCAGCTTCTGCTGGAAGTCCGAGGCGACGAACCCGCTCGCGCCGGCACCGTAGACCTCGATCCGGCCGGCGCTGACGATCGCCTCGACGACCTGCTCGCAGACGGCCGGGTCGAGCTGCTCGGCGGTCTCCTCGACGGCCCGCGCGTCGTTGAAGGAGATGGTGGCGATGATCTGGGCCAGGTCGGCACCGGGCGGGATGTCCCCGCCGACCACCCGGGCGTCCGGCGGCTCGATGCGGCGCGCGGCCTCGGCGGCGAGCCGGATCCGCAACTGCGGGTAGCCGTCCATGCCGACGGACCGGCAGAACCGGATGACGGTGGCCTCGGAGGTCTCGGCGGCGGTGGCGAGGTCGGTGATCGTCCGTCGGGCGGCATCGGCCGGGTCGGCGACGACCAGTCGGGCGACCCGCTGCTCGGCGGGGGACAGCGACGGGAGCAGGCCACTGATGTGGACGATGAGTCCACCCGGCTCGTGACTCGCGGAAATCTTCGGACTTTTCGCCACGGATGAAACTTACTTTCATGAGCCGCGAGCGTCAACCACGACCGCGCGTATCCGACAGGAAGTATCCCCCGCTCCGGGGGCGTGCCGGCCCAGACTCCCAGTTGCGCAGCCTGACGCGCCTCGGCCGGTCCGGTGGAATCGGCTCGGTCTACGGGCGGGTCTGCGCGGCGACCGGCTCGCGGGGCCCGCCAGCGGCCTGCGGGGTGGACGGTCCGGTGCCGTCCGGCGCATCATCGACGACCGGCCCGGCCTCCTCCGGCGGCAACCAGCGCGCCAGGTGCGCGCGGATCCGCCGGGACACCTCGTCGGGCCCGCCGCCGGCATCGACCACCACGAAACCCGGGTACTCGGGCAGCGACCGGTAGGCCGCGTCGGCGGCGGTCAGCCAACCCATCGTCTCGTGGTCCTCGCCCCGCCGCTCGATCCGCCGGTACGCCTCGACCGGGTCGACCGCGAGCAGGAAGGTGACCTGTGGTGCGGGGAAGACCCGGTAGCCGGCCCGGGCCAGCCGCTCCCACCGCTGCCCACCGTGCGCCCGGATGCTGGCGTACTGGCAGGCGGAGTAGCGGTCCATCACGGCGGTACGGCCGGTCACCAGGCAACTGAGCAGCGCGGCGGCGATCGCCAGCCAGCGCAGCACGGACTCCACCGCGAGCATCCCGTCCCGGCCCACCAGCAGCTGCGCGTCGGCCCGGCCGAACCGGGCGGCGAGCCGGCCCAGCCAGCGCCGGCCGCCCGCGTTGCGGTGGTAGGTGGCGGGTCGCCCGGCCGAGGTGAGGGCGGCGGCGAGCCGGTACGCCTGGGTGGTCTTGCCGGAACCGTCGATGCCGATCAGCGCGACGCGCCGCAGTCGGGTCCCACCGTCGGTCGCGCGCCGCGATCTGGCCACCCTGCCCAGGATATCCGACCGGCGCATCCCGCCCGTCCGGTCGATGCCCGGACGGGCGCGATGACCGGACCGGCACGCCCGGCAGGTGTGGGCGGGCGGACCGCCGGGTACGCAACGTCATTTCCCACCGACCGTTCACGACGGGAGAGACCAGATGGCCGAGCGCGGGGACGTCAGCCTCCTGCACACCCTCAAGCGGGTCGCCGCCGTGCTCAAGCAGAACGAGATCCCCTTCGCCCTCGGCGGCAGCTTCGCCGTCTACGCCCACGGCGGCCACTCCAGCGAGCACGACGTGGACTTCCTGCTCCAGGAGGCGGACGTCGAGCGGGCCCTGCAGGCGCTGACCGACGAGGGCTTCACCGCCGAGCGCCCGCCGGAGGACTGGCTGGTCAAGGTCTACGACGACGGGCGGATGGTGGACCTGATCCACCGGCCGGTGGAGACCCCGGTGACCCGCGAGACCCTCGCCGACACGGTGGTCCGCCCGGTGGACGCCATCCGCATGCCGGTGCTCTCGGCGACCCGGCTGATGGTGCACAAGCTGCTCAGCTTCTCCCAGCACTACTGCGACTTCGCCCGGGGGCTGCCGCTGGCCCGGTCGCTGCGCGAACAGATCGACTGGGAGCGGGTACGCAAGGAGACCCAGCACTCGCCGTACGCCGAAGCGTTCCTGATGCTGCTGGACCGGCTCGACGTCGTCCCGTACGGGGGCACGCCGGTGCCGTACGCCCGCATCCCCGAGGGAAGGGAGACCCCGTGACCGAGCACAGCGCCGGCCCGCCGGACGCCTACGTCGAGGCGGAGATCCAACGGCTGCTGACCGAGGACCCGGACGTCGCCGAGCAGGGCATCACCGTGGTCCGCCGGGAACCGGGACTGGTCCTCACCGGCGAGGTGGAGAGCCCGCAGCGCCGGGCGGAGATCCTGCGCCGGGTGGCCGAACGGTTCCCCGACGAGGCGATCACCAGCGACATCGGGGTGATCCGCACCCAGGCGCCGGTGCAGGTCGAGGAGCTGCCGTGAGGAGGACCCGATGATCCGGATCGCCGCGGTCGGCGACGTGCACCTGGACGCCGACGTGCTGGGCCGGTTCCGCCCGGCCCTGGAGGAGCTGCCCGACTGCGCCGACGTGCTGCTGCTCGCCGGCGACCTGACCCGGCACGGCACCGAGGCCGAGGCGCGCTGCGTCGCCGAGGAGTTCGGCGGGCTCGGGGTGCCGGTGGTCACCGTGCTGGGCAACCACGACCACCAGTGCGACCAGGTGCCGCAGGTGGTCAAGGTGCTGGAGGATGCCGGGATCACCGTGCTGGAGGGGACCGGGACGGTGCTGGAGTGCCCCGGCGGCCGGCTCGGGGTGGCCGGCGTCAAGGGCTTCGGCGGCGGGTTCGCCGGGCGGTGCGCCAGCGACTTCGGCGAGCCGGAGATGAAGTCGTTCGTCCGGACCAGCAACGAGAGCGCGGCGGCGTTGGGCGAGGCGCTGCGCGGGCTGGACTGCGACCTGCTCGTCGCGCTGACCCACTACGCCCCGGTGCCGGACACCCTGGCCGGCGAGCCGCTGGAGATCTACCCGTTCCTCGGGTCGTACCAGCTCGGTCAGGCGATCGACTCGGCGCCGACCGCGCTCGCCCTGCACGGGCACGCGCACGCCGGCAGCGAACGTGGTGTCACCCCGGGCGGGGTACGCGTACGCAACGTCGCCCATCCGGTGATCAAACAGGCGTACAGCGTCTTCCACCTCGGCGGTGATCAGATCGACTGAGAAGCAGGTTTTCGGAATCGGGACGCCGGGTATTCAGCAGCCATGGAGCTGATTCTCTGGATTCTCGCAGTCGTACTCGTGGTCGCCGGCATCCTCGCGCTGTTCCGCCGGCAGATCCTGTGGGGCATCGTCCTCATCGTCGTCGGCCTTCTGGTCGGCCCGGGTGGTGTCAGCATCTTCAATTGACGCCGGTACCCGCACCTGACCCGCCGGGGTCGTCGCCCCCGGAAGCTCCGTCCTCCCAGACAGGAGCATCCGGCACCGACGACCCCGGCGCTGTGCTGTCCGGGGCCGCAACGGGTTTGGGATCGCGTACCCGGGAAATATCTTGACCATGGAGATAACCCGGAGCGACCGGCGGACCGGCACGGCGCGAACCTGGTGGGTGCTGCTCGGCTTCGGCGCGGCCGTCGCGGTCGCCGCCGCGATCGGCGGGTTGGGGGTGTCCGGCACCCGCGACGAGTACGCCTCGCTCCAGCAGCCGGCCTGGGCCCCGCCGGGTTGGCTGTTCGGCCCGGTCTGGACCGTGTTGTACGCGCTGATCGCGGTCGCCGGCTGGCTGGTCTGGCGGCGGGTCGGCTTCGGCCCGGCGCTGTGGGCGTGGACGGTCCAGCTGGTGCTCAACGCGATCTGGACCCCGCTGTTCTTCGGCGCGGGACGCTACGGCCTGGCCTTCGCCGAGATCGTGCTGATGTGGCTGGCGATCGCGGTGACGGTGGTCGCCTTCTGGCGGGTCCGGCGGCCGGCGGCGGCCCTGCTGCTGCCCTACTGGGCCTGGGTCACCTTCGCCGCCGCGTTGAACTTCTCGATCTGGCGGCTCAACGGCTGACCGGGCACCGGGCCCGGCGGCCCGGTGCCCGACGGGGTCAGCAGCGGGGCACGTTGGGGATGTAGCCGTCGTGGCCGGTGTAGACGTAGGCGTCGGCGATGAACCGGCCGGAGCCGATCCGGTCCCAGATCGAGCTGGTGCCGAAGGTGCCGGTGACCGTGGTGCCGCTGGTCTGGCAGCCGATGGTGACCGTGGCGCCGTCGGCGACCGTGCCGACCGACGCGTAGCCGGTGCCCGGCCCGGAGCGCACGGTCAGCGGGGAGCCGGCGGTGTCGACCGTGCCCGACCCGGTGCCGCTGGAGCAGCCGTTGCCGCTGGTGTACGTCTTGGTGCCCCAGTACAGCGCGAGCGTGCCGTTGAACTTGACCTTGATGTCGTCGCCGTTGAGGCGCTGCTCGTAGTGCAGGTGCGGGCCGGTGGAGCCGCCGGTGCTACCGACCCAGCCGATCACCTTGCCGTAGCCGACCTTCTGGCCGACCGAGACGTTGAAGCCGTTGAGGTGGGCGTAGTAGGTCGTGTAGCCGCCGCCGTGGTCGATCCGGACGTACTTGCCGTAGCTCGTGCCACCGAGGTCGGTGACCCGGTCGACGGTGCCCGGGGCACTGGCGACCACCGGATCGCCCTGGTCGTCGGTGCGGTTGAAGTCGATCGCGTTCGCCGGGCTGTGGTCCGACCGGGTCTGACCCGACCAGGACTGGTTGCAGGGGAAGGGCACCTTGAACGTGGGCGCGGCCCAGGCCGGACCGGCCGGGACCAGGGTCCCGGTGACCAACAGGGCCGCCAGCAGGCTCCACCGTCTGCGCACCGCACACCTCCGATGTCGAGATCCTTCAATGTCTTGCGTTGAGGGTGGCAGATATCGCCATCGATGCCAACCCGCGCCTACCCCTGTCGACCCCTACTCGGTGAGCACGGGTGGGAGCGCCTCCACCTGCGATGAGGGGATTTCGGGATTGTTACCGGGCCGTGTCCGCCAGGGGGTGGACCGATCGGCATGCAAGCGCTTACATGTGGGGACGACTCATCGGACCGGCGTCGGGTTCCCCCACCTGTGGGCGCGCCGGCAAGGAAGGAGAACGGCATGGCGTTTGCCAGATCACGCCAGGCTCTCGCGATCGCCGGCGTGCTGGGGCTGGCGCTCGGCGCCGCCGCCTGTGGCACCGGCAACGACAAGAAGAGCAGCAACGCGGGTTCGGCCGAATGCGCCGCATACGAGAAGTACGGTGACAACGACGGCAAGAAGGTCACGATCTACTCGTCGATCCGGGACATCGAGGCCGACCGGCTGGCCCAGTCCTGGAAGCAGTTCGAGGACTGCACCGGCATCGAGATCGACCACGAGGGCTCCGGCGAGTTCGAGGCCCAGCTCCCCGTCCGGGTGCAGGGCGGCAACGCGCCCGACCTGGCCTTCATCCCGCAGCCGGGCCTGGTCAAGCGGTTCGTCGACGGCGGCAACCTCAAGCCCGTCGCCGCCGCCACCAAGACCGAGGCCGAGGCGAACTTCTCCCCCGACTGGCTGAAGTACACCACCATCAACGGCCAGTTCTACGGCGCCCCGCTGGGCTCGAACGTCAAGTCGTTCGTCTGGTACTCGCCGAAGACCTTCAAGGAGAAGGGCTGGGCGGTCCCCACCACCTGGGACGAGCTGATCAAGCTCTCCGACACGATCGCGGCCAGCGGCACCAAGCCGTGGTGCGCCGGCATCGAGTCCGGTGACGCCACCGGCTGGCCGGCCACCGACTGGATCGAGGACGTGCTGCTGCGTACGGCCGGGCCCGAGGTCTACGACCAGTGGACCACCCACGGCATCCCGTTCAACAGCCCGCAGGTCGCCGACGCCCTCAACCGGGCCGGCACCATCCTCAAGAACGACAAGTACGTCAACGGCGGCTTCGGCGGCGTGAAGAGCATCGCCACCACCTCCTTCCAGGAGGCCGGCGTGCCGATCACCACCGGCAAGTGCGCCCTGCACCGGCAGGCGTCCTTCTACGCCAACCAGTGGCCCGAGGGCACCAAGGTGGCCGAGGACGGCGACGTCTTCGCGTTCTACTTCCCGTCGATCGACGCGGCCAAGGGCAAGCCGGTGCTGGGTGGCGGCGAGTTCGTCGCGGCCTTCACCGACCGTCCCGAGGTCCAGGCGGTGCAGACCTACCTCGCCTCCGGCGAGTACGCCAACAGCCGCGCCAAGATCGGTGACTGGGTGTCGGCGAACAAGAAGCTCGACCTGGCCAACGTCCCGAACCCGGTGGACAAGCTCTCCGTGGGCATCCTCCAGGACCCGAAGACCGTCTTCCGCTTCGACGGCTCCGACCTGATGCCGGCCGCGGTCGGCAACGGCACCTTCTGGAAGGGCATGGTCGACTGGATCAACGGCAAGGACACCACCACGGTGCTGAACGGCATCGAGAACAGCTGGAAGTGATCTGAGACGGGTGGCCCGGTCCGCACGGTGCGGACCGGGCCACCCGTCGGATACGAACCCTTGAGAGGGAGGGTCGATGGAGTTCGACTTCGCTGAGGAACAGCCGAAGTTCCTCATGCTGATGTACGGGCTGATCGCTTTCGTCGCGGTGGTGGGCGGTCTGCTCCTGCTCCTCGACGTGGTGCCGGCCTGGTTCGCCCGCCGTCGGGAGGCGCAGCTGGTCGCCGCCTCGACCGGTGGCGGCCCCCTGCCCCGCCGACGCAAGCCGAGGGAGGGCCTGTTCGCGCTCTTCTTCCTGCTGCCGACGCTGCTGCTGCTCTCCGTCGGGCTGGTGGTGCCGGCGCTGCGCACCGTGCTGCTCTCCTTCATGGACGCCGGCAGCAACGACTGGGTGGGACTGCGCAACTACGGCTGGATGTTCTCCGAGGACTCGATCGTCCGGGTGCTGCTCAACACCCTGATCTGGGTGCTGCTGGTGCCGCTGGTGGCCACCACGTTCGGCCTGCTCTACGCCGTGATGGTGGACAAGGCCCGGTTCGAGTCCATCGCCAAGTCACTGATCTTCCTGCCGATGGCGATCTCGTTCGTCGGGGCCAGCATCATCTGGAAGTTCGTCTACGCCTACCGCAGCGAGGAGCAGGACCAGATCGGCCTGCTCAACCAGATCGTGGTCAGCCTCGGCGGTGAACCCCGGCAGTGGCTGCTCGACTCACCGCTGAACACCTTCCTGCTCATCGTGATCATGGTGTGGATCCAGGCCGGTTTCGCCATGGTCGTGCTCTCCGCCGCGATCAAGGCGATCCCGGCGGACATCGTCGAGGCGGCCCGCCTCGACGGGGTCAGCCCGTGGCAGATGTTCTGGCAGATCACCATGCCGAGCATCCGGCCCGCGCTGATCGTGGTCGTGGTGACCCTGTCGATCGCCACGCTGAAGGTCTTCGACATCGTCCGGACCGCCACCAACGGCAACTACGACACCAGCGTGATCGCCAACGAGATGTACAACCAGGCGTTCCGGTACGGCGAGAACGGGCAGGGCTCCGCCCTGGCGGTCTTCCTCTTCATCCTGGTGATCCCGATCGTGATCTACCAGATCCGCAACCTGCGTCAACAGCGGGAGGGCTGAGATGACCACCGCCACGCCCACCGTCGGAGCCGGGGCCCAGGCCACCGGGAAGCCGACGAGCACCGCCGGCCGGGTCCGTAGCCGGCTCAACAGCCGTACGGCCACCCTGGTCTCGATCGTCATCGCGCTGCTCTGGACGATCCCGACGTTCGGCCTGTTCGTCTCCTCGTTCCGGCCCGAGGCCGAGATCAAGTCCACCGGGTGGTGGACCTTCTTCACCGACCCGCAGTTCACCCTGGAGAACTACCAGGACGTCCTGTTCGGCTCCTCCTCGTCGTCGGGTCAGCTGGCCAGCTACTTCATCAACTCGCTGGCCATCACCATCCCGTCGGTGCTCTTCCCGCTGGCGTTCGCCTCACTCGCCGCGTACGCGTTGGCCTGGATCAACTTCCGGGGACGGGACTGGCTCTACATCGCGATCTTCGCGATGCAGATCGTGCCGTTGCAGATGGCCCTGGTGCCGCTGCTGAAGTTCTTCTCCACCGGGGTCACCCTCGCCGGCGTCCAGCTCATGCCGGCCTGGAACCTGGTGGACGAGCAGAAGTTCGCCCAGGTGTGGTTCGCGCACACCTGCTTCGCCCTGCCCTTCGCGGTGTTCCTGCTGCACAACTTCATCTCGCAGCTCCCCCGGGACCTGATGGAGGCGGCCCGGGTCGACGGGGCCACCCACCCCAAGATCTTCCGCACCATCGTGCTGCCGCTGATCACCCCGGCGCTGGCGGCGTTCGGCATCTTCCAGTTCCTCTGGGTCTGGAACGACCTGCTGGTCGCGCTGATCTTCGCCGGTGGCGGCAACGAGACCGCCCCGCTCACCGTGCGCCTGGCCGAGATGGCCGGCACCCGGGGCAACGAGTGGCAGCGGCTCACCGCGGGCGCGTTCGTCTCGATCGTCGTACCGCTGGTGGTGTTCCTGTCGTTGCAGCGCTTCTTCGTGCGTGGCCTGCTCGCCGGGAGCGTCAAGGGTTGACGGCCGTCCGTCGCCGCCCGGTGCTGCCGGGCGGCGACGGGGGTCGGCGCGGAGCGGGGGAACGACAGCGTGACGAGAATCGACGACGTGGCCCGGCTGGCCGGGGTCTCCACGGCCACGGTCTCCCGGGCGTTGCGCGGCCTGCCGACGGTGTCGGCCGCGACCCGCCGCCGGGTGCTCGCCGCCGCCGAACAGCTCCAGTACGCGGTCTCACCGAGCGCCTCCCGGCTGGCCGGTGGCCGCACCGGCACGGTCGCCGTGGTGGTGCCCCGGATCACCAGGTGGTTCTTCGGCACCGTCGTCGAGGCGGTCGAGGACTTCCTCCACCAGTCCGGCTACGACCTGCTGCTCTACAACCTCGGCGGGCGCGAGCAGGTGCGGCAACGGGTGCTGCGCACCGCCAACCTGCACAAGCGGGTGGACGCGATCATGCTGGTCGCCACCCCGCTGCGCCCGGCCGACCTGACCGCCCTGGCCGAGTTGCACCTGCCCGGCATCACGATCAGCTCCGGTAGCACCGTCCCCGGCTGGCCCTGCGTGCGGATCGACGACGTGGCCGCGGCGCGGACGGCCACCCGGCACCTGCTCGACCTGGGCCACCGACGGATCGCCCACATCTCCGGCGACCCCGACGACGAGCTGGCCTTCACCACCCACACCGACCGCCGCCGGGGCTACCAGGAGGCGCTGCGCCGCGCCGGGCTACGCCCCGACCCCCGCCTGGACATGGAGTCGCAGTTCACCATCGACGGCGGCAACCGGGCCACCGTCGAGCTGCTGGCCCGGGGCGAACCACCGACGGCGATCTTCGCCGCCTGCGACGAGATCGCGATGGGCGCGATGACCGCGCTGCGCGACGCCGGGCTGCGCGTCCCGCAGGACGTCAGCGTGATCGGCGTGGACGACCACGACCTGTCCGCCGTGCTCGGGTTGACCACCATCGCCCAACCCGCCGCCGAGCAGGGCCGGCTCGCCGCCCGGATGCTGCTCGACCCGCTGGGCGTCGCCGCCGCCGAGCCGGACGCCGGCCGGGTGCCGGCCCCGCGCGCAGCCGGGGCGGACGCCCCCGCGCCGCACCCGCCGGTGATCCTGCCCACTCGCCTGGTGGTACGGGAATCGACCGGCCCGCCCCGGGCAAACTGAACGGATTCGACCGCACGGCTCGACCGGCTCGACACAGGGAGAAGGCTCTGAACACCGACGCGAGGCAGCAGGAACAGTCCGTGGGCGTGGCACCCGGATGGTGGACCGAGGCCGTCATCTACCAGATCTATCCGCGTTCCTTCGCCGACTCCGACGGTGACGGCATCGGTGACCTGCCCGGCATCACCGCCCGGCTCGGTCACCTGGCCGAGCTGGGTGTCGACGCCGTCTGGCTGTCGCCGTTCTACCCGTCGCCGCAGGCCGACGCGGGCTACGACGTCGCCGACTACCGTGACGTCGACCCGCTGTTCGGCAGCCTGGCCGACGCCGACAGGTTGATCGCCGAAGCCCGCACGAAGGGTCTCAGGGTCATCGTCGACCTGGTCCCCAACCACACCTCGTCGGCGCACCGGTGGTTCCGGGCCGCCGTCGCCGCCGCCCCCGGCAGCCCCGAGCGGGGCCGGTACATCTTCCGCGACGGTCTCGGCCCGGACGGTGCGGAGCCCCCCAACGACTGGCAGAGCGTCTTCGGCGGCCCCGCCTGGACCCGGCTCGTCGAGCCCGACGGCCGGCCCGGCCAGTGGTACCTGCACCTGTTCGACACCGCCCAGCCGGACCTCAACTGGGACAACCCGGAGATCCGCGCCGAGTTCCTCGACGTGCTCCGGTTCTGGCTGGACCGGGGCGTCGACGGTTTCCGGGTGGACGTGGCGCACGGCCTGATCAAGCAGGCCGACCTGGCCAACTGGGAGGAGCCGCAGGAGATCCTCTCCGGCAACGAGGCGGACAAGCCGCGCCCGCCGATGTGGGACCAGGACGGCGTCCACGAGGTCTACCGCGAGTGGCGGCGGGTGCTGGACTCCTACGACGGCGACCGGATCCTCGTCGCCGAGGCGTGGGTGGAGCCGGCCGAACGGATCGCCCGCTACGTCCGCCCCGACGAGATGCACCAGGCGTTCAACTTCGAGTACCTGCTCGCCGCCTGGACGGCTCCCGCCCAGTATGCGGTGATCACCCGCTCGCTGGAGGCCACCGACGCGGTCGGGGCCCCCACCACCTGGGTGCTGTCCAACCACGACGTCATCCGGCACGCCTCCCGGCTGGGGCTGTCCGCCCAGGGCGGGCGGCCCAACGGCATCGGCATCGGCGACCCCCAGCCGGACGCCGCGCTGGGCCTGCGCCGGGGCCGGGCGGCCACCCTGCTGATGCTCGCCCTGCCCGGCTCGGCCTACCTCTACCAGGGTGAGGAGTTGGGGCTGCCGGAGCACACCACGCTGCCCGACGAGTCCCGGCAGGACCCGACCTGGGAACGCAGCGGCCACACCCAGCGCGGTCGGGACGGCTGCCGGGTGCCGATCCCGTGGGAGGCCGACGCCCCGTCGTACGGCTTCGGCCCGGCCGACGCCAGTTGGCTGCCGCAGCCGCCGCTGTGGGCCGAGTACGCCCTGGACCGGCAGCGGGGGGTGCCCGGTTCGACGTACGAGACCTACCGGACCGCGTTGCGGCTGCGCCGCGAGCACGCCCTGGGTCGGGGGACGCTGGAGTGGCTCTCCTCGGGCGACGAGGTGCTGAGTTTCCGCAACGGCGGGCTGACCGTGCTGACCAACTTCGGCACGGCCGCGGTGCCGCCGCCGGCCGGGGAGCTGCTGCACAGCAGCGCGCCGCTGGACGCCGACGGTCGGGTCCCCACCGACGTCACGGTCTGGGTGCGGCACTCCTGACCCACCCCCGGCCCTGAACTCCGGCCCCGGCCCCGGCGCCCAGCCGGTCCGGGGCCGGAGTTCGGACCCGGGCCGGGGTGGAGTTCGGACCGAGGGTCGGTTCAGACCGGACTTCGGACCGGACCGGGCCGGGGTGGCAGGGGTGGCCTGGTGGCAGGGGTGGCGGGGTGGCGGGGTGCCTGATGCTGATGCCGGGGGCGTGCCGGGGCCGGTGTGAGGCTGGCGGCAGGCCCCGGAGGGACACGGCGACCTTGGTAATGCTCTTCGCGTCCTTTCGAGCTGATGGCGTCAACGATTCACGGGGTGAGGTCACCGGCGACCCGGATCTGCGGCGAGCCGTCTCCCCGGGGCGGTGGTTCGGTCGTACCCGATCCCGCCCCTGGCGGTGATTCGTTGGCGTCATCAGCTCGAAAGGACCCGACCGAGGTATCCATCCCCGACAGCGACAGCTACCAGTTGCGCCGGACGGGGGCGGCACAAGGAGCTTGCGCACAGGCGACAGGCGCTGACAGCACGGACGCCCGCATGGCGACCGTCGATGCGGGAACGGGCAGCCCGGTACGACACCCACCCGACGTCAGACCAACCGACGCGAGACCAACCGGCGCAGAACCAGCCCGGGGCGGGGCCGGCACCAGCAGGTCAGTGGCGGTCGGCGCGGTCGTGCAGCAGGTCACCCACGGCGGCGATGTCGCCGGGCGACGTGCGGGAGGCCAGCCAGTACATCAGCCCGGTGGGGATGAAGAAGAGCTGGAACGCGGCCAGCCCGACGGCGTAGTTGAGCGGCGGCGGGAAGGCCGCCCGCAGCGCGTGGAAGGCCGCGCCGACCAGCCCGTTGCCGGCGGCCCGGCCGACCCCGTTGACCAGGTTGCCCAGGCTGTAGACGGTGCCCCGGTGCTCCGGCGGGTTGACGTCGGCGATCAGGGCGAACCAGTTCGGCGAGTTCGCCGAGGTCAACGCCAACGCGACGACGGCGGTGAGCAGGCTCAGCCCGACCGTCGGCTCAGTCACCACGCTGGCCAGCACGGCACCCACCACCGCACCGGTGCCGCCGCCGTCGGGCACGTCGATCCGGATCGGCACGAAGAACAACACCAGGTAGAACGGCAGCGCCGCGAGCACGCCGACCGCCGCGACCAGCGCCCTGCCCCGGGGGGTACGCCGTTGCAGCGCGTCCCCGGCCAGCCCGCCGACGATGGAGAACACCCCACCGAGCTGGAACAGGGTGGCGAAGACGCTGCCCACCACGACCGCCGTCGCCGTCGAGTAGCCCTGCTCCTGCGCCCGCTCGGCGAACAGCACCGGCAGCCACACCAGCGAACCGAACGCCGCCTGCGCGGTGAGGCCCTGCAGGATCAGCCACCGGTTGGTCCGTCGGCCCAGGATGCGCGGCAGGTCGGAGCGGGTGATCCGGTAGTCGTACTCGACACCGGCCTCGATCGCCGCGGCCAGCTCCGGTTCGCTCTGCCCGCGCCGGATGTCGTAGGTCAGCAGATAGGCCACCGTCGCGCCCAGACCGACGACGGTGAGCAGCAGGAACGGGCGTCGCCAGTCGGTCGCGCCGAGCAGCCCGCCGGTGAGCGTCCCGGCCAGGGTGCCGACCCCCTGCGACAGCCCCCAGAAGCTCATCACCAGCCCCCGGCGGCGCGGGGAGATCAGGTCGGTGACCACGGAGAACCCGACCGAGCCGACCGCGCCCAACCCGACCGCGGCCACCAGTTGCGCGGCGAGGAACGTCGGGAAGCCGGTGGCGAACGCGCTGCCCCCGGTGCCGGCCGCCCAGACCAGCGTGCCGACCATCAGCAGCGGCTTGCGGTTGGTCCGGTCGCCGACGTACGCCCAGGCCACCGCCGCGACCGCACTGACCAGGAAGCTCACCGCCGTGACCAGGCCGAGCATCCGCTGCGGTACGCCCAGCGCCCCGGAGATCGGCCCGTACAGCGGGGGCACCAGGCCGATCGCCACGTTGTCCAGGGAGGCGAGCACCACGAACACCACGACGCTGTAGAGGCGGTGCGCCGCGTTCCCGCGCCGGGAGATCCTGCTGCCGGTCATGTCCGGCAGCCAACCAGGTGCGCCTCCCGACCCGACGGGCACCCCCGCCGGGCGGGGCCACGCGGGCCGGGCCACGCGGGGCGGGACCGGCCGTCGGCCGGTGACCGGCCCCCGTGCGCCGGTCACCGGCCGACATCGTCGGTCGGGTGGGTCACTCCCCCGGCACGGCCACCCGGTCGAGGGTGTGGTCGCGGGCCTCGGCATACCGCTGGCGGATGGCGGGGACGGGCTCCGCCGCGTACTCCTCGGTGTCCTTCGGCTCCCAGGTGGGCGGCGTCGCGCCGCCCAGGGCGACCCAGGCGGCCTGGCGGGCCGCGCCGTCGGCGACGTACTCCCCGGGCGGGGGCACCACCACGGGACGGCCGAAGACCTGCGGCGCGATCCGGCGGACCGCCGCCGAGCGGGCGCCGCCGCCGACCAGGATCACCCGCTCGACCGTCGCGCCCTGGGCGACCAGCGCGTCGAGTCCGTCGGCCAGCGCGCAGAGCATCCCCTCCACCGCCGCCCGGGCCAGGTGCGCCGGGGTGGCGGTACGCAGGGTGAGGCCGTGCACCGAGCCGGTGGCGGTGGGGCGGTCCGGGGTCCGCTCACCCTCCAGGTAGGGCACCATGACCAGGCCGTCGGCCCCGGGCGGGGCGCTCAACGCCAGCTCGGACAGGGTGTCGAGGTCGACGCCGAGCAGCGTCGCCGCCGAGTCGAGCACCCGGGCCGCGTTGAGCGTGCAGACCAGCGGCAGGAACCGGCCGGTCGCGTCGGCGAACCCGGCCACCGCGCCACCGGCGTCGGCGGCCGGCGTGTCCGCCACCGCGAAGACCGTGCCCGAGGTGCCGATCGAGACGACCACGTCGCCCGGACCGGCACCGACCCCCAGCGCGGCGGCGGCATTGTCCCCGGTGCCGGGGCCGAGCAGGACGTCCCCGCCCGGCACCGCCCGGCCGTCGCCGAGCACGGCCGGGTCGAGCACGCCGGCCTGCGCGGCCGGACCGAGCACCGTGGGCACCTCGACGACCCGACCGAACGCCTTCTCCAGCAGGTCGGGACGGTACTGCCCGGTCACCGGGGACCAGTAGCCGGTGCCGCTGGCGTCACCCCGGTCGGTGCGCAGCGCCGCCAGGCCGGGGGCACCCGCCAACCGCCAGGTCAGCCAGTCGTGCGGCAGGCAGACGGCGGCGACCCGGGCGGCGTGCTCCGGCTCGTGCCGGGCCAGCCAGCGCAGCTTGGTGGCGGTGAAGCTGGCCACCGGGACCAGCCCCACCGCGTCGGCCCAGAACCGGCGGCCGGTCTCCCCACCGCCGGCCTCGGCGATCAGGTCCCGGGCCGCGTCGGCGGACCGGGTGTCGTTCCACAGCAGCGCCGGCCGGACGACCTCGCCCACCTCGTCGAGGCAGACCATGCCGTGCTGCTGACCGGCGACCGACACGGCCGCCACGTCGGCCAGCCCGCCGGCCGCCTCGACGGCGGCCAGCAGGGCATCCCACCAGGCCCGTGGGTCGACCTCGGTGCCGTCCGGGTGCGGCGCGCGGCCCTCACGGACCAGCGCGCCGGTCTCCGCGTCCCGGATCACCACCTTGCAGGACTGGGTGGACGAGTCCACCCCGGCGACGAGCGGCATGCCGGGCCGCCTCAGCGCGCGCCGAGCAGGTGCTCGACGGCGAGCTGGTTGAGCCGGACGAAGGCGAAGCCCTTCGCGGCCGTCGCGTCCACGTCGAACTCCTCGAACGCGGACCGGTCGGCGAGCAGCCCGGCGTAGCCCTCACCCTCGCCCAGCGTCGGGCTGGCCAGCTCGCCGACCTTGCTGGCGGCGAGCGCCTCGACCACCTCCGGGTCGGCCCGGAACGCCGCCGCCCGCTCCTTGAGCAGCAGGTAGGTCGCCATGTTGGCCTCGGCCGACGCCCACACCCCGGCGATGTCCTCGGTGCGGGAGGGCTTGTAGTCGAAGTGACGCGGGCCGTCGTACGCCGGACCACCGTTGGGGCCGCCGTTCTCCAGCAGGTCGACCAGGGCGAACGCGTTCATCAGGTCGCCGTGGCCGAAGACCAGGTCCTGGTCGTACTTGATGCCGCGCTGGCCGTTGAGGTCGAGGTGGAACAGCTTGCCCTGCCAGAGCGCCTGGGCGATGCCGTGGGCGTAGTTGAGGCCGGCCATCTGCTCGTGCCCGACCTCCGGGTTGAGGCCGACCATCTCGGGGCGGGCCAGCTCGGAGATGAACGCCAGGGCGTGCCCGACGGTGGGGAGCAGGATGTCGCCGCGCGGCTCGTTCGGCTTGGGCTCGATGGCGAACCGCAGGTCGTAGCCCTGGTCGACGACGTACTGGCAGAGCACGTCGACGGCCTCGCGGTAGCGGTCCAGCGCGGCCCGGATGTCCTTGGCGACGTCGTACTCGGAGCCTTCCCGGCCGCCCCACATGACGAAGGTCTTGGCGCCCAGGTCGGCGGCGAGGTCGACGTTGCGCAGCACCTTGCGCAGCGCGTAGCGGCGGACGTCACGGTCGTTGCTGGTGAAGCCGCCGTCCTTGAACACCGGGTGGGTGAAGAGGTTGGTGGTGACCATCGGCACGACCAGGCCGGTCTCGTCGAGGGCCTTGCGGAACCGGGCGAGCTGCGCCTCCCGGGCGGCGTTGTCGGCGCCGAACGGGATCAGGTCGTCGTCGTGGAACGTGATGCCGTACGCGCCCAGCTCGGCGAGCCGGTGCACGGCCTCGACGGCGTCCAGTTCGGGGCGGGTGGCGTCGCCGAACGGGTCACGGGCCTGCCAGCCCACCGTCCAGAGCCCGAAGGAGAACTTGTCGGCGGGGGTGGGACGGGGTGCCATGGCAGACCTCCGGTGGTGATGATGGTGGTGGCGGTGGGTGTGTCGCCCGCAATTTGTTCAGTGGTTGAATTAAATGGCCGTGCTGTGGCACTGTCAAGGGGTGACCGAGACCCGGACCGTCGGCGCGGTCCGCCAGGGAAGCCTGCGCGAACTCAACCTCGCCGTGGTGCTGCGGCGGATCGCCAGCACCGGCCGGCCGCCGTCGCGGGCCGAGATCGCCGCCGACACCGGCCTGACGCGGGCCACCGTGTCGGCCGTCGTCGACGACCTGATCGCCGGCCGGCTGGTCACCGAGGCCGACCCCGCGCCCCGCACCGGCGCCGGCCGCCCCGCCCGGGGACTGCTGCTCGGCGACACCGGGCCGGCGGGGCTCGGCCTGGAGGTCAACGTCGACTACCTCGCCGCCTGCGTGGTCGACCTCACCGGCGCCGTCCGGCACCACGAGGTGCGCCGGGTCGACCTGCGCCCCCTCTCCCCCGCCGACGCGCTCACCGACCTGGTCGCCCTGGCCCGCCGGGCGCGTACCGCCGCCGACGCCGCCGGGCTCGGCCTGGCCGGGGCGGCGCTGGCCGTGCCGGGGCTGGTCGACGCGCGCGGCCTGGTCCGGCTCGCCCCCAACCTCGGCTGGCGCGACGTCGACGTGCCGGCCCTGCTCGCCGACCACCCCGCCCTCACCGACCCGGTCGACGGGGTGCCGCCGCTGGTGGTGGAGAACGAGGCGAACCTCGCCGCACTGGGTGAGCTGCACGCCCGCCCCGGCGGCCCGCAGAGCTTCCTGCACGTCTCCGGCGAGATCGGCATCGGCGCCGGGATCGTGCTCGACGGGGCGCTGTTCCGGGGCTCCCGGGGGTGGAGCGGCGAACTGGGTCACGTACCTGTCGATCCGGGCGGCCCCACCTGCCGCTGCGGGGCACGCGGCTGCCTGGAGACGTACGCCGGGCAGGAGGCCGTGCTGGTCGCGGCCGGGCTGGCCGGGGTGGACCTGCCGGCCGACACCGCCGCCCGCCGGCTGGCCGACCTGGCCTGCTCCGGCGACCCGGCCGCGCTCGACGCGCTGCACGCCGCCGGCACGGCGCTCGGGGTGGCCGTCTCCGGGGTGGTGAACCTGCTCGACCTGGACACCGTCGTGCTCGGCGGCGGATACGCGACCCTGGCGCAGTGGCTGTGCCCGCCGGTGCTGGCCGAACTCGACGCCCGGGTGCTCACCAGCGGGTGGTCCCCGGTGACCGTCCGTCCGGCGGCGCTCGGGGCCGAGTCCGCCGCCGTCGGCGGGGCCGGCGCGGTGGTACGCCGGATCATCGCCCGGCCGTCCGGCTGGCTCTCCCGCCCGGGATGACCCCCGGTTCCGCGCTGGCCGATCGTCGGCCCACCTCGGTACGCTTTCCCTGAGGCAACGAATTCCTACCGAGGAGAGCATTCCCAGCATGCGCAGAGGTCGACAGACCGACGCGCCCGGCGACCGGCGGTGACGACGACCCACCGGGACGGGCACGCCGGCCCGGTGAGCGGAG
The DNA here is from genome assembly GCF_049178995.1 of Micromonospora sp. WMMD735. Taxonomy (NCBI): domain Bacteria; kingdom Bacillati; phylum Actinomycetota; class Actinomycetes; order Micromonosporales; family Micromonosporaceae; genus Micromonospora; species Micromonospora sp. WMMD735. The sequence continues at coordinate 3,710,717 of NZ_JBMHMJ010000002.1, forward strand.
GCGGACAGGTCTCCCCCGCCCCGGCCCACCCGTCGCCGGACGGCCCGCTGCCGGCCGACCCGCAGCTCGCCCGGGAACTGCTCGACGGGCTCGCCGAGGCGGTGGTCACCACCGACCGGGCCGGGCGGGTCACCCTGGTCAACGCGATGGCCGGGCAGCTCCTGCCCGAGCTGGCCCCCGGCACCGACCTGACGTCGGGCACCGTGCCGGCGTTGGCCCGCGCGGTCACCGGGGACGCCGCGACGTTCGACGCCGAGCACCGGGGACGCCGGCTGCGCGGGGTCTGCCGCCCGCTGGCCGGCGGGGGCTGCGCCTGGTACGTGCGGGACGTCACCGACGAACACGCCCGCACCGACGCGCTGCTCGCCGAGCGTTCCCGCACCGCGTTCCTGGCCCGGGCCGGCAGCCGGCTCGGGCTCTCGTTGCACCGCGAGCAGACCCTGCGCAGCGCCGTCACGCTGCCCGTGCCCTACCTGGCCGACGCGGCCCTGGTCGTGCACCGACCCCCGCAACCCGGCGAGGACGTCCCGCACTGGCTGCGGTACGCCGACGGCGACCCCGCCCCGGTCGGTGGGGTCGCCGGCCCGGAGCTGACCGACGCGGTCCCCGGGCTCGTCGAGGCGCTCAGCGGCGCGACCACCGACCCCAGTCCCTGGCTCGACGCCGAACTGGCCGACCTGGGCGCCGTCCTGCCGCCGGACTTCGGCCGCCCCGGCACCGTGCTGATCAGCCCGATGCCCAGCGCCGGCGGGCCGGCCGGCGCGTTGATCCTGGTCCGGCGGGTCGGCCGGCCCGGCTTCGACCAGCGCGACATCGAGCTGGCCCGGGAGTTCGCCGCCCGTGCCGGCTCCGCGGTCGCCGCCGCCGAACTCTACGGCGAGCAGGCCCACCTGGCCCGGGTGCTCCAGCACAGCCTGCTCCCCCCGGAACTGCCCCAGGTGCCCGGCGTCACCCTCGCCGGCGGTTACCGTTCCGCCGGGGACAGCCTGCGCATCGGCGGCGACTTCTACGAGGTCTTCCGCACCGCCACCGGCGCCCTGTTCGCCCTCGGCGACGTCTGCGGCAAGGGGGTCGGCGCGGCCGTGCTCACCGGCCGGGTACGCCAGTCGTTGCAGACCCTGCGGCTGGTCGAGCAGCGTCCCCGGGAACTCGTCACCCTGCTCAACCGGGCGTTGTTCGACTCCCCCGACGCCGCCCGGCGCAGCCAGTTCACCACCCTGCTGCTGGGCACCACCGAACCGGGGGATGACGGCGGCCTGCGGGTCCGCATCGCCGGCGGCGGGCACCCGTCCCCGCTGGTGGTACGCGCCGACGGCAGCATCGTCGAGGCCCGGGTGGGCGGGATGCCGATCGGTGCGTTCGCCTCGGCCACCTTCGTCGAGGTTGAGGTGCGCCTCGCCCCCGGTGAGCTGCTGCTGGCGTACACCGACGGGGTGACCGAGGCACGCGGCGGCGCGGCGGCCGTCGAGATGTTCGGCGAGCAGCGGCTGCGGCAGTCGCTCGCCGCGGTGGCCGGCCTGCCGCCCGCCGCCGTGATCGACTGGCTGCTCCAACTCGTCGACGAGTGGCTGGACGGGGAGAGCCACGACGACATCGCGATGCTGGCCGTCCGCGCGGCGGACCCGGCGTGAGCCGACCGGCCGGGCCGGCCGCCGCGGCTGCGGGCCCGCCGGCCGGGCCGGCCGTGGTGGGCCCGGAGGTCGTCGCGGCGTACCTCGACTGCCTGGACCGGGCCGACCTGCCCGCCGCCACCCGGATCGCGACCGGACTGCTGGACGCCGGCTCGTCGGTGGCCGACGTCCTGGTGGACCTGGTCGCCGTGACCCAGCGCGAGGTGGGGCTGCGCTGGCTGACCGGCCGGTGGAGCGTCGCCCAGGAGCACGCCGCCACCCACGTCAGCGAGCAGGTGGTCGAGGCGGTCGCCGCCCGCTGCGGCCCGACGGGCGGGCGGGGGCACGTGGTGATGGCCTGCGTCGAGGGCGAGTGGCACGCGCTGGCCGCCCGGATCGTCGTCGAGGTGGTCCGCGCGGCCGGCTGGCGGGTCACCTTCCTCGGCGCCAGCGTGCCGGTCCGGCACCTGGTCTCCTACCTGCACCAGACCGGCCCGGACGCGGTGCTGCTGAGCTGCGTGCAGCCGAGCCGGTTGATCCGGGCGGGGCGGATGATCGAGGCGTGCCGGGCGGCCGGGGTGCCGGTGGTGGCAGGTGGTCCGGGTTTCGGCCCGGACGGCCGCTGGGCCGCCGCCGTCGGCGCCGCCGGCTGGGGGGCGACCGCCCGGGACGCGGCCCGGCTGCTGGCCGGCCCGCTGTGCGCGGCACCGCACGCCGGTTCCGGGCCGGCGACCGGCGCCGACGAGTACGTCGCGGTGCTGCGCCGCCGTCGCGACCTCGTGCAGCTCGTGCTGCGCGAGGTGGCCCCGACGCCCGACCGGGTCGAGGAGGTCGCCGGCGCGGTCGCGCAGCTGGTCGACGCGCTGGCCGCGGCGATCCGGGTCGGCGACCCGGGGCTGCTGGTCGAGTTCGTCCGCTGGCAGACGGAGGTGCCCGACGCCCGGGACGGCTCCGCACTGCCGGACACCATGCTCCGGGTGTGCGCCACCGCCCTGACCGAGCACCCCCGTGCCGGGGACTACCTGCGTCAGGCCCTGCTGGCCACCACCCCGTGACGCCGGGTCAGGCCGAACGGGCCGCCGGGGCGCCGCCGCCGGGGCGGGCCCTCGGCGGGGGCGGTGCGGACGGCAACTCGACCACCGGCCCGCCCTCCCCCTCCCGGGCCCGCGCCACCCGGTCGAACTCCACCAGCCCGCGCAGCAACGCCGTCCGGCCCTCCCCGCTCATCCCGGCCAGCACGGCGGCGAGCCGCTGCCGGCGGTCCCGGCGCAGCTCGACCAGGAGGCGGGTCGCCTCCGGGGTCAGGTGCAGGGCGATCTCCCGCCGGTCAGACCGGCCCGGCTCCCGCTCCAGCATGCCGGCGGCGACCAGCCGGTCGCAGAGCCGGCTCGCCGAGGAGAGCAGCATGTTGAGCAGGGTGGCGAGCCGGCGCAGGTTGATCCCGTCGTGCCGTTCGACCACCATGACGGCACGTAGCTGCGCGCTGGACAGCCGGCTGGTGGTGCTCTCCCGGGCCGCCTCCCACACGGAGAGCAGGGCCCCTGTCGCGGCGTCCAGCTCGGCGGCCATACTCACGTCTGGTCCGTCAGGACCACTTTCTTCGGCCATGGTGGGCCCGAGACTACCCCCCGTACCAGGGGATCTGCGCTGTCAGGAGGCGTACGTGACAAGCGGACCCGAGTGCCGGGCCCGACGGGTGCTGACCGAGTCACCCGCGGACCTGCTGCTGGCACGGCTCGCCGACGAGCTGGAGCGGTCGTACCGGATCACCGACGTGGAGCTGTTCCAGGTCGACTACCGACTGTCGGTGCTGCTGCCGCTGGGCGGCGGCGACCCGCTGACCGGACCCGGTCACCCGGCCTGGCGCTGCTACGACCACCAGCAGCCGGTGCTCGCCGACGGGGTGGGCTGGTTCCCCGTCGGCATGCGGGGTGAGCGGCGCGGGGTGCTGCGGTTGACCCCGGTGCCCGACGACCTGACGGCGGTCGGGGAGCTGACCCGCATCGCCACCGCCCTGGGGCACGAGTTGGCCGCCGTCACCGCCGGCACCGACGTCTACCGGGCCTCCCGCCGGGCCCGCCGGCTCACCCTCGCCGCCGAGATGCAGTGGGAACTGCTGCCGGGGCGCAGCCGGGACCGGCCGTCGTTCCGCCTCGCCGGCCAGCTCGAACCGGCCTACGCGGTGCGCGGGGACAGTTTCGACTGGTCCGACGACGGCACCCGGCTGTGGCTGTCGGCCATCAACGGCACCGGTGAGGGGGTGGCCGCCTCGATGCTCACCGCGCTGGCCACCCACGCGTTGCGCAACGCGCGCCGGGGCGGGTTGGCCCTCGCCGACCAGGTCGCCCTCGCCGACCAGGCGGTCTACGCCCTGCACCGGGGCGAACAGCACCTGTCCGCCCTGGTGATGGAGCTGGATCTGGCCACCGGGGTGCTGACGGCGGTGGACGCCGGGTCGCCCCGGCTGGTGCTGCTGCGCGACGGGGAGGTCAGCGAGCAGGCGCTCGACAAGCAGTTCCCGCTGGGCATGTTCGAGGGCACCGACTACCGGCACCAGAGCTTCGAGCTGCGCCGTGGCGACCGGCTGTTCGTGCTCAGCGACGGCGTGATCGACGCGACCGGGCAGCACGTCCGGTACGGCGAGACGGCGCTGGACCGTTTCCTGCGGCGTACCGGACCGATGACGCCGCTGGACGCGGTCCGCTCGCTCATCGGTGACCTGCGCGCCTTCGTCGCCGGTGACCTGGTCGACGACGCGGTGGTCGTCTGCCTGGACTGGACCGGCCCGCAGGAGTGAGCCCGGCGGGCCCGGTGCCGGGCCCGCCGGTCAGTACGCTCCGCGCCCGCGCAGCACCGCGCCGAAGGTCTTCCACAGGATGGTCAGGTCGGCGGCGAGCGACCAGTTCTCCACGTAGTAGAGGTCCAGCCGGATGCCGTCCTCCCAGCTCAGGTCGGACCGGCCGCTGACCTGCCAGAGGCCGGTCATGCCCGGCTTGACCAGCAGGCGGCGGGCCACGTCGCCGTCGTAGCGGGCCACCTCGGACGGCAGCGGCGGGCGCGGGCCGACCAGGCTCATCTGGCCGAGCAGCACGTTGACCAGCTGAGGCAGTTCGTCGAGCGACCACTTGCGCAGCAGCCGCCCGATCCGGGTGACCCGCGGGTCGTCGCGCATCTTGAACATCAGGCCGTTGGTCTCGTTGCGGGCGACCAGCTCGGCCAGCATCGCGTCGGCGTTGACCACCATGGTGCGGAACTTCAGCACCCCGAACTCCCGGCCGCCCTGCCCGACCCGGGTCTGCCGGAACAGCACCGGCCCCCGGCTGTCCAGCCGGACGGCCAGCGCGATCAGCGCCACCAGCGGCAGCAGCAGCGCCAGCGCCACCGCGGCGGCGGACCGGTCGACGAACTCCTTGACCAGCTTGCGGGCCCCCCGGAACTCCGGTGCCTCGACGTGGATCAGCGGCAGGCCGGCCACCGGGCGGGTGTGGATGCGCGGGCCGGCGACGTCGGTGAGGGCGGGGGCGACGACCAGGTCGATCCCGGTGCCCTCCAGCTGCCAGCCCAGCCGGCGCAGCCGGGTCGCGGTCAGCTCGCCGGACGCGGTGACCGCGACGGTGTCCGCGCCGATCGCGGCGGCGGCCTCGGGGATGCCCCGCAGGGAACCCACCACCGGCACGTCGCTGAGCCGCTGCGGTACGGGGGCGAGCAGCGCGTCGGGGATGCACGCGCCCACCACGTGGTAGCCGGCGTACGGCTCCCGGCGCAGGGTGTGCACCAGCTCCAGCACGTGCGCGGTGTCCCCGACGACGAGGACCCGGCGGGACCAGCCGTCGCCCCGGCAGCGGGCCCGGTGCAGTGCCTTGCGGGCAGCGAACCGGGTGGCCACCAGCCCGACGGTGCCGACGGCGAAGGAGATGCCGAGGAAGCCCCGGGAGACCCCGGCGTCGAAGATGTAGCCGGCGATCGCGACCCCACCGGCCAGTCGCAGGCTCGCCCCGCTGACCCGCCGGTACTCGTCCGCACCGTAGCCGAGCACCCGGTCGTCGTAGCAGCGCAGCGCCTTGAGCGAGACCAGCCAGACCAGGACCAGGGCCGGCGCGACCAGCACGTACGGGATCTCCGAGCCGCGTGGCACGGCATCACCGAAGCGGGTGGCGTAGCCGGCGAGGACCGCCAGCGACAGCACGGCGGTGTCCAGCACCACGAGCGTCCGGACGTAGCCCCGCTGACTGGTCCGGGATCGGGTACCCGCCGATCGGCCACCGGGCGCCGACGGCGGGGTACGGACGGGCGTGGACAGCGTCGCCGAGGTCACCCAACCTCCCCCACATCACACTGGTCGGCTCCGAGCCCGATGCTCACCTCTGGAGGGGGTGGTCGGCCGGAGCGCTCCCGACATCCTGCCCCACAATGATGCTCACCTATTGCTTCGGACGCATTACTGTCAGTTTTCTTTCGCCGCCGAGACGGAGAAATCCCATCACCGCAACCGATTCTCACCGAATGCAGTGACCCCTGTGCACTGTGCGAGGGCTCAGCGCGGTGCGTTCGGGCGCAACGCGATGGCCTTCAGGAAGATGTCACCGATCTTGGACGGGTCCTCGGTGACGAAGGCGCCGCCACCGGTGACGTTGGTGATGGACTGGAGTTCGGCCTTGGAGACCTCGCTACCGATGCCGATGATGACCACCTGCACCGGGCGCTCCGGGTCGTTGAGCTGCTTGAGCCGGCTGATCAGCGAACTCTGCGAAATGCCGTTCTTGTCCTCGTTCTTGCCGTCGGTGAACAGCACCACCGAGTTGACCCGGCCGGGCTCCCACCCGTCCTGGACGTTCCTGTACGCCGCCAGCATGGTGTCGTACAGGCCGGTGTCACCGCTGGACGGGCGGATACCGGCGAGCCCCTGCTCCAGCTTGCCCCGGTTGCCCGACAGCGGGTTGATCGGCTCGATCTCCCGCCAGTCCCGCGAGCCGACCAGCTCGGTGGAGAAGGTCCACAGGCCGATCGACCAGGAGTCGTCGAAGAGGTTCAGACCCCGGCTGGCCGCCGCCACGGTCACCTGTTCCCGGCTGGCGTTGTTGGCCGACGGGACGGGGGTCTTCATCGAGCCGGAGACGTCGATGACGCAGAGCATCCGCCCGGACTGGGTGGCGATCGACCAGCCGGAGACCGCACGGTCTATGGCCACCGGGTCCAGGCCACCGGCGGCGGTCCCGCCGGACGGGGGCACGGCCGTACCGCCGCCGGCCGGGCTCGGCGCGCCCTGCGGCGCCTTGAAGCCCTCACCCCAGTTGCCGTCCGGGGCCCGCAGCGACTGCACGGCCAGCCGGTTCTTGAAGCTCTGCGTGGTGAGCAGTTCGAAGAGCACCTTCGCCGCCGACGCCTTGCTCTGGTCGATCCCCGGGAGCACCGCGTACGGGTAGTCCAGTGGCATCGGCGACGGCTCCAGGTAGAGCGCGGCCAGCGGGATCGGCGGCTTGGTGTTGTTGTAGGCGATGACGTCCTCCTCCGACAGCGCGGCGGCACCGAGTGCGCTGGCGATGGAGGTCGGGTCGTTGGAGCGCGGGAACCGGGCCAGCAGGTCCTGCCGCAGCGCCGAGCGGCCGGTCGCCAGCGCCCGCAGGGCGGCCGTGGTCGCCTGCTGGGCGTCGCCGCCCCCGCCGCTGGCCGCAGCGGTCAGGGAGAGCAGGCCGGAGAGCCCGGCGGCGTCCTGGGTCGGCTCGACGATGCCGGCCCGCAGCGGCTTGTCGCTGCGTACGGCACGCAGCATGTCGTTCCAGGTGAGCTTCTTCTCCGGCCAGCCGAACTTGGTGCTGGCCACCGGCTGCGGCATGGCCACCACGATGGGACTGCGGGCGATCGAGGCGCCGTTGCCGGGGGCGAACGCGGTGGCGCCGCCGCTCTTGAGGCGCAGCAGCCAGGTCGACGAGTCCGGGATCCACACGTCGGGCGTGACCGCGGTGCCGCTGGCCTGCCCCACCCCGGCGAGGCTGGCCCCGTGCTTGCTGGCCACCGCGGCGGCCACCTCCACCGGTTCGGAGGCGGTGACGTTCACCTTGATGCAGGTGCCACCGACCGCGGCCCCGTCCGTCGTCCACTGGGCCGCGGCCCCCTCGACGGCCGGCGCGACCTCGGGCGCGGCGGCCACGGCGAGTTGGATCTCCCCTGAGCAGGACGGTCCGGCCAACTGCTGGTAACCGACCCAGGAGCCGCCGACCACGACGACGAGTGCGGTCGCCGCCACGGCGGCGCCCGCTCCACGGATACTTGAACGCATGCGATGGCGGCCAGACACGCTGACCATCTTGCGTATCTCGTTCGCTTTCTGCCATGACCGTTCGGACGAAAGTTACGCAGGAGAAACAGTTGATCACCATTTCGACACCGTGAGTAACTAAATCGTCTCGTGACGTGGTACCCCTCCACCCCGGACGGACGTATGTCAGGGCAGTACGCAGGTCGGACTCCCGGTGGGCACCGGCTCGCCCACCGGCGACGGCACGCCCGACTCGGGGTCGACCCAAAACACCCGGACCATGTCGGCCCGCTCGTCGGCGACGTACAGGTGCCGGCCGGAGAACGCGAAGTGCCGGGGCCATTCCCCGCCGGTGTCGACCTCGTCGACCAGCCGGGGCAACTCCCCGTCGAGGGCGAAGACCGCCACCGTGCCGACCCCCCGGTTGCCCAGGTAGAGGAACCGGCCGTCCGGGCCGACCGTGATCTCCGACGGCTGGACGTGACCGGACCGGCCGCTGGCGTCCACCCGGCCGAGCTGGTGCAGCGCCCCGTCGACGGTCAGCTCGTAGGCGGTCACCGTCGCGTCCAGCTCACCGGAGAGCCAGCAGCGCCGCCCGTCGGGATGCCGGGCCAGGTGCCGGGGGCCGGTGCCCGCGACCGTGTGCACCCGGGGGGCGCGCGGGGTCAGCCGGCCGGTGGCGGCGTCCAGGTCGTACCGGTAGACCGAGTCGGTGCCCAGATCGACGGCGAGCAGCGGGCCGGTGCCGGGATCGGGCGACACCATGTGGCAGTGCGCCTGCTCCTGCCGCTGCGGGTCCGGACCGTGCCCCTGGTGGACCACCAGGTCGGTACGGTCACCGGGCACCCCCTGCCCGTCCAGCGGCAGGACGGCGACGCTGCCCCCGCCGTAGTTGGCGACGAAGAGGTGCCCGCCGTCCGGGGCTACCGCCAGGTGCGCCGGCTCGGCACCACCGGTGGACCGGACCCCCAGCGGGGTCAGCCCGCCATCGGGACCGACCGCGAACGCGCTCACCTGCCCCTCGGGCAGCTCGTTGACCGCGTAGAGCACCGGCCGGGACGGGTGCCGGACGAGGAAGGACGGCGCCGGGGTCACCGCGACTGTGCCGAGCGGGGTCAGCTCCCCCGACTCCGGGTCCCGCCGGGCGGCGACGATGCCCTCCCCGCGCCCGCCCGTCTCCGCCGTGTAACCGCCGATGTGGACGATCGTCCCCGTCACCGGACCACCCCTTCGCCGAATCCCGCCGTCGCTGCCCAGGTTTCCCGCAATCACCCGCCGGCATCCCCGGTTTCCCGGTTTTCCTCACCCGGCAGGGGTGCGGGGCCGGTCAGCCTACCGGGACCGGTTCGCCGCGCTGCCGGGCCACGTGCTCGACCAGGGAGATCAGCACCAGCTTGCCGGACTGCCGGTCCCGGGCGTCGCAGAGCATCACCGGCACCTCCGGTTCGATGTCCAACGCCTGCCGCACCGCGTCGACGCCGAACCGGCGGGTGTCCTCGAAACAGTTGACCCCGACCACGAACGGGATGCCGCGCTGCTCGAAGTAGTCGATCGACGGGAAACAGTCGGCCAGCCGGCGGGTGTCGGCCAGCACCACCGCGCCGAGCGCGCCGAAGGCCAACTCGTCCCAGAGAAACCAGAACCGGTCCTGCCCGGGGGTGCCGAACAGATAGACCTGGAGATCGTCGGTGATGGTGATCCGACCGAAGTCCATCGCCACGGTGGTGGTCGACTTGCCCTCCACCCCGGACAGGTCGTCGGTGCCGATGCCGGCGTCGGTCAGCACCTCCTCGGTCTGCAACGGCCGGACCTCGCTGAGCGCGCTCACCAGCGTCGTCTTGCCGGCACCGAAGCCACCGGCAATGAGGATCTTGAGAGCCAGCGGCAGCCGGCCCGCTGAGGAGTCGCGATCAGAGCGCACGTAGTCCACTGACCACCGCCTTGAGAATGTCGTCGTCGGGAAGGCCGGCGGCGGCCGGCGGTTCGTGCACGGTGACCAGCCCACGGGCGAGCAGGTCACCGAGGAGTACCTGGACCACCCCGAGGGCGAGATCCAGGTCGGCGGCGAGATCCACCACCGCCACCGGCTGCCGGGCGTACTCCACCAGCCGACGGTGCTCGGGTTGCAGCCCCGGCTGGCCGTACGGGTCGACGCCCGCTGCGGCCAGCACGTACGCCACCAGGTCGAAGCCGCCGACGGCGGGCCGTACCCGGCCGCCGGTGAGGGTGTACGGGCGCACCACCGGACCGGCCGCGCCGTCCAGCCACTCGTGCTGGTGACCCGGCTGCTCAGCCCGCATCGGCGATCCCCGCCGCCGCCCTGGCCGGCGCGGTCAGGTTCTCGCCGACCCGGACGACCAGCATCGCCATCTCGTAGGCCACCAGGCCGATGTCGGCGTCGGCAGCGCAGGCCACCGCCAGACAGGCGCCCTGCCCGGCGGCGGTGACGAAGAGGTACGCCTCCTCCATCTCCACCACCGTCTGCCGGACCCCACCGGCGGCCAACTGCCGGCTGGCCCCCTTGGCCAGGCTGGAGAAGCCCGAGGCCAGCGCGCAGAGGTGTTCGGCGTCGGACCGCTCCAGCCCGGCGGAGGCACCGAGCAGCAGGCCGTCAGCGGAGAGGACCACCGCCTGCTGGGCCGCCGGCACCCGCTCCACCAGTTCGTCGAGCAACCAGCCGAGATCGGCGTTCTGCCGTGTCGTGTGCACCACTAGGCGTCCCTCTCAGTCGCGGTCGAATCGGGCGTCGCCACCGGGCCGGCCGGCGACGGGGGAGCCCCCGCGTCGGACCGTCCCGGGTCGCCGCCCGCGGTCGGGGCGGGCCCGGCCGGCGGGACCGGGTGGACGCCGCTGCTGTCCAGCCGCCCCCGGGCGGTGCCGGCCTGCAGGGCCGACATCTGCCGCCGCACCTCCTCGGGAGAGCGGGTGGTGGTCGGGTCGGGGCCGACCGCCGGGCGCGGGGGGCGGGCCACCGGGCCCCGGCGACGGACCCGGCGGGGCAGACCGTCGCCGTCGGCGGCGGTCTCCACGGACGAGGTACGGGCCGGCGCGAACGGCAGCACCGTCTGGTCCGGCCGCTCCCGGGTGGTCCGGGTGGTCCGCGGCCGGGGCAGGGTGGTCAGCCGGGTCACCGACGCCGCCGGGCGGTCCCGGGTCGGCGGGGCGATCGGCGGCTCCTCGGTGACCAGGTCGGCCGGGAGGCTCACCAGCGCGGTGAGCCCGACCGGCGTCCCGGCCCGCAGGGTGACCCGGACGCCGTGCCGGGCGGCCAGCCGGGAGACCACGAACAGGCCGAGCCGGGCGCTGTCGGCCGGGTCGAACTCGGGCGGGGTGGCCAGCCGCTTGTTGGCGTCCTCCACCGCCTGCGGCGTCATCCCGAGCCCGTGGTCGGTGATCTCGACGAGGTAGCCGTCGACGACCGGTGCTCCGGTCACCTCGACCCGCCGCTCGGGCGGGGAGAAGGCGGTCGCGTTCTCGATCAGCTCGGCGAGCAGGTGGATGACGTCGGCGACGGCCCGGCCGAGCAACCCGGCCGGCTCGACCCGGACGATGTCCACCCGGTCGTACGCCTCGACCTCGGAGATCGCGCCACGCAGCACGTCCAGCAGGGCGACCGGCTGCCGCCAACCCCGGCCCGGCGCCGCCCCGGCCAGGATGACCAGGTCCTCGGCGTGCCGACGTAGCCGGGTCGCCAGGTGGTCGACGCGGAACAGCTCGGCCAGCTCGTCCGGGTCCTCGGCGCGGCGCTCCATCCGGTCGAGCACCGCGAGCTGCCGGTGCACCAGGCCCTGACTGCGCCGGGCGAGGTTGAGGAAGACCTCGTTCAACCCCCGACGCAACGTCACCTCGTCGATCGCCGACCGCACCGCCACCCGGCTGACCTCGGTGAACGCCCGGCCGACGTCGCCGATCTCGTCGGCACCGTAGGACAGCGGCGGGGCCTCCCGGGCCACGTCGACCTGCTCGCCCCGGCGCAGCCGGGCCACCACGTCGGGCAACCGGTGCCCGGCCAGTTCCAGCGCCGCGTTGCGCACGGCGGACAACCGGCGGGCCAGCGTCCGCCCGACCCGGAAGGCGACCAGCAGCGACACCCCGATCGCGACGAGGCCCAGCACCCCGGCGACGCCGAGGCGCAGCAGGATCGTGACGGCGACCGGCACGGACCGTTCGGCCAGCCCGTCGGCCTGCTTGAGTTCGAAGTCGCGCAGCTCCTGCTGGACGGCCTCCTGGCTGACCTGCCAGGTACGCGGGTCGATCGGCGGGAGGCCGGACGGCCCGGCGCTGAGTAGCTGCTCCTGCATGGTGCGGAGCCGGACGAACGCCTCCCCCTCCACCAGCCGCTGGTAGGCGGCCCGGTCGGCGGCCGGCAGGTCGGCCACCGCCGACTCGGCGAGGAAGCGTTCGTTGGCGATGGTCTGCACCAGCCGCAGGTGCTCGCCCTCGGTGAACCGACCGGCGACGAACGCCCCGGCGAGCATCGCGTCGGTCTGGCCGAGCAGTTCGCGGGAGCGGCCGACCGCGGTCAGGGCGAGCGCCTGCCGGTTCAACTCGGCGTCGGGCAGCGCCGCCGTCGCGGCGAACGCCTGGAAGGCCGAGGAGATCATGCCGCTGTAGAGGCCGATGGCGCCGGCCCGGTCGACCTGCCGGCGGTCGATGAACCCCCGGCCGGCAGGCAACGCCTCCAGGGCGGCGCCGAGCGCGTCGAGCCGGGCGTCGAGCAGGTCACCCGCGGCGTCCCGCAGCGCCTCGCCGTCCATCCTGCGGCGCAGCTCGACGATCGCCTCGTCGGTGCGTCGCCGCTGGTCGGCGAGGGCGGGCAGGGTGCCGGTGCCGGCCAGCTGGATCACCGAGGCCCGCCGCTCCCGTTGCAGCTCGGCCACCACCCGTTCGCCGGGGCGGCCGAAGTCCGCGAGCAGGGTCCGGGCGGCGAGCAGGTCGAGCGCCGGCCCGAAGGTCAACGTCGTGGCGAAGATCCAGAGCGCCAGGAGGGCGGCCACCGGGGTGACGACCAGGGCGGTCAGCTTGGCGCGGATCGGCCAGTCGCGGGTGTCCATGAGTCCTCGCCCGGGCGGGAGTGTCGGCGGTGGCGCCGGCACCGACCGGGCGGTTCCGGCATCGATGCCGGGCACCGGCGCGGCACCTTGGGCAGGATACGTAATCCTGACGCTCAGCACTACCGTGCGTCTTGCGGCGTCACCGCTGCGTCGCCGCCCCACCGCCCGCCGGACCGCCCCGGTCGACCGGCATCCGACCAGGCCGTAGCCGGGTTGATCAGGCATCGGCTCCGGCCGGTGGACGCCCGCGCCGGCTCCCCGCCGGCCGGCGGGACCGATGGAAAAATGTGATCGGATTCCTCCCCGATCGGCCCCGGAAGCGTGCCGTGGCCGCTTCGTCCCGGTCGGGAGCGGCAGGTACGGAGGAAATTCGCCGGATCGGGATTGGTGATCAGTGCGGGGAGGGAATACCGCAGGGCGAAGGAGGAGCCATGTCGCCCACGCAGATAGTCCTACTGGTTCTCGCCGTACTGGTGGTGGCGGCGCTGGTCGCCGTGGCCGTGGTGGCCAACCGCCGACGCGCGCTGCGGTCCCGGTTCGGCCCCGAGTACGACCGGGTGGTCGCGGAGCAGGACAGCCGCAGCGCCGCCGAACGGGAACTGCGCGAACGGGAGCGCCGTCACGCGGAGTTGACGCTCACCCCGCTCAGCCCGACCGACCGGGCCCGGTACGCCGCCGCCTGGGAGGAACTCCAGGTCCGCTTCGTCGACTCGCCGGCCGAGGCCGTCGGTGACGCCGACGAGCTGGTCAGCCGCCTGATCGCCGACCGGGGCTACCCGACCGGGGAGTTCGCCGAGCAGGCCGCGCACCTGTCGGTGGAGCACGCCCGCACCCTGACCCACTACCGGGAGGCGCACGAGATCCGGCTGCGCAACGAGCGCGGCGAGGCCGGCACCGAGGATCTCCGGCAGGCCGTCGTCCACTACCGCGCCCTCGTCGCCGACCTGCTCGGCGAGGAGCCGGTCGGACACCGCCTCCCGGAGCAGCAGCACCCGGACAGCCCGCAGGACGCCACCACCCGCTGAGGAGAACACCGCCATGCGCCAGGACGAGCAGCAGTCGACCACCGACCACCCCGAGGTCGTCCGGTCCACCCCGGTGGCGGTGCCGCCGCCGGACGCGGTGGACGCCGACCCCGTCGGCCGGCACGCCACGGCCCGCGACGACCGGGAGACGCCGGCCGGCACCGCCCCGGACGGGGACCGGCGGCCGGAGTTCCACGAGCCCGCGCCGCTGCCCACCGCCTTCGGGGCGACCAGTGTGGGCGACGCGGTGGCCGCGTCGGCGCTGGCCGGCGGACGGCCGCAGGACGAGCGGGACGCCCGGGACGAGGACCTCGCCGTGCCCGGTGACGGGGCGCCGGGGCGGACCGGACCGTTCGACGACGAGCGGGCCGACCCGACCGCGGCGGACCGGATCCACGACCGGGACCGCTGGGCGGCCGACCGCGCGGCCGTCGACGTCGACGCCGACGCCGACGACACCGCCACCGGGAACGCCGCCACCGGGGACGTCACCACCACCGACCTCGACGCCACCGGCCCGGCCGGCCACGCCGACCCGGACCGGGACACCGACCGGCCGGCCCCGGTGACCGACGCCGCCGGCTACGGCAGCGCCACCCCGGCGATGGTCGACCCGGACGCGACGCCCGACGGTGACGGGTCGACGGCGGCCGGCGTCGGCGCGGCCGGCGTCGGCGCGGCGGGTGCCGCCGCCGCGGTGGCCGGTGCCGCCGCCGACCGGTCGACGGGCGCGAACGTGCCCAGCGACGCGGCGACCCTGTTCGAGGCGGACGCCGCGCAGGGCTTCCGGGACCGGTGGCGCGACGTGCAGCTCCGGTTCGTCGACGACCCCCGGGGCGCGGCCGGCGAGGCGCAGTCGCTCGTCGAGGAGGCGATCACCGCCCTTGCCGAGGCGCTCGCCGCGCAGAAGGAGAAGTTGGGCGGCTGGCAGGGCGCCGACGAGGCCGACACCGAGCAGCTCCGGGTGGCCGTCCGGCGGTACCGCGACTTCCTGGACCGCGTGTTGGGCCGCTGAACCACCGCCGAACCGCCACGCGGACGGCTCCCGGCACCGCACCGGACGGCCCACCGCCGGTGTTGCACCTCCGTCGACGCCCCGGCCGGGACACTCCCGGCCGGGGCGTCGATCCTCCACCCGCCGAATCGACCCGGACGTCCGGCATGAAAACCCGCAGGAGGGGTAATAGCGCGCCCGGCGAGCGTGGACGGCGCATCGGAGGGGTGGCGGACGATGGACGGTGCCGGGCTCAGACTGAACATGAACGTGCTGGATTACGGAATCCTCGCGCTCTACTTCGTCACCGTGCTCGGGGTCGGTTTCGCCGCCCGCCGGGCGATCCGCACCAGCGTCGACTTCTTCCTCTCCGGGCGTTCGCTGCCCGCCTGGGTGACCGGCCTGGCCTTCGTCTCGGCCAACCTGGGCGCCCTGGAGATCATCGGGATGGCGGCCAACGGCGCGCAGTACGGCATCATGACCGTCCACTACTACTGGATCGGCGCCGTACCGGCGATGATCTTCCTGGGCATCGTAATGATGCCGTTCTACTACGGCTCCCGGGTGCGCAGCGTCCCGGAGTACCTGCGGCTGCGGTTCAACCGGCCGACCCACCTGCTGAACGCGATCAGCTTCGCGGTCGCCCAGGTGCTGATCGCCGGGGTCAACCTGTACGCGCTGGCGCTGATCATGCAGGCGCTGCTCGGCTGGCCGCTCTGGCTGGCGATCATCGTCGGCGCGGCGATCGTGCTCGCCTACATCACCGTCGGCGGGCTCTCCGGCGCGATCTACAACGAGGTGCTCCAGTTCTTCGTCATCATCGCCGGGCTGGTGCCGATCACCGTCATCGGCCTGGTCAAGGTGGGCGGTTGGTCCGGCCTGATGGACTCCGTGCGCGACTCGAAGCTGGGCGAGGCCGGGCTGCACGCCTGGGAGGGCACCGGCAGCACCGCGAACCCGCTCGGCGCGCACTGGCTGGGCATCGTCTTCGGGCTCGGTTTCGTGCTCTCCTTCGGTTACTGGACCACCAACTTCGCCGAGGTGCAGCGGGCCCTGTCGGCCAAGAACATGAGCGCCGCCCGGCGTACGCCGATCATCGCCGCGTACCCGAAGCTGGTCATCCCGGTGGTGACCGTGATCCCCGGTCTGATCGCGCTGGTCACCGTCAAGGGGCTGGGGGCCGAGTCCGGTGACCTGGTCTACAACAACGCGATTCCGCTGCTGATGCGCGACCTGCTGCCCAACGGCGTGCTCGGGATCGCGGTCACCGGCCTGGTCGCCTCGTTCATGGCCGGTATGGCAGCAAACGTCAGCGGTTTCAACACCGTCTTCACCTACGACATCTGGCAGGCGTACGTCCGCAAGGAACGGTCCGACGAGTACTACATCCGGATCGGGCGGATCGCCACCGTGGGCGGGGTCGTGGTGGGCATCGGCACCGCGTTCATCGCCGCCGGGTTCAGCAACATCATGAACTACATCCAGGCGCTGTTCTCGCTGTTCAACGCCCCGCTGTTCGCCACCTTCATCATCGGCATGTTCTGGAAGCGGATGAGCGCGCTGGCCGGTTTCTGGTCGCTGCTGGCGGGCACCCTGGCCGCGTTGGCGACCTACCTGCTCTACAAGGCAGGCGTGGTGCACTTCAACTCCGACCTGGAGGAGAGCTTCTGGGGCGCGGGCATCGCCTTCGTCACGGTCGCCGTGGTGGCGGCGGTGGTCACCCCGCTGACCCGTCCCAAGCGGGCCGAGGAGCTGCAGGGTCTGGTCTACGGGATGGGTGGGATCGACCTGAAGGGCGACGTGCTCGCCGGGGACCAGGTCTGGTGGCGGTCGCCGGTGCTGCTGGGCGCGATCGCGCTGGTGCTGGCCGTGCTCTTCTACATCCCGGTCTTCTGAGACCACATCCCGGTCTTCCGAGCCCGGTCCGTCACGAGAGGGAGGCGCAGGCGTGGACCAGCACAGCGAGCGCGCGAACGACCCGCGGGTCGCCGAAACCGAGAACGAACGCAAGCGGTCCGCCGCCGCCCGGCTGTTCGACATCCGCCGGGTCATCGGTGGTCTCTTCGTGGTGTACGGGGTGATCGTCGGCCTGGTCGGTCTCTTCGACTCGGCTGCCGAGATCGACAAGGCGCAGGGCGTCCGGATCAACCTCTGGGCCGGGCTGGCGATGCTGGCCTTCGGGCTGTTCATGCTGGCCTGGCAGTGGCTGCGCCCGGTGGTGCCGCCCAGCGCCGAGGAGGCCCGGGAGGTCTGATCCGCCCGGCATGGGGTCGCCCGCAGGGGGTACCCGGGACGCGGGAAGCGTCTGGGACAGGAGGGCGGCACCATGACCGACCGTGACCCGAACCGACCGCTGGAGGAGCGCCCGGAGGTGGCCGCCGCGGTGGACGACGACTCCACCGTGCCGCGGTTCTCCCGGGGCGGCGCCGGTCCCGCCGATCCGGCGTTCGTCGCGCCGGGTGACCAGCCCGGTGGTACGACCGAGGAGCTGATCGGTGACCCGTACGCCGCCGGCACCGGGGCCACCGGCACCGGCACCGGGGCCGGTGGGGACACCATCCGTACCGGGGCGGAGCAGCCCTGGGAACCGGAGGACCTGGTCATGGCACGCGGGCAGGACCTGACCCCGGAGAACCTGGAGCGGGCCCGGCGTGACCTGGCCGAGATGGGTCGGGCCGCGGTGGAACGTACCGTCCCCTGAGCTCGGGCCGGGCGGACCCGGTCCGTCCGGCGGACACGGGTGGGCCCCCGGCCCGACCTCTCGGTCGGACCGGGGGCCCGGGTGCGCCCGCCGCGTCAGTGCCTCACTCCAGCCGCGGCGGGCTGGTTCGTCAGAGCGCCGGGTAGGCGTTCTTCATGAGCTCCTGGAACTGCGCGGAGAACCAGGCACCGGAGATCGGAGCGTTGGGCAGCGCGCCGCTCATGCTGTTGCCGTTGCGGGCGTTACCGGTGTAGGTCGGGTCGCACATCCGGTCGAAGCCCTTGCCCTCGTTGTTCGGGATGAGGGAGCTGGAGCCGTCGGACTCACCCGGGGGCTTCACCCAGACGTAGGCGTCGATGCCCGGCTCGGGGTTGGCCTTCGGCCGCTCGCCGAGACCCGCACCGGCCTGGTTGCACCAGTTGCCGGCGTGGAACCGACGGTCGACACGGCCACCGTTGACGTAGGTGTCGACGCTGGTCGTCGCGCCCGGGCCGGTGGGCCGGGCGGTGCCGCCCCAACCGTTACGGGAGGTGTCGATCAGCATGCCGATGTTGCTGTTGAAGCCGACCGAGACCAGCTTGTCGCGGAACGCCTGGGCGAACGACAGCTCGTCGACGTAGTAGTTCCAGTCGATCCACTTGGACTGGCGGACGGTCTGGCCGTTCACCGAGTCGGTGATCTTGATGTACGGCTCCTTCAGGGCGGAGTAGTTCGCCGTGTTGGTGATGAAGCCGTGCACGTTGTTCACGGTGCTGCCGGAGGCGACCGCGGCGGTCTTCAGGATGTCGGCGGTCGGGCCGAAGTTGGTGTCCCAACCCAGCCAGCCGTGGTGACCGGCGTCGATGTAGTTGTAGACGTTGCCGATCGCGCCCAGCTTGGCCAGGGCGTAGCCGACACCGTTGACGTACGCGCCGTTGGCCTTCACCACGTCACACTGCACCGTGCCACCGGCGTTGCCGGAGGTGTTGGTGACCAGGTTCGGCAGCGAGTCGATCTCGACGATGTTGATGATCCGCAGGCTGGCGTACTTGGGGTTGCTCTGGATCGCGGCGATCGGGTCGATGTACTCCGCCTTGTAGCGCGGCAGTTCGTCGGCGGCCAGCTCACCGTTGGAGGCGAGCGCCGAGCAGTCCCGGCCGGGCAGGTTGTAGATCACGAACTGGATGTAGCCGGCACCCTGGGCGAGGGCGGCGTCCAGGTGGTCCTTGACGCCCATCGCGCCGTTGGAGCTGCTGTCCGGGGTGCCGTTGATCGCGGCGATCCGGTCCAGCCACACGGCGGTCGGGTTGTTGGAGACCCGGCTGCCACCGGCCTCGGCGTCCGCCTTGGCCTTCCACTCCGGGTTCACGTAGCCCTTGACCCCGGCGTAGGGGTTGTCCACCTTCTGCCCCGGCGGGGGCGTGGTGGGCGGAGGCGTGGTGGGCGGCGGGGTGGTGGGCGGAGGCGTCGTGGGCGGCGGGGTGGTGGGCGGGGGCGTGGTCGGCGGGGGCGTGGTGGGCGGAGGCGTCGTCGGCGTGACGCCGCCACAGACCACCCCGTTCAGGGTGAACGAGGTCGGCTTGGGGTTGCTGCCGCTCCACGAGCCGTTGAAGCCGAGGGTGGTGCTGCCGCCGCGACCCAGCGAGCCGTTGTAGGACTCGTTGGTGGCGGTCACGTTCTGGCCGCTCTGCGACCACTTGGCCGACCAGCCCTGGGTCACCCGCTGGCTGCTGTTGGGGAAGGTGAAGCCGAGGGTCCAGTTGCTGATCGGGTCACCCACGTTGCGGATGGTGACGTTCGCAGTGAAGCCACCGGACCAGTCGTTGGTGGTGTAGTCGATGCTGCACTGGGTGGCGGCCTGCGCCGCGGTGACCGGGAGGGTCACCAGCCCGCCCGCTACCAGCACGCTCGCCCCGGTGAGGGCGAACGCCCGGCGTCGGGCGGACAGACTTCTCCACAGATTCATGCCTTTTGCACTCCTTGGGCGAGACCGGCACCACGAGGGGACCGGCAAGTGGCGCGTGAGCGTCCTGGGGTACGGACGAGCCCGGCGCCAACGGGACATCTCGGGGGGTGCCCGACCCGGAGGACGGGCATGGTGGTGGTGAGCTTCACCGGCCCGCACGGACCGGTCGGCGGCGATGTCGTCCGGTGCACCGGTTGCCCTCGACCTCTGCCGTGCGCGGTGTGGCTCCCCGAACCGCGTGCAGCGATTCTTGCATGGGAGCGCTTCCATGGCAATGGCTCGATACTTCGCGGCAACCTGGCCGCAACGCCCGGACCGGCATCCGGGCCGCTACGAGCCTATCTCCGCCCAGCTCGGCCGGCAGCGCCCCGACCGCGCAGCGGGGCGGTAACACCGACACAAGCGGCCCAGAGCGCGTAAGGGGCGCATCATCGGTAAAGCCGAAAACACGAATCTTTCCCCGAATAAGTCATGAAACCGTCTAACGTCGGTCATAGCTCGACTGTCGTCGGGCTCAGGACAACAGGGGATGGAGTGACGCAGGTCATGGCTAACAAGATGCTCGGGAAGGTTGTCGCGGGTGCCGCTCTCGGTGGCGCGTCCCTTCTGGTGTTCACGCCGGGGATCGCGTTCGCGGACGGTCACCACGACGGCGAGAGCCGGGACGGCAAGGTCATCGCCAAGCCGCATGTCGTCAAGCCCGGCGACAAGGTCAAGCTCATCGAGATCTGCCCGGAGGCGCAGGAACACGCCTTCGTCTGGTCCAAGGTCACCGGCAAGGTCAAACTCAAGCCCGCCGAGGGCCGCGGCGAGGAACACGGCGGCTGGAAGGACGACGAGGGCAGGGGCGAGGACCACGGCAAGGGCGAAGAGGGCAAGGGCGAGGACCACGGCAAGGGTCCCGACGGAAAGGGCCCCGACGACAACGGCCCCAAGCCGCAGCCCCCGGCCGAGGGTGGACAGCCCCCGGCGGACGGCGGTCAGCCCCCGGCGGGCGGCCGGGGCGGTGGCTTCATGGCCGCCGACCAGGGCCCGGACCACGGCGGCAAGCCCGACGAGGGCAAGGGCGAGGAGCACGGCAAGCCCGAGGAGGGCAAGGGCGAAGGCCACGGCAAGCCCGAGGAAGGCAAGGGCGACGAGCACGGCAAGCCCGACGAGGGCAAGGGCGACGAACACGGCAAGCCCGAGGAAGGCAAGGGCGAAGGCCACGGCAAGCCCGAGGAAGGCAAGGGCGAGGAACACGGCAAGCCCGACGAGGAGTCCGGCGAGCACGGCAAGCCCGGCTGGGACGAGGAGTCCGACGAGGGCGACTGGCAGGGCCACGACGGCTACGGTCAGGACGACGAGCACGGCTACGGCAAGGACGACGAGTCCGGCTACGGCCACGACGAGGAGTCCGGCTACGGCAAGGACGAGGGTGGCTGGGAGCACCGGAAGGACTTCGTCTACTACGGCGAGGCCGAGGTGTCCCGCGACGCCCGTCCGGGCCGGTACGAGCTGAACGGCTCGTGCGGCGAGGGCGACCTGATCGTCCTGCCGAAGGGGCACGTCGACGGCGGTGACGGTGGGATGACCACCACCGGCGCCGACCGGGGCATGGTCGCCGGCGGAGCCGGCATGATCGGCGCGGCCGCCCTCGGCGGCATCGTGCTGATGCGCCGGCGTCGGGCCGATGAGCTCGGCTGACCCGACGGCGACACGGGCCGGCGGCCGTCACGGGAGACCGTGGCGCGCCGCCGGCGCGGCCGTCGTCGTCCTCCTCGCCATGGCCGGCTCCGGCATGATCGGCGCGTCGATCCGGACCACGCCCCCGCCCCGCCCGCCGCAGCCGGCGGCCCAGGCCGCGCCGCACACCACCCCCACCCCCGCCGGGGACACCGGGCCGGTCGACGACCCGGACGCGCAGGTCCCCGCCGACGCGAGCGTGCCCCCGGGTCCCGCCCCGCTGCCCCGCTCCGCCCCCACCACGATCGTGATCCCCAGGATCGGGGTCGACGCGGGGATCATGCCGCTGGGCACCAACCCGGACGGCACGGTCCAGGTGCCCCCGCTGGACCAGGCCCAGCGGGCCGGCTGGTACGAGCCGGGCGTCAGCCCCGGCGAGACCGGCAACGCGGTGATCGTCGGGCACGTCGACTCGGCGCAGCTCGGACCGGCGGTCTTCTTCCAGCTCGGCTCGCTCCTGCCGGGCGACACCGTCGCGGTGGCGCGGGCCGACGGCAGCACCGCCACGTTCACCGTCGACGAGGTGCGGTCCTATCCGAAGACGCAGTTCCCCACCGACCTGGTGTACGGCCCCAACGACCGCCCCGGACTGCGGGTGGTGACCTGCGGCGGCCAGTTCGACCAGGCCACCGGCAGCTACCAGGACAACGTGGTCGTCTTCGCCACGCTGACGTCCTGAGCCGGCCCGGTCACCGCACGACCGCGCCCGTGGCGGGAGTCCCGCCACGGGCGCGGTCGGCGTACGGTCAGGCGGCGGCGGACGTCCGCACCAGGGTACGGATCTGCCGTAGCAGCACCGAGAGCGAGGCGAGATCCGCCCGCGACTCGTCGAACTCCCCCATCGCCCGGTGCGCCCGGTGGATCGAGGTGGCGTTCGACTGCTCCCACTGCAGCACCCGCTCCTGCGGCGGCAGGTCACCCGGGGTGGAGTCGAGCACCTCGCCGGTCAGCGCGGCCAGCGCGGCGTACAGGTCGTAGCGCAGCGCCATCCGGGCCAGCGTCTGCCAGCGGTCCTCGCGCGGCAGCAGGGAGATCTTCGACAGCAGCGAGTCGACCCGGAACCGGTCGGAGAGCACGAAGTAGACCGAGGCCACCTCGCCGACGTCGCGGCCACTGGTCCGCGCCGTCTCCACCACGTCCAGCAGGCCGAAGCTGTACATCAGCCGGGTCGCCCGCCCGGCCAGCTCGGCCGGCAGCCCCCGGGCGGTCATCGCGTCGATGTGCTCCTGCAACGACTCCCGCTCGCTGCCGTGGAACCGGTCCTGGAGGTCGGGCAGCAGCCGGGCCACCCCGTCGCGGAGCCGCTCGATCTCGGCCGGCACGTCGATCGGGGACCGCCGGTTGGTCACCAGCCACCGCACGGCCCGGTCGAGCAGCCGGCGGGTGTCCAGGTAGACGCTGGTCTGCAACTCCGGCGGGACCTGGTTGTCCAGCGCCTCGACCGCGTCCCACAGCTCGCGCAGCCCGAAGACCTCCCGGACCACCACGTACGCCCGGATCACGTCGGCCGCCGACGCGGCCGTCTCCTCGACGACCCGGAAGACGAACGAGATGCCGCCCCGGTTGATCGCCTCGTTGACCAGGACCGTGGTGACGATGTCCCGGCGCAGCCGGTGCTGGGCCATCCGGTCGGCGAACCGCTCGCGCATCGGCGTCGGGAAGTAGTTGACCAGGACGTCGGTCGTCCACTCCTCGTCCGCGAGCCCTTCGGCCAGGATCTCCCGCTCCAGCACGATCTTGACGTACGCGAGCAGCACCGCGAACTCCGGCGCGGTGAGCCCGGACTCGGTGCGTACCGCCAGTTCCTCGTCCGGGGGCAGCGCCTCCAGCGCCCGGTCGAGCTGGCCGGCCCGCTCCAGTTCGCTGATCATCCGGCGGTGCACCGGCAGCAGCGAGGCGGCCTGGGCCTGCGAGTTGTTGATCGCCCGTGCCTGGTCGTAGTTGTCCCGCAGCACCAGCTCGGCGACCTCGTCGGTCATCTGGGCGAGCAGTTCGTCGCGGGCGGGGACGTCCAGCGCACCGTCGGCGACCGCCGTGTTCAGCAGGATCTTGATGTTCACCTCGTGGTCGGAGCAGTCCACCCCGGCCGCGTTGTCGATGAAGTCGGTGTAGATCCGGCCGCCTGTCGACGCGTACTCGATCCGGCCGAGCTGGGTGCAACCCAGGTTGCCGCCCTCGCCGACGACCCGGCAGCGCAGGTTCCTGCCGTCCACCCGGATCGCGTCGTTGGACTTGTCGCCCACCTCGGCGTTGGTCTGGCTGGACGCCTTCACGTAGGTGCCGATGCCGCCGTTCCAGAACAGGTCCACCGGCGCGGTGAGGATCGCCTTCATCAACTCGGCCGGGCTGAGCTGGGTGACGTCGTCGGCCAGGCCGATGGCCGCCCGCACCTGCGGGGTGATCGGGATCGACTTGGCCCCACGCGGGAAGATCCCGCCGCCTTCGGAGATCAGCTTCGGGTCGTAGTCCTCCCAGGACGACCGGGGCAGCTCGAACAGCCGCTGACGTTCCCGGAAGGAGGTGGCGGCGTCCGGGTCCGGGTCGAGGAAGATGTGCCGGTGGTCGAACGCGGCCACCAGCCGGATGTGTTCGGAGAGCAGCATCCCGTTGCCGAACACGTCGCCTGACATGTCGCCGACGCCGACCACGGTGAAGTCAGCGGTCTGGGTGTCGTGGCCCAGCTCGCGGAAGTGCCGCTTGACCGACTCCCAGGCGCCCCGGGCGGTGATGCCCATCTTCTTGTGGTCGTAGCCGGCGGAGCCGCCGGAGGCGAACGCGTCGCCCAGCCAGAAGCCGTGCGCCGCCGAGATCTGGTTGGCGATGTCGGAGAACGTGGCGGTGCCCTTGTCCGCCGCCACCACGAGGTACGGGTCGTCGGGGTCGTGCCGCACCACGTCCACCGGCGGCACGATGTCACCGGAGACGATGTTGTCGGTGACGTCGAGCATCGCGCCGACGAACTCCTGGTAGCAGGCGACGGCCTCGTCCCGGTCCCCCGGCTTCTGCTTGAGCACGAAGCCGCCCTTGGCGCCGACCGGCACGATCACGGCGTTCTTCACCATCTGCGCCTTGACCAGGCCGAGCACCTCGGTCCGGAAGTCCTCCCGCCGGTCGGACCAGCGCAGCCCGCCCCGGGCCACCGGCCCGTAGCGCAGGTGCACGCCCTCGAACCGGGGCGAGTACACGAAGATCTCGAACTTGGGCCGGGGCGCCGGCAGGTCCGGGATGGCCTGCGGGTCCAGCTTGAACGCCACGTACGGCTTGGGCCGCCCGTCCGCGCGCTTCTGGTAGAAGCTGGTCCGCAGGGTGGCCTGGATCAGCGTCAGGTAGGCGCGCAGGATGCGGTCCTGGTCGAGGCTGGCCACGTCGTCCAGGGCGACGCCGATCGCGTCGACCAGTTCGCCGCTGCGTTCCCGGCGCTGCTCCGCCTCGCGCCCGTCCGGGGCGAACCGCACCTCGAACAGTTCCACCAGCAGCGCCGCGATGCGCGGGTACGCGATGAAGGTCTGTTCCATGTACTCCTGGGAGAAGACCGCCCCGGTCTGCCGCAGGTACTTCGCGTACGCCCGCAGCACCACCACCTGCCGCCAGGTGAGGCCGCCCCGCAGGACCAGCTCGTTGAAGCCGTCCACCTCGGCCTCGCCCCGCCAGGCGGCGGCGAAGGCGTTCTCCACGTGCGGGCGCACCTCGGCCAGCTCCTGGTGCCCCTCGGGCAGGCGCAGCCCGAAGTCGTACAGGAAGACCCGGCCGTCGATCCGGTCCACCTCGTACGGGTGCTCGTCGACCACCCGGACGCCCAGCGAGTGCAGCACCGGCAGCACGGCGGAGAGCATCATCGGCTCGCCGTACCGGTAGACCTTGAACCGGACGTCCATCGCCTCGTCGGCCCGCTGCCCGGCCCGGGGCGCCCACTGCTTGCGGAACAGGTGCATCTCCAGCTGGCCGGGTTCCTCCAGCAGCTCCAGCTTGGCCAGGTCCTTCATCGCCTCGTACGGCGTGTGGGTGTCCTTGTAGCCCTCCGGGAACGCGTCGGCGTACCTGGTGAACAGGCGCTTGGACTGCTCGTCGCCGAGCTTGCGTTCGAGCACCAGCCGGTAGTCGTCGTCCCAGAGCCGGGTGGCGTCGGCCAGCTCCTCGGCGAGCAGGTCGGCGTCGATGTCGCCGGGCGGGTTGTTCGGGTCGGTCCGGACGATGAAGTGCACCCGGGCCAGCATCGACTCGGTGACCCGGGTGGTGTAGTCCACCCCGACCCCGTTCAGCTCCCGCAGCAGGATGTCCTGCATGCGCAGCCGGTTCTGGGTGGTGAACCGGTCCCGGGGCAGGTAGATCAGGCAGGAGATGAACCGCCCGTACGCGTCGCGGCGCAGGAACACCCGCAGCTGCCGGCGACCGGCCATCCGCAGCACCCCGACCACCGCGTGGTACAGGTCGTCGGTCTTGATCTGGAACAGCTCGTCGCGCGGGTAGGTCTCCAGGATCTGGAGCAGGTCCTTGCCGGAGTGGCTGCGCTGGCTCAGCCCGGAGCGGTCCAGCACCTCGGCCACCTTGCGGCGGACCACCGGCAGCTCCCGCACGCTGGTCCGGTACGCCGCGGTGGAGAACAGGCCGAGGAACCGCCGTTCGCCGACCACCGCACCGGCCGAGTCGAAGATCTTGAAACCGATGTAGTCCAGGTAGGCCGAGCGGTGCACGGTGGCCCGCGAATTGGCCTTGGTGATGATCAGCAGCCGCTTCTCCATCACCTTCTCGTGCGCCTCGGGCGTCATCGACGACAGCGCCCGCGCCTCAGGCGAGTCCGACCGCAGGATGCCCAGCCCGGTGCCGAGCACCGCCTCCAACGCCGGGCCGCCCTGCCCACCGGAGTCGACCAGCCGGTACTCCCGGTAGCCGAGGAAGGTGAAGTGGTCGTGGGCGAGCCACCGCAGCAGCTCCACCGAGTCGGTGATGTCCTTCTCGGGCACCGGCGGGCGGTCGTCCGCCGTCCGGGCCGAGGCCAGCTCGTCGGCGAGCGCCAGAGCCCGCTGGCGCATCTTCGGCCAGTCCTCGACGGCTTCCCGCACGTCGGTGAGCACCCGCTGCAACTCGCGGCGCAACTGGTCCCGCTGGTCGGCGTCGCGGACCGGATCGATCTCGATCCGCATCCAGCTCTCCACCAGGTCACCGGCGATCGCGTCGTCCGGCTCCACGTCGGCGGAGACCTCGGTCAGCCGGCCCAGCGGTTCCCGCCGGACCACCACCAACGGGTGCACCAGCAGGTGTACGTCGAGGTGGTGGGCGTTGAGCAGGGCGGTCACCGAGTCGACCAGGAACGGCATGTCGTCGGTGACGATCTCGACGACGGTGTGGTGCTGGTCGGCGTCGGGGGGCAGGATGCGCAGCTTCAGCTCGCCCGGCACCCGCTGCTGGGCCAGGTCCCGGTGCGCCCGCGCCGCGTCGAGCATCTCCTCGGCGGTGAACCCGATCAGCTCCTCGTCCGGCGCGAACCGCCAGAACCGGCCCACCAGGGTCGCCGCGTCGTGGTCGTCACCGGCCAGCGCCACCGCCTGCGCCACCAGGCGTTCCGCGTTGGGCACCGGCTCGTCGAGTTCGGCGTCCTCCACGTCCTCGCCGAGTGCCTCCACCGGAAGGCCCAGGTCGTAGAGGGTGTCGATGCTCGAACCGGTCATCCCGGTCACGCCGGTGTCGAGTCGGCCGTAGCCGTCCCCGTCGATCGGCGGGCTGTCCCCGTCGGTCGCCGAATCGAAGCTGTCGTCCCGGCCGGTGTCGCTCTGCCGGAGGTCGGGTACCGGTTTGATCGCCGGACGCCGGTCCATCGGTGCCACTCCCCTCGACGACCCACCGCGTTGTGGGTCACTCTGCCGCCCCACCATAGGCCCTGCCGCTTCGTACCTCGGCCGGTGGACCACCGGTGGGACGTCCGGTTTCGGGACTCTGGCCTGGCATCCGTGGCAGATGCACGATCGGCCGGGTGTCGAGTACCCCGCCTCGGGATGTTCATCACACCCTCGGGTCCACCACTTCGGGCGGCCGGCCGGGGCCCGACCCGCCCCGGCCGGCGCCCGTCGCGGCGACCGGTCCACGCCGGCGTACGGCCTGGCCGGACGGCCCCGGCGACCGCGCGGGGCGGTACGGGCGGCGACGGCGTACTAGCGTGCAGGGCAGCCCGCCGTCCGGAAGGTGCAGCTCCATGCCCCTGTCGTACCCCTACCGCCGCCCCGGCACGCCCCTGCGACGGGGGCTCGCCGCCCTGACCGCCACCGTGCTGGCGGCCGGCACCCTGGTCGGCTGCTCCGCCGACGACGGGCTGACGGGCAGCGTGGACGCGTTCCTCGCCGGCTGGCGTTCCGGCAAACTGGACACCGTGGGCTTCGTCGACCCGACCGGGACGAGAGTGCCCGCCGGCACCGTCGTCGAGGAGATCAAGGCCCTCTCCGGCGACCTCGCCGCCACCCCACCCGCCCTGCGGCAGGTCGGGAAGGCCGAGGTCACCAAGAACCTGGCCACCACCACCGTCGACATCCGGTGGACGCTGCCGGGCGGGGTGGACTGGGCCTACCAGCGCCCGCTGCGGTTGCGGCAGAACTCCGGCGACGACAAGTGGCAGGTGATCTGGGAACCGCAGGTGCTGCACGAGCAGCTGGCCAAGGGCGACCGGTTGACGCTGCGGCGGACCGCCGCGCCCCGGGCCGGGCTGTTGGACGGCGCGGGACAGCCGATCGTGACGCCCCGGCCGGTGGTCCGGATCGGACTGCAACCCGGCGAGATCCCGGACGTCGCGGCGCTGGTGGGGCGGCTCGACGCGGCGTTCCGGGCGGTCCGGCCGCCGATCAGCCCCCCGGTCGACCTCGCCGACCTGCCGCAGCGGCTCCGCGACGCCGACCCGGACGCGTTCGTCGAGGTGGTGACGTTGCGGGACGAGGCGTACCGGCAGATCCGTTCCCGGATCTACGACCTGCCGGGGACGAAGTTCCGGTCCGAGAAGCTCGACCTGGCACCGACCCGGGAGTTCGCCCGTGCCCTGCTCGGCACGGTCGACCCGGCGCAGGCCGACGACCTCGCCGCCCACCCCGACCGGTACGCCAAGGGCGACCTGGTCGGCCACGGCGGCCTCCAGGGCCGCTACGACGAGCGGCTGCGCGGCGCTCCCGGCACCACCGTGGAGATCCGCCGGCCCGCGCCCGAGGGTGGCAGCACCGTCGTCACCGAGGCGTTCCGGCAGGAGCCGGGCCCCGGCCAGCCGGTCCGTACCAGCCTCGACGTGGCCACCCAGAACGCCGCCGACGGCGCGTTGCGGGGCGAGAAGCGACGCTCCGCCCTGGTGGCGGTACGGGTCAGCGACGGCGCGGTGCTCGCCGCCGCCAACGGCCCCGGGGCGGCCGGGGAGAACCTGGCCTTCACCGCCCAGGTGCCACCGGGCTCCACGTTCAAGGCGGTCAGCGCCCTGGCCCTGCTGGACAAGGGCGCGGTGACCCCGCAGACCATTGTCGACTGTCCGAAGACCCGCGTGGTGGACGGCCGCCCGTTCAAGAACTCCGACGACTTCGCGCTGGGCAAGGTGCCGTTCCGTACCGACTTCGCGAAGTCCTGCAACACCGCGTTCGTGGCGCTGGCCCCGCAGCTCGGCCCGGACGGGCTGGCCGTCACCGGTCGTACCCTCGGGTTGGAGGGCTCGTGGGACCTCGGCGCGGACGTCTTCACCGGAAAGGTCTCCACCGGCGGCGGGCCGACCGAGCAGGCCGCCGCCGCGATCGGTCAGGGCACCACCGTGGTCAGCCCGCTGGCCATGGCGGGGGTGACCGCCGCCGTCGCCCGGGGCCGCTTCGAGCAGCCGAAACTGGTGCTCGACCCGGCCCCCGCCGCGCCCGCCGCGGCCGGCCCGCCGCTGCGGGCCGAGTCGGTGGCGGCGCTGAAGACGATGATGCGCGAGGTGGTCACCGCCGGTACCGCCAAGGCGCTGGCCGACGTGCCGGGTGGCCCGGTGTACGGCAAGACCGGCACCGCCGAGTACGACGACGACTCGGCGCACACCCACGCCTGGTTCGTCGGGTGGCGGGGCGACGTCGCGTTCGCCGTCTTCGTCGAGCAGGGCGGATCGAGTACGGCCAGCGCCGTCCCGATCGCCGAACGCTTCCTCCGCGCCCTCCGCTGACGCCGCCCCCGGTCCAGGTGCTCAGTTGGGCCGATGTTGCGGTATCCCGGCGAGCGGATAGCGCAACATCGGCCCAACTGAGTTGATCATCTACCCCGTTGAGGGGATCGTGCTCAGGAGACCGGCTCCTCGGCGCGGCCGGGTGCGTCAGCCGGCCCGGAAGCGCGGGTCCCATAACCGGACGGCCCGGACGCAGTCCCGGAGACGGATGCCCCCGAGACGGATGCCTCGGAGTCTGACGGTCCAGGGACGGACCGCCGGGAAGCAGGCGGCCCGGGGACGGACCGCCCGAACGTGGACGATCCGGAGTCGGTGGATTGCGGCCGGGGTGGCAGCAGTCGGGGCGCGACGGCGTCCGGGGCGACGACCGGGGCCAGCCCGGCGACGACCGTGTTGACGATCTCGGCGGCGTACGCGCCGTCCGGGTCGTAGTCGGGGTCGAAGACGGTCAGCTCGACGCCGAGGCAGTGCGGGGTGTCCACCAGCCCGGCGAGCAGGATCTCCAGCTCGGCGAAGGCGATCCCGCCCGGGTCGGGGGCGTCCACGGCCGGCATCACCGCCGGGTCGAGCACGTCCACGTCGATGTGCACCCAGTAGCCGGCGCAGTCGGCGAGCTGCTCGTGCGCCCACTGTGCGCTACGGGCGGCCCCCTCGGCGCGCAGGGCCGGCACCGGCCGGGTGATGATCCCGGCGGCCTGGAGGTCGAGCCGGTACTCGTCCTGCGCCCGGATGCCGAGCACCACCACGTCGATGTCCCGGAAGTACGGTCGACGCCCCTCGATGGCGGCCAGGTCGGCCTGGCCGCGCCCGGTCACCAGGGCGAGGTCCTCGCCGGCCGCCGCACCGACGTAGGAGGCGTTGCCGGGGTGCCGGAAGTCGGAGTGGCCGTCGACGAAGACCAGCCCGATCCGCCCGCCGACAGCCTCGCCGAGCCGGTGCATGGCCAGCGCCGAGCCGAGCAGCACCGAGCAGTCCCCGCCGAGGACCAGCGGGAACTCGCCCCGGTCGATGATCGCGCCGATCCGGTCGGCCAGCGCCGTCGAGTACCCGGAGATCTCCCGGGCGTGGCAGACCCCGTCGCCGGGCCGCCAGTCGCCCGGGTCGTACCGGGGGGCGGTGAGGCAGCCGGCGTCGCGGGCCCCGAGCCGGGCGAGCAGATCGTGGTCGCGTAGCGCCCCGGGGGCCTTGCCGCAGCCGGGGACGGAGGTGGAGGTGGGTGGGCGCAGACCCAGGTTGGTCGGCGCGTCGAGGACGGCGATTCGGCGCATCACGGGCTCCCGTCCTCGATGGTCGGCGGGCCGGCCGGCTGGCCGGCCCGCGCGGGGTGTCAGGGGATCAGAACAGGGCGCTGGCCAGGGCGCGACGGGCGGAGGCCACGGCGGGGTCGTCCGGGCCGGCGATGCTGAACAGCGAGACGAGGTGTTGGCGGGCCCGGTCCCGGTCGTCACCGGCGGTCCGCCGGACCAGCCCGACCAGTCGTTGGTACGCCTGCTCGGCCATCCCGCTGAGCACCTCGATGTCGGCGGCGAGGAGCTGGGCCTCGACGTCGTCGGGGTTGGCCTGCGCGGCGGCGAGGGCGGCCTGCGGGTCGGCACCGGCGACCCGCCGGGCCACCCCGACCTGGGCCAGGCCGGCCTCGGCTGCGGCGTCCGCCGGGGATTCGGCGAGGATCTTGCGGTACGCCTGCTCGGCGGCGTCGAGGTCGCCGCTCATCAACGCGTCGTCGGCCTCGTCGAGACGCGGATCCTCCGGCTCGGCGACGGTGACGCCGCCGGCCTTGAGCACGGCGGCGAGCCACTGCCGCAGTTGCGGCTCGGGGATCACCCCGGGGAAGGCGTCGATCGGCCGCCCGCCGACCACCGCGTAGACGGTGGGGATCGCCTGGATCTGGAACATCTGCGCGATCCGCGGGTTCTCCTGGACGTCGACCCGGGCCAGGACCCACTGGCCGGCCCCCTCGGCCGCCAGCCGCTCCAGCACCGGGGCGAACTGGTCGCTGTCCGGGTAGCCGGCGGCGCCGAAGAAGACCACCACGGGTGTGGTCATCGACTGTTCGAGCACCCCGGACTGGATGTTCGCCTCGGTCACGTCGAGCACGGCGCCGCCTGCTGTGGCGGGACCGCCCGGTGCGCCGGTGGGTGCGCCGGTCTGGCTCGGGGTGGCGGGACGGGAACTGGCCGGGGCGGTGCCGCGCAGCGCGCTGAGGTCGACCGCGCCGCGGGTGAAGATCGACGAGGTGATCCGTGGGTCGCTCATGGTTACCTAGTCTCGCACGATCCCCACCGTTGTCGGCTCAGCCGCAACGCCCACAGTTGCCACTCTCACCTCCCGTTCTCCCCTCCCGTTCTCCCCCCACACCCCCACCCCCCGCACCCCCACACCCCCGACCCGTCGATCATGGAGTTGTGGTGGGCGTAGCGCCCCATTCATGAGGGTCTGCCGCCACCACAACTCCATGATCGACCGGGGGGTGGGGTGGGGTGGGGGGGGTCAGAAGCGGGCGGGTTCGCGGTAGGTGCCCCATTCGGTGCGTAGGGCGTCGCAGATTTCACCCAGGGTGGCTTCGGCGCGGACGGCGTCGAGCATCGGGGGGATCATGTTGCCGCCGGTGCGGCTGACCTCGATCATGCGGGCCACCGCCGCCGTCACCGCCGCGTCGTCGCGGGCGGCCTTGCGCTCGGCGAGCACCCGGCGCTGCTCCAGCTCCACCTCGTGCGAGATGCGCAGGATCTCCAGCTCCTTGGCGACCGTGCCGGTGTGGCAGTTGACCCCGACGATCTTCTTGTCGCCCTTTTCGAGGGCCTGCTGGTAGACGAAGGCCGCCTCGGCGATGTGGCCGGTGAACCAGCCGTCCTCGATGCCGCGCAGGATGCCTGAGGTCATCGGGCCGATCCGGTGCGGGCCGTCGCCACCGAGCTGCCGGATCCGGGCGAAGATCTCCTCCGCCTCGGCCTCGATGGCGTCGGTGAGCGCCTCGACGTACCAGGAGCCGCCGAGCGGGTCGGCCACGTTGGTCACCCCGATCTCCTCCATCAGCACCTGCTGGGTGCGCAGGGCGATCTCGGCGGACTCGTCGGTGGGCAGGGCGAGGGTCTCGTCCAGGGCGTTGGTGTGCAGCGAGTTGGTGCCGCCGAGCACGGCGGCCAGCGCCTCCACGGCGGTGCGTACCACGTTGTTGACCGGCTGCTGTGCGGTCAGCGACACCCCGGCGGTCTGGGTGTGGAACCGCAGCCAGAGGGCCTTCTCGCTGGTCGCGCCGTAGACGTCGCGCAGCCAGCGGGCCCAGATCCGGCGGGCGGCCCGGAACTTGGCGATCTCCTCGAAGAAGTCCAGGTGCGCGTCGAAGAAGAAGCTCAGTCCGGGGGCGAAGACGTTGACGTCGAGCCCGCGCGAGAGCCCCAGTTCGACGTAGCCGAACCCGTCGGCCAGGGTGTACGCCAGCTCCTGTGCGGCGGTGGAGCCGGCCTCGCGGATGTGGTAGCCGGAGACCGACAGCGGCTTGTAGCGCGGGATCTCGGCGGCGCAGTACTCCATCAGGTCGCCGATCAGGCGCAGGTGCGGCTCGGGGTCGAACAGCCACTCCTTCTGCGCGATGTACTCCTTGAAGATGTCGGTCTGCAACGTGCCGTCGAGCCGGGACAGGTCGACGCCCTGCCGCTCGGCGGCGACGAGGTACATGCAGAACACCGGCACCGCCGGGCCGGAGATGGTCATCGAGGTGGTGACGCCGGCCAGGTCGATGCCGTCGAAGAGCACCTCCATGTCGGCGGCGGAGTCCACCGCGACCCCGCAGTGCCCGACCTCGCCCAGCGCCTGCGGGTCGTCGGAGTCGCGCCCCATCAGGGTCGGCATGTCGAAGGCGACGGAGAGCCCGCCGCCGCCCGCGCCGAGGATCATCTTGTACCGCTCGTTGGTCTGCCGGGCGTTGCCGAAGCCGGCGAACTGCCGGATCGTCCAGGCCCGCCCCCGGTAGCCGGTGGGGTGCAACCCCCGGGTGTACGGGAACTCGCCCGGCCAGCCGATCCGTTCGAACCCGGGGTACGCGGTGCCCTCGGGCGGCCCGTACACCGGTTGCACGGTGGTGCCGGACAGGGTGGTGAAGTCCGCGTCCCGCTTGCGCGCGGCGTCGTACCGGGCCTGCCAGCGTGCCCGTCCGGCGGCGATCTCGTCGGCGTTCATCCGCGGGGCTCCTCCTCGAGTCCTCGACCGAACCCCGAGTGTAGAACGAAGCCTGAACGATCGCTAAGGAAGCTCGCCCCCGCCCCGCCCCCGACCCACCCCCTCACCTCGCCCCTTCTCCCCGGTGATCAAGAGGTTCGCGTCACGATCGGCCGGAAGATTGACGCGAACCTCTTGATCACCGGGGCAGGTGAGAGGGAGACAGGCTGGCGGTGACGCGGGGCGGGAGGGGGTGGGCAGCGAGGATGCGGGAGCATGCCGACATGGTGTTGCTAACATGCTGACATGATGTCGATAAAAATCGGGTCCGGGTGGGGCTCATGTTCCTAGCTGTCCGCGAGCTTCGGTTCGCCCGTGCCCGGTTCGGGCTGATGGGGGCGGTGATCGCGCTCATCGCCGTACTGGTGGTGCTCCTGTCCGGGCTCTCCGTGGGGCTGGTCAACGACGGGGTGTCCGGCCTGCAACGACTGCCGGTGACCTCGTTCGCGTTCGCCGACGGCGTCCAACGCGACTCGGCGCTCTCCCGCAGCGTGGTCGACATGAAGGCGGTCGACACCTGGGCCGGCCGGCCCGACGTTGCGCGGGCCACCGCGTACGGCAACACGCTGGCCAACGCCAAGAGCGGATCGGGCGTCGAGATCGACCTGGCGCTCTTCGGGGTACAGCCCGAATCGTTCCTCTCCCCCCAGGTCAGCGAGGGCGACCGGCTCGGTGCGCCGGGCGGGATCGTGGTCAGCCAAACCGCCGTCGACGCCGGACTGCGGGTCGGTGACACCCTCACGGTCGACCGGGTCGGCACCACCCTCACGGTCATCGGCGTCCTGCCCGGCCAGCACACGTTCGGGCACGTCGACGTGGGCTACGTCCCACTGCGCACCTGGCAGGAGATCCGCGCCGGGCTCGGACCGGAAGACCCGGTCCCGGCCCACGTCTACACCGAGATCACGGCGGTCGCGGTGCAGGCCAGGCAGGGCGCGGACGTCGACCTCGCGGACGGCGACCGGGCGGCGGGCACCGAGAGCATGACGCTCGACGAGTCGTTCGGCGCCTCTCCCGGATACACCGCGGAGACCTCCACGCTCAAACTGATCCAGTACTTCCTGTACGCGATCTCCGCGCTGGTCGTGGGGGCGTTCTTCACCGTCTGGACGATCCAGCGCAAGCACGAGATCGCGGTGATGCGGGCGATGGGCGCACCGACCCGGTTCCTGCTGCGGGACGGGCTGACCCAGGCGCTGATCCTGTTGCTCCTCGCCGCCGGTGTCGGCGTCGCCGCCGGCGTCGGGCTGGGCAGCCTGATCGGTGGCGGTGGTGTCCCGTTCGCCCTGGAGGCGTCCGCGGTCGCCGGGGCGAGCCTGCTGCTGATCGTGCTCGGCCTGCTGGGAGCGGTCGCGGCGATCATCCGGATCGCCGCGGTGGACCCGTTGACGGCGTTGGGAGCGAACCGATGAGCACGCACACCGACAACCCCGGATCGGCGGCCGGCGCGGGCGACCCGGCCCGGCGTCAGCTCGACGGGCTGCACATGCGGGACGTCTGCCTGCGCTTCGGCGACGGTGAGGACACCGTGCTCGCGCTCGACGGGGTCTCGCTCACCGTCGCTCCCGGCGAGTTCGTCGCCGTGGTCGGCCCCTCCGGCGCCGGCAAGTCGAGCCTGCTGGCCGTCGCCGGCGGGTTGAGCATGCCGACGTCCGGCTCGGTCCGGGTGGCCGGACGGGACATGGCGGTGGCCAACCGCCGGACCCGCACGACGCTGCGGCGCGAGAGCGTCGGCTTCGTGTTCCAGTCCGGCAACCTGCTACCGGCGCTGACCGCCGTGGACCAGCTCCGGCTACCGACCCGGTTCGGCCCGGTGACGAACGGCACCGCCCGTGACCCGCACACCCTGCTGGCCGAGGTGGGCATGGCCGGCAAGGCCGACCGGCGACCGCACCAACTCTCCGGGGGCGAGCGTCAGCGGGTGGGCATCGCCCGCGCCCTGGTCACCAACCCCCGGCTGCTGCTGGTCGACGAGCCCACCGCCGCCCTGGACCGGGTACGCAGCCACGAGGTCGTCGAACTGCTCGCCCGGGAGACCCGGGAGCACGGCGTCGCGACCGTCATGGTCACCCACGACCAGGACGTCCTGCGGCACTGCGACACGGTGTACGAGATGATTGACGGGAAGCTCACGCCAGCCTGACCGAAGGATCCGCCGGTGCCGAAGATCCAGGCAGCCACCGTCGCCGAGCACCGCGCCCGGCAACGCGCGGCGATACTGGACGCCGCCCGGTCGATCCTCGCCGAAGGTGGCTCGGAAGCGCCGAGCCTGGCCGCGGTCGCCGCGCGGACAGGCCTGGCGCGTCCGAGCGTCTACCAGTACTTCAAATCCCGCACCGACCTGCTCGACGCGGTCATCGTGGACCTGCTCCCCCGCTGGTCGACCTACGTGACGCAACGGATGCGCCGGGCCACCACCCCCGGCGACCGGGTCCTCGCCTACGTGACGGCCAACCTCCACCTGGTCGCCAAGGGCGAGCACGCGGTCTTCCGCGGACTGTCGGCGATCGCCTCCCCGGAAGCGCTCGCCGAACCCAGCCGTCACCTCCACGAGCAGTTACGCGCCCCGCTCGTGGAGGCCCTCGCCGAGCACGGCGCACCCGACCCGGCCGGCACCGCCGAACTCATCCAGGCGATCGTCTACACCGCCTCCCACATGATCGAGAACGGTGTCGGGGAGGCCAAGGCCCGTTCGCTCGCGCGCGGGCTGCTGGAGCCGTACCTGCGGCAACCGACCGGCTGACCGCACACCACCGGCGGCGGCCGGTGGAATGGCCGTCCCCATTGCGCGCGGGTGCAGTGCCGATCAGGTGTAGAGGACCAGGTGCCAGTGCGGGTTGTGGCTGGCGGAATAGTTGCAGGCATAGTCGCGGTACCGCGAATTCGGCAGCTCGACCGCATTGCTGCCGGCCTGGTAACAGGAGGTGCTGTTGGTGAACCAACCGCCGCTCACCGAGCCGGCG
The DNA here is from genome assembly GCF_049178995.1 of Micromonospora sp. WMMD735. Classification (NCBI taxonomy): domain Bacteria; kingdom Bacillati; phylum Actinomycetota; class Actinomycetes; order Micromonosporales; family Micromonosporaceae; genus Micromonospora; species Micromonospora sp. WMMD735. Next base: position 3,747,357 of record NZ_JBMHMJ010000002.1, read on the forward strand.
CTCGCGGCGGCCGCCGTCGTCGCCAACGTCAGCGACACCGCGCCGACGACGAGTGCGCCGGAGACGCCGAGCCGGGTGGCCATTGTTCCGATCCTGGTCACGGTATTCCTTCCCTTCCTCGGTTCGGAGACCGCGCCCCGGGCGACAGAATGTGCCCGGGCCCGAGATCAGTTTCGCTGTTCCTGTATACACGCGTACATCACGGCATTCAAGAGCAGCAATACGCCGCCCGAAAAGGGCAGGTGGTGTCCGGCCCGCAGCCCCGGTCAGGAGCTGATCTGGGCCAACAACTCCTCCGCCGCCGCGTACGGGTCCAGCGCCCCCTCGGCGACCTTCGCGGCGAGCGCCGGCAGCTCCGTACCGTCGCGCAGGGAACCGATGCGGGCGCGCAGGGTGCCCAGCGCGATCGCCTCGATCTCGGCGGCGGCCCGCTTCTCCCGGCGGCGGCGCAGCTCGTCGTGCTGCTCCAGCCAGGCCCGGTGCTTGTCGATCGCGGCGGCGATGTCGTCGATCCCCTCGCCGCGCGCGGCGACCGACCGGACCACCTGCGGCCGCCACTGCCCCGGCCCGCGCTCGCCCAACGCGATCATGCCCTGGATGTCGCGGACGGTGTTGTCGACGCCGTCCCGGTCGGCCTTGTTGACCACGAAGACGTCGGCGATCTCCAGGATGCCGGCCTTGACCGCCTGGATCGCGTCACCCATGCCCGGGGCGAGCAGCACCAGCGTGGTGTCGGCGAGCGAGGCCACCTCCACCTCGGCCTGGCCGACCCCGACCGTCTCCACCAGCACCACGTCGCAGCCGGCGCCCTCCAGCACCCGGACCGCCTGCGGGGTCGCCGCGGAGAGCCCGCCGAGGTGGCCCCGGCTGGACATCGACCGGATGTAGACGCCCGGGTCGGTGGCATGATCCTGCATCCGCACCCGGTCGCCGAGGATCGCCCCGCCGGTGAACGGGCTGGACGGGTCGATGGCCAGCACCCCGACCCGGTGCCCGCCCGCCCGTAACGCCCGCACCAGTTCGTTGGTGGTGGTCGACTTGCCCACCCCCGGGGAGCCGGTCAACCCGACCACCTGGGCCTGCCCGGCGTACGGCGCGAGCGCCGCCGCCACCTGCGGCAGCACCTCGTCACCGGACTCCACCAGGGTGATCAGCCGGGCCACCGCACGGGGGTCACCCTCACGCGCCCGGGCCACCAGCATCGGTACGTCCCGACTGCGACGAACCGGGACAGCGGCCGGGGCGGGGGCGTTCTCGACAGTCACTGGGCCACCTTCGCTCACGACTGCGGGGCTCGCAAACCCCGCTCACTCCTCGCGCTCACCACCGAGCCACCTTCGCCCTACGACTGCGGGGCTCGCAAACCCCGCTCACTCCTCGCGCTCACCACCGAGCCACCTTCGCCCTACGACTGCGGGGCTCGCAAACCCCGCTCACTCCTCGCGCTCACCACCGAGCCACCCTCGCTCACGACTGCGGGGCCCGCCAACCCCTGTCACTCCCCACGCTCGCGGGCCCGGGGGCGCGGGTCAGCCCTGGGCGTCGGCCGGCACGTGGATGATCAGGGCGTCGCCCTGGCCGCCACCGCCGCAGAGTGCCGCCGCACCGGTGCCGCCGCCGCGCCGCTTCAACTCCAGCGCGAGGGTGAGCACCAGCCGGGCACCGGACATGCCGATCGGGTGCCCCAGCGCGATGGCCCCGCCGTTGACGTTGATCTTGTCGGCGCTGACCCCGAGATCCCGCGCGGACTGGATGCCGACCTGGGCGAACGCCTCGTTGATCTCGATGAGGTCGAGGTCGTCGATGCTCAGGCCACCCTTCTTCAGGGCGTGCTGGATGGCGTTGGACGGCTGCGAGTGCAGGGAGTTGTCCGGGCCCGCCACGTTGCCGTGCGCGCCGACCTCGGCCAACCAGGCCAGGCCCAGCTCGTTCGCCTTGGCCTTGCTCATCACGACCACTGCCGCCGCGCCGTCCGAGATCGGCGACGAGGAGCCGGCGGTGATCGTGCCGTCCCTGGTGAACGCGGGCCGCAGCTTGGCCAGCGACTCGGCGGTGGTGTCCGGCCGGATGCCCTCGTCCTCGCTGATCACCAGCGGGTCGCCCTTGCGCTGCGGGATGACCACCGGGGTGATCTCGTCGGCGAAGTGGCCGTTCTTCTGGGCGGCGGCGGCCCGCTGGTGGCTGGCCGCCGCGAACGCGTCCTGCTCCTCGCGGGTGATGCCGTGCCGTGCGCCGAGCCGCTCGGTGGACTCGCCCATCGAGCAGCAGTCCCAGGCGTCGCTGAGCCCGTCGTGGGCCATGTGGTCCTTGATCGTCACGTCGCCGTACTTGTAGCCGGCGCGCTGGCCGAGCAGCAGGTGCGGGGCGTTGGTCATCGACTCCATGCCACCGGCCACCACGATGTCGAACTCGCCGGCCCGGATGAGCTGGTCGGCCAGGGCGATCGCGTCCAGGCCGGAGAGGCACACCTTGTTGATGCTCAGCGCCGGCACCGACATCGGGATGCCCGCCTCCACCGCCGCCTGCCGGGCGGGGATCTGCCCGGCACCGGCCTGGAGCACCTGGCCCATGATCACGTACTGCACCTGGTCCGGGGCGACCCCGGCGCGCTCCAGCGCCGCCTTGATCGCGATGCCGCCGAGCTTCGTCGCCGGCAGGTCCTTCAGGTTGCCCAGCAGCCGGCCCATCGGGGTCCGCGCGCCGCTGACGATGACCGATGCCACTGTCTGCCTCCGAGGGGGGGTACCGAGCTGTACGCCTTAACGGCTGTTCGGCCAGACTAGCGTCATGGCTGAGAACTCCCCCGTCGAGCCCGCTGCCGACTACGTCACAGACATCGGGCTGCGCCGTATCGACCACGTCGGGGTCGCGGTCGCCGACCTGGACGCCGCGATCGACTTCTATCAGCGCACCTTCGGGATGCGCTGCATACACGAGGAGACCAACACCGAGCAGGGCGTACGCGAGGCGATGATGGCCGTCGGCCCGACCGCCGAGGGTGGCTGCGTGCAGCTGCTCGCCCCGTTGTCGCCGGAGTCGACCATCGCCAAGTTCCTCGACCGCAACGGCCCCGGGGTGCAGCAGGTGGCGTACACGGTCGCCGACATCGACGCGGCCTGCGCGATCCTGCGCGAACGCGGCGTACGGCTGCTCTACGACACCCCGAAGCGCGGCACCGCCAACTCCCGGGTCAACTTCGTCCATCCCAAGGCCGCCGGCGGCGTCCTCGTCGAACTCGTCCAACCCGCCGACACCCCCCACTGACACTGTCCTCTCCCCGCGTCCCCACCCCGCCCCTTCCGTGTCGATCAAGAGGTTTGCGTCATCTCGATCTCCAGACCTGACGCAAACCTCTTGATCACCGGGGCGGGGCGGACCGGGGCGGGCATTGTGCGGGGGTGCTATTCCGGGGGTGGCGGGGAAAGGGGTCGGGCACTGCCGGGATAGCGGGCGGCAGCGGCGGCGGGGCCGCCCGGACCTGCCAAGATCGCCGTTTGGTGCCGGCCGCCGGTACGACCCGGTGGACCATGTAAAGAGGACACGAAAGCTCGGCACCGCTCTTGCGAACGACCCCGGGGGGTCTGCAAGTATGTCCCAATGCCCCAGCAGCAGTCCTCCCCTCTCGCGTTCTTCGATAACGCGAACTCGCAGCCCGACTTCACGGTGGGCCTGCGTGGATACAACACCCACCAGGTCGACGACTTCCTCGGTCGGATGACGGCCGCACTGACCCAGTCGGAGCAGGCCCGCGCCGAGGCCGAGCAGCGGATGAACGACGCCCAGCGTCGGCTCCGCCAGGCCGAGCAGCGGCAGGCCGCGCTCGAGCAGAAGCTCACCGACACCAACAAGCAGCTCGAGGAGAACAGCCGGCCGACCCTCTCGGGTCTCGGCACCCGGGTCGAGCAGATCCTGCGGCTGGCCGAGGAGCAGGCCAACGACCACCGCAACGAGGCCAAGCGCGAGTCGGAAGGGATCCTCTCCGCTGCCCGGCTGGAGGCGCGGGAGATCACCGACAAGGCGCGCGCCGAGGCCGCCGCGATGAAGGCCACCGCCGAGCGGGAGGCCGGCACCGTCCGCACCGCCGCCGAGCGGGAGGCCGCCGAGGCCCGGGTGCAGGCCCGTCGGGAGGCCGACACGCTGCGCGCCGACGCCGACCGGGAGACCAAGCAGCTGCGTACGGTCACCGCGCACGAGGTGGCCGAGCTGAAGTCCACCGTCGAGCGGGAAGTCGCCACCCTGCGCGCCACCGCCGAGCGGGAGATCACCCAGCAGCGGGCGAAGGCCGCGCGGGAGGCCGAGGAGAAGCGCGCCGAGGCCACCAAGCTGCTCACCGACGCCCGCGACAAGCGGGACAAGGACCTTCAGGCGCTGGAGCTCCAGCTCGCCGAGCGGCGGGAGAAGGCCGAGCGCGAGGAGTCGGAGCGGCACGCCGCCCAGGTGGCGCAGACCCAGAAGCTGGTCGGCGAGGCCGAGCAGCGGGCGCGGGCCGCCCAGGAGCGGGCCAAGGAGATCGAGCAGCGCGCCGAGGCCCGCCGGGTCGAGTCCGAGCGCACCGCCAACGACACCGTCGACAAGGCCAAGGCGTTGGCCGAGAAGACCCTCAACGAGGCCAAGGCCGAGGCGAAGCGGCTGCTCACCGAGGCGCGCACCGAGGCGGACCTGACCACCCAGGCGGCCCGCCGCGAGGTGGAGGACCTCACCCGCCAGAAGGACGCGGTCACCTCGCAGCTCGGCCAGATGCTCTCCGGCCTGGCCGGGATCGTGCCGGGCGTACCGGCCCAGCAGCAGGCCGCCGCGCCGGCCAAGCCGGAGCCGGCCAAGGCCGACGCCGAGTCCCGGGCGACCGCGGAGACCGCCAGCTGACCGAACGCATCGACGGGGCATGAGTCGCGGCGCGGAGGGACACCGGATGACCGGTGCACCCCCGCGCCGCGCCCGTTCCCGCCCTGTGACACCCTGTCGCGGGACAGCACTGAAACAGCTCCCCACAGCGGCGTCCGTATCGCCCCCGGAGGGCCGGATGCGTGTGAGGATGGGGGCATGTCGCACGGCGAGGAACTGTTCGCTCTCGGCGGGGATGTGACGACGGAGCCCAGCTTCGAGTCCGCTCTGCGGGGATACGACAAACGACAGGTCGACCGGTACGTCGCTCGTGCGGAGCACGAGATCGCCACGCTGACGGGTGAGCGGGAACAGGCGTACACCCAGATCCACAAGTTGGCCGGTCAGGTCGAGCACCTGCAGCGGGATCTCGCCCAGGTGCGCAAGCAGGTCGGGGTGGTGGACCGGGCCTCCTTCAAGCATCTCGGCCCCCGGGTCGAGCAGATCCTCGCCCTCGCCGAGGAGCAGGCGGACGCCATCCTGGTCGCCGCCAACGAGGAGATCGAGGCCCGTCGGGCCGCCGCCGAGCACATCATCGACGAGGCACGTGAGCAGGCCGCCCGGGCCCTCAAGGACTTCGAGATCGCGCTCGCCGCCCGGCGTGCCGAGGAGGAACGGCACACCACGGCCCGCAAGGCCGAGGCCGACGCCGCCGTGCGTACCGCCAAGCAGGAGGCCGCACGGCTGCGCAGCACCGCCAAGGACGAGGCGACCCTGCTGCGTGCCACCGCCGAGGACGAGTCCAACCGGTTGCGGACCGCCGCCCAGGAGGCCCTGAACCGGGCCCAGCAGGAGGCCACCCAGCTCCGCGACACCGCCAAGGAGATCCACGCCCGGGCCCAGCAGGAGGCCACCAAGCTCCGTGAGACGGCGAAGGCGGCGCTGGCCAAGGCCCAGAAGGAGGCCACCGACCTGCGCGAGGCCGCCAAGGAGGTGCACCTCAAGGCGCAGCAGGAGGCCCGGCGGCTCGTCGATTCGGCGACGGAGACCAGCCGCGCCACCCACGCCAAGGCGCTCCAGCAGGCCAAGCAGGTCACCGACGACGCCGACGGCGCGGCCAAGGCGACCCGGGAACGGGCCCGGCAGGAGGCGCAGCGGCTGACCACCGAGGCGACCGAGGCGGCCCGACGCAGCCGGGCCGAGGCCGAGGCGTACGTGCAGCGGATGCGCACCGAGACCGAGGCGTACGTGCAGCAGTCCCGCGCCCAGACGCAGCAGGAGCTGGGGGCCTGGCGCGCAGGGGTGGAGCAGGAGGTCAACGGCCGGCGGGAGGCCGCCGACCGGGAGCTGGCCCAGCGTCGGGCCGCCGCCGAGCAGGAGTTCGCCAAGCACCGCGACGAACTGGACCGCAAGCACCGGGCCCGGCACGACGAGCTGGAACAGCAGCACGGCACGCGGCAGGCCGAGCTGGAGCGGGAGTGGGCCGCCCGGCGGGACGAGATCGAGCAGGGTGCGGCCGAGATCCGCCGGGCCGCCGAGGCGGACGCGGCGACGCTGCGCCGCACGGCCGAGCAGGAGACCACCGAGCTGCGTCGGCGGGTGGAGCAGGAGACCACCGAGCTGCTCGACCGGGTCGAGCGGGAGACCGCCGAGAAGCGTCGCCAGGCCGACGAGCACGTCGCCGCCTCCCGCCGGCAGTTCGACGAGTACGCAGCCACGACCCAGCAGCACCTGGCGACCACCCAGCAGCACCTCGCCGCCACCCAGCAGGAGGCGGCGGCGGGCCGGCAGCAGCTCGCCCGGGTGATGCTGGAGATCGCCCAGGCCCAGCAGCAGCTCGCCGACCTGCGTCAGGAGACCTGGCAGGCGCGGCAGGAGCACGACGAGCTGCTACGGGAGGCCACCGCCCTGCGGACGCGCGCCGCGACGCCGGTGGGCAGCGACGCGGTGACGCCGTCCCCGGACGGCGACGGGCCGGCGTCGGGTCCGCTCGGCAACGGCAGGAAACCGAAGCCGACGCGTGCCACCGACGCCCCGGCACCGCAGCCGGTGGGCTCCGGTGCGGTCGACAGCGCCAAGCCCTCCGCCGGCAGCGACGCCGGGAAGAAGCCGGTCGTCGCCGGTGCGGACCCGGTCGTGGCCGTGACCAGGCCGGCCGGCGGTCCGGGCAGCAACGGCACGAAGCCGACCGGCGGTACGGACGGTGCCGCGAAGCCGAAGGCCGAGCCGGTGACCACGGTGGACGGCGGAACGGCGAGCGCCGGAGTGGACGGTGAACCGACGGTCGCCGCGGTTCCGGGCACCGCCGGTCGGGGCGCCACCCCGACGAAGATCACCAGTACCGGGGAGAACGGCAAGCGGCCCAGCAAGCCGACCACCGACGAGCGCAGCGCCAAGCCGAGCACGGTGACCGTCGAGTCCGAGTGACCACGGTGGGGTGCCCCGGGGTGGCCGGCGGGGCACCCGCCCCACTACCCTGCGGGCAGGAGCCCGTACGGTAGGTGGCCGTCGGGTGGATCGGCTGATCCGCTCCGGTGTGCCGCGCCGGGGCGGAACTGGGGAGGTCCGGTGGCACAGCACGGCCCGGCACGCGACGACGCGACCCGGGACGGCGCCCCTGAAGTCGTACCGACGGACGCCGACGCCCCCACCACCCGCCCCACGACACGGGACGAACCGGCACCTGGGCCTGCGGCCCCGGTCCAGGATGCGGCGGCACGCGACGAGCCGGGGCGGGACGCCTCCGACGACGACACCGCCGGGTCGGTCGCCACCGGCTCGGGGCGGTTCGGTCGACCCGGGCGGCCACTGCGGCGCAGCAGTTTCCTGGTCGGCTTCACCGGGGCGCTCGGCGTGCTGCTGGCGTACACCGTGTTCCTGGGCATCCGCAATGCCGGCGGCATCCTGGTCCTGGTGGTGATCGCGCTCTTCCTGGCGGTGGGGCTCAACCCGGCGGTGGTCCGGCTGCGCCGCTGGGGGTTGCCGCACGGGCTGGCGGTGACGGTGGTGGCGCTGACCCTGGTGCTGCTGATCGTCGCCGGGCTGGTGGCGCTGGTGCCGCCCGTGGTGACGCAGACCGGGCAGTTCATCGAGCAGCTCCCCAGCTACGTCGAGGAGCTGCGCCGCAACCGCACGGTCAACGACCTGGTGGTCCGGTACGACGTGATGCGGCGGGTGCAGGAGCTGGCGAACGCGGACACCGTGGGCCGGGCGCTCGGCGGCGTCCTCGGCGGCGCCCAGTTGATCTTCGGCACGATCTTCCGGGTGCTCACCGTGCTGGTGCTGACGATCTACTTCCTGGCCTACTTCGACCGGTTACGCGACCTCGGGTACGCGTTGGTGCCGAGGTCACGCCGGCAGCGGGTCAGCCTGATCGGCGACGAGATCCTCACCAAGGTCGGCGCGTACATGGTGGGGGCGCTGAGCATCGCGGTGCTGGCCGGCGCGACCAGCTTCGTCTTCGCCCTGGTCGTCGGGCTGCCCTACCCGTTCGCGCTGGCCGTGGTGGTGGCGGTGACCGACCTGATCCCGCAGATCGGGGCCACCCTCGGCGCGGTGGTCGTCAGCCTGGTCGGCTTCGCCACCGCGCTGCCGATCGGCATCGCCTGCGCGGTCTTCTTCGTGCTCTACCAGCAGGTGGAGAACTACCTCATCTACCCGAAGATCATGCGGCGGTCGGTGGAGGTCAACGAGGTGGCCGCGCTGCTCGCCGCCCTGCTCGGGGTGGCGCTGATGGGGGTGGTCGGCGCACTGATCGCCATCCCGGTCGTCGCCGCCCTCCAGCTCATCCTGCGCGAGGTGGTGCTCCCCCGCCAGGACCGCCGCTGAGCCGACCGGAAGTGGCTCAGTCGGCGGCGGGCCCGGGTACGGGGGTGTCGGCGAAGGCGGCCACCGTCCGGTCGGCGTACGCGCTGACGTCACCGGTCTCCATCGGGCCGTCCCAGCTCGTCGGCAGCGGCAGCGGCACCGCCGGGTTCACCCGCCTGACGATCTCGTCGAGCACCCGCTCGGCGTCGCCCACCCAGAGGTGCTTGGCCCCGGGCACGCCGACGACCTCGGCCTGCGGCACCACCGCGAAGCGCCGCCGGGCCTCCTCGGGGCGGAGGTAGTCGTCGAACTCGGGCACCAGCGCGGTCAGCGGCCGACCCGACTCCGCCCAGACGGCCAGGTCGGCGGGCTGCGAGAAACGCAACGGCGGGGAGAGCAGGATCGCCCCGGCCACCGCCGGGTCGCAGCCGTACTTCAGGGTCAGGTCGGTGCCGAACGACCAGCCCACCAGCCAGATGTTCGGCAGCTCGTGGAACTCGGCGTACTCGATGGCGGCGGCGACGTCGAACCGTTCGCCCACCGCGTTGTCGAACGCGCCCTCGCTGGTGCCCCGCACGCTGCCGGTGCCCCGGGTGTTGAACCGGAGCACCGCCAGGTCGGCCAGGGCGGGCAGCCGCCAGGCCGCCTTGCGGAAGACGTGACTGTCCATCATTCCGCCGTGGGTGGGCAGCGGGTGCAGGCAGACCAGGGTGCCCGCCGGCGTCCGGTCGACCGGGCGGGCCAGCTCGCCGACGAGCCGCAGGCCGTCGGCGGTGTGCAGCTCGATGTCCTCCCGGTGGCCGGGCAGGATCGACGACGCGCGGATCGGTGTGCTCACCGCCCCAGTCTGACCCGAACCCGCCGCCGTCGCTCGCCCGGGGCGGAACCGGGGTGATCCAGATCGCTCGCGCCGGGCGGCCGGGCCGGACCGGTCAGCCGTAGCGGGGAGCGCCCCGGCCGCGCAGCAGGTTCGGTCCCCGCCGGTCCCGGGCCCGCCAGCAGCCGTTGTGCCAGTGCCGCCGGTCGGTGAGGTCACCCGCGCCGTCGGCCGGCCAGGCCACCAGGTGCGCCACCCCGGGTCGGATCTCCTGGTCACATCCGGGGCAGCGGTACGTCTTGACGGACGCCCCGCCGCTGATCCCGCGTACCTGCCACTCGCCGTCGCGCCACTGCTGCACCGACTCCACGCCGTGCCGGGCCCGTTCGGCGTCCAACTGGCCGGTGTCCTCGCGGCGGGGACGGTTGCGACGGGGGCTCACCGTGCCAAGGTTACGGTCAGTCCCAGGTCGCCGGACGGGTGAGGTCGTCCGCCCCGGGGTCGGATCAGCGCCCGGTGTGCTCGCGGAACCCCCGGCCGGCGGCGCGGCCCAGGTGACCTGCGGTGACCAGGTGGTGCAGCAGCGGCGCGGGGGCCAGGCCCGGTTCGCGCGATTCCCGGTACAGCGCCCGCTGCACGGCCAGCGCCACGTCGAGGCCGATCGCGTCGAGCAGCGCGAACGGGCCCGTCGGGTAGCCGCAGCCGAGCGTCATCGCGTGGTCGATGTGGTCGACGCCGGCATAACCGGCCTCCAGCATCCGTACCGCGTCGTTGAGGTACGGGAAGAGCAGCGCGTCGACCACGAAGCCGGCCCGGTCGTCGCAGACCAGCGTGGTCCGGCCGAGGGCGGCGCAGACCGCGCGGGCGGTGGCGGTGGCCTCCGTCGAGGTCCGGACGGTGGTCACCACCTCGACCAGCGTGCGGGCCCGCACCGGGGCGCAGAAGTGCAGGCCGAGCACGTCGGCGGGACGGCGGGTGGCCATCGCCAGCTCGATCACCGGCAGCGTGGAGGTGGTGGTGGCGAGCACCACGCCCGGCTTGCAGACCTCGTCGAGGCGGGCGAACAGCGTCCGGGTGGTGTCCAGATCTCCCGCCGTCGCCTCGACCACCAGGTCGACGTCGGTGAGTTGCTCCAGCGCGTCCGCCCAGCTGATCCGGGCCAGCGCGGCGTCGCGGCCCGCCGGGTCGGGATCGTTCCGGGTGACGCCCTCGTCGAGCGCGGTCCGGACCGCCCCGGCGGTCCCGGCGGGCCCGTCCGCGCCGACGGCGACCACCTGGTGGCCGGCGGCGGCGAACACCGCGGCGAGATCGGCCGCCGTGGTCCCCGAGCCGACGACCCCGACCCTGGTCACGGCCGTGCTGCCCGGCGCGTCGTCGGCGGTCGGGGTCGACCCGTCGGGTACGACCTTCGCCGAGCCCGGCTTGTCGTAGGTGTAGAAGCCGCGTCCGGTCTTGCGGCCGAGCAGCCCCGCCGTGACCATCTGCCGGATCAGCGGCGCCGGGGCGTGCCGGCGGTTGCGCCCGCCGTGCCGGTACATGGTGTTCAGGATCTCGTACGCGGTGTCCAGGCCGATCAGGTCCAGCAGGGCGAGCGGACCCATCGGCAGGCCGCAGCCAAGGGTCATCGCCGCGTCGAGGTCCTCGCGGGTGACGTGACGCGCCTCGAACAGGCTGACCGCCTGGTTGAGGTAGCCGAACAGCAGGGCGTTGGCGATGAATCCGGCCCGGTCGCCGATCGTCACGCCGACCTTGCCGAGCCGGGCGCAGAGCGCCTCGACGTCGTCGACCACGTCGGCGGCGGTGACCACGGTGCGGACGACCTCGACCAGTTTCATCACCGGTGCCGGGTTGAAGAAGTGCAGGCCGACGACCTGCTGGGGGCGACCGGTGGCGACGGCGATGTCGGTGACGCCCAGCGAGGAGGTGTTGGTGGCGAGGATGGTGTCGGGCCGGCAGATCCGGTCCAGTTCGGCGAAGATCCGCCGCTTGAGGTCGAGGCGCTCGGGGACCGCCTCGACGACCAGGTCCACCGCGTGCAGCGCGTCCAGCCCGACCTGGAAGTCGACCCGGGCGTGCAGGGCGTCCCGGTCGGCCCCGGCCAGCTTGCCCCGCGCCACCGCCCGGTCGGTCGACCGGGTGAGGGTGGCCCGGCCCCGGGCCAGGGCGTCCGGGGAGATCTCCACCGCGACGACGTCGACACCGTTGCGGGCGAACACCTCGACGATGCCGGCGCCCATGGTGCCCAGACCGACCACGCCCACCCTGGTGAACTCCCGCGCCACGACCGGCCTCCCTGGTTGATTCCGCCGCTGCCGACTTGAACGAACGCTAAGGCTATCCGTCGGGACCGGGGCGGTGGAGGTCGGTCCCCGTCCGCCTCAGGCGTCGACGGCGCTGGGCGCGGGGACCGGGGCGGCCGGCAGGGCGTCGGTGGAGCCGGGAGGGCGCGGCGGCAGCGGCAGCGTGGGGCGGTGGTCCCGGCGGCCGACGGACCCCCCGGCGAAGCGCAGGCCGACCGGGTCGGTGGTGGCCAGTCCGGGGTCGAAGTAGCGCAGCTCGGTACGGCCGAGCCGGATCACGTCGCCGTCGGTGAGCGGTTCGGCGTCGGTGATCCGCCGGTCGTTGAGCCAGGTGCCGTTGGTCGATCCCAGGTCGACCAGGACCACCCCGTCGTCGGTCAGCCGCACCTCGGCGTGCCGCCGGCTCAGGTGTGCGTCGGCGACCGCGATGTCGGCGGTCGGCGCCCGGCCGATCACCTGCGGCCGGGGCCGGACGCGGAAGCTCGCCCCGCGCATCGGGCCAGCGGCCACCGTCAGCAGTGGCATCAGTTCCGGATGATCCTGCATGGACAGTCAGCTCCCCACCCACCGTCGCCCCGCGGTCAGCCTGCCAGCTCCGCGTGACCAGCTCACCACCCGCCCGGTCACCTCCACGACCCCTGGCGGACATCCGGTGTCCACCGAACAGGCGGCGACGGAGCAATAGCTGAACGCTGTTCACAACTACCAGCGGGTAGCTTCCGGGGCTAGACTTCCGCCATGACGGCTGTGCAGGTCCCGGGTACCCCGGTCATCTCCGACGGTCGGCTGGTCTCGACGAGCCCGGCCACCGGCGACGAGGCCGGCAGCGTGCCGGTCGCCACCGCCGCGGAGGTCGACCGCGCGGTCGCCCGCGCCCGCACGGCCGGGCAGTGGTGGGCCGGGCTCGGTTTCACCGGCCGCCGCACCCGGCTGCTGCGCTGGCGGGCCCTGCTCGCCCAGCGGGTCGAGGAGCTGGCCGAGCTGATCCACGTCGAGGGCGGCAAGCCGGTCGGGGACGCCGTCGTCGAGGTGCTCACCGCCATCGAGCACATCGACTGGGCGGCCCGCAACGCCCGCCGGGTGCTGGGGCCGCGCCGGGTCCGCTCCCGGCTGATCCTCGCCGAGTTCTCCGGTCACCTCGAATACCAGCCGCACGGCGTGGTCGGGGTGATCGGCCCGTGGAACTACCCGGTCTTCACCCCGGTCGGTTCCGCCGCCTACGCGCTGGCCGCCGGCAACGCGGTCGTCCTCAAGCCCAGCGAGTACACCCCGGTCGTCGGGCAGTGGCTGGTCGACACGTTCGCCGAGGTGGTGCCGGAACAGCCGGTGTTCACGGCGGTGCACGGCCTGGGCGACGTCGGCGCGGCGCTGTGCCGCTCGGGCGTCGACAAGGTGGCCTTCACCGGTTCCACGGCGACCGCCCGCCGGGTGATGGCCGCCTGCGCCGAGTCGCTGACCCCGGTGCTGCTGGAGGCCGGCGGCAAGGACGCGATGATCGTGGACGCCGACGCCGACCTGGACGCCGCCGCCGAGGCGTGCGTCTGGGGCGCGCTGACCAACGCCGGGCAGACCTGCATCGGCATCGAACGGGTCTACGCGGTGGCGGCCGTGCACGACGCGTTCGTCGACAAGGTGGTCGCCCGCGCCGAACGGCTGACCGTCGGCGCGGACGGCGCCGATCTCGGCCCGATCACCATGCCGAGCCAGCTCGACGTGATCCGCCGGCACATCGACGAGGCCATCGCCGCCGGGGGACGGGCGGTGGTGGGCGGTCCCGCCGCCGTGCAGCCGCCGTACGTGCATCCGACGGTGCTGGTGGACGTCCCCGAGTCGGCGTCGGCGATCCGCGAGGAGACCTTCGGCCCGACCGTGACCATCACCCGGGTCGCCGACGCCGACGAGGCCGTACGCCGGGCCAACGCCCTGCCGTACGGCCTGGGGGGTTCGGTGTTCGGGCGGCGCGACGCGGTGGCGATCGCCCGGCGGCTGCGCTCGGGGATGGCGTCGGTCAACTCGGCGCTCACCTTCGCCGGCATGTCCACGCTGCCGTTCGGCGGGGTGGGCGACTCCGGCTTCGGCCGCATCCACGGTGAGGACGGGCTGCGCGAGTTCGGCCGGGCCAAGTCGGTCACCCGGCGGCGGGCCCGTTCGCTGCTGCCCGCGATGACCTTCGAGCGGACCCCGACCGACGTGGCCCGGATCGTCAGGGTCACCAAGGCCCTGTACGGCCGCCGCTGACCGCCCGGCGGGCGGCCCCCGCCGGGCGGCCGGCGGTCAGAACAGGGTCAGTTCGTCGCGCACGATGCCGCGCAGCCGGTCGTAGTCGACGACGACGCAGCGGATGCCCCGGTCGGTGGCGAGGACCCGGGCCTGCGGCTTGATCTCCTGGGCGGCGAAGACGCCGGTCACCGGGGCGAGCAGCGGGTCCCGGTTCATCAGTTCGAGGTAGCGGGTGAGCTGCTCGACGCCGTCGATCTCGCCGCGCCGCTTCACCTCGACGGCAACCGCGCCGGCGTTGGCGTCCCGGCAGAGCAGGTCGACCGGGCCGATCGCCGTCATGTACTCCCGCCGGACCAGGGTGAAGCCCTCCCCCAGCGTCTCCGGATTGGCGGCCAGCAGCTCCTGCAGGTGCGCCTCGACGCCGTCCTTGCGCAGCCCCGGGTCGATGCCCAGCTCGTACGAGGTGTCCTGGAAGACCTCCTCCAGGGTGATCCGCAGCTCCTCGCCGGCCTTGTTGACCACCCGCCACACGCCGGGGGCCTCCTCCAGCCGACAGGGCGGGCTCATCCAGTTCAACGGCTTGTACGCACGGTCGTCGGCGTGGATCGACACCGACCCGTCCGCCTTCACCATGAGCAGGCGGGTGGCCAGCGGCAGGTGCGCCGAGAGCCGTCCGACGTAGTCCACCGAGCACTTCGCAATCACCAGACGCACCCGACGAGGGTAGCCGAGGACCGGCCGGTCACCGTCGCGCGGCACTGGCGTGCCGGTGCCATGCTGAGATGGTGTTCGAAGTCCTCACCGGTACCGGGCTCGCCGCCTCGGCGGGCCTGAACGCCTACATTCCCCTGCTCACGATGGGCCTGCTCGCCCGCTACACCAGCCTGATCGACCTGCCCAGCGGCTGGCAGTGGCTGGGCAACGGCTGGGTGCTGGCGATCCTCGCGGCGTTGCTCGCGGTCGAGGTCGTCGCCGACAAGGTGCCCGTGGTCGACCATGTCAACGACGTCGTGCAGACGGTGGTCCGCCCCACCGCCGGTGGCCTCGCGTTCGGCGCCGGGTCGGGCTCGGAGACGGTGACGGTGAGCGACCCGGGCGGGTTCTTCTCGTCCCACCAGTGGGTGCCGGTGGCCGCCGGTGTCGCCATCGCGCTCGGGGTGCACCTGTTCAAGGCGGCGGCCCGACCGGTGGTCAACGCGACCACCGCGGGTTTCGGCGCACCGGTGGCCAGCACCGCCGAGGACGCAACGAGCGTGCTGATGTCCCTGGTGGCGATCATCCTGCCGGTACTGGTGCTGGCCTTCCTGCTGGGCATGGTGGCGTTCGTGGTCTGGTTCCTGCGCCGACGCCGGGAGCGCCGCCGGGACCGCGAGGCGGCCCGCGCCGCCGGCTACCGGGTCTGACCCACCGCCGCACACACCGACGGCCGGCACCCCACGCGGGGTGCCGGCCGTCGTGTCGTACGGGGGTCAGCTGTTCCAGTGCTGGGCGACGAGGTCGGCGGCCTGCTGCTCCCACTGGGCGTAGTGGTCGGGGTACGCCGACACCTGCACGGTCTGGGCGGCCTTGGTCAGGGGCATGTCCTGCCAGCCGTCGACCTGCTTGAGGCCCTTGAGGAACGCCAGGGTGGCGTACTCGGGGTCGGTGATCTGCTCCACCGTGCCCCAGCCGCTGGACGGCCGCTGCTGGAACAGGCCCTGCGAGTCGTGGTCGTTGCGGTCACCGAGGTGGCCGAGGTTCTCCAGCTTCGACTCCTGCAGGCTGGTCGCGATGGACACGACGGCGGCCCGCTCGTCCATGCCGGCCTTCTTCGTCGCCGCGATGATCGCCTTGACGTTGCCGGTCTGCTCGTCGTTGAGGTCGATGCGGGACTGCTCGCCCTGCACACCGTGCGGGATCAGCTTGGCGGTGTCCACGGCGGGCTTGTCGGCCTGGACCACGGCAACGGTGTGGTCGGCAGCGGTCGACTCGGCGGTGCCGTGGTTCAACGGACCGGCGGCCAGACCACCGGCGACGGCCAGACCGGCGATACCGAGGACGCTCTTACGCAGAATGGTGGTCTTCATGGGGGATGCTCCTTCGAGGGGGTCGACGCCACCCGACCGGTCGGGGGACCGGGTCACCGGCGGAGCCGGTGGTGGGGGCGTAAGCACCACGACGAGGCGCTCACGAGGGGAGTTCTCAGGTCTCCGGCGGGCCCTGCCGCTCGCGCCGGAACCAGATGTAACGACCGGGGGGCCCGCGTCATTCCGGGGCGCTGCCCGCCTCCGGGCTGGCCGGGCGGGGTGCTGCTGCGGTCGTACAGAGGGTGTAACGACTGCGGGCCGGCCGGGATTCCGCCGTGGGGGTGCCGCCGGTCACGGGACGCCCCGCCCGGTCGACCCGGCTGCGGACACCGGTGACGACCCGACCGCACCGAACCGGACATCCGGCCGCATTCGTGCCGCACGGGCCCGCCGGACGGGGCCGCCTCACCGACGACCGGGTCCGCACCGCCCACCCGGACAGGCACAAACCCGCCGCCCCACCCGGCGCGCCCCTGCCCCGCCGCCCACCCGACCCAGCCCGCCCCACCCAGCCCGCCCCACCCGGCCCGCCCGACCCGGCCGGCCCGCACGGCCCGGTGATCAAGAGGTTTGCGTCATCGAGAGCGCTCTCCTGGGCCGCAATTCTCTTGATCACCGGGGTGGGAGGGGTGCGGGCAGGAGGGTGAGCGGGGCGGGAGGGTGGTGGAGCGGGAGGGCCACCGGGGCGGGAGGGTGAGCGGGGCGGAAAGGGGCGGGGGGTGAGGAACGGGTCGTTCGGGCGGGGTTGACGGTGGCGGCGGGCTTCCTACGGGGTGATCAGCAGTGGAACAGCCCGCGCCCCACCCAACCGACGCCTACCATTTGTGGCATATCTACCGAAAGTGAGGTTGTCATGACCGCAGCGATGGAAATGCCCCGGGTTCAGGAGTGCGCGGCCTCGTCCTGCGCCTACAACCACACCAACGACTGCCACGCGTTCGCCATCACCATCGGCAGCACCGACCACGCGCACTGCCACACCTTCGTGGAGCTGCCGGTACGCGGTGGCCTCGACCGGCTCATCGCCCAGGTCGGCGCGTGCAGCCGGGCCGACTGCCGGCACAACGCGGAGCTGGAGTGTCGCGCCCCGGCGATCACCGTCGGCCCCGACAACGACCTGGCCGACTGCATGACCTACCAGAGCCGCTGACCGACCAGAGCGCTGATACGACCAAAGCGCTGACAGACCAGAGCCGCTGACCGACCAGAGCGCTGATACGACCAGAGCGCTGACAGACCAGAGCCGCTGACCGACCGGCCAGCACGGGGCCGGGGCCACATGCCCCGGCCCCGCCGGACTCCCCCGACCCCGACCCGACCCCGGCCCCCACCCTGAGCCCGAGCCCGACGACCAGGCCCGGAACCGCCGGACGTCCCCGGTCCCGTCGGCGTCCCCGGTGTGCAGCACCTCACAGGCCCCCGCCGGGGACGAGCGGGACGCCTCGACGCGACCCGGCCGACACCGGCACACCCCGGGCCGCCGCGCCGGACGGCCTGGTCGCACACTGGACGGCATGGATGACGAGCTCGCGATCTCCGTACGGGGACTGCGCAAGGCGTACGGCGACAACGTCGCGGTGGCGGGGGTGGACCTCGACGTCCGCCGGGGCGAGGTGTTCGCCCTGCTCGGACCGAACGGCGCGGGCAAGACGACCACGGTGGAGATCCTGGAGGGCTACCGGCAGCGCGACGCCGGCCAGGTCAGCGTGCTCGGCACCGACCCCGGTCTCGTCCTCGGCTCCCGCCCGCGCGGCCAGCGGGCGGGCGCACCGGGCACCTCCCGGGGCCGGGCGGCCGACTGGCGGTCCCGGGTCGGCATCGTGCTCCAGGGCACCGGCGAGTTCGACGAGCTGACCGTCGCCGAGGTGGTCCGGCACTTCTCCGGGTTCTATCCCGAGGCGGACGACCCGGACAAGGTCGTCGAACGGGTCGGGCTGGGTGCCAAGGCCAACGCCCGCACGCACACCCTCTCCGGCGGGCAGAAGCGCCGGCTCGACGTGGCGCTGGGCATCATCGGCCGCCCCGAGCTGCTCTTCCTCGACGAGCCCACCACCGGTTTCGACCCGGAGGCGCGGCGCGAGTTCTGGGAGCTGATCCGCGACCTCGCCGCCGCCGGCACCACCATCGTGCTCACCACCCACTACCTGGACGAGGCCGAGTCGCTCGCCGACCGGGTCGGGGTGATCGCCGCCGGCCGGGTGATCGAGGTGGCCCCGCCGAACCTGCTCGGCAACCGCCAGAACGCCCTGGCGACGGTGTCCTGGCGTACCCCCGAGGGGACGTTGGAGACCGCGCAGAGCGCGACGCCGACGGCGCTGGTGGCGGAGTTGGCCGCGCGTTTCGGCGGCGAGGTGCCCGGTCTCACGGTGACCCGGCCGACCCTGGAAGACGTCTACCTGAGCATGATCGGACACTGATGACCACCACCACGAAGCCGGTGCCCCCGCCCGCCACCACCGGCCGCCGGCGGGTCGGGCCGGGCGCGCTCGCCCTGCGCCAGGGCCGGCTGGAGATCACCCAGTTCCTGCGCAGCCGGGAGTCCGTCGTGTTCACGATGGGCTTCCCGATCATCATGATCCTGATCTTCGCGTCGATCTTCGACGGGACGATCGGCGGCGGGGTGAAGTTCACCCAGTACTTCATCACCGGCATGATCGCGACCGGGCTGATGACGGTGAGCTTCCAGAACCTCGGCATCTGGATCCCGATCGAGCGGGACCGGGGCGTGCTGAAGCGCTACCGGGGCACCCCGATGCCGAAGTGGGTCTGGTTCGCCGGCAAGGTGATCATGGTGGTGGTGATCGGTGTCGCCGAGACCGCGCTGCTGCTGGCGGTCGCCGTGGCGCTGTTCGACCTCGACCTGCCGGCCACCGCCGCGAAGTGGTTCACCTTCGGCTGGGTCGCCGTGCTCGGGGTGACCGCCTGCACGCTGTGCGGGATCGCCATCTCGTCGCTGGCCCGCACCGCACGCAGCGGCTCCGCCGTGGTCACCCCGGTCTCCCTGGTGCTCCAGTTCATCTCCGGGGTGTTCTTCGTCTTCACCGACCTGCCAACCTGGATGCAGCAGGTGGCGGCGTTCTTCCCGCTCAAGTGGATGTGCCAGGGCCTGCGCGCGGTCTTCCTGCCGGAGAGTTTCGGCGCGCAGGAGCCCGGCGGCTCCTTCGAGCTGGGCCGGGTCGCCCTGGTCCTCGCCCTGTGGTGCCTGATCGGCCTGGCCCTCTGCCTGACCACCTTCCGCTGGACCACCAAGCGCGACGGCTGACCCGCCGGGTGTACTCGACGCGGTTGTGCCGATACTGCGGTGTCCGCTGACGGGGACACCGCAGTATCGGCGACGTTGCTGGCCGGGGCCGAGACCGGGGCGGCGCTCAGTACGAGTAGAAGCCCTGGCCGGTCTTGCGGCCCAGGTCACCGGCGGTGGCCATCCGCTGGAGCAGCTCCGGCGGGAAGAACTTCTCGTCGGCCGTGTCGGTGTAGATGTTCCGCGTGGCGTTCAGCAGGACGTCCACGCCGGTCAGGTCGACCGTGGCCAGCGGGCCCATCGCGTGACCGAAGCCGAGCTTGCAGGCGGTGTCCAGGTCCTCGGCCGACATCACCCCGGACTCGACCAGCTTGACCGCCTCCATCGCCAGCGCGCAGATCAGCCGGGTGGTGACGAAACCGGCGATGTCCCGGTTGACCACCACCACCGTCTTGCCGATCTCCTCGGCGAACGCCCTGGCGGTGGTCAGGGTCGCGTCGCTGGTCTTGTAGCCGCGCACCAGCTCGCACAGCTTCATCATCGGCACCGGGGAGAAGAAGTGGGTGCCGACGACCGACTCCGGGCGCTGCGTCGCGGTGGCGATCTGGGTCACCGGGATGGCCGACGTGTTGGTCGCCAGCACCGCGTCCGCCTTGCAGATCTTGTCCAGCGCGCGGAACACCTCGTGCTTGATCTCGATCTTCTCGAAGACCGCCTCGACCACGATGTCCGCGTCGGCCGCCGCCTCCAGCTCGGTGGTCGGGGTGATCCGGCCCAGCGTGGCCTCGACGTCGGACGCCTCGATCCTGCCCTTCTCGGCGAACTTCGTCAGCGACTTGCGGATGCCGTCCACGCCGCGCGTCGTGGCCGCGTCGTCGACGTCGCGCAGCGTCACCTGCCAGCCCGCCTGCGCCGCCACCTGGGCGATGCCGGAACCCATCAGTCCGGCCCCGACGACCGCGAGTCGACCCGCCATCTGCTTCTCCCTCGCCTAGAGATTGAGTGTCTGCCAGCACCCTAGTCGGCGAGCCTGAACGACCGCTAAGCCCCGGACGGTCGGACCGGCGACGGACGGCCGGGGGCGCGGACGGCGGGCGGGTCAGATGGTCAGCTCGGGGGCCTCCGGGGCGGTGCCCCGTTCCACCTCCACACCGAGCGCCCGCAGGTCGGCCACGAAGTCCGGGTAGCCCCGGTCCACGTGGTGCACGTGGGATACCTCGGTCGCGCCGTCCGCGCAGAGCCCCGCGATGATCAGCCCGGCACCGGCCCGGATGTCGGTGGCCCGGACCGGGGCGCCGGAGAGCCGGTCCCGGCCCCGGACCACGGCGTGGTGCCCGTCGGTCTTGATGTCGGCGCCGAGACGCACCATCTCGTTGGCGAACATGAACCGGCCGTCGAAGATGTTCTCGGTGATCAGTGACGCCCCCTCGCTGACCGCCGCCAGGCCGATCGCCATCGGCAGCAGGTCGGTGGCGAACCCCGGGTACGGCAGCGTCACCACGTCCACGGCGGCGGGGCGGTCGTCGGCACGGACCCGGAAGGCGTCCCCCCGGGTCTCCACCAGCGCGCCGGCCGACACCAGCTTGTCCAGCGCGACCTCCAGGTAGGCCGGGTCGATCCCGGTGACCGTCACGTCCCCCCGGGTCATCGCCGCGCCGAACGCCCACGTCCCGGCGACGATCCGGTCCCCCACCGTGGCGTGCCGCACCGGGCGCAGCGCGGGCACCCCGGCGATGCGCAGCGTCGAGCTGCCGCAGCCGGAGATCCGGGCACCCATCCGGTTGAGCATCGTGCAGATGTCGACGATCTCCGGTTCCCGGGCCGCGTTGTCGATCGTCGTCACGCCCCGGGCCAGCACCGCCGCCATCACCAGGTTCTCGGTGGCGCCCACGCTGGGGAAGTCCAGCACGATCTCGGCACCCCGTAGCCCGTGCGGGGCGGCGGCGATGACGAAGCCGTGCTCACCGGAGACCTCCGCGCCCATCCGGGCCAGCCCGGCGATGTGCATGTCCAGGCCCCGGGAGCCGATCGCGTCCCCGCCCGGGTGGGCCACCCGCACGTACCCCCGGCGGGCCAGCAGCGGGCCCAACACGCAGATCGACGCCCGCAGCCGACGCACCAGGTCGTAGTCGGCGTCCGCGCCGGGCTGCTCGGGCACGTCGATGACGACCGACCGGGAGCGGGCCTGCCCGCCGTAGGCGACCATCGGGTCGACCGGGTCGTCCGCCGCGAAGTGCACCGCGCAGCCGAGCCGGCGCAGCACCTCGCCCATGATGGCGATGTCGGTGATCCGGGGCACGTTGGTGATCACCGTACGGCCCGGCGCCAGCAGCGCCGCCGCCATCAGCTTCAACGCCGAGTTCTTCGCCCCGACCACGTGCACCGTGCCGGCCAGCCGGGCGTCGCCGCCGACCCGGATGACGTCCACCGCGTCGACGGCCGGGTCACCCGGCCCCGCCTCCACCGGCCAACCGGCCGCGGTGGGCCGTGCCGGGATCGTCAGGTCCGGTATCCGTAGGCTGTGCGTCATGGCCGTCCACCTCACGCGCATCTACACCAAGGCCGGCGACGCCGGCATGACCAGGCTGAGCAACAACGAGCAGGTGCCGAAGACCGATCCCCGGATCGCCGCGTACGCGGATGTCGACGAGTGCAACGCCGCGCTCGGCGTGGCGCTCGCCCTGGGGCAGCTCGACGACGAGCTGCGGGCCGTGCTGGAGTCGATCCAGAACGACATGTTCGACGTCGGCGCCGACCTGGCCACCCCCGTCGAGCCGGACCCGGCGTACCCGCCGCTGCGGGTCACCGAGGAGTACGTCGAACGCCTCGAAGGCTGGTGCGACGAGTACAACGGGCGACTGGGCAAGCTCGACTCCTTCATCCTCCCCGGCGGCACCGCTGGCGCGGCGCTGCTGCACGTGGCACGGACGATCGCCCGGCGCGCCGAACGGGCGGCCTGGGCCCTGGTCGCCCACGATCCGGATCGCACCAGCTCCCTTCCGGCAAAGTATCTCAACCGCCTCTCCGACCTGCTGTTCATCCTGTCAAGAACGGCCAATCCGGGCGGCGATGTGCTATGGGTGCCGGGCGGCAAGCGCTGAGCACGGGCGGGCTGCACCACGTCGAGGTCTGGGTGCCCGACCTGGCCGCCGCGAAGCGGAGCTGGGGCTGGCTGCTCGGTGAACTGGGTTGGACGCCGCACCAGGACTGGCCGGCCGGCTGCTCCTGGCGGCACGGCCCGACGTACCTGGTCGTCGAGGAGTCCCCGGCACTGACCGGGCGGACCCACGACCGGCTCGCTCCGGGCCTCAACCATCTGGCCTTCCATGCCGGTCCGCCGCACGCGGTGGACCGGCTGGTGGCCGACGCCGGGGCCCACGGCTGGGCGCTGCTGTTCGCCGACCGCCACCCGCACGCCGGGGGCCCGGACAGCTACGCCGCCTACCTCACCGACCGGCAGGGTTACGAGGTCGAGCTGGTGGCCGCCGTCGCGGCACCGTGACCGCCGGCGGCCGGGTGACCGCAGGCGGTGCCAGGCCGGCGACCGGGCCGGGTCAGGCGGCTGGCCAGTCCTGGGAGGCCATACGCGGCGAGGCCGCCCCGGGCGGGGCGGCCTCGAGCCAGGAGGAGAAACCGGTCACCGTGGAGCGGGCCATGGCGATCTCGACCGGCGCGTGTTGACTGGTACAGCGGAGGATCACCCAGTCGGACGGCATGGAGAGCCGTTCCTGACCCTCGGGCAGCCGCCGTCGCTCCACCACCAGTTCCTTGCGGGAGAGCACCCGCTTGGGCCGCAGGGCGAAACTGAACATCCGGTACCAGCGGAGCTGGTCGCCGACGAACCGTGCGAAGCCCGGTGACCAGCCCCGGCCGTCCAGGACGGTGGTGACCCGGACGCTCAGCCGGATGATGCCGCCGCTACGGGTGACCAGGGCCCGCCGGACGAAGAGGATCAGGAGCGCGGCGAGGATCACCGCAATGCCGATTCCGATCCCTTCGACGATCTCCATCGGCGGGTGGGCTCAGCGGGCCGGAGTGGCCGGGGTGGCGCTCTCGGCGAGCACCGTGACGCTCTCGGCACCGACCGACAGGAACCCACCGGTGATGTCGTAGGCGACCTGCTGGCCGCCGGCCTGCTTGATCCGGACCTGGCTGGGCTCGGCGAGCTGGCCGAGCAGCGGCGCGTGCCCCGGCAGCACACCCAGCTCGCCTTCGGTCGTGCGGGCGACGACCATTTCGGCCTCGCCGGACCAGACCTTCTCCTCGACGGCTACGAGGTCGACGTGAAGCTGCTGTGCCACGCTGTCTCCTTGCTGCGGCGACGGATTGCCGAAAGTCTAGTCGGACCGTCGTCGCCGACCCAACGCGGGTGCCGAGACCTGCACCACCGTCCGGCGTGTCGGCTGGCCGGACGGTGGTGTTCGCACCCCGCAGAGGTCACTTGCCCTTGTTGCGGAACTCCGGGTGCTCCAGCATGAAGGCGTCCAGCTGCTCGTTCTTCAGCGCGGCGAAGAAGTCGTCGGCGGCGGGCAGCAGCCGCTCCCCGCGATAGCCGTTGCCGGTGCCGATCCCCTCCCCGGGCAGCTTGATCAGCTCGACGTTCTCCGAGCGGATGCCCTTGAGCGCGATGGCGAAGTCGACCACGCTGTTGCCCCGGCCGTTGAAGGTCAACGACTGGCCGGCGGCCCGGATCACCCGGTCCAGCTTGATCGGGTTGGTCACCACGTCGGCACTGAACGCCTGGCTGATCATCGCCTTGATGAACTGCTGCTGGTGCCGCTGCCGGCCGTAGTCGGCGTCCGGGACGCCGTTCTTCGGGTAGCGCTGCCGGACGTAGTCCAGCGCCTGCCAGCCGCTGAGGTGCTGGTTGCCCTTCTTGTAGACCGCCTGCGGCCCGATGTACCCCTCGCCGTACGGGTTGCCCTTGCGGTGCTTGCCGTTCGGCTCGCGGTGCTCGGAGCGGACCTCGCGCTCGATGTACATGTCGACGCCGCCCATCGCGTCGACGATCTTCTGGAAACCGGTGAAGTTGATGATCGCCCCGGCGTCGAACCGGGTGATCCCGGTCGCCTTCTGCACGGTCTTGGCGAGCAGTTCGAAGCCCTGCGCCGCGCTGGGGTTCTTGCCCTCGACGATGCTGCCGTGCGACATCGCACCGTTGATCTTGCCGGAGCCGCCCCGGTAGCCGGCCTTGTCGAACCTGGGGATGTCGACGTAGAGGTCACGCGGCACCGAGAAGATGTACGCCCGGTCCAGCGACTCGGGCACGTGCAGCACCATGATCGAATCGGCCAGCGGCGGGGTCTTGGCGTCCCGCGGGTCGATGCCCACCAGCAGGATGTTCAGCGGGCCCTTGACGTTGCTCTTGCGCTCCTGCGCCCCGGCCGCCTTGTCGCCGAACAGGTCGGCCTTGCCCACCGAACCCTCGTAGCGCGACAGCAGCGTCTCGTAGCCCACCAGGACCGCGCCGCTGAGCATCAGCAGCACGACCCCGAAGATGGTGCACGCGCGCGCCCAGCGGGGCACCCCGGACCAGATCGACCGTCTGCCGCCCTTGCCGGCCTTGCCAACCGTGCCGGCCCTACCGATCCCGCCGGCCTTGCCGTCCCTGCCGCCCTTGCCGGCCTTGCCCACCAGCAGCTCCATTCGTCGCGCACGGGGACTCGTCACGAGGATTCGTCACGCCCACGAAGAGGAGACGGGCGTACCCGGTCGAAAAGTTGCACCACATCGACGCCCGGATCCGAGAGTCGTTCTCGAAACGGTACCGCGCGCCCGCGGCGACCGCTCGCCCGGTAACCGGACACCGGCCCCCACCAGGCAGGAACCCCATCCGGGCAGGAACGGCCGAAGGCCACCCCGGGTGACCGGGGTGGCCTTCGCAGCACTACTGTCCGAGGGCTCAGCTGTCGGGAGGCTCGGCTGTCGGGAGGCTCAGCCCTCCGACATCAGCTCCTTCGCCTTGCGCTCCAGGTCCTCCAGACCGCCGCACATGAAGAAGGCCTGCTCGGGGAAGTGGTCGTACTCACCCTCGCTGATCTTCCGGAACGCGTCGATGGTCTCCTCGATCGGGACCGTCGAGCCCGGCACGCCGGTGAACTGCTCGGCGGCGTAGGTGTTCTGGGAGAGGAAACGCTCGATCCGGCGGGCCCGGCCGACGGTGAGCTTGTCCTCTTCCGAGAGCTCCTCGATACCGAGGATGGCGATGATGTCCTGGAGGTCCTTGTAGCGCTGGAGGATGCGCTTGACCTCGGTGGCCACCGCGAAGTGCGCCTCGCCGACGAACTCCGGGGCGAGGATCCGGGACGAGGACGCCAGCGGGTCCACGGCCGGGTAGATGCCCTTGTCGGAGATCGACCGCTCCAGGTTGGTGGTCGCGTCCAGGTGGGCGAAGGTGGTCGCCGGCGCCGGGTCGGTGTAGTCGTCGGCGGGCACGTAGATCGCCTGGAGCGAGGTGATGGCCTGGCCCCGGACGGAGGTGATCCGCTCCTGGAGTTCGCCCATCTCGTCGGCCAGGGTCGGCTGGTAACCCACCGCGCTCGGCATCCGGCCGAGCAGGGTGGAGACCTCGGAACCGGCCTGGGTGAAGCGGAAGATGTTGTCGATGAAGAGCAGCACCTCCTGCTTCTTGACGTCCCGGAAGTACTCGGCCATGGTCAGCGCCGACAGCGCCACCCGCAGCCGGGTGCCCGGCGGCTCGTCCATCTGGCCGTAGACCAGCGCGGTCTTGTCGATGACGCCGGACTCGGTCATCTCGGCGATGAGGTCGTTGCCCTCACGGGTGCGCTCCCCCACCCCGGCGAAGACCGACGTACCACCGAAGTTCCGGGCCACGCGGGTGATCATCTCCTGGATGAGCACCGTCTTGCCCACGCCCGCGCCGCCGAACAGGCCGATCTTGCCGCCCTTGACGTACGGGGCAAGCAGGTCGATGACCTTGATGCCGGTCTCCAGCATCTCGGTCTTCGGCTCCAGGTCCGCGAAGGCCGGAGCCTTGCGGTGGATGCCCCACCTGTCGTCCGCGTCGAGCGTCTCGCCCTCGGTGAGGTTGAGGCACTCGCCGATGGCGTTGAAGACGTGGCCCTTGACCGCGTCGCCCACCGGAACGGTGATCGGCGAGCCGGAGTCGGTCACCTCGGCGCCGCGGACCAGACCGTCGGTCGGCTGCATCGAGATGGCCCGGACCAGGTTGTCACCCAGGTGCTGGGCGACCTCCAGGGTGAGCGTCTTCGCGCCGCCGGAGAGGTTCACCTCCACGTGCAGGGCGTTGAACAGGGTCGGCATGGCGTCGCGCGGGAACTCGGCGTCGACGACCGGGCCGATGACCCGAACCACGCGACCGGTGGCCGTACTGGTCTCTGCCGGTCCCCCGGCAACTGCGGATACAGTCATCACACTTCACTTCCCGACGCGGCCAGCGCGTTCGCGCCGCCGACGATCTCACTGATCTCCTGGGTGATCCCGGCCTGGCGGGCCGAGTTCATCTCACGCGTGTACTTCTCGATCATCTCTTCGGCGTTGTCGGTGGCGCTCTTCATCGCCCGCCGCCGGGCCGCCGACTCGCTCGCCGCCGACTCCAGCAACGCCGCGTAGATCCGCGTGTTGATGTACTTCGGCAACAGCGCGTCGAGCAGCGACTCCGCCTCCGGCTCGAACTCGTACGCCGGCAGCAGCCCCTCGGAGCGCGGCCGGTCCTCGACCTGCATCGGACCGATGATCTTCGTGACCGGGTTCTGGGTCATCAGGCTGTGGAACTCGGTGTAGACGATGTGCAACTCGTCGATACCGAGCACGCCGTCCGGACCGGCGTCGCCGTCGGTGTCGTCGGCACCGGCGGTGAACGCCGCGATCAGCGTCTCGCCGACCTCACGGGCATCGGCGAAGGTGGGCTGCTCCGAGAAGCCGGTCCAGTTCGCCGCGATCTGCCGGTTGCGGAACCGGTAGAACGTCAGGCCCTTGCGTCCGATGACGTAGAGCACCGGCTCCTTGCCGTCCGCGGTGAGCCGGGCGATCAGCGACTCGGCGGTCCTGATCGCGTTGGAGCTGTACCCGCCGGCCAGGCCCCGGTCGGAGGTGACCAGCAGGACGCCCGCCCGCCGCACCCGCTCGCGCGGGGTGAGCAGCGGGTGGTCGATCCGGGCGTTCGAGGCCAGCGCGGTGAGCACGCCGGTGATCGCCTGGGCGTACGGCAGGGACGCCGTCACCCGGGCCTGGGCCTTGGCGATGCGGCTCGTCGCCACGAGCTCCATCGCCTTGGTGATCTTCTTCATCCCCTTCGCCGAACGGATCCGCTGGCGAAGAACGCGTACCTGGGCCGCCATGAGTCAGCCCTACTGATTCTCGGCGTCGCCGCCGGCGTAGCGGGTGACCGTCTCCCGGTCGGAGTCGCCCTCCAGCGGCTTGGCCGGCGCGTCGTTGACCCGGCGCTCGTCGTCCTTGCCGAGGAAGACCTGCTTGAACTCGCCGACGGCCGAGTCGAGCGAGGCGGCGATGTCGTCGCCCCACTTGCCGTCCGCGATCGAGGCCAGCACACCCTCGTGCTTGTGCCGCAGGTACTGGAGGAACTCCGACTCGAAGCGACGGACCTCGCCGACCGGGACGTCGTCGAGCTTGCCCTCGACGCCGGCCCAGACCGAGACGACCTGCTCCTGCACCGGGTACGGCGAGTAGTTCGGCTGCTTGAGCAGCTCGACCAGCCGGGAACCCCGGTTCAGCTGGGCCTGCGAGGCCTTGTCCAGGTCGGAGGCGAAGGCGGCGAACGCCTCCAGCTCACGGAACTGGGCCAGGTTGAGCCGCAGCGAGCCGGAGACCTTCTTCATCGGCTTCATCTGCGCGGCGCCACCGACCCGGGAGACCGAGGTACCGACGTTGATGGCCGGCCGGACGCCCTGGTTGAACAGGTCGGACTCCAGGAAGATCTGGCCGTCGGTGATGGAGATGACGTTGGTCGGGATGAAGGCCGAGATGTCGTTGGCCTTCGTCTCGATGATCGGCAGGCCGGTCATCGAGCCGCCACCCAGCTCGTCGGAGAGCTTCGCGCAGCGCTCCAGCAGACGGGAGTGCAGGTAGAAGACGTCACCCGGGTACGCCTCACGGCCCGGCGGGCGGCGCAGCAGCAGCGACACGGCCCGGTACGCCTCGGCCTGCTTGCTCAGGTCGTCGAAGACGATCAGGACGTGCTTGCCGCCGTACATCCAGTGCTGCCCGATGGACGAGCCGGTGTAGGGGGCGAGGTACTTGAAGCCGGCCGGGTCGGACGCCGGGGAGGCCACGATGGTGGTGTATTCCAGCGCGCCCGCGTCCTCCAGGATGCCCTTGATCGAGGCGATCGTGGAGGCCTTCTGACCGATGGCGACGTAGATGCAGCGGACCTGCTTCTTCGGGTCGCCGGAACGCCAGTTGTCCCGCTGGTTGAGGATGGTGTCCAGCGCGACGGTGGTCTTGCCGGTCTTCCGGTCGCCGATGATCAGCTGCCGCTGGCCCCGACCGATCGGGGTCATCGCGTCGATCGCCTTGATACCGGTCTGCAGCGGCTCGTCGACCGACTGCCGGGACATCACGTTGGGGGCCTGGAGCTCCAGCTCGCGGTAGCCCTCGTCGGCGATGTCGCCGAGGCCGTCGATCGGCTGGCCGAGCGCGTTGACCACGCGGCCGAGGAAGGCGTCGCCGACCGGTACGGAGAGCACCCGGCCGGTGCGCTTGACGCGCTGCCCCTCCTCCAGCTTGGCGGAGTCACCGAGAACGACGACACCGATCTCCCGCACGTCGAGGTTCAACGCCACGCCGAGCGTGCCGTCCTCGAACTCCAGGAGTTCGTTGGTCATGGTCGAGGGCAGGCCCTCGACGTGGGCGATGCCGTCACCGGTGTCGGCGACGGTGCCGACCTCCTCGCGGGAGACGTCGGTCGAGTAGGAGGAGACGTAGCGCTCCAGGGCGCCGCGGATCTCCTCCGTCGAGATGGTCAGCTCGGCCATCCTCTGCTTCCTTAAGTATCAGGGGCCCGGGATACCTAGTACCGACCGGTCCGAATGGCGTCGATCAAAGGGCGGCGAGGCCGCTGGTCAGCGCTGCACGAGCGCGTTGCGGGTCTCGTTGAGGCGGCGCAGGACGGTGCCGTCGTACAGGTCGGAACCGACCCGCACGCTCACCCCACCGAGCACCTCCGGGTCGACCGTCTGCTTGACGGAAACCTCTCGACCGTACATCGCGGAGAGGCGGGCACCGAGCCGTCGCTCGTCGGACTCACTCAACGGAGCCGCCACGGTCACGTACGCGACCTGACGGTCCCGCCGGTCGGCGGCCAGCTCGACCAGCCGGGTGAGCGCCCCGGTGAAGGAGCGTCCCCCGAACCCGCCGAGGGCCACCTCGACGAGGCGGACGGTGACCGGCCGGGCCTTGCCGGCGAGCAGTTCCCGGGCCAGTGCGGCCCGCTGCCCGGCCGGGGCGATCGGGTCGGCCAGCGCCGCGGAGAGCGCGGACTGGCCGGCGACCACCTGGCCGAAGCGGAACAGCTCGTCCTCGACCTCACCGAGGTCGCCCGCGGCGTCGGCACTGGCCAGCAGCGCCTCCACCCCGAGCCGCTCGGTGCCGTCGAGCAGCTCCGACGGCGTCGACCAGCGCCCGGCGACCAGTCCGGACAGCAGGTCGAGCGCGTCCGCGCCGATCTTGCCGGTCAGGATGCCGGTGAGCAGCGCCGCACGGTCGTCGCCGCTGCGGGCCGGGTCGGACAGCGCCCGGCGCAGCCGCGGCTCGCCCCGCAACAGGGCGGCGACGGAGAGGATGTCGTCGGCGGCGGTCGCCACCACCGACGGCTCCGCCCCGCGGACGTACGCGTCGAGGCGCTCGGCCGCGACCGCGTACGACTCCCGGCTGGCGGCCTGCATCAGCGGGCCCCCGTGCTCTCGAGGTTGCTCAGGAACCGGTCGACGGTGCCCTTGCGGCGCGCCTCGTCGGCCAGCGACTCACCGACGATCTTGCTGGCCAGGTCCACCGCGATGGTGCCGACCTCGGCCCGCAGCTCACGCACGATGGTGGCCCGCTCGGCGGCGAGCTGCTCCTTGCCGGCCGCGATGATCCGGTCGGACTCCTCCCGCGCCTTGCCGAGGATGTCCTGCCGGATGCCCTCCGCGTCGGCCCGGGCGTCGTCCCGGATCTTGGCAGCGTCGGTACGCGCCTCGGCGAGCTGCGCGCGGTACTGCTCGAGGAGCTGGTTGGCCTCGGCCTGGGCGGCCTCGGCGCGCTTGATCCCGCCCTCGATCGCGTCGACCCGGGCCTGGAACGTCTGCTCCATGCGGGGGAAGACGAACTTCATCAGCACGAAGCAGAGCACGGCGAAGGCGACGCTGCCGACCACGATCTCCTGCCAGAGCGGAATGATCGGGTTGTGCGTCGACTCACCACCCTCAGCGGCGAGGAAGTACATGGATGACCTCCTGGTCTGCGGGGACTGGGTCAGCCGGCCCAGATGAAGCCGAAGGCGATGCCCAGCAGCGCGAGCGCCTCGATGACGGCGAAGCCGATCCAGACGTACGGCAGGGTCATCCGGGACGACTCCGGCTGGCGGGCCGTCGACTGGATGTAGGCGGCGAAGACCAGGCCGACGCCGATGCCCGGGCCGATGGCGGCGAGGCCGTAGCCGATGGCGGCGGTGCTGCCGGTGACCTCGGCGAGAACGCTAGCGTCCATGGGTGTGGTTCCTCCTGGGTATCTCGCGTGACTCTCACGCGGGACGACAACGGGTTGATGCGGTGGACCAGTGCTCGCTGGCGAGCCCCCGCCCGGTTGGATCAGTGCTCGTCGGCGAGCGCGCCCTGCACGTAGCTTGCGGTGAGGACGGTGAAGACGTAGGCCTGCAGGCAGATGACCAGGAATTCGAGGAAGGTGAGCGCGATGGTCATCACCCAGGACAACACCGAGACCGGCGCGAGCCAGGCGTTGGCGCTGAGCATCGCGAAGCCGCCGAGGGTGAAGACCAGCAGCAGCATGTGCCCGGCGAACATGTTGGCGAACAGACGCACGGCCAGCGAGAACGGCCGCACGAGGAAGGTCGAGAAGAACTCGATCGGGATCAGCAGCGGCAGGATGTACCAGGGCGCCGGCGGGATCAGGGAGTTCTTGAAGTACTTCACGAAGCCGTGGTGCCGGATGCCGACGTAGTTGAACATCAGGTAGCTGATCACGGCGAGGATCGCCGGGAAGGCGATGTGCGAGTTCGGCGAGATCTGGAAGAACGGCACGATCGCGAAGAAGTTGGTCAGCAGCACGAAGCAGAACAGCGTGGTGAAGTACGGCGCGAACCGCACCCCCCGGTGCCCGATCATGTCGACCGCGATGTTGTTCCGCACGAAGCCGTAGATCGACTCGGCGAGCCACTGCTTCTTGGTCGGGACCAGCTGCGGCTTCCGGTAGGTCGCCAGGAAGAAGATGATCAGGATGCCGACGGCGACCCACACCATCGCCGTGATCTTGGTGAACCAGTACGAGTCGTGCGCACCCCAGGGCAGGATGCTGGGCAGGTAGAAGTCCTCCACGCTGGGTGGGAATGCCGCCTGGCCCGCTGCCAGGACGTTCGCCTGTCCGAACACCGCGTCCCTTCCTAAGTAGGCGTGCCGAGCCGGCGGACGACCAGGATGATCCCCCCGGCCATGCCGAGCACGACACCGATCCCGGTGGCGATGCCGCCGGAGTCGAGCCACTGGTCGACCAGCCAGCCGATGAAACCCCAGACGAGCATGCCCCCGATGAGGTACGAGAGCGCGGTCCAACCCTGACCGGCGCCGGTCGGAACGTCGTCCGGGCCACCGGTGGGTCGGGGGTTTTGGTCACCAGCCATGACGGGGCGAACGATATCAGCCGGGGAGACGAGGCTGTGCCTCACCCCCCGCACAACCGTCGTTGTGTGGGCATCGGGCGGGCTCCATCGTCTGGGGGCACGCTACTCCCCTTCCGCAAGGGAGAGAACGACCGCACGCGGACAGTCGCCCGCCCGCCCACCATGTGGGACAGTCAGGAGCCGGGTCGACGGGAATACACCCTGGTCAGCCACCAGATGTGCACTCCGGTCCAGACCACCACGCCGGCGGCGATGCCGACACAGAGTGGAACCAGGCCACCCCAGCCGGTCGATGCCACCGCCACCATGACCACCCCCAGCAGGGTGAACTTGGCGATGTAGAGGCCCAGCCCGAGCGGCAGCACCAGCTGCGGGTTGACCGCGTCGGCCCTGGCCAGCACCACCGTGGTCAGGCTGTAGCTGACCACGGTCACCGCCACCCCGGCCGCCGCGCCGAGGGCCGCCACGCCGCCCCCGGTCACCGCACCGACCAGCGCGGCGGCCACCCCCAGCACCGCCGAGGCGGCCAGCAGCACCGGCAGGTGACGCAGGCGCCATCCCTGGTCGTCGGCCACCGCCGACCCGCGCGCCCCGGGCTCAGCCACGCGGGTTGTCCGGGCCGTCGCCGTGCGGCGCGGCCACGACGGGCCGCCCCCGCTCCGGCCCCCACCAGGTGCGCTTCACGTTCTCCACAGCGAAAGAGTGTACGGAGCCGCACACTGGTGTCCGTGAGATGCCTCGTCACCGGCGCGACCGGATACATCGGCGGCCGGCTCGCGCCCCGCCTGCTGGCCGAGGGACACCAGGTGCGCTGCCTGGCCCGCAAGGCCGGTCGGCTGCGCGACGTGCCCTGGGCGGCGCAGGCCGAGATCGCCGAGGGGGACCTGCGCCGGCCGGAGACGCTCCCGGCCGCCTTCGCCGACGTCGACGTCGCGTACTACCTGGTGCACTCGCTCGGGCGGGCCGACTTCGAGGCGGCCGACCGGGAGGCCGCCACCAACTTCGCCGAGGCCGCCGCCGCGGCCGGCGTACGCCGGATCGTCTACCTGGGCGGGCCGGAGCCGGCGGCCGGCGGCTCGACCTCGCCACACCTGCGCTCCCGGGCCGAGGTGGCCCGGATCCTGCTCGCCGGAGAGGTGCCCACGGTGGTGCTGCGGGCCGCCGTGATCATCGGTTCCGGGTCGGCCTCGTTCGAGATGCTGCGCTACCTCACCGAGCGGCTGCCCGCCATGGTCACCCCCCGCTGGGTCCGCAACCGGATCCAGCCGATCGCCGTCCGGGACGTGCTGCGCTACCTGGTCGGCTGCGCCGGCCTGCCGCCGGAGGTGGACCGGGCCTTCGACATCGCCGGCCCGGACGTGCTCACCTTCCGGGAGATGATGCAGCGCTACGCGCGGGTCGCCGGGCTGCGCCGCCGGATCATCGTGCCGGTCCGTCCGCTGACCCCGGCGCTGTCCTCGCACTGGGTGGGACTGATCACCCCGGTGCCGAACGCCATCGCCCGCCCGCTGGTGGAGAGCCTGATCCACGAGGCGGTCGCGCACGAGCACGACATCGCCAGGTGGCTGCCCGATCCGCCGGGCGGGCTGACCGGCTTCGACGACGCCGTGGCGCTGGCCCTGACCAAGGTGCGCGACGCCCAGGTGGAGACCCGCTGGTCCAACGCGAGCGGCCCGGACGCCCCCGCCGAACCCCTGCCGTCGGACCCGGACTGGTCCGGCGGGACCGCCTACACCGACGTGCGGGAGCAGGAGGTGGCCGCCCCGCCGGCCGCGCTCTGGCGGGTCATCGAGGGCGTCGGCGGCGAGCACGGCTGGTACTCGTTCCCGCTCGCCTGGTCGGTACGCGGCTGGCTGGACCGGCTGGTCGGCGGGGTGGGGCTGCGCCGGGGCCGGCGCGATCCGCACCGCCTCCAGGTCGGCGAGGCGCTGGACTTCTGGCGGGTGGAGGAGATCGTCCCCGGAGAACTGCTGCGGCTGCGCGCCGAGATGCGGCTACCCGGCCGGGCCTGGCTGGAGCTGCGCGCCGAGCCGGCCGGCGACGGCCGCAGCCGGTACGTGCAACGCGCCGTCTTCCTCCCCCGGGGCCTACCCGGCCACCTCTACTGGCTCTCGGTCGCCCCGTTCCACACGATCATCTTCGGCGGCATGGCCCGCAACATCGCCCGACACACCCCCACCCCCTAACCCCCCGACTTCCGTCGATCATGGAGTTGCGGTGGACGGATCAGACTGTTTCGACCCGTTCTGCGAGCACCACAACTCCATGATCGACGGGGCGGGAGGCGGGGGCGGGAGGCGGGGGGCGGGGGCGGGGCGGGGCGGGGGCGGGGGCGGGGGGTCAGTTGCCGTCGCGGGGGGTGGGGGCGAGCCGGTAGGTGACCGACTCGCCGGGCGGGACGAAGTCGCGGACCGGGCTGTCGGCCAGGGCGGCGGCGAGGATGCGGCCCACCGCGTCGACCATCCGGGACTGGACGGCGGCCCCGACCGCGTCCCGAGGGTCGTCGGGGTTGGCGGCGATCTGGGCAACCGCGAGCTGCGGGGTGAACGCCACCACCGACTCGGTCTCGTTCCGTTCCGAACTGCCGGTCTTGCCGGCCACCGGGCGACCCAGCCCCGGGCGGAGCTGCTCGGCCGTGCCGCCGTCGCAGCGGCGGTACATCGACTGGTCGCCGACCGGGCAGCGGGCCGCGTCGGCGGCGGCCCGGGCCACCTCGGTGTCGATCACCTGCCGACAGTCGGGCCGGCCGGCGGCCACCTCCTTCCCGGCGCTGTCGGTGATCGACACGACCGGCAGCGGCGCGCACCAGGTCCCCTCGGCGGCCACCGTGGCGTACGCGTTGGCCAGGTCGAGCGGGGTGGTGGAGGAGACGCCGAGGGTGAACGCCCCCCAGTCGCGCGCCCCGGACCGGGCCAGCTCGGCGTCGTCGGGGGCGCGGAACCGGATGCCCAGCCGCTCGGCCATCTCGACCACCCGGTCCGCGCCGACCCTCTCGGTGAGCCAGGCGAAGTAGGTGTTCACCGAGCGGCCGAACGCGGTCCACATGGTGCGGTAGCCGTCCATCCACTCGGGGGTGGCGTTGACCGGGCACCACCGGCCGCCGCAGCTCGACCGGGGGTCGTCGGTCGGGAACCGGGTCACGATCCGGCTCGGCGCGACGAAGGCGGTCTCCAGCGGCAGCCCGGACTCCAGGGCGGCCAGCAGGGTGAACAGCTTGAACGTCGAGCCTGCCTGGTAGCCCTCGATGCCGTTGCCACCGGCGACGAGCTGGTTGACCGTGTTCGGGTAGTTCCGCTGCCCGGCCGGGTTGGGGGCGACGCTGTAGTGGCGGTTCACCGCCAGGGCCAGCACCCGCCCGGTGCCGGGCTGGACCACCGCCACCGGCGCCGCCCGGGGGTCGTCCACGTCGTAGATGCCGGTCGCCTGGCGTACGGCGGCCCGCTGCACCGCCGGGTCGAGTGAGGCGACGATCCGGAAGCCGCCCCGACGCAGGGTGTCCTGCCGTTCGGCGGCGGTCGCGCCGAAGGCGGGCTGGTCGCTCCACCACTGGGTGAACCAGTCGCAGAAGAAGCCCCAGTCGTTGCGCTGCTCGGGCACGGCGGTGCAGTCGTTCGGCGTCCGGCTGGGCCGCAGATCGAGCGGTTCCTCGCGGGCCTGCGCCGCGTCGACCGGCCCGATCTGGGCCAGCGCCACCATCCGGTCCAGCACGTACGAGCGCCGGGTCAGCGCCGCGTCGGCGTCGCCGTTGATCGGGTCGTCGGTGTCCGGGGAGCGGACCAGCCCGGCCAGCAGCGACGCCTGGGCCAGGCTCAACCGGGCCGGGGTGGTGGAGAAGTAGCGCTTGGCCGCGGCGGCGATCCCGTACGCCCCGGCGCCGAAGTAGGCGATGTTCAGGTAGCGGGTGAGGATCTCGTCCTTGGTCAGCTCGCGCTCCAGCGCCAGGGCGTACCGCATCTCCTGGAGTTTGCGGGCGGTGCTGATCTCGGTGGCCTTCCTGCGCTGTTCCTTGGTCAGCCGGGGGTCGTTGCTGAGCACGTTGCGGACGTACTGCATGGTCAGCGTGGACGCGCCCTGCCGGGCCTGGCCGTCGCGCTGGTTGACGGTGAACGCCCGGACCACGCCCCGCAGGTCGACGCCCCGGTGCTGGTAGAACCGGGCGTCCTCGGCGGCCACGATGGCCTGGCGCATCACCGGGGCCACCTTGGCCAGCGGCACGTCCACCCGGTCCTCGGTGTAGAAGGACGTGATCAGGGTGACGCCGTCGGCGGCGTAGAGGGTGGACCGCTGGGCGGTGGGTGGGGTGCGCAGGGTGTTGGGCAGTTCGGCGTAGGACGAGGCGATGCCGCCGAAGCCGAGGCCGAACACCAGGGCGAGCGGCAGGGCCGCCGCGGCCAGCACCAGACCGGCGAGGACGCCGGCGAGCAGCACGGTGAACGCCTTGTGGAGGGCCCGGATCATCAGTACTCCCCGCAGGAGTCGTCAGGACCCGTTCAGCATGACCCGCAAAACCGCCCGAACTCTCATCTTTTCCCGAAACCGGAGGAACTTCGCGGGACGGACACGGCGCGCGGGACGGGACACGCCGCGCCGGTCACCCGGACGGGGCGTCCCTCAGCCGGCGACGGTCACGGCAGCAGCGCCGAGGTGAGCGGGTGCACCGTCTCCTCGATCTCGTCGGCCACCCGGCTGAAGCACTGGTCGCCCCGGCCCCACGGGTCGTCCAGGTCGTCGGAGTGCAGCGCGCCCGCCCCCTGCCGGGCCGCGTCGACCGCCGCCACCAGGGCCACCCCGCGGGCGTACACGGCGTCCGGGGTGGCGTCGGCCGGCGGCAGGGCGGCGGTGTCCAGCGCGCCGAGCAGCCTGCCGAACTCGCCCAGCACGAAGGTGCGCGACGCCGCGTCCGGGCGCAGCGCCACCACGTACTCCTGCTGGTCGGCGGTGGCGGTGAGGACCAGGTCGGCGGCGTCGATCAGGTCGGAGCGCAGCTTGCGGGCGGCGAAACCCTCGACGTCACCACCGCGACCGAGCACCTGCCGGGCGGCCGGCGGGTTCATCTCCTCCCCCGCGTGCCACCCGCCGGTGCCGGCGCTGTGGCTGTGCAGCAGCGCGTCCGCGTCGGCCGGGTCGACGCCGAGCCGCTCCAGCCGCTCGCGCACGGCGAGCACCAGCAGCCGTTCGGCCATCGGGGACCGGCAGATGTTGCCCATGCAGACGTGCAGGACGGTGAACGGCGGCACTCAGGCTCCCCGCTCGTCGAGGAGGTCCGGCGCGACGTCGCGGAGCTGGTCGAGGGTGATCGCGCCGGCCCGCAGCAGCCGGGGCGTCTCCCCGGTCAGGTCGACGATGGTGCTCGGCACCGGGTCGGGGCAGGCCCCGGCCTCCAGGTAGACCCGCACCGAGTAGCTGAGCTGGTCACGGGCCTCCTCAGCGGTCAACGCCGGCGACTGGCCCACCTTGTTGGCCGCGGCCACCGCCATCGGGCCGGTCTCCCGCAGCACCTCCAGCGCCACCGGGTGCAGCGGCATCCGGACCGCCACCGTGCCGTCGGCGTCGCCGCCCAGGTCCCAGGCGAGGCTCGGCGAGTGCTCCACCACGATGGTCAACGCACCGGGCCAGAACGCCTCGACCAGGTCACGGGCCGCGCGGGGCAGCGAGAAGACCAGGCCGTCGAGGGTGTGCCGGGAGCCGATCAGCACCGGCGGCGCCGCCTGGCTGCCGCCCCGGGCGTCGGAGAGGGCCTTGACCGCGTACGGGGTGAACGCGTCCGCGCCGATCCCGTAGACCGTGTCGGTGGGGAGAACGACCAGCTCGCCGTTCTTGACCGCCTCGATCGCCGCGGCGATGCCGCGGTCCCGGTCGGCGGGTGACCGACAGTCGTAGAGCATCACGAGGAGCCAGTCTGCCACGCCGACGCCCGGACGGCGTGCGGGCCGTCCGACCGGCGGGACGCGGTGGCGAACCGGGGCCGGCCGGCCAGGTCCCGGTGCGCCCGCACCGCCGTGTACCGGCCGTCGGCCGCCAGCAGCGCCGGCACCGCCCCGCCGTGCGTGTCGTCGTGCTCCACGCCCAGCTCGCCGTCGGGTCGCAGCAGCTCGGCCGCCCGGCGCAGCACCGGCCGCAGCACCGCCAGCCCGTCCGCTCCGCCGAACACCGCCTCGTCGGGGTCGTGCCCGGCCACCTCCGGCGGGACCGGCACCGACCGTGGCACGTACGGCGGGTTGCACAGCAGCACGTCCACCGCGCCGGCCAGGTCGGCCAGCAGCCCCGGGTCGGTGACGTCGGCGGCCACCACCTCGACCGGCCGGTCCCCGGCGGCGGCCCGCTCGGCGGCGTTGCGACGCAGCCACGTCAACGCGGCCGGGGACCGTTCCACCGCCACCACCCGGGCCGCCGGCACCTCCTGCGCCACCGCGAGCGCGATCGCCCCGGAGCCGCTGCACAGGTCGACCACCACCGGGTCCGGCCGGGTCAGCGCCCGCTCGACGCCCCAGCCGGCCAGCAGCTCCGTCTCCGGGCGGGGCACGAAGACCCCCGGGCCGACCGCCAACTCCAGGTGCCGGAAGCCGGCCCGGCCGGTCAGGTGCTGCAACGGCTCCCGGTCGGCCCGCCTGGCCACCAGCGCGTCGTACCGGGCCCGTTCGGCGGGGCTGAAGCCGTCGGTCAGGGCGAGCCGGCCCCGGGGCAAGTCGAGCACGTACGCGGCGAGCTGCTCCGCCTCGGACCGGGCCGAGGCCACCCCGGCGGCGGCGAGGGTACGGGCGGCGCGGGCCACCACGGGCGAGGTCCGCTCGTGTTCTGTCCCTTCGGACGGGTGGCGTGGGAGTGAGGTCACGCCATAATCATGGGGCGTCGTCGGTCCCGCCACGAGTGGGTGCGGCCGGGCGCACACCGACGGGAGGTTCGCCAGGTGGGGTGGCTCGACCGGGTCGATGACCAGGTTGACGCCCTCACGCATGCCCGCAGCCTCCAGGAGTCGAGCCGCTCGGCCGAGGCGGTGGGCGTCCTCGACCGGGTGCTGCGCACCACCGCCGACCCGTACACCCGGGCGGACGCGCTGGTGCAGCGGCTCTGCGCGTTGATCAACCTGGGCCGGACTGCCGAGTTCACCAGGGCCATCGAGGAGGCCTCCGGGGCGGTGCGCGACCTCCCCGAGCCCTACCTGCACGGGCACCTCAACGCGCTGGCCGCGCTCGCCGCGCACCACCAGGGCGCGCTGGACCGTTGCGTCACCCACCTGGTCCGGGCGGCGCGGGCGCTGGGTGCGGCGGAGGACCGGGACCGGGACACCGCCTGGGGCTGGCACGACCTGGCGATGGCCTACTCCTACCTCAGCTTCCACGGCTACGCGCTCGGCGCGATCGAGCGGGCCCGCCAGCACGGCGCCGCCGCCGGCATCCCCGAGGAGACCTTCGCCGCCCCCGGCATCCGGCTGCGTAACGCCGTCGCGCTGGACCACAACGGCGACAGCGACGGCTGCCTGCGGGTGCTCCGCGACATCGCGGCCGACCTGGCCCGGTTCGTCGACGACGGGCGGGCCGACCGGCTGCGGCCGAGCAGCCTCGCCGCGTACGGCTACGCGGCGGTCCGTCGGGCGGCGCTCGGCGACGCGACCCCGGTCGGCCCGGAGCCGGCCCGGCTGCTCGACCACGGTGGGGACAGCGCCCGCGCCCGGGACATGCGCCAGCTCGGCCACGTCTGTCTCGCGGTCGCCGACGGCCGTCCGATCGAGGCGATCACCCGCCTGGACTCGGCCCGGGTGTCGGCCGAGACGCTCGGCGCGGCGGAACTGTCCCGGCTGCGCAGCATCGCCTTCTCCCGGGCCGGTGACCACGCCGCCGCGCACCGCGCCGACCGGATGGCGTTCCGGCTGGCCGCCCAGCGCAACGACCGGCTGCGTGACGTCTACATCGACGGCATCGCGGCCCGCATCGACCACGAGGAGATGCGCCGGGAGGCCGCCCGCTTCGAGGGTGAGGCGCTGACCGACCCGTTGACCGGGCTGCCCAACCGGCGACGGCTGGAGCGCTACATCGGCTCGGTGGTGTCCCGGGGCGAGCGGGTGGTGATCGGGGTCTGCGACCTCGACGGTTTCAAGGCGGTCAACACCCACCACGGCCACCACTCCGGCGACCTGGTGCTGCAACGCATCGCCGGGGTGATCAACCGGGTGATGCGGCGGGGCGACTTCGTGGCCCGCTACGGCGGCGACGAGTTCGTGGTGGTGCTCTCCGGCGCCGGCATGACCGAGGCGGCCGAGGTGGCCCGCCGGATCGACGCGGCGGTGCGCACCGAGGACTGGGAGTCGCTGGTGCCCGGCACCCCGGTCGGGGTGAGCATCGGTTTCGCCGAGGTCGCCGGCACCGGTACCGCGCTGCGCGACGCCCTCGGTCTCGCGTTCGAGATCGCCGACCGGGAGATGCTGCGCGCCAAGGCCCGCTCCCGCGCCTCCTGAGACACCCCCCAGGGGCCCACCGGCCCGTCAGCCGCACGCCGGCGGGCCGCCGGGCCCGACCCCCGGTCGGGTCAGCGGCGGGTCAGCTCGGTGTCGCCGGCGAGGCGGGCGGCGCGGTCCGCCTCGGCGAGGGCGTCCAGCACACCGTCCAGCTCCCCGGCGAGCGCCAGGTCGAGGTTGTACGCGGTGTAGCCGATCCGGTGGTCGGTGATCCGGTTCTGCGGGAAGTTGTAGGTGCGGATGCGCTCCGAGCGGTCCACGGTGCGCACCTGCGCCTTGCGGGCGTCCGAGGCGGCGGCGTCGGCCTGTTCCTGGGCGACCGCCAGCAGCCTGGCCCGCAGGATGCGCATCGCCTGCTCCCGGTTCTGCAACTGGGACTTCTCGTTCTGGCAGGAGACCACCACCCCGGTGGGCAGGTGGGTGATGCGCACCGCCGAGTCGGTGGTGTTCACCGACTGGCCGCCCGGCCCCGACGAGCGGAACACGTCGATCCGCAGCTCGTTCGGGTCGATGGTGACGTCGACGTCCTCGGCCTCGGGCAGCACCAGGACACCGGCCGCGCTGGTGTGGATGCGGCCCTGCGACTCGGTGACCGGGACCCGCTGCACGCGGTGCACCCCGCCCTCCCACTTCAACCGGGACCAGACGCCGTTGCCGCCGTCCGGGACCCCCTTGGTCTTGATGGCCAGCGAGACGTCCTTGACCCCGCCGAGGTCGGAGTCCTGCGCGTCGATCACCTCGGTCAGCCAGCCGTGCCGCTCGGCGTACCTGGTGTACATCCGCAGCAGGTCCCCGGCGAACAGCGCGGACTCCTCGCCGCCCTCGCCGGCCTTGATCTCGATGATCACGTCCTTGGCGTCGTGCGGGTCGCGGGGGATCAGCAGCTCGGCCAGCCGCTCCTCCAGCGCCGGCAGGGTCGCCGCGATCGCGTCCGCCTCCTCGCCGAACGCCGGGTCCTCGGCGGCCAGTTCCCGGGCCGCGACCAGGTCGGCGCGGGCCTGCTCCAGCTCACCGGCGGCCTTGTGCAGCCCGACCAGCTCGGCGTAGCGGCGACCGACCCGGCGGGCGGTGTTCTGGTCGGCGTGGATGGCCGGGTCGGCCAGCCGCTTCTCCAGCTCGGCGTACTCGTCGAGGAGGGCGGCCAGGCGCTCGCTGCTCATGTGGGGAATGCTCCTTCGACGGGTCCGGCGACGGTGGAACGGGACACGGAGGTCACCGAGGGGCGCAACGGACGACGCCCGCGTCCGGCGCGGGGCCGGACACGGGCGTCGTTCGGTGGAGCTACTTGGCCTTCTTCGCCTGGACCTTGGCGTACTTCTGCTGGAACTTGGCGACCCGGCCCGCGGTGTCGAGGACGCGCTGCTTGCCGGTGTAGAACGGGTGGCAGGCGCTGCAGGTCTCGACGCTGATCGAGCCGCCCTTGGCGGTGCTGCGGGTCGTGAAGGAGTTGCCGCAGGAGCACTTGACCTCGGTCGTCGTGTACTCCGGGTGGATGTTGGGCTTCATGTCGCCTCGGTCCTTTCGTCAGGTGGTCGCCGGGTCGCCGCTGAACCCCCGCCGCCTGGTGCGCGACGGACTCGGGCGTGAACCGGAACCGGTGGCCGATTGACCAGTGTGCCATGGGCGTGAGCCGACCCGACGGGCGGGCCGCACGATCGGTCCGCCAGTGGTAACGACCCGCCCCCCACCCGCATTCCCGCCGCCACGGCCCCGCATTCCTGGCCCGGCCGCCGGACCGGGTGGGCTCCTCCCCCAGGTTCAGAAGCCCACCCGACCGGGCCGCCGGGTGGCGGACGCCTCCCCAGGTTTCCTCCGCCGCCCGTCGGTGGCCGGACCCCGACCGCCCGGCCGGGACCCGCTCGCCCCCAGTCAACCCGGCCGCGCACAGAATTTTCAAGAGCTGCCAGGCCCGTCGAAAGAAAAGTCCACAACCGCAATTCCCGGGTACGACGAAGGGCACGGCCGCTGCGGCCGTGCCCTTCGTGGCGGTCTCACCCGGAGCGGGTCACTCCCCCGGTGTCGACTTGGCGATCTGCATCAGGAACTCGATGTTGGTGCGGGATTGCTTGAGCCGGTCGAGCAGCAGGTCCAGCGCCGCCTGCGAGTCCAGCGAGTGCAGCACCTTGCGGAGCTTGTGGATGATGGCCAGCTCCTCCGGCGCGAGCAGGATCTCCTCCTTGCGGGTGCCCGAGGCGCTGACGTCCACGGCCGGGAAGGTGCGCTTGTCGGCGATCTTCCGGTCGAGCTTCAGCTCCGCGTTGCCGGTGCCCTTGAACTCCTCGAAGATGACCGTGTCGGCCATCGAGCCGGTCTCCACCAGCGCGGTGGCGAGGATGGTCAGCGAGCCACCGTTCTCGATGTTGCGGGCCGCACCCAGGAACCGCTTCGGCGGGTAGAGCGCCGTCGAGTCGATACCACCGGACATGATCCGGCCGGAGGCCGGCGCCGCCAGGTTGTACGACCGGCCGAGCCGGGTCACCGAGTCGAGCAGCACGACCACGTCGTGCCCCAGCTCGACCAGGCGCTTGGCCCGCTCGATCGCCAACTCGGCGACCGTGGTGTGGTCCTGCGGCGGACGGTCGAACGTGGCCGCGATGACCTCGCCCTTCACCGACCGCTGCATGTCGGTGACCTCTTCGGGCCGCTCGTCGACCAGCACCACCATCAGGTGGCACTCCGGGTTGTTGTGCGTGATCGCGTTCGCGATCGCCTGGAGCACCATGGTCTTACCGGCCTTGGGCGGCGACACGATCAGTGCCCGCTGCCCCTTGCCCAACGGCATCACCAGGTCGATCACCCGGGTGGTCAGGATGTGCGGCTCGGTCTCCAGCCGCAACCGCTCCTGCGGGTACAGCGGGGTGAGCTTGTAGAACTCGGGACGACGACGGGCCTCGTCCGGCTCCATGCCGTTGATGGTGTCCAGCCGTACCAGCGGGTTGTACTTGTCCCGCCGCTGGTCGCCACCGCCGCTGTCCCGGGCGGCCCGGACCGCGCCGGTGATCGCGTCGCCCCGGCGCAGGCCGTACTTCTTGATCTGCGACATGGAGACGTAGACGTCGTTCGGGCCGGCCAGGTAGCCGGTGGTCCGTACGAAGGCGTAGTTGTCGAGCACGTCGATGATGCCGGCCACCGGGACCAGGACCTCGTCCTCGCCGACCTGCGGCTCCCGGCCACCGCCGGTGTCGTTGCCGCCCTCGGCCCGGTCGCCCCGGCCCCGCCGACGGTCCCGGAACCGGCTGCGCCGGCCCCGCCGGCCGCCGCCCTCGTCGTCGTCGGAATCGTCCCGGTTGTCGCGGTTGTCGCGCTGACCGCGGTCGGCACCCCGGTCGTTGCGCTCGCCCCGGTCGTTGCGCTCGCCCCGGTCACCACGGTCGGTCCGCTCGTTGCCGCCGCGCTCGGCCCGCTCGCCGCCGGCCCGCTCGCCACGGTCGCCGCCGGACCGCTCGGCCCGGTCGTTACCGGCCCGCTCGCCACGGTCGTTACCGGTACGACCGGCACGGTCGTTGTCCGTCCGCTCGGCCCGGTCGGTGCCGGACCGCTCGCCACGGTCGTTACCGGCCCGCTCGGCCCGGTCGGTGCCGGACCGCTCGGCCCGGTCCCGACCGCTGCGCCCCTCGGCCCGCTCGGGACGCTCGCCGGCCTCGACCGGTGCCTCCTCGGTGCGGGTCTCGGCGGGTCGGGTCTCGACGGCCCGTGCCTCGGCGGCCGGCCGCGACTCGGCGGTGCTGGCCCGGCTGCGCCGGGTCCGGGTCCGGGTCTCGGGCTCGGTGGTGGCGGCAGGGGTGGCCGGCACCGGCTCGGCGGCCCGCTCCGGGGTCACCTCGGCGCGCACCTCCTCCCGGACGGGAGCGGCCGCAGCCGCCACCTCGGCCCGTGGTCGAGGGGTGCCGGTCGCGGCGCCGCCCTGCTGCCGCTCGGAGATCGCGCTGATCAGCTCGCCCTTGCGCATGCGGGCGGTCCCGGAGATGCCGAGCGACGCGGCCAGGCTCTGCAGCTCCGGCAGCAGCATCGCCGACAGACCGGTACCGCTGCGCCGACGGCGGGCGGGGGCGGCGGTGGTGGCATCGCCAGCGACGTTGGAAACATCCGACGTCACGTCGGTGGTGTCGCTCAATGGATTCCTTCCCTCGATAGGCCGGGACTGCCCGGGATCGACAAGCAAGGTGGCCGGGCGGCCTCGGTGCACCCGCCTCGCATGACGCGTCGCGGGAGTCTGTGGCACAGCAGCCGGGCGGTTTCCCAACTCACCAACGTCGGTGAGCAGGTCTCGCCGTCTGCGGCGACCTGCGGAAACTGCGGTGCGGCGTGGGCCTTGGCAGGGGTGAC
This sequence comes from Micromonospora sp. WMMD735, assembly GCF_049178995.1. Classification (NCBI taxonomy): domain Bacteria; kingdom Bacillati; phylum Actinomycetota; class Actinomycetes; order Micromonosporales; family Micromonosporaceae; genus Micromonospora; species Micromonospora sp. WMMD735. Next base: position 3,792,239 of record NZ_JBMHMJ010000002.1, read on the forward strand.
GGGCTGACCGCCGAGAGCTTCGGGGTGCGCCGACCCGCAGAGAGATCGCGTGCTTCGCGGCTGTGCTGAGTCTAGAGCGTAATCAACTCTTCCGACCTGCGGCAACAGGGTCCCGCTCGGCGTGTCCAAGTCTACCCTGTGCGAGCGTCGCTCCGCGCGCCTCTACCGGCAACCGCCAGACTTCCCATTCTGTTCCCGGGTCGAACCCGTCGGGCGGCGCGGTGAACGCCAGCACCGTCGGGCCCGCCCCACTGACCACGGCCGCCACACCTGCCGCACGCAACTCGCTGACCAGGGCTGCGGTCGATGGCATCCCCGCCGCGCGGTAGTCCTGGTGCAGCCGGTCGACCGTCGCCGGCAGCAGCAGCTCCGGCGCGGCGGTCAACGCGTGCACCAGCAACGCCGACCGGCCCGCGTTCAGCGCCGCGTCCCCGTGCGGCACCGTCGCCGGCAACGCCGCCCGCGCGGTGGCCGTCAGCCCCCGCTCGGCCGGCACGAAGACGGTGGGCGAGACCCCGGCCGCGACCGGCAGCGAAACCGCCCGGCCACCTGTCGGCTCCGTCCAGGCGACGGTGAACCCGCCGAGCAGGCACGGCGCGACATTGTCCGGATGCCCCTCGATCCCGGCGGCCAGCCGCAGCACCGCGGCGTCGTCGAGCCGCTGCGCGCCGTCGACGACCAGCCCCCGGGCCAGCAGCACCCCGGCCACGATCGCCGCCGAGGAGGAACCCAGGCCCCGGGCCTGCGGAATCCGGTTCACGCACTCCAGGGCCAGCCCCGGCGGCTGCGCGCCGAGCAGGTCGAAGGCGGCCCGCATCGCCACGACCACCAGGTGCCGGTCGTCCGGCGGCAGGTCGCCGGCGCCCTCGCCGGTCACCGCCACCCGGACGCCGTCCGGGGTCACCTCGGCGGCCACGTCGTCGTGCAGGGCGAGGGCGAGCCCGAGGGCGTCGAACCCGGGGCCCAGGTTGGCGCTGGTGGCGGGCACCCGCACCCGCACCGGCCCGGAGGTGAAAGTCGTCGGCACAGGATCATGCTAGGGCCCGGGACCGTCGGCGTACCCCCTCGCCCGGACGGTGGAACTGGATCAGCTCGGTTAGCCTGACGCCGATCCATCGACCGGTCGGGAGGCGACGTGGCAATGCTCGGTTACCGGCTCACCCAGGTGCTGGGGCACCTGCCCATCCTGCTGACCCTGCTCACCGTCCTGGTGCTCGGTGCCACCGCCGGCCGCCGGCTGCCCGGCCGGTCCCGCTCGTTCCTGCTCGCCGGGGCCGTCGTCCTGCTCCTGCTGGAACTGCTCACCACCGCCTGGGTCGCGGCCCTGCCGGACCTGATCCGCTCCGGCGGGATCCGCCAGTACCAGACCATGAGCTTCGCCGTCAGCATCGTCGGCTGGATCGGCTACCCGGTCGGCCTGGGCCTCGTCGTCGCCGCCGTCTTCGTCGGACGCCGCGCCGCGTCCCCGTCCCCCGTGCCCGGTCAGCCGTGGGGCACCTGGACGCCGCCGGCCGGTGGTGTCCAGGCCGGATACCCCGGCGGCCCGCCGCCCGGCTACCCCGCCGGTCAGGCCACGGAGCACCCGGGTCGGGGCGCCTGGGGCGGGAGCGACCACCCGCCGGCCGCCCCGCCGCAGGCCGACCCCCCGCCGGCCGCCCCGCCGCAGGGCGACCGCGCCGACTGAGGCGACCGCGCCGACTGGGCCGCCCCGCCCGCCGTCGTCAGCGGGCGGTCAGCGGGTCGCCTCCGGTGGCCGGGTCGGTGAGCGAGAGCCGGCGGGTGGCGATCCGCCAGCCCACCGCGTACACGACCGTGACCAGGCCGCAGCCGGCCAGCACCACCCGCTCGTCGACCAGGTCGACCACACCGGCCACCACCAGCTGACTGACCGAGATCGCCAGGGTCGCCAGCATCATGTCGGTGGCGAACACCCGGCCGCGCAGCCGGTCGGGTACCTCGCCCTGCAGGGCGAAGTTCGACAGCACCCAGTTGCTGCCGCCGCCGAAGTGCGCCACGAAGACCAGCAGCAGCACCAGCGGGAACCAGCTCGCCACCGCCGCGCCCAGGTAGGCCAGCCCGTACAGCGACATCGACAGGGCCAGGCCGGGCAGCAGCCAGGCCCGGTTGGTCAGCACCCGGCTCATCAGGATCGGCCCCACCAGCGCCCCCGCCCCCCGCGCCGCGAACAGCAGACCGGTGCCGACCGGCCCCGCCCCGTAGACGGCGGCCAGCAGGGGGAAGACGGTCAGCACGCCGTTGCCCAGCCCCACCGCCGACTTCACCGTCACCAGCGCCAGCACCCGGGGTCGGTGCCGGATGTGGCCCAGCGCCTCGCGGATCGCCGTCCAGGTGCGCGGCGTCGACCGGTCCGCCTCCCGGGCCGCCTGCAACGGCCGGCGGATCAGCGCCGCCAGGCCCGCCGCCGCCACCAGGCCGACCACCCCCACCCAGAAGCAGGCGTACGGCCCGACGGCCGCGGTTAGCACGCCACCGAGGGACGCCCCGACCACGGTCATCGTCCCCCAGGCGGAGCCGGCGACGGCGTTGCCGACGGCCAGGTCGGCCGGATCGAGCACGTTGGGCAGGGCGGCCTGCGCGGCCGGCGAGTAGAACGCCTTCCCGACCGCCACCGCCGTGATCGCCACCATGGCCAGCCAGGCCGTCCCGGCGTCGCGGACACCGAGCAGCAGCAGCACGCCGAGCAGCGTCACGCCGTTCGCGGCCATCATGACCTTCCGGCGGTCGAACCGGTCGGCGATGGTCCCGGTGTACGGCAGCAGCAGCGCCAGCACCCCGGTGTCCAGCGCCAGCACCAGGGCGCCCCACACCCCGCTGCCGGTCAGCTCCGGCAGCAGCACCAGCAGCGGCACCATGACGAACCAGTCGGCGCCGAAGACCACCAGTTCGGCGAGGAAGAGATTGCGGAAGTCCCGGTTACGGACGAGAACGGAGAGCGGAGAGGACACGTGCCCGGACCCTACCCCCCGGTTCGGGAGCCGGTCGGGTGGGCCAGCAGCTCGGAGACCGTGACGAAGGTGTAGCCCCGGTCCCGCAGGCCGGTGATCATCGCGGCCAACCCGCGCAGCGCCACCTGACGGTTCTCCGGGCCCGCGTCGTGGGCGAGCAGGATGGTGCCCGGCACCACGTCGGACACGATCCGCCGGGCGTGCCCCGCCGGGTCGTCCGGGTACTCCCCCTCCACCATCTGCAACGACCAGAGCACGACCCGGTAGTCGAGACGTACGGCGGCGTGCAGCACCCCGCCGCCCAGGTGCCCGTACGGGGGGCGGAGCAGCCGGGGTGGCGTCCCGGTGACCTCGGCGATGGCCTCGTGCGACCGGCGCAGGTCGTCGTGCACGGCTGCGGCGGCCGACCGCGCCAGGTCCCGGTGCCGCCAACTGTGGTTGCCCACCTCGTGCCGGGCCAACCGCCCCCGGATCAACCCGGCGTGCCGGCGCACCCGCTCCCCGACCAGGAAGAAGGTCGCCGGCACCGCGTGCCTGTCCAGAGTGTCCAGGACGGTCGGCGTCCACCGCGGCAGCGGGCCGTCGTCGAAGGTCAACGCCACCAGCGGTCGCGTGGTCGGGACGTGCCACACCACCTGGAGCCCGCCCGAGCCGACGTCCTGCCGCCGGTTACCGACGGTGGCGCTGGCCGGGCCGCCGGACACCGGCAGGTGCCGGTCGGCCAGCCAGGTGCCCTGGGACATGCCGGCGGCCCCCAACGCGACACCCCCGGCCAGCAGCGCCCCACCACCGAGCACCCGCCGCCGGTCCCACCGCCTGCCGCCCGGTTCGGCCGGCTCCGCCCGATCGCCGCCCATCACCCAGGGTGGATCGACGATGACCGACGGTAGAGGACCACGGGGTGACCGTACCCGGTGTCCGGCCCGCTGTCCCGGGTGCGACGCGACGCGCCCCCGGCCCGGTGACCCCGGACCGGGGGCGCGTCGTGGCGCGACGGCGGCCCTGCCCCGACCCGGTCGCGGCGGGTCGGGGGTGGCCGCTGCGTACGCGACCGGGAGGGCCTACTCGCTCGGTGGCAGCGGCGACCGGCGGCTCTTGGGCAGCCGCAGCACCTCGAACTGGTCGGTGCCGTCCACCAGCGCGGCCGACGGGGCCGGCCGGGCCGGTGGTTCGTCCGACGCCTCGGCCGCCGGGGCACCCACCGGCACGGGCACCTCGGCGTCCGGCTCGGCGGGCGTCGCGCTGGTCCCGTCCCCGTCGGAGGTCCGCCCCCGCCGGCCGGCCCGCCGCTCGCGCAGCGACTCCTTGGTGCGTTCCACCATCGTGTAGAGGGTCGGCACCAGGACCAGGGTGAGCAGGGTCGAGCTGAGCAGGCCACCGATCACCACCACCGCCAGCGGCTGGGAGATGAAGCCGCCCTCGCCGGTCAGCCCGAAGGCCATCGGCAGCAGCGCGAAGATCGTCGCCACCGCCGTCATCAGGATCGGCCGGAGCCGACGCCGGCCGCCCTCGACCACCGCCTCGGTGATGCCCATCCCCTGCGCCCGGTACTGGTTGATCAGATCCAGCAGCACGATCGCGTTGGTCACCACGATGCCGACCAGCATGAGCACGCCGATCAGCGCCGGCACACCCAGCGGGGTCCCGGTGACCAGCAGCAGGCCGATCGCGCCGGTCGCCGCGAACGGGATGGAGATCAGCAGGATCAGCGCCTGGGTGATGCTCCGGAACGTCGCCACCATGATCAGGAAGACGATCGCGATCGCCGCCAGCACGGCCAGGCCCAGATCGCCGAAGGCGTCCTCCTGCTGGGCGCTCGCGCCACCCACGGCGATCGTCGCCCCCGGCACGTCCACGTCGTCCAGCCGCTTCTTCAGCTCGGTCGTGGTCGCGCCGAGGTTGGAGCCAGTGGCCGTGCCGGTCACCGAGACGCTGCGCTCACCGTCGATCCGGGTGATCTGCTGCGGCCCCTCGCCCCGGGTGACGTCGGCGATGTCGTCCAGCTTCACCGGGCCCACCGGCAGCGCCCGCAACTGCTCCTCGGTCAGCGGCGGGGCCGCCGTCGTCCGCAGCACCACGTCCTGCTGCCCGCCGTCGAGGGTGACCCGACCCAGCGGGCTGCCCCGGTACGCCTGCGACACCAACTGCCCGACCGCCGCCTCGCTGAGGCCCACCCGGGCCGCGGCCAACCGGTCGACGGTCACGTCGACCCGGGGCACCCGGTCGGCCAGGCTGGTGGCGACGTCCTCGACGCCGGGGGTGCCGGCCATCGCGGCCCGGACCTGGTCGGCGGCCCGGTTCAGGGTGTCGGTGTCGGCGGCCTGGACGACCACCTCCAACTGGCTGCCCGAGGTGCCGCCCTGCCCGTTGTCGAAGCTCAACTCGCCGGCGTTGGCACCGAGCCGGTCGAACTCCCGGCGCAGGACCTCCTTCATCTCCTTGGCGTCGGTGTCGCCACCGAGCGCCACCGACCAGCGGGCGGTGTTGTTGCCGCCGCCGGCCAGCCACGGCTGGTCGTTGCCGCCCGCGCTCACCTGGTAGGTCTCGACCCCGTCGGTACGCGCCAGCACCCCCTCGACCAGGCGGGCGGCCTCGTCGGTGGCGGCCAGCCCGGACCCGGCCGGCAGCTTCTGGCTGATGCTCAGGGTGTCCTGGCCGGAGTCGTCGAGGAAGTTGGTCTCCAGCTTCTGGGCCAGCCCGAAGGTGCCGAACAGCAGCAGGATGCCCACCGCCACGGTGATCCACCGGGTCCCGCGGGTCCGGGTGGCGAACCCGATCGCCGGCAGGTACGCCCGCTGCAACGGGCTGCGCAGCTCCTTGGCCTCGGCGGCCCGACGCACCGCCTCGTCCGCCCCGTCACGCGGCGGCTTGAGGAACCAGTACGCCAGCACCGGGATCACCGTCAGCGACACCAGCAACGAGGCGAGCAGGGCCACCGTCACGGTGATCGCGAACGGCGCGAAGAGCTGCCCGACGAACCCGCCCACCAGCGCGATCGGCGCGAACACCGCGACCGTGGTGAGCGTCGACGCGGTCACCGCCCCGGCCACCTCGCGGACGGCGGTGACGATCGCGTCCCGCTTGGGTTCGCCGTACTCCAGGTGGCGTTTGATGTTCTCCAACACCACGATCGAGTCGTCCACCACCCGCCCGACCGCGATGGTGAGCGCACCCAGGGTGAGCAGGTTGAGCGAGTAGTCGCCGGCCCAGAGGGCGAGCAGCGCCACCACCACCGACAGCGGAATGGACACGGCGGTGACCAGGGTGGACCGGACCGACAGCAGGAACACCAGGATCACCACGACCGCCATCAGCAGACCGAGCAGCCCCTCGGTGGTCAGGCTCTCGATCGACTTCTCCACGAACGGGGCCTGGTCGAACACGATGGTCAGCTCGGCGCCCGAGGCGGACCGCAGGTCGTCCAGCCGGTCCCGGATGTCGTGCGAGATCCGTACGGCGTTGCCGTCCTGCGCGGCCGTGATCTGGACCCCGATGCTCTCCTTGCCGTTGGTGCGGGTGATGGCGGTGGCCGGGGCGAGCTGCTGCTCGACGGTCGCCACGTCGCCGAGCCGGACCGGGGCGGCCTTCGGCGCGGTCGGGGTGAGGGCGATGCTACGCAGCTGGTCGAGGGTGGTGACCGGGGCACCCACCTGCACCGGCAGCGCGGTGGTGCCGTCGACGACCGCGCCGGCCGGGACGGCGACGCCGTTGGACTTCAGCGCGGTGGCGATCGCGGTCGGGCTCAGCTTGGCGGCGGCGAACTTCGCCGGGTCCGGCACGATCGTCACGACCTGCTCGCGGGTGCCGGTGACGGCGACCGTGCGGACCCCGTCGATCCCCTCCAGCTCGGGGACCACCGTGTCGCGCAGCTTGGCGGCGAGGGCCTGCTCGTCACCGCCGCCGGTGGCGGCCAGCACCACGGCCGGCAGGTCGTCGGTGCTGCCGGTGATGACCTGCGGGTCCACGTCGTCGGGCAGTTGCGCGTCGACCCGGCTCAGCGCGGTCTGCATCTTGTTGGCCACGTCGTCGACGTCGGTGCCGAAGACGAACTCCACGGCGATCGTCGCCGACCCCTCCCGCGAGGTGGAGGTGACCTTCTCCAGCCCGGGGATGCTCTGGAGGCTGTTCTCGATCGGCTCGGTCACCTGCGCCTCGACGATCTCCGGCGAGGCACCCGGGTAGACCGCGACGACGAACGCGCCGGGGAACTCCAGCGAGGGCAGCAACTGCTGCTTGAGCGAGGGGACGGTGAACGCCCCGAACGCCGCGGTCACCACCGCGATCAGGGCGACGAGCCCCCGGTTGGCGAGGCTGGATCTGGCGAGCAGCGACATCGGCGTGGCTCACTCCTGGGAGAGGGGATGGGCGTGGGGAAAGTCTGCCCGACCCGGTATTCCCTACCCGTAACGGGGTGGTCACGTCATCCGCCGGCCGGGTCGACGGGGACGGCACGGGGCCGGCGCCGCCGCCCGGGGCGGGGTCAGGATCAGGCGAGGTCGAGCGAGCGGGCGGCGGTGAGGGCGTCGTTGGCGATGGTGATCGGGGCGGGCGCGGTGGAGATCGCCCACTCCGGGTCCTTCAGGCCGTGACCGGTGACCGTGCAGACCACCGTCGCCCCGGCCGGCACCCGACCCTCGGCCCCCTGCTGGAGCAGACCCGCCACGCTGGCCGCGCTGCCCAGCTCGACGAAGACCCCCACCTCCCGGGCCAGCAGCCGGTACGCCGCCAGGATCTCCCGGTCGGTCACCGCGGCGATCAGGCCCTGCGAGGCGTCCCGGGCGTCGAGCGCCTTGGTCCAGCTCGCCGGGTTGCCGATCCGGATGGCGGTGGCGATCGTCGACGGCTCCGGCACCACCTGGCCGCTGACGATCGGGGCCGCCCCGGCGGCCTGGAAGCCGTACATCTTCGGGGCGCGGGTGGCGTTGCCGTCCCGCAGGTCCTCCGAGTAGCCCATCCAGTAGGCGGAGATGTTGCCGGCGTTGCCGACCGGCAGGCAGTGGATGTCGGGGGCGTCACCGAGCGCCTCGACGATCTCGAAGGCGGCCGTCTTCTGGCCGTGCAGCCGGTCCGGGTTGACCGAGTTGACCAGGGCCACCGGGAAGTCCTGGGCGAGCTTGGAGGCCAGCGCCAGGCAGTCGTCGAAGTTGCCCTGCACCTGGAGCAGCTTGGCCCCGTGCACCAGCGCCTGGGCCAGCTTGCCCAGCGCGATCTTGCCCTGCGGCACCAGCACCGCGCAGGTGATCCCGGCGCGGGCCGCGTACGCGGCGGCGGAGGCGCTGGTGTTGCCGGTGGAGGCGCAGATGATCGCCTTGTCGCCGGCCTCGACGGCCTTGGAGACGGCGACGGTCATCCCGCGGTCCTTGAACGAGCCGGTCGGGTTGGCCCCCTCGACCTTGAGGTAGACGTCCGCGCCGAGCCGGGCCGAGAGCGCCGGCGCGGGCAGCAGCGGGGTGTTCCCCTCGTGCAGGGTGACCACGGGCGTGGCGTCGGTGACCGGCAGCCGGTCCCGGTACGTCTCGATCAGGCCCCGCCACATGTCGCTCTCCTCGCCTCTGCCGCCCCGGCCGTGCCGGGGCCCCTGCCAGCCTGGACCAGCCTCGTCGACCGGGCCCCGGCACACCCGTCGATAACCATCAGGCGAGACGCCGGGTCATGCCCCGCCCTCGACCCGCAGCACGCTCGCCACCGACCGGACGATGTCCAGCCCGCGCAGCTCCCCCACCGTCGCGGCGAGCGCGGCGTCCGGGGCGACGTGGGTGACGATGACCAGGTCGGCGTCCTCGCCACGGCCGGCCGGACCGCCGCCGGCCGGCCCCTGCCGGACGGTGGCGATGGACACGTCGTGCCTGGCGAACACCCCGGCCACCGCCTGGAGCACCCCCGGCCGGTCGACCACGTCGAGGCTGATGTGGTAGCGGGTCAACGCCTCGCCCATCGGCCGGACCGCCAGGTCGGCGTAGGCGGACTCGCTGGCCGCGTGGGCACCGGCGAGCCGGTTACGGGACACCGCGACCACGTCGCCGAGGACCGCGCTGGCCGTCGGCGCGCCACCGGCCCCCCGACCGTAGAACATCAGCTGCCCGGCCGCCTCGGCCTCGACGAAGACCGCGTTGAACGCGTCGCCGACGCTGGCCAGCGGGTGGGTCAGCGGGATCATCGCGGGGTGCACCCGGACGCTGACCGTCTCCCGACCGGCGGCGTCGGTGCCCCGGGCGGCGATGCAGAGCAGCTTGATGGTGCAGCCCATCGCCTTGGCGCTGGCCATGTCGGCGACGGTGACCTCGGTGATGCCCTCGCGGTGCACGTCGGCGGCGGTGACCCGGGTGTGGAAGGCCAGCGAGGCCAGGATGGCGGCCTTCGCGGCGGCGTCGAAGCCCTCCACGTCGGCGGTCGGGTCGGCCTCGGCATACCCCAGCTCGGTCGCCTCGTCCAGCGCCTCGGCGAAGCCGGCGCCGGTGGCGTCCATCGCGGAGAGGATGAAGTTGGTGGTGCCGTTGACGATGCCGGTGACCCGGTTGATCCGGTCGCCGTGCAGCGACTCGCGCAGCGGGCGTAGCAGCGGGATCGCCCCGGCGACGGACGCCTCGTAGTAGAGGTCGGCCCCGCCCTCGGCCGCCGCGTCGTGCAGTGACGCGCCGTCCTCGGCGAGCAGCGCCTTGTTGGCGGTGACCACGCTCTTGCCGGCGCGCAGCGCCTCCACCAGCCAGCTCCGCGCCGGCTCGATGCCACCGACCACCTCGACGACGACGTCCACGTCGTCGCGTTTGATCAGGCCGAGCGGGTCGGTGGTGAACAGCGCCGGGTCGACGGGGAGGTCACCCCGATCCCGGCCGAGCCGGCGCACGGCGATACCGGCGATCTCCAGCGGAGCGCCGATCCGGGCGGCCAGGTCGGCGGCCTGCTCGTGCAGCAGCCGGACCACCTCGCTACCGACCGTTCCGCAGCCGAGCAGGGCCAAGCGCACAGGTGACGTCATCCCACATCCAAAGCGAGCAGGTCTTCTTCGGTCTCCCGCCGTACGATCAGCCGGGCTCGGCCGTCACGCACCGCTACCACCGGGGGGCGGGGCACATGGTTGTAGTTGCTGGCCATGCTCCGGCAGTACGCCCCCGTGCCGGGGACCGCAACAAGATCTCCGGGCCGCACGTCGGCGGGCAGGAATTCATCCTTCACCACGATGTCCCCGGACTCACAGTGCTTTCCCACCACGCGGGCCAGCAGTGGCTCGGCCGTCGACGCCCGGCCGGCGAGGGTCGCCGAGTACGACGCGTCGTACAGGGCGGTCCGGATGTTGTCGCTCATCCCGCCGTCCACGCTGACGTACGTGCGCAGCCCGTCGACGTCCTTGACGGTGCCGACCTCGTAGAGGGTGAACACGGCGGGGCCGACGATGGCCCGGCCCGGCTCGATCGACAGGTGCGGGACGGCCAGGTTCTCCGCCGCGCACTCCGAGTCGACGATCTTGCGGAGCCGCTTGGCCAGCTCCGCCGGGGTCGACGGGTCGTCCTGCGTGGTGTACGCGATGCCGAAGCCGCCGCCCAGGTCCAGCTCGGGCAGCTCCACCCCCCGGGCGTCGCGGATCTGCGCCTGCAGGGCCAGCACCCGGCGGGCGGAGACCTCGAAGCCGCTGGTGTCGAAGATCTGCGAACCGATGTGCGAGTGCAGCCCGCGCAGGTCCAGCACGCCCTCGTCGATGACCGTGAAGGCCGCCGCGGCGGCGGCCCCGCCGGCCAGCGAGAAACCGAACTTCTGGTCCTCGTGGGCGGTGGCGATGAACTCGTGGGTGTGCGCCTCCACCCCGACGGTGACCCGGATCAGCACGCCGGGACGCACCCCGCGTTCCCGGGCCAGCGCGGTGAGCCGGTCGATCTCGGTGAACGAGTCGAGGATGATCCGCCCCACCCCGGCGTCCAGCGCCCGGGTCAGCTCGGCGACGGACTTGTTGTTGCCGTGGAAGCCGATCCGCTCCGGCGGCATCCCGGCCGACAGCGCGGTGGCCAGCTCGCCGCCGGAGCAGACGTCCAGGTGCAGGCCCTCCTCGGCGATCATCCGGACCACCGCCCGGCAGAGGAACGCCTTGCCGGCGTAGTAGACGTCCACGTCGGGGAAGGCGTCCCGGAAGTCCCGGGCGCGCGAGCGCAGGTCGTCCTCGTCGAGGACGTACGCCGGGGTGCCGTACCCGGCGGCCAGCTCGCGGACGTCGAGACCCGCGACGGTCAGCGCGCCGTCAGCGCCGCGCTCGACCTGGCGCGGCCAGAGCTGCGGCACCAGGGCGTTGACGTCGGCCGGCGGACGCAGCCAGGCCGGCCCCCGGTGGCCGATGTCGCCGTGCAGGGCACCGGCTTCGTGGGCACGCATCAGGGCTACATCCTCTCCGGGGCGGAGACGCCGAGCAGGCGCAGGCCGTTGGCGATCACCGTACGGGTGGCGTCGTTGAGCCAGAGCCGGGCCCGGTGCAGGTCGGTGACCTCCTCGTCACCGCGCGGCAGGATCCGGCAGTTGTCGTAGAACCGGTGGTACGCCCCGGCGAGGTCCTCCAGGTAGCGGGCCACCCGGTGCGGCTCGCGCAGCTCGGCGGCGGCGGCGACCACGGCGGGGAACTCGGCGAGCGCCTTGAGCAGCTCGTTCTCCTTGTCGTGGTCGAGCAGCTCGGGACGGAACCCGGCCCCGTCGCCCCGGCTCAGGCCGACCTCGGCGGCGTTACGGCCGACGCTCGCCGTCCGGGCGGCGACGTACTGCACGTAGTAGACCGGGTTGTCCCGGGTGGCCCGGGTCCACAGCTCGACGTCGATGTCGATGGGCGAGTCGCTGGAGTAGCGGGCCAGCGCGTAGCGGGAGGCGTCCACCCCGATCGCGTCGACCAGGTCCTCCAGGGTGACCACGGTGCCGGCGCGCTTGCTCATCCGCAGCGGCACGCCGTCGCGGACCAGATTGACCAGCTGGCCGATGAGGATCTCCAGGTTGACCGCCGGGTCGTCGCCGAAGCAGGCGGACATCGCCTTCATCCGCCCGATATAGCCGTGGTGGTCGGCGCCCAGCATGATCACGACCCGCTCGAAGCCGCGTTCCCGCTTGTCCAGGTAGTAGGCGCAGTCGGCGGCGAAGTACGTCCACTCGCCGTTGGACTTGCGCAGCACCCGGTCCTTGTCGTCGCCGAAGTCGGTGGTGCGCAGCCAGGTCGCCCCGTCGGCCTCGTACAGGTGGCCCTGCGCGCGCAGCCGGTCCAGGGCGAGGTCCAGCTCACCCCGGTCGTGCAGGTCCTTCTCGTTGAAGTAGGTGTCGAACTCCACCCCGAAGCCGCGCAGCGAGGACCTGATCTCGGCGAACATCAGCGTGACGCCCTCGACCCGGAACACCTCCTGGGCCTCGCCGTCGGGCAGGTCGAGCACGTCCGGCCGGACCGCCCTGACCTGCTCGGCGATCTCGGCGATGTACGCCCCGCCGTAGCCGTCCTCGGGGGCCGGCTCGCCCTTCGCGGCGCACAGCAGCGACCGGGCGAACCGGTCGATCTGCGACCCGGCGTCGTTGAAGTAGTACTCGGTGCCGACGTCGGCGCCGGTGGCCCGCAGCAGCCGGCTGAGCGCGTCGCCGACCGCCGCCCAGCGGACCCCGCCGATGTGCACCGGGCCGGTCGGGTTCGCCGAGACGAACTCCAGGTTGATCCGCTGGCCGGCGAGCCGGTCGCTGCGGCCGTACTCCTCGCCGGCCTCGACGATCACCCGGGCGAGCTGGCCGGCGGCGGCGGCGTCGAGCCGGATGTTGAGGAACCCGGGGCCGGCGATCTCCACCGACTTGATCCCGGCCGCCCGGCCGAGCTGGTCGGCCAGCGCGGCGGCCAACTCCCGGGGCGGGACGCCCACCTTCTTGCTGAGCTGCAGCGCCAGCGTCGAGGCGTAGTCGCCGTGGTCGGGATTGCGCGGTCGCTCCACCGCCGTGTGCGCCGGGAGCGCGGCGGGGTCGAGCCCACGCTCGGTGAAAACGGCGTGGGCTGCGGAGAGGACGACCTCGGCCAGTTCTGCGGGAGTCACCGAACCATGTTATCGGGGGTAGACTCGGGCACTCGGCGGCGACCCTGAGCGTCACCCGGCCCGCCAGATCCCCTGACCGACCGACCTGACGAGGCACGATGAGCATCAGCACCCCGGGCGGCCCGCAGCGCCGTCCGACCGTGGTCAGCACCGGTAAGAAGCCGGCGGCCGGCCGGCCCGCGGCCGACGCCAAGCCCGGGGGCGGCAAGTCCGCGGGCGCGCCCCGGCAGACCTCGGGCGGTAAGGGCCCCCGCAAGCCGATCACGCCGGTGAAGGTGAGCCAGGGCCGGTCCTGGGGCCCGATCGCCCTGTTCGTCGCCGTGGGCGTGCTCGCCGTCTCGATCATCGGCTACGGCGCGTACGCGGCCTTCCAGGGTTCCAAGTCGTGGGAGCAGCGGGCCGCCGACATCGACGGCATCGTCGACTTCCGGGACAAGGACCCCAAGCTCGTCCAGGGTGGCCAGCACCAGCAGGGCGCGATCAAGTACGACGTGCTCCCGCCGGTGGCCGGCCCGCACAACCCGGCCTGGCAGAACTGCATGGGTGACGTCTACGACGCCCCGATCGCCAACGAGCACGCGGTGCACAGCCTGGAGCACGGCACGGTGTGGATCACCTACCGCCCCGACCTGCCGGCCGACCAGGTCAGCAAGCTCCGCGGCAAGGTGCAGGGCGTCGAGAAGGCCATGCTCAGCCCGTTCGAGGGGCTGGACAAGCCGATCTCGCTCCAGGCGTGGGGCTACCAGCTCAAGGTCGACAACGCCGACGACAGCCGGATCGACGAGTTCATCAAGACCCTGCGGGTGAACGCCTCGGTCGAGGGCCCGAACGCCAACTGCGGTCAGGGCATCACGGCCACCGGCACCGCCCCGCGCGACAACCTCCCGCAGCAACAGCAGCAGCCCACCCAGTGAGGACGTGGCGATGACCGCTCCCGCGACGACCGACACGCCGCCCGTCGAGCCCCCGGTCACCTCCGCAGGTGACCGGCGGCCCGCCGGCCGTTACGGCGTGCTCGCGCTGGCCGCCGCCGTCGTGGTCGGCCTCCTGCTCGGGTACGCCGGCGGACTGCTCACCCCGACGCTGACCCGGCCGGGGGACAGCTCGGCGGAGGCCGGCTTCGCCCGGGACATGAGCACCCACCACGCCCAGGCGGTCGAGATGGGGCTGATCGCCTTCGACCGGAGCACCGACCCCGAGGTGCGGCAGATCGGCGGTGACATCGCCACCGGCCAGCAGGGCGAGATCGGCACCATGCAGACCTGGCTGCGGTCGTGGGGGCTCGACCCGACCGGCAGCGAGCCCCGGATGGCCTGGATGCCCGACGGGGCCACGGTCGAGAACGGCCTGATGCCGGGTATGGCGACGCCGGAGGAGATGGCCAAGCTGCGGGTCGCCCAGGGGCGCGAGCTGGACGTCCTCTTCCTCCAGATGATGATCAAGCATCACCTCGGCGGCATCCACATGATCCAGGGCATTCTCGACGCCGGCAGCGACGACGACGTCCGCAAGGTCGCCCAGACCATGAAGAACACCCAGCAGACCGACCTGACCAACCTGCAGAACGCGTTGAAGCGCCTGGGCGGCTGACCCGCCCGACCTCCCGGGAGGCCCGCGTACCGCTCCGGCGGACGCGGGCCTCCCCGCGTTCACCGACCCAATGACGGGTTATGGGTGATTTGCATCTTTGGCGAGCTGCGCACCTTTGACGCTCTACGAGAGGTTTCTACCTACATATCGTGACCAGTTGCGATTAGTACTCGTTGCGTAGGACGTGGGGGTTGCACTCAGAGACGCGCGGCGCTCGGTCACCAGCTGGTGCCGACGCCACACCATCGGCGGTGACGGAGCGGTGGCAGCCGCCCGTCGCGGACACCGGCAGGGCGAGTCGGGAGCGCTCAGCCGGCAACAGGAACTCGAACTGATCGACGTACTGCGTGGCGTCCACCCCGACACGTTCGGGCTGGACGAGGAACTCTGGACACGCCAGAGCCTCGCCGCGCTGATCCAGCGCCGCTTCGACCTCACCATGGACACCGGCACCGTCGGGGCGTACCTGCGGGCCTGGGGGCTGGGTCCCCGGGAACCGCGCGAGCGGGCCTGCGGGCTCTGCGTCGGCGCGGTCGAACGCTGGGTACGCGGCGAGTACCCGGCCATCACCCGGGCCGCCCAGGAACACGACGCGGAGGTCTACTGGATCGGCCGGGTACGCCTGCGCGGCACCATGCCCGCCGCCGAGGTGATCTCGGCGGTGTCCTCCCGGGGCCGGGTCCGGTTCATGGTCACCACACCGAGCGTGGACCCGCCGCTGCCCCGCGACTTCGTGCTCCGGCTCAGCGGCGCCGACCAGCACCCGGTGCACCTGATCGTGGACGGCTCCTGGCCCCGCAACGAGTGGCCCCGCCGGCTGCCCCGGCGCATCGTCCTGCACCCGCTGCCGAGCTGCGGACGCACCCTGGCCGCCGCCTGACCACCCCGAACATCGGCCACCGCCACCGGCCTCGGTCCGCCCGACTGGTGGCGGTGGCGGTCCGCCCGACTGGTGGCGGTGGCGGTCCGCCCGACTGGTGGCGGTGGCGGTCCGCCCGGCCGGTGGCCGATCCGCCCGGCCCGGCCGCCGGTGACGCTCCGCCGCCGACGGCCGTCGCGGTCGACACCGGCCCGCCCTCATGATCACGCAGGTCAGCGTGATGCGCCGAGGGGTGCCGGGTGGCGATTCGGTGATCCCGGAGGGGTTTGCTACTCTTCTCAGGTCGCTGAGCCCCCGTAGCTCAGGGGATAGAGCACCGCCCTCCGGAGGCGGGGGCGCAGGTTCGAATCCTGCCGGGGGCACCACGGACGACCAGCACGAGAAGGCCGCTGACCAGGGGAAACCCGATCAGCGGCCTTCGTCGTGTGTCCGGCCGTGTCCGGCCGTCACCGCCCGTGGCGGGTGTCCGTGCCACTGCGGTGATCGACCCAATGTCGCCCCCGTGGCGCTGTCACGGCTCGACGATGCCGCTACACCGGCCCACGAGAGTCGATCACCGCCGGACTGGGCGGGCACCCACGGTGACCCGGTCGCCGCCGGGCGGGACAGGCGTCCCCGGGAGTCGATGCCGGGCAGACGCCCGGCCGGCCACCGCCCATCCCGGGCAGGCGGCGGGTCAGGGGGTTTCGCGGCGGGCCCTGGCGCGGCGTTTCCCCTCGTGCATCGCCTGCACCCGGGGCACCGGGATGGTCCGCCCCTCGGCCACCAGGTCGGCGGGGAGGCGCTGCGGCGCGGGCATCGCCCCGGCCCACGGGTCCCGGTCGCCGAGCATCGCCGGGACGGTCCGCACGGTGAAGTCGGCCGGGGTGACCCGGTCGAGGTCGTCCCAGGCCACCGGGAAGGAGACCGGCAGCCCGGGGCGCATCCGGGGGCTGTACGCGGCGACCACCGTCGCCCCGCCGGCCCGGGTGGGGTCGACGAAGACCCGGCCCCCCCGGTCCTCGCGGATGAAGGCGGTGGTCGCCACCTGCGGGTCGAGACGCTCGGTGTGTACGGCCAGCGCCCGGGTCGCGGCGGCCACCTCCTCGGCGGTGGTGTCCGGGTGCACCGGTACGAAGACGTGCAGCCCCTTGGCCCCGCTGGTCTTCACCGCGCCGGCCAGCCCGACGTCGGCCAGCGCCCGGCGGACCGCCCCGGCGACCCGGGCCACCGCCGGGAAGGCGTCCCCCTCGGGCGGGTCGAGGTCGAGCACGAGGTGGGTGGGCTGCTCGGGGCGGGTCGCGGTGACCAGCGCCGGGTGGTATTCGATCGCCCGCTGGTTGGCGAACCAGAGCAGGGTGCGCCGGTCGTCGCAGAGCGCGTAGGACACCTGGCGGTGCGAGGTCTCGGCCCAGATCGCGGTGCGGCGTACCCAGTCGGGGGTGTATTTGGGCAGGTTCTTCTGCATGAACGGCTCCTGCCCGCGCAGCAGCCGGACCACCGACAGCGGCCGGTCGCGCAGGCCGGGCAGGATGTGCTCGTGTACGGCGTCGAGGTAGTCGACCAGGTCCCGCTTGGTCAGGTCACTGCCGGCGAGCAGCGGCTGGCCCAGGTTGGTCAGGCCCACCCCGTCCCGCGTCTCCTCCGCCCCACCCATCCGCCCACCCTCCCGGCCGTGCCGGCCCGGCGCAACCCCGACACGGTCGACGGCCGGTCCCGGCGTCGGGGTGTCCGTCTGTGACCATGACACCGGCGGAAGGAGACCCCTCGTGTCCCGGGAACACAGCGACGGCCGCACCGGCGGGCAGCAGGACGGCGCTGACCGCGCCGCCACCGGAGCGGACGGCCCCGCCGCCGGGGAGCACGACGGCGCAAACCAGCACACCGTGCGACAACACGACGGCCGACAGCACGGCGGGGACCAGGACGGCGACGGGTGTGCCGGTGGCGGGCGGGACGGCGACTGCACCCTGCGGGAGGCGCTGGACCGGGTGGGCGGTAAGTGGGCGATCGGCATCCTGCTGGCCGCCTCCCCCGGCCCGGTCCGCTTCTCGGAGCTGACCCGGCAGGTCGAGGGGATCAGCCGCCGGATGCTCACGTTGACCCTGCGCAACCTGGAACGGGACGGCCTGTTGCACCGCCTGGTGCATCCGGGCGTGCCGCCGAGGGTCGAGTACCGGGCCACCCCGATGGCGTTGGAGCTGTACGAGCCGTTGCGGGCGCTGACCGCCTGGGCGGACCGGCACCGGACGGCGATCAGCGAGGCGCGGGCGGCGTACGACCGGGAGCACGGCCGGGGGTGAGCGACGCCGCGCTGTGGCGAACGCCACCGACTTGCTCTGACCGATCGGTCAGTGTCTGACCGATCGGTCAGGCATGCTGGAACGCATGATCCGGCGCACCCCCCGCACGCACGGCGAGATCCTCGCCGCAGCGGCCCGGCGGTTCGCGGTCACCGGCTACAAGGGCACCTCGTTGCAGGACATCGCCCGCGAGGTGGGCTGTTCCAAGGCGGCGGTGCTCTACCACTTCGCCAGCAAGGAGGCCCTGCTCGCCGAGCTGATGGCAGGACCGATCGCGGTTCTCTGCGAGCTGGACGAGCGGATCTCGGCGCTGACCGGCGCGGCGGCGCAACGCGTGGCGGCGGAGGGTTTCGTCGACCTCGCGGTGCGGTTCCGAGGTGAGATCGCGCTGCTGCGCGGGGAGTTCCCGGAACTGCTCGCCCAACCGGCCTTCGCCCACATCCAGCGGATCTCCGAGCGGCTGATCGAGGCGATGACCGGCCCCGACGGTGGGCAGGACGCGCGGGTCGCCGCGCTGGTGCTGCTCGCCGGCATCGCCGAGGGGTGCGGCGCGTTCGCCGACATCTCCGACGAGGAACTGCGTCCCGCCCTGCTGGCCGTCGCCCAGCGGGTGCTCGTCACCCCCGCACCGCCGCCACCACGGCCACCTCTCGACCACCAACACCAGGATTGAGGACAAGGATCTGATGGCGACCCTGCTGTACCGGCTAGGCCGGGCATCGTTGCGCCGCCGGCGACTCGTCGTCGCCGTCTGGCTCGTCGTACTCGTCGGCCTCGGCATCGCCGCCGCCACCCTGAAGGGCCCGACGGCCAGCAACTTCACCATGCCCGGCACCGAGTCGCAGCAGGCGTTGGACCTGCTCGCCGAGCGGTTCCCGGCAGCCAGCGGCGCCACCGGCACCATCGCGGTGAAGGCACCCGCCGACGGCCAGTTGACCACCCCCGACGGTCAGGCCGTGGTGAAGGGGGTCGTCCAGGAGGCGGCCACCCTGCCCGGCGTCATCGGCGCGGTCGACCCGTACCAGTCCCAGGCGATCACCCCCAACGGCCGCTACGCGCTGATCCAGGTGCAGTTCGCCACCGGCGCGGACGACGTCACCGACGACCAGCGGGCGGCGTACGAGAAGGTCGGCGCGCAGGCCGAGGCCCAGGGGTGGCAGATCGCCCCCGGCGGTGAGGTGCTCAACGCGGAACCGGAGGTCGGTTCGACCGAGGCGCTCGGCGTGCTCGTCGCCGCGATCGTCCTGATCATCACGTTCGGCTCGCTGGTCGCGGCCGGGATGACCATGCTGAACGCGCTGATCGGCGTCGGGGTCGGCATGGCCGGCCTGTTCGCGTTGAGCAGCGTGGTCGAGCTGACCAGCACCGCGCCGATCCTGGCCCTGATGCTCGGCCTGGCGGTCGGCATCGACTACTCGCTGTTCATCACCTCGCGGCACCGGCAGCACCTGCTCGAAGGGCTCACCCCGGAGGAGGCGGTCGGCCGGGCCGTCGGCACCGCCGGTTCCGCCGTGCTCTTCGCCGGCGCCACCGTGGTCATCGCGCTCGCCGGCCTCGCCGTGGTCGGCATCCCGTTCCTCACCGTGATGGGTCTGGCCGCCGCTGGCACGGTCAGCGTGGCGGTGCTGGTGGCGATCACCCTCGCCCCCGCGCTGCTCGGGTTCGCCGGCCGCCGGGTGCTGCCCCGCAAACTGCGCAACGTCACCCCGGTGGCCGAGGCCACCGACGCCGTGGACGCCGTGCCGGCCGCCGAGGACCGCTCCGGCTTCGGGTTCCGCTGGGCGCAGTGGGTGACCCGGCTGCGCATCCCGGTGATCCTGGTCGGCCTGCTCGGTCTCGGGCTGCTCGCCCTGCCGGCGCAGGACATGCGGATCGCGCTGCCGGACGCCAGCACCGCCCCGGTGGGCAGCCCGGCCCGCACCAGCGCCGACCTGATCCGGGAGGGCTTCGGTCCGGGCTTCACCGGCCGGCTCGCCGTGGTGGTCACCTCGGACTCCCCGCAGGACACCGCCACCGCCGTGCCGCAGGTCGCCGCGCTGGTCCAGCGTACGGACGGGGTGTTGGCGGTGGCCCCGCCGCAGCTCGACCCCTCCGGCCGGACGGCGCTGATCGGGGTGATCCCGAAGAGCGGGCCGACCGACGCGGCCACCGAGACGCTGGTGCACGACATCCGGGACCGGGTGGGCTCGATCGGCAACGCCGAGGTGCTGCTGACCGGCGTCACCGCGATCGGCATCGACGTGTCCGAGAAGCTGTCCGACGCGATGCCGGTCTACCTGCTGCTCGTGGTGGGGCTGTCGATCCTGCTGCTGATGCTGGTCTTCCGGTCGATCCTGGTGCCGGTGAAGGCCGCGCTGGGCTTCCTGCTCACGGTGGCCGCCACCTTCGGCATCACCGTCGCGGTGTTCCAGCAGGGTCACCTCGCCAGCCTGGTCGGCCTGGACAGCCCGGCCCCGCTGATCAGCTTCCTGCCGATCCTGCTGATCGGCATCCTGTTCGGCCTGGCCATGGACTACGAGGTCTTCCTGGTCTCCCGGATGCGGGAGGACTTCGTGCACGGCGACACGGCCCGGCAGGCCACCATCAACGGGATGGGGCACGGGGCACGGGTGGTCACCGCCGCCGCGCTGATCATGATGTCGGTCTTCGGCGGCTTCGTCTTCCTCGACGACCCGGTGATCAAGTCGATGGGCTTCGCGCTCGCCGTCGGTGTCGCCATCGACGCCTTCGTGGTCCGGATGACCATCGTCCCCGCCGTGATGTCCCTGCTGAACGCCAGGGCGTGGTGGCTCCCCCGCTGGCTCGACCGGGCCCTGCCCAACGTCGACATCGAGGGCGAAGGCCTCCGCGCCCACCTCGACAAACACCCGGTCAACGCCTGACCCTGCCGATCATGGAGTTGTGGTGCCGGACGGAACGGGAGGAAAACCCCCGGACCGGGCACCACAACTCCATGATCCACGGAGGAGTCGCGGGGGGACGGGGTTATACGCCGGCGGGGTAGGTTTCCAGTTCGCCTGTGGTGGTGTGGGTGGGGAGCGGGTGCAGGGCGGTGGACTCGTCGCACCAGACGAGGGCGTCGTAGCGGTCGGCCAGCCGGCTCGGCACGTAGTTGCCCCAGCGTTCGAAGGTCGGGTCGTAGACCACCCCGATGGCCCGGTGCTCGACGGTGCCGGTGACCCAGTCGGGCTGGTCGGGGCCGCCGAAGACGAGCACCGCCCGCTCCGGCAGCACCTCGTGCAGCCGCCACTCCACCGAGCCCTCCCGGGCCGGCGGCACCGCCATCACCTCGGCCGGTGAACCCCAGTGCGGGGCGGCGACCACGGTGCCCCGGTAGCCGCCGAAGCCGATCAGCGTCACCGCGTCCCGGCCGAGGCGTTCCCGGGCGAGCTGGCCGATGTTGACCATCCCGTCGCCGGCCATGTCGGTGGCGCGGGCGTCCCCGATGTGCGTGTTGTGCGCCCAGACGATCCCCCGTGATCCCGGGCCGTAGCGGGTGAGCAGCCGGTCCAGGGTGTCGGCCATGTGGATGTCGCGCACGTTCCAGGAGTCCGGCCCGCCGTGCACCATCGCCCGGTAGTACCGCTCCGCGCCGGCCACCACCTCCGCGTTCTGCCAGGCCGCGAACGCGTCCGGGCCGTCCGAGACCACGTGTGCCCGGGTACGCGCCAACAGCCGGATCACCTCCTCCTCGCAGCGGGCCGAAACGAACCGGCTGGCCGCGCCGTACTCCTCGACCCGCCGGCCGTACGGCTCGAAGCACCGGTACGCGTCCTGCGCCGCCTCCATCGACTTCGGGTCCTCCTCGCCGAGGTAGTCGAAGATGGCCTGCATGGACTCCCACAGGCTGTAGACGTCGAGCCCGTGGAAACCGGCCCGCTCCCGCTCCGGGCGCTCCAGGTTCCAGGCCCGCAGCCAGCGGCAGAACCGGTCCACCTCGGCGTTGGCCCACATCCAGGTGGGCCAACGGGTGAACCGGCCCAGCGCGGTACGCGGGTCCTGCGCGCCACCGGGCGCGCCCACCACCGAACGGTGCACCCGGTCGCAGTCCGGCCAGTCGCCCTCCACCGCCACGAAGTCGAACCCCTGCTCGGCGATGAGCCGTCGGGTGAGCTGCTCACGCAACCGGTAGTAGTCGTGACTGCCGTGCGTCGCCTCGCCGATCATCACCACCCGGGCGTCCCGGGCGCGCTCCAGCAGCGGGTCGAAGTCGCTCGGCGTACCGAGCCGCTGTACCAGCATGGGCGGGGCTACCCGGCAGGGTCGGCCGACAAACCGCCGTCCGGTGCGCGGTGGGCGGTGTGGGGGCGGGTGGAACGGGTAGCCGGCGGCATGACCGTCACCGGGATGCAGTTGCAGGAGTACCTGGCCGGGCTCGACTACCCGGTCTCCCGCGAGGACCTGGTCCGCTGGGGTCAGGAGAACGGTGCCGGCACCGAACTGCTCCAGATGCTGCGGGCGCTGCCCGCCGGGCAGTTCGACGACCCGGCCGAGCTGCACGAGGCCCTCGGCACCCTGGCCTGAGCCGCCCCCACCTGACCCGCGCCTACCGGTCACCGCCGGCCACCGGCGCGACCCGTGGGAGCGTGCAGCAACCGGAACAGCACCAGCCACTGCTCCGGCCAGACCAGGCCGACCGGGGTCGCCGGGTCCAGTCGCGCCGCCCGCAGCGCGCCGTCGACCCGCCGGCCCGGATGGGCCGTGCGTAGCGAGGCCGCGAGCGACCCGCCCGCTCCGCCGAACCCCAGCTCCACCATCTTCCGGTACGCGGGCAGCCCGGCCGGGTCCAGCAGCGCCGCCGGCCGGCGTTCGATCCGCAGGATGCCCCCGTCGACGGCGGGCACCGGGCGGAACGCGGTGCGGGCCACCCGGCCGGACAGCCGCCAGTGGTACTCCGGCCAGGTCAGCACGGTCAGCCGGCTCCACCGGCCGAGGTCACCGGTCCGCTTGCGGGCGTACTCCCACTGGGTGAGCAGGGTCGCCGCGCGCAACCGGGGCGCGGCGAGGCACCAGCGGACCACCGCCGCGGTCAGCGACCAGGGAACGTTGCCGACGACGTCGAACGGTTCGTCGGGGGGCGCGGCGGTCAGGAAGTCGGCCTGCCGGTACCGCACGTGCGGCAGCGTCGCGCACACCGCCGCCAGGGCGGGGATGACGGTCGGGTCGACCTCGTAGGCGATCAGCCGGCCGCACCGTTGCGCCAGTGGCCGGGTGAGCTGGCCACGGCCGGCACCCACCTCCAACAGCAGGTCGTCCGGGCCGGTACGGGCCGCCCGGACCATCCGGCTCACGGCGGCCGGGTCGGCGAGGAAGTTCTGCGACAGTACGCGACGGGACCGGTCGCGTGCGGTGGTGCGGTCGGGGCGGGGCGCCACGGGGCTCGTCCTGTCTGTCGCCGCTCGGCGACGGTACGGACAGGCGCAGCACGATGCCGGGCCGGTCCGAGTGGATCGGGACTCGGACGGCCCTGGAGAGATCGGCGGGGACGCGACGCGAAGAGAGCGCAGCCGGGGGCCGGCGGTCAGGCCCCGGTGACGGTCAGACCACGGTGGCGGTCAGGCCGGGATGGTGCTTCGGGTCAGGCGCGGTGGGCGTCCCGGCCGGCCAGGGCCGGACGCCGGACTCGCGGACGGGCCACCAGGAGGGGGCCCCGCGCGGCCGACGTGACGGCCACGGTGATCAGGGCATGCATACACATGGCGGCCACGCTAGCGCACACCCCACGGTGCGCAACGCGTTTTTCCGGCGTTCCACCACGACCCCCGCCGATCCGGCCAGCCCCCGCGGCGCCCCGGGTGGCCCGCACATCTGGAGGGGTGAGCGGGTCGGGACCAGCCGTTCCGTCGGCGGGCGATCACCGATGTCGGCAACCAGTGACCCACGGTCACCTCGACAGGACAACTCTTGCCCGCCCACCGTCATGACACGGGGGCATATTCATGACTCTCAGGAATGACGTCCGGGGCAGCACGTCGAACCGGCCACCGACCCGCCGGCCAACGCCACGCCCCGCCCCGCCGCGCCACGCCCCGCCCCGCCACCGACGACTCTCCGGTCACCGACCCGGGCCGATACCCCACCTGACCACCGACCGGCCTGACCGGGGCGGCAAGGGGCAGGGGTCAGGGTCGGAGATCGACGGTGCGGGCCTCGGCGCGGGCGGTCTCCGCAGCCGCCAGGACCGCCACCACCTCCCGGCCGAACCGGACGTCACACCGGTGGTCCCGGTCACCCGAGTCGACCTGCCCCAGCAGTTGGTCGACGGCCGTACCGAACGCGGTCAGCGCGTTGCCGTCGCCCGGCGGTACGGCCTCGACGCCGTTGTCCCCGTAGAAGACGAAGTCCCGGGTCAACGCCGTCGGCGGCGCGTCCAGGGTCAGCGACAGCGCACTTGTCGCACCTCCGTCGTGGGTGAGCAGCAGGTGCACCAGCCCGCCGGGGCCGTCCATCGCGGCGACCCGGGTGACCCGGCCGAGCACCGGCAGCACGATCGACAGCGCGTGCGGACCGATGTCCCACAGCGCGCCCTGCTCCCGCCGCCACCGGGAGCCGCCGTACGGGCTGCCGGGGGCGTAGATCGAGGCGAACTGGGTGGCGCGGGCGTGCTGCCAGCCGCCGGCCGCGGCGGTGGCGGTGAGGAAGCCGTCGACGTCGGGGTGGAAGCGCTGGGTGAAGAAGACCACCGAGGCCACCCCGGCGGACCGCGTGGCGGCGACCACCCGGTCGGCCTCGTCGAGGCTCAGCGCGAGGGGCTTGTCCAGCAGCAGGTGCCGGCCGGCGGTGGCGGCCCGGACGGCGATCCCGGCCTGCACGTCCGGGGGCAGCGCCACGGCCACCGCGTCGCAGACGTCGAGCAGCGCGTCGACGTCGTCGAAGGCCGGGACGCCGTGCCGGGTGGCCAGCGCGGCGGCCCGTTCGGGGTCGCGTCCCCAGACCCCCACCAGTTCGGCGCGGGGATGGGCGTCCAGCCCGGCGGCGTGCGTGCGCGCCGCCCAGTGACCGGTGCCGAACAGGCCGAACCGCAGCACGGGGTACCCCCGGTCTCGTCGTCGGCCACGCCCGTCGCGGCCGTGATCCACGCTAGTCACCCACCCCTGTTTCCGCAGCCGAGGGCCACCTACCCGCACCGGCGGGCCGCCGCCCGGAGTCCCGGGCCGCCGACCCGGGACCGGGACGACGGTGATTACTACGCCGGTTAGTAGGCTGTGCCGGTGACCGAGACACCGATCGGATGGCGGCGATGACCGGCGCGGCGTCGGCCGGGTCGCCGGTGGACGGGGTGCTCGCCACCGTGACGATCGGGCTGTCGCTCGTACTCGCGCTGTGGGCCCTGGTGGCGGCGGTCCGGCACCGGCCGCCGGACCTGGTGCAGTCGGTCGGGCTGGGCCTGCTGGAGGTGGCGCTGCTCGCGCTGACCGTGCTGGCCCTGGTCGCCGTCGTCGGGGGTGAGCGGGCGGGCGAGCCGGGCGCGTTCTTCGGCTACCTGGTGACGCTGGTCTGCCTGCCCCCGCTGGCCTGGGTGCTGGCCCGGATGGAACCTACCCGGTGGGGGTCGGCGATCGTCTGCGCGGTCTGCCTGGTCCTGCCGGTGGTCGTGGTCCGGCTGCAACAGACCTGGGAGGTCGTCGGTGGCTGACACCCGGACGGCGCGGCGCGCCACCAACGCGGGGCCGGGACGGTTGCTGATCGCCGTCTACCTCCTGTTCGCCATCGCCGCCACCTCCCGGGCCGGGCTCCAGATCGCCACGAAGTTCGACGAGGCGCCGGTGGCGTACCTGCTCTCGGCCGTGGCCGCGCTGATCTACATCGTGGCGGCGGTCGGGCTGGCCCGGGCCGGGCACGCCGGCCGGCGGGTCGCGCTGGCCTGCTGCTCGGTGGAGCTGGTCGGGGTGGTCGGGGTCGGCGTGCTCAGCCTGGTCGACCCCGAACTGTTCCCCGACGAGACGGTCTGGTCCGGCTTCGGCAGCGGGTACGGCTACATCCCGCTGGTGCTGCCCGTGCTGGGGCTGCTCTGGCTGTGGCGCACCCGCACCGCCGCCGACGCCTGACGCCGGCTCCCGACGCGGGCGCCCCGGCCCCGGTCAGTCCTTCGGGCCGCCCGCGACGTAGATGACCTGGCCGGAGACGAAGGACGCGCCCTCGCTGACCAGGAACGAGATGGTGTGCGCGACGTCCTCCGGGCGGCCCGGACGACGGACCGGGATCTCGGCGGCGGCGTGCTTCTGGAGGTCGTCGAAGTCGACCTTCATCCGGGCGGCGGTGGCGGCGGTCATGTCGGTGACGATGAAGCCGGGGGCGACCGCGTTGACCGTCACCCCGAACGGCCCCAGCTCGATCGCGAGGGTCTTGGTGAAGCCCTGCAGGCCGGCCTTGGCCGCCGCGTAGTTGGCCTGGCCCCGGTTGCCCAGCGCCGAGGTGCTGGAGAGGTTGACGATCCGGCCGTACTTCCGCTCGACCATGTGCCGCTGGGCGGCCTGGCTGAACAGGAACGCGCCGCGCAGGTGCACCCCCAGCACGGTGTCCCAGTCGGCGTCGGTCATCTTGAACAGCAGGTTGTCCCGCAGCACCCCGGCGTTGTTGACCAGCACGGTCGGCCCGCCCAGTTCGGTGGCGACCCGGTCGACGGCGGCCTCGACCTGCTCCCGGTCGGCGACGTCCGCGCCGACGCCGAGGGCCCGGCCACCGGCGGCGGTGATCGCGTCCACGGTCGGCCCGGTCGCCGCCTCGTCGATGTCGACCACGGCGACGGCCATCCCGTCGGCGGCCAGCCGCCGGGCGGTGGCCGCGCCGATACCGCGCGCGGCTCCGGTGACGATGGCGACGCGGGACTCCTCCGACATGACTACCTCCCGGTAACTTCTGGCTCGATCGGAGGAGCCTACCCGCCCCGACGTCCGTCGACGTCCCTGCCGGGCAGGGACGTCGACGGACGTGCCGGTCGGTGGGCGGAGCTGCCGGTCAGTAGGTGGTGGAACGGCAGAGCCGGATCCAGCGGTAGCCGTGCCCGCCCAGCTTCAGGCTGTCCAGCTTGCCCACGTCGCCGTAACCCCGGTCGGTCAGGACGTCTATCGGCAGGTCCGCCTCGGCGGCCAGGGTGCTCAGGTCCACCTCCACGTCCTCGGTGCCGAGGTTGTGCAGGAAGACCATGGTGCCGGTCGGGCCGTCGGCGCGGTGTGCGAGCACCCCGGCCGGCATCGGCACGTCGATGTGCGTGGTCGAACCGGAGCCGATCTCCGGGGCCTCTCGCAGGGTCCGGATCATCCGCTCGAACCAGGCCAGCAGCGACGTCGAGTCGCCCCGTTGGGCGGTGACGTTGACCTTCTGGTAGCCGAAGTCACCCTTGTCGATCACCGGGCGGATCAGCTTCTCCGGGTCCGCCGTGGAGAAACCGCCGTTCTCCTTGTACGACCACTGCATCGGGGTACGGATCGCGTCCCGCCCGTCCAGCGCGAGGTTCTCCCCCATCCCGATCTCCTCGCCGTAGCGCAGCACCGGCGTGCCGCGCAACGAGAACTGCAGCGCGTACGCCAGCTCGATGTGCCGGCGGTCGTTGCCGAGCATCGGGGCGAGCCGTCGCCGGATGCCCCGGCCGTAGAGCTGCATGTTCTCGTCCGGGCCGAACTTCGCCAGCACGTCGTTGCGCTGGTCGGCGGTGAGCCGGGACAGGTCGATCTCGTCGTGGTTGCGCAGGAAGGTCGCCCACTGGCCGCCGGTGGGCAGCTTCGGGGTGTCGCGCAGCGCGTCGATGATCGCCTCCGGGTCCTCCCGGGCGAGGGCGAGCATCAGCCGGCCGTTGAGCATGAAGTCGAAGAGCATGTGGATGCGGTTGCCCGAGCCGCTGCCGTCGCCGAAATAGACCGGGAGCTGGTCGGGTTCGACGTTCGCCTCGGCCAGCAGCACCGCGTCGCCGCGTCGCCACTGCACGTGCTGGCGCAGGTCGGTGAGGAAGTCGAAGTCCTTGGGCGCGTCCGGGTTGCCCGGCTCGGTCCGCTCGATGATGAACGGCACGGCGTCCATCCGGAACCCGGAGACGCCGAGCTGGAGCCAGAACGAGGTGATCTTCTTGATCTCCTCGCGGACCTTCGGGTTCTCGATGTTGAGATCCGGCTGGAACTTGTAGAAGCGGTGGTAGTACCACGCCTTGGCGGTCCGGTCGTAGCTCCACGTCTCGTGCTGCTCGCCCGGGAACACCATGCCCTGGTGCCGGTCCGCCGGCTCGTGGTCGGCCCAGACGTACCAGTCACGGTACGGCGAGTCGGGCGAGGACCGGGCGGACTGGAACCACGGGTGCTGGTCGGAGGTGTGGTTGACCACCAGGTCGATGATGACCCGGATGCCCCGGTTCTGTGCCTGGTGCAGCAGCTCGGCGAAGTCACCGAGGGTCCCCAGGCGCGGGTCGACGTTGTAGAAGTCGGTCGCGTCGTATCCGTCGTCCTGGTTGGGCGAGGGATGGATCGGGTTGAGCCAGAGGCAGGTCACCCCCAGCCGCGCCAGGTAGTCGAGCCGGCCGATCAGGCCCCGGAAGTCACCGACCCCGTCGCCGTCGGAGTCCGCGTACGTGTCGACGTCGAGGCAGTAGACGACGGCCTCGGAATACCACCTGTCACCCATGCCGGCCTAATGTCTCCGGTGCGCCGACGCCGCAAACGCGAGTCCCGTTCCACCGTCCGCCGGCGACCGCCGCACCGACCCGGGACGGGCCGGTGCGGGGTACGGTCCGGGCATGGCTGCGCATCCGACGGACGGCTCCCGCACGCTCGACTGGGACGAGGGCCGGTGGCTGCACCCACCGGTACGGGTGGACCGGGCCGGTGACGGCGCGCTGCTGGTGGAGCCGGCCGCCAACAGCGACCTGTGGCGGCACACCAGCTACGGTTTCGTCCACGACGACGGGCCGGCGCTGCTCGCCCCGCTGCCGACCGGCGGCGCGGTCGAGGTGGACTTCCTGCTCGACTACACCGCCCAGTTCGACCAGGCCGGGGTGCTGGTCCGGGTGGACGAGCGGAACTGGATCAAGGCCGGGGTGGAGGTCAGCGACGGACTGCCGCAGGTCGGCGCGGTGGTGACCCGGGAGTTCTCCGACTGGTCGGTGGCCCCGGTGCCGGACTGGCAGGGCCGGGAGGTGACCGTACGGGCCAGCCGCGACGGCGACGCGCTGACGGTCCGGGCGCGGGTCGCCGACGGGCCGTGGCGGCTGGTGCGGCTCGCCCCGCTCGACCCGGACGCGGTGGCGCTGGCCGGGCCGTTCTGCTGTGCGCCCACCCGGGGCGGGCTGACCGTCCGGTTCACCGGCTGGCGGCAGGGGCCGGCGGACCGGGGACTGCACTCCTCGGACTGATCAGCGGCTCAGCCGGCGGGGCCGCCCGGTCGGCACGACGGCGCAGGTCGCAGCGCGCGGCCGGGCCCGGACGGGGTGGGCTCACTCACGGCAGGGTGTAAGTGGTGGCCGGCTGGGTACCACTGTCCGATCCCGCCGGCCCGCTGGAAGGACGCCCATGGCTCTCGCCGAGAACGTCGACCCGAACCAGTTCACCGGGCTGACCGGATGGGTGGCGGGCGTCATCGACTCCCTCGGCGCGGTCGGCGTCGCCTTCCTGGTGGCGCTGGAGAGCATCATCCCGCCGATCCCGAGTGAGATCGTGCTGGCGATGGCCGGCTACCTCGCCGCCGAGGGCCGGTTCAACCTGGTGCTGATCATCGTCGCCGCGACTGTCGGTTCGCTGGTCGGCGCGCTGGTGCTCTACTGGCTCGGCGCGGCGATCGGCGAGGAACGGCTCAAGCACTGGCTGGACCGCATCCCGCTGGTCGACCGGGACGATCTGGAAAAGGCCGACCGCTGGTTCGAGCGGCACGGCCGGTGGGCGGTGCTGATCGGCCGGCTGGTGCCGGTGGTGCGCAGCCTGGTCTCCGTCCCGGCCGGCGCGAACCGGATGCCGATGGGCGAGTTCGTGCTGCTCACCACGCTGGGCAGCGGGGTGTGGAACGCGCTGGTCGTCGGCCTCGGCTACACGCTGGGCTCGCGCTGGCAGGACGTGGAGAAGTACAGCGACTGGTTCAACTACGCCATCTTCGCGGTCTTCGCCGTCATGATCGTGAGCTGGGCGGGCAAGAAGATCCACTCCCGCCGCGACCGGGACGACCGGGACGACCGCCGGTCGGTGACCGCCGACCGCTGACCGCCGACCGCTGACCGGGCCACCGCACCGCCCGGCCGGCCCCGGTCACGCCGCCCGAGGGGCCGCGAGGCCGGTGGACCGCCAGGTGGAGCCGGACCGGCTGACCGGCCGGCCCCACCTGACGGTGGTGTTCAGAACCTCGCGGTGATCGAGGTGAACTCCCAGAGGTTCTGGGCGATACCGGAGCAGTTGGCGACCACTCCCCCGTCCGGGCAGGCGCGGTCCCGGTTGACCGACCAGAAGGTGAACCGGGACAGCCCCCGGGCCTTGGCCCAGTCCCGGATCTGCGTCCAGGTGGCCGGTGAGGTCAGCTCCCGCTGGTCGGACAGGCCGTTCATGCCGCTGATGCCCATGTGCGCGTACGCGGTGGCGTCGGACCAGCCGAACGCCGACTTCAGGGTGCTCTTCAGCCCCTCGGCGGCGTTGACGGTGTTCTGGTACATGTTCGCCCCGCCGCCGAAGTCGAACGGCATGATGGTGAACGTGTCGATGTTCGCGCCGAGCGCGGCGGCCTGGTTGATCAGCCGGGTGCCGTAGTACGACGGCCCGGTGGTCGAGGTGCCGAAGGTGACGATCGTCCTGATCCCCGGGTTGTTCTGCTTGACGATCTTCAGCGCGCCGAGGATGCGGTCCTGCACCACCTCGTTCTCGAACTCGTCGCTGTTCTCGATGTCGATGTCGATCGCCTTCAACCCGTACGCGTTGATCACCTGCTGGTACGCCCCGGCGAGGGCGCTGGCCGACGCGCAGTTCGGGCCGAGCTTGTTGCCGCTCCAGCCGCCGAACGACGGGATGACGTCGCCGCCGGCCGCCCGGATCGCGGCGATGGTGTTGGCGTGCGCGCCCCCGGTGAGCGGCCCGGAGCCGTCCCAGGCCGGGGTGCAGCCGCCGCCGGAGAGCACGAACGCGATGGTGAACCACTTCACCCCGGTCGCCCCCATCACCGTCGCCGGCGCGGGCGGGTCACCCCAGCCCGGGTAGAGGTAGGGGGCGGCGGCCATCGTGCCGTTGCCGCCGGTGCAGCCGGTGGTGGTGGCCGACACCGCTGCCGACTTCGCCGACTCCCCTGCGGAGTTGTACGCCGTGACGGTCCAGCTGTGGGTGGAGCAGGCGGCCAGCCCGGAGACGGTGGTCGAGGTCCCGGTGACGGTGGCCTTCACCGTGCCGCCCTCGTAGATCCGGTAGCCGGTGACCGTGCCGGAGACGGCGTTCCAGGCCAGCGTGGCCGACGACGCGGTGGTGCCGGTGACCCGCAGCCCGCCCGGGGTGGCCGGGCCGGTCGGGTTGCCGGGGCCGCCGCCGGTGCAGGACCCGCCGTTGACCGTGCAGTTCGTCGGGTCGCCGGTGCCGGCGACGACGAAGCCGAAGGTGGTGCTGGCGCCCGGGGCGAGGCTGCCGTTCCAGCTCTGGTTGAGGGCGGTGACGCGCTGGCCGGAGCTGCTCAGCCGGGCGTCCCAGAACGAGCCGACGGTGCTGCCCGAGGGCAGGTCGAACACGACGGTCCACGAGCTGATCGCGGTCGAGGTGTCGTTGGTGACGGTGAACTTGGCCTCGTACCCGCTGCCCCAGCTGGCGGTGCGGACGAAGGCGGCGGTGGCGGCGGACGCGGCCGGTGGGGCCACGAGCGTGCCGGTGACCAGGGCGGCGGCGAGTGCGACGGCGAGGGTGGCCGCGCGGGGGGTGCGGAGTCTCACGGGTGGCCTCCAGTGGACCGGGGCGGGGGGGCGTCAGGGGTGCGACCGGCCCGGTGCGCGGGCCGGTGGACGCGGTCCGGGGGTGGGACCGCCGGGACGACATCCATGGCCGTCCACGTCCGCGCCTATTATTAAGACTCTTAACTGTTAATGTCCAGAGCCCACCGACGAGGGGGGTCCGCGCCGGCGTGGCGCGGACCCCCCTCGCGGCCCGGTCAGCGGCGGAAGGTGAACCAGTTGACGTTGACGAAGTCGGACGGCTGACCGCTGCTGAAGGTGAGGTAGACGGTGTGCCGCCCGGTCACCGCCGACACGTTGCCCGGCACCGACCGCCAACTCTGCCAGCCGCCGGTGTTGGCGACGGCGAAGCTGCCGATCGGGGTGGCGGTCGGGCTGTCCACCCGCACCTCGACCAGACCGCTCACCCCGCCCGCCGCGCCGGAGGCCACCCGGGCCAGGAAGTCGCGCGGGCCACTGCCGCCGAAGTCCACGTTGTCGTAGCGGGCCCAGTCACCGTTGCGCAGGGCGGCGATGTTCTGCCCGCCCTCGGCGCAGGTCTCGACGGCCACCCCGTTCTGCGCCGAGAACGCCTCGGCCTGGATCGTCGAGTAGGCGTCCACGGTGCCCGACGGCGGCGGCGTGGTCGGGCCCGGCGTGGTGGGGGTCGGCGTCGGGGTGGAGCCACCGCCCCGGCGGTAGACCGCGACGTAGTCGACCACCATCGGCCGACCGGAGACGGTGGACCCGGTCGGCGTGACGGCACCGGCCACCCCGTCCGGGAAGGAGCCGCCCATCGCCACGTTGAGCAGCAGGAAGTAACCGCCGTGACCGGTCATCTGCGCCCAGTAGCTGGCCCCGACCTGGGTCTGGGTGACGCTGTGGAACAGCTGCCCGTCGACGTACCAGCGCAGTTGCTGCGGGCTGACCGAGGTGTCCCACTCGGTGCGGTAGGTGTGGAAGGCGGCCTGGCAGGCGCTGCCGGGGCAGACCCGGGTCGCGCCCAGCCCGCTGAACTCGTTGCACGGGCCACCGGGGGCGACCCCGCAGTGCAGCGCGCCCCAGACCTGGTTGAGCCCGTTGACGTTCTCCATCACGTCGATCTCGCCGATGCCCGGCCAGTTCTGGTAGTTGCCCCGGTAGGGGGCGCCGAGCGCCCAGAACGCCGGCCAGTAGCCGGCCGCCTGGGCGCCGGTGACGTTGGGCATCTGGATCCGCCCCTCGATCGCCAGCACCCCGCCCGACGGGGGCTTGAAGTCGGTGCGCACGGTCTCGATCCGGGCCGAGGTCCACCGGCCGCCGGAGTCGCGCAGCGGGGTGATCCGCAGGTTGCCGGACCCGTCGTGGGCCAGGTTGGCGGTGCTGCCGGTGTACGTCTGGATCTCGCCGGTGCCCCAGTTGGCCGGGCCGCCCGGGTAGCTGGTGCCGGTGTCCACGATCCAGTTGGCCGAGGACGGCAGGGTGCCGGCCGCGCCGGTGAAGTCGTCGCTCCACATCAGGCTCCACCCCGACGGCGGCGTCGGGACGGCGGCCTGCGCGGCGACCGAGACGCCGGTCAGCGCGGTGGCGGCGGCGAGCGTGACCGCCAGGGCGAGCCGGCGGGACCGGCGCGGGGCGGTGGGGGCGACCGGAGCCGCCGGGACAGCGTTCATCGGGATGCCTCTCTGGGGGACGGGAGCAAGAGAGCGCTCTCTGAGCGGTTTTCTACGCTCCCGCCCCACCACTTGTCAACGCTCGTCGATGGCTTCGACCGGCACCGGTCGCGGCCGCCGCAGCAGCACGTGCTCGGCCACCGTCCACGCGGTGGTGGTGACCAGGTAGAGCACCGCCGCCAGCGGCACCACCAACGCCAGCAGCACCGTGCCGTACGGCAGCAGCGGCAGCACCCGGGCCAGCAGCGCCGCCACCGGTTGGTCGGCCGGTGCGTCGGCCGGGGCCGCCGTCCGCCGGGCCCGCCGGGACAGCACCGTGGCCAGACCGGCCAGGGCCGCCAGCAGCACCCCGAACACCGACAGCACCGACGGGGTCAGCCCGTCACCCAGGTGCCAGCCCAGCGGCACCCCGGCCAGCCGCGCGTCGAGCAGCCCGCCGGCACCGTCCCCGGTGCCGAACAGGCGGTACATGACCAGGAAGAACGGGGCCTGGAGCAGCGCCGGCAGGCAGCCCGCCACCGGCGACGCCCCCGCCCGGCGGTAGAGCGCCAACATCTCCGACTGCAACGTCGCGGGATCGTCCGCGTACCGCTGCTGGAGCTGGCGCAACTGCGGGGCGAGCGCCGCGCGACGCCGCTCCGCACGGACCTGGGCGACGGTGAGCGGTGAGATCGACAGCCTGACGGCGATGGTGAACAACACGATCGCGGCGGCGGTGGCGACCCCGCCGGCCAGCGGCGTCAGCAGCCCGGCGAGCCAGCCGACGACGGAACCCGCGGCGGTGGCCGCGTCGTGCACAGGTGAGAAGGCGAGCATGGGGGAACCCCTCGGTCCGATTCCGGAGGTCCGCACGGGACGGCGACCGGCCGCCCGTCAGGGCGGTCGGCGGTCCACCGTGGGACGGATGACGACGGAACCGGTCGGGGTCGACGGCGCGCGGGATCAGCCCGCGGCCGGGGACCAGCCGACCGGGAGGGGACCCCCGGGTGCCCGGGGGCGGGGCCGGCCCGCCGCGTCCGGATCGACCTGCCGGGGCACGCGTCGACGCCGGGCCCGGTCACGCAACCCGACCGCCCGCCGCCGCCCGCTGCCGGGGCCGGACGCCGCCCGGGGACGGGCCGCCAGCAGGACGACGAGCAGCAGCGCGGCCGCCACCGCCGCACCGGCCAGCAGGTCACCCGGCCGGTCCGCGAGCAGGGTCAGCCCGATGAGCGCGTACGCCCACAGACCCGTCACCACCCGCAGCCCCGACACGCCCGCCAGCCTAGGACCCGCTGTCACGTCGGAGGGCCGCTACGGCCTCGACCACCGCCTCCGGCAGGTCCACGTGCAGCAGGTGCCGGGCGTCCCGGAACACCTCCTGCCGGCCGGCGGGGAAGCTCGCCGCCAGCGCGGCGTGTCCGGCCCGCCACGCCGCCCGACCGGCCGGGGTGGGCACGTCGCCGAGCGCGGTCAACACCCGCACCGGCAGCGTCGGTGCCGCCGTCGCCGCCCGCAACGCCACCAGTTCCGCCGCCACCGCCGGGTGCGCCAGCCACTGCACCAGCGCCCCGACCAGCACCGCCGGGCGGCCGTACGCCGCCGCAGCCGCCGGGTCGGGCGGGCGGACGCTCATCCGGCGGGCCGCCCGACGCCACGCCCCCGGGCCGTAGCGGCGGGCCAGACCGGACCGGTCGAGCGCCCCGGCCAGCACCGGCGCCCCGGCCGCCACCGTGCCGGCCGTCCACGCCGACCACCACCGCCACCGGGCCGCCCCGGCCGGGTCCACGACGCTCGGGTCCACCAGCACCAGCCCGGCGAGCCGCCCCGGATGCCGCCGGGCGTACGCCTCGGCGGGCAGCGCCGCCGCCGAGTGCGCCACCAGCACCGGCCGGTCCAGCCCGGTCACCGCCGTCTCGATGCGGGCCAGTTCGGCGGTGAGGGTCGGCACCCGGGTGTCGTCCGGCCGGTCCAGCCGGCGCACCAGGTACCCGGCGGCGGTCAGCGGCGGCACCAGCCGGTCCCAGGTCGCCGCCCCCTCCCCCATCCCCGGGCAGAGCAGCACCCCCGGCCCGCCGGCCCGCGCCGCCGGACCGTCGGTGGTCGGGCCCGTCACCGGGGGCGCTCCGGGCCGGGGCCCCACCGGGCGACGGCGGCGGTGAGCAGCAGCCAGCCGGACAGGCCGGTGAGCTGGACCCGCTGCCACAGGCCCAGCCCCCACGCGGGGTGCAGGGTGGCGACCAGCGTGCCGACCGTGCCGAGCGCCAGCACCACCGCCACCGCGAGCCCCGCCCGGCGGCGGGCCGGGCCGCGCAGCACGGCGAGGACCGCCACCACGCTGAGCAGCGCACCGGCCACCGCCAGCGACGAGGTGACCGTGTGTGCCTGGTGCCGCCAGGACAGCTCGCCCAGCTCCTCCAGCCGGGCACAGCGGGCATCGATCGAGGGGGCGCAGTCCATCGAGGTGTACCCGCCGTCGACGGCGGTGGCCACGCCGAACACCAGCAGCCCCCACCAGGCCGGCCGGGGCACCTCCCGGGCCACCCGGGCCAGCAGCAGCCCGGCCGCCGTCGCGCACAGCCCGGTCGTCACGTCGCCGAGCTGGAAGACCAGGTGGTACGGCTGGTCCCGGGCGGCCAGCTCACTCAGGTAGCTCGCCACCGGCCGCAGCCCCGGGTTGAGCACCGGGGCGAGCAGCCAGGAGGCGTAACAGACCGCCGCCAGCGCCAGCGCCACCGCCGCCCCGGTCCGGGCGGCCCGGTGCCCGTCACCCCCACGGCGGGCCGCCGGCTCCGGGTCACGGTGCGGACGGTTCACGACGACTCGCGGACCATCGGGAACGGCAGGGTCTCCCGGATGGACCGGCCGGTCAGCAGCATCACCAACCGGTCGACCCCCAGCCCCAGGCCACCGGTCGGCGGCATCGCGTACTCCAGCGCGGTGAGGAAGTCCTCGTCCAGCTCCATCGCCTCCGGGTCACCGCCGGCCGCCTTCAGTGACTGGGCGGTCAACCGTCGCCGCTGCTCGGTGGGGTCGACCAGCTCCGAGTACGCGGTGCCCAGCTCCATCCCGAACGCCACCAGGTCCCACCGCTCGGCCAACCGGGGATCGGACCGGTGCTGCCGGGTCAACGGGGAGACGTCGGTGGGGAAGTCCAGGTAGAACGTGGGCACGTCGGTGCGCGCCTCGACCAGCCGCTCGTACAGCTCCAGCAGCAGCTCGGCGCGCTGCCACCCCGGGTCGTACGGCACCTTGGCCGCGTCGGCGAGGCGGCGCAGGGCGGCGGCGTCGGTGTCGACGGTCACCTCCTCGCCGAGCGCGGCGGAGACCGCCTCGTGCACCGTGCGCACCGGCCACGGACCGCCGATGTCCACCAGCTCACCGGTGCCCGGTCGGCGGGCCAGTGGTGCCCCGTGCACCGCCACCGCCGCCGCGACGATCAACTCCCGGGCCAACTCCCGCATGTCGTGGTAGTCGGCGTACGCCTGGTACGCCTCCAGCACGGTGAACTCCGGGTTGTGGCTGAAGTCGACGCCCTCGTTGCGGAACACCCGGCCCAGCTCGTACACCCGCTCGACGCCGCCCACGGCGAGCCGCTTGAGATACAGCTCGGGGGCGATCCGCAGGGTCAACCGCAGGTCGTAGGCGTTGCTGTGGGTGACGAACGGGCGGGCGTTGGCACCCCCGTGCACGCGTTGCAGGATCGGCGTCTCCACCTCCAGGAAGTCCCGCTCCACCAGGGTCCGCCGCAGGCTGGTCAGGGTGGCGCTGCGGGCCCGCAGCAGCTCCCGCGCCTCGGTGCTGGTCGCCAGGTCCAGGTAACGGCGGCGGACCCGCGCCTCCGGGTCGGCCAGGCCGTGGTGCTTGTCCGGCAGTGGACGCAGGCACTTGGCGGTGAGCCGCCAGTCGGCCACCCGGACCGACACCTCGCCGCGCCGGGTGGCGTACACCTCGCCCGTCGCGCCGACGTGGTCGCCGATGTCGACGGTGGCCCGCCACCGGTCCAGCTCCTTCTCCAGCACCAGTTGCAGATCGCCACTGCCGTCACGGACGGTGACGAAGCAGACCCGGCCGTGGTCGCGGACCAGCAGCACCCGCCCGGCCACCGAGACGGTCTCCCCGGTGCCGGTGTCCGGGGCCAGCCCGGCGTGCCGGGCCCGCACCGCCGCGCACTCGTCGGTACGCGGCCACCCCACCGGGTACGGATCGACGCCCTGTGCCCGCAGCCGGTCCAGCTTCGCCCGCCGGACCCGCACCTGCTCGGGCTGCTGCCCGTGCGCCGGCTCGGGGCTGACCGCGTGCACGGTGGCCGCGTCCGGCGGCACGAACCCCACCGCGCCACCGGCCGGCGGCGCGCCGTACAGCGGGGACGGCCGGCCGCCGGGCAACGCGACGAAGCCCTCCGCGACGGCGGCGGCCAACCCGACCCGGGCCAGTTCCCGCCGCTCGCCGAAGCACAGGTACCGGGGTGTCCAGTGCGGCTGGTACTTGGCGTTGGACAGGTACAGCGACTCCAACTGCCACCAGCGGGAGAAGAACAGCAGCGTACGCCGCCACAGCCGGATCACCGGGCCGGCGCCGATCCGGGCCCCCTGCTCGAACACCGACCGGAACACGGCGAAGTTCAGCGACACCCGCTCGACGCCCAGCCGCAGGGCGGCACCGAGCAGCGCGGCCACCATGAACTCGGTGACCCCGTTCTCGGCGGTGCGGTCCCGACGCATCAGGTCCAGCGACAGCCCGCTGCCGCCCCACGGGCTCAACGACAGCAGCGCCCGTACCCGGCCGTCGCCGTCGCGGGCCTCGACCAGCACGCAGTCACCGTCGGCCGGGTCGCCGAGGCGGCCCAGCGCCATCGAGAAGCCACGCTCGTGCTCGGTGTCCCGCCAGCGGGTGGCCAGGGCGGCGAGGTCGGCCAACTCGGCCGGTGGGATGTCGGCGTGCCGGCGTACGGCGGCGGTGTAGCCGGCCCGCTCGACCCGGTGCACCGCCTGCCGGACCGGGCGCATGTCCCGCCCGCCCAGGTCGAACTCCCGGGCCAGCAGGATCGCCTCGTCACCCAGTTGCAGCACCTTCAGCCCGTGCCGGTGGTAGGCCCGCGCGCCGGCCTCGCTGGCCCCCATCACCGCCGGGGTCCAGGCGTACTCCCGGGCCTGGTCCAGCCAGGCGGTGATCGCCGGGCCCCACGCCTCCGGGTCGCCGACCGGGTCGCCGCTGGCCAGGCTGACCCCGTTGACCACCCGGTAGGTGAGCGCGGCCTTCCCGCTGGCCGAGAAGATCGCCGCCTTGTCCCGCCGGGTGGCGAAGTAGCCGAGCGAGTCCCGGTCGCCGTAGCGGGCCAGCAGTTCCCGGATCCGCTGCTCCTCGTCGGGGTGCAGCACGGCGGCGGCGCGCTGGGAGCGCAGCAGGGTGAACAGGCCGGCCAGGAAGGCGACCGCGCCCATCCCGCCGAGCAGCAGGTTGACCCAGCCGGGGGCCTGGCCCTGCCTGGTGACGTCCAGGGTGATCGCGCCGCCGAAGACCTTCTCGATGGCGTACCCGATGCGGTCCAGCCAGCTGTGCAGGCTGCCGGGCACGGCGGTGAGCAGCAGGTAGCCCAGCCCGACGGCCGCCGCGGCGAGGCCGAGGAACACCCCGAGGGCACGCCGGGTGCTGCCGCTGCGGACCCGGGCGTAGAACTCCCGCCGGGCGGCTCGCAGCAGGGCGAGCGCGGCGGCGGCGAAGCCGGTGCCCACCCAGACGCCGACGGTCTCGACCAGGGTGAACAGCCGTCGGCCGGCGTCGTCGGTGAGCTGGTCCGCGCCGACGGTCACCAGCAGCAGGCCGGTCAGCACGCCGACGACCAGGCTGAGGATGAAGTAGACGACAAGCACCCAGTACGCCAGCCGCTTGTGACGCAGCACCGCCGCGGCGAGGGTGCCGAGGAACACCGCGTACGCCAGGTTGGCCGGGGCCGGCACCAGCAGCGTGTCGATGGTGGTCCGGATCGGCTGGAACTCGGCGTTGGCCGCGCTGCTGACCGCCGCCAGCGCGCAGATCGCCGCGATGAACCACAGCAGCGCCGCGAACGTCCGGGGCACCTGCCGCCGCCAGTCCCGCCCCGCCGGCCGGGGCGGGTGGCCGGGCCGCCGCGCCGGGGTCGGGGGCGCCGACTGGGGCACCGTCGTCGGGGTCACCTGGCCTCCCTCACGTCCCCGCCCCGGCCCGCCCCAGGTCGGGGCGGGGGGTGCGGCACGGCACCGGTCGGCGGGACCGGGTCATGGTAAGCATCAGGCGCGACGACGCGCCGTGTCGCGTTTTCTCCGCCGGACACCGCGGGTAATGGGCGGGCAGCACCGCGGCGGTCCCGCCGCGGCGGGACGGGACGGACGGTGATGGCGATGACCAGTGGGGTGGCGGCCGGGGCGGTGGCCCCGGAGCGGACCGGGGCCGACCGGCTCACGGTGGGCGTGGAGGAGGAGTTCCTCCTGGTCGATCCGCACACCGGTGCCGCGGTGCCCGCCGTCGACCTGGTCATGGCGCAGGTGCCGGCGGAGCTGCGCGGGCAGGTGGAGCGGGAGTTCCAGACCAGCCAGATCGAGATCGGCAGCCCGCCGGGGTTGGAGCTGGGCTCGATCCGGCACTCGCTGGGCGTGCTGCGCGGCGCGCTGGCCGACGCCGCCGAGCGGGCCGGCGTCCGGGTGCTGGCCATCGGCACCGGACCGGTGGCGGGACCGGTGCCGCCGGTGGTGGACAAGCCGCGCTTCGACCGGATGATCGAACGGTTCCGGCTGCTGGTGCCCGGCCCCGGCAACAACGGCATGCACGTGCACGTGGGCGTACCGGACCCGGACACCGGGGTGCAGGTGCTCAACCACATCCGGCCGTGGCTGCCGGTGCTGCACGCGATGACCACCAACTCGCCCTTCTCCGAGGGGGTCGACACCGGGTACGCGAGCTGGCGTTCCGTCGAGTGGGAACGCTGGCCGTCGGTGGCGCCCACCCCCTACCTGGAGTCCTACGAGCACTACGAACGGCTGATCAGGCAGTTGATCGCCAGCGGGGTGATGCTCGACGAGGGGATGCTCTACTGGTACGCCAGGCTGTCGGCGAAGTACCCGACGGTGGAGGTCCGCATCGGTGACGTCTGCCCGTCGGTGGACGACGCGGTGCTGGTGGCGGGTCTGGTGCGGGCGCTGGTCGCCACCGCCATGGACGACGTGGCGGCGGGCCGCCCGCCGGTGAACACCGACCACCACCTGCTGGTGGCCGCGCACTGGCGGGCCGCCCACGACGGGTTGGAGGGCGACGGCGTCGACCTGACCAACGGTGAGCTGCGCCCGGCCTGGGAACTGGTCGACCGGCTGGTCGAGCAGGTCCGCCCGGCGCTTGAGGCGCACGGCGACCTGGCCGAGGTGACCGAACTGCTGGCCACGCTGCGCCGGCACGGCACCGGGGCGGCCCGGCAGCGGGCCGTGTTCGCCCGCTCGGGCCGGCTGGAGGACGTGGTCGCCGAGGTCGCCCGGCAGACCCGTGGCTGACCGGCCCGGGGGCGGCCGGCGCGTGGAAGACTGGGCGTCGTGACGGAGCGGCTGGTCGTGGTCGGTGGGGACGCCGCCGGCATGGCGGCGGCGTCCCAGGCCCGTCGCCGCCGGGGCGTCGACGACCTGGAGATCGTGGCGTTCGAGCGGGGGCACTTCACGTCGTACTCGGCGTGCGGCATCCCGTACTGGATCAGCGGTCTGGTGCAGGAGCGGGACGCGTTGATCGCCCGCGACCCGGCCACCTTCCGGGACGACTTCGCCATCGACGTACGGCTGCGCACCGAGGTCACCGGCATCGACCTCGACCGCCGCGAGGTCACCGCCCGCCGGCTCGACGACGGCGGCGAGGTCCGCGAACGCTTCGACACCCTGGTGTACGCCACCGGTTCGGTGCCCAACCAGCCCGACTGGGCCGACGGCGACGTCGACGGCATCTTCGGCATCCAGACCCTGGACGACGCGGCGGCGCTGCGGGCCTGGCTGGACGCCGACCCGACGCCGACCCGGGCGGTGGTGGTCGGCGGGGGCTACATCGGGGTGGAGATGGCCGAGGCGCTGATCCAACGCGGGCTCGCCGTCACCCTGGTCGAGCGGGCCGAGCAGCCGATGGCCACCGTCGACGAGGACATGGCCGGCCTGGTCGCCGAGGCGATGCGCGGGCTGGGCGTCGAGATCCGTACCGGTGTCACGGTCAGCGGGGTCGAGCAGCGCGACGGCCGGGTGTCCGCGGTGGTCACCTCCGCCGGCCCGGTGCCGGCCGACGTCGTGGTCCTCGGCCTGGGCGTACGCCCCAACACCGCGCTCGCCGCCGCCGCCGGTCTCCCGCTCGGCCAGACCGGCGGGGTCCGCGTCGACCGCCGGATGCGGGTGTCCGGGGTGCCCGGCGTCTGGGCGGCCGGCGACTGCGTGGAGACCCTGCACCGGGTCACCGGCACGTCGGTGCACATCCCGCTCGGCACCCACGCCAACAAGCAGGGCCGGGTCGCCGGGATCAACATCGGTGGCGGGTACGCCACCTTCCCCGGGGTGATCGGCACCGCCGTGACGAAGGTGTGCGACCTGGAGGTGGGGCGTACCGGGCTGCGGGAGCGGGACGCCACGGCGGCCGGGTTCGAGTTCGTCTCGGTGATCGCCGAGTCGACGAACCGGGCCGGCTACTACCCGGGGGCGCAGTCGATGACGGTCAAGCTGATCGCCGAACGGCCCACCGGTCGGCTGCTCGGCGCGCAGATCGTCGGCCGTTCCGAGGCGGCGAAGCGGATCGACGCGCTGGCCG
This sequence comes from Micromonospora sp. WMMD735, assembly GCF_049178995.1. Classification (NCBI taxonomy): domain Bacteria; kingdom Bacillati; phylum Actinomycetota; class Actinomycetes; order Micromonosporales; family Micromonosporaceae; genus Micromonospora; species Micromonospora sp. WMMD735. The sequence goes on from NZ_JBMHMJ010000002.1 coordinate 3,834,282, forward strand.
TGGCGCTGTGGAACGAGATGACGGTGGACGAGATGACCGCCCTCGACCTCGGTTACGCCCCGCCGTACGCGCCGGTCTGGGACCCGGTGCTGATCGCCGCCCGCAAGGCCGTCGACGCCCTCGACCGCTGACCCGTCCCCCACCTCCCGCACCCACGCCGACCACCCCGCCCCCGCCACACGGCGCGGCGCGGATTGTGGAGAGTTGTTGTCGCCCCAGCGACAACAACTCTCCACAATGCATGGTCTGCTCGGCGGATGCGGATGCCCGGAGACGACGATGCCGCCCTCGACTGGCTGCTCTTCACCCAGGCGGGGGTGGTGAGCTGGGCACAGGCCACCACCGAACTCACCCCGGCCCGGGTACGGCACCTGCTGGCCACCGGCCGGTGGGAGCGGGTGTGCCGGGGCATCCTGCGGGTCGGCGGCGGCCCGGTGACCGTCGACCAGGCACGCTGGGTGGCGGTGCTGGCCGCCGGTGCCGACGCCGTCCTGGCCGGTCTCGCGGCGGCCCAGGCGGGCGGGCTGCGCGGCCGGTGGCGGCACGAGGCGGTGGACGTGCTGATCCCGTACCAACGGCAGGCCCCTGACCTGCTGCGCCGGCTGCCCCTCGGGATGCCGGCGGTGCGGGTACGACGCACCCGACACCTGGGCGACGAGGACCGGCAACGGGGGCGGCCGGACCGCACCACGATGGCCCGCTCGCTGATCGACGCAGCTCAGTGGATGCGCAGCGACGACGACGCGCAGGCGGTGCTGGCGGCCGGCTGCCAGCAGCGGAGAGTCACCCCCGGGGAACTCGACGCGGTGGCCCGCCGGTTGCCCCGGCTCCGCCGGTCGGTGCTGATCGGCACCACCATCGCCGACCTGGCCGGCGGGGCGGAGGCACTGTCCGAGATCGACCTGGTCCGCCTCTGCCGCCGTTACCACCTGCCGCGCCCCGAGTTGCAGGAACGCCGGCGTGACGCGGACGGACGGATGCGTTACCTGGACGCCTACTGGCGGCAGTGGGGCCTGCACGTCGAGGTCGACGGGGCACACCACATGGACGTCCGGCACTGGGCGGCCGACCTGCGCCGGCAGAACGGGGTGTGGATCTCCGGGGACCGGATCCTGCGGTTCACCGCCTTCGACGTCCGCCACCGTCCCGACGAGGTGGCGGCCCAACTGCGCGCCGCACTGACCGCCGCCGGCTGGCGTCCCTGACCAGCCCACCCGCCTCACCGCCTGCCGCCCGGCGCACCCGGTCGTCGCGTTCTCCGTGGAGAGTCGTCGTCGCCGGGGCAGCAACGACTCTCCCCGATCCGCACAATGGGTGGGTGGAGATTCCGGCGGGGTTGTCGTGGGTGCGGCAGACGCCGGAGGGGCGGGAGTGGCTGGCCACGCTGGCCCGGTGGCGGGACGAGTGCGCACAGCAGTGGTCGCTGCGGCTCGGGCCGCCCTTCCCGTACGCGTTCGCCTCGCTGGCGATGCCCGCCGACCTGCCCGACGGCACCCCGGCGGTGCTGAAGTTGCAGTACCCGGCCCCGGACAGCCGGCACGAGGCCGACGCGTTGGCGCACTGGGACGGCGAGGGGGCGGTCCGGCTGATCGCCCACGACCCGCAGCGGCGGGCGCTGCTGGTGGAGCGGTGCCGGCCCGGCTCCCCGCTGCACGAGTTGCCCGCCGACGAGGCGGTGGACGTGGTGGCCGGCCTGCTGCCCCGGCTGTGGCGGCGGCCGGCCGGGCCGTTCATCCCGCTCGCCGAGGAGGCGACGGGCTGGCGGCACCGGTTGCCCGAGCAGTGGGACCGGGCCGGCCGGCCGTACGGGCGGCGGCTGGTCGACGCGGCGCTGGACCAGCTCGACCGGCTGGTCGACACCCAGGGCGAGCAGGTGCTGGTCAATCAGGACCTGCACGCCGGCAACGTGCTGCGGGCCACCCGGGAGCCGTGGCTGGTGATCGACCCGAAGCCGCTGCTGGGCGAACGGGAGTTCGCGGTGGTGCCGATCGTGCGCGGGGTCGAGCTGGGGCACTCCCCCGAGGCGGTACGGCGTCGGCTGGACCGGGTCACCGCTGCGCTCGGCCTCGACCGGGACCGGGTGGTCGGCTGGACGATCGCGCACTGCCTGGCCTGGAGCCTGGACGGCGACACGGTCTTCACCAACCAGGTCGAGGTGGCCCGCTGGCTCGTCGACGGCACGTAGCCGCCCCCCGGACGGGGTCAGCGTTGGCAGGTGGGGCACCAGTAGAGGTTGCGGCCGGCCAGCTCGCCCCGGCTGACCGGGCTGCCGCAGACGTGGCAGGGCGCGGCGGCCCGGCGGTAGACGTACACCTCGCCACCGTGCCGGTCGACCCGGGCTGGGCGACCCATCGCCTCGGGCAGGTGGGCGTCGCGGACGGTGTCGATCCGGCCGCGCGCCACCGCCAGGGTCATCAGCGCCACCAGGTCGGCCCAGAGCGCCGTCCAGCCCGCCGGGGTGAGTTGCCGGCCGGGCAGCGTCGGCCGCAGGCCGGCCCGGAACAGCACCTCGGTCACGAAGATCAGCCCGGTGCCGGCCACCACCGACTGGTCGAGCAGCAACGCGGCGAGCGGGGTGGGGCTGCGCCCGATCCGGGCGTACGCGCGGTCGAGGTCGGCGTCGGCGCGCAGCGGGTCCGGGCCGAGCCGGTCGCGCAGCGCCGCCACCTCGGGCGGGGTGAGCAGTTCGCAGGCGGTGGGTCCGCGCAGCTCCAGCCAGTGCCGGTCGCTGGCCAGCCGCAGCCGGACCTGCCCCACCGGTACGGGCGGCTCGCCGTCCCCGTCGGTGAACCTGCCGTACAGGCCCAGGTGGACGTGCAGGGTGCGCTCGTCGGCGTAGTGGTGCAGCAGGTGCTTGCCGTACGCCTCGGTGCCGTGCAGGACGGTGCCGGAGAGCAGCGCGGCACCCTCGGTGAAGCGGCCCTGCGGGCTGCTGACGGTGACCTTGTCGCCGGCGAACAGCTCGGCGTGGCGGGTCGCGAGGCGGTGGATGGTGTGTCCCTCTGGCACGGGTGCCAAGGGTAGCCCGACGACCCGACCCCACCGGCGACGGTGCCGTCCGGGTCGCCCGGAGTGTGGTCGATCGACGGACGGGGTACATCGAGGGTGTTCCCGCGTGGCGGCCACCGACCCTTCCGAGGGCTGCACGCATCGACGAGGAGGTGTGGTGGTGAACGTTTCTTCCCTCCTGCGCCGCCGGACGGCGACGCAGGACAGCAACGGCGACGGGGTGGTCGACGCGCGTGACGGGCAGCCGGTGGTGACCGACCGGGACGCCGACCGGGCGACGTACCGCAGCGGGTCGCTGGCCACGGACGGCGAGCGCGACGCCGACGCGGCGCGCCGCGCCGCCGAACGTGGGGCCGACGACGAGCGGCGGGCGGCCGAGCGCGGCGCGCTGGCGCGGGCGGCGACCGCCCGCAGCGCCGTGGACGGCACCCGGAGCGCCGCCGCCGCCCGCTCCACGACCGTCGACGACGAGCCGCGTACGCCGACCGACCCGATCCGGGTCACCGACCCCGCGCCGCGTCCGGTGTCGGACCGGCCGGTCGACCGGGACCGGACGCCCGTCGCGCCGCCCCCGCCCGCCGCCCCCCGCCCCGCCGACCGGGACCGGGTGGACACCGACGGGGCCGACCCGCAGCCGCCGGTGGTGGCCGGCCCGAAGCCGAGGACCAGCCTGCTCGCCACCCTCGGTCTGATCGTCTCGGTGGTGGGCGCGGCGTTCGTGCTCACCGGCACCCTGGCCGGGTACGGCATCGCCCTCGGCGCGCTCGGCGCGGTCTGCTCGGTGCTGGGCCTGATCGCGACCCGCCGGCGGCACGTGGCCGGCACCACGGACGCGCTGGTCGGCGTCCTGGTCAGCCTGACCGCGGTGGTGCTGGGCGTGCTCGCCTTCACCGGCCAGTTCGACTGGCCGACCACCGACGGCGACTGGGTGGCCCGGTTCCGGGAGTGGCTTGACTCACAGTTTGTGGACCGGTTCTGAGGGCACATTTGATCTCGCCGGCGGTTCGCCGGCGACGTTGGACCAGCCGGCTCGCCGGCACCGCCCGACCAGCTCTGGTGGTTCACCAGCCGGGCACCCACCCGTTCGGGGGCAGCGGTTCGCCGCCACCGATGCGCACAGGGGCCGTCACCTCCGCCGGGGTGGCGGCCCCTTCGCGGTTCGCCTCACGCAACGGATCGCCGTCTCGGTCGGGTCACACGCAACGAACCACCGCCGGACGCACGGTTCGGCGGTGGTTGTCGTACGGCCGGGGCGCATACCGTTGAGCCACGGCGCCAGCCCGTGGGCCACGGAGGCCGGGCGCGCCCGACCCCGGGAGCAGGACAATGACGATGGACGCCACCAGCCAGCGCTTCCTGATGTGCCGGCCGACGTACTTCGCCGTCGACTACGCCATCAACCCGTGGATGGACCCGACCGCGCCGGTCGACGCCGCCCTGGCGGTCCGGCAGTGGGAGCAGCTCCGCCGCACCTACCTCGACCTCGGCCACACCGTCGAGCTGATCGACCCGGTCCCCGGCCTGCCGGACATGGTCTTCGCCGCCAACGGCGGCACGGTCATCGGCGACCGGGCGATGGCGGTGCAGTTCCGCGACCCGCAGCGCGCCGACGAGGCCCCCGCCTACCGGGCCTGGTTCGAGGCCGCCGGCTTCGAGGTGTACGACCCGAAGCACGTCAACGAGGGCGAGGGGGACGTGCTGCTGGTCGGCGACCACCTGCTCGCCGGCACCGGGTTCCGCACCGCGCACGCCTCGCACGCCCAACTGCAGGAGGTCTTCGGCTACCCGGTCGTCACCCTGCAGCTGGTCGACCCGCGCTTCTACCACCTGGACACCGCGCTGACCGTGCTCGACGAGCGGACCGTGGCGTACCTGCCTGAGGCGTTCTCCCCCGGCAGCCGGGCGGTGCTGCGCCGGCTCTACCCGGACGCCGTCCACGCCACCATGGCCGACGCGGAGGTGCTCGGCCTCAACGCGGTCGGCGACGGCCGGCACGTGGTGCTGCCCGCGCAGGCCACCGGGCTGGCCGCGCAGCTACGCGACCGGGGCTACCAGACCATCGGTGTCGACCTGTCCGAGCTGCGCAAGGCCGGCGGCGGACCGAAGTGCTGCACGTTGCGACTCCGTCAGGGAAAGGCGAGCCAGTGATCGAGGACATGCTGCGGACCCCGTCCGCCGTGCGGGACGCGGAGCGGTACACCGCGCACAACTACCACCCGCTGCCGGTGGTGATCTCCTCCGCCGAGGGCGCCTGGCTCACCGACGTGGACGGTCGGCGCTACCTGGACTGCCTCGCCGGCTACTCGGCGCTGAACTTCGGCCACCGGCACCCGGCCCTGATCCGGGCCGCCCACGAACAGCTCGACCGGCTCACCCTGACCAGCCGGGCGTTCATCCACGACCAGTTCGCCGACTTCTGCCGGGAGTTGGCCGCGCTCTGCGGCAAGGACCTGGTGCTGCCGATGAACACCGGCGCGGAGGCGGTCGAGACCGGCATCAAGGTGGCCCGCAAGTGGGGCTACCAGGTCAAGAAGGTCGCCCCGGGGCAGGCGAACATCATCGTCGCCGACGGCAACTTCCACGGCCGGACGACCACCATCGTCAGCTTCTCCACCGACGCCGACGCCCGCGCCGACTTCGGGCCGTACACCCCCGGGTTCACCGTCGTGCCCTACGGCGACCTGGCGGCGCTGGAGGCGGCGATCGACGAGAACACCGTCGCCGTGCTGCTGGAGCCGATCCAGGGCGAGCAGGGCGTGGTGCTGCCGCCGGAGGGTTACCTGCCGGGCGTACGCCGGGTCTGCACCGACCGCAACGTGCTGTTCATCGCCGACGAGATCCAGTCCGGGCTGGGCCGGACCGGGCGCACCTTCGCCTGCGACCACGAGGGCGTCGTACCGGACATGTACCTGCTGGGCAAGGCGCTCGGCGGCGGCATCGTGCCGGTCTCCGCGGTCGCCGCGGACGCCGACGTGCTCGGCGTGCTCCGGCCGGGCCAGCACGGCTCCACGTTCGGTGGCAACCCGCTCGCCTGCGCGGTCGCCACCGAGGTGGTCCGGCTGCTGGCCACCGGGGAGTTCCAGCGCCGCTCCGCCGAGCTGGGCGAGCGGCTGCGCGCCGGGCTGGAGGGGCTGCTCGGCAGCGGGCTGGTGGCGGTGCGGGTGCGCGGGCTGTGGGCCGGGGTGGACATCGATCCGGCGCTGATGACCGGCCGGCAGGCGTGCGAGCGGCTGATGGACCGGGGCGTGCTGGCCAAGGACACCCACGGCTCGACCATCCGGTTGGCACCGCCGCTGGTCATCACCTCCGACGAGATCGACCACGCGGTGGCGCAGCTCGCCGCCGTACTGGCCGGCTGACCTCCCGCGGCGGGGCGGGCGTCCGGTCCCGACGCCCGCCCCGCCGCCGGGTCAGTTGCGGGGCAGCCGCATCGCCATGGTGGGCGCCTCGGCCATCACCGACGTCGGGGTGAACGCCGCACCGGTGGGCAGCTCCCGGGCCCGGCCGACCTGCACCCCGGGGTACAGCTCCACCATGTCCGCGCCGCCGAGCACCCGGGACTGCTTCGGGGTCAGCGGGACGCGGTCGGCCTCGGCCATCGAACCGTTCGGCCGGATGCCGGAGCCGTTGGTGCTGACGTCGGTGACGATGACCTCGCCGACGCGCAGCTCGAAGCGGACGTGCGCCCGGCTGATCCAGCGCCGTGCCTCGTCGTTGAGCCACTGCCCGAGCATCACGCCTCCGGTCTCCTCGGGGGCCCGACCGACAGTCACCGGTTCGTCCTCGGTGAGCACGAACCGGCGGCGGATCAGGCCACCGATCCGGATCGCCAGCACCTCGCTGCGCGGGCGCGGCCCGGCGTCGGAGAGCCGGGCACCGTGCCGGGGGCAGGTCGGCACGCCGTTGCGCAGGGCGGGCGGCGGCTGGCCCGCCGGGGCCCGGTCCACCCGGGCCAGGTCGGCGAACGCCCCACCGCCCCCGCCGCCGCCGAACAGCGCGCAGCCGGGCTCCGGGCAGCGCCACGTGCGGGCCAGCAACTGCCCGCCGACCGGGGACCGGTCACCCTCGACCGGGGTGTGCCCGCCCCCGACGTGCGCGACGAAGGCCGGGCCGCCCGCGCCGGGCACCGGGGCGACGACCCGCCCCGGCTGCTCCACCAGCCACGGGAACCGGCCGCGCAGGCCGTCGAACCGGACCCGGCTGACCACCGGCAGGCCGAGCAGGTCGGCCACCTCCAGCATCCGGTCACCCGGGTTGTCGAGCACCTCGACCAGGCCGTCGTCGGCCCAGCGGCGGACCACCATCCGCTCGTTGGAGGTGAGGTCGGCGTCGGAGAGCAGCGCCCGGTGCACGATCGCGTAGACCGGGACGCTGTCCTCGGCCAGCTCGCGGGAGAGCGCGTCGATTACCATGCCGAGCCGCAGCAGGCTCGCCGGGCGGCCACCGTCGAGATCCTGGTAGCGGATCACCTCGGCCAGGTCGAGTACCGCTCGGGCCAGGGACGGATCGGTGCAGACCCGCCCCTCGATGGCGTCCAGCACCTTGCTGATCTCGAATCTCATCGCGCGCTCCGGAGGATGTCGTCGATCGGCCGGGCCGCCACCGCCGGGCCCGGTCGGCACCTGCCCGCCGGGGTGAACAGGCGCTGCCCTGGCACGACCCTACCGGTGCCCGGGTCAACCCATCCGGCCCACCGCCGCGCGCAGCCGGGCCACGTCACGCCGACGCCGCTCGTAGGTGGCGGCGAGGGTGATCAACGCCAGCCCGCCGACGGCCAGGTAGATCCAGCGGGGCAGCAGGTCCCACCCCCGGACCAGTTCGTGCAGCGCGAGCAGGACGAGGGCACCCCCGCCGAGCACCACCGGGGCCTGCCAGCGCCGCACCGCCCCGACCAGCACCACGGCCAGGGCGGCACCGCCCAGCAGCAGCCGCCGCCACGGCTGCGGGTCGGCGGCCACCAGCACCGACACCAGGCTGGGCAGCAGCCCGGCGGCCAGCCCGGGGCCGAGGGCGAGCCAGCTGGTCAACCCGGGTCGGGCGCGTAGCGCGAGCAGCCCGGCCACCAGGGTCAACCCGGCCGCCGGCAGGGTGTACGCCTCCAGCAGCACCACCTCGCCGCTGATCAGCAGCAGCCACGCGCCGAGCAGCTCGCTGCCGCCGGCCACCGCCCCGAAGGCCCACCGCCGGCCGGCCGACCGGCCCGGGTACAGCACCCGCAGTGCCGCGGCGGCTCCCCAGAGCACGCAGATCACCGCCGCGTACTGGATCGCGCCGACGGTGAGCAGCAGGGCGAGCACGGCCACCGCCTGCGCGGCGACCTCCAGCGCCCGTACGGTGAACGAGCCGCGTCGGGCCAGCGCGGGTGCGCCGAGGAGCACCGCCACCGCCACCCCGAGCACCGGGAAACCGGCGGTGCGCAGCGGCAGGTCGGCGGCCAGCGGCGCGGTGAGCGCGAACCCGGTGGCCGCCGCGACGGCGGTCAGGAAGCCGAGCAGCCGTACCTCGGCCCGCCGGCCGATCGCGCCGATGACCGCCGCCGCGACCACCAGCAGGGCGAGCCCGGCCAGCGTGCCGGCCCGGGTGGCGAGCAGCCCGACCAGGCCGGCGACCGTCCACAGCAGACCGATCGGGGTGGTCACCGGCACCAGCAGCGCCCGGCCACGTCCGGGGGCCGGGGCCGGCACGGCGGCTCCGGGAACGCCCGGCGCGGCCCCGTGGGGGACTCCCGGCGCGGTCCCGGGGGGAACGGCCGGCGCGGTCCCGGGGGGAACGGCCGTGCCCGGGGCGGCGGGCCGGGCCGGGCCGGTGAGCGTGGCGGTGAGCAGGGCGGCGATCCCGACGAGCAGCACCGCCGCCGGCACCACCGGCCAGGGGGCGTCCGCGCCGAGCAGCAGCACGGGCAACGCCGCCGCCCCGAACGGCAGCGCGGCGACGGCCGCCCCGGACCGCCCACCGGTGTGCCGGTGGACGACCAGCGCGGCCGTGCCGGCCAGGACCAGCAGCGCCGCCCCGGCCGTGGGGGCACCGGGCGGACCGTCCCCCGTCGGCACCCCCGACCAGGGCCGCACCGGCCCACCGTAGGGGGCGACGAGCGCGGCCAGGGCCACCGGCGCGACGGCGGCCAGCGCCAGGCCGGCCAGCACCGTGCCGACCACCCGGCCCGGGGTCACCGGCGCGGTCCGCCGGTCGGCCGCTACCAGCGCGACGACCGCCAGCGCCGCGTAGAGCGCGAACGGCTCCCCACCGGGTACGACGCTCGGCACGACCACGGCGGCGAGCGCCAGGGCGAGCGCGGTGCCGGCGTACCCGGCGAGGTCGGGGCGGCGGCGACGCAGCGCGAGCAGCGGGACCAGCAGCAGCACGGCGGCGACGAACCCGGCCCGCAGCTGCCACCAGGCCGGCACCCCGACGGCCCGCGACGCGACCGACGCGGCGGCCGGCACGGTGAGCAGCGCGACCGTCAGCGCGACCCCGGCGACCCGGCCCGCGACGGCGCTCGCCGGCCGGCCGGGCAGCGCCACCGCCAGCCCGGCGGCCAGCACCACCCCGAGCGCCACCAGCATCCCGACCGGGGCGGCCGAGGCCACCAGCAGGCCGTGCCCGAGCAGCACCGCAGCCCCCGCCGCGCCGACCAGCACGGTCGGGGCGCGCCGGCCGCGCAGCACCGCGACCGGCAGCAGCGCCGCGCCGACGACCAGGTCGACCGCGAGGGTGGCCGGCCACGGGGTGACCGTCACCGCCGGCAGCGCCGCAGCCGTGAGCACCACCGCCGGCAGTACGGTCACCGGGCGGGCCGCCCTCGGCAGCAGCAGGAGACCGGCACCGGCGGTGAGCAGGACGACGAGCGGCAGCTGCCAGCCCCAGGCAAGGTCGGGCCCGGCGGCGGCGCCCTGCCAGGCGGGCAGGGACCGGTCCACCGCGAGCGTCGCCACGGCCCCGGTGGCGAGCACGACGACCTGGGCGGCACCGCCCGCGACCAGCAGTGCGCCGACCCGGGGGCCGGTGCGGTGCCGCTGCGGCACCAGGCGGACGGCAGCAGCCAGGGCGGCGGCCACCAGGCCGACGGCGAGCAGCAGGAACCCGGCCCGCAGTTCCGCCACCGGCCGCAGCACCGCCACGGCCAGCAGCGGCACCAGCAGCCCGGCGGTGATCTGCCGGAACACCGGCGCTCCGGCGACCCGGGCCGCACCGGCCAGGACCAGGCCGACGAGGAGCAACGGCAGGCCGGCGAGCAGCGGCTGACCGCCGGCGCGACCCAGCGCCAGCGGCACCAGGGCACAGCTCGCGGCGACGGTCAGCGCGGTACCGAAGCCGAGCCAGCCGAGCACCCGGCCAGCGAGCACGGAACCGGACGGCCCGGCGACCGGCCCCCCGCCGGCCGCCGGACCCCCGTCCGCCGGGGCGGTGGTGGTGCCCGACCCCCCGGCGGGCACCACCACCCCTCCCCCCGCACCCGCGACGGCCGTGGCCGCCACGGGTGGCACCGCTGCGGCCGGCACCGCAGCGGCGGGATCGGACCCGGCCGGAGCCGGGAAGCGGCGGCGCAGCACGACCACCACCGCGAGGTCGAGCAGCGCCACGCCGAGGAAGGTCAGCGTCCAGCCGGTGGCTCCCGGACGGGACTGCGCCACCGCGAGCGGCAGCACCGGCTGGACCACGAACAGCGCCGCGAACCACGGCACGGTGAGCCGGCTGAGCAGGGCGTACCCGGCGGCGACGGCCGCACTGACCCCGGCGACCACGGCGGCGTAGCGGGTGCCCGGCCAGCCGGCGGTGCCGAGCAGGTTCACCGACCAGGCGGCGTACCCGTCGAGGACCACCAGCAGCAGGCCGACGGCGGCGAACGTCTCGGCGGTGCCGCGCAGGCCACGCCACTTCGCCACCAGCGGCAGCGCCAGGGCGAGCGCGGTGAACGCGGCCAGGATCAGCGCGCGTCCGGCCACCCCGACGGTGGCCCAGGCGACGGCAGTGAAGACCACCGCCGCCGTGCCCAGCAGCAGGCCGCCGAGGACGAACAGCAGCCACTGGATCGTCCGGGTGGACGTCTCCGGGCGACCCGGAGTGTCCGGCAATACCTGCGGGGGCACCGGCCCGGTCGGTGGCACGGCACGGGCGGGCACCTCCGGCCGTGCCGGCGTCCCCGGGCGCACCGGCGGCGCGACCGGAGCGGTCGGGGGCGCGACCGGAGCGGTCGGGGGCGCGACCGGAGCGGTCGGGGGCGCGACCGGAGCGGTCGGGGGTGCGGCCGGCGCGGCGACCGGGGTGCCGGCCGGCGCGGCGGGGCGGGCTGCCGGCGCGGGCGGGCGGACCGCCGCGCCGGCCGGGACCGGGGCGGGGATCTCCCGGCGGATGCTGGCCGCCAGCTCCGCCCGCCGGCGCTGCGCCGCGAGCAGTCGGCCACCGAGCCCCTGGTACGCCTGCCGGGCCCGCTCGACCTCCCGGCCGAGGGCGACGATCTCCTGGTCCAACCGGACCACCTCGGCGGCGGGCGGGTACGGCCCGAGCCCGCAGCCGGCGCACCCACGGGTCAGCTCGGCGGGTGCTCCGCAGCGGGGGCAGGGGTAACCGGTGTTCTGCACCCGGCCATCCTGACGGTGGGTCGCAACCGGCGGCCAGAGTGCCCGTACCTAGGTACGGGTATTCTCGTGCACCCAGGTGGCGTATGCCCGGTCGCCGCTCTCGGCGTACGTGACCAGGATCTCGGGCACCTCGTAGGGATGGTTGGACCGGATCTGGGCGACCAGCGCCGTGGCCCGGTCGGGGGCGGTCTTGAACTGCACCGACCACTCGGTGCTGGTCTCCACCCCGGCCCGCCACCAGTACGTACTGTCGACCTGGCCGCCGACCTGGGCGCAGGCGGCCAGTCGCCCGGCCACCGCGGCAGCCGCCATCAGGTCCGCGACGGAGCGCGAGTCCACCACCGTCGTCACCACGCAGATCTGGTCCACCTGCGCACCTTACGTGGGAACGGCGGCGAACCGGTCGACCGTCACGGTGCGTTCACCGCGCCGTCACGCTGTCCCGGTTGTCGGCGATCCACCTGTCGATCCGGTCCCACCAGTCGAAGAGCCAGTCGATCCGCTCCTGCCGGCCGGTCGGGACGTCCTCGGGTGGCACGGACCAGAACCGCATCACGATCCGTTTGTCCATCGGCAGTTCGCGCCACACGTCGGCGACGGTGAGCATCCGGTCCAGGCCGGTGTGCGCCACGAAGATCACGCCGGCCTCCGGGGCGGCGTCCAGGGCGGCGAGCACCCCGCCGGGCTGCGGGGCGAGCACGTGCTGCATCCGCTCGGCACGCACCGCCATCCGCTCCAGCCCGAGCGCGCGCAGCTTGGAGATGGCCCGTACGCGTCGGCCGGGGGTGAAGTTGCCCCCCTCCGGGAAGATCACGAAGGCGTCGTCGTCGTCCAGCCCGGTGGCCAGGTGGCCGATCTGCCGGACCGCCTCGTTCCGGCCGTCACCGGCGGCGATGAACCGGTTGGGCAGCCGGTTGAGCAGCACGTCGATCGCCGGGTCCCACTGGAGCGTCTCCTTGAGCACGATCCGGGGCTCCCGCTGGAACCAGTTGACCAGGGAGTGGATCAGGATGAACGAGTCACCCGGGCCGGCGTGCCGGCACAGCACCAGTTCCGGCCGGCCGGGCAGGGCGGTGTCCGGGTCGGTGCCGACCACGTCGATGCTCAGCCGCAGCGTCCACCGGGCCTGCCAGAACAGCGCCCGCAGGAACCAGCCGGCGAGCACGTAGTGCGCCCGCTGGAAGGCCGGCGTGCGCTTCCACCTGCCGAACCCGCAGGCCAGCCAGAGCACGAAGAGGGCGACCAGCGCGGCGGCGTCCCAGACCAGGTAGACGCAGCCGATCCAGAGCAGCCGCAGCGGGCGCAACCGGCCCGGCACGAACGGCGACGCGGCCAGCGCGAGCAGCGCCCAGACCGGCACCGTGGTCAGCACCGTGACCGCGAGCAGGATCACCCCGGGCGCGAACAGCAGCCGGCGTACCCACCGAGGGGGCAGCGGCATCAGCGGTCCAGGCCCGCCAGGTAGTGCCGGGACGCGGTGTACGCGCGGCTGATCCGCCGTCCCACCGCCGCCATGTCCCGGTACGCCCACGGGCTGTCGTCGCGCGGCTCCAGCCCGCCGGTCGGCAGGACGTGCACCCGTACCCCCTCGGGCAGGGCGGCCATCTCCCGGGCGAACCGGTGCCGGCGGGCGATCTCGAACGCGACCTGGGCGATCTCCCACGGCCGGCGGGGCGGCGTCAGCTCCCGTTCGATCCGCCCCACCTGGAGGACGAAGATCTGCGTCGCGCCGACGGCGACCGCCTCGCCGATCGGGATCGAGTTGACGATCCCGCCGTCTATGTAGTGCTGGCCGTCGATCTGCGCCGGTGGCAGCAGCCCCGGTACGGAGGCGGAGGCGAGCACCGCCGACACCAGTGGTCCGGTGTGGAACCAGTGTTCGGCGGCCCGCTCGATGTTGGCCGCGCAGCAGCGGAACGGCACCTTCAGGTCGGCGAAGGTGGTGTCCGCGCCCAACTCCCCCTCCAGCAGCTTGCGCAGCGGCCGGGGCGAGTGCAGGTGGGTACGGGCGGCGAAGCGGCGCAGTTGCCGGGCGACCGAGTCGCCGTACACCTCGCTGGCCTCCGGGGACGCCCACAGCCGGACCAGCCGGTCGGTGACCGCCTCGGACGGGTCGGCGGCGACCAGCGCGCCGTTGACCGCGCCGATCGAGGTGCCGAGCACGACGTCGGGACGGATCCGGGCCCGGAACAGGGCGCGCAGCATGCCCACCTCGACCGCGCCGAGCACTCCCCCGCCGCCGAGCACGAACGCCACCGGACCGCCACTCATGCCGTTCATCCTGGCACGCCACCGCCCGTGACCGTGGTGCAGCCGCTGGTCACCGCCGCGTGGGGCCGGAACCGGTGGCGGTCGGCGAAACCGCCACTGCGGAGGGTCATCGGGCAAGTGGACAACCGTTGACAGGGGGGACACATTCGCGCAACCTGACACCACCCCGAACCCCAGGCAGGTGCGAACACTGATGGCAGCCCTGAACGCCGGTAGGTTGCTGGCCCGCAGGTACCGGCTTCTCGACAGGATCGGGGCCGGCGGGATGTCGGTGATCTGGCGGGCCCGCGACGAGGTGCTCGACCGGGTCGTCGCGGTCAAGGTGCTCGCGCCGTCGCTGGCCGCCGACGCCCGGTTCCGCGACATGGTGCGCGAGGAGGCCCGCTCGGCCGCCCAGCTGGTCCACCCGCACGTGACCGCCGTGCACGACTACGGCGAGGCGCTCGCCCCGGACGGCGAGATCACCTCGTTCGTGGTGATGGAGCTGCTCACCGGAGAGGAGCTGGAGCACCGGCTGAGCGAGGGTCCGCTGCCGTGGCCGGAGGCGGTCGAGGTGGGCGCCCAGGTGGCCGAGGCGCTGGCGGCGGCGCACCGGCTCGGCATCGTGCACCGGGACATCACCCCGGCGAACGTGATGATGACCCGGGTCGGCGCGAAGGTGCTCGACTTCGGCATCGCCACCCAGGCCGGCACCCCCGACGACGACGAGGACGGCGGCACCTTCGGCACCCCGGCGTACGTCGCGCCGGAGCGGTTGGACGGTGCGCCGGCCCAGCCGTCGACCGACGTCTACTCCCTCGGCGTGCTGCTCTACGAGACGCTGACCGGCCAGCCGCCGTACCCGGCCGAGACCTGGGAACAGCTCGCCACGGCGATCGCCGACGAACGACCGCCGTCGCTGGACGGCGTACCGGGGCTGCCTCCGGTGGTGGTCGACGTCTGCCTGCGCTGCCTGGCCCGGGACCCGCACGAACGGCCGACCGCGCACCAGGTCGCCACCGCCCTGCGCGACCAGTTGCTGCCGGGTGATCCGCAGGCGGCCACGATGCTCTCCCCGACGGTCACCCTGCCCGCCGTCCCCGGGAGCGACGCCCCGGGCGACCGGCCCACCGCGCCGGTCGCCGGGACCGGCCCGGCCGCCGTGGGCGCGGCAACGGGCATCGGTGCGGCAGCGGCGGGCGGTGCCGGATCAGCGGGCCCCGGTGACGGCAGCGCGCCGGCCGGCCGGGCCGCGCTCGGTGGTGCGGCCGGGGCCGGGGCGACGACGGGCACCGGTACCCCGGACGCCCGGCACGCCGGCCCGGGTGACGCGGCCGCCGAACCGGAGCTGCTGCCGCCGTCGCGCCGCCCGCTGGTGGCGGTGGGGGTGCTGGTGGTGCTGACCGCGGCGGCGGTCCTCCTGCTCGCCCCGCTGCTGGAACCCGGCACCCACACCCCGCCCGTGGCCGGGCGCAGCGAGACCCCGGTGACCGAACCGTCGCCGTCACGCACCCAACCGGCGGCGGGCCCCACCCCGCCGCCGGCCCCCCGGCGGGCCACCACCGCGCCCGCGCCGTCGCGCCCACCGGCCACCACCCCGGACGGGGGGCAGGGCGGCGGCGGGCTGGCCGAGGCCGCCGACCGGGTGCGCCGACTGATCGACGACGGGGTCCGCACCGGCGAGGTCCGCGAGGACGTCGGCCTGGACCTGCGCAACGTGCTGGCCAACCTGACCCGGTCCGCCGCCGAGGGCCGCTCCGACGTGCCCGCTCAGGTGACCGCGCTGCGCGAGAAGGTCACCCGCCGCATCGACGAGGGGGGCATCACCCCGGCGTACGGCCGGCAGCTCGACGCCGCCGTCCAGGAGCTGGCCGCGACCACCGTCTGAGCGTCCGCGCCGTCCCGCCGCGTACCTGTCACCGGGTACGCAGCCCGACGGGCCGGCGCAGCGGTGGGGCCGTGCCGAACGCGACGGCCCGGTAGACCGCCTCGTAGCCGTGGGCCATCCGTTCGGTGGAGAAGTGCTCGGCCACGTGCGCGGTGCAGGCCGCCGGGTCGAGCCGGACCACCTCCCGCAGGGCGGCCGGCAGCTCCCGGGCGTCGTCGCGGACCAGCCCGGTCACGCCGTCGACCACCACCTCGGGCACCGCGCCCCGGCGCAGCGCCACCACCGGCGTGCCGGTCGCCATGGCCTCCACCATCACCATGCCGAACGGTTCCTCCCACTGGATCGGCATGATCAGGCAGCGGGCGTCGACCAGCAACCGCAGGGTCGCCTCCCGGTCGGCGTTCATGACCACGTCGACGTCGTGGCCCAGCATCGGCTGGACGACCTCGGCGAAGTACCGGCGCTCGGCGGGCTCGTTGCACTTGCCGGCCAGGGTGAGCGGGAGGCCGGCCGCCCGGCAGGCCCGGATCGCCGTGTCGGGGCCCTTGTCCGGGCTGAACCGGGCCAGCCAGAGCACCGGGCCCCGGCCGGGTTGCCGCTTGACCGGCACGTCCCGGGCGTCGAGCGCGTTGTGCACCGTACCCACCCAGGGCAGGGTGGGGTTGGACCGGCGCTGGGCGTGCGAGATGGCCACCAGGCCCACCCCGTGGTCGGTGTCGCTGAGCACCGCCCCGTACTCGCCGACCGGGTTGCCGTGCACGGTGGCCACGGTGGGCACCGCACGCCGGGCGGCCACCAGCGGCCCGATCGTGGTGTGGTCGTGGATCACGTCGAAGTCGGCGGCGCAGACCAGCCGGTTGATCCGGGCCAGGTGGGCCAGTTCCGGCAGCGACTCGCCCAACCGGTCGTACTGCAGCTCGTCGATCGTGGAGACGAAGTCGGCGGTGGTGCCGTGCTGCCGGCCGGCCCCGAAGAGGGTCACCCGGTGCCCGTGCCCGACCAGCGCGTCCACCAGCCCGTGCACCACCTGCTCCAGCCCGCCGTACCCCGGTGGTGGCACCGACAGCCACGGTGGCACGAGCATCGCGACCCGCAGTGGCGGCCCGGACGGCGGACGTTCCGACGGACGGTGGGTCACTGCCACGAATCCTCCCCGTTGTCCCGTTCCGGCAGGTGTGGCCGGCGGGATCGGCGGCGATTTCCCCCTGCCCGGACAGGCAAACGCGCCCCGGCCGGGTGGGGCCCGTCCGGGGCGCGTGCGGCGGCGGGCGGTGGAGCCAACCCCCTTGGCTCCGCCGCCCGCCGCCCGGAGGAGGCAGGTCTGTGGTTACGACGTCTCGGCGAGCGTCACGGTTGCGGTCGCCTCGGAACCATTTCGCTTGTAGGTCACCTGGACCCGGTCGCCGACCTTGCCGGCCTGCACCGCGCCGACCAGGTCGTTGGAGTCGTTGATCACCTTGTCCCCGAACTTGGTGATCACGTCGCCGCGCTGGATGCCGGCCTTCTCGGCGGCGCTGCCCCCGGCGACGGAGGCGACCAGCGCCCCGCCGTCCTCGGCCGCGTTGACGCTGACCCCCAGGGACGGGTGGCTGATCTTCTCGCCCCGCTGGAGCTTCTCGGCGACGTCCTTGGCCTTGTTGCTCGGGATGGCGAAGCCGACCCCGATGTTGCCGGTGCTGCCCTGCCCGGCGGTGGCGATGGCGGTGTTGATGCCGATCACCTCGCCCCGGGTGTTGACCAGCGCACCACCGGAGTTGCCCGGGTTGATCGGGGCGTCGGTCTGGAGCAGGCCGGAGATCGAGCTGGCACCGCCCTGCGGGGACTGCTGCGGGCCGTTGCCGCTGCCGGCCTGGATGGTGCGGTCGCGGGCGCTGAGGATGCCGGCGGTCACCGAACCCTGCAGGCCGAGCGGGCTGCCCAGGGCGAGCACCTGGTCGCCCACCTGCATGGCGTCGCTGTCGCCGAACTTCGCCGCCTTGAGGTTGTCGATGCCGCTGGTCTGGACCACCGCGAGGTCGGTCTTCGGGTCGGTACCGACGATCTTGGCGGGGGCGGTCTTGCCGTTGGCGAAGACCACCCGGACGGCGTTGCCGGAGGCGGAGGCGACCACGTGGTTGTTGGTCAGCACGAAGCCGTCGGAGCTGAGGACCACGCCCGACCCCTCACCGCTGTCAGTCATGATCGAGACCACGCTGTCCTGCACCGAGGCGGCGATCTTCGGCAGGTCGGCGCTGTTGATCACGGGCGCGGCCGAGTAGTTGCGGGTGATCCCGCCCCGGTCGCCGTCGACCGCCAGGGCGAGCGCGCCACCGGCCACGCCGGAGCCGAGCATCAGGGCGAAGACCGCCACCCCGGCGCCGACGAACTTGGCCACCTTGCCGGCCTGCGGTGCCGGGGCCGGCGCCCACGGCGGGGTCGGCTGGCCGGGGTGCTGCGGGCCGCCCTGCCCCGGGTAGCCGGCGGACGGCTGGCCCACACCGGGCTGGCCGTAGCCGACGCCGGACTGACCGGGGTAGCCGGCCGACCCGGTGCCCGCACCCGGCTGACCGGGACGGTGCTGGCCGGGGTAGCCACCGGCCCACCCGGACTGGTGCTGGCCGGGCTGGTAGCCCGCCGACGGGTACTGCCCCGCCGGGGAGTGACCCGGGTAGCCGGTGGACGCGGGATAGCCGGGCCGGTACTGCTGGTCGCCGCCGCCGGACGGGTACGACGACTGCGGGTACGGCGTGGCGGCGGGCGGCGCGTACGGCGACGCGGGCGGCGCGTACGCCGATCCGGGGTTGGCCGTGCCGGCCGGCTCCCCCGCGGTGCCGGCGGCCTGACCGGGGATGTTGGGGGTGTCGGACTCGCCGCGCATGGCGCGGGACGGCTCGGCGGAGGGGTGCGACGGCTCGGCGTCGGGGGCAGCCGGCCGACGCTGCGGGTCGGTCTCGAACTCGGTCATGCCCCTAGTTTTCCCCGTCGCACTGTCACCCACCTGGAACCCGCCTGGAAGTTTTCTGAAAGTCACAGCCGGGCCGGTGGGGCGTCACTCCGCGTCGCCGTCCGCCTCGGGCAGCAGGGGCAGCCGGACCCGGAACGTCGCCCCACCGCCCGGCGTCTCGTCCACCTCGACGGTGCCCTGGTGGGCGCTGACCAGCGCCGCGACGATAGCCAGGCCCAGTCCCGTGCTGGTGATCCCGCTGGCCCGGCGGGTCCGCGCCGCGTCGGCGCGGTAGAACCGCTCGAAGACCCGCTCGGCCTGCTCCGGGGCGAGCCCCGGCCCGGTGTCCGCCACCTCCACCACGGCCGTGTTCCCGTCCTCGGAACACAACCGCAGGGTCACCGACGCCTCCGGCGGGGTGTGCGTCAACGCGTTGGTCATCAGGTTGCCGATCACCTGCCGCAGCCGGGCGTCGTCGGCGTGCACCACCAGCGGGCCCGAGTTCGGGGCGATCTCCAGCTCGATGTGCCGTTCGGGGGCGACCACCCGGGCCGCCTCGACCGCCTCGGAGGCGAGCACCGGCAACTCCACCGGGGCGAGCGACAGCGGGCGTTCCCGGTCCAGCCGGGCGAGCAGCAGCAGGTCCTCCACCAGCAGCCCCATCCGGGCCGCCTCGTCCTCGATGCGGCGCAGCAGGTCGGCAGTCTGCTCGGGGGCGCGGGCCGCCCCCTGCCGGTACAGCTCGGCGAAGCCCCGGATGGTGGTCAGCGGGGTCCGCAGCTCGTGCGAGGCGTCCGCGACGAACTGCCGCATCCGCTCCTCCGAACGCCGGGCGCGGGCCTCCGACGCCAGCGCGGCGTGCGCCGCGTCCCGGGCGCCGGCCTCCGCCGTACGGGCCGCCATCTCCGAGGCGGCGCGGGCGGTGAAGGCGGCCTCGATCTGCGCCAGCATCGCGTTCAGCGCCCGGGAGAGCCGGCCCAGCTCGGAGGTGGCGCACTCCTGCCCCTCCTCCGGGTCGGGCACCCGGCGGGTCAGGTCACCACCGGCGATCGCCGCGGCCGTCCGTTCGATCTCCACCAGCGGTTTCAGGCTGGTCCGCACGATGGCCGCGCCGATCGAGGCGAGCAGGATCAGCACCGCCCCGCCGACCAGCATGTCTATCCAGATCAGCCGCTTGACCGCCAGGTCGACGTCGGTCATGTGCTGGCCGAAGGCGAGGACCCGGCCGTCGCCGAGGTCGGTGTAGAGCATCCGCCACCGGGTGCGGCCGTCCATGGACTGCACGGTGAACGGGTCGCCGACCAGGGCCGAGAAACCGGCGAAGTCGGTCGGGAACTCCGGTAGTTCCTCGGGACGCAGGCCGGAGTAGCGCGACGGCCCCTCCACCTCGGTCCGGCTGGCCTGCGCGGCCACGTAGTCGGTGGGGATGCCCACCAGGAGCGGGCCACGTCCCTGGCCGAGCGCCCGCGCCACCCCGTTGGTGTCACCGCGCAACTGGTCGTCGACCTGGCCGATCAGGTACTCCCGCAGGAAGTACGTGGTCAGCGAGCTGATCACCACGAGGGCGATGGCGACGAGGGTGAGGACCGCCGCGACCAGCTTGACCCGCAGCGGGATGCTCCGGAGCCGCCCCTTCGCCTCGTCGAGCGGGTTCACGCCGCCGGCTTGCGCAGGACGTAGCCCACGCCGCGCAGGGTGTGGATCAGGCGGGGCTGGGTGTTGTCGACCTTGCGGCGCAGGTACGAGATGTACGACTCGACGATGTTGTCGTCACCCCGGAAGTCGTAGTTCCACACGTGGTCGAGGATCTGCGCCTTGGACAGCACCCGGTTGGCGTTGAGCATCAGGTACCGCAGCAGCTTGAACTCGGTCGGCGAGAGCTGCACCCGCTGACCGGCCCGGTGCACCTCGTGGGTCTCCTCGTCCAGCTCCAGGTCGGCGAAGGTGAGCCGGGAGGGGGCGTGCTCGCCGGTGGCCGTACGCCGCAGCACCGCCCGGATCCGGGCGGTCAGCTCCTCCAGGCTGAACGGCTTGGTGACGTAGTCGTCCCCGCCCAGGGTGAGCCCACGGATCTTGTCGTCGGTGGCGTCCCGGGCGGTCAGGAACACCACCGGGGTACGCGTGCCGCCCTCGCGGAGCATCCGGATGACCTCGAAGCCGTCCAGGTCGGGCAGCATCACGTCGAGCACCACCAGGTCGGGACGATGGTCCTTGGCCGCATGCAGGGCCGCGCTGCCACTGGTGGCGGTCGCCACGTCGAACCCCGCGAAGCGGAGACTGGCGGAGAGCAGTTCGAGGATGTTGGGGTCGTCCTCGACGACGAGCAGTCGCGCCTCGGTCTGGGTAGCGGCCATGCTGGCCATCATCCGTGACGTCGCTGCGTCGGTGCTGGACGCTTCCTGCAAAAAGCCTGTGAAGCCGCGCGGGCGCGGGCTCCCGACCGGCAGCACGCCCGGTCCCGGCCCGCACCCTGCGTACGGGCGGTCACCGCAGCAGCCGGCGCAGCCCGTCCAACGCACCGTCGAGCACCCGGATCGCGGTCTGCAACTGGGTGTCGCTGAGCCGCCCGGCCCGTACCAGCGCACCCACCTCGACGGTGAACTCGGCCAGCCGCCTGTCGAAGTCGACCAGCAGGGGGGAGCCGTCGGCGGCGGGGGTCGCCGGGCGGGGGGTGGGACCGGGAGCAGGCCGGTCCCAGCGGGTCTGCCGGGTCTGCCGGGTGGCCTCGCGCAGCTCCCGCTTGAGATCACGCACCGAGCCGCGTACCTCGGTCTGGATCTCGCCGGCCAGTGCGGACAGGTCCTCCACCGAGGCGGAGATGTCGGACTCCAGGGTGGTCAGCTCGTCGGCGCGCTGGCGCAGCTCGGCCCGGCCGTCCTCGGTGATCTCGTAGACCTTGCGGCCACCGGCGGCGGTGTGGGTGACCAGACCGTCGGCCTCCAGCCGCTGCAGCCGGGGATAGATGGTGCCGGCGCTCGGGGCGTACAGGCCGAGGAAACGCTCCTCCAGCAGCCGGATCAGCTCGTAGCCGTGCTTGGGACCGTCGTCGAGCAGCCGCAGCAGGTAGAGCCGCAGCCGCCCGTGGCTGAACACGGCGGTCACGGCAGCTCCTCCTGGTCGGCGTCCACCGGCCGGGCGAGCAACGCGATGCTGCCGGACGTCGCGGACGCCCAGAGCTTACCCGCGCCCGCGCCGAGCACCCCGTGGCTGTCCTTGACCGAGCCGACGCCGGGTTCGCCGCCGACCTGGGGGAACCCGCTGGTGATCCGGCCCGAGGTGGTGTGCAGGTGGACGGCGAGGTCGCTGTCCTCGCGGACCCGGACGGTGATCGGCCCGGAGATGGTGGTGAGCCGGATGTCGCTGCGCCGGGGGTTGTCCAGGTCGCAGGTGATCGCCCCGGAGACGGTGTTGGCGTGCACCCGGCCGGCGGCACTGTCGGCGAGGGTCACCTCACCGGAGACCGTGTTCAGGACGAGGTCGCCGGTGACACCGAGCGCCTCGACCGGGCCGGAGACGATCCGCGCGTTGGTGCGCCCGGCCAGCCCCATCAGGGTGATCTGCCCGGAGGTGACGTCCACGGTGGTGTCGTGGGACAACCCGGAGGCGACCAGCGTGCCGTCGACCAGGTGCAGGTCGGCCAGGGTGCCGGCCGGGACGGCGACGGACACCTCGGCCCGGAACCGGCGACCGAGCTGACCGAGCCACCAGAGGAACCCGGGCCAGCGGGGTGGGCGTTCGTGTTCGATCCGCAGGACGCCGTCGCGGTGCTCGACGAGGACCGGCCGACTGCTGACCCGGGTGACGTCGATCCGCGCCGGCCCGTCGGTGCCGACCACGTTGAGCCGCCCGGTGATCAGGCGGACGTCGAGCCGGGTGACCGGCTCGTCGATGGTGATCCGTTGTGGTCTGTCGACCTTCCAGTTGGTCATGACGTCTCCCTCCGGGGTCACGGCCGACGGCCGCGCCACTGCACGGAGGAAGCATAACGCGATACATCGCGATAGAACAAGACTGTCGCGAGTCACCCGCCCCCACCCGCCGCCCCGACCCGCGCCCCGCCGCCCGCCGCCCGCCGGCAAGATCAACTCATCTGGGCCGATCCAGCGGTATCTCGCGACCGGATCACCGCAACATCGGCCCCCACGAGTCGATCACGACTGACGATCGCGGCCCTCGGGTCAGGCGGCCAGGCCGAGGCCGGTCCCGAGGGCCGGCGCGGCCACCGCACCGGACCCGGCCACCGCACCCGGCGCGGCCACCGCACCGGACCCGGCCACCAGACCCGACGGGGTCACCGGAACGGACACGGCCACCGGAACGGGCACGGCCACCAGACCCGACGGGGTCGCCGGAACGGACACGGCCACCGCACCGGACCCGGCCACCGGACCCGGCGGGGTCACCGGGCCGGGGACGGCCCGGGTGGGGTGGCCGGCGGCCGGGCGGGGCGGCAGCAGGTGCACGGCCGACTCGGCGGCCCGGGCCAGCACCCGGCGGTCCGCCCCGGGGGCCGGGTGCAGAGCGGCGGTCACCGCGACGTCGACCACCAGGTCCCGGGCGGCCAGCACCCGGCGTACCGAGCGCCACAGCGTGTCGTCGCCGAGGAAGGCCGCGGTGGTGGTCGTCGCGCCGGTGGCAGCACAGCGGTAGCTGATCCGCAGCGGCACCACGGGGGCGCCGGCGTCGACCGCCGCCTGGAAGACCGCCGGCCGGAAGCCCCGACGCGGTCGGCAGCCGGCCGGGGGGACGACGCCGCACCAGGTCGTACCCTCGGGAAAGACCGTGACCGGGTGACCGGCGCGCAGCACGGCCGCGAGCCGGGCCACCGTGCGCGGCAGGTCCCGGGGCCGGGACCGGTCGACGAAGACCGTGCCACCGGCGCGGGCCAGCAGTCCCAGCACCGGCCAGCTCCGCACCTCCCGCTTGGCCAGCAGCCGGGCCGGCGCGACCGCCAGCACCGCGAACACGTCCAGCCAGGAGACGTGGTTGGCGACCAGCAGCGCCCGTCGTCGGGGCAGCCGCCCGCGCACCACCAGCCGTACCCCGAGCACCCCGGCGGTCCGCCGGGCCCAGGCCCGCAGCACCGCCGCCCGCCCGGCCGCCGGCAACACCGGCAGCAGTACGGTCAGGCCGCCCCCGGCCAGCAGCATCCCGAGTACGCCCAGCAGCCGCGCCACCTGCCGGGCGGGCGACACCCCGGCCCGATCCTCCCCCGGCAGGCAGTCCGGCCCGCAGCCGGCGGTCGGGCGCCACAACTCGGCGCTCACCGGGTCACCCCGCCCAGGAAGTGCCGGCGGTAGCGCGGGTTCATCCGGTCCAACGAGAACAGCAGGTAGAAGTCGGCGCAGCGGAAGTCCGGGTCGTACGCCGGTTCCCCGGCGACCCACGCGCCGAGCCGCAGGTAACCGCGGACCAGCGGGGGGATCAGCGCCCGCCCGGCGGGGTCCCCGGTGGCCGACGCCGGTGCCGCCGCACCCGGCTCGGCGAACCACGGCCGCAGTGGACGGACCCGCATCAGCGGGGGCGCGAGGTGTCCCGTCCGGCCCAGCGCCCACGTCTCGGCGGCGGCCCGGCCGCCGTCGTCGACCGGCACCGAGGCGCAGCCGCCCAGCCAGTTCACCCCGCGCAGGTGCAGGTAGCGGGTCAGGCCCGCCCACATCAGGTTGAGCACCGCGCCGGAGCGGTGGTCCGGGTGGACACAGGAGCGCCCGGTCTCGACCAGCAGGTCGCGCAGCGGTTCGAGCGGGGTCAGGTCGAACTCGCCGGCGGCGTACCGGCGGTCGGTGCGGCCGGGGGGCAGCAGCCGGTAGGTGCCGACCACCGCGCCGGTGCGCTCCTCGCGGACGATCAGATGGTCGCAGTGGACGTCGAGGTCGTCGGTGTCCAGCCCGGCGGCACCCGGGCGCAGGGTCGCGCCGAGTTCGGTGCCGAACACCTCGTGGCGCAGGCGTTGCGCGGCCGCGACCTGGGTCGGGTCGTCGGCGATCAGCAGGGTGTATCCACTGGTCGTCAGGGGTGCGCCAGCGGCATGCAGAACAGCCATGGGACCTGTGTAGGTGCCCCGGGTTGCCGGCCGGCCGGGGACGGGTGTCGATCCGGTGAACGCCTGCCGGCGGGCCCGGTCCCGGGCGTGACCAGGGGCCCGGTGGGGCGGTCGGGGGGCGTGGCCGGCGCGTGCGAGGCTGCTGCGGGGGCCCGGCCGGCCGGGCCGACGACACGGTGGAGGGTCGATGATCATCGAGGCGCGGTACCAGGGGCCGCCCGGCACGGGCAACGGCGGCTGGAGCGCGGGGATCTTCGCCGGGGCGTACGGCGCGGACGGGCCGGTCGAGGTGACGTTGCGCCGCCCGCCGCCGCTGGACACCCCGCTCACCCTCACCGACGGTGACGTGCGCGACCCCGAGGGGCGCCTGGTAGCCGAGGTACGCCCCGCCGGTGATCCGCCCGTCCCGGTCCCCCCGGTGGACCCGGCGACCGCGCGGGCCGCCTCGGCGACGTACCCGGGGCTGGTGGACCACCCCTTCCCCGGCTGCTACGTCTGCGGCCCGGAGCACCCGGACGGCCTGCGGATACACCCCGGACGGCTGCCCGACGGCCGGACCGCCGCGCCGTGGCGGACGCCTACCCAGGTGGGCGCGCCGACGGTGTGGGCGGCGCTGGACTGCCCCGGGGGCTGGGCGGTGATCGCCCCGGGCCGGCCGTACGTGCTGGGCCGGCTCGCCGTGACGGTGGACGCGCTGCCCACGCCCGGCGGGGAGTACGTGGTCACCGGGGCGGTGGACACCGTCGAGGGACGCCTGGCGGTGGTGCGTACCAGCCTCTACGACGGTGCCGGTGGACTGCTGGGCCGGGCCCGCGCCACCTGGGTGGCGCTGCCCGCCGCCCCTCGTCCCTGAGGACGACTCCGCTCCTGCCTGAGTCGGAGCAGGGCCTACCGACCGGGGCTGATGGCGTAACTTGACCTGACCAGCAAGGCTGGCAGCGGCGCATTCCGCAACGGCGTCGCAGAACGCGGTGCCCCGTGCACCGCCGCACGGGAGGAGAACGATGTCCGACGGGCAGTGGAGCCCCAGCACCGGCCAGATCGTCGTGTCCGGTTTGACCAAGCAGTACAAGAACGTCCGGGCGGTCGACAACCTGTCCTTCACGGTCGAGTCCGGTCGGGTGACCGGCTTCCTCGGCCCGAACGGGGCGGGTAAGACGACCACCCTGCGGATGCTGCTGAACCTGGTCACCCCGACCGGTGGCACGGCGACGATCGGGGGCCGGCGGTACGCCGACCTGACCGATCCGCTGCGGCACGTGGGCGCGGTGCTGGAGGCGTCCAGCGCGCACAAG
Source organism: Micromonospora sp. WMMD735 (assembly GCF_049178995.1). Taxonomy (NCBI): domain Bacteria; kingdom Bacillati; phylum Actinomycetota; class Actinomycetes; order Micromonosporales; family Micromonosporaceae; genus Micromonospora; species Micromonospora sp. WMMD735. The sequence goes on from NZ_JBMHMJ010000002.1 coordinate 3,860,269, forward strand.
GGCCGTACCGGCATCAACCACCTGCGGGTGATCTGCGCGGCGGCCGGCCTGCCGAAGAGCCGGGCCGACGAGGCGCTGGCCCTGGTCGGGCTCACCCCGGCGGCGAAGCGCAAGTTCAAGGGCTACTCGCTGGGCATGAAGCAGCGGCTCGGCATCGCCGCCGCGATGCTCGGCAACCCCCAGGTGCTGATCCTCGACGAGCCGGCCAACGGTCTCGACCCGGAGGGCATCCGCTGGATGCGTGGCTTCCTCAAGGGGCTGGCCCACGAGGGGCGGACCGTGCTGGTCTCCAGCCACCTGCTGTCCGAGATGCAGCTCCTCGCCGACGACGTGGTGATCATCGCAGCCGGCAAGCTGATCCGGCAGGGTCCGGTGGAGCAGGTGCTCGGCTCGATGTCGCAGGGCGGCCGGGTGCGGGTGCGCACCCCGCAGGCCGAGGAGTTGACCGTGGCACTGCGTGAGCAGTCCGCGACGGTGGAGACCGACGAGCACGGCGTGCTGCTGGTCAGCGGCGTGGACGCGCCGGCGATCGGTCGGGCCGCGCTGGCCGCCAAGGTCGAGCTGCACGAACTGACCCCGGAACGACCCGACCTGGAGCGGGTGTTCCTGGAGCTGACGGCCGGGAAGGCGGGCATCCGATGAACCTCGTCCGATCCGAGCTGTTGAAGATCCGTACCACCAGCACCTGGTGGATCTTCGGGCTGATCACGGTGCCGCTGTGGGCGCTCACCGCCCTGATCAACTGGTTGCAGACCGACGCGCTGGCCAACAACAACTTCGGCGACGTGCCGGCCGACCAGGCCGACCAGATCCAGGCGGCGCAGTCGGTGGACAGCCTGGCCGCCAACGTCTACACCAACGGGCAGTTCTTCGGCCTGATGATCGTGATGCTGCTCGGCATCATCGTGGTGACCAGCGAGTTCTTCCACCAGACGGTCACCACCACCTTCCTCACCGTGCCGCACCGGACGGCGGTGATGCTGGCCAAGCTGGCCGCCGCGGCCATCCTGGCCGTGCTGTTCTGGCTGGTCACCACCGTGTTCAACCTGGCCTTCGGGGCACTGGTGATGAACAGCGTCGACCTGGGCTCGCAGCTCGGCAGCGGCGCGGTCTGGCGGGCCACCGCGCTCAACGGCCTGGCGTACCTGCTCTGGTCGGTGCTCGGCGTGGGGATCGGGGTGCTGATCCGCAGCCAGATCGGCGCCACGGTCACCGGCATCCTGCTCTACCTGGGTGGCGCGGTCGGCGCGGCCATCGCGATCAGCATCCTGGCCGCCCGCTGGGGCGACTGGATCAACGACCTCCAGGTGCTGGTGCCGTCGCTGGCGTCGTCGCTGATGGTCAGCGGGACCGAGATCCCGGGCAACCCGCCGCGCTGGGCGGGTGCGGTGGTCCTCATCGGGTACGCGGTGGTGGCTGGCGCGATCGGCACGCTCACCATGCGGCGGCGGGACATCTCCTGACCCGACCCGTTCCTCGCCGGCCCGGTGCGACGACCCGTCGCGCCGGGCCGGCGCCTGTGCGGGCGGCCCGGCGGGGTGACCGTGTGACGCGGTCAGCACCACTGCGCTAAGGAGTCGGCGGAACACGAAGAGCTGATTGACTTTCGGTTTCTTCTGTGAAACCGCACACCCCGTGGAGGCGGAAATGCCTATGGTGTTTCCGCGGCGTAGCCTGGGAGCCGACGCCCGTCCACGTGCAAGTAAGGACGACGGCGGACACCGCGTGACACACAGACCCGCGTGAAAGAGGCGATTACCGGCCGTGTCGACCCAGCAGACTTCGCAGGAGAACCCACTGGCGGGTTTCGGCCCGAACGAGTGGATCGTCGAGGAGATGTACCAGCGCTACCTCGCCGACCCGTCGAGCGTCGACTCGGCCTGGCACGACTTCTTCGCCGACTACCGACCGGCCCCCGGCGCGGCGACCCCGCGCCCGGCTGACGGTGGTGCGGCGACACCGCAGCCGGCCGGGCAACAGGAGCCGGCCGGGCAGCAGGAGCCGGCCGCCACCGTCGCGACCGGGCCCGCCGCCAAGCCGGCGACGACCGACGCCGGGCCGGCGACCGGCACCGCGTCGGCCGCCGCCAAGCCGACCGCCGCGACCAAGTCGGCCGCCGCCGCGAAGCCGGCCACCGCGAAGAGCGCCACCGCGAAGAGCGCCCCCGCCGCGAAGCCGGCGGCCACGGAGAAGGCCGCCCCGGCAAAGCCGGCGGCGAAGGCGCCGACGGCCAGCGCCGCCGGCACCACACCGCTGCGCGGGGTGGCCGCCCGGATCGTGCAGAACATGGACGCCTCGCTGTCCGTGCCGACCGCCACCAGCGTGCGCGCGGTCCCGGCCAAGTTGCTGGTCGACAACCGCATCGTGATCAACAACCACCTCGCCCGGGGGCGCGGCGGCAAGGTCAGCTTCACCCACCTGATCGGGTACGCGCTGGTCCGGGCCGTGGTCGCGCACCCGGAGCTGAACAACTCCTTCGCCGAGGTGGACGGCAAGCCGGCGATGGTCCGCCCGGAGCACGTCAACCTGGGCATCGCCATCGACCTGACCAAGCCCGACGGCTCCCGCAACCTGGTGGTGCCGTCCATCAAGGGCTGCGAGCAGATGGACTTCCGGCAGTTCTGGCAGGCGTACGAGGACGTGGTCCGGCGCGCCCGCCGCAACGAGCTGACCATGGAGGACCACTCGGGCACGACGATCTCGCTGACCAACCCGGGCGGCATCGGCACGGTGCACTCGATCCCCCGGCTGATGCAGGGGCAGAGCGCGATCATCGGGGTCGGCGCGATGGAGTACCCCGCGCCGTACCAGGGGATGAGCGAGGCGACCCTGGCCGAACTGGCGGTCAGCAAGATCATCACGCTGACCAGCACGTACGACCACCGGATCATCCAGGGCGCGCAGTCCGGCGAGTTCCTCAAGGTCATGCACGAGCTGCTGCTCGGTGAGCACGGCTTCTACGACGAGGTCTTCACCTCGCTGCGCATCCCGTACGAGCCGGTGCGCTGGATGCGGGACGTGGCCGTCGACTCCGAGGGTCAGATCAACAAGACCGCGCGGGTGCACGAGCTGATCCACGCCTACCGGGTCCGGGGCCACCTGATGGCCGACACCGACCCGCTGGAGTTCACCATCCGCAAGCACCCCGACCTGGACGTCCTCCAGCACGGGCTGACCCTGTGGGACCTCGACCGCACCTTCCCGGTCAACGGCTTCGCCGGCAAGCAGCGGATGAAGCTGCGCGAGATCCTCGGCGTGCTGCGCGACTCGTACTGCCGTCGACTCGGCATCGAGTACATGCACATCCAGGACCCGGAGGAGCGCCGCTGGATCCAGGAGCGGATCGAGCGCCGCTACGAGAAGCCGGCCGCCGACGAGCAGAAGCACGTGCTCAACCGGCTCAACGCCGCCGAGGCGTTCGAGACCTTCCTGCAGACCAAGTACGTCGGCCAGAAGCGGTTCTCGCTGGAGGGCGGCGAGTCGTTGATCCCGCTGCTCGGCGAGGTGCTGGAGGCGTCCGCCGAGGACGGGCTGGACGAGGTCGTCATCGGCATGGCGCACCGGGGCCGGCTCAACGTGCTGGCCAACATCGTCGGCAAGCCGTACGAGAAGATCTTCTCGGAGTTCGAGGGGCACCTCGACCCGCGCTCCACCCAGGGCTCCGGCGACGTGAAGTACCACCTGGGCCAGAACGGCAAGTTCACCACCCCGGACGGCGACCACTCGGTCAAGGTGTCGGTGGTGGCGAACCCGTCGCACCTGGAGGCGGTGGACCCGGTACTGGAGGGCATCGTCCGGGCCAAGCAGGACCGCATCGACCTCAAGCTCGAGGGTTACACCGTGCTGCCGCTGGCGGTGCACGGTGACGCCGCGTTCGCCGGCCAGGGGGTCGTCGCCGAGACGCTCAACCTGTCCCAGCTGCGTGGCTACCGCACCGGCGGCACCGTGCACGTGGTGGTCAACAACCAGGTCGGCTTCACCACCGCCCCGGAGTACAGCCGGTCCAGCCTCTACAGCACCGACGTGGCCCGGATGATCCAGGCACCGATCTTCCACGTCAACGGCGACGACCCGGAGACCGTGGTCCGGGTGGCCCGGCTGGCCTTCGAGTACCGGCAGGCGTTCAACAAGGACGTCGTGATCGACATGGTCTGCTACCGGCGGCGCGGGCACAACGAGGGTGACGACCCGTCGATGTCCAACCCCCAGATGTACAAGATCATCGACTCGAAGCGTTCGGTCCGCAAGCTCTACACCGAGGAGCTGATCGGCCGGGGCGACATCACCGTCGAGGACGCCGAGGAGCTGCTGCGCGACTACCAGGCGCAGCTGGAGCGGGTCTTCAAGGCCACCCGGGACGCCGCCACCACCCCGCGCCAGGTCAGCCGGTCCAGCCGCGCCGACGAGCCGGAGCCGCAGGTGGCGACCGCCACCGACGCCGCCGTGGTCAAGGCCATCGGCGAGGCGCACGTCAACCTGCCCGAGGGCTTCACCCCGCACAAGCGCATCCAGCAGTTGCTCGACCGGCGGGCCAGGATGTCCGCCGAGGGCAACATCGACTGGGGGTACGGCGAGATCATCGCCTTCGGCGCGCTGCTGCACGACGGGGTCACCGTCCGGCTCGCCGGGCAGGACTCCCGTCGGGGCACCTTCGTCCAGCGGCACGCCTCGATCGTCGACGCCAAGACCGGCGAGGACCACCTACCGCTGAAGTCGCTCACCGCCGACGGCGAGCGGTCCCGGTTCTTCGTGCACGACTCGCTGCTGAGCGAGTACGCGGCGATGGGCTTCGAGTACGGCTACTCGGTGGAGAACGTCAACGCGCTGGTCTGCTGGGAGGCGCAGTTCGGTGACTTCGTCAACGGCGCCCAGTCGGTGATCGACGAGTTCATCTCCTCCGGCGAGGTGAAGTGGGGCCAGCGTTCCGCGGTGACCCTGCTGCTGCCGCACGGCCACGAGGGGCAGGGCCCGGACCACACCTCCGGCCGTCCCGAGCGGTTCCTGCAGATGTGCGCCGAGGACAACATGCGGGTGGCCATCCCGACCACCCCGGCGAACTACTTCCACCTGCTGCGCCGGCAGGCCCTGTCGCCCAAGCGCAAGCCGCTTGTGGTGTTCACGCCGAAGTCGCTGCTGCGGCACAAGCTCTGCGTCAGCCCGGTGGAGGACTTCACCACCGGCACCTTCGCCCCGGTGCTGGCCGACACCGCCGCCCCCGCGCCGGAACAGGTCAAGCGGGTGCTGCTCTGCTCGGGCAAGGTCTACTACGACCTGTTCTCCGCTCGGCAGGAGCGGGGCGTCACCGACACCGCGATCGTCCGGATCGAGCAGCTCTACCCGCTGCCGGTGCAGGAGATCCGGGACGCGCTGGCGGCGTACCCGAACGCGGAGGACTTCGCCTGGGTGCAGGAGGAGCCGGCCAACCAGGGGGCGTGGAGCTTCGTCGCGCTCAACCTGCTGGAGCACCTGGCCGACGTCCGGCTGCGCCGCATCTCCCGGCCCGCCGCCGCCGCCCCGGCGGTCGGCTCGGCCAAGATGCACGAGGTGGAGCAGACCGCGCTGATCGACGCCGCGCTGCCCCGCCCCTGATCCATTCCGACCCACCCGGCCCGCCCCCTGTCAGGGGGCGGGCCGGGCCCGTCAGCGAGGAACGAGGAACACGGTGTACTTCACCGATCGTGGGATCGAGGAGCTGGTGCAGCGCCGGGGCGACGAGCAGGTCACCCTGGAGTGGCTGGGCGAGCGGCTGCGCGACTTCGTCGACCTCAACCCCGAGTTCGAGACGCCTGTCGAGCGGTTCGCCACCTGGCTGGCCCGCCTCGACGACCTCGACGAGGACTGATTCCGACGGCGGCCCCCGGGACGGGCGGAAGGCGGGCGCGCACCCCGGGCCCCGCACCGGACCCGGGGGCGGTCAGCCGTTGCGCACCGCCGGCTCCAGGCCGGTACGCCGCAGCTTCTGCCAGCCCAGCCGCCCGCCGGTCAGCGCGGTGACCACCGCCTGCACCATCACCAGGTACATCAGCTGCCGGTAGACGAACTGTTGCAGGGGCAGCACCCACAGCACCCCGAGCTTCTCCCGGTCCAGCCGGAACGCCACCACGGCGGTGAGGGTCTGCACGCCGAGCATGACCAGCCAGGCCACCGCCGTGGCCCGGCGGTCGAGGAAGAACAGGCCGTACAGGGCCAGCAGGTCGATCACCGGCGCGAGCAGCGGCAGCAGCACCCCGAAGAGGCTGAGGAAGAACAGGCAGCGCCTGGTGAACCGGCCGGACGCGCCCCGGTCGAGCACCGAGCGCCGGTGCTTCCACATCGCCTGCATGGTGCCGTAGCTCCACCGGTAGCGCTGCTTCCAGAGCTGGCCCATGGTCGCCGGGGCCTCCGTCCAGGCGCGGGCGGTCTCCTCGTAGACCACCTTCCAGCCGGCCCGGCCCAGGGCGATGGTGATGTCGGTGTCCTCGGCGAGGGTGTCGTCGGTCATCCCCCCGGCGTAGCGCAGCGCCTCCCGCCGGAACCCGCCGATCGCGCCCGGCACGGTGGACATGCAGCGCAGCGTCTCGTAGAGCCGCCGGTCGAGGTTGAACCCGATGACGTACTCGATGTGCTGCCACTTGGCGATCAGGCTGCGCCGGTTGCCGACCTTGACGTTGCCGGCCACCGCGCCGACCTGCGGGTCGGCGAAGGGCTGCACCAGCCGGCGGACCGCGTCGGGCTCGAAGACCGTGTCCCCGTCGACCATCACGATCAGGTCGTGCCGGGCCAGCGCCAGGCCGGTGTTCAGGGCGCTGGGCTTGCCGCCGTTGGGCTTGCGGACCACCCGGACGTTGGGCAGGCCGAGCGCGTCGACGATGTCGGCGGTGCCGTCGGTGGAGCCGTCGTCGACGACGATCACCTCGATCCCGCCCGGATGGTCGCCGCCGGCCAGGGAGCGGACCGCCGCCGCGATCCCCTCCTTCTCGTTGTACGCCGGGACGATCACCGAGACCGGCGCGGTGACCGGCGGCCCCCAGCTCCAGTCCCGGGCCCGCCGCCGTCGGGCGTGCCGCCCGGCCAGCACGAACAACACGAGGGTACGGCCCACGGTGAGCACGCCGACGACGACGAAGAGCACACCGAACACGGTCAGCATCCGGTCGGCGCCCTGCACCGCCCAGATCAGCGTCCGGCCACGCCACCGTTCCCCGGTGCCGGCGGGGGTGGCGGCGTCCATCCGGTGGTCGACCCCGGCGGCGGCGAAGGCGAGGTTCAGCCCCTCGGTCGCGGTGACGAACCGGTACCCCCGTTCCTTCATCATCGGGATGAACCGGTCGAGGGCGGCGACGGTCTGCGACCGGTCCCCGCCGGCGTCGTGCCAGAGGGTCACCGCACCGGAGTCCCCGTCGGGGGCCGCGTTCTCGACGATCCGGTCCACTCCGGGCAGCGACCAGTCCTGGCTGTCGGTGTCGTTGAGGAAGGTCAGGTAGCCCAGGTCACCGGCGGCGGTGACCACCGGCCAGTCCCGGTTGTCGATCGCGCCCGGATGCGACGAGTACGGGAAGCGCACCAGCGAGGTCCGCATGCCGGTGGCCCCGGCCACGGCGAGCTGGGTCTGGGCGTACTCCAGGCGTTGCCGCCACGCCGGCAGTTCGGCGAGGTCGGGGTGGGTGAAGGTGTGCACGCCGAGCTGGTGCCCGCCGTCGGTCAGCTCGCGGGCCACCTCGGGGTGCCGGGCGACCTGCGAGCCCAGCACGAAGAACGTGCCCTTGACCTCGTGGGCGGCCAGGACCTTGAGCACCTCGCGGGTCCAGACCGGGTGGGGGCCGTCGTCGAAGGTCAACGCGATGGTGCGCGGCGGCAGCCGGTAGGAGCGGACCAGCTCGCTGCTGGCGCTGATGATCGGCCCGCCGGTCACCACCGAGGTCGGTACGTCCCGCTGCCCGGCGACGTCGTTGCGGCGGTCCGGGGCGAAGGACGCGTTGGCGTACGCGCCGACCAGCAGCACACCGGCCAGCAGCGCGAGCACCGTGCCCAGCAGGATTCCGCTCGGCTGCGGCACCGGCCGACGTCGTCGGGCCGGGCCGGGGGTGCGACGGCGGGTCGGCCCGGGTGTGCGACGGCGGGTGCTCGGGCCGGCCGGCTCAACCATCGACGCGGACGCCGTCGGCACCGCCGGGCAGCGGGTCGGGCAGGGCGGGCGGCTCGTCGGTGGGCGTCGGCGGGTTCGGCGTGGTGGCCGGCGGCGTCGACCGGGTCGGTCGGGGCGACGCCGTGGAGGTGGCCGGGCTGCGGCCCGGCGACCGGCTGGCGCTCGGCGACGGCGAGGGACTGACGGTGCCGCCGGTGGCGGACGGGGTGACCGGGGCGACGGCCGGTCCGCTGCCCCGGGGTGCCCGGGGGGCGACGCTCGGTGCCACGGCGCCGGTGGTCGTGGCGGGGGTGGCCGGGGTGGTGGTGGCCGTCCGGGCCGGCGGCGACGACCGCTCGGGCTGCGCGACCTCGTCGACGAAGGGGAGCACCGCGTGCGGGGCGATGCCCCCAGCGAAGCTGATCCCGACCAGCCCGGAGTAGATCAGGACCACCAGCCCCAGGGCGTACGCGAGCCAGCGCAGCCGGGAGTGGCGGCGGCCGCTGGGGTCGACGAAGACCGGGACCGGCGGGGGCACGGCGGCGATCAACGCGGTGGGGCCGTCGGTCGGGCCGACGGTGCGGTCGAGCACCACGGTCGGCCCATCGACTACCGTCACGTCATCGGTACGATGTGGATCGGCGGCCGACCGAACACCGAGCGCGCCCATGGGCTTCGATCCTTTGGATGGCGCATTTTTCCTGCTCAGGCGGTCGGCAGTCATGGGATGCGAGTTTAGGCACGAGGATCACTCAGCTTCCAGCCCGTCCCACTAATGAGACTCGGGTCGCACCTGCGGGCACCTGCCGGCGACGGTTCAGGGCGAAGGTCCCGGGCGGGAGCCGACGTGATCTCCTAGGGTGGTGCCGTGGCCCGCAGCGTCTACCTGACCAGCGTGGGGTCCGGCGGGGGTAAGTCGACCATCGCCCTCGGCCTCGCGGAACTCCTCTCCCGGCAGGTCGAACGGATCGGCGTGTTCCGGCCGCTGGTCTCCGACACCGGCGACGACCCGATCCTCGCCCTGCTGCACGACCGCTACCGGATCGACCTGCCCCAGGCCGACCTGACCGGCACCACGTACGCCGAGGCGGCGGCCCTGGTCGCCGACGGCCGGCGGGAGGAGCTGATCTCCCGGATCGTCGAGCGGTACCGGGCGGTGGAGCGGCGCTGCCCGGCGGTGATCGTGGTGGGCAGCGACTTCACCGACGGCGGGGACACCGCCGGCCCCCGGGAGCTGGCCTTCAACGCCCGGCTGGCCACCGAGTTCGGCAGCGTCGTGGTGCCCGTGGTCGACGGCTTCGGGCAGCAACCGGAGGCGGTCACGGCGGCGGCGCGCGGGGCGTACCACGATCTGGCCGACCTGGGCGCGACGGTGCTGGCGGTGATCGCCAACCGGGTGACCGGGGCGCTGACCCTGCCGGAGCTGCCCGTCCCCGCGTACGCCATCCCGGAGGTGCCGAGCGTGTCGGCGCCGACGGTGGCCGAGGTGGCGGCGGCGCTCGACGCGACCCTGCTGGCCGGCGACGACGCCGCCCTCGGCCGGGACGTGCTCGACTACGTGGTCGGCGCGGCGCACGTGCCGACCCTGCTCGACCACCTCACCGAGGGGGCCCTGGTGATCACCCCGGGCGACCGGGCCGACCTGCTGGTCGCGGCGGCCACCGCGCACGTCGCCGGGCAGGTCTCGCTCGCCGGCGTGGTGCTCACCCTCGGCGAACAGCCCGACCCCCGGGCGATGCGCCTGGTCGAACGGCTCAACACCGGCTTCGCCGTGCTCTCGGTGACCAGCGACAGCTACGACACGGTCGAGGCGTCCAGCCACATCGAGGGCCGGCCCGGCCCGGCCAACCCGCGCAAGGTGGAGGCCGCGCTCGGCGCGTTCGAGGGTCACGTCGACACCGTCGACCTGGCCCGCCGGCTGCGGGTCAGCCGCTCCGAGCGGGTCACCCCGCTGATGTTCGAGTACGACCTGATCGACCGGGCCCGCGCCGACCGCCGCCGGCTGGTGCTGCCCGAGGGCACCGACGAGCGCATCCTGCGGGCCACCGAGATCCTGCTCCGCCGGGGGGTCGCCGAGCTGACCCTGCTCGGCCGCCCGGACGAGGTGGCCCGTCGCACCCGTGAGCTGGGCATCGACCTGACCGGCGCGCAGGTGGTCGACCCGGCCGGCAGCGCCTGGCGGGACGAGTTCGCCACCCGGTACGCGGCGCTGCGCGCCCACCGGGGCGTCACCGCCGAGATCGCGCACGACATCGTGGCCCAACCCAACTACTTCGGCACCATGATGGTGGCCACCGGGCACGCCGACGGGATGGTCTCCGGGGCCACCCACACCACCGCCGCCACCATCCGCCCCGCCTTCGAGATCATCCGTACCGTGCCCGGTGTCTCGGTGGCGTCGAGCGTGTTCTTCATGCTGCTCGCCGACCGGGTGCTGGTCTACGGCGACTGCGCGGTCAACCCCGACCCGGACGCCGCCCAGCTCGCCGACATCGCCATCTCCTCGGCCGACACGGCGGCCCGGTTCGGCATCGAGCCGAGGGTGGCGATGCTGTCGTACTCGACCGGGGACTCCGGCGCGGGAGCCGACGTGGAGAAGGTCGCCGCCGCCACCAGGCTCGTCCGCGAGCGCCGGCCCGACCTGCTGGTCGAGGGGCCGATCCAGTACGACGCGGCGATCGACCCGCAGGTCGCGGCGACGAAGCTGCCGAGCAGCACGGTCGCCGGCCGGGCCACCGTGTTCATCTTCCCGGACCTCAACACCGGCAACAACACGTACAAGGCGGTACAGCGGTCGGCGGGGGCGGTGGCCGTCGGGCCGGTGATGCAGGGCCTGCGCCGACCGGTCAACGACCTGTCCCGGGGCGCGAAGGTCGCCGACATCGTCAACACCGTGGCGATCACCGCCATCCAGGCGGCCGGATCGTCAAAGGAGGGGTCGTGACCGACCGGGTGCTGGTGCTCAACTGCGGGTCGTCGTCGGTGAAGTACCGGCTCTACGCCGGGGGGTCGACCGTCGACTCCGGCACCGTGGAGCGGGTCGGCGAGCCGGGTGGCGGCCCGCCCGACCACGCCACCGCCGTCCGGGACGTCCTCGGCCGGCTCGACCTGACCGGGCTGACCGCCGTGGGGCACCGGGTGGTGCACGGCGGCCGGCGGTTCAGCGCGCCGGTCCGGATCGACGACGCGGTCGTCGCCGCGATCGGGGAGCTGGTGCCGCTGGCACCCCTGCACAACCCGGCGAACCTGGCCGGCATCGAGGTCACCCGGGAACTGCTGCCGGACGTCGCCCAGGCGGCGGTCTTCGACACCGCGTTCCACCACACCCTGCCCGAGTCCGCCGCCACGTACGCCATCGACCTGGACACCGCCCGCCGCCACGACATCCGCCGGTACGGCTTCCACGGCACCTCGCACGCGTACGTGTCACGGCGCACCGCCGAGCTGCTCGACCGGCCGTACGACCGGCTGCGCACCATCAGCCTGCACCTGGGCAACGGGGCGAGCGCCTGCGCGGTGGACGGCGGACGCAGCGTGGCCACCTCGATGGGGATGTCGCCGCTGGAAGGGCTGGTGATGGGCACCCGCAGCGGGGACCTCGACCCGACGGTGATCTTCCACCTGCGCCGCGCGGGCGGGATGGGCGTCGACGAGATCGACGACCTGCTCAACCACCGCAGCGGGCTGCTCGGGCTGGCCGGGGCCAACGACATGCGGGAGGTGCAGTCCCGTCGGGCCGCCGGAGATCCCGGCGCGGTCCTCGCCTTCGACGTCTACTGCCGGCGGATCACCGGCTACGTCGGGGCCTACCACGCGCTGCTGGGCGGGACGGACGCGATCACCTTCACCGCCGGGGTGGGCGAGCACTCCCCCGAGGTACGGGCCGCCGCCCTGGCCGGACTGGACCGGCTCGGCATCGCCGTCGACCCCGACCGCAACGCCGGCACCGGCGACCGGGTGATCTCCCCGGCCGGCGCGCCGGTCAGCGTCTGCGTGGTCGGCACCGACGAGGAGCGGGAGATCGCCCGGCAGACCCGGGCGGTGCTGGCCGGGGCGGACCGAGCGGTGGAGCCGGACCGACCGGGGCGGTGACCACCATCGTCCGGACGGCCGGGCCGGACCGGTCCGTCGACCACCTACCGTGCAGGCATGGGGGTGAGGCGGCTGTGCGCCGTGGTGCTGGCCGCGCTGCTCGCCGGCTGCGGCCCGGCCGCCGCCGCCACCGACCCGCCACCGCCGACGCCGGCCCGGCACGCCCCGGACCACGCCCTGCCGGTCGCGGTGCGCACCCTCACCGTCGATCCGGCCGGGCCGCGCCCGCTGCCGGTGACGCTCTGGTATCCGGGCGTGGGTGGCCGGGTCGCCCCGGGCCGGTTCCCGGTGGTGGTGCACAGCCACGGCCTGCACAGCCTCCCCGCGCTGCACGCCGCGTTGGCCGTCAGGTGGGCCGCCGCCGGTTTCGTGGTGGCCGCGCCGACCTACCCCTACACCAACCGACGGGCGGCCCGGTTCAGCCGCGCCGACGTCCGTAACCAGCCCGCCGACGGCTGGCGGGTGATCCGGCACCTGGTCCGGTTGGACGCCCGCGCCGGTGACCCGCTCGCCGGGCACCTGGACGTGGGCCGGTTCGCGGCGACCGGGCACTCGGCGGGCGGTTTCACCACGGCCGGCATGTTCACCTCCGGCCACCCGACCCGGCTGCGCTCCGGCGTGATCATCGCCGGGGGTGGACTGGCCGGTGCCTTCGCCGGGCCGAGCGCCCCGCTGCTGTTCGTGCACGGCACCGCCGACCCGGTGGTGCCGCTGGCCGTCGGGCGGGCCGGCTACCGGCGGGCGGGCGGCCCGAAGGCGTTCCTCAGCGTGCTCGGGCAGGGTCACGGCGAATACCTCACCCCGGGTCGGCCGGGCTTCGAGCAGGTGCTCGCCACCGTCACCGACTTCCTGCGCTGGACCCTCTACGACGACCGGGACGCCGGCCGGCGGCTGCGCGCCGACGCCACCCGCCCGGGCGTCACCACCCTCGACGACCGGTTGGCCGACGCCGGGCCGTAGCCCGCCGGGCAGCCGCGACGGGCAGGCACAATCGTTCTCATGTCCCGTCGTCGTATCCCGGTCCTGCTGACCGCCGCGCTGTTCGCCGCCGGCCTCGTCGGCTGCTCGGCGTCGCCGTCCGCGCCCCCCGCCGCCCCGTCGCCGACGCCGGAGGCGACCGCGCCGCAGGCCACCCCGCAGGCGTCGCGCGTTCCCGCCGGGACCGCGCCGACGCGGGCGTTCGCGGTCGGCGTACGGGAGCTGCGGCTGAACCGGGGCGGCGACCGCCCGCTGCCGGTGACCCTCTGGTATCCGGCCCGGGGCACCGCCGGTGGAGCGGCGCAGCGCGACGCCCCGGTGGCGGCCGGCCGGTTCCCGGTGGTGGCGTTCAGCCACGGCCTCGACGGGCGGCCGACCGACTACCGGGCGTTGACCACCCGCTGGACGGCGGCCGGTTTCGTGGTGGCCGCGCCGACCTTCCCGCACACCGGCAAGGGCACCGACGGCAGCGTCCTGGACGTGCTCAACCAGCCCGCCGACGTGTCGTACGTGCTGGACAAGGTCCTGGCACTGGACGCGAAGGCCGGTGACCCGCTGCGCGGCCGGCTGGCCACCGACCGGGTGGCCGCCGCCGGGCACTCGGCCGGCGGCGTGACCACCATCGGCCTGTTCACCACCGGCCGGGACGAGCGGCTGCGCGCCGGGGTGGTCCTCGCCGGGACCGGGCTGGGCGTGGGCACCGCCTTCGCGGGGGCCGCCGCCCCGCAGCTCTTCGTGCACGGCCGGGCCGACGAGGTGGTCGACTACGCCGCCGGCAAGGCCGTCTACGACGCGGTGCCGTGGCCCAAGGCGATGCTCAGCCTGACCCGGGGCGACCACGGCCGGGTACTGCTCGGTGACGACACGGCCCTGCGGGTGGTCTCCGACACCATCGTCGAGTTCCTCCGCTGGACGCTCTACGGCGACGCGGCCGCCCGGGACCGGCTGCCCGCCTCGGCCACCCGGGGGGACATCGCCACCCTCGACGACCGCCTCTGAGCGACGGGTCAGGCGGTGTGGTCGACCACGACCTTGCCGAAGACCGCACCGGAGTGCAGCCGGGCGAAGGCGTCGGCCACCCGGCTGAACGGGACCACGCTGTCGACCACCGGGCGTACCTCGTGCTCGGCGCAGAAGGCGAGCAGCTCGGTCAGCTCGTCCGGGGTGCCCATCGAGGTGCCGAGGATCTCCAGCTGCATGGCGAAGACCCGGCGCAGGTTCACCGGCGGCAGGTGACCCGAGGTCGCCCCGGCGACCACGATCCGGGCCATCGGGGCGGCCGACTTCAACGAGTGGTCGAAGGTGGCCGCGCCGACCGTCTCGATCACCACGTCGACCCGCTCCGGCAGCCGGGCGCCGGGTTCCAGCGCGGTCGCCCCCAGCGCGGCGACGCGGTCCCGCTTGGCGGCGTCGCCGCTGGTGGCGTACACCCGCTTGCCCAGCGCCAGGCCGAGCGCGACGGCGGCGGTGGCGACCCCGCCGCCGGCCCCCTGCACCAGCACCGCCTCGCCGTCGGCGATCCGGCCCCGGGTGGTGAGCATCCGCCACGCGGTGAGCCAGGCGGTCGGCAGGCAGGCCGCGTCGGTCGCCGACAGGCCGGTCGGCAGCGGCAGCAGGTTCATCCGGGGTACGGCCACCCGCTCGGCCAGGGTGCCCTGGTAGTGCTCGGAGAGGATGGAGACGCCCCGCGGATCGCCGGGGGTAGGCAGCACCGGGTAGATCACCACCTCGTTGCCGTCCGGGTCGGTGCCGACCGCGTCGCAGCCCAGGATCATCGGCAGTTGACCGTCGGCGAGCCCGACCCCGCGCAGCGACCACAGGTCGTGGTGGTTGAGCGAACTGGCCCGCACCTGCACCGTCACCCAGTCGTCGTCGAGGTGGGCGGGCTCGGGACGGTCGCCGACGGTGAGCGCGGCGAGCGGGTTGTCGGCGTCGAACCGGGAGGCATAGGCGGCACGCATGATCCGCACCGTAACAGCGCGACGATCGTTCCCGCAGGGTCCGGGCCGACCGACCCGGACCCTGCGCACCTGTTCGCCGGGCGCGTGGGGTGCCCGCCGCCTGTCGCTCAGGCGCGGGCGACGCCCTCGTGGCGGGCCGCCTGTGCCACCGCCGCCGCCACCGCCGGGGCGACCCGGGGGTCGAGCGGGGACGGCACGATGGCGTCCGCGCTGAGCGCCCCGTCGACCACCCCGGCGATCGCGTCGGCGGCGGCCACCTTCATCCCGTCGGTGATCCGGGTGGCCCGGGCGTCCAGCGCGCCCCGGAACACCCCGGGGAAGGCGAGCACGTTGTTGATCTGGTTGGGGTAGTCGCTGCGTCCGGTGGCGACCACCGCCACGTGCCGGGCGGCGACCTCCGGGTCCACCTCGGGGGTGGGGTTGGCCAGCGCGAAGACGATGCCACCGGGGGCCATCCCGGCGACCGCCGCCTCGGGGATCCGCCCGCCGGAGACGCCGATCAGCACGTCCGCGCCGCGCAGCGCCTCGGTGACGTCACCGCGCCGCCCCTGCGCGTTGGTGGTCTCGGCGAGGTACGCCTTGGTCTCGGTCAGGTCGTCGCGGTGCCGGCCGATCACGCCCCGGGAGTCGCAGACCACCACCTGTTCGGGGTCCACTCCCCCGGCGACGAGCATGTGGGTGACCGCGACGCCGGCCGCGCCGGCCCCGCTGACCGTCACCCGCAGGTCGCCGAGCTTGCGGTTGAGCAGGGACGCCGCGTTGCGCAACGCGGCCAGCACCACGATCGCGGTGCCGTGCTGGTCGTCGTGGAAGACCGGGATGGGCAGCGCCTCGTCGAGCCGCCGTTCCACCTCGAAGCAGCGCGGGGCGCTGATGTCCTCCAGGTTGATCCCGCCGAACGAGGGGGCGAGGGCCCGGACCGTCGCCACGATCTCGTCGACGTCCTGGGTGTCCAGGCAGACCGGCACCGCGTCGACGCCGGCGAACTGCTTGAACAGCACCGCCTTGCCCTCCATCACCGGCAGCGCCGCGCGGGGGCCGATGTTGCCGAGGCCGAGCACGGCGGAGCCGTCGGTGACGACGGCGACGGTGTGCGACACCCAGGTGTAGTCGTCGACCAGCGCGGGGTCGGCGGCGATCGCCTCGCACACCCGGGCCACCCCCGGGGTGTACGCGAGCGAGAGGTCCTCGCGGCTGGTCAGCGGGACGGTCGAGGCGACGGCGAGCTTGCCGCCGAGGTGCAGTCGGAAGACGGGATCAGCGGGATCCACGGTGGACGCAGACATGGTGACTCCAGGATCTGTCGAACAGACGGAGCGGCCGGCGCGAGGGCGCGAGGTGAGGCGGAGCGGCGACACGCGGTACGGGGGTCACCCGGGCACCTCCCGAGCATAGTCAGGCCACCGGTACCGGGTTGTGAGGAGGGTCATATCGGTGCCCCGGCCGGCCGACCGGGGTGGGGCCAGTAGCGGAACACCACCCGGCCCAGCACGTCGGCCACCCCGTACGCCCGGGAGTCGTCGGTGACCAGCGCGTTGTCACCGTGCAGCCACCATCCGCCGTCCTGTGGACGGACGGCGCGCTTGACCACCAACAGGTCCGGGCGGCTGCGGAACACGGCCACCACCACGTCGCCGGGGCGGACGGGCCGGCCACCCCGGCGGACCAGCAGCGCGTCGCCGTGGCGCAGGGTGGGCGACATGGACGGCCCGGTCACGCCGACGGCGGTGAACGGGGCGCGCGACCGAAGGGTGGGACCGGGGCCGCCGACCGTCACGAGGTTTCCCCTCCGCCCCTGCCGGGGACGTCCTCAGGAGTAGTGTCGGCTCGGATCATCGCAAACATCCCATGGAGGAACCTGATGCGACTTCCCCGCATCCTTTCGCCCCGTGTGACCGCCAGCGCACACTGTGACCTGCCCTGCGGCGTCTACGACCCGGCGCAGGCCCGGATCGAGGCCGAGTCGGTCAAAATGATCTGCGAGAAGTACCAGGCGAACACGGACCCCGAGTTCCGCACCCGGGCGATCCTGATCAAGGAGCAGCGCGCCGACCTGGTCAAGCACCACCTGTGGGTGCTCTGGACCGACTACTTCAAGCCGCCGCACTTCGAGAAGTACCCGCACCTGCACCAGCTGTTCAACGAGGCCACCAAGGCGGCGGGCGCGGCCGGCGCCAAGGGTGCGACCGACCCGGCCAAGGCCGACGAGCTGCTCCAGAAGATCGACGAGATCTCCAAGATCTTCTGGGAGACCAAGCAGGCGTGAGCCTGCCCACCACGGCACCGACGATCCGGCCGGCGCGTCCTGGGGACGTGCCGGCCATCGTCGCGATGGTGCACGAGTTGGCCGACTACGAGAAGGCCGCCGACCGCTGCGGGATGGACCCCGGCACAGCTCGACACCGCCCTGTTCGGGCCGGCTCCGGCGCTGTTCGGGCACGTCGCGGTGGACGACGACGACCAGCCGGTCGGCTTCGCGCTGTGGTTCCTCAACTTCTCCACCTGGGCCGGCGTGCACGGCATCTACCTGGAGGACCTGTACGTCCGCCCGGCGTGGCGGGGCACCGGGGCCGGCCGGGCGCTGCTGGCCGCCCTCGCCGGGATCTGCGTGGAGCGCGGCTACCGGCGGCTGGAGTGGTGGATGCTCGACTGGAACCCGGCCGCCCGGTTCTACGCCTCGATCGGGGCCGAGCCGATGACCGAGTGGGTGCCCTACCGGCTCGACGGGACGGCCCTGCACGGCCTCGCCGCCGAAGGGGTGACGTCGGCCACGCGTCTGTCGGCCCGGCCGGGTAGAGTCCCGGACCGGGGGGATGAGGCGTGACTCAACTGACCGGCCAGCCAGCGACCGACGACGACGTCGTGCACCTCACCGTGCCCGCCGACGGCGGCTACCTGGGCGTGCTGCGCACCGCCACGGCGGGGCTCGCGGCCCGCCTCCAGTTCGCGCTCGACGAGATCGAGGATCTGCGGATCGCGGTCGACGAGGCGTGCGCGATGCTGCTCGCCATCGCCACCCGCGACGCCGAGCTGGAGTGCCGGTTCTCGGTCACCGAGGACGCGCTGACCGTCGAGGTGACGGTGCCGACCGTGCGCGGCGCAACCCTGCCCGGGGAGTCCTCGTTCGCCTGGAAGGTGCTCACCGCGCTGACCACGGCGGCGGCGGCCGAGTCCACCCAGGGCCGGGCCACCATCTCGTTGCTGACCCGCCGCTCCGCCGGCTACTGACCGGCCCCGGCCGGCGGCTTCGCGCCGCGTCCGGCGGCGCGGGTCAGCCGAAGCCCAGGGCCCGGGTGGTCGGTGGGCTGACCAGCAGCGCGCAGACGCCCACCCCGAGCACGATCAGGGGTACGCCGAGCCAGCCCAGCCCGCCGGAGATCATGAACCAGCCGACCGGCAGCAGCATCAGCTCCAGCACCATCGCCGGGGCGCGGGCACCGGCCCGGCGGCGGGCCAGCGCCCCGCCCAACGCCCAGAGCGCGACCGCACCGGCGATGGCGAACCCGGTCACGAAGAGTGCCGAGACCAGGTCGGTCGTGGTGGCGGTGAGGTCGGCCCAGACCAGCCAGCCGGCGAGCAGCGCCAGGGCGACGGCCTCGGCCCGCAGCAGGCGTACCGCCCAGCGCAGGGTGTCGGGAACCGGCGCGGAGTCGATCGTCACGCGGGCCACGATACCCCTGCCCCATCACGTAAAGTGCCGGCCATGCGGGCCGTCCTGGTGGTCAATCCGAAGGCCACCACCACCAGCGAACGCAGCCGGGACGTGCTGGTCCGGGCACTGCGCAGCCAAGTAGACCTGTCGGTGCGGTACACCCGACGCCGGGGCCACGCCACCGACCTGGCCCGGGAGGCCGCCCAGGAGGGCGTCGACCTGGTGGTCACCCTGGGTGGTGACGGCACGGTCAACGAGGTGGTCAACGGCCTGATGACCGCCGATCCCCCGACGATCCGCACCGGCGGCTCTCCGGCGGAGCGGTTGCCGGCGCTGGCCACCGTGCCGGGCGGCTCGACCAACGTCTTCGCCCGCGCCCTCGGGCTGCCCCGGGAGTGGGCGGACGGCACGAGCATGATCCTGGAGGGGTTGCGGCTGGGCCGGTCCCGCACGATCGGGCTGGGCCGGGCCGACGACCGCTACTTCACCTTCTGCGCCGGCTTCGGCCTGGACGCGGCCGTGATCCACCGGGTGGAGCAGGCCCGGCGGCGGGGGCGGGTCTCCTCCCCCGCGCTCTACTTCCGTTCCACCCTGAGTCACTACTTCCTCGGCTCGGACCGGCGGCATCCGGCGATCAGCCTGGAGCGGCCGGGCGAGCCGGCCGAGGCCGAGCTGGCGACGGTGATCATCCAGAACACCGCGCCGTGGACGTACCTCGGCGACCGGGAGGTCAACCCGAACCCGGCGGCGTCGTTCGATCTCGGGCTGGACGTGATGGCGCTCCGTCAGCTCCGCGTCGCCAGCACGACACGGACGGTGACGCAGTTCCTCTCCCGACACCCCGATCCGCGCGGCAAGCAGGTGCTCCGGTTGCACGATCTGGAGGAGTTCACGCTGGTCTCGGCCCGCCCACAGGCCTTCCAGCTGGACGGGGACTACCTCGGCGAGCGACACAAAGTCAGATTCACCTCCGTTTCCGGCGCACTGAGAGTAATCTGCTAGGTCTCGGGTAACGCCCTAGGTCGAGCGGTCGGGACACCGCGCGGCGCGGTGGCCGCCACACCGAGGAGGAGTGCCGGAAATGTCAGCAATGTCACGCGGACTGTACTATATTGATCCTCGACTGTGGTACGCCGGGTGACGGGGAAGCCCGTGAACCGGACAAAAGGGTCGTGAGCTTGCTCACCGAGCGGAGTTTTTCCGAGCGTCACCCCTTGACATCGCGTTCGTTCGTGAAAGTATTCACAAGCGAACTTGAGTTACCGGGACATTGCCTGGATATGCTCGGCCGGTTGAGCAGTTCCAGCAGGCCCAGGCGCTGAAAACGAGTCTGCTCACGCATTGCCGAATAGTCGTATGCGAACCGTGACGACCGGCACTGCGGACGGATATAAGAAAAGCACCAGCGTTACTGCCATCCATCCAGAATGAGGAGTGTTGCCGCCATGGACTGGCGTCACAATGCCGTCTGCCGCGACGAGGACCCGGAGCTGTTCTTCCCGATCGGGACGTCCGGCCCTGCTGTCCTGCAGGTCGAGCAGGCCAAGGCCGTCTGCCGGCGCTGCTCCGTGACCGATCAGTGCCTCCAGTGGGCACTGGAGTCCGGTCAGGACGCCGGCGTCTGGGGCGGGATGAGCGAGGAGGAGCGCCGCGCGGTCAAGCGCCGTGGCGGTCTCCGGGTGCTGCGCGCTCACTCCGCCTGAAAAAACCGATCACACACGCTGTCCGCCCCGGCCGGGTCCGCCCGCCGGGGCGTTCTGCTGCCCGCACTCCCCGTGATCAGAATTCGTCAATGCATTGTCGCGAGACAATTACCGACGGTAATGAACATGCGAGTGACTCCGGTCACCCGTCACCCGACGTGTCGACCCGGCGCAGCACCAGATCCACCAGATCCGGGGAGTCGTTCAGCGGGGCGCTGACGGCCACCGCCCCGGCCCGCTCCGCCGCCGCCGCCACCGCATCGTGGAACAGCCCCGGCGCGAGGAAGTACGCCACCACCGCCACCCGACGTGCACCGGTCGCCCGTAGCCGGGCCACCGTCACGTCGGTGGTCGGCGGGGCCGCCGAGGCGTACGCCACCGTGCAGGGCACCCCGTACCCGGCGGAGAGGGCGGCGGCGACCCGCCCCACCGACCCCCGGGCCCGCGCGTCCCGGGTGCCCGCCGCCGCCAGCACCAACGCGTCCACCGGCCCCGGCCACGCCTGCGCCAGGCGGTGGCCCAACCCGGCCAGCAACCCCGCGTCCACCGTCCCGTCGGCCGGCCCGAGCACGTCGGTGACCCGTACCGTCAGCCCGGGAGCGGCCTCCCGGGCCGCCGCCACCGCCGCCGGGACGTCCACCCGCCGGTGGTAGGCGGCGGTGAGCAGCAGGGGCACCACGACCGCCGTACGGTGCCCGTCGGCCGCCAACCCCCGCAGCACCTCCGTCGGCCCCGGCGCGGTGTGGTCGAGCCAACTGGGCAGCACCGGCGTACCGGGACGGGCGGTCTCGACGGCACGGGCCAGCGCCCGGGTCGCCGCCGCCGCCCGGGGGTCCCGGCTGCCGTGCGCCACCAGCACCACCGGCACACCCGCACCGGTCCGTCCCGGCCGCGCCGCGCCGGGAGTCGGGGCGTGCGCCGGCCCGGTCAGACGTGCAGACCGCACTCGGTCTTCTCGAACATGGCCCAGCGGCCGGCCCGGGGGTCCTCCCCCGCCCTGGTCCGGCGGGTGCACGGCCAGCAGCCGACCGAGCCGTAGCCCCGGCTGAGCAGCTCGTTGACCGGGATGTCGTAGCGGGAGATGTAGGAGTCCACGTCGGCCTGGGACCAGGCGGCGATCGGGTTCACCTTCACCTTGCCGCGCCGGGGGTCGAACGTCACCACAGGCGTGTTCGCCCGGGTCGGCGACTCGTCCCGGCGCAGCCCGGCGGCCCAGGCGTCGTACCCGGACAGGGCCCGCTCCAACGGCTCGACCTTGCGCAGCTGGCAGCAGTCGTCCGGGGAGCGGTTGAACAGCCGGGGACCGTACTCGCCGTCCTGCTGGCCGACGGTCTGCCGGGGCCGGATCGAGCGCACGTTCACCGGCAGGCGGCGGGCCACCTCGTCGCGGACCCGCAGCGTCTCCGGGAAGTGCAGCCCGGTGTCCAGGAAGATCACGTCCACCCCGGGGGCGACCCGGGACACCAGGTGGGCCAGCACGGCGTCGGCCATCGAGCTGGTCACGCAGAACCGGTCGCCGAAGGTGTCGGCCGCCCACCTGGCGATCTCCAGCGCCGGGGCGCCCTCCAGCTCGCGGCCGGCCCGCTCGGCCAGCGCCCGCAGCTCGGCCGGGTCACGACGGGCCGGATCGGTCGTCCTCGGGCCACCGGGGCCGACCAGGCCCAGGCCGGTGGCGGAGAGCAGCCCGGTCACCGGGTCACCGCCCGGCTCAGCAGGCCGTTGAACTTGACGGTGAAGACCCGGGCGCAGGCGTGGCACTCCCAGGCGCCGTGTCCGGCCTCGTTCGGCCGCAGGTCCTCTTCGCCGCAGTACGGGCAGTGCAGCGGCGCGGAT
This sequence comes from Micromonospora sp. WMMD735, assembly GCF_049178995.1. Classification (NCBI taxonomy): domain Bacteria; kingdom Bacillati; phylum Actinomycetota; class Actinomycetes; order Micromonosporales; family Micromonosporaceae; genus Micromonospora; species Micromonospora sp. WMMD735. Next base: position 3,882,592 of record NZ_JBMHMJ010000002.1, read on the forward strand.
CGGGTTTCGCTCATCGGAGTTCCTCCTCGTCGACCCTGATCACCCAGTTGGCGAACGTCTCGCCCTCGGTCCGGCCGGCCAGGTAGCGGCGGGCCAGTCGTTCCACGTACTCGGGAAGCTCGTCGGCGGTGGTCTTCAGGCCGCGCAGCTTGCGGCCGAACCCGGCGGTCTGCCCCTGGGCCATGCCCAACCCGCCGCCGAGGTGCACCTGGAAGCCCTCCACCTGACGGCCGTCCGGGCCGACCACCAGCTGCCCCTTGAGGCCGATGTCGGCGACCTGGGTGCGGGCGCAGGCGTTCGGGCAGCCGTTGAGGTGGATGGAGATGTCCGCGTCGAAGTCGCGCAGCCGCTCCTCCAGCCGGGCCACCAGTTCCTCGCCACGCGCCTTGGTCTCGACGATGGCCAGCTTGCAGAACTCGATGCCGGTGCAGGCCATGGTGCCGCGCCGCCACGCCGACGGCCGGGCCTCCAGGCCGATCCCGCGCAGCTCGTCGACCAGGGACTCCGTCCGCGCCGGCGGCACGTCCAGCACCAGCAGCTTCTGGTACGGCGTGAGCCGCACCCGGTCGCTGCCGTGCGCCTCGACCACGTCGGCGAGCTTGGCCAGCTGCCCACCGGAGACCCGCCCGACCACCGGGGCGGCCCCGACGTAGTTGCGCCCGTCGCGCTGCCGGTGCACGCCGATGTGGTCGACGGGCTTGTCGGGCAGCTGCGGGGCCGGGCCGTCGAGCAGGGTACGCCCCAGGTACTCCTTCTCCAGCACCTCGCGGAACTTCTCCACGCCCCAGTCGGCGACCAGGAACTTCAACCGGGCCCGGTTACGCAGCCGGCGGTAGCCGTAGTCGCGGAAGATGCCGACCACGCCCGCCCAGACGTCCGGCACCTCGGCCAGCGGCACCCAGACGCCGAGCCGCTTGGCCAGCATCGGGTTGGTGGACAGGCCACCGCCGACCCAGACGTCGAAGCCGGGGCCGTGCTCCGGGTGCTCGACCCCGAGGAACGCGATGTCGTTCGCCTCGTACGGGGTGTCGACCAGCCACGAGATGGTGGTCTTGAACTTGCGGGGCAGGTTCGAGTACGCCTTGTCGCCGACGTAGCGGCTGACGATCTCGTCGAGCGCGGGGGTCGGGTCGAGCACCTCGTCCTCGGCCACCCCGGCGACCGGGCTGCCCAGCACGATCCGGGGGCAGTCGCCGCACGCCTCCGTGGTCTGCAGGCCGACCGACTCCAGCCGACGCCAGATCTCCGGCATGTCCTCGACCCGGATCCAGTGGTACTGGATGTTCTGCCGGTCGGTGATGTCGGCGGTGTCCCGGGCGAACTCCCGGGAGATGTCGGCGATCACCCGGAGCTGGGCCAGGGAGAGCTGGCCGCCGTCGACCCGGACCCGGAGCATGAAGAACTCGTCCTCCAGCTCGTGCGGCTCCAGCACGGCGGTGCGCCCGCCGTCGATGCCGGCCTTACGCTGGGTGTAGAGGCCCCACCAGCGGAACCGGCCGCGCAGATCCTGCGGGTCGATCGAGGCGAACCCGCCGTGGGCGTAGATGTTCTCGATCCGGGCCCGGACGTTCAGCGGGTCGTCGTCCTTCTTGATCCGCTCGTTGGGGTTGAGCGGCTCGCGGTGGCCGAGGGCCCACTGTCCTTCGCCACGGGGACGACGGGGAGCGCGGGTGGCGGGAACGGCGGTGGCCGTCGGGGTCCCGGGACGGGCCGGGGTGCTGCTGACCGCCATCGCGGCGTCCTCCGTTGTCTCTGCGGTGCCTCGGGGGGAGCGCGGACGCGGCGGCGGCCGGCCCTGGAAGGGCCGAGGACAACGGTGTCGGAACGGCCGGCGCAGAATACGCGCCCGAGACGGATGGGTCGGGCGTCGTCAGTGGGCCGGACAGATCGCGCTGCGCACACGGCCGTAGTCGACGTGGCGACGTGCCACGAAGCGGCGGACGACAGCGGCGGTCATGCAGCCATGCTCCCACACCCTGCGGAAACCGGCCAAGAACCGCGTGCCGCATCCCACATCACGGGCCGCATCCCCTACGTCACCGAGGCCGTGCCGCGACCAGTGAGCCGATGTTGCGGCATCCGGCCAGACAACGACTGCAACATCGACCCACCTGAGTTGACAAGGCGGGCGGTCTGGGCCGCCGAGGGCTCGACGGCCGGGCTGGACGGGCGGGGCGGCCGGGCTCGGCGGGCGGGTTCGGCGGGCGGGCTCGGCGGGCGGGCTGGACGGGCGGGGCGACCGGGCTCGGCGGCCGGGCTGGACGGCCGAGGGCTGGGCCGCCGGGCTGGGCCGCCAGGCTGGGCCGCCAGGCTGGGCGGTCGCCAATGGGCGCCAGAAGGGGTATCCGGCTGGACAGACACCGCAACATCGGCCCACATGAGTCGATCAAGGGCCCCCGGCCCGCTCAGCGGCCCGCATGTGCCGTGGGTCGGGGTCCATCCGAGCCGGGGGTCCATCCGGGCCGGGGGTTCATCCGGGCCGACGGCGGCCATCCCGCCGGCCGGGACGAGTCCTGGGGGCGGGACCCGGGGTTGCGGCCGGGGAGGGGACGGACCGCACCGGACCGGGTGAATCGTCTGCGCCATCAGCTCGAAAGGACGCGAACTCACCCGCACGACCGGCGGGCCTTCTGGTGACCTTCGGCTCCGGCCGTATCGCCGGAGCCGGTGTGGGACCCTCGACTCGTGGGCGCGATGTCCGGAAAGGGGCATTCGGGTGGGCATTCTGATGCGCACCCGCGTTCCCGTGAACCAGCACCGACGGACCCACACGCCGGGCCGGCGGCACCAGTACCGGCACCGGCACCAGCAGCGGCAGCGGCAGCGGCAGCGGCAGCGGCAGGGTCGCGCGGGGGGCGGCTGCCGGCGCTGACGGCGGGGTCGGTGGTCTGGGCGGTTCCGCTGCTGGTCACCCTGGCCGCCGGTTGCTGGGGGATCAACCGGGCCCAACCCTGGCGGGACGAGCTGGCCACCTGGAGCGCGGCCACCCGACCGGTCGGGGACCTGGCCCGGCTCACCGGCACCGTCGACGCGGCGACCGGGGCGTACTACCTGGTGGTGCACGGCTGGACCGGTGTGTTCGGCGACTCGGTGGCGGCACTGCGACTGCCCTCGGTGCTGGCAATGGCGGGGGCGGCCGGCCTCACGGCCGTCCTCGGACGGCGGCTGTTCGGGGCACCTGCCGGCCTGCTCGCCGGCCTGCTCTTCGCGGTCCTGCCCGGCACCTCCCGGTACGCGCAGGAGGCCCGGCCGTACGCGCTGGTGACCCTGCTCGCCGTGCTGGCCACCGTGCTGCTGGTCGGCGCCCTGGACCGTCCCGGCCGGCTGCGCTGGGCCGGCTACGCGGCGGCCGTCACCGGGCTCGGCCTGGCCCATCTGCTCGCCCTGACTCTGCTCGCCGCGCACGCCGTGGCGGTGCTGACCGTCCAGGGCTACGCCCGCCACCAGGACGCCCGCCCGCGTGACGCCCGTCCGCAGGACGCGCCAGCCCCGGACTCCCGCGGTCGCGACGCCCGGCCCCGGGACGACCGCGTCGACGACGGTGCGACCGTTGCCGGAGGGACGGGTGGGAGGTGGGGGGACCGGCCGCTGCGGGGGTGGGTACCGGCCGTGTCGGTCGCCATGGTGGTGCTGGTGCCGCTGCTGGCCACGGCGCAGCGGCAGCGGTCCCACCAGCTCGACTGGGTGGCTCCGGCCCGACTGGCGGACCTGGCGGCCCTGCCGGGCGCGCTGGCGCACAGCGGCGTGGTGGGTGGCGTGCTCGTCGGGCTCGCCGCGCTCGGGGCGGCCCGCTCGGGGCGGCGGGCCCTGCTGCCCGGCCTCTGTGTGCTGCTGCCGGTGCTCCTGGTCTTCGTCGCCGCGCTGGCGGTGCCCCTCTGGGTGCCGCGGTACCTGTTCTTCACGGTCCCCTTCGCCTGCCTGCTCGCCGGTGCCGCCCTGGCCGGCCCCGCACCGCGGGCGGCCCGGGAGCCGACCGGACCGGAGTGGCCCCGACCGGCGCGCCCGCTGGGCCGGCCGGTGGGGGCGGGGTTGGCGGTGGTGGCGCTCGCCGCGCTGCTCGGGCTGCCCGACCAGGCGGCGGTACGGCACAGTCACGGCTGGCCGCGCAGCACGACGGTCGACTACCGGGGGGCGGCGGCCGTGATCGCCGCCGGCCAGCGGCCCGGCGACGCGGTGGTCTACGCGCCCCGCGACGGCTGGCTCTTCCTCGACCTCGGCATCGATTACCACCTGCCCCGGATCGCCGGTGACCGGGCCACCGACGGGCCCCGGCCCCGGGACGTGCTGGTCGCCCAGGGGCGGCGGGACCGGGCCGACCTGTGGGTCCGCGAGTGCGACCGGCCAGCCGGCTGCCTGGCCGGCGTGGACCGGGTCTGGCTGGTGGTCGCCGGGCGGCACGACGACCCGCTCGCCACGGTCCCGGGCGGCAAGGGCGACGCGCTGCGGGCCGGGTTCACCGTCGAGCAGGTCCACCCCCGGCCGGGGGTGACGGTGGCGCTGCTCGCGCGCCGGCGGTAACCCGCGACCTCCCCCCACCGGTGCCCGGCCGGGCCGGTGTCGTCGCCCGGTCAGGCCGGCTTGCGTTCCAGCAGGACCACCCGGACCCGGTCGAACCGTTCGACGTGCCGGATCAGGAAACGCTGCCGCAGCAGCGCCTCCCGGGCCGGCGGCAACCCGGCCAGCGGGTCGTCGAGGTGGCCGGTCTCCACCAGCCAGATCCGCCTGGTGTCCCCGAGGCAGGGCAGCGGCTCCCGGCACTCGCGGGCGGTCAGCCAGCCGGTCTGCCGGGCCGGGACGGCCACGAAGACGTCCCGGGGGTGTGCCTGGTCGCGCAGGCCGTAGTCGGTGGCCTTGCGGGCCACGTCGCTGGAGCCACCGAACCCGTCGTTGTACGCGACCCCGTCGCCCGGCTTGACCTGCTTGCCCAGGTAACGGACCGCGTCGAGGTAGCGGGGCTGCCCGTCGGCCTCGTTGGAGCGCACCCGCTCCTGGGCCGGCAGGGTCTGCCAGGCCAGCACCGGCAGCAGCACCAGCGCCCCGGCCAGCCAGGCCGCCGGCAACCGCTCCCGGGTGGCCAGCCGGGCGGTGCGGCAGACCGCGAACGCGGCGAGCAGCGCCCACGCGGGGACGGTGAACAGGAAGTACCGGGCCAGGAACAGGTGCACCACGCTGAACGTCAGGTAGCCGGCGACCGGGGGCAGCACGGCCCAGACCAGCAGCATCAGCACCGTGGCCCGCCAGCGTGGGCCGGCGACCGCCACCGCGAGGACGGCGAGCGCCGCGACCAGCGCCAACGCGGCCGTGGTGCCGGTCAGGTTCGCCAGGAACCGGAGCACCGCGTCGCCGTCGTTCTCCACCCAGGAGATCTGCCCGGACTGCCGGCTACCGAGGATCAGCACCGGCAGGACGAACAGCCCGGCGATGCCGGTGGACACCGCCCACCGCCACCGGGGTTCCTCGCCGGGTACCGACCGCCACAGGTGGAACAGGTGCGCGACCACCACCAGCAGCGCGACGAAGTGCAGCCAGCCGACCAGCACCAGCAGCACGCCGTACGCCCACCAGCGGCCCCGGGTCGGTCGGTCCACCGCGCGCAGGAAGAGCCAGGTGGCCGCCACCGCCGCCAGGGTGACCAGGGCGTACGAGCGTGCCTCCTGGGCGTACCGGGAGACGGTGGGCAGCAGGGCGAAGACCAGGCCGGCCAGCACCCCGACCGGGGTGTCGAAGAGTCGCCGCCCGATCAGGGTGACCAGGCCGGCGGTGAGCGCGATCGCGAGCACCGACGGCAGCCGCAGGGCGGTCGTCGAGTCCCCGGTCAGCGTGGTCAGCACCGACATGATCACGTAGTAGCCTGCGTGCACGAGGTCGATGTTGCCGACCAGCATCCGGAACTGCTCGACCGACAGCGACGTGACGTGCCAGGTGACCAGTTCGTCGTTCCACAGGTCCCGGGCGTCCAGCCGCCACCAGCCGAGGCCGAGCGCGACGACGGTCGGCAGCAGCGCCCACCAGCCGCCGCCCCGGCCCACCGCCCGCCGGGGTACGGCGTGGCCGGTGACCTCCGCCGGGTCGGCCTGCCCGGTCCACTGCACCGTCGGCGCGGTCACTTCACGGTCCTGATGTCGAAGCCGAAGGTGTCCTTGGCGGCGGCCCGGCGGAACGCGCGCAGCGCGGCGTCGTCCCGGTCGATGTTCCACTTCCCGGAGCCGTTGATGTTGAAGTACGCCACCCCGAGGAGGTCCCTGCGCTTGGCCACGTTGGTGAGCAGGTCGGTGATCTGGGCCGGTCGCCGGCTGCCCGGTTCCGCCCCGGTCTCCACGATCAGCAGCGGACGCCTGGTGAAGGTGCGGATCTGGGTGATGGTGGGGACGAAGAGGTCCTGGAACGTCTTGGGGCCCCGGTTGGTGTAGTAGCCGTCCATGCCGACCCAGTCGACGTAGGCGTCCCCGGGGTACAGCGCCCTGATGCTGACCTTGCGCAGGTAGTTGACGACGTTCGGGGTCCACGTCCAGATCACGTTGGTGGCACCCTGCTGGGTGAAGATGTCGTGCAGGTGCCGCCAGGCGGCGACGTACTCGGTGGCCTTGGTCTGCTTCGTCCCCCAGGAGTACCAGTGGCCGTTCATCTCGTGGGCGAAGGTGAGCGCGATCGGCAGGTTCAGGGTGCGCACGGCGGTGGCGAACTCCTTGACGTACGCGTCGTGCCTGCCGGCGGCGATGTCCCGCAGCGGCACGTCGTACGGCTCCCAGCGGATCACCGCCAACGCGCCGTAGTTGTGCAGCTCGCGGACCTCGCTGGCGGCGAACCTGTCGTCGAAGCTCTCGAAGATCGCCACCAGGTTGGGCGTCTTGCCGGTCTCTCCGGCGAACTTGCGGACCCGCTCCATCTCGGCACCGCCGGTCACGGTGACGCCGAGGTACTTGCCCTTCGGCGACTTCAGTGCGCTGACGTCGTACGCCGGAATCTGGTCCTCGGTGGCGGCGACCCCGCCCGGCCCGGCGGCGGACCCGGCGACCGTGATGTCGACTCGGCGCAGCACGGCGAACTCGGTGAACGCCAGCGCGACCACCAGCAGGAAGGTGACCAGGTACTTCGTCCTCACCTGACGACCTCGACGTCGCGCTCCGGATCGACAAGCAGCGCCTGCCCGACGACGGCCAGGTAGAAGACCGCACTGAGCAGGGCCGGCGCGAAGATCCACGGTTCGGGTTCGACGAGCATCCGCCACCCGGCGACGCCGGCCCAGACCAGGCCGGTGCCGGCGGTCCAGACCCGCATCCCGGTCCACAGCCGCCGGGTCTTGCTCTTCTTGGCGGTGCCGCCGGTGGGTTGCCAGCCCATCCGCCGGCCCCGGACGATGTCGATGATGGCGAAGGCGTGCGCCCAGCCGTAGATCATCTTGACGGTCCAGCTCTCCAGGCCGTACCGGTTACGGTGCCAGAACGGGAAGATGACCAGGTTGTAGACCACGCTGGGCAGGATCAGCAGGTAGTTCGCGATCGCGATCTGGTGCGCGAACACGGTCAGCATCAGCACCGGGATGACCGGCGCGACGAAGGTGAACAACCCGGTGTGCAGGTAGTAGCAGAAGCCGGAGATGTAGCTGAGCCGGGCCCGCAGCCGCAGTTTCGTCGACCAGAACTTCCGCGACCCGAGCAGGCTCATCGAGCCGGCGCACCAGCGGTACTGCTGGGTGAAGAACGAGTCCACGTCCGACGGGCACAGCCCGGCGGCCAGCACGACCGGGATGTAGCGCAGGCTCCACCCCTTCATCCGCAGGTCGAAGCCGGTGTGCACGTCCTCGGAGTGCTCGATGAGGGTGGACCCGCCGATGGAGAACAGCGCGTCACGCCGGTAGACGGCGCAACTGCCCACGCAGATCGCCGAGTCGTGGGCCTGCCGGGACACCTGCACCGACCGGTAGAACAGCTCCTGCACCGCCCCGGCCCCGCGCTCCACCCAGGTCTGGCCCAGGTGCACCCGGAAGTACTGCGGCGACTGCACGATGCCCGCCTTCGGCTCGGCGTCGAACCAGGGCAGCATCTGGTCGAGCATGTCCTTACGCGGGACGAAGTCGGCGTCCAGCACCAGGATGAAGTCGCTCATCGTGCGTTCGAAGGCGTACCGCATGTTGCCGGCCTTCTTGAACCAGCCCCGGTTGGGTCGCCGCTGGTAGACGAAGCCGAAGGCGAGCGCCATCCGTTTCATCGCCTCGTTGGGCGAGTCGTCGAGCACGTAGACGGTGACCTCGCCCCGGTAGTGGCGGCCCATCGCCCGCACGTGCTCCCAGGTGTTGCGCAGCACGTGCGCGGGCTCGCCGCAGACCGGCAGGAAGACGTCGACGCTCGGGTACCTCACCGGCCGCCAGGTGCGCACCAGTTCCTGGTGCCGGGCCAGGTCGAAGCCCGGGGTGAACAGGTTGACCGCGAGCGAGATCAGGTAGTAGACGACGGTGAAGAACAGCAGCGGGGCGAGCAGCCACAGCCACGGGGCGAGCCGGACGAAGAGCAGTTGGCTGGTGATCAGGCAGCCGAAGCTGACCAGCGACGGCACCATCAGGGCGGCCAGTCGCCGCTTGCGGTAGGAGACCATCTCGGCGTCCGTCGGCGGCAACGGCACCGGGGCGTACGCGGGCCGGTGCGACGCGTCGTCGGTCCGGCGCGGGGTCCACTTCGACACCTGCCGCGGCACCCGGAACTCGGCGGTCGGCGACAGCACCGCGGCCGGGTCGACCGCAGGCGGTGAGGTCATCGCTTTCGTCTCCCCCGCTCGCCGGTCCGCACGCCCTCCCCGACAGTGCGAGCGGGATGTCGCCGGACGCGTCCAGGAAAGCCGGGCACGGTGAACTGGCCGTGGCTGCTTGGTGGTGAAGCTAGAAAACTATTCAGTCGGCCGCAAGGTGTCAATGCCCGCGAATCGATCGAAAGCCTCACCAGACCGCAGATCGCGCGTCGCCCTACTCACATTCATCCGGGCGTCACCGGCCGGACACCCGTCCCGGCCCCGACCGTCGTCAGCCCTTGGCCAGCGGGAGCACCAGCACCGCCTCGGTGCCACCGGTCGGGCCGGGACGCAGCTCGATGCTGCCCCGCAACTCCCCGGTCACCAGGGCCCGGACGATCTGCAACCCGAGCCGCCCGCCCCGGTCGGCGTCGAACTCGGCCGGCAGCCCGCGCCCGTTGTCGGTCACCGAGACGTGCAACTGCTTACGCTGCCGGTGCGCCGCGACGACCACCTCGGGCCGGGTCGCCGGCTCCACCACCTCGTCGCCCTCCTCGGCCGGCGGGAAGCCGTGCTCGACGGCGTTGAGCAGCAACTCGTTGAGCACCATCACCAGCGAGGTGGCGATCTCGGCGGGCAGCACCCCGAAGCTGCCGGTACGGCGCATCCCGACGCTCACCTCGGTCGCGGCCACCTCGGTCGCCGCGCTCGCCACCCGGTCGACGATCCCGTCGAACTCGACCGCCTCGTCGCTGGACATGGAGAGCGTCTCGTGCACCAGGGCGATGGAGGCGACCCGGCGTACCGACTCCTCCAGGGCGACCCGGGCCTCCGGCATCGACACCCGGCGGGCCTGCAGGCGCAGCAGCGCAGCGACGGTCTGCAGGTTGTTCTTCACCCGGTGGTGGATCTCCCGGATGGTGGCGTCCTTGGTGATCAGGGCCCGGTCGCGGCGGCGTACCTCGGTGATGTCGCGGACCAGGACCAGCGCGCCGATCGGCACCCCGGCGGGCATCAGCGGCAGGGCCCGGGTGAGCATCGTCGCCCCCCGGGCGTCGATCTCCCGGCGCGGCGGGCCCTCCCCGCGCAGCGCGGCGAGGATGCCGTTGGCCGCCTCGGTGCCGTCGAGCGGGTCGCTGGCCAGCCGGCGGTGCAGCTTGGCCAGGTCCTCACCGACCAGGTGGGAGGCGTACCCCAACCGGCGGTACGCCGACTGCGCGTTCGGGCTGGCGTAGGTGACCTTGCCGCCCGCGTCGAGCCGGACCAGCCCGTCGCCGACCCGGGGCGCGGAGGTCGTCTCGCCCGGGTGCCGGGGCGGCGGGAAGGTGCCGTCGGCGATCATCTGGGCCAGGTCGTCGGCGGTGGTGAGGTAGTTCAGCTCCAGCTGGCTGGGGGTGCGGGCGGTGGACAGGTTGGTGTCCCGGCCGACCACCGCGATCACCTCGCCGGCCTCCCCGTCGGCGGTCCGCAGCCGCACCGGGATCGCCTCGTGCCGGGCCGGCACGTCGCCGTACCAGACCGGGTCGCCCTCCCGCCAGATCCGGCCCTGCCGGTAGGCGACCTCCAGGTGCGCCACCTCCGGCCCGCCCACGATCCGCCCCACCTGGTCGTCCAGGTAGGCGGTCGGGGCGGTCGTCGGGCGGACCTGGGCGACGCAGAGGAACGTGCCGTCGGCGTCCACCGGCACCCACAGCAGCAGGTCGGCGAAGGACAGGTCGGACAGCAGCTGCCAGTCGCCGGCGATCCGGTGCAGGTGGTCGATGTCGGCCGGGCGGAGCTGGGTGTGCTCCTCGGCGAGGTCGCGCAGCGTGGACACGAGACACAGCGTGCCACGCCCACCCGGACGCCGTCCCGCTGGCCGGCCCGGGTCACATCGTCGCGGTGACCTTCTTCAGCCCGCGCGGGGCGTCCGGGTCCTCACCCCGGGCCAGCGCCAGGGCGAGGGCCAGGCGCTGCAACGGCAGGATGTCCAGCAGCGGGGCGTACCGCTCGTCGACCTCGGGCACCGCCATCCGGGTGGCCCCCTCGACCTCGGCCGAGCCGACCACCACGACGTCGGCCCGCCGCTCGCCGAGGCGGGGCAGCACCTCGCCCATGGACCGGCCGCCGGGGCCGGAGCCGACCACGGCCAGCACCGGGACGTCCGGGTCGGTCATCGCCAGCGGCCCGTGCAGCAGGTCGGCGCCGGAGAACGCCAGCGCCGGCAGGTAGGACGTCTCCATCAGCTTCAGCGCCGCCTCCCGGGCGGTCGGGTACGCGTACCCCCGGCCGGTGGTGACGAGCTGGCCGGCGAACCGGTAGCGCGGGGCGAGCTGGGTCGGGGTGGGGTCGGCGAGGGTGCGCTCGGCCAGCTCGGGGAGGCGTTCCAGGGCGGCCCGCTGGTCGGCCGGCAGCACGCCGTCCCCGGCCCGGATGCCCTCCACCAGCAGCAGCAGGGCGAGCAGTTCGGCGGTGTAGGTCTTGGTGGCGGCGACGGCCCGCTCGTGCCCGGCGGCGATGTCGACGCCCAGCTCGGCGGTCCGGGCCAGCGGCGAGCCGGGATCGTTGGTGACCGCCAGGGTGAGCGCGCCGGCCTCGCGGGCGGTGCGCAGCACCTCGGTCAGGTCGGGTGAGCCGCCGCTCTGGCTGACCCCGACGACGAGCGCGTCGGAGAGGTCGGGGCGGGCCCCGTAGACGGTGACCGCGCTCGGCGAGGCGAGCCCGGCGGGCAGCCCGAGCCGGATCTCGGTCAGGTACGCCCCGTAGAGGGCGGCGTGGTCGGAGGTGCCCCGGGCGGTGAAGACCACGTGCCGGGGGCGACGCTCCGCGACGGCCGCCGCGACCCGGGCGATCGCCGCGGTGTGCCCGGTGGAGAGCAGCCGCGCGTAACCGGCCGGCTGCTCGGCGATGTCGGCGGCCATCCCGGCCCCTGGCTGCGTCACGGAAACTCCCCTCGCTGCGCGATCGCCGCGCGTTTCATGTTCAGTCTTGCACGGTTGAGTCCTGATCGACAATCCATCGCGCACTAATGCGCAGAAGATCGGCACCGGTTGCCGGCATCCCCTACGCTTGCCCAGCCCTGGCAACCCCCTGCTAGTGAGAGGCCGACGTGTCGGAGGAGCCACCCGCGCTGACCGCGGCCGAGGAACTCGCCCTCGCCCGGCTCGCGCTCGACGAGGGCGACCTGGCCCACGCCGCCGACCACCTCGCCGCCGCGCTGGTGCTGGCACCGACCCTGCCCGACACGCACGAGACGCTCACCCGGATCGCCGCCGCCTCGGGCGGCGACCTCGACCTCTTCCCGCTCGGCCAGCGGGCCCACGTCGGGGCCGTGGTCGCCCGCGCCCACCTGCTCGCCGCCGCCGGCCGCCCGGCCGAAGGGCTCGACCTGCTGGTCGCCGCCACCGGCCACGCCCCCGGCGTCGACTGGGCCGGGGTGCCCTGGGTCACCGCCCCCGAGCTGGCCGGACGGCTCGACCCGGACCGCTGCGCCCGGATCCTCATGCAGGTCTGCGCCGCAGTGCCCGACCCGGTCCCCCGCGCCGGGCGGGCACCCCTGACGCCGTACCTCACCCTGGCCCGGAACGCGGTCGCCGCGCACCCCCGGCACGCCCTGCTGCTCGGGGCGGCGTCCGCGCTGGCCCGGCGGCTCGGCGAGGTCACCCTCGCGGTCACCTGGGCAAGCCGGGGGGTACGCGAGGCGCCGTCCAAACTCGGCGAGGTCTGGCTCGGGTACGCCTACCGCAGCGCCGGGCGGACCCGCGACGCCCTGGCCGCGCTGGAACGGGCCGTCGGGCACGACCCCGACGACCTCGCCGTCTACGCCGACATCGCCGGCACCCTGGCCGACCACGGCCGACTCGACGACGCCCTCGGCTGGATCGACCGGGCGCTGGCCCGCGACCCGACCTTCGACTGCGCGGTGCACACCGCGCACCGGCTGCGGTTCCTGCGCGACGGCGACGTGGCGCACCTGGTCGACCTCGCCGACTTCACCCGGGACCACCCGGACGACAGCCACGAGCACACCGACCTCGCCGAGTCCTGCCGGGGACGCCCCTGGCTGGGGCAGGTCACCCCGGCGACCGGCGCGATGGTCGACGCGCTGCGCCGCGCGCTCGCCGCCGACGGCTTCCCCGACGCGGCGGTACGCCTCGACACCGTCGAACCGCCGAGCGCGATGCGTACCGTCACCGCCGCCGTGCCCGCCCTGCACGTCGAGGTGACCGGGGTGGCCGAACCGGACCCGCGCGAGCCCCGCCGGGACACCGGCTACCGGCTCTGGCGCTACGACGGCACCACCGCCGCGCCGACCCTGCCAGCCCCGTCCCCGGCCGCCGCCGAGCGGGTACGCCACCTGGCCCACCCCGCCTGGCCGCACCCCCCGGCCGCGTACGACGCGGCGGTCGCCCTGGCCACCCTGGACCTGGCCGACCTGCTCGGTCTGCTGGTGCACCCGCCCGACGCGCCGCCGACCGCGCTGGGCCGGGTGCTCAGCGGTCAGGACCCGTCGCTGTGGGTGCGGTGCGTACAGGTCTGGGCCTGCCTCGGCCTGCTGCACCACCGCACGGACGAGCCGTGGGCGACCTCGACCCGCCGCCGGGTACTGGTGGAGCTGATCTGGGGCGTCGAGGACTGGATCACCGAAGCGGCACTGTTCGCCCTGGTCACCGCCGCCTGGATCGACCCGACGGTACGCCCCGACGTGGCCGGGCTGGTGGCCGAGCGGCTCGCCGACGTGGCGGCCGTAGCGCAGGGCCGGCCGGTGCCGATCGCGATCTCCCTGGCCCACCTGGCGCTGGCCACCCCGGCCGTCGACCCGGACACCACCGCACTGGCCCACCGGCTGCTCGCCACCCCGGCCGGGACCCGTCGGTCCGGTCCCCTGGCCCGTGCCTGGCGTCGCCTCACCGCCCTCGTCCGCCGCCGCCCCGGCTCCCGCCCCCGCCCGGCTTGATCGACTCCTCGGGGCCGAGGTAGCGGTGTCCGAGCGGGTTCATACCGCAACATCGGCCCAGGCGAGTCGATCACCGGGCACGGGCACCACGGACACGGCCGGCCCGTACCCCTGGCGGGGACGGGCCGGCCGTTACGGACGGGACCGGGTCAGGAGACCGGGGCCTTGCCGAGGGCGACCTCGGCCTGCTCCTCGCCGCTGGCGTCCGGCGGCGGGACGGCGTTCGCCGTACGCAGCGGGATCTCCCGGATGAACCAGGCGAGCACCGGCACCGCGATCGTGATGATCATCGCCCAGAAGAAGACGTGCGAGATGGCGTCGGAGAGCCCGCCGAGCACCACCTCACGCGCCTGCGTCGGCAACTCCTTGAGCTTCGTCAGGTCCATCCCCCGCCCCTCGCCGGTGCCACCGGCGAAGGCGCTGCCGGCCGGCGAGTCGGCGAGCCGGTTGGCGAAGATCGCCCCGAACAGCGAGATGCCGAACGAACCACCGATGGAGCGGAAGAAGGTGGCCGCGCCGCTGGCCGCGCCGAGGTCCTTCTGCTCCACGCTGTTCTGCGCGATCAGCATCGAGGTCTGCATCAGGAAGCCCATGCCGGCACCGAGGACCAGCATGTAGAGCGACGACTCGACCTTGCCGGTGTCGACCTCCAGCAGGGACAGCAGCGCCATACCGACGGCCATCACCACGCCCCCGACGATCGGGAACATCCGGTAGCGACCGGTCCTGGTGATGGCCCGGCCGACCACCAGCGACACCACCAGCATGCCGAACATCAGCGGGAGCAGGAGCAGGCCGCTGTTGGTGGCCGAGGCGCCCTGCACGGTCTGCTGGTAGAGCGGCAGGAAGTTCATCGCGCCGAACATGGCGAAGCCGAGCAGGAAGCCGATCACCGAGATCAGCGCGAAGTTACGGTTGGCGAAGAGGCCGAGCGGCAGGATCGGCTCGACGACCCGCCGTTCGACGATGCCGAAGGCCACCAGGCTGACCAGGGCCAGCGCGGCGAGGCCGACGATCTGCGCGGAGGCCCAGTCGTACTCGTTGCCGCCCCAGGTGGTGATCAGGACGATCGCGGTGATGCCGACGGAGAGCAGGCCCGCGCCCAGCCAGTCGATCCGGTGCTCGGTGCGGTACTTGGGCAGGTGCATGGTGGTGGCCAGGATCAGCAGCGCGAGGCCACCGAGCGGCAGGTTGACGTAGAACGCCCAGCGCCAGGAGAGGTTGTCGGTGATGAACCCGCCGACCAGCGGACCGGCCACCATGGCGATCGCCATGATGCCGGCGATCATGCCCTGGTAGCGGCCCCGCTCACGCGGCGGGACCAGGTCGCCGATGATCGCCATCACGCCGACCATCAGGCCACCGGCGCCGAGCCCCTGCACGGCCCGGAAGGCGATCAGTTCGACCATCCCGTTGCCGGTGCCGCCGAGCAGCGCCGAACCGGACATCCCGCACAGCGCCGACCCGATCAGGAAGACGACCACCGAGGTCAGGAAGACCGCCTTACGGCCGTAGAGGTCGCCGAGCTTGCCCCAGATCGGGGTGGAGACCGTGGTGCCCAGCACGTACGCGGTGACCACCCAGGTGAAGTGGTTGACGCCGCCGAACTCGCTGACGATCCGCGGCAGCGCGGTGCTGACGATCATGTTGTCGAGCATCGCGAGCATCATCGCGATCATGAGGCCGAACAGCACCACCCGGATGTTGGGTTTCGCCCTCGCCTGGGTTTCCTGAGTCATGGGTAAGCTCCCCCGGAGATCTGTCGCACTTACTTGCCGCCCGGCTAGTCACCTTACTAGCCGCACGGTAAGTTGGAGAGCGGGACCCCGTCAAGCGAGTTGGGTGGTAGGTACAGGTGACTCAGAGCACAGGCGGCACGCGCGGGCGCATCCAGGCCGTCGCCCTGGAGCTCTTCACCGAGCAGGGGTACGAGAAGACCTCGCTCCGGGAGATCGCCGAGCGGCTCGGCGTCACCAAGGCCGCCCTGTACTACCACTTCAAGAGCAAGGACGAGATCGTCAACAGCTACGTCGAGGACCGGTTGCACCGGATGGACGAGCTGATCGACTGGGCCCGCGACCAACCGGCCAGCCGGGCCACCCGGCGGGAACTGGTCAGCCAGTACGCCGACATGATGTTCGGCACCGGGCAGTCCCTGGTGATGCGGTTCTTCGAGCAGAACCAGACAGTGCTCAAGAGCCTCGCCGCCGGTCAACAGATGCGCGAACGGATGTACCAGCTCGCCGACGCGGTCTGCCTCGGCGACGACTCCCCCCGGGCCCAACTCCGGGCGACACTGGTGCTGTTCGCGGTACACAGCAGCTGGTTCGCCGTCCGGACCCCGGACATCACCGACGACGAACGCAAGAAGATCGCCCTTGAGGTGGCCGACGAACTGCTGGCCGGCATCGAGGAGGGCGGCCCGGCGGACCGCTGACGGCGGTCAGCCGACGGCGGGCCGGTCCGGGCCGGCGGGCAGCGCCAGCCGCAGGGCGAGCAGGTCGACACCGGGCAGCGGCGACCAGTCCCGCTGCGGGGTACGCACGAAACCGAGCCCCGCGTACAGCCGGTGGGCGGCGTCGGCGAGCCCGCTGCGCACGCAGATGACCATCGCCGTGCAGCCCTGCGCCACGGCCCGGGACAGGCAGGCCCGTACCAGCGCCACCCCCACGCCCCGCCTCTGGGCGGCCGGGTCCACCGCCAGCATCCGGAACTCCGCCTCGCCCGGCCCGGACAGCTCCGCGTAGGGGCTGCCGGGCAGCACGTAGGTGACCGAGCCGAGCACCGTGCCGGTCGCCCCGTCGACGGCGACCAGGATCTCGCCGTGCTCCGCCCGACCGGCCACGTCGGCCAGCACCACGCCGTAGCCGTTCTCGCCCTTGAGCTGACCGTCGGCCTCGTAGGCGGCGACGGTCAACCGGGCCACCGCCGGGAACTCGGCCGGTACGGCCCGCCGGACCAGCAGGCCGGTCGTCGGCTCGTCGGGGATCAACCGATCACCGCGATCAGGTCACCGTCCTGCACCACGTCGCCCTCGTTGACCGCGAGCTGCTCGACCACCCCGTCGGACTCGGCGACGACCGGGATCTCCATCTTCATCGACTCCAGGATCACCAGCGTGTCCCCCTCGGAGACGGTGTCCCCCCTCGACGCGACGACCTTCCACACGTTGGCCACCATCTCGGCGCGGATCTCCTCGGCCATCTCGGCCCTCCCTCTCCACCGGGTGTGTCTGCGTCGGTATCCAATCACGGACCGGCCCCGCGTGGGCGGGAGAGCGCCACGCGCGCCCGGCGTACCGCTGCCGCCCCGGCGCACGACGGTGCCCGCCGGCCGCACTAGCATCATCAGGTCGGACCCGACGCCGGGAGGCCGGCGGCGTGCACGCAGTCGCGGGTCGACCGCAGCAGGGTCGGACCCATCACGAGGAGGTCAGCATGGCGAAGAAGGCCCGTAAGAAGAAGGCCCGTAAGAAGAGCGGCGCGAACCACGGCAAGCGCCCCAACTCCTGAGCCGTTCCGGCGGGCCACCGCCGCGACGTCAGGTCCGGCCCCGCGCCGGACGCACCGGTGGCCCGGGTCGAGTCGACCCGGGCCACCGTCATGCGTTCGTCTCGTCCACGGCCGGTCCGCCGTGCGGTGTCACTCGGCGAGTTCGCGGGACTCGCTGGCCTCGAACACCACCAGCTCGGTGAGGCGTACCCGCAGCCGCTCGCGCAGCTCGTCGGGGGCGGTCTCGTTGCCGCAGCACCGCGCCACCAGCGCCCGCACCTCCTGCTCGATGCCGTACTCGCGCAGGCAGGGCCCGCACTCGTCCAGGTGGTAGCGGATCAGCGAACGACGCTCCTCGGCGCACTCCAGGTCGAGGTAGAGGTAGACCTCCGCGAGCACTTCCCGGCAGTCCGTCTCGTGCGGCTCTCCACAGCTCACGTCACACCTCCCGACCGGCAGTGGCGGTGGTCGACCCCTTCGCGGGCTGCGCGGCGCTGAAGCCGCGCTCCGCGGCGTACCGCTCCAGCAGCTTGCGCAGGTTACGACGCCCGCGGTGCAACCGGGACATCACGGTGCCGATCGGCGTGCCCATGATGTCGGCGACCTCCTTGTACGAGAAGCCCTCGACATCGGTCAGGTAGACGGCCAGGCGGAACTCCTCCGGCAACTGTTGGAGGGCCTCCTTGACGTCGGTGTCCGGCAGCCGGTCCAGCGCCTCGGTCTCGGCCGACCGCAACCCGCTGGAGGTGTGCGACTCGGCCTCGGCGAGCTGCCAGTCGGTGATCTCCTCGGTGGGCGCCTGGATGGGCTGGCGCTGCCGCTTGCGGTAGGAGTTGATGTAGGTGTTGGTCAGGATCCGGTAGAGCCAGGCCTTCAGGTTGGTGCCCTGCTCGAACTGGTGGAAGGCCGCGTACGCCTTCAGGTACGTCTCCTGGACCAGGTCCTCGGCGTCGGCCGGGTTACGCGTCATCCGCAGCCCGGCGGCGTAGAGCTGATCGACGAAGGGCATCGCGTCCCGCTCGAAGCGGGCCCTGCGCTCGTCCGTCTTCTCGGTGGTCAACCGCACATCCCCTCGCGTCGGATGCTGTCCCGCCGAGGATACGCGGACGGACCGGTCCGCAGCTTGCGTTCTGCCGGGTGTGCCCGTGCTCACCACCCGGGGGCCGGTCCCCACCGCCGGCCAGTCCGGACCGTCGAGCAGCCGTCTGAGCTGCCGCGCGTCCCGATCGTCCCGCTCCCGGCTCCGTGTCTCGGTCGGCACCGGTCACCCCCCTCGCCAGATTCCTCGTCCGGGAGTCGTAACACCCGACCGCCGGCCGCACATTCCGCCGGCCCCCGCTCCTGGTCCCGGCCCGCCCGGTCGGCTACCGGAGGACTGGGACCAGGAAGGGCCTGGGAGGGACGGTCCCGACCACCCGAACCGGAAGGTCGGCACCACCGGATGCAACGAGGGGTCCGGCGGGGCGGAAACGGGTCGTCAGCACGGCGAACCGACCGCCCGCGGGTCGCCGCGACCCTCAGCGGGCCCACCCGTGCGTGCGTAGCCAGCCGAGCACCGCGGCGGCCACCCCGGCCGGGTCCTGGCGCAGGTCGTGACGTTCGCCACGGCGCACCACCACCTGCACCGCTGCGGCGGCGACGGGCAGCCCGAACGGGTCCCGGTCGCCGTTGACCACCAGCGTGGGCAGGCCGGTTGCCAGCTCGTCGGCCCGGGAGCGCTCCGGGCGGCCGGGCGGGTGCAGTGGAAAGGCCAGCGCGACGACCCCGACCGCCCCCACCGGGCCGGCCGTCCGGCAGGCCACCCGGGCGCCGCTGGACCGGCCACCGACCAGCAGCGGCAGGTCGGGATGCCGGCGGCGCAGCACGGCCAGCACCGCCGTCCACGCCTCGTCCAGGTGACCCGCCGGGGCCGGTGCCCGACGGCCGGCCACCCGGTAGGGCTGGGTCACCCGGGCCACCAGCACCCCGGCGTCGCAGGCGGCGTCACGGACGGCCAGCAGGTCCGGCGCGTCCACCGCGCCGCCGGCCCCGTGGCCGAGCACGAGCAGGGACGTCGGCGGGCCGGCCGGCCGGTCGGTGTCGACCCGGGCCGGGCCGCGCGGGGTGTCGAGCTGTGTGGAGCGGGACATCCGGTCATTCTGCGCCGTGGCCGGCGGGATGATCAGCTCAACGGCACCAGGGTGAGCAACTGGTCGCGCACCGGTGGACCGGCGTCGCCGGCCGCGCCGCTGTCGGAGCCGACCTCGCCCCGCCAGGCGACCAGCATGGCCCGACGCTCGCGGGGCGTGGTGCCGCCCCACACGCCGTGGGTGTCGCCCACCTCCAGCGCCCAGGCCAGGCAGGAACCCTGCACGTCGCAGCTGCGGCAGAGCGCGACCGCCGCGTCGGCCGGTTCGTTGGGCGCCGGAAAGAACGTCTCCGGGTCCACGCTCTGGCAGGTACCTCTGGTCCGCCAGGCATCGTCGGAACGGCGGTCCCGCAACGCGCGGAGCAGTCGCGGATCCCGTCGTGCGGCGGCCACCTCGTGCGGTCGGGGCATACGTGCCCGGGTCATCACACCCACCTCCCCCGTGGGACCGGCAAGATCGACGGGCGTCGTTCGCACTGCGCGAGGACGCTCCCAGTGCCAGCGCTGTGTTGTATCGCACCGTCGGCTACGGAGACAAGGGGTGTGCCGGAAAGATGGCAGAAAATCCGAGCGACATTTCACTGATAAACCCGGCAATTCGTACGCGCCAATGTCACCTATCGCGATCAGAACAGTGCGTCGTTCCCGTGGGAGCGTTCCCGGTCCAGCGACACCCGGGCGGTCAACTCCGGGCCGTCGTTGCGCACGTCGCCCACCGCCGTACCGACCGGGCGGATCTCCAGCCCGGCGAGCCAGTCCGCCGACGGCGGGACCAGCAACGCCGCCGGATCGTCGGCCGGGGCCAGCCAGTCCGCCCACCGGTCGGGCGGCAGCAGCAGCGGCATCCGGTCGTGCACCTCGGCCAACTCGCCCACCGCAGCCGTGGTGAGCACGCTGAACGTGAGCGTCTCCGCCCAGCGGGACCAGA
Source organism: Micromonospora sp. WMMD735 (assembly GCF_049178995.1). NCBI lineage: Bacteria > Bacillati > Actinomycetota > Actinomycetes > Micromonosporales > Micromonosporaceae > Micromonospora > Micromonospora sp. WMMD735. Next base: position 3,902,796 of record NZ_JBMHMJ010000002.1, read on the forward strand.
TCCCCGCCAACGCCAGCACCGAGCCGTCCCGCGGGGTCATGAAGTACGGCTGCTTGCCGCCGTCGGCCCGGCGCACCCACTCGTACCAGCCGTCGGCCGGGACGAGGCAGCGGCGACGGGCGAACGGCAGGGCGTACGCCCGGCTGGTGGCGACCGTCTCGGCCCGCGCGTTGATCATCCGGGCCGCCCCGGCGGCCGACTTCGCCCAGTGCGGCACCAGCCCCCAGCGACCCACCGAGAGCGCCCGCCCCCGCTCCGGATCGACCCGCACCACCGGCACCCGGTCGGTCGGCGCGACGTTGTGGTCCGGCCGGACCCCGCCGTCGGTGTCGTCGTACGACTCGAAGACGGCGCTCAGGTCCCCGGAACTCCGGGTCGTCGCGTACCTGCCGCACATGACGCCAACGCTAACCCCCCGCGCCGCCATCGGCTGTCCCGCCCACCGGGAGTCGGCCCGACGGTAGTCTCGAAATCGTCGTCGGGTTGGCAGAATGTGACCGTGGGAAACCTGACCGCCACCCGTCCGCAACAGCCCTGGGCCGCACCGACCGCCACCGCCCCGGTCACCGCCGCCCTGCGCCTACCCGGCTCCAAGTCGATGACCGCACGGGCCCTGGTGCTCAGCGCACTGGCCGGTGGCCCGTCGACACTGCACGGGCCGCTGCGCGCCCGCGACACCGAACTCATGGCGGGCGGGCTGCGGGCGATGGGTGCCCACGTCTCGGTCTCCGACGACGACCGCTGGCTGGTCCGGCCGCACCGGCTGGTCGGCCCGGCCCACGTCGACGTCGGGCTCGCCGGCACGGTGATGCGGTTCGTCCCGCCGGTCGCCGGCCTCACCGACGGGCGGGTCACCTTCGACGGCGACCCGCAGGCCCGGGTCCGGCCGCTGGGCCCGCTGATCGGCGCGCTGCGCTCACTCGGCGTCCGGATCGACGCGCCGGAGACCGGCAGCCTGCCCCTGGTGGTGCAGGGCGTCGGCCGGGTCACCGGCGGCGAGGTGGTGATCGACGCCTCCGCCTCCAGCCAGCTCGTCTCCGGCCTGCTGCTCGCCGGGGCGCGCTTCGACCGGGGCGTGGTGGTCCGGCACCAGGGCCCACCGGTGCCCTCCGCGCCGCACCTGCGGATGACGGTGCAGATGCTGCGGGCCGCCGGGGCGGCCGTCGACGACACCGTCGACGACGTCTGGGTGGTCGAGCCGGGGCCGCTCGCCGGCCGGGGCTGGGAGATCGAACCCGACCTCTCCGGCGCGGTCCCGTTCTTCGCCGCCGCCCTGGTCACCGGCGGCGAGGTGACCCTGCAGGGCTGGCCGCACAACAGCGTCCAGCCGGTCGAGCAGCTCCGCTCGCTGCTGGACCGGATGGGTGGCGAGGTCACCCTGACCACCGCCGGGCTGACCGTACGGGGCACCGGCACCGTGCACGGCCTGACCGCCGACCTGTCCGACGTCAGCGAGTTGACCCCAGCACTGACCGCGCTCGCCATGCTTGCCGACTCGCCGTCGACGTTCACCGGCATCGGGCACATCCGGGGGCACGAGACCGACCGGCTCGCCGCGCTGGCCCGGGAGTTCACCGGGCTCGGCGCCGACCTGACCGAAACCGCCGACGGGCTGGAGATCCGGCCCCGACCGCTGCGCGGGGGCGCCTTCCGCACCTACGCCGACCACCGGATGGCGCACGCCGCCGCGGTGGCCGGGCTCGCCGTCGGCGGCATCGAGGTGGACGACGTGTCGTGCACCTCGAAGACCATGCCGGAGTTCCCGGCACTATGGTCGGCGATGGTGACCGGCAAGAACTGACGGCGGAGGGGGCAGGTCCTGGCGACCAAGCGACGGGAGTACGACGAGGACGACGTACGAGTACGGCCCGGCCGGTCCTCACGTCCGCGTACCCGGACCCGCCCCCGGCACGACGACGCGGTCGACGGGTTCGTCATCGCCGTCGACCGGGGCCGCTACACCTGCGTGCTCCCCGACGCCCCGGACGGTGCGGCAGTCACCGCCATGCGGGCCCGCGAACTCGGCCGCAAGTCGGTGGTGGTCGGCGACCGGGTGAGCCTGGTCGGCGACGTCTCCGGTGTGGACGGGGCGCTGGCCCGGATCGTCCGGATCGCCGAACGGCGCTCGGTGCTGCGGCGCACCGCCGACGACGACGAGAACACCGCCGAAGGGCGGCTGGAACGGGTGGTGGTCGCCAACGCCGACCAACTGGTGATCGTCAGCGCGCTGGCCGACCCGCCGCCCCGGACCGGCTTCATCGACCGTTGCCTCGTCGCCGCGTACGACGCCGACATCGAGCCGCTGCTCTGCCTGACCAAGGCCGACCTGGCCGGCCCGGCGCAGGTCGTCGGCTACTACACCGAGCTGGAGCTGCCGTACGTGCTCATCCGGCCCGACTCCGACCTCGACGCGCTGCGCGCCCTGCTCGCCGGCCGGGTGTCGGTGCTGGTCGGGCACTCCGGGGTGGGCAAATCCACGCTTGTCAACCGGCTGGTGCCGGACGCGCTACGGGCGGTCGGCGTGGTCAGCGCGATCGGTCGGGGCCGGCACACCTCCACCAGCGCGGTGGCGCTCCGGCTGCCGCGTACCCCGGACGGGGACGGTGACCCGGGCTGGATCGTGGACACCCCGGGCATCCGCAGCTTCGGGCTGGCCCACGTCTCGGCCGAGAGCCTGCTGCACGGGTTCCCCGACCTGGTGGAGGGGACGGTGGACTGCCCACCCAACTGTCCACACACCCCGGACGAGGCGGACTGCGCCCTGGACGCCTGGGTGGCCGCCGGCAAGGCCGACCCGCGCCGGCTGGGCTCGTACCGTCGGCTGCTGGCCTCCCGGGCCGGCGAGGGTGACCCCCGCGAAGCGGAACGCAACCCCGGCGACCCCCTCGCCGGCTCCTGACCACCCAAGACGTTTGCGTCACGTGATCAAGAGGTTTGCGTCAATCTGAAGCTCTGCCGTGACGCAAACCTCTTGATCACGTGCGCGGGAGGCGGGTGGGTGGGTGGGGTGGGGTGGGTGGGGTTGGGGATAGGGTTTCGGGGTGACGGGGTATGCGGGGGATGTCGAACTTGCCCACCGGCTGGCGGATGCCGCCGACGCCATCTCGATGGCCCGGTTCCGGGCGCTTGACCTGCGGGTGACGGCGAAGCCGGACCTGACTCCCGTCTCCGACGCGGACACCTCCGTCGAGCGGGAGATCCGGGCGCTGCTGGCCGACCACCGGCCGGACGACGGACTGCTCGGCGAGGAGTACGGCGAGCAGCCGGCCACCGGTCCGCACGACCGGCGGTGGGTGATCGACCCGATCGACGGCACCAAGAACTTCGTCCGGGGAGTGCCGGTGTGGGCCACCCTGATCGCCCTGCTGGAGGGGGACCGGCCGGTGGTCGGGCTGGTCTCCGCCCCGGCGCTCGGCCGGCGCTGGTGGGGGGCCAACGGCCTGGGGGCGTACGCGGGGCGCGACGCCGCCTCCGGCGAGCCGATCCGGGTCTCCGGGGTACGCGACCTCGCCGACGCCAGCATCTGCTACTCGTCGCTGACCGGGTGGGAGGCGGCCGGCCGGCTGGACGCGGTGCTCCAGTTGATGCGCGACACCTGGCGCAGCCGCGCCTACGGCGACTTCTACGGCTACATGCTGCTGGCCGAGGGGGCACTGGACGTGATGGTGGAGCCGGAACTGTCGCTGTGGGACGTGGCCGCACTGGTGCCGATCGTGACCGCCGCCGGGGGCACCATGACCACCCTGGAAGGCACTCCCGCCCCTGGTGGGACGGCATCCGGCGAGATCAGCGCGATCGCCACCAACGGGCCGCTGCACACCGACGTGCTGTCCCGGCTGGGTCGGCCAACCGCGCGCTGAACGCAACGGCCCTCTATTCTCGCCTGGTGGTGTCCTCCGGTTGGTGCTTCCTCGCGGCGATGATCATCGCGTACGGCTTCGCCAACATGCTCCAGTCGGTGGCCGCCGCCCGGACGACCGTGCACCACACCTTCGACCCGGGGCTGCTGCTGCGGCTGGCCGGGCACCGGACGTACCTGATCGGGCTGCTCTGCCAGGTGACCGGCTTCGTGCTGGCCTTCCTGGCCCGGCGTGACCTGCCGTTGTTCCTGGTGCAGGCGAGCGTGGCGGCGGGGCTGGGGGTGACCGCCCTGCTGGGGGTGGTGGTGCTCAAGTGGCGGCTGCCCGCCGCCGAGGTGGCGCTGCTGGTGCTGCTCTTCGCCGGGATCACCGCGCTGGTGCTCTCCGCCCAGCCGGCCCCCTCCAAAGGGCTCGGCACCGCCGGCCTGGTCGCCCTGGCGCTGGCGCTCGGCGGGATCGGACTGCTCGGTTTCTTCGCGGTACGCCTGCACGGGGCACCCGGCTCGGTGGCGCTCGGCTCCCTGGCCGGGTTGGCGTTCTCCGCCGCCGCGGTGGCCGCCCGGCCGCTGGCCTCCGCCCCGTCGGCCGAGGCGTTCGTCCGTGACCCGCTGCTCTACCTGCTGATCGCCCACTCGCTGGTGGGTCAGCTGCTGCTCGGCCTGGCGATGCAGCGGGGCTCCACGACGGCGGCCGTCGCCGCGATGGACGCCGCCGGGGCGGTACCCGCCGCCATCGTCGGCCTGCTGCTGCTCAACGACAAGATCTGGCCGGGCCGGGAGTGGCTGGCCGCCGTCGGCTTCCTGATCACTCTCGCCTCGGTCATCGGGCTCACCCGGTACGCCGCACCCCAGCACCACCACGCGGTGGCCCGCACCCCGGAACGCGCCATGGTGGGCGCGGCCCCCCGCGCCTGACCCGTCAGCGGTCGTGGGGCGCGGTCAGCCGCCGACCGGGCCGGCGGTCGTGGTGGTCGTCCCCGTGACCGGCGTCTCGACCTCCACCGTCACGGCGGCGTCCGGGTCGGCCTCGACGTCGACCGGCACCGTGTCGGGCACCTCGACCGGGGTACGCCGGCCCACCACCCGCTCGTAGAGCCGCTCCAGCGCGCCGGCCGTCCGCTCCCAGGTGTAGCTGCACCGCACCCGGTCCACCGCGGCGTGCCCGTAGGCGAACCGGCCCGCGTTGTCGGCGAGCAGCCGGCGCAGCGTCATGCCCAGCGTGCGGACGTCGCCGGGGGGCACCAGCCGGCCGGTGACCTCGTCGACCACCGCGTCGGCGATGCCGCCCACGGCGTAGCCGACCACCGGCACCCCGCAGGCCATCGCCTCCAGAGACACCCGGCCGGCGGCGGAGTAGTGCGGGGTGCAGGCGACCACGTCGGCCGAGCGGTACCAGGTGGCGAGCTGGTCGTGCGGCACCGCGCCGACCAGGGTGACCTGGTCGGCGACCCCGGCCCGCTCGGCCAGCTCGCGCAGCCGCCGGGCCTCGGCGTGGGTGGCCAGCTGGTCGGCCGGCGGCCCACCGGCGATCACCAGCTCCGCGTCGCCGACCAGCCGCATCGCCCGGATCAGGTCGTCCTGGCCGTGTCCCGGGGACAGCCCGCCGACGGACAGGATGCGGGCCCGCTGGTCGCGGGGGGCGGCCTCACCGTCGGGGTGGAACCGTTCGACGTCCACGCCGGTCGGCACCATCGCCACCGAGGAGCGTTGCAGCCCCATCCGGGTCAGCTCGTCGACCTCGTCGGTGCACTGGGCGACGGCGACGTCCACCGCCCGGGTGAGCGCGCGCTCCAGCGGGATGCGCTCGCCGGGGCCGTCGTACTCGCGGCCGAGGTGGCGGCGCTGCTCGACACCGAGCGAGTGGAAGGTCTGCACCACCGGGATGTCCGTCTCCCGGACGGCGTGCGCGGCGGCCAGGCCGCCGATCCAGTAGTGCCCGTGCACCACCTCCGGCGTCCACTCCCCCGCCCACCGGTCGGCCAACCAGCGGCCGAACTCGGGCACGTGCGGGACCAGGTCGGCGGTGACGGTGGGGCGGGCCGGGCCGACGGGCACGCGTTCCACCCGGTACCCGTCGATCTCGACGCTCGCCGGCAGGGACGGGTCGTCGCGACGCTCGTACACCCGCACGTCGTGGCCGCGCCCGGCCAGCTCGCCGGCGACCCGAGCGACGTGCTCGTGGGTGCCGACGGGTGGTCCTTCCGCGTACCGGGACGACCCGGCGTGCGCGCAGACGAGGCCGACGCGCATGGTGCACCTCCATGCGATCTGCGAGGGATGGTCTCCGGTCAGAGCGTCCCATTAACCGGGGCCCCACGAGCCGAAACCTCGCAGATCGGAAGCGGTCAGCGGGCCGGTGGGCAGGCTGTGGGGCACCCCACACCGGGCCGGGCCGGTGCCGGCCCGGCCCGGGGTGAGCCGCGACTGACCGGGGCGGTACCGCTGATCAGTGGCCGCACGGCGGCATGACCCGGCCCGTCCGGGGGTACCGAGCGGAGATGCCGATGACCCGTACCCCCGCCGTCACCGCCGTGGTGGTCGCCGGCGTCACCTGCGGGTGCGACGCCACCCCGGGGACACGGCCGGCCCGGCCCGGCCCCGCCGGGAAGGCGACCCGACCGGCCCGCGCCGACCGGAAGCCACCACGATGAGCCGCGCCGACCTGCCGACCCCGGGAACGGTCCGGCACCCCCGGGCGGGCTGCCAGGTGGTGGCCGACGACTCCTCCGCGCTGGTCCGGCTCGCCGGGACGCTGGAGCCGACCGACGTCGACCGGGTACGCGACGCGCTGCTCGTCCGGCTCGTCGACCGGCCCGGTCCGATCGTGGTCGACCTGGCCGGGCTGCGCGCCGACGGGGCGACCGCCGGCCGGTTGCTGGCCGGGGTACGCCGGGCGGTACGCGACTGGCCCGCCGCCGACCTGTTGGTGGTCGACCCGACCGGAAGGCTCGTCGACGGGGACGCGACGGAACTGGCGGTCTACCCGACCGAGGCCGACGCGACGGCGGCCCTGGCCCGTACGCCGATGGCGGCGGTGCTGACCGAGGAGCTGACGCCGGCGGTCGGGGCGGCCCGGTGGGCGCGGGAACTGGTGACCGAGCGCTGTGCCCGGTGGGGTGTGCCGGAGCTGGCCGAACCGGCCTGCATCGCGGTCACCGAGATGGTCAACAACGTGGTGGCGCACGCGTCGACCCCGATGACGCTGCGGTTGGCCGCGCAGGGCGACACGGTGCACCTGGCGGTGCGGGACCACTCCCGGCGGCAGCCCCGCTACGGTGGGCCGGCCCCGCTCACCTCGGCCGGTGGCCGGGGGTTGCTGCTGATCGACACGGTGGCCCGGCGCTGGGGCAGCACCCCGCTCCCGGACGGCAAGGTGATCTGGTGCGTGCTGCACACCGAGGACGAGTCACACTGGCACCACGACTGATTACCGCCCTTTCGTCCCGATCCAGGGAGCGGGACCCGGTTACCCGGGCCGTGCCAGTGGGTAGTGCTCAGCCATGCGCGACGACGAGTTCCCGACCCCCGTGTCCGACCCCGAGGCGCTCGGCCTGCCCGACACCGCCGACGACGACTCGACCGCCCACGACGACGTGCTGACCGGCCGGGAGGCCGACGGCCCCGACCCGGCCCAGCTGCCCGGCGACCGTACCCCGGTGGCCGTCGACCACTTCGGCACCACCGCCGACGAGCAGCTCGACGGCGAGTCGTTGGAGTACAAGCTCGACCGTGAGCAGTACGAGCGGCGGGCCGACGACCCGCTGGCCGGGCCGGTCGACCCGGACATCGCCGCCGAGGCGGAGAACGAGGAGGCCGCCGCGCAGGCCCAGCTCGACGCCGACGTGCTCGACCCGGGCCCCACCTCGGACCCGAACTCCCCGGTCTCGCTCTACGACCACGGTCAACTCGGCACGGTCGCCGACGCGCAGGTGGGTCGGCTCGTCGAACCGGACGAGGGGGCCCGCACCGACCAGGAGACCGACAGCATCGCCTACGACGCGGGCGCGGCCGGCGGTGGCGCGAGCGCCGAGGAACTGGCCATCCACGAGACCCGGCCGCCCGAGGCGCACTGACCCCGGGTCGTCCGGGCCGCCATCCTCAACCGTCCGGGCGCGTGCTCAGTCGTCCAGGCCGCGTTCGATCGCGTAGCGGGTCAGCTCCACCCGGTTGTGCAGCTGGAGCTTGCCGAGCGTGTTCTGCACGTGGTTCTGCACGGTGCGGTGCGACAGCCCGAGCCGCCCGGCGATCTGCTTGTAGGACAGCCCCTTCGCCACCAGCCGCAGCACCTCGGTCTCCCGTTCGGTGAGCCGGGGTGCCGCGCCGTCGTCGCCGGACCCGGCGGCCGGCGGGTCCGCGGCCAGCCGCCGGTACTCGCCCAGCACCAGCCCGGCCAGGCCCGGGGTGAACACCGGGTCACCGGCGGCGGTGCGGCGCACCGCGTCCAGGAACTCCGCCGGGGCCGCCGACTTCAGCAGGTAGCCGGTGGCCCCGGCCTTCACCGCGTCCAGCACCCCCTGCTGTTCGCCGCTGGCCGACAGCATCAGCACCCGGACCCGGGGCAACGCGGCCCGCAGTCCCTGGATCACCTCCACCCCGGAGATGTCCGGCAGTTGGAGGTCGAGCACCACCACGTCGGGTCGGGCGGCGGCGGCCACCCGGACCGCCTGGCGGCCCTCACCGCTGGTCGCCACCACCAGGTGCCCGGCCTCGGTGAGGTCGCGGGCCACCCCCTCCCGCCACATCGGGTGGTCGTCGACCACCATCACCCGTACCCCGGTCATCGGCTCCTCCTCGGCACCATCAGTTCGATCTCGGTGCCCTCCCCCGGCGTCGAGATGATCCGCACCTCGCCGCCGAGGTCGGTCATCCGTCCCCGGATGGCCTGCGCCACCCCCAGCCGGCCCTGCCGGGCCGCCTCGACCAGCCGACCCTCCGGGATGCCCGGCCCGGCGTCGCGCACCGACACGGTCACCGTGTCGCCCTCGTCCTCGACGAGCACCCAGCCCCGCCCGTCGGCGTGCCGCCGCACGTTGTCCAGGGCCGCCGCCGTCGCGGCGGCCACCTCCCGGGCCACCGAGGCGGGCAGCGGCACCGGGGTCGCCGGGGCGGAGACCTGCACCGTCGCCGAGGCGTACCCGGACAGCAGGGACCGCAGGTCGACCTCGCCGCCCGGGTCGGCGGGGGACGTCGGCGGGGCCCCGGAGATCAACGCACGTAACGCCACCTCCTGCTGGCCGGCGAGCCGGGCCAGCTCACCGGCCTCCCCGTCGAGGTGTGCACCGCGCCGCTGGACCAGGGACAGCACCTGGAGCACCGAGTCGTGGATGTCCCGGGCCAGCCGTTCCCGTTCCCGGGTCGCCGCCTCCAGCTCCACCGCCCGCTGCAACCGTTCCTCGGTGCTCACCGCCAGCCGGGCCACGTGCCCCACCACCGCGCCGGCGAGCAGCAGCAGGATCGCCCCGGTCAGCGAGGACGGGCCGATCCGGCCCCGGGTGACGAGGTCCGTGCCGCCGACCAGCAGCGCGGCCACCGTGCCGCGCCGCCGCCCGCCGGAGACCGCCCAGGCCAGCACCGGCCCGGCCAGCCACGCCACGGCGAGGGCGGGCACCCCGGCGGCCAGCGCCGGGCGTCCCACCACCCACGGCGTGACCGCCAGGATCGCCAGGACCACGCCGAGGTCGGCCAGGAGCAGCGGCCAGCGCCGGTTGGCCGGCCGGGCGTACCCGACCGCCGTCACCCCGGACCAGGCCAGCATCACCAGCAGTACGCCGCCCGCGGCGACCGGGTGGGCGTAGCGACCCGCGTCGCGCAGGACCAGCAGGCCGACGTACGCCAGCGAGGCGAACCGGAAGACCGCGACGGAACGCCACAGCGGGTCGGCGAAACCTCCCGGCGGGGACGACGGCATGGCCGCCACGATGCCACAGTCCCCAGGTCAGCCGGCCGGGCCGGTCGGTGCGGGCCCGAGAAGCCTGGCGTACGGTAGAAATAGCGTGAAAAACTCCGAGATCGCTGTCGGGACAGGGCCCATGACGAACGCAGAGCTTCCCACACCGCGTACGGTGGTGCCCATCGAACCTTCCCTTCTCATCGCCGAGGCGTTCGACCAGGCACAGGTGACCGAGCTGAGACACTCGGTCAGCTCCTGCGCGCACGCGGCCGGTCTGGCCGGGCAGCGGCTCGACGACTTCGTGCTGGCGGTCAACGAACTGATCACCAACGCCGTGCGGCACGGTGGCGGACGGGGCTGGCTGCGGCTCTGGCGACGCACCGGCGAGCTGGTCTGCGAGGTCTCCGACCACGGCAGCGGCATCAGTGAGCAGCGGCTCGACGACCGCAGCCGGCCCGCCCCGGACACCGCCGGCGGTTGGGGGCTCTGGCTGGCCCGGGAGCTCAGCGACGCGATGGAGGTCGAGAGCGGCACGGCCGGCACCACCGTGCGGATCAGCGCCCTCTTCGCCTGACCCGCCGCCCCGGTCCGACCGCCCTGGTTCCGCCGGCCCGGGCCGCCGACCAGGCCCGCCGGTGACCGTCAGCCGAACAGGGCGCTGACCGACTCGCCGTTGTGGATGCGACGCATCGCCTCGGCCAGCGCCGGAGCCACCGAGAGCACCGTCAGCTCCGGCACCCGCTTGTCCGCGGGGATCGGCACGGTGTTGGTGCAGACGATCTCGCGTACCCCGTCGACGGCGGCGAGCCTGGTCAGCGCGCCGTCGGAGAACAGGCCGTGGGTACAGGCCAGCCGGATCGACCGGACGTTGCGTTGGTGCAGGTGGCCGATCAGCTCGACCACCGTGCTGCCCTTGGCGATCTCGTCGTCCAGCACGATCACGTCCCGGTCGGCCACCTCGCCGATCACCGTGCTGATGGTGACCCGGTCGTCGCTGAACCGCTGCTTCGCCCCGGCCGCGACCGGGGTGCCGAGCATCCGGGCGAACGCCGCCGCCTCCTTGGCGTTGCCCAGGTCCGGCGAGACCACCACCGTGTCGGTCAGGTCGCGTCCCCGGAAGTGGGCGGCCAGCTCCCGCAGCGCGTGCAGGTGGTCGACCGGGACGCTGAAGAAGCCGTGCACCTGCGGTGAGTGCAGGGTCATCGCCAGCACCCGGTGCGCGCCGGCCGAGGTGAGCAGGTCGGCCACCAGCCGGGCGCCGATGGAGATGCGTGGCGCGTCCTTCTTGTCCGACCGGGCGTACGCGTAGTGCGGCAGCACCACGGTGATCCGGCCGGCCGACGCGCCCCGGGCGGCGTCGATCATGAGCAGCAGCTCGACGAGGTTCTCCTGCACCGGCGGCACCAGCGGCTGGATCAGGAAGACGTCCCGCTCCCGGCAGTTCGCCTGCAACTGCACCTCCAGGCAGTCGTTGGCGAACCGGGACACCCGCACCGGGTGCAGCGGCACCCCCAGGTGGGAACAGATCTCGGCGGCGAGGTCGGGGTGGGCGGTTCCACTGAACACGGCGATGTCGCGCACGTCTGGAGATCGTACGGAACCGTGCCGGTTCTCCCGTCGACCCGGGCCGGGTACGGTGCCGAAATGACCGGAGAGTACGTCGCCGCCATCGACCAGGGCACCACCTCGTCGCGGTGCATCGTCTTCGACCGGGCCGGTGAGATCGTCGCCGTCGCGCAACGCGAGCACCGGCAGATCTTCCCCCGGCCCGGTTGGGTCGAGCACGACGCCGAGGAGATCTGGGCCAACGTCGAGCGGGTGGTCCGCGACGCGCTGGCCGACGCCGGCACCGGCCCGGACGGGTTGGCCGCCGTCGGCATCACCAACCAGCGGGAGACCACCGTGGTCTGGGACCGGGCGACCGGTCGACCGGTCGCCAACGCCGTCGTCTGGCAGGACACCCGCACCGGCCCGCTGCTGCGCGAGCTGGCCGACTCGTACGGCGAGGAGCGGCTGCGCGCCCGCACCGGGCTCACCCTGGCCACCTACTTCGCCGGGCCGAAGCTGCGCTGGCTGCTGGACCACGTCGACGGGCTACGGGAACGCGCCGAACGGGGCGAGGTGCTGTTCGGCACGATGGACAGTTGGCTGATCTGGAAACTGACCGGACGGCACGTCACCGACGTCACCAACGCCAGCCGGACCATGCTGATGAGCCTGGAGACCCTCGACTGGGACCCGGAGCTGCTCGACGCGCTGCGCATCCCGGCCGCGATGCTGCCGCAGATCCGCAGCTCGGCGGAGGTATACGGAACGGCCCACGGGGTGCTCGACGGGGTGCCGGTGGCCAGCGCGCTCGGCGACCAGCAGGCCGCCCTGTTCGGGCAGACCTGCTTCCAGCCCGGCGAGGCGAAGTGCACCTACGGCACCGGGAGTTTCCTGCTGCTCAACACCGGAGCCAGCCCGGTACCGTCCAGCCACGGCCTGCTGACCACGGTGGCCTACCGGATCGACGGCCAGCCGGCCGCATACGCCCTGGAGGGGGCGATCGCGGTGACCGGGTCGCTGGTGCAGTGGCTGCGGGACAACCTCGGGCTGATCTCCTCGGCCGCCGAGGTCGAGGAGCTGGCCGCCAGCGTGGACGACAACGGGGGCTGCTACGTGGTGCCCGCCTTCTCCGGGCTGTTCGCGCCACACTGGCGTAGCGACGCCCGGGGGGTGATCGCCGGGCTGACCGGCTACATCACCAAGGGGCACCTGGCGCGGGCGGCCCTGGAGGCGTCGGCCTGGCAGACCCGCGAGGTGGTCGACGCGATGAACGCCGACTCCGACGTGGCGCTGCGCCGGCTGCGGGTCGACGGTGGAATGACCGCCAACGGGCTGCTGATGCAGTTCCTCGCCGACGTGCTGGCGGTGCCGGTGGTCCGCTCCCGGATCACCGAGACCACCTGCCTCGGCGCGGCGTACGCGGCCGGCCTGGCGGTCGGTTTCTGGCCGGACCTGGCCACCCTGCGCGCGCAGTGGCGCTCCGACGCGCAGTGGGAGTCCCGGATGGACCCGGCGCACCGGGAGCGGGAACTGGGCCGCTGGCGCAAGGCGGTCGCCCGCACCCTCGACTGGGTCGACTGACTCCGGCGGCGGCCCGTCCGTCGATCGGTCCGCGTCGTGCCGGACCGATACGATCGGCCGGGGGGATGCCACATGCAGACAGTCGGTCCGTACGCGCTGCACCGCAGGCTCAGCTCGTGCGAGCTGGGCGAGGTCTGGGCCGCACGGGACGCCGCCGAGCGGCCGTTCACCGTCGCCGTGCTCGCGCCGGCCGCCGCCGAGGGCGGCTGGCGGGAGGCGTTCGCCGCGGCGGCCAACACCCTGGCCCGCTCCGACGGCCTGCCGATCACCGGGGCCAACCACACCGGCCCGATGCCCTGGGTGGCCTGCGCCGCCGAGCAGGGGGCCGGGGCCGCGCACGTCTTCCTCGCGTTGGGGCAGCGCCTCGTCCCGGCCGGGGAGCCCCCGGCCGGTGGCCCCGGGACCGGGCCGTCCGGCGTGTCAGACCCGGCACACCGGCCGACCACCGGGGCGCCAGTCGCCGGGACACCGGCCACCGGCGCAACGGCCACCGGCGCAACGGTCGCTGGAGCACCGGTCGCCGCCGGGGCCGGCGGGACACCGGCACCGGACGGGCAGCGCACCGCCGGGCCGGCGGGCGCGGCCCGGCCGGGGAAGACCACGCCGCCGATGCCCGCCCCGGCGACCGGAGCCGCCGCATCCACCGGGCCTGCTTCGTCGACGGACCACGGAGCGTCGGTGGGCCACGGAGCGTCGACGGGCCACGGAGCGTCGGCCGGACCTGTCGCGTCGACCGGACCTGTCGCGTCGGCCGGCCACGGAGCGTCGGCCACGGGCGGCACGGTGCCGCCGGGTGCCACGCCCCGCACGACCCCACCCCGCACGGCCACCCCGCCCCACCCGGCGGCCCCGCACCAGACCGCCCCGCACCAGGCCACCCTGCCGCAGGCCAGCCCGCACCAGGCGGCCCCACACCAGGCCGGCCAGCCAGCAGCCCGGCACCAGGCCGGCCCGCACCAGGCCATTGCGCCGCAGGCCAGCCCACACCAGGCAGCCCCGCAGCAGCTCGGTCCGCGCCAGGCAACACCACACCAGGCCGGCCGGCAACAGGTCGGCCCGCAGCAGGCGGCCCCGCAGCAGGCCGGCCCGCAGCAGGCGGTGCACGCGCCGGTGGTGCCGCAGCGGGCGGGACCGCCGTACCCGCCGACGACCCTCGCGCCGTACCCGCCGGCACCGTTCCCGCCGGTCGCGGGGCCGAGGCGCGGGCGGGGTCGGGCCGTACTGTGGTCGGTGCTGGTGGCCCTACTCGCGGCGGCGCTCGGGGCGGCGGGTGGCTACCTCGCCGCCGACCGGCCGGCCGAGGGACCGGCCACCGTCGCCGCGCCGGCCTCCGCGACACCGAGCGCCGACCTGGGGCTGCCGGCCACGCCACCACGCCGGCCGGGGGTGGAGCCGCCGGTCGGTGGCGGCTGGCCCGCCGGGGCGCCCACCTTCGCCCGCACCGAGCCGACCCGGGAGATCAACGGCCTGGCCGGGGTCGACTTCAGCTTCCGGGTGCCCACCGGCTGGAACTGCACCGAGGCCGGCCGCACCAGCGGCTCGGCGCACTACCGGTGCGGCGTCCCGGCCGCCGACGGGTCGATCATCGGTGGCGACCTGGTCGTCCGGCAGTGCCCCCGGCTCTGCACCGACGAGCGCCGCACCGCGCTGCGCCGGCAGGAGGAGGCATGGGGGTTGCAGTGGATCCGCAGCGGCGATTTCACCACCTGGGCGGAGACGGCCCGGGTGGACGGTGCGCCGCGCTACGGGCTGGTCTACCTCTCCTACTGGCGCAGCGTGCCGGAGGACGCGATCGACAGGCAACTGGTGCTGCGGATGACCGCGCCGCTGGACCGCGCGGACGAGGTGCGCAAGGTGGCCGCCTCGGTGCGGGAGGCCACCTTCACCATCTGACGCGGGGGCGAGGCCGCCCCGGCTCGACCGGTACCCTTCGACCGGACGTCGACGACGAACCGGTCCGTCCTTCCACGACCGAGCGGGGCCATGTGCGCATGCTGACTGTCTCCCCTGACCGAGCCGGGGCCTGTCCGACGATCACCGACGCGTTGGAGATCGCGCCTGACGACACGGTCGTCTCGATCGCCCCCGGCGTCTACGCCGAGTCGCTCCGGCTCGACGGTCGGCGGGTCCGGCTGGTGGCCGCCGGCGAGCCGGGCTCGGTCATCGTGGACGGTCGGGCCGCCGGGCGGCCGACGGTGGCCTGCACCGGCGGCGAGGTGCTGTTGCAGGGGCTGGTCGTGCAGGGCGGCGACTATCCGGCGGTGGAGGCGGTCGGCGGCCGGCTCCGCATGGAGAAGTGCCAGGCCAGCGCCGGATACGCCGCAGCCGTCTCGGTACGCGACGGGGCCCGGGTCGAGGCCGTCGAGGTCACCGTCACCGGCGGCCAGCACGGGCTGGTCGTCTCGGACGCGGGCGGCACGGTCGAGCAGTGCGAGATCCGCGACGTCACCGACGACGGGATCATCGTGCGGCTCGGGGCCGACCCGACCATCCGCAACTGCACGGTCACCGCCGCCGGCTTCCGGGGCGTGTACGTCTACCAGGCGGCCCGCCCCACCATCGAACGCTGCGACGTCTCCGGCACCGGTGACGCCGGCATCGTGGTCGCGTTGCAGAGCAGCCCCACCATCGTGGACTGCTGGGTGCACGACACCCGGGGCGTCGGCATCGACGTCGGCCGGGGCTGCGGCGGCACGGTCGAGGGCTGCCGTACGGAGCAGACCGCCGCCCCGGGCGTCCGGATCGCGGAGGGTGCCGGCACCGTGTTCCGGGCGGCGGAGGCGGGCGGGCGGCCGATGGCCGGGGTGAGCGCGGGCGGCGGCACGGTCGGCCAGGACGAGCAGAAGGTCGAGGAGCTGCTCGCCGAACTCGACTCGATGATCGGGCTGGCCGGGGTGAAGGCCGAGGTGCGCTCGTTGATCGACGAGATCCAGGTCAACGAGTGGCGGCGCAACGCCGGGCTGGCGGTGGGCGCGGTCAGCCACCACCTGATCTTCACGGGCGCGCCGGGCACCGGCAAGACGACGGTGGCCCGGGTCTACGGGCAGTTGCTCAAGGCCCTCGGGGTGCTGCCGAACGGCCAGTTCCGGGAGGTGTCCCGGCGGGATCTGGTCGGCCAGTACATCGGGCACACCGCCGAGAAGACCTCGTCGGTGTTCACCGAGGCGCTGGGCGGGGTGCTGTTCATCGACGAGGCGTACACCCTGTCCCGGGCCGGGGGTGCCGGCGGCGACTTCGGCCAGGAGGCGATCGACACCCTGGTCAAGCTGATGGAGGACCACCGGGACCAGGTGGCGGTGATCGTCGCCGGGTACACCACCGAGATGGCCGCCTTCCTGGACGCCAACTCCGGCCTGGCGTCCCGGTTCGCCAAGACGCTGGAGTTCGAGAACTACAGCCCGGTCCAGTTGGTCGACATCGTCGGGCGGATCGCCCGCAACGACGAGTACCTGCTCGCCGACGGGCTGGCCGACGGGCTGCTCGAATGGTTCGGCCAGATCGAACGGGACCAGAACTTCGGCAACGCCCGCGAGGCCCGGAAGCTGCTGGAGGGCATGCGCAAGGCGCAGTCCGGGCGGCTGCGCGCGCTGGGCCGGATGCCGAGCCGGGACGACCTGCGCACCCTCGTCCTGGACGACCTGCTCGCCGCCACCCGGTGAGCGGGATGCCGCCCACCGGGGGCACCGGTGCCCGCAGCGACGCGCCGACCGCTCTGATCGTCCGGGTCCGGGACGCGCCACCCGAGCCGGCCGCCCCGTGGCGGCCCACCGAGGCCGACCAGCCGGCCCCGCCGGAACCGCTGGACGCGCCCTGGCTGCGGCACCTGGCCCGGCTGCTGCCGATGGCCGTGGTCGCCGTCCTCGGCGGGGTCGGGCTGAACCGGCCCGGCCTGTGGGAGGACGAGCTGGCCACCTGGGGCATGGTCACCGTCGGGTTCGACGACTTCGTGGCGGTGCTGCGCAACGTCGACGCCTCCATCGGCCCGTACTACCTGCTGATGCGCGGCTGGGTGGCGCTGGCCGGCAGCTCCGACATCGCGTTGCGGCTGCCGTCGCTGTCGGCCATGGCGGCGGCCGCCGGCCTGGTCGCCGCGATCGGCCTGCGGATCGGCGGGCTGCGGGTCGGGCTGGTCGCCGGACTGCTGTTCGCGGTGCTGCCGACGACCTCCCGGTACGCGCAGGAGGCCCGGCCGTACGCGTTCGCGGTGTGCGCCGCCGCGCTGGCCACCCTGCTGCTGCTCCGGCTGCTGGAACGGCCCCGGTTCCTGCGCTACCTGGGGTATTCCGCCGTGGTGGCGTTGCTGGGGCTGATGCACCTGGTGGGCCTGCTGCTGCTCGTCGCGCACGCGCTGGTCGCCTGGCGGGGGGCGCAGCGCCGGCGCGGCTTCGTCGGCTGGCTGGGCGCGGCCGTGGCCGGCACGCTGCCCGTGCTGCCCGTCCTCTGGCTGGGTCGGCAGCAGACCGGTACGCAGATCAACTGGATTCCCCCGGTCACCCTGGACCGGCTGGTGGACACGCCGGAGGCGCTGTTCGGCGGGCCGCTGCTCGCCGGTGCGGTACTCGCCCTGGCCTTCCTCGGCATGTCGATGAAGGAGCGGTCGGCGGTGGCCACCGCCTGGCTGGTGCTGCCCACCGTCGGCCTGCTGCTCGCCGCCCAGCTCACCCCGCTCTGGCTGCCGCGCTACCTGCTGTTCACGGTGCCGGCCTGGGCGCTCGTCGCCTCGCTGGCGTTGCGGCGCAGTTCGCTGCTGCGGGGCACCGCCGCGATGCTGGCGGTCGGCCTGCTCGGTATCCCGGTGCAGGTCGAGATCCGGGGGGTCACCGGCCACAGCCAGGGCACCAAGGACATCGCCGCCGTGCTGCGGGCGCACGCGCGTCCCGGCGACATCCTGGTGTACGGCCCGTTCGACGCCGGTGACCAGCGCACCAGCCGGGACGCGGTGAACCGGTACGTCGACGAGAGCTGGCGACCCCGGGACGTGCTGATGACCGTTCCGGCCCGCCGGCAGGGCACCCTGGGCGCGCGGGAGTGCGCCGACCGGGACGTGCCGGTGTGTCTGGGGCGGCCGGAGCGGGTGTGGGTCGTCCGCAAGGGAGCCCTCGACGATCCGGTGCAGCGGATCGGGCCGGCGAAGGAGGCCGCGCTCAAGCCGTACGTCGTCGACCGCACCTGGCGGGTCCGGGGTTTCAGCATCGGGCTGCTGGTGCGTAAGCCCGAGGTGACGAAGTGAGCACCCGGGCCGGCAGGGGCCGCACCGACGAGACGACGGAGTTCCACCGTCCGGTGCCGCCGCCCGACCCGGCGTCCCCGCGCCCGGCCACGCAGCGCGGACCGGTGCCGGGGCGGGATCCGGCCCCGCGGCGCGCTGCGGTGCCGCCGCCGTGGCCGGGGCGGACCACAGGGGGTCGCCCGGTGGAACCGCCGACGTCGCCGGGTGGGATGACCGGACCTGGTCTGCGGGACCCGGCCGTGCCGACGCCGCGCGGGCCGAGGGCGGCTCCGCCCGCGCGTCCCCCGGCGGTGGTCCCCGCCACGCGCGCTCCACTGCCGGCCCCCGCTGCGGGGAACCCGGTGAGGGTGCCGACGCGTCGGGGTCCGGCACCGGTGCCGATCCCGCGCGGGCCGTCGGCGGTGCCGGCCCCTGCCGCACCGGCCCCTGCGGCACCGGCCCCGGTGGGGCCGTCGGCGCGGGAGGCGGTGGCACCGGCGACGCTGGGGCGACCGGCGAGCGTCGACCCGTCCCTGCCGTTGCCGCCGGACGACGACGAGAAGTCCGCCTACCGGAACCGCCGGCTGCCGGTGCTGATGATCGCCTCGTTCGTCAGCTTCACCGGGCTGCTCACCAGCCAGTTGCTCTTCGTCCGGATGGCGCCGTGGCTGCTGGCGCTGCTGCCGCTGTTCGGCTTCACCGTCCTCTACTACCTGATCTCGGCGACGGTGAACATCGGCACGCCCGGGTTCGACCTGGAGCGGCACCGCCGGCTGGTCCGCGACTTCCGGCCGCCCGTACACCCGTCGGTGGACGTGTTCCTGCCGGTCTGCGGCGAGGCGACCGAGGTGCTGCGCAACACCTGGGAGCACGTCAGCCGGATGGTCGACCACTACCCGGGCCGGGTGCACGTCTACGTGCTCGACGACTCGGCCACCGACGAGCGGGAGGCGATGGCGCTCGCCTTCGGCTTCGTCTACCAGCGTCGCCCCAACCGGGGCTGGTACAAGAAGGCCGGCAACATGCGGTACGCGTACCAGCGCACGCTGGGCGAGCACATCCTGGTGCTGGACGCCGACTTCACCCCCCGGCACGACATGCTCGACGAGATGGTGCCCTACCTGGCCGCCGAGCCGGATCTCGGGATCGTGCAGTCCCCGCAGTACTTCCGGGTGCACGCCGGCCAGGGGTGGCTGGAGCGCGGGGCCGGGGCGGTGCAGGAGCTGTTCTACCGGATGGTGCAGGTGTCCCGGCAGCACCACGAGGCGGCGATCTGCGTCGGCAGTTGCGCGCTCTACCGCCGGGAGGCGCTCGACGCGATCGGCGGTTCCACGCTGATCGAGCACTCGGAGGACGTGCACACCGGGTTCGACATGCGGCGGCGCGGCTGGCGGTTGCGCTACCTTCCGGTGCCGCTGGCCACCGGGCTGTGCCCGGCCGACGTCAACTCGTTCTTCACCCAGCAGTACCGCTGGTGCGCCGGCTCGATGAGCCTGCTGGGGTCGACGAAGTTCTGGAACACCCGGATGCGGCTGCGCACCCGGCTGTCGTACCTCTCCGGCTTCTGCTACTACCTGCACACGGCGCTGTTCACCTTCGTCGGGCCGCTGGTGCCGATCGTGCTGCTGGCCTGGTTCCCGCAGTCGGTGGCCCCGGCGAACTACCTGTGGATCGTGCCGAGCCTGGTCTACAACCTGGTGGTGTTCCCACTGTGGCACCGGTGCGCGTACCGGGTGGAGGCGTGGACCGTGAAGATGATCTACGGCTGGTCGCACGCCTTCGCCATCTGGGACCTGCTGCGCGGGCAGAGCATGGGCTGGCAGCCCACCGGCGGCACGGGACGGAAGAACAGGACGGGTCGACTGTGGTGGGGAATGGCCGTCTGCACGGCGGGCAGCGGAGCACTGTGGACCGGCCTGGCGGCCCACCGGATGATCACCGACGACCTGTGGACCTTCGCGCCGGCCTTCCTCGGTGGCGCGTTCTACCTGGCCGTCGCGTTGCAGGCGCTGCTGGTGAAGCCGGCGCGGGACATCCGGCCGGAGCGTTCCCGGTGACCTCCCGCCAACTGTTCACCATCGTCACGCTGTTCGTGATCGGGGTGTTCGGCTACGCCGCGCTCGCGCCCAGCCCGGCCAGCCGTCCGGCCCGGTTCGCCACCGAACCCAGCGCGTCGGCCACCCCCACCGGCCCGCCCCCGGCGTACGACGTCCGCCCGCTGGTCCAGCCGCAGGGTCGCTACCTGGGGGTGGCACTCAGCGGCGCACCGCAGGACATGAGCCGGGTCGACCGCTTCGCCGACCTGGTCGGCAGTAAACCCAACATCATCACCATCTACGAGAGCTTCGACGACGAGTTCGCCGCCGCCGAGGTCCGCCGGGTCCACCGGTACGGCGCACTGCCGATCGTCCGCTGGGAACCGTTCAAGGCGAAACTGAAGGACATCGCCGCCGGGCGGCACGACCCGTACCTGCTGGAGTTCGCCGTCGCGGTACGCCGGCTCAACCTGCCGGTGGCGCTCACCATCGCGCACGAGATGAACGGCCACTGGTACTCCTGGGGCGCGCACGACAACACCGCCAAGGAGTTCGTCGCCGCCTGGCGGCACATCCACGCCGTCTTCGCCCGCGCCGACGCCACGAACGTGATATGGACCTGGACCCCGAACGTGGTCAACCCGGTCCCGTCGGTGAAACTCGCCCCGCTCTACCCCGGCGACGCGTACGTGGACTGGGTCGGCATCGACGGCTACTTCACCAGGCGCGGCGAGCAGACCTTCGACGACCTGTTCGGCCCCACCATCACCCAGGTCCGGAAGTTCACCGCCCGGCCGCTGCTGATCGTGGAGACCGGGTCCGAGCCGGGCGCGATGCGTCGTCGGGCGGTCGGCGAACTCTTCACCGCCATGCGGAAACGACCCGACCTGCTGGGTTTCGTCTACTTCAACCAGAAGGGCTCCGGCGACTGGGTGATCGACTCGGACAAGCCGGCGCTCGCCGCGTACCGTTCCGGGGCGGCGGCCGACCCCCGGACCGGCTTCCGGGTCAACTGACCCGGGCCGCCCACCCACGGGCCCCGGGGCGCTGCGTCGGGTTCCTATGATGAGGGCGGTCCGCCGTGGACGGGCCGTACGGGTCGAGGCGTCTGGGGGGCAGCCGGAGATGACCGGAGCACCACGGCCGGCAGGTGCCGCACTCCGGCCGGACGGCCCCGACGCCCGCGTCCACCTGGCACCCCGCCGCCGGCCCGGCCGGATCGGCGAGTTGCACGTGCTGCAACTGCTTCTGCTGGAGGCGGTGCTGCTCGGCGTCCTCGCCAGTGGACTGTTCGGCATGCCGGTGCTGGTCGTCGCCGCGCTGTGCGGCGTACTCCTGCTGACCGTGGTGTTCCTGCGCTCGCGGGGCCGCTGGTGGCTGGAGAAGCGGGCGTTGGCCCGGCACCAGCGGCGACGGGCCGCCGCAGCGGTCCCGGTCGCCGACGACCCGGGGTTGGACGCCCTGCAGCGACTCGCCCCCGGCCTGTCGGTGGGCACCGTGACGATGGCCGACGGCGCCCGGATCGGGGTGGCCCGCGACGACGCCGGCTGGTTCGCGGTGGCCGCCGTCGACGGCTCCGGGCCGACCGGTGACGCGCCGGCCGGCCTGCCGCTGGACGTGCTGGCCACCGCGCTCGCCGAGTCCGGCCAGCCGGGCACCGTGCTCCAGGTGGTGACCAGCACCGTGCCCGCCGGCGGTCCGACCGACGACCCGACCGCCCCGGCGCGGGAGTCCTACCGGCAGTTGCTGGCCGGTCTCGGCGGCACCCCGGTCCCGGCCGGACGGTCGACCTGGGTGGCGGTGCGGCTGGACGCCCGCGCGCTGGCCGAGGCGGTCGGCGACTACGCGGTCGACCTGGGTGTCGCCCCCTCGGTGGTGGCCGCGCTGGCCCGGCAGACCGGCAGGTCGCTGCGCCGCAACGGGGTCGGGCACCGGCTGCTGGACGCGCACGGCCTGCTCGCCGCCGTCGGCCGGTCCTGCGGCTTCACCCCCGGCGTCCCGGCCGGCACGGCCGCGGTCCGTGAGGAGTGGTCGGCGTGGCACTGCGGCCCGCACGCGCACCGCACGTTCTGGATCCGCCGCTGGCCGCCGGTCGACCGGGCGGCGGCCATGCTCGGCTGGCTGGAGACCCTGCCGGCGTCGCTGGTGACGGTGTCGTTGACGGTGGCCACGAACGGGCCGGGTGAGGATCTCGACCTGCGGGGCCTGGTCCGGGTCACCGGGCCGGCGGAGCTGCTGCCGCAGTTGTGCGGGCCGGCGGTCGACGGGGTACGGCAGGCCGGCGGGGAACTCTTCCCGCTCGACGGCGAACACGGCCCGGCGGTGTACGCGTCGGCACCGACGGGAGGTGGCGCGGGATGACCGGCCCTGTTGACGAACGGCGTACGGCGGTGCCGGCCACCTTCGGCACCTCGGTCGACCAGCCGGCCGGGCCGTACCGGGACCCGTCCGGCGGACCTTACCCGCAGGTGCTGGCCGGTGAGGCGTACCCGGTGGGCGGGCCGGCGGTGGCCGGGGCGCACCCGGGTGGGGCGGTCGCCGTTCCGCCGCCGGTGGCCGCACCACCGGTCACCGCGTCGCCGGTCGGAGCGGACGCGCCGGTGCTGGGCGCGCCGCGCGCCTGGGTCGACGCGGAGGCCGGGGCCGACGCGGCCGGTACCGCCGCCGCGACCGCGCTCGCCACCGCCGACCCGCTGACCCGGGCCCTGGCCAGCCCGCTGGCCGCCCCGGAGAGCCACCCGTCCGCTCCCCCCGGCCCACCGCAGGCCCACCGCCCCGGGGGCGGGGACGCGCCCGGTCGGGCCGGGCCCTCCGGCCGGCTGCCCCGGCTGCGGATCGGCTCCCACGCGGTCTCCCCGGCAGCTCTCGCCCGGCTCAGCCCGAGCCCGCTCCCGGCCGGTCTGGTGCTCGGTGCCGACCGTCGCCGGGCGGCGGTCACCATCCGGCTGTTCCGCCCGGAACCGACCCGGGTCGCCCTGGTCGGCGGGGTGTGGGCGGGTCAGCTCGTCGCGTTCCGGGCGCTGGCCCTGGGTGCCCGGGTCGTCGTGCTCACCACCGAGCCGACCGCCTGGGCCGGGTTCGGTACGGCGGCGCTCGGCCGGGCCGCCGACCGGGTCGAGGTACGCGCCGACGACCGAATGGTGCCCGCCACCGGAACCGCCGGGCAGCCCACCCTGATCGTGCGCGAGCTGCCGCCCGGCGGGGGCCGGCCCGGGGCTGCCGCGTCCCACGGCCCGGCCGCGTCCGGGGCGGCACCCCCCGGAGCGTGGCAGGCCGAGCTGACCGTGGTGCGGCGGCTCGATCCCGGCAGCGTGTCCGCCCTGCGTGACAGCGACCTCTGCGTGCTGCAACGGCTCTGGGCCGACGAGTCCGCGGCGGTGCAGCAGGCGCTGCGGCTGCCCCCGGACAGCGGCCGGTTCCTCCAAGTGATGGCCGACGACATGCTCACCCTGGTCGGTGGGGGCACGGACCGGCACCTGTGGATCAGTCAGACCCCGGTGGAGCAGCACCTGCTGGGCGCGCCGCGTCGCTGACGAGCAGCCGCGCGAGGCGCTTCTTCCGGCTGTTCTCGCGGACGATCCAGGCCACGTCGCCGTCGTCGACGGCGGCCAGCGCCCGGAACGGCGGCAGGCCACCGGCCGGGTCGGCGGCCACCGCGACGCTCCAGCAGTAGCCCAACGCCTGCCGCAACGCCCGGACGCCCTCGTCGCGGCGCTGGTCGGCCGGCAGCGCCGCCAGGGCCGCCGTCGCCCGTTCGCACAGGGCGACGGCGCGGGCGGCGGCCTCCGGAGCGGTCAGCAGGCGCGGTTCGCACACGGCCGCGACGGCCGCCCGCCTGACCAGCGGGTGCGGGTCCCCGGCCCAGGCCGTGCCGAGGTCGAGCAGGCGTGGCAGGTCGGCGTCGCCGAGCCGCTGCAACGCCAGGGCCACCGCCTCGCGTACCCGCCAGCGGGGGTCGGTGGCGTGCTCGTGCAGGCGCGCCTCGATGCGCCTCCGGGTCCGGGCCGGCGGGCCGTCGGCCAGCAGCCGGCCGAGGCCCAGCACACCGCAGAAGACCAGGTACTCGTCGTCGGTGGCGAGCAGACCGTCGAACGTGTCGGCGTCACCCTCGTCGGCGACGGCCTGGGCGAGTTCGAGGTTGGCGCGCGGCCCCGGCAGCCCCGAGCGCTCCCGCAGGTACGCCGGCCACCCGGCGGGCCCGCCCGCCCGCAACTCGGACCGGTACTGGTCACGGCGGCTCACCGGCGCAGCGTAACCCGCCCGACCGGGGCGGACCGCCCGCTCAGGTGAGCCGGGTGGCCATTGCGGCGATATAGCGGCATCGGAGCGGGGCAGACACCGCCATATCGGCCCCATTGAGTCGATCATGGAACCCGACGCGCACCGGACGGGTAGGCCGGACGGGTCAGCTGACCTGGGGCGGCACCAGGGGGAGCTGGACGAGTTGGGCACCGTGCCGGCGGGTGAACAACCAGCCCCGGCCGGCGGGCAGCCGCTGCGGCTTGATCGTGCCGAACAGCGCGCCCTCCTCCCGTGGACCGGACATCATGATGCCCGGGGAGGCCAGTTCCCTGATCCGCCCGATCACCGGGTCGAACATGGCCCGCCCGGCACCGCCGATCCGCCGGGTCAGCACCAGGTGCAGGCCGATGTCGCGGGCCTGCGGCAGGTACTCCAGCAGCGGCGCGAGCGGGTTGAGCGCCGCCCCGGCGACCAGGTCGTAGTCGTCGACCAGCAGGTAGAGTTCCGGGCCCTTCCACCAGCTCCGGTCGCGCAGCTGCTCGGCGGTGACGTCCCGCCCCGGCAGCCGCTCCCCCATCACCGTGGCCACCTGCTTGACCAGGTCGGCGGTGACCTGCGGGGAGGTGCCGTAGCCGATCAGGTGCTCGGACTCCACCGCGCCGAGCAGGCTGCGCCGGAAGTCGACCAGGATGATCCGGGCCGCCGCCGGGTCGTTGCCCTCGACGATGCTGCGGGCCAGCCCGCGCAGGAACGTGCTCTTGCCGCACTCGACGTCGCCGAAGAGCAGCAGGTGCGGTTCGGCGGTGAAGTCGAGGCGTACCGGCTGGAGGTCGGTCTCGGCGATGCCGATCGGGATCACCCCGCCCTGTGCGGCGGGCAGCGCCTCGTAGGGCAGCTCGGCGGGGAGCAGCCGGACGGCCGGGGCACCCGCCGACGTCCAGTGCTGCTGCACCCGCTTGACCAGGTCGGCCAGCGCGTCCGGCAGGTCGTCGACCACCGGCCGGCCGTCGAGGCGGGGCAGGCCGGCGAGGAAGTGCAGGCCGTCGGGGGTCAGCCCGTGGCCGTGCTGCTCCGGCACGTTCACCGCGGCCCGCCGGTTGATCACCGAGTCGGCGGGCTCGCCGAGGCGCAGCTCGACCTTCGCGCCGAA
This sequence comes from Micromonospora sp. WMMD735, assembly GCF_049178995.1. Classification (NCBI taxonomy): domain Bacteria; kingdom Bacillati; phylum Actinomycetota; class Actinomycetes; order Micromonosporales; family Micromonosporaceae; genus Micromonospora; species Micromonospora sp. WMMD735. Next base: position 3,928,311 of record NZ_JBMHMJ010000002.1, read on the forward strand.
CATGTCCCGCACCGCCGGGCGGACGTCCATCCACCGGTTGGTGGCGGCCAGGAGGTGGATGCCGTAGCCGAGACCCCGGTTCGCCAGCTCGGTGACCAGGGGCTCCAGGTCCTCGAACTCGGCCCGCAGCGCCGCCCAGCCGTCCACCACCAGGAACACGTCACCGAACGGGTCCTCGGGGAACCGGCCCTCGCGGCGGGCCCGCCGGTAGGCCGCCGCGCCCTCCACCGCGTGCGTGGTGAACAACGCGTCCCGGGCCTGCATCAGCCCGTGCAGCTCGGCGATGGTCCGGCGGACCTTGTCCACCTCGCGCCGGCTCGCCACCCCGCCGACGTGCGGCAGGCCGGCGAGCGCGGCCAGGGTGCCGCCGCCGAAGTCGAGGCAGTAGAACTGCGCCTCGCGCGGGGTGTTGCCCAACGCCAGGCTGGTGACCAGGGTACGCAGCAGGTTGCTCTTGCCGGTCTGCGGTGCACCTACCACCATCACGTTGCCGGCCGCCCCGGCCAGGTCCAGCCAGAGCGGGTCGCGGCGCTGCTCCAGCGGCTTGTCGACGATGCCGGCCACGCCGTGCAGCGCGCCGTGCCGGTCCTCGGCGGCGATCGTCAGGCCCCGCACCGGGGACACCAGCACCGGTGGCAGCAGCGCGTCGAGGGTGGGGGGCTCCTCCAGCGGCGGCAACCAGACCTGGTGGGCGGCCGGCCCGTACCCCTCCATCCGGGCCACCAGCACGTCGAGCAGGCTCTCCCCGACGTGCTCGTCGACCGGGGTCTGCGTCGGCTCGTCAGGCGCGTCGTCGGTGGCGAGCGGGACGTAGTCGGTGGTGTAGTCGCGGACCGGGTCGATCAGCCGGCCGCCGACGGTGGGCACCCCGCCGTGCTGCCGCACCGCCCCCGAGACGTACGCGGCCTTGAACCGGATCAGCCCCTCGGTGCCGGCCTTCAGGTAGCCGTGCCCCGGTGAGCGGGGCAGCTCGTACGCGTCGGCCACCCCGAGCACCGCCCGGGACTCCATCGAGGAGAACGTGCGCAACCCCAGCCGGTACGACAGGTGCGTCTCCAGGCCGCGCAGCCGCCCCTCCTCCAGCCGCTGCGAGGCCAGCAGCAGGTGCATGCCCAGCGACCGGCCCACCCGGCCGATCTGCACGAACATGTCGATGAAGTCCGGTCGGGCGCTGAGCAGCTCGCTGAACTCGTCCACCACGATCAGCAGGCTGGGCAGCGGGGCGAGCGGCACCCCGGCCGCGCGGGCCCGCTCGTAGTCGCGCTGCGAGGCGTAGTTGCCGGCCCGGCGCAGCAGCTCCTGGCGGCGGGTGATCTCGCCCTGGATCGCGCCGAGCATCCGGTCGACCAGGAACAGCTCGTCGGCCAGGTTGGTGATCACGGCGCTGGTGTGCGGCAGCCGGTCCAGCGCGGCGAACGTCGCACCGCCCTTGAAGTCGACGAGCACCAGGTTGAGGATCTCCGGGCTGTGCGTGACGGTCAGCGCCAGCACCAGCGTCCGCAGCAGCTCGCTCTTGCCGGAGCCGGTCGCGCCGACGAGCAGCCCGTGCGGGCCCATCCCCTCCTGGGCGGACTCCTTGAGATCCAGCTCGATCGGCCGGCCGTTCTCGTTGACCCCGATCGGCACCCGCAGCCGGCTGCGGTTGGGGCGGCTGCCCCAGGCGTCGGTCAGGTCCAGCTCGTAGGGGTCGCCGAGGCCGAGCAGGTCCGCCAGGCCCAGGTCGGTGGCGACGGCCGGCTGGTCGGCGTACGAGGCGGCGGACAGCCGCAGCGGCGACAGCTCCCGGGCCAGCACCTCGGCCCGTGCCGGATCGAGCGTGTCGGCCCGGCCGACCCGGGTGGTGCCGTCCATCGTGGTGCCCGAGATGGTGCCGTCGTCGGCGACGTCGAGCACCACCGAGGTCTCGTCGAGCAGGCGCGGCGGCCGGCCGGTGAGGTCCAGCAGGGTCACCCCGGCGACGCCGCCCTCGGTCATCAGGTGGTCGGAGCCGGCGACCTGCCCGCCGTCGACCACCACCAGCACGTACGGCGCGACCGCCGCCGTCGCCGTCGGATCGAAGCGGGGCCGGTTGGCCAGCACGTCGACGAGCATCGCCTCCAGCGCCACCACGGTCGGGGCGAACAGCCGGATCGGGCCGACCGCGTCGAGCTTCGTCGGGTGCTGGGCGTGCGGCAGCCACTTCGCCCACTCCCACCCGGACCGCCGGTCCGGGTCGACGCAGAGCGCGACCAGCAGGTCGTCGGGGGCGTGGAAGGTGGTCAACTGGGCCACCACCGCACGGACCAGCCCCCGGACGGCGTCGTCGGCCCCGCGCAGGTAGACGTGGGAGAAGTCGCGCAGGGCGATCGCCACCGGCAGGTCGGGCACCACCGAGTAGGTGGCGACGAACCGGCGCAGCGCCACCGCGCACAGCGGCTCCAGCTCGTCCACCGGGCGGGTCTGCGGCGGGATCAGCGGGGTGGCGACCTCCTGCGGGCCGAGGCCGATGCGGACCACGCTGAAGTCGGCGTCACCCCGGCGACGTTCCCAGAGCCGGCCACTGGTCACGGTGGACCAGAGCGAGTCCGGGTCGGGGTGCCGGTAGTGGATGGCCTCCCGCTGCTGGCGTACGGTCGCGCGGACCTGGGCGCGCAGCTGGGCGAGGCGGCGCATGTACTGCCGGCGGGCCTCGATCATCTCGCGTTTGCCGGGGCCGGTCTGGTTGACCGCCATCACGGCGATCATGCCGAGGATGGAGATCCCGTACATGCCGCCGACCACATAGGTCATCACCCCGCCGCGCTGCATGCCCATCATCAGGCCCATCGCCGCGGCACCCGCTGCCATCGGCAGGATCATCAGCATCCGGGTCCAGCCCCGGCCACCGGCCGCCGGCACCTCGGGCGGCGGGTCGAGGAGCACCTCACCGGTCGGCAGCGGGGGCGCCGGCCGGCGGGGTGGACGCTTGACGACCACCAACGACGACATCTCCCCCGTACCTCCCACCACTCAGGTCTACGGCGGCCCACTCTATCGACCGGTCGCCCCTGGCAGGGACCGCCGTCCGCGCTCGGACGGCCACCCGGCGGGCGGTGCGACCGTGCTACTTTGACCGCCGCGGCGGGCCCAGCAGACGCCGCGCGAACGCGTGGCACACGGGGAGGTGACCAGCGTGACGGCCCCGGGCGGTCTCAGTCTGGCCAGGGTGACCATCGCCGCCCCCCAGCGGCGGATGGACGTGGCGTTGCCCAACGGCATGCTCGTCGGAGAACTCCTGCCGCACCTGCTCCGGCACGCCGGGGAGGGCCTCGGCGACGTCGGCGAACAGCAGGGCGGGTGGGTGTTGCGCCGGGCCACCGGCACCCTGCTGGAGGCCACCCGCAACCTCGCCGTGCAGGGCGTGCGCGACGGCGAGCTGCTGCACCTCACGCCCGGCCGCGACGAGTGGCCCGAGCTGGCGTACGACGACGTGGTCGAGGTGATCGCCAGCGGCGCGCGGCGCACCGGTCGATCGTGGAGCGACGACGCCACCCGGCGGGCCGGGCTGGCGGTCACCGCCGCCCTGCTCGGGTTCGGGCTGGTCGCGCTGCTCGCGGTCGGTGCGCCGTGGCGTACCCCGGGGCTGCTGGCGCTGGGGGTCGCGGCGCTGCTGGCGGTCGTCGGCCCGGTGCTGTCGCGGGCCGTGCCCGACGCCACCGCCGGGGCCGTGGTGGCCGCCGCCGGCCTGCCGTACGCGCTGCTCGGCGGGGCGCTGCTCGGCGCACCGGACGGTGCCCGGCTGGTCGACCTGGGGGCACCGAGCCTGCTGCTCGGCTCCGCCGCGCTGCTGGTCTTCGGCATCGTCGGCTACGTGGCGGTGGGCGGGGTGCAGCGGCTGTTCATGGCCGGGGTGGCGGCCGGGCTCACCGGCGTGCTGGCCGCGCTGCTCTGCTACGGCGGGGTCTCCCCCGCCGGTGCGGCGGCGGCGACGCTGACCACGGTGATCGGCCTGCTGCCCGGTTATCCGCTGATCGCCGGCTGGTTGGGCAGGCTGCCGGTGCCGGAGCTGCCCGACCGGCCGGAGGAGATCCTGAAGGACCGGCCGGTGCCCGAGCGGGCGAAGGTCTTCGTGACCGTGGCACGGGCCACCGAACTACTCACCGGGATGCTGCTGTCCGCCTCGGTCTGCGGCGCGCTGGCCATCGCGTTCCTGCTGACCGGGGACCGTACCCCGGCCGGCGCGCTGCTGGCGCTCTGCGGCGCCGGCGCGCTGCTGTTGCGGGGGCGGCTCTTCCCCACCGCCGCGCAGCGGGTGCCGCTGCTGGTCAGCGGCCTGCTGGGGCTGTCGTCGCTGGCCGTCGCCGCGCTGCTGGGCACCGCGCCGGGTGGCGGCCGGGTGCTCGTCTGGCTCGGTGTGGTCGCCGCGGCGGCGCTGACGCTGGTCGCCGGTCTGGTCTACAGTCGACGCCGGCCGTCGCCCTACCTGGGCCGGGCCGCCGACATCGCCGACGTGATCGCCATCATGGCGCTGATCCCGCTGGCCTGCGCGGTCATCGGCCTGTTCGGGGCGATCCGGGGGATGTTCGCCTCGATCGGCGGGTGAGACGACGATGACGACGCGACGGGACCAGCTCCAGTCGTACCAGTTCATGACCCAGCGGGTGATGTCCGCGTTCGTGATGCGCGAGACCGATCCGCAGCAGTCGCCGCTGCGTCGGGGCATCGGCGCGCTCTTCGGTGGGCTGATGGTCGCCGTCCTGGTCGCCGCCGGGGTGGGCATCTACGGGCTGCTCACCAAGGTCGGTGGGAACAGTTGGCGGCAGCCCGGCGCGGTGGTGGTCGAGAAGGAGAGCGGCGCGACCTACATCTACCTGGACGGACGGCTGCACCCGACGCTCAACTACGCGTCGGCGCTGCTGGCCGCCGGCCGCCCCGGCACCCCGGTGGTACGCGTCTCCGCCAGCACCCTCGGCACGGTCCCGCGCGGGGTGACGATGGGCATCCCGAACGCCCCCGCCTCGCTGCCGGCCGCGAACCGGCGGGCCGGTCTGCCGTGGACGGTCTGCTCCACCCCGACGACCGACGACACCGGCCGCACCACCGACACGGTGACCCTGGCGTTGGCCGCCCGGCCGGCCGGTGGGCGGGGCATCGGCGACGACGGGCTGCTCGTCAAGGACGCCACGCTGGGCATGAACTACCTGGTCTGGCACGGCCGCCGGCACCTGGTGCAGGGTTCCCGGGTGGTCGTGCCCGCCCTGTTCGGGGCGGTCACCCCGACCCCCGTCGGCACCGCCTGGTTGAACGCGCTGCCCGCCGGGGTCGATCTCGCCGCGCTGCCCGTCGCCGACCGGGGGAAACCCTCCCGGGAGGTGTCCGGACGACGCAACGGCGACGTGCTGGTCACCCAGACCGCCTCCGGCCCGCAGCACTACCTGGTGCTCGCCGACGGGGTCGCCCCGGTCACCCCGGTGCAGCAGGCGATCCAGGCCGGACAGTCGGGGCGGCAACCCGTCCCGGTCGCCGTCTCCGACGTCACCTCGCTGCCGAAGAGCCAGCAGGTCCCCCGCCCGCCGGACCGGGGCCAGCCGCCCGCCACCCCGCCGAAGCTGCTCGGCCCCGAGCCGGGGCAGCAGATCTGCGCCGCCACCACCGACGCCGGCACCCCGCCGGAGTTGACCGTGGGCGGCACGTTGCCCGACGCGGACCGGGCCGCGCCGACCGGTTCCGTGTCCCCCGACGGCATCCCGCTGGCCGACCGGATCGCCGCCCCCGCCGGTCGGGTCACCGTGCTGCGGCTACTCGGCAGCCCCGGGGCGTACAGCATCGTCACCGACCTGGGCATCCGGTACCCGGTGCCGTCCGCCGAGGCGTTGCGCCTGCTCGGCTACCCGGCCCAGGGGGCGCTGACGGTGCCGCCGAGCCTGACCATGCTGGTCCCGACCGGCCCCACCCTGGACCCCCTGGCCGCGGTCCGCCCCGCGTCGATCACCACCGGCGGCTGACCGGGCCGTCGGCCGTGGTGGGTCAGCGGCCTGGCGTCGGATCGTCGAAGAGCTGCACCGGCGGGCCCGGTTCGGCCGGCGGCGTCGACCGGGCGGGTGCCGGCGCGACGGCCGCCCGCCACCGGCGACGCCGGACCCGGGGCAGCGTCAGCGCGACGGCGCACACCACCAGGACGGTGGCGAGGGCGAGCGCCGTGCCGGCCAGGGCGATCCGCCGGCTCTCCCGGACCGCCGGGTCGGGCCGGTCGTCGGCGGGCCGGAACCGGGGCAGCGGGGCCGGTCGGGCCTGCGGCAGCAACTGGTCGTTGACCGCCCCGTACGGGTTGACGGTGCCGTGGCCGTACTCGGTGTGGTCGGCACCGGGGACCGCCGTCACGGTCAGCAGCCGGACCAGTTCACTGCGCGGCGTTCCGGACCGCTTGGCGAGGGTCAGCGCCCCCGTACCGGCCACGAACCCGCAGGCCAGTGCGGTGCCGTCGGCCGCCTCGACCAGGCCGGCACCGCGCTGGGTGGTGGTCACCGCCACGCCCGGCGCGACCAGGTCCAGGTACGGCCCGTACTGCGACTTCGGCCAGCGCCGCCCGTCCGGGCCGATCGCCCCGACGGCGAGCACCTCCGGATAGCCGGCCGGATAGGACACCGGGTTGCCGTCCCCACCCCGGTCACCGCTGGCGGCCACCACCAGGACGCCCCGGTCGACGGCCCGTCGCACCGAGTTCCGCAGGGTCGCCGCGTCCCGGTCGGCGGCCACGGTCACCGCGACCACCCGGGCACCCCGGTCGACGGCCCAGTCGACGCCGCGGGCGAGCACCGCCGGGTCGACCGGGGCGGCACCGAACGCCCGGTCGTCGACCACCCGTACCGGCAGCACCCGGGCGCTCGGCGCGAGGCCCGCGAACGGCGAGCCGCCGGCCTGCCGGGCGACGATCAGCCCGGCCACCCGGGTGCCCTGCCCGGTGCAGTCGGTGTCGGCCGGGCCACTGCCCCGGACCGCGTCGAAGCCGCTGCCGACCCGCCCCCGCAACTGCGGGTGCTCGGCGTCCACCCCGGAGCCGAGCACCGCGACGGTCACCCCGGCCCCCTGGCTGAACGGCCACACCTGCTCGGGGGCGAGCACCTGCTGCGCCCAGGACGGCGTGCCGACCTGCCCGCCGGCCGGTGCGCAGTCGGGTGCCGCCGTGGCGGGCCGCACCGGGCCGACCAGGGCGGCGGCGGCGACCAGCCCGACGACGAGCGCACCCGCCACCGGACGCCGTCCCGCCCGGGCCGGGCCACCAGCCGTGCTCCGACCCCGGTCCGGCCCGGTCGTCGGTGACGCTGCGGCCGGGCCGGCGTGGTCCGGGCGACCGCCCGCACCGACCTGGTCGTCCGGCTGCGGCCGGACCGGCGGGTACCCCGTCATGTGTTCCTCCGTCCCGGCCTCACGCCGCCGGCCGCCGGCGGGCGGGCGGCAGCGCCCGCCCGGTGCGCGCGTCGTCGACCCGGCCGACCCGGCCCCCGGCCACCGCGTCGACGGCCAGCCCACGCAGCGACCCGGGCACCGCGCGCAGGGTGTGCCAGAACACGCCGAAGTTGTCGGCGCAGCGGTGCAGCAGCCGGTCGGCCACGTCGGCGGCGGTGTCGTCGTCACGGGCCCGGGGGTCGTCGTCGTCCCAGTACCAGACCGACCCCTCGTCGCCGCCGGCCACCCGCACGGCGAGCAGGCCGCCCTGCACGTGCCCGACGGCCAGGAAGTCGGCGGTGAACCGGTCGGTGAACCAGGCGTTGGCGTGGCACAGGTCCTGCATCCAGTCGGCCCGGACCACGCCGAACAGCGGCTGGTCGACCACGAACCCGAACCGGGGGTGCACGGCCGGCCAGTCCGGCCAGCCGCCGTTGGTGCGGGCCAGGAAGTCCCGGTAGCCGGCCGGCAGGGTGACGCCGAGCCGTTGCTCGACGCGGGCCACCGCCTGCGGGGTGAGCCGTTGCACGAACCGCAGCGGCGGCGGGGTGGCGGCGTCCACCGGCAGGCCGCGCCGCCGGTGGTCGGCGTCGCCGGTGCTCACCCCGCCGCAGTGCCGCAGTGCCGCGTGCAGTTCCGCCGGCACCAGCGCGAGCCGCCGGCCACGCGCCAGGTGCGCCCAGACCCACCCCGCCGGGGTACGCCCCGACGCCTGCGGATCGGCCGGGTCCGGCACCGCCAGGTTGGCGGTGAGCACGTCCAGCACCCGGGCCTCGTCCACCCCGATGCCCGGCGGCAGCGGCGGCAGCTCGACCACCGCCCGCGCGTACGGCGTCCAGTCGGGAAAGCCGTACGGGTCGACCGGCACCCCCTGCCGGTAGCGGACCCGCAGCATCGGCGCGACCGGGTGGGCCACCCCGAAGGCGTACCGGGCTGCGGGGATCGGCCCGGCCCCGCTCACCGGCCCCACCCGGCGTCGGTCGACCGCCCGGCGACGGCCCCGTCGGGGTCCGCCTCGTCGCGGGCTGTCTCGTCGTGGGCTGTCGCGTCGCGGTTCGTCCCGTGGGCGTCCGTCCCGTCGGGGGTGGGCCAGAGCAGGAGGAACGGGACCTGGTCGGCGGGGACGGTGACGCCGGCCGGGGAGTCCGGGTCGACGGCCAGGGCGTGCCCCGGCGGCCAGACGGTGAGCAGGGCCGCCATCGTGGCCCGCAGGCTCGGCGTGCCGTCCGGGTAGGCCCGCGCGAAACGTTCCGGTGCGGTGAACACCTCGATCACCGGCGTCTCCCCCGCGCCGACCGCACGCCACGGGAAGTCCGGGTCGACCAGCCGGGCCGGGTCGGACACCGGGGCGGCGGTGGGGAGCACCACCAGCGCGTCGAGCAGCGCGTCCAGGTAGCCGACGGAGTCGCCCCGCTCGGCCGCGTCCCGCAACAGCGCGGCGGTGTCCGGCCCGTCCGCCGGACCGGGGGCGGGGACCGGTGGGGCGAGCGCGGTCGCCGGATCGTCCGGCCCGTCGGCCGTCGCGGCGGCGATCTCGTCGTCGGCCGCCGCCTCGGCCAGCTCGGTGAGCAGCTCCGCCCCGGCGGGCACGGTCAGCTCCCCGTCCGCCGCCGCCCGGACCGCCTCCACCGGCAGGTACGCGTCCAGCGGGGTGCCCGGGTTGACCGCCAGCCGCCAGCCGGCCACCGGCCACCGCTCGCACAGCTCGTCGTACCCGGTCACGGTGTACGCGTCGGCGACCCCGGCGACCTGCGGAACCATCGCCTCCAGCGAGGTGAAAACGGGCAGGAACGGCGCTCCGAAGAGGTCCATCGTGACGAACCGTTGGCTGCCGTCGGCCGGGTCGTCGTCGCGCACCTGCGGGAGGAACAGCTCGGCCCGGGTGAGGATCCGGAAGAACCCGGAGCGGTCGTCGTCGCGCGCCGCGCGTAGCAACGCCCGTTCGGTGTCGTTGGCCGGCTGCCACGACTCGTCCACGACGGGTCTCCCTCCCTGCCCGGTGCCGACCTGAGCCTAGCGATGTCCCGCCGTCGGGCGGGACCCGCCGCGGGCGCACGCTAGGCTACGGTCCGGTCGCCGTCCGCCCACGTTCCGCAGGAGGTTCCATGCGACGTGTCGTCGCGGTCGCCGCCCTGGCCGCCACTGTGGCCGGTTGTTCCGCCGCCCCGTCGCCCGCCCCCGCACCGGCCCCGGTGGAGCACGTGGTCACGCTCACCGTCGAGGTGGTCGGCGGCGGGGGTGGACTGTTCGGGATGGCGGTCACCTGGGGGCACAGCAGGTTGGAGACACAGTCCGCCACCAGCCTGACCTGGGCCTGGTCCCACGCGGTGACGCTGCGTTATCCGGATGTCGAACGGGTGTGGGTGTCGGCGACGCCGCAGGTCCGCCCGGGGGTCGACGAGCGGTTGGCGTACGCCGGCGGGACCCCGACGTTGCACTGCACGATCCTGTTCGGCGACCGGCTCGTGCAGGACCAGAGCAGCATCTCCCCCACGTGCGAGGCGAACCTGTCGGCCACCGCACCGGCCGGCAGGGCCCCCACCCCCGCGCAGCGGTCGGGCGGTGCCGCCGACTGATCCTCCACCCCCGACGGCTCAGCCCAGCCGGCGCAGCGCCCCCACGTACGACGACCGCACCGCGACCAGCCGACCTGCCCGGAACCGGCCCGGTTCCCGCTGGTAGACCGTGCGGCCCAGCGTCGTCCAGACCGCCGTGAACGGCACCCGCGCCCCGCCGGGAGGCACGAACTTCACCACCTCGTCGAGCGCGGCGACGGCGGCGGTGAGCCGGACCCGGCACCGCCGACGGTCCGCCTCCGGCAGGGTCCGCGCCCCGGCCGGCACCCCCCGGGCGTGGTTCTCGGCCACCCACAGCCACTCCCCGGCGTCGATCAGCCGGGACGGCTCCGGGCCGCCGTACCGGAAGCCCTCCTCGACCTCGACGGGCCCGGCGGGCAGCCGGAACAGGAACTCCCGGGGCGTGCCGCACCCCTGGCACCCGCCGGTGTAGCGGCGGGCCAGGTCGCCGTCGGGCAGGGTGAGCACGGTGGAGGCGCGCGGGAAGCTCCCCTGCCCGCAGCCGCACGGTTGCAGGTCCATGTAGAGGTGGGCCTCGTGGAGGGAACGCGCGGCCAACGGGATCACGACGGGCTCCACGGCATGTGATCCAGGTGGAAGTCCCGGACGACCTCGATGCGGCGACGACGGAACCGTCCCGGTTCCCGGTCGTAGACCGTCCGTCCCCGGGCCGACCAGAACGCCGCCTCCGGCACCGCATCGCCGCCGTCGGGCAGGAACTTGTGGACCTCCTCCAGGGCGGCCACGGCGGTCCACCGCAGGTCCGCCGCCTCGGCGTCGTCGCCCTGCCGCTCGGCCACCGCCGCCGCCTCCCCGCACCAGTCGGCGACGAGCAGCCACTCACCGGGGTCGAGCAGGGCGGACGGCTGCGGGCCGCCGAACCGGGTGGTGGGGTGCGGGCCGGCGTCGGCGGGCGTCGTCCGCCCCTCGGGCAGGGCGAAGAGGAACTCGCGCTGCTCCTGGCATTCGGCGCACCGACCGGAGTACCGGTAGACCGGTCGGCTCCCCTGCGTCGTCGCCGTCCCGGTCCAGGCGGCCTCCATCGACCCGCACCGGGTGCACGGATGCAACTCCAGGTAGAGGTCGGCCTCGTCCCGGCTCCGGACGGCGGGCAGCAGGCTCATTCGGCGTCCCGGTAGTGACCGGTGTCCGGGTCGAGGCCCATGATCTCCCGGGCCTGGCGCATGTACTCGCGCTGCGCCTGCGCCGACGGGGACCGGCGCTGCGCCGAGTCGGCACCCTCGGGGGTGAAGTCGACGTCGTCCACCCGGTGTGTGGCCTGCCACCGGGCGTGCAGTTCGGCCAACTCCCGCAGCCGGCGTTGCCGCTCCGGATCGACGTTCATCGCCATCGGGTCACCTCCGGACACCGGCCGCCGGCGGGCGAACCGCTCGCCCGGACCAGTGACCGTGGCTGGTCTCTGCGGGCCGGTACGCCGCACGCGGCACCACCACCCGTCACGGCAGCGGACGCTCCACCCGCTCGGCGACGGTCTCCCGGGCCCAGGTCGCCGCCCGGTCCGGCCCGCCCGTCACCGTCCACCGGTACACATCGACCGCGGAGCGGATCTCCAACAGGTAATGGTTGTGCGAGAAGAACCGCAAGGTCCAGCCCCCGTCCGGGTCCGGCACGAACGTCGGTTGCGTCACCGCCGGAGCGTCAGGCACCGCCAGCACCCGGGCGAAGTGGTCGGGGTCGCGGACCAGCCAACCGGCGCGGGTGCCCTCGGTCACCGAGAAGGGGCGTACCACCGGGCCGTCGATCTCCCACGCCGAATACAGCTCGCCGAACAGCTCCGCGTAGGCCAGCGGGTCCAGCCCGGCTCCCACCCGACGACCCAGTTCACCCATCACCTCGGGCCGGTTGAGATGCAGCGTCCCGCCCGACGCGGTGAGGAGCAGGGCATGGGTGACGAATATCGGCTGCCGCGCGGCCACCACCCGGACCGCGTCGGCCACCCACTGCTCGTCGGCGACCGCCCACCGCGCCGGGCGGGCCAGGTAGCGGAAGTGGGCGGTCCGCACGGTCACCGACTCCGGACCGACCCACACCCGCTCGGTGGATTCGCCCGGCTCCAGCACGTACCGCTGGAGCGCCTCGGTCGTCCGCTCCGTGTCCACCAGCAACCTCCCTGTCGGTGTCACCCCGGGCCCGGGCCGGGTGGTACGGGCGTCCACAGCAGGGCCGCGCCCGCCAGCGCCGCCCGCTGGTACGGCGGCAGCGGTTCACCGGCCCAGAAGGTCTCCACCTGCGGGGCCTCCTCATCCTCCTCGGCGAGGGCGCGCTGAGCATCGTAGGTGATGTCCCAGGCCCGCATCCCAGGGCTCAACTCGGCAAGGCAGACCCGCCGCTCCACCGGTGGGCCGTCAGCCGCCGACCGCCACGCCCGCCAGATGCCCCGGACACCGGGATGACGGGAGACACTCACCACGAACCGGGTGTCGGGCCAGTCGGTCAGCTCGTAGGCCAGATCAGCGAGGTGACCGAGCCGGGCCGGCAACCCGGTGGGGTCCTCCGGGTCGACACCGGTCAGGTCCAACGGGTTCGGCAGCCGGTTCCCGGCGCGCTCGACGACCGCTGTCCGCGCCGGCAGGAAACGGAAGGCGTCCGCCGACGGCGTCTCCTCGGAGACCGGCACCTCGTCGTACAACTGGGGCTCACCCCCCGGCACATCCAGCGTGCGCAGGACCCGGCCCAGCAGCTCCCGGTCCGCAGCGGAGATCGGTACGGCGTACTGCACCGTCGCCACCGACACCGCATCCGGAAGGTGCCGCAGATCCCCGTCGCCGAGGAGTTTTCGCAGCTGGGTCACCACTTCGTCCGGGAACCGCCCCGCCAGCCGCAACAGCATGCGGTGTACGGCGGCGAAGAGGTCGTCCGCCTCATCCCATACAGGACTATCGATCACTGTCAGGTCTCTTCCATGATGATTATCGTGCAGTTGTCCTGGAACTCGGGAGGCAACCGGGCCCGTACCTGTTCCTCGAGGTCAGGATCGGACGTCCGACGCGTCCGCGAGCGTGGGGGAAAGACCGCCTCCTCATCGACGGCGAAGGACGAGAACACCGATATGTCGCGGGCCTGCTGCCCGGTGAGCCGGTAGACCACCAGGATCCTCCCGCCCGAGGCGGGGTTCTCGGCCATGAACCGTACCGCCACGTCGAGGCGGCGACTGACGCTGAGGAACTCCCGCGCCCTACCGGTCGGCAGCCAGGAGTTGCCATAGATCGGGGAGTACACCGGGGTGATCCAGTCACCTCGATAGGCGACCACCGGCCGGTCCGGACTACCGACGGCGGGCAACTGCATCATCGCGTCGTGCACCATGTCAGCGTGCCACCGCACCTCGTCGAACAACCGGGGTGACACCGAGCGGAGCCGACCGGTGAGGTCGTCCCAGGCCCTGTCGAGCGCCTGGGCGGCCCGGACCCGCTCGACGGCGCTCTGGGCGCCCGGCTGTTCCCGCGCCCGCTGCCTGGCCGCCGCCATCCGCCGTTGCGCCTGCACCCACCGCGCGGCCGGGCCACTGAGCGGCGAGCGTGCGGTGAGGTGACCCGGCCCCTCGTGTACCACCGAACGGAGCAGCAACGGCAACGGCAACGCCTTGGTGCCGGCAGCGATATTGCCCAGGTAGTTCCTGACGAGTTCGTCGACCTTCCGGTCGAACACCTCCTTCGTCGGTCGCTCCGCCACCCCACCGGTGAACAGGTGGGTACGGATCACGTTGTTGATCAGGTAGTGGCTGTGTCGGGTGTAGACGGCCAGCGCCATGACGTGGGGCTTCGACAGCCGCTGACCCAGACTGCGCACGGCTGCGGTGTCGGCCGGGTCGATGCCGTTGCGCCGCAGCCAACCGGCGAGGTCGGCGTCCCGCACCCGGCCGCTGTCCAGTTGGGGCCACAGCCGGTCCGCGATCGCCGGGACCTTGTGCCGGGTCTCCGAGAAACCGTGCGGGTCGACGGCATGATCCAGGTAACGGGCCTCGTGGGGGAAGAGCCCGTCCACCGTCACCTCGGCCCGCAGCGTGGGCAGGTCGACGTCGGGCAGGCTGCGGTAGAGGTCCACCGCCGTCAGGCGGCTGTCGGGCGGGCGCAGCTCCACCCGCTTGATACCGGCGATCTCCGCTCCGCGCAGGATCTCGAAGAGCGAATGGTCCCGGGCCGGCAGCATCCAGCCCATCAGGCCGCTCAGGAACCGCTCGGTCTGCAGGCCGTCGAGCCCCACGAACCGGGCGGCGGTGAGCATCCGGGCGGTGGTGCCGGAGACCCCGTCGATGACCGGGAAGCCGTCCCGACCCACCCAGCGGGCCCACGGCCCATGGTCGGTGTCGTGCGCGGTTGCCCCCTCACGCCACGGCAGCAGGCTGTGGTCGCCGAGCGGAGCGCCGGCCTTCTCCCGGTTCACCTGGTCGACGTACGCTCGTTCGAGCCGACCGAGCGGAGTCCCCAGCCGGGCATAGTGGTCGGGGGTGTTGGCCAGGGCCAGCTGTTCGTCATCCGAGCGGGGCCGGCGGGGGGACTGACTCGCCGTCATCTCGGCCAGGTCCCGGATGCCGTGCTCCGAGTTCCTCGCCACGTTGCCGGTGGCGAAGAAGTCCCGGCCGAACTTCAGCCTGTCCCGCAGTGGGTCCGGCATCAGCCGGTTCACCGTACCGTCGAGCAGGTCCCCCATCCGACGGACCGCCGCCACGTCGACGCCCGCGTCCCGGGCCTGCTCCCACCGGCCCCCGTCGAGCACCGACAGCAGCGCGTGGGACAGGGTGTACGGGTTCTTCCAGTTGCAGTAGGCCGCGTTGTAGAAGGCGGTCATCGTCTCCCGGAGGTTACCCTCGGCGAGCAGCCGATCGAAGCTGACCGAGGTGCCCACCTGACCGGCGCTGTCGGGCGCGTCGTCCCGGAAGAAGGCGCTCTCCACCCGGGCGACCACCTCGGCGCGGGTCTCCCCCGGGTGCGCCGGCCCGGTCAGTGCCACCAGGATGTCCCGCATCCGGGTCAGCGCCGTCCGTACCGTTTCCTGCACCTGCGGGTCGCGGAAGTAGTGCGCCCCCAACCGCTGCTCGAACCGGGTCGCCTCCGTGGACCAGCGGGGATCGTGCAGGAACCGCGCGAACTCGAACGGCACCCGGCTGATCCGGGCCGGATAGGTCGCCGGGGCCAGGTCACCCGTGGGCTTCGCCGGGTGGACCGCCTCCGGCGGCAGCACGTCACCGTCGCGGACACGCCCCGACGGGCCGCCGCCGGCGGGACCGGCACGCCCGTCCGGTGGGCCCTCCCGACCCAGCAGCGCGTCCCGGCCGGCGTCGCTGAGCCGCCCGTCGAGCAGCCTCAGCCGGGCCGCCGCCCCCGGATCGTCCGGATGCAGGCCGAGATGGTCGCGCAGGGCCCGCAGTTCGACGCGGGCGTACGTCGCCTGCGCCGGGTCACGCAGCAGGTCGGCCAGCACCTCCACCTCGGCCAGCCGGCCCAGGTCGTGCGGGCTGGGACCGGTGCCGTCGGCCAGCACGCCCGGGGTGAGCGCATCCGGCGTGAACGGGTCCAGCCCACCGGCGGCCCGCTGCCTGATCGCCGCCAACTCGGCCGCCTCGTGGGCGACGGCCCGCGCCACGTTGATGTCGGCAGCCCGGTCGGACAGCTCGATCCGCCAGCCGCCCCCCTCCGGTGGCACGGTGCCGTGCGGCAGGTCCCGGCCGTCGGCGTCGACCGGCACCGACCGGGCCACCGCGCCGTCGGGCAGGGCGTCCGCCGGCACGGCGGTCAGGTCCAGCCGTACGCCGCGCAGGGTGCCGTCCGCCGGCAACCGGTCCATCAGCAGGCGCAACGCCTCGTCGCCGAGTCGACGTACCAGTTCCGGCGCAGCCACCTCCCGGCCGTACCCGTGGAACTGCGCGTCGGGCACCCGGGCGGCGGTGACCGGCGCAGGGCCGTCCCCACGGAGCAGTCCGTGGATCGCCGACGGGTCGGGCACCCGGGGCAGCCCGGCGGTGTACGCCGACCGGGGGTGCAGCGGGCCGGTGTCGCTGATCGACTTGACGCCCTTCCAGTCGGCACCCAGCAGGGCCCGCTTGCCGATCCAGGAGGCGTCCCGCCCCCGGTGGTGCTCCCCCCAGCCGGCCTGGCTGATCTCGAACGGCGTCGGGTACCGGCCGCTGCCGAAGGGGTGGCTGCGGGCCCGGTCCAGGATCTCCCGTCCCGCCTCCCGCTGCCGGTACGCCTCGGTGAGCACCTGCTCCGGGTAGCTGGTGCCGTAGCGTGCCCGGAGCCGGTCGACGTCGACGGGGCCGTCGCCGTCGGCTGCCCGCCGGGCCGACGCGATGTCGACGTCCACCGCACGCAGCTCATGTCGGAGCCGGTCGAGCACGCCCTCGGCCCGGTGCCCGGTGTTCGGTGCCCAGTCGAATCCGTCGCGCGCCCACGCGTACCCGCCGACGGTGGAGGCGGCGTGCACCTCGACCCGTTCGACGCCGGAGTACCGGTACCAGTCGGTGAGATGGCCGTTCCACTCCCGGGCGAAGCCCTGCCCCTGGACCCGTTCGCTGAGCTTCAGCGAGACGTGTTCGACGAAGAGGCTGCCGTCGTGGTCGCGGTGGAAGGACCGCACCACCCGACCGACGGGCACGCCGTCCGGATCGTGCACGGCGGCCCGGACGACGACCTCGTCGCGGTGCACACTGACGCTGTACGGGTCGTCCAGGTCCACCCGGACGCGCAGCCCGGCGAACTCGCGTCCGTCGAGCTGGTCGGCGAACTCCCGGCGGACGGCGTCACCCCAGGTGTCGGCCTCCTCCCGGCTGCCGGGGATCAGCTCGTCGAGCGAGGGACGCCGGTCCTCCCGCCGCCACGGCGGGTCGGACCAGATCTCGTCGGTGCGGGTGGGCTCCCGCCCGTCGGCCGGTGTCGCCCCGTCCGCCTGCGGCACCTGCTCCAGCTCGTGCACGGGGTAGCCGCGTCGGGCCAGGTCGGCGTCGAGCCGGTGGAGGTCCTCCCGGAGCCGGGCCCGGTCGATCGGGTCGGTCGCCGCCCGCAGCTCGTCGACGACGCACCGGCGCTCGGTCAGCCCGAGCAGGGTCCGTGCATCCGGGACCACCGCGTCGACCGCCCCGCGCCCCGCACCCGGCTGGCCTGCCGAGCGGGCCGGCTCCGGAGCGGGCCAGCCCGGCCCCGGTTCCGGTGCCCACGCCCGGTGGTCCGCAGCCCGCGCCGGAGGCGTCCACGATCCGACGGTCCCCTCGCCCGGTCCACCCGGTCGCGGCGTCCCCGCTTCGGGGGTGACCGGCCGGGGTTCCACTCCCCGCTCCGGCGCGAGCGGGGTCGGGTCGGCCCCGCCGAGGAGGCCGGTGATCCGGTGCAGGGCCCGACCCAGCACTCCCGGGCGACGCCCCGGCCCCGGCTGCGCCGGCTGTCCGGCCGCCGGCCGGTCCGCCGGGCCACCGTCGCGTGCCGGCCCCCACTCGGCGAGCGGTGGCGCACCGGGGTCGGAGCGGGGTGGGGCCGACACGTCCGGGGCGGCCGGACGGTCGCGGAGCGCGGGCAGCGACCGTCCCGACTGCTCCTGTCCGATCGCGTCGAGGTCGAGGCCGTACCGGTCGGCGATCTCCCGGCTCAGCGGGCCGTGGAAGGCACCGCCACGACGCTCGCCGGGGATCGGATGGTTCGCCTCGGCGATGGCCAGGCGGGCCCGTTCCACGATCTGCGCGACAGGTTGGTCGACCGTCCGGTCGAGCAGTTCCCGGGGCAGGACGGCCCGCTCGGCCGGATCCAGCACGTACCGGTCGAGGACGTAGTCCCGCATCTGCTGCGGGGTCCAGTCGGCCATCTCCTGGTAGGCGTCACTGCGGGGTAGACGGGGGTCCCCTGCGTGGTCGGCGGCGCGGAAGCCGGCCAGCCCACGGAGGAAGTGCTGCTGGACGGCGAACGCCTGGAACTCGCCTTCGAACCGGAACGGCACCAGCACCTGCGCCGCGATGTCGTCGCCGTGGCGTCCTTCGGCGACTCCCTGGGCCAGGACGTCGCCCACCACGTCGGGGCTGGGCTGGAGCCGGTGCATGCTCTCGTGCACGACGGTCGCGGCGACCGCGCTGATCGGTCGGTTGGTGGCGCCGTCGCGGGGGTCGACATAGAGGATCTCGGTCCGGGTGTCGAAACCGCCGCGCGCCGGCCCGCGGATCCACGCGTCCAGCTCCGGGGGGCGCAGCTCCGGTGGGAGCAGCGCCTCGACGCTCTCCGGGTCCTTGGGGATCAGCCGGTCGAAGGTGTCGGCCGCGTGCCGCTCGAAGGCCGGTCCGAGCACGTCGCCGATCTTCGCCACCGCGATCGCCTGGTCGATGGCGTGGAACCGGTGGGTGACCGGGTCCACGCTGACCACCCGGTGGGCCATCTCGACGGAGTTGAGCGGGTCCACCCCGTCCAGGTCCCGCCAGCCCGGGTCGGCGTGTTCCCCGCCCCGGGAGAAGTCCCGCCAGTCGCGGTAGCGGTCGGCGTACCCGTCGACCGCCCGGCTCAGCGCGCGTACCTCCCGGACGACGTCACCGAGCGGGCCGCCGTCGCGGGCCCGGTCGGCGGCCGCCTGCAACCGGTCGGCCTGCCCGGCGACCGCGTCGAGGTCGGCGATCCGGCGGGCCACCGTCGCCTCCGGGTACCGGCCGAGCAGGTTCTCCTTCGCCCTGTCCACCAGCTCGTGCACCTGCTCGGGCAGCTCCGCGCCGGTCCGGGGGCGGTGCGCCGGGAAGTTGCGGCTCGGCGCGAGTTCCTGGCTGATCGGCAACTCGTCGCCCACCCGCGGCGACCCGTCCGACGGCATGGCAGCATCCGGCACGGCGGCGGGCGGCACGGCATCCGGGCCGACGGTCCTGGGCGCGGCGGTATCCGGGGGCACGGGCCCCGGCCGGGCGGTGTCCGGGGGCACGGACCTCGGCCCGGCGGTGTCCGGGGGCACGGACCTCGGCGCGGTGCCTTCCGGAACGGCGGGTCTCGGTTCGGCGGTGTCCGGGAGGGCCGGCCCCGGGGCGGGGGCGGGTGGTGCGGCGTTCGGGTCGGCCGGGGTCCGCTGGGTGACCAGCGCGGTCGTCTCCGCGCGCAGCCGGGCCACCACGGCGTCGATCTCCGCCTGACTGCGGGGCAGGTAGGAGCCGTCCCCCTGGCGCACCGCCAGGTGTTCCCGGGCCCAGTCGCGCAGCTGCGCGGGGGTCGTCGGGTCGTCGGCGAGCAGGCCGCGCACCGTGTCCGGGGTGAGTGGCCGGGGTGGTGCCGGCGCTGGGGCGGTGGCGTCCCGGAAGCTGACCGCGTCGGCGTCCAGCACCTGCGGGTCGGGTCGAACCGGTGCCTCCAGCGCCGCAAGCGCCGGCTCCGGCATCGTCCGCGCCGGTCCGGGTCGCGTCGGCCCGTCCGGCGTCGTCGCCCCGTCCCGGCCCCCTTCCGGTACGCCGTCCACCGGCGTCCCGGCCCGCCCGGGCTCGACCGGGCGGTCGAGCACCTGGTGGATCTCGTGGTGCAGGGTGCGCCAGGCGTCGCCGAGTTGCCGGTCGACGAAGGCGGCCCGCGCGGCCGGATCGGCCGGCAGGTGCTCCGGCAACACGACCCCGGC
This sequence comes from Micromonospora sp. WMMD735, assembly GCF_049178995.1. Taxonomy (NCBI): domain Bacteria; kingdom Bacillati; phylum Actinomycetota; class Actinomycetes; order Micromonosporales; family Micromonosporaceae; genus Micromonospora; species Micromonospora sp. WMMD735. The sequence goes on from NZ_JBMHMJ010000002.1 coordinate 3,947,870, forward strand.
CGGGTCCCGCTGCACCCACTGCCCGTGCTCGACCGTCATCCCCGGCCGCAGCACCACCGGCTGCCCGGGTGGTAGCGCCGAGTTGACCTGGAGTACCACCCCGACGCGCAGCCCGTCCGGGTACTCGACGGTGAGCAGGCGGGACGACTCGTCCCAGCTCGCCCGGTACGGCTGGTCGACCGGGCCGGCGTCCCGGCCGGCCAGCAGCTCCCCGACGTGCCCGTCGAACGTCGACCGCACCGCCTCGGGCAGCGGCACCGACGGCCCGACCGGGTGCGTCCCGGCCGGCACCAGCTCGGCCGGGACGTCTCCCTGCGCTACGCCGCGTAGCTGCCCCCCGGCGGCCAGTTCGCCGTCTCGGCCTGCATCCGCAGGATCTTGCCGTACGCCTTCCTGTACTGCATGTCCGCCGGCCCGTCCAGCACCTGGCCCTCCCGGGACGCCTTCTGGATGACCAGCCGACGGTCCTTCTCCGGGTAGCCGAAGCTGTACTCGACCTCCCGACTGTCCTCCCGGACCATTTCGAAGTCCACCAGAATCGCCATCACCGGTTCTCCTCGGCCACGAGTTGTCCAGGTCCTCTCCGGTCCGGCCGGGCGCGACCCGCTCCCAATTGAACAGGCTCTGGGCGTACGCGTGGGCATCCGGGTAGGTGGCGTCCGGGTGCACCAGCAGGTAGCCCGACTCGGCCAGCTCGTGCTCCAGCAGGACCAGGTCGGGTTCGAGCGGGCGGCCCTCCCGCAGCCTGATCCACGCCTCCGCGATGTCCTCGTCCGCGTCGAAGCGTCGGCGGACCCAGCCGTCCGGGTAGTCCCGCAGCACGTGCTCGTCGACCATGAGGTGCTGTTTCACCCGGGCGATCTCGGCGTGGGTGAACCCTGTCGTGCCGCCGGGGCGGGCGACGGTGGCGAGGTTCGCCGCGATGTCCGCGACGTCCCCCGGGTCGGCCCGGAACCGGTCGTAGGCCCGGTCCGCCCATTCCATCGCCCGCAGCTCGTCGCGGGGACGGATCGAGGCTCCGGTCTGGGCGTCCTGCCCGTCGGGCCCCCGGTTCTCCGCCCCGCGGTCCTCGGGGGGCGGGTCCTGCGGGGGGCGGTCGGTGACCGGGTGGCCGTCGGGCGGGGGGTGGTCCGGGCGGGGCTCTGCCCTGTTCATCCCGGTCGGGTGGGTGGCCGGCCCGGTCCGGTCGGCACCGGTGGCCGCCGGGTGGTCCCGGAGGCTGGTCGCCGGTGGGTCGGCTCGGCCGGCCGGCAACGGGGGTGGCGCGTCGTCAGGGTCCCGGCGGACCGAGTCGGCGTCCCGCCCGCCCGGCTCGACGTCCCGGTGTGCCGGCTGGGGACCACGCCGGACGGGCTCGCCCTCGCGCCCGACCTCGTGACGTCCCGGCTCGACGTCGGGACGGACCGGGTCGACGTCGGACCGGACCGGACCCGCGTCACGGCCGGGCGGACCCGCGTCACGGCCGGGCGGGCCCGCATCACGGCCGGGCGGGCCCGCATCACGGCCGGGCGGGCCCGCGTCACGGCTGCCGTGGTCCAGGTCGCGAGCAGGCGACGGTCCGTCGGGGCGGATGGGAGCGCCGTCGCCGGGTCCACGCGGCGGCGCGGTGTCGGCAGGTGTCGGCCGGGTCACCGGGTCACCGGCCGTCCGCCCGCCGGCCGGCGGGGTCGACTCCCCCGCCAGCCGGTCGCCACCCGGGCGGGACCACTCCCCCGACGTCCGCTCGCCCCCGAACCGCGCCGGGTCGGCAGGCGGGCGGGGCTGGTCGAGAGACGGACGGGCCGGATCGGCCGGGCGGGTCCCCGCCTCCGTGGTCCGCACCGGTGCGGGGTGGGCGGGCTGGCGCGGGCCGCCGCCGTCCCCGGTGCCACCCGCCAGGTCGGTGCGTTGCGGCAGGTCGGCCGGGGGCAGCTCGGGTCGCGGCGGGTGCGGGCCACCCGGGCCGCCGGGGGTGGGCCCGTCGCCGTCGACCACCGTCGGGTCGGGTGACCGGACGCCGTCGCGGGCGAGCACGGTGCCGTCGGCGGCGATCGCCCCACCGTCGAGCCGTTGGCCGTCGCCGTCGACGTGGGCCCAGACCGCGCCCCGCTCGCTGTAGGTGACCCGCAGGCCGGCGGCCCGGTCGACGGCGGCCATCCCCTCGGGAAGCACCATCACGTCGCGCCCGATCCGCAGGTTCATCCCGCCGACCCGGACGGTGTCCAGTTTGTTCTGCACACCGAAGACGACGCCGGCCTTGGCCCCCTCCGCGCCGCCGTGCAGCATGTTCTGCAGGTCGAACTTCCCCTGCGCGGCATCGGTCGCGCCGGTCACCAGGGCGCCGGTGACCCCACCGCCGATGACGTGGCCGGGGATGCCGCCGAACATCGACGCCCCGAACAGCCCACCCTGGACGGTGGAGACGCCGAGCTGGCCGAGGTCGAGACCGGACCGTTCGCCACCGGCGATCTGGTACATCTGGCCCAGCAGGTTGCCGCCGCCCATGAACGCCGCCCCGAACGCCACCCGCTGGCCCAGGTACTTCGTCAGTTCCCGGCCGAAGGTGGTGGTGGCGATCTCGCGGGTCGCGTACTGGCTCAGGGTGGCCCGGCTGAGCTGCTCGAACGCCTCGGTGCCGGCAAGCCGTACGCCACCACGGGCGGCGAGGTCGGTGCCGACCCGGGCACCGAACTTGCGTAGCAGCTGTTCCTCGATCTCCCGGGCGAGCTGGTTGCGGGCGGCGAGCAGGCTGCGCCCGGCCAGCCGGCGGGACTCCAGCCCGGCCTCCCGGCCGAGTTGACGCAGCAGTTCCCGGTTGGTGACGCCACGTAGCCACTGACCGGCCATCCGGTCGGCGACCGACCGGGCGATGACGTTGCGCGGCAGGGTGTTGCGGGCGAGGGTGCCGGCGCCCTGCCGGATCACGGTCGGCAGGGTCTGCCTGACGAAGGTGGGGACCTGGGTCCGCGCGAAGCGCGGCAGCTGGGTGGTGACCAGCCGGGGGACCTGGGTACGGACCAGGTTCGGCAACTGGGTCCGCACCAGGGTCGGCAGCGTACGGGTCAGCAGCGCGGTCACCTCGGCGAGGGCGGCGCGGACGGAGATGCTGCCGATGGCCCGTACCGCGTTGGTGGCGGCGGCCCCGATCGCGGCGCGGCACGCGGCGAACGCCCCCGGGATGCCGGCGGTGGACAGGCCGAGCGACGGGATGGCGGCGGCGACCAGCATGAACAGTGAGACGGCGAGCATGATCAGGCCGAGCAGGGCCATGAACTTCATCAGCTCGATCTGGAGACCGAAGCTCTGTACCGCCTCCTCCATGGAGGCGAGGGTGTCGACCGTGCCGGCGAGCGACTCCAGGTAGGCGAGCCATTCCCGGGCGAACACCTCGGCGGCCCCGTCGCCGCTCCAGTTGGTCAGGATGCCGTCGGCGGCGTGCACCGCCTCCTCGTAGAAAGCGGCGAGTTCCTGCGTCGCGGCGCCCCAGGCGTCGGAGAGCTCGTAGACGGCGTCGATGTCCGACTCGGGGATCTTGCCGATGAGGATCTCACCGACGGTGGAGCGGACGCCCGGGATGGCGGCTTCGAGGTCGGAGAACCACTCCAGGATCTCGGCGAGGGCGTGGTCACTCTCGCTCACGCGGGGTCCTCCGCGGCATCGTCGGGTCCCCCGGCCGGCCGCCTCGGGTCAGTGCCGGCCACCGGCCCGGTCGATGTCGGTGGCGTTGTCGTCGTCGGTGCCGGTGTAGCTCCACATGGCGTCGGCCACGTACGCGCCGAGCTTGTCCATCGCCTCGCCGAGCTTGGGCACGGTGGTCTTGATGGCCTCGTTCATCTGCTGCCCACCACCGCCGGGAACCTCGACCGACTTGTGGTACGTCTTGAGGAACTCCTCGGTGAACTCGTCGCGCGGCAGCGTCCCGGGCGCGGCCTCCAGCGTGGTGACCGCGCCGAGCTTGCCGTCCATCGCGGTGCGCATCGACTGGCCGTTGATCCGGAGCCGGTTGGCGATGCCGAGGATGTCGGCGACGCTCGTCTTGATCTCGACGAAGCTACTCATCGTCGTCCCCCTTCAGGCGCACGTCGGCGTCGTGACTGTGCAGCAGCTTCTCCAGCTGCGCGCCACCGGGGGCCAGCCGGCGCAGGTCGGGGGCGAGGCTGCCGTCGAGGATCTCCTTGGACTGCTCGGCGGCGTCCTCCACGGCGAGCCGGACGGTCGCCACGATGGTGGCGGCCAGCGCCTTGGAGTTGGGGTTGCGGAACACCCGGGGGTCGATGTCCAGCTCCAGCAGGTGCCCCCGGGGGCCGACGACCGCCTTGACGGTGCGGTCGTCCGACCAGGCGGTGCCGGTCACCCGGAGCATCCGGCGCTGCACGTCGTCCATTCCGGACCAGGCCTTCTTGAGGTCACCGATCATGGCGGTCAACGCGCCGAAGTTCGGTCGTTCCTCCATCGCCCCTCCCCCGAGGTCCCTTGCGCCGGGCAGCCTAACCGGGGCGGCCCGGCCCCGGCCGCCCCGCCGGTCCGACCCTCCCGGCCGGGAGGGTCGGACCGGACGGTCACATGCCGGCGGCGATCTGCTGGTCGACCTGCTGCATCCGCTCGGCCGACGCGCCGAGCTTCACGCCGACCCGGGTCAGCGCCTCCTTGATCTCGGTTGCGCCCTGGTTCCACTTCTGCCGGGCCTCGTCGCACGCCTGCCCCGCCGGCCCCTGCCAGTCCTGCGCGAAGAGCTGGGTGAACTGGGTGTAGAGGTCCTGGAGGCTGCCGTCCATCTGGCCCTGGTAGGTGCCGATGGCGGTGGCCACATCGGAGATCTGGGCGAAGTTGTAGGTGATGGGACTACTCACTGGAAGGTCACCTTTCGCTGGTCACGGCGGCACGGGTCGCCCGGGAGGGTCGACGCGGCCGCGGCGGATACCGGCGGCGTCAGCCGCGCAGGATGCTCATCACGCTGGCGTCGCCGGTCTCGGCGGCAGCCTGGCGGATCTCGGTCGCGGCGTCCTCGTCGTTCATGCCGTACTGCGTGGCGGCGCTGGTCATCTTGCCGGACAGCTCGTCGAGCGCCGAGATGATCTTCTTCAGGCCGTCGTTGAGCTGCACGGAGACGTCCTGCAGCGCGTTGTTGGCCGAGCCGCGCATGCCGCTGCCGCCCAGCGCCTGCACCCGTTCGACGAGCCGCGCCATGCCCAGTGCGAGGCCCTCACCGGTCTCGTTGCACCGTTTCGCCATCGCGTTCAGCTGTTCCTGGGTGGCGTGAACCTGACCCAGTCCCGGAGTGTCGGTCAAGGTGGACTCACCCGCTCCTCTGCTTGCGCCCCCCGGTCAGGGAAGCGTCCCCTTGATGGTGGTGGCCGTCGTGGCCGACCCTGACGGTAGCGCCCCGTAACGAATCGGGCCACCTCACTTCGTCCGAAGTGGCTGGTCGGGGTGGCGACAGCGGCGACACCGGGTCCCGGCGGTGGTCGGCAGCGGTTACGCTCGGGGCGATTTCCGGTGACACTCGGGCGGGGGCCCGCCGCACCAGGGGAGGTTCGGTGGCGGAGGACGACGGCAGCAACCCGTACCAGCACGAGACCGACCAGAACACCAGGACCGACTGGCTGGCCGATCAGAAACCCGTCGACGTCGATCCGGACGGGCTGGTCGACTACGGCAAGAACATGGTCGTCATCCAGGAGAACCTGCAGAGCCACGGCGGCCGGTTGAGCCAGCTCGGCCAGTTGCCGCACCGCGCCTGGGAGGGTGCCGCGCTCCCCGAGGGCGTGTACGTCCGCACCCAGCTCACCCTGAACTACGCCGAGTTCCAGCAGTACCTGACCTACCTGGGTGCGGCGCTGACCAACATCGGCATGGCCGCGCAGACGGTGGCGGACGCCTACGCCAACACCGACGGCTGGTCGGCGGCCTCGCTGGACGCGGTCCGGTTCGCCTTCGGCGAGGCCGACGCGCCGCGCCCCGCCGGGCTGCCGCCGTTCGTCTCCGGCAAGACCTGGTGGGACCAGTACCTCGAAACGGTGTCGAGCGGTCAGGCCAACGCCGCGCCGACCCCCGAGCAGTTCGTCGACCAGGGCCAGCCCCGGGTCGCCCCGGACGGCAGCATCACCTTCACCGCGCTCGGCCCCGGCGGCGTGGTGCGCACCATCGTGCAGCGGTCGTTGCCCGGCGGCGTGGGCACCGAGACGGTCACCACCACGACCGACGCCACCGGCAAGGTGCTCGACAGCAGCACCAGCCGGACGACCACGGTCGTCACCGGCAACTCGACGGTGGTCACCACCACCAACACCGACGCCGAGGGCCGGCGCACCGGCGGCAGTCGGGAGACCACGTCGTACGGCGTCGACGGCGGTCGTACGGTGACCAGCGAGCAGCTCGACGCCGGGGACAAGCCGACCGCCACCCGGGTCGACGCGCAGCACGCCGACGGGACGCACACGATCACCACGACCGACGGCAAGGGCACGGTCACCCAGGAGCTGCACATCGGTCAGGACACCGAGGGCGTGGACCCGGCCGAGCTGACCGAATCCCCCGTCAAGCGGGCGCTGGACGAGATCAAGCAGCACGACTACGGCATCTGAGCCCGGGAGGACACCATGGCCGACTACTGGGGTGCCCAGGCGACGTACGCGCACGGTGGCCCGCGCGGCGAGGGCACCCGGTACGTCATGCCGCCGGAGAACCCGGACCTGAAGTTCACCCCGGCACCGGGCGGCGAGGGCGGGGCCACCATCGAGGCGGTCCGCCAGCAGGTGCTGGGGCAGCATCCGGAGGACATCTCGGCGCTGGCCGACCAGTGGCAGAACGCGTACAACCTGCTGCAGAGCATCCACCAGCAGTTGCTGTCCGCCAGCCAGACCCTGCACGACGAGCACTGGAAGTCACCACAGGCCCGGGACGCGTTCCTCAAGGCGGGGCCGGGCAAGACGCTGGCGTACCTCGACGAGTGGATGGACGCGGCCCAGCACAACGTGACCGCGCTGCGGGCGATGGTCGGCATCGCCCGCGACTCCCGGGCGGAGATGGAGCGGCTCTGGACGGAATACCGGGAGGCCATCGACGACGCGAAGAACTCCGACGGCTGGACGCAGTTCTCGGAGGGCTTCAAGCAGGGCTTCACCCTGGGCCTGTACGACGGCGAGAAGGGCATCCAGGCGGCCGAGGCCGAGGCGGTGCGGGAGAAGCAGGAGGAGTACAACCGGCGGGCGCAGGAGTTGGCCCGACGCACCGCCGACGACTACTTCGACACGTTGAGCAAGGTCAGTGGCGGGCACGGTCCGCCGTTCTTCCCGATGGACGCGGTGCTCAACCCGGTCGGTCACCCGCCGTGGCGCGGGCCGGTCGGCGCCCCGCCGCCGGTGGGGCCGCCCGGTGCCCGCCCGCCGGGGGTCGGGGCGACCCCGCCGCCGGCGTCGGTGCGGCCGGTACCCCGGCCCACTCCGAATGATCCGGACCAGTTGGCCCGGCAGGTGCTGGACACGCTCAGGCCGCCCCCGGAGGTCGGTGCGCCGACCCCGACGCCGGACACCGGCAACCGGGCGGGTCCCGCCGTGGCACCGCCGCCGGTGGTGCCGCCGCCGCTGGTCGCGCCGCCGCCCGGCCTGTCCACCGGGGCACCCGGGCCGAGCGGCGTGAACGCCAACGCCACCGGCGCGGGCCGGGCCGGGCTGACCCGGCCACCGGGCCTCGACGGGGCCGCCGGTGAGCGTGCCGGGCTGCGCAGCGGGGTGCTGCGCGGCGGTGCCGGAGCGCCGGCGGTCGGCGAGCCACCCCAGGCGTCGCTGCGTTCCCCCGGCGCGAACGCCACCCCGCCACCGACCGGCGGCCGGACCGCGCCGCCGAACGGGCTGCGTGGCCCCGGTGCCCCGTCGACGGCGGCCCCGCCGGCCGGTGCCCGGGGCACTCCGGCGACCGGTTCCCCGCACTCCCCGGCCTCCGGCCGGCCGGGCAGCGGGCAGCAGGCGGACCCGGCCCGGCGGGGCACCGTTCGTGCGGGTGCCGGCGACGAGGACCCGTTCGGCCGGCCGGCCGGGGAGACCACCGCGCCGGTGTTGCAGAACCGACGTCCGCCGCAGCGGCGCACGTCAGGCGGGGCCGGTCGCGCCGCCGATGGGCAGGCCGGGGACGCCTCGACACCGATCCGGCCGGGGACCGCCCCGCCCGTGCTGGGCAGCCCGACCCGGGGTGCCGGGGTGACCGGGACGCCCCGGTCGAAGCGCCGTGACCGGGGCGGTGCGGCGCAACCGGCGACGCCGGGCGGCGAGTGGTGGGGTGACGGCCGGTCGGAGGCGACCGCGCCGGTGCTGGACGCGCCGGCCGCGCCGCTGTCCGGGGGGCGGGTGTCCCGGCTGGAAGAGGTGCCGGGCGCCCTGCGGGGCCGGCCGACGGCCGAGCCGGCACCCCGGCGGGCGCGCGGCGGTCAGCCGGTGCCGCCGGAGCTGACACCCCGGCGGACCACCGCCGCGAAGCGGGACGACCGGGACGAGCACCGCGACGGTCCGGGGATCGTCACCGACGAGCAGGCGTTCAGTGTGGAGACGCCGGGTGGGGGTGTGCTCGGCAAGCAGGCCGAGGACCGCTCCTACCGGGCCGAACCGAAGACCGCGCTGGGCGGCAACTGACCGCGTTCCGGCCGTCCCGCCACGGGCCGGCCGGGACGCGGCCGGTCAGGACCAGCGTTCGCCGGTCAACCGTTCGTAGACGTCGACGTAACGGGCCCGGGTCGCCTCGACCACGTCGGCGGGGACCTCGGGTGCGGGGGCCCGCTTGTCCCAGCCGCTGCTGGTCGCCCAGTCCCGCACGTACTGCTTGTCGTAGGAGAACTGGGTCCGGCCCGGCTGGTACGACTCGGCCGGCCAGTAGCGGGACGAGTCGGAGGTGAGCACCTCGTCGCCGAGAACCAGGGTGCCGTCCGTCGCCCAGCCCAGTTCGATCTTGGTGTCGGCGACCAGGATGCCCCGGTCGGCGGCGAGTTCGGCACCCCGCCGGTAGACGTCCAGGGTGATCTGGCGCAGCCGCTCGGCGGTCTCCGCACCCACCTTGTCCACCACGTCGGCGAAGGTGATCGGCTCGTCGTGCTCCCCGGCCGGTGCCTTGGTCGACGGGGTGAAGATCGGCTCCGGCAGGATCGACGCCTCGACCAGGCCACGCGGCAGTGGCACGCCGGAGACCGCGCCGGTGCGCTCGTACTCCTTGAGGCCGCCACCGGTCAGGTAGCCCCTGGCGACGCACTCGACGGGCACCATGTCCAGCCGGCGGCAGCGGATCGCCCGGCCGGCGAACTCGGCCGGCACGTCGGTGGTGGAGACGACGTGGTGCGGCACCAGGTCGGCGAGTTGCTCGAACCACCAGAGCGACAGGGCGGTGAGCAGCCGCCCCTTGTCGGGGATCGGGGTGGGCAGCACCACGTCGTAGACGGAGATCCGGTCGGAGGCGACCAGGATCAGGTCGTCGCCGTCCGCGTAGACGTCCCGGACCTTGCCGGAGTGCAGAAGTTCCACGTGCCCTAGTACACCACGGGGACGACGCCGGCCGGGTCGCCCACCCGGGCGGCGGCCGGGCGGGCGTTGACACCCGGCCGCGCCACCTGCGTGAATGGTCCGGCTACCGGCCCGCCCGTCCCCAGGAGCACCCCGTGTCCGCTGTGCGTCCCCCGCTGATCCGGCCCGGCGTCGACCCGGCCCGGCGGCGGCTGCTCGGCGCGCTGCTCGGTGTCCCGCTGCTGGCCGCGGGCGGGCTGAGCGGGTGCGGCGTCGAGGCGGAGTCGCCGACGCCGGACGGTCCGGTGGAGCTGTCGGTCTTCTGGTACGGCGGCACCCGACGGGCCGAGGCCACCGAACGGGCCCTGCGGCTGTACTCGGCCCGCAATCCGCAGGTCACCTTCCGGGTGACCTGGCAGGGGCAGGGCGGCTACTACGAGCGGCTCGCCACCCAGGCCGGCGGCGGCAACGTGCCCGACCTGTTCCAGATCGACGACTCGATGCTCGGCGACTACGCCCAGCGCGGCATCCTGCTCGACCTCGGCGGCTACGTCGACGACGGCCGGATCAACCTGAACACCCTGCCGCCCGGCCTGGTCGACTACGGAAAGATCGACGACCGGGTGTACGGCGTCGCGGCCGCGCAGACCCACGCCGCCGTGGTGTTCAACCGCGACCTGCTGCGCCGGCTCGGGGTCGCCGAACCGACCACCTCGATGACCTGGGCCGACTATCTGAGCTGGGCCGCCCGGGTGACCCGGGCCGGCCGGGGCCGGGTCGCCGGCACGATGGACCCGTCGGGCGACCACCGGGCGCTGTGGCTCTGGCTGCGTGGGCTGGGCACCCGGTTCTACCAGGGCCGCCAGTTGGGTTTCGGCCCGGCCGCGCTGCTGGACTGGTTCGAGTTCTGGGAGCGGGCCCGCAGCCAACGGGCCACCCCGGCTGCCGCCCTGGTGGACCGCGCCGACGGGGGCGAGCCGGCCCGGCAACTGGTCGTCAGCGGGCACACCGCCGCCTCGTTCGCCTGGTCGCACCAGCTTCCCGAGCTGCAGCGCTACAGCAGGGACGAGCTGGCCCTGGTCGGCTTCCCCGGCCCCCGGGCCGCCCAGTGGGACCGGGCGTCGATGTACTGGGCCGGGTTCCGGGGCACCCGGCACCCGCAGGTGGTGGCCGACGTGGTCGACTTCCTCACCGGCAGCGTGGAGGTGGGCCGGCTGCTCGGCACCGAGCGGGGCCTGCCGGCCAGCCTGACCGTACGCCAGGCGGTCGTGCAGACCCTCGACGATCCGCTTGCCGAGAAGGTCGCCGCCCTCGGCGAGGCGCTGCACCAGCAGGTCGGCCCGGCGCCCGCCCCGCCACCGCGGGGGCACGGCGAGGTGCGTGCCCTGCTCACCGAGGCGGCCCGGAGCATCCGCGCGGGACGCTCCGGGGCGCGGGCGGCGACGACACAGTTCATGGCCCGGGCCCAGGCGGCCCTGGCCCGGTGACGGGTCGGCGGGACGGGCGGTGACGCCGGTCGCGGGTCAGCGGGGCGGACGGTTGCGCCGGTTGCGGGTCAGCAGCACCACCAGTAGGACGATGCCGCCGACGACCACCAGGCAGCAGAGCAGCCCGAGGACGCCGAACCCGCCGCCCCTGGACCGTCGCCGGGCCGCCTCCACCACCAGCTCGCCGGTGCCGGTGGAGGCCCACGCGGCCACCGGCACGAAGACCGAGAGCACTACCGCGCCGAGGACCGCGCTCAGTCGGCCCCACCATGTGATCGGAGTTGACGTCTTGATCTCAGTAGACATGCCCTCATCCTGACCGAGTGCGGCAACTCTGGCACGCCGAAGCCCGCAGCGATTCCGGACGGGGCACCGGTGAACGGCGACAGGCCCCGGAGAAAAGCTCCGGGGCCTGTCGAAACAGTAGCGGGGACAGGATTTGAACCTGCGACCTCTGGGTTATGAGCCCAGCGAGCTACCGAGCTGCTCCACCCCGCGTCGGCCCGTTAAGCCTAACCCATCCGCCCGACGGAGATCGCCCGGCCCCCCGATCCACCGTCCACCCAGCTCAGGGCACCCACCGGGGAGCGCCACCGACCGCGTCGCCCGTTCGGCGGCTGCGGTACGGCCGGTTCCCGCTCCCGCGACGGCAGACCCACCGCCGGAGCGGAACCGACGACAAGCCCGGAACCGACGAGCCCCGAAACCAACGACGAGCCCGGACCCGACGACAAGCCCCGGAAACGGCGACAGGCCCCGGAGAAAAACTCCGGGGCCTGTCGAAACAGTAGCGGGGACAGGATTTGAACCTGCGACCTCTGGGTTATGAGCCCAGCGAGCTACCGAGCTGCTCCACCCCGCGTCGGCTGGTTAACCGTAACCTACCGACCCCCGGGCCCGCAAAACGGCACCCGGGCCGTCAGTCCAACCAGTCCCGCAGGGCATCCACCGCCCGCCGGCTGTCGGCGTCCACCTGCGACCGGTCACTGGACGTGCCCTCCCAGCCCTGCTCCCAGAGCACGGTCACCACGTCCCCGAGGCGGATCGCCCGGACCAGCCGGATCTCGTCCCCGCCGGCCGGGTCACCCGCCCCTTCCGAGTACGACCGGCGCAGCTCGAACAGCACCGACTCGTCGCCGTAACCGCCCCCGCCGAGCAGCCGGTACCGGGACGTCACCCCCGGGGTGTCGGACGACTGCTGGATCGGGCAGTCCCGCACCGCCGCCCGCAGCTCTCCGAGCGCGTCCCCGGCGCGACCGGTTCGGTAGAGGGTGATGGTGTGCCGGTAGCTGCCGTCCGGGACGTACCCCTTGGGGGTGTCGGCGTAGCGGAAGGCCAGGACGCGGCCCCGGCTCTGGACGACCCCGGAGTCGCCGGGGTGCGCGCCGCAGAGCTGCGGCAGCACCGGGCCGGGGGTGAACGTCGGCCGCACACCTGTCTCGTTGGCCGCAGCGAGGGTGAAGAACGCCGCGTCGGGGATCGCGGTCGGCGGTCGGTCGGACGGCGACGTGACGGCCGGGCTTGCCGGGCCGGCCGACGACCGGCCGGCGGAACCGGTGAGCGCGGACGCGGCCGGGGCGGAGGTCACCGTCGCCGCCGGCGACACCGCCGGGGCGGGCACCGAGACGGCGGTCCCCGGTGGGGAGATCGCGGGCGGCCCGGCCGGCGTACCGGGCGCGGCGGTGAGCACGAACCGGGTGCCGGCCGCCGTCCCGCCCACCAGGGCCGCCACGACCAGCACCCCCGCCGCCGCCCGTAGCCGGGCCCGCCGGTCGGCGTACCGCCGGACCAGGTCGGGCGGAACCAGGCCGCCGGGGTCGGTGTCCTGCGCCAACGACCGGTAGAAACGGTGCAGCTCACGCGACATCGTTGACCTCCAACTCCTTCGCCGAGACGCCGGGGAGCAGCTCGGCCAGCCGGGACCGCCCCCGGGACAGCCACGACTTCACGGTGCCGCTGGGCACCCGGGCCTCCCGGGCGATCTCGTCCACCGGCATGTCGAACAGGTAGTGCAGGGCCAGCGCCTGACGCTGGTTGGCGGGGAGCTGCCGCAGCGCGGCCACCAGCAGCACGGTGTCCTCACCGGGTGGCCGCACGTCCTCCGGCGGACCGGTACGGCTGATCGCCGTCCGCCAGCTCCGTAACCGGCGGAACCGGTCGGCGGCCAGTCGGCTGACCACCAGCCGCAGCCACGCCTCCGGCGCGGGGTGCTGCGCCAGCCGACCCCACTGCCGCCAGGCGCGGGCGTACGCCTCCTGGACGAGGTCCTGTGCCTCGCCGTGGTCGCCCGCCACCGCGTGGCCGTAGCGCAGGGTCCGCGCCGAGGTGCTCCGGTAGAACTCGTCGAAACTACGTTCGTCCCTCATGCCCGCACCACGTCCCCCCGTCCCGGCCATCTGCACTGGAGACGGTCAGCGGCATCGTCAGGTTGCGGGACGACTGGTCGGAAAAGCGACGGGACCCACGATCCCGGTGGCGGATCGTGGGCCCCGTCGACGCGGGCGGTCCGGTCAGCCGCCGCCGGACGGCGACGGCGTGGCGGGCGGGTTACCGCTGGGCGTGCCCGCCGGGTTGCCCTGCTGGGCCTGCTGGAAGGCGGTGATCGCCTCGTCCAGTGCCTTCAGCGCGCGGCCGTACCGCTCGAAGTCGCCGGACGCCTGCGCGGCCTTGACCTCGGCGATGGCCGTCTGGACCCGCTGAGCGGCGGCGGCCAGGTCGGCGCTGGGCGGTGGGCTGCTCGCCCCGGGCGAGGCCGTGGGCGAGGGCGACGGCGGGGTGCCGCCCGAGGGCGGCGGGGTCTCGCCACCCGGTGGCGCAGTGGTTCCCTGGCCGGCCCGTTTGCCCTGCTCGACGAGCTGCTTGATGCCGTCGCTGACGTTGTTGGCCAGCACCACGTACGAGCCGCCGTCGCCGTAGGACAGGAGCACCTTCTGCAACAGCGGGTACGCGTCCTGCTGGTTGCTCTTGACGTAGACCGGCTCTACGTAGAGCATCCCGTTGCCGAACGGTAGGGAGAGCAGGTTGCCGTACTGCACCTGGGCCTGGTTGGAGGAGAGCAGGTTCAGCTCGGTCCGGATGGTCGCGTTGTTGGTCATCTGCTGGTGCACCTGCACCGGGCCGGAGATCCGGGTCTGGTCGGGTAGCTCCAGCACCTCCAGTTTCGGCCGCCCGTCGACGTACGACCCGGAGATCAGCGCGGCGAGGTTCTGCCTGCCGTTCGGGGTGACCGCCGAGGTGAGCTGGAACCGGGGGGCGTCCTGGTTGGGGAACTGGGTGAACAGGTAGTACGGCGGCTGCTTCTGCCCGCTGTCCGGCGCGTCCGGCACGTTCGGTACCTGCCAGAAGTCCTGGCCTGAGTAGAAGTCGCCGGGGTTGGTGACGTGGAACTTGGTGAGCAGGTTGCGCTGCACCTTGAACATGTCGGCCGGGTAGCGGAAGTGGGCGGCCAGGTCGGCCGGGATGGCGCTCTTGGGCAGCACCAGGTCCCCGCCGAACGCCTTGTTCCACGCCTTGAGCACCGGGTCGGCGTCGTCGAACTCGTAGAGCCGGACCGTGCCGTCGTACGCGTCGACGGTGGCCTTCACCGAGTTGCGCATGTAGTTGACGTTCTCCCGGGCGAGCTGGAACGTGCCCCGGTTGGTCAGCTCGTCGGTGGTCTCCTGCTGGAGGTTGATCCGCTCGGCGTACGGGTAGGTCGCGGCCGTGGTGTAGCCGTCGATGATCCACTGGATCTTGCCGCCCACCACCGCCGGGTACGGGTCGCCGTCGAGGGTGAGGAACGGCGCGACCTTCTCCACCCGGTCCCGGGGGTTACGCACGTACAGCAGCTTCGAGTTGTCGTTGACCGCCTCGGAGAGCAGGAAGTTCGTCTCCTGCTCCTTGATCGAGTAGAGCAGCCGCCTGGTGAACGAGCCGATCTCGACGCCGCCCTCACCGGTGTAGGTGTAGTACTGCTCGCCGCCGGTGGTCGGGGTGGGCCGGTCGAACTCGACGTCCTTGTCCGCGCTGGTCTGGCCGACGATGGCGTAGTCGTCGGGCTGCATCCGCTCGCCGTAGTAGATCCGCGGCTGGCTGGCCGGGATCTGCTCGGCCTGCGAGGAGCACGCCTCCTGCGCCTTCTCGCCGAGGAAGCCGGAGACGAAGTACGGCTGCCCACCGCAGACCACCTGGTTGGCCGGGGCCGCGACCAGCCCGTAACCGTGGGTGTAGACGGTGTGCCGGTTGATCCAGTTGTTCTGCTGGTCGGTCAGCTCGCCGTAGTTGATCTCCCGGACCCCGACCACGTAGTCGGAGGTCTTGTTCTCCACCGAGTAGCGGTCGATGTCCAGCTTGGGGCCGAAATCGTAGAACCCCCGGACCTGTTGGAGCTGGGTGTACGTCTCGGAGACGAGCTGCGGGTCGAGCAGCCGGACGTTCGGCACCACCGAGGTGTCGGTGGCCAGGCTGGCCGGGGGCACCAGGTTGCTCGCCGCGTACCCCTCGGTCTGCACCTCGGATATGTCGAACGCGGCGCGGGTGGCGTCGATGCTGCGCTGGATGTACGGGGCCTCCTTGTCCCGGGCGCTCGGCTTGACCTCGAAGGTCTGCACCGCCCAGGGGTAGATGCCGCCGATCGCGACGGCGGAGACGCCGAGCAGGGCCAGCGAGATGCCCGGCCAGACCAGGTTCCGCATCACCGCGTTGGAGAACACGATGATGGCGATGGCCACCACCACCGAGATGTACGCCAGGATCTCCTTGGCCGGCAGCAGCGCGTTGACGTCGGCGTAGCCGGCGCCGTACAGCTTGGCGCCCTCGTTGTACTCCAGCAGCATGGCCCGCCGGTCCAGCACGTACGCGACGGCCTTGAGCAGGACGAAGACCGCGACCAGCGTGCTCAGGTGGGCCCGCGCGGCGCCTGTCATCCGGTCACCGACGCCCTGCAGGCGCACCCCGCCGAAGATGTAGTGCACGGCCAGCGCACCGATCAGGGCCAGCACCACGGCGGTGAAGCCGACCCCGAGCAGGTAGCGCCAGAACGGCAACTGGAAGACGTAGAAGCCGACGTCGATGCCGAACTCCGGGTCCTTGACGCCGAAGTCACCGCCGTTGCGGAACAGCAGCCACTGCGACCAGCGACCCTGCGCGGAGAGCCCGGCGAACAGGCCGAGCACCACGGCGGTCAGGCTGATCCAGGTGCCGATGCGCGGGGTGAGCAGCATCCGGTACCGCTCCAGGGTGGCCTGCTCCAGCGAGTGCGGGCGCAGCTTCGGCCGCAGCCGGTACGCAAGCCACAGGTTCCCGCCCACGAACGCGGCCAGGCCGAGCCCGACGGCGAGGAAGAGCAGCAGCCGGGTGAGCAGCACGCCGGTGAACACCTGGGTGTAGCGGACCTCGTCGAACCACAGCCAGTCCGTCCACGCCTGCACCCCCCAGCCCAGCAGGGTGAACAGGAGGAACACCCCGACCAGGACCCCGATGGTGACGCGTCCGCGCCGACTCATCCTCGGCAGGGGGCTGCTACGCATGGCCACTGTTTGGCTCCGCACGCTCGATGTGATCGGCTCCGGACAGGCACCCAGAGTACGGGGTGTTCCTGAACGTGTCGGGTCAGGTCGTGCCCGGGTCGCCGCCGGTGTTCCGGCGTGGCCCCGCCCTCAGCAGCGGGTCGGTTCCCCACCGGCGCGCAACGTGTCCAACGCGGTCAATGCCTCGTCCAGCGAGCCGACCTTCAGCATGGGCAGACCGGGCTGCGGGTTGCGGACCGCCTCGGCGCAGTTGTCGGCGGGGACCAGGAACACCTTGGCCCCGGCCTTCTTCGCCCCGACCAGCTTCTGGGCGATGCCGCCGATCGGACCGACCCGACCCTCGTCGTCGATGGTGCCGGTGCCGGCGATGATCTTCCCGCCGGTCAGGTCCTCCGGCTTGAGCTTGTCGATGATGCCGAGGGCGAACATCAGCCCGGCGCTCGGGCCGCCGATGTCCTTCAGGTCGATCTTCAGGGTGAACGGGTGCGGCTGCCGCTGGTCGGGGACCACGCCGATGCGCGGGCGGCCGTCGGACTCCCGGCTGGTGACGGTGGCGGTGCCGGCTGCGCCGTCGCGGACGTACCCGATGGTCAGCGCGGTGCCGGCGGGCTTGCCCCGGACCAGCTCGACCAGCCGGGACGCCGAGGTGACCTTCGCGCCGTCGACGGTGGTGACCACGTCGCCGGCCTTGAGCGCACCGGCCGCCGGACCGTCCGCGGCGACCTCCTTCGCCACCACCTCGACCGGGTAGCCGAGCTTGACCAGCGCCGCGGTCTCGGCGCTGCTCTGCGAGTTCTGGAAGTCCTCCGCGTTGCGCTTCTCGACCTCCTCCTGCGACTCGCCCGGCGGGTAGACCAGTTCCCGGGGGACCACCGCCTCGTCCTTGGACAGCCAGCCGGCGATCGCGGCGCGCAGCTTCACCGTCGGCTGCACGCCGACCGTGGTCATCCGGAGCTGACCGACGGAGGTGGAGGTCTCCCGGCCGCTGACCTGGATGACCTCCCGGCCGTCGTTGGTGCCCAGGGTGTTCACCGTCGGACCGGGGCCGAGCACCACGTACGGGATGGGCGCGCCGAGCACGCCGATGCTCAGCAGGGTGGTGAGCAGAGCACCGAGGAGGACGGTCACGCCACGACGTCTCATGCGGCAGAGCGTACCGACCGGTGGTGGCGGGTCCGGCGGGCTGCGGCGGACTTCGCCCTCAGCGCAACGCCGACGGCGGCTACCAGGGGCGCGGCGCGCGTACCGTAGACGTCGTGCCTGATATTCCGTTCGGTTTCGCGCTCCCGGGTGGGCAACCACCAGACCCCAACGATCCCGCGCAGATGCAGCAGTTCATGTCACAGTTGCAGCACCTGCTCTCCGCGCCGGGCAGCGGGCCGGTCAACTGGGACCTGGCCCGCCAGGTGGCCGCCAGCCAGCTCGCGGCCACGGGTGACCCGATGGCCTCCCCCTACGAACGGCACGCGGTGGAGGAGGCGCTGCGCCTGGCCGACCTCTGGCTGGAGCCGGCCTCGGCCTGGCCGACGGGCATCCGCGTCTCCCTGGCCTGGAACCGCAACGAGTGGATCTACAAGACGCTCGACGTCTGGCGCAAGCTCTGCGACCCGGTCGCCAGCCGGATGGTCGGCGCGATGGGCGACCTGGTCCCGCCGGAGGCCCGCGCCCAGCTCGGCCCGATGCAGTCGATGGTCGCCACCCTGGGCGGGGCGCTCTTCGGCGGTCAGCTCGGGCAGGCCCTCGGGCAGCTCGCCGCCGAGGTGCTCTCCGCCGGTGACATCGGCCTGCCGCTCGGCCCGGCCGGCACCGCCGCGCTGATCCCGGCCAACATCCGGGTGTACGGCGAGGGCCTGGAGCTGCCGGAGGACGAGGTACGCCTCTACGTCGCCCTGCGCGAGGCGGCCCACCAGCGGCTCTTCGAGCACGTCCCGTGGCTGCGCGGGCACGTGCTGACCGCGGTCGAGAACTACGCGTCAGGCATCCGGGTCAACCGGGAGGCGATCGAGGAGGCGATGGGCCGGGTCGACCCGACCGACCCGGAGTCGATGCAGGCGATCGCCCTGGAAGGGATCTTCACCCCGGAGGACACCCCCGCGCAGAAGGCGTCGCTGGCCCGGCTGGAGACGGTGCTCGCGCTGGTCGAGGGCTGGGTCTGCCACGTGGTGGACAGCGCGGCGGCCGACCGGCTGCCCAACGTGGTCCGCCTCGGCGAGGCGTTCCGTCGCCGCCGGGCGGCCGGCGGGCCGGCCGAGCAGACCTTCGCCGCGCTGGTCGGTCTGGAGCTGCGCCCACGTCGGCTGCGGGAGGCGTCGGCGCTCTGGGCGGCGCTGACCGAGCACCGGGGCATCGCCGGGCGGGACGCGGTCTGGGGCCACCCCGACCTGCTCCCCTCGGACGCCGACTTCGCCGACCCGGTGGCGTTCGCGACCACCTCGACGGACCTCGACGACGAGCTGGCCACCTTCGACTTCACCGCACCGGGCGGCCCCGAGGAGCAGGCGCCGGGCAGCCGTCCCCGTCCCGACGACACCCCGGGCGACACCGACCGCCCCTGACCGGTCCCGACCAGCCGCGACACCGGCCGGACCGCCCGACTCCCGGGCGGGCCCGGCCGGTCGCCGTCGGTCGGCCGGCTGCGCTGGTCGGGCCAGGTGCGCTGGTCGGGTCACGTGCGGTGACCGGTCAGGGCGGGTCGGGCCAGGTGCGGTGACCGGTCAGGTGCACGGGTCGGGCCAGGTGCCGTGGCCGGTCAGGTGCGGTGGCCGGAGAGCAGGGCGCGGGTCGCCTCCCAACCCTCGACGGCCGGGTCGAGGGCGGCCAGGTCGGCCGGGCCGCGCAGCCGGTGCCAGCCGGGGGTGACCGCCACGTCGGCCGGGGCGGGGGCCGCGCGCCGCAGGTCCGCCGGCCCGGCCACGTCCAGGTCCAGCGCCGGCAGCCATTCGGGTACGGGCAGCCGGGACGCCACCCCGAGCAGCCCCGGACCGCCCTCGACGGGGGCGACCGCGACGGGTCGACTGGTCAACGGTCGCAGCAGCTTGCCCAGGACGAGCCCCGGCAGGTCGGGGGCGTCGGCAGCCACCACGGCGGCCTGGTCGTACCCGTCGAGGGCGGCCAGCACGGCGGCGACGGTCGGCTCGGGCACCTCGTACACGGGGGTGTCGGGCCAGCGCACCGCGTCGGCCAGCCAGCGGTCGGCCGGGGTCACCGCGAGCGCGGACTCCACCTCGGCGAGGGTGGCGAACAGGTCCACCACGTCCTCGGCCAGGGCGGTGCGCCAGCGCGTCGGTTCCACCCCGGGTGGCGACCAGACCACCGGACCGAGCAACGCCACCACCACCCGTCGGACCATCCCCCGACCCTAGTCGGCGCGGTACGGGTGATCGACTCCTGTGGGCCGAAGTAGCGCCCTCGACGCCGCCCGGACACCGCTACCTGCGCCCCGATGAGTTGATCATCCCAGGGCAGGACGGTCGACGGGGGTGGCGGTCAACCGGCGATCGGCACGGCGGAGGCGGCGGCGACCCCCTCCAGGTAGCCCCGGGCCCGTTCGGTCTTGGCGTACCGGCCGACCAGGGCCCAGAAGCGGGCGTTGTGGCTCGGCACGATGAGGTGCGCCAACTCGTGCAGCAGCACGTAGTCGAGCACCCAGTCGGGCATCTCCTGGAGCCGGTGCGAGATCCGGATGGTCCGGTCGGCGGGGGTGCAGGAACCCCACCGGCCGTTCTGGTTGGTGACCCAGCGGACGCTGGCCGGCAGGGCGTCGCCGCCCTGGTCGGCCAGGTACAGGTTGATCAGGCGCAGGGCCCGGTCGAGCAGTTCGGTGTCGTTGCGGGCCAGCCGACCCTCCCGGGCGGCGAGCCGGGCGAGCATCCGGTCGACCCACTCGCTCTCCTCGGCCCGGGAGAACTGGTCCGGGATGAGCACCACGACCCGCTCGCCGTCCCGGTAGGCGGACACCGTGCGTCGCCGGCGCTGACTGCGCCGTACCTCGACGACTGGCTTCCGCGCGGCCGCCATCAGTGGGCCGCGCAGCCGTGGTTTCCTGCCACGATGGAAAGCTAATGCGTACTGACCAGGGGTCCGCAAGGGTCAACACCCCGACACGCGCCCGGAAAATGGTGGTTAGTAGTAAGGAGTCCGAAAAAAACTGGTGGTGACCATGAGCCTGAACCCCCGTCACCCTTCGTGGCGACGTCGGCGGCCACCCTCGGGCGCGATCTCCACCGTAGGTGATCGGCCTCGACCACGCCGCCGCACCCCCGTCCGGGGGACCTCCCAGAGGGCTCCACACGGCGTGTCCCCGGCAAACTCACTTATCCCGCCTATTTCGGGATGCACACTCTCGACGTCGACTTGCTCACAGTGTCGATGCACCGCTGACATGGAACCGCCCAGACCTGGGTAGGGTCCGCCAACCGGCGGTCACGTGGGTGGCCGCGGAGAAGGACCCGGCGCCGGCGCCCCCACGGCCCGCCGCCGGGAGCACCGCCGGACCGACGTGCCCGGCGGACGAGACGAGGAGGCTACCGTGGCCGACCAGGCCCAGACCTACAACGGTTACTGCGTGAAGTGCAAGGAGAAGCGGGACTTCGAGGGGCACGTCGAGGTTTCGAAGACCGGGATGAACATGGCCAAGGGCAAGTGTCCGGTGTGCGGCACAACAGTGAACCGCATCCTGGGCAAGGCCAAGGTCTGACCAGTCCGGGTACGACGCGGGAGGGGCGGCCCATCGGGCCGCCCCTCCCGCGACTCCGACCCGAACCGCGACTCCGACCCGAACCGCGACTCCGACCCGAACCGCGACTCCGACCCGAACCGCGACTCCGACCCGAACCGGTCCGCAGCATCCCATCGGCCTGCCCGCGGCGGCGTTCCGTCGTCCGCCAACCCGGTGGCAGCCGTGTCGGCTACCCGACATGACTCCCGGTGATCTGTGGATAACTCGCCGAATCCTGTGGACAACGCTGGATCTGGCGCTGCACACCTGTGGACAACGATCGACGCACCGCAGGGACTCGGTCACGATTCGTCATCATGAGCCCGCCCCGTACCGCGCCCTCCCGTACCGCGCTGCTGCGTCCCGCCCTGCTACCGGGCCTGACCCGGCTCTGGCGGGACCGGCACACCCTGCAACTGGGGCTGACGCCCGGCCGGGCCGTCCTGCTGGAGGTGGCCGACTCGCGGGTCACCCGGCTGCTCGACCTGCTCGACGGCACCCGCAGTGAACGCGATGTGCTGGCCGACGCGGCAAGTGCCCGGGTCGATCCGGGCCAGGCCCGGGGGTTGATCGACACCCTGCACGCCGCCGGGCTGGTCGTACCGGCGCACACCCTGCTCCCCCGTGACCTGACCGGCCCCGACCGGACCCGGCTGGCCGCGGAGACCGGGGCGCTCGCCCTGGCCGGGCCCACCCTGCCCGGCACCCCGGCCCAGGTGCTGCGTCGCCGCCGGGTCGCCCGGGTGGCGGTGGCCGGGTCGGGTCGGCTCGGTGCGCCCGTCGCCGTGGCCCTGGCGCAGGCCGGCGTCGGGCAGGTGGCGGTCGGACTGACCGGCCCGGTGCAGCCGGGTGACCTGGTGGGCACCGGGCTGGCCGCCGCCGACGTCGGGCGGCCGCTGGCCGACGCGGTCCGGGCCGCCATCGACCGCGCCGCCCCGGGCACCCGCACCCGCCCGGCCGGCCGCCACCGGGTCGAGTTGGTGGTGCAGCTCGGTACGGACCGTCCGGCGGACCTGCTCGCCACCGGGTTCGCCGGGCGTCGCCAGCCCCACCTGCTGCTCACCCTGCGGGAGGGGATGCCGGTGGTCGGCCCCCTGGTCCGGCCGCCGGTGGGCCCCTGCCTGCACTGCCTGGAGCTGCACCGCACCGACCGTGACCCGGGCTGGCCCGGCCTGGCCGCCCAACTCGCCACCGGCCCGGTCGACCACTCCTGTGGCACCGCCACCCTGCTCACCGCCGCCGGTTACGCGGTCGCCGAGGTGCTGGCCCAGCTCGACGGCGGCACCCCGGAGACGGTGGGCTGCACGGTGGAGGTCGGGCCGGGCGGCCGGTTACGCCGTCGGGCCTGGGCCCCGCACCCCGGCTGCTCCTGCTCGGGCCGCTGACCCGGGCCGCCACCCGACAGGCCGCAGCCACAACCAGGCCGGGACGAACCCGGTCGGCCGGCCCGTCCGGGGGCAGCGGAGGGGCAGCAAACGGGCGTCGCGGGGATGACGGACGGGCGTCGCGGGAACACGGAACGGGGGACGGGGCCACCCAGCCCGGCTTCAGCGCAGCAGCGGGGCCATGAAGTCGGTAACAATGGCCAGGTGACCGACATCCCGCGCCGCGCCGTGTCCCGGACCGCCAAGCTCGCCGCTCTGCCGCTCGGCTTCGCCGGTCGGACCGTCCTCGGGATGGGCAAGCGCGTCACCGGCATCGCCTCCGACGTCATCTCCGCCGAGATCCAACAACGCACCGCCGAGCAGTTGTTCAGCGTCCTCGGGCAGCTCAAGGGCGGGGCGATGAAGTTCGGCCAGGCGCTGTCGGTGTTCGAGGCGGCGTTGCCTGACGAGATCGCCGCCCCCTACCGGCAGGCGTTGACCAAGCTCCAGGAGGCCGCCCCGCCGTTGCCGGTGGCGAGCGTGCACAAGGTGCTCGCGGAGCAGCTCGGGCCGGACTGGCGGGACCGGTTCGTCGAGTTCGACGACGCCCCGGCTGCGGCGGCCAGCATCGGCCAGGTGCACCGGGCGGTGTGGCGGGACCCGGAGACCGGGGTCTCCCGGTCCGCCGCCGTCAAGATCCAGTACCCGGGTGCGGGGGACGCGTTGCTCGCCGACCTCAAGCAGCTCTCCCGGCTGGGCGGGATGTTCCGCGCCATCCAGCCCGGCCTGGACGTCAAGCCGCTCCTGGCCGAGCTGCGGGAACGGATCACCGAGGAGTTGGACTACGAGCTGGAGGCCGAGTCGCAGCGCGCCTTCGCCGCCGCGTACGCCGACGACCCGGAGATCTTCATCCCGGCGGTGCTCTCGTCGTCGCCCCGGGTGCTGGTCACCGAGTGGATCGAGGGGACACCGCTGGCGGACATCATCCGGGAGGGCACCGAGGAGCAGCGCGACACGGCCGGCCGGTTGATGGCGACCCTGCACCTGTCCGCCCCGCCCCGGGCCGGGCTGCTGCACGCCGACCCGCACCCGGGCAACTTCCGGTTGCTGCCGGACGGCCGGCTCGGTGTGATCGACTTCGGCGCGGTGGCCCGGATGCCCGAGGGCACCCCGGAGCCGATCGGCCGGCTACTCGGGCTGTCGTTGCGCGGCGACGCCGACGCGGTCGTCGCCGGACTGCGCGAGGAGGGCTTCGTCAACCCGACCGAGCCGATCGACGCGCAGGCGCTGCTGGACTACATCCGCCCGATGCTGGACCCGGTGGCGCAGGAGGAGTTCCGGTTCACCCGGGCCTGGTTGCGCGCCGAGGCGACCCGGCTGGCCAGCCCGAAGTCACCCGCCTTCCAGTTCAGCCGGCAGCTCAACCTGCCGCCGTCGTACCTGCTGATCCACCGGGTGACGCTGGGCTCGATCGGGGTGCTCTGCCAGTTGGAGGCGAAGGCACCCTACCGGGGGATCCTGGAACGCTGGCTACCCGGCTTCGCCCCGGTCGCCTGACCGGCGACGGCCGACCGACACGACGCGGGGGCGGTGACCGTGATCCGGTCACCGCCCCCGCGTATCAGTGGTGGTTTCAGAGAACGCCCAGGTCGCGAGCCGACTGGCTCCGGCTGTTCATCGCGACGGTACGGGCGGAACGGTGCGCCTCAGTGCTCGTGGTGGTACGACCGGCCTGAGGCCGGCGCATTCGAGCCCGGGACAACGCTTCGTGGAGTAGTTGCATCTCGGTTCCGTTCGGCAGGTGCAGCATCGGGGTCAACTTTCTCTGGGCCAACGGATGTCGGCGGTGGGTGGAACGGATCGGGTAGGTCAGGCTGCCAGTCGGACGGCGCTGCGCGAGGTGGCCAGACCACTGGCCGCCAGTCGCGCCTCGGCCTCGACCCGGAGGGCGGCGTCGCGGGCGAGGTCCTCCTTACGCGGACGGCCCCGGGGCCGCTTACGCGGGACGACCGCGCCACGCTCGAAGATCTCGCCGCCCCAGACGCCCCACGGCTCGGCCCGCTCGACCGCCCCGGCCAGGCACTCGACGCGCAGCGGGCAGTCCCCGCAGAGCGACTTGGCCAGCTCCAGGTCGGTGGGCGAGTCGGAGAACCACAGGTCGGGGTCGAACTTCCGACAGGGCAGGTTCGCCTCCAGCTCGACGCTCACGTCGAGGGGGGCCAACGCCAGACTCATCTCCCGGTCACCTCTCTCTCACTTCGATCTCGTGGATCGCATTCCGACGTACTTCGACGGGCAAAAAACTGAGGCCGCGGATCCCGGTGAGCGGGTTCCGCGGCCTCGAGGTGAGCCGGTGGTCTGAGTGTCAGACCGGTCTACCTCGAGGTGGAACGCCGCGGACATCCATGCGCTTCTTGGCGACATCGATACCCAGACCCGTGAAGCCACTGGTCCCCTCGACTCCCGCAGTGGGTGCAACAGTCAGGTTCAGCTCGGCCTGAACCGAGACCTGGTGCACCTGCGGGATCGACGGTCGCGGAGCGGCAAGGGCCACCCACGCAGCCGACAGCGGAGCGCAGGCAGCTGACATCGCCGCCGGACGCTCATAGGTGATGATCTCCACGGGTGCCACCTCCCTCACGTTCCTCGTGCCGATTCGGACTCAGCCCCCGTGAGCAGCCGTAATGGCGCTGCTCCCGAGGTGCTTCCTGAGGCTATTCCTCGCCACGGGGCGAGGGCAAACGAATTTACGACGAGATTTCGAGAGTTTTTTCCGGGCCGATCTCGTCGACCGTCGCGCCGGCCACCAACGCCAGCACCGCCTCGCCGTACAGGCCGAGTTTGCGGGGGCCGATGCCGGCGATCGCGATCAGCTCCTCGACCCGGCCCGGCCGCCGCTCGGCCAACGCGACCAGGGTGGCGTCGGTGAAGACCACGTAGGCCGGGACCCGCTGCGCCCCGGCCACCCGGGCCCGCCAGTCGCACAGCCGCTCGTAGAGCTGCTCGTCGATGTCGGACGGGCAGGTGGGGCAGCGGCCCAGCTTGCGGTCGGCACCGGCGACCAGGGTCGCGCCGCAGATCCGGCAGGAGACCACCGGGGCCCGCCGCCGCTCGACCGCCCGCTTCGCCGCGCCCGCACCGCCCGACCGGCCAGTACCGGCCCGTTCGCCGCCACCGTTGCGGTCCAGCTGGGGCAGGAACCGCGACGGGCGGCGGGCCCGGCCACCCGGGGAGCGGGCCGACGCGTACGACAGCCAGAGCCACTGCCGGGCCCGGGTGATCCCCACGTAGAGCAGCCGCCGCTCCTCCTCGACCTGCTCCGGGGTGCGGGCGTAGGAGGTGGGCAGGGTGCCCTCGGAGAGACCGACCAGGAAGACCGCGTCCCACTCCAGTCCCTTGGCCGAGTGCAGGGAGGCCAGGGTCACCCCGTCCACCGTCGGCACGTGCTGCTGGGCGGCCCGCCGGGCCAGCTCGTCGTTGAAGTCGGCCAGGCTGGCCGGGCGCTCCACCGTCGCGGCCTCGCCGATCGGCAGCACCTCGGGGGTGGCCGCGTACTCCTCGGCGAGCTGGACCAGGGCGGCGAGCGCCTCCCAGCGTTCCCGGGCGGCGCCACCGGGCGGGGCGGTGTCGGGCGTCCAACCGACGGCGGTCAGCGCCTCCCGGACGGCGATCGGCAGCGGCGTCTCGCCCGGGATCGAGCGGGTGGCGGCCCGCAGCGCCACCATCGCCTGGCGGACCTCGGCGCGCTCGAAGAACCGTTCCGCCCCCTGCACCACGTACGGGACGCCGACCTCGGTCAACGCCTTCTCGTACGCCTCGGACTGGGCGTTGGTGCGGAACAGCACGGCGATCTCCTTCGCCGGGGTGCCCCCGTCGACCAGCGTCCGGCAGCGGGCCGCCACCGCGGTCGCCTCGGCCGGCTCGTCGGTGAAGATCCGCAGCTCCGGTTCGGGGCCGGGCGGGCGCTGGCCGTGCAGCTCCAGCCGCAGCCGCGCCTCGGTGCCCCGGGCCTGCCCGATCACCGCGTTGGCCAGCCCGACCACCTGCGGGGTGGACCGGTAGTCGCGGACCAGCCGGACCACCGTGGCCGCCCGGTGCCGGCGCGGGAAGTCGATCAGGTATGCCGAGGTGGCCCCGGTGAACGAGTAGATCGTCTGGCTGGCGTCACCGACCACTGTCACGTCGTCCCGGCCGCCCAGCCAGGCGTCGAGCAGCCGCTGCTGGAGCGGGTTGACATCCTGGTACTCGTCGACGACGAAGTGCCGGTACTGGCCGCGTACCTGCTCGGCGACGTCCGGGTGCTCCTCGATGCCCCACACCGCGGCACGCAGCATGTCCTCGAAGTCGATCACCCCGGAGGAGCGTTTCAGCCGCTCGTACGCGGTGAACACCTCGGCCACCTTCGCCGGCTCGTACGGCGTCTCGCGCAGCGCCCTGCCCGCGGCGACCACGTACTCCCCCGGCTCGACGAGCGACGACTTGGCCCACTCGATCTCGCCGGCCAGGTCCCGGGCGGCGGCCCGGTCGGCCCGCAGGCCGACCTTGGCGGCGGCCAGGGTGACCACCCGGACCTTGCTGTCCAGCAGCTCCGGCATGGCCCGCCCGGACAGCAGCCGGGGCGCGAAGTAGCGCACCTGGCGCAGCGCCGCCGCGTGGAACGTCCGGGCCTGCACGCCCGGCACCCCGATCAGGGCCAGCCGGTGCCGCATCTCGGCGGCGGCCCGCGCGGTGAAGGTGACCGCGAGCACGTGCCGCCCGGAGATCCCGCCGGTCAGCACCCGGTGGGCGATCCGGGAGGTCACCGCCCGGGTCTTGCCGGTGCCGGCGCCGGCCAGGACGCAGACCGGGCCGGCCGGGGCGGTCACCACCGACCGCTGCTCCGGATCCAGCCCGGCGAGCACCGCCTCCGCCGCCGAGTGAACCACCACAGCGAGGAATCATTCCAGCTCCGGCTGATGTTGTACCGGTCAGCCCGGCCTGACCCGGCGGGCGCGACGACCTCTGGAGGATCCGACGATGTTGACCATGTATTCCACCCCGTGGTGCGGCTACTGCCACCGGCTGAAGTCGCAGCTGGACCGGGAAGGCATCGGGTACGAGGTGGTCGACATCGAGCAGGACCCGAAGGCCGCGGAGTTCGTGATGGGCGTCAACGGCGGCAACCAGACCGTGCCGACGCTGCGCTTCGCCGACGGCAGCGCCCTGACCAACCCCTCCATCACCCAGGTCAAGCAGCACCTGGCCACGCTCGCGGGCTGAGCCCGCCCCCGCTTCACGCAGCGGCCGACCCCCACCGGGGCCGGCCGCTGCGTCGTGTCGCGGGGGGTCAGCGCCCGGACAGTCGGTCGGCGGTCGGGTCGGGTAGCGGACGGCGGGGGGCCGGGATGCGGGCCACGGCCGGTGTCGTGGGCGGGACCGGCGGCTTCGGCGGGACCGGCGGGGTGAGCCGACGTCCCCGCCAGAGCCACAGGCCGGCGGCTGTGGTGACCACCCCGACGAGCACGAAGAGCAGCCGGTAGTCGAACACGCCGACGAGCAGCGCCCCGGCCCCGATGGAGACCGCCTGCGGCCCGCTGACCAGCGCCTCGGAGGCGGCGGTGACCCGACCGAGCAGCCCCGGCGGGGTACGCCGCTGGACCAGCGTGGTCAGCCCCACCATGGTCAGCGGCAGGGACAGCCCGGCGAGCAGCAGGGCCAGCACACCGAGCCGGAGGTCCGGCCAGGCCAGGATCAGCGCGGCCGGGCCGAACAGGGTCACCCCGACGGCGAGCGCGCCCAGTTCGCCGACCCGGCGCACCACCGTCGACGAGAGCAGTCCGCCCACCAGGCCGCCGATCCCCTGCACGGCGATCAGCACCCCGACGAAGGCGGCGTCACGGCGCAACCCCTGGTCGACGTACGCGAAGATCAGTGATTCGGTGAAGCCCATCACGAGCGAGCCCAGCCCGTAGCCGAGCAGGGCCCGGCGCAGGGCGGCCTCGTGGGTCAGGTGGCGCAGCCCCGCCCCCAGCTCGGCCGGCCAGCGCAGGGCGGCGGCGGCCGGCGGGTGCTCGCTCACCCGGAGCAGTCCCACCACGGCGGCGGCGACCACGAACCCGGTCATCGCCAGGCTGGTCAGCAGCCAGCCGCCGACCGTGGCGTAGAGGGCCGCGCCGGCCAACGGCCCACCGAGGCGCAGGCCCTGCCGCACGGTCTGCAACGCCCCGTTCGCGTCGGCCAGCAGCTCGCTCGGCACGAGCTGGCGCAGCAGGCCGCTCAGGGTCGCGTGCAGGGTCAGGTAGGACAACCCGTAGCAGGCGGCCACCACGTAGATGATCCACACGTCGGCCCGGTCGCGGACCGCGAACAGCGGGCTGAGCAGCAGGGCCGTGCCCAGGTTCGCGACCACGAAGAACGGCCGGCGGCGGTAACGGTCGACCACCCAGCCGATCAGCGGGGCCAACATCATCGGCGCGATGATCGCGAAGATGGTCGCGCCGGCCAGCCCGTCGGAGCCGGTCAGGTCCTTGACCCAGATGGCCAGGGCGAGCAGCAGCATCGACTCGGCCGCCATGCTGGCCAGCAGCGCGACGAAGAGCAGACGGAAGTCGGGGCGGCGCAGGACGGTGCGCATGGGTTCCCTCCGGCGGGGGTGGCGTCCGGCTGGACGCGTACGGGGAAACTGCCGCCGGTGGGGACGGCGTCGTCCCGGGCCGGCTGACACGTTCCACAGTCGTCTTTCTGTCGCAAGACACGCCCTCGCCGGGACCTCCGACGCCGGTCGCGCCGTCCATACTGACCGTGGGGGTCGAGTTTCATACAGTTACCGTCGCGTCTCGTGGCGGTCTACGGAATCGAGGACACCGTGCCTCCTGCCGTACCGAGCCCGATCCTGCGTCGTCGCAGGCTCGGCACTGACCTGCGTCGCCTGCGCGAGGCGGCGGGACTCACCGGCGACCAGGTGATCGAACGCATCGGCTGGGCGTCGGCGTCGAAGTTGTCCCGGCTGGAGAACGGCCGCAGCCGGCCCGACCCGGAGGACGTGGCCGTCCTGCTCGACCTCTACCGGGCCGCCCCCGCCCTGCGGGAGGAGCTGCTGGTCATCACCGAGGAGGCCGGCGACATGCGCGCCTGGCGCAGGTCGTACCCGGTGATGACCCAGCAACAGCTCGGCTGGGCCGAGCTGGAGGCGGGCTGCGCCCAGATCCGCGAGTACAACCCGGTCCTGGTGCCGGGGCTGTTGCAGACCGAGGGGTACGCCCGGCTGCGGATCGTCTCGGCCAACGCCGCCGCCGCGTCGGCCGACCCGTCCGCCGGGGACGACCCGGAGACCGAGGTCAAGGCACGGTTGGGCCGGCAATCCCTGCTGGACCGCCCGGACGGTCCCCGCTACACGGCGGTGCTGGAGGAGGCGGCGCTGGGCCGCCGGGCCTGCCCGCCGGACGTGCTGCGCGACCAGCTCGCCCACCTCTGCGAGCTGGCCATGCTGCCGAACGTGACGCTGCACCTGCTGCTGCGCGACACCCGGATCGGCGAGTTCTACCTGCCGCCGACGGCCTTCTCGCTCTACCGGTTCACCGATTCGCAGGACCCGGAGACGCTGGCGATCGAAGGAGGCTTCATCGACGTCATGTCGACCGAGGCATCTACGGTAAATCGCTATAAAGTGACGTTTGAGTGGCTATGCTCGGCGGCGCTCTCCGCATCGGACACCCTTACCTGGCTCTTCGCGGCGACGGGACGGCTGACCGACACGGCGGCCTCGTCCTCGGCGGCCCCGGGTCCGACAGCAGCGCCGGCCCAACGCCGCCGACAACCTGGGCGCCTGACGGAGCGGTGACACACCGACCCGTCGGGGCCGGGCGACCGCCGCTCGTTTCGTCGAAGCAGTTCCAGGAACCAGGAGCAGAGCCATGAACGAGATCCAGACCGTGCCCGCCGACCTGCGCTGGCACAAGAGCAGCCGAAGCCAGACCTCCAACTGCGTGGAGGTCGCCCGGCTGCGCACCGCGACGACCGAGGTGGCGCTGCGGGACAGCAAGGACCCGGACGGCCCGGTGCTGCTGTTCCCGCGCGCCGGCTGGCTCGGCTTCCTCCGGGGCACCAGGGACGGCGAGTTCACCCTCGACTGATCCGGTCACCGCAGCGGGGTCGTCGGCAGGCTGCCGGCGGCCCCGCGTCGTCGCGCCGCCACACCCGTCGACTCGGCGCGGCGGCCTGCCTGAGCAGGCATCGGATGATCGGACAGGACCCGGTCGAAGGCCGGCGATTCCCTTGCCGGGAGCACCGGCGGGCGTAACATGACGATCCAGTGACGTGGAAGTTCCACAACGTAGCCGGCCACCCGCGCTCCGTCCGGAGACCACCATGCGTTACCTGATCGTCCGCACCGACATCCGCACCGCCGCCGACATCGACCTCGCCGCCACCTGGGCCGGCGGAGGTTGCCTACGCAACGAGACCACCACCCCCGAACTGCGCCGCCAGACCGTGCACGCCGAGGACCGGGACGCCGCCCTGCTGCTGGCCCGGGCCCTGTCCACCGTGGGCGCCGTCCGCGCCGGCCGGCAGCGGGTCAAGGTGCTGCCACTCGGCGAACCCGGCCGACGGCACCGCAACCCGCCCGGCTGACCCGCCGTCCGTCGTGGCCGGTCCGGCCCCGCCGGGTCGACTCCCCGCCCGGCCACGACGGCCCGCGATCCCGGTCCGGGGCCCGTCGCGGCAACGACGGCCCGGGGCCGGGACCGGTCAGCAGTGGCCGTCGAGCCAGCGGTGGATCAGGAACAACGCGATCGACGACGGCGGCGGCAGGATCACCCGGTCGCCGTCCCCGGCGTCCACCGCCCGACCGGCCAGCACCGCGCCGATGTCCCGCCTGGTGAACCAGCGGGCGTACGCGATCTCCGTCGGGTCGACCCGCACCGGCTCCCCCGGGTCCGCCTCGGCCAGGTAGCCCAGCATCAGCGAGCCGGGGAACGGCCAGGCCTGGCTGCCCGCGTACGTGATCCGCTCGACCCCGACGCCGACCTCCTCGCGGACCTCGCGCAGCACGGCCGCCTCGGCGGACTCGCCCGGCTCGACGTACCCGGCGAGGCAGGAGAACCGCCGCTGCCCCGGGGTCCGTGGCCAGGCGGCGTTGTTGCCGAGCAGGCAACGCCCGTCCGGGCCGTCCACCCCGTCGTGCACCAGGACGATCATCGCCGGATCGGTACGCGGCCACATCCGGTCACCGTCCGTGCCCACCCGGGTCCAGCCGCCCTCGGCGACCTCGGTCCGCTGCCCCGACCGGGGTGACCAGCCGTGCCCCAGGTGCCAGTTGACCAGGGCGAGCGCGGTGGTGAAGATCCCCGCGTCCCGGTCGTCGAGCAGGTGGCCGATCTCCCGCAGGTTGGCCTCCCGGGTACCCGGCAGCTCCGGCAGCGGGGCGTCCACCGCGAAGACCGGCACCCCGTCCGGCTCCACCCCGAGAAAGAGCGGGTACGCCTGCCCCGGCGGGCCGACCTCGGCGGCGTCCCGCAGCACCAGCACCGGCGGGTTCGCGTCGGCACGGACCAGGGCCCGCCCGTCCCGGGTCGAGTCCAGCACCAGCACCCGGGCCCGCCGCCACGCCTGCGCCAGCCACTGCGGGTCGGTACGCCGGTGCGCCGCCCGGTCCAGGGTGGACCGGGCCAGCGGCGGCGCGGTCTCCCCACTCACGCCGGCTCCGTCCGGACCGGGGTGAGGGCGGCCAGCGGACCGGCGATCCGTTCGGCGTCACCGAGCACCACCACCACCGCCCCCGCCGGGGCGAGGTAACGGGCACCCACCTCGGCGACGTCGTCGACGGTGACCTTCGCCAGCCGGGCGGAGTGCTCGGCGAGGAAGTCCAGCCGCAGCCCGCTGCCCGCATACGCGCTGGTCAGGGCGGCCAGCCCGGCCTGGGTGGAGATGCCGAGCTGGAGCGTGCCCAGGGCGTACTGGCGGGCCTGCTCCAACTCGTCCGCCCCCGGCGGCAACGACGCCAGCCGGCCCAGCTCGTACGTGGTCTCCAGCAGGGCCGGCCCGGTTACCTCGGTGGCCACCTCGGCCCCGGCGACCAGCACCGAACCGGCCACCGAGTGCTCGACCGACGAGTGCGGGCCGTAGGTGTAGCCCTTGTCCTCCCGGATGTTCTCCGTCCAGCGGGACGAGAAGTACCCGCCGAAGATCAGGTTCGCCAGTTGCAGCGCGGCGTGGTCCGGATGGGTCCGGGGCACCGCCGGCAACGCGATCCGCAGCGACGACTGCACCGAACCCGGCCGGTCCACCAGCAGCAGCGGACCGGGTTCCAGCGGCGGCGCGGGCGGCAACGTGGCGCCCCTGCTGTCCCCCGTCCAACCGCCCAGCGCCTTCTCCGCCGCATCCAGCGCGCGTTCCGGCTGGACGTCGCCGACCAGCACCAGCACCGCCTCGGCCGGATGCACCCGCTCGGCGTGCAACCGGCGCAGCGCCGCCGGCCGGACCGCGCGGACCTGGTCCGGCTCCGGGGTCTGCACCGCGTACGGGTGCCGGCCGTACATCCGCCGCAGCAGCGCCGTCCGGGCCAGGTGGGCGGGCTGGCTCAGCGCCACCTGGATCCGGTCCACCAGCCGGTCCCGCTCGGTCTGCACCCAGTCGGCCGGGTAGCTGGCGTCGGTCAACACGTCGGCCAGGATCTCCAGCATCCGGTCCAGCCCGGTGACCAGGCCCGCGCCGGAGAGCATCAGCCGGTCCGGGTCCGCCCCGGCCGAGAGCCCGCCGCCGACCTTCTGCAACTCGGCGGCGATCTCGGTGGCGGTACGGGTGCCGGTGCCGGCCAGCACCGTCTCGGCGAGCATCGCGCCCCGGGCCAGGTGGGTCCGGCCGAACGGCATCCACAGCCGCAGCTCGACCAGGGGTACGGCGGGCCGGCGTACCGCGATCACGGTGAGCCCGTTGGGGAGCCGCCGCTCGGCCTGCCGGGGCAGCTTCAGCCGCCGGTTCGGCCCCAGCGGCGGAAGCGCCCGGTTGGCGGTGGTCACGGTGTTCCCTTCGTTCGCGACTGCGGGGCTCGCAAACCCGGCTCGCTCCTCGCGCTCATCGGGCACCTCCGGGGATGACCTCGATGGAGGCGCGGCGTTCCGGGCGCAGGGTGGCGGCGGCAGCGCGGACCTGGTCCTCGGTGACCTCGCCGACCAGCCGGGGCAGGTCGTTGAGCAGGCCCGGCTCGCCGCGCTGCTGCTCCAGCACCGCCATCCGCAGCGCCCGGCCGAGCACCGCGTCGGTGTCCCGCAGCAGGTGGGTGGCCATCCGTGCCTGGGTGCGGGCCAGTTCGCCGTCGGTCAATCCGTCGGTGGCCAGCCGGTCCAACTCCTCGTCGATGGTGCGCAGCGCCTTGTCGACGTCGCCGCCGGGCGGCAGGTGCGCCTGGAGCAGCAACGCGGTGGGGTCTCGGACGTCGAACGGGTCACCCATGAACCCGAGGTAGCCGCCGAGGCCGGTGACGCTGCGGTCCCGCTGCACCATCCGCTCCACCAGCCGGGACGCGTCCCCGTCCGTGAGCACCTCGGCGAGCACCACGTAGGGCAGGTAGCCGGCGAAGTCGCCGACCGGGTCGGGCACCCGCCACGCCGAGGCCACCGCCGGCAGCGGCGCCAACTGGTCGGTGTACGCGGTGCGCCGCTCGACGGTCAGGTCGGGCTCGGTGAAGTCGGGGCGCTCCGGGGCGGGCCGGGCCGGCACGTCGCCGAAGTGCCGTTCGACCAGGGCGGTCGCCTCCGCGACGTCGATGTCCCCGCTGACCGCGAGCACGGCGTTGCCGCTGGCGTAGTAGCGGCGGAAGAAGTCGGCGGCGTCGGCGACGGTGGCCGACTCCAGGTCGTCGAAGGAGCCGTAGCCGTCGTGCGCGTTGGGGAAGGTGTCGAACATCACCGGCGGCAGGGTCAGCCAGGGGAACCCGCCGTACGGCCGGTTGAGCACGTTGACCCGGATCTCCTCCTTGACCACGTCGACCTGGTTGCGCAGGTTCTCCTCGGTCAGCCGGGGGCCGCGCATCCGGTCGGCCTCCAGGAACAGCGCCCGTTCCAGGGCGTTGCCGGGAAGCGTCTCGTAGTAGTCGGTGTAGTCCAGGTGGGTGGAGCCGTTGAAGGTGCCGCCGGCACCCTGCACGTGCCGGAAGTGGGCCAGTTTCTCCAGGTTCTCCGAGCCCTGGAACATCAGGTGCTCGAAGAGGTGGGCGAAGCCGGTCCGCCCCTGCGGCTCGGAGCGGATGCCGACGTCGTAGACCACCGCCACGCCGATCACCGAGGCGCTGCGGTCCGGGGTGAGCACCACCCGTAGGCCGTTGTCGAGGGTGAACCGCTCGACCGGGTATTTCGTCGCTGGAATTCTCGCTCTCCGGGTCGGCACGTGATCGACCCTAGCGTGTCGCCAGCGGTGACACCGCCGTCCTCGGCCTGCGTCTCAGTGCGACACCGCGACGGGCAGCGCGGTGACCCGGGGCAGCACCTCCGCGCCGACGCGTTCCGCCTCCTCCCGGTGCGGCCAGCCGGAGAGGATGAACTCGTCGACGCCGCTGTGGGCGTACTCGTCGATCCGGGCGGCGACCTCGGCGTAGCTGCCGACCAGGGCGGTACCCGCCCCCTCGCGGACCAGGCCGATGCCGGCCCACAGGTTCGTCGCGACGGCGAGGCGTCCGCTGCCGCCGCCGTGCAGCGCGGTCATCCGGGCCTGACCGACGGAGTCCATCCGGCCGAACCGGGCCTGGGCGGCGGCGATCCGCTCGGGGCTCATCCCGGCCCGCAGCCGGTCGGCCTCGGCCCACGCCTCGGCGGCGGTGTGCCGGGCGATGACGTGCAGCCGCAGCCCGGTGCGCAGGGTGCGACCCAACTCGGCGGCGCGAGCCCGGACCCGGGCCACCCGGGTGGCGATCGCCGCCGGCGGCTCGCCCCACATCAGGTACGCGTCGGCCTGCCGGGCGGCGACCGCCTCGGCGGCCGGGGACGCACCGCCGAGGTAGACCGGCGGCGGGTCGGCCAGCGGCCGGGCGAGCCCGCCGCCGTCGACCCGGTAGTGCTCACCGGCGAAGTCGAACGGGCCGCCGCGCCAGGAGCGGCGGAGCACCTCGATGAACTCACCGGTACGCGCGTAGCGCGCGTCGTGGTCGAGGAAGTCGCCGTACGCCCGCTGCTCGGTGGGGTCGCCGCCGGTGACGACGTTGAGCGCGAGCCGACCGCCGGAGACCGCCTGGAACGCCTCGGCCTGCTGGGCGACCAGGGTGGGCAGGGCGAAGCCGGCGCGCACGGCGACCAGCAGGCCGATCCGCTCGGTGTGCTGGGCGACCGCCGCGCAGACGATCCACGGCTCGGGGCAGCCGGAGCCGACCGGGGTGAGCAGGGCGCTGAACCCGCCCGCCTCGGCGGCCCGCGCCACCTCGGTCAGATATCCGACGGTGGCGGCCCGTGCGTGCCGGGCCGCGCCGGCGGTGACGGTGGCCGCGCCGACCTGGTCGCCGTCGCCGGAGGTGGGGAGGAACCAGTGGAAGGTCATGTCGGCCGCCCTCTCGCCGTGTCCCGCCCGGTGTACCTCGCCGGGGGCAGCTAAACCTATCAAGAAGGTAGGAAAACCAGGAATATCTGAGACCCGACATCCCATGATGCGGACGGCGCTTGACGCCATCGGAGTCCTGACCCACTCTTCCTACCAACTAAATAGGAATACTGCGGATTGGACAGATGATGAGACGGCTCCCCTTCCGTCGGCTGCTCTCCCTCGCCACCCTCGCCGCCGTCGGCGTGGCCACGATGGGCACCACCGCCGCGTGCGGCGGCGACGACGACAACGCCGGCGGCGACTCCGGCCCCGTCACGCTGCGGCTGGGCTACTTCCCCAACATCACGCACGCCCCGGCCGTGGTCGGCGTCGAGAAGGGCATCTTCGCCGAGAAGCTCGGCAGCGACGTCAAGCTGGACCCCAAGACCTTCAACGCCGGCCCGGCCGCCATCGAGGCGATCTTCTCCGGCGCGCTGGACGCCACGTACATCGGCCCGAACCCGACGGTCAACGCGTTCTCCAAGTCCAAGGGCGAGGCCGTCCGGGTCATCTCCGGCGCCGCGTCCGGCGGGGTCGCCCTGGTGGTCAAGCCCGGGATCACCTCGGTAGACCAGCTGCGCGGCAAGAAGATCGCCACCCCGCAGCTCGGCAACACCCAGGACGTCGCCCTGCGCTACTGGCTCAAGGAGAAGGGCCTCAAGACCACCAAGGAGGGCGGCGGCGACGTCAAGATCGTCCCGCAGGAGAACGCCCAGACGGTGGAGACCTTCTCCAGCGGCTCGATCGACGGCGCGTGGGTGCCCGAGCCGTTCGTCTCCCGGCTGGTCAACGCGGGCGGCACGGTCCTCGTCGACGAGCGGGACCTCTGGCCGGACAAGAAGTTCGTCATCACCAACCTGATCGTCTCCACCAAGTTCCTCAAGGCCCACCCCGAGACGGTGAAGAAGCTGGTCGAGGCGCAGGTGGCGGCGAACGACTTCGTCAACACCAAGCCGGACGAGGCGCAGCAGGCCATCTCCGACCACCTCGGCAGGATCACCGGCAAGCCGCTGGACCTGAAGCTGATCAAGCAGGCGTGGCCCACCCTGCTGTTCACCAACGACCCGATCGCGTCCTCGCTCAAGACCGGGCTCGACCACGCCGTCGCGGTCGAACTGACCCAGCCGGTCGACCTGAACGGCCTCTACGACCTGAAGTACCTCAACGAGGTGCTCAAGACGCAGGGCCAGGCCGAGGTCACCCAGCCGTGACGTCGACCACGACGCCGCCGCAGAGCGCGACCGCCGCGGTCGCGCTCTCCGGCGTGACCAAGGTGTACGGGCGCGGGACGAACGCCGTCCTCGCCCTGGACGGGGTCAGCCTCGACGTCCGGCCCGGGGAGTTCGTCTGCCTCGTCGGCGCGTCCGGCTGCGGCAAGAGCACCCTGCTCAACCTCGTCGCCGGGCTGGACCGGGCACAGGGCGGCACCATCACGGTGGCCGACGACGCCCACCCCGGCCTGATGTTCCAGGAGCCGGCGCTCTTCCCGTGGCTGACCGTCGAGGCCAATGTCGAGGTGCCGTTGAAGCTGCGCGGGCTGCCCCGGGCCGAGCGTCGGGAGAAGGTGGCTGAGCTGCTGAGCACCGTCCACCTGTCCGACTTCGGCCGCAAGCGCCCGCACGAGCTGTCCGGCGGCATGCGGCAACGGGTCGCCCTGGCCCGCACCCTCGCCCTGGACACCCCGGTCCTGCTGATGGACGAGCCGTTCGGCGCCCTCGACGCGATGACCCGGGACATCCTGCACGACGAACTCGAACGCATCTGGGCGGAACGGCAGCTCACCGTGCTGTTCGTGACGCACAACGTCCGGGAGGCGGCCCGGCTCGCCGACCGGATCATCCTGCTCAGCAGCCGACCCGGGCGGATCATCTGGTCCACGGAGGTGAACGTGCCCCGACCCCGGCGCATCGACTCCCCCGAGATCGCCGCGATCGCCTCCGAGGTCACCGACCGACTCCGTACCGAGGTGGGCCGCCATGGCAAATGACACCCTGACCGGCGCGGCCCGCACCGACGCGGAGATCTCCGGGCTCGACGCCCTGGAGATCGCCGGCCGGGAGAAGGAGGTCTCCCGGGGGGCCCGCCTCTGGGCGTCCACCTGGCCCAAGCTCGCCGCGCTCGCCATCGCCATCGGGCTGTGGCAGGTGGTGGTCTGGAGCGGGTGGAAGCCGCCGTACTCGCTGCCCGGCCCGGTCACCGTCGCCGAGGAACTGGCCCGGCAGGCCGGCGGCCGGCAGCTCTGGGACGGGCTCGCCACCACCCTGCAACGGGCCGCGCTCGGCTACGTCTTCTCCGTCGCGGTCGGCCTGCTCGTCGGCCTGGCGGTGGCCCGGTCGAAGGTGCTGCGGGCGGCGATCGGCTCGATGATCACCGCGTTGCAGACGATGCCGTCGATCGCCTGGTTCCCGCTGGCCATCCTGCTGTTCGAGCTGAGCGAGAAGGCGATCTTCTTCGTGGTGGTGCTCGGTGCCGCGCCGTCCATCGCCAACGGGGTGATCAGCGGCGTCGACTACGTGCCACCGCTGCTGGTCCGGGCCGGGCGCAACCTCGGCGCCCGTGGGCTGAACCTCTACCGGTACGTCATCGCGCCGGCCGCGCTGCCGGCCATCGTCGCCGGGCTCAAGCAGGGCTGGGCCTTCTCCTGGCGCAGCCTGATGGCCGGCGAGCTGCTGGTGGTCGGCATCTCGCAGACGTCCCTGGGTGCCCAGCTCACCTACTCCCGGGAACTGTCCGACGCACCCTGGCTGCTCTCCACGATGATCGTCATCCTGGTCGTCGGTCTGGTCGTCGACGCCGCCTTCGGGGCGGCCGACCGGGCGATCCGCCGTCGCTGGGGCGTGCTGGACCAGGCTGGTCAGTGACGTGTACATCTCCGCGCGCAGCGACTACGCGCTCCGGGCCATGCTCGCCGTCGCCGCAGGCGGCGACGGCGGGACCACCCGCCCCGACGGCGGTGACGGCGGACGTCCCGACGGCGGTGGGGAACTGGTCAAGGCGGCGAGCCTGGCACGGGCGCAGGGCATCCCGCTGAGCTTCCTCCAGGGCATCCTGCTCGACCTGCGCCGCGCCGGCCTGCTGCACAGTCACCGGGGCACCGAGGGCGGCTACGCACTGACCCGTCCCGCCTCGGAGATCAGCGTCGGGGACGTGCTGCGTGCCGTCGGTGGTTCGCTGACCACCGTACGGGGGCTGCCCGCCGAGGACGCCGGCTACCACGGGGTGGCCGCCGGCCTGCGCGACGTGTGGCTCGCGGTGGACGGCGCGATAGCCGTGGTGGTGGACCGGACCACGCTGACCGACCTGCTCATCCAGCAGGAGCAGGCCCCGGCCCGCTGACGCCGGTCGCCCGGGACGCCCGTCCGGCCGTCGGTCCCCCAGGACCCGACGGTCGGACGGGACGCCCGGACCTACCGCCCCCACCGGCCCCCGCGGGAGGCTCAGCCGGCGGTCAGCTCGACCGTCGGCGGACGCCCCTCGTCGGGGCTGTGCAGTTCGACCAGCCCGGCCGGGGCGCTGCGCCCCGGCCTCGGGTGCCAGGGCGCGAACGCCGCGACCATGGCGAGCAGGAGCCCGGCACCCGCCACGGCGAACACCACCAGTAGCTCGCGCCCCGCCCCCGACTCAGCGTCGCCCCCCATGGTCACCCCTCCCGTGCCCGACCGTGCCGGCCGGTTCTTCCCCCGGGAGCAAGCTTCGACCAGTCGGGTCGAATGGAACAGTCACCGATCGGACGCAATAGAGCCGGCAAGCCGACCGACCCGGACGCATGATCACCGAGGGTCCGCACCCGACCCCGTACCGTCCGCGAACTGCGACGACACGCGCCCGAGTCACACCCGGCTGCAAGATCAACACGCCTGGGCCGACGTTGCGGTCACCCGGCCGACCATCACCCCAACATCGACCCACTTGAGTCGATCTCCGCCGACCGGTC
Source organism: Micromonospora sp. WMMD735 (assembly GCF_049178995.1). Taxonomy (NCBI): domain Bacteria; kingdom Bacillati; phylum Actinomycetota; class Actinomycetes; order Micromonosporales; family Micromonosporaceae; genus Micromonospora; species Micromonospora sp. WMMD735. The sequence goes on from NZ_JBMHMJ010000002.1 coordinate 3,987,885, forward strand.
GATCCCGGGCCCGCCAGCGGCGGGACCGGGAACGCGCGGCGGTCAGGCGGTCAGGCGGTACGGGGGCGACGCGGGCGGCGGGACCGGCCCGAGGTCCGGTGCGGACGGCCACCCTCGCCACCGCCACCGACGGCGGCCCGCGAACGACCGCCCTCGCCACCGGCGGCATGGGACCGACCGCCCTCGGCACCGGCACGGGACCGGGCGGTCGGGGCGGGCTGCGGGGCGACGATGGTCACCGGCACGCCGGACGGCTCCCGGGCCCCGGTCACCCGGGCCAGCGCACCGTCGCCGAGGCGCACCTGGGTCGACTGCGGGGAGATACCGGCGATGCTCATCAACCGGGAGACGTCCCGGCGCTGCTCCGGCAGGACCAGGGTCACCACCTGGCCGGCCTCACCGGCCCGCGCGGTCCGGCCACCCCGGTGCAGGTAGTCCTTCGCCTCGGTCGGCGGGTCCACGTTGACCACCATGTCGAGGCCGTCGACGTGGATGCCCCGGGCCGCCACGTCGGTGGCGACCAGGGCGGTCACCTGACCGGTGCGGAACTGCTCCAGGATGCGGGTGCGCTGCGGCTGGGACTTCCCCCCGTGCAGCGCCGCGGCGCGTACGCCCTTGGCGAGCAGTTGCCGGGCCATCCGGTCGGCGCGGTGCTTGGTCGCCATGAACAGGATGGTGCGGCCCTCACGGGCGGCGATCTGGGTCAGCGCGGCGGGCTTGTCGGCCGCGTCGACGTGCAGGACGTGGTGGGTCATCGCGGTCACCGTGGCGGTGCCCGGGTCCACCGAGTGCGACACCGGGTTGCTGAGGAACCGGCGTACGAGGCGGTCCACCCCGCCGTCCAGGGTCGCCGAGAAGAGCATCCGCTGGCCGTTCGGGGCGACCTGCTCCAGCAGCTTGGTCACCTGCGGCAGGAAGCCCATGTCGGCCATCTGGTCGGCCTCGTCGAGCACGGTGATGGCGACCTGGTCGAGCCGGGCGTCACCCCGGTTGATCAGGTCGTGCAGCCGACCCGGGGTGGCGACCAGCACCTCGGCACCGGCGCGCAGGGCGTCCGCCTGCCGTTGCAGGGAGAGCCCGCCGACCACGGTGACACAGCGCAGCCCCAGCGCCCGGGCGTACGGGGTGAGTGCCGTGGTGACCTGGGCGGCCAGTTCACGGGTGGGGACCAGCACCAGGGCGAGCGGGCGGCCGGGGCGGGCCCGGTGGCCGGCGGTGCGGTGCAGCAGCGGGAGCCCGAAGGCGAGGGTCTTGCCCGAGCCGGTGCGGCCACGGCCGAGCACGTCCCGGCCGGCAAGCGAATCCGGCAGGGTGGCCGTCTGGATCGGGAACGGCTCGGTGATGCCCTGCTTGGTCAGCTCGGCGAGCAGCGCCGGCGCGAGGCCGGTCGCGGCGAAGGTGGGAATGGTCATGGTCATGCGGAATGCCTTCCTCGACGCGGCACGTGTCGAGGGAGGGCGCCGGGAGCCGGCGCGGTCGCCGACGGAGCAGTCCGTCGGGGACTCACAAGCACGAACCGATGGGGTACGGGCCGGTCCGCCGCAGCACGCCGCGTCCCGCCGGAGCGGGGGGCGGCGCGGCGGACCGGTCCGTCACCGGGTCCGGAGGACCCGGAGGGTGTTACCGGTCGATCCGAAGATCAGAGCGGGCGGATGTTCTCCGCCTGCGGGCCCTTCTGGCCCTGGGTCACCTCGAACTCGACCCGCTGGTTCTCGTCCAGGCTCCGGTAGCCGGAGGACTGGATCGCCGAGAAGTGGGCGAAGACGTCGGCGCCGCCGCCGTCCGGGGTGATGAAGCCGAAGCCCTTGTCAGCGTTGAACCACTTGACGGTGCCAATTGCCATCTGTTTCGTCTCCTTGACGGAACGTCGGACCCGCACCTGTTGCGGGCCCGAAGAGCAGCGCTCCGCGCGGGGTGCGCGAATCGCCTGTTGTTTTTGGTCGCCCCGCCCGGAGAGCTCCGGACACAACAAAGAGCGCCTGGGGCCACAATCCGCCAGGCGCACACAGAGTCTCTGGAAACCAAAACTGCAACAAGAACAACCTACCACGGATCTCCCGTCGCGCCACCCCCCACCGGGTTTTCCGGCAACCCGGCGATGATCGCGGTCAGCCCGTCGGCGTCCAGCAGGTCGGCCGGGCGCACCGTCACCCCCTCCCGGACGTAGTGGAAGGCGGCCCCCACCCGGTCCACCGGCACCCCGGCCAGCTCCGCCCAGGCCAGCCGGTAGACGGCGAGCTGCACCGCGACCACCTCGGCCTCCGCGCCGGTCGGCTGCCGTCCGGTCTTCCAGTCGACCACGTCGTACCGGCCGCCGGGGCGGGAGAAGACGGCGTCCATCCGGCCCCGGACGACCACCCCGGCCAGCACCGTGGCGAACGGCACCTCCACCTCCACCGGCACCCGGTCGGCCCACTCGCTGGCCAGGAAGCGCTCCTGAAGCTCGGCCAGCGCCCCGTCGGGCGCGGCGTCCGCGTCGGCGGCACCCGGCAACTCGTCCACGTCGAGCAGCCGGTCGATCCCGAAGCGGGACTCCAGCCAGGCGTGGAAGGCGGTGCCCCGCCGGGCGTACGGGCTGGGTGGGGTGGGCATCGGCCGGCGCAGGGTACGGGCGAGTTGGGCCGGGTCCCGGCGCAGGGCCACCAGCTGGGTCACCGACAGGTGGTCGGGCAGCGTCACCTCGACGGCCTCGGCCTGCCGCAGCAGCTCCGCCCGCTCGGCCAGGAGGAGGTCCGCCTCCCGCCGCCACCGCACCACCTCCGGATCAGGCTCCGGACCGGCCGCCTCCGGATCAGCCGCCCCCCTGCCCGCCGCCTGCGTGCCTGTGGGAGGCGGGGCCACCACCTGCGGGGCCGTCGCCTGCGGGGCCGTCGCCTGCGGGGCCGTCGCCTGCGGGGCCGTCGCCTGCGGGGCCGTCGCCTGCGGGGACACCGGCTGCGGGGACACCGGCTGCGGGGCCGTCGCTTGCGGGGACACCGGCTGCGGGGCCACCACCTGCGGGTCGCCGGGCACCACGGCGGGCGCGGGATCGCGGCGGGCCGCGTCGGGGTCGGCGAGGAAACGGCGGACCAGGGCCGCCGCCTCGGTCAGCGCCGGCCGGCGCGGGCCCAGCGGGTCGGCGGGCCACTCCGCCCGCAACACCAGCGCGGTGGTCGGATTGACCGCGTCACCTGCCGGTTCGGGCGCCCACTCGTCGATCAGCAGGCCGTCGCCGCCGGCCAGGCAGGCGTCGTGCACCTCACGGAGCAGCACCGACGGGCCCCGGAACCGCTTCGTCCCCTCCCCCCACCAGTACCCGGAGCAGAGCAGCAGCCGCCGGGGCCGGGTCACCGCCACGTACGCCAGCCGGCGTTCCTCGCGTTCGTCGTGCGCCCGCCAGGCGTCGGTGAAATCAGTCACCGCCCGCGCCACCCCCCGCTGGTCGGTCACCTCGGCGAGGTCGAGCACGGGCAGCCCGTCGGCGTCGCCGCGCAACGGGAACGGCAGCACCCCGAGCCCGCCCAGCCAGTGGTCGGAGTTGCGGACCTGACCGGGCCAGCCGCCCCGGGTCAGCCCGGCGACCGCGACGACGTCCCACTCCAGGCCCTTGGCGGCGTGCGCGGTGAGCACCTGCACCGCGCCATCGACCACCTCCACCTCGCCCGGGGACAACCCCCGCTCCTCGTCCTCGGCGGCGGCCAGGTAGGCCAGGAAACCGGCGAGCGTCGCCGCCGGGGTCTCGCCGCTGAACCGGGCCGCCACGTCACCGAGCGCGTCCAGGTGCCCCCGGGCCAGTCCGGCGTCGCCGGTGCCGTCCCGGCCGGCCCGGACCGCCACCTCGACGTCCAGGCCGATGGTGCGTTCCACGTCCGCGATCAGCTCCGGCAGCGTCTGGTCCAGCCGGTAACGCAGCAGGGCCAGTTCCATCCCGTACGACCGCAGCCGCGCGTAGCCCTCCGCCGAGTACGCCTGCGCCGGCCCCAGGTCGGCCAGCGCCTCCACCAGGGTCGCCTCGTCGAGGGCGTCCACCACGATCTCCGGCCCGTCGTCGCCGGTCACCTCCCGGCGGGCGCGGGCGATGGCGCGCGCCCGCCGGTGCAGGGCCACCAGGTCACGTGGACCGATCCGCCAACGCGCCCCGGTCAGCAGGCGCAGCAGGGCCGCGCCGTCGGTCGGGTCGGCGAGCACCCGCAGGGTGCAGACCACGTCCCGCACCTCCGGGGTGTCCAGCAGCCCGCCCAGGCCGACCACCTCGACCGGCAGCCCCCGGGCCCGCAGGGCCGCCTCGATCGCCGGGATCTGGCTGCGGACCCGGACCAGCACTGCGGTGGGGGGACGCTGCGGCACCGGGATGTGTTCGGGCAGCGCACCGGGCATCCGGGCCGCCCCCCGCCAGGCGGCGAGCACGCTGTCGGCGATCCAGTCCGCCTCGTCGACGTACGTGGGCAGCAGCGCGCAGTGCACGGTGCCGGCGGCCCGCCCGCGCGGGCTGCGGTGCGGGATCGGGTCGCGGACGCTCAACGCGGCGCGCAGCTCCGGCACCCGGGCGCCGGCCGCCCGCAGTGGCACCGACAACGCGTTGGCCACCCCGAGGATCTCCGGCCGGTTACGCCAACTGGTGGTGAGGCTCATCGTGCCGGCGGGGGTGCCGTCGGCACGGGCGAAGTCGGTGGGGAACCGGTCGAGCGTGCCGGCGCTGGCCCCCCGCCAGCCGTAGATCGACTGGCAGGGGTCGCCGACCGCGGTGACCGGGTGACCCCCGCCGAAGAGGTGGTTGAGCAGCACCACCTGGGCGTGGCTGGTGTCCTGGTACTCGTCGAGCAGCACCACCCGGTAACGGTCCCGCTCGACCGCGCCGACCGCCGGGTGGTCGCGGGCCACCCGGGCGGCGCGGGCGAGCTGGTCGGCGAAGTCCATCGCCTCGAAGTCGTCCTTGCGCCTGGCGTACGCCCGCACCAGCGGCAGCAGCTTCAGCCGGGTGCGTTGCAGTTGGAGGGCCTTGCGGACGTCGGCGTAGACGCGGCCCGGGTGGGACTGCACCTCGGCGAAGAACCGGCCCGTCCAGGCGGCCAGCGTGTCCGGGTCGACCAGGTGCTCGTCCAGTTCGCCGGCCAGGGCGAGGACGGCGTCGGTGATGGTGCTGGGCATCCGGTCGACCTCGGACATGTCGCCGTCGTAGTTGCGCACCAGCAGGTCGACGAGCTGCCACCGGGACGCCTCGGTGAGCAGTCGGGTGGTCGGCTCGTAGCCGGCCCGCAGCCCGTGTTCGGTGACGATCCGCCCGGCGTACGAGTGGTAGGTGGCGACGGTGGGTTCGCCGGCCAGCGGATCGTCCAGCGGGTTGCGGGCCCGCCGCCCGAGCCGCCGCACCAACTGGTCGAGCCGGGTACGCACCCGGTGCGCCAGCTCACCGGCCGCCTTGCGGGTGAAGGTCAGCCCGAGGATCTGCTCCGGGCGGACGTAGGAGTTGGCGACCAGCCAGACCACCCGGGCGGCCATCGTCTCGGTCTTGCCCGAACCGGCACCCGCCACCACCAGCAGTGGTGCGACCGGGGCCGCGATGATCGCGGCCTGCTCGGCCGTGGGGGCGGGCAGCCGCAGCAGCCGGGCCAGCTCCACCGGCGTGTAGCGCGGCCCGGCGTCGGCGGTACGCGGCACGGGGGTGGCGGCGCTGAACAGGGTCGGCTGGGTCACCGCTCTCCCCTCGTCACACGCCGCGGCCCCGGCCGCCCGGTCGTCGGTGGCGCGGCCGACACGTTCACTCCCCGCCCGCCCGGTGCTCGCCGGTGGCCGGCGGCTCGACGACCTGCCGGCCCTGCCCGGAGACCGGGCAGCTGGTCCGCACCGGACAGACCCGGCACTTGGCGTTGGCGACGGCGGCGAAGGTCGAGGCGGCCATCGTATCGGCGGTGCGCCGGACCAGGGCGGTGGCCCAGCCGGCCTCGGGGCCCTGCCCGGCGGCGGCCTGGGTCTGCTCGCGGGCGTCCTTCGCGCCGGTGCCGAGCTGCACCAGCGCCGCACCCCCGGCCTCGTCGCCGAACTCGGCGAACCCGCCCGCCTCCACCGCCGCCTGGTACGCCCCGAGCTGCGGATGCTCGGCCATCTCCCGCTCGGTGACCGTCGTCGACTTGCCGGTCTTGAGGTCGATCACCACGAGCCGGCCGTCGGCGTCGACCTCCAGCCGGTCGACCCGGCCGGTCAGCTCCACCGGACGGGTCGGGTCGTCGAGGCGGACCGCGAACTCGTGCTCGATGGCGAGCAGTCGACGCGGGTTGCCGGCCAGCCAGCGCAGCAGCTTGTCCACCATGGCCTCGGCGCGTTCCCGTTCCGGGCCGACCATCCACCGGGCCGCCAGCTCGATCGCGTCGAACCGGGCGGCCACGTACTCCAGCAGGGCCGTCCGGTCGGCGCTGGCGTCCTCGGCCAGCATCGCCGCGGCGTGCACCAGGTTGCCGACTCCCTGGGCGGCGCTGGCCGGCCCGCTGCCGCCGTGCCGTTCGAGCAGCCAGCGCAGGCTGCACCGCAGCGCGCTCTCCATCCCCGACGGGGTGACCCGCACCGGTTCGCCTTCATCGGCCAGCGGCCGGTCGTCGGAGAGGCTGCGCAGGCCCCACCAGTCGTCCGGGTGCGCGCCGGGGATGCCGGCGGCGGCCAGCCGGGCCAGTTCGGCCGCCGCCGCGCGCCGCCGGGCCACCGACGCCGCCGGATCGACGATCGCGGTACGCAGCTCCGCGACGAGCGCGGAGAGGGTGAGCGCCCGCGGTGGCCGCCCGACGGGCAACTCCCGGGTCGACTCCTCCCCCGGTTCCCCGGCCGGGTCGTCACCCGGCCCTGCGGGCAGGCCCTCACCCGACCCTGCGGGCAGATCCTCACCCGCCTTCCCGGAGAGCTGCTCGCCCGCCTTCCCGGGGACCCCGTCGGATGACCGGCCCGGTCCGCTGTCGGCCGCGTGCCCCCCTTCCCCCTCGGCCGCCTCGTCCCCCGCGCCGCCCTCACCGGGCCCGCCGCCGGGCGAGCCCGGGGTGGGGCCGCCGTCGGGGGCGGTCGGGGTGGGGCCGCTTCTGGTCGGGCCGTCTCCGTCCTGGCCGGTGACGCCGAGTTCGTGCAGGAAGCGGCTCGGCTGCTCCTCGTGGTCGTCGCCGCCGACGGCCGCCGAGGCGACGGCGGTGACCAGCAGCCGACGCCGGGCCCGGGTCACCGCGACGTGGAACAGCCGGCGTTCCTCGTCGAGCAGGGCGGAGGTCTGACCGACCAGGCTGGCCCGGGTGCCGGTGCCGTCCGCCCGGCCGACCAGCACGTCGACCAGCCGTTCGGAGCCGAGCAGGCTGCCCCGCAACCGCAGGTCGGGCCAGACGCCCTCCTGCACGCCGGCCACCGCGACCAGGTCCCACTCCAGGCCCTTCGCCGCGTGCGCGGTGAGCAGGCGGACCGCCGCGCCCCGGTCGGCGCTGGCCGCCAGGGTGTCGGCCGGCAGGTCCTGGCCGAGGACGTGGTCGAGGAAGACCTCGGTCCGCGCGCCGGGCAACCGGTCGACGAACCGGGCCGCCGCGTCGAAGAGCACCAGCACCGCGTCGAGGTCCCGGTCGGCGGCTTCGGCCCGCCAGCGCTGGGCGGTCTCGTGCTCCCCGGTGGCCGCCCGCCCCCGGTTGATCGCCCCGGCCCAGCGTTCGGCGAGACCGCTGGCCTCCCACACCGCCCACAGCACGTCCTCGGCGGTCGCCCCGGGCACGGCCGCCGCCGTCCGCGCGGTGGCGAGCAGCTCCGCCACCGTACGGGCCGGCTCGACCCAGCGGCGTTCGATGCCGGCCAGCTCCGCCGGGTCGGCCAGCGCCTCGACGATCAGCTCGCCGGAGGGCCGCCGGTCGCCCCGGGCCAGCGCGAGCGCCCGCAGCCCCTGGCGCAGCCGCCGCTCGGCGAGCGGGTCGGCCCCACCCAGCGGCGAGTGCAGCAGCGCGATCGCGGACTCCTCGTCGAGCCGGGCCGGTTCGAGCGCGCAGCGCAGCAGGAGCAGCAGCGGGGCGACCGCCGGTTGCAGGTGCAGCGGCAGGTCCTCGCCGTGCACGACGGTGGGCACCCCGGCGGTGTGCAGCGCCCGGCGCAGCGACGGCAGGTGCAGGTGGGTCGAGCGGACCAGCACCGCCATCGCCGACCAGGGCACCCCGTCGAGCAGGTGGGCGGAGCGCAGCGCGTGGGCCAGCCAGGCGGCCTCGCTGGTGGCCGAGCGGAAGGTGCGCACCTCGACGCTGCCGGGCGGCGCGTCGGGCAGGGGCCGCAGCCGCCGGTGCCCGGCGGGGCCGCGCAGCCGCCGGGCGAGTCGACCGGTGGCCCCGAGCAGCACCGCACCGGCCCGGTACGAGGTGGTCAGGGTGACCTGCGCCGCCGGTGCTCCGGAGGCGGTGCGGAACCGGTGCGGGAAGGCGGTCACCACGGCCGGATCGGCGCCCCGGAAGGCGTACGTGGAGGAGTCCGGGTCGGCGAACGCCACCAGGGACCGGCCACCACCGGCCAGGACGGCCAGCAGGTCCTGTTGGGCCGGGTCGGTGTCGGCCAGCTCGTCGACGTAGACGTGGGCCAGCCGACGGCGTTCGACCGCCATCAGCTCCGGATCGTCGAGGAGCATGCCGGTGGCCGCCCGTACCAGCTCGGCCGGGTCGTACGCCACGGAACCCCGGTTGCCGACGTCGCGCAGGGCGAGGACGGCGACGTACTCCCGCAGGAACCGGGCGGCGGCCGGCCAGTCGGCACGGCCCAGCTTCTCCCCCAGCCGGGCCAGCTCCACCGGCCCGACGCCGCGTTCGGCCGCCCGCATCAGCAGGTCACGGAGCTGGGCGGCGAACGCCCGGGTACGCAGGGCGGGGAGCAGGTCGTCCGGCCAGCCGACCGGGTCGTCGTCGGGTTCGCCGCCGACGACGTCGAGCAGCTCCCGGATGATCAGATCCTGTTCCGGGCCGGTGAGCAGCCGGGGGGACGGTTCGCCCCGCTCGGCGGCGGCCCGGCGCAGCAGTCCGAAGGCGTACGCCGGGAAGGTTCGTACCAGCGGTTCCCGCAGCACCCGGTGGCCGTCGGCGGCGATCCGGGCCTCGATCCGGTGCCGCAGCCCGGTGGCCTGCCGGCGGCTGAAGGTGAGCACCAACAGTCGTTCCGGGTCGACCCCCTCGGCGACCCGGGCGGCGACCGCCTCGACCAGGGTGCCGGTCTTGCCGGTGCCCGGCCCGCCGAGGACCAGCATCGGCCCGTCGGTGTGCGCCACGACCTGCGCCTGGAGCGGATCGTGCCGCCACTCGTCGGGGCGCAGGTCGTCGGGGCGCACGCCATCGCCCGCCGGCCTCCGGGCCGGTGGTCCCCCCTCGGGACGCAGCGCATCGCCCGCCGACCCCCCGGGCCGCGGCTCCCCCTCGACGCCGGCACCGGCCCGACCCGGCCCCTCGGCCGGTCCGCCGTGCCGACCGTCCCCCCGAACGCTCGCGGCGGACCGCCCGTCCTGCGGGCCCGGTCCGGCAGGTCGGCGCACCAGCCGGTACCCCTGCACCCCCACATCCCACCACGCCGGTACGACACCACCCACCGCACCACCCCGCCCGGGTCCGACCCGGCGCGGACCGGCCTGTCCCGGCGCGGCGTGACCCGGCCCGGCCCGGCGCCGACCGGCCCGGCGTGACCCGCCCCGGCCCGGCGTGACCCGACCCGGCCCGGCTCCTCGGTCAGGGCAGCCGGGCCTCCAGGGCGTCGATCGCGGTGGCGACGGTCGGGGCGACCGTGAGCAGGTCCAGGCCGGCCGGCTTCAGGAAGGTCTGGTCGGTGATGGTGGCCAGCCAGTCGAGCAACGGACGGTAGAAGCCGTCGGTGTCGACCAGGACCATCGGCTTGGTGTGCATGGCCAGGGTGGCGGTGGTCCAGACCTCGAACAGCTCGTCCAGGGTGCCCAGTCCGCCGGGCAGGGTGAGGAACGCGTCCGATTTCTCGATCATGACGGTCTTGCGGCTGCCCATGCTGTCGGTGACGAGCAGTTCGTCCGAGGCCAGGTCGGCGACCTCCAGGTCCACCAACGCCTGCGGGATCACCCCGACGGTGCGTCCGCCGGCCGCCCGCGCCCCGTCGACGAGCGCGCCCATCATGCCGACGCAGCCGCCGCCGCTGACCAGCGTGTGCCCGCGCCGGGCCAGCTCCGCGCCGGTCTCGGCGGCCAACTCCAGCCAGCGCTGGTCGAGGGTACGGGAGGACGCGCAGAAGACACAGATCGCCGCCACCGGCTCAGCCCTCCCCACCGTCGACGACGCCCCGGCCCGCGCCACCGGACCCGGTGCCGTTGGACGCCGCACCCGGGGAGGGGGTGGCGGTGTCGGCGGCCCGGCGGGCGGCCTGCTGGTCGGCGGCGGTACGCGCCACCGCCGCCTCGCGGACCGCCTCCTGGTCGGCGGCGAGCGCCGCCTCGGCCTCGACGATGTGCCGGACCGCGGCGTCCACGTCGTCGGTGAGGCAGATCAGCTCCAGGTCCACCGGGCCGATCTTGCCCTCGGCGGCCATGCTGTCCCGCAGCCAGTCGAGCAGCCCCCGCCAGTAGTCGGTGCCCATCAGCACCACCGGGAACCGGGTCACCTTCCCGGTCTGCACCAACGTCAGCGCCTCGAACAGCTCGTCCATGGTGCCGAAGCCGCCCGGCAGGACGACGAACGCCTGGGCGTACTTGACGAACATGGTCTTGCGGGCGAAGAAGTAGCGGAAGTCGATGGCCAGGTCGACCCAGTCGTTGAGCCCCTGCTCGAAGGGGAGTTCGATGCCCAGCCCGACGGACAGGCCGCCGGCCTCGCTGGCCCCCCGGTTGGCCGCCTCCATCACGCCGGGGCCACCGCCGGTGATCACCGCGTAACCGGCCCGCGCGAGGCCCGCGCCCAACTCCTCGGCCAGCCGGCACTCGGGACTGTCGGGTTTACTACGGGCGGAGCCGAAGACGCTCACCGCGGGCGGTAGATCCGCTAACGTGTCGAAACCCTCGACGAACTCGGCGAGGATGCGCAGCGCCCGCCAGGCGTCCTTCGTCTTCCAGTCGCTGCGCCCCCGGGAGTCGAGTAACCGCTGGTCAGCCGTGCTGGTGGGGATCGCGCCACGGCGCAGCGTGACCGCCCCCCGGTGCCGCTCCGGATCGCGGCCCGACTGCCGCCCGTTGGTCTGACTCATGACAGCCACCGTAGTGGAGACGCACGTCAGGGCGGTGCCGGCCGACGGGTCGCAGAAAAAGTTCGCGATCTTGGGCAACTAATTCTGTCGCCCGTACGTCTTACTATTCACATACCGGGTATGGCCCGGCGCGCGCCTTCGGGGGAGGAGCAAGCGTGATCAGCAACAACGAACGGATGCGGATCCGTCGGCAGATGCAGCGAAGGATCAACGAGGTGGTGGCCGAGCGCCGCCGCGCCCGACAGTTGGAGGTGCCGGTGGAGCCGGCCGCTGCGTCCGTCGAGCCCACCGAACCGGACAATCCCCGCCTCACCAGCGTCTGACACCACCGGCCCGACCCGCGTCGCCCGGCCGGAGCCCCGGCCCGCACCACCCGACCGGCACCCAGCCTCACACCCCTGGCCGGCACATGCTCCACCCGTACGCACCGAGGCCCCCGTGGTCCCCCGACCCCGGGGGCCTCACCACACCCACCCCACCCCGCCGGCCCCGCCCTCCGCGCCGACCCGACCCGCGCTGCGCCGACCCGGCCCGCGCTACTGCCGACCCGACCCGCGCTACTCCCACCCGGCCCGCGATACTGCCGGCCCGCTCCCCATCCCCGCCCCACGCCTGGCCGAGCCCCCGCGCCACACCCGGCTCGCTCCCGCAGCCAGCCCAGGCCCGCCCTGCACTCGGTGATCAAGAGAAATGAGTCGTGATCAAGAGAAATGAGGGGCGGGAGAGCGCTCTCGATGACGCAAACCTCTTGATCAACGGGGCGATCCCGGGGCGGGCGGGGTGGGGTGGGGTGGGGGGCGCAGGGGGTCAGGCGGGGGTCAGCCAGCGGTGGAGGGTGGCGGCGCCGTCGCGGATCTTGGTGAGTTCGACGTGTTCGTCCCTGTGGTGGGCGAGGTTGGGGTCGCCGGGGCCGAAGTTCAGCGCGGGGATGCCCATCGCCGCGAACCGGGCCACGTCGGTCCAGCCCAGCTTGCCGATCGGGGCGGCGCCCACGGCCGCCAGGAACTCCCGGGCCACCGGCGCGTCGAGTCCCGGGGCCGCGCCGGCCGCCGCGTCGGTGATCGCCAGGTCGTAGCCGGCGAAGACCTCCCGCAGGTGCGCCTCGGCCGCCGCCGGGTCACGGTCCGGGGCGTACCGGTAGTTGATCTCGATTTCGCAGCGGTCGGGGACGACGTTGCCGGCCACGCCACCGTCGATCCGTACCGCGTTGAGGCCCTCGCGGTAGTCGCAGCCGTCGATGGTGACCCGCCGGGCCCGGTACTCGCCGAGGCGGCGGAGCACCTCGCACGCGCCGTGGATGGCGTTGACCCCGCGCCAGGAGCGGGCCACGTGGGCGCGTTCGCCAGGCACCGTGACGATCGCCCGCATGGTCCCCTGGCAGCCGGCCTCCACGATGCCGTACGTCGGTTCCAGCAGCACCGCGAAGTCGGCCCGCAGCCACTCCGGGTGGGCCTCGGCGACCAGGGTGAGCCCGTTGTACCGGGATTCGATCTCCTCGGCCTCGTAGAAGAAGTACGTCACGTCGTACCGGGGGTCGGGCAGGGTCACCGCCAGGTGCAGGGCGAAGGCCACCCCGGACTTCATGTCGGAGGTGCCGCAGCCGTACATCAGGTCCCCGCGCATGGTCGACGGGAAGTTGTCGTTGTGCGGCACCGTGTCCAGGTGCCCGGCGAGCACCACCCGCGAGGACCGGCCGAGATCCGTACGCGCCATCACGGTGTTGCCGTGCCGGAAGGTGCTCAGGTGCGGCACCCGGCGCAGCACCTCCTCGACGCAGTCGGCGATGGCCTTCTCGTCAAGGGAGACGGACTCGATGTCGACCAGGGCGCGGGTCAGCGCCACCGGATCGGCCAGGACCTCGGGGGTCAGCGGGTTCTCCATGATTCGCACGGTACCGTCCTGGACGGTGGGTGTGAGGGGTGAGCCCACCGGCCCCGCAGCCGCGAACGAGAGGGTAGAACAGTGACGTCCCAATCCGCCTGGGGTATCGGCCTGGCCACCGTGACCGCCGCCGAGCAGGTGCTCGACACCTGGTACCCGACCGGCAAGCTGGGTCTGGGTGAGCTGCCGCTGGTCCCCGGCGAGGACCAGGCCGACGTGCTGGACCTGCCGCCCGGCGCGATCGGCGAGCGGGCCCTGCCGGGCCTGCGTACGGTGCAGGTGGTCACCGTGATCGGCGCGCTGGACGAGCCGATCAAGGACGCCGCCGACGCGTACCTGCGGCTGCACCTGCTCTCCCACCGCCTGGTGCGGCCGGGCGAGCTGAACCTCGACGGCATCTTCGGCAAACTGGCCAACGTCGCCTGGACCTCGGCCGGCCCGTGCCCGCCCGAGCGGGTGGACGAGCTGCGGGTGATCGAGCGGGCCGCCGGCCGCCACCTGGCCGTGTACGGGGTGGACAAGTTCCCCCGGATGACCGACTACGTGGTGCCCGCCGGGGTGCGGATCGCCGACGCGGACCGGGTCCGGCTCGGTGCCCACCTCGCCGCCGGCACCACCGTGATGCACGAGGGCTTCGTCAACTTCAACGCCGGCACGCTGGGCACCTCGATGGTCGAGGGCCGGATCGTGCAGGGCGTGGTGGTCGGTGACGGCTCCGACATCGGCGGCGGCGCGTCGATCATGGGCACCCTCTCCGGCGGCGGCACCGACCGGGTGCGCATCGGGGCACGGAGCCTGATCGGCGCGAACGCCGGGGTCGGCATCTCGCTCGGCGACGACTGCGTGGTCGAGGCCGGCTGCTACATCACCGCCGCCTCGAAGATCACCCTGCCGGACGGCCGGGTGGTGAAGGCCCGCGAGCTGTCCGGCGTCGACGGCCTGCTGTTCTGGCGCAACTCGGTGACCGGGGCGCTGGAGGCGAAGCCGCGCACCGGCCAGGGCATCACGCTCAACGCCGCCCTGCACGCCAACGACTGAACCGCCCGGCACGCCAACAACTGAGCCGCCCGGCACGCCAACGACTGAGCCGCCCGGCACGCTGAGGGCCGGGCGGCCCGGCGGCGTGTGGGCCGCCGTCGGTGCGCGCACAGGTCCGGGCCCGCGACGCAACCGTCGCGGGCCCGGACGTCATCACCTCAGGCGGTACGCCTGGATGATCCGGGTGCTCGCGGTGTTGCCCTCGGTGTCCCGGGCGGTCGCCCGCAGGGACGCGTACCCGGCCCCCGTCGGGTGCTTGACCAGCGCCACCGTGCCCTGGCCCGGCACCTTCACCACGGTCGCCCGCCGCCAGGTCCTCCCCCCGTCGTACGACACGTCGACGCCGAGCTTCGCCAGCTTGGCGGTGCCGGCACCCGGCTGCCGCCGTACCTGCACGGGAATGGCGAAGACCTGCCCGGCCGGGGCGGTGTTGTCGGCCCTCAGCTGCGGGGTGAACCGGATCTCCGACAGCGGCAGCGGCTTCGGCGTGTCACCGGCCACGTGCCCGGAGCGGAACGTCCAGCTCGCCTCCACCTCGGTGCCGAGGTCGGTGAGGCTCCGCTCGGCCGCCACGGTCAGCTTGTAGTCGCCGGCCGCCTTCGGCACGGTGAACTCGCCGTACCCCGGGTTGTCGGTCTCCTCCACCAGCGTGCCGTTGCGCCACAGCGCGGTACGGGCGCTGTCGGTCAGTGACCCGCCGGGGTGCCCGGCCGCGTCGGCGTGCAGCGCCACGCTCACCAGGACGGTGTCCCCGATCCGGGTGACGCCGTCCCCCGGCCAGCGCGGGGCGGGCAGGGACGGCCCGAGCGGCGCGGCCCCCCAGGTCTCGGTGACCCGCCGACCGGGCTGGTACTTCGTGGGCAGGGTCAGCAGGATCGCCTGGACGTCCAGCCAGCCCGCTTCCGGGTCGCGGACGCCGAAGTCCAGCTCGGACTCCCAGCGCATCCTCTTGGTGCTGTAGTACTCGGTGCGCTGGCCGGGCAGGTCGGTCGGCAGGACGACCGCCCAACCGCCGAGGTTGTAGCCGCTGTCCGGGAAGACCAGCCGTTCGGCTTCCATCTTCGGGTACGGGTCACGGAACCTGTGCACCACCGTGGCCAGGTCGCCCCGCCGGTAGTCGCGCACCAGCCCGCTGGGCAACCTGCCCGGCACGACCTCGCCCAGCGCGTACAGGTAGGGGCTGGACTCGGCCTCCCGGTCGGCCCACTGGCTGTTGAAGGTGGCGACGAACTCGTCGGCCGACACCGCCTTGCCGAGCTGCCCGGTGGACAGCCCGTCGAAGGTGTCGAAGGAGACGATGCCGAACCCGTACAGGCCGTCGTCGGGCAGCAGGTAGTTGGCGCTGATGTCGACCAGGGCGACCGTGGCGTCGGCCTGCGGGACGGTCATCCGTACCGGCTTGGCCTTCCGCAGGTCGACGGTGACCGCGGTGTCCCCGTCGACCACCAGTTCCGGCTGGGCGAGCATGCCCAGCCCGCCCGACTCCTCGTCCGGGCCCGGCTCGAAGAAGACGCTGCTCAGCCCGTACCGGCCCTTGGGGACCCGGAGTTCGACGACGCCGTCGGCCTCGAACACGTCGCGCACGTCGCCGTCGGCGAGGTCGACCAGGGTGGTCGAGTAGTCGCCGCCCGGCTCGCCGGTGCGGTCGAGGTGGGTGATCGTGACGGTGTAGCTCTCCACCTCGCGGTGCACGGCCAGCGGGGTCACCGCGACGGTGCCGCCGGAGCGGGCCACCACCCGGCCGGTCCAGTAGCCGTCGACGCCGAGCCGGGTGTTCGCGGTGACGGTGGTCTCGGCCCGGCCGCCCGCCGGGACGGTGATCCGGTTGACGCCGAGGGTGAACATGCCGGCCGGTGCGGCCTTCCCGCCCGGTCCCTTCACCTCGACGGTCAGGTCGAGGGTGAGCGGCGTGGTGCCGCCGTTGTGCCAGGCGACGGTCCGGGTGATCGGGGCGTCGTCGCCGTGCGGCCACAGGGCCCGGCCGAACGAGACGCTGACCGGGTCGGTGGTGACCTGCTCGGTGATGGCCCGGGTCAGGTCCACCCGGCCGGCGCCCTGCTCGTAGGCGGTCTGCGTCGGGTGCGGCTTCGCGGCGGCCATCAGGGTCGCCTTGAGCTGCCCGGCCTTCCAGCCGGGGTGCTGCTGGGCGAGCAGCGCCACCGAGCCGGCCACGTGCGGGGTGGCCATCGACGTGCCGGAGAGCGCGACGTACCTCGTGCCGACCGGGTCGCCGATCTGGCCGTCGACGGAGCGGGCGGCCACGATGTCGACGCCGGGGGCGGTGATGTCGGGCTTGAGCGCGTCGTCGCCGACGCGGGGGCCACGGCTGGAGAAGTCGGCGAGTTCGTCGTCCCGGTCGACCGCGCCGACGGCGAGCGCGGCGTCGGCGGTGGACGGCGAGCCGACCGAACCGTCGGCACCGTCGTTGCCGGCGGCGATGACGAAGAGGCTGCCGGTCTGGGCGGTCAGCGTCTGGACGGCCTCCTCCAGCGGGTCGACCTCGGGGGTGTCGCCACCACCGAGGCTCATGTTGACCACGGCGGCCTTCTTCTCGGTGGTGGCCCACTGCATCCCGGCCAGGATGGCCGACTCGGTGCAGCCGAACTCCTCGCAGACCTTGCCGTCGAGCAGCGTGGCGTCCGGCGCGACACCCTTGTACTTCCCGTCGGAGGCGGCACCGCTGCCGGCGATGGTGGAGGCGACGTGGGTGCCGTGACCGACGGTGTCCCGCTGGTCGGGCGTCTCGCTGAAGTTGCGGGCCTCGCTCACCTTGCCGGCGAGGTCCGGGTGGGTGGCGTCGATGCCGGTGTCCAGTACGGCGACGGTCACCCCCTTGCCGGTCCAGCCGGCGGCCCAGGCGGTGGGCGCACCGATCTGGGGCACGCTGTGGTCGAGGGAGAGCGCCCGCCGACCGTCCAGCCAGATCCGCTCGACGCCCCCTGCCGCGTCGAGCCGGGCTCCGGCGTCGCCGCCGGTCAGCGTCGACCAGACCGCGCCGGTCGAGGACTTGCCGGCGGTCAGTGCCGCGCCCTGGATCGCCGGCAGGTCGCGGGTCACCCGGGTGCCCGGCAGCGCAGCCGCGCCGCGCCGGGCCTGCCCCTCGCGGTACGACACCAGCAGCGGCAGGTTGTCGCGGTGGGCGTCGTCGTAGCGGGCGGCGATCAGGCCGGTGACGTCGAACAGCCGCTTGTCGACCTGCCCGGAGCGCAGCAGCGGCACCGCGTCGCGGGGCACCACGGAGAGGTGGCCGCGTTCCCGGCGGACCAGGAACTGCTGGTGTTCCCGGCCGACGCCGGGGCGCACGGCGGCACCGCCGGTGCGGGTGACGGTGACCTGGTCCCCGGTGATCAGGGTGACGGTGCTGGAGCCGGCGGCCGGCGTGGCGGGCCGGGGCGCGGCGGGGCCGGCGGGCGCGGCCTGCGCGCCCGTCGCCGGCAGACCGAGGGCCAGCGCGATCGCCAGCCCGCCGGCCGCGGTTCTTCTGCTTCGGTGCAACGGAACCTCCTTCTGGGACGTCTACAACACAGGGGCCCGTCGAACCGAACGGGCCACGTCGATCTGACGGGAGTCACATCGACGCCCCAGAATTACATACTCAGTATGCAAAAAGAAGTCCGGGGGATGACCGTCCGGACACATTGCCGAGACACGACCGACCCGATTCCGCTCCGTCGGCCCGTCCGATCGGCGACGATCACCTGGTGACGTCCATGAGGGAACGCATGCTGGCCGGCGAGCCGTACGTCGCCGACGATCCCGAGATCGTCGCGGATCTCGACCGCGCCGCGCGGCTGGTCGAACGCTTCAACCGCAGTCCCGCCGACGACCCGCAGGGCCGGCTCGCCGCCCTGCGCGACCTGCTCGGCAGCGTCGGCGAGGACGCCTGGGTACGCCCACCGCTGCACTGCGACTACGGCTGGCAGACCCACCTCGGGGACCGCAGCTTCGTCAACTTCAACGCCGTCCTGCTCGACGTGGCCCGGATCACCATCGGCGCGGACGTCCAGATCGGACCGAACGTGCAACTGCTCACCGCCACCCACCCCGTCGAGGCCGGGGCGCGGAGAGCCAAGTGGGAGGCCGCCCAGCCGATCACCATCGGGGACAACGTCTGGCTCGGCGGCGGGGTGATCGTCCTGGCCGGAGTGACCGTCGGGGAGAACACGGTGGTCGGCGCGGGCGCGGTGGTCACCCGCGACCTACCCCCCAACGTGGTAGCCGTGGGTAATCCCGCACGGGTGATCCGCACCCTGCAATAACAGCGTGAGCTGCAAAAACACCGACGCAACCATGGGCGAACGGCGAATTCCGATGCACTCTGGGTAGTGACTTCGTCACCAGGGAGCACCGATGGCCGAGCGGGTACTCGAACTTCGGGTACACGGCGTGTCCAACACCCCGCCCGACCAGATCCTCGGCCTGCCCGCCGACCCGACCGGCACCGGCCCGCAACCCCGGCTCGTCTCCGGCGGCGACGTCACCGGCTTCTACCGCGCCAGCGACTCCGCCCCCGACGACCCCGTCGTCGTCGAGGCGTACAGCTGGGGGCAGTTGACCTCCGGGGCGCGGACCGCGCGGGACGTCGAACGTGCCCTGTGGACGCTGCTGCTGCCGTTCACCCTGGCCAACGTCGCCCTGTACGCGCGCCCCGGCATCCCGCCCGACCCGGACACCGAACGCTGGGGCAGCCGCTGCGGCATCACCGCCTGGCTGATCCGGCTGTTCTGCCTCAGCCTCACCGGCACCCTGGTGCTCGCCGCCACCGGCATCGGGGTCGACCTGATCGCCTGGCAGTGCGTCGACCAGGAGTGCCTGCGGCAACTACCCGGCCCGTGGGAGTTCCTCGGTCGGGGCTGGTGGCGCGCGGACGCCCACGCGCTCGCCGTCGGCCTGCTGCTGCCGTTGGCGATGCTGCTGGTGCTCGGCGTCGTCTCCTGGCGTACCTACCAGTACGAGGCCGAGATGCCCGCCGCGCCCCGCGCCCCGGCGGGCGACGGGGAGCACCCGGCCGAGCCGGCACCCGACCCGGCCAACCCGTTGCAGGACCCCACGTTCTGGGGCGGGGAGGGGCAGCTGCGCCGCGCCGCCGTACTGCACCTGTGCGTCGGCGCGGCGCTCGCCGCGGCGGTGCCCGTCGGCGCGGTGCTGGTGCTGGACCCGGCCCGGGGCGTCCGCGCCGTGGTCGCCGTCCCGACCGTCACCGCCCTGGTCACGGTCGTGGTGATCGCGGTGGTGGCGGTGGGCCGCCCCTGGCTGACCCGCCGCAGCGGGGCCGCCCCGCTCGGCCGGTGGAGCCTCGCCGTCGGGGTGCTCACCGGCCTCGCGCTGGCCGGCACCTTCACCCTCCTACTGCTGCCGGACGGCCCCGCCGGCACCCCGCTCGCGCAGTTCCGCCCACCGGCCGGCTGCATCCGCGACCCCGGCGGGGCCGGTTGCCGCGCCGACCACTCACTGCCCGGCTACGACGGGCTGGTCGCCTGGCTCGCCACCTACCAGGTGCTGCTGCTGATCGCCATCGGCACGGTCGCCCGCTCCGGCCGCCGCGCGCTGCCCGTCCCCGGCACCGCCGCCGTGCTGCTGCCCCTCGGCACGGCCTGGCTCGACGGCCGGCTACCCGGCGTTCCCGCCGCCCCCGACGGGCTACGGATCTGGATGCTCGCCGCGCCGGCCATCGCGCTCGCCGCGGCCGGACTGCTGCTGCCCCGCACCGGCAGCGACGCCGGCCAGCAGCCGCTCGGCGTGCACACCGACGTCGCCTGGGGCGGACGCGGGGCCGCCGTCATCGCCGGCTTCGGCTGGATGATGGCCATCGCCTACTGCGCCGGACTGCTGTACTGGGTCACCGACCGGCTCAACGGGGCCGCCTCACCCAGCGGGTTCTCCCCGATCGTGCCGCCCCTGCCGGTGATCTGGGCCGGGCTGGCCTTCACCGTCGCCACCGCCGCCCTGCTCGGCACGCTGGTCCGCGCCGCGGTGCTCTTCCACCGGCTACGCCACGTCGAATACCACCGGCTCACCGCCGCCGGGCAGGTGCTGTCCGCGCACGACCTGCGTCGCTGCCGGCACGTCAGCACCTTCCGCGCGCTGCACCGCCTGGTCGGCGAGCACGCGGTACGCCTGATCGGCTGCTACGCCACCATCGCGGCGGTGCTGGTGACGCTGTCCTGCGTGGCGGCGCTGACCCGGACCCGCCCGGCGCCGGCCGGCGCGTCGGGCTGGCCCGGGCTGGTGCACACCGCCGCCGACCTCGGCGACACCCTGCTGGGCTGGCTGCCGCTGGTGGTCGCCGGTCTCGGCATGCTCGTCTACCGCAACGACACCGTCCGGCGCAGCGTCGGGGTGCTCTGGGACGTCGGCACCTTCTGGCCGCGCGCCGCGCACCCGCTCGCCCCACCCAGCTACGCCGAACGGGCCGTCCCCGAGTTGCAGACCCGGATCGCCGGCCTCCTGGCGCTGACCGAGCGCGACCCCCGCCGGATGGACGGGGTGATCCTCTCCGGGCACAGCCAGGGCACGGTGATCTGCGCGGCGACCCTGCTCCAACTGCCGGCCCGGTGGCGGCGACGGATCTGGTTCCTGTCGTACGGCTGTCAACTCACCCGGCTCTACGGGCGGGTCTTCCCCGCCTACTTCGGCCCGGCCCGGCTCCGGGTGCTCGCCGACACGCTGACCTGGCCCTCCGGCCACGTCGCGTGGACCAACTTCTGGCGGGACACCGACCCGCTCGGCTGGCAGGTCAACGCCGGGGAACGGGACGTGCCGGTGACCGACCCGGAGGCGCTGCACCCCACCGGGGGCGAGGTCGCCGACCCGCCGATCCGCAACCACAGCGGTTACCCGGAGGCGGTGGAGTTCCACCGGGAACGGGCCCTGGTGGCGCGGCTGCTGCGGCGTACCGTCCCGTCACCCCGGGTCGGTTGACCGGATCACCAGGTCGGCCCGGTCGGCGGTGCCCGCCACCACGGCGGCGTTCGCCTCGTCGCTGCCGTACGCCCAGACCCGTGCCGCCTCCGGCGACCGCCCGTACGCCACGTGCCGGGCCACCAGCCGGCGCAGCCGGGCCCCGGCGTCGAGGTCGAGGAACCAGGCCTCGTGCAGCAGCGACCGCACCTCGTCCCAGGGCGGGTCGGCGAGCAGCAGGTAGTTGCCCTCGGTCACCACCAACCGGACCGAGGGCGGCACCTCCACCGCCCCGGCCACCGCCTCCTCCAGGTCACGGCGGAACAGCGGCGCGTAGACGGCGGTCGGCTCCAGCCGGCGCAACCGGCGCAGCAACGACACGTACCCGTTGGCGTCGAAGGTGTCGACCGCGCCCTTGCGGTCGGCCCGGCCCAACCGGACCAGCTCCGCCTGGGCGAGGTGGAAGCCGTCCATCGGCACCAGCCGGGCACTCGGGCCGACCGCCGCGACGATCCGCTCGGCCAGGGTGGACTTGCCCGCCCCGGGCGCCCCGGCGATGCCCAGCAGTTGCCGGGGGCCGGCGTCGGCGAGCGACCGGGCCCTGGCCACCAGGTCGTCGAGGGAGAACGGACGCGCCCCGGGCATCAGGTCAGGACCGGCTCGCTGATGGTGAACCGGGCCCGCACCACCGCGTGCACCGACTGCGGGCGGGGGTCCAGATCCAGCTCCGGCGGGCCGCCCTGGCGGGCCTGGCGGGCGTACATCGCCCCGCCCATGCCGGAGCCCTCGTCGGTGTCGGCCAGTTCCAGCAGCGCGGTCACCCGCGCGCCGAGCGCCTCGGCGTACTCCCGGGCCCGGCGCAGCGCGTCGGCGATCGCCGCGTGCCGGGCCTCCCGGTGGGCCGGGCTGTCCGGGCGCAACGACCACCAGGGTCCGGCCACCTCGACGTGGTCCTGCTCGGCCAGCCGCAGCATCAACTCGGCCAGCGAACCGAAGTCGGTGACGGTGACCGTGGTGGAGACGCTGCCCAGATAGCCGACGACCCGTTCGCCGGAACGGTTCGTCTCGGGACGCACCCGCAGCTCACCGGCCTCCCGGCGGTCCACCGCCGGCTCGTGCTCGTCGAGCAGCACCCGGACGGCGGCGGCCCGCTCGGCGAGCCGGGCCAGCGCGACCTGGCGGTCCCGTTCCCGGGCCGTCGCGGTGACCTCGAAGCGGGCCAGTTCGGGCGGCACCTCCCGGTACGCCTCACCGCGCACCGCCACCACCGGTCCGTCCGCCACGCACCCCACCCTAGCGGCGCGGCAGGCGTGCCGCCGGCTTCCGCACGGTCAGGCCGGCCGCATCCCGGTGTACGTCACCGTCCCCCGCGTCACCGCGCAGCCGGTCAGGTGCCCGCCGGCCTCGCCGACCGACCTGAGGAACGCCAACTCCCCGGCGGGGTCGGCGTCGAGGTCGAACGCCCGGCGGACGGGCTGTTCCCGGCCCGGCCCGGCCGCCCGCACCGCGCCGGCCCGCTCGTAGTGGGCCACCAGCGTGGGCAGGTCCTCGTCGCGGACCGCCTCGGCGAGCGTGTCGAGCGCGGCCCGCACCTCGGCCAACTGCCGCAGCACCTGGTCCCGGTTGGCCAGCAGCATGGCGGCGGTCCGCCGGGCCGGGGTGGTCGCCACCCGGGTGCCGTCGCGGAAGCTGCCGGCCGCGAGCCGGACCACCGCGTCGCGCACCGTCGAGTCGGCGGTGGCCCCGGCCAGACCGCCGGCCAGCAGGTGCGGTACGTGCGAGGACAGCGCCACGACCCGGTCGTGCACCTGCGGCGACATCGGCACGACGTGCGCGCCGAAGACGTCGACCACCAGCCCGACCAGCGTCCGGAACGGCACCAGCCCGTCGGCGCTCGGGCAGAGCACCCAGGCCGCGTCCGCGAACAGGCCGGCCCGGGCGGCGGTGAGCCCGGCATGTTCGGTGCCGGCCATCGGGTGCCCGGGGACGAACCGGCCGGTCAACCCGTGCGTCCCGGCGAAGCCGGCGACGGCCTCCTTGGTGCTGCCCACGTCGGTGACGATGCACCGGTCACCGGTCAGCCCCGCCACCGTGAGCAGGGTTTCCGGCAGGCTGGGCAGCGGGCCGGCGAGGAACACCACGTCCCGGTCGCGGACCGCGTCGCCGAGGTCGTCGGGGAAGTCGACGCCCCGGCGACGGCCCTCGGCCCGGGTCGCCGGGTCCGGGTCCCAGCCGGTCACCCGGACGCCCGCCTCGTGCAGTCGCAGCAGGATCGACCCGCCGATCAGGCCGGTGCCCACCACGGCGACCCGGAGCCGGCCGACGTCGTCACCCACCGCAGGCGTCCTACGGCTGGGCGAGCCGCTGCGCGACCGCCGCGACGTGCGTGTCGGACCCGGTGAGCGCCACCCGGACGTGCCGCTGCCCGGCCGGGCCGTAGAAGGCCCCGGCGGCGACCAGGATGCCCCGGCGGGCCAGCCAGTCGACGGTGTCCCAGCAGTCCTCGTCGCGGGTGAGCCAGAGGTAGAGGCCCGCCTCGGAGTGCTCCAGCCGGAACCCCGCCCCGGTGAACGCGGCAAGCAGTGTCTCCCGCCGCGCCCGGTAGCGTTCCCGCTGTTCGTCGGCGTGTTCCTGGTCACCGAGCGCGGCCACCATGGCGGCCTGCACCGGCGCCGGGACGATCATGCCGGCGTGCTTGCGGATCTTCAGCAGCTCGGCGACGAGCGCCGGGTCACCGGCGACGAACCCGGCCCGGTAGCCGGCCAGGTTGGACCGCTTGGACAGTGAGTGCACCGCCAGCACCGAGTCGTACGAGCCACCGCAGACCTCCGGCGCGAGCACCGACACCGGGGCGGCGTCGGCAGTCCAGCCCAGCGGGAGGTAGCACTCGTCGCTGGCCACCACGGCACCGCGCTCCCGCGCCCAGTCGACCACCTTGCGCAGGTGGGCGGCGGGCAGCACCCGGCCGGTCGGGTTGCCTGGCGAGTTGACCCAGACCAGGCGTACCCGCGAGGTGGGGCCGACCGCGGTCAGCGCGTCGGCCCGGACGACCGTGGCACCGGCCAGCCGGGCCCCGTCCTCGTACGTCGGATAGGCGACCGTGGGCACCACGACCACGTCGCCGGGGCCGATCCCGAGCAGGGTGGGCAGCCAGGCGACCAGTTCCTTGGAACCGATCGTCGGCAGCACCCCGAGCCCGTCGACACCGGCGGCGCAGGCGCGCGCCACCCAGCCGGCGATGGCCTGCCGCAGCGCCGGGGTGCCCGCCGTCAGCGGGTAACCCGGCGCGTCGGACGCGTCGGCCAGGGCCTGCCGGATCACCGTGGGCACCGGGTCGACAGGCGTGCCCATGGAGAGGTTGATCAGGCCGTCCGGGTGCGCCGCGGCCAGGGTGGCCGCGGCGTCCAGGGTGTCCCAGGTGAACTCGGGCAACCGGGCCGACACCGGCGCGGGCCGGCCCGGCGACGCCGGGGCGAGCCCGGCCGGGCGCTCCGGCGCGGCCCCGGCCGGTGCCGTCGCGGGCCCGGCCGGTACCCCCGGTGTCACGGCGGCGGGCCGGTTCAGTGGCCCTCGCCGCGCGGCGGCTGGCCGGCGACGAACGTCGCGTCCTTCTCCACCTTGCCGATCTTCGACGCGCCGCCCGGCGAGCCCAGGTCCTCGAAGAACTCGTAGTTGGCGCCCGTGTAGTCCTTCCACTGCTCGGGGACGTCGTCCTCGTAGAAGATGGCCTCCACCGGGCAGACCGGCTCACAGGCACCACAGTCGACGCATTCGTCGGGGTGGATGTAGAGCATCCGGTTGCCCTCGTAAATGCAGTCGACCGGGCATTCCTCGATGCATGCCTTGTCGAGCACATCCACGCACGGCTCGGCGATGATGTAGGTCACCGGTCTTCTCCTCCGCAAGACTCGTCGCGATCACCCGCGACGCTAAGAGCCTAGTATCTCGCCGGGGAGGAGGTCGATCGTGCTCCGACAGCAGGATGTGGGACACCGGATCGTGGTTCGCCGCATTGTGGGGATTCGTGAGGGCCGGCCCCTCTTCTCGGACGCCCTCGGTGAACTGGTCGAGCTGAGCGAGACCCATCTCACCATCGCCACCGCGCAGGGCCGGCTCCGGGTGCCGGTGGCCGAGGTGCACCGGGCCAAGCGGGTGCCACCCACCCGCCGGCCCACCGCCTCGGCCGTGGTCGAGCTGGAACTCGCGGCCGACGAGGCGTGGCCCGCGCCGGTACGCGGCCGGCTCGGCGACTGGCTGCTGCGTTCCGCCGACGGCTGGACCGGACGCGCCAACTCGGCCCTGCCGGTGGGCGACCCGGACCGGCCGCTGCCGGCGGCGGTCGACGCCATCGAACGCTGGTACGCCGGACACGGCCAACCCGCCATGGTCAACACGCCGTTGCCGCTGGCCGTGCCGGTCGGCGCCGAACTGGACGCGCGGGGCTGGACCGCCCGCCCGCTGACCCTGGTCCAGACCGTCCCCCTGACCACCCTGCTCTCCGACCCGCACCGCGTGTCCCAGGAGGGTGGCCCGGCCCCGGGCGGCGCGGACCGGGACGCTGACGGCCCGGCCGTGGTGCTCGACGTCGCGCCGTCCGAGGAGTGGCTCGCGGTCGCCGCCGGGCGCAAGGGCGGCCTGCCCGACTCCGCCCGGCACATCCTCACCGCCGTGGCCCGGGTCCGCTTCGCCCAGGTGTACGCCGACGGCACGCTGCTGGCGACGGGCCGGGGCACGGTCACCGGGCAGGGCCGCTGGCTGGGGCTCAGCCTGATCGAGGTGAGCCCGTCGGCACGCCGGCAGGGGCTGGCCGCCCGGGTGGTCCGGGCCCTGGCCGCATGGGGCGCGGCCGAGGGGGCGACGCACGCCTTCCTGCAGGTGGAGCAGCGCAACACCGGGGCGGTGGCGCTCTACCGCAAGCTCGGCTTCACCACCCACCACACCTACCTGACCCGGGTCGCCCCGCCGGGCTGACCCGGCCCATCGCCTTGGCCGGGTGGGCCGAGGTTGCGGTATCCCATCGGTCCCGACACCGCTACCTACGCCCCGTTGAGTTGAGCAGGCCCTGGCGGTGGGCGGTCAGCGCCGGACCACCCGACGCGGCTTGCCCACGTTGCGCTCGGCGTACCGCCGCAGTTGCTGCGAGCGGTGGTCCCGGCCGAGCGCGATCAGCACCAGGTAGCCGAGCGCCACGCCGGCCCCGGCTGCGACGAGGTAGAGCCAGATCTGGGCGAAGAACAGCCCCGCGCCCCCACCGAACGGGTTGTTCCCGACCAGCAGCGGGCCGACGAGCACCGTCAGCAGCAGCGCCACGGCCACCGCGGCGGACACGTCGGCACCCCACCGCGCCGCCGGAACAGCCCTACCCCAGGTGAACACCACCCCGGCCAGGATCAGCCCGATCACGACGAACATGCCCAGCGAGACCCGGTCGGCGGCGGCGTCGTTCCCGTCGAAGCCGAGTTTGATGATCACCCGAGCCACCACGTTGACCGCGAACAGGGCCGCCGCGAGCACCCCGACCGCCCGCCACCGCTGCGTCATCACACGCCTCCCGCCGTACCACCCGCCCCGTCGGCGGGTCTCCTGGCAGGAATATCTACCACCGCAGGCTGTGTGCCGTCATCACCCGTCGTGGCGGCGCGGCTGCGGGCTGAGCATCTGCCGGAACGCCATCACCGCGAACGTCATCGCCCCGGTGGTGATCATCGCCAGCCCGACCCAGTTGTCCCCGGCGACCAGCAGGTCACCCTCGGCGGTGCGGACCGCCGCCACCGCCATCAACACGAACCACGGCAGCGCCGGCAACGCCACCGCCCACTTCCGGCCGACCGTGGCGTACGCGAACCAGCTCACCGCGACCGCCCCCAGGATGGTCACCACCACCGACACCCCGATCAGCTGCCCGCCGGCCCGGACGGTGGACAGCAGCAGCCCGATCACGGCGGTGAGCACCCCACCGACCACGGCGACCAGCCCACCGACCACCCGCAGCACGACGTCGAGCAGGTGGGCCGCCCGGCCGGGCGGCGGCGGGACGGCGGCGGTCTCCTCCTCGACGACCGGCATCGGCGTGGCGGGCAGGGTCACCGGAGCCCGGCCGTCGCCGTGGCCGCCGACACGTCACCCGCCGGGGCGTCCCGCTCCGGCCGGCGCGCCGCCGCGACCGGTCGCCCGTCCGCCGGGTCGGACCGGTCGCCCGGCAGGTCCGCCGGGTCCGGGTCGATCCCGGCGAACAGGTCGCTCTCCCAGCCGTACCGGCCGGTGCCGGGCCCCTTCTCCCCCACCGCCAGGGTGAAGTACTCCACGCCCATGAACTCCGCGCCGAAGTTGCCGGCGATCGCGTACAGCCAGGAGTTGGCCGGGATCTGGGTGGCGTGCGCCCGCATCGCCGCCTCCTTGGCGGCGTGCTGGTCGGTACCGTCGATCCGGGCGGCGATCTGGTCGTCGGGGGTGCCGAACGGCAGGTCGTCGACGCTGTCGATGGCGGCGAAGGGGTTGTCCGCCGACTCGGTGAAGTGGCTCATCCCGGCCTCCAGGACGCTGCGCGGCATCGCCGTCCAGTAGACCTTGGCCGGGGCGATGCCCTCCGCGCCGGCCAGCTCGTGCGCCCGCATCGCCACCCGGTGCGCCTGGATGTGGTCCGGGTGCCCGTAAAAGCCGTTCGGGTCGTAGGTGACCATGACCTGCGGGCGGATCTCCCGGATCACCTCCAGGAGCCGCCCGGCGGCCTCGTCGAGGTCGGCCGCCCAGAACGCCCGGGGGTGTCCGTTGGTGGACATGCCCATCATCCCCGAGTCCCGGTAGCGGCCCGCGCCGCCGAGGAACCGGTGGTCGGTGACGCCGAGCGCGGCGCAGGCGGCGGCCAGCTCACCGATCCGGAACCCGCCGAGCTGGTCGGCCTCGGCGGCGGCGAGCTGCGCCAGCGCCGGCACGTGGATCTCGCCCTCCTCGCCGAGGGTGCAGGTCACCAGCGTGACGTGGGCCCCGGCGGCGGCGTAGTGCGCCATCGTCGCTCCCGTGCCGATGGACTCGTCGTCGGGGTGCGCGTGGACCAGCAGCAGGCGTCGGTCGGGCAGCGTCGTCACGACCGTCACTCTAACCGGCGGTCCCCGGGCCCCGGGGCGTACGCGTCCAGGCAGGTAGGCCACATCACGCCCGGCCCGGCTCTACGATCCGGGTTGTGGACTTTCCCGAGCTGGCCGCCCGTACCCGTCGGTTCAGCCACGGGGCGCCGCGCGCCGTTTCCGTGACCGACGACGGTTCCCGGGTGGTCTTCCTCCGCTCGGGCGGCCCGGAGGATCCGGCCGACGCGCTCTGGGCGCTGGAGACCGCCTCCGCCGAGGAACGGCTGATCGCCGACCCCGCCATGCTGCTCGGCGAGGACGCCGACCCGACGGCGCTGGCCCCGGGCGAGCGGGCCTTGCGCGAACGTCGCCGGCTCACCGCCGCCGGCATCGGCTCGTACGCCCTGGACGGCGCGGGCCGGGTGGCGGTGTTCGCGCTGGCCGGCCGGTTGTTCCGGGCCGACCTGGTGCACGGCGACGTGATCGAGGTGACCACCGTCGGGCCGGTGATCGACCCTCGCCCCGACCCGACCGGGCAGCGGGTGGCGTACGTGACCGACGTCGCCGACGGGGTGCGCCGGGGTGAGCTGCGGGTGGTCGCCCCGGACGGCACCGACTCCCTGCTGGCCGGCGAGGACGGCGGGGTGACCTGGGGGCTCGCCGAGCACGTCGCGGCAGAGGAGTTCGGCAGGTTCCGGGGCTACTGGTGGGCCCCGGACGGGCGGATGGTGCTCGCCGCCCGGGTCGACGAGTCCCGGCTGCCCCGTTGGCACCTGCACGACCCGGCGGACCCGGCGACCCCGCCGACCACCGTCGCGTACCCCCGGGCGGGTGGGCCGAACGCCGAGGTCAGCCTGCACCTGCTCGACCTGGACGACGGCTGGGTCGACGTGCACTGGGACCGGGAGACCTACCCGTACCTGGCGTCGGTCGACTGGGTCGACGGCAACCCGCTGATCACCGTGCTGCGCCGGTCGCAGCAGCACGGCCTGGTGCTGGCGGTGGACCCGCGTACCGGGGAGACGCAGGTGCACGCCGAGCTGGCCGATCCGCGCTGGGTGGAGCCGATCCCGGGCACCCCGGCGCACCTGCCCGACGGCCGGGTGCTGGTCGGCGGCGAACTGGCCCACGACGGGTACGACGCCCGCTGCCTGTTCGCCGACGGCACCCTGCTCACCCCGCCCTCGCTGTACGTGCGGCGGGTGGTGGGCCGGCTGCCCTCCGGCCCCGGCCCGGCCGACCTGCTGGTGGAGGCGAGCGAGGGCGAACCGAGCCAACGGCACCTCTACCGGGTCCGTACGGCGATCGGTGGCGGGGTGGACGCCCGCCGGATGAGCAGCACGCCCGGCTGGCACACGGCGGCGGTCGGCGGGGACACCCTGGTCGTCGGCACCGCCTCGCTCGACGACGCGGGGACGACCTGGTCGGTGTGGCGCGGCGACGGCGAGGTGGCCCGGCTGCGGTCGCTGGCCGCCACCCCCTCGTCGGCACCCCGGCCGATGCTGGTCCGGGTGACCGACAGGCGGTTACCGACGGCGGTGCTCTACCCGTCCGAGCACGTCAAGGGCACCCGGTTGCCGGTGCTGCTGGACGTCTACGGCGGCCCCGGCCACCAGGAGGTGGTGGCCGCCCGGTCGGCCTGGCTGGAGCGGCAGTGGTGGGCGGACTCCGGGTTCGCCGTGGTCACCATCGACAACCGGGGTACGCCGGGCGTCGCGCCGTCGTTCGAGAAGGCGATCCACCGGCGGGTGGCCGACGTGATCCTGACCGACCAGGTGGACGCGTTGACCGCGCTCGCCGGCAAGCACCCCGACCTGGACCTTGCGCGGGTGGCGATCCGGGGGTGGTCGTTCGGCGGCTGGCTGGCCGGGCTGGCGGTGCTGCGCCATCCGGAGCTGTTCCGGTGCGGCATCGCCGGTGCCCCGGTCAGCGACTGGACGCTGTACGACACCGCGTACAGCGAGCGTTACCTGGGCCTGCCCGACGACGGTATCGACGTGTACGGGCACCACTCGCTGGTGGAACTGGCGGCGGAGCCGCTGCATCCCGGCGAGCCGGCCCGGCCGCTGCTGCTGGTGCACGGCATGGTCGACGACAACGTGGTGGCCGCACACACGCTGCGGCTGTCGGCGGCGCTGCTGTCGACCGGCCGGCCGCACGCGGTACTGCCGCTGCCCGGGGCCACCCACATGGCGGCCGGGGGGTTGTCCGAACGCCTGCTCCGCCTGGAACTCGACTTCCTCCGCACCCACCTGGGCTGAGCCGTGGCGGGACCGCCCAGCCGGATCGGGTCGGGGGCCGCCGGGCCACCGGCCGGGCGGGTCAGTTGGAGGCGGGCCGCCGGCCGGGCGGGCCAGCGGGCGGCGGGGCGGCGGCTGGGCGGGTCAGCCGCCGGGGCGGCGGGCCAGCAGGGCGAACGCGTTCGGCAGGCGGCCCCGGAAGGCCGCCGCGTCGACGTCGCCCATCCGCCAGAACGGCTCCGCGTACTCGTCGAGCTGCCGGATCTCCAGGCCGGCGGTGACCACGGCGGTGACGATCCGGCCGAGCGTCCACTGCCACATCACCGCCCCGTGGGCCGGGAAGCTGTCGTCGGGGCAGACGAACGAGCGGCCGAAGTAGCTGCGGTCGGGGCGGATGCGCGGCTCGTCCAGGTCCCAGGTCCACAGGTCGGTGGCCGGGTGACCGTCGTGGACGAACAGGTGGCCGCCGGGACGCAGCAGCCGGGCCATCTCCGCGGCCCAGGCGTCGATGTCGGGCATCCAGATCAACGCGCCCTTGCCGGTGTAGACGAGGTCGACGCAGCCGTCGCGCAGCGGCACGCCGGGGACCGTCCCGAGCAGGTAGTGACAGGCGGCACCGAGGGCGTCGGCGCGCCCCCGCGCGCCGTGGATCGCGTGCCCGCTGTAGTCGACGCCGATCACCATCCGGGCACCGGCGTCGACCAGGGCGACGTCGTCCTGACCGTTGCCGCTCTGCGGATGGACCACCAGCGGTCGGGTCGCCAGGATGTCGCGGAGCAGTGCGCGTTCGCTGGGGACGAGCGTGACGCCGGCCGCCGCCTCGGCCGTCATCTGGTCGTTGGCCCAGACCCGCTCCTGGTGGGCCAGCTCCCAGGCGGTCCGGTTGGCGCGCGACGTCGGGTCCATGCCCTGCACTCTCCCGACCGACCAGCCGAGGGTCAATCGATTTGCGTCTCTGCCCGACAGGCGGCGCGGGTGGCGACGCCGGCCCGGGTTCCGGACGCTGGGCGACGGACCACGGTGACGGCCTTTTCCGACGTTCTTCTCAGAACCCTCTGAAATCGCCCTGCCACCCTGGTCGGCGACCGCGTCATGCCGGACAGACAAGGAGCCGATGATGAAGTTCCCCCGCACCGCCCGCCGGATCACCGCACCCGTACTGGCCGCGATGCTGCTCGCCCTCGTCGGCGGTGCCCCGGTCGCGGCGTCGCCCCTCCCGGTCACCTCGTCGACCTGGACCCTGACGGACCTGCCGCAGCGGATCTGCGCCACCCCCGACGACCCGCGCGCCCTGTACTTCTTCGTCGTCCTCGACGGCACGTGGACGACGACGATCACCGCCGGCTACACCGGAATGCCCGCCGGTACCGAGGTCTACAGCCCGCAGAGCACCCCGCCCGGGTCCGGGGACGGCCAGGTCGTGCAGATCCTGGCCGCGTTCCGCCTGCACAGTGCCCCGCTCGGCCACTACGTCCCGCTCCTGCAGGCATCCGACGGCACCGTCACCCAGAGCGTCCCCGTCACCCTCGACATCCAGTCCTCCTGCTGAGCCCCCACCCTCCTTGCCTTCCTTGATCGACTCAACGTCCCCGACATAGCGGTATCCGAACGGCCGGATGCAGCTACATCACCCCAAGGGCTCCCGCCCTGGTGATCAAGAGGTTCGCGTCATCCTGCGGCCCGGAACGTGACGCAAACTTCTTGATCACCAGGGCCGGGACGGGGCCACGGGAGCTACAACACCCCGCCAGGGTAGGCACTGCGGTCAGAGCGTGTCGTAGACGTCGCTGCGGTGACCGAGGTGGACCACGAGGAGGATCAACTCCTGATCGCGGACCGTGTAGACGAGCGATGGCTGCCGACGCGGATTCGGAGCAGCCCGGGATGGCCGGTGGGTGCCTTGACTTCAGCAGGGCGCGGCTCGGTGGCCAGTGCGGCGATAACGGCGACCAGGCGCGCCTGCCCGGGGCGGTCCAGTTTGCGCAGCAGCTTGGCGGCGGCGCGCTCGATGTGAACGGTGTAGGTCGGTGTGGTCGCAGGCCCAACTCGCGGCGCAGTTAGGTCAGCGGAACGGGCGTGTCGCCTTCGTCGATGCGGGCCAGGACGACGTCCGCAAGATTGTCGCGGGCATCGGAGATCGGCAGTTCGGCGGCGGGCTCCCTCCCGATCGGCGTCGGGAGGGAGCCCGGTTCCGGCTCAGTGTGACGTCACTGCTTGACGTGGGCGTCGACGAAGGAGGGGTAGCCGAAGACGCTGGAGATGAACACCCCGCCCACCTTCGAGCCGTGCACCGTGTAGGCCACGTCCACGAAGAGCGGCACCACCGGGGCGTACTCGGTCATGATCCGCCGGTCGAGCTTGCCCCACTCGGGGCCCTGGTCGGCCGGGGGCATGGCCTGGATGCGGTCGATCTCGGCGTTGACCGCCGGGTCGTTGAAGTACGCCTGGTTGCTGTTGCCCTCGGCCTTGATCGTGCGGCCGTCGTAGAGCACCGGCAGGATCGACGCGCCGCTGGGCCAGTCGGCGGCCCAGTTGCCGATGTAGAGGTCCCACGGGTTGTTCTTCTTCTTGATCTCGTCGAGCTTCGCGTCGTCCGGGATGTTCCGCAGCGTGATCCGGAAGCCGGCACGCTCCAGGTTGGCCTTGAGCTGGGTGCCCATCTGCTGCTCGGTGGTGTTGTCGGCCACCCCGAGGACCAGCTCCGGGGTCTTGCCGGCGAGCAGCTCCTTGGCCTTGTCGACGTCGCCGTTGGCGCCGGCCGGGTAGGCGTCGTACGCCTGGTAGCCGATGGTGGACGGCGGCATCAGGGTGGTCATGGGTTGGGCGACGGTCTGCCCGCCGAGCGCCTTGACCAGGCCCTCGCGGTCGATGGCGTAGTTGAGCGCCCGGCGGACGGCGAGGTCGGTGACCCGCTGGTTGTTGATGACGAGCTGGTTGGCGCTCGGGGTCGGCGACAGGACGCTGCGCGACTTGAGACCCCGGTCCTGGGCGACCCGGGCGACCAGCGAGGCCGGCACGTAGTTCCAGGCCAGCGCGCTCTGGTCGGCGCCGTTGTCGGCGATCACCCGGTTGACGGCCGCGTCGGCGGTCGGCCCGAAGGTCCAGACGAACTGGTCCGGGTACTGGTGGCGGACCGGGTCGGTGGCCGGGTCCCAGTGCGGGTTGCGGTCCAGGGTGACCTGCACCCCGGCCTGGTTCTTGGCGATCTTGTAGGGCCCGGAGGAGAACGGCCGCTGGTCCAGGTTGACGCCCGTGTCCTGGTCCGGCCGCAGCGGCGCGGTGGTCGGCAGCGAGACCGCGAACGGCAGGTCGCAGCGGGGCTTGGCGAACTCGAACCGCAGCGTCTTCGCATCCGGGGTGGTCAGCCCCGGCGGCAGGGACGTCTTGTTCTTCCGGAAGTCCCACTTCGTGTCGTACTGCGGGGTGTCGGCCAGCCACTCCTGGAGGTAGGTGGGGCCACCGGTCAGGTCGGGGTCGAAGGAGCGGGCGATGCCGTACGCGATCTCCCGGGACGTGATCGGGCTGCCGTCCTCGAACTTCACCCCGTCCTTGATGGTGAACTCCCAGACCCGGCAGTCGCTGTTCACGTTGTTGCCCGGGTTCTGCGCCAGGTCACCGACCAGGACCAGGCCACCGTTGCCGTCGTCCTTCCAGGTGGTCAGGTAGCGGGCGAACAGCGGGTTGGCCATCAGACCGGCGAACGAGTACGTCCGCTGCGGGTCCAGGTGGGAGATGGGGGTCTCCCGGATGATGGTGAGGGTGCCGCCCCGGGTCGCTCCGTCGACCTCGGCGGCGGGCCCCTGGGAGTCCTTCGGGTCGGTGGCGATCACCCCGGTCTGCTGCCGGCCGGTGTCCACGGTGGTGCCCTCACCCGTGTTCTCCGAGCAGGCCCCCAACGCCACCACCAGGGCGATCGCCCCGCCGACGGCGGCTGCTGCGCGTGGTCGCATCTCCTACCTCCTCCACCCGGTCACCGTCGGGGGTGCCCGCCGACGTCCGGGGATCGTCAAGAAGAAAAACTTCGGACTGTTTAGCAGATTCCGGTAACTTCCACCGTCCGACGGGCCGGTCAGCGCAACCGCACCCGGGGGTCGATCGCCGCGTACAGCAGGTCCACCAGCACGTTCGCCAGCACCACGAAGACCGCCGCGATCAGCACGGTCGCCATGATGGTGGGCAGGTCACCGGAGCGCACCGCGTCGACCGCCGTACGCCCCATGCCGCCCAGGCCGAAGGTCGTCTCGGTGATCACCGTGCCGCCGAGCGCGCCGCCGACGTCCAGGCCGGCGATCGTCACCACCGGCGTGATCGCCGCGCGCAGCGCGTGCCGCCCGTACACCGTGGGCTTCGCCAGACCCTTGGCCCGCGCGGTACGGACGAAGTCCTCCGACAGCGTCTCCAGCATCTGCGCCCGGGACAGCCGGGCGTAGATCGCGGAGAACAGGAACGCCAACGCCAGCCAGGCCAGCACCAGCCCGCCGGCCCACCGCAGCGGGTCGTCGGACAACGGCGTGTAGCTCGGCACCGGCAGCCAGTGCAGCGTGTAGACGAACACCAGCAGCAGCACCGCCCCCACGAAGTAGAGCTGCAACGACGCCCCGGCCAGCGAGAAGCCGATCGCCGCCCGGTCCAGCCAGGTGCCCCGGCGCAGCGCCGAGACCATGCCCAGGCCCACCCCGAGCAGCAGCCACAGCACCGCCGCCGGGACGACGATGCTCAACGTCACCGGCAGCACCCGGGCGATGGTGTCGCTGACCGCCTCGTTGGACACGTACGACCAGCCCAGGCAGGGTGCGTCGCACCTGCCGCCCTGGGCGCTGCCGAGGTCCCGGCCGGTCACGATGCCTTTCATGTAGCCGGCGTACTGGCTGATCAGCGGGTCACGCAGGCCCAGCTCCTGACGGACCCGCTCCAGCCGTTCCGGGTTGCAGTTCTTGGGACACATGCCGGTGACCGGGTCGCGGGGCAGGGCGAAGAACATCAGGAAGCTCAGCACGCTCACCGCGAAGAGCGTCAACGCCGCCGAGAAGAGCCGCTTGACCAGGAACCGCGCCATCGCCGGGCCCTCCTACCGGGACGACTTCGGGTCGAGCGCGTCGCGCAGCGCGTCACCGAAGAGGTTGAAGGCGAACACGAGCGCGAAGATCGTGATGCCGGGGAAGAAGACGTACGCCGGATCGGTCTGGAGGTAGTCCAGGCTGCGGTAGATCATCCGGCCGAAGCTGGGGGTGGCGTCGGTCAGCCCGACCCCGATGAACGACAGCGCCGCCTCGCTGGTGATGTACGCCGGCACCGCCAGCGAGAACGACACCAGGATCGGCGCCCAGAGGTTCGGCAGCAGTTGCCGGAACAGCATGTGCCCCAGTCCCGCGCCACTGGCCCGCGCCGCCTCCACGAACTCCCGCTCGCGCAGCGCGATCACCTGCCCGCGTACCAGCCGGGCGGTGCTCGTCCAGCCGAACAGCGCGAAGATGGCGATCAGCACGCCGATCTGGAAGGCGGCCGGCACCTCCTCCCGCTGGCCGTAGAAGCGCAGCGCGATGGTGGGCGTCAACGCCAACGCGATGATCAGGAACGGCATCGCCAGGGTCAGGTCGGTGACCCAGTTGACCACCGCGTCCAGCCAGCCGCCCAGGTAGCCGGCGACGGTGCCCAGCACGACACCGATCGCCGCCGTGGTCACCGCCGCCGCGAAGGCGATGAACAGCGAGGTACGCAGCCCGTGCACCATCCGGATGAAGATGTCCCGGCCCAGCCCCGGCTCCAGCCCGAACCAGTGTTCCCCGGTCACCCCGCCGGCGTAGCCGAGCGGCATCCCGAACCCGTCCAGCCGCGACTGGAACTGCTCCCGGGGGCCGACCCCGTACGCCCACTCGATCAGCGGCACGGCGAGCGCCACCAGCACGAAGAAGACCAGCATCCCGCCGCTGACCAGACCGGTCCGGTCCCGCCGCAGCCGGGCCCAGGCGAGTTGGCCGGGCGAGCGCCCGACGAACCCGGAACCGGGCCGGTCGCCACCCGTGGCGGTCTCGGCCTCGGCCAGCGTCGCCGGGTCGACCGGGGACACACTCATGTCGCCACCTCCTCGGTGTCGCCGCCGACCCGATCCGCGCCGGCAGTCGCCACGGCACCGCCCGGCCCGGCCGGCGGCGGTCCGGTCTCCGGGAAGTGGCAGGCGGTGGCGCGCCGGCCGCCGCCGTCGGCCACCAGCGCCGGTTCCTCGCGGGCGCAGACGTCCCGCGCCCGGGGACACCGGGTCCGGAACCGGCAGCCCGACGGCGGGTCCAGCGGCGTGGGTACGTCCCCGGTCAGCCTGATCCGCCCCGCCCCACCCGGAACGCCCACCTCCGGGACCGCCGACAGCAGCGCCCGGGTGTACGGGTGCCGGGGAGACCGGTAGATGTCGTCCCGGTCGCCGATCTCCACGATCCGGCCCAGGTACATCACCGCGACCCGCTGGCAGAAGTGCCGCACCACGGCCAGGTCGTGCGCGATGAACACGAACGCCAGGCCGAGGTCGCGTTGCAGGTCCCGCAGCAGGTTCACCACCTGCGCCTGGATCGAGACGTCG
This sequence comes from Micromonospora sp. WMMD735, assembly GCF_049178995.1. Classification (NCBI taxonomy): domain Bacteria; kingdom Bacillati; phylum Actinomycetota; class Actinomycetes; order Micromonosporales; family Micromonosporaceae; genus Micromonospora; species Micromonospora sp. WMMD735. The sequence goes on from NZ_JBMHMJ010000002.1 coordinate 4,024,733, forward strand.
AGGGCGGAGACCGGCTCGTCGGCGACGATCAGTTTCGGCCGCAGGGCCAGCGCGCGGGCGATCCCGACCCGCTGCCGCTGCCCGCCGGAGAACTCGTGCGGGTAGCGGTTGTAGTGCTCCGGGTTCAGCCCGACCAGCTCCAGCAGCTCGCGGACCCGCGCCTTCACCCCGCCGGGCGGGTCGATCCCGTTGACCTGCAACGGCATCGCCACGATCCGCCCGACGGTGTGCCGGGGGTTCAGCGAGGCGTACGGGTCCTGGAAGATGATCTGCAGGTCCTGCCGTAGCGGACGCAGCTCACGCCGAGGGGCGTGGGTGATGTCCCGACCGGCGAACTCGATCGTCCCGGCGGTCGGCTCCAGCAGCCGGACCAGCATCCGGCCGGTGGTGCTCTTGCCGCAGCCGGACTCCCCCACCAGGCCCAACGTCTCGCCGGGCCGCACGTCGAAGTCCAGCCCGTCCACCGCCCGCACCAGTCCCCGCGACCACAGGCCGGTGCGGACCGGGAAGTGCTTGGTCAACCCCCGCACCCGCAGCAACGGCTCGGCCGCGCTCATGGCAGCCACCTCTGGCCCGCGACTGCGGGACTCCGCTGCGCTACGTTCCTCGCGCTCATGGCAGCCACCTCTCGCCCGCGACTGCGGGACTCCGCTGCGCTACGTTCCTCGCGCTCATGGCAGCCACCTCTCGCCCGCGACTGCGGGACTCCGCTGCGCTACGCTCCTCGCGCTCATGGCAGCCGCCTCCCGCCCAGGGCCACGGCGGCCAGCCGGGCGCGGTCGTCGGCGGGCAGGTGACAGGCGACCAGGTGGCCGTCCGCGCCGGCCGGGACGAGCTGCGGCACCTCGGCGCGGGAGCGGTCGCCGGCGTACCGGCAGCGGGGGTGGAACGCGCAGCCGGCCGGCAGGTGGATCAGCGAGGGCGGGTTGCCCGGGATGGGCACCAGGTCCGCGTCCGGGTCGCCGTGCAGCGACGGCACGCTGGACAGCAACCCCCAGGTGTACGGATGCTGCGGCCGGCGGAGCACCTGCGTCACGCTCCCCCGCTCGACCACCCGCCCGGCGTACATGACCAGCACGTCGTCGGCGACCTGGGCGACCACCCCCAGGTCGTGGGTGATCAGCACGATCGCGGTGTGGAACTCGGCCTGGAGGTCGGCGAGCAGGTCGAGGATCTGGGCCTGCACCGTCACGTCCAGCGCGGTGGTCGGCTCGTCGGCGATGACCAGGGCCGGGTCGTTGACCAGCGCCATCGCGATCATCGCCCGCTGCCGCATCCCGCCGGAGAACTCGTGCGGGTACTGGTCGTAGCGGCGGGCCGGCTGCGGGATGCCCACCCGGTCGAGCATCTCCACCGCACGGGCCCGCACCGCCCGCCGTCCCGCCCGGGGGTGGTGCACCCGGTACGCCTCGGCGATCTGCCGCCCCACGCTGTAGTAGGGGTGCAGCGCGGAGAGCGGGTCCTGGAAGATCATCGCCATGTCCCGGCCGCGCAGCCGACGTACCCGGTCCTCGCCAAGGCCGACGAGTTGCCGCCCGCCGACGCTGATCGTGCCGGTGACGGTGCCGCGTCGGGGGTCGTGCAGGCCGAGGACGGCCAGCGCGGTGACGCTCTTGCCGGAGCCCGACTCGCCGACGATGCCGAGCGTCCGGCCGCGCGGCACGGCGAAGGACACCCCGTCGACCGCGCGCACCACGCCGTCGGCCGTGTCGAACCGCACCCGCAGGTCGTCCACCCGCAGGTACTGGTCGTCGCCGCGCGGCGTCGGCACGGCCGGACGTCGGCCGTCGGATTTCCCGGGCGCGTCCGGGCGGGCGTCCGGCGGACCGGACGGCGCTACGTGCGGACTGTCCACGACCGCCTCCTCGGGTTGTAGGGAACCTACAACAAACAACCGAGGCTGAAAATAAGCTACGGGACGGGAGCTGTCATCGGACGACAGCGTAGTCGCCACACGGTGCGGACGCCGTCCGGTCGCACCCGGGGTGCGACCATGGGCGGGGTGCCCGGTGGGGGATGCCCGGCGACACGAGGAGGAGGTGACCGACCATGACCGCAGCGGTGTTCGGCCACGACGGACCGTGGACCGAAGAGGAGTACCTCTCCCTCGACGAGACATCTCAACGCGTCGAACTCTTCGACGGGAGCCTCCACGTGACCCCAGCCCCCACCCCCCGCCACCAGCGCATCTCGCGCAAACTGGGCAACATACTCGAACCGGCGGCCGAGCAGGCCGGTCTGGAACTGCTGGAGGCGGTGAACGTCCGGCTTCGCCCCGGCCGCATCCCGATCCCCGACCTCGTCATCACCGACCCCGTGAATCTGGACGAGCCGATGATCGAGGCGGACGAGGTGCACCTCGTCTGCGAGATCATCTCGCCGAGCAACGCGTCCACCGACAAGGTCCTCAAGATGCACTACTACGCGGCCGCCGGCATCGGGTGGTATCTGCTGGTGGAGCAGAAGACCGGCGCGCTACGCCTCTACCGTCGGCGGGGACGCCACTACACGGAACACTCCGCCACCAAACGGGGCGAGGCCCTGCGCCTACTCGAGCCGGTGCAGGCCACGATCCGGCCCGAGGATCTGGTGCCCTGACGGATGTCGGTGGACTGGCCTAGGGTCGGTCCATGACCGAGTTCGACGCGGCAGCCGCAGCCGTACAGGCCGCTCTCGACGCGGGCGCCCGGTATGCCGACGCCCGGGTGATGCACCTGCGCTACGAGTCGATGTCCGCGCGCAACGGCGCGATCGAGGAGCTGACCCAGGACGAGAGCCTCGGCCTGGGCGTACGCGCGCTGGTCGGGTCGGGGTGGGGCTTCCACGCCGTACCCGAGCTGTCCGACGCGGCGGCCCGCGCGGCCGGCCGGCGGGCCGCGGAGGTGGCCGCCGCGAGCGCCCGGGTGGCCGGCCCGCCGATCACGCTGACCCCGGCCGAGCCGGTGGTGGCGAGCTGGTCCTCCGACTGCGCGGTCGACCCGCTCGGCGTGCCGCTGTCCGACAAGGGCGACCTGCTGACCCGGGCCACCGAGGCGGCACGCGGGCAGGGGGCCGACCTGGCCGAGGGGCTCTACCAGATCTGGGACACCCGCAAGTGGTTCGTCTCCAGCGAGGGGCACCGCATCGACCAGCACATCCGCGAGTGCGGCGGCGGCATCTCGGCCACCTCGATCGGCGAGCACGAGACCCAGCGCCGCTCCTGGCCGAGCTATCGGGGCCAGTACGGCACCACCGGGTGGGAGCTGGTCGAGTCGCTCGATCTGACCGCGCACGCCGCCCGGATCGCCGACGAGTCCCGGGCGCTGCTCACCGCCCCGCAGTGCCCGGCCGGCGAGACCGACCTCATCCTGGGCGACGAGCAGCTCGCGTTGCAGATCCACGAGTCGGTCGGGCACGCCATCGAGCTGGACCGCATCCTCGGCTGGGAGGCCGCCTTCGCCGGCACCTCCTGGCTCGACCTGGCCCAGCTCGGGTCGCTGCGCTACGGCTCCGAGCTGATGAACATCACCATCGACCCGACGATCCCCGGCGCGCTGGGCAGCTTCGGCTTCGACGACGAGGGCTCCCCGGCGGTCAAACGCGACGCGGTACGCGAGGGCCGCTGGGTCGGGGTGCTCGCCGGCCGGGACTCGGCCGCCGTCGCCGGCCTCGGTCACGGCGGCAGCGTACGCGCCGACGGCTGGGCACGGCTGCCGATGGTGCGGATGACCAACGTGGGCCTGGAACCCGGTCCACACACCCTCGACGAGATCATCGCGGCCACCGACGACGGGGTGCTGATGGACGTCAACCGATCCTGGTCGATCGACGACCGGCGGCTGAACTTCCAGTTCGGCTGCGAGATCGCCTGGGAGGTGCGCAACGGCCGGCGCGGCCGGATGCTGCGCAACCCCACCTACACCGGCATCGGTCCGCTGTTCTGGCGGTCGATGGACATGCTCTCCTCCGAGATCGTCCCGTGGGGCACCCCGAACTGTGGCAAGGGCCAGCCCGGCCAGATCGGGCACACCGGGCATCCGGCGGCACCGGCCCGGTTCCGGGGCGTCCGGGTGGGGGTGCGGGCATGACCGGCCTGCGGGAACCCGGAGCGACCGAGCTGGACGTCGCCGCCCGGGTGGTGGAGCTGGTCCACGAGATCGCCGGCCCGGCCGCCGAGGCCGAGGTCACCGTCGTCCGGCACGATCTGGCGTTGACCCGGTTCGCCAACTCGTTCATCCACCAGAACGTCGCCGAGTCGCAGGTGACGGTCCGGCTGCGGGTGCACGTCGACGGCCGGACGGCCGCCGGAGGCGGCAGCCTGGTCGGCCCGGACGGGCTGCGGGCCCTGGTCGGGCGGACCCTCACCGCGGCCCGGCTCTGCCCGCCCGACCCGGCCTGGCCGGGGCTGACCCCACCGTCGGCGGTGCGCTCCAACGGCCTGCTCGACGAGGCGACCGCCTATGCCGAGCCGGCGGCCCGCGCCGACCGGGTCCGGGCCTTCGTCGACGCGGTGGGCGGGCTGGAGGCGGCCGGGTACTGCCGCACCTCCTACCGGTCGGGGGCGTTCGCCAACTCGGCCGGCCAGGCGGCGCAGGGGCGCACCACCGAGGCGGCGATGGACGGCATCGCCCGCACGGCCGGCGCGGACGGGGTGGCCCGGCTCTGCGCCGGTCGCCTCGACGAGGTGGACGGCACGGTCCTGGGGCTCCGGGCGGCGGCGAAGGCACGGGCCGCCGCCGACCCGGTCGAGCTACCCCCGGGCCGGTACGAGGTGGTCCTCGAACCGGCCGCGGTGGCCGACCTGTTGCAGAATCTCGCCTGGTACGGCTTCAACGGCAAGCGGCACGTCGAGGGTCAGTCGTTCGCCCGCCCCGGCACCGCCCAGTTCGATCCGGCGGTGACCCTCCTCGACGATCCGACGTACGGCGGTGCGATGCCGTTCGACCTGGAGGGCACCCCGCGTGCGGCGCTGACCCTGGTCAAGGCGGGCACCACCCGCGCGGTGGCTCACGACCGGCGCAGCGCCGCCGGGGCGGGCACGTCGTCGACCGGCCACGGGGCGCCGGGCGGCGCCACCTTCGGCCCGATCCCCCGCAATCTCCGGATGCCCGGTGCACCGCCGGCGGCTGCCGACGGAGGTGCGGACGGCGGCGCGGCGGGCCCGCAGGGCGGTGCGGTGAGCCCACAGGGCGGCGGCCCGGCGGGGGCGGTGGCGGACGCGGACACCGCCGCGCTGGTCGCGCCGATGGCCCGGGGGCTGCTGGTCAGCGACTTCTGGTACACCCGGGTGCTCGATCCGAAGAGTCTGGTGATCACCGGGTTGACCCGCAACGGGGTGTGGCTGGTCGAGGACGGCGTGCCGGTGCGGGCGGTGCGGAACTTCCGGTTCACCGAGGCGTACCCCCGGGCGTTGGGACCGGGGGCGGTGCTCGGCCTCGGCCGGCGGCCGGTCCGGCAGCCGGACCGGTTCGACGGCGGCTGGTGGGAGGGGCCGCCACTGCGGCTGGCCTCGTGGAACTTCACCGGCGGCGCGTCGGGCTGACCGGTGCCGCAGCGCCCGCGCGGCCGGCCCCGCAGCCGCCTGCCGCCCACCGCACATTGATCATGGCTCGGGTCTTTCCAAGGTGCGGGACACACGGGACACTGCGTTGCGCGGCCCGATCGTGATGATCGGCGTAACGTGTGTCACTTAGCTGCGCCGATGTCCCGGCGTGGCAGCCTGCTTGCGCACCACGCGGCAGTGGACACGGTCCGGCCGGTCCACTGACCGGCACGGAACGTGAACCGCCGCCCGCGAGGGCCCGTCCCGTCAGGAAGACGACTCGAATGACATCAACGGCAACGAAGCCGCGGGGGGCGCGGGCGCGCGCCGCCATCGCGGCGAAGACGTTGCGGACCGACCGCTGGTGGTTCGCCCCCCTGATCACCGTCGTCGGGCTCAGCGCCTGGGTGGCGTACGCGACCGTCCGGGTGTTCATGCACAAGTGGTACTGGGTGGACCAGTACCACTACCTGACGCCGTTCTACTCCCCCTGTGTGACCGACCGGTGCGTCGAGGGCTCCTCGCACTTCGGCAGTTTCCTGCCCGGCTGGTGGATCATCCCGGATGCGGCACTGACCCTGCCGTTCCTGCTGCTGTTCCGGTTGACCTGCTACTACTACCGCAAGGCGTACTACCGGTCGTTCTGGCTGTCGCCGCCGGCCTGCGCGGTGCCGGACGGGCACAAGTCCTACTCCGGGGAGACCCGGTTCCCGCTGCTCGGGCAGAACCTGCACCGCTACTTCTTCTACGCCGCCGCGATCATCTCGCTGATCAACACCTGGGACGCGGTCCTGGCCTTCCACTCGCCGCAGGGCTTCGGCTTCGGGCTGGGCAACATCATCCTGCTGGGCAACGTGGTGATGCTGTGGGCGTACACCATCTCCTGCCACTCGTGCCGGCACATCATCGGCGGGCGGCTCAAGCACTTCTCCGCGCACCCGGTGCGGTACCGGGCCTGGACGTTCGTGTCCAAGCTGAACACCCGGCACATGCAGCTCGCCTGGATCACCCTCGGCACGCTGGCCTTCACCGACTTCTACGTGATGGCCATCGCCGCCGGCTGGTTCACCGACCTGCGGTTCATCAACTAGAGGGCGCGGCGACATGACCACTACCACTCGCATCGAACGACACCACTACGACGTCGTCGTGATCGGGGCCGGCGGCGCCGGCCTGCGCGCGGCGATCGAGGCCCGGCTCGCCGGCAAGAAGACCGCGATCATCTCCAAGTCGCTCTTCGGCAAGGCGCACACCGTGATGGCCGAGGGCGGCGCGGCGGCCGCGATGGGGAACGTGAACAGCCGGGACAACTGGCAGGTGCACTTCCGCGACACCATGCGCGGCGGCAAGTTCCTCAACAACTTCCGGATGGCCGAGCTGCACGCGAAGGAGTCGCCGCAGCGGATCTGGGAGCTGGAGACGTACGGGGCGCTCTTCGACCGGACGAAGGACGGCAAGATCTCCCAGCGCAACTTCGGCGGGCACGAGTACCCGCGGCTGGCGCACGTCGGTGACCGCACCGGCCTGGAGCTGATCCGCACCCTCCAGCAGAAGATCGTCTCCCTGCAGCAGGAGGACAAGCGCGACCTCGGCGACTACGAGGCCCGGATCCGGGTGTTCTCCGAGACGACCATCACCGAGCTGCTGCTCGACGGGGACCGGGTGGCCGGCGCGTTCGGCTACTACCGGGAGTCCGGCGAGTTCATCCTGTTCGAGGCGCCGGCGGTGGTGCTGGCCACCGGCGGGGTCGGCCGGTCCTACAAGGTCACCTCGAACTCCTGGGAGTACACCGGCGACGGGCACGCGCTGGCGCTGCGCGCCGGGGCCACGCTGATCAACATGGAGTTCCTCCAGTTCCACCCGACCGGCATGGTCTGGCCGCCCTCGGTGAAGGGCATCCTGGTCACCGAGTCGGTCCGGGGCGACGGCGGCGTGCTGAAGAACTCCGACGGCAAGCGGTTCATGTTCGACTACGTCCCCGACGTCTTCCGCAAGCAGTACGCGGAGACCGAGGAGGAGGCGGACCGCTGGTACACCGATCCGGACAACAACCGGCGTCCGCCGGAGCTGCTGCCCCGCGACGAGGTCGCCCGCGCGATCAACAGCGAGGTCAAGGCCGGTCGGGGTACGCCGGCCGGCGGCGTCTACCTGGACATCGCCTCCCGGCGTTCGGCCGACGAGATCCGTCGCCGGCTACCGTCGATGTACCACCAGTTCAAGGAGCTGGCCGACGTCGATATCACGGCCGAGCCGATGGAGGTCGGGCCGACCTGCCACTACGTGATGGGCGGCGTGGAGGTGGACCCGGACTCCGGGGCCGCGTACGGCACCGTGCAGGGACTGTTCGCCGCCGGTGAGGTCTCCGGTGGCATGCACGGCTCCAACCGGCTGGGCGGCAACTCCCTGTCCGACCTGCTGGTCTTCGGCAAGCGGGCGGGCGGGCACGCGGCGTCGTACACCGATCAGTTGACCTCGCGCCCGAAGGTGCCGGTGAGCGCGGTGGAGACCGCCGTTGAGGCGGCGCTGGCGCCGTTGCAGCGGGACACCGGGGAGAGCCCCTACACCCTCCAGCAGGACCTCCAGGCGGTGATGGGAGACCTGGTCGGGATCATCCGCCGGGAGGGTGAGCTGGTCGACGCCCTGCGCCGGCTGGCCGAGCTGCGCGAGCGGGTGGCGAAGGTGAGCGCGGTCGGCGGCCGGCGCTACAACCCGGGCTGGCACCTGGCGCTGGACCTGCGCAACATGCTCGTCGTCTCGGAGTGCACCGCGAAGGCGGCGCTGGAGCGGCAGGAGTCGCGCGGTGGGCACACCCGGGAGGACTTCCCGACCATGGACCCCCGGTGGCGTCGGGTCAACCTGGTCTGCGCCCTCGACGGGGACACCGTCCGGCTGGAGCACAAGCCGCTGCCGAAGATGCGGGCCGAGCTGATCGGCCTCTTCGACCGTACCGAGCTGGCCAAGTACCTGACCGACGAGGAGCTGGCCGACTTCGACGCCGTCGGTGAGGAGGCGAGCAACTGATGGGAAGCAAGAGGGATTTCCGCATCTGGCGGGGCGACGAGACCGGCGGTGACCTCCAGGACTACTCGGTCGAGGTGAACGAGGGCGAGGTCGTCCTCGACGTCATCCACCGGCTCCAGGCCACCGACGCGCCGGATCTGGCCTGCCGGTGGAACTGCAAGGCGGGCAAGTGCGGCTCCTGCTCGATGGAGATCAATGGTAAGCCCCGGCTGAGCTGCATGACGCGGATGTCGACGTTCGAGGAGTCCGAGACCGTCACGGTCACCCCGCTGCGCACCTTCCCGGTGATCCGGGACCTGGTCACGGACGTCTCGTTCAACTACGAGAAGGCGCGGGAGACGCCGGCCTTCGCCCCGCCGGCCGACCTGGCCCCGGGCGAGTACCGGATGCAGCAGGTCGACGTGGAACGCTCGCAGGAGTTCCGCAAGTGCATCGAGTGCTTCCTGTGCCAGAACGTGTGCCACGTGATCCGCGACCACGAGGAGAACAAGCCGGCCTTCTCCGGCCCCCGGTTCTTCATCCGCGCCGCCGAGCTGGACATGCACCCGCTGGACGCGAAGACCGACCGCAAGCAGTACGCGCAGCAGGAGCAGGGGCTCGGCTTCTGCAACATCACCAAGTGCTGCACCGAGGTCTGCCCCGAGCACATCAAGATCACCGACAACGGGATCATCCCCATGAAGGAACGGGTCGTCGACCGCAGGTACGATCCCCTGGTATGGCTCGGTAGCAAGATCTTCCGTCGGGGCGAGACGCCCCCGAGTACCGCGAACAGCGGGGGAAAGGGGTCCGTGGTGCACAGCGGCGCCCGTCAGGCTGGAGTCCACTCGCACGCCGGAGGCTCCGGCGACCCGGCTGCGGAGGCCCAGGCCCAGCAGGGCGTGAACTGGCACCGCGAGGTCCCGCACCCGACCATGCCGGCGGTCGACGACCGGGGCAAGCTCCCGCTGACGGAGTTGACTTTCGACCGGGCGGCGGCCCCGTCGCCGTTCGGTGACGACGTCACCTTCCCGCTGCCGCCGGAGCACCTCAACTTCGCCCACCCGAGCCAGGACGAGAAGCACTGAACCGGTCCGACAGGCGCTGAACCAGCCTGACCGGCGCTGAACCGGCCCGACCGGGCACTGAACCAGCCCGACGGGCGCTGAACCAGCCCGACGGGCGCCAGGCCGGCCCGACAGGCACCGGGACCGGACGAACGGCACCGGGCCGGGACGGCCGGCATCGCTACGGCGCGACATCCGCCGGAGCGGGCACGACGAGGTCGACGGGGGTCGACGGCACACGCCGTCGGCCCCCGTCGCCGTGTCGGCCGGGCACCCGCCGCCGTCAGCCGGCGGCCAGCAGCGGGCGGAGGGCGGCCACGATGGGCACGTCGGCGGGGAGCCAGGTGACACTGTGCAGTTCGTCGGCGGTCAGCCAGCGCATCGCGGAGTGTTCCAGCGCGCGGGGCTGGTCGCCGTGCAGCAGGCGTGCCGCGTACACCTTCAGCACCGACCGGCCGTGGGCCATCCGGACGTCCCGGCCGACCCGGTCGCCGACCTCCACCCGGACGGCCAGCTCCTCGGCGCACTCGCGGACCAGCGCCGCCGTCTCGCTCTCGCCCGGCTCGACCTTGCCGCCGGGGAACTCGAACATGCCGGCGACCTCGGGGGGCGCGGTACGCGCGCAGGCGAGCACCCGCCCGGCGGAGATGATCGCCGCTCCTACGACCACCCTCGGCTCACGCCGGTCGGTCGGTCCGTTTCCGCTACGCCGTTCGGTCTGCACGGGCGTCCAGCGTGCCAGATCAATCGTCGGTTTGGGTACCGTGGCCGACCGGTAGGCCAATAAGAGACGGAAGTGTGGGCGTGGACACACCGCCATGAGGCCGACAGACTGTTAACACCACGAGGACACGGGACGGCGACGATTTGGCCACAAGCCGGCAACGGCGCCTGGGAGGTGCGGTGATGCGCGCGCTGTTCACCAGTCGAAGCAAGCACGACTATCTCAGTGACGCCCTCACGCTCCTGCACGGGTGGACCCGCGACGGAGAGCAGATCCGCCGCACCCTGGTCATGGACGACACCCAGCACGCGGCGCTGACCGAGCGGGTCAAGGTCGTCGCGGACGCGCTGCGGCTACGACCGGACATCAGCCGGCGGGACACCGAGACCCGCATCCGGGTCGGGCACGGTGACGGGGAACCGCTCACCGAGGGCGAGGTGCTGCTCGCCGCCCGGATCGAGGACGCGTACCGCGCGGTGATGGCGGACTGAACGCCCGGCGGCGACCCAGGCCCGCCCGCTTCCGCCATCGTCGACCCCCGTCGTCAGCCGTGTCCCCGCCGCCAGCCTAGAGCCGTCCGGGGCACGGGGCGGTCGGCGCAACGTCCGACCCGTCCGCGCCGAGTGGTCGGAACACCACCCTCGGTCGGCTCAGCGCATCGGCTCGCCCTGCGCCGTCGGCAACCCCAGCGCCTGGCGTACGGCCAGCTCGGTGGCCGGGTCCGGATGCTGCCCGGCCTGCGCGACCACCTGGAGCAGCCGACCCCGGTCGGGTTCGCCGTCGGCGTCCCGCCAGGCCGGCTCGTCCTGCTCCATCTCGGTGAGCAGCCGCTCCATCGCCGGGCGGACCGCCTCCGGCCAGGTCTCCCGGCGCAGCCGGAACCACATGTCGGTGTGGATGCTCTCGGCCCGGCGCACCGCGTCCCGCAGCCCGGCCGGGGTGCTGGTCGGCGCGCCGGCCACCAGGGCGGCGCGCGCCTCGGCCCAGTCCCGGCTGGCCAACAGGTAGCCGAGCTGCGCCGGGTCGAGCACCGTGGTGTCCATCCGCAGCGACCGGGACAACCCGCCCGGGGCGGTCAGATAGCAGGTGATGGTGGGGTCGGTGGACCAGTCGACCCGGGTCGGCAGGTACCAGCTCAGCCGCACCTCGGCCGGCAGGCCCAGCGGGTCCACCACGTAGCTGCGCTGCCGCTGCCGGCAGAGCGTCTCGGCCCGCTGGGAAAGCACCGCCGCGCCGGGGTACCGCTCGTCGGCGGAACGCTCGTAGGCGGGGAAGTCGTCGACGTACTCGGCGTGGTGCGGGGTGTCGCAGGCGACCCGGGTGACCTCCTCAGGCGCGGTCCGGCTGGCGGTCGCGCCGGACGGCACCCGGAAACAGTCCCCCACCCGCAGCCCGCGTAGCCCGGGGTCCGGATCGGACCCGGTCATCGTGACGCCCAGGGCCACCAGGCCGGCCAGCACCCAGCCCCCGAGCAGCACCAGCCCGGCGATCACCAGGCCCCGGCCCCGCTCGCCGTCCCGCCTGATCCGGCGCAGCGCGAAGCCGGCGGTGACCGGTGCCAGCACCCCGCCGAGCAGGCCCAGCACCAGCGTGACCACGGCCAGCCGGTTCAGCCGGCCCCGGGCGGCGGGACGCTGCGGCCACGGCTCCCAGTCGGGCACGGCACGCGGCTCCCGGCCCGCCTCCGCGTCCCCGGTGCCGCCCGGGGCCGGGCCGCCGCCCGGAGCCGGGCCGCCGCCCGAAGCCGGGCCGCCGCCCGAAGCCGGGCCGCCGCCCGAAGCCGGAGTCTCGCCATCGCCTCGGGCCGGGGCCTCGCCACCGGCAGGGGCCTCGCCGCCGGCAGGGGCCTCGCCGCCGGCAGGGGCCTGAGCCTTGGCGGCGGGGGCCGGGGCAGCCGCAGGGGACGGGGGCGCATCGGCACCGGCGGGGGCCGGGGTCGCCGCGTCGGCCGGGGCCGCGTCGTCGGTGCCGACCGAGGTGTCCGGCGGCTCCGGCCGCGACTCGTCGGCGGGCTGCGTCTCGGAACGTTCGCTGGTCACACCGCTTCCCTCCCCCGTCGCCCGCGTCCGGCCAGGCATGGGGAGACTAGTCGACCGGGCTGACGGACGGGCACCGGCCGACACTGGCGCCCACTTCCTACCGTGGAACCCATGGCAAATGTGACGTACGACCGCAAGGAGCAGTTCCAGCAGATCCGCAGTGGACTACTCGACGGGGAACAGATCATCGCCGTCTACGACGCCATCGGCACCGGGACCGGGTTCATCGGCCTGACCGACCGACGGGTGATCATCCAGGACCGGTCGTTCGTGGGCAAGAAGTTCGCGATCACCAGCATCCCCTACTCGAAGATCACCAGCGTGAGCGTGGTGAGCAACAAGTCGTGGGGCGGGGAGTTCTTCTCCACCGGCGCGATCGCCGTGCACGTCGGCACCCACACCTACGAGGTGGAGTTCCGGGGCGCGCAGAAGAGCCACCACGTGCACAACGTGATCCTGCACTACATCTCCTGACCACCGGTCCGCCCGCCGACGCCCCGGCCTCCGGCGGCCCACCTCACGGTCGGCGGGCGGGACCACCGGTGGCGATCAGGGCGTCGAGGATGTCCCGGGCCGCGGTGAGCCGCTGGATGGACGCGGTGATCCGGGCCCGCTCCCCGGCCAGGCCGTCGAGCAGTTCGGGGCAGGTGGGGGCGAGCACCGTGGTGTCGTCCGGCACGCAGGGCAGGATCTCGGCGATCACGGCCGTACCGAGCCCGGCCGAGAGCAGCAGCCGGATGTGCCGCACCGTGGTCAACGCCTGCTCGCCGTAGTCGCGGTAGCCGCTCGGCCGCCGTTGCGGCCGCAGCAGGCCCTGCTCCTCGTAGTAGCGCAGGGCCCGGGTGCTCACCCCGGCCCGCCGGGCCAGTTCACCGATCCGCATGCCGCACAGCAGACCGCGGACTTGACCTTCACGTCAACGAGAAGGTCTACCGTCCCCGGCATGAGCGATCGACAACTCACGCACCGTACGCCGGTGGCGGTGCTCGGCCTGGGTCCGATGGGCCGGGCGCTCGCCGCCACCCTGATCTCCGCCGGGACGCCGACGACCGTCTGGAACCGTACGCCGGACCGGGCCGGACCCCTCGTCGCACTCGGCGCGACCGCCGCGCCGACCGTCACCGGGGCGGTCCGGGCCGCCCCCGTCGTGATCACCTGCCTGCGGGACCCGGCGGCGGTCGGCACCGTGCTGGCCGCCCACGACGACTGGGCCGGGCGGACCGTCGTCGACGTCACCACCGGCCGACCGGACGAGGCGCGGGCGCTGGCGGACTGGGCCCCCGGGCACCGGGCCGACCTGGTGAAGGGCGCCATCCTGTCCCCGACGCCGACCATCGGCACACCCGCCGCCACGGCCCTGTGGTGCGGCAGCCGGTCCGGCTTCGACGCCGTCCGGCCCGTCCTGGCGGCCTTCGGCGGCACCCCCGCATACCTCGGCCCGGACCCGGGCGCGGCGGCGGCGTACGACATGGCGCTGCTCGACCTGTTCGGCACGGCGGTCAGCGGTCTGACCCACGCCTTCGCGCTGGCCTCGGCCGAGGGCATCGCCCCCCGGTCGTTCGCCCGGTACGCAGCCGGGATCGCCCCGATGCTGGCCGAGATGACGGCCCGCTTCGCCGACCAGCTCACCGAGGACCGGTTCCCCGGCGACCGGTCCACCGTCGCCTCGGCCGGCGCGGGCCTCGGCCACGTCATCGCGACCACCGACGCCCACGGGATCGACTCCGGGGTGTTGCGCGCCGCCCGGTCGGTCGTCGAGCAGGCGATCGCCGCCGGTCACGGCGATGACGGCCTCGCCCGGCTGGCCCGGTCCCTCGCCCCGGCCCGCCCCGCCTGACCCCCGCGGCGGGTCGGCCTTTGGAATACTCGGGCGCATGCGGACGGGTCTCCACAGTGGCCGGCGGGAGCGGGTGCGGCGTGTTCCTGCGTGACGTGCTGGCCACCGACGTCGAGGCGTACCAGCGGATGCGCTGCGACCCGGCGATGATGGCCGAACTCGGCGGACCGCTGCCGCCCACCCACGTGGCCCGGCAGGTCCGCCGGGACGCCCGGCTGGCCGCCGACGGCGTCGCGCTGATCAAGATGATCGTGGTGGACGACGCGGTCGCCGGCACCGTCACCCTCTGGCGCGGGCCGGACGACGAGGCGGTCGCCGAGATCGGCTGGATGGTGCTGCCCGAGTTCCAGGGTCAGGGCCTGGCCAAACGTGCCGTCCGGGCGCTACTCGACCAGGCCCGCACCGAGGAGCGGGCGGACACCGTGCACGCCTTCCCGGCGGTCACCAACGGGCCGTCGAACGCGATCTGCCGGGCGCTCGGATTCAGTCTGCTCGGCGAGGAGGACGTCGAGTTCAACGACCAGGTCATCCGCACCCGGCACTGGACGCTCGACCTGACCCGCCCGGAAACCGGGTTGCCCCGCTGACCGGCCCGCTGCTTGGCTGGGGACGAAGCCGACCGGAGGGAGCAGACGACATGTCGTACGCCACGAGGTCCACCCAGGCGCCCACCATCGACAGACAGCGGGAATCGAGGCTTCGTGACCACCAGCACCACCACGGCAGTGACGGCGCGACCATGCGCCGGTGACACCAGACCGGCCGGCACCCCGTACGGGGGTCGCTGATGTCGGTGTTCGATGATCCGGGCCACTTCGGCAGGATGTGGGCCGACAGGTACGACAGCCCCGGCAACCCCGACCCCGGCCCGGCGGTGGACTTCCTCGCCGAACGGGCCGGCGACGGGCGGGTGCTCGAACTCGCCGTCGGGACGGGTCGGGTGGCGTTGCCGCTCGCCGGGCGGGGCGTACCCGTCGACGGGGTGGAGGCGTCACCGGAGATGGTGGCGAAGCTGCGCGCCAAGTCCGGCGGCGACGGCATCCCGGTGACCGTCGGCGACATGGCCGACGTGCCGGTGACAGGCCCGTACCGGCTGGTCTACCTGGTGTTCAACACCCTGTTCAACCTGGTCCGTGCCGAGCGGCAGCAGGACTGCTTCCGCAACGTGGCCCGGGTGCTGGCCCCCGGCGGCGAGTTCGTCGTCGAGGCGTTCGTGCCCGACCCGGCCACCTTCGACCGGGACGAACAGGTGCAGATGCGGTCGGTGACCGAGGACTCGGCCACCATCCGGCTGCACCAGTACGACCGGGCGGCGCAGACCTTCGTCCGGCAGACCATCACCTTCGACCGCGACGGCGTGCACCTGGAACCCTTCGCGATGCGCTACTGCTGGCCGGAGCAGATCGACGAGCTGGCCCACCGGGCCGGCCTGCGGCTCGTCGAGCGGTACGCCGACTGGCACCGGCACCCGTTCGACGACACCAGCACGTCGCACATCTCGGTCTACCGCCGCTGAGGGGTCGACCGGCCGGGGTCGGGGCACACCGTCCCGACCCCGGGGTGCGCCGGCTTACTACAGCCTTTTGATCATGCGGATGGCGGTGGCCTCGAAGCCCATCTGCTCGTAGAGCGCCCGCGCGCCGGTGTTGAAGCCGAAGACGTTCAGCCCGATGGCGACCACCCCCAGCTCCCGGCACACCCGCTCGGCGGCCTCGATGATCGCCCGGCCGTGGCCCCGGCGGCGCAGCTCCTCGCGCACCTCGAAGTCGTAGCCGAAGGCGTGCAGGCCGTCGGACTTCTGCTCCAGGTGCAGCCAGAGCCGACCGACCTCGACGTCGCCGTCGTACGCCGTCCACAGCCGGTGCCCCTCGGTGGCCAGGCCGTCGGGCAGCAGACCCTGGAAGTCCTGCCGGGCCTTCTCCCGCGCCTCCGGCAGCGGCATCGCCCCGGAGGCGACGATGTTGCGCGCGTAGTCCTCCTCGGCGTGTTCCCGGTAGCGGAGGTACTGCTCGTCGGTCATCGGTTCCAGTCGCAACGCCACGCCGTCACGGTAGGCCCGCACCGCCCCGACCCGCTGCCCGCGACGGTGTGACGCGCGGCTCACCCCGGCCCGCGACGTCAGGGGCGGGGCGGTGGTCAGAAGTCGATGAACCCGGCCACGACCTCGTCCACCGTGCCGTCCTCCCGCAGCGTGCCGTAGAAGTACACCGAGCCGTATCCCCAGAGGTAGGACCCGACCATGTCCTCCAGTTCGGCTGCCACCGGCCACCCCTCCTCGTCGACCTGGAAGAGGAAGTCGTGCCCGTCGGCGAGCACCGCGTCCGCGTAGGTCGGGTCGTTCTGGATGAGCACCGGTTCGGTGCCGATGCGCACGAACGGAACGATGTCGTCGCCGCACTCCGTCAATGACGCGGAGCGCAGCCCGGGCCAGCCGAGTTCCGGGCGGGAGCCCCGCGACGAGGGCCGGTGCAGGACGGCCCGCATCGCCATGTCCGGATAGGCAAGGTCGTCGTCGACGATATCGAATCCCTCGCGCAGCAGCACCGACACCTCACGACCGCCGGTCCAGGGCGCGCAGTCCGCAGGAAGTGTCAGGAGGTAACGATGTGTCGTCAGCACCGGATGGGACTCGATCGCGACCGGCGGCGCGCCGCCGATCCGCCCGCCGGCCCGGCTGTCCGGGAGCGTGGGTGTCAACGTCGTGACCATGGCCCGACCGTACCGGCGGGCTCGGACGTCGAAGCGGAGGTCCAACGCGTTCCGTGGCGGAGCAGAGCCTGGGCGAGCGAGCGCAGGAGGCCGGGACCGCGACTACCGAATGCTACGGTGACGGCATGACTGCGGTGCCCGAGTGGATGCGGCCGCCCCGCCCTGAGGGGTGGTACGCAGACGACCTCGACACGCTGGCCGAGGCACCCCGTCACACCGAACTGATCGACGGAGCGCTCGTCTTCATGATGTCCCCCCAGCGGGTCTGGCACGCCCGGACGGTCACCGCGCTGGTGAACGCCCTGACCAACCAGGCGCCCCCAGGCGTCGAGGTCGACAGGGAGATCACGATCCGACTCGACAGATGGAACCGCCCCGAGCCCGACCTCCTGGCAGCGGCAGCACCTTACGACCCGTCGCGGACCTTCTACACACCTGAGGAGACCCTCCTGGTCGTGGAGGTGGTGTCGCCGGAGTCGGCCCACCGCGACCGTACGGTCAAGCTGCGCAAGTACGCGGAAGCCGGCATCGCCAACTACTGGCGCGTCGAGGAGGAGGACGGATCACCTGTGGTCCACGCCTACGAACTCGACGAGCCCACTCGGTCGTATGCGCCGGCCGCGATCCATCGACACGGCCTGCGCACCACGACGCCGTTCGAGAGCACACTCGATCTGGACGGGCTGGTGCCGGGCCGCAAGGCCTGAGCGTGGCGACCACCACACGCTGGAGCGAACCCCACCGGATCCCGTCGCCGGTCACCGCGACGGTGGCTCGGGAGCGCCCAGATTCAGGAACATCACGTGCAGCCCCACCAGGCCGTGCTCGGGGTGGTCGAACGCCTCGGGGACGGTGGCGAGCACCTCGAAACCCAACGAACGCCACAGCCGGACCGCGACCTCGTTCGACTCGACGACCGCGTTGAACTGGATGCTCCGGTAGCCGGCGGCGCGCGCCCAGCCGACGACGTGCTCGCCGAGGGCGCGACCGACGCCACGGCCGGAATGCCGTGGATCGACCATGAAACTGGCCGTTGCCACATGTGCGCCGCGACCGGGCCGGTTCGGACCCATCTTCGCGCTGCCGAGAACGGTCGGCCCGTCGACCGCGACGACGGTGCGCCCCGGAGGGGACTCCATCCACCACCCGCGGGCCTGCTCCAGGGACAGGTTCCCGGGGAACGCGTACGAGCGGCCCTGCGCCACGATCTCGCTGAAGAAGGGGTAGATCGCAGGCCAGTCGCCGTCCTCGGCGTCTCGGATCGTCACCGGATCACCGTAGGACCGGTCGACAGGCCCGACAACGCGATTCACCTACAGCGCGATGGTCCGCACCCGCCGCCCGCACAGCTTGACCATGCCGTCGACATCGGATGTCAGGACCGCCACCGGTGCGGGTAGCCGTAGCGCCACCTCGGCGACCATGGCGTCTCGATCCTGGTCGATCCACCCTGAGAAGCCCTGCGAGTCGAGCACCAGCGACTCAAGGCTCACGCCGCGCGCCCGATCTCCTCGGTCCCGTGCAGGAGCGCCCGAGCCTCGGCCATCTCCTCGTCAGTGAACGCCCCGAGGTCGCCTTGGTAGCGATCCAGCTCCTCCCGGAGAAGTCTGCGCCGCTCGGCCCGCTCGGCCAG
Source organism: Micromonospora sp. WMMD735 (assembly GCF_049178995.1). NCBI lineage: Bacteria > Bacillati > Actinomycetota > Actinomycetes > Micromonosporales > Micromonosporaceae > Micromonospora > Micromonospora sp. WMMD735. The sequence goes on from NZ_JBMHMJ010000002.1 coordinate 4,043,263, forward strand.
CTCGGTGAGGTAGCCGGAGACGTTGTCGGTGTGCGTCTTCATGCTCTCCAGCAGCTCTGCCGGCAGCGTGATCGTGACCTTCTTCGTCCTCGCCATTGACCGACCATACCCATGGTGTTACCGCCGCTGAGCGACCGATCCGATGCGGCAGAGGTGGGACCGGGAATCAGACGTTGAACCTGAATTCCACCACGTCGCCGTCCTGCATGACGTACTCCTTGCCCTCGATCCGGACCTTGCCGGCGGCCTTCGCCGCCGCCATCGAGCCGGCCGCGACCAGGTCGTCGTAGGAGACCACCTCGGCCTTGATGAAGCCGCGCTGGAAGTCGCTGTGGATCACCCCGGCGGCCTCCGGGGCGGTCGCGCCGACCGGCACGGTCCAGGCCCGCGCCTCCTTCGGCCCCGCCGTGAGGTACGTCTGGAGCCCGAGCGTGCGGAAGCCGACCCGGACGAGCTGGTCCAGCCCCGGCTCGGACTGCCCGATCGACTCCAGCAGCTCGCGGGCCTCCTCCTCGGGCAGGTCCACCAGCTCGGATTCGATCTTGGCGTCCATGAAGACGGCCTCGGCGGGGGCCACCAGGGCGCGCAGCTCGTCGAGGAAGGCGGCGTTGCCCAACTCGGCCTCGTCGACGTTGAAGACGTAGAGGAACGGCTTCGTGGTGAGCAGGTGCAGCTCCCGCAGGTGCTCCAGCTCGATCTTGGCGGCGGCGGCCCCGGCGTACAGGGTGGTGCCGCCGTCGAGCACCTCGACGGCCTGCTTCGCGGCGGTCACGGCGGCGGCCCGGTCCTTGCGGAGCTTGGCCTCCTTCTCCAGCCGGGGCAGCGCCTTCTCCAGGGTCTGCAGGTCGGCCAGGATCAGCTCCGTGTTGATCGTCTCGATGTCGTCGGCGGGCGAGACCTTGCCGTCGACGTGCACCACGTTCGGGTCGGAGAAGGCCCGCACCACCTGGCAGATGGCCGAGGCGTCCCGGATGTTCGCCAGGAACGCGTTGCCCCGGCCCTGCCCCTTCGAGGCCCCCCGGACCAGGCCGGCGATGTCGACGAACGACACCGGCGCGGGCAGCACCTTCTGCGACGAGAAGATCTCGGCGAGCTTGTCGAGCCGCGCGTCCGGCAGCCCCACCACCCCGACGTTGGGCTCGATCGTGGCGAACGGGTAGTTCGCCGCGAGCACGTCGTTCTTGGTCAACGCGTTGAACAGGGTGCTCTTGCCGACGTTGGGCAGGCCGACGATGCCGATGGTGAGACTCACGACGGGCCAGCTTACGCCGTCACCCGGCGGGCGACCCCGTCGGCACCGCCGGGACGGCTCAGGCGGTGAGCAACCGGGGTTCGATCCGGGTCTCCCGCACCCCACCGGCACCGTCCGGCACCACCTCGTACGCCGCCACCCCGGCCCGGTCGGCGACCGCCTCGGCCAGCCGGGTGCCCCGGTAGACCAGCCCCACCCCGTCGTCGGTGCAGTGGCTGGCCGGCAACGTGCCGTCGGCGACCAGCCGGTGCAGCAGCGGCCGGCGCTGCGCCTCGCTGTCGTAGTGCACCCCGTTGCCGTACGGCAGCCAGCCCAGGCCGTCGGTGTAGGCGCGCAGCTTCCGGCCGTAGCTGTCGGTGGGGCCGCCGACGTGCCAGCAGATCGAACCGGCGGAGACCCCGCCGAGCACCACCCCGGCCTCCCAGCACTCGCGCAGGATCTCCGGCAGTCCGTGCACCCGCCACACCGCGCACAGGTTGGCCACGCTGCCGCCGCCGACCCAGATGATGTCCTGGCCGAGCAGGTGCGCCCGGACGTCCTCGACGTTGGGCATCGGGAACAGCGCCAGGTGCGAGGGGCGGTAGCGGGTGCCGGCGAACGCGCCGTGGAAGACCGTCAGCGCGGTGGGTTGGTCGCCGACGGCCTGGTTGAGGTAGCAGATCCGTGGCTCGTCGGCCTGTGCCAGCCCGGCCATCAGGTCGAAGACCGGTCCGGGCGCGGCGTCCCACGGGCCCCGGTTGCGGCTGGCGAAACCCATGCTGGCGGCGACGATCGTCGGTTCGATGGCGGGCATGCTGGTCCTTTCTGCGGCTGGCTCCGCTGCCATCCTGCGCCACCGCCGTCCCCCGGCCCGCCGGCCGGGGTCACCCGGCGAGTCGCCAGCCCGCCCCGCCGTCGGCCACCCCGGGCAGCTCGCCGGCCGCCGCGAGCGGCAGGGTGAGCCGGTCCCGGGCGCTCGGGCCGGCCCGCTCCGACTCGCCGAGCATCCAGCGCACCTCGTCGACCGTCCAGCCCAGTCCCCGTCGACCGGCGATCTCCCGGACCAGCCGTCGGCCGACCCGGGTGTCGTCGTCGTAGAACCGCATGCACCAGTGGTGCGCCCACATGCCCAGCGCCCGCAGGCCGGCCGCGTCGAGGGAGCCGACGAGCCGGCCGCAGGCGGTGTCGGCGAACGGCCGGGCGGGATCGTCGGCCCGGTCCCGCTCGATCGCGCCGAAGGCGGCCGGCGCGACCACCCGCATCCGGTCGTAGAGGCCCTGCGCGACGGCGTCGTCCAGCCGCCCCCGCCCTGACCGAGGGTCGCCCCGCCCGGCCACGCTCGCCATCGCCGCACCCTTTCTGGAGTTGGTGCCGGGACGCTACCGACCACTACCGACACTTTCCGCGCCGGAAACTCATCCCGGCGACCGGGATAGGCGGGGTGAGCTGGGGCGTCTGTATCGGTGACAGACAACGACGGGGAGGGTGGGTGGACGAGGACGATCGGGCCCGGCTGGCCGAGTTCGTGGCCAGCCGGGCGCCGGCCCTGATGCGGGTCGCGTACCTGCTCACCGGGGACCGGCACGCCGCCGAGGACCTGTTGCAGTCGGCGCTGGCCAAGACCATTCCGAGGTGGCGTGACCTGCGCCATACCGACCCGGAGGGCTATCTGCGCACGGTCATGTACCGGGAGCAGGTCAGCTGGTGGCGGCGGCTGCGCCGGTACCGGGAGACGCTGCTCACCGGCGTCGACGACCGGGCCGGGCCGGACCTGTTCGGCGGCACCGACGTACGGCTGGCGATGCGGGCCGCGCTGCGCGCGCTGCCGGCGGCCCAACGCACGGTCGTGGTCCTGCGCTACTACGAGGACCTGACCGAGACCCAGGTGGCCGCCGCGCTCGGCTGCTCGGTCGGCACCGTGCGCAGCCGCACCCACCGGGCCGTGGCCCGGCTGCGGCAACTCCTGCCGGACATCGAACTGCTGGAGGTACGGCGGTGACCACGCCCCTCGAGAACCTCATCCGCGCCACCCTCTCCGACCTCGCCGAGGAGGCACCGACAGTGCACGACCACCTGAACCGGGCGGAACGCCGGGCCCGGTCCCGCCGCCGCGTCACGATCACGATGAGCGCGGCGGGCGTCCTCGCCGCCATGCTGATCGCCACCCCGCTCGCGATGGCCGCCAGCAGTGGCGGGGACGCCCCGCCCGCGGCACCGGCCTCGACGCCGAGCGGGCCGCCCGCCGCCCCCGCCCCGGCAGCGGTGACCGAACCCCCCGTCGACCAGGGTGTCCGGACCGGCCGCGGCGCGCCGGCACCGGCCCGGACCACCATTCCCGCATCGCCGGGCAAGCCGGCCTCGACGGCCGTGCCCGCGTCGCCCGCGACGTCCACTCCGGCACCGCCCGCCATCCCCGCGTCGCCCGTTCCGGCGTCGCCCGCCGTACCCGCGTCGCCCGTTCCCGCGTCGCCCGCGCCCCGCGTCGACGGGCCGCGCACCGGCCCGGTCGCCGCACCGGCCCCCGCCCGCAGCGCACCGCCCGTCGACCGGGGCCCCGCGACCGGCCCCGTTCCCGCACGCTGACGTACCACCTCCCCACCCCGGACGGCCGGGGTGGGGAGGTCACCGCCGACCTGCACGCTCAGGTCCGATTCCCGCGAGCCACCGCCGGTGAGCTGCGGGCATGATCGGTGGCGTGGAGTTGGACTTCGAACGGTGCTACCGCGCCGTGGACAGCCGTGACCAGCGGTTCGACGGCTGGTTCTACACGGGCGTCACGTCGACCGGGATCTACTGCCGGCCGTCCTGCCCGGCGATCACGCCGAAGCGGCGTAACGTCCGTTTCTTCCCGTCGGCGGCCGCCGCACAGGGGGCCGGCCTGCGGGCCTGCCGCCGGTGCCGGCCGGACGCCGCGCCCGGCTCACCGCAGTGGGACGTCCGCGCCGACGTGGTGGGTCGCGCCATGCGGCTCATCGCCGACGGTGTGGTCGACCGGGACGGCGTACCCGGGTTGGCCGCCCGGCTGGGCTACACGCAACGGCACCTGCACCGGATGCTCCGGGCGGAACTGGGCGCCGGGCCACTGGCGCTGGCGCGGGCCCAACGCGCCCAGACCGCCCGGACGCTGATCGAGACGACCGGGCTCGGCCTGGCGGAGGTGGCGTTCGCGGCCGGGTTCGGCAGCGTACGGCAGTTCAACGACACGGTCCGCCAGGTGTACGGGACGGTGCCGTCGCAGTTGCGCACCGGACGGGGCGGCCCGCCGACGCCGGGCGGGGCGGGCACGATCACGCTCCGGCTGGCGTACCGGCCACCGCTGCACGCCGCCGCCCTGCTGGGGTTCCTGGCCGCCCGGACGCTGCCCGGGCTGGAGGAGGTGCGCGACGGGACGTACCGCCGGGGGTTGCGGCTGCCGCACGGCCCGGCGGAGATCGCGCTGACGCCGACGACCGGGTACGTCGTGGCGACGTTGCGCCTGGCCGACCTGCGGGATCTGGCCCCGGCGGTGGCCCGCTGCCGTCGCCTGTTCGACCTGGACGCCGATCCGGAGGCGGTCGACCAGACGCTGGCCGGCGATCCGACCCTGGCCGGGATAGTCGCCGCCGAACCCGGCGTGCGGGTGCCCCGGGCGGTGGACGGTTTCGAGATGGCGCTACGGGCCATCGTCGGCCAACAGGTCTCCCTGTCCGCCGCCCGCACCACCCTCACCCGCCTCCTCACCCACCTCCCCCACCTCCCCCGCCCAGCCGCCCTCCCCCGCCCCGCCCCCGGCCCCGGCTCTGGCTCCGGCTCCGGCTCTGGCCCCGGTGATCAAGAGGTTCGCGTCACGGAGAGCGCTTCCCGGCGACGCAAACCTCTTGATCACCCCGCCGAGGCGAGCGGACGGGGCGAGGCGGGCGGACGCGCCGAAGCGGACGGGGGCGGCGAGGCGGGTGGGGGCGGCGAGGCGGGTGGGGGCGGCGAGGCGGGTGGGGGCGGGGCAGCGGGGTGGGGGGTGTGGGGGTTTCCCGGGGCGGAGGAGGTGCTGGGGTTGCCGGACGCGGCGTTCGGGATGCCGGCCGCCCGACGGGAGACGATCCGCGCGCTGGCCCGGGCGGTCGCCGCCGGGGAGGTCGACCTGGAACCCGGTGGGGACCGGGCGGAGACGGTACGACGGTTGACCGCGCTGCCCGGGATCGGCCCGTGGACCGCCGGCTACCTGGCCATGCGGGCCCTCGGCGACCCCGACGTCCTGCTCCCCACCGACCTCGCGGTACGCCGGGGCGCCGCCGCCCTCGGCCTGCCGGCCACCCCCACCACCCTGGACACGTACGCCGACCGCTGGCGGCCCTGGCGGTCGTACGCGGCGATCAGACTCTGGAGAGCGGCATGACGACCCTCGGCACCACCACCCTCGGCACCACGACCCTCGGCACCACCACCATCGGCACGACCACCATGGACACCCCGACCGGCCCGCTCAGCGTGCTTGTCGACCCGGACGGCGCGGTCCGGGCCGCCGGGTTCACCGCCGACCCGGACAGCCTGCTGCCGCTGGTGCACCCGAGCCTGCGTGGCCCGCTGGTGTCGTACGCCGACCTCGGTGCGGTGACCGCCGCCGTCCGCGCCTACCTCGACGGGGACCTGACCGCGATCGACGGGGTGCCGGTGCGGCAGCACAGCGGCGGGGCGTTCCAGACCCATGCCTGGACCGTGCTGCGCGACGTCAAACCGGGCGAGCCGGTCACCTACACCGGGTACGCCGCGCTGGCCGGCCGGCCCGCCGCGGTCCGGGCGGCGGCCGCCGCCTGTGCCCGTAACGCCGCCGCCCTCTTCGTCCCCTGCCACCGGGTGCTGCGCACCGACGGCACCCTCGGCGGCTACCGGTACGGGCTGCCGGTGAAGCGGTGGCTGCTCGGCCACGAGCGGCGGCTGACGGCAAGCTGACAGCCGCATCGACGCCGTTCGACGCTACCGTCGGGTAGTGCCTGCGCAGCGCGACGGCGACCCGGCCCCGAGGGCGGACGGTCGGGTCCGGTCGCTGCGCAACCTCTGGCGGCTGCGCCGCTACCTGCGCCCGTACGCCGCCGCGTACGTCCTGCTGCTGCTGGCGGCGTTGGCGGCCACCGGGGCGGGGCTGGCCGTACCCCTGCTGGTGCAGCGGGTGGTGGACGGGCCGGTCGCCCGGCACGACCCGGCGGGGTTGCTCCGCCTCGGCGGGCTGGCCCTGCTACTCGGCCTGGTCGAGGCGGTTCTGATCTTCATCCGGCGGTGGAGCCAGTCGTCCTCCTCCGTCGGCATGGAGGCGACCATCCGCGCCGATCTCTACGCCCACCTGCAACGCCTGCCGGTCGGCTTCCACGACCGCTGGCAGTCCGGGCAACTGCTGTCCCGGGCGATCAGCGACCTGTCGGTGCTACGCCGGTTCCTCTCCTTCGGGTTGCTGTTCCTGGTGCTCAACGTGGTCACCTACGTCGCCGTGGTGATCCTGCTGATCCGCCTGCACGGGCCGCTGGGACTGCTGGTGGCGGCCAGCGCGGTGCCGCTGTTCCTGATCAGCCGCCGGTTCGGCAGGCACTACCACACCTCCTCGCGGCGGATGCAGGACCAGCAGGGCGACGTGGCCACCCTGGTCGAGGAGACCGCGCAGGGGCTGCGCACCATGAAGGCGTACGGGCGGGGGCCGGAGCTGGCCGACCGGTTCGCCGGGCGGGCCCGCGCGCTGCACGACACCGGCGTGGCCAAGGGGGCGCTGCTGGCCGGCGCGTCGGCCCTGTTCGACCTGGTGCCCAACCTGACCCTGGGCGCGACGCTGGTCGGCGGCGCGACGCTTGTCGCCCGGGACGCGTTGACCATCGGCGAGCTGGTCGCCTTCGTCAGTCTGCAGCTCATGCTGATCTGGCCGGTGCAGTCGCTCGGTTGGATCATCGCCAACGGGCAGGAGGCGGCCACCGCCGCCGACCGCATCCAGGAGGTGCTGGACACGCCGCCGTCGATCGTGGACGCCCCGGACGCCGTGCCGCTGGCCCGCTCGGCGGTGCGCGGCCGGCTCCGCTTCGAGGGGGTGTCGTTCCGCTACCCGGGCAGCGCCGAACCGGTGCTGCGGGAGATCGAACTGACCGTCGAGCCGGGCGAGACGCTGGCCCTGGTGGGGGCGACCGGCTGCGGCAAGAGCACCCTGCTCTCCCTGGTGCCCCGGCTGCACGACGTCACCGGTGGCCGGATCACCCTGGACGGGCACGACCTGCGCGGGGTACGCCTGGACGCGCTGCGCCGGCTGGTCGGGGTGGCCTTCGAGGAGCCGACGCTGTTCTCCATGTCGGTCTGGGAGAACCTCACCCTGGGCTGTCCGGACGCCACCGACGACGACGTCCGGGCCGCGCTGGCGCTGGCCCAGGCCGACTTCGTGTACGACCTGCCGTGGGGGTTGGCGACCCGGGTGGGCGAGCAGGGCCTGTCGCTCTCCGGCGGGCAGCGTCAGCGGCTGGCGCTGGCCCGCGCGGTGCTCGGCCGGCCGGCGCTGCTGGTCCTCGACGACCCGCTCTCCGCCCTGGACGTGCACACCGAGGCGCTGGTCGAGGCGGCGCTACGCCGGGTGCTGCGGGACACCACCGCGCTGCTGGTGGTGCACCGGCCGTCGACGGTCGCGCTGGCCGACCGGGTGGCGCTGCTCGACGGGGGGCGGATCACCGCCGTCGGCCGGCACGGCGACCTGCTGGCCACGGTGCCGGCGTACCGGGCGGTGCTCGCCGCCGAGCCCGCGCCGGCACCGGGCCTGGTGCGCTCGTGATCCGCCGACCGGCCCGGCGGCACCGCACGGCCGCCGGTGACGGTCGCCCGCCCCGGCAGCACGGCCCCGCCGGGGGCGACGGCCGGTCGGTCGCGCTGGCGCACTGGCGGGGACGGGCCACCGAACCGGACGCCGACCGCAGCCGGGCCGAGGACGACTCCCCGGAGGCGGTGGCCCGGCTGCGGGGGCGCAGCCGGGCGCTGCTGCGTGACCTGCTCCGCCCGCACCGCCGGTCGCTCGGCGTGGCGGTGGGCCTGCTGCTGGCCCAGAACGCCGCCGCGATGGCCGGGCCGTACCTGGTCATGCTCGGCATCGACCGGGCGGTGCCGCCGCTGCGCGCCGGTGACCCGGGTCCGCTGTCCGCCGTCGCGGGCGCGTTCGCCGTCGCGGCCCTCACCGAGTACGCCGCCCGGCGCAGCTACCTCACCCGCTCCGCCCGGATCGGCCAGGCCGTCCTGCTCGACCTGCGCCAGCGGGTGTACGGCCACCTGCTGACCCTCTCGGTCGGCTTCCACGAGCGCTACACCTCCGGTCGGGTGGTGTCCCGGCTCACCAGCGACGTCGACTCCATCGCCGAACTGGTCGACGGGGGGATCGACTCCCTGGTCGCCGCCGCGCTGTCGGTGCTGTCGGTCGCCGCCATCCTGCTCTGGCTGGACCTGCCGCTGGCGGCGGTGACCCTGTTGGCGTTCCCGTTCCTGTTCTGGCTGTCCCGCTGGTTCGCGCACGCCTCGGCCCAGGCCTACCGGCACAGCCGGGAGGCGGTGGCCCTGGTGATCGTCCACTTCGTCGAGTCGCTGCGCGGCATCCGCGCCGTGCAGGCGTTCCGCCGTGAGCCACGCAACCAGGAGATCTTCGTCGCGGTCAACGACGAGTACCGGCGGGCCAGCCTGCACGGGTTCCGGCTGATCGCCACGTACTCGCCGGGGATCAAGGTGATCGGCAACGTCACGGTGGCCACCGTCCTCGGGTACGGCGGCTGGCGGGTGCTGGGCGGCGACACCGCGGTGGGGGTGCTGGCCGCGTTCCTGCTCTACCTGCGCCGGTTCTTCGACCCGATGCAGGAGCTGAGCCAGTTCTACAACTCGCTGCAGTCGGCGACCGCCGCCCTGGAGAAGCTCGCCGGGGTGCTCGACGAACGACCGGGGGTGCCCGAACCGGCGTCGCCGGTGCCGTTGCCGGCCGGGCCGGGGCGGGGCGCGGTGACGTTCCGCGCGGTCTGCTTCGGTTACCGGCCGCAGACGCCGATCCTGACCGGGCTGGACCTGGCCGTGCCGGCCGGGCAGACGGTGGCCCTGATCGGCCCGACCGGTGCCGGCAAGTCGACGGTGGCGAAGCTGCTCGCCCGCTTCCACGACCCGGACGCCGGCACGGTCGAGCTGGACGGGGTCGACCTGCGGGACCTGTCCGACGCCGAGCTGCGGCGCGCGGTGGTGCTGGTGACCCAGGAGAACCACCTGTTCGGCGGCACGGTGGCGGAGAACATCAGGTTCGGCCGGCCGGACGCCTCCGACGCGGCGGTGCAGGCGGCGGCGCGGGCGATCGGCGCGCACGACTTCATCGCCGCCCTGCCCGACGGGTACGCCACCGAGGTGCACCGGCGCGGCGGCCGGCTCTCCGCCGGGCAGCGGCAGCTCGTCGCGTTCGCCCGCGCGTTCCTGGCCGACCCCCGGGTGCTGATCCTGGACGAGGCGACGTCGTCGCTGGACGTGCCGACCGAGCGGCTGGTGCAGCGGGCGCTGGCCAGCGTGCTGCGGGACCGCACCGCGCTGGTGATCGCGCACCGGCTGTCCACGGTGGAGACCGCCGACCGGGTGCTGGTCGTCGACTCCGGACGGATCGTCGAGGACGGCCCGCCGGCCCGGCTCGCCACCACCGGCGGCCGGTACGCCACGCTGCACCGGCAGTGGCGCGAGTCGCTGAGCTGACCCGTCCTGCGGGGCATCCGGTGGTCCACCGGACGGATAGACTCTGCCCGCATCGACGGGCCCCACCCCCGCTTCCACCGGTCCGACCGGTCGGGCGGGCGCGGCGGGGCCGGTCGCGTCGCCGGCATACGGGGAGGTTGCGGCGTGCGGATCCGTGGACGAGTGGTGCTGGCGGCGGCGCTGGCGCTGAGCACGATGGGGACGACGGGGGTGGCGTTGGCCGTGGACCGGGGCGCCGCTCCGGCCGGCGGACCCACCGGCGGCACCTGGGCGGCCGGGGCGGTCCCGGTCGCCGGGCAGGCCCGGACGGCGACCCGCGCCGACGCCGGTGGCCGGGCCGCGACGCCTGCCGCACCGCGCCCGGCACCGGTGGCGAGCCGCCCGGCGGCCCAGGTCGCGCAGGCCGCCCCCGCCTCGGTGAGCTACCTCAGCGACCGCTACCGGGTCGGCCCCGACGAGGCCGCCCGCCGGTTGGCCCTCCAGGAACTGTCCGCGCCGCTGGCCGACACCCTGGCCGCCCGTTTCCCCGACGCGTACGCCGGGATGTGGCTGGACCAGGCCGGCGGCGGGGTGCTCACCATCGCCGCCACCGACCCGGCCCGGGTCACCCGGGCGGTCGCCGGGCTGCCGGACGCCCGGCACGTCACCGTCGTGCCGGTCCGGCACTCGCGTCGTGACCTGGACGCGGCGGCGACCCGGCTGGCCGGGACGCTGGGCGTCACCGCCGGGCGGGACGTGGTGGTCGACGAGCGGGCCAACGAGGTGCTGGTGCTCACCGGCGACGCGGTGCCCGCCGACGACGCCCGGCTGGCCGGCGCGCTCGACACGGCCGGGGTGCCGGCGCGGGTCCGGGCCCGGTTCGACGCGGGCACGATCCCCAAGGCGTGCGACCCGCGCTACTGCGCGCAGGCGCCGATGCGCGGCGGCATCCGGCTGGACGTGCCCCGCGACGACGGCACCGTCGGCGGCTGCACCACCGGCTTCAACGTCCGGGCGAAGTCGGGGCGGTACTACGTGCTGACCGCCGGGCACTGCGTGGTGGGCGGCCGGCACCAGCGCGTCGACGACACCTGGCACCAGTTCCTCGGTCCGAAGGTGCCGGTGGGCCTGGAGTCGACCAACCCGGTGCTGGCCGAGAACGACTTCCCCAACGACTACGCGATCCTGCCCTACGCCAAGGGGGCCAGCACCCGTTGGGCGTACCCGAGGCGGGGTGCCGGCGGCAACACGCCGAGCCTGGTCAACTACTGGTGCGTGGCCGACAACCCGGCCTGCGCCGGCAGGGGCAGCCGCGACGTGCCGATCACCGGCGTCACGCCGTACGCCACGGTGCAGGCCGGCTGGGTGGTCTGCGCCACCGGCTCGGCGTACACCCCGAAGGCCGGCGAGCAGTACGTCGACTCGGGCGCCGGGGCCGGCTACCTGCCGGGCACCCGCTGCGGCGAGGTCATCGGCAAGGCCGGCGGCGGCATCGACGTGCGGGTGTGCGCCCGGCCGGGGGACAGCGGCGGTCCGCTGTTCACCGAGTCCGACGGGCGGGCGCTGGGCATCCTGCACAACGGCGACCCCGGTGAGGGTCCCTGCACCAACCCGGACGAGAAGAACAACTACGTGGCGGTCTCGGTGATCCTCGACCGGGTCAACGACCGCACCGGGCTCGACTTCCAGATCGCCACCCAGGGACCGCTGCTCGCCCCGCCCGCCGGCTCCTCGAACCGGTAGGTCGCCCGCCGGACACCGGGTGCAGGGCGGCCGGCACGCCCGGTAAAGCCGTGGGCGGGAGGTCGCCGGCTGCCTACGATCGACCGATGACTGATACGGCGAGGACGGCCCGCGCCGGTGTTCCCGAACGTCCCACCCTGGACGGCATCGAGGAACGCTGGGCGCGCCGCTGGCAGGAGGAGGGCACGTACGCGTTCGACCGGGAGAAGGCGACCGTAGCGGGTCGCGGGTCGACGGCGGGGACCCCGCGTCGGCACGGTCGCGGCGACGACGTGTACGCCATCGACACCCCGCCGCCGACCGTATCCGGCGAGCTGCACATGGGGCACGTCTTCTCGTACACGCACACCGACACGGTGGCCCGGTTCCAGCGGATGCGCGGGCGCACCGTGTTCTACCCGATGGGCTGGGACGACAACGGCCTGCCCACCGAACGCCGGGTGCAGAACGTCTACGGGGTGAGCTGCGACCCGTCCCTGCCGTACGACCCGGCGTGGCAGCCGCCCGACGCCCCGGTCACCGAGGCCCGGCGTCGGGAGCCGACGCCGATCTCCCGCCGCAACTTCGTCGAGTTGTGCGCCCGGTTGACCGCCGACGACGAGCAGGTCTTCGAGGCGCTCTGGCGACGGCTCGGGCTGTCGGTGGACTGGTCGCTGACGTACACCACGATCGGGCGGGCGGCGCGGGCCACCTCGCAGCGGATGTTCCTGCGCAACCTGGCCCGGGGCGAGGCGTACCAGGCGCAGGCGCCGACGCTGTGGGACGTGGGGTTCGGCACCGCCGTGGCGCAGGCGGAACTGGAGGACCGGGAGCGTCCGGGGGCGTACCACCGGCTGCGGTTCACCGGGCCGGACGGGCGGGAGGTGCTGGTCGACACCACCCGGCCGGAGCTGCTGCCGGCCTGTGTGGCGGTGGTCTGCCACCCCGACGACGAGCGGTACGCCGACCTGGTCGGCGCGACGGTGCGTACCCCCGTGTTCGGGGTCGAGGTGCCGGTGCGCGCGCATCCGCTGGCGGACCCGGCGAAGGGCACCGGCGTCGCGATGGTCTGCACGTTCGGTGACCTGACCGACGTGACCTGGTGGCGGGATCTCGACCTGGCGACCCGGGTGGTGATCGGCCGGGACGGCCGGCTGCTGGCCGAGCCGCCGGACGGCGTGCCGGCCGGACCCTACGCCGCGTTGGCCGGGCAGTCGGTCAACGCCGCCAGGCGGGCCGTGGTGGAGCTGCTGCGCGGCGCCGGTGACCTGGTGGGTGAGCCGCGCGAGATCACCCATCCGGTGAAGTTCTACGAGCGCGGCGACCGGCCGCTGGAGATCGTCTCGACCCGGCAGTGGTACCTGCGCAACGGCGGCCGGGACGCCGGGCTGCGGGCGGAGCTGCTGGCCCGGGGCGACGAACTGCGCTGGGTGCCGGAGCACATGGGCCACCGGTACGCGCACTGGGTGGGCGGGCTGACCGGGGACTGGCTGGTCAGCCGGCAGCGCTTCTTCGGGGTGCCGGTGCCGGTGTGGTACCGGCTCGACGCCTTTGGCGAGCCGGACCATGCCAACCCTCTCACACCGGACGAGGCGTCGCTGCCGGTCGACCCGTCGGGGGAACCGCCGCCCGGCTACGACGAGTCGCAGCGCGGCGTGCCCGGTGGGTTCGTCGGCGACCCGGACGTGCTGGACACCTGGGCCACCTCGTCGTTGACCCCGCAGATCGTCGGCGGTTGGGAGACCGACCCGGAGTTGTTCGACCGGATCTTCCCGATGGACCTGCGCCCGCAGGGGCAGGAGATCATCCGGACCTGGCTCTTCGGCACGGTCGTGCGTGCCCACCTGGAGCACGGGGTGCTGCCCTGGCGGGACGCGGTGCTCTCCGGCTGGATCCTCGACCCGGACCGCAAGAAGATGTCCAAGTCCAAGGGGAACGTGGTCACCCCGATGGCGTTGCTGGAACAGCACGGCTCGGACGCGGTGCGCTACTGGGCGGCCAACGGCCGGCCCGGCATGGACCTGGCCTTCGACCCGGCGCAGATCAGGGTGGGCCGGCGGCTGGCCACCAAGCTGCTCAACGCCTCGAAGTTCGCACTCGGGCTGGGTGCCGCCGACGCCCTGCGCGCCCCGGCGACCACCCCGCTGGACACCGCCCTGCTCGCCGAGCTGTCCACCGTGGTCGCCACCGCGACCGCCGCCTTCGACGGGTACGACCACACGACCGCGTTGCAGGCCACCGAGGCGTTCTTCTGGCGGTTCTGCGACGACTACATCGAGTTGGTGAAGGAACGCGCCTACGGCACCGGGCCGGGTGCCGACTCGGCCCGGGCGGCGCTCGCCACCGCCCTGTCGGTGCAGTTGCGGTTGTTCGCCCCGGTGCTGCCGTACGTGACCGAGGAGGTCTGGTCGTGGTGGCGGTACGGCTCGGTGCACCGGGCCCCCTGGCCGACCACCTACGAGGTGGGGCGGGCGATCACCGGCACCGGTGACCCGGCCCTGCTGCGGCTGGCCGGGGACGCGCTGGGTCAGGTCCGGCGGGCCAAGTCCGAGCGCAGGCTGTCGATGCGGGCGGAGGTCCCGTTGGCCGAGGCGCTGGGCCCGGCCGGCCTGCTCGACCAGCTCACCCTGGTCGCCGACGACGTGCGCGCCGCTGGCCGGATCACCACCCTCGACCTGCTCCCCGACCGCGCCCCCGAACTCGTCATCGCCAGCGCGTTCTGACGCGGGTCGGCGGGCTGGCGGGTCGGCGGGTCGGCGCTAGATCGCCGGTGTGGCGGCATCCAGGCGACTGGATACCGCCACACCGGCGCAACTGCGTCGATCATGGGCTGTCCACCCCGCCCGCCCGAGCGGGGCGGGCCGGGTGAGGCAGGTGGGGCAGGGTCAGCTGGTTTCGCCGGCGACGCTGAAGGAGCGGAGCCGGTCGATGGCCAGCACGGTGAAGCCGACGCTGACCACGGCGGTGAGCACCACCGCCACCGGCACTGAGACGGTGGTCGACAGCAGGTCGGTCGGGGCGATCCTGTCGGCCAGGGCGATCACCCACTGCTGGATCGACAGCACCCGGGTGCCGCTGACGAAGTTGCCCAGCAGCCCCTCCCAGATCAGCACGTAGACCAGGCCGAGCAGCACCGGCCGCCGGGTGACCAGGCTGAGCGCCAGGAACAGCGCCGAGTAGGCCAGCGCGCCGAGCGCCGAGGCGACGACCAGGCCCAGGCCGAGGCGTACCGAGTCGGCGAGCACGCCCGCGACGTAGAGCGGCACGGCGACGGTGACCGCGCTGACCCCGGCGGCCACCGCGAGTTTAGGCAGCACGATCTGCCAGCGGGGCAGCGGCTTGGTCAGGATGTGCACCACCGTGCCGTCGTCGATCTCCGCGCCGAGCACGCCCGTGCCGACGATGAGCGCCACCACCGGCAGCACCACGGCCAGGCCGAGGCCGACCAGCACCGGCGTCGCCCACTGGCCCGGGTCCACCCCGAGCGACCGGCAGAGGACGGCCAGCAGCACCAGCACCGCCGGCAGCGGCAGCAGCATGAGGAACCGGCGACGGCCGAACAGCCCGCGCGCGGTGATCCAGGAAACGGTCGACATCAGGCCTCCACCAGGTAGGAGAAGACGCTCTCCAGGGACTCGTCCTCGGGGGTCAACTGCCGGACCCGGATCTGCCGGGCGAGCGCGATCCTGGGCAGCGCCCGGGTGAACGCGCCGTAGTCGCCGGCGCGTACGGTCAGGCCGGTCTTGTCCAGCTCGACGCCCGCGACCGACGGGTCGGCCATCAGCGCCACGGCCAACGCCCGGTCGTCGGTGGAGCGGACCGCGAACACGTGCGGCCGGTTGGTCATCAACCGGCGGATGGTGCGGAAGTCACCGGAGGCGGCCAGCCGGCCGGCCACCATCACCTGCACCGTGCCGGAGACCTGCTCGACCTCCTCCAGGATGTGCGAGCTGAACAGGATCGTCCGCCCGGCGTCGCCGAGGGAGTGCAGCAGGCCCATCATGTGCAGCCGCTGGCGCGGGTCCATCCCGTTGAACGGCTCGTCGAGCAGCAGCACCTGCGGGTCGTGGACCAGCGCGGCGGCCACCCGGGTCCGCTGCCGCATGCCCTTGGAGTACGTGCCGATCCGGCGGTCCTGCGCGTCGGTCATCTCGACCAGGTCGATCGCCCGGCGGGCGGCGGCCTCGGGGTCGGGCAGCCGGTGCAGCTTCGCGCTGGCCAGCACGAACTCCTTGGCGGTGAGGAAGGAGTGCACCGCCTCCCGCTCGCTGACCAGCCCGAGCCGCCGGTAGACGCCCGGGTTGCGCCAGGTGGACTCCCCGTCGAGGGTGAGCGTGCCCCGGGACGGGGCGAGGAAGCCGGCCATCATGTGCAGCAGGGTGGTCTTGCCGGCGCCGTTCGGGCCGAGCAGGCCGGTCACCCCGGGGCCGAGCCGCATGGTGACGTCGTTGACCGCCACCACGTTGCCGTACCAGCGGGAGACCCCGGCGAGATCCAGGGTGCTGGTGGTGGCCACCGGCCGGGCGTCGGTGTCGAGTGTGGTCATCGGGCGGCCACCTTCCGGTATCGCAGCAGCAGCAGGGCGGTGCAGGCGGCGACCAGCAGCGCGGTGACGACCGCGTAGACCGGGCCGAAGCCGCCGATCGGCGGGCCGGTGCCGGCGCCCGGGTAGAGCAGGTCCTGCAACGCCCACGAGCCGACCCCCTGAACCAGCGTCGACGGGGAGGCGAGGAGGGCCAGCTCGTTGACCGCCCGCGAGGGCAGGATCGACAGCACGCCGACGATCGGGGTGGTCATCAGGAAGACCGCCACGATGCCACCGGCGGCGAACGCCCGCTTGCCGGTGAGCGAGGCGACCAGCAGCCCGATCGCGGCGAAGACCACCGCCCACAGCCCGGCGTAGAGCAGACCGGGCAGCAGGTCCAGCAGTTCGTTCCAGGTGCCACGCAGGCCGTCGGGGGTGGTGAACGCCGCGCCCAGGAACATCACCAGCTGCGGTCCACCCAGCAGCAGCCACAGCGCGCTGACCAGGGAGAGCAGCTTGGCCAGCGCGTAGTCGTCGCGCGGCAGCGGCCGGGAGAAGTACAGCGGGAGCACGCCGCTGCGCAGGTCCCGGGAGACCAGCTCGGGGGCGGCCACCGCGACGAAGAAGATGACCAGCCAGCTCATCGCGTCGGCGAACTGGGCGTACGTCATCACCACCTCGCCGATCTGGCTGCGCACGGCGGTGAGGCCGGCCGCCACCACCGTCACGATGCCGACCACCAGCCAGGGGAAGATCTTCGCCTTGGCGCTGCGGCCCAGCCCGAAGACCGTCCGCAGGCCGTGCAGGTAGAGCGCACCGAAGACGTGCCGGCGGCCCAGCCTCGGGCCGGTGTAGCGCTGGTAGCCGATGTCGTGGATGACGCCGGTCGGCTCAGGCATTGCTGGGCTCCCTCGGGGCGAAGAGTTCGGCCACCCGGTGCCGGCGCTGGTCCAGCCGGTGCAGCGGCAGGTCCAGCTCGGCGACCGCGCCGAGGATCAGGTCGTAGGTACGCTCGTCGGCCAGCGGGACGAGCAGCATCCGGCCGTCGCGGGTCACCGGCAGGTCGAGCGCGGCGAGCCGGCCGGCCAGCTGGTCGGTGCCCTCGCTGACCTCGACGGCGAGCAGGTCGGTGGCCGAGGTCATCGCGTCGATCCGGTCGGCGCGCAGCAGCCGTCCCCCGTCGATGGCGACCAGGGTGTCGCAGATCCGCTCCACCTCGCCCAGCAGGTGCGAGCAGACCAGGACGGAGATGCCGAACTCGGTGCCGATCCGGTGGACCAGGGCGAGCATGGCGTCCCGGCCGGCCGGGTCGAGGCCGTTGGTGGGCTCGTCGAGCAGCAGCAGGTCCGGGTCGTGCACCAGGGCCTGGGCGAGCTTGACGCGCTGCTTCATGCCGGTGGAGTAGCCGCCCACCGGGCGGTACCGCTCCTCGTAGAGGCCGACGTGGCGCAGCGTCTCGGAGGCGCGCTCGCGGGCCACCGTACGGGGCAGGCCGCTCATCCGTCCCAGGTGGGTGACGAGTTCGGCGGCGGAGAGGTCGGGCGGGAGCGCCTCGTGTTCGGGCATGTAGCCGACCCGGGCGCGGACCGCCGCCGGGTCGGTGGTGGGGTCGAGGTCGAGCACGGAGACCCGTCCGCTGGTCGGCGGGAGCAGGCCCAGCAGGATCTTTATCAGGGTCGACTTGCCGGCGCCGTTCGCGCCGACCAGACCGATGATCCCCGGCTCGACCGCGACGGTCAGGTCGGCCAGCGCGGTGACCCGGCCTCCGTACGTCTTGGTCAGCGACTCGGTCGCGATCAGTGTCACGTCCGCCAGCCTAGGGACCGGCCACCCCGGCGGGTATCCGGAATCGCCCCGGGTCTCCCCTGATACCCGCCCCTGACCAGCCCCGCCCCGGTCGGCCGGGCCGATGGTCCGTGCCCGATCGGCGATCCAGCGGTGTCCGCCGAATCCGACACCGCCGTGCCGGCCCAGAGGGGTCGATCGAGCGGGCGGGGCGGTAAGGCTTCCGTGACCCCGGTGACGGGTGACCGGTCGCGGTGGCGCGGCGAGACTGGACGGCATGTTCCGTCGCCTGTCCCGTGCCCCGCTGACCTGGGTCGCCGTCGTCGTCCTCGGCGTCGGCGCCGCCTTCGGCCTGTACTGGTTCCAGCCCTGGAAGGTGGTGGCCGACCGCCAGGTCGACGAGCGGCTCTCCGACGTCGACGACGCCACCCCGACCGGCACCATGGCCGCCGACGGCACCACACCCGCCGACGGCGGCGTGGCCGGGGCCACCCCGACCGGGACCGCCCCGCCGACCGGAACCGCCACCCCGACCGGAGCCGCCGGCACCCCGCCCCGGGCGACACCCACGGGCGGCGCCACGGCCACCCGGCCGGTGGTGGTGAGCCGGGGGACGTTCGTCAGTCACGAACACGACACCTCGGGCACCGCCCGGATCGTCCGCACCGCCGACGGCCGGCACCGGCTGGAACTGGTCGGGCTGGACACCTCCAACGGCCCGGATCTGCGGGTCTGGCTCTCCGACCAGCCGGTCCGCACCGGCCGGGCCGGTTGGCACGTCTTCGACGACGGCCGCCGGGCCGAGCTGGGCCGGCTCAAGGGCAACCGCGGCGACCAGGCGTACGCCGTCCCCGCCGGCACCGACCTCGCCGCGCTGACCAGTGTCACCATCTGGTGTCAACGATTCGCGGTCTCGTTCGGCGCCGCGTCCCTGGTCCCGGCCGGTTGACGCCCCCCACCGACCGGCCGGGACAGGCCACCGATGATCCACTTCCGGGTCGGGAGTGGAGTGGCGCTCTCGACCGATCGCCGGCCGGCTGAGAAACTGTGATCCGGCCAGCGAGTGAGGGGTACGGATGAGCAACGGTTCAGTGCTGCCCGAGGACGTGCTGCGGGACGCCCCCGCGTACGCGCCACGCCCCGGTGAGCTGGCCGATCTGGAGCTGCTGCTGAGTGGGGCGTACACCCCGCTGGCCGGCTTCATGACCCGCGCCGACCTGGCCTCGTTGCAGCGTCGCGGTCGACTGGCCGACGGCACGTCCTGGCCGGTCCCGGTGACCCTCCAGGTGCCCACCGCCGTCGCCGACGGGCTGGACCCGGCCGACCCGGGCCGGCGGACGCTGGTGCTCACCGACGGCGAGGGTGCCCCGGTGGCCGGGCTGGAGGTGACCGACGTCTGGCCGGTCCGTGAGGGTGTGGCCGGGCTGGGCGGCCCGGTACGCCGGCTCGGCGACGGCGGGCACGGCCCGTTCCAGCGGCTGCGCCGGGGGCCGGACGAGGTGCGTCCGCTGCTGCCCCCGGGCCGGGTGCTCGGGGTGATCGCCGACCGGCCGCTGCACCGGCCGCAGCTGGCGCAGATCGCGCACGCGGCCCGTACCCTCGGCGCGCATCTGCTGGTGATGATCCCGGTCGGCGAGGACGGCGCGGCCGGACTGCCCACCGAGGCACTGGTCCGCAGCATCTTCGCCGCCCGCGACCGGATGCCCCCGGCGACGCTGGTCGCCGTCCCGTTGCCCCGGCGGGCCGACGAGATCAGCGACGCGCTGCTGCGGGCCCGGATCTCCGCCGCCTACGGGGTGACCCACCTGCTGTCCACCGGCGGCATGCTCTCCGGGGCGGGGCTGCGGGTGCTGGTCCCCCGCGAACTTGCCTACGACAGCCGGGACGGCCAGTGGCGCTGGCGCGACGACATCCCGCCGCGCAACCGCAAGCTGGCGCTGAGCGAGGCGGAGATCGACGACCTGCTCGACAGGGGTTTCCCGCTGCCCGAGTGGCACACCCCGCCAGCGGTGGCCAAGGAGCTGAGCCGGGCCCGCCCGCCGCGTCGGCACCGGGGGCTGGTGGTCTTCCTCACCGGGCTCTCCGGCTCCGGCAAGTCGACCATCGCCCGGGGCCTGGCAGATCTGCTGCGCGAGCAGGGCGACCGGACGATCACCCTGCTCGACGGCGACGTGGTGCGTCGGGAGTTGTCGGCCGGGTTGACGTTCAGCCGGGCCGACCGGGACGCGAACGTACGCCGGATCGGCTGGGTGGCGGCCGAGATCGCCAGGCACCGGGGGGTGGGGATCTGCTGCCCGATCGCCCCGTACGCGCAGGCTCGGGCCGCCGTGCGGGAGATGGCCCGGTCCGCCGGGGCGGGTTTCCTGCTGGTGCACGTCGCCACCCCGTTGGAGGTCTGTGAGCAGCGCGACCGCAAGGGCCTGTACGCCCGCGCCCGCGCCGGCCTGCTCACCGGGATGACCGGCATCGACGACCCGTACGAGACGCCCACCGACGCCGATCTGGTGGTCGACACCACCGACCAGAGCATCGACGAGGCGGTGCAGGCGGTGATGACCCACCTGACCGAGACCGGCTGGGTGGAGCCGCGGCTACCGTCCGCCTGACCTCGGGGGTTCCACTTCCGCCCCTGCCCGCTGCGCGCTAGTGTTCAATCTTGTTGGAACACGTGCGAGCGCGTGCAGGTGCGGGGGCCCGGGAGGTACGGCGGATGCTGGCGCGGCAGCGGCAGGCGACGATCCTCGACCGGGTCCGCACCGCCGGTGGTGTCCGGGTCACCGAGCTGGCCGCCGAGTTCGGTGTCTCCGACATGACCATCCGGCGTGACCTGGACGCGCTGCACGACCGGGGGCTGCTGGCCAAGGTGCACGGCGGGGCGACAGTCACCGACCCGGGCTCGACCGACGAACCGGGCTTCCACGCCAAGTCCGTCCGGCAGTCCGCCGAGAAGGCCGCGATCGCCACCCGGGCCGCCGAACTGGTGCGTCCGGGTGCGGCGGTCGCCCTCTCCGCCGGCACCACCACCGCCGAGCTGGCCCGACGCCTGGTCGACGTGCCGGGGCTGACCGTGGTGACCAATTCGCTGCCGGTGGCCGAGATCCTGCACACCGCCGGCCGCCCCGACCAGACCGTGGTGCTGACCGGCGGGGTACGCACCCCGTCCGACGCGCTGGTCGGCCCGCTGGCGGTGGAGGCCATCCGTTCGCTGCACCTGGACCTGCTCTTCCTCGGCGTGCACGGGATCACCGAGCGGGCCGGTTTCACCACCCCGAACCTGATGGAGGCGGAGACCGACCGGGCCCTGGTGGAGGCCGCCGACCGGCTGGTCGTCCTCGCCGACCACACCAAGTGGGGCACCGTCGGCATCTCCTCCATCGTCGGCCTGGGCGCCGCCGACGTGCTGGTCAGCGACGACCGGTTGGCCCCCGAGGCGCGCCGGGTGATCGACGAGAAGGTGGGCGAACTGGTGATCGTGACAGGTACGGGCCGGGCTACCGGGCGGGAGACGACGCGGTGAAGCGTACGGCGATCGCGTTGGCCGACGGCCGCGAGCTGATCTACTTCGACGAGCGCGACGACGCCGTCCGGGACCAGCCGGACCGGCGGGAGCTGCCGCCGCCCCCGCCCGCCTCCCAGCTGCGCTACGACCCGCTCACCGACGAGTGGGTGGCGGTGGCGGTGCACCGGCAGACCCGGACCTTCCTCCCGCCGGCCGACCAGTGCCCGCTGTGCCCGTCGCGGGGCGACCGGCACAGCGAGATCCCCGCGCCCGACTACGACGTGGCGGTCTTCGAGAACCGGTTCCCCTCGTTGAGCCAGCGGATCGCCGACGAGCCGGCCGAGATCACCGGGTTCACCCCGGTCCGCCCCGGCCAGGGGCGCTGCGAGGTGGTCTGCTTCACCGACGACCACGAGGCGTCCTTCGCCAGCCTCTCCCCCGCCCGGGTCCGGCTGGTGCTGGACGCGCTGGCCGACCGGACCACGGTGGTCGGCGCGCTGCCCGGGGTGGAGCAGGTGTTCTGCTTCGAGAACCGGGGCGTGGAGATCGGGGTGACCCTGCACCACCCGCACGGCCAGATCTACGCGTACCCGTTCGTCACGCCGCGCACCCGGTCGATGCTGGCGGCGGCCCGCCGGCACGCGGAGCGCACCGGTGGCGGCAACCTCTACGCCGACGTGCTCGCCGCCGAGCGCGCCGCCGGTGACCGGGTGGTCGCGGCCAACGAGCACTGGACGGCGTACGTGCCGGCGGCGGCCCGCTGGCCGTTCGAGGTGCACGTCGCGCCGCACCGGCCGGTGCCGGACATCCCGGCGCTCGACGACGCCGAACGGGACTCCTTCGGCCCGCTCTACCTGGACGTGCTGCGCCGGTTCGACGGGTTGTTCGACCTGCCCATGCCGTACATCGCGGCCTGGCACCAGGCGCCGGTGCGGATCGACCGGGAGCTGGGCCACCTGCACCTGCAACTGTTCAGCGTCCGGCGGGCGAGGGACAAGCTGAAGTACCTGGCCGGTTCCGAGTCCGGGATGGGGGTCTTCATCAACGACATCGCCCCCGAGCGGGCCGCCGAACTGTTGCGCGCCGCCTGAGCCCGCAGGCAGGGCGCGGGGGGCCCCGGAACAGGGCCCCCCGCGGGGAAGGGACGGCTGGCTGTGCTCGACAGCCGGGAAGGCTGGCCGGTCGGCACCGGTGCCGTGCGACGACCGACGACAACCTCCCTGGACGCGACTGGCACCACGTCCACCCAGCTCAACGACCTGTTTCCGGGCCGGTGACGCGGCCGTCACCCGGACGGGTGGCAGCACCGCCCCGGTACGCCGGAACCCGTCGGCGGTCCGCCGACGGGTTCCGGGAGGTGCGGGCGAGGGTCAGGCGCCGAGCTTGCGCGCCAGGTTCTCGTCGAGGGTGTTCATGAACTCGTCGGTGGTCTGCCACGGGGCGTCCCGCGAGATGAGCAGCGCGAGGTCCTTGGTCATCTGGCCGCTCTCGACGGTGTCGACGATGACCTGCTCCAGGGTGTCGGCGAACTCGGTGACCGCCGGGGTGCCGTCCAGCTTGCCCCGGTGGGCGAGGCCCCGGGTCCAGGCGTAGATCGAGGCGATCGGGTTGGTCGAGGTCTTCTCGCCCTTCTGGTACTGCCGGTAGTGCCGGGTGACGGTGCCGTGGGCGGCCTCCGCCTCGACGGTACGACCGTCCGGGGAGAGCAGCACGGAGGTCATCAGGCCGAGCGAGCCGAAGCCCTGCGCGACGGTGTCGGACTGCACGTCACCGTCGTAGTTCTTGCAGGCCCAGACGTAGCCGCCCTCCCACTTGAGCGCGGCGGCGACCATGTCGTCGATGAGCCGGTGCTCGTAGGTGAGGCCGGCGGCGGCGAACTCGTCCTTGAACTCGTTCTCGAACACCTCGGCGAAGAGGTCCTTGAACCGGCCGTCGTACGCCTTGAGGATGGTGTTCTTGGTCGACATGTAGACCGGGTAGTTGCGGTCCAGGCCGTACCGGAACGAGGCGCGGGCGAAGTCCCGGATCGACTCGTCGTAGTTGTACATGCCCATGGCGATGCCGCCGCCGGGGAAGTTGGCGACCTCCATCTCCATCGGGGTGCCACCGTCGGCCGGGGTGTACGTGATGGTGACCGTGCCCGGACCGGGGACCACGAAGTCGGTGGCCTTGTACTGGTCGCCGTGCGCGTGCCGGCCGATGATGATCGGCTTGGTCCAGCCCGGGACGAGCCGCGGCACGTTCGACATGATGATCGGCTCGCGGAAGACCACGCCGCCGAGGATGTTACGGATGGTGCCGTTCGGCGAGCGCCACATCTTCTTGAGGCCGAACTCCTCGACCCGGGCCTCGTCCGGGGTGATGGTGGCGCACTTGACGCCGACGCCGTGCTCCTTGATGGCGTTCGCGGCGTCGATGGTCACCTGGTCGTCGGTGGCGTCCCGGTGCTGGATCGACAGGTCGTAGTAGTGCAGGTCGACGTCGAGGTAGGGCAGGATCAGCTGCTCGCGGATCTGCTTCCAGATGATCCGGGTCATCTCGTCGCCGTCGAGCTCCACGACCGGGTTGTTTACCTTGATCTTCGCCATCGGCCGGCGCTCCTCTCGGGGGACACGTGCTCAAGCAGTACGAGCGTACTGGAAACTGGTCGGCGGCACCGAGCCGGCCTCCACCCGGCGGCACCGGCCGGCGGTAGAACGCCCGGTGGGCCACGGCCGGCCTGGCGAAATCGCCTGATCCGGTACGCCGCCCCCTCGGGTCTGCCACGGTCACCCCCGCACCGACGATGCGGGACCGTTCCACCAGCCCCGCCCGGAGGCATTCCCCGGGGCTGCCGCCGCACACCGCCGCGAAGCCGACCGGCGGGAACCCGCCCCCGGAGCGCCGTCCCGGTGATCAAGAGGTTCGCGTCACGTCGGGGCGGTGGCATGACGCAAACCTCTTGATCACCGGAACGGGGCGGGGCGGCGGGGGCGACGGGTGGGGACGGCGCAGGGGCGGGACGGCGGGTGCCGTCCCGCCCCTGCGGCGGATGGTTCAGCGGATCACATGCTGGCGACGTCGGCCTGCTTGGCGCGGACGGCCTCGGCGGCCTCCTTGAGGCTGGCCAGCTCGTCGGCGTCCAGCTCGGTCTCGACGACCCGCTTCACGCCCTCGGCGCCGATCTCGGCCTCGACGCCCAGGTAGACCCCGGAGATGCCGTACTCGCCGTCGACCCAGGCGCAGACGGGCATGACCGCGCCGGAGTCCTCGGCCACGGCCCGCGCCATCCGGGCGGCGGCAGCGGACGGCGCGTAGTACGCCGAGCCGGTCTTGAGCAGCGCGACGACCTCGGCGCCACCGTTGCGGGTCTTGACGACCAGCTCCTCGATCTGCTCGGCCGGCATCGCGTCACGCAGCGGCTTGCCGTTGACGGTGCTCTGCGAGGGCACCGGCACCATCGTGTCGCCGTGCGAGCCGAGGGTCAGCGTCTTCACCGACTTCACCGGTACGTCGAGGGCCTCGGCGACGAAGTTGGTGAACCGGGCGGTGTCGAGCATGCCGGCCTGGCCGAGCACCCGGTTCCTGGGGAACTGGGTGGCGAGCTGGGCGAGCGCGGTCATCTCGTCGAGCGGGTTGGACACCACGATGACGACGGCGTTCGGGGCGTACTTGGCGACGTTCTCGGCGACCTGCCGCACGATCTTGGCGTTGGTCTCCAGCAGGTCCATCCGGCTCATGCCCGGCTTGCGGGGCAGACCGGCGGTGATCACGACGACGTCGGAGCCCTCGATGGCCTCGTAGCCCTCGCCGTTGGGGCCGGTGGTGACGCCGACGACCTTGGTCTCGAAGCCCTCGACCGCGCGGGACTGGTTGAGGTCCAGCGCGAGACCCGCCGGCTTGCCCTCCACGATGTCGGTGATGACGACGGTGTCGAAGACGTCGTACTCGGCCAGGCGCTGTGCGGTGGTGGAGCCGTAGAAGCCGGCCCCGACGACAGTGACCTTCTTACCCATGGTCGTCCCACTCCCTGCTACCAGTCGGTTTTCCCGACCGTAACAGTCATCCCGGCACCGTTTCGGCCAGGGGCGGCGACCATCCCCGGGATGGGGCCAACGTCACCACCGCCCCGTTCCCGGCAGGGGACGCGGCGGACGGTGGCCCCGCCGCGGGGCACCGCCGCCGAGCAGGGACGAGGGCCTGCGGGTCAGCCCCGCTCGGCGCGTTCGACGACGTTGGTGAGCAGCATGGCCCGGGTCATCGGCCCGACACCGCCTGGCATCGGGGCCAGCCGACCCGCCACCTGCGCCACCTCCGGGTCGACGTCGCCGGTGTAGCGGCCCTTGCCGTCGTCGCCGATCACCCGGGTGATGCCGACGTCCACCACGGTGGCCCCCGGCGTGATCATGTCGGCGGTGAGCAGGCCGGGCACCCCGGCGGCGACGATGACGATGTCGGCGGCGCGGGTGTGGGCGGCGAGGTCGAGGGTGCCGGTGTGGCAGAGGGTGACTGTGGCGTTCTCGCTGCGCCGGTTGAGCAGCAGGCCGAGCGGGCGACCGACGGTGTTACCCCGGCCGACGAGCGCGACGTTGGCGCCGCGCAGCGGCACGTCGTAGCGGCGGAGCAGCTCGACGATGCCGCGCGGGGTGCAGGGCAGCGGGCCGTCGTAGCCGAGCACCAGCCGGCCCAGGTTCACCGGGTGCAGGCCGTCGGCGTCCTTGTCCGGGTCGATCATCTCCAGCGCCCGCTGGGTGTCCAGGTGCGCCGGCAGTGGCAGCTGGACGATGTAGCCGTGGCAGCCCGGGTCGGCGTTCAGCTCGGCCAGGACGTCGTCGAGCTGCTGCCCGGTGGCGTCGGCGGGCAACTCGCGGCGGATCGAGGCGATGCCCACCTCGGCGCAGTCGCGGTGCTTGCCGTTGACGTACGCCTCGGAGCCGGGGTCCGCGCCGACCAGGACCGTGCCCAGGCCGGGGGTGACCCCCCGCTCGGCCAACGCCTTGACGCGTACCCGCAGCTCGTCCTTGATCTCGGCTGCGGTCGCCTTGCCGTCCAGGATGATCGCCGTCACGACCCGATCGTCTCATGGCCGGTGGACGGCGGTCCGGCGACGGGGAACCCGTTACTTTCCGTGAGGTGCCGTTATTCACTCTGCGTGATCGACTGCGGGCCGGCTCACACGCCGAACCGGACGGGAGAGGCGCGTCGAGCCCGGACCGGACACCGGCGTCCGGGCGGCCACAACGACCCATCCACCCTGACGGCACCGCGAAACCACCCTCGACACCCGCCATCAAGCAGGAACTTCGCCGAGTTTCCCTTACCAGCAACGGTCGTCGACGACAAGGCCGCAGCCGGTGATCGCAACCCTGTCGTTGTCGACGGGCCTAACCCGACCTACCGTTGCCGAACGTTGCGCAGAGTCACCCAGCGCCGGGTCCGGCTGCGCTCCGTGATGAGATGAGGAGACCCCCATGCGTGTGCGCAGGCTTGCTGCCTGGACCGCTCTCCCGCTCGCGGTGACCCTGGGCCTGGCGGCCTGCGGCTCGGGCGGCGGCAGCGGAACCGGTCAGTCCGACCCCGACGCGGCCGTGCGGATCGAGATCGCCGAGCCGCAGCACCTGGTGCCGACCAACACCAACGAGACCAGCGGCTCCCAGGTGCTCGCCGCCCTGTTCAGCCCGCTCGTCGACTACGACGAGGCCAACAAGCCCTACGAGGTGGCGGCCGAGTCGGTCACGTCGTCGGACAACAGGGTCTGGACGGTCAAGCTCAAGGACGGCTACACCTTCCACAACGGCGAGAAGGTCACCGCCGACAACTACCTCGACGCCTGGAACTACGGCGCGTACGCCCCCAACGGGCAGAACTCCAGCTACTTCTTCGAGAAGATCGCCGGGTACGCCGACCTCCAGGGCGACAAGCCGGCCGCCGAGCGGCTGTCCGGGCTGAAGAAGGTCGACGACCTGACCTTCACCGTCACGCTGACCGAGCCGTACAGCGAGTTCAAGACCATGCTCGGGTACACCGCCTTCTACCCGCTGCCGAAGGCCGCCTTCTCGGCCCCCGGCGTGCTCAAGGAGGGCTACGAGCAGGCCCCGGTCGGGCAGGGCCCGTTCCGGATGAAGGGCTCCTGGCAGCACGACGCCAAGGTCGAGGTGGAGCGCTACGACGCCTTCGCCGGCGAGCAGCCGAAGGTGGGCGGCGTCGAGTTCCGGATCTACCAGCAGCCGACCGCCGCGTACGCGGACGTGCTCTCGGACAACCTCGACGTGATCAAGACGATCCCGACCGAGAACCTGTCCACCGCCGCCACCGACCTCGGTGACCGGTTCCGGCAGAGCCCCGCGTCGTCGTTGCAGGTGCTGGCGTTCCCGACCTTCCAGAAGGAGTTCAGCAAGCCCGAGGTGCGCAAGGCGATCTCGATGGCGATCGACCGGGACGAGATCACCAAGTCGATCTTCAAGGACTCGCAGCAGCCGGCCCGCTCGTTCGTCTCGCCGGTGGTCGCGGGCTACCGGGAGAACACCATCGGCGCGGCAGGCGAGTTCGACCCGGCCAAGGCGAAGGCGGCGTACGAGGCGGCCGGCGGCCCGAAGAAGATCGAACTGTCGTACAACGGCGACGGCGGGCACAAGGACTGGATCGACGCGACCTGCAACCAGCTCAAGGCCAACCTGGGCGTGGACTGCGTCGGCACCGCCGAGCCCAAGTTCGCCGACCTGCTGACCAAGGTCAAGGCGAAGCAGCCGGTGGGTCTGTTCCGGATGGGCTGGGTGATGGACTACCCGTCGATGGAGAACTACCTCGGCCCGCTGTACAGCACCAACGGCTCGTCGAACTACTACGGCTACAGCAACCCCGAGTTCGACAAGCTGCTCGCCGAGGGCGCCAAGGCGCCGAACGAGGAGGCCGCGATCGCCAAGTACCAGGCAGCCGAGGACCTGCTGGCCAAGGACATGCCGGTGATCCCGCTGCGCTACGGCCAGAACAACTTCGGCCACTCGACCAAGGTGAAGAACGTCCAGATGGACCTCTTCGACCGGGTCGACCTGCTGAAGATCGAGGCGGTCAGCTAGTCCGGGAGGGCGTCGGCGGCGAGCGGGCCGCCGGCACGTCCAGGCGCGTCGGCGGCAACGGGGCCGTCGGCGGGAGCAACGGGTCGGGTCATCGGTGGACGGTGACCCGACCCGCCTCCGTCTCCGCTGCTTTTGGGCAAGACTGCACAGTATGTTCCGCTTCGTTCTGCGGCGTCTGCTCCAGATGGTCCTGGCCTTCTTCGGGACCACCCTGATCGTGTACGCCCTGATGTTCGCCGGCCAGGGCGACCCGATCCAGGCACTGGCCGGGGAACGGCCGGTGACCCCGGCGCAGCGGGCGTACCTGACGGAGAAGTTCCACCTCGACCGCACCGGCGTCGGCGGCTTCCTCTACCGCTACCTCGACTACCTCAAGAACCTGCTCCAGGGTGACCTCGGGCAGTCGCTGACCGGCCGCTCGATCGGGGACATCCTCGCCGCCGCCTGGCCGGTCACCGTCAAGCTGGCGCTGATCGCGATGGCCGTGACGATCCTGTTCGGGGTCACCGCCGGGGTGCTCGCCGGCATCCGCCGGGCCAGCCTGTTCGACAACGCCACCCTGGTGCTGACCCTGCTGGTGCTGGGCATCCCCACCATCGTGCTGGCCCCGCTCGCCCAGTACCTGCTCGGCGTCCGCTGGCCGATCTTCCCCCCGACCGCCGGCGCCGACCCCGACCTGTGGGCCCTGCTGCTGCCCGGCATCGTGCTCGGCTCGCTGTCGCTGGCCACCGCGCTGCGGCTGACCCGTACCTCGGTCGCCGAGAACCTGCGCGCCGACTACGTGCGTACCGCCCGGTCGAAGGGGCTGGCCCGGCGGCGGATCATCGGTGTGCACGTGCTGCGCAACTCGCTCATCCCCGTGATCACCTTCCTCGGCGTCGAACTGGGCAACCTGATGAGCGGCGCGATCATCACCGAGGGCGTGTTCAACATCCCGGGGGTCGGCTTCAACCTGTTCCGGGGCATCCGCACCGAGGACGGCCCGCTGGTGGTGGGCATCGTCAGCGTCCTCGTCGTGGTCTACCTCGTCGCCAACCTGGTGGTGGACGTCCTGTACGCCGTCCTCGACCCGAGGATCCGCTATGAGTGAGCACAACGAGGTGCCGGCATGAGCGACTTCGAGACGGTGGCGGCGACGGAGGACCAGGCCGCCCGGCGCGGGGTCTCCGGCGAGCCCGGCACACCCGACCGGGTGGGCGTACCGCAGAAGCCCCGCAGCCTGGCCGGGGACGCCTGGCGCGACCTGCGCCGCAAGCCGGTCTTCTGGATCAGCCTGGTGCTGGTCGTGCTGGTCGCCGCGATGGCCGCCGTGCCGTCGCTGTTCACCGCGAACGACCCGCGCGACTGCGTGCTGTCCCGCCAGCACGCCGGGGCGTCCGGTGGGGCCATCTTCGGGTACGACTTCCAGGGCTGCGACACGTACGCCCGTGCCGTCTACGGGGCCCGCGCCTCGCTGCTGGTCGGCGCGCTGTCCGCCCTGCTCACCGGGGCGATCGCGCTGGTCGTCGGGATGGTGGCCGGTTACTTCGGCCGCTGGGTCGACGCGGTGCTCTCCCGGGTGATCGACATCGTGCTCGGCATCCCGCTGCTGCTGGCCGCGATCGTGCTGCTCAAGCGGGTCAGCACCAGCAGCGACACGGTCCGGCTGTTCGCGGTGATCTTCGTGCTGGCGGTGCTCGGCTGGACCACCGCCGCCCGGGTGGTCCGCTCCTCGGTGATCACCGCCAAGGAGCAGGACTACGTCGCCGCCGCCCGGATGCTCGGCGCGGGCCACGGCCGGATCATGTGGCGGCACATCCTGCCCAACGCGCTCGCCCCGGCGATCGTGGTGCTGACCATCGCGCTCGGCTCGTTCATCGCCGCCGAGGCGACCCTGAGCTTCCTCGGCATCGGCCTGAAGGCACCCACCATCTCCTGGGGCATCGAGATCGACGCCGGCCGGGTGCACATGCGCGAGTCGGCGACGCCGCTGGTCGTCCCGTCCGCCTTCCTCGCGCTGACCGTGCTCGCCTTCATCATGCTCGGCGACGCGATCCGCGACGCCTTCGACCCGAAGCTGCGGTGAGGCCGATGTCCACCCCGGGCGCGAGCGAGAGGCAGATCCGGTGACCGAGTCCACATCCCGGCCCACGCCGGCCTCACCCACCCCGCCCGGCGGGCACCTGCTGGACGTCCGCGACCTGCACGTCGAGTTCCGCACCGGCGAGGGGGTGGCCAAGGTGATCAACGGGGTCTCCTACCACCTGGACCCCGGCGAGACGCTCGCCGTGCTCGGCGAGTCCGGCTCCGGCAAGTCGGTCACCGCCCAGGCGGTGATGGGCATCCTGGACAGCCCGCCGGCGGTGATCCGTTCCGGCCAGATCCGCTACCGGGGCCGCGACCTGCTCACCCTGCCCGAGGAGCAGCGCCGGCAGGTGCGCGGCAAGGAGATCGCGATGATCTTCCAGGACGCCCTGTCGGCGTTGAACCCGGTCTTCCCGGTCGGCTGGCAGATCGGCGAGACGCTGCGGCACCGCGACGGGATGTCCCGCGCCGACGCCCGGCGGCGGACCGTCGAGCTGATGGACCTGGTGCGCATCCCGGGGGCGGCCGGGCGGCTCGGCGACCACCCGCACCAGTTCTCCGGCGGCATGCGGCAACGCGTCATGATCGCCATGGCGCTGGCGCTGGACCCGAAGGTGCTGATCGCCGACGAACCGACCACCGCCCTCGACGTCACCGTGCAGGCCCAGATCATGGACCTGCTGGCCGACCTGCGTCGCGACCTCGACATGGCGATGATCCTGATCACCCACGACCTGGGGGTGGTGGCCGGCGTCGCGGACCGGATCGCCGTGATGTACGCCGGCCGGATCGTCGAGCACGCCGACGTCCGCCCGCTGTACCGGGCGCCCGCCCACCCGTACACCAAGGGGTTGCTGGCCTCGATTCCCCGGCTGGACGTGCGCGGCCGGGAACTGTCCACCATCCGGGGCCTGCCGCCGAACCTGATGCGCATCCCGGGCGGCTGCCCGTTCCACCCCCGCTGCCCGTACGTGCGGCAGGTGTGCGTGGACGTGGTGCCCGACGACCTGGTCCTCGCCGACGGCCGGACCAGCGCGTGCCACTTCGCCCAGGAGGTCCACGATGACCGCGACCGCTGACCCGGCCAAGGTCCGGGGCGAGACCATCCTCACGGTCGACGACCTGGTCAAACACTTCCCGATCACCCGGGGGGTGCTCTTCCGCCGGCAGGTCGGCGCGGTCCGGGCCGTCGACGGGGTCAGCTTCACCCTGCGCCGGGGCGAGACGCTCGGCATCGTCGGCGAGTCCGGCTGCGGCAAGTCGACCCTCGCCCGGGTGCTGATGCGGCTGGAGACGCCGACCTCCGGCCGGGCCACCCTGGACGGCCGGGACCTGCTCACCGCCGCCGGGGGCGAACTGCGCCGGCTGCGGCGCAACATGCAGATGGTGATGCAGGACCCGTACACCTCGCTGAACCCCCGGATGACGGTCGGCGACATCATCGGGGAGCCGTTCGACATCCACCCGGACGCGGCACCCAGGGGCAGCAAACGCGGCCGGGTGCAGGAGCTGCTGGACGTGGTCGGGCTGAACCCGGAGCACGTCAACCGGTACCCGCACCAGTTCTCCGGCGGGCAGCGGCAGCGCATCGGCATCGCCCGGGCGCTCGCCCTGCGTCCCGAGGTGATCGTCTGCGACGAGCCGGTCTCCGCCCTGGACGTCTCGATCCAGGCCCAGGTGATCAACCTGTTGGAGCAGCTCCAGGACGAGTTCGGGCTGTCGTACGTGTTCATCGCGCACGACCTGTCGGTGGTCCGGCACATCTGCGACCGGGTCGCGGTGATGTACCTCGGCCGGATCGTGGAGATCGGCACCGAGGAGGAGATCTACGAACGGGCCACCCACCCGTACACCCAGGCGCTGCTGTCGGCGGTGCCGGTGCCCGATCCGGAGGCCCGGGGCGCGGCCGGCATCATCCGGCTCACCGGCGACGTGCCCAGCCCGGCCGACCCGCCGTCCGGCTGCCACTTCCGCACCCGCTGCTGGAAGGCCGAGGACATCTGCGCCCGGGAGGACCCGCCGACCGTCCCCCGGCCCGCCGACCCCCACCCCAGCGCCTGTCACTTCGCCGCGCTGCGCCCACCGTCCGACCCGACGGGTGAGGGCTGACCGCGTGCTCCCGCGCCGGGACGCGGGAGCACGCGGGTGGATCAGTGGAAGAAGTGCCGGGTGCCGGTCAGGTACATGGTGACGCCGGCCTGCTGGCAGGCGGCGATGGTGTCCTCGTCGCGGATCGAGCCGCCCGGCTGCACGATCGCCTTCACCCCGGCGTCGATCAGGATCTGCGCGCCGTCGGCGAACGGGAAGAAGGCGTCGGAGGCGGCGACGGAACCCCGGGCCCGCTCCGCGCCGGCCCGGCTCACCGCCAGCCGGGCCGAGTCGACCCGGTTGACCTGGCCCATCCCCACCCCGACCGACGCGCCGTCCTTCGCCAGCAGGATCGCGTTGCTCTTCACCGCGCGGACCGCCCGCCAGGCCAGCGCGAGATCCCGCAGGGTGGCCTCGTCGGCCGCCTCGCCGGTGGCGAGCTTCCAGTTGGCCGGGTCGTCGCCCTCGGCGTCGATGCGGTCCCGCTGCTGGACGAGGACCCCGCCGGTCACCTGCCGCCACTCGGCCGGCAGTGGGGCGAAGGCCGGGGCGCGCAGCAGCCGGATGTTCTTCTTGCCCTGGAGGATCTCCACCGCGCCGGGCTCGAACTCCGGTGCCACCAGCACCTCGGTGAAGATCTCCGCGACCTGCCCGGCCAGCTCCACCGAGACCGGCCGGTTGACGGCGATCACCCCGCCGAACGCGGAGACCGGGTCGCAGGCGTGCGCCTTGCGGTGGGCCTCGGCGACGTCCGCGCCGACGGCGATGCCGCACGGGTTGGCGTGCTTGATGACCGCCACCGCCGGCTGGTCGGGGAAGTCGTTCGCGGCCCGCCAGGCGGCGTCCGCGTCGACGTAGTTGTTGTAGGACATCTCCTTGCCGTGCAACTGCTCGGCCTGGGCCAGCCCCGGCGGGCTGCCCGGGTCGGCGTAGACGGCGGCGCCCTGGTGCGGGTTCTCGCCGTAGCGCAGCGTCGCCTGCCGGCGCAGCGCCAGCCCGGCGAAGTGCGGCCAGCCGTCCTCGGCCGGGGCGGCGGTGCCGGCGAACCAGTCGGCGACCGCCACGTCGTACTCGGCGATGTCGGCGAACGCGCGGGCGGCCAGCGCCCGCCGCTGGGCCAGCGTGAACCCGCCCTCGGCCAGCGCGGAGACCAGCGCCGGGTACGCGGCCGGGTCGGTCACCACGGCGACCGAGGCGTGGTTCTTGGCGGCGGCCCGGACCATCGCCGGCCCGCCGATGTCGATCTGCTCGATGCACTCGTCCGGAGACGCGCCGGAGGCGACGGTTTCCTGGAACGGGTAGAGGTTGGAGACCAGCACGTCGATGCCGGCGATGCCGTGCCCGGCGAGCTGGTCGGCGTGCGACTCCTTGCGCAGGTCGGCCAGGAGCCCGCCGTGGATCTTGGGGTGCAGGGTCTTGACCCGGCCGTCGAGGATCTCGGGGAAGCCGGTCACCTGCTCGACCGGGGTCACCGGCACACCCGCGCCGGAGATCGTCGACGCGGTGGAACCGGTCGAGACGATCTCGACCCCGGCCTCGTGCAGCGTACGGGCCAGCTCGACCAGGCCGCTCTTGTCGTAGACGCTGACCAGTGCCCGCCTGATCGGGCGGCGGGAGTCCTGCGGGGCACTCACGGAACCGTGACCTTTCTTCCGGTGATCGTCCAACCTGAACGGACCAGGCGACCGACCTGCTCGACGAGCTGGCGGCGCTCGGCTTCCTTGATGCGCTCGGTGAGCGTCTCCTCGTCGTCGTCGTCGAGGACCGGCACCGTCACCTGCGCGACGATCGGGCCGGTGTCCATCCCGGCGTCGACGAAGAAGAGGGTGGCCCCGGTGACCTTGACGCCGTAGGCGAGCGCGTCCCGGGGGCCGTGGATGCCGGGGAACGCCGGCAGCAGCGTGTTGTGCGTGTTCAGGTAGCGGTCGCCGAAGGCCGCCAGGAACTGCGGCCCGACCAGCTTCAGGAAACCCGCCGAGATCACCAGGTCGGGCCGGTGCTCGGCGACGTGCGCGGTGAGGGCCTTGTCCCAGTCGGCGCGGGTGGGGTGGTCCTTCACCCGGTCGACGAAGGTCGGCACCCCGGCGGCGGCGGCCCGGTCGAGCCCGACGATGCCGTCCCGGTCGGCGCCGACGGCCACCACCCGGGCCCCGTAGCCGGGGTCGGCGGTGGCGTCCAGCAGCGCCTGGAGGTTGCTGCCGGAGCCGGAGACGAGGACGACGAGGCGGGCGACGGACGCGGGCTCGGTCACCCGGCCACCCTAGCGGGCAGGTCGGCACGCCCATCCTGCGGGCGGCGACGTTTCGGGTGATCACGCGTGTCGCCCGGACACGGTACGCTGCCGGTCGCCCGGTGGCCGGGCCGTGCCCGCCACCGCGCCCCACAAGCCCATGATCAGGTACGCACGCCGTACCGACGTGAACGAGGAGTACTGCAGATGCAGCCCGGCTACCCCAACCCGCAGCAGCCGATCAACAACAACATGACCGCGTCGATCGTGGCCATCTTCTTCTTCTGGCCGCTGGCGATCCCGGCCATCATCAACGCCTCCAAGGTCAACCCGGCCCTGCAGCAGGGCGACTACGCGGGCGCCGAGGCCGCCGCCCGCGAGTCCAAGAAGTGGTCGAAGCTGGCCTTCATCATCGGTGGCGTGTGGCTCGTCATCGTGCTGCTGTGCTGCCTCTTCGGTGGTGTGATGGGTGCGATCGACGGCAGCAGCACCAGCAGCTACTGACGGACCACGACTGAGGAGCAGCCCAGATGCAGCCCGGAAACCCCGGCCACGACCCGTACGGCCAGCAGCCCCCGCACGATCCGTACGGGCAGCAGCCCGTCTCGGGCCAGCCGCAGGACCCGTACGCCGCGCCGCAGGCACCGTACGGGCAGCAGCCGGCGGCACCGTACGGCGAACAGCCGCCCTACGGGCAGCCCACCCATGACCCGTACGGCCCCCAGCCCACCTCGGGCCAGCCGTACGGTCAGCCCTTCCAGCCGGACCCGTACGGCCAGCCCGTCCACAAGGACCCCTACGGGCAGCAGCCGTACGCCGCGGCGGCCGGCGCCTACCCGGGGGCCGGCTACCCGGCGCCGCAGGGGCAGCAGAACACCCTCGGTCTGGTGTCGCTGATCCTCGGCATCGCGTCCATCCCGCTGCTCTGCTGCCTCTACCTGGGCATTCCGCTCGGCATCGGCGCGGCGATCACCGGCTGGCTGGGCATGCAGAAGGCGAACCAGGGTCTGGCCAGCAACGGCGGTCAGGCCAAGGCCGGCCTGATCTGCGGGGCGATCGCGGTCGGTCTCGGCATCCTGCTGCTGCTCCTCAACATCATCGGTAGTTTCACGCTGCCCACCTCGCCCTGACCCGGGTGGGCACGATCGAGGGGCGTCCCGGCACCGCCCGGGGCGTCCCTCGTCGCGCGTCCGGCGGGACCGACGACGCACCCTGCTGCCGGGTCCGGGCCACCGGCGGCCCGGCCGCTGGCGGCCGGGCGCAGCCGGACTGGCCGGCTCCCCGGGCCGCGGGCGGGCCGGGCGGTCAGTCCGGTACCGGGCGGGGCGGGCGCGTCAGTCCGGTACCGGGCGGGGTGGGCGGTCCTCGGACGACCGGGGGCGCTCCCGGGTCGGTCGGGGGCGCCCCCCGGCCGGGTCGGGCCGCTGCGAAGCCCGGCGGGGGCGGTCGGCGGCCGGCCGGGGCCGGGCCGACGACGGCCGGTCGAGCACCTTGGCGGCGACGGCCCCGAGCAGCGCGCCGACCGTGACCACCGCCGTGGCCACCATCGCCACCTGCCACGGCACCGGACCGATCTCGGCCAGCCGGCCGCCGCCGAGCGGGCCGCCGGAGGCCGCCGCGGCGAGCCCGACGACCAGGCCGACCACCGGACCGGCGAGCACGGCCGGGCCGAGCAGTGCCGGCCAGGCCGGCGGGGTCCACTCGTCGGCGTCCGGCCGGAGCAGCCGGCGGGCGAGCAGCCAGCCCGCCGTCATGCCGGCCAGCACCGGCACCGCCAGCAGCGCCGCACCGAGCCCGTCGACCGGGCCGCTGGGCAGCCCGGCGAGCAGGGGTACGGCCGGTAGCGACCCGACGGAGACCTCGCTGAGCCGGACCGCCGTGCCGGTGCCGACGGCGAACCCGGGGCCGAGCAGGTAGGCCACCGACCAGACGGTGGCGTTCGGCGCGTAGGCGAGGCTGACCAGGGTGATCCCGGCCTGCCCGGCGACCCCGGTCCGGTAGGCCCCGATCAGGTCTGCGGCGTCTCCCCCGCCGGTCGCCACCGCCAGGCCCGCCGCGCTCGCCCCGGCGGCGAGCAGCAGCAGAGCGGCGACCAGGCCGGTGCGGACGCCGTCGCGCAGCACGGGTGGCGCACGGTCGGCGAGCAGGCGGGTGACGGCGGTGGTGCGGGCCGCCCCGACCAGGGCGGCCAGCGTGCCGAACAGCAGCAGGGTCAGCCCGGACCGGACCGGGGACACCCGCAGGCCGGCGCTGTCGACCAGCAGCGCGGCCAGGACACCGAACACCGCGTACCCGGTGCCGACCGCGAGGGCGACGGTGGCCGCCTGCCGGGGTGACCGGCCGCCGCGCGCGCCGACCGCGCGGCTGGCGTGCACCCCGGCCCGGCTCAGCCGCCAGAAGGCGAACGCGCAGAGCGTCAGCGGGACGAGGCCGAGCCGGCCGGCGGTGGTCTCCAGCGGCACGCCGTGCCCGAGCAACCAGCCGGCGAGCCCGGCGCGCAGCGCACCGACCAGCGAGCCGGCGTCCTCGCTGAGCTGGGCCAGCCCGAGCACCACCGCCACCGGCAGGTAGGAGGTGACCGCCGCGCCGGCCGCGGCCACCCCGGCGGCGACGGGCAGCGGCGCCCGGGAGCGCCCGGACTGCTCCGGCCGGCGGGGTGCGGGCACCCGGGCGCCGCCGGCACGGCCGGGCGGCCTGCCGGTGCGGGCACCGCTGGGACGGCGGGGCTGATCAGGGGTGGTCGGGGACATCGGCTCTACTCTGGCATGCCGCGCCGGTGGTGGCTGCCCGTCGGGGCCGTCCGGAGGCGGCGAGTTCCGTGATCCACCGCCGTGCGGCCCCGATCCGGTCTAGCCTCGGCGCAGGGACGCAACCGAAGTCGTGGCACCGATCGCCCGGAGGAAGCCGTGAACGCTCCGTACCCACCGCCACCGGCCGCGGCCGGGCGGGACCGCACCACGCTCTGGGGGGTGCTCGGCATCGTCCTCGGCCTGATCTGCTGCGGCATCCTGGGCATCATCTTCGGTTACCTGTCGATCCGCGACGCCAAGCGGTACGGCCAGTCGCCGGTCCTCGGCTACCTGGCGATCGCGTTCGGCGTGATCAACATCATCGGCACGGCGATCTGGCGGGCCAGCGGGAACTACCCGCTCTGGAACAACTGAGGGGGCCGACCGTCTCCGGTCGACCCCCTCGGTCGGTACGTCGTTCGCCCGGTGCGGGCCCACCGGCTCAGTGGCCGGACATCAGCTCCCGCATCAGCTTGGCGGTCTCGGTCGGGGTCTTGCCGACCTTGACGCCGACCGCCTCCAGCGCCTGCTGCTTGGCCTCGGCGGTGCCCGCCGAGCCGGAGATGATCGCGCCGGCGTGCCCCATGGTCTTGCCGGGGGGCGCGGTGAAGCCGGCGATGTAGCCGACCACCGGCTTGGTGACGTTGTCCTTGATGAACTCGGCGGCCCGCTCCTCGGCGTCGCCGCCGATCTCGCCGATCATCACGATCGCGTCGGTGTCCGGGTCGGCCTCGAACGCGGCGAGCGCGTCGATGTGGGTGGTCCCGATGATCGGGTCACCGCCGATGCCGACGCAGGTGGAGAAGCCGATGTCGCGCAGCTCGTACATCATCTGGTAGGTCAGCGTGCCGCTCTTGCTGACCAGACCGATCCGGCCGGAGCCGGTGATGTCGGCCGGGATGATGCCGGCGTTGGACGCGCCCGGCGAGGCGATGCCGGGGCAGTTCGGCCCGATGATCCGGGTCTGCTCGCCCCTGGCCACGTTGTACGCCCAGAACGAGGCGGTGTCGTGCACCGGCACGCCCTCGGTGATGACCACGGCGAGCGGGATGCCCGCGTCGATCGCCTCGACCACGGCGCCCTTGGTGAACTGCGGCGGTACGAAGATCACCGTGACGTCCGCACCGGTCTCCCGCATCGCGTCCGCCACGGAGGCGAACACCGGCAGTTCGGTGCCGTCGAAGTCGACGGTGGTGCCGGCCTTGCGCGGGTTGACCCCGCCGACGACGTTGGTGCCGGCGGCGAGCATCCGCCGGGTGTGCTTGGACCCCTCGGAGCCGGTCATCCCCTGCACGATGACCTTGGATTCCTTGGTCAGCCAGATCGCCATCGTCAGACCCCCGCAGCTGCCAGCTCGGCGGCCCGCTCGGCCGCGCCGTCCATGGTGTCGACCCGCTGCACCAGCGGGTTCCCGGCGCCGTCGAGGATCGCCCGACCGGCCTCCGCGTTGTTGCCGTCGAGCCGGACCACGAGCGGCTTGGCGACCTTCTCGCCGCGCTCCTCCAGCAGGGCCAACGCCTGGATGATGCCGTTGGCGACCTCGTCGCAGGCGGTGATGCCGCCGAAGACGTTGACGAAGACGCTGCGCACCGACGGGTCGGAGAGCACGATCTCCAGGCCGTTGGCCATCACCGCGGCGCTCGCGCCGCCACCGATGTCGAGGAAGTTGGCGGGCTTGACGTTGCCGTGCCGCTCGCCGGCGTAGGCCACCACGTCGAGGGTGGACATGACCAGACCCGCGCCGTTGCCGATGATGCCGACCTCGCCGTCGAGCTTGACGTAGTTGAGGTCCTTCTCCTTGGCGGCCTGCTCCAGCGGGTCCACCGCGGCCTGGTCGACCAGGGCCTCGTGGTCCGGGTGCCGGAAGCCGGCGTTCTCGTCCAGGGTGACCTTGGCGTCGAGCAGCAGCAGCGTGCCGTCGCCCGTCTTGGCCAGCGGGTTCACCTCGACCAGGGTGGCGTCCTCGGCGACGAACGCCTTCCACAGCCCCACCGCGACCGCGACGACCTGGTCGGCGACCTCGGCCGGGAACCCGGCCGCGTCGACGATCTCCCGGGCCTTCGCCTCGTCCACGCCCTTGACCGCGTCGATCGGGGCCTTGACCACCTTGTCGGGGGTCTCGGCGGCGACCTGCTCGATGTCCATGCCGCCGGCCACGCTGGCGATGCAGAGGAAGGTGCGGTTCGCCCGGTCGAGCAGGTAGGAGAAGTAGTACTCCTCGGCCACGTCCGCGGTCACGGTGATCATGACCTTGTGGACGGTGTGCCCCTTGATGTCCATGCCGAGGATGTCGGTGGCCCTGGCCACCGTCTCGTCGGTGCCCTCGGCCAGCTTGACGCCGCCGGCCTTGCCTCGGCCGCCGACCTTCACCTGCGCCTTGACGACCACCCGGCCGCCGAGGCGTTCGGCGATCGCGCGGGCCTCCTCCGGGGTCGTGGCGACGCCGCCGGCGAGCACGGGCAAGCCGTGCCGCTCGAACAGGTCCCGCCCCTGGTACTCGTACAGGTCCACGATTGCGCGTCCCGTCCCGTCTCCGCGGCGCGCCGTCGCGCCGCCGCCAGCGTTGTGGAAACTCCGTTGACGCCTGTCATCAGTTGAAACAGGCCATTGGCCGCAGCCTAGCGAGGTGGGCACCGGCGGCAACCGAGCGGGTGCGCGGTGTGCGGTAATGCACAGCGCGCCGTCGGCGACTCGCCGGTGGCACAGATCGGTCCACAGGTTGTCCCACGTAACGCGTAACCCCACCGTACGGGCGTCGTTGAGTCTGATGTCGGAGCGCTGATCAGCGCGAAGACGGGAGCGGCCGATGCCCTGTCGGTCGAGGGGTGGCGGCGGGGCATCGTGCATAGAAGGGCCGGGCGTGTGAGGGGTGCGTCCGGCCCTTCACCCTGCCCGGATTCGGAAGAGCCCTCCCGCCTGGTGCCACCCGGGCCGCGACCCACGCCACCGCACCCCGGCGGTCGCCGGGGTCACGACACGACGAGACGGCGGCGGCCGGAAACCGGCCCACCACCGTCGGCGTACGGACGGGTGCGGCGCACCCGGGGGTCGTCAGGCGACCGGCTGGGCCACGTTGGCGCGGACCCACTCGACGATCGACTGGGTGGTCGCGCCCGGCGTGAAGATCTTCTTGACGCCGATCTCCACCAGCTCGGGGATGTCGGCGTCGGGGATGATGCCGCCACCGAAAACGACCACGTCCCGCGCGTCCCGCTCGGCGAGCAGCTCCAGCACCCGGCGGAAGAGCGTCATGTGCGCGCCGGAGAGCACCGAGAGGCCGACCGCGTCGGCGTCCTCCTGGATGGCGGTCTCGACGATCTGCTCCGGGGTCTGGTGCAGGCCGGTGTAGATGACCTCCATACCCGCGTCACGCAGGGCACGCGCCACCACCTTGGCACCCCGGTCGTGGCCGTCGAGGCCCGGCTTCGCGACGACTACCCGGATACGAGAGTTCATCAGCGCACACCCTTCACGGCTCCGCGGCTACCAGCTGAACGAACGGTAACCCGGCCCACCGGGTGTGGAGAACCCGGGCCGGACCCCTACCGTCCCCGCCCGCCCCCAGGAAGCCGGACGCCTCCGCCGATCGGTCACTGTGCGCGACGAACGGGCAGGAAGGAGGACAGCCGTCCGGCGTTTGGAGCTATGACAATGATGGACGGAAAGGGACAGAACGAATCGCCGATCCGGGGGCCACGCTTGTGACCGGCGCGGCGGAGGGCTAACGTGTCCACGGTTGTCATCAGGTCCACGGACGGGTGATGACGCGATCAACGATCGTCGGGGCGGCTGCACCGATCGGTCGGAGGTTGCATCGGATCCCCGACAACGGAGGGTGTGCGTGCGCCAGCG
The DNA here is from genome assembly GCF_049178995.1 of Micromonospora sp. WMMD735. Lineage (NCBI taxonomy): Bacteria > Bacillati > Actinomycetota > Actinomycetes > Micromonosporales > Micromonosporaceae > Micromonospora > Micromonospora sp. WMMD735. Next base: position 4,084,779 of record NZ_JBMHMJ010000002.1, read on the forward strand.
CCTGTCGTCTGAGCCCGATAGATATCGCGGCCGTCGCCGTGTACCCACCCCCCCGCGGAGCCGCTACGCGGCGGTCGTGACCACCGCCTTCGTCGGTGCCGGGATCGTCGCGCTCGGCGCGGGGGCGATGCCGGACGCCAAGAGCGTCAGCCCGTCGGTCCTCGACGAGCTGCGGCAGGCCTCGATCACCAGCCAGGACGCCGCCGCCCGCGCCGACGCCGCCGACCGGGCCACCCGCAGCGACGCCCGGGACATCCAGCCGGGCGTCAGCGAGCAGGACCCGTGGCTGCTGCCCATGCAGGGCTACGACTTCAACTCCCCGTACGGCATGCGCTGGGGCAAGCTGCACACCGGTATCGACCTGGTCGCGCCGGAGGGCACCCCCTACGTGGCCATCCACTCCGGCACGGTCACCAAGGCCGGCTGGTTCGGCGGCTACGGCTACGCGGTGATCGTGCAGCACGCCGACGGCAGCGAGGCCATCTACGGCCACTCCTCCGCGGTGAGCGTGCACGAGGGCCAGCAGGTGAAGGCGGGCGACCAGCTCGGACTGGTCGGCAACACCGGCCACTCCTACGGCGCGCACCTGCACCTGGAGGTCCATGTCAAGGGCCAGCCCCTCGACCCGGTGCCGTGGCTCCAGGAGCGCGGAGTGGACATCAAGCTGCAAGTGGAGGCGTACTACACCGAAGCAGCCGCTTCCTGACGCTCGGTAACGCCTGTTCACCGCCCGGATCTACGGATCCGGGCGGTTTCGTGTGTGGCCAAGTCTGCTGCGTCACACTCCGCAGTGTGACCGAGGCCACGTCCGGCTCACGCCTGGCAACAGGTCAGACGCCACCCCGGCGGGACATAGCCGGGCAGGCCGCCGAGGCATCCGGGTTACCGGCTGGTACCCCTACCCGGCCCGGCGCACTTCGACACCCAGGATGGTCCGGGTCCGAAACCCCCTGAGTAGTTGAAGGTCCACCGTGCTGGAAGACAACAACCGCCCGGACGACGGCACCACCCGCGAGCAGAAGTCCACCCGCACCGGCCCCGGAGCCCGGATCTCGGCCGCCGTGGTCCGGCACCGGCGGCGTCACCCGCGGGGCGTACGCACCCTGGCCGTCGGCGTCGCCGCGCTGGTCGGCATCGGCCTGGCCGGGGTCGCCACGGTCACCACCCTCGACCGGGACGACGCCCCGGAACCGGCGGCCGTCGCGCTCGACGCCCGGGAGCGGGCCGAGGCCGCCGCCCGCGCCGACCGGTCCGCCCGCGAGTCGGCCGCCCCGGCCAGCCCCACCGCCGGGCCGACCCCCACCACCGCCAGCCCCGCCCCGACGGCCACGGCGACCCGCAAGGCCGCCGCGAAACCGAAGGTCGCCGCGAAACCGAAGGCCACCGCCAGGAAGGCGACCACGCCGAAGCCGAAGCCGTCCTGGGTGATCCCGATGGCGGGAGCGCAGGTCACCTCCTGCTACGGGCAGCGCTGGGGCACCCTGCACGCCGGCATCGACTTCGCCCTGCCGGCCGGCACCCCGATCCGCGCCGCCGCCGCCGGCACGGTCGTCAAGGCCGGCGACGTCGGCGACGGCTACGGCATCTCGGTCTTCATCGACCACGGCAACGGCTACCTGACCCACTACGCCCACCAGAGCAGCGTGAAGGTCGCCGTCTCCGACCGGGTCGATGTCGGCGAGGTGATCGGCTACGAGGGCTCAACCGGCGACTCCACCGGCCCCCACCTGCACTTCGAGGTGCACCAGGGGCAGATGTGGAACCAGATCGACCCGGCGCCGTTCCTGCGCGCCCGGGGCATCGACGTGGCCTGCTGAGCCGTACCGCCGACGGGCCCGGCCGGCAGCACGCCGGACCGGGCCCGTCGGCGTCGGCGTCGGCGTCGGCGTCGGCTCAGAGCTTGTCGAGCGGGGCGTGCCGCAGCACCAGCCACATGGTCTGGTCGCCGAAGTCGATCTGCGCGCGGGCGCTCGGCCCGTGACCCTCGACCGCGAGCACCCGCCCCAGGCCGTAGCGCTGGTGGTTGACCCGGTCGCCGGCCGACACCTTCGGCCCCTGCGGCAGCTCGCTTGCGGTGGCCAGCCGGCTGGCGTCCACCCCGAGCCGTTTCGCCAGCTCCGCCGCTCTCGGCGTACCCCCGGTGAAGCCGCTCCGCCCGCCGGGCGCGCGGTCCGCGCGACCCCCGACGCCGCCGCCCCCACCGGCCCACGAGGTGTACGTCCCCTCGGTGCGCTCCCAGCGCACCAGCTCCGGCGGCAACTCCTCCAGGAAGCGCGACGGCGGGTTGTACGACGGCTGCCCCCAGGCCGAACGGGTGACCGCCCGGGACAGGTAGAGCCGCTGCCGGGCCCGGGTGATGCCCACGTACGCCAGCCGCCGCTCCTCCTCCAGCTCCCGGGTGTCGCCCAGCGACCGCAGATGGGGGAAGACGCCGTCCTCCAGGCCGGTCAGGAACACCACCGGGAACTCCAGGCCCTTGGCGGTGTGCAGCGTCATCAGGGTGACCACGCCCTGATGGTCGGGGTCGTCGGAAGGGATCTGGTCGGCGTCGGCGACCAGCGCCACCTGCTCCAGGAAACCGGCCAGGGTGGCCCGCTCGTCGTCGGCACCCAGCGCCTCGATCCGCTCGGTGTACTCCCGGGCGACGCTCACCAGTTCCTGGAGGTTGTCGACCCGGCCGGCGTCCTGCGGGTCGACGCTCTCCTCCAGCTCGGTCAGGTAGCCCGAACGGGTCAGCAGCGCCTCCAGCACCTCCTCCGGGGTGCCCTCCTCGGCCAGCTCACGGGCGCCGTCGAGCAGCGCGACGAACTCGGCGATGGAGTTGGCGGCCCGGGTGGAGATGCCCGGCGCCTCCCGGGCCCGGCGCAGCGCCGCCCCGAAGGAGATGCGCTCCCGGCTGGACAGCGCCTCGACGCACGCCTCGGCCCGGTCGCCGATGCCCCGGCGCGGGGTGTTCAGCACCCGGCGGAGGCTGACCGTGTCGTCGTCGTTGACCACCGCGCGCAGGTAGGCCAGCGCGTCGCGGACCTCCTTGCGCTCGTAGAAGCGCACCCCGCCGACCACCTTGTAGGGCAGGCCGACCCGGATGAACACCTCCTCGAAGACCCGGGACTGGGCGTTGGTGCGGTAGAAGACGGCGACGTCGCCGGGGCGGGTCTCCCCCGCGTCGACCAGCCGGTCGACCTCCCGGCCCACCCAGTCGGCCTCGGCGTGCTCGGTGTCGGCGACGTAGCCGACGATCTGCTCGCCCGCGCCGGCGTCGCTCCACAGCCGCTTGGGCTTGCGGGAGGTGTTCCGGTCGATCACCGCGTTGGCCGCGCTGAGGATGGTCTGGGTGGAGCGGTAGTTCTGCTCCAGCAGGATGGTGCGGGCGTCGGTGAAGTCCCGCTCGAACTCCAGGATGTTGCGGATCGTCGCGCCCCGGAACGCGTAGATCGACTGGTCGGCGTCGCCGACGACGCACAGCTCGGCCGGGGCGAGCCCCTCGGTGCCGGCGACCAGTTCCTTGATCAGGGTGTACTGCGCGTGGTTGGTGTCCTGGTACTCGTCGACCAGGACGTGCCGGAACCGGCGGCGGTAGCTCTCCGCGACGTGCGGGTGCGACTGGAGCAGGTGCACCGTCGTCATGATCAGGTCGTCGAAGTCCAGCGCGTGCGCCTCGCGCAGCCGCCGCTGGTAGAGCGTGTACGCCTCGGCCAGCGCCCGCTCGTTGGGCCCCTTGGCCCGGCCGGCGAACTCCTCCGGATCGACCAGCTCGTTCTTCAGGTTGGACACCTGGGCGGCCAGCCCCCGGGCCGGGTAGCGCTTCGGGTCGAGATCCAGCTCCCGGGCGACCAGCTGCATCAGCCGGCGGGAGTCGTCGGCGTCGTAGATGGAGAAGGTCGACTTCAGGCCGGCGTGCTCGTGCTCGGCGCGCAGGATGCGTACGCAGGCGGAGTGGAACGTCGACACCCACATCAGCCGGGCGCGCGGGCCGACCAGGTGGGCCACCCGCTCCTTCATCTCACCGGCGGCCTTGTTCGTGAAGGTGATCGCGATGATCTCGCCGGGATGGACGTCCCGCGCGGCGAGCAGGTAGGCGATCCGGTGGGTGAGCACCCGGGTCTTGCCGGACCCGGCCCCGGCCACGATCAGCAGCGGCGAGCCGGCGTGGGTGACCGCGTCGCGCTGGGGACCGTTCAGGCCCTCCACCAGGGCCTGCGGGTCGAGGTGGCGGGTCGGGCCCGACCGGCGCGGCGGAACCGACGCGGACTCGGGTGCGGGCGGGGACGCGGGGATGTCGAAGAGAGGATGCATCGCACGGCGAGTCTATGCCGTCGGGCGGACACTTCCCGCCCGCGCACGCCCGACGCGGACCGTGCCCCGCCGCCGCACGCACCCGCGCCCCGCCGACCGGCCGGGACTGAGACGAAGCTGTCACGGCAGCCCCACTGGCATCTTCCGCCCCGAGGCGCGACGATGACCCGGGAAATCCCCGCCTGCTCCCCCGTAGACGACTTGGGAGAACAACCATGAGTCAACCGCGCTCGCGCGGTCGGGCCGTGCTGCGTCACCTCGCCGCGCCGGCCCTCGCCCTGGCCGTCGTGGCCAGCCTGCCCATCACCGGCCGCGCCACCACGCCGCCGGCCGACGCCGCCCCCGGGGCCGGCCTCGCCCCGGTCGCCGTCTCGTACGCCACCGCGACGGGTGGCGAGGTCAAGGGCCAGTTCCTCAGCTACAACGACTTCCACGGCGCGATCGACCCGCCCGGCGGCAGCGGTGCCACCGTCAACGGCACCCCGGCCGGCGGGGTGGAATACCTGGCCACCTGGCTGAAGAAGCTGCGGGCCGAGGCGAAGGCCGAGGGCCGGGTCACCACCACCGTCGGCGCCGGTGACCTGATCGGGGCCACCCCGCTGGTCAGCGCCGCCTTCCACGACGAGCCCACCATCGAGCTGATGAACCAGGTCGGCCTGGACGTCAGCTCGGTCGGCAACCACGAGTTCGACGAGGGCGTCAAGGAGCTGCTCCGGATCGACAAGGGCGGCTGCCACCCGGTCGACGGCTGCCAGGACGGCGACGGCTTCGCCGGCGCGAAGTTCACCTACCTGGCCGCGAACACCATCAACAAGAAGACCAAGCTGCCGATCCTGCCCCCGATCGACGTGAAGTTCGTCGGCGGCGTGCCCGTCGGCTTCGTCGGGGTCACCCTGGAGGGCACCCCGGGCATCGTCAACCCGGCCGGCATCAAGGACGTCACCTTCACCGACGAGGTGCAGACCGCCAACAAGTGGGGTGGCCTGCTCAAGCTGTTCGGTGTCAAGGCGATGGTGCTGCTGGTGCACGAGGGCGGCGCGCAGTCCGCGCCGCCGGCCACCCCGGGCGTCTCCGACTGCAACAACTTCTCCGGCCCGATCGTCGACATCGTCAAGGGCCTGCGGCCGGAGTTCGGCGTGGTGGTCTCCGGGCACACCCACCGCTTCTACTCCTGCTCGCTGCCGAACTCCTCGGGCAAGCCGAGCGTGGTCACCAGCGCCGGCAACAACGGCCAGCTGGTCACCGACATCGACTACTCGCTGGACCGGCGGACCGGCCGGTTCACCGGCATCACCGCGAAGAACGTGATCGTGGAGAACGGCGTGCGCAACGCCGACGGGACCTGGCAGCAGACCGGCGGGGTGTTCGCCAAGAACCCGGCGCTGGTCGACGCGGGCGCGAAGACGCTGGCCGACAAGTACCGCACCGCGGTCGCCCCGATCGCCAACCGGGTGGTCGGGAAGATCAGCGCCGACATCGTCCGGGACGCCCGGCCCAACGGGGAGAGCCCGCTGGGTGACGTGATCGCCGACGCGCAGCTGGCGTACACGAAGGGCGACGGGGCGCAGCTCGCGCTGATGAACCCGGGTGGCGTACGGGCCTCCCTGGCGTACGCGGCGTCGGCCGGTGGCGAGGCGCCGGGCGAGGTGACCTACGGCGAGGCGTTCACCGTGCAGCCGTTCAACAACCTGGTGGTCACCCAGACGTTCACCGGCGCGCAGCTCAAGGACGTGCTGGAGCAGCAGTTCGTCGGCTTCAGGGGGCAGACCACCCAGCGCATCCTCCAGCCGTCGGCGGGGCTGACCTACTCCTACGACAGCACCGCGCCGGCCGGCTCGCGGGTCAGCGCGCTGGCCCTCAACGGCACCCCGGTCGACCCGGCGGCCAGCTTCCGGGTCACCACGAACGACTTCCTCGCCAACGGCGGGGACGGGTTCACCGAGCTGGCGGGCGGCACCGGCCGGACCACCGCCCCCGGCTTCGACGTGGACGCCCTGGTGGCGTACCTGGGTGCCGGCGCGCCGGTCGCCCCCACGGCGGCGGACCGCATCACCCGGCTGGGCTGACCGGCGGGAAGGGCCCCCCGGCGGCGCGTGGACGCGGCGACGGGCGGGCCCTTCCCTCGGCCGTCCGGGTGCTTGCGCGGCCGGTCACCGGTCGGCATACTCGACGACGTGATCGAGCGGCGGTTCTTCTTTTACTACGGCACCGGGAGTCCGGCAGCCGTGGGTCGCGCCTGATCGACAGACCTACGAAAGCCCCGGGCTCGGAGAGCCCGGGGCTTTTTCGTCCCGGGATCCGAACACCGGGCCCGAGACCCGAGGGGTACGACGATGATGACTGACGTGGTGGAGTCCAGCGGTGGCCCCGCGCGGCACGACGATCCGGCCGGGGCGCAGCCCACGGAGGCCGACCCGACCGGAGCCGCGGCCGCCCGTACCGGCACCGGCGACACGGTGGCGGCCGAGCGGATCGTGGCGATCAGGGAACGGATCGACGAGATCGACCGTACGCTGATCGCGCTCTGGCAGGAGCGCGCGGCGCTGTCCCAGGAGGTCGGGGTGACCCGGATGGCCTCCGGGGGCACCCGGCTGGTGCTCTCCCGGGAGCGGGAGATCCTGGAACGTTTCCGCAGTGAGCTGGGGGCCGACGGCACCCAGCTGGCGCTGCTGCTGCTGCGGGCCGGGCGCGGGCCGCTGTGACAGCGACCCGGCGGGCGTGGGCCGGGTGAACGACGAACCGCCTGCCGCCGTCGGTCCGACGGTGGCAGGCGGCCCGGGTCGTGTCACGCCTCGTGCGTGGCGACGATCTCCCGCTTCTCGGCGAAGTGGCAGGCGCTCGGGTGGTCCGAGCCGGGACGGATCTCCAGCAGCGGCGGCTGCTCGGCGCAGACGTCCTGCGCCTTCCAGCACCGGGTGCGGAACCGGCAGCCCGACGGCGGGCTGATCGGCGAGGGCACGTCACCGGTGAGCCGGATGATCGCCTTGTTCTCCCGCAGCGTCGGGTCCGGCACCGGCACCGCCGACAGCAGCGCCTGGGTGTACGGGTGGGTCGGCCGCTCGTAGATCTCGTCCTCGGTGCCGATCTCCACGATCTTGCCGAGGTACATCACCGCGACCCGGTCCGACAGGTGCCGGACCACCGACAGGTCGTGCGCGATGAACACGTACGACAGGCCCAGCTCGTTCTGGAGCTTCTCCAGCAGGTTCATCACCTGGGCCTGGATCGAGACGTCCAGGGCGGAGACCGGCTCGTCGCAGACGATCACCTCGGGACGCAGGGCGAGCGCCCGGGCGATGCCGATGCGCTGCCGCTGGCCGCCGGAGAACTGGTGCGGGTACCTGTTGATGTGCTCCGGGTTGAGGCCGACCAGGTCGAGCAGTTCCTTGACCTTGTCCCGGCGGCTGCCCCGCGGCGCGACCTCCGGGTGGATCTCGAACGGCTCGCCGATCAGGTCGCCGACGGTCATCCGGGGGTTCAGCGAGGTGTACGGGTCCTGCATCACCAGCTGGATCTGCCGGCGCAGCCGCCGCAGCGCGCCACCGGAGAGCTTGGCGATGTCCTGGCCCTTGTAGTGCACCGTGCCGGCGGTGGGCTTCTCCAGGTTCATCAGGACCCGGCTCAGCGTCGACTTGCCGCAGCCCGACTCGCCCACCACGCCCAGCGTCTCGCCGGCCTTGAGGTCGAACGAGACGCCGTCGACGGCCTTGACCTGGCCGATGGTCTTCTTGAACACGATGCCCCGGGTGACCGGGTAGTGCTTGACCAGGTCACGGACTTCGATGATGTTGTCAGTCACGGTTCACCAGCTCCTCGGCGAAGTGGCAGGCGCTGGCCCGACCGGTGCCGATCTGCAGCAGCGGGGGGACGGTCTCCCGGCACACCGGCTGCGCCATGGGGCAGCGCGGGTTGAACGGGCAGCCCGGCGGGATGTTCATCAGGTTCGGCGGGAGGCCCTTGATGGTGCGGAGCTGCTGCCCCTTCTCGTCCAGCCGGGGGATCGAGTTGAGCAGGCCGAGGGTGTACGGGTGCGCCGGCTTGGCGTACAGGTCGTAGACGTCGGCTTCCTCGACGATCCGGCCGGCGTACATGACCGCGATCCGGTCCGCGACGTCGGCGACCACGCCGAGGTCGTGGGTGATCAGGATCATGCCCATCCGGCGTTCCCGCTGGAGTTCGCCGAGCAGGTCCATGATCTGGGCCTGCACGGTGACGTCCAGCGCGGTGGTCGGCTCGTCGGCGATCAGCACCTCGGGGTCGAGGGCCAGCGACATCGCGATCATCGCGCGCTGCCGCATTCCGCCGGAGAACTGGTGCGGGAAGTTGCTGAACCGGCCCTTGGCGTTCGGGATCTTGACCTGGTCGAGCATCTCGATCGCACGCTTCTTGGCGTCGGAACGGCTCATGCCGCGCCGGACCCGGAACTGCTCGGCGATCTGGAACCCGACGGTGAATACCGGGTTCAGGGCGGAGAGCGAGTCCTGGAAGATCATCGCGATGCCCTCGCCACGGATGCGGCGACGTTCCTCGGCGGACATGGTGAGCATGTCCTTGCCGTGGAAGCGGACCTGACCGCCGGTGACGAAGCCGGGCGGCATGTCCAGGATGCCCATGATGGTCTGCGCGGTGACGCTCTTGCCGGAGCCGGACTCGCCGAGCACGGCGAGGGTCTCCCCCGCGTCGACGTGGTACGTGACTCCGTTGATGACCTTGGCGACGCCGTCCCGGGTGCGGAACTCCACCCGCAGGTCGTCGACCTCGAGCAGCCGACCGGAGGGGCGGCCGGATCCGTCGGCGCCGGGCGCGGACTGCTCGGACACGAGAATGTCGGACACTTCGGTCTCCCCTATCGGAGCTTCGGGTCGAGGGCCTCGCGGACCGCCTCGCCGAGCATGACGAAGCTCAGCACGGCGGTGACGAGGAACGCGGAGGGGAAGAAGAGCAGGAAGGGCGAGACCCGGAGGTAGTTCTGCGCTTCATTGATCATGATGCCCCAGGAGACCACCGGGCTCTGCAGGCCGATACCCAGGAAGGAGAGGGTGGCTTCGGCGCCGATGAAGGAGCCGATCATGATCGTCCCGTAGACCAGCAGCGGTGCCAGGCAGTTCGGCAGCAGGTGCTTGAAGATGATCCGGCCGGTGCTGGCACCCATCGCGCGGGCCGCCACGATGTAGTCGGCCTCCTTGGTGGCGAGCACCGAGGAACGCATCAGCCGCATCACCACCGGCCAGCTCAGCAGCACCAGCGAGCCGATCACCAGGAACTTGATCTCCCACTCGCCGTTGTCGGAGCCGGCGCCGTTGAACGTGGTGAGGATGACGATCGCGCCGAGCACGAACGGCAGGCCGAAGAAGATGTCGGTGATCCGGGAGAGCAGGCCGTCGATCCAGCCGCCCTTGTAGCCCGCGATGATGCCGATCGTCCCACCGATCAGCAGGGTGCCGATCGTGGAGAGCAGCGAGACCACGATCGAGGCGTTGGCACCGTAGATCACCCGGGCGTAGACGTCCCGCCCGAGCACGTCGTAGCCGAACCACGCGTCGGCGGAGGGCTCGACCCGGCTGCGGGAGAGCTCGGTGGCAGTCGGGTCACCGGAGGTGAACAACGACGGGAAGGCCGACATCACCACGAAGAGCACGATGAAGGTGGCGGAGATCCAGAACAGCGGCTTACGACGCAGGTCGATCCAGGCGTCGCCAAGGAGGCTGCGCGGCTTCTCCTTCTTGCCCGCCGGGCCCGCGGTGGCCGGGGAACTTGCCTCGGTCAACTGCTCGGGACGGGGCGTGCTCACGATCGAAGCGGCACTCGGGTCGCTCATGCCTGCACCTCGCTGCGCTCGGCGCCGGCCTGGTTGCCCGCGCACACTGCAATGACGATTCGTTCGCTGCTGCGCTCACTCATAGCGGATCCTCGGGTCCAACGCGGCGTAGAGCAGGTCCACCAGCAGATTCATCACCAGGTAGACGAGCACCAGCACGACCACGATGGAGACAACGGTAGCGCTCTCCTTGGTGACGATCGCCCGCAGCACGGTGCGGCCGATGCCGTTGATGCCGAAGATGCCCTCGGTGATGATCGCGCCACCCATCAGCGCGCCGAGGTCGGTGCCGAGCAGGGTCACCACCGGGATCAGCGAGTTGCGCAGCAGGTGGATACCGACCACCCGGCGCATCGGCAGCCCCTTGGCGATCGCGGTACGCACGTAGTCGGCGCGGCGGTTCTCCGCGATGCTGGTGCGCGACACCCGGGCGATGTACGCCATCGACGCGCTGCCCAGCACGAAGCCGGGTAGGAGCAGTTCGGAGATCCGCATCTCGTTGGAGACGGTCGGCTTGACGATGCCCAGCTTCACGCCGAAGAACCACTGGAGCACGAAGCCGACCACGAAGACCGGCAGCGCGATCAGGAAGAGCGTGGAGACCAGGACCAGGTTGTCCAGGAAGCCGTTGCGGCGCAGGCCGGTGAGCACACCGGCGGTGAGACCGATGACACCCTCGATGGCCAGGGCCACCAGGGCCAGCTTGAGGGTGTTCGGGTACGCGGTGGCGATGATCTCGCCGACGTCGCGCCCCGACCAGGTGGCCCCGAAGTCGCCTTGCAGGAGGTTCTTCATGTAGGTGGCGTACTGCACGAACCAGGGCTGATCCAGCTGGAACTTCTCGGTCATCATGGCCCGGTAGTTGTCCGGGCAGCCACGGTCACCGCACTTGCCGGCGAACGGGTCCCCGGGGACCTTCCACACCAGCAGGTAGATCATCAGCGTCGTCCCGATGAACACCGGGACGAGTTGGAGCAGCCGTCTCACCAGATAACGGCCCATGGGGTGGTCCTCCTGACAAGGGGTGCCGGGGGCGGGGGTGCGGCCGACACGGGTGGCGACAACGTGGCGAGGGGTGGGGTGCACCCACTCGCGGAACGGCCCCGGGTCGGGCTCACCGGTAGGCGAGCCCGACCCGGGGTCAGACCGAACGGATCAGAGCTCGACGGAGGTGATGTCGAGCTCGCCGACGTTGGTCAGCTCCATCTTCTTGATCTTCTCGGAGTGACCGGACTGCTGGCCACCGAAGTAGATCGGCATCGACGGAACGTCCTGGTCGATCTTCTCGACCGCCTTGGCGAACAGCTCGTGCGAGGCGTCCAGGCTCGGGGCGGAGCTGGCCTGCTTGGCCAGGGCGTCCACCTCGGGGTTGCTGTAGAGACCGTCGTTCGAGGAGCCACCGGTCACGTAGAGCGGGTTGATCCAGTTCTCCACGTCCGGGTAGTCCTGCTGCCAACCGGCACGGTAGGCGCCGTCCATCTTGTGGGCGTTGATGTTCTGCCGGAAGACCGCGAAGGTCGGCACACCGACGGCGACTGCGTCGATACCCAGGGTGTTCTTGATCTGCCCGGCGACGGCCTCCATCCAGTCCTTGTGGCTGGCGTCGGCGTTGTAGTACATCTTCAGCTGCCCGGTGAAGCCACCGGCCTCGGTCAGGAGCTGCTTGGCCTCGTCCGGCTTGAACTGGCAGGCGGTGCAGTTGCCCGGCTTGGCACCCGGGGTCAGCGGGTTGGCCCAGCTGTCGGCCGGCTTGCGGTTACCGAAGAAGATCTTGTCGGTGATCTCCTGCCGGTTGATCGACAGCGAGATCGCCTTGCGCAGCTTCGGGTTCTGGAAGCGCTTGTCGTAGATCGGGAACGCGATGATGCCGGTGGACGGCGTGGTCGACGCGACCGCGCGGTCGGCCAGGTCGGCCTTCCACTTGTCGCCGGCCAGCGAGGAGACCGGAACCTGCTGCTGGAAGTCCAGGTTGTTGGAGACCAGGTCGTTGTAGGCCGCCGTGTCGTCCTGGTAGATCTTGACGTTGACGTCCTTGATCTTCATCTTGTCGCGCAGGTTGTAGTCGTCGAACCGCGTCAGCTTGATCGCGACGTTGTTCTCCCACGAGACGAAGCTGACCGGGCCGTTGCCGATCGGCTTCTTGCCGAAGGCCTCGGCGCCCTGCGAGAAGAAGGCGTCCGGCAGCGGCATGAAGGTGCTGTAGCCGAGCTTGGTCGGGAACACGGCGGTCGGCGCGGAGAGCGTGACCTCGAAGTTCCAGTCGTCGACGACCTTGAGGCCGGACATCTCCTTGGCCTTGGGCTCGGGCGCCTTCTTCGGGCCGTCACCGTCCGGGTCGGAGGTGTTCACGTCGGCGAAGCCGGCGATGTCGGCGAAGAAGCTGGCGTTCTGCGCGCCGTTCGGCGAGTACGCGCCCCAGTTCCAGGCGTCCACGAAGTTCTTGGCCTTGACGACGGTGCCGTCGTGGAACTTCGTGTTCTGCTTGATCTTGATCTTGTAGAGCTTGGAGTCGGTCGTCTCGATCGACTCGGCCAGCGCGTTCTGCGGCGCACCACCGTTGTTGGGGTACTCGACCAGACCGGTCCAGAGCCAGTCGATGATCTTGCCGCCACCGGTCTCGGTGGTGTTCGCCGGAACCAGGGGGTTCTCCGGCTCGGTGCCGTCGACGACGATGGCCCCGTCCGAGCTGCTGGCGCCGCTGCTGCCTTCGTCGTCGTTACCGCTGGAGCAGCCGGACGCGATGAGCGCGAACGCCGCACCCACCGCGATGGCGCCGCTCGCCCGCTTCGAGACTCTCATTCCGAGGGGCCTCCTCTTTCTAACCTGGTTCCGTCGTGGGTTTCACGCACGTTGGGGGGTGACACCGCACGGCGATCCTGTGTTGCGGATCACCGGTTACCGCAGAGAAATCGGGACACCCCAGGGGTACCGATCCGCCGGGCCACCGCACTCCCGCACTCGGCCCCCGGGCAGGCTCGACGACCACGATCCGCGCCATGGGCAGCGGTGACGTGGTCGACCGGGACACACGGGTGCCTCACGTCAGGGGTGAGGTGCTGCCACTGTGACACCCACCGGCCCATTACGTGAAGGTGCCGTTATCAAGCCGTTAGTTGCCCGCCATGTTGCCGATACTTGAGAAAAGATCATGAGATGCCCTGGTCGTACCGCTCTGAGCAGGAAAGACAGCAAGTCCGCTCCACCGGGTGGTGACCGGCGAGTAGCAAGTGTGAGCTTTCCCGCCGTCCGGTCGAGGCGGTTCGACGTCGACCGAGAGTTGGCCGATTTCGACCATCCGGATGATGGTGACTTCCGCCGGGCGGAGCCGAGTCCCGCCCGGCCGGCCGACGATACCGGTTCGCCGGTCCGTACCCGTCGTCGGTGGTGTCCCCACCACCGGTGGGGTCGGTGAGGGCCGGCGGAGACGGGCCGGCCCCGGCACCGTCGCGGGTGCCGGGGCCGGAGGAACCCGTACCTCAGACGGTGAAGCGGATCCGGCGGCGGCGGACCAGCAGCACGGCCACCGCGCCGAACGCCAGCAGCGCCATCCCGGCCAGGGCGGCCAGCGCGATCGGCGACCCGGTCAGCGGCAGGCCACCGCCGTTGCTGGCCGGCGAGGTCGACGGCGCCGGGCTGGCCGGCGGCGACGAGGACTCCGCCGGGGCCGACGGCGACGGGGACGCCGTCGAGGGCGACGGCGACGGCGTCGGCGACCCGGACGGCGAGGCCGACGGCGACGGCGAGGCCGGGGCGGCGGCGAAGGTCGCCGCCGCGTCGGCGGTGACCGAGGTGCCGGTGCTGCCACCCAGGATCAGCTTCTGCTTGGCGTTCTTGCCGCCGGAGAAGAGGAAGACCCGCCCGAAGGAGACCGAGTCCGGGGCCGAGACCGTCACGGTGACCCGGCCGGTGGTGGTGGCGGTCAGCCAGAACCGGCCGCCGTTGGTGGTCGTGCCGACCGGACGCCCCTCGGCGTCGACGGCGCTGCCGCCCTCGACCTTCAGCGCGATCTCCCCGGCCGGCCCGTGCACGGTGAACGGTCCGGCCCGCCCGCCGGTGGTAGCGGTGGCCGAGGCCGGGTCCAGGCTCAGCTCGGCCTTCGGCTCCGGCTGGTCGGTGGCGTTGCGCACCAGGTAGTCGTGCACCCGGCGGATCACGTCGTACTCGGCCGCAGCGGTCAGACCCCGCTCCCAGTCACCCAGGGTGATGCCGTCGCTGAAGTGCCAGACGGCCGTCTGGGTACCGAAGTAGAGCAGCGCGTCGCGCCGGGAGTCGGGCAGCCCGGCGGGCAGGCTCGCCCCGGCCGCGGCGAGCAGCTTCGCCCGGTCGGCGTTGGGGTAGCCGTGGGTGAGCACCCACTGCACCCGGCCGAGGTTCTTCACCTCCGACTCGTCCCAGCTGCCCTCGGCGTACTCGCCGTTGCGGGCCACCGGGGTGTGGAAGTCGATGCAGAAGACCGGCACCGTGCCGTCCTTCAACTCCAGGGCCAGCGCCGAGGTCTTCTGCGCCCGACCGTCCAGCTTCAGCGTGACGCTGGTGCCCGGCACCGCCCGCGCCACGCCCTTCGTCGCCGGCTCGGCGGCGGCCGGACCGGCTGCGGTGAGCACCAGCGCGCCACCGGTGACGAGCGCCGTGGCGATACCCGCCCAGCGTCGTCCTCGTTCTCCGAACATCAGTTCCGTGCACCTCTCCCCAGGGGTCGGCCCGCTCCCGGCGGGCCGGTGTGCGTCGCCCCCGGGCGGGGTCGTGACACCACCCGCACGCGCGAAGGCGACGGGGCATTATGCGACACGAATTGATCTCTTGTCAGCCCTGGGGCGATGCTCCCGGAATGGGAGGTGTCAGACGAGTCGTCGGTCCGCCGCCCAGCGGGACAACTCGTACCGGTTGGACATCTGGAGCTTGCGCAGCACGTTCGACACGTGCGTCTCGACCGTCTTGATCGAGATGAACAGCTCCTTGGCGATCTCCTTGTACGCGTACCCCCGGGCGAGCAGGCGCAGCACCTCGCGCTCGCGATTGGTGAGCTGGTCCAGCTCGGGGTCCGCGACCGGGGCGTCCGGCCGGGCGGCGAAGGCGTCCAGCACGAACCCGGCCAGCCGGGGACTGAACACGGCGTCCCCGTCGGCCACCCGGCGGATCGCGTCGGTCAGCTCGTCCGGGGAGATGGTCTTGGTCACGTAGCCCCGGGCACCCGCCCGGATCAGCCCGATCACGTCCTCGGCCGCGTCGGACACGCTCAGCGCGAGGAACTTCACCTGCGGGTGGGTGCGGCGCATCGCGTCCAGTACCGCCCGCCCGCCGCCGTCGGGCATGTGGACGTCGAGCAGCACCACGTCCGGCCCGGTGGCGGCGATCCGGGCGACCGCCTCGGCCACCGTGCTCGCCTCCCCCACCACCTCGACGTGCGTCCCCAGTTCGGCCCGGACCCCGGCCCGGAACATGGCGTGGTCGTCGACCAGGAAGACCCTCAACCGTTGCGCGCGGTCCGGCGTGCCCGACCCCGGTTCCATCGACTGCTCCGCCATCTCAGCTGTCCCTTTCCGCCGTGGAGCCGGTGCCGGTGATCGGCAGCATCAACCGGACCTCCGTCCCCTCCCCGGGCTCGGAACGGATCTCCGCCCGGCCACCGTGCCGTTTCATCCGCCCGATGATCGACCCTCGGACCCCGTGCCGGTGATCCTCCACGGTATCCGGGTCGAAGCCCTTGCCCCGGTCCCGGACGAAGACGCTCACCTGCTCCGGCTCGACCTCGGCATAGAGCGACACCGTCTGCACCCCGGCATGCCGGGCCGCGTTGACCAACGCCTCCCGGGCCGCCGCCACCAGCGCGCCCACCCGTTCGTCGGTCTCCCGGTCGCCCACCACCACCGCCTCGACGGTGATCGCGAAGGTGTCCTCCACCTCGGCGGCGGCCTGCTCCAGCGCCGCCGCGAACCGCTCGGTGGGCGAGGCGGTCGGCTTGTAGAGCCAGTTGCGCAACGACCGTTCCTGGCCCCGGGCGAGGCGCTGCACCGTCTTGACGTCGCTGGCGTTGCGCTGGATCAGGGCGAGGGTGTGCAGCACCTGGTCGTGCACCATCGCGGCCAGTTCGGCACGCTCCTGCTCGCGGATGCGTCCCTCCCGTTCCGAGCGGAGCTGGTTCCACGTCCGCCACAGCACCGGCGCGACGACCACCCCGACGCCGACCAGCCCGACCAGCGCGAAGATCAGGCCGTTGACCACCGCGTCGAGGTTCTGCACCGGCGAGTAGACCGCCGCCACGCCGATGATGCCGACGGCGACCAGCACCGCGCCCCCGGCGAAGCGGAGCACGAGGGCCCGCCGGTCGGTCTCCTCCACCACCGCGCCGAGCCACGGCACCGGCATCGACCCGGTCCACTGCCGACGACGTTCCGGCGCGGACTGGTGCCAGATCACCCCGGCGCCGACCGCGATGATCGCCACCAGCCAGCCGGCGGTGCCCGCCGCGCCCACCGAGTCGAAGAGCATCACCTGGACCAGCAGCACACCGAGACCGATCGCCACGAACGGCAGCAACTGCCCGGGGTCGCGCCGGGGCGGCGTGGCGGTGTCGCCGGGGCGCAGCGGAACCACCGCCCAGAACGCCGCATACAGCAGCAGGCCCAGGCCGCTGAGCCCGAGCAGCACCATGAACGCGACGCGGACCCGCAGCACCGAGATGCCGAGATGGTCGGCGATGCCGGCGGCCACCCCGGCGGCCAACCGGTGCTCGGGCGCCCGGTAGAGGCGGGGTGGCGGCGGGGTCACGACGCTGATCGGAGGCTCCCTGGTCACGATGGGTGGTGGACGGACACCTGGCGGTACGGTGCCGCTCCGATCGTCACACGCCCGGGACGCCGCCGACCACGGGGACGCCCCCGACATCCGCCCGCCGGGATCTCAGGGTGGGGTCAGGGTCGGTTCCGGAGGCAAGCCGGCCCGACGACGGCGCAGGATCGAGTCATGACCGAGGACCCCGCCCCGCCGCCGTACCCTTCGGTGGCCGCACCGGGTGGTACGCCACCGCCCGGTCCCGCCGCCGGGCCGGACCCCATGGCGCCCGCGTCGCCCACGGGGGGCGACGACGCGCCACCGCCGCCCGGTGGCTACCCCCCGCCGTCCGGCGGGGCCAGCTTCACCTCCCGGTACGGCCTGATCCGGCCCCGCGACGGCCGCTACCTCGCCGGGGTCTGCGCGGCGATCGGCCGGGCCACCAACACCGACCCGGTGCTCTGGCGGGTGCTGCTCGCCGTGCTCGGGTTCTTCGGCGGGGTCGGCATCCTGGTCTACGTGGCCGCCTGGTTGATCATTCCGGGCGAGGGCGACAGCGCCTCCCCGCTGGAGTCGATGCTCGGGCGGGGCCGGTCGAGCATGTCCCCGATCACCGTGATCGTGCTGACCATCCTGGTCGCGGTCAGCTTCGGCTACATCGTCACCGACGCGTTCCGGGCGGTGCTGCTGGGCGCGGCGATCCTGATCGGCGGCGCGCTGCTGCTCAACCGGGACGGCCGGTCCGGCTTCGCCGCCGCCGGTCCGGCCCCCGCACCGGCCGGGCCGCCCGGACCGGTGCCCCCGGTCGGTTACCCGGCGCCCGCACCGTTCACCCCGCCCGTACCCGCCGTGCCGTTCCCGGCCGGCGCCCCGGCGGCCCCCCGGACCGGTGGTGCGGTGGGCTGGCCCGCACAGGGACCGACGGCTGCGCCGCCGCCCTGGCCGCCGGCCCGGCCGATGGAGGTCACCGCCACCCGGGCGGAAGCTCCGGGCTGGCCGCCCCGCCCACCGGTGCCCGGTCGACCGGCCGCCGCACCGGTCGTGGTCCCGCCGTCACCCGGTACGGGCTACCGGCCGCCGTTCGCCCCGCGCGGTCCGTACGCCCAGGCGGGCCCGCCCCCGCCCCCGCCCGCGCCCCGGGTCAAGCCGCCGAAGAAGCCGAAGGAACGCTCGGCGCTGGGTGCCGCGACCTTCTCGCTGATCTTCCTGGTCCTCGGCGTGGTGGCCATCCTGGACCTGCTGGACGTCTTCCCGATCGGCGCGGCCGGCTACTTCGCGGCGGTGCTCGCCACCATCGGGCTCGGCCTGCTGGTGGGCACCTGGTTCGGGCGGGCCCGCTGGCTGATCGCCCTCGGTCTGGTCGCCGCCGCCGCGCTCGCCGTCGCCACCGTCGCCGAATCCTACGACCGGGTCCGGGGCGTCGACGGAGCGGTCACCTGGGCACCGACCAGTTACCGGGAGCTGGCCGACCGCTACGAGAACAGCTTCGGCGACACCACCCTGGACCTGCGGGCGGTGGACTTCGACAAGCGGGACACCGACATCACCGTGGTGGTCAACTTCGGGGCGGCCACCATCGTGGTCCCGCCGAACGTTGACGTCACCGTGGTGACCAACGTCAAGGCCGGGGAGGCGACCGTGTTCGGGCGACGTAGCGCCGGATTCGAGGGACAGGCACGGCAGGTGAGCGACCTCGGCCCGGACGGAGCCGGCGGCGGCACGCTGCGGCTCACCGTCCAGGTCAACGCCGGCAACCTGGAGGTGACCCGGTGAAGGCCCACCGCACCGACCTGGTGTCGTTCGTCTTCGGGCTGCTCTTCGTCGGCCTCGCCCTCTGGTGGCTGCTGGCCCAGATCCTCGGGTTGGCCCTGCCGGCGGTGGGCTGGTTCCTGGCCGGCGCTCTGGTGCTGATCGGGCTGCTCGGCCTGGTCGGCGCGGTGCGGTCGGCGCGGACCACCGACGCCGTGCCGCCGGCCGCCGGCGGCGCAACCCCCACGCCGGCCCCGGCCGGCCCGACGACCGGCCCGGCGGGTCGACCGGTGGGCAGCCCGCCGGACGGTCCCGTGGGTGGGCCCGACGACCGGGCCGGCTGGCGGGACACCGCCGAACTGCGCCTCGGCGACCCGGCGGACGAGCCGGGACGGCCGGGCGCGGTGGACCGTCGACCCGGACAGGACGAGCCGGCCCGGGTCGGCGACGGGGACACCCGCCGGTGGCCGGCCGACGACCCGGTCACCGGTCCACCGGGCACCTGACCACGGCCACCGGGCTGACCGCGCCGGTGCGGTCGGCCCGTGCCGGCTCGTATGCTGGCCGGGGAGATCCCGCCTCCGCCGGGCGAGCCCCGCCGGTGGCCGCGCCAGGCGGCCCGGGTGCCGGCCCGGGTGCGCCTGGTCCCGGCACCCCGAGGCGGTCCCGCCGCGACGTCCGTCTACCCCGTCAGGAGCCCGCCCGAGATGACCCAGTCCCCCGCCGTGCGCCCCTCCGGTCCGTTCGGTCCGGTCCGCATCGGCGAGCGTGCCGCCCGTACCCTCGTCGCCGAACTCGCCCGACGCAACGACCCGAAGGCAGCCCTGCTGGTGGGTGCGGCCCCCGGGGCCGCGGTCCTCGCCGCGGCGATCGACGCGCTGCTGCCGGGCGACACGCTGACCGTCGTGCCGGACCCGACGACCGACGCCGCCACGCTGCGCGACCACGTGACGGCCCAGGGCCGCTGGGTCGCCGACCGGGTACGGGTGGTCGACTCCCTGGCCGAGGCGGACGCCGCCGAACTGGTCATCGCCGCCGAGCCGTTCACCGGGACCGGTGAGCAGACCCGCGACGCCGTCGACGGCCTCACCAAGTACCTGACCGACGGCGCGGTGCTCAGCGTCGCCGCGCCGGTGTTCCGCACCGAGGGGGCCGCCGCCGAACTGGACCGGCAGGGCGTCCTGCACGGTGTGCGTTCCGACCTGGTGGTGCGCAACTCCCCGCCGGTACGGGTGCACCACCTGAGGTTCACCCCGGCCGGTGCCGCGTCGGCCGCCCGGCTCGCCCCGGCGTACCGGCCGTCGAGCGTGCCGCTGACCCGGGGCATGCACATCGACTCGAACGGGGTCGCCGCGGCCGGTATCGCGCTCGGCCTGGCCGCCGTCGCCCGGGTCGCCCGGCCGAAGTCGAAGCTGTGGCTGGTGCCGGCGCTGGCCGCCGCCCCGGTGGCGGCGTTCTTCCGGGACCCGCAGCGGGACGTGCCGGAGGACCCGTCCGCGGTGGTCGCCGCCGCCGACGGTCAGGTGCTGTCGGTGCAACGGCTGCACGACGAGCGGTTCGGCGACGGCGAGTGGCTGCGGATCGCGGTCTTCCTGTCGGTGCTGGACGTGCACGTCAACCGTTCACCGGTGGCCGGCAAGGTGGTCGACTACTTCGTCGCCGACGGCGGCTTCGTCAACGCGATGAAGCCGGACGCGGAGCACAACGTCGCCGCCTACACCGTGCTGGACACCGCACACGGCACGGTGGTGGTGGCGCAGCGCACCGGGTTGATCGCCCGGCGGATCGTGCAGCGGGCTCCGGTGGGGGCGCTGCTGGCCCGGGGGGAGCGGTTCGGGCTGATCCGCTTCGGCTCCCGTACCGACGTCTACCTGCCGGCCGACGCCGCCACGCCGCTGGTCGGCCCCGGCGACAAGGTGGTCGGTGGTTCCTCGGTCATCGCCCGCTGGAGCTGAGCCGACGACCACGCGAACAGGGGCGCCGCGATCGCGGCGCCCCTGTCGTGCAACTGCGGACGGATCAGGCGGTACGGCGCTGGTGCAGCCAGAGCAGCGGCCCGCTGACCAGGTAGCCCACCACCACGAGGGCGAAGGTGAGCCGGATGTCGACGAGTGCGCCGACGGCCGGGGCCAGCCACAGCCACGGCGGAAGCTTGACCAACCGGGCCAGCTTGGCGTACGGGAAGCTGGAGACCATCGTGAAGGCGAGCAGCGCCACCCCGCCGATCTGCACGACGGCCGGCAGCGGCAGTTCGATGGCCACGCCGAGCGCGAGCACGGCCGCCGCCATCGTGGTGGGTACGCCGCAGAAGAACCGGCCGTCCTTGGGCGAGACGTTGAACCGGGCGAGCCTGATCGCGGCACATGACGCGACCAGGGCTGCGGCGACCGCCGCCGCGGCGGTGGGGGCCGATCCGGCCAGCGAGGCGTAGACCACCACCGGGGCGGCCAGGCCGAAGGAGCACATGTCGGCCAGCGAGTCCATCTGGGCGCCGAACGGGCTGGCCACGCCGAACTTCCGGGCGAGCGCGCCGTCGAGGCCGTCGAACGCGACGCAGGCGATCAGCAGCAGGGCCGCGATCCGGGGCTGGCCGTTCATGGCGACGAAGATGGCGTTGATGCCGAGCACCAGGCTCGCCAGGGTGCAGGCGTTGACCAGCGCGAACTTCATCCGCCGGGCGGGGGTACGCGCGCCGGGGAGCAGCGGGATCGCCATCGCGGGCGACTCGTCGACCGGTGTGGTGGGGCCCAGGACCGGGCTGACCGGGGCGACCGCCTCGATCTCGGCGCGGTCGAGGGTGATCCCGCGACGGTCGAAGCCGTACCGGCGACGCTGGCGGTCGACGCGGTGCTCGGGAAGGACCAGGTCGGTGCCGTTGAGCTGGTCACCGTCCCGGCGACCCACCCGGACCAGCAGTACCTGGCGGGCGAATGTGCTGCTGCGGCGCAACCGGCCCGCCCAGCGACGCCCTGCGGGGCGCGGACTGTCAGTCGTACGACGCCGGCGCCATGGGGCTCTCGGCACGTTTCCTCCATCACCGGATCGGCTGGCCGCCCGTGCGGGCGGGTGTCCGGCTGTCTCGTGCCGGACCGCTCTTGGCCCGGCAGCCGTTCAAGCGGAGTACACCATTACACAGCGGCGTGGTGGTTGGCGATAGCTGCCGGCGGTACTTATAACCTCGTTAACCGCGCAAACCGCTGCCTTGTTCCCATCTCGGACTTCTGGGTCCGTTTTTCGGGCTTCAGCGCCCGTTTTCTTCGCCAACCGCAGGGCCGACTTTACCGGAGCACCACCAGGTCGGCTCGGCGAGCGTCCGTCAGCCGACCGCCCACCGGGTCGCCAGCACCGCGACATCAGTCATCGCCAAGCCGCTGAGCTGCGAAGACGTAAACCAGGCAGCGCCGGCCGTCGATCCACCGGCCTGTTCGGTCACGACCGGCCCGGTCGGCTCGTCGACGAGCACCCGGTAGATCACCCGTACGCCGTGCCAGTCCAGCGGGCGACCCTCGGGGCCCATCGCGCCCGGATTGTGAAGATTGTCGACCAGAATCAGCCTGACGACCCGGCCACGCTGACCCGATTCCTCCACCAGTTCCCGTAACAGACCGTCAACCGGTTGCTCACCGTGATCGGTCCCGCCGCCGGGCAGGTGCCAGAGTCCGGCACCCGGATAGCCGGGCGCGATCATCGTGAGCAGCACCCGCCCGTCGGGATCGGTGACCAGCCCGTACGCGGCGAACCGCTGCCGCCGGTCGGTCGACTCCGTCACCACCGGCTCGACCGGCACGCCTGGCGACGGGCCGGCGGGCGGCGGCGGGACGGGCAGGCCGAGCAGGTCGGCGGTGAACGGCACCAGCGGCAGCGTCGCCGCCTCCTGCGGGGTGCACCAGGCCAGCTCACCGGGGCCGTCACCGTCGCCGACCGCCGACGGCGGCGCTCCCGCGGCCACCGCCGGGTCGCCGGGGATAGTGACGTCGAACACCAGCCGGTCGGTGTGTACCGGCCCGACGGCGTCCGCCGGGTCCGTAGCGGTCAGGTCGGCCACGGCGGCGCGTATCCCGGCGACCGCGACGGTCAGCCCGGACTGCCCGGCGCACTCGCGGACCACGGTGTCGGCCGGATGCTCCGCGTGCCGCACGACGCCCCCGGGCAACTGCCAGGACCCCGCCGCCGGATCGGACGCCGGGTCGCCGGTGGGGTCGCCGGCTGCGCGTCGCCCGCGTACCAACAGCACCCGGCCGGTCTCGTCGGTGCACCAGCCGTACGCCGCGATCCGTCGTCGCTCCTGCACGTCACTCCCCCGCCCGCGCGATCCGCCGTCGATCATGAGGCTAGCGGTCGTCCGGGCGGGGCGGGTGCCGTCGCACCGGGCCGCCGGTGGTGCCACCGACGCCGCCGGCGGGCGGGGTGGGTCAGGCGGTGAGCCGGGCGGCCTGGACCGCCTCGGCGGTGACCTCGGTGAGCCGGTCGGTGGGCAGGGCACCCAACTCGTCCCGGGCGAACCAGCGGGCCTCGCAGGTGGAGCCGCCCACGTCGGTGACGGTCGGCGGGGCGGGCTGGTCGACCATCACCCGGTAGAAGGCCCGCACGCCGTGCCAGTCGATCGGGTAGCCCTCCGGGCCGAGCGAGGCGGCGTCACGGTGGCTGGCCACCCCGAGCAGCTCGACCAGCCGGCCGGTCTGCCCGGTCTCCTCGACCAGCTCCCGGATCAGCGCCGCACCCGGCTGCTCACCGTAGTCGGTGCCGCCGCCGGGCAGGTGCCAGCAGCCCGCGCCCGGGTAGCCGTCGGAGACCCTGGTCAGCAGCACCCGGCCCGCCGGGTCGGTGGCCACCGCGTACGCGGCGAAGCGCTGCGCCCGGTGCAGCCCGTCCGGGCCGGGCACGGCGTAGAACGAGGGGAACTCGGGGGCCTCGTCGGGAACCACGTCGGCCGAGGACGCCGGCAGCCCGAGCGCGCGGGCGGTGAAGGCCCGCAGCGGCAGCTCCCGCGCCTCGTCGAGGGTGTACCAGCGGGCCAGGTCGGTGGAGCGGTCCACCCGGTCGGTGAGGGTGCCGCCGCGTACCGACACCTGGTAGATCAGGCGGTCGGTGTGGATGGTGATGCCCCGCTCGGGCAGGGCGCGCATGTCGGCCAGGACGTCGGCCAGGCCGGCGACGGCGACCGAGAGGCCCGTTTCGGCGGCGGTCTCCCGGACGACGGTGTGGTTCGGGTCCTCGCCGTGGTCGACCGCCCCACCGGGCAGGGACCATACGCCGGGGGTGCCGGAGCGCTCCGATGCGCGGACCAGCAACACTCGGCCGACTGAATCTGCACAGACTGCATATGCCGCGATCCTGCGGAGCGGCTCCAGCAAGGTGGTCACGGAGCCAAATTCTCCCCGGGTCGCGTTACCGACGCGGAAAAGAGTCGGATTCCTGACTCAGGGCTGGTCACTCAGGGATCGATCAGGGTAGGACTCCGGGCGGTCACCGAGGTCGACGGGGCGGCCGGCGCGGACCGTGGAGACATGACCTCGACGAGCACCCCCCACGCCCCGTACAAACAACTCCGCAGGCCGACCACCGACCGGATGGTGGCCGGCGTCGCCAGCGGCCTCGGCCGCTACTTCGCCGTCGATCCCACCCTGGTCCGGGTGCTGTTCGCGGTGGCGACCCTGGTCACCGGCGGTGTCGCCGCGCTGGCGTACCCGGTCATGTGGTTCCTGATGCCCGAGGAGCCGGCCGGCGCGCCGGCCTGGCCGCACCCGGCGGACCCGGCGGCGCAGCCGCAGCCGACCGCCCAGCCGACCTGGCCGCACCCGGCGGAGCCGGCCGGCTGGCCGCAGCCGGGCGGGCCGGCGACCGGAGGACAGCCTCAGCCGCCGGCGACCCCGCCGACGGCCGGCTGAACCCCGCTCACTCCCACTCGATGGTGCCCGGCGGCTTGCTGGTCACGTCCAGGACCACCCGGTTGACCTCGGCGACCTCGTTGGTGATCCGGGTGGAGATCCGGGCCACCACCTCGTAGGGCAGCCGGGACCAGTCGGCGGTCATCGCGTCCTCGCTGGAGACCGGGCGCAGCACCACGGGATGCCCGTAGCTGCGCCCGTCACCCTGCACCCCGACGCTGCGCACGTCGGCCAGGAGCACCACCGGGAACTGCCAGACGCCCCGGTCCAGGCCGGCAGCCGTCAACTCCTCCCGGGCGATCAGGTCGGCCTGGCGCAGCAGGTCGAGGCGCTCGCGGTCGACCGCGCCGATGATCCGGATGGCCAGGCCCGGCCCCGGGAACGGGTGCCGCCAGACCATCGCCTCGGGCAGGCCGAGCTGGAGCCCGAGCGCCCGGACCTCGTCCTTGAACAGCGTGCGCAGCGGCTCGACCAGGGCGAACTTCAGATCCTCCGGGAGGCCGCCGACGTTGTGATGGCTCTTGATGTTGGCGGTGCCGGTGCCACCGCCGGACTCGACCACGTCCGGGTAGAGGGTGCCCTGCACCAGGAACTCGACGTCGCCGTGCGCGGCGATCTCCCGCGCGGCGGCCTCGAAGACCCGGATGAACTCCCGGCCGATGATCTTCCGCTTCTGCTCCGGGTCGGTCACCCCGGCCAGCGCGCCGAGGAACCGGTCGGCCGCGTCGACCACCTTGAGCGTGATGCCGGTGGCCGCGACGTAGTCCTTCTCCACCTGCTCGGCCTCGCCGGCCCGCAGCAGCCCGTGGTCGACGAAGACGCAGGTGAGCTGGTCACCGACCGCCCGGTGCACCAGCGCGGCGGCGACGGCCGAGTCGACCCCGCCGCTCAGGCCGCAGATGACCTCCTTGTCGCCGACCTGGGCCCGGATCCGGGCCACCTGCTCGTCGATGATGTTCTGCGGGGTCCAGGTGGGCTCGATGCCGGCGATGTCGTAGAGGAAACGCCTGAGCATCTCCTGCCCCTGCGCGGTGTGCCCCACCTCGGGGTGGAACTGCACACCGGCCCGACGGCCGGCCAGGTCCTCGAAGGCGGCGACCGGGGCACCGGCCGACTCGGCGGTCACCGTGAATCCGGCGGGGGCCTCGGTCACCGCGTCGCCGTGACTCATCCAGACCGGCAGGTCCGCCGGCAGGTCCCGCAGCAGCACCCCCGGGTCGAGCAGCCGGGGACGCAGCGGGGTGCCGCCGTACTCCCGGTTGCCGGTCCGGGCGACCGTGCCGCCGAGCGCCTGGGCCATCGCCTGGAAGCCGTAGCAGATGCCGAAGACGGGGACGCCCGCGTCGAACAGCCCGGCGTCGATCTGCGGGGCGTCCGGGGCGTAGACGCTGGACGGGCCGCCGGACAGGATGATCGCGGCCGGGTCCTTCGCCAGCATCTCGGCGACCGGCATGGAGTGCGGGACGATCTCCGAATAGACCTTCGCCTCGCGCACCCGGCGCGCGATGAGCTGGGCGTACTGGGCTCCGAAGTCCACCACGAGGACGGGGCGAGGCGTGCTCATGTGGGCAGAGCCTACCGACAGTCACACCCGCCCCCGGCACGGGCCGGCCCCGGGCGCGGCGCGCCCGGTCGGCGCCGGTCAGCCG
Organism: Micromonospora sp. WMMD735; assembly: GCF_049178995.1. Classification (NCBI taxonomy): domain Bacteria; kingdom Bacillati; phylum Actinomycetota; class Actinomycetes; order Micromonosporales; family Micromonosporaceae; genus Micromonospora; species Micromonospora sp. WMMD735. Next base: position 4,110,950 of record NZ_JBMHMJ010000002.1, read on the forward strand.
CGCAGCGCGCCGGGGGCGTCCGCCGGGACCGCCGGGTGCCGGGGACGCACCGCCGCCACCCGGGTGTACGCCGACCCGAGCGGCGGCCGGGGGTCCGCCTCCCCCCGGTTCGGCCAGTACGACATCGCCCGCTCCGCCTGCGCGGTGATCGTCAACGACGGGTTCACCCCGAGGTTCGCCGAGACCGCCGCCCCGTCGACCACGTGCAGCCCCGGGTGGCCGTACACCCGGTGCCAGGGGTCGACCACGCCGTCGGCCGGGGTGGCGCCGATCACCGCCCCGCCGAGCAGGTGCGCGGTCAGCGGGACGTCGAACGGTTCGGTGAGCGCCCCGCCCGGGGTGCCACCGATCTCCTCGGCGAGCAGCCGGACCGCCCGGTTGCCGGCCGGGATCCAGGTCGGATGGGGTGCGCCGTGCCCGGGGCCGGACACCAGCCGCCGCCGGCCCAGCGGCCCCCGCTGCCAGCGGGTGGTGAGCGAGTTGTCCGCCGACTGCATCACCAGGGCGATCACCGTCCGCTCGGACCAGTGCCGCACCGAGAGCATCCGGGCGGCCAGCCGGGGCTGCCGCACGACCGCGCCCAGCCAGCGCCGGACCCGGTGCGGGCCGCCGTCGACCAGCAGCGACTGGAGCAACCCCATCGCGTTCGCGCCCCGGCCGTAGCGGACCGGCTCGACGTGGGTCTGCGGGTCGGGATGGAACGAGCTGGTGATCGCCACCCCGTCGGTGAAGTCCAGCCCCCGCCGCCGGGCCTGCCGGCGGTCGACCGACGCGCCGAGGATCGCCTCCGAGTTGGTCCGGGTCAACGCGCCGAGGCGGTCGGACAGGTGGGGCAGCGCGCCGGTCTGCTTCATCGCGTGCAGCAGCCGCTGGGTGCCGAGCGCGCCGGCCGCGAAGACCACCTGGTCGGCGTGGAACACCTGGCGACGCCGCCGCAGCCAGGCCCCGGTACGCACGGCGTGCACCAGGTAGCCGCCACCGTCGGCCGGCCGCACGGCGGTGACCGTGGTCAACGGGTGGACCCGCGCGCCGAGCCGTTCGGCAAGCCACAGGTAGTTCTTGACCAGGGTGTTCTTGGCGCCGTGCCGGCAGCCGGTCAGGCACGACCCGCAGTGCGTGCAGCCGGTGCGCTCCGGCCCCGCCCCGCCGAAGTACGGGTCCGCCACCCGTTGCCCGGGGCGGCCGAGGTGCACCCCCACCGGGGTCGGACCGAAGGTGTGCCCGACGCCCATCCGCTCGGCCACCGCCCGCATCGCCCGGTCCGCGCCGGTGTGTCGGGGGTACGGGGTGACCCCGAGCATCCGTCCGGCCTGGTCGTAGTGGCTGGCGAGTTCCGCCCGCCAGTCGGTGACGTCACGCCACTGCGGATCGGCGTAGAAGGCGTCCGGTGGCTGGTAGAGGGTGTTCGCGTAGACCAGGGAGCCACCGCCGACGCCGGCACCGGAGAGCACCAGCACCCCGCTCGCGGTACCCCGGGCGGCCGGGCGGAGCAGGGTGATCCGTTGCAGCCCGTAGCAGCCCAGGCGGGGGGCCCAGAGGAACCGGCGCAGCCGCCAGGAGGTCTGCGGGAACTCGTCGTCGGCGAACCGCCGGCCCGCCTCCAGCACCCCGACGGTGTAGCCCTTCTCGGCCAGCCGCAGCGCGGTGACGCTGCCGCCGAAGCCGGAGCCGATGACGAGCACGTCGTACCGCATGACCGCATCATTACCGGCGGGTAGCCATCGCGCCAGTGCCGGATTTCGCGCGATCATGCTGACCGTCGCCGACCGCAACCCGCAGGGCCGGTCGAAGCGTTGTGCAGACGGGGGTGGCGAGCGATGACTCAGGAAACCGGAACGGGACGACCACGCTGGGTGTGGGGGCTGGCCGCCCTGGCCGTGGTCGTCCTGGTGGGGGTGGCCGCCCTGGTGGTGACCCGGGTGGTCCGCGACGACGAACCACGGCGTACGGCCGGGCCGGCCGCCACGACCACCGGCCCGACGCCGACGCCCAGCCCCACCCCCAGCCCGACCCCACCCCCCGGGGCCTCGATCACCGGCCCGCTCAACCTGCTCCTGGTCGGGGTGGACACCCGGGTCAGCGTGCCCGGCTGGGAACCGCACGGCGACGCGGTGCTGATCCTGCACGTGCCGGCCGGGCTGGACCGGGCGTACCTCTTCTCGCTCCCCCGCGACCTGGTGGTCGACATCCCGAAGTTCCCGAAGTCGGGTTACGGGGGCGGCCGGACGAAGCTCACCCACGCGATGAGCTACGGCAGCCGGGTGCCGGGCAAGCCCAAGAACCCCAGCGCCGCCCAGGGGTACGAGCTGCTGCGCAGCACGGTCGCCGGGTACACCGGGCTGCGTTTCGACGCCGGTGCGGTGGTCACCTTCAACGGCTTCGACCGGCTGGTCGACAGCCTCGGCGGGGTGGACCTCTACGTCGACCAGCGGGTCCCCTCGCTGCACCGCCGGCCGGACGGCAAGTACCGCGAGCCGGCCCGGGGCGGCGGCGGATACACCGGCCCGCAGATGGTCTACGAGAAGGGTGAGCGGCACCTCAACGGCTGGCAGGCGCTGGACTACGCCCGGCAGCGCTACATCGCCGGCGGCGACTACGCCCGGCAGCGCCACCAGCAGCAGCTCCTGCGGGCGCTGGCCGCCAAGATCCTCAACGAGAACCTGGCCCGCCAGCCCGACCGGGTGGAGCAGGTGGTGTCGGCGCTCGGCGACACCCTGGTCTACGCGGGCGGCCCCCGCGTCGTCGACCTGGCGTACGCCCTCGGTGGGCTGAGCGCCGACCGGATCACCCTGGTCGGGCTGCCCGGCGACGGGGTGGGCAGGGGCGGCAGCTACCGGGGTGAGCAGCTCACCAGCGTCGGCAAGGGGTTCCTGCCCGCGCTCAAGGCCGGCAGGGCGGAGACCTACCTGGACGCCCACCCCGAGCTGCGGGTCAAGAACTGACCGCCGGGGTGCGCGCTCAGCGGCGGGTGGGCGGCGCGGGACGTTCGGTGCCGTACAGCCAGGCGGCGAAGAGGTCGTCGAGCTGCCGCCCGCCGACCCGCTCGGCCGTCGCCACGAACTCGGCGGTGGTGGCGTTGCCGTTGCGCTTCTCGGCCGCCCAGGTCTTCAACAGGCGGAAGAACGCGTCGTCGCCGACGGTCACCCGCAGCGCGTGCACCGCCATCGCGCCCCGCTGGTAGACCGACTCGCTGAACAGGTTCGCCGCCCCGGGCGCGGCCGGCGGCACCCGCCACACCCCGTCGTCGGAGGCGGCGTACTGCTGGTCGAAGGTGGCCTGCGCGGTGTCCCGGCCCTCGTGCTCGGCCCAGAGCCACTCGGCGTACGTGGCCAGCCCCTCGTTGAGCCAGATGTCCGCCCAGCGGGCCACCGACACGCTGTCGCCGAACCACTGGTGGGCCAGCTCGTGCGCGACCACCCCGGTGTTCTCACCGCCCCGGAAGAAGTTGGCCGAGTAGACCGGCCGGCTCTGCGTCTCCAACGCGTACCTGATCCGGGGCTCGTCGACCACCACCCCGCCGTACGCCGCGAACGGGTACGGCCCGAAGACGCTCTCCAGGTAGTCGGCGACCGTCACGGTACGGGCGATCGACTCGTCGGCCGACCCTCGGGGCAGGCTGTCGGCGACCGCGCTGAACACCGGCCGGCCCCGGTGCTCACCGGTGGTGGTGCGGTACTTCCCGATCACCACGGTGCTCAGGTAACTGGCCATCGGGGCGGCCTCCGACCAGCGCCACGTGGTGAAGCCGCCGGCCGCCGGGCGCTGCCCCCTCGGCACCCCGTTGGCGACCGCGACCAGCCCCTTCGGCACGGTGATCTCGAAGTCGTAGGCGGCCTTGTCGGAGGGGTGGTCGTTGACCGGGAACCAGGTGCTCGCCGACTCGGGTTGGCCCAGCGCGACCGCGCCGTCGGTGGTGTGCAGCCAGCCGCCCTCGCCGATCGTCTCGTTGGGCAACGGCTCCGGCCGGCCGTCGTACCCGACCTGGACGGTGAAGGCCGTCCCGGCGCGGACCGGCGCGGCCGGGGTGACCACCAGCTCGGTGCCCTCGCGGGTGTGCCGGGCCGGGGTGCCGTCCACGGTCACCCGGCGCACCGTCAGCCCGGCCAGGTCGAGGTGGAACAGCGGCAGGTCGGCCTCGGCGGTGGCCCGGACGGTGGCGTCGCCGCGCAACTCGTCGCTGGCCGGGTCGTAGCGGACCTTGAGGGTGTACCGCTCGACGTCGTACCCGCTGTTGCCGGCGGTCGGGAAGTACGGGTCGCCGACGCCGGCCGGGCCGGGGGTCACCCCCGGGGTCGCCCCGGGCGTCGGGGTCGACCGGGGTTCCCGCCGGGGTTCCGGGTCGGCGGTGCAGCCGGCCAGGGCGAGCGCCACGGTGACGAGCAGCGCGACCCCGCGCCGGTTCCGGCTGATGGCCACCTTCGTCCCCCGTTCGCCGCCGCCGTCCGCGCAGCCTACCGACCCGACGGGCCGCACGTGCCCGCAACGCCGGACCGCAGGCGGGGTGGACGGTCCGGCCGGCCGACCCCACAAGGGAGCCGGCCGGCCGCGACGGACCCGGGTCAGCGGTCGAGGACCAGCCCGACCCGCTGGAACTCCTTCAGGTCGCGGTAGCCGCACTTGGCCATCGCGCGACGCAGCCCCCCGAACAGGTTGAGCTGGCCGTCCGGCTCGTCGGCGGGGCCGAACAGCAGCCGTTCCATCTCCCCGAGCGGCTCGCCGGCCACCTCGAACGCCCCGCGCGGCAGGGACGGGTGGCTGGCCGCCGAGTGCCACCAGGCACCGCCGGCCGGGGCCTCCTCGCACAGCGACAGCGGTTCGCCGAGCATCACCGCGTCCGCGCCGCAGCCGAGCGCCTTGGCGATGTCGCCGGAGGTCTGGATGTCACCGTCGGCGATGAGGTGCACGTAGCGTCCACCGGTCTCGTCGAGATAGTCGCGGCGGGCCGCGGCGGCGTCGGCGATCGCGGTGGCCATCGGCACCCGGATGCCGAGCACCGACTCGCTGGTCGACCAGTCGTCACCGCCGATGCCGACGATCACCCCGGCGGCGCCGGTACGCATCAGGTGCAGCGCCGTCTTGTAGTCGGTGCAGCCGCCGACGACCACCGGCAGGTCGAGGTCGGCGATGAACTCCTTGAGGTTCAGCGGTTCGTCGGTGGTCGAGACGTGCTCGGCCGAGACGATGGTGCCCTGGATGACCAGGATGTCGACGCCCGCGTCCAGGATCACCGGGGCCAGCGCGAGGGTGTGCTGCGGGGACACCCGCACGGCCACCGTGCTGCCGCCGGCCCGCAGCTCGCGGACCCGCTCGGCGATCAGGTCGGGGCGGATCGGCTCGGCGTAGACCTCCTGGAGCCGCTTGGTCGCGCGGGCGTCCTCGCCCAGCCCGGCCAGCTCCTCCAGCACCTTGGTCGGGTTCTCGTAGCGGGTCCACAGGCCCTCGACGTTGAGCACGCCCAGGCCGCCGAGCTGCCCGAGCCGGACGGCCGAGGCGGGGCTCATGGTGGCGTCCGACGGGTGGCCGACACAGGGGATGTCGAACTGGTAGGCGTCGAGCTGCCAGCCGGTGGAGACGTCGTCGACGTCCCTGGTCCGCCGGCTGGGCACGATGGCGATGTCGTCCAGGTGGTAGCCGCGCTGCGCGGTCTTGCCCAGCCCGATCTCGACCACGTCACGCATGAGGGACTCCAGGTGGTTTGGGGTGGTGGGTCAGCGGGTGTGGTAGTTGGGGGCCTCGACGGTCATCTGGATGTCGTGCGGGTGGCTCTCCTTGAGCCCGGCCGCGGTGATCCGGATGAGCTGGCCCCGGTGGTGCAGGTCGGGGATGTTCTCCGCCCCGGCGTACCCCATCGCCAGCCGCAGCCCGCCGACCAGCTGGTGGGCCACCCGGGACAGCGGCCCCCGGTAGGGCACCTGGCCCTCCACGCCCTCCGGCACCAGCTTGTCGTCGCTGAGCACGTCCTGCTGGAAGTAGCGGTCCTTGCTGTACGACTTGGCCTGGCCCCGGGACTGCATCGCGCCCAGCGAGCCCATCCCCCGGTACGCCTTGAACTGCTTGCCGTTGACGAAGATCAGCTCGCCGGGGCTCTCCTCGCAGCCGGCCAGCAGGCTGCCGAGCATCACCGTGTCGGCACCGGCCACCAGGGCCTTGGCGATGTCACCTGAATACTGGATGCCGCCGTCGCCGATCACCGGAACGCCGGCCGGACGGGCCGCGCGGGCCGCCTCCATGATCGCGGTCACCTGCGGCACCCCGACCCCGGCGACGATCCGGGTGGTGCAGATGGCACCCGGGCCCACCCCCACCTTGACGCCGTCGGCACCGGCGTCGACCAGGGCCTTCGCCCCGGCGTAGGTGGCCACGTTGCCGCCCACGATGTCGATCGTGACGTCGGCCTTGAGCCGGCGGACCATGTCCAGCACGGCCCGCTGGTGGCCGTGCGCGGTGTCCACGATCAGCACGTCGACACCCGCGTCGACCAGGGTGCGGGCCCGCTTGTAGGCGTCCTCGCCGACGCCGATGGCGGCGGCGACCCGCAGCCGGCCGGCGTCGTCCTTGGTGGCGTCCGGGTACTGCTCGCTCTTGGTGAAGTCCTTGACGGTGATCAGGCCACGCAGCCGCCCGGAGTCGTCCACGATCGGCAGCTTCTCGACCTTGTGCTGGCGCAGCAGCGTGAGCGCGTCGTCCTTGCTCACCCCCACCGGGGCGGTGACCAGCGGCGTCCGGGTCATGATCGCGTGGACCGGGGTGGCCGGGTCGGAGACGAACCGCATGTCCCGGTTGGTGACGATGCCCACGAGCTGGCCCTCGCCGTCGACCACCGGGACGCCGGAGATGCGGTAACGGCCGCACAGCTCGTCGACCTCACGCAGGGTGTCCTCGGGGCTGGCCGTCACCGGGTTGGTGATCATGCCGGACTCGGAGCGCTTGACCAGGTCGACCTGGAGCGCCTGGTCCTCCAGGGAGAGGTTGCGGTGCAGCACGCCGATGCCGCCCTGACGGGCCATCGCGATCGCCATCCGGGCCTCGGTGACGGTGTCCATCGCGCTGGACAGCAGCGGGATGGACAGCTCCACGTTGCGGGTGAGCCGGGTCCGGGTGTTCACCCGGCTGGGCACCACGTCCGACTCGCCGGGCTGGAGCAGCACGTCGTCGAAGGTCAGGCCGAGCGGCACCACCCGCGCCGACCCGGCGGGCAGCTCCGGCAGGTGGCCGCCCCACTCGCCGCTGTCGACGCCGGCCGGAAGATCGGTGCTGGGCGAATTCTCCACGATTGCTCCCCTGAGCTGCTCGGACGGGATTCAGCGAGGCGGCGCGCGCGGCACCGGCGCACGCCGGGGTGACGGCGAGTCGTCTCATCGTACCCACTGAGCAGGGCGGCCCTCGCCGGCGACCGGTCGGGGTCGGCGACGCCACAGCGACCGCCGGGGGGCGCGTGCGGCGAGGGTTGGGTCTACGGTGAGGGGGTGCACGACGAGCCCATCGACCCGTTCAACGGCGACCCGGCCGATCCGGCTGCGGGGCTGGACGATCCGGGCGACGACGCCCCGCTCGACCCGCTGACCGAGGTCGAGCGGCAGGACGTGCTGGAAGACCTCGCCGACCTGGAGATCTACCAGGCCCTGCTGTCCCCGATCGGGGTACGCGGGCTGGTCATCGAGTGCGAGGACTGTCGCGAGCCGCACTACTTCGACTGGGACCTGCTCCGGGGCAACCTGCGGCACCTGCTCAGCTCGGGCCGACCCCGGGTGCACGAGCCGGCCTACGACCCCGACCCGGACCACTACGTCACCTGGGACTACGCCCGGGGCTACGCCGACGGGGTGCACGACACGCTCACCGAGTCCGCGGGCGACGACACCGACTCCGACGACTGACCTCCGGGCAGACCCGGCCCGCCACCGCCGGACCGACCGGGTCGGGGGACGGGAGCGTTCAGGCGACCAGGCCGGCGCGGAAGCCGGCGGCCACCGCGTGTGCCCGGTCCCGCGCGCCGAGCTTGCGGAACAGCCGCCTGGCGTGTGTCTTGACGGTGTCCTCCGAGACGAACAACTCCCGGCCGATCTCCGCGTTGCTCTTGCCCTCGGCCATGCCGAGCAGCACCTGGAGTTCGCGTTCGGTCAGCCCGACCGAGGTCCGGCCGGCGCGGGCGCCGGAGGTCGGACGCGGCAACCCGGTGGCCGGGGCCGGCTCGGCCGGCGTGCCCTCCGGCTCCCCCTCGACCTCGTCGTCGCCGCGCTGCACGGGCACCACCGACGGCGCGCCGGGCGTACCGTCGGCCGGCGGCGGTGACCAGCCCGGCGCGGGCGGGCGACCGGGGCGGGGAGGCGCGCCGACCGCGGCGGTGTCCCGGGCGGGGTCGGCGACCCGGTGCCGGGCGGGCCGGCCGGGCGCTGCGAGCAGCAGCAACGCCTTCGCCACCGCGCTGGTCAGGTCGTGGTCGGCACCCTGGATCAGGCCCCGCGCCCCGGCGCTGATGGTGGCCGCCGCCGCCTCCGACTCCTCGGTGCCGAGCAGCAGCACCGCGGCCTGCGGGGCGCGGGCGAGCACCCGGCGCACGAAGCCGGCGCTGTCCGGCCGGGTGAGCGCCGTGTCGGCCAGCACCACGTCGACCGGGCGCTCGGCGAGCCGCAGCATCACCTCGGGATCGGAGACGGCTGTCCGGACGGCCGCGGCCAGGCCGAGTCGCGCCGCCGCGTTGGTCAACTGCTGCGCGGCGATCGGTGTCCGAACGCATACGAGAACGGTACGCACGGTGGTCTCCTCTCCGGACACGAGCAGACCATGACGGGGTCCACCGGGGAGGAGGTTCCGGGCAATCCTCTGAACTTTTCCGACATTTGGGTCATACGACGCAGGAGGCTTCGGGTTTTCGATCTCAACACGTGTGAGTCGGCGAGGGTTCGGGTACCGAGGCTCCACGCCGGAAACGGGGTACGCCAGCGCGGACCACAGCCCGGACGCCGGTTCAACGAGGATCTCCGCGGTGCCGCGCGGGAGGAGGGGTGCTGATGTCGAACGTACGTAGACTGCCCGGACCCATCGTCGACCTGTGGGACTGGCAGCGTCTCGGCGCCTGTCGGGGCCGGGACAGCGCGCAGTTCTTCCACCCGGACGGCGAGCGGGGTTCGTCCCGGCTGCGCCGGGAGTCCGGCGCCAAGTCCGTCTGCCAGGCCTGCCCGGTGCGGGCCGAGTGCGCGGCGCACGCCCTGTCCGTGCGGGAGCCGTACGGCGTCTGGGGCGGCCTCAGCGAGTCCGAGCGGCTGCGGCTGCTCGCCCTCGGCTGGGAGGACCTGGCCGACCGCCGGCAGACCCGGGTGGACATCGCCCGCATGGAGGCCCGGCTCGGTGCGTCGCACAAGACCGCAGTACCGGCCCAGCGCAAGATCGCCTGACCGACCCACCACACCTCGACGAGGCCGCACTCCGGAAACCGGAGCGCGGCCTCGTCGTTTCCCGGCCCGTGCGCCGGCCGGCACAAGGAGCGGGGCGGGCCCGGCGATGCCGGACCCGCCCCTTCGTTTCACCCGATCCTGCGCCGAGCCGTCGTGCGGCTCACCCGGTACGGCTTTCGCCGCCGGTCGCGGGAGTCAGGAACAGCGGGCTCGCACCTGCGTCACGCCGTCAGCGCTGCAGGGTCAGCAGACCCGGCCGGTACGGCAGGAGGCCGTAGTCACCGCCCGAGTTCGTGGCGCGGCCCTGGTAGAGCAGTTGCAGGTTGCACGGGTCGATCGTGTTCGTCTGGTCGGCGCTGGTACGCAGCAGCTCACCGTGGCTGATGTCGTTGGTCCAGGTGGCACCGCTGTTGGCCTTGCCCGCGAACGGGTTGTTGTAGGTCGTCGCGTTCGGCGTCCAGGTGCCGCCCAGGCTGGTCGCCGTGAACGAGCGGAAGTAGCGCTCCCAGCCGCTGGTCCGGGCCTCGATGATCATCAGGTACTGGTTGCGGCCCGCGACCTTGTAGACCTGCGGTGCCTCGAAGATGTTCTCCGAGGTGTCGCTCATGATGGTCGTGTAGTTGGAGCCGAAGCTGCCCGGGAAGTTCCCGATCGGCATGACCTGGCGGTAGATCTTGCCGTTGTCACCGGCGAAGAACAGGTACATGTTCTGGTCGTCGCCGATGATCGTCTGGTCGATCACGCCGGTGCCGGAGTCGGTGATCTTCGCGGTCGACAGGGTCTGCGCGGCCGACCAGCCGTTGGCGTTGGCCGGGTTGGTCGACGTGCGGTACGAGAACGACGTCGGACCCCACTGGTGGGCGAGGATCCAGATGTTCTTCGGCGCGAAGTAGAACAGCGACGGCGCGACAGTGCTCTGGCTCATGGTGTTCTGGGGGGCCGTGGCGAGCTGGTTGAGGTTGTCGACCAGGCCGAAGTTCATCGAACCCCAGCCACCGGTGGCGCTGCTGCTGTGGGTGGTGGCGTACACCAACTGCTTGCCCTGGTAGGGGGCGATGGTGAAGTCCTTGAGCGACGCCCAGCCGGCCTTCGGCTGCGCCAGCGGGCCGGTCGACGACCACCGGTACGACGTCGGCAGGGAGCAGTTGCCCGTCGGCGGCGGGGTGGTCGGCGGGGGCGTGGTCGGCGGCGGGGTCGTGGGGGGCGGGGTGGTCGGCGGCGGGGTCGTCGGCGGCGGGGTGGTCGGGTTCGGGCCGCCGTTGCAGGCCACCCCGTTGAGCGCGAAGCTCGTCGGGACGGGGTTGCTCGACGTCCAGGCCCCGTTGAAGCCGAACGACACCGAGCCGTTGGTCGGGATCGCGCCGTTGTAGCTCACGTTCTTGGCGGTCACCGCCGAGCCGCTCTGCGTCACGGTCGCGTTCCACGCCTGGGTCACCGACTGCCCGGAGGCGAAGGACCAGGTCAGCGTCCAACCGTTGAGCGCGTCACCCAGGTTGGTGATGGCCACGTTGGCCCCGAAGCCACCGCCCCACTCGGAGGAGACGGTGTAGTTCACCGAGCATCCCGCCGCCGCCGCGCCTGCGGGCAGCGCGGTGACTACCGACGCCGACGCCAGCAACGCGACACCGGCCGAGATCAGGCCGACATTGGCCGATCTGGATCTGGACATAAAACACCCTCCTGACGGGATGCGACCTGCACATTGGTGGTGGCCGTTGTTAGGTTAACGTTAACAGTCGCGTCAGGTATGTTACGGGAGCGCTCCCACAGCCTCAACCCTCGATATCGCTGTGGAATTTTTGGCTATCCGAACATTGATCACTCTTGATGACTTAACGCTGATGGGGAATCAGCGGACGGTGACTGTGACGCTGTGCCAACCCGTCGCACCGTCCGGGGCGACCGGCGCGGTCAACGGGGTCTGCGTCCCGCCGTCCCGGTCGGTCGCCCGCACCTGGAGGGTGTGCTCACCCGCGGTCGCCGGCCACCGCCACGACCACTGCACCCAGGTGTCCACCGACACCGTCGGGGCGAGGGTCGCCTCCTGCCACGCGCCGCCGTCGACGCGTACCTCGACCCGGCTGATCCCCCGGTGCTGCGCCCAGGCCACCCCGGCCACCGTCACCTCGCCCGTGGTCAGCCGGTTACGCGCGCGGGGGGTGTCGATCCGCGACTGCGTCTTCACCGGCCCCTGCGCCGACCAGCCACGCGGCACCCAGTACGCGTCGAAGTCGGCGAAGCTGGTCAATTCCAACTCGGTCACCCACTTGCAGGCCGACACGTACCCGTAGAGGCCCGGCACCACCATCCGCACCGGGAAGCCGTGCTCGACGGGGAGCGGCTCGCCGTTCATCCCCACCGCCAGCAGGGCGTCCCGCCCGTCGCGCAGCGCCGCTGTCGGGGTGCCGCAGGTCCAACCGTCGACCGAGCGGCCGACCACCTGGTCGGCCCCCTCCTCCGGCTCCGCCTCGTCGAGCAGTTCCCGGATCGGTACGCCCAGCCACCGGGCGTTGCCGATCAGGTCCCCACCCACCTCGTTGGAGACGCAGGCCAGGGTGACGTACCGCTCCACCATCGGCCGGGCGAGCAGCTCGGCGAAGGTCAGCTCGATCGGGTTGCGCACCCGGCCGTGGATGCGCAGCCGCCAGGTCTCCGGGTCGACCTGCGGCACCACCAGCGCCGTGTCGATCCGGTAGAAGCCGCCGTTCGGCGTGGTGTAGGGGGCGAGCTGGGCCAGGGACAGGTCCGCGCCGGCCGGCACCGTCGGTGCCACCGCCGACGGGGTGGGCAACGCGACCGCCTGCCGGGCCGCCGAGACCCCCCGCCGCCCGGCGAGCCAGTGCCCGCCCAGCCCCGCCACGGTCGCCGCGCCCGCGAGCAGGCCCGCACCACGCAGGAACCGCCGCCGGGACTCGGGGTCGGTCGACTCCAACGGCTCCCACCCGGCCGGCGGACCGCTGCCCGGACCGGCGGGGGTCGGCCCCGGAGCGGCCGGCGGGGTGGCGGACAGCGGGGTGGGCGGCTGCCAGGGCCAGGGGTCGAGCTGCCAGGGACCGGCCACGAAGGCCCAGAGCACCAGCCCGCCCAACCCCCCGCCGACCAGGGCGGGGAGCGCGTCGGCGGCATCCGCGCCGGCCCGGGTGAGCGCGGCGGCGACACCGAGACCGGTGAACGCCGCGATGCCCACCAGCCCGACCGCGAGCCGACGCACGGCGAGCACCCCGATCCCGGCGGCGAACGCCGCCAGCAGCACCGCCGTGCCGACCAGCAGGGCGATCTTGTCGTACCTGCCGAAGACGTCGATGGCGAACTGCTTGAGCGGCTCGGGGACCGTGTCGACCACGACCCCGCCGACGGCGATCAGCGGGGCGGAACGGGGACCGGTGAGGACGGCGACCGGCTCGGCGACACCGATGGCCACCACGGCGGCGGTGACCCCGGCCAGCGCGGCGAAGCCACGGGGGGTGGTGCTCATCCGGCCAGTGTCGTCGATCGACCGGGCCGGCCGCCAACCACGTCACCGTTCCGTAAGCAGCGGTCACCGTACGCGTCAGGGCGCACCGCCGAAGTACGACGGTGCGCCCTGACCTGGCGTGCTACCGGGTCAGAAACCCGGGCCGTGCTGGTGGCCGTGACCGTGGCCGTGGCCGTGCCCACCGGCGGCGGCCGGCTCCGGCTGCTCCGGCTTCTCGACCACCAGGCTCTCGGTGGTCAGCAGGAGGCCGGCGATCGACGCGGCGTTGGTGACCGCGTTGCGGGTCACCTTCACCGGGTCGATGATGCCGGACTTGACCAGGTCGACGTACTCGCCCTGAGCGGCGTCGAGGCCCTGGCCCCAGTCCTGGCCGGCGACCTTCTCCACCACCACGTAGCCGTCGTGGCCGGCGTTCTGGGCGATCCAGCGCAGCGGCTCGACCAGCGCCTTGCGCACGATCGAGACACCGACCTTCTCGTCACCGGTCAGGCCGAGGTCGTCGTCGAGCACCGAGCGGATCTGGGCCAGCGCGGCACCGCCGCCGGGAACCGTCCCCTCCTCGACAGCGGCCTTGGTGGCGGCGATCGCGTCCTCGATGCGGTGCTTGCGCTCCTTCATCTCGACCTCGGTCGCCGCGCCCGCCTTGATGACCGCGATGCCGCCGGAGAGCTTCGCCAGCCGCTCGGCCAGCTTCTCCCGGTCCCAGTCGGAGTCGGACGCCTCGATCTCCTTGCGGATCTGGGCGACCCGGTCGGCGACCTCGGCGGACTTGCCGCCGCCGTCGACGACCGTGGTGTTCTCCTTGTCGACCACGACGCGCCGGGCGGTGCCGAGCGCCTCCAGGCCGACCTGGTCGAGCCGGTAGCCCAGCTCCGGGGCGACCAGCTCGGCGCCGGTCAGGATCGCCATGTCCTGGAGCATCGCCTTGCGGCGGTCGCCGAAGCCGGGGGCCTTGACCGCGCAGACCTTGACGGTCTTGCGGATCGCGTTGACCACCAGGGTGGACAGCGCCTGGCCCTCGACGTCCTCGGCGACGATCAGCAGCGGCTTGTTGTTCTGGAGAACCTTCTCCAGCAGCGGCAGCAGCTCCTCGATCGCCGAGATCTTCTGCGTGGTGATGAGGATGTACGGGTCCTCCAGCACCGACTCCTGCGACTCCGAGTCGGTGACGAAGTTCGGCGAGATGAAGCCCTTGTCGAACTGGAGACCCTCGGTCACCTCCAGCTCGGTGTTGAGGGTGGAGCCCTCCTCGACGGTGATGACACCGTCGCGGCCGACCCGCTCCATCGCCTCGGCGATCAGCTCACCGATGGTGGCGTCCTGCGCCGAGATCGTCGCGACGTGCGCGATCGCCTTCTTGTCGGCCACCTCGACGGCCCGGCCGAGCAGCGACTCGGAGACCTTGGTGGCCGCCGCGTCGACGCCCCGCTTGAGGCCGGTCGGGTTGGCCCCGGCGGCCACGTTGCGCAGGCCCTCGCGGACCATGGCCTGGGCCAGCACGGTCGCGGTGGTGGTCCCGTCGCCGGCGACGTCGTTGGTCTTCGTCGCCACCTCCTTGACCAGCTGCGCGCCGAGGTTCTCGTACGGGTTGGTGAGCTCGATCTCCTTGGCGATGGTCACACCATCGTTGGTGATCGTCGGCGCACCGAATTTCTTGTCCAGGACGACGTTGCGCCCGCGCGGGCCGAGGGTGACCTTGACCGCGTCCGCGAGGGCGTTGACACCGTGCTCCAGCAGGTGCCGGGCGTCGTCCGAGAAGCTCAGGATCTTCGCCATGAATGTCCCTTCGAAGCGTCGTCGCCCCGGCCCGGCGAGCCGGACCGGGGCGACGACACGGGAATCGGTTGGTTACTTCTCGATGACCGCGAGAACGTCGCGGGCGGAGAGCACCAGGTACTCCTCGCCGGCGTACTTGATCTCGGTGCCGCCGTACTTCGAGTAGAGGACGGTGTCGCCGACGTTGACGTCGAGCGGCACGCGGTTGCCCTTGTCGTCGATCCGGCCGGGGCCGACGGCGAGGACGGTGCCCTCCTGCGGCTTCTCCTTGGCGGTGTCGGGGATCACGATGCCCGACGCCGTGGTGGTCTCAGCCTCGTTCGCCTGGACCACGATCCGGTCCTCGAGCGGCTTGATCGCAACCTTGGTCGCGGTAGTCACGGGCATACCCTCCTGGGGTACTTGGTTTCGTTGCCGGCCGAGAGTCCGACCAGCGTCAATCTGCCACATGCCACCGGGCGGGGCCGTCGTCGCGGGTGCCGGTCCGCCTGGCGTTCAGCACCCGGGCCGGACGGCCCGAACGCTGGCACCCTCGGGGTGAGAGTGCTAATCGCAGGTTATTCCTCGGCTAGCACTCCGTCAAGGAGAGTGCCAATCTGCCGCCCTTCGTGTCGCCGCCGTTCAACCGCCCGCCATGATCAACTCAAGGGTGGGGAGGTTGCGGTGACGACACCGCTCGGACACCGCGACATCGGCCCGCCTGAGTCGATCTCCCGGGAGGGCCGGACAATGGGCGGGTGGATCTCGACCAGTTCGCCGCGCTGCGTACCGCCGAGGGGTCGGCCGCGCTCGCCGCGGCGGCCGGGGTGGCCGGCGGCGACCCGCTGGTCGCGGCGGCGGCACTGCGCTCGCGCGGGGTGCCGGCCGGGCTGGCCGCCGCCGCGCTGACCCAGGCCGAGCTGCGTCGCCGCGCGGTCGGCAAGTTCGGCCCGGAGGCGGCCGGGATGTTCCTCACCCGCCCCGGTCTGGAGCAGGCCACCCGCCGGGTGGTCGCCGACCGGCGGGCCGCCCGGCTCGCCGCCGCCGGGGTACGCACCCTCGCCGACCTGGGTTGCGGCCTCGGTGCCGACGCGCTCGCCGCCGCCCGCGCCGGCATCCGGGTCTACGGCGTGGAGGCCGACCCGGTCACCGCCGCGCTGGCCGCCGCGAACGCCGAGGCAGCCGGGCTGGCCGGGCGGTTCACCGTGGAGTGCGGCGACGCGACGGCGTTCGACGTGACCCGGGTCGACGCGGTCTTCTGCGATCCGGCCCGACGACGGGCCGGCACCGGACGGCGGATCTTCGACCCGGACGCCTACTCGCCGCCGTGGGACTTCGTCACCGGGCTGGCCGCGCGGGTGCCGCACACGGTGGTGAAGGTGGCTCCCGGCATCGACCACGCCCGGATCCCGGCCGACGCCGAGGCGGAGTGGGTCAGCGTCGACGGCGACCTGGTCGAGGCGGCCCTGTGGGGCGGCCCGCTCGCCGGGGTGCCCCGCCGGGCGACCGTGCTGCGGGTGGGGCCCGCCGACCGGCAGCGCCCGGCGGGCGACCCGGCGACCCCCGGGGAGCGGCACACGGGTCCCGGTGCCGGGACGACCGACGACCACCGCCCGGCCGTCCCCGGTGACCCGCCGGAACGGAGCCACCAACTGACCGGCACGGGTGACGTCGAGGCGGGAGTCGGACCGGTACGGCGCTACCTGTACGACCCGGACCCGGCGGTGGTCCGGGCGCACCTGGTCGCCGAACTGGCCGACACCCTCGACGCGACGCTTGGCGACCCGAGCATCGCCTACCTCTACGCGGACGCCCCGCGCCCCACCCCGTTCGGCAGGTGTCTGGAGATCGTCGACGTGCTGCCGTTCTCGCTGAAGCGGCTGCGCGCGCTGCTGCGGGAGCGCCGGGTCGGCCGGGTGGAGATCCTCAAGCGGGGCTCGGCGTTGTCGCCCGAGCAACTGCGCCGGGACCTGCGCCTGGCCGGGGAGAATCCGGCCAGCCTGGTGCTGACCCGGGTGGCCGGCGCGCCGACGGTGCTGGTCGGCCGACCGGTCGCGGACGGGGGCCCGCCGGGCTAGCGTGACCGGCATGGCGGGACAGGCCACCGCGGCGACGGCGCTGCTGACCAGGCGCAGGATCGCCCACCGCACCCACCCGTACGACGTCGCGCCGGACGCGCCGAACTACGGCGCGCTGGTCGCGGCGGCGCTCGGCGTGCCACCGGAGCGGGTGTTCAAGACGCTCGTCGCCGAGGTCGACGGGGCGCTGGCGGTGGCGGTCGTCCCGGTCACCGGCGAGCTGAACCTCAAGGCGCTGGCCGCGGCGCTGGGTGGCAAGCGGGCCGCGCTGGCCGACCGGGCCGCCGCCGAGCGGAGCACCGGTTACGTACGGGGCGGGATCAGCCCGCTGGGCCAGCGGCGACGGTTGCCGACGGTGGTCGACGTCTCCGCGCTGGACCACGACACCGTCTACGTGTCGGCCGGCCGGCGGGGGTTGCAGCTCCAGCTCGCCCCGGCGGACCTGGTGGCCCTCACCGACGCCGGCACCGCGCGGATCGCCGCCGGCTGACCCGGCCGTCAGGAGCCGGTCGCAGACCGGACACGCAGCGTGATTGCGGGGCGGGTGTCCCGGGGGTGACAACCGCGTTGCTGAATTGTTACCGCCGCCAACAAACTTCTGACCTCGGCAGTCTTGCGCCCGGCTCGCGGGCGGGAATACGTTGCCGGACACAACAAAACACCGACCACTCCTCCCCCACCCTCGAAAGGACCCGTGCAGATGCGCAAGGGCTTCCTCACCTTCGCCGCCGTGGGCCTGCTGGCCACCGGCAGCATGGCCGCCTGTGGCGACGACTCCACGAGCGACGACGCCGGCGGCACCGCCGCCAAGAAGCCGAAGATCGGCGTGATCCTGCCGGACAGCAAGTCCTCCGCCCGCTGGGAGACCGCCGACCGCAGGTTCCTCAAGGCCGCCTTCGACGCCGCCGGTGTCGAGTCGGACATCCAGAACGCGCAGAACGACAAGAACGCCTTCCAGACCATCGCCGACCAGATGATCACCAGCGGGGTCACCACCCTGATGATCGTCAACCTGGACTCCGGCACCGGCAAGGCCGTGCTGGACAAGGCGAAGTCGCAGGGTGTCGCCACGATCGACTACGACCGGCTCACCCTGGGCGGGTCCGCGCAGTACTACGTCAGCTTCGACAACGAGGCCGTCGGCAAGCTCCAGGGCGAGGGCCTGGTCAAGTGCCTGACCGAGAAGGGCGTCAAGAACCCGACGGTCGCCTACCTCAACGGCTCGCCGACCGACAACAACGCCACCCTGTTCAAGAACGGCTACGACTCGGTGCTCAAGCCGAAGTTCGAGTCGAAGGAATACACCAAGGGCCCGGACCAGTCGGTGCCGGACTGGGACCCGGCGCAGGCCGCCACGATCTTCGAGCAGATGCTCACCCAGACCGGCGGCAAGATCGACGGTGTGCTCTCCGCCAACGACGGTCTCGGCAACGCCGCCGTCTCGGTGCTGAAGAAGAACAAGCTCAACGGCAAGGTCCCGGTGACCGGCCAGGACGCCGACGTGACCGGCCTGCAGAACATCCTCGCCGGTGACCAGTGCATGACCGTCTACAAGGCCGTCAAGAAGGAGGCCGACGCGGCCGCCGAGCTGGCCATCGCCGTGGCCAAGGGCGAGCGCAAGGAGACCGGGCAGACGGTCAAGGACCCGGAGAGCGGCCGGGACGTCCCGTCCGTGCTGCTGGAGCCGAAGGCGATCGACAAGGCGACCGTCAAGGACGTCGTGGCCGACGGCTACGTCGACAAGGCGAAGCTCTGCACCGGCGCGTACGCCGCGCTCTGCACCGCCAACGGCATCAGCTGACCGTACGACGAGCGTCGTACCCCGTCGACGCGACGCCGCCCGGCACGGAACCTCGTGCCGGGCGGCGCTCGCCGCCGGACGGGCTCCGAGATCTTCCCTCCGTCCGAAGGAGACCCCCGTGTCCGCGACCCCCCTGCTGGAACTGCGCGGGATCGACAAGAGCTTCGGTCCCGTCCAGGTCCTGCGCGACGTCGCCCTCGCCGCCCACGCCGGAGAGGTGACCGCACTGGTCGGCGACAACGGCGCCGGCAAGTCCACCCTGGTCAAGTGCATCAGCGGCATCTACCCGGCCGACGCCGGCGAGTTCCTCTTCGACGGCCGACCGGTGACCATCACCAGCCCCCGGGACGCCGCCAACCTCGGCATCGAGGTCGTTTACCAGGACCTCGCGCTCTGCGACAACCTCGACATCGTGCAGAACATGTTCCTCGGCCGGGAGAAGCACAGCGGGCTGGTGCTCGACGAGCCGACCATGGAGCAGATGGCGGCGGAGACCCTCGCCGGGCTCTCCGTACGGACGGTGAAGTCGCTGCGCCAGCACGTCTCCAGCCTCTCCGGCGGGCAGCGGCAGACCGTCGCCATCGCCAAGGCGGTGCTCTGGAACAGCAAGCTGGTCATCCTCGACGAGCCGACCGCCGCGCTGGGCGTGGCACAGACCGCCCAGGTCCTCGAACTGGTCCGCCGGCTGGCCGACAAGGGCCTGGCCGTGGTGCTGATCTCGCACAACATGAACGACGTCTTCGCGGTCTCCGACCGGATCGCCGCGCTCTACCTCGGCCAGATGGTCGCCCAGGTGAAGACCACCGACATCACCCACTCGCAGGTCGTCGAGTTGATCACCGCCGGCCGTTCCGGCAACCTCGGTCTCACCGGCGAACCGGTCACCGCCGGCAACGGCACCGGCGCGGGGCCCGCCGACACCACTCCAGGAGGCGTTCGATGACCACCACCGCCGTGCGCAAGGAAGGCCCGGCGGCGGTCACGCCGCCGCCGACCGTCGGCAGCCACCTCCGCGGCTACTGGAGCCGGGTCCGCGGCGGCGACATCGGCGCGCTGCCCGCCGTGCTCGGGCTGATCGTGCTCTGCACGGTCTTCTCGATCATGCGACCGTCGTTCCTCACCGCCGGCAACTTCGCCAACCTGTTCACCCAGGGCGCGGCGGTCACCCTGATCGCCATGGGGCTGGTCTTCGTCCTGCTGCTCGGCGAGATCGACCTCTCCGCCGGCTTCGCCAGCGGGGTGTGCGCGGCCATCCTGGCCAACGTCGCCACCAAGGCCGGCTACCCCTGGTACGTGGCCGTGCTCGCGGCGATCCTCACCGGCGTGGTCATCGGCACCGTGCTCGGCTTCCTGGTCGCCAAGATCGGTATCCCGTCGTTCGTGGTCACCCTGGCCGGCTTCCTCGCCTTCCAGGGCATCGTGCTGATGCTGATCAGCGGTGGCGCCAACATCTCGGTCAACGACGAGGTGCTGGTGGCGATCGCCAACCGCAACCTGCCGCCGGCCGTCGGCTGGGCGCTGGCCGCCGTCGCCATCGGCGGGTACGCCGCCGTGCAACTGCTGCGGCACCGCAAGCGGCTGTCCCGGGGGCTGACCACCGACCCGATGGCGGTGGTGCTCGCCCGCATCGGCGGTCTGACCCTGATCCTCGGCATCGCGGTCTACATCCTCAACCAGGAGCGCAGCCGCAACGTCCTGATCAACTCGCTCAAGGGCGTGCCGATCGTGGTGCCGGTCATCGCGGTGCTGCTGATCGTCTGGACCTTCGTGCTCCAGCGCACCAGCTACGGCCGGCACGTCTACGCCGTCGGCGGCAACAAGGAGGCCGCCCGCCGGGCCGGCATCAACGTCGACCGGATCCGGATCTCGGTCTTCGTGATCTGCTCGTCCATGGCGGCGGTCGGCGGCATCGTCGCGGCCAGCCGGGCCAACTCGGTCGACCCGAACACCGGCGGCAGCAACGTGCTGCTCTACGCCGTCGGCGCGGCGGTGATCGGCGGCACCAGCCTCTTCGGCGGCAAGGGCCGGGTCCTCGACGCGGTGCTCGGTGGCGCGGTGGTCGCCGTCATCGACAACGGCATGGGCCTGATGGGCTACAGCGCCGGGGTCAAGTACGTCGTCACCGGTGTGGTGCTGCTCCTCGCGGCCAGCGTGGACGCGCTGTCGCGCCGCCGCGCCGCCGCCTCCGGAACGCGCTGATCCGCGTACTCCAGCGGCGGGACATGGGGTGCCAGCGACGATGCGGGTAGGACCGAGCCAGGACGAGATCCGACGGCAGAACCTCGGGGCGCTGCTCCGGCACGTCCACGTGCACGGCGCCACCTCCCGCGCGGAACTCACCACCGCCCTCGGGCTCAACCGCAGCACCATCGGCGCGCTCACCGCCGACCTGGCCGGAGCCGGCCTGGTCAGCGAGGGCACACCGAAGGAGACCGGCCGGGCCGGACGACCGTCGCTGGTCGTCCGGCCCGAGTCCGACCGGGTCTACGCGTACGCGTACTCGATCGAGGTGGACCGGCTGCGGGCCGCGCGGGTCGGGCTCGGCGGCGAGGTGCTCGACCGCCGGGACCTGGACCGGCCGCGTGACCTGGACGCCGGGGAGACCGTCCCGATGCTGGCCGGCGCCCTCAAGCAGATGCGGGAGCGGGTGCCCCCGGAGTCGATCTGCGTCGGTGCCGGCGTCGCGGTCTGCGGCATGGTCCGCAGGGCCGACGGGCTGGTCCGGCTCGGCCCCACCACCGGCTGGGTGGACGAGCCGATCGGTGCCGCCCTCGCCGTCGAACTCGGCGTCGAGCTGCCCGTCACGGTGGGCAACGTGGCCGATGTCGCCGCCTTCGCCGAGCACGCCCGGGGCGTCGCCGCCGGCTGCGACAACGTCATCTACCTGTACGGGGACGTCGGTGTCGGCGCCGGCATCATCGCCGGTGGCCGCCGGCTGACCGGCCACGGCGGCTACGGCGGCGAGGTCGGACACATGGTGGTGGTGCGCGACGGTACCCCCTGCGAGTGCGGCTCCCGGGGCTGCTGGGAGACCCAGATCGGCGAGTACGGGCTGCTGCGGGCCGCCGGCCGCTCCGAGGCCCGGGGCCGCGACGCGCTGCTGGCCGTGTTCGACGCCGCCGACCGGGGTGACGCCCGCGCCCAGACCGCCGTCCGGCACGCCGGGGACTGGCTCGGCTTCGGGGTGGCGAACCTGGTCAACATCTTCAACCCGGAGATGGTCATCTTCGGCGGCACCATGCGGGACCTCTACCTGGCCGCCGCCGCCCAGGTCCGCAGCCGGCTCAACGAGACCGGGCTGCCCGCCTGCCTGGAACACGTCCGGCTGCGAACCCCGAAACTCGGCGACGACGCGGCCCTGGTCGGTGCTGCCGAACTGGCCTTCGAACGGCTCCTCGCCGACCCGCTCGACGCCGCCTGAACGGACACCCCCGACTCGTACGCCGTCCGGTGAACTGATCGGCCCGACAGTCCGTACCAGTGGACGGACGGGCAGCCGGCGGTTCGCTGCCCGGCAGGACAGGTCGGCCCGGATCGAGGAGGCACCGCAGCATGGCACCGCTGGATTCCGTACGTCGTCGGCGAGGGAACCGGACCCACCGGGTGGCGGTGCTGGTCGTCACCTTCCTGGCCGGGCTGGTCGTGCTACCCGGCATGGCGGTCGCCGCACCCGGCAACCAGATGAACGCCGCCGACATGACGCTGCTCAACGGCGTCCGGTTGGCCGGGCTCTGGGAGATGCCGGCCGGCACGATGGCCGCCGAGAAGGGCCAGTCCGCGCGGGTGCGGGAGGTCGGCGCGGAGATCGCCAGGCAGCACGGCGTCCTCGACGAGCTGGTGGTGCAGGCCGCCAACAAGCTGGGCGCGACGCTGCCGAGCGACCCCACCACCGAGCAGAAGGGGTGGCTGACCGAGATGCAGAACGCCTCCGGTGCTCAGTTCGACCAGATCTTCGTGACCCGGCTCCGGGTGGCCCACGGCAAGATCTTCCCGGTGATCGGCGCGGTCCGGGCCAGCACCCGGGACAACACCGTCCGCAAGCTCGCCGACGAGGCCAACAAGTTCGTCAACGACCACATGGCCATGCTGGAGAGCACCGGGCTGGTCCGCTGGCAGCAGATGCCGCCGGCCGCGATCCCGGCCGCGCAGAACGACTCGCTGGTCGCCGCCGCCCAGGCCGGTGCCGCCGGCCCGTCGGTCGCGATCAGCACCACGGTCGTCTGGGCGGTCTTCCTGCTCGCGCTCGGCGCGGGCGGCTACGCCACCTGGCGGATCACGCGCCGCAGTTGACCCGGCGCACCTGACCCGACGGCCCGCAGGCGGCACCACCGCCGGCGGGCCGTCGGGCTTTCCGGGCCGTCGGGCTTTCCGGGCCGTCGGGTTCTCCGGGCCCCGCGCCGGGGACGGGACGGTCAGCGGTCCACCTGGGTGAAGTCCCAGGTGTGCGGGGGACGGGCGACCAGGGTGGCCGGCGGCTCGGGCAGCGACCGGGGGCTGCTGCGCCACTTCGAGATGACCACCACCCGGTGGTCGGTGGAGGAGAAGACCTCGCTGGACAGGTGCAGCGGATCGTGCTCGAACTCCGGCAACGCCGTCTCGCACACCCAGGTGATCAGGTCGGCGAAGCCGTACGACTCGGCCCGCGCCTCCCACATCCGTACGATCATGTCGGCACCTCCCCTCACACGCTGACCGTGGTCAGCGGCAACGCCGAGTCGGCGGGCAGGTCCAGCCGGCTCGGGCGTACCCCGGCGGCCACCAGGTGCGCCCCGAGCGCGGCGACCATCGCCCCGTTGTCGGTGCACAGCCCCGGTCGGGGCGTGCGGACCCGGATGCCGTACCGCTGCGCCCGTTGCTCGGCCATCGCCCGCAGCCGCGAGTTCGCCGCCACTCCCCCGCCGATGACCAGGGTGTCGATCCCGTGTTCCCGGCAGGCGGCCAGCGCCTTGCCGGTGAGCACGTCGCAGACCGCCTCCTGGAAGGCAGCCGCCACGTCGGCCACCGGCACCGGCTCACCGGCCCGCCGCCGCCCCTCCACCCAGCGGGCCACCGCCGTCTTCAGCCCGGAGAAGGAGAAGTCGTAGCGGTGGGCGACGAGATCCTTGGCGGCGGTCAGGCCACGCGGGAAGGCGATCGACGCCGGATCACCGGCCCGCGCCTCCCGGTCGATGTACGGGCCGCCCGGGAACGGCAGGCCGAGCAACCGGGCCACCTTGTCGAACGCCTCCCCGGCCGCGTCGTCGATGGTCGCGCCCAGCGGGGTCACCCCCCGGGCCAGGTCGTCGACGCGCAGCAGTGAGGAGTGTCCACCGGAGACCAGCATGGCGATCGCCGGCGCGGGCAGCGGACCGTGCTCCAGGGTGTCCACCGCGACGTGGGCGGCCAGGTGGTTCACCCCGTACACCGGCTTCTCGGCGGCCAGCGCGTAACCCTTCGCGGCGGCCACCCCGACCAGCAGGGCCCCGGCCAGGCCGGGACCGGCGGTGACCGCGATCGCGTCGATGTCGGCGAGGGTCACCCCCGCATCGCGCAGCGCCCGGTCCATGGTGGGCACGATGGCCTCCAGGTGCGCCCGGCTGGCCACCTCGGGCACCACCCCACCGAACCGGGCGTGTTCGTCCACGCTGGAGGCGAGCGCGTCGGCGAGCAGGGTGTGCCCGCGCACGATCCCCACCCCGGTCTCGTCGCAGGAGGTCTCGATCCCGAGGATCAGGGGTTCGTCAGCCATGGTCCGTCCCGTCCGCGCCCGGTTCCGCGTCGCGCCGCATGACCAGCGCGTCGGTGTTGCTCGGTTGGTAGTAGCCCCGCCGTACGCCGATCGGCTCGAACCCGTACCCCGCGTAGAGCCGCTGGGCGGGGGCGTTGTCGACGGCCACCTCCAGTAGGACGCTGCCGACCCCGCGCCGGGCGGTCTCCGCGAGCAGGTCCGCAAGCAGCGCCCGGCCGATCCCGCGCCGCTGGGCGTCCCGGCGGACCGCGATGTTCTGCACCCACGACTCGCCGTCCGGGTCGACGGCCAGGCCCGCGTAGCCCAGCAGCGACCCGTCGCCATCCAGGGCGACCCGGTAGTGACGACCGCTGGCCAGCTCGTTCCAGAACATCGCCGGCGACCACTGTTCGGGGCCGAACAGGTCCGCCTCGATCGGCATTACCTCGGCGATGTGCCACCAGCGGAACCGGTCGATGCGTACCGTCACGGGAGCACCGACTTGCGGCTGGTCGCCGCGACCGCGTCCGGCCGGCGCAGGTACAGCGGGGTGAGCGTCTCGCCGGGGGCACCCGCCCGGATCCGGGCGGCGGCCAGGGCGACCAGCGCGGCGGCGGCCGGGTAGCGGGGTTCGGCGCGCAGCGGCAGGCCGAACACGTCGACGTACCGGTGGGCGCCGTCCCCGACCGCCTCGGTGACGGCCAGTTCCCGGGCGCGGGCGGCGGCGACCGCCGGGGCGTCCACCTCCGGACCGACGATCCGCCGGCCGGTGCCGTCGTAGACCGCCCAGTAGACCTCCTTGCGCCGGGCGTCGGCGGCGACCAGCACCCGCTGCTCCCCCACGGCCGTGCCGCCGGTAGTGCCGGCCGGGGCCGGGCCGCGATGGCCGATGCCGTCGAGCGAGCAGACGCCGTACGTGGGGATGCCGAGCACCTGGCCCATGGTGGCGGCGGTGACCAGGCCGACCCGGAGCCCGGTGAAGGGGCCGGGACCGAGCCCGGCGACGATCGCACCGAGGTCGGCCGGCCGCGCGTCGACGTCGGCGAGGACCGCCTCGACCTGCGGGGCGAGCAGTTCACCGTGGGCGCGGGCGTCGACCGTGCACCGGTGCGCCCGCAGCGCGACGCCGTCCGCCGTGACCTCGGCCAGCGCCGCGGTGACCGCGGGCGTCGAGGAGTCCACCACCAGTACGAGCACGGTAAGCCAGCCTAGCCGTCCGCCCGCGCCGCCCGGTCACACCCCGCCCGCCCGCTCGGCCCCTCGCCCCCGCATCCCGGGCCCTCGCATCCCGCTCTCGGCCCCCGCCTCTCACCCTTGCTTCCCGACCACGGGCCACGGGTCGTCATCGCCGAGGGTCCTCTCCCTGAGGCCGGTCACGGCCCGTCGGCGGCCGGACGGCCAGGTGGTAAGCCGATCGGGGTGGGGTGCGGTGTGCCGTGTGAAGCGGTATTCCTGTGGGTCATGAATATGACGGACAGGCATACCGCTCACCGCCATCACATCATCATGCCTGGATGACCGAGAGTAGTCGACTTGCCACGGAGATCTCCGCCCTGCTGCGCCGGGAACGCCATGCCGCCGCGCTCACCCAGCAGCAACTGGCGGACCGGGCAGGCACGAGTCAGAGCGCGGTGGCCCGCGTCGAGCGCGGTGGGCGGGTGCCGAGCCTCGACCTGGTCGAGCGCCTCTTCGCCGCCCTCGGCCGACAACTCGCCGTCACCGCCGAGCCCCTCGACAGCCATCTCGACGCCGAGCTGGACGCACTGGCCGGGCGGTCGCCCGCCGACCGGATCGACGAGCTGGGGCTGGATCGGCTGCTCGACCGGCTGGGCGCGCTGCCCCACCTGCTGACCGGCAGCACCGCCGCGCTGCTCCAGGGAGCACCCGTACCCGTCGACGCGGTCGAGTTCGCCGTCCGGTGGTGCGACTCCGCCCGGTTCACCGCCTGGCTGACGGCCGCCTACGGGCAGCGCTGGAATGCCAGGTGGGGTGAGTTCGGTGGCCTGTACCTGGAACCGGAGGAGCCCGGCGAGCACCGCTGGATGACCCGGTACGGCGAGATCCGCGCGCAGATGTGCGACGAGTTCCCGGCGGCGATCGAGGTACGGCACGGGGAACGCAGCTACCGGGTGGTCCCGCTGGTCACCGTGGAGCTGACGGACCCGCGGGCCGCCGCACTGCTGCGCCGGCACCGGCAACGCGCCGCCGAGGGCCGCACCCCGGGCGTCGGCCCGGCCGCGCGGACCGGGCGGTGAGCGCCGCGCCGACGACGCCGAACGTCGTGCCCACCCCACCACGGTGCGGCACACCGCCACGCGCTGCCGCTGACCGCGACCACCGTGTACCGCCGACGTCAGCCGGCGGTACACGGTGTGGACGGCCGCACGGATCAGCCGGCCGAGCGCTCCCAGTCGATCGGGGGCAGGCCGGCGTCGGCGAGGGCCTTGTTGGTGGCGCTGAACGGACGGCTGCCCAGGAAGCCACGCGGGTTCATCGGGCTCGGGTGGCCGGCCTCCAGCACCACGTGCCGGGGGTTGGTGACCAGGGCCGCCTTCTTGCGGGCGTACCCACCCCAGAGCAGGAACACCACCGGCTCGTCCCGGGCGTCCAGGGCCCGGATGGTCGCGTCGGTGAACTCCTCCCAACCCTTGTTGCCGTGCGAACCGGGGCTGGCCTGCCGGACGGTGAGCACCGCGTTGAGCAGCAGCACACCCTGCGCCGCCCAACCGTCCAGGTTGCCGCTGCGCGGCTTGGGCACCCCGAGGTCCTCGCTCAACTCCTTGAAGACGTTGCGCAGCGACGGCGGCACGGACACCCCCTCCCGCACGCTGAAGCTCAGCCCGTGCGCCTGCCCCGCCTTGTGGTACGGGTCCTGGCCGAGGATCAGCACCCGACACTGCTCCGGGCCGCACAGCCGGTAGGCGGAGAAGAGGTCCTCCTGAGGCGGGAAGACGGTCTGGGTGGCGTACTCGCGGGCCACGAACTCGGCCAGCGCCGCCGTCCGGGCCGGGTCCAGGTGCGGGGTGAGCACGGCACGCCACTCCTGCGGCAACAGCGCCAGCAGGTCGAGGGTGGGGGTGTCGTCGGGCATCGGCAACCTTTCACAACGAAGTCCCCGGCACTCTAGGCAGCGGGTACGACACCCCGCACCCCAGGGCCGGGTCAGCCCAGCGCGGTCAGGCGGTCCGCCCAGTCCCCGCCCACCGGCTCCAACTCGACCACCCGGGTGTCGTCGTCGCGCCGGTCGATGCGTACCCGCAGGTGGGTGTCGACGAGCTGCTCGACCAGCCCCTCGCCCCACTCGACCACGGTCACCGAGTCGTCCACCGAGGCGTCCAGGTCCAGGTCGTCGATCTCGGCGCGCGGGTCGGCGGCGTCACCCAGCCGGTACGCGTCGGCGTGCACCAGGGCCACCGTGCCGCCGCGCGCCGGGTCGGGCCGGTGCACCCGGGCGATCACGAAGGTCGGCGAGGTGACGTCGCCGCGTACCCCCAGGCCGGCGCCGAGACCCTGGGTGAGGGCGGTCTTGCCGGCCCCCAACGGGCCGGTCAGCAGCAGCAGGTCACCGGCGCGCAGCACGCCGGCGAGCCGGCGGCCGAAGGCGTGCGTGTCGTCGACCGTGGGCAACGTGACGCGCACGCTCACAACGCCTCCAGGAAGCGTTCCAGGGCCGCGTTGACCTCGTCGGCGTGTTCCAGCATCACCACGTGCCCAC
Source organism: Micromonospora sp. WMMD735 (assembly GCF_049178995.1). Taxonomy (NCBI): domain Bacteria; kingdom Bacillati; phylum Actinomycetota; class Actinomycetes; order Micromonosporales; family Micromonosporaceae; genus Micromonospora; species Micromonospora sp. WMMD735. Next base: position 4,138,876 of record NZ_JBMHMJ010000002.1, read on the forward strand.
TGTCATGGATCTTGAGATATTCGGCGTGCGGCAGCCGGCGGACGATCTCGTCCGAGTGGACCACCGGCGTGATCATGTCCTTGTCGCCCACCACCACCAGCACCGGTGTGCCGCTCAGCGCGGCCAGCGCCGGGAACCGGGAGTGGGTGGCCAGGGTCCGCAGGTAGCGGGTCACCGTGTCGGCCGACGTCCGGGAGTTCATCCGTTCCACGTACGACACCAGGGCCGGGCTCGGTTTCGGGGTGCCGAAGCCGTAACGGCGGGTCAGCAGCCAGGCCACGTTGGAGGTGGACCTGCGGGCCCGGTCGATCACGATCCCGCCGTACCGGGTGGCGTTGTTCATCATGAACAGCACCGGCGAGCCGACCCGGCCGAGCAGGGCCGGCGCGACCAGCTTCGTCTCGGCGAGCAACCCGCCCGACGTGGCCATCAGCACCGTGCCGACCACCCGGTCACCGAACAACTCCGGGTACGCCTCGGCGAACGCCATGATGGTCATCCCGCCCATCGAGTGCCCGACCAGCACCAACGGCCCCTGCGGGGCAGTCGCGTCGATCACCCGGCGCAGGGTGTGCCCGAGCGCGGCGAGGTCGTACTCGCCGGTCTCCAACCGTCCCGACCTGCCGTGCCCCGGCTGGTCGTAGGCGACGATCCGGTGGTCACCGCGTTCGGCGAGCAGCTTGCGCTGGAAGTGGAACGTCCCCATGTCCAGGCAGAAGCCGTGCACCAGCACCACCGTCGGACGCCCCGGCACCGGCCGGGTCGGCTCGACCACCTCGACGTGGATGTCGGTGCCGTCCGGCAGCTCCAGCCGGTACGACTCGTCGTAGCGCTGCGCGCCGAAGTCCTCCCCGGCGTACGGGTCGGCGGGGTCGGCCTTGAGCCGGCGGACCAGGGCGCGTTCGGTGGCCACCCCGGCGGCCAGTCCGGCGGCGGCCACCCCCACCGCGGCCCCGACCACACCGGCGACCCTCCCGGCGGCGGTCCTCGGTCGGGGCACCCGGAACCGGCTGACCGCGCTCACGGCCGCTCACCGTCGTAGACCCGGGGCACCCGCACCCCGCCGAACCGGGTGACGATCTCGTAGTTGATCGTGCCGACCGCCTCGGCCCAGTCGTCGGCGGTGGGCGTCCCGTCGTCGCCGCTGCCGAACAGGGTCGCGACGTCACCGGCGGCCACCTCGTCCGCGCCGCAGTCGAGCACGAACTGGTCCATGCAGACCCGGCCGGAGATGGTCCGCCGCTTCCCGCCGAGCTGCACCGGACCCACGTTGGAGGCGTGCCGGGGCACCCCGTCGCCGTAGCCGAGCGGCACCACGGCCAGGTTCGCCTCCTCGACGGTGGTGTAGGTGTGCCCGTAGGACACGCCGGTGCCGGCGGGAACGCGCTTGGCGAGCATCACCCGGGCCCGCGCGGTCATCGCCCGGCGCAGCCCGAACTGCTGCCCGGCGATCGGCGACAGCCCGTAGACGGCGATCCCGGGTCGGACCAGGTCGAAGTGGGTGTCGGGGCGGGTCAGGGTGGCCGCCGAGTTGGCCAGGTGCCGGTAGCGCGGGCGCAGGCCGGCCCGCTCGACCATGGCCAGCCCCTCGTGGAAGACGGCCAACTGCCGGTCGGTGGTGGGGTGGCCGGGCGAGTCCGCGTACACGAAGTGGCTCCACACGCCGACCACCTCGACCAGGCCGTCGGCCTGGGCCTTCGCGGCGGCCTCCAGCAGGGTCGGCCAGTCGGCGACGGTCGCGCCGCCCCGGGACAGCCCGGTGTCGATCTTGAGGTGCAGCCGGGCCGGGCGGTCGGCGGCCCGCCCCGCCGCGACCATCTCGTCGAGCTGGGACAGGCTCGCGGCGGCCAGGTCCACCCCGGCCGCCACCCCCTCGTGCAGGGGCAGCCCCGGGTCGAGCAGCCACGCCAGCACCGGCACGGTGATCCCGGCCCGGCGCAGCGTCAACGCCTCGTCGAGGGTGCACACGCCCAGCCAGTCCGCCCCCGCGTCGAGCGCGGCCCGCGCCGACGGGACCATGCCGTGGCCGTACCCGTCGGCCTTCACCACCGCCATCAACTCGGCGCTGGTGCCCGACCGGAGCCGGGCCACGTTCTGACGGATCGCGTCCAGATCGACACGTACCTCGGCCTGCCACATACGCCCAGCCTACTGGCGTCGGTGATCACCCGGTCGGTGGACGCCGACCCGGGACGCCGACCCGCCCCGGTCAGAGCAGCGGGGCCGCCACCGTACGCAGTGCGGTCGCCACGTCCGGCGCGGTCACCGGGCCGCCCCGGGCCGCCTCCCGACCGGCCAGCCCGTGCAGGTACGCCGCGCCGGCCGCCGCCCGTTCCGGGGCCAGCCCGGCGGCGAGCAGCGAACCGAGCAGCCCGGCCAGCACGTCCCCGGTGCCCCCGGTGGCCAGCGCGGGACTGCCGGTCGGGTTGACGTACGCCCGGCCGTCCGGCGTGCCGACCACCGTGCGGTCCCCCTTGAGCAGCACCGTCGCATTCATCCAGGCGGCCAGCCGCAGCGCGGCGGCGACCCGGTCGGCCCCCGGTTCCTCGCCGCACAACCGGGTGAACTCCCGGTCGTGCGGGGTGACCACGATCGGCGCGTCCCGGTCCCGCAGCCTACCGGCGAGTGAACCGTCCACCAGCAGGGTCAACGCGTCTGCGTCGAGCACCACCGGCACCGGCGCGGCCAGCACCGCGCGCAGTTCCGCCCCGGCCTGCTCGTCGGTGCCCAGGCCGGAGCCGCAGACCCAGGCCTGCACCCGGCCGGCCCCGGCGACCCGGTCGGTGGCGATCACCGACGGGTGCTGTCGGACCACCTCGTCCCGGGCGCCACCGGCGTACCGGACCAGCCCGGTGGGGCCGGCCAGCGCGCCACCCACCGAGAGCACCGCCGCCCCCGGGTAGGTGCGCGACCCGGTGGCCACCCCGACCACACCCCGGCGGTACTTCTCCGAGGACGCGCCGGTGCGGGGCCACCAGTCGCGCACGTCCGACCACTGCGTGACCCGCAGCGCGGGGGTGCCGCGCAGCCACGGCCCGAGCCCGATGTCGACCAGCTCGACCTGCCCGGCCAGCGGGGCCGCCGGGCCGACCACCAGGGCCGGCTTGAGCGCGCCGAACGCCACCGTCACGTCGGCCCGCACCGCGCTGGGCCGGCCCGACCCGTCCGTCGGCACGTCGCCGGTGTCCACCGCCACCCCGCTGGGCACGTCCACCGCGACGACGGTGGCCCGGCCGCCGTCGCGGCCCCGCAACCCGGGCAGGCCGGCGACGAGTTCGTCGGCGGCGTCCCGCAGCCCGCCGGTGCCGCCGATCCCGACGATCCCGTCGAGCACCAGGTCGACCGTGGCGGGCGGGGCGTCGACCAGTCGTCCCCCGGCGGCCCGCAGCGCCGCCAGTCCGTCGGCGTGCGCCCGCCCGGGGGCGGTCGGCAGCACGGCGACCTGCGCGCCCCGGCGGGCCAGCCGCTCACCGGCGTACAACGCGTCGCCGCCGTTGTCGCCGCTGCCGACCAGCAGCAGCACCCGTGCGCCGTACACCCCGCCCCGGTCGGCGAGCAGCAGGGCGCACCGCCGGGCCAGCCCGGCCGCCGCCCGCTGCATGAGCGTCCCGGGGGGCACGGTGGCCATCAGGCCGGCCTCCGCCGCGCGTACGTCCGACACCCGCCACACCGATCTCATGCCACCCCCGTCTTCGCCGCCGGACGGCCGTCCCGCCCGTCCGGTCGGGCCCGTCCGCCGTGGTCGGGATCACCCTACCGGCGGTGGAGGCGGCAGATTAGCCACCGGCGTCGCGGCCGGCAAGACCTGTGGACAACCGGGGGGTACGACCACCGCCCGTCGTCCACAGGGTCCGCTGGCCGACCACCCCGCGACCTAACGTCGGCGGCGCGGTCACGGCGGTGGGCCGGGCGAGGGCGGGAGGCGGACGATGACGGACGAGCCGGTGCGGGTGGACCTGCCGGTGCTGCGGGCGACCGCCGGCGGGCTGACCGACGAGGCGTACGCGCTGGCCCGGGGGCTGGCGGGTCAGCCCGGTCTGGTGCTGTCCGCGCCGGGGTGGCGGGCCGGGGCCGCCCTGGCCGGGCTGGAGTCGGCGGTGCACGCCTGGCACGGGGTGCTCGGCGTCCGGGTCGCCGAGACCGGTACCGCGCTGCGCAACGCCGCCGAGGCGTACGTGGCGGCCGACGACCGGGCCGCCGGCCGGCTGGCCGGTCGACCCCGATGATCGGGTACGCCCAGCTCTGGGCCGCCTCCCCGAGCGACTGGGTGGCGGCGGGGGTGGCCTGGCGCGGGCTGGACGCGCCGGTCACCCGACGGCGGTCCGGGCTGGCCGAGCGGGCGGCGACGCTGCGGACGGGCTGGTCGGGCGGGGCAGCCACCAGGGCCGGCGGCCGGCTCGACGGGCTGCGCGCGGAGCTGGGCACCATCCTGCCGGCGCTGGTCGAGACCGATCAGGCGCTCGCCGAGTTCGCCGGTCGGCTACGGGTGGCCAAGGGCCGGCTGGCCGAGGCGGTGGCGCTGGCCGACCGTACCGGCGTGGCGGTCGACCGGCACGGCGGGTTGCGGGCGGTCCCGCCGACCTGGCGGGGCCCCGAGTCGGGTGTGCTGCCGGCCGGGGCGGGTGCGCGCCCCGCCCCGGCGGGCGGTGCCGGCACGGCCCACTCCCCCGGTCCCCGCGCCGGCACGGACGTGACCGGCGGGGGCGGCACCAGGAACGGGGTGGGGTCGCCGGCGGCGGTGGCCCAGGTGGCGGCGGCGCTGCGGGAGGCGCTGGTGCTGGCCGACGTGGCCGACCGGGAGGTCGCCGGCCGGCTGGCCGAGTTGACCGGGGCGGCCCGCACCGGCTGGGTGGAGCGGCCACCACCGGCCCGGCCGGCCGACGATGCCACCCCGGCGGCGGTCCGTGCCTGGTGGGACGGCCTCACCCCGGCCCAGCGGCGCTGGCTGGTGCTGCACGAGCCGGCCCGGATCGGCCCGCGCGACGGGGTGCCGGCGGCGGCCCGGGACCAGGCGAACCGGCTGCTGCTGACCGGGCACCGGGAGGCCCTGTCGGCCGAACGCCGAACGGCGTCGGCCAGCGGGTCGGGCGGGCGCTCCCGGCTGCGCCGGATCGACCGGGCGCTGGCCGCCCTGGACGGGCTCGCCGGACGACTCGCCGCGACGACGGGACCCCGGCCCTACCTGCTCGGGCTCGACCCGCGCGGCGACGGCCGGGCGATCGTCGCGCTGGGCAACCCGGACCGGGCCCAGCGGGTGCTGACCTACGTGCCGGGGATGACAAGTGACCTCGCCGACGTTCCCGGCGAGCTGGGTCGGGCCGCCCGGGTGCAGGACCGGTGCACCGCCCTCGCCCCCGGTGAGGAGACGGCGGCGGTGCTCTGGCTGGACTACGACGCCCCCGACTTCCTGCCCGAGGCGTCCTCACCGGCCCAGGCCCGGGACGCCGGGCCCGACCTGCACCGCTTCCAGGAGGGGCTGCGCGCCACCCACGACGGGCCGGCGGCCCGGCAGACCGTACTGGGACACAGCTACGGCTCGCTGGTGGTGGGCAGCGCCGCCCGCGACCACGGACTGGCCGCCGACGCGCTGGCCTTCGTCGGGTCACCGGGGGTGGGGGTGGACCGGGCCGGGGCGCTCGGCCTGCCACCGGGGCAGGTCTGGTCGAGCACCGCCGGCGACGACGTGATCCGGCTGGTCGAGCCACCCCGGGAGCTGGCCGGCCGGGCGGTGCTGGCCACCTCGCCGCTGGCCAGCGCCGCCTCGCTGTTCCGCCCGGACGACCATCGGCTGTGGTTCGGGCACGATCCGAGCGATCCGGGCTTCGGCGGCCGGACCTTCCCCAGCGGTCGGGGCGGTCACACCGGCTACTGGGAGCCCGACAACCCCGCCCTGGACGGGATGGCCCGGATCGTGCTGGGCCGGTGAGCGGCGTCCTACTCCACGGTGACCGACTTCGCCAGGTTGCGCGGCTGGTCCACGTCGTGCCCCCGGGCGGCGGCGATCTCGGCCGCGAGCACCTGCAACGGCACGGTGGTGACCAGCGGCGCGAGCAGGGTCGGCGTACGCGGCACGTAGATCAGGTGGTCGGCGTAGCGGACCACCGCCTCGTCGCCCTCCTCGGCGATCACGATGGTCCGGGCACCCCGGGCCCGGACCTCCTGGATGTTGGAGACGACCTTGTCGTGCAGCATGCCCCGGCCGACCGGCGACGGCACCACGCAGATCACCGGGGTGCCCTTGTCGATCAGGGCGATCGGCCCGTGCTTCAGCTCACCGGCGGCGAACCCCTCGGCGTGCATGTACGCCAACTCCTTGAGCTTGAGCGCGCCCTCCAGGGCCACCGGGTAGCCGACGTGCCGGCCGATGAACAACACCGTCGGCTCCGACTTCAGCTCCCGGGCCAGCTCCCGCACCGGCTCGATCCGGTCCAGCAGCTCCCGCAGTTTGCCCGGCATCTCCTGGAGCTGGGCCACCACCGCGCCGACCTCGTCGGCGAACTTGATCCCCCGCACCTGGGCCAGGTGCAGGCCGATCAGGTAGCAGGCGACCAGCTGGGTGAGGAACGCCTTGGTCGAGGCGACGGCGATCTCCGGGCCGCCGTGGGTGTAGAGCACCGCGTCGGACTCGCGCGGAATGGTGGAGCCGTTGGTGTTGCAGATGGCCAGCACCCGGGCCTTCTGCTCCTTGGCGTGCCGCAGCGCCATCAGGGTGTCCATCGTCTCGCCGGACTGCGAGATCACCACGATCAGGGTGGACCGGTCGAGCACCGGGTCGCGGTAACGGAACTCGCTGGCCAGTTCCACCTCACAGGGAATGCGGGTCCAGTGCTCGATGGCGTACTTGGCGACCATGCCCGAGTGGTACGCGGTGCCGCAGGCCACGATGAAGATCTTGTCGACGTCGCGCAGGTCCTGGTCGCTGAGGCGGACCTCGTCGAGGGCGATCTCCCCGGTCTCGGTGAGCCGGCCGAGCAGCGTGTCCGCGATGGCCTGCGGCTGCTCCTCGATCTCCTTGAGCATGAACCAGTCGTAACCACCCTTCTCGGCGGCCGAGGAGTCCCAGTCGATGTGGAAGTCCTTGCCGGTGGCCGGCTGGCCGTCGAAGTCGGTGATCTCGATGCTGTCGGCGGTGATCAGCACGAGCTGGTCCTGGCCCAGCTCGACCGCCTCGCGGGTGTGCTCGATGAACGCCGCCACGTCGCTGGCCAGGTAATTCTCCCCGTCACCCCGGCCGACCACCAGCGGCGAGTTGCGCCGGGCGCCGACCACGGCACCCGGGATGGCGGCATCGACGGCGAGCAGGGTGAACGCGCCCTCCAACCGGCGGCACACCACCCGCATCGCGGCGGCGAGCAGCTGCGGGCCGTCGGTGCCACCGGCCGCCCGCAGCTCGGCGAGCGCGTGGGAGAGCAGGTGGGCGGCGCACTCGGTGTCGGTGTCGCTGGTGAACTGGACGCCGTCGTCCTCCAGCTCGGCGCGGAGCTTGGCGAAGTTCTCGATGATGCCGTTGTGGATCACGGCGACCCGGCCGTCGGGGGCCACGTGCGGGTGGGCGTTACGGTCGGTCGGGCCGCCGTGGGTGGCCCACCGGGTGTGGCCGATGCCTGTGGTGCCGTCGCCGATGCCGACCGGGCTGGCGGCGCAGTCGTCGGGGTTGGTGGCGGCCCGCTCGGAGAGGACCTTCTCCAGGTTGGCCAGTTTGCCGGCCTTCTTCTCGGTGAGCAGCTCGTCGTCGCAGACGATCGCGACCCCGGCCGAGTCGTATCCCCGGTATTCCAGCCGCCGCAATCCGTCGAGCACGATGCCGAGCGCCGGGCGCGCGCCGGCGTAACCCACGATTCCACACATGGTTCGCAGCCTAACCCAGTTTCGCTCACCTCGTGTGCGCGGAAGCCGGGCAAACGATCACCGAATTTGAGCGATCGGGCGGTGACGGGCGGCAACCGGACGACCGACACCCCCGTCCGGACGTACGGGGTTGCGGGTGGCCCGCCGGTACGTCAGTCTCTCGGCGACCCCTGGAACGTCCCTGGGACGGCCCGTACGCCCCTTTCCTCCTCTTCCGTCCCCGGAGCAGCGATGTCCGACACGCCACCCCCCAGCGATCCCGCGCCCCCACCCGGCGACCCCGCTCTCGCAGCCAGCGGTTCCACGCCTGCAGCCGGCGATCCCGCTCCTGCGGTCGGCGGCCCGACACCCCAGGCGTCCGGCGACCCGGCTCCCGGGCCCGCCGGCACCACAGGCCCGTCCGCGTGGGCCCCGCCGGACCCGCTCGCGGTCCCGCAACCCTGGGCGGCCCCCGCCCCCTGGGCCCACGGAGCGACACCCGACCCGACCGGCCACCCCTCCAGTGCCGTCCACCCCGGCCCGGCCGGCTCTGCTCCCCCCGGCCCGCACGGGTCGACCTACCCCGGCGCGCAGGCCGATCCGCCAGCCGCCGTCGATCCGTCCGGCACGCCCGCCGCTTTCGGCGACTGGTCCGCCGCGAACCCCGGCGGTCCCCCGCCCGTCGGATGGCCCGGCGCGGCACCGGCAGCCTGGCCCGGCGCAGCCGGTGCACCACCCGGCCACGGCTGGCCGCCGCCGGGGTACCCGCCGCCGTTCGCCCACCCCGGCTACCCGCCGTCGGGCGGGCGGACCAGCGCCGGCACGGTGGTGGGCATCGTGGTCGCCGTGATCGCGGTGCTCACCCTCGTCGGCTGCGCCTGCTTCTGCGGGGGCGGCGCCCTGCTCGACGGGATCGGGTCGGACACGTCGACCGAGGACCCCTACGGCCGGGGATACTACGACGACGAACCCGAGCCGAGCTGGAGCCCGCCGCAGCCGTTCCAACCCTCCGCCCCCGCCACCCGGCCCGCCGACGGTCCCGGCCGCTACCCGGTGACGTACGAGGTGACCGGCACCGGCCCCGTGGACCTCCAGTTCTACGACGGCGACGGCTACTTCATCCAGCAGGAGAAGGTACGGCTGCCCTGGCGGATGGCGCTGCGTACCGACGATCCGAACCGGGTGCTGGTCACCGCCGCCCGCTCCGACGGCAACCCGGGCGGGTTCCGGTGCGCCACCACCGTCGGCACCCGGCCCCGGGTCACCGACGTGGCCGGTCCGGACGACTGGCGGGTGCAGTGCCACGCCAACCCGATCCGCTGACCACGACGGATCACCGGCAGCACGCCGGGGCAGCCCGGGAAGCGGCTCAGGAGCAGCGCGGGAAGCCGGAGCAGGGGCAGCAAGGCCGGATCAGCGCGGGAAGGCGATCAGGGGCGGAAAGGCGGTGACGAGCCCTGGTGGCAGGGGCGGTCCCGGGCCGTAGGCTGACGGGCGTGACGACACCGACCGATGTCGACCCGCTGGTGGCCCGGATGCGTCCGTTCGGGACGACCGTCTTCGCGGAGATGTCCGCGCTCGCCGTCCGGACCGGTGCGGTCAACCTGGGCCAGGGCTTCCCGGACACCGACGGGCCGCCGGAGATGCTGGCCGCCGCCGCCGAGGCGCTGCGCTCCGGGCACAACCAGTACCCGCCCGGTCCGGGGGTGCCCGTGCTACGTCGGGCCGTCGCCGCGCACCAGCTCCGCTTCCACGGCCTGACGTACGACCCCGACGGCGAGGTGATCGTCACCGCCGGGGCCACCGAGGCGATCGCCGCCAGCATCCTCGCGCTCTGCGAACCGGGTGACGAGGTGATCTGCTTCGAGCCGTACTACGACTCGTACGCGGCGTCGATCGCCCTGGCCGGGGCGGTACGGCGGCCGGTGACGCTGCGCCCCGGCGACGACGGCCGGTACGCCTTCGACCCGGACGAGCTGCGGGCCGCGTTCGGGCCGCGTACCCGGCTGGTGCTGCTGAACTCGCCGCACAACCCGACCGGGAAGGTCTTCACCGCACCGGAGCTGAACCTGGTCGCCGACCTCTGCCGGGAACACGACGTGTACGCGGTCACCGACGAGGTGTACGAGCACCTCGTCTTCACCGACGCCGCCGCCGCGCACCTGCCGCTGGCCACCCTGCCGGGGATGTGGGAACGCACCCTGCGCATCTCGTCGGCCGGCAAGACCTTCTCCTGCACCGGCTGGAAGGTGGGCTGGGTCAGTGGGCCCGCCCCGCTGGTGTCGGCGGTGCTGCGGGTCAAGCAGTTCCTCACCTACGTCAACGCAGGGCCGCTGCAACCGGCGGTCGCCGTGGCGCTGGCCCTGCCCGACGACTACTACACCGGTTTCCGCGACAGCCTCCAACGGCAGCGGGACCTGCTGATCGGTGGCCTGACCGACGCCGGTTTCGCGGTGCTCACCCCGGAGGGGACGTACTTCGTCACCGCCGACATCACCGACCTCGGCGGTCGGGACGGGCTGGAGTTCTGCCGTTCCCTGCCGGAACGCTGCGGCGTGGTGGCGGTACCCACCCAGGTCTTCTACGACGACGCCGAGGCCGGCCGGCGGCTGGTCCGGTTCGCCTTCTGCAAGCGCCCCGAGGTGCTGACCGAAGCCGTCACCCGGCTACGCGGGCTTTCCGCCACACGCTGACCACCGGGGCCGGCGGGCGGGAGACCCGACATCGGTCAGCCGGCGGGGCTGGCGGTGCGGACCTGCTCGGCGATCCGTTCGGCCACCGACCGGGCGGTCTCCTCGGTGCCGGCCTCGACCATCACCCGGACCAGCGGTTCGGTGCCCGACGGGCGCAGCAGCACCCGACCGGTCTCCCCCAGCTCGGCCTCGGCCCGTTCGACCTCGGCCGTGACGGCGGGCGCGGTGGCACCGACGGTACGGTCCCCGACCGGCACGTTGATCAGCACCTGCGGCAGCTTGGTGACCACGGACGCCAGCTCGGCCAGGGACCGGCCGGTGGCGGCCATCCGGGCCATCAGGTGCAGGCCGGTGAGCACCCCGTCGCCGGTGGTGGCGTGCGCGGGCATGACGAGGTGTCCGCTCTGCTCACCGCCGAGGGCGAGGCCGGAGGCGCGCAGCTCCTCCAGCACGTACCGGTCGCCGACCTTGGTCTCGACCAGCCGGATGCCCTGCGCGGACATCGCCAGCCGCAGGCCGAGGTTGCTCATCACGGTGGCGACCAGGGTGTCCCGGGTCAGCTCGCCGGCGTCGCGCAGGGCCAGCGCGAGGATCGCCATCAACTCGTCGCCGTCGACCTCCTCGCCGTTGGCGTCGACCGCGACGCAGCGGTCGGCGTCGCCGTCGTGGGCGAGGCCCAGGTGCGCGCCGTGCTCGACCACGGCGGCCCGCAGGCCGTCGAGGTGGTTGGAACCGCACTCGTCGTTGATGTTGAGGCCGTCCGGCTCGGCGTGGATCGCGATGACCTCGGCACCGGCCTCCCGGTAGGCCACCGGGGCGACCTCGGCGGCGGCGCCGTTGGCGCAGTCGACCACCACCTTGATCCCGTCGAGGGGGTGCGGCACGGTGCCGACGAGGTGCTGCACGTAGTGGTCGGCACCGTCGAGCAGGTCGTGCACCCGACCGACCCCGGCACCGACGGGACGGTCCCAGGCGGTGGTGGCGTTGGCCTCGACGGCGGCCTCGATCCGCAGCTCGATCTCGTCGGGCAGCTTGTGCCCACCGGCGGCGAAGAGCTTGATCCCGTTGTCCGGCATCGGGTTGTGCGAGGCGGAGAGCATCACGCCCAGGTCGGCCTTGGCCTCGGCGGTCAGGAACGCCACGGCGGGGGTGGGCAGCACGCCGACCCGCACGACGCTGGCCCCGGCGCTGGTGAGGCCGGCGACCACCGCGGCCTCCAGCATCTCGCCGCTGGCCCGGGTGTCCCGGCCGACGACGGCCAGGGGCGGGTGGCTGCGGTCCGACTCGGCCAGTGTGTGCGCGGCGGCCACGGCGACCGCGAGCGCCAGTTCCGGGGTGAGGTCGACGTTCGCCCGCCCGCGTACGCCGTCCGTGCCGAACAACCGACCCATACCCGCCAACCTCCGGTGCGACTGCGATGAGTGGAGCAAACGGAACGGCCGGGCCACCTCCCCGCTGGGGGAGGCGGACCCGGCCGTCCGTCAGAAGTACAACGCGCTGTCGGTGATCAGCGCTTCGAGTACTGGGGTGCCTTACGGGCCTTCTTGAGACCGTACTTCTTGCTCTCCTTGACCCGGGCGTCCCGGGTGAGGAAGCCGGCCTTCTTCAGGGCCGGGCGGTCGTCCGGCTCGTTGACGATCAGCGCGCGGGCGATGGCCAGCCGCAGCGCACCGGCCTGGCCGGTGGTGCCGCCGCCACGCAGGTTGGCGATGACGTCGAACGCCTCGGGCTTCTCGGCGGTGACCAGCGGGTCCTTGATGAGCTGCTGGTGCACCTTGCTCGGGAAGTAGGCCTCGAGGTCGCGGCCGTTGCAGGTGATCTTGCCGCTGCCGGGGACGATGCGGACCCGGACGATGGCCTCCTTGCGGCGGCCGACGGTCTGGATCGGGCGGTCACCACGCGGCGCGCGGGCGACGGGCGCGGGCGCCTCGGTGGCCTCGGGGGCTTCCGCGGCAACCTCGGTCTCGGTGATGTCGGTCATGCTGTTTCCTTCGCCCTCGCTCACTGCGCGATCTGCTTGATCTCGAACGGCACCGGCTGCTGCGCCAGGTGCGGGTGCTCGGCGCCGGCGTAGACCTTCAGCTTCTTGATCAGCTGACGGCCCAGCTTGTTGTGCGGGAGCATGCCCTTCACGGCCAGCTCGATCGCCCGCTCGGGCCGCTTGGTCAGCAGCTCCTCGTAGCCGACCTGCTTGAGGCCGCCCGGGTAACCGGAGTGCCGGTAGGCGACCTTGGTCTGCCGCTTGTTGCCGGTCAGCGCCACCTTGCCCGCGTTCACGATGACGACGAAGTCGCCCGTGTCGACGTGCGGCGCGAAAGTCGGCTTGTGCTTGCCGCGCAGCAGCGTGGCGGCGTGGGTGGCCAGGCGGCCCAGCACGACATCAGAGGCGTCGATAACGTGCCACTGACGCTCGATCTCACCCGGCTTCGGGCTGTACGTACGCACAGGTCTACCTTGTCTCGTCGTCGGTCTGGGGTCGCGCGCCGAGGTGACCAGAGGCTTCCCGGCCGGACCAGCGCGCACGAACGACCAAGCGTACCTGAGCGGCACGCCTCTGGATGTCGTACAACAGCAGGCAACGATACCCGCCGCCCCGTCAGCTGGTCAAAACGGGGGGTAGACCGGTGTGGCCTGCGGTTTCCCGCATGACCAGGGTCACACCCCGGTGAGCCTGCCCGAGCCGGGCCGCAGGTAGACCGTCCAGGTCACCGCGAAGCAGAGCGCGTACCACCCGATGAAGGCCAGATAGGCGGCCTCGGCGTTGCCGGAGGTGAGGAAGGACTGCCGGAAGGCGACGTTCACCAGCACCCCGCCCGAGGCACCGACCGCTCCGGCGATGCCGATCAGCGCCCCGGAGAGCCGCCGGGCCCGGCGCTGCGCGGCGACCGGGTCACCGGTCAGTTCCGCCTCGGCCGTCGCGCGGGCCCGGAAGATCGCCGGGATCATCTTGTACGTGGAGCCGTTGCCGATGCCGGAGAAGACGAACAGCGACAGGAACCCGGTCAGGTAGAGCGGGAACGACCGCTCCCGGGCGGCGAAGAGCACCAGGCTGGCGCCGACGGCCATCGCGACGAAGTTCCAGAAGGTCACCCGGGCCCCGCCGAGCCGGTCGGCGAGCTGCCCGCCGACGGGCCGGATCAGCGAACCGATCAGTGGTCCGAGGAAGGTCAGCCAGGCCGCGTCGACCGGGGTGGGGAAGCGCTCGGCGAACTGGAGCTGGAGCACCTGGCCGAAGGCGAAGCCGAAGCCGATGAAGGAGCCGAAGGTGCCCACGTACAGCAGGGACATCACCCAGGTGTGCCGGTCGCGGGCGGCCTCGCGCAGCGCGCCGGGCTCGTTGTGGGCGTCCGGGATGTTGTCCAGCCAGCGGGCGGCGGCGAGCGCGGCCAGCACGATCAGCGGCAGGTAGACCGCCGGCACCAGCCGGGGGTACGCGGCCCCGGCGGTGGCCAGCACCGCGAGCCCGACCAGTTGCACCGCCGGTACGCCGAGGTTGCCGCCGCCGGCGTTGAGCCCGAGCGCGCGGCCCTTGAGCCGGTCGGGGAAGAACAGGTTGATGTTGGCCATCGACGAGGCGAAGTTGCCGCCGCCGACCCCGGTCAGGCAGGCCAGCACCATCAGCGTGGTGTAGGACACCCCCGGCTCCAGCAGCACCGTCATCGGCACCGCCGGCACGAGCAGCAGCAGCGCGCTGACGATGGTCCAGTTCCGCCCGCCGAAGCGGGCCACGGCCAGGGTGTACGGCAGCCGCAGCACCGCGCCCAGCGCGGCCGGCACGGCGGTGAGCAGGAACTTGCCCGCCGGGTCGATCCCGTACGCCGGGCCGAGGAAGAGCACGGTGACCGACCAGAGGCTCCACACCGAGAAACCGACGTGCTCGGCGAAGATCGACACCCAGAGGTTACGGCGGGCGATCGGCGCTCCGGTCGTCCGCCAGAAGGTGGGGTCCTCGGGCCGCCAGTCGTCGAGCCGGTGCCGGCGTCCGGCGCCCCGGGCGGTCGGCTGCTCGACGGCGGTGGACGGATCGACCTCCGGCGGCGCGTCGACGGCGCCCGCCGGGTCGACGGCGGAGTTGCTGCTGCTGGCGAGCGTACTCACGGCGATTCCTCCTCATCGATGTGAAGAGGGATGCTAGGCAGGGCCGGTTTCCCGGTGGTGGCCCGGTTGGGTCGTTCCGGAAACGGGAACCGCACGTCGCCCGGCGACCTGCCGTGAGGTGGTCAGAGTTCCTGGAGGATGCGCAGCGCGCGGTTCACCCGCTGCATGGTCTCGGTGTCGGCGATGTCCACGCACTCGGTGAACCACTTCTTCATCGGCGCGGACAGCCGGTCGGGCATGACCACGTTGCCGCCCATCGGAACGGCGAGCGGGGAGTCCCGCAGCAGCGCGGTCTCGACCACCTCGGCGACGATCACGATCGGCACGTCGGTGGAGTTGTAGACGTCGGAGCTGATCACCAGGCCGAGCCGTTCCCGGGCGCCCTCGATGCGCCAGACCTCTCCCCTACGCAGCACGCGGGCGACCACCGAAGAGCACGTCGGCGACCATCCCCACCTCGCTGGCGTCGGCGAGGGCGGCGGACTCCAGGTCGAGCCCGGCCCGGCCGACCGCCTCGGCGTGTGCGGTGAAGACCTCCCGCAGGGCCTTCTCCCGGGCGGCCTGGTCCATCCAGGCGGAGAGGGACAGCCCCTCCCGCTTGGCGAACCGGCGGGCCTCCTCGATCGTCTCGTCCGAGAACGAGAGGGTCACCTTGGCAGTCATGCCGCCGATCCTACCCCCGGTATGACCGTCGGTCATCCCCGTCCTCCCGACCGCCGCCCGCGACGGCCAGGGTCAGGCCGGGCGGTGCCCGCCGAAGACGGCGAACCGCCACGCCTTGTAGAAGCAGTCCACGTCGACCAGGCCGGCGTCGGCCAGCCACCGGCACTGGTCGGCCACCGACGCCGGACGGTCGTGCCGCATCCGCTCCCGGGCGGCGGCGATCTCGTCGGCGTCGGAGCCCCGGGCGGCGGTCTGCGCCAGCCAGACGTCGTCGTACCGACGGTCCAGGGTCGGGGTGGGGCCGGCCACCTGCTCGGCGTTGACGAACACCCCGCCGGGGACGAGCGCGTCGGCCGCCCGCCGGTAGAGGGCGCGTTTGCCGCCGTCGTCGAGGTGGTGCACGGCCAGGGCGGAGACCACCGCGTCGTACCGGCCGACGGGCAGCGGGTCGGCCAGGTCGGCCACGACGGTGCGGTGCGCCACCCCCCGGGCGGTCAGGCCGTCGGCGGCCACCGCGAGCATCCGCGCCGCCCCGTCGACCAGGGTCACCCGCACCCCGGGCAGCGCCGCGGTGAGCAGCAGCGAGAACAGCCCGGTGCCGGCGCCCAGGTCGAGCACCTCGGGGGTACGACCGGCGGCGAGCGCGGCCCGCAGCGGTGGGGCCGCCACCTCGACGGCGGTGCCGTAGAAGTCGTCGAAGCAGGGGACGAGCCGGCGGCGGGCCTGATCGTAGGAGCCCGCCACCGCATCGAAGGCCGCCGTCACGTCCACGATCCACACCTCTCACATATTAGGAAAGTTGTCTCATATTATAGACCCCACCGTCCGGTCCGGTGCCCCCGTGCGGTGTGAACCGCTCTTGACAGGACCGAAACAGAAGGGACCCCGGTCGGAAACCGGCCGGCGGCACGCTTTGCGGACATGACAGACGGTGCACGCGCCGCGACACGAACGGGGCAGCCACCCCGGGAGGCCGAAACGCACTGCCCGTACTGCGCCCTTCAGTGCGGCATGGTCCTGCGGGACACCGACGACGGCCGGATCGATGTCCAGCCCCGACAGTTCCCCACCAACCGCGGCGGGCTGTGCCAGAAGGGCTGGACCGCCGCCGACCTGCTCGACCACCCCGACCGGTTGACCACCCCGCTGGTCCGCGATCCGTCCGGCACGCTGCGCCCGGCGAGCTGGGCGGCCGCGCTGGACCGGATCGTCGACGGGCTGCGCACCGTCCAGCGGGCCCACGGGCGGGACGCGGTCGCCGTCTTCGGCGGTGGCGGGCTCACCAACGAGAAGGCGTACGCCCTGGGCAAATTCGCCCGGGTGGCGCTGCGGACCCGGCACATCGACTACAACGGCCGGTGGTGCATGTCCTCGGCCGCGGCGGCCGGGCTGCGCGCCTTCGGCGTCGACCGGGGGTTGCCGTTCCCGCTGACCGACCTGGGCCGCACCGACACCCTGCTGCTGGTCGGGGCGAACCCGGCCGAGACCATGCCGCCACTGATGCGGCACGTGACCGACCAGCGGGCCCGGGGCGGCCGGCTGATCGTGGTCGACCCCCGGCTCACCGCCACCGCCCGCCAGGCCGACCTGCACCTGCAACCGCTGCCCGGCACCGATCTCGCGGTCGCCAACGCGCTGCTGCACATCGCGCTCACCGAAGGGCTGATCGACCGGGAGTACGTCGCCGCCCGCACCGAGGGCTTCGACGCGGTACGCCGGACCGTCGCCGAGTACTGGCCGGCCGAGGTGGAACGGCTCTCCGGGGTGCCGGTGGCCGACCTGGAGGCGACCGCCCGCGCGCTCGGCACCGCCGGTTCGGCGATGATCCTCACCGCCCGGGGCGCCGAACAGCACGCCAAGGGCGTCGACACGGTCAGCGCCTACGTCAACCTCGCCCTCGCCCTCGGTCTGCCCGGCCGCCCCCACTCCGGGTACGGCTGCCTCACCGGTCAGGGCAACGGCCAGGGTGGCCGCGAGCACGGCCAGAAGTCCGACCAGCTCCCCGGGTACCGGAAGATCGACGATCCGGCCGCCCGCGCCCACGTCGCCGGGGTCTGGGGCGTCGACCCGGCCGAGCTGCCCGGCCCCGGGGTGCCCGCCTACCAGCTGCTCGATTCGCTCGGCACCCCCGACGGCCCCCGCGCGCTGCTGGTCTTCGGCTCCAACCCGGTGGTCTCCGCACCCCGGGCCGCCCGGGTCGAGGCCCGGCTGCGCGGGCTGGACCTGCTGGTGGTGGCCGATTTCCTGCGCTCCGAGACGGCCGAACTGGCCGACGTGGTGCTCCCGGTGGCCCAGTGGGCCGAGGAGGACGGCACGATGACCAATCTGGAGGGTCGGGTGCTGCGCCGCCGCGCGCTGCGCCGACCGCCGCCCGGCGTCCGCACCGACCTGACGGTCCTCGCCGACCTCGCGGCCCGCCTCGACGCCCCCGGCCCGGAGCCGACCGGCCCCGCCCCGGACCGCTTCCCCACCGACCCGAGGGTCGTCTTCGCCGAGCTGCGCCGGGCCTCCGCCGGTGGCGTCGCCGACTACGCCGGGGTGAGCTGGGAGCGGATCGAATCCGCCGACGGGGTCTTCTGGCCGTGCCCCGACCCGGACGGCCCGGACTCCCCCCGGCTCTTCGCCGACACGTTCCCCACCCCGACCGGCCGGGCCCGGTTCCACGCCGTACGGCACCGGCCGGCGGCCGAGCCGGTCTGCGCCGACTATCCGCTGCACTTCACCACCGGGCGGGTGCTCGCCCAGTACCAGTCCGGCACGCAGACCCGGCGGGTCGACGCGCTGCGCCGGGCCGCCCCGCACGGCTTCGTCGAGCTGCACCCCGACCTGGCCGCCCGGCTCGGCGTCGGCGACGGCGACGAGGTACGGGTCGCCTCCCGCCGGGGTGAGCTGCGGGCACCGGCCCGGCTCAGCCCGACCATCCGGCCGGACACCGTCTTCGCCCCGTTCCACTGGCCCGGGGCGGCCCGCGCCAACTCGGTCACCAACGACGCCCTCGACCCGGTCTCCGGGATGCCCGAGTTCAAGATCTGCGCGGTCCGGGTGGAGCGGGCATGACCGGCCACATCGTGATCGTCGGGTACGGCATGGCCGGTGCCCGGCTCGCCACCGAACTGCACGCCCGCAACGGGGACCGCAAGGTCACCGTGCTCGGGGCGGAACCGCACCGGGCGTACAACCGGATCATGCTCTCCACCCTGCTGGCGGGCAAGGTCGACGAGCCCGACGTGGAGCTGGCCGAGGTCGCCGGGCAGGGCACCGACGTGCGGACCGGCGCGCCGGTCACCGCGATCGACCGGGCGGCCCGCACGGTGCGCACCCCCGACGGCGACCTCGACTACGACCACCTGGTCCTCGCCACCGGCAGCCGGGCCGTGGTGCCCCCGCTGGCCGGCCTCGACCCCGCCGCCCTGCCGCCCCGGGTGGCCGTCTTCCGCACCCTGGCCGACTGCCGCCGCATCCTCGCCACCGCCCGGTCGGCGCGCACCGCGCTGGTGCTCGGCGGAGGGCTGCTCGGCCTGGAGGCGGCGCGCGGGCTGGCCGCCCGGGGGCTCGCGGTGACCGTGGTCCACCCCCACCCGTACCTGATGGAGCGGCAGCTCGACCCGACCGCCGGCGCGGTGCTCGCCGGCACGCTGGCCGGGCTCGGCGTGGCCACCCGGCTGGGGGTGCCGGCGACCGGGCTGGCCACCGACCCCGACGGGGTCCGGCTCGACCTGGCCGACGGCACCGCCCTGCACGCCGACCTGCTGGTGCTCTCCTGCGGGGTCCGCCCCGACACCGACCTGGCCGCCGCCGCCGGGCTGGCCGCCGACCGGGGGGTGCTGGTCGACGACCGGCTGCGCACCGCGGACGAGGCGATCTCGGCGATCGGCGACTGCGCCCGTCCGCCCGGCCAGGGCCCGACCGGGCTGGTCGCGCCCGCCTGGGCGCAGGCCCGGGTGGTGGCCCGGCTGCTCACCGGCGAGGACCCCGCCGCCCGCTACCGGCCCCGGCCGGTGGTCACCCGGCTCAAGGCCGCCGGGATCGACCTGGCCGCGATGGGCGACCCGGCCGGTGGCCCCGGCGAGGAACTGACCTTCGCCGACCCTGCCCGGGGGACGTACGCCCGGATACGCATCCACCACGACCGGCTCACCGGCGCGATCCTGCTCGGCGACAACCCGGCGGTCGGCACGGTGGTCCAGCTCTTCGACCGGGGTGCCCCGGTCCCCGCCGACCGGCGGGCACTGCTGCTCGGCCGGTCGATCGGCAACGCCCCCGCGACACCCGCCGCGTCCCCGGCGCTGATGCCGGACGCGGCAACCGTCTGCCAGTGCAACGACGTCGACAAGGGCACCCTGGTCCGCTGCTGGCGGGCCGGCGCCCGGACGGTCGACGAGGTGGTCGCCGCGACCCGGGCCGGAACCGGCTGCGGTGGCTGCCGGCAGGCCGTCGGCGGCATCGTCGACTGGCTGTCCGAGGTGGACTCGGTGGGGACGACCCGATGACCGTGATGACACCACGAGGAGGTGACCCGATGACCGGTGGACGTTTGGTCGTCGTCGGCAACGGCATGGTCGGCCAGCGGTTCGTCGAGGCGCTGCGCGCCCGCGACCACGACCGGCGCTGGCAGGTGACGGTGCTCGCCGAAGAATCCCGCCCGGCGTACGACCGGGTCCGACTGTCCGCGTTCTTCGACGGGGTCACCGCCGAGGAACTGAACCTGCACACCCCCGACGAGGGGGTGGAGCTGCGCCTCGGCGAGCCGGTCACCGGGATCGACCGGGACCGGCGGGTGGTGACCACCGCGACCGGGGAGCACCCGTACGACGCGCTGGTGCTGGCCACCGGGTCGTACCCGTTCGTCCCGCCGGTGGCCGGCACCGACCTGCCCGGCGTCTTCGTCTACCGCACCCTGGACGACCTGGAGGCGATCCGGGAGCACGCCCGGGGCCGGTCGACCGGGGCGGTCATCGGCGGTGGCCTGCTCGGGCTGGAGGCCGCCAACGCGCTGCGCCTGCTGGGGCTGCGGACCCACGTGGTGGAGTTCGCACCCCGGCTGATGCCGGTGCAGGTCGACGAGGCGGGCGGGGCGATGCTGCGCCGCTACGTCGAGGAGCTGGGCGTCACCACCCACCTCGGGGTGGGCACCACCGCGCTGCGGCCCGGCCCGGCCGGCACGGTCGCCGCCCTGGACCTCTCCGACGGCGGCACGGTCGACGCCGACCTGGTCGTGGTGGCCGCCGGCATCCGGCCGCGCGACGAGCTGGCCCGCGCCGCCGGCCTGGCCCTCGGCCCACGCGGCGGGGTGCTGGTCGACGCGGCCTGCCGCAGCGACGACGAGCGGATCTGGGCGGTCGGCGAGTGCGCCGCCGTCGACGGCACCTGCCACGGTCTGGTCGCCCCCGGGTACGCGATGGCAGAGGTGGTGGCCGACCGGCTGCTCGGTGGCGCGGCCACCTTCCCCGGCGCGGACAGCGCCACGAAACTCAAGCTGCTCGGCGTCGACGTGGCCTCGTTCGGTGACGCCCACGGCACCACCCCGGGCTGCCTGGACGTCACGTTCACCGACCCGGCCACCCGCTCGTACGCGAAGCTGGTCCTCTCCGACGACGCGCGGACGCTGCTCGGCGGGGTGCTGGTCGGGGACGCGACCGCCTACCCGACGCTGCGGGCCAGCGTCGGCGGGCCGCTGCCCGCTCCCCCGCTGGCGCTGCTCGCCCCGGCCGGCGAGGGCGGCGGCGGGGTGACCGCGCTGCCCGGCGCGGCGCAGGTCTGCTCGTGCAACGCGGTGACCCGTGACGACATCGACGCGGCGATCGCCGGTGGGGCGTGCGACGTGCCGGCGTTGAAGGCGTGCACCCGGGCCGGGACGAGCTGCGGCTCCTGCGTGCCGATGCTCAAGCAGTTGCTGGACGCGGCCGGGGTGCAGCAGTCCACCGCCCTCTGCGAGCACTTCGACGCCAGCCGGCAGGAGCTGTTCGACATCGTCCGGGTGCGCGGCATCCGGACGTTCTCGCAGCTCGTCGCCGAGCACGGCCGGGGCCGGGGCTGCGACGTCTGCAAGCCGGTGGTGGCCTCGATCCTCGCCTCGCTGGGCACCGGGCACGTGCTCGACGGCGAGCAGGCGTCGCTGCAGGACACCAACGACCACTTCCTGGCCAACCTGCAACGCGACGGCAGCTACTCGGTGGTGCCCCGGATCCCGGGCGGCGAGATCACCCCGGACAAGCTGATCGTGATCGGTGAGGTGGCCCGCGACTTCCAGCTCTACACCAAGATCACCGGCGGGCAGCGCATCGACCTGTTCGGCGCGCGGGTCGAGCAGCTCCCGCTGATCTGGCGGCGGCTGGTCGACGCCGGCTTCGAGTCCGGCCACGCGTACGGCAAGGCGCTGCGCACGGTGAAGTCCTGCGTCGGCGAGACCTGGTGCCGGTACGGGGTGCAGGACTCGGTCGGCCTGGCCGTCGCGCTGGAACTGCGTTACCGGGGACTGCGCGCCCCGCACAAGCTCAAGTCCGCCGTCTCCGGCTGCGCCCGGGAGTGCGCCGAGGCGCGCAGCAAGGACTTCGGCATCATCGCCACCGACACCGGCTGGAACCTCTACCTCGGCGGCAACGGCGGCTTCCGGCCCCGGCACGCCGACCTGTTCGCCACCGACCTGACCACCGAGGAACTGATCACGCTGATCGACAGGTTCCTGATGTTCTACGTCCGCACCGCCGACCGGCTGCAACGCACCTCCGCCTGGATCGAGGCGATGGACGGCGGCCTCGAACACCTGCGCTCGGTGATCGTCGACGACTCGCTCGGGCTCTGCGCCGAACTCGACGCGGCGATGGCCCGGCACGTCACCTCCTACTCCGACGAGTGGCGCGACGTGCTCGACGACCCCGACCGGCTGCGCCGGTTCACCTCGTTCGTCAACGCCCCCGACGTACCGGACCCGTCGATCACCTTCGCGGTGGAACGCGGCCAGCCGGTGCCGACGCGCGACACCCGACCCACCGCCGTCCCACCGGACGCGAGCGCACCACCCGACGGGGCACCCGCCCGCCGTCGCCAGCCGGTCGCCCTCGGCCTGCCGGAGGTGCGGCGATGAGCGACACCGTCACCGTCGACTGGACCCCGGTCTGCCCGCTGGACCGGCTGGAGGCCGAACGGGGCGTCGCCGCCCTCGTCGACGGCGTCCAGGTGGCGATCTTCCGGATCGACGACGAACTGTTCGCCGTGGACAATCGCGACCCGCTCAGCGGCGCATACGTGATGTCGCGGGGCATCGTCGGCAGCCGGGGCGGGGTGCCCACCGTCGCCTCCCCCCTGCACAAGCAGGTGTACGACCTGCGAACCGGGCTCTGCCTGGACCTGCCCGGGGTGACCCTGCCCCGGTACGACGTCCGCTGCCGGGACGGCCTGGTCGAGGTGCGGCTGCGACAGGAGGAGTGATGCGGGACGAACTGGCCGGCTTCACCATCGGGGTGACCGCCGACCGGCGACGCGACGAACTGGCCGCGTTGCTGGAACGGCGCGGTGCCCGGGTGGTGCTCGCCCCGGCCCTGCGGATCGTGCCGCTGGCCGACGACACCGACCTGCGGGACGCCACCCGGGCCTGCCTGGACCGCCCGCCGGACGTGCTGATGGCCAACACCGGCATCGGCATGCGCGGCTGGCTGGAGGCGGCCGAGGGCTGGGGGTTGGCCGAGCCGCTGAAGAGCGTGCTGTCCCGGGCCTACGTGGTGGCCCGGGGCCCCAAGGCGCGGGGGGCGATCCGCGCCGCCGGCCTGCACGACCAGTGGTCGCCGGCCTCGGAGAGCTGCGAGGAGGTGGTGGAGCACCTGTGCCGGCGCGGCGTGGCCGGGCAGGTGATCGCCATGCAACTGCACGGCGACCGGCAGCCGGAGTGCACCGAGGCACTGGAGGCCGCCGGCGCCACCGTGATCGAGGTGCCCGTCTACCGGTGGGCCCCACCGACCGACCCGGCCCCGCTGCACCGGCTGATCGACCTGGTCGCCGGCCGCCTGGTCGACGCCGTCACCTTCACCTCCGCCCCGGCGGCGGAGGCGCTGCTGCGGGCCGCCGGGGACCGGACCGAGACGGTGCTTGCCGCGTTGCGCGGGGACGTCCTGGTCAGCTGTGTCGGCGCGGTGACCGCCGAACCCCTGGTCCGGCGGGGGGTGCCGGTCAGCGCGCCGAGCCGCGCCCGGCTCGGCGCGCTGGTCCGCACCATCGTGGACGAGCTGCCCCGCCGTACCGTCACCGTGAAGGCGGCCGGGCACCTGCTGACCCTGCGCGGGCACGCCGCCGTCATCGACGGGGAACTGCGTCCGCTGGCCCCCGCCCCGATGGCGGTGCTGCGGGCCCTGGCCACCCGGCCCGGCCGGGTGCTGTCCCGGACGGAACTGCTGCGCACGCTGCCCCGGGGGGCCGACGAGCACGCGGTGGAGATGGCGGTCGCCCGGCTGCGGGTGGGACTGCGCGCACCCCGGGTGGTGCAGACCGTGGTCAAGCGCGGCTACCGGCTCCGGGTGGAGTGATCCGGTTGCCCGCCCCACCGTCACGCGGCGGGGCGGGCCGGGTCGGGCTCAGCCCACCGGGGTGGGGAAACCCCGTCCGTGCTCGGCCTGGAGCCGGATCATGGCGTGTTCCACCACCGTCACCAGCACCTGCTTGACCGACTCGCGGTCCCGGGCGTCGCACATCACCAGCGGCACGTCCGCCGAGATGGCCAGCGCCTCCCGGACCTCCTCCGGCTCGTACAGGTCCGCGCCGTCGAACCGGTTCAGCGCCACCACGTACGGCAGGTTGCGGTTCTCGAAGTAGTCCAGCGGGGCGAAGGCGTCGGTGATCCGGCGGGTGTCCACCAGGACGGCGGCACCCACCGCACCCCGGATGATCTCGTCCCACATGAACCAGAACCGGGTCTGGCCGGGGGTGCCGAACAGGTACAGGATCAGGTCCTGCGCCATGGTGATCCGGCCGAAGTCCATGGCGACCGTGGTGGTCTCCTTGCCGGGCACCTTCGACGGGTCGTCGATGCCGACACCGGCGGCGGTCATCAGCGCCTCTGTGGTCAGCGGCGTGATCTCGGAGATCGCCCCGACCAGGGTCGTCTTGCCCACGCCGAAGCCGCCCGCGACCACGATCTTCGCGGAGACGATTCCCCGGCTCTGGCGCGACCCGGCGGGGTCATAGCCTGCGAAGTCCACTTAGCACCCTTCCAAGGATTTCCATTCGCTCCTCGAACCCCTCGGCGGGAGCGGCAGTGTGTAGCGTGAGCAGACCGTCGGCGACCAGGTCGGCGACCAGCACCCGGGTGACGCCCAGCGGCATCCGGGTGTACGCGGCGATCTCCGCCAGCGACTGCGCCCGTCCCTCGCAGACGGTGGCGATGCGGTATTTGTCGTGCCCGGCGAAGCGGGACTCGGCCACCTGGGTCGCGTTGGAGCTGAGCACCGCCTCCAGCGCGATGTCCCGGCTCGGTTCGGTGCGGCCCCGGGTGACCGCGTACGGACGTACCAGCGCTCCACGTGGGTCCCGCCGGGGGTCCATCCCTCGATCACCTCCTCCCGCCCGGGTCCGGGCCCGGATGCTTCGTCACTCGGGCCGGACGCGGTCGCGCCCGGCCCCGCCGTGGCTACGAGCGCACGGCGTCCCGCGGCAGCGGCACCAGCGCCGCGCCCACCCGCTCGACCAGCAGCGCCATCTCGTAGCCGACCTGACCCACGTCACAGCTGCGGGCGGCGAGCACCGCCATGGACGAGCCGTCGCTGATCGACATCAGGAACAGGTAGCCGCTGTCCATCTCGATCACTGTCTGCAGCACCCCGCCAGCGCTGAACATCCGGGCGGCACCCTCGGTCAGACTCACCACGCCGGAGGTGATCGCCGCGAGCTGGTCGGCCCGGTCGGCGGGCAGGTCCCGCGAGGAGGCGAGCAGCAGCCCGTCCGCGGACACCGCCACCACGTGGGCGATACCCGCCACGCTGTCGGCGAAGTTGGTGAGCAGCCAACCCATGTCCTGCATGGCAGCTGGCCTGTTCATCGGTTCGTCTCCTTGGTCGAGGTGCTGTTGAGGTCCGCGCCCGCCGTGCGACCGCGCTGGACACCGCGGTGGTAGGCCGAGAGCAGGCCGCGTACTTCGTCGGGGGTACGGCGGCTGCGGTCCCGGCCGCTCTTCGGCTCGATCCCGCCGGGCACGAGCTGCGCCTGGGGCACCCGCTTGGGCAGGCCGGACCGGGTGGTGCCGGCGTTGGCCGGTTCGGCCGCCTGGCTGGCCCTGGTCCAGCCCTCGTCGGCCGCCGTCCGCCACGCGTCGGCGTCGGTGGCCGGGGGGGTCGCCGGTGCCTCGGGGGCGGCCGGCGGAGGTGTGCCGTGTGTCGGCGACGCGGTGGCGGCCGGCGGCACCGGACCGGTCGCGGCGGGCGGCACCGGACCGGGCGCGGCCGGCGCTTCCGGGGCGGCGGGCGTCACGGTCGGCGTGCCGGCGGCGGTCGGTGCGGTCGGCACCCGGGTGGGCAGCGGCGGGCGCGCCGGCGTGGTCGCGCCGTTCGGGCGGGCCGGGGCGGCCGGCGGCTCCTCGTCGAACCGGGGCCGGGTGAAGATCGCGGTGGCGTCGTCCCCGTGGGACCGGAACCACACCGCCTCCATCTCCCGGAAGATCGGCGAGTCGGCCGGCCGGTCCGGGCGGGCCACCACCGGCGTCGACGGGGCCGGCGGGGCGTACGAGGTGGCCGGCGCGGTGTACGGCTGTGCGGCGGGGGCGGCGTACGCGGCCGGCGGGGCGGCCGGGGCGAACGACGCGGCGGCGGCCGGGGCGAACGGGGTCGCCGCCGGTGCTCCCGCGTACGGGGTCGCCGCCGGTGCCCCCGCGTACGGGGTCGCGGCCGGTGCCCCCGCGTACGGGGTCGCGGCCGGTGCCCCCGCGTACGGCATGGCCCCCGCGCCGTAGGACTCGGTCGGGTGCGGTGCGGCACCGGCGACCGGGCCGGTCGGCAGCACCGGGGCGGGCTCGCCCGGCGCGGCCCGCCGTGGCAGCGGGTCGATGGTCGGGTTCGCCACCGTGGGGCTGCCGGCCGAGAACGCGTTGAATCCGGAGTCGGCGGTCGCCGGGGTGGAGGCCGGGGCGAACGGCGGGGCGGAGACCGGCCCGCCGAACTGCACGGCGGGGGCGGTGTCCCGGGCGTCCACCGGCGGCTGCCAGGGTGCCGGGGCCGGCGGGGTGTTGCGCCACTGGTCGGTCAGGGTCGCCGACGCGCTGCGGGCCCCGTTGAGGGCACCGCCGATCCCGGCGGAGGCGGGCGGCTGCTCGACCGCCAGCGGCTGACGGGGCCGGCTGATCGCCTGGTCCCGACCCCGGTGGGCGGGAAGCACCACGGTGGCGTTGGGCAGCGTCACCTGGGCGACGGTGCCGCCCTCGACGTTGCGGCGCAGCTCCACCCGGATGCTGTACCGGCTGGCGAGCCGGCTGACCACGGCGAGACCCATGAGCCGGAAGGCGGCCACGTCCACCGTCGGCGGGGCGGCGAGGCGGCGGTTGAGCGATTCGAGCTGCTCGTCGGTGAGGCCGAGACCGCGGTCCTCGATCTGGATCAGCACGTAGTCGCGGATGCGCCGGCCGTCGGCGACCACCGTGGTGGTGGGCGGCGAGAAGCGGGTGGCGTTGTCCAGCAGCTCGGCGACGAGCCGTACCACGTCGTTGACGGCATGGGCGGCGACCGAGATGTCGGTGTCGACGGTGCCGAACTCGATCCGGTTGTACAGCTCCACCTCGGACTGGGCGGCGCGCAGCACGTCGACCAGCAGCGCGTCGTCGCGGCGCGGCACGGCCGAGTCGGCACCGGCCAGGACCAGCAGGTTCTCGTCGTTGCGGCGCATCCGGGTGGCGAGGTGGTCCAGCTCGAAGAGCTGGGCGAGCCGCTTCGGGTCCTCCTCGCCGCGCTCGATCGCGTCCAGTTCGCCGATCATCCGGTCGACCAGGGTCTGACTGCGTCGGGCCAGGTTGAGGAACATCGCCGAGACGCTGGTCCGCAGCGCCGCCTGCTCGGCGGCGACCCGGACGGCCTCCCGGTGCACGACGTTGAACGCCAGGGCCACCTGGCCGACCTCGTCCCGGTTGGTCAACCGGATCGGGTCCCGTACCTGGCGGACGATCTCGTCGACCCCGCCGTCGCCGACGCTGCCCATGTTCTGCAGCCGCTTGACCGCGTCCGGCAGGTCGTGGTTCGCCACCGAGAGCGCGCCCTCCCGCAGCCGGCGCAGCGAGTGGTTGAGCGAGCGGGCCAGCACCACCGCGAGGGTGATCGCCACGATGAGGGTGAGCAGCACCAGCACCGTTTCGATGACGGCCTGCTGGATGACGTCGCTGCGGGCCTGCTCGGAGCGGGCGAGCAGGGTGTCCTGGAGCTGGATCTCGGTCCACCGCATCAGGTCGTTGACCGCGCCGATCGCGGCGCTGGCGTCACCGGCGCTGACCGGGCTGCGCTGACCGACCGAGCGGGTGATGTCGGCGGCCACCCGGTCGGCGAGGCCGACGGCGTCACCGGAGACCGCGCTGTTGACGAGTGCGCGCTGGGTGGGGTCGGCGGCGAGGGAGAAGCCGAGCAGCGCCTCCTGCTGGCTGGTCAGGGTCGCCACGAAGGAGGAGAACTGCTCCTCGTCGAGGCGTCCGCCGACCAGCGCGGTGTAGGCGACCGCCTCCTCCTCGGCGACGGACGACTTGGCCCGGCTGAACGCGGCCACCGCGCGGCGGGCGTCCGCGAGGCTCTCCTGGCCGGGCAACTGGGCCAGGGTGTCGCCGTACGAGACCAGGTCGGTGAGGATCACGCCGTACCGCAGGGTGGCCTCGGCGACCGGCATCTGCCGGCGGTCGAGCACCTCCTGCCGGGTGGCGTCGAGCGTGCGCAGGTGGTCGTCGATCACCTTGAGCCGGTCCCGTACGGCGGACGGGACCTCGCCGAGGTCGGCCCGCTCGGCCCGGTACTCGTTGATCCGCTCGCCGGTGGCCCGCACCCGCAGGTTGTAGTCGTCCGGGCGCAGCTGCGGGTTCGCCAGGTAGGCGGCGGCCGCCATCCGTTCCTTGTGCAGATCCTGCGTCAGCGCGGAGACGTCGATGGACAGTGCGGTCAGCGACCGGATCTGGGTCGCGTCGACAGCACCCTCGGTAGTGGAAACAAGTCGGATTGTTGCCAACGCGATGACCGCGGCGACCGGTACGACCAGAATGAGGGCGAGCTTGGAACGAATGCGCGCATCCCGCAACCGGGGCAGTCGGCGCTCCCGGTCGGGTCCGGCGTTTTCGCCTGGCTCGGGCAGGGTCGTCGGTCCGGTGCTCACGACATCGCCTCCGTCGTATCTTCCACACGCCTGACCCGCCGACCCGCGCCTGGTGCGACGGACAGCGCCATGCGCGGCACGGCCGCGATTTCATCAGAGAAGATCCTGTTTGGGAAGCCGCGTTCGGACAGGAATCGGGCGACCAGTGGTCTGGTCACCATTTTCCCTGCTGAGCAGGCCACCCCTGAACAGGGCATGTCACTCCAGAGTGTTCGTTCGCCTCTGATGAGTGAGCATGGGTAAATATCTGATGTCCCCACAATGTGAGATTCGCGTCCCGAAACCGCCGTCAGCATCGCGCTTGACCGCACGCCCCCGCATTGGCAAGGTTTTGCAGGCTTTCGCGCACACCGTACGGCACACAATCCCGTTTCTCCACTGAGGACGGACTAGCGGCGGTGACCGGGCCCCGCCCGCGCCGCACCTGGAGGACTGAGTTGAGCCCCATCCGCTCCGCGACCATCGTGGCGCTCGCATCGGCCGTGCTGGCCGCCACGCTCACCGGCTGCTCGTTCGGCGCGGCAGAGAAGGACAGCAGCCCGATCACCATCGCCGCCGATCTCGAACTCTCCGGTGTCGCCGCACCGGTCGGCAAGGCGTACCAGCGCGCCCTGGAACTGAAGGTCGACCAGTTGAACGCGTCCGGCGCCCTGGGCGACCGGAAGATCAGGCTGGTGGTCAAGGACAACCGCTCCGACGCCGCCGAGTCGCTGCGCAACATCGGCGACTTCAGCAACGACGCCACGGTCAACGCCATCATCATGGGCGGTTGCAACCAGTGCGCCGTCGACGCCGTGCGCACCATCAACGAGCGGAAGATCCCGACCATCGCGCTCGCCCCGTCCGGTGCGGTCGCCAACCCGGTCCCCGAACGCCGGTACGTGTTCAAGCTCGCGCCGAACGCGGCCGACAGCGCCGCCGCGCTCACCGCCGAACTACGGCGGCGCGGGATCACCGAGGTAGGCGTCCTGCACAGCGACGACGACTACGGGCGTGAGGGCCTGACCGCACTGGACGCCGAGTTCGGCAAGACCACCATCAAGCGGGTACGCGCCGAGGCGATCCGCACCACCGACACCGAACTGGCCGCACCGGTGCGCCGGCTGACCAACCGCGACCCCGCCGCCCTGATCATCTGGACCCCGCCGGAGCAGGCCACCCTCGCCGCCACCGCCGCCGACCAGTCCGGCTACGGCGGGTCGCTCTTCTTCGACGCCGCCGCGGCCGGCGACCTGTTCCTGGGCGGTTCCGGCCGGGCCACCGAACGGGCCACGTTGATCTTCACGCAGACCATGGTGATCGACGACGTCATCGCCACCACCCCGGCCAAGGCCGCCCGTCGGCAGTGGTTCCAGGACTACACCGCCCGGTTCGGTGGCTACAACGGGCTGTCGTCGTTCGCCGCCGACGCCGTACAGCTCATCGCCGACTCGGCGCTGCGCTCCGGCGGCTCCGACGGCAGGGTCGACCGGGACGGCCTGCGCGACGTGCTGGAGACGTCCCAGCTCGACGGCCTGTCCGGGCCGATCCGGATGACCCCGGACAACCACTCCGGCCTGATGCCGCAGGCGTTGACCACGCTGGTCGCGCGCGGCGGCCGGTGGCGGCTGGCGGGCTGACGACCGCGCACTGACGGGCCGGTCCCCGGGTGGGGTCGGCCCGTCAGTGGCGTCGAGGGTCGTCCGGGACGGGTCAGCGGGCCGAGGTGGTGGCCCGGACCCAGGGCAGGGCCAGCCGCTCCACCAGGGACAACGCCGAGTAGAGCAGGATGCTCATGGCGGCGATCAACACGATCGCCGCCCACGCGGTCGCCGTGTCGCCGACGCCGTTGTACTGGAGGATCTGGTAGCCCAGCCCCGGTTTGTCGGAGTAGAACTCCCCGATCACCGCGCCGATCGCGGCCAGCGGCATCGCCACCTTCAGCCCGACGAAGATCTGCGGCAGCGCGGCCGGGAACCGGACCTTGCGGAACGACTGCCACCAGGAGGCGTTCAGCGACCGGGCCAGCTCGGCCAGGTCGGCCGGGGTGGTGGTCAACCCGGTGGCGGTGGAGAGCACGATCGGGAAGAAGCAGAGCAGGAACACCATGGTCAGGATCGGCTTGGTCCCCCAGCCGACCGAGACCACCAGCAGCGGCCCCAGCGCGATCTTCGGGACCGCGTTGATCGCCACCAGCAGCGGGGCGAACATCCGCTCGGCCCGCCGGGAGGCGGCCAGCGCCATCCCGATCAGCACCCCGGCGACCGCCGACAGCAGGAAGCCGAGCACCGTCATCAGGGTGGTCGTGCCCAGCGCCGGGAGGAGCACGTCCGCCGAGGAGGTCAACGACGACCCGACCGCCTGCGGCGGCGGCAGGGACGCCGGGTGCACCAGGTGCAACCCGGAGGTGACCACCCACCAGACGGCCACCGTGACCACCAGACCGAGCAGCGGCAGGCCGACCGTCGCGGGGCGTATCCGGGACCAGGGTGACCGGCCGGGCGTCGGGGGAACGGTCGGCACGGCGCTCGGCGGTCCGGCCGACCCGGGTACGGGACGGGTCCGGATCGACTCCGTCACAGGGTCCTCCTCTCCTGCCGGCACGCTGGCCGGCACACGACGGGGGTGCGACCCACCGGTCGAACCGCTGGGTCGCACCCCCGTGGCACCGTCGGTGTCGGTCAGGCCTTCGGTACGAGGTCGAAGTTGATGATCTGGTCCGGCGTGATGTTCGACTTGAGCGCGCCGGCGCCCTGGAGGATGGCGATGCTCTTGGCGACCCGGTCGCTGTCCAGGGTGCCGATGGCGGTGCCGGAGTTGCTGGAGCGGACGTAGCCGGCCATCAGCTGCAACTCGGCCGCGGCGGCGGCCGGGTTGGTGGCGTCCACGTTCTTCTTCAGGATCGTGGCCGCCTCCTGCGGGTTGGCCAGGGCGTACTCCAGGCCCTTGAGCAGGGCGGCGGTGAACTTCTTCACCTTCTCCGGGTTCTCCTTGGCCATCTTGCTGGAGGTGATCAGCGCGTTGCCGTAGAGGTCCTGCATCACGTTGCTGTACGGCAGCACGACGGGCTTCTTCTTGGTGACCGCCTCGACGGTCGGCTGGCCGACGACGAACTGGCCGATGCCGTCCACCTGGCCGGAGGCCAGCGTGCCCATCAGGTTCTGCGCCTGGTCGTTGACCCAGGTGACCTTGGTGTAGTCCACCCCGGCCATCCGGGCGTAGGTCGGGAAGAGGTTGCGCACGACGGAGCCGGGGGTGTCCGCGAGCTTCTTGCCCTCCAGGTCCTTCGGCGTGGCGATGTTCTTGCCCTCGACCGAGACGATGGCGGCCATGGTGCGCTGCTGGATCGCGGCCACCGCCACGAAGTCCTTGGCCTGCCCGTTGCCGACCTGGAGCAGGCCACCGGTCAGGTCGATCGGGCCGAAGTCGGCCTGGCCGCCGACGATGGTCTGGATGACCGCGCCGGTGCCCTGACCGGGCTTGATCTCCACGTCGAAGCCGGCCTCCTTGAAGAAGCCCTTGTCCTTCGCCACCCAGGCGTAGGAGTCACGACCGAAGTTGCCGAACGAGGTGAGGTAGGTCACCTTCTCCAGCGACGAGCCGTCGCCGGTCTTTGCTGCGTCCGCCGAGTCTGACCCGCCACTGCAGGCGGAGACCAGGGCGAGGGCGGTGGCCAGGGTGGCCGCGGCGACCGTGCGGGTCAGCCTTGTCATCTGTGCACCATGTCCTTTCCGACCGGGCGGTGTACCCGGAGGGGGTTGTCGGTCGGCGGCACGGCGTGAGGGGGCACCGAGCCGCCGTCGTGAAGGGACTCTTCGCTGGCACAGAGTACGAGACACTTACCGTCACCACACCAGGCGGATCGGGTTGCGGAACGGAAACAACTGCGTTCCACCCCGGACAGTGAGCGGCCAGCACGCTGGGGATATCCTTGTCGGATTCCTGACCGCCGAATCAGGGGAGACCGACGGCGATGATCCGACTGTCCGATGTGTCGCGTACGTTCGACGGCCGTTCCGGGCGGGTCGAGGCGTTGCGCGGGATCAACCTCGACGTGGCCGAGGGCGAGTTCGTCGCCGTGCTCGGCCGCTCCGGATGTGGCAAGTCGACCCTGCTCCGGATGATCGCCGGGCTGCTGCCGGTCAGCGGTGGCGAGATCACTGTAGCCGGCAGCCGGATCACCAGGCCCCGCCGGGACGTCGCGATGCTCTTCCAGAAGCCGGCCCTGCTCCCCTGGCGCACCGTGCTCGACAACGTGCTGCTGCCGGCCGAGATCTTCGGCTGGAGCCGCGCCAAGCACCGCGACCGCGCCCGCCAACTGCTGGAACTCTCCGGCCTGGCCGGCTTCGAGAAGCGGCTGCCGCACGAACTGTCCGGCGGCATGCAGCAGCGGGTGTCGCTGTGCCGGTCGCTGATCGGCGAGCCCCGGGTGATGCTGATGGACGAACCCTTCTCCGCCCTGGACGCGCTGACCCGCGAGGAACTCTCCGGGGAACTGCAACGGGTGCACATGGAGACCGGCGCGACAGTCGTCTTCGTCACCCACTCCATCGACGAGGCGGTGCTGCTGGCCGACCGGGTGGTCGTGCTCAGCCCCCGCCCCGGCCGGATCCGCAAGATCGTCGACGTGGACATCCCCCGGCCCCGTACCCTCGGCCGCAACGCGCACCTGGCCGACGTCGCCCGGGTCAGCGCCGACCTGCACGAACTGCTGATGGAACGGGACCTGCCGGCGACAGCCGGGGCGGAGGGACGATGACCGTGCGGGTGGCCGTCTTCACCGAACCCCACCGGGGTGCCAGCTACGACGATCAGCTCCGGTTCGCCCAGCTCTGCGAGGCCGGCGGCTTCGACGGGTTCCTCCGGGCCGACCACTACCGGGCGATGGGCGACGAACCCGGACTGCCCGGCCCCACCGACGCCTGGCTGACCCTGGCCGCGCTCGCCCGCGAGACCTCCCGCATCCGGCTCGGCACCCTGGTCACCTCGGCCACGTTCCGGCTGCCCGGCCCGCTGGCCTTGATGGTCGCCCAGGTCGACCAGATGAGCGGCGGACGGGTCGAGCTGGGCATCGGCGCCGGCTGGTTCGAGCGGGAACACACCGCCTACGGCATCCCCTTCCCCGGCGTCGGCGAACGCTTCGACCGGCTCGCCGAGCAGTTGGAGATCGTCACCGGGCTGTGGCGCACCCCGGTCGGCGAGACGTACAACTGGGCCGGTGAGCACTACCGGCTCGTCGACGCCCCGGCCCTGCCCAAGCCGGTCCAGCAGCCCGGCCCACCGGTCATCGTCGGCGGCCGGGGACCGAAGCGCACCCCCGACCTCGCCGCCCGGTACGCCGACGAGTTCAACATGCCGTTCACGTCGGTCGAGGAGACCGCCGAGGCGTACGACCGGGTACGGGAAGCCTGCGACCGGGCCGGCCGGGCCGAGTCGGGGCGGGCGCCGCTGGTGCTCTCCGCCGGGATCGTGGTGGCGATCGGGCGTACCGACGCCGAGGCCCACCGCCGGGCCGCGCCGCTGCACGTCAAGAGCGCCCTGCCGCCGGAGGACCCGGTGGTCGGCTCCCCCACCCAACTGGTCGACCGGATCGGCGAGTTCGCCGCGATCGGCGCCACCCGGGTGCACCTGCGACTGATCGAACTCGACGACCTCGACCACCTGGAGCTCATCGCCGCCGAGGTGCTCCCCCAGCTGGACGGAACCCGATGACCGACGTGACGCACGACCTCGAACTCGGCCCGGTCGGCCAGGAGATCGTCTTCGAGAACGACCGGGTGCGGGTCTGGCACATCCGGCTGGCCCCGGGCGAGCGGCAGCCGCTGCACCGGCACGACCACCCGTACCTGGTGGTGGCGATCGAGGGCGCGAAGAACGTGGTGCAGACGATCGACGGCACCCGGATCGACGCCGACGAACCCACCGGCGGGGTGGTCTACCGGGACCCGGGCGCCGTCCACATGCTCACCAACGTCGGGGACACGACCTATCTGGCCCGCCTGGTCGAGTTGAAGTAGTCGCTGGTAGAGCTTGGGTAACAGGTCGTCACGGCCGCGCCGCGCCGCAGTGGCGATCGGGCGCACCGGGCCGTAACGTGCGCCACATGGCCTTTCGGACGTGGGGCAAACTGCTGCTCACCGCACTCGGGGTGAGCATGTTGGCCGGGGCCGGCCAACTCGGCATCGCGTACGGCTTCGGCATCGTCCGACTCACCGGCGACTTCACCGACGTCAACCGCTGGCCGGCCCAGCTCGCCTGGGTCGGCTGGTTCGCGGTGACCGCCGCCGTGGTCGGCGCGGTCCTCACCGGCCGGCTCGCCCGGCGCGAGGGTCTACCGGAGGGCACCCCCGTCCAGCTCGCGATCTCCGGTGTCGCCGCGCTCGGCGCGCTGGTCGTCGCCCCGCTCTGCATGCAGCCCGCACGGGCCGCCGACCTGAACGCCGTCGACCCGGTCTGGGCGGTCGGCATCTGCGCGGTCGCCGGGGCGGTGGTCGGCGCGGGAGCCGCCTCGGCCGTCCTGCTACGCCCCCCGCTGGGCTGGAACGTCGCCCTGCTGGGCGGGACGATCTGGCTGGTCGCGCTCCTGTCGGTCGCATCGGCGGTGCTGTCCAGCGAGCCGCTGCGCACCGTACGCCTGGGGGTGCTGGAACCCTCCTGGCTCGGGCCGGACCGGGCACAGCGGCTGGCGATGCTGCTGCTGCCCGTAATCGCGCTGGTGGCCGGCGCGGTGACCGGCGGGGTGGCCCGGCGGCGGGGACACCCCCCGCTGACCGGCGGGGCGACCGGAGTCGCCGGGCCGGTGCTGCTCGCCTTCGCCTACCTGACCGCCGGGCCGGGTGACCAGGTGGACCGGTACCAGCTCGCCCCGTACTACGGTGCGGTGATCGCGGTCGTCACCGGCGCGCTCGGCTCGGCCGCCGCCACCCTGGCACGCTGGCCGCTGCTGCCCGCCCGCGCCGCCCGCCGCGACGGCGGGGCGGCGATCGAGCCGACCGACATCCTCGCCCCGCTGCCGGCCGTGTCCGACCCGACCCGCACCGCCACAGCCGGCTCCGGACCGGACCGGGCCACCCTGACCGGCCCCGACCAGGCCGGCACGGGCCCGGCCGGCACGGGCCCGGCCGACCGCGGCGCGGACGAGCCGGTCACCGTGGACCTGAGCGCCACCGCGGGTTCCCTCCACCGCGAGCAGCCGGACACCGCCCGCTCCCGTGCCGCCGCCCGACCGGAGGCCGGCACCGGTCCGGGGTGGCCGTCGCCCGACGTGCCGGGCACCGGTCGTCACCCGGCCCACTGGGACTGGCCTGACCCCGCCGCCACGGTCGCCGACCGGCACGCCCCCCGCACCACCCCGTCCCCGACCGGGGCCGTCCTGCCCGGCTCGACCCCGACCGAGCCGGCTCCGACCGGGCCGGCTCCGACCGGGCCGGCTCCGACCGGGCCGGCTCCGACCGGGCCGGCTCCGACCGGGCCAGCCGGGGACACGCCGGGTGCGGCGTCGCCCGCCGGGGCAGGATCGGGCCGGGCCGGGTCGCCGCGAAGCCGTTCGGGACAGCGGAAGACGGCACCGGCCGAGCAGACCGGCAGCGAGGTCGGGGTGGACCAGGCGGCGGACACCGGTCCGGCCACCGGGGACGGGCCCGTCGCCACACCCAAGCCCCGGGCGAAGCGGGCCAGCCGTGCCCGGTCCACCGCGACCGGCACCGGTGTGGTCCCCGCCGGTCCACCCGGGCCCTCGCCCGATGCCGGGGCTGGTGGCAGCGGGGACGACCGGCCGACCGGCACCGGCCCGACCGGCATCGGCCCGACCGGCACCGCGACACCGGATGCCGACGCCATCGCCCCGGTCGGCACGACGGCACCGGAGGCCCCCGGGCGGGGTGGTGCCGACCGGGTCGCGCCGGAGGGCGTCGACGTGCCGGTGGCCGGCGTACGGCACGTCGCGCCGGGTGGCGTCGAGGGCACCCCCCGCCCTCGTCACCACCTGCCGGCCCCCGGCGGTACGGGTGGCCCGGCCGATACCCACCGACCCGCACCGACCCGGGCAGCCCTGCCGTTTCCCGAACCGGGCGACACCGGG
This sequence comes from Micromonospora sp. WMMD735, assembly GCF_049178995.1. Lineage (NCBI taxonomy): Bacteria > Bacillati > Actinomycetota > Actinomycetes > Micromonosporales > Micromonosporaceae > Micromonospora > Micromonospora sp. WMMD735. The sequence goes on from NZ_JBMHMJ010000002.1 coordinate 4,175,530, forward strand.
CAGACGGACGCCCCGAAGCCCGTCAGTCTCCGCTGGGAGCCGGACGGGTCCCCCGGCACCGCACCGGTGGACGGGCCACCCGTCGAACCCGACCAGGCCGACCCCGCTCCGGAGGACGGCAGCACGCCGGAGCAGACCGGCAGGGCCAAGGGCCGACGGGGACTGTTCCGGCGTAACCGCTCCCCGCAGGACGCCCCGGCGGACGAAGCCGACCCGAAGTCGGCGACGCCCGACGACGAGTACGTCGACTGGGTCACCGGCCTGGGCAAGCCCCTGGCCGACAACGAACCGGACCGGGACAGCGGCCGACGCTCACTGCGCACCAGCGGCCGCCACCACCGCGACTAACCCCCACCCGCCCCCCACCCACCCCTCCCCACCCGCCCCTCCCCACCCCCGCCCTGCCCCCGGTCTGCATCGGTTGATCAAGAGGTTTGCGTCATCCCGCCCGGCAAAACCTGACGCAAACCTCTTGATCACCAGACAACAATCGGGACGAAGCGGGCAAGACGGCGGGCGGTCGGTGGGGCGCGGTGATCAAGAGCTTTGCGTCATCCGCCGCGCGGAAACTGACGCGAACCTCTTGATCACCGGGGCAGAACCGGTCAGGCGAGGGGGAGGTAGACGCGGTTGCCGGTGGAACGGAACTCCGCCGACTTGGCCTGCATGCCCTGGGCGGCGTACTCCTTCAGCTCCTGGGTGATCTTCATGGAACAGAACTTCGGGCCGCACATGGAGCAGAAGTGGGCGGTCTTCGCCGGCTCCGCCGGCAGGGTCGCGTCGTGGTAGGACCGCGCGGTCTCCGGGTCCAGCGACAGGTTGAACTGGTCTTCCCAGCGGAACTCGAACCGCGCCTTGGACAGCGCGTCGTCCCAGGCCTGCGCGCCGGGGTGCCCCTTGGCCAGGTCGGCCGCGTGCGCCGCGATCTTGTAGGCGATCACGCCGGCCTTCACGTCGTCCCGGTCGGGCAGGCCGAGGTGCTCCTTCGGGGTGACGTAACACAGCATCGCGGTGCCGTACATGCCGATCATCGCAGCCCCGATCGCCGAGGTGATGTGGTCGTACGCGGGGGCGATGTCGGTGGTCAGCGGGCCGAGGGTGTAGAACGGGGCCTCGTGGCACCACTCCTGCTGGAGGTCCACGTTCTCCTTGATCTTGTGCATGGGCACGTGACCGGGCCCCTCGATCATCACCTGCACGTCGTACTCCCAGGCGATCCGGGTCAGCTCGCCGAGGGTGCGCAGCTCGGCGAACTGGGCCTCGTCGTTGGCGTCGGCGATCGAGCCGGGCCGCAGCCCGTCGCCGAGGGAGAACGTCACGTCGTAGCGGGCGAGGATCGCGCACAGCTCCCGGAAGTTGGTGTAGAGGAAGTTCTCCTCGTGGTGCGCCAGGCACCAGGCCGCCATGATCGAACCGCCCCGGGAGACGATGCCGGTGACCCGGTCGACGGCCAGCGGCACGTACGGCAGCAGCACCCCCGCGTGCACGGTCATGTAGTCGACGCCCTGCTCGGCCTGCTCGACGACGGTATCGCGGAACACCTCCCAGCTCAGCTTGACCGGGTCGCCGCCCACCTTCTCCAGCGCCTGGTAGATCGGCACGGTGCCGATCGGCACCGGTGAGTTGCGGACGATCGCCTCCCGGGTCTCGTGGATGCGCTTGCCCGTCGACAGGTCCATCACGGTGTCCGCGCCCCACCGGGTGGCCCAGGTCAGCTTCTCCACCTCCTCGGCGACCGACGAGGTCACCGCCGAGGTGCCGATGTTGGCGTTGACCTTCACCAGGAACGCCCTGCCGATGATCGCCGGCTCGCACTCGGGGTGGTTGACGTTGAGCGGCAGCACCGCCCGGCCGGCGGCGATCTCGTCGCGGACTAGCTCCGGCGGCAGCCCCTCCCGGATCGCCACGAACTCCATCTCCGGGGTGATCATCCCGGCGCGGGCGTACCAGAGCTGGGTGGGTCGCCTGGCGTCGACGCCGGCCAGCGGGGTGCCGGCACCCCGGACCGGGGCGACGTCGCCCCGCTCGGCGATCCACGGCCCGCGCAGCGGCGGCAGCCCGACCTCCGGGTCCGAGCCGGGGCCGGAGGTGTCGTAGAGGCGGACCGGCGGGTTGTCCCCGGCCAGCTCCACCTCGGCGAACGGCACCCGGACGTCCGGCCGGGACCCCTCGACGTAGACCTTGCGACGTGCCTGCATGACAGCCTCCCTGATGGTCATCGGGACCAGCCGAAGTGGTCCAGCGGGCCGCGTCCCGCGCCCAGTTCCCAACCCCGCGCGCCGGTCAGCGCGCGGGTGACGTACTCCTTGGCGGTGGCGACCGCGACCGGCACCGGGTCGCCGGCGGCCAGCCGGACGGCGATCGCCGCCGAGAACGAGCAGCCGGTGCCGTGGCTGTGCCGGGTGTCCACCCGGGGCGCACGGAGCAGGGTGGTCGTCGCACCGCCGGCCAGCACGTCGACCGACTCGCCGGCCGCGTCGACGTCGCCGCCGGTGACCACCACGTACTCCGGGCCGCCGGCCGCCAGGGCCTGCGCCGCCGCGACCATCTCCTCGACCGTGGTCACCGGGCGTCCGGTGAGGGCGGCGGCCTCCGCGCAGTTCGGCGTCGCCACCCGGGCGTACGGCAGCAGCCGCTCGACCGCCGCCACCACACCGAGCCGGTGTCCGCTGGTGGCGACGAGCACCGGGTCGACGACGAGGTGCGGCAGCCGTCCCGCCTTCGCCGCCTCGGCCACCGCGTCGGCGACCGCCGGGGTGCCGAGCATCCCGGTCTTCACCGCCCGGACCGCGAAGTCGCCGAGCACGCTGTCGAGCTGTTCGGTGACGGTGCGCGGCGGCAGCGGCAGCACGGCGTCCACGCCCCGGGTGTTCTGCGCGGTGACGGCGGTCAGCACGCTGGTCCCGTACGCGCCGAGGGCGGCGAAGACCTTCAGGTCGGCCTGGATGCCGGCACCGCCGCCGGAGTCGGATCCGGCGATGGTGAGCACGGTCGTCGGCGTCATGTCGTCTCCTCGGGGCACGCATCGGTGCTCGGGGTGCGGGGGAAGGCGCTGGTGAGGGTCGTCGCGGCCCCGGTCGGGTCGGCGGCCCGCATGATCGCGCCGAGCACCGCCACCCCGACCGCGCCCGCCTCGACGCACGCCGTCACCTGCTCGGGTGTCTCGATCCCGCCCAGGGCGAGCACGGGCACCGGGCTGCGTCGGATCAGGTCGCGCAGCCCGTCCGGGCGCAGCGGTGGGCCGTAACCGGGTTTGCTGCGGGTGGTCCAGACCGGCGAGAGCGTCACGTAGTCCTCGGTGGTCAGTCGGGCCAGCTCCGCCACGTCGTGGCAGGACCGGCCGACCAGTCCGACGGCCGGCGGCGGGTACGGCCCGGCGGCGGGCAGGTGGACGGCGTCCCCGTCCAGCGGGTCGGGGCCGGCCACGACGAGGGTGCCGCCGACCTGCGCCAGGACGGCCCGCAGGTCGACGGCGAGCGCGGCCCGCTCGGCGCGGGGCAGGTCCCGCTCCCGCAGCACCACCCACCGCACGCCACCGCGTACCGCCCCCGCGACGACGTCGACGAGGTCGCCGCGCGCCACCAGCCGGTCGGTCAGCAGCACCACCCCGTCCGGCCGGAGGAGGGGTGGGGCGGCGGGGCGGGTCACAGGTCGGGTCTTCCGTCGTCGGGGGTGGAGGCGAGGGCGTGGAAGCGGCGGGGAATGCGACCGGCGGTGTACGCGAGCCGCCCGGCCCGTACGCCGTACCGCATGGCGGTGGCCATCGCCGTCGGGTCGGCGGCCCGGGTGACGGCGCTGGCCAGCAGCACCCCGTCGCAGCCCAGTTCCATGGCGAGCGCCGCGTCGGAGGCGGTGCCGATCCCGGCGTCGAGGATCACCGGCACGTCGACGCCCTGCCGGATCAGCCGGATGTGGTGCGGGTTGGTGATGCCCAGTCCGGAACCGATCGGCGCACCGGCCGGCATCACCGCCGCGCAGCCGACGTCGGCCAGCCGGCGGGCCAGCACCGGGTCGTCGGAGGTGTACGGCAGCACGACGAACCCGTCGGCGACGAGTTCCTCGGCCGCCCGCAGCAGCTCCACCCCGTCCGGGAGCAGGGTGCGTTCGTCGCCGATCACCTCCAGCTTGACCCAGTCGGTGTCGAACGCCTCCCGGGCCAGCCTGGCGACCTTGACCGCCTCGGCGGCGGTGTAGCAGCCGGCGGTGTTGGGCAGCAGCCGCACCGCGCACCGGTCGAGCAGGTCGAGCAGGCCACCGGCGGTGCCGGGCGCGGTGTCGACCCGGCGCAGGGCGAGGGTGACCAGTCCGGTGCCGGAGGCCCGGATCGCCTGCTCCAGCACGTGCAGGTTGGCCGCGCCGCCGGTGCCGAGGATGAGCCGGGAGGTGAAGGTCCGTCCGGCGATGGTGAGGGGCATCCGGGTCACCCGCCCTGGGCGGCGCTGAGCACCTCGACCCGGTCGCCGTCGCGCAGCTCGGTCGCCGGCCAGCCGCCCCGGGGGACCACCTCGCCGTTGACCGCGACGGCGAGGCCGCGCCGCTGCCCGGTGACCGTGGCGACCAGGTCCGCGACGGTCGTGCCGCCGGCCAGCTCGCGTCCGACGCCGTTGACGATCAGTCGCACGTCTTCCTCCTCAGTGGAACCGGTCGGCGGTGAAGGGGGTGAGCAGGGGGTCCGGCTGACCGGTGACGATCAGGTCGGTGATCAGGTCGGCGGTGACCGGGGTGAGCACGATGCCGTGCCGGTGGTGGCCGGTGGCGGCGAGCACGCCGGGCCGGCCGGGCAGCGGGCCGAGGATCGGCGCGTTGTCCGGGGTGCCGGGGCGCAGCCCGGCGGTCGCCTCGGTCAGCGCGTACTCGGCGAGTTCGGGGACGAGGTCGACGGCGGCCCGGAGCAGCCGCAGCACCGCCCCGGTGGTCACCTCGGTGTCGGTGCGTTCCTCGACGGTCGCCCCGAGCACCACCTCGCCGTCGTCACGGGGGACGAGGTAGACCGACTCGCCGTCGGCGTACCCCCGGATGACGTGCCGGAAGCCGGGCGGGCGGTGGTCGGGCGCGCGCAGCCGCAGCACCTGGCCCTTGACCGGGCGGACCGGTAGCCCGGTCAGCGCGGCGGCGCCGCAGCCGGCGGCGACCACGACGACCGGCGCGTCCACCTCGGCCAGTCGGGTCACCGCGCCGGGCAGCAGGGTCGCGCCGGCCCGTCCGGCGGCGACCCGTAGCGCGTCGACCAGCCGGCGCGGGTCGACCTGGTGGTCGCCGGGGGCGACCGCCCCGCCGCGCAGCCGGGGGGTCAGCGCCGGTTCGCGCTCCCGTAGCTGCGACGGGCGCAGCGCGCTGATCGGCAGCCCCAACCCCTGCTGGTACGACCAGAGCCGGCGTGCCTCGGCCAGGTCGTCCCCGGTCAGCCCGACGACGAGGGTGCCGTCGGTGCGGTAGCCGAACTCCGTTCCGGTGGCTTCGGTCAGTTCGGCGGCGAAGCCCGACCAGCGGGCGGCGGACGCGGTGAGCAGCCCGGTCAGTTCCCGTTCCCCGAAGTACGCCTCGGCGACGGGGGCGAGCATTCCGGCGGCGACCCGGGACGCGCCGGAGCCGGGGGCCGGGTCGTGCACGGCCACCCGCAGGCCCCGGGTGGCGCAGCGCCAGGCGATCGCCAATCCGACCGGCCCCGCGCCCACGATGGCGACGTCGGGCCGGGTCAGCACGTCAGCGCCGCGATCAGTTCGGCGGTGGCCCGGCCCGGGTCGGCGGCGGTGGACAGCGCCCCGACCACCGCCACCCCGTACGCCCCGGCGGCCCGCAGCGCCGGCACCGTGGCGACGGTGACCCCGCCGATGGCGATGACCGGCACGTCGACGGCCGCGACGACGGCGCGGATGCCGGCGGGGCCGATCGGGTCGGGCAGGCCGGTCTTGGTGGCGGTCGGGTGGCACGGGCCGACGCCCAGGTAGCTGGCCCCGGCGGCGACGGCCCGGGCGGCGGCGACCGGTTCCCGGGCGGTCGCGCCGAGCACGGCGGCGTGGCCGAGGACCCGGCGGGCCGCCGCGACGGGCAGGTCGTCCGCGCCGACGTGGCCGCCGTGGGCGTCCACCGCGAGGGCGACGTGCAGCCGGTCGTTGACCAGGCAGGTGGCCCCGTACGGGGCACACTGCTCGCGCACCCGTCGGGCCAGGTCGTACGCCTGCCGGTCGGTGGTGTGGTCGGTCACCCGGACCTGGACGACGAGGTCGGCGCGGGCCACCGGGAGGGCGGCCCGTACGACGGCGAGCGGGTCGCACCCGGGGCGGGTGTCGGTGATCAGATGCAGTCGGCCGAGGGACGGCACGGCAACTCTCCTCCCTGCGCCGGCATTACCCGGATCAGGTTCGACGGTCGGGGGCTCCCAGCCCCCCTCTCAGCCCGGTGTACCGGGCTCCCGTGGGTCACGTGCCTGTGACCGTACGACAGATCCGCTGATCCGCCAAGGGGTGTTAGATTGATCCAGGACCATCGATGCCTACTGTTTTGGGCTTGTATCCACATAAGCCGGAAAAGCGAGTCGCCGATACCGAATCGTTACATGCTCATGCCTTGCCGGAAACCAATCCAGCGGCGCTAATTTGTTCAACCGATCGACATTATTCCGGTGCGGAGCCTCGGCGTGGCCCGTACCTGATCGCCACCGGTGCGGACCTCGGCGGGCCCACACCGATCCGACCGGGGACGGTCTGCGGCGAGTCGTCCCCATGCCCCCACCACTGTCCAACGCGGACAAAAGGAGCATGGAGTGTCTCCATCCCGCCATCGCCGCGCACGTCGCGGTCCACTGGGTGCCGGTCTACTGGCCCTCTCCCTACTCGCCAGCGGCCTGATCGGCGGCACCGCCGCCCAGGCCGCTCCCGTCGCGCAGGCCCGGCCCCAGGCCGCACCCGCGCCGGCAGCGGCAGCCGCCGCCGAACCGTTCTCGGTCCTGGTCTTCTCCAAGACCGCCGGATTCCGGCACGACGCCATCCCGGCCGGCATCGCCGCGATCCAGAAGCTCGGCACCGAGAACGGCTTCACCGTCGACACCACCGAGGACGGAGCCGCCTTCAACGACACCAACCTGGCCAAGTACCAGGCGGTCATCTGGCTCTCCACCACCGGTGACGTGCTCGACGCCACCCAGCAGGCCGCGTTCGAGCGCTACATCAAGGCCGGCGGCGGCTACGCGGGCGTGCACGCCGCCTCCGACACCGAGTACGACTGGGCCTGGTACGGCAACCTGGTCGGTGCGTACTTCTCCGGCCACCCGGCCAACCAGCAGGCCACCGTCAAGGTCGAGGACCACGCGCACCCGTCGACGGCCGACCTGCCGGACCGCTGGTCCCGGTTCGACGAGTGGTACAACTTCCGCACCAACCCGCGCTCCAAGGTGCACGTGCTGGCCAGCCTGGACGAGAAGTCCTACAGCCCGGGTGCCGGCGCGATGGGCGCGGACCACCCCACCGCCTGGTGCCAGGACTACGACGGCGGTCGCTCCTGGTACACCGGCGGCGGCCACACCCAGGCGTCGTACACCGAGCCGGAGTTCCTCAGCCACCTGCTCGGCGGCATCCGCACCGCGGCCGGGGTCGAGAACGCCGACTGCGGCGCCACCAAGACCTCGAACTTCGAGAAGGTCACCCTCGACAGCAACACCAACAACCCGATGGAGCTGGACATCGCTCCGGACGGCCGGGTGTTCTACGCCGAGCGCGACGGCCGGGTGCAGATCGTCAAGCCGGACACCGGCAACACGGTCACCGCGACCCGGCTGGACGTGTTCACCGGCAACGAGGACGGCCTGCTCGGGTTGCGCCTCGACCCGGACTTCGCCACCAACAAGTGGATCTACCTGTACTACGCACCGGCCGGTGGCGCCCCGCGCAACTACCTGTCCCGGTTCACCGTCAACGGTGACACCATCGACAAGGCCACCGAGAAGGTCGTGCTGCAGGTCGACACCCAGCGCAACACCTGCTGCCACGCCGGCGGCAGCATGACCTTCGACTCGCAGGGCAACCTCTACCTCGCCACCGGCGACAACACCAACCCGTTCGAGTCGAACGCGTTCACCCCGATCGACGAACGCCCCGGTCGCCAGGACTACGACGCGCAGCGCAGCGCCGGCAACACCAACGACCTGCGCGGCAAGGTGATCCGGATCCACCCGGAGGACGACGGCACCTACACCGTCCCGGCGGGCAACCTGTTCGCCCCGGGCACCGCGAAGACCCGTCCCGAGATCTTCGGCATGGGCTTCCGTAACCCGTTCCGGATCGGCGTCGACCAGAAGACCGACACCCTCTACGTCGCCGACTACGGGCCGGACGCCTCGGCGGCCAACCCGAACCGTGGCCCCGAGGGCCTGGTGGAGTGGAACATCGTCGCCACGGCCGGCAACTACGGCTGGCCGTACTGCGTCGGCAACAACCGGGCGTACAACGACTACACCTTCCCGTCCGGGCCGAGCGGGGCGAAGTTCGACTGCGCCGCACCGGTCAACGACTCGCCGAACAACACCGGCCTGACCAACCTGCCGCCGGTCGTCCCGGCGACGGTGGACTACGGCTACGCGGGCGACCCGCGCTTCCCCGAGATCGGTGGCGGTGGCGCCCCGATGGGCGGCCCGGTCTACCGCTACGACGCCGACAGCAACTCCACCCGCAAGTGGCCGGCGTACTACGACGGCAAGGCGCTGCTCGGCGAGTGGAACCAGTCGAAGATGTACACGATGCAGGTCAGCGCGGACGGCAAGACGCTGATCGACATCAACCAGCTGCTCACCGGCATGCCGATGATCCGCCCGATGGACTTCGAGTTCGGTCCGGACGGCGCGCTCTACATGATCGAGTGGGGCACCGGCTTCGGCGGCAACAACGACGACTCCGGGGTCTACCGGATCGACTACACCGCCGGTGACCGGGCGCCCATCGCCGAGGCCAGCGCCGACCCCACCTCCGGGGCCGCCCCGCTGACCGTGACGTTCTCCAGCGCCGGGTCGCGTGACCCGGACGGCGGCACGCTGACCTACGCGTGGAAGTTCGGTGACGGGCAGACCTCCACCGAGGCGAACCCCACCCACACCTACACCACGGCCGGCAACTACACCGCCCAGCTCACCGTGACCAACCCCAAGGGCCGTACCGCCGTGGCGAACGTGCCGGTGACGGTCGGCAACACCGCCCCGACGGTGACCATCGAGTTCCCGCCCAGCGGCGGTTTCTTCGACTGGGGCGACCAGGTCAAGTACACGATCAAGGTGACCGACCCGGAGGACGGCACCGTCGACTGTGACCGGGTGCAGCTGCAGGTGCTGCTCGGCCACGACGAGCACGCCCACCCGCTGGAGCAGCACACCGGCTGCACCGGCACCGTGCAGACCTCGCTGGCGTCCGGGCACGGCGCGGAGGCCAACGTCTTCGCGGTCTTCGAGGCCACCTACACCGACGACGGCGGCACCGGCGGCGCCGGCCCGCTGACCGGTCGGGCGATCGAGATCCTCCAGCCCAAGCGCAAGCAGGCCGAGTACTACACGGCCACCGGGCGGGCCCCGGGCAGCACCGGCGGCGGTGACCCGGGCGTGCAGAAGGAGACCACCACCGACCCCGCCGGTGGCGGCCAGAACATCGGCTTCATCGAGGACGGCGACTGGTGGTCGCTCGTCCCGGCCAACCTGACCGGGGTCGAGCAGATCCGGTTCCGGGTGGCCTCCGAGGTCCAGGGCGGCCGGATCGACGTGCACGCCGGTGCCGTCGACGGACCGGTCGTGGCCACGGCCACCGTGCCCGGCACGGGCGGCTGGCAGCAGTTCGTCGACGTGACCGCGCCGGTGACGGCCGGTGCGGAGGGCGCGCTGTACTTCGTCGCCAAGGACCCGGCCGGTGGCACCGGTTCGCTGTTCAACGTCAACTGGATGGACTTCATCGGACGGGGCGTGACCGACAACGCTCCGCCGCAGGTGACGGCCACCGCCACCCCGGCGACCGGCACCGCGCCGGTCACCGTGACCTTCACCGGCACGGCCACCGACACCGAGGGTGACACCCCGCTGACGTACGCCTGGGACTTCGGTGACGGCGGGACGGCGACGACCCTGAACGCCACCCACACCTACACCACCCCGGGCACCTTCACCGCCACCCTGACGGTGACGGACAAGCGGGGCGCGAAGTCCTACGCGACCGTCCCGGTCAAGGTGGACGCGCCGACCAACACGTGCCTCGGCGCGCGGTCGGACGAGTTCCTCGGCAACAGCCTCGACAAGGACCGCTGGTCGGTGGTCCGGGAGAACCAGCTCTACTCGGTCTCCGGCGGGTCGCTGCGACTGCCCACCTCCTCCGGTGACCTGTACGGCTCCCGCAACGACGCGACCAACCTGGTGCTCCAGCCCGCACCCAGCGGGGCCTGGCAGGCCACCACGAAGGTCACCGTGCCCGTCACCGCCGACTACCAGCAGGCCGGCCTGCTGATCTACGGCGACGACGACAACTACGCCAAGGTGGACCTGCTCTACGGCGGGTCGCGCAAGGTGGAGTTCATCCGGGAGACCGCCGGGACTCCGCGCAACGACGCGGCAGACGCCGTGGCCGCCCCGGCCGGTGACACCATCTGGCTGCGGCTGATCAGCGACGGCACCAACCTGACCGCGCAGTTCTCGACCGACGGTGCCACGTTCACCCCGGTCGGCCGGTCCGCCGCGCTGGCCGGCATCACCAACCCGCGGATCGGTCTGCTCGCCCTCAACGGCGGCACCACCGCCCCGGTGGTGGACGCGGTGTTCGACTCGTTCCTGGTCTCGCCGGACGCCCCGGCCGGCCCGGTCAGCCCGTCGGACGAGTTCACCGGCACCACGCTCGACAAGTGCCGGTGGAACGCGGTGCTCCGGGAGGACCCGGCCGCCTACCGGGTCGCCGACGGCGCACTGAAGATCGACGTGCCGAAGGGTGACATCTACGGCACCAGCAACACCGGGCCGACGAACTTCATCCTCCAGACCGCGCCGAGCGGCGACTGGACCCTGGAGACGAAGGTCGACGGCAGCGCGCTGGCCGAGCAGTACCAGCAGGCCGGTCTGATCGTCCACGCCGACGACGACAACTACGTCAAGTTGGACTTCATCGTGGACAACCAGGCGGGTCAGACGCCGTCGCGGCGGATCGAGTTCCGTGGCGAACTCGGCGGGGTGACGCAGAACCCGCAGCCCCAGGTCTCCAACCTGACCTCGGGGGTGTGGTACCTGCGCCTCGCCCGGGCCGGTGACGTCTTCACCGGGTCCTACTCGGCGGACGGGCAGGAGTGGACCACGTTCGAGACGGTGACGAACACCGCCGTCGGGGCCACCCCGAAGATCGGTCTGTTCACCCTCGGCGCGAACGCGGCCACCTCCAAGACGGCCTCGTTCGACTACTTCCGGCTCTCCACCAAGGCGGCCGACACGACCGCCCCGGTGACCACGGCCACCGTCTCCGGCACCCCGACCGAGGGTTGGTACACCGGCCCGGTCACCGTGACGCTGGCGGCGGCCGACGAGGCCGGCGGTAGCGGGGTGGCGAGCACCGAGTACCAGCTCGACGGGGCCACCACGTGGACCGCGTACACCGAGCCGGTGCAGGTCACCGGGGACGGCACCCACGAGGTGCGGTTCCGCTCGACCGACGCCGCCGGCAACGTGGAGGCGACGAAGAAGGTCGCCGTGAAGATCGACGCCACCGCGCCGGTCAGCTCGGCGTCGTTCGCCCCGGCCAACGACGACGGCTGGCACAACGGCACCGTCCCGGTGGTCATCACCTCCACCGACGCCGGTTCCGGGGTGAAGAAGCTGGAGTGGTCGCTCGACGGCGGTGCCTGGACGGCGTACACCACGCCGGTCGAGGTGACCGGGGACGGCACGCACGAGCTGCTGTACCGGGCCACCGACGCCGCCGGCAACGTCGAGGCGCTGAAGTCGGCGGTCGTGAAGATCGACGGCACCAAGCCGACGCTGCTGGTCTCCGGCATCGCCGACGGCCAGCTCTACGGTGACAGCCAGGACGTCCGGATCTCGTGGCAGGCGGTCGACCCGACCTCCGGCATCAAGACGACCTCCGGCGTGCTGGACGGCCGGGCGTACACCAGCGGCACCCTGCAGGCGCTGTACGAGCTGCCGCTCGGCCTGCACGAGCTGACGGTGACCGCGACCGACAAGGCGGGCAACTCCACCACCTCGACGGTCCGGTTCTTCGTCACCACCTCGTTCCGGGACATGCAGAACCTGCTGGACCGGTTCAAGGCGACCGGACGACTCACCACCAAGGCGCACCGTCAGCTGTCCAACAAGCTGGACGCGGTGCGGGAGTCCGAGGCGGCGGGCAACGACAAGCGGGCGGTGCAGCAGTTGACCGCCTTCAAGGCGTTGGCCACCGACACCGCGGTGGTGACCGACACCGACGTGCGGGACGTGCTGGTCCGTGACGCCGACGCCATGATCGTCCGGCTCGGTGGCGCGGCCACCAAGGCCGGCGTCAAGGCGAACAACAACAAGTCGGTCGACGGGGCCGGCCGGCTCGGTGCCGACCCCACCCGGATCGCCAAGGGCGGTTCGCTGTAAGGAGCACCACGGGGCCGCTCCCACCGTCGACACCGACGGTGGGGGCGGCCCCTCCACATCGGAAGGGAGACGTCGATGCGTAGCTTGAGAGCCCTCGCCGCGCTGGTCGTGGCGGCCCTGGTGGCCCTGCCGGCGGGGCCGGCGGCGGCGCACGGCGGGAAGGTCAAGCTTACGGTGGCCGGTGACGGTGCCGGCGGGGTGACCGTGATGGCCGTGTACGCCGACGGGCACCGGCTGGACCAGCCGGTCCGGCTCACCCTGACCGCCGAGGGCGAGGGTGGCCGGACGGCCGGGCCGGTGCAGATCGAGCCGTCCGGGGAGGGGCAGGGCTTCTACAGCAGCGGCCCGCTGCTCTCCCCCGGCGACTGGCGGGTGACGGTCAGCGCCCCCGCGCCGTACGGCAGCACGGCGACCGCGCAGGTGCAGGCCCGGGTGGCCCAGTCGCCGTCGCCGGTCGCCGTCGAACGCCCGGCGGCCGGGGCACGGGAGGCCGGAACGGTCTGGTGGCGGTGGTTGGCCGGCGGCCTCGCCGTGGTGGTCGTCGCCGGGTCGGCGCTGCTGTGGTGGCGTCGCCGGGAGCACCCCGGGCCCGGCGAACCGGCCGGCCTGGACGGCTGAGCACCGCGTCACCGGTCGGGCCCGGACACCGCGACGGTGTCCGGGCCCGACCGCGTCCGGCCGGTCTGCTCAGAGCAGGGCGTCCAGCGCGTCGAGGTCGTCGTCGGTGGGCTGCCAACCACCGGCGGCGGCGTTCGCCCGGACCTGCTCGGCGGTGGTGGCACCGGCGATGACCGAGGCCACCGCCGGGCGGGCGGCCAGCCCGCCGATGGCCACCTGGAGCAACGTCAGCCCCCGCTGCGCGGCAAACGCCTCCAGCGCCTCGATGGTGTCCCAGCGGGCGGCGGCGAGCCGCTCGGCGTACCGGCCGCCACCGGCGAGGCGGCTGCCGGCGGGCGGGGCGCTGTCCCGCCGGTACTTGCCGGTGAGCAGCCCGTTGGCCAGCGGGAAGAACGGCAGCAGTCCGAGGCCGAACCGCTCGCAGGCCGGGATGATCTCGACCTCGGCGTCCCGGTGGAGCAGGTTGTAGTGGTTCTGCGCGCTGATGAACCGGGTCAGCCCCCGGGTCTTCGCCGTCCAGTCGGCGTCGGCGATCTGCCAGCCGGAGAAGTTGGAGTTACCCAGGTAGCGCACCTTGCCGGCACGGACCAGGTCGTCGAGGGCGGCGAGCGTCTCGTCGACCGGGGTGTCCGGGTCGGGCTCGTGCAGCTGGTACAGGTCGATGTGGTCGGTGCCGAGCCGGCGCAGCGACGCCTCGACGGCCCGCACCACGTACCGCCGGGAGCCGCGCACCCCGAAGTCGCGGCCGTTGCGCCCACCCATCGACATGCCGAACTTGGTGGCCAGCACCACGTCGTCGCGCCGCCCCTTGAGGGCCTGCCCGAGCAGTTCCTCCGAACCGCCCGGCGGCTCGCCGTAGATGTCGGCGGTGTCGAAGAAGGTGATCCCGGCGTCGAGCGCGGCGTCGACCACCGCCCGGGTGCCGTCGATGTCGAGCTTGCGGCCGAAGTTGTTGCAGCCGATGCCGACCACGGACACCACGAGCCCGGAGTCGCCCAGCCGGCGGTAGGTCATCTCAGTCACGAGATCCACCCTATGCCGCCGGGAGCGGCCCCGGCCGACGACGACCGCGCCCGGTTACCGGGTGCGGTCGTCGCCGCACGGTGAGCGCGACCGGCTCAGCCGACGTCCCAGACCGGCTCCGGGGTCTCCACCACGTCGCCGTCGCCCCGGAACAGCACGAACCTGTCGAACGAGCGGGTGAACCAGCGGTCGTGGGTGACCGCCACCACCGTCCCGGCGAACGCGGTCAGTCCCGCCTCCAACGCCTCCGCCGAGGCCAGGTCGAGGTTGTCGGTCGGCTCGTCGAGCAGCAGCAGGGTGGCCCCGGACAGCTCCAGCAGCAGCACCAGGAACCGGGCCTGCTGGCCGCCGGAGAGGGTGCCGAACCGCTGGTCGCCCTGGCCGGCCAGCTCGTAGCGGCTCAGCGCCGCCATCGCCGCGTGCCGGTCCATCCCGTCCCGGTGCTCGTCACCGCGCCACAGCACCTCGACCAGGGTCTTCGCCATCAGCTCCGGCCGGTCGTGGGTCTGCGAGAAGTGCCCCGGCCGGACCCGGGCACCCAGCCGGACCACCCCGGCGTGCGCCACCGGGGCCAGCGCGGCGGCCCCGTCCACCGGGCCGTTGGCCGGGTCGGGGTCGGTGCCGCCCCGGGCCAGCAGGCGCAGGAAGTGCGACTTGCCGGTGCCGTTGGCCCCGAGCACCGCCACCCGGTCGCCGTACCACAGCTCCAGGTCGAAGGGGTAGGTCAGGCCGTCCAGCTCCAGCTGCTCGCAGATCACCGCGCGCTTGCCGGTCCGCCCGCCGGCCAGCCGCATCCGGATGTCCTGGTCCTTCGGCGGTACGGGCGGCGGCCCGGCCTCCTCGAACTTGCGCAGCCGGGTCTGTGCCGCCTGGTAGCGGGAGGCGAGACCGTCGTTGTACGCGGCCTTCTGCTTGTACATCAGCATCAGCTCGCGCAGCTTCTGGTGTTCCTCGTCCCAGCGGCGGCGCAGCTCGTCGAGGCGGGCGTGCCGGGCCGTACGGGCCTCGTGCCAGCTCGCGAAGCCGCCCGGGTGCACCCAGGCGCTGCCCCCTTCGACGGCGACCACCCGGTCGGCGGTGTGCGCGAGCAGTTCCCGGTCGTGCGAGACGTAGAGCACCGACTTGGTGGACTCGCGCAGCCGTCGCTCCAACCAGCGTTTGCCGGGCACGTCGAGGAAGTTGTCCGGCTCGTCGAGCAGCAGCACCTCGTCGGGGCCACGCAGCAGCAGCTCCAGGGCGAAGCGCTTCTGCTGCCCGCCCGACAGGGTGCGCACCGGGCGGTCCCGGGAGGCGTCCCAGGGCAGGTCGAGCACGGTGGTGGTGACGGTGTCGAAGAGCACCTCGGCGTCGTACCCGCCGGCCTCGCCCCAGGCGGCCAGCGCGTCGGCGTACGCCAGTTGGGCCTTGCCGGCGGCGGTGCTGTACTTGCCGCGCAGTTCGGCCTCGCGCATGGCCCGTTCGGTGTCGGCGAGCCGGTGGCCGGCCGCGCGCAGCGCCGGTGGGGCCAGCGACAGGGCCAGGTCGGCAAGCGTCGACTCGTCGCCGATCATGCCGATGAACTGCCGCATCACGCCGAGCCCACCGGATCGGGCGATCACGCCGGTACGCACCGGCAGGTCACCGGCGACCATCCGCAGCAGCGTCGTCTTGCCGGCGCCGTTCGGCCCGACCAGGGCGACCTTGGCACCCTCACCGACCCGGAACGACACGTCGGCGAAGAGTTCCCGACCGTCCGGGAGGATGTACCCGACCGCTGCCACGTCCACGTATCCCACGTCGGCATCCTGCCCGAGGCGTGCGGCCGGGCGACACTCGATTACCTGGTGACCCGCAGCACCCGGTAGCCCCGCTGGCTGGCCTGCCGCACGACGGTGAATCCCTCGTCGCCCAGCCAGCGGTGCAGCGAGTCGCCGCCGAGGTGCCGGGCCACCACCAGCCAGCCGACGCCGTCCGGGGCGAGCCGGGGCAGCCAGCGGCGCAGCAGCGCGTGCAGTTCGGGCTTGCCGATGTGGATCGGCGGGTTGGACCAGATCTGGGTGAAGGTGACCTCGGCCGGCACGCCGTCCGGGGCGACCGCGTGGACCCGGTCGGCGGCGTCGACACGGGCGGCGTTCGCGGCGGTCAGCTCGCGGGCCCGCGCGTTGACGTCGACCGCCCACACGGTGGCGGCCGGCGCGAGGTCGGCCAGCACGCAGCTGATCGGCCCGAACCCGGAGCCGATGTCGAGCAGGTGGCCGCCGGTGTCGGCGGTCGGCAGCTCGGCCTTACGCAGGAGTACGGCGGTGCCGGGGTCGAGCCGGGCGGCGGAGAAGACCCCACTGGCGGAGACGAGCGTGTAGTCGCGCCCGGCGACGTGGAACTCGACCTCGCGGGGGTGGGCCGGGGCACTGGGCTCCGGGGTGAAGTAGTGGTCGCCGGTCACCGGGGCATTCTTCCACCGGCCCGGACCGGTCCCGTCGTCGGCGGTCGGTGTGCCCGGCGGGCCACCGGGGTGGACGGTCCGGTGGACCCGACGCGCCATGGCGGTATTTCCTAGTTTTATCCCCTAAAGGGGCAATGAACCCTACTCTGGGCGACATGGTATATCGGTACGAGTCCGCTGAGGACGCGTTTGAGGAGAACCCGCGGCCCGGGGCGGACCTGCCGCTGGTGCAACCCGGCCCGACCGCACCGGCCGGGCCCTCCCCGTCCCGCTTCCCGGCCCCCTCCCTGCCCCGGACCACCCGGTCGACGCCGCCGGAGGCCGATCCCGTCCCGATCCGCTCCGCCGTCCAGGTGCCCGCCCCGACGTCCACGCCGCAGCGGTCCCGGTCCCGCCGCTCCGGCGACGCCCGCGGCGGCCGGCTCTGGCAGATCGCCGTCGGCGGGGCGGCGGTGCTGATGCTGCTCGGCCTCTGCGGCATCGGCGGCGCCCTGCTGCTCATCGACCGCACCGCCACCGACGACCCGGCGCAGAGCGGGGCCGCGCCGACGGCGACGGCGAGCACCGCCCCGACCGACCAGGCCGCCACCGGTCCGCTGGACTCCCGGGACGTCGACCGGCAGCCGTTGACCGTCAAGGAGGTCTTTCCCGACAAGACCCTGGTCGTCGGCGTCGACCGGCACGAGTACCAGGTGCTCAAGACCCAGGCCGGCACGAACTGCGCCGTGGCCGCCACCGGTGAGATCGCCGACCTGCTGGTCACCCTCGGCTGCAGCCAGGTGGTCCGGGCCACCCTGCGCTCCCCCGACGGCGACCACCTGCTCACCGCCGGCCTGCTCAACCTGACCGACCTGGCCACCGCGCAACGCGTCCGGGAACGGATCAGGCCGCTGCTCGACGACCGGCGTGGCCGGTTCCGGGGCATGCCCGCCGGGGAGGACACCGAGTCGGTCGCCACCGCCGCCGCCCGCGTCGCCTGGCAGGTACGCGGCCACTACGTCGCCTACTGCCTGGTCACCCGGGACGACGCCGGTGCCGTCCCGGCCGGTGACCGCGACGTCCGCGAGATCATCTACGACCTGATCGAGCTGCACCTGGACAAGGGGGTGCTGGACCGGCGCGCGGCCGGCGTCAGCGTGGACCAGCCCACCGCCAGGGCCACCGGCGCCTCGGCCACCCCGTCCGCCGGGACCCGCCGGACGCCCACCGCCTCCCCGCGCGGCGACGACCCGGACACCGACGAACTGCCCGGCGACTGACCGCCGGCGACGCAGGCCCGGCCGGAGCGGCCGGGCCTGCGTCTGAGGAGCCGGCCTGGGACTGGCCGGCGGCGTGCCCGGTCGCTACGCCGGTTCGACGGGCAACCAGAGTTCGCGGGTCGGACTGCCGGGGTCGTCCGTCGGCTCGGGCACCGCGACGATCTCCGGGCCCGGCCGCAGACGCCACGGGTTGAAGGGGAACCACCCGGTCGCGGCAGCCGCCCAGGTCCGCTGCAGGATCTGCGGATACGGCCCCACGACCCGGATGACCACCCAACGGCCCGCCGGGACCTCGATCACGTCCAGGTCGGCCGGGACCGGCGTGCACCGGGACACGGCCACCCCGTGCAGGTACGTCAGCTCGCTGCCCTCGTCGTAGTCCGCGTCGAGGTCGTCGCAGACCGCGAGCAGACCGGCCGGCTCGGCGTCACCGAGTGTCTTCAGGCGCAGGTGCTCCTGCGCCGGCAGCGCCGCGACGTGCCGCTGGATGTACGGGTTGACGCCCCGGTGGATCAGGGGAACCCGGACGGCGTGCCCCACGAGCCGGAATGCGGGACGGCCGACGATACGGGTTTCCATGCGTTCGTTCCCTTCGGCGCTGCGGCGGAACCTGAGCCGTGGTGCCCGGCGACCCGGCCGTTCGTATCGTGGGCCGGCGCGCAGGCGACACACCCGACAGAAGCGGAGCGGGAAGTGTCGGGCGATCGGAACGGTCGCCGCCCCACGATGGGGCGCATGGACGACACGACACTGGTATCCCGGTTCCTTCACGACGGTTTCGTGAAGCTGGCGGGCGCCGTCGCGCCGCGCGTGGCCACGGACTGCGCACGGCTGCTGTGGCGGGAGACCGGCTGCGACCCGGACGACCCCGCCACCTGGACGAAACCCGTGCGCTGGGTGCCCGGCATGGCGCAGGGGCCGTTCGCCGCCGCACCCAACTCCCCGGCCCTCCACCACGCCTACGACCTGCTCGTCGGCGCGGGACGCTGGGAGCCGCGCTACTCACTGGGCACGTTCCCGTTGCGCTTCCCGCACCCCGACGAGCCGGACGACGCGGGCTGGCACGTCGAGGGCAGCTACCTTCCGGAGGGCGCGAACTGGTACTTCACGAACGTCCGCTCCCGGGGTCGGGCACTGCTGATGCTGTTCCTGTTCAGCGAGGTCGGCGACGAGGACGCCCCGACCCGGATCAGGGTCGGCTCCCACCTCGACGTGCCGAAGGTGCTCGAGAAGTACGGGGAGGACGGGGCGAGCGGGCTCGACCTCGCGCCCGACCTGGTGGCGGCGTCGGACCACCGGCCGGTCGCCCTGGCCACCGGGTCCCCGGGCGACGTCTTCCTCTGCCACCCGTTCCTGGTGCACGCGGCGCAGCCGCACCACGGGACGCGACCGCGCTTCATGGCCCAGCCGCCGCTGATGCCGGCGGCACCGTACGAACTGGAACGGCCCGACGGTGCGTACTCGCCCGTGGAGATCGCGATCCGCCGGGGACTCGGACAGGACACTCCCGGTCCCGAGGCACCCGGGAGGCGGGAGCACCGGTGAGGGGGCGGGTGAGCGGCCGCAACGCGCGGTTCCAGCAGTGGGAGGCCCTGCTGCGCAACCGGACCAAGCGGCAACGTCGCGGCGAGTTCCTCGTGCAGGGCGTACGCCCGATCGCGATGGCCGTCGAACACGGCTGGCAGGTCCGGGAGCTGCTCTACGACGCCGACGTCCGGCTGTCCGAGTGGGCCCGCACGACGCTGGACAGCGTCCGGGCCGAGCGGTACGCCGTCGCCCCCGACCTGATGCACGAGCTGGGCGGCAAGGCGGACACGGTGCCGGAGCTGCTGGCCGTGGTCGCCCTACCCGAGGACGACCTGCACCGCATCCCGGTCGGACCGACCATGCTCACCGTCGTGTTCGACAGGCCCGGCAGCCCCGGCAACATCGGGACCCTCATCCGCTCCGCGGACGCCTTCGGCGCGTCCGGCGTCGTCGTCACCGGCCATGCCGCCGACGTGTACGACCCGAAGGCGGTGCGGGCGAGCACCGGCTCGCTGTTCGCGCTGCCCGTGGTCCGGGTGCCCTCGCACCAGGCGGTGCTGTCCTGGGTCGCCGACGTGCGGGCCGGCGGTGTCCACATCGGCATCGCTGGTGCCGACGAGCACGCCACCCTGGATGCCGCCGACTACGACTTCACACGACCCACGCTGACCCTGATCGGCAACGAGACCACCGGTCTCAGCGTCGGCTGGCGGGACGCCTGCGACCAGCTCGTCCGGGTGCCGATGTCCGGGGCCGCCAGCTCCCTGAACGCGGCGGCCGCCGCGACCGTCGTGCTTTACGAGTCGGCCCGCCAGCGCAGCGCCGCCGCCCGCCGGTAGCACCGGGTCAGGACTCCACCGGCAGCCGCAACCGGCGGGTCCGGTCGGCGCGGTCGGCGTAGTCGGCCGGATCGGCCGGATAGCCGACGGCCACCAGGGTCAACCCGTGCGCCGGTGCGACCGTCACCTCGCTGGACCGTTCCCGCCGGGCGAGCAGCCCCGCCGGCCACCCGACCGGACGTCGACCGTCCCCGGCGGTCAGCATCGCCCCCACCAGGCTGCGCACCATCGCCTGGCAGAACGCGTCGGCCTGCACGGTGGCGACCAGGATGCCGTCCGGGTCCCGTCGCCAGTCCAGCCGGGTCACCTCACGCACCGTCGTGGCGTTCTCCTTGCGCCGGCAGTACGCGGCGAAGTCGTGCTCCCCGACCAGGCCGGCCGCCGCGACGTTCAGGGCGGCCGGGTCCAACGCCCGGGGCCAGGCGAGGGTGTCCCACCGCCGCAGCGGCTCGGCACCCCAGGGGGCGTCGGTCACCCGGTACTCGTACCGGCGGAACGTGGCCGAGAAACGGGCGTCGAAGTCGGCGGGCACCTCCGTCATCGCCCGGACCCGGACGTCACCGGGGAGCAGCCGGGCCAGCCGGCGCAGCAGCCGCTCCCGGTGCTCCGCCCAGACGGCGGCGGGCAGGTCGAGGTGGCAGACCTGCCCGGTGGCGTGCACCCCGGCGTCGGTCCGCCCGGCCACGGTCAGGCCCGTCACGGTGCCCGCCCCGAGCACCAGGTCCAGCGTCGCGACCAGCACCCCGGCCACCGTGCGCCGGGTCGGCTGGGCGGCCCAGCCGGAGAAGTCGGTGCCGTCGTACGAGACGTCCAGCCGCAGCCGGGTCCGCTCGTCCACCTCGTACCTCCCGTTCACGACGTCGGGCCCGGCACCCCAGGAAGGGATGCCGGGCCCGACGGTGCTGCCGTTGCTCAGGCCTTCTTCTCGGTGGCCTCGGTCTCGGTGGCCTCGTCGCTGTCCTCGCGGGCGGCGGCGGTGTCACCGGACGCCGAAACCGGCGCCTCGGAGTCCTGGTCGGCCGGGGCCGCCGGGGTCTCCTCGGCCGGGGCGAGCGCCTCGACCTTGTCCTGCTGGGCGGCCTTGCGGGCGGCGGTCTTCTTGTTCGCCTTCGGCTCGGCGACCTGAAGCTCCTCCACCAGCTCGATGATCGCCATCGGAGCGGCGTCACCCTTGCGCGGGCCGGTCTTCACGATCCGGGTGTAGCCACCGTTGCGGTTGGCGTACCGGGGCGCGATCTGGTCGAACAGGGAGTAGACCACGTCCTTGTCCTTGACGACGCCCAGCACCCGCCGCCGCGAGGCGAGGTCGCCCCGCTTGGCCTTGGTGATGAGCTGCTCGGCCAGCGGGCGCAGCCGCCGGGCCTTCGTCTCGGTGGTCTGGATCTTGCCGTGCTGGAACAGCGCGGTGGCCAGATTGGCCAGCATCAGCCGCTCGTGCGCGGGGCTGCCGCCGAGGCGGGGGCCCTTGGTGGGCGTGGGCATGCTTGGTGCTCCTCAGGTGTGGCGGCAGCGCGGACTAGAGCTGCTCGGTCTCGCGATAGTCGTCGGTGTCGTAGTCGGCCTCGCCGAAGGCGTCCACGACGTGTGCCGGGTCGAAGTTCGGAGCCGAGTCCTTCAGCCCCAGCCCCATCCCGGCGAGCTTCATCTTGACCTCGTCGATCGACTTCTGACCGAAGTTGCGGATGTCGAGGAGGTCGGCCTCGGTACGCCCGATCAGCTCACCAACGGAGTTGATGCCCTCGCGCTTGAGGCAGTTGTAGGAGCGGACGGTGAGGTCCAGCTCCTCGATCGGCAGGGCGAGGTCGGCCGCGAGCTGGGCGTCCTGCGGGGACGGCCCGATGTCGATGCCCTCGGCGGTCTCGTCCAGCTCCCGGGCCAGCCCGAACAGCTCCACCAGCGTCGAACCGGCGGAGGCCAGCGCGGTACGCGGGCCCATCGACGGCTTGGTCTCGACGTCGATGATCAGCCGGTCGAAGTCGGTCCGCTGCTCGACACGGGTCGCCTCGACGCGGTACGTCACCTTCAGCACCGGCGAGTAGATCGAGTCGACCGGGATCCGGCCGATCTCGGCGCCGGCCTGCTTGTTCTGCGCCGCCGTCACGTAGCCGCGACCCCGCTCGACGGTCAGCTCCATGTCGAGCCGGCCCTTGCCGTTGAGGGTGGCGAGCTTGAGGTCGGGGTTGTGCACCGAGACACCGGCCGGGGGCTGGATGTCACCGGCGGTCACGTCGCCCGGCCCCTGCTTGCGCAGGTACATGCTGACCGGCTCGTCGTGCTCGGAGCTGACGCAGAGCTCCTTGATGTTCATGACGAGCTCGACCACGTCCTCCTTGACCCCGGGGATCGTGGTGAACTCGTGCAGCACACCGTCGATCTTGATCGAGGTGACCGCGGCACCCGGGATGGACGACAGCAGCGTACGCCGCAGCGAGTTGCCCAGGGTGTAGCCGAAGCCGGGCTCCAGCGGCTCGATGGTGAACCGGGAGCGGGTCTCGTTGATCGACTCTTCGGAGAGAGACGGTCGCTGGCTGATGAGCATTTCTTCTCTTCTCTTCCGGGACGCCCGCTATATGACGTCCACGACACAAACTGTTCCGGTGGCCCGCCCCGCAGGACGGGCCACCGCAACGGGCCCTACTTGGAGTAGAGCTCGACGATCAGCTGCTCCTGGACCTGGGTGTCGATCACCTGGCGGGCCGGGAGCGAGTGCACCAGGACCTTCATCTGGCTCGGGATCGCCTCCAGCCACGCCGGAACGGTCTTGGAGCCGGCCTGGGCCTGCGCCACGATGAACGGGGTGAGTTCCTTGCTCTTGCCCCGGACCTCGATGATGTCGTGCTCCTTGACGCGGTACGACGGGATGTCGACCTTCTTGCCGTTCACGGTGAAGTGACCGTGCTTGACAAGCTGGCGGGCCATGTCCCGGGAGTGCGCGTACCCGGCCCGGTAGACCACGTTGTCGAGCCGCGACTCGAGGATCTGCAGGAGGACCTCACCGGTCTTGGCCTGCTTGGCCACGGCCTCCTCGTAGTACCCGCGGAACTGCTTCTCCAGCACGCCGTACACGCGGCGGGCCTTCTGCTTCTCGCGGAGCTGGAGCAGGTACTCCGTCTCCTTCGTGCGGCCACGGCCGTGCTGTCCGGGCGGGAACGGCCGGGACTCGAACGGGCACTTCGGGCCATCGCACTTGCTGCCCTTGAGGAACAGCTTCATCTTCTCCCGCCGGCAACGGCGGCAGTCAGCACCGGTGTAACGAGCCATCTCTCTCTAACCTCTCAGACCCGGCGACGCTTCGGCGGACGGCACCCGTTGTGCGGCTGCGGGGTGACGTCGGCGATCTGGCCGACCTCGAGCCCGACGGCCTGCAGCGAACGGATGGCGGTCTCCCGGCCGGAGCCGGGACCCTTGACGAACACGTCGACCTTGCGCATGCCGTGCTCCATCGCCCGGCGCGCGGCGGCCTCGGCGGCCAGCTGCGCGGCGAACGGGGTCGACTTGCGGGAGCCCTTGAAGCCAACCTGGCCGGCGGAGGCCCAGGAGATGACCGCACCGGTCGGGTCCGTGATGGACACGATGGTGTTGTTGAACGTGCTCTTGATGTGCGCCTGCCCGTGGGCGACGTTCTTGCGTTCCTTGCGCCGGACCTTCTTGACTGCGGCTCCGGCACGAGCCTTCGGTGGCATAAGTCTTCTGCGCTCCTGTATGGGTTCTCGATCGGCTGCTGGCTCTTCGCCTGGGCGCCGGCGTGGGACTTACTTCTTGCCGGGCTTCTTCTTGCCGGCCACGGTCCGCTTCGGGCCCTTGCGGGTGCGGGCGTTGGTCCGCGTCCGCTGGCCACGCACGGGCAGGCCCCGGCGGTGCCGGATGCCGGCGTAGCAGCCGATCTCGACCTTGCGGCGGATGTCGGCGGCGACCTCGCGGCGCAGGTCGCCTTCAACCTTGTAGTTCGACTCGATGTGGTCGCGGAGCTGGACCAGCTCCTCGTCCGTGAGGTCCCGAGCGCGCTTGTCCGGCGAGATGCCGGTAGCGGCGAGCGTCTCCTGGGCACGGGTGCGACCGACCCCGAAGATGTAGGTGAGCGCGATCTCCATCCGCTTCTCGCGGGGGAGGTCCACGCCGACTAGACGTGCCATGTGCGGGCGTACTCCTCGTGATGTGTGGCGGAGGTGTGGACCCGTCCCACCCCGCTACCGACCAGTTCCGGCTCCGGCGCGTCGTGCGCCGGCGACCGGACGGCCGCTGCCCGAGCGGGCCCCGGCCTCCGACCGGGGGTTGGCCACGAGAAGGTACGCATGCGTACGTTCCGCGGCTGGGACGAGCTGGTGACGTGTTGTCGTCGGATCTGCGCGACCCGGACCGGTCCGCCGCCCTCCGTCACGCGGAGAGCGGGCGCGGATCAGCCCTGGCGCTGCTTGTGGCGCGGGTCGGTGCAGATCACCATGACCCGGCCGTGCCGGCGGATAACCCGGCACTTGTTGCAGATCCTCTTGACGCTCGGCTTGACCTTCACGGTTGCCTTACTTCCCATCCGGCCCGGTGACGCGGTGACCGCGACTCCGGACGTCGAAGACGGACACGGGGACTTCCCGGCCGCCGTCAGGCTTTACTTGTAGCGGTAGACGATGCGCCCGCGGGTCAGGTCGTACGGCGAGAGTTCGACGACGACCCGGTCCTCCGGCAGGATGCGGATGTAGTGCTGCCGCATCTTGCCGCTGATGTGAGCCAGCACCTTGTGGCCGTTCGCGAGTTCCACCCGGAACATGGCGTTCGGCAGAGGCTCGATGACCCGACCCTCGATCTCGATGGCTCCGTCTTTTTTCGGCATGTACTCCGCTGTCCTGACGTCGGTTGTTCCGGACGACCCACAACGTCTTACACGGGCCTTCCGATGGTCATCGGGGACCCGCGCCAGCCGCGGCTCCGCACTCCCACCGAAGCGCGTGGTGGGCATGCCGGAGTGGACGCTGTGCGCCGATCTGAAAGTGTACGCCCGCCCACTGGTGGTCGCCAAACCGGCCACCAGTGGTGTCACCCACCCGGACGAAACCGGGCACCCTCCCCCGCAACGCCCAGCTGTCGGCGGGCGTTGCGGCGCTACTTGCGGCGCTTGCGCCGCCGCGTGTCGTGCACCGCCCGCCGGCGGTCCCGCCGGGCGGGAGCGCCGCCGGCAACCCCGCCCGTGGTACGCAGGAACAGCAGAACCCCCCACGGGCCGAGCGCCCATACCGGCCAGTAGAACAGCAGTTCCCGGCTACCGACCGAGGAGATCGCCCAGATCACGGTGAGCAGGGCCGCCACCCGCAGCCAGGGCATCCACACCTCGACCGGCCACCGGCCGGAGCCGGCACCCACGGGCACCGGCTCGCCCACCACGGAGCCCCCGGTCACCGGCGGCTCCGGCGTCACCTCCCGGTCGGGCACCGACTCCCCTGAACCGGACACCGGCGGGGCCTGCGGGTCGAGCGGGGCCAGCGCGGAGCGCTGCGCGGACGCCGGTGCCGGCAGGTCAGCCAGGACGGTGTCGAGTTCGGCGTACGTCTTCGCCCCGTACGTCTGTTGCAGGCGCTCGTCGTACTCGTGCAGGTCCAGCCGGCCCTCTTCCAGGGCGACCCGGAGCCGCTCCGCCGTCGCCTCCCGGTCGGCGTCCGCCGCCCGCATCCGTTCCCGCCCCGGCATGCCAGCCCGCCCCTCCATGCCGGCAAGCATGACACCACCGGTCCACCGCCGCCGAACCCTGATCGCCCACCGGGCCACAGGGCGACCGCCGGACCGGGGGCACACCGCCACCGCTGCCCGACGCTGACCCCGGCCGACCTGGCCGGCGACGCTGGCCCGGCTGAGCTGGCCCCGCTGGGCTGGCCCGGCTGGGTGGCCCCGCTGGGCTGGCCCGGCCGACGCTGGCCCGGCTGAGCTGGCCCGGCTGGCCTCGCCGAGCTGGCCCGGCCTACGCTGGCCCGGCTGGGTGGCCCCGCTGGGCTGGCCCGGCTGGCCTCGCCGAGCTGGCGCAACGGCACCGCCACCGGCCTCGGCCAGCCCGGCCCTCGGCTACCGGGCGGTTCCTCCCGGTGACAGCCCCCAAGGGGTCGTCGGGCCGCTTCGGCGCTTTCCACGAGGGCCCACCCGCCTCCTCTCACCGGTGACCGCGCCTCCCCCACCACATCCGCCCTCGGGTCCTTTCGACCTGATGACATCAGCGATTCACGTCCCTCTCCCCGTCCCCGGGTGAGCTTCACGCCTGCACTCCGCCGACGCTCTCCTCCGCCGACCGTGGGGAGCACGTCCACTCCCCGGCCGGCGGGTTGAGTCGCCGACGTCATCAGCTCGAAAGGACCTGGGGTGGGCCACTGGTCTCGGTGGTTCGCGCCGCCGGAAACGGCACGCGACGGCGTGAACCACCGAGAGCACGCCTGGAGACCGCACCACTGGGACACCTCACCGCCCGGACGCCCGAACCGGACACTGCCCCAAACGGACACCGGACAGCCCGGACACGCCCCAACCCGGACACCGCCCGCCCGGGAACCACCCCGCCCGGGACATGCTTCGGCCGGGCCGGCGGCGACGGGAGACACGGGTGCGGCGGACATCGACCGGCAGGGGGCCGGAACCGTAGCTCAGGGGGCTTCGTGCGGGTGTAGCGGTAGGGCAGGTGGGGCCGCGGGTCGGGTAGCCATGGGGCAGGTGGCCGTGGGTTCGGGAGCCGTGGTGACGGGTCAGGTCGCCGGGGAGTCGGCCGGCTGCCGGGCGGTCACCAGGTCACCGAGCCGCGCCCGCCCGCCGTCGAACGCGGTCAACACCCACACCCCGTCCTCCAGCAGCGCCATCGAATGCTCGACGTGTACCGCCATCGACCGGTCCCGGGTGACCACCGTCCACCCGTCGGACAACTCGACGGTACGTGGGGAACCCATCGTGATCATCGGCTCGATCGCCAGCGCCATGCCCGGCACCAGACGTGGCCCTTTGCCGGGCCGGCCGTGGTTGAGCACGTGCGGATCCTGGTGCATCTCGGTGCCGATGCCGTGGCCGCCGTAGCCGTCGACGATGCCGTACCGGCCGCCCCGGCGCACGGCTGTCTCGACGGCGTGCGAGATGTCGGTGAGCCGGCCTCGGCCGTTCGCGGCACCCCGCGCGGCGGTGGCGATCCCGGCCCACATGGCGTCCTCGGCGACCGAGGCCATCTTCAACAGCGCCGGGTCGACCTCGCCCACCCCGACGGTGACCGCCGCGTCGCCGTGCCAGCCGTCCAGCACCGCGCCGCAGTCGATCGAGATCAGGTCACCCTCCCTGAGCACCTGGTCGGCGGCGGGGATCGCGTGCACCACCTGCTCGTTGACCGACGAGCAGATCGAGGCGGGGAAACCGTGGTAGCCCTTGAAGGACGGGATCGCGCCCGCCTCGCGGATGGTCGCCTCGGCGATGGCGTCGAGGTCTGCCGTACTCACCCCGGGGGCGACCGCTGCGCTCATCCGGCGTAGGGCCTCGGCGACCACCAGGCCGGCGGCCCGCATCTTCTGGATCTGGTCAGGGGTCTTCAGCTGGATGTCCAGCTGGGCACGGCGCATGGAGCGGTCACCTTTCGTTGCTCTGCACAGCGAAACAGCGGGGCACGTCGCGTACCCCGCTGTTCGCACTCTATCCGCCGGGCCCCGGCGGGAGGTCAGCCGCCGTACGAGCGCAGCGCGTCGATCGCGCGGACGGTGACGTCCTCCACCGGGCCGGTGGCGTCGATCCCGACCAGCTTGTTCTGCGCGCCGTAGTAGTCGACCAGCGGAGCGGTCTTGTCGGCGTACTCCCGGAGGCGGGCGGCGATGGTCTCCGGCTTGTCGTCGTCGCGCTGGAACAGCTCGGCGCCGCACCGGTCGCAGACACCCTCCCGGCTGGGGGCGTCGAACTCGACGTGCCAGATCTTGCCGCAGCCCCGGCAGGTGCGCCGGCCGGAGAGCCGCCGGATCACCTCGTCGTCGTCGACGACCAGCTCCAGCACCAGATCCAGCGCGGTGCCCAGGTCGGCGAGGAGCTTGTCCAGCGCGGCGGCCTGCGGGGTGGTGCGCGGGAACCCGTCGAGCAGGAAGCCCTCGGAGGCGTCCGGCTCGGCGAGCCGGTCCCGGACCATGTTGATGGTCACCTCGTCCGGGACCAGCTTGCCCGCGTCCATGTACCGCTTCGCCTCGACTCCCAGGGGCGTCCCCTGGGAGACGTTGGCCCGGAAGATGTCACCGGTCGAGATCTTCGGCACCGAGAGGTGTGCGGCGATGAACTCCGCCTGTGTGCCCTTGCCCGCGCCCGGCGGGCCAACCAGAACGAGTCGCATCTACCGCAGGAACCCTTCGTAGTTCCGCTGCATGAGTTGGCTCTCGATCTGCTTCACGGTCTCCAGACCGACGCCGACCATGATGAGCACAGCGGTGCCGCCGAACGGGAAGTTCTGGAACTGCTGGCTGTTCAGCCAGATGAAGAAGAAGTTCGGCAGGACCGCCACGATACCCAGGTAGAGCGCGCCCGGCAGAGTGATCCGGCTGAGGATGAAGTCGAGGTAGTCGGCGGTCGGCTTGCCGGGGCGGATGCCCGGCACGAAGCCGCCGTACTTCTTCATGTTGTCCGCGACCTCGGTCGGGTTGAACGTGATCGAGACGTAGAAGTACGTGAAGAAGATGATCAGCAGGAAGTAGATCACGATGTGCAGCGGCGCGTCGGCCTGCACGATGTTGTTCTGGATCCAGGCCTGGGTCTTGCCCGGGTCGGTCTGGTCGAAGAACTGGAGCGCCAGCTGCGGCAGGTAGAGCAGCGACGAGGCGAAGATGACCGGGATGACACCGGCCTGGTTCACCTTCAGCGGGATGTAGGTGGAGGTGCCGCCGTACATCCGCCGGCCGATCATCCGCTTGGCGTACTGCACCGGGATCCGGCGCTGCGCCTGCTCGATGAAGCAGACCGCGGTGATGACCACCAGGACCAGCGCGAGCACCAGGGCGAACTTGCCCCAGCCCTCGTTGGTCTTGATCTTCCAGCCCTCGCTGGGGAGCCGGGCCGCGATCGAGGTGAAGATCAGGACGGACATGCCGTTGCCGACGCCCCGGTCGGTGATCAGCTCGCCGAGCCACATCACCATGCCGGTGCCGGCGGTCATCGTCATGACCAGGATGCTGAGGGTCAGCCAGTCCGGGATGCCGGTGCCCTCGGGCACGATCGGGAACTGGTCGCAGCGGTTCTGGAACAGCTGGCCGGAACGGGCCAGCGCCACGAACGCCGAGGACTGGAGGATGCCCAGGCCGAGGGTCAGGTAGCGGGTGTACTGGGTGATCTTCGCCTGGCCGGCCTGGCCCTCCTTGCGGAGCTGCTCCAGCCGGGGGATGACCACCGTCAGCAGTTGCAGGATGATCGACGCGGTGATGTAGGGCATGATGCCCAGCGCGAAGACCGAGAGCTGCAACAGCGCGCCGCCGGAGAACAGGTCGAGCAGGTTGAGCACGCCCGTGTTCTGGCCCTGCAGACTGTCGAGACACTTCTGCACGTTGCCGTACGAGACGCCGGGGCTGGGCAGAGTGGCGCCGAGCCGGTAGACCGCGATGATGCCTACTGTGAACAGCAGCTTCTTGCGCAGGTCAGGCGTACGGAACGCACTGAGAAAGGCGGACAGCAACTTCTTCCTCCTGCGCGCGGGCCGCCCGGTGGTGGTCCCTGGCGGGTGGGGTGGGTGCCGGGCAAGTGCCCGATATCCATGGCTGGGAAGGGACTCTAACAGCCCGATCCCGCTCCGGGCAGGTGTGCCCGGCTACATAAACCGAATCCGATGTTACCCGGCGCACACGCTCCGGGTAGACCAGGGCGCCCGCCCAGTCACGAAGAACTGAGCGGGCGCCATGGTCTGCCTGACCTACAGCTCGGTGACCGAGCCGCCGGCAGCGGTGATCTTCTCCTTGGCCGAAGCGCTGAACGCCTGCGCCGACACCTGGAGGGTCACGCCGCCGAGGTCGCCGGTGCCGAGGATCTTGACCGGGTGGCCCTTGCGGACCGCGCCGGCCTCGACCAGCTCCAGCGGGCCGACCTGGCCGCCGTTGGGGAACAGTTCGGCCAGCCGGTCCAGGTTGACCACCTGGAAGACGACCTTGAACTTGTTCTTGAAGCCCTTCATCTTCGGCAGGCGCATGTGGATGGGCATCTGCCCACCCTCGAACGCCGCCGAGATGTTCTTGCGGGCCTTGGAGCCCTTGGTGCCGCGACCGGCGGTCTTGCCCTTGGAGCCCTCACCGCGACCCACCCGGGTCTTCGCGGTCTTGGCGCCCGGGGCCGGACGCAGATGGTGAACCTTGATCGTCATTACTCGACCTCCTCGACCTTCACGAGGTGGCTGACCGTGAAGATCATGCCCCGAATCTCGGGACGGTCCTCCTTGACCACCACGTCATTGATCCGCTTCAGGCCGAGCGAACGCAGCGAGTGCCGCTGGTTCTGCTTCCTCCCGATCTCGGACCGGATCTGGGTGACCTTCAGGCGTGCCATCAGGACGCCACCCCCGCCCGCGACGCCAGCATGGCGGCCGGCGCCACGTCCTCGACCGGCAGGCCACGACGGGCCGCGACGGCCTCCGGGGACTCGAGCCCCTTCAGCGCCGCCACCGTGGCGTGCACGATGTTGATCGGGTTGGACGAGCCGAGGCTCTTGGAGAGCACGTCGTGGATGCCCGCGCACTCCAGCACGGCACGCACCGGGCCACCGGCGATGACGCCCGTACCGGCGGACGCCGGCTTGAGCAGCACCACACCGGCCGCGGCCTCACCCTGGATCGGGTGCGGGATCGACTGGCCGATCCGCGGCACCTTGAAGAAGTGCTTCTTGGCCTCCTCGACGCCCTTGGCGATCGCCGCGGGCACCTCCTTGGCCTTTCCGTAGCCCACGCCGACCGTGCCGTCGCCGTCGCCCACGATCACCAGGGCGGTGAAGCTGAAGCGACGACCACCCTTCACGACCTTGGCGACGCGGTTGATCGCGACGACCCGCTCGAGGTGCGGGGTCTTCTCGACGGGCGCGTTTCCGCGGCCGCCCTCACGGCGGTTGTCGCGGCGACCACCCTCGTTGCCACCGGACCCGCCGCCACGGCGCTGTTGACCTGGCATCAGCAGCCTTCCTTATCTCTCGTGACGGGGTTTCTAGAACTCGAGCCCGGCTTCGCGGGCGGCGTCGGCAAGCGCGGCGACCCGCCCCGCGTACCGGTTGCCACCACGGTCGAAGACGACCTTGGACACACCGGCGGCCTTGGCCCGCTCGGCGAGCAGGCTGCCGACCTTGCCGGCCAGGGCGCTCTTGTCGCCCTCCGCACCGCGCAGCGACGCGTCCAGGGTCGAGGCCGACGCCAGGGTGTGACCCTTGGTGTCGTCGACGATCTGGGCGACGATGTGCCGCAGCGAGCGGGTGACCACCAGGCGGGGACGCTCGGCGGTGCCGCTGACGTTCTTGCGGACCCGGAAGTGTCGACGCGCACGGCCGACGGCGCGCTTGGCGGCGACGCCGCGGCGGCGCTTGAGCAGCGTGGCGCTCACTTCTTACCTGCCTTTCCGGCCTTGCGGCGGATGACCTCGCCCTGGTACTTGACACCCTTGCCCTTGTAGGGCTCCGGCGGGCGGATCTTCCGGATGTTGGCGGCGACCTCACCGACCTGCTGCTTGTCGATGCCGGCCACGTGGAACAGCGTCGGCCGCTCCACCGTGAAGGTGATGCCGTCCGGCGCGGGGACCAGGACCGGGTGCGAGAACCCGAGCGCGAACTCCAGGTCCTTGCCCTTGGCCGTGACCCGGTAACCGGTGCCGGCGATCTCCAGGCTCTTGCGGTAGCCCTCGGTGACCCCGACGATCATGTTGGCGACCAGGGTACGGCTGAGGCCGTGCAGCTCCTTGGCCTTGCGCTCGTCGTTCGGCCGGTTGACGTGCAGCTGGCCGTCCTCGCCCCGCTCCGCGGAGATCGGCTCGGCGAGCGTGTGGGACAGCTCGCCCTTGGGGCCCTTGACCTTGACGGTCTGGCCCTCGATCGTGATGTCGACGCCGGAAGGCACCGGGATCGACTTACGTCCAATACGCGACATTTCTACCTGTCTCCCGTTACCAGACGAAGGCGAGGACTTCCCCGCCAACGCTCCGCTTGCGGGCCTGCCGGTCGGTGAGCAGCCCCTGGGACGTCGAAATGATCGCCACGCCCAGCCCGCCGAGCACCCGCGGGAGCCCGTCCGACTTGGCGTACACCCGGAGACCGGGCTTGGACACGCGCTTGATGCCGGCCAGGCTCCGCTCCCGGTTCTGGCCGTACTTCAGCTCGACGACCAGTCGCTTGCCGACGGCGCCCTCCTCGGGCTCCTCGACCAACCAGGTGGCGATGTAACCCTCGGCCTTGAGGACCTCGGCGATGTTCGCCTTGATCTTCGAGTAGGGCATCGTCACCCGGTCGTGGTACGCCTGGTTGGCGTTCCGCAGACGCGTGAGCATGTCTGCGATCGGGTCGGTCATCGTCATGAAATTCGTCAACCTTTCTCGCCGGGGTTCCCCGGGCACGGCCCGGGGCCTACGGCGAAGAGACAGTTCAGCTGACGCGCGGAGCGCGCCGGGCTATTACCAGGAAGCCTTGGACACGCCGGGCAGCTCACCGCGGTGGGCCATCTCCCGGATGCACACCCGGCAGAGGCCGAACTTGCGGTAGACCGCCTTCGGACGCCCGCACCGCTGGCAGCGGGTGTACGCGCGAACCGAGAACTTCGGCTTCGCGGCGGCCTTGAGGATCAGCGCCTTCTTGGCCATCTCAGTTCTCCTTGAACGGGAAGCCCAGGAGCTTGAGCAGCGCCCGGCCCTCGTCGTCGGTCGTGGCGGTCGTGACCACCGTGATGTCCATGCCCCGCTGGCGATCGATCCTGTCCTGGTCGATCTCGTGGAACACCGACTGCTCGGTCAGGCCGAACGTGTAGTTGCCGTGCCCGTCGAGCTTGCGTCCGTCCAGACCGCGGAAGTCACGGATACGCGGCAGCGCGATCGACAGCAGCCGGTCCAGGAACTCCCACATCCGGTCGCCGCGCAGGGTCACCTTCGCACCGATCGGCATGCCCTCACGCAGCTTGAACTGCGCGATCGACTTGGTGGCCCGACGCACCTGCGGCTTCTGGCCGGTGATCGTGGCCAGGTCGCGGACGGCGCCGTCGATCAGCTTGGCGTCGCGGGCAGCCTCGCCCACGCCCATGTTGACGACGATCTTGACCAGCCGCGGCACCTGCATGGGGTTGCCGTAGCTGTGCTGCTCCTGCAGCTTGGCCACGATCTCGTTGCGGTACCGCTCCTTGAGGCGCGGCAGGGTCTTGGTTTCGGTAGCCGTGGTCATCACAGGTCCTTACCGGTGCTACGCGCGATGCGGACCTTCTGGCCGTTGTCGTCGAACCGGTAGCCGACCCGGGTCGGGTTCCCGTCGGAGTCCAGGACCTGCACGTTCGAGACGTGGATCGGGGCCTCCTGGGTGACGATGCCACCGGTCTTGGCGCCGCGCTGGGTGGTGCTGACTCGGGTGTGCTTCTTGACCCGGTTCACGCCTTCGACGAGGACCTTGTCCTGCCGCGGGTAGGCCGCGATGACCTTGCCCTTGGCACCCTTGTCCTTGCCGGCGATGACGATGACCGTGTCGCCCTTCTTGACCTTCACGGTCACAACACCTCCGGCGCGAGGGAAATGATCTTCATGAACCGCTTGTCCCGCAGCTCGCGGCCCACCGGGCCGAAGATGCGGGTCCCGCGCGGGTCCCCGCCGTCCTTGATGATGACGGCGGCGTTCTCGTCGAAACGGATGTACGAGCCGTCCGGCCGCCGCTTCTCCTTGGCGGTGCGGACGACGACGGCCTTGACGACGTCGCCCTTCTTGACACCGGCGCCCGGGATCGCGTCCTTGACGGTGGCCACGATGACGTCGCCGATGCTCGCGTAGCGCCGACCGGAGCCACCGAGAACCCGGATGCACAGGATCTCCCGGGCACCCGTGTTGTCGGCGACGCGCAGTCGCGACTCCTGCTGAATCACGTCTATCTCCTATGTCTGCCGGTTCTCCGGCCGCCCTCGCGGACGGCCGGAGCCTGGCGGAACCTGCGCCCGACCGAAACCGGCCGAGCTCGAGCCTTCGCTACTTGGCCTTCTCGAGGATCTCCACGATCCGCCAACGCTTGGTGGCGGACAGCGGCCGGGTCTCCATGATCAGGACCCGGTCACCGATGCCTGCAGCGTTCTGCTCGTCGTGGACCTTCAGCTTGCTGGTACGGCGCATGATCTTGCCGTACAGCGCGTGCTTGACCCGGTCCTCGACCTCGACCACGACGGTCTTGTCCATCTTGTCGCTGACCACCAGGCCCTCACGGACCTTACGGCGGGCCCGCACGGTGGTGGCGGTGTTCTCGGTCTCACTCATGATGCAGTCACCTCAGTCGGCGCGGCCGAGAGACCCAGCTCGCGCTCACGCATGATCGTGTAGATCCGGGCGATCTCCCGACGGATGACCTGCAGCCGCCGGTTGTTGTCCAGCTGACCGGTCGCGGCCTGCACGCGGAGGTTGAACAGCTCCGCCTTGGCCTCGCGCAGCTTCGTGACCAGCTCCTCCTCGGAGAGTTCACGCAGCTCGGAGGGCTTGACGCCCGCTGCCATCAGGATTCACCCACTTCGCGCGTAACAATGCGGCACTTCATCGGGAGCTTGTGGATCGCGCGACGCATCGCCTCTCGCGCGATCTGCTCGTTGGGGAAGGACATCTCGAAGAGAACCCGCCCCGGCTTGACGTTCGCGACCCACCACTCGGGCGAGCCCTTGCCGGAACCCATCCGGGTCTCGGCCGGCTTCTTGGTGAGGGCCTGGTCCGGGAAGACCGTGATCCACACCTTGCCGCCACGCTTGATGTGCCGGGTCATGGCGATACGTGCCGACTCGATCTGCCGGTTGGTCACGTACGCCGGCTCGAGAGCCTGGATTCCGAACTCGCCGAACACCACCCGGTTACCGCCCTTGGACGCGCCGTGGCGGTCCGGGTGGTGCGGCTTGCGGAAGCCCTTCGGGGGCTTGCGCGGCATCAGCATCTGTCAGCCCTCCTGCTGCGTTTCTGCCGGCTGGGTGGCGGCCGCGGCGACAGCGGAGCTGTCGACCGGCTCGCCACTCGGCGTCTCGGCCTGCTGCGCGATGGTGGTCGCGGCAGCCCGGCCGGCCTCGGTACCACCGGCGGTCGTACCCGACGAACCCGACCGGCCACGACGCGGCCGCTCGGGCCGGTCGCCGCGCTCACCACGACGCGGGCGGGACGGACCGGCCTCGGCCGGAGCCTCCCGGCCCGGCACGGCGTCGCCCTTGTAGATCCAGACCTTCACGCCGATCCGGCCGAAGGTGGTACGCGCCTCGAAGAAGCCGTACTCGATGTTGGCCCGCAGCGTGTGCAGCGGAACCCGACCCTCGCGGTAGAACTCCGTCCGGCTCATCTCGGCGCCACCGAGGCGGCCCGAGACCTGCACCCGGATGCCCTTGCAGACGGGGTTCTTCATCGCCGACTGCATCGACTTGCGCATGGCCCGACGGAAGCTGACCCGGCTGGAGAGCTGCTCGGCGACGCCCTGGGCGACCAGCTGCGCGTCCGACTCGGGGTTCTTGACCTCGATGATGTTCAGCTGCACCTGCTTGCCGGTGAGCTTCTCCAGCTCGCCGCGGATCCGGTCGGCCTCCGCACCCTTACGGCCGATGACGATGCCCGGCCGGGCGGTGTGGATGTCGACCCGGACACGGTCCCGGGTGCGCTCGATGTCGACCTTGGAGATGCCGGCACGCTCGAGGCCCTTGGACATCATCCGGCGGATCTTGACGTCCTCGCCGATGTAGTCCTTGTAGAGCTTGTCCGCGAACCAGCGGGACTTCCAGTCGGTCGAGATGCCGAGCCGGAATCCAGTGGGGTGAACCTTCTGACCCATTACTCGGCACCCTCCGTCTTGCTCTCGGTCGCTGCGGGCTCGGCCTGCTGCGCCGGTGCCGCCTTCTTCGCCGCGGACTTCTTCGGCGCGGCCGGCGCGACCGCCTCGACCGCCACGGTGATGTGGCAGGTGCGCTTGCGGATCCGGTAGGCCCGGCCCTGCGCCCGCGGCCGGAACCGCTTCATGGTCGGGCCCTCGTCGACGAACGCCTCGCTGACGAGCAGCGCGTCAGGGTCCAGCCGCTCGTTGTTCTCCGCGTTGGCGATCGCGCTCGCGAGCACCTTGTACACCTGCTCGCTCGCCGCCTGCGGCGCGAACTGCAGCACCGTGAGCGCCTCCTTCGCGGGCAGGCCGCGGACGAGGTTGACCACCCGGCGCGCCTTCATCGGCGAGATGCGCACGTGTCGCGCAACCGCCCGCGCGCCCGGAAGCACCGGAGCGTCGCCCTTTCCTGGCATCGCTGTAACCCCTTGTTCCTCTATCCGTATGCCCGCGGCGTCAGCGCCGGCGGCTCTTCCGGTCGTCCTTCTCGTGACCCTTGAACGTGCGGGTCAGCGCGAACTCGCCGAGCTTGTGCCCGACCATGGCCTCGGTCACGAACACCGGGACGTGTTTGCGTCCGTCGTGCACGGCGATCGTGTGCCCGAGCATCTCGGGGATGATCGTCGAGCGGCGCGACCAGGTCTTGATGACGTTCTTCGAGCCCTTGTCGTTCTGCGTCTCCACCTTCTTGAGCAGGTGGTCGTCGATGAACGGGCCCTTCTTCAGGCTGCGAGGCATGCTCTATCTCCCTCAGCCGCGCTTACGCGTGGCGTAGCGGCGGCGGACGATCAGCCGGTCGCTCGGCTGGCCCTTACGACGGGTGCGGCCCTCGGGCTTACCCTGCGGGTTCACCGGGTGGCGACCACCGGAGGTCTTACCCTCACCACCACCGTGCGGGTGGTCGACCGGGTTCATCGCGACACCACGGACGGTCGGGCGCTTGCCCTTCCACCGCATCCGGCCGGCCTTGCCCCAGTTGATGTTCGACTGGTCGGCGTTGCCGATCTCGCCGACGCTGGCGCGGCAGCGCACGTCGACCCGCCGGATCTCACCGGACGGCATACGCAGGGTCGCGTACACGCCCTCCCGGCCGAGCAGCTGGATGCCGACGCCTGCCGAACGGGCCAGCTTGGCGCCGCCGCCCGGACGCAGCTCCACGTTGTGGACGGTGGTACCGACCGGGATGTTGCGCAGCGGCAGGTTGTTGCCCGGCTTGATGTCGGCGCCCGGCCCGGACTCGACCCGGTCGCCCTGCTTCAGGTCCTTCGGCGCGAGGATGTAGCGCTTCTCGCCGTCGGCGTAGTGCAGCAGCGCGATGCGCGCGGTGCGGTTCGGGTCGTACTCGATGTGCGCGACCTTCGCCGGCACGCCGTCCTTGTCGACCCGCTTGAAGTCGATCAGGCGGTACTGCCGCTTGTGGCCGCCGCCGTGGTGCCGGGCGGTGATCCGGCCGTGGGCGTTGCGTCCGCCCTTCTTCGGCAGCGGGGCCAGCAGGGACTTCTCCGGCGTGGACCGGGTGATCTCGGCGAAGTCGGCAACGCTGGAGCCGCGTCGGCCCGGCGTCGTCGGCTTGTACTTACGGATAGCCATTGTCTACACCCCTCAGCTGACCGGGCCGCCGAAGGCCTCGATACGGTCACCGTCAGCCAGCTTCACGATCGCCCGCTTGGTCGCCTTGCGCTGACCGAAGCCGGTCTTGGTGCGCTTGCGCTTGCCCTGGCGGTTGAGCGTGTTGACCGTCAGGACGCGGACGTTGAAGATCTGCTGGATAGCGATCTTGATCTCGGTCTTGTTCGCGTCCGGGTGCACCAGGAAGGTGTACCAGTTCCGGTTCAGCTCGCTGTAGCTCTTCTCCGAGACGACCGGCGCGACGATGACGTCCCGCGGGTCGGCGATCGTGCTCACTTGCCACCCTCCTCGGTGGTCTCGGCGGACTCGGCCGCGGGGCCGGCCTCCGCGGGCACGCCCAGGAACTCGTCCAGGGCGTCCTTGCTGAAGACCACGTCGTCGGCCACCAGCACGTCGTACGTGTTGAGCTGGCCGGACTCGATCAGGTGCACCCGAGGCTCGTTGCGCAGCGACACCCAGTTCAGCTCGTCGGTGCTGCTCAGCACGACAAGCACCCGCCGGGCCCCGGTCAGCTTGGCCAGGGTGGCCAGGGCCGCCTTGGTCGACGGCTTCTCGCCCGAGACGAAGGTCTCGACGACGTGCACCTGGCCGGCGCGGGCCCGGTCGGAGAGGGCGCCACGCAGGGCGGCGGCCTTCATCTTCTTCGGGGTCCGCTGGCTGTAGTCGCGCGGCACCGGGCCGTGGACCACGCCACCGCCGGCGAACTGCGGCGCGCGGATCGAGCCCTGCCGGGCGCGACCGGTGCCCTTCTGCTTGTACGGCTTCTTGCCGCCGCCGGAGACCTCGCCACGGGACTTGGCCTTGTGGGTGCCCTGCCGGGCCGCCGCGAGCTGAGCCACCACGACCTGGTGCATCAGCGCGATGTTGGCCTGGACGTCGAAGATGTCGGCCGGCAGCTCGACGGAGCCGCTCTTGGCGCCTTCGACGTTGAGGACGTCAACGGTGGTCACTTGGCCACACCGCCCTTCTTCGCCTTCGTCTTGGCCGCGGTGCGGACCAGGACCAGCGCGCCCTTGGGGCCGGGAATGGCACCACGGACGAGCAGGAGGTTGTTCTCGGTGTCGACCGCCTGGACGGTCAGGTTCTGAACGGTGTAGCGCACGCCACCCATCCGACCCGCCATCCGGGTGCCCTTGAAGACGCGACCCGGGGTCGCGCAGGCGCCGATGGAGCCCGGCGAGCGGTGCTTGCGCTCGACACCGTGGCTGGCGCGCAGACCGTGGAAGCCGTGCCGCTTCATCGGGCCGGCGTAGCCCTTGCCCTTGGTCTTGCCGGTGACGTCGATGACCACGCCGACCGGGAACTCCTCGACCGTGACCTCCTGGCCGAGCGAGTAGTCCGCGGCGTCGGTGGTGCGCAGCTCGACGATGTGCCGGCGCGGCGCCACGTCCGCCTTGGCGTAGTGCCCGGCGAGCGGCTTCTTGGCCTTGCGCGGGTCGATCGTGCCGTAGGCGAGCTGGACTGCGGAGTAACCGTCCTTCTCGGCGCTACGAACCTGGCTGACGACGCAGGGGCCGGCCTGAACCACGGTCACGGGGACAACCTTGTTGTTGTCCCAGACCTGGGTCATGCCGAGCTTTGCGCCCAGGATCCCCTTGACTTGCCTGTCCATTTGTCCGGTCCCTACAGCTTGATCTCGATGTCGACGCCAGCCGGCAGGTCGAGGCGCATGAGCGAGTCGACCGTCTTCGGGGTCGGGTCGATGATGTCGATCAGCCGCTTGTGCGTACGCATCTCGAAGTGCTCGCGCGAGTCCTTGTACTTGTGCGGCGAGCGGATGACGCAGAAACGGTTGATCTCCGTGGGCAGCGGCACCGGGCCCGCGACCTGCGCCCCGGTGCGCGTCACCGTCTCGACGATCTTCCGCGCCGAGGAGTCGACGACCTCGTGGTCATAGGCCTTGAGCCGGATGCGGATCTTCTGTCCCGCCATGGTGGCTTCTGTTCCTTCTCTCGATGCCGCTGTGTTGCGGGCACCTGTACCGGCTGGTACAGGCCCACTTCGCCGACCCCCGCGGTCGGGCGTGTCGCGCCCTCGGACCAGGCTCCGCCCCGGGACTCCGGAGCGATCCTCTGACCACGCGGTGGGTCAAGGCGCCGATCGCATCACAGCGATCTGGACGCCGTGCGAGGGTGGTTGACCGCCAGGGGCGATCAACCACCCTACGCGCGACTGTTGGTCTTCCCGGAGGTCCAGCTTTCGCCGGACACGGGCGACTAACCGTCGTTACGC
Organism: Micromonospora sp. WMMD735; assembly: GCF_049178995.1. Classification (NCBI taxonomy): domain Bacteria; kingdom Bacillati; phylum Actinomycetota; class Actinomycetes; order Micromonosporales; family Micromonosporaceae; genus Micromonospora; species Micromonospora sp. WMMD735. The sequence goes on from NZ_JBMHMJ010000002.1 coordinate 4,215,664, forward strand.
AACCTGACTAGTATGCCGCACGACCGGCGGCGACGCTAATCGGGGTTACCTGGGTCACTTGATGATCTTGGTGACGCGACCCGCGCCGACCGTACGACCACCCTCGCGGATCGCGAACTTGAGGTTGTCCTCCATCGCGATGGGCTGGATGAGCTTGACGGCCATCGTGGTGTTGTCGCCCGGCATGACCATCTCGGTGCCCTCGGGGAGGGTGACGACACCGGTGACGTCGGTGGTGCGGAAGTAGAACTGCGGACGGTAGTTCTGGAAGAACGGGGTGTGCCGGCCGCCCTCCTCCTTGGAGAGGATGTAGACCGTCGCCTCGAACTCCGTGTGCGGGGTGCTGGTGCCCGGCTTGACGACCACCATGCCGCGCTCGACGTCCTCGCGCTTGATGCCACGCAGCAGCAGACCGACGTTCTCGCCCGCGCGGGCCTCGTCGAGCAGCTTGCGGAACATCTCGATGCCGGTGCAGACCGTCTTCTGCGACTTCTCGCGGATACCGACGATCTCCACCTCCTCGTTCGGCTTGAGCACGCCACGCTCGGCGCGGCCGGTGACGACGGTGCCACGACCGGTGATCGTGAAGACGTCCTCGATCGGCATGAGGAACGGCTTCTCGGTCTCCCGCTCGGGCTGCGGGATCGCGGTGTCGACCGCGTTCATCAGCTCCAGCAGGCGGCCGGTCCACTCGGGGTCACCCTCGAGGGCCTTCAGCGCCGAGACCCGGACGACCGGCAGGTCGTCACCCGGGTACTCCTGCGCCGACAGCAGCTCGCGGACCTCGAGCTCGACGAGCTCCAGGAGCTCCTCGTCGTCGACCATGTCGCTCTTGTTGAGCGCCACGACGATGTACGGCACACCGACCTGACGGGCCAGCAGCACGTGCTCGCGGGTCTGCGGCATCGGACCGTCGGTCGCCGCGACCACCAGGATCGCGCCGTCCATCTGGGCGGCACCGGTGATCATGTTCTTGATGTAGTCGGCGTGCCCGGGGCAGTCGACGTGCGCGTAGTGCCGCGCCTCGGTCTGGTACTCGACGTGCGCGATCGAGATCGTGATGCCGCGGGCCTTCTCCTCCGGCGCCTTGTCGATCTCGTCGAACGGCGTGTACGGGTTGAGGTCCGGGTACTGGTCGTGCAGGACCTTCGTGATGGCCGCCGTCAGCGTCGTCTTACCGTGGTCGATGTGACCAATGGTGCCGATGTTGACGTGCGGCTTAGTCCGCTCGAACTTCGCCTTCGCCACTGGTGTCCTCCTGTGGACTTCTTGGTTCTTCGCGCCCCGGCGCGCCGGACGGCGCTTAGGACTCTGTCGACAGCCTTTCCGGCCAACGGCCGGAGAGCTTGGTGGGTTCTGCGGCGATGAAGCCTACAGGCCCGGATTCACACAACCCGACCGAGGTGGTCGCGGGCGGGACTCCCGTCCGCGACCGGCCCCGGCTCACCGGATCAGCAGCAGGTGAGCGTCACTCACCCGTCGCCTTGGCGATGATCTCCTTCGCCACGCTCTGCGGCACCTCGGCGTAGGAGTCGAACTGCATGCTGTAGCTTGCCCGGCCCTGGGTCTTCGACCGCAGGTCGCCGACGTAGCCGAACATCTCCGACAACGGCACCAGGGCCCTCACGATGCGGGCGCCGCTGCGCTCCTCCATCGCCTGGATGATGCCGCGGCGGGAGTTGAGGTCGCCGATGACGTCACCCATGTTCTCCTCGGGAGTGGTGACCTCAACGGCCATCATCGGTTCGAGGAGCGCGGGGTCGGCCTTGCGGGCCGCCTCCTTCATCACCATCGAGCCGGCGATCTTGAATGCCATTTCGGACGAGTCGACCTCGTGGTACTGGCCGTCCAGCAGGGTCAGCTTGACACCGACCAGCGGGAAGCCCGCCAGGATGCCGTACTGCATGGCGTCCTGCGCACCGGCGTCCACCGACGGGATGAACTCCCGGGGGATGCGGCCACCGGTGACGGCGTTGGCGAACTCGTAGGTCGGCGACTCGTTGTCCAGCGGCAGCGGCTCGATGCTCACGATGACGCGGGCGTACTGGCCGGAACCACCGGTCTGCTTCTTGTGGGTGTACTCGATCTTGTCCACCTTGCGGCGGATCGTCTCACGGTACGCCACCTGCGGCTTGCCGATGTTCGCCTCGACGTTGAACTCGCGGCGCATCCGGTCGACCAGGATGTCCAGGTGCAGCTCGCCCATGCCGGCGATGACCGTCTGACCGGTCTCCTCGTCCAGCTTGACGCGGAAGGTCGGGTCCTCCTCGGCCAGCCGCTGGATGGCGGTGCTGAGCTTCTCCTGGTCGGCCTTGGTCTTCGGCTCGATCGCGACCTCGATGACCGGCTCGGGGAAGGTCATCGACTCCAGGATGACCGGGTTCGCCGGGTCGCAGAGGGTGTCACCGGTGGTGGTCTGCTTGAGACCCTGCACCGCGATGATGTCGCCAGCCTGGGCCGAGCCGCGCTCTTCCCGCTTGTTGGCGTGCATCTGGTAGATCTTGCCGATCCGCTCCTTGCGGTCCTTGGTGGAGTTCACCACCTGGTTACCGGTCTCGACCACACCCGAGTAGACCCGGACGTAGGTGAGCTTGCCGAGGTGCTTGTCGGTCTGGATCTTGAAGGCCAGACCGGAGAACGGCTCCGCCTTCGACGGCTTGCGCTGCAACGGCGTCTCGCCGTCGGTCGCGGTGCCCTCGATGGCCGGCACGTCCAGCGGCGACGGCAGGAAGTCGACCACGGCGTCGAGCATGGGCTGCACGCCCTTGTTCTTGAACGCCGAGCCGCACAGCACCGGGTTGGCCTTGCTGGCGATGGTGGCCCGCCGGATGGCGGCCTTGATCTCCTCGACGGAGATCTCCTCGCCCTCCAGGTACTTCTCCATCACCGCGTCGTCGACGTCGGCCAGGGTCTCCATCAGCTTCTCGCGCCACTCGGCCGCGGAGTCGGCCAGGTCGGCCGGGATCTCCTCGATCGCGTAGTCCTCACCCTTCTGGGTCTCCCCGCGCCAGGTGAGGGCACGCATGCCGATCAGGTCGACGACACCGATGTGGTCGCCCTCGAGCCCGATCGGGATCTGGAGCACCAGCGGGGTGGCGTTGAGCCGGTCGATCATCATCTGCACGCAGCGGAAGAAGTCCGCGCCCGTGCGGTCGAGCTTGTTGACGAAGCACATCCGCGGGACGTGGTACTTGTCGGCCTGCCGCCAGACGTTCTCCGTCTGCGGCTCCACGCCGGCGACGCCGTCGTAGACCGCGACCGCACCATCCAGCACCCGCAGCGACCGCTCGACCTCGACCGTGAAGTCGACGTGACCGGGCGTGTCGATGATCTGGATCGTGTGGCCCTTCCACTCACACTTGGTGGCAGCGGAGGTGATCGTGATGCCACGCTCCTGCTCCTGCTCCATCCAGTCCATGACGGCAGCGCCCTCGTGGACCTCACCGATCTTGTAGGTGATACCGGTGTAGAACAGGATCCGCTCGGTGGTCGTGGTCTTACCGGCATCGATGTGCGCCATGATGCCGATGTTGCGTACGTTGGCGAGCGCGTCTGCGGCGGCCACTTCAATCCCTACTTATCGTCGTCTCGACTCGACCGGTGGCGGTTCCGGCGCCGGTCCGGCGCCGGAACCAGGCTGTTACCAGCGGTAGTGCGCGAAGGCCTTGTTGGACTCCGCCATCTTGTGGGTGTCCTCGCGTCGCTTGACGGCGGCGCCCAGACCGTTGCTCGCGTCGAGCAGCTCGTTCATCAGCCGCTCGACCATGGTCTTCTCGCGGCGGGCCTTGGAGTACGTGACCAGCCAGCGCAGACCGAGGGTGGTCGCCCGGGCCGGACGGACCTCGACCGGCACCTGGTAGGTGGCGCCACCGACCCGGCGGCTGCGCACCTCCAGGGTCGGCTTGACGTTGTCCATGGCGCGCTTGAGGGTGACGACCGGGTCGGTGCCGCTCTTCTCGCGGCAGCCCTCCAGGGCGGCGTACACGATGCGCTCGGCGAGCTGACGCTTACCGCGCATCAGGATCTTGTTGACCAGCTGGGTGACCAGCGGCGAGTTGTACACCGGGTCAGCGACCAGCGGCTTCCGCGGAGCGGGTCCCTTACGCGGCATGTCAGCTCTTCTCCTTCTTCGCGCCGTACCGGCTGCGCGCCTGCTTGCGGTTACGGACACCCTGGGTGTCCAGCGAACCGCGGACGATCTTGTAACGCACGCCGGGGAGGTCCTTCACCCGGCCGCCGCGAACGAGCACGATCGAGTGCTCCTGGAGGTTGTGACCCACGCCCGGGATGTAGGCGGTCACCTCGATCTGGCTGCTGAGCTTGACACGCGCGACCTTGCGGAGCGCCGAGTTCGGCTTCTTGGGGGTGGTGGTGTACACGCGGGTGCACACACCGCGCCGCTGAGGGGATCCCTTCAGCGCCGGGGTCTTGGTCTTGGTCGTCTTGGCCTGGCGGCCCTTTCGGACCAGCTGCTGAATGGTGGGCACCGGGTTTCTCCGCTCCCTTCGGCCGCGTCACGCGACCGCGCCGTCTGCTCGTTAGCCGACCTGATGGCCGGCTCTCCTACATTCCGACCGGATCCACCTCGCGGCGGTCCCGGTACCCGCGGTCGGGTGTGTCGCCCGGTTCGCGGTCCCGGTGCCGTCGCTCGCGCGGGTGGCACCGGTTTCTGTCACCGGCGCGTGGTCGTCCGCCCGCCGGGTCCTGTCGACTGTGTCGTACGGCCGCTCGATCTCCGGATCAATCCGGATCCCGCGCACGCACGAGTCGCCCGGGCATGCCCGGGCGCAAGGGGAAAGAGTACCTACCACAGCCTCGCAGGTCAAAACGGGCTGGTCCACCGGGTCTCAGATCCCGTCGGTCGCGCCGTGCGCCCTGCCTGCTCGCCCGTGACGGGCCCCTAGGCTGTCCAGTGTACCGGCTGCCGTGCGCCGCAGCCCGTCACCCCCGGGCGACGGGGGTCACGCCAACTGCACCAGCAACGCCAGCCCCAGGCCCAGCAGGCTGAGCACCAGCCCCACGCCACCGCAGCTGATCCCGGCCGTCGCCAGCCCCCGGCCGGTGAACCGCACCGCCGGCGGTGGTGCCGCCCGGCGGATCTGCCGGCGGGCCAGCAGCCCGGCGACGATCGCCGCCGCACCGGCCAGCACCCCCGGCACCGTGAACGCGCCGGCCGCCCAGGCCCCGCCGAGCTGCGCTCCCCCGACGCCGAAGCAGATCACCAGGAACGACACCAGAATCGACCCGATGCCGGCGATCAACGAGCCCACCGCCGGCCCGGAGGTGACCGCCGGCACGTCCAGGTGCACCACCCCGAAGGGGGTGCCCGGCACGGCGTCGACCCGCTTAGGGGCGCGTGGGGCGTCCGGCGGCGGTGGGGGCAGCGGTCCGTGCCCGTGCCCCGACGGCGCCGGCCAGCCCGTCCCGGCCGACGGCTGCCCCGGGTACGCCGCACCCGGGCCGGGATACGGCGACGGCCCGGCGGGCGGTCCCCCGGCCCCGGCGTACGGCCCGCCACCCGACGGCGACCCACCGCCGAACGGCCCACCACCCGACGGCCCACCACCGAACGGAACAGCGCTGGCCGGCTCGCCACCCGATGGTGTGCCGCCGGCCCCGGACGTCGGTGGTGGGGCGTACCCGAGGGGGGTGGCCTCCGGCGGGATGCCGGCACCGTGCACCGGGCCGGGCTCGGACGGCACGCCCCACGGGCCCGCGGCCCACGGGTCGGGTGCGCGGTTCGCTCCGGCGTCGGTGCCGGGCGCGGCCGGCTCCGGGGAGCCGGCGGGCGGTCGGCCCGGGTCGCCTCCCGACGGCGGCGCCGGTTCCGTCACGGGGTCCTCCTGTCGCGATGTGGGTCCACCGTCACGCGACGGACACCGGCCAGGCTACCGCCGCCGCGCACCGCGGGTGCCCCCTGCCGGATCATCACCCCGACGGGTCAGTCGACGTTCGGGGCGAAGTCCTGCCCGTACGGGGAACCGGCCAGCCGGACCACGCCGATCACCACCAGCGTCACCACCGCGACCGCCACCAGCACCAGGCCCACCCGGGCCAGCCGCTCCCCCCGCCGCAGCCAGGCCGCGCCGGTGAGGAACCCACCCGAGGCGTACGCCTCCCGGCGGGCCTGCCGGGCCAACTGGAGGGCGATCGTGGCGGGCACCACCCCGCCGACGAAGAGCCCGGTCAGCGCCCCGATCAACCCGAGCGCAAAGACGGCCCGTGCCTTGGTGGCGCGTACCGGGTCGGGGTCGAGCGGATGACGTGGTGGCTGGTATGCCGACGGCACCTGCCCCGCAGCGGTCGTCATGCCCACCATCATGCCCGGCCGCCGGCCGCACCGGACACGTGCCGCCGACGGACACCGGCCCGAAACGAGGAAGGCCCCCGGCACGACGCCGGGGGCCTTCCTCGTCAGCTGGTGCTCAGCGGTACGACCCGAAGTCGAAGTCGTCCAGCGGAACCGCCTGGCCGCTGGCCGGCCCGAAGCCGTAGTCGGTCTCCGGGTAGCCGGTCATCGAGTAGACCTTGGCCTTCGCCTCCTCGGTCGGCTCGACCCGGACGTTGCGGTACTTGCTGATGCCGGTACCGGCCGGGATGAGCTTACCGATGATCACGTTCTCCTTGAGGCCGACCAGCGAGTCGCTGCGCGAGTTGATCGCCGCGTCGGTCAGCACCCGGGTGGTCTCCTGGAAGGAGGCCGCCGAGAGCCAGGAGTCGGTGGCCAGCGAGGCCTTGGTGATACCCATCAGCACCGGACGACCGGCGGCGGGCTCGCCACCCTCGCCGACGAGCCGGCGGTTCTCCGACTCGAACAGCGCCCGGTCGACCAGCACACCCGGCAGGAACTCGGTCGAGCCGGAGTCGATGACCGTCACCCGCTTGAGCATCTGGCGGATGATGATCTCGATGTGCTTGTCGTGGATGAGCACACCCTGCGAGCGGTAGACCTCCTGGACCTCCTGGGTCAGGTGGACCTGAACCGCGCGCGGGCCGAGGATGCGCAGCAGCTCGTGCGGGTCGATGGTGCCCTCGGTGAGCTTCTCGCCGACCTCGACGTGGTCCCCGTCGTGGGTCCGCAGCCGGACCCGCTTGGAGATCTTGTCGTAGACGATCTCGTCGCTGCCGTCGTCAGGCACCACGATGATCTTCCGGGACCGCTCGCCGTCCTCGATCCGGATCCGGCCCGGGGTGTCGGCGATGGGCGCCTTGCCCTTCGGGATACGGGCCTCGAAGATCTCCTGGACACGCGGCAGACCCTGGGTGATGTCCTCACCCGCGACACCACCGGTGTGGAAGGTACGCATCGTCAGCTGGGTACCCGGCTCACCGATCGACTGGGCGGCGATGATGCCGACCGCCTCGCCGACGTCCACGGTCTTGCCGGTCGGCAGCGAACGGCCGTAGCACGCACCGCAGACGCCCAGCTTCGACTCGCAGGTGAGCACGCTGCGCACCCGGACCGTCTCCACCCCGGCGGCGACGATCTTGTCGACCCCGATGGAGTTGATGTCCTGACCCCGGTGGGCCACCACGGTGCCGTCCGGCCCCTTGATGTCGTCGGCCAGGGTACGGGCGTGCACGCTGGTCTCGGCGTGCTCGTGGACGACCAGCCGGCCACCCTCCAGACGCTCGCCGATCTGCATCGGGATCGCCCGGTCGGTGCCGCAGTCCTCCTCGCGGATGATGACGTCCTGCGAGACGTCCACCAGACGACGGGTCAGGTAACCCGAGTCGGCGGTCCGCAGCGCGGTGTCCGCCAGACCCTTACGGGCACCGTGCGTGGAGATGAAGTACTCCAGCACGGACAGACCCTCCCGGTACGACGCCTTGATGGGTCGCGGGATGATCTCGCCCTTCGGGTTGGCCACCAGACCACGGATCGCCGCGATCTGCCGGAGCTGGAGCAGGTTACCGCGGGCGCCCGAGTTGATCATCTTCCACAGCGGGTTCTCCTGCGGCAGCGCGGTGTCCATCTCCTTGGCGACCTCGTTGGTCGCCTTGGTCCAGATCTCGATGAGTTCGCCGCGACGCTCCTCGGCGGTCATCAGACCACGCTGGTACTGCTTGTCGATCCGGTCGGCTTCCTTCTCGTACCGCTCCAGGATCTCCCGCTTGCGCGGCGGAGCGATGACGTCCTCCATGCCGATGGTGACGCCGGACCAGGTGGCCCAGTGGAAGCCGGCCTCCTTGAGCCCGTCCAGGGTGGCGGCCAGCGCCACCTTGGGGAAGCGCTCGGCGAGGTCGTTGACGATCGCGGAGAGCTGGCCCTTGCGGATCTCGTAGTTCACGAAGCGGTAGCCCTGCGGCAGCGTCTCGTTGAACAGGACCCGGCCGAGCGTGGTCTCCACGGTCAGCGGCTCGCCCTCGACCCAGCCCTCCGGGGCGACCCAGGGCTGGGCGCCGTTGCCGTTGTCGACACCGATCACGTCCCGCAACCGGATCTTGACCGGGGTCTGCAGGTGCAGCTCGCCCGCGTCGAAGGCCATCCGCGCCTCGGCGTCCGAGCTGAACGCCCGGCCCTCGCCGACCCCGCCCGGGGTCAGGTGGGTGAGGTGGTAGAGGCCGATGACCATGTCCTGGGTGGGCATGGTGACGGGCTTGCCGTCGGCCGGCTTGAGGATGTTGTTCGACGACAGCATCAGGATCCGCGCCTCGGCCTGGGCCTCGGCCGACAGCGGCACGTGCACCGCCATCTGGTCACCGTCGAAGTCGGCGTTGAACGCGGTGCAGACCAGCGGGTGGATCTGGATCGCCTTGCCCTCGACCAGCTGCGGCTCGAAGGCCTGGATGCCCAGGCGGTGCAGCGTCGGCGCGCGGTTGAGCAGCACCGGGTGCTCGCCGATGACCTCTTCCAGCACGTCCCACACGACCGGGCGCTGCCGCTCGACCATCCGCTTGGCGGACTTGATGTTCTGCGCGTGGTTGAGGTCGACCAGCCGCTTCATCACGAACGGCTTGAACAGCTCCAGCGCCATCTGCTTGGGCAGGCCGCACTGGTGCAGCTTCAGCTTGGGGCCGACCACGATGACCGAACGGCCGGAGTAGTCGACGCGCTTGCCGAGCAGGTTCTGCCGGAACCGGCCCTGCTTGCCCTTGAGCATGTCGGACAGCGACTTGAGCGGGCGGTTACCCGGGCCGGTGACCGGCCGGCCGCGACGGCCGTTGTCAAACAGCGCGTCGACGGCCTCCTGGAGCATCCGCTTCTCGTTGTTGACGATGATCTCGGGCGCACCGAGGTCGATCAGCCGCTTGAGCCGGTTGTTCCGGTTGATCACGCGGCGGTACAGGTCGTTCAGGTCGGAGGTCGCGAAGCGGCCACCGTCGAGCTGCACCATCGGGCGCAGGTCCGGCGGGATGACCGGGACGCAGTCCAGCACCATGCCCAGCGGCGAGTTGCGGGTGTTCAGGAACGCCGCGACGACCTTCAGCCGCTTGAGCGCGCGGATCTTGCGCTGGCCCTTGCCGGAGCGGATGGTCTCGCGCAGGCTCTCCGCCTCGGCGTCGAGGTCCATGTTCTGGACCAGCGCCTTGATCGCCTCGGCGCCCATGCCACCGGTGAAGTACTCGCCGAACCGGTCACGCAGCTCGCGGTAGAGCAGCTCGTCGGTGACCAGCTGCTTGGAGTCGAGCTTGCGGAAGGTGTCGAGGACCTCGTCGAGGCGGTCGATCTCGCGCTGGGCCCGGTCGCGGATCTGGCGCATCTCGCGCTCTCCGCCCTCCTTGACCTTGCGCCGGACGTCCGCCTTGGCACCCTCGGCCTCCAGCTCGGCCAGGTCGGCCTCCAGCTTGGCGGCCCGCTTCTCGATCTCCGAGTCGCGGCTGTTCTCGGACTGCCGCTTCTCGGCGAGGATCTCGTTCTCGATCGTCGAGAGGTCGCGGTGACGCGCCTCGGCGTCCACGCTCGTCACGACGTACGAGGCGAAGTAGATGATCTTTTCGAGATCCTTGGGGGCGAGGTCCAGCAGGTAGCCCAGCCGGCTCGGCACGCCCTTGAAGTACCAGATGTGGGTCACCGGAGCGGCCAGCTCGATGTGCCCCATCCGCTCACGACGGACCTTGGAGCGGGTCACCTCGACGCCGCAGCGCTCACAGATGATGCCCTTGAACCGGACCCGCTTGTACTTGCCGCAGTAGCACTCCCAGTCCCGCTGAGGACCGAAGATCTTCTCGCAGAAGAGCCCGTCCTTCTCCGGCTTGAGGGTGCGGTAGTTGATCGTCTCGGGCTTCTTGACCTCGCCGTGCGACCACTGACGGATGTCGTCCGCGGTCGCGAGGCCGATGCGCAGCTCGTCGAAGAAGTTGACGTCGAGCACTATGTCCCCTATGTCGTCGTCTTTACAGCTAGATCACGGGCGGGGTCGGGAGCCGGACAACCGGCCCCCGACCCGCACCACTTACACCTCTTCGACCGAGCTCGGCTCGCGCCGGGACAGGTCGATGCCCAGCTCCTCCGCGGCCCGGAACACCTCGTCGTCGGTCTCGCGCATCTCCAGGGCCACCCCGTCGCTGCTGAGCACCTCGACGTTCAGGCACAGCGACTGGAGTTCCTTGAGCAGCACCTTGAACGACTCCGGGATGCCCGGCTCGGGGATGTTCTCGCCCTTGACGATCGCCTCGTAGACCTTGACCCGGCCCAGGACGTCATCGGACTTGATGGTCAGCAGTTCCTGCAGGGCGTAGGCGGCGCCGTACGCCTGCATGGCCCAGCACTCCATCTCACCGAAGCGCTGGCCACCGAACTGCGCCTTACCACCCAGCGGCTGCTGCGTGATCATCGAGTACGGTCCGGTCGACCGGGCGTGGATCTTGTCGTCGACCAGGTGGTTGAGCTTCAGGATGTAGATGTAGCCGACCGCGATCGGGTCGGGCAGCGGCTCGCCGGAACGACCGTCGAACAGCTGCGCCTTGCCGGAGGAACCGATCAGCTGCTTGCCGTCCCGGTTGGGCAGGGTCGACGCGAGCAGACCGGAGATCTCCTCCTCGCGGGCACCGTCGAAGACCGGCGTGGCCACGTTGGTGTCCGGCTCGGACTCGTGCGCCTCGATCGAGCGGAGCTGACGCTTCCACTCGGTGTCGTCGCCGTCCACGCTCCAGCCGGTCTTGGCCACCCACCCGAGGTGGGTCTCCAGGACCTGGCCGATGTTCATCCGGGACGGCACACCCAGCGGGTTCAGCACGATGTCGACCGGGGTGCCGTCCTCCAGGAACGGCATGTCCTCGATCGGCAGGATCTTCGAGATGACACCCTTGTTGCCGTGCCGGCCGGCGAGCTTGTCGCCGTCCTGGATCTTGCGCTTCTGGGCGACGTACACCCGGACCAGCTCGTTGACGCCCGGCGGCAGTTCGTCGCCGTCCTCGCGGGAGAAGGTCCGCACCCCGATGACCGTGCCGGTCTCGCCGTGCGGCACCTTCAGCGAGGTGTCCCGGACCTCCCGGGCCTTCTCGCCGAAGATCGCGCGCAGCAGCCGCTCCTCCGGGGTCAGCTCGGTCTCGCCCTTCGGCGTGACCTTGCCGACCAGGATGTCGCCGGGGACGACCTCGGCGCCGATCCGGATGATGCCGCGCTCGTCGAGGTCGGCGAGCATCTCCTCGCTGACGTTCGGGATGTCCCGGGTGATCTCCTCCGGGCCGAGCTTGGTGTCCCGGGCGTCGACCTCGTGCTCCTCGATGTGGATCGAGGTGAGCACGTCCTGCTGCACGAGGCGCTGCGACAGGATGATCGCGTCCTCGTAGTTGTGACCCTCCCAGCACATGAACGCGACCAGCAGGTTGCGTCCGAGCGCCATCTCGCCCTCGTCGGTGCACGGCCCGTCGGCGATGACCTGGCCGGCCTCGACGCGGTCGCCCTCGAAGACGACAGGCTTCTGGTTGACGCAGGAGCCGGCGTTGGAGCGGCGGAACTTGTGCAGCAGGTACGTCCGGCGGTGGCCGTCGTCCTGGTGGATGGTGATGTAGTCGGCGCAGAGATCCTCGATCACGCCGCCGACCTCGGCCACCACCACGTCACCGGCGTCGACTGCGGCGCGGTACTCCATGCCGGTGCCGACCAGCGGCGACTCCGCCTTGACCAGCGGCACCGCCTGACGCTGCATGTTCGCGCCCATCAGCGCGCGGTTGGCGTCGTCGTGCTCCAGGAACGGGATCATCGCGGTCGCGACCGAGGTCATCTGCCGCGGCGACACGTCCATGTAGTCGACCGCGCCGGGCGCGACGTCCTCGGTCTCGCCGCCCTTACGGCGGACCAGGACCCGGTCCTCGGCGAACGTGCCGTCGGCCTTGAGCGGCGCGTTGGCCTGGGCCTTGACGAACCGGTCCTCCTCGTCCGCGGTCAGGTAGTCGATCTGGTCGGTGACCCGACCCTCGACGACCTTCCGGTACGGCGTCTCGATGAAGCCGAACGGGTTGACCCGGGCGAAGGTGGACAGCGCGCCGATCAGGCCGATGTTCGGGCCTTCCGGCGTCTCGATCGGGCACATCCGGCCGTAGTGGGACGGGTGCACGTCGCGGACCTCGAAGCCGGCCCGCTCCCGGGACAGACCACCCGGGCCGAGCGCGCTCAGCCGCCGCCGGTGGGTCAGGCCCGCCAGCGGGTTGGTCTGGTCCATGAACTGGGACAGCTGCGACGTGCCGAAGAACTCCTTGATCGCCGCCACCACCGGGCGGATGTTGATCAGGGTCTGCGGCGTGATCGCCTCGACGTCCTGGGTGGTCATCCGCTCGCGGACGACCCGCTCCATCCGGGAGAGACCCACCCGGACCTGGTTCTGGATCAGCTCGCCCACGGTACGCAGGCGACGGTTGCCGAAGTGGTCGATGTCGTCGGCCTCGTAGCCGTCCTCACCGGCGTGCAGCCGGCAGAGGTACTCCACGGTGGCGACGACGTCGTCCTCGGTGAGCGTGCCGGTGGTGATCGGCACGTCCAGTTCGAGCTTCTTGTTGAACTTGTAGCGCCCGACCTTGGCGACGTCGTACCGCTTCGGGTTGAAGAAGAGGTTGTCGAGCAGGGTCTGGGCGTTCTCGCGGGTCGGCGGCTCGCCAGGGCGGAGCTTGCGGTAGATGTCGAGCAGGGCCTCGTCCTGGCCGGCGATGTGGTCCTTCTCGAGCGTGGTCATCATCAGCTCGGACCAGCCGAACTTCTCGCGGATCTGCTCGGCGGACCAACCGATGGCCTTGAGCAGGACCGTGACGGCCTGCCGGCGCTTGCGGTCGATGCGGACGCCGACCGTGTCGCGCTTGTCGATGTCGAACTCCAGCCAGGCACCCCGGCTGGGGATGACCTTGACGCTGGAGAGGTCGCGGTCGGAGGTCTTGTCCGGCTGCTTGTCGAAGTAGACGCCCGGGGACCGGACGAGCTGGCTGACCACGACGCGCTCGGTGCCGTTGATGATGAAGGTGCCCTTGGGCGTCATCATCGGGAAGTCACCCATGAACACCGTCTGGCTCTTGATCTCGCCGGTGGTGTTGTTGGTGAACTCCGCCGTCACGAACAGCGGGGCGCAGTAGGTCAGGTCCTTCTCCTTGCACTCCTCGATCGAGGCCTTGACCTCGTCGAAGCGCGGTGCCGAGAAGGACAGCGACATGGTGCCGGAAAAGTCCTCAATGGGACTGATCTCGTCGAGGATTTCCGCGAGACCCGAGCGTGCGTGCGGGTCGTCCGCCGACCGGCCCTGCCAAGCCTCGTTGCCGACGAGCCAGTCGAAGGACTCGTTCTGGATGGCGAGGAGGTTGGGGACCTCGAGGTGTTCGGTGATCCTGCCGAAAGAAACTCGGCGGGGCGCGAAAGCGCTCGACGTACGACTGGTCTTCGCAGGGCGGGAAGCTGCCAAGATGCGTCCTTCCGAGGACCGGTGCTGCAGAACGGCTGGTACGCGTGCACTCCAATGACCCCACCAGAAATATCCGTAACCGGACATTTCCGAGCAGGGGTCAAGTCGGAAGGCAGCGCAAACTAGCAGTGTAGCCGAGAGGCTAACCGCTGTCCAGCCCATCCCGCAGGTCGTCGCGGAACGCGCCTCGGGACCCCGGAGAACGGGGTCGTACCGGGCCGCTCGGAACACGACGTTCCTGTCGGACCGCTCGGGTGGAGCGGCTGCTGGTGCTGCCGCAGCCTTTACCCGAGAGGGGGCCGTCGCAAGCGCGGAAGGTCTTGCTGGTGTCAGCGTGCCTGGCAGGCCGGGGCCACGTCAAGAGGCTCCAAGCGCCTGCTCGCCGGGTTTCCCACGGATGGGCTACCCACCGCGACACCGCCATGTCGCACCACGAGTGCGAACACCCTGCTCACACCACTGATACCCGGAGTCACCAAGCATGACGGGCGGTGATCCGTCTGTCGGATCACCGCCCGTTCATTTTGCGGTGTGCCGCGGCTCACCCGAGCCGGACACGCGCCACGGTCGACCGCAGGGGTCGACCACAGGTCACTTGAGGGTGACCTTGGCGCCCTCACCCTCGAGCTTGGCCTTCGCCTTCTCGGCGGTCTCCTTGTTGACCTTCTCCAGGATCGCCTTCGGCGCGGACTCGACCGCGTCCTTGGCCTCCTTGAGGCCCAGGCCGGTCAGCTCACGCACGACCTTGATGACCTGGATCTTCTTGCCACCGTCGGCCTCGAGGACGACGTCGAACTCGTCCTTCTCCTCCTCGACCGGCGCGGCGGCGGCGCCACCGGCACCACCGGCGGCGGCGACCGCGACCGGCGCGGCGGCGGTGACCTCGAAGGTCTCCTCGAACTGCTTCACGAACTCGGAGAGCTCGATCAGCGTCATCTCCTTGAACGCGTCGAGCAGCTCGTCGGTGCTGAGCTTCGCCATGTCTGGCGTCCTTTCTCGCAATGAAAATTAAAGAACGTGGTGCGCCGGGAGGCCTCAGGCCGCCTCGGCGCCCTCCTGCTCGCGCTTCTTGTCCGCCAGGGCGGCCGCCGCGCGGGCGGCCTTGGAGAGCGGCGCCTGGAACAGGGCCGCGGCCTTGCTCAGGTTGCCCTTCATCGCGCCGGCCAGCTTGGCCAGCAGCACCTCACGGGACTCCAGGTCGGCGAGCTTCGTGACCTCGGCCGCGGAAATGGCCTTGCCCTCGAACACACCGCCCTTGATGACGAGCTTCGGGTTGGCCTTCGCGAAGTCGCGAAGACCCTTCGCCGCCTCGACGACGTCGCCCGAAACGAAAGTCAGCGCGGTAGGACCGGTGAACAGCTCGTCGAGGCCGGAGATGCCCGCCTCGGTCGCGGCACGCTTGGCCAGCGTGTTCTTCGCGACCGTGTAGGTGGTCTCCTTGCCGAGCGAGCGCCGCAGCTGGGTGAGCTGGGAAACCGTCAGACCACGGTACTCGGTGAGCACCGCAGCGCCCGAGGTACGGAAGCTCTCGGTCAGCTCAGCGACGGCCGTGGCCTTGTCGGCCCGGATCGGCTTGTCCGCCATGTCCCTCCTCTCTCGTTACTCGGAGCTGGTCGCCGTCGGGGAGCACGGGGCTCGGTGACGGCGCCGGAGGCGTCACGACAACGAAAAAGCCCCGGCGCAGGGCGCGCGGGGCGAGGGCGGGGCCGATCACCATGGTCGGCGGACCACGGGGAGGAACCGAACTACGCTTACCGCCCTGCGCGGGTCGCCCGTCATCGCGGAGCCTTCGACCGTGCCGGGGCACGGTGACCAGCGGTCTCTGGGTGGAACTACCCGACCAGGTTACGCGACGGTCCGGCCATCACCAAATCGTCCTCCGCCGGTCACGGGCGGACCCGCCGCCACCGGACGTAGCCGGCCAGCGCCACCCCCGCCCAGACCAGCGCCCAGGCCGACAGGAGCAGCGCGGTGCCGGTGGGCAGGGAACCGGCGAGCGCCCGCGCGGTGGCCAGCACCGGCGGCACCAGCCAGGGCGCCACCGAGCCGCGCAGGCCCAGCGCCAGGGTGCCGACCGCGCCCAGGGCGAGCACGGCGACGCCGTACCCGGCGCTGCGGGTGAGCGCCCGGCTGGCCAGGGCACCCAGGGCCACCGCGGGCAGCAGGGCGAGCAGGTGCGCCCACAGGCCGAGGGCCAACGCCGCCACCACGGGCGGATCATCCGGACCGGGCGCGGCCACCCCGCCGACCGGCCACGGGAAGACCAGCGCGACCAGCACCGTGCCCACCCCGGCGAACACGGCCGCGAGCAGCCCGGCGAGCCGCTCCCGGACCGGACCGACGAGCACCTGCGCCAGCCGGCGCTGCACGTCCGGTTCGACGTCCAGCAGGATCTTGGTCTGCCAGGCCAGCACCGGGAAGAGCACCACCGCGCTGACGCCGTACGCCTCCGCCGGGCGGGCGCGGCCGCCGCCGTACAGGATGCCGAGGGCCAGCAGGCCGGCCAGCAGCGGCGCCAGCGCCCGTCCGGTACGCAGGAAGCCGGCCAGCCGCATCCGGACCAGGGCGGTCACCGGGCCACCTCCCCCGCCCGGCCGTCCCGCGCCGGCTCACCGGCCGACCCGGCCCCGGCGGGCGGGACGGGTGCCGGCGGCGCAGCCGCCCCCCGGGGCGTGCCGGCGGGTTCGCGTACCCGCAGGATCTGGTGGCCGTCGGCGCGCAACCGGGCGACGGTGCCGGCCACCCGCGCGGCCGGCACCGCGACCTCGACCACGGCGACGGCGGCGTCAGCGGCGGCCGGCTCGTCGGTGACCAGGCCGTCGGCGACCGTCCAGTGCCGGGCCCCGGGGAGCCGGACCGTCTCGCCCCGGTGGTCGCTGACCAGGACCGCTCCCCCGGCCGCCAGTACCTCGTCGACCAGTTCCGGGACCAGGCCCCGGGCGGCGGCGTCCAGCCCCTCCCAGGGCTCGTCGAGGACCAGCAGACCGGGGGTCCGCAGCATCGCCTGGGCCAGGCCGACCTTCTGCGCGGTGCCCTTGGACAGGTCGGGGAGGCGGACCGCACGGAACGGGGCCAGGCCCAGCCGGTCGGTCCACCTGTCGACGGCCCGGTCGGCGTCGGCCCGACCCAGGCCGGCGGCCCGGCCCATGGCGGTGAGGTAGCGGGTCACGGTGAACGGCTGGTCGGCGGGGAACCGCTCGGGCACCCAGCCGACCCGGTGCGGGCGGTCGACCACCCGGCCCCGGACCGGGCGCAGCACCCCGGCGCAGAGTTGCAGCAGGGTCGACTTGCCGGCCCCGTTGCGGCCGAGCACCACCGCCACCTCGCCCGGGTCGAGGCGGGCCGAGACGCCGCGCAGTACCCAGGGGCCGCCCCGGTGGTACCGGAGCCGGACGTCCTCCAGTCGCATGGGGTGAGCCTGCCACAGCCCGACACACGGCAGGGGCCCCGCCACGGTGCGTGGCGGGGCCCCTGCGCGGGAGCGGTCGGGATCAGCCCTCGACGGCGGTCTCCTGGAGGTTCTTCACCACGTTCGGGTCGATCGGGACGCCCGGACCCATCGTGGTGGCCAGGGTGACCTTCTTGAGGTACTTGCCCTTGGCCGCGGACGGCTTGGCGCGGAGCACCTCGTCCAGCACCGCGGCGTAGTTGTCGATCAGCTGGGTCTCGGAGAACGAGGCCTTGCCGATGATCAGGTGAAGGTTGGAGTGCTTGTCCACCCGGAAGGTGATCTTGCCGCCCTTGATGTCCGAGACGGCCTTGGTGACGTCCATGGTCACGGTGCCGGTCTTCGGGTTCGGCATCAGGCCGCGCGGGCCCAGGATCCGCGCGATCCGGCCGATCTTGGCCATCTGGTCCGGCGTGGCGATCGCCGCGTCGAAGTCCAGCCAGCCGCCCTGGATCCGGGCGACCAGTTCGTCCGTGCCCACCTCGTCGGCACCGGCGGCGACGGCCTCCTCGGCCTTCGCGCCGGCGGCGAAGACGATCACGCGGGCGGTCTTGCCGGTGCCGTGCGGCAGGTTGACCACGCCGCGGACCATCTGGTCCGCCTTGCGGGGGTCGACGCCGAGGCGCATGGCGACCTCGACCGTGGCGTCGAACTTGGCGCTGGTGGTGTCCTTGGCGAGCTTGACCGCCTCGGCCGGGGTGTAGAGCTTCGACTTGTCGATCGCCTCGGCGGCCTTGCGGTACGTCTTGCTGCGCTGCATCTCGGGTTACTCCTGTGGTCTCTGGCGGGCCGCGGTCGACGCGCGCCCTCCCACGAACTGGTCTGGGGGACTGACGGGCGTCAGTCGTTGACGACGATGCCCATCGACCGGGCGGTACCGGCGATGATCTTCGCAGCCTGGTCGATGTCGTTGGCGTTGAGGTCGACCATCTTCTTCTCGGCGATCTCGCGCACCTGGGCCTGGCTCACCGAGCCGACCTTCTGGCTCTGCGGCACGCCGGAGCCCTTGTCCACACCGGCGGCCTTGAGCAGCAGCCGGGCGGCGGGCGGGGTCTTCAGGACGAAGGTGAAGGAGCGGTCCTCGTAGACGCTGATCTCGGCGGGGACGATGTCGCCCCGCTGGGACTCGGTCTGCGCGTTGTAGGACTTGCAGAACTCCATGATGTTCACGCCGTGCTGACCGAGCGCGGGGCCCACCGGCGGCGCCGGGGTCGCCTGGCCCGCCTTCAGCTGAAGCGTGAACGTCTTGACGAGCTTCTTCTTCGGAGGCATGTCACTTCCTGGGGCTTGGAACTGGGAAAGGTGCCGGCCACGGGCGCGCACGGTCAGCGCGGTGCCACAGCGACGACATTCAAGGGTAGCGCAGCGCCCGGCGACCCTCTGCGCCGAGGTCCGCGCCGGGGCGGAACGACGTCGCCGGCGGCGGGCCGTGGCCCGCCGCCGGCGACGACAACGACGTCAGATCTTGGCGACCTGGTTGAAGTTCAGCTCGACCGGGGTCTCCCGGCCGAAGATCGACACCAGCACCTTGAGCTTCTGCTGGTCGGCGTTGATCTCGCTGATCGTCGCCGGCAGCGAGGCGAACGCCCCGTCGGTGACGGTGACCGAGTCGCCCACCTCGAAGTCGAGGACCTTGATCTCGGGCTTGGCCTTCTTCTGCTCGGTCTCCACCGCCGGCGCCAGCCACTTGAGCACCTCGTCGAGGCTCAGCGGCGCCGGCCGGTCGGCCCGGTCGGTGGCCCCCACGAACCCGGTGACCCCCGGCGTGTTGCGCACGCAGGAGTAGGACTCGGCGGTCAGCTCCATCCGGACCAGGATGTAGCCGGGGAAGACCTTGGCCTGGATCTGGGAACGCTTGCCGTTCTTGACCTCGACCTCTTCCCGGGTCGGGACCTCGACCTGGTAGATGAACTCCTCCATGTCGAGGGAGGTGATCCGGGTCTCGAGGTTGGTCTTGACCTTGTTCTCGTAACCGGCGTACGAGTGCACCACGTACCAGTCGCCGGGCGCGTAGCGCAGCTTCTGGCGCAGCTCGGCGACCGGGTCGTAGTCCTCGTCCGGCTCCGGCTCCGTGGTCGGGAATTCCGGCTCGCTGGCGGCCTCGACCGACTCGTCACTCGCCGCCGTCGCGACCGTGGACTGGTCGTCCGTGGTCCCGGCGGTCTCGTCGTACTCAGGCACGCTTGCTCACTTCCGTCACTATCGGCTCAGTCGGCCGGTCAGCTGGGGCTGCCGAAGACCCACAGCACGCCCTTCGCGAAGGCGAAGTCGAGCAGGCCCACGATGGTCAGCATCACCGCGACGAAGGTGACCACCACGGCGGTGTAGGTCAGCAGCTCCTTGCGGGTCGGCCAGATGACCTTACGCAGTTCGGCGACGACCTCGCGGAAGAAACGCGCGATGCGGCCGAACGGCCCCACCCGGTCGGTCTCGGAGCGGGTCTTCGACTTGCTGTCGGCGGCACCCGCACGGGTCCGCGACCGGGTCGCGGTGCCACCCCGGGATACCGGCTCGTCCGCGTCGGTGGCGTCGTCGTCGGTGGCGTCGCTGTCGGCGGTCACCTCGTCGACGACGTCGTCACGCTCGTCGCGCAGACCGTCGTCGCCGGCGTCCTCGCCGCGCCGCTTGCTCTCGGCCACTTCGCCCTCCGTCGCGGGATGTCGGTTCGTACGCCGGGAGGCGTACGCGGCGCTGGTCACGCCGGCCGGACCAACCGTCCCGCGACGGGCCGCGGCCGGCGGACCGGACGAAGGGCTCCGAGTCGCCTCGAAGCCACCCCGCCGATGCCACCACCACGGGCCGGACGCCGCCTTGCGGCGGCGCGACCCACGGGAACGGTCAGGCCTGAGGCGCAGGGGTGACAGGACTTGAACCTGCAGCCTGCGGTTTTGGAGACCGCTGCTCTGCCAATTGAGCTACACCCCTGTGCGGCAACGCTCGCCCCACCCGGCCTGCACGGCCGAGCAGGGGTCACTTGCCCCACGGCGGACCAGTGTACGGGTAGCACCCCGACTTTCCCAACCGGTCCCGCCCGGTCCGTGCCGACGAACCCTCAGCCGGCCGTCCGCACGGTCGCCCGCGCCTGCGACAGGACCTTCTCGCCACCGCACCGGACGGTCACATCGAGCCTGGTCAGGCCGGTTTCGGTGACCTCCTTGACCACCGCGTCGACGGTGATCTCGGTGCCCTCGTCGTCGTCGGGGACGACCACCGGCCGGGTGAACCGGACCCCGAACTCGACCACCGCGTCGGGCGCGCCGGCCCACTCGGTGACCGCCCGGCCGACCAGCGCCATGGTGAACATGCCGTGGGCGATCACCCCGGGCAGCCCCACCTTCGTGGCCGTCCGGTCGCTCCAGTGGATCGGGTTGAAGTCCCCCGAGGCGCCCGCGTAGCGGACCAGGTCCGCCCGGGTCACCCGGAACGTACGGGTCGACAGGTCCACGTCAGGACTCCCCACGGACGACGAGCTTGGACCAGACGGCGACCACCGGCTCACCGGCCACGGTGGTCACGTCGGTGCGGGTGGTGAGGAAGCCGTGCCCGCTGCGGGAGCTGATCTCCTCGATGGTGTTCACACAGACCAGCTCGTCCCCGGCCACCACCGGCCGGGTGTAGGCGAACCGCTGGTCGCCGTGCACCACCCGGCTGTAGTCGACCCCGAGCGCCGGATCGTCGACGATCTGCTGGCTGGCGGCCATGGTGATCAGGACCGGGAAGGTGGGCGGGGCGACCACGTCCGGGTGGCCGAGCGCCTGGGCCGCCGCCGGGTCGTGGTGGGCCGGGTCGGTGGCGCCGATGGCGGTGGCGAACTCGCGGATCTTTTCTCGGCCCACCTGGTAGGGGGCGGTCGGCGGGTACGTCCGGCCGACGAAGGACGGGTCCAGGGACATGCCGCCGAACCTACACGGGACGCACGAACGCCGACCCGTACGGGCGGGCGCCCTTGGAAGGGGTCGCGCCAGCCGTGCGGATCGGCGTCCGGGGAAACGCTGCGGAGCGGGCCGGCCAGTACCGGCCGCAGGTCAGCGGGTCTCGCGGTGGATCGTGTGCTTGCCGTCCCGGGGGCAGAACTTCTTCAGCTCGATGCGGTCCGGGTCGTTGCGGCGGTTCTTGCGCGTGATGTAGTTGCGCTCCTTGCACTCCACACACGCCAAAGTGATCTTCGGCCGGACATCGGTCGCCTTCGCCACGGCGGAGTGCCTTCCTCGCTACGGATATCAACTACAGCGCATCAGCCTACGCGGACAACGCCTGGACATGCAAAGCGGGCGCCAGTGGCGCCCGTCCCACCGACCACCGGGGGTGAGCCCGAAGGACGAGAGTAGCGGTGGCCGGACTTGAACCGGCGACACAGCGATTATGAGCCGCTTGCTCTGCCATCTGAGCTACACCGCCGCAGGCGGGTCCAGCCGGACCCTCTGAGCCCCCTTACGGAATCGAACCGTAGACCTTCTCCTTACCATGGAGACGCTCTGCCGACTGAGCTAAGGGGGCCTACCCGATCACCCCGGAGGGCGTCGCGCAGGGGATACATTACACGGCACCGCGCCAGGGGTGAAATGGGATCCCCCTGTACCGCATCGCCGCAGCTCAGGGCACGACACGGAGCCTCGGCAGCGCGTCCGGATCGACCGCCTCCTGGTCGGTCTGGGCACCGAACCAGGCCTCCAGCCGCTCGTACGGCAGCGGCCGGCTGAACAGGAAGCCCTGCCCGATCTCGCAGCCGATGTCCTGGAGCAGTTCGAGGGTCAGCTCGCTCTCCACCCCCTCGGCCACCACCGACAGGCCGAACTGCTGGGACAGCGACACCACCGCGTTCACGATCGCCAGGTCCCCCGGGTCGGTCGCCATCCCCTGCACGAACGACCGGTCCACCTTCACCTCGTGCACCGGCAGCCGGCGCAGCTGGGCCAGCGACGAGTTGCCCGTGCCGAAGTCGTCCACCGCCAGCCGGACGCCGAGGTCCCGCAGCCGGCGCAGGGTGGGGATGGGCCGCTCGGTGCCGTCGAGGACCGCCGCCTCCGGGATCTCGACGGTCAGCAGCTGCGGCGGGACGCCGTACTCGGTCAGCAGCTCACCGACCCGGTCCGGGAAGTGCCTGTCGGTCAGCGAGCGGGCGGCGATGTTGACCGCCACCGCCAACGGCTGCCCGGTGCGGCTCCAGTCCCGGCTGCGGCGCAGCCCCTCCCGGAGGACGAACTCGGTGAGCCGGCCCAACTGCCCGGTGTGCTCGGCGACCGCGACGAAGTCCTCCGGGGAGACCGTGCCGTGCGCCGGGTGCTCCCAGCGGGCCAGGCACTCCACCCCGAGCAGGCGGCGGTCCCGCAGGGTCACCTTCGGCTGGAAGTAGACCTCCAGCTCCCCCTCGTCGAGGGCGCGGCGCAGGTCACCGGCGAGCCCGAGCCGGCGCAGCGACCGCGACTCCAGCGCCGGATTGAACAACTGCACGCTGCCCGGCACCGCCTTGGCCGCGGTGGCCGCCAGGTCGACACGTTGCAGGAGGACGGCGGCCTCGCTGCCGTGATCCGGGTGCACCGCCACCCCGACCGCGGTGTCCACGTCGAGGGTGAGCGCGTCGAAGACCATCTCGTCGCGGATCTGCTCGCGGAGCTGGGCGGCCAGTTCCAGGGCCGCCTCGGCGTTCTCCAGCCGCAGCGTCACCAGGAACTCGTCCCCACCGGCCCGACCCACCAGGGCCGACGAGGGGGCGCAGGCGCGCAGCCGCTCGGCCACCTCGACGAGGACCTTGTCCCCCGCCGCGTGGCCCAGGGACTCGTTGACCTGCCGCAGGCCGTCCACGTCGAAGAGCAGGACGGCGACCACCTCGCCGGGCGCCCGGATCTTGACCGCCTCGGCCAGGGCGGCGGTGATCCGCCGCCGGTTGGGCAGCGTGGTCAGCGCGTCGTGGTAGGCGTCGTGGCGCAGCCGGTCGACCAGCCGGGAATTCTCCAGGGCGACGGCGGCGTGCGCGGCCACGGTCTCGAAGACGGGGATGTCGCTGGTGGTGAAGTGGCCGATGTCGCTGAGCCGGTTGGTGACCTCCAGGGTGCCGATCACCGCCTGACCGGACCGCAGCGGCACCACGATCGCGTCCTTGACCTGCTGCGCGCCGACCTCCCGGCGCAGGGCCGTGTCGTCGCCGAGCAACCGCCCGATGGACAGCGTCTTGCCCAGCTCACGGGCCTGTTCCCGGAAGACCGTCGGGGTGGGCGCGAAGTCCAGCAGGCCCGGGGTGTCGACCCGGGCCGTCAGCAGCACCTCGGGGTGCCGGCGCTGGGCGGGCAGCCACAGGGTGGCGTACTCGGCCTGCATCAGGGCCCGCACCCGGTCGAGGAGGATGTCGGCGAGCGCCCCCTCGGCGCTGTTGGTGAGCAGCCGGGTGAGGTCGTACATGCCGGTCAGGGTGCGGTGCTGCCGGAAGAACTGCGAGTAGGAACGGTAGACCTGGAACAACGCCGCGAACAACGCGGCCAGCAGCAGCACCGACCACCAGGTGGTCTTCAACGCGATCAGGACGAGCAGGCCCACCGAGGCGTTGATCGAGGTGGTGAGGAAGACCGACGGCGCGGTACGCAACGCCTCCCGGCCGGCCTGCCAGCCCTGGAGCAGCACGTGCACCCCGGCCACCGAGAGCAGGCTGACCAGGGTGATGGTGTTGACCGCCAGGAACAGGATGCCCCAGGTGCCCGGCCCCACCCCTTCCAGCGGGGGCAGGGCCAGCAGGAGCAGCCCGGCCAACGAGGTGGCCGCCGCCGCCTTCGCGACGTTGAACCACAGCTTGGCCGGGGCGAACCGGTGTGACGCGCTCCAGATCAGCACGGAGAGCGTGTATATGAGCACCACGATCAGCGGTGGCAGGAAGAAGAGCGCGACGACGAGGGGCACCTCGGTCAACGTCACCCCGACGGACTGCCGCCGGACTATGACGTTGAGGACCGGGATGCTGATCCCCGTCATCGCCACGAAGAGAACGAACGCCAGGCCCCACTTCCCGAACTCGGGCCGCAGGACACCGATCGCGGTGCTGAAGACGATGGCCAGCAGGGCCAGGGGGGCGGTGATGAACCAGGCGCGTTCGGTGGACTTACGCCGCTGATCTCGGCTGGCCATGCGCCACCCTCTCCCTGAGAGACGTCACCCCCAGGACACCGGGAGCGGGGACGACGCGGGGGCTTAGCGCGCGCCGCCCATCGTCCAGACGACGTCCGCCATTTGCGCGCTGCCATCGATGGACTGGACGCCGGCGACGGCGAGTCCACCCAGGATGGTGGCGAGCACGAGGAGCGAGCCAAACAGCCGGCCCAGCCTTCGACCAGACATGATTGCTCCTGTCGAGAGAGTGTTCACGGGGGATGGTGGAGGTTCCACGATCGTGCCACACCTCGGGTACCCAGAAAAGCGGGGAGAGCGGCGCTGGTCCGAGCAGCGGAGAGGTTCCGCCGTTCGGCCCACCACCGTCACCTCCCCGTGCCAGATCAGCGGCACCAGGACGGGTAACAGCCTCCACGAATCGCCCAATGTCACTATCGACGCAAACCCGATCTTAACGGCGCGGGGCCGTTCTCCGGGTAGCAGGGCGGCCGTCGTGGTCGAGGGCCGCGACGACTGCTCCCGGAACCGTCACATCGATCACCATAGCTCATTTCGTCAGGTACGGAAGCGGCCTGTCGGGAGTCGACGGACTCCGCACCAGATCAACGACAAAACGTGCGTACGGTGGCGAGCCGGCGCGAGCAGGCGAAACACCCGCCAGAGGCGGTCGGACCCCGTGATGTCGTACCCCGATGATGTCGTGAATCCATGACATCGCAGACACCGGTGACGCCGGTGATCGAGCAGCGGGCGGCCCAGCCGTACCTGGGGATCCGACGCACGGTGACGATGGCGACCATCGGCGACGCCGCGGCCACCCTGGCCGACCTGGCCGACTGGCTGACCGCGCGGGGGATCACCCCGGCCGGCCCGGACTTCCTGCGGTACCACGTGATCGACATGGCGCGGGAACTGGTGGTCGAGGCGGGCGTGCCGGTCCCGGCCGGCACGCGGCTCGCGGCCGAGGCACCAATGGGCACCGGCGTCCTGCCGGCCGGCCGCTACCTGACCACCACCCACGTCGGCGACCCCGACGAACTGGTGGCGGTCACCGGGGCGTTCCTGGACTGGGCCCGGCACCACGGGTTGCGCTGGGACGCCGACGACACCGGGACGGGTGAGCGCTGGGGCTGCCGACTGGAGATCTACCACCTCGGCCCGGACGACGACCCGGACCGGAGCACGTGGAAGACGCAGCTGGCGTTCCGGCTGGCGGACTGAGCAGGACCGGGATAGCTCGGGCGGTAGGGGGGTATGTCGGAGGTCATGGCAGGTCAGCATGGTGCGGTGGACGAGGAGCACGCGCGGCCGACGGGAGTCGACGACGCGACGGTCGAGGCGTTGGGCAAGCTGAGTGAGGCGTTGGAGACGATCCACCGGGTGCGCGGGCACCTCTACTCCGCGCACCAGCTCGTCGGCGGCGCGGACCTCACCCTGGACCGGGTGGTGGAGCTGCTGCGCGGGGCCGGGCACGACGAGGTGGCCGACCGGGTCGAACACGAGCTGTTGGGGCGCAACCTGCTGCCCGGCCGGTGGACGTTCCAGATCGTGGAGGAGTTCGACGACGGCTACTACGCCACGTTCCAGGAGATCGAACGGTACGCCCGGGAGAAGCTGGCCGACGGCCGGCGGCACCTCTACGAGGCGGAGATGAAGCAGCGGCGGCGTACCCACGGCCTACCCGGCCACGAGGCCACGCCGTAGCCCGCGCGGCCTCCCTGACCAGGCCGGGACGGGCGCCGCGCATGATCAACGCAGCTGGGCCCGCGTAGCGGTATCCACCCTGCCTCGATACCGCTACCTCGCCCCAACGGTGCGCGGCCGGGAGGCGTGGGGGTCACCACTGGCGGCGTACACCTGCTTTGGGGCCGGTGACCAGGGTGGCGGGCGGGACGTCGTCGGCGATCACCGCGCCGGCCGCCACCACGGCGTCGCGGCCGATGCTGACGCCGGGGAGGATCGTCGCGCCGGCCCCGATCCAGACGTTCTCCGCCACATCGATGGGCGCACCGGTCAGCCACTCCCGCCGCTGCGCGGGGTCGACCGGGTGACCTAGGGTGATGAAGGTGGCCTTCGGGCCGATCATGACGCCCTCGCCGAGCCGGATACCGGCATAGTCGAGGAACGTGCAGTTCTGGTTGATGAACACCCGCTCCGCGATCTCCAGATTGAGACCGTGGTCGGTGAAGAACGGCGGATAGATGGTGACCCGCGCCGGCAGCGGGCGGCCGAGAAGCTGCGCCAACAGTTCCCCCCGCCCGGCCTCGTCGTCGAAGGGCAGCACGTTCAGCCGGGAAGTCAACTCGGTGGCCCGCAGCACCCTCGCCGCCATCGCCTGGAACTCGGGGCTGTGGATACGCATGAAGCGGTCGTCGGACATCCCGCGATCCTCGCCGACGCCGCAGGGGCGCGCCGCTGCGGGCCGCCCCGCTCACTGCTCCTCCCCGGCCGGCCCACCGTAGCCCGCATCATCCGCGCGCCCGGTCAACTCCCGTCGGCCTGCTCCGGGAGACCGGGCCCTGTTCCTCTGCGAGCGGATCAGGTAAGTCATCCACATGACCCGAACCGATGCGAACACCCTGAATGACGGGATTTCGGCGAAGACTGACCCCCAGCGGGTCACCCGGGCAGGTATCGCACGGGTGGCCGGTCTCGCGCTGCTGTGGGGGTCCGGCTTCCTCTGGATCAAGCTCGCGTTGCGGGGCTTCAACCCGGTGCAGATCGTGTTCGCCCGGCTCCTGCTCGGCTTCCTGGTCCTGACCCCGATCGCGCTGTCCCGGGGACTCCGCTTTCCCAGGCACGGGCGGCTGTGGGGTCACCTGTTCGTGGCCGCCCTGGTCGCCAACGCCGTGCCGTACCTGTTGTTCAGCGTCGCCGAGGAGACGATCGGGTCGAACGTGGCGGGGGTGCTGAACGCGACCACGCCGTTGTGGACGTTGCTGCTGGCCTTCCTCGTCGGCGTCGACCGGGCCGTCACCGTCAAGAAGGCCACCGGGTTCACCCTCGGGTTCCTCGGCGTCCTGGTCATCTTCTCGCCATGGGAATCCGCGAGCGAGATCGCCAGTTGGGGCGGCCTCGCCTGCCTCGCCGCAGCCGCCAGCTACGGACTCGGCTACGTCTACACGGGCCGGTTCCTGCCCGGGCGCGGATTTCCGCCGCTCGTGCTGTCGGCAGCTCAACTCGGCGCGGCCACCGTTCTGCTGGTCCCGGCGCTGCCGTTCGCCGGACTGGAGTCGCCGGTGTGGCGGCCCGACGCGGTGGCGAGCCTGCTCGTCCTCGGGGTGCTCGGCACCGGGGCCGCCTACGTCCTGAACTACCGCATCATCGACGACGAGGGGCCGACCGCCGCCTCGGTGGTCACCTACCTGCTGCCCGTCGTCGCCGTGATCCTCGGCTGGGTGATCCTCCGCGAGGCCGTCACGACCGCGATCGTGGCCGGAATCGCTCTGGTCCTCGCCGGAGTCACCCTGACCCGGCTACGGTCCACCGAAATCGGATAACCCGCACGTCACATCGACCGGCGATCCTCGTACCTCGGGTGGTTCGGACGGGCCTGCCCATGGGCCACCGACCGAAGCCGGTCACCGACGCCACGGTTCATCGGTCCCTGAACGGCACGGAGGACGCTGATGCAGGTCGTCATGGCAACCAGCCCGGCCAAGCCCGACCAGCCGAATGAGGACTTCGTCGGTGCCGTACCGAATGCCGTCGTCCTGCTCGACGGGGCCGGGCTGGCCGGCACCACCTCGACCTGCCTGCACGGTGTCGCCTGGTACACCCGCCGGCTCGGCGGGGCACTGCTCGCCCAGCTCGCCGCCGGTGACGGTCGGGAACTCACCGCCATCCTCGGTCAGGCCATCGCGGAGGTCGCCGACGCGCACCGGGACACCTGCGACATCGGTGACCCGAGCAGCCCGTCAGCAACCGTCACCATCCTCCGGGTCGACGACGACCACGCCGACCACCTCGTGCTCGCCGACTCCGTGCTGGTCCTCGACCGCGCCGGGAACGGTCCCGAGGTCATCACCGACGGTCGGGTGGACGCCGTCGGCAGCCGCTACCGCGCCGCGATGGACGCCACCCCGAACGGGAGCCCGGAACACGACCGGGCGCTGCGCGAATACATCGAAACCATGCGCGTCCATCGCAACCGGCCCGGCGGGTTCTGGGTCGCCGCCGACGATCCGGGGGTGGCGGCGGAAGCGCTGACCGGGAGCCGGCCTGTCGCGGACATCAGGGGTGCCGTCCTGCTCAGTGACGGGGCCAGCCGCATGGTGGACCAGTTCGCGCTGGCGGACTGGCCGGAAGTTCTCGCGCTCATCGCTACGGAAGGGCCGGGCGAGGTGATCCGGCGGGTCCGGGCGGCGGAGGCCGGCGATCCGCAGGGCAGAACGTGGCCGCGCGCCAAGGCGTACGACGACGCCACACTGGCCTGGTGCACCCGATCTCCCGGCCGACAGGCACCCGACGGATCGGACTTCACTCCTGAGGCGAACATGGTCGAACGGTGACATGTGTGCGACACGGTGGGCCGGGTCGACCCGGTCGAAGTGGGACGCAAGCGAGACTGACAAAGGAAGCCCCTGACCGGCGCTGACGCTGGTCAGGGGCTTCTTCGTACACCTGGTGGCGGGTAGAGGATTCGAACCTCTGTAGCTTTCGCGACGGATTTACAGAGCGCCAACCGCGAGTCTCCGACCAGCGCAAACGCCGACCAGCGCGGGTACGGCGACGCAGATGCGACACGAAGCACTCCGGCTTCTGCCTCGGCTGTCCGGAACCTGGACCGCGCTGGCCCGACCACATCACCGACGACTCGCACCTCGGCTGCCCACCCTTCCCCATGTTCGGCGCCTACTCGTCGGCGAGGACACCGCTGCCCAGTGCCTTGCGAGGCACCCTGTCGCTGTGCCTTCTTGATACTGTGGAGCGCGGCTCCAACTTACACACAACCACAACTCGTCGACTTCGGCGGCGGGAGTTTGGAAGCGATTAGAAAGCATGGAAGGTCCTCGGGTCTTCATCTCATACAGCCATGACAGTCACGAGCATTGTGCCAACGTCCTGGACTTTGCGCAGGAGCTGCGCAGGGATGGGATTGACGCGTGGATAGATAAGTTTGACGAAACTCGGCCACCTATTTCCTGGCCGCAATGGATGATCGAGCAGATCGGCCAAGCAAACTTCGTGTTGCTTGTAGTCACGGAGTCCTACGCGAGACGATTCGAGAGACGTGAGGCCCGAGGGGCTGGACTTGGAGTCCGCTGGGAAGGAGCCGTAATTACTAGCGACCTATATCATGCCGAGGGCAGCCAGGTTAAGTTCATTCCAGTGGTCGTAGATCAAACGGACGCCCGCTTCATCCCCCGCCCCTTAACACTCACCAGCAGGTACGAGATCGGAATCCCCGGCAATCGTGACCTAGAGCCGCTGATTCGGCATCTCCTTGGGCGACCGGCGGTAATTCCTGCACCTTTGGGCATATCCCGGCTAGCCGAGCCGGGCCAAAATTCCGCAGCAGCGATGGAGGTTCTCGAAGCTTCCCGACTAGCGACGACGGGAGGCCGCACGGAGGCCATCAACAGACTGAGGGGGCTTGTCGGAAACCCAGACCATCGCATCGCCGCGCACGCTGCTTATACCCTTGGTCGCATCTACCAAGAGGACAACCTATTCACGAATGCGATCTCCGCTTATCAGCGAGCATTAGACTTCGGCCCTTTAACCGGCGTTGCTGAAGATGCTGCAAGGAACTTGCAGCTGACCATTGACTCAATGCAAGCTCATTACGGCGAAGGAAGCGCCACTGACGCTGGCCATCAGTGGCTTGAACATATTAAGCACGGCCGAATGAAAGATGCCTGGAAGGGCATCGATCGTACTACACGTTTGGTTCTTACACAAGCATGGATAGTAGCGAATGAAAGACATCCCACTCTAGGCGGGATCGACCGAGACTTCCTTGCTCAAGAACTAGCGAAAGCGGAGCCGACTCATAGACTAACTGCAGCTTTTTTCGCGACACAGTTGGACGAGCTGCAAAACTCGTATTCAGCTTACGATCCTGAAACCTGGGGAGCCGCCGAACGGCCGCGACCGTACGGCGTAGATTATGAGGCCGTAATTATGGCCGAGACGTCAGGCGAGCCGTTCATGTGGGAAGACGGCCAAGAACTCCAAACCATTTTCCTGCTCCTTCGGCGACGGTTTACTCGATGGTATATCGCGAGCTTCCGAGCCGAAATTTTGAATCCGGGCTGGCCGCCAACGTCAACCCCAATCGATATTCAGAATATAACTTGGCGCGTTCCGGATAGCCAAGATCGCTAGCCTGGCTAGCGAGAATCATCCGAGCCATCCGCTGCCACCGCAGCCCCTGAAGATCAGCGAATGCAGGTTTTCAGTCGACCAACAGGGCGATGAAGCAACCCACAATGATGAGGGACCCATAAAAGGGCGCAACCGACCAAGACAGCCAAACATTGCGATTCGGGAACCAGCGTCCGAAGAGTAGACGCACCGTCTGCCACCGTGTCGCCGCCGGCGGAATCGGGTCATCGGCGTGGGAGGGGTCGAGAGAGAACAGGGGAATCTCTCTCGTCCCGCGCGCTACCGCATCATAGAGCCTTCGATACGCTTTTTCCTGTCGCAGATAGTTCGCATCCAAGAAGCCAAACAAGAGCACGGCCGCGATTCCCAGCAAGGCAATGGGACTCTGCTTCTTCGTGAGCGCATACCCGTAAGCCGCTGTCACCACCGGAAGCAGCCAGCCTTTTGCCGAGGAGGAAGCTGAAGACATTCGCGTCACTACAGCCTGAATATAGTCTAAGTGCTTGCGTCGATCATCACCGTTAATGACGACCTTATCGATAGGATGCATCACTCCCCGCCTGCTTTTCTACACTCGTATCGGAGTCGCTCCCAGACCTCATCCTTCTGCGTCTCCGAATAGGTAGTTTCTGGAGGCCAAATGCGTCCCAGATCGTCGGCTGACCAACGGGGAACGATGTGGATATGCAGGTGGAATACGGTTTGCGTGGCCACGGCCCCGTTTGATTGGATTATGTTTAGTCCCTCCGGATTTGTAGCACGCCTCACTGCACGCGACAATCTCAGGGTGACTCGCGCCAAACGGTCAGCCGTCTCCTCATCTAGCGACCAGATATCGGCGATGTGATTGCGGGGCACCACAAGTGTGTGACCTAAAGTTGCCGGCTCCAGCGGAAAGAATGCGACAGTACACTCGTCGCGATAAACCTCTCGGGTATCTGGCGTCTCTCGCTGGACAATCTCACAGAATGGGCAATCAGCTTTGACGTTCATCACGAGCGGACCACACCTTGCCCGGACCACCATTCCAGGTTTTCGACAAGCTTGTTGTAGGTGCCCCGAGAATCGGTGTTGCCGCGCCAGTCTTTAACGGTTGGGTCAAACACTGGAATGCCGGCACCTTCGTTGAAGGGGTTTGGCCCTGCCCGGTCGATCGAGCCAAACGAAGACAGGCCATGAATTCGAATTCCTAGCAACGGCTTCTTATCGGACCACGCCTTGTTGATTTCATAAATGACCCACGGCCGAGAAGCGGTTTCTTGACCGATCAGTACGATGACAGCCTTCTTGTAGGCCATTTGGTTATGAATCCATGTTTCGACGGCTCGGTCACCCTTGCGCTGAACCTCTTCCCAATCCTGAGGGTTAAGAAGGGGCTGCCCTTCCAGGGCATTGACATTCCGCACAAGCTGTACGCGACCAACATCGCGCTTGTAGTGGAAACTAAAAAAGACCGACTTGGCCACAATACTGTCCTCTCGGCGTGAAAATCGGTCACGGTCCCGGCTTGCCTAGGTGGTCATCATAGTCGCACCAGGGTAGGACACTGAGGTTCGGCTGACTCCTTGCGCAACACACCGTATGTCAGCTGGGACCGCTACGGAGATCGCATATACCGTGACAAGGCGCTCATTCCAGTCACGGTTGAGTCACGAATATGACACCCGATTGTCGGTTGTGGGCGACACCCAAACGGGCGGACGAAAGCTCATCACCGTTGGATTAGTGCGGCTGCCAACTCTCCCATGCTTGTTATCACTACGTCAGCACCGGCTGAACCAAAGGCCTCAACCTTCGAGGGTTGATTCGCATAGCCGATCACAGCGACCCCGGCGGCCCGCGCCCCCTCTATGTCGGAAATCGAGTCACCGATCAGCACACACCGGGCCGGTAGCTCACCGAGGGATCGCACGGCTTGCAGGATCGGTTCCGGGTTGGGCTTCATGCGGCCCGGATCGGCATACGCCCGGCCGATGACTGGCGACACGTATTCGGCGAGCCGGTGCGCCGTGAGGTAGGCCGTCACCGCGCCGGCCGAGTTGTTGCTCACCACCGCCACCGGCATCCCGGCCTGCCGCGCAGCCACGATGACTTCCCGACCGTACGGCGTCGGAGCCGCAGTCTCGACCGCTCGACGCTCGGCCTCGCAGAGCGCATCCTCTACTGCCCGCGTGACGCCGTGGTTGCCGGCCGCGCCCGTTCGGCGCAGCACTTCGAGCGGGTCCGGCTCGCCGGCAAGGTCCGGTGGCACGTCGACTCCGCGCCGCAGCAGCACATCCACCAGTTCGGCCGCGACCTGCGGCGCGGGATACCCGGCGAAGATGCTGCACACCGGCCCGTCGAAGTCGAGCAGCACCGCGCCGACCTTGCCGAGCGGGTGGCCAAGGTTGGTGCTCATCCGTCGTACCGGTAGGCGATGGTCGACCACACCGAGTCGAACCACTGGCGGGACGCCTCCACGAACTGCGTGCCGTGAGACGTGTCGTCGTCGGTCACGGCGTAGTGGAACAACGGCACGTCCTTGCCCATCAGGTCGTAGATCGCCATGGGCTCGCCCTTGATCGAGACGGTGCGCTCGACGACCGGATAGAAGCCGTAGAAGACCTCTTCCCCATTCAAGATGTAGAGCTTGAACAGGGGAGACGCCCGATGCATCCGCACCTCTACCGTGGTTGAGCGGATCAGGCCGAGGTCGCCCAACTCGGCCACCTGGTCGATGATGCCGTCTGCTGCCCGGCGCGTGATGCGCTCGGCTCGCTCTCGCACCGCCGGATCATCCGCCTGAGTCTCAGCCCGCGCGGGCAGCGCCATAGGCATCGTCATGTCAGAGATCAGCACCCGTACCGCGATCGTCTCCGGCGCGAGCCTGCCCACCCGCACCTTGTCGAGTGCTTCGGCAAGCGCGTCTCGCAACGTCTCGCCCGAGAACCCGGCGAAGTCGATGGTGACGTGCGCCCTCTCGAAAGCCGCTTCGATGTGGGGCCGCAGCTCCACCGCTCGCTGTGTCTGCGCACGAACGAACGCGCCGCTGCCCTGCCGGGACACGATCAGCCGTTCCGCCCGGAGCAGGTCTAAGGCTCGCTTGACTGTCTCCCGCGCAACGCCGTATCGGGCGGCCAGGTCGGGCTGTGACGGCAGCTTGTCACCGGGCGCGAGTCGACGCGTCAGGATGGCCGCTCGCAGCTTGTTCGCGATCTGCTGCGAAGCCTGTTTGGGGTCGTCAGGGTCCAGCTCGCCGAGGAAGTCAAGATTCTCGCTCACTCCCTCACGGTAGCGCTGACTAGCCAAGTCAGGAAAGTTTGCCGCACCCTCTTGACCTGACTAGCCAAGCCGACTTAGGTTCATCACGTCCAACCTGGCTAGCCAGGCGGGGCAAGCCGAACGGAAGCCGGGGAAGGCTGGCGCGCGCCGCGCCGCACGCCTACGGGCCGGTCGTGTGGTCGTTCATTGAGAACTTCACAGCAGAAGCGCCGCGTTTGATCCGTCTGCGGTATGTCCGCCTTGATCCACATGGTGGCCGACCTCGGTATGTCCCGAGCGAGCGGACCGAGTGGGCTGATCTTGGCGCGCGGTTGCTTCTGCCTCTGACCCCCTGCCGTGGGTGGGGTCGCGCCGTTCCGGCGTGGCCCCGGCCCCGGCGTCCTGCTGCTGGTCCGTGTGATGTCCATGTGGTGCCCGCGTACTGCGCACCCGGCCGTTCTACCTACCCCTGCGGGAGAGGTGATTCCGCTATGTCCGTGATTGCCGCGTGTGTGCGTGTCACCAGCAAGAGCCGCGCCGTCTGGCGGACCTGCACGGCGTGCGGGGCACTCGCTCCGCTGGCCCCTGACAAGAGCCGCTGCCGGGCCTGCCCGCAGACGTCTCGCCGTACTGAGAGGAACCGATCGAAGTGACCCCCGCCGAGATGGACCCGACCCCGGTTGACCTGGCCGCGATCGATGCCGAGTGGCCGTTGATCGCCGCTGAGTTGGACGTGCTCGACGCTGAGATCAGCCTGTTCTACGCCGACGACCGGGGCGGCCCCTCGCCGCTGGACTGGCGTCGACTGCGCCGGGCCGAGGCTCGCGTCACCCGCGCCGCCACGACGGCGGTTCGCCCGCCCTGGCACGCCGACGGGTGCGTGCCTCACCGCCTCGCGGTGGTCGGCCGAACCGGTTGCGGCCACGACTGCGAGATCGTGCGCTGCCCCGGCTGCGGTGGCGAGCAGGTTCTCCACCGCACCGACAGCGGGTGCCGGGCCGGCCTGCCTCGCGCAGTCTGATGTCCCGCATCCGGGCCGCCTTCCACGATCCGGACGGCGACCGGTACGGCATCCCTACCTACTGGTGGCAGGGTGCCCCGCCCGGCTACGCCACCCGCCGTCAACTCCGCGCCGCCGGCCTGTGCCCCGGTGGTCAGGACATCGCCGCTCAGGTCCTCTGGCGCGGTGTCGGCGGCACCCGCGCCGCCTACCTGTACCGGGTCGACCTGGCCCGACCGAAACGCACCGCCACCCCCGCCCAGCTCCGCGCCGTCCGCGCCGCCCTGCTGGCCCGCCGTACCTGCCGCATCTGCGGACGGGTGCAGCCCTACTACATCCCGCGCTCGCTGAACGAGTGCCTTGACTGCTTTGAAGGAGTCCCCGCGTGATCTGGCTGTTCCTGATCCTGCTGGGCGGGCCGCTGGTGATGCTCGCCCCGTTCGCCCTGGCCCACGCCCTCAACCACGCCACCCCGACCGTGAAGGAGACGCTGCGATGACCACCCGCAAGACCCGCCGCGCTGTGATGGCCGAACTGCTGCTGCTGGCCGACCCGACCTCCATCCGTTTCCACTCCGACGGCGCGTCGCTGGCCGTCGAGTTCGCCAGTGTCGCCGCCCTGACGTCGTGGCTGGACTCGGCCGGACTCAACGACCCGGAGATGCTGACCGCCGAGCACACCGACACCGCCGATGACGGCCGCGCGTACCGGCGGATGAACGCCTATCCGACGTGGCACGGCTGGGAGTTCTACGCCTCCGCCACCGAGTACACCGACCCCGCCCCACCGCTCGACTCGTCGACGGTTGACCGGCTCGCCGCGTTGGCGGTGGCCTGATGACCGCGCCGACGCTGAGCATCTACCCCCGAACGGTGGACGAGTTGATGCCCGAGGCGCACGCCCTGGTCGCCCGTCTCGGCACGGTCCCGTCGCGGAACCGGATCAAGACCGAGTTGCGGGTGGGCGGTCCGAAGGCAGACGCCATCATCGACCGACTGACCCGCCCCCCGGTCGACCCGGCCCCGCACCCGGACGCCGACCCGCCCGAGCCGGACGCCCCGGACGCGCTCACGGCCCCGGTGCCGCACGACCCGACCGCCCCGGGCACGGCCCCGGACGGGACCGAGGCACCCGAGGTCGCGTCGGGGCAGGCAGTACCCGTCGCAGACCCGGGTTCCAACATCACCACCACCCCGACCACCGGCCGTCCGACGGGGCGGGGGTGGGCCTATGTCGGGGTGATCCTGGGTGGGGTGGTGTCGATCGCGGCGAACATCGCCCACACCTACCTGCCGAACCCGCCCGACGATGCGCCCGCCGGGTGGGTACCCGGCCCGGGGTGGTCGCCGTCGCCGTTGGCGGTGGCGTTCTCGGTGTTCTGGCCGGTCGCCTTGTTCGTGACGGTGGAGATCCTGACCCGCATCCCCTGGGGCAACGGGGCAAGTTCCGTGTTCGCCCGGGTGGCCGGGGTGCTGCCGGTCGCGGTGGTCGCCGCCGTCGTGTCCTACCGGCACCTGTCCGGACTCCTGGCCCACTTCGGCGAAGACCCCCTCACCATCGCCATCGGCCCCCTCGCCGTCGACGGCCTGATGGTCATGGCCTCCGCCGCGCTGCTGGTGACCAGCCGCCGCAGCCGTACCTGACCCCGCCCGGCGGCACAGCCCATTGGCCTGGAAACCCGTGCTGTGCCGCCGGTCCGGTCACCCAACCCCTCATATGAGAGGAGGGCACCTCTGATGGTGCCAGTACCCGACCCGGCCTGGTTCACCGACCGGATCACCGAAGTCCGCACGGAACTCGCCCGCGCCGACAGCAAAGCGTCCACGTTGATGGCCGTCGCCGGTGCAGCGGTGACGGTCGGCGTGGCGATCCTGGCCCGCACCGACCTGCCCGGCCCCGCCCTGGCCGCCGGGGCCGCCACCGTCGCGCTGGTCGGTACGGCGGTGGCACTGCTCGCGGGTGCGGTGCGGCCGTGCCTGGGCGGTGGTCACGGCCTGGTCCGCTACGCCGGCACCGCGCCGGGGGACCTGATGACCGAGGCCACCGCCCCGCCACTGACCGCCGCCGCCGAACGCGCGCACCACCTCGTATGGCTGTCCCGCACAGCAGTCCGCAAGTACCGGCGGGTTCGTACCGCTGTGGATCTGCTGCTGGCCGGCCTGGCCGGCACCGCGCTCACTGCCCTGCTCGCCACCCTCGCCTGATCACGAAGGAGTCGTTCGTGTCGAACACCAACCCGCCGTCGGGTCGCACGCTGTTCTCCGGTGCGGATTCCCTGACGGACAACCATGCTCTGATCGAGTGGTGCGAGAGCACCCGCCGCATTCTGCACGCCGCCGCCCTGGAACTCGGCATCACCGCCAGCGAGCTGGACGCCCGACTGCGGCGGGTCGGCGGTGGAGCCGTCATCGTCGGTGGCCTGACCGCGCGGGCGCGTGCCCGGCAGGTTGCCAAGCCCATCCAGCAGGCCAGTGAGGCTCTGGTGATCGCGAGTCAGTACGTGATCACGGCGAACAACCGGTTCGTCACGGCCTACATGCCCGAGTTGGAGCAGGTCGGCTACCGGGGCACCCGCCGCCCCGACTTCAAGTTCACCGCCTAACCAGGAAGGAGAGATCATGAAGTCACGGATGCCGAAGAACGGCGGGTTCTCCGACCCGTCCGGGCTGGCCGCTGTGCACACGGTGCGGCTGCCGCTGTGGCCCTACCTGGTCACCCCGACCGGGTCGGTTGGCTTGGCCGTCGCTACCGGCCTGGCCCACTGGCGGTGGGGCGACCAACCCACCACCGTCGGCGCTGCCGCCGCCGGCCTGACCCTCGCCGGCACGGCGCTGACGTCGTTGACGTGGCGGGCCGCCGCCGCCCGGGGCATCGTCCGCCGCGCCGTCGCCACCACCACCTGCGTGGCCGGATCGGTGTGGGCGATCGGCGCGACCATCGCCGGCCCGTGGGCGTCGCCCTGGTCGGACATGTGGCTCATCGGCGCACCCACAGCGAGCATCGCCATGGCGGTGGTGCGGGTGCTGCGCAACGGCGACGGCGACGACCCCGCCACCGCCGGGGGCGGACTGGCCGAAGC
Source organism: Micromonospora sp. WMMD735 (assembly GCF_049178995.1). NCBI lineage: Bacteria > Bacillati > Actinomycetota > Actinomycetes > Micromonosporales > Micromonosporaceae > Micromonospora > Micromonospora sp. WMMD735. Next base: position 4,253,685 of record NZ_JBMHMJ010000002.1, read on the forward strand.
CGTCAAGAGCCTCCGCAACGCCAGCGTCGCCCGACCCACCATCAAGGGCGCAAAGGCCGCAGCAGCGGTAACCCTGGAAGCGGGTACGTCGGTGCGGGAACTCGCCAACGACCGTGCCGCCCTCGCCTCCGCACTCGACGTGCCGGAAACGGCGGTGCGGGTCATCCCCGACCCGGACTCCGCCCGACGCGGGAGGGTCGAAGTCGTCCCCGTCGACCAACTCCGCGCCATGGTCCCCTGGCCCGGCCTGTCCGCCCCCGGCCGATCCATCGCCGAACCGATCGTGCTGGGGGTGATGGAAGACGGCGAACCGCTGACCCTGTGGCTGCCGGGTGACCACGCGGCGGGGCGCAACGCGGCGCACTTCCTGATCGTGGGCATGTCCGGCGCGGGCAAAACCGAGGTCATCCTCAACATCGCCGCCGAAGTCATTTCCCGCACCGACGCGGAACTGTGGCTGGCCGACCCCCGCAAGTTCGACCAACTCCCCGCATGGGCCATCCAGGGTGCCGCCCGGACCGCCGGGACCGAGGACGACACGAACGAACTGCTGGAAGACCTGTACACCGACATCACCGGTAGGGCCAGGCAGATCGGCGCACACGGCCACAAGCAGTGGACCAAGGGCTGCCGGAAGTGCCCCCGCTACCGCGTCGCCATCATCGACGAAGCCTCCCAAGTCGCCGCCGGCAACCCTCTGGTCACGGAGTTGACCGAGGCCGCGCGGTCCGCCGGTATCAGCCTGGTGTTCGGGTTGCAGCGGGCATCCCACGACCGGTTCCCCACCTCGGCCCGAGCGAACATCCCCGGGTCGATCTGCCTCGGCGTCGAGAAGGACGTTGACGCGGGCATGGCCCTGTCCGAGGCCACCCTCGATGCCGGGGCGATGCCGTGGGCATGGAAGAACACCAAGCCGGGCTACCTCTACGCCGAGGTCCCCGGCACCGACACCACCCGCTGGTCGATGCCCTGCCGCAGCTACGTCGCCAACGAAGACCACCGCGCCGACGCCGTCGCGCCGCACCTCGGCGGACAACCCACCACCCGCCCGGAACCGACGCGACCGGCACCCCACCCCCGCCCGCAGCCGACCCCGACCGACGACGACGGCAGCGACCACGACGACGAACCCAACCAGGCCGTCAACCCCCACGACCCACCCGACAACGTCGACCCCGCCGAACCGATCCGCATCCCACCCGGCATGCCCCGCATCCCCCTCGGACTCCGCCAACCGGCCATGAGCACCGATGAGGCATACGAGCACCTGCGCGGGCACCTGCACGACCTACACGACGCTGGCGTCAACGTCGTGCGGCCCGGGGACCTCGGTGACGTCATCGCCGCCACCGGCCTATCCGGCGACTGGGTACGCAAGGCACTCGGCCGACTCTCCACCGGCCCCGACGCCATGCTCCGCAAGACCGACCGGGGCACCTACAAGATCCGCATCCCCGAACCGGCATAACCCACCGTCACCACACCCCGGGGTCGTCCGGACGGTCCGGACTGTCCGGACGACCCCGCCAGGGTCCACGTAGGAAGCCGTCCGGACGGCCTCATCCGGACCGTCCGGACGGCCGCCCACCACCCCACACCATCGCAGCCCGTAACCAACACTGCCCGCGCACACCCACCGGGAGAACCCCCCATGCTGACCATCACCGCGCTCATCCTCGGCGCGCTACTCGGCCTGATCCTCGGCGTTCCCCTCGGCCGCCGCGTCGAACGCGTCGCCTGGTACGCCGACGCCACCCTCGCCCGCGCCCGCATCACCGGATGGCTCCTGCGCGACCTCAGCGGCTGGCTCCTGGCCGTCGCGGTGGTCGTAGCCGCCGTCGTGTTCGTGCTCTGGACGCTGGTGCGGCCCCACCGCTAACAACTCAACGGCGCGCTTCGCGCTCTCACCACCGAATGGCCAGTGCCCGCCCGGCGCTGGCCATCGTCACGCCGCCCCCGGAAGGAGCGGCCATGCCCCCGCACGGCACCCGGTGCGGGCACTGGATCGGCGCTGAACAGCGCTTCTGCCACCGCCCCGATGGTGTCCGCCCCTACCTGCAAGGGCCACGGTGCCCGGCCCACACCCCGAATGCTCTCGCTGGGCGGCCCGAAGCCCTATCGACGTCCCTGAACGAACCCAAGAGGAGCGCCATGCCCGACACGTCTGCCCTGGTCGCCCCCGCCCTCACCTACGCCGCACGCGGGTGGCCCGTGTTCATGCTCGCCCGCTCGAAACGACCCGTCGCCAACTGCCCCACCTGCACCGCCGCCGGCCCCGACCACGACCAGGACACCTGCTCGTGCCTGACCTGCCACGGCTTCTACGCCGCCACCACCGACCCCGACCGGATCACTGCGATCGTGGCCGCCGTCCCCACCGGGCAACTCGCACTGCGCACCGGTGCCGCGTCCGGCACCGTCGTGGTCGACGTCGACCCCGCCCACGGCGGACGAGACACCATGAACACGCTCATCGCCGCCGGGCTGCTGCCGCCCACTGCCTACGTGGTCACCGGGTCGGGAGGGCTGCACCTGTACTACCGGCACCCCGGACGACCGGTGCAGTGCAGTCAGGGCAAGCCCGGACAGGGACTCGGCCCCGGCATCGACGTCAAGGCCGACGGCGGTTACGTGGTGCTGCCCCCGAGCGTGCACCCGCGCACGGGCCGCCCGTACCAGTGGGCGCCGCGCAGGGAGATGCAGGAGATGCCCCCCGCGCTGGTCGACGCCTGCCGACCGGCCCCGCCCTCACCGATTCCGGTCCCGGCGCACACGCCGACCAGCACCCGTGAGGCGGAGGGCATCTCCCATCCCGACCGGCTGTTGGCCGCGCACCTGCACGCGGTCGCCACCGCCCCACAAGGCACCCGTCGAACCACCCTCTACGGCGCAGCCCGAGGCATCGCTCGCATGGTCGCGGTCAACGCGATCAGCCACGACGACGCGATAGCCGCCCTCACCACCGCCGGCCACCAAGCCGAGCAGACCGACCGGGACATCCGCGCCGCCATCCGAGGTGGCTTCCGCGCCGAGGGACTCGCCGCATGACCAGCCAGCCGCACCGGCATGTGGTGACCTTCTCGGGAGGAATCACGAGCTGGGCTGTGGCCAGGAAAGTCGCGAACACCTATGGCACCGAGAATCTCACCCTGCTCTTCGCCGACACCCTGGTCGAAGACGACGACCTCTACCGGTTCATCGACCAGGCCGCCGCCGACATCGGCGTACCCATCACCCGGGTAGCCGACGGGCGCACCCCCTGGGAAGTGTTCGCCGACCAACGCATCATCGGAAACTCACTCATCGCCCCCTGCTCCAAGCTGCTCAAGCAAGTGCCTTCCCGACGGTGGCTTGAGCAGCACACCGACCCCGCTCACACGACCGTCTACGTCGGCATCGACTGGACCGAAACCCACAGGCTCCCCGCGATCGAAGCCGGCCACCGGCCCTGGCAGGTCAAAGCCCCCCTCTGCGACCCACCATTCAGCGACAAGAACGACCTTCTCAACGCCGCCCGCGCGGCGGGCATCACCCCACCCCGGCTCTACGAACTCGGCTTCGCGCACAACAACTGCGGCGGCGCATGCGTCCGCGCCGGCCACGCCCAATGGGCACACCTACTCAAGGTCTTCCCCGACCGGTACACCGCCAACGAAACCGCCGAACAACACCTACGCACCACCCTCGGCAAAAACGTCGCCATCCTGCGCGACCGCCGAGGCGGCACCGTACGCCCCCTCCCGCTTACCGACCTACGCCACCGCATCACCACCACCCGCGCCACCTCCGAAACCCCCTACGACCCCGACGACTGGGGCGGATGCGGCTGCTACACCACCACCGAGGAGACACCCATGCCACCAGCCGCACCCACCACAACCAGCAACCCCCCAACCGAACACCCGCCCACCGACGGCGCAGCAATTCTCGACCAGGTGCACGCCTGCCTCACCAAGTACGTGATCCTGCCGTCGGCGGAAGCCGCAGACGCGGTCACGCTGTGGATCGCCGCCAGCCACGCCCAACCCGCGTGGGCACACGCCCCACGCCTGGTCATCCGGGCACCCGAAAAGCGGTGCGGGAAGTCCCGACTGCTCGACGTCGTCGAGGCCACCTGCTACGCGCCCCTGATCACCGTCAACGCCAGCCCCGCCGCCGTCTACCGGGCCATCGGCAGCGACGACCCGCCCACCCTGCTCGTCGACGAAGCCGACACCATCTTCGGAGCCGCAGCTGAGGGCAATGAAGACCTACGCGGCCTGCTCAACGCCGGCCACCAACGCAACCGACCCGCGATCCGCTGGGACAACAACACCCGCAGCCTGGAGAAGATCCCCACCTTCGCCATGGCCGCACTCGCCGGCATCGGCGCGATGCCCGACACCATCGAAGACCGCGCCGTCGTCATCCGCATGCGCCGCCGCGCCCCCGGCGAGCAGGTCGCCCCCTACCGGCACCGCCGTGACGGCCCCGCCCTGCGCACCCTGGCCCGGACCCTCACCACCTGGCTACGCGCGAACCTGCCCACCCTCGAAGCCGCGGAACCACCCATGCCCGTCGAAGACCGCGCCGCCGACACCTGGGAACCCCTCGTCGCCGTCGCCGACCTGGCCGGCGGACCCTGGCCCGACCGGGCACGCCGCGCCTGCGAAACCCTCACCGCACTTCGCGACGGGGCAGCCGTTCCCTCCGACCGGATTCGGCTCCTGGCCGACTGCCGCGCCATCTTCCGCACCGCCGGAGTGCTCGACACCCAGAACCGTCCCGGCATCCCCAGCAGCATCCTGCTGGACCATCTGCGAGCCGACGCCGAAGCGCCGTGGGCCGAGTACGGCAAGAGCGGCACCGGCCTCACCGCCATGAAACTCGGCCAACTCCTGGCCGAGTACGAGATCCGGTCCACGAACATCCGCTTCGGGCCACCCCACGGGCAGGTCAAGGGCTACTACCAAGCCGACTTCACCGACGCCTGGCAGCGCTACTGCCCCGGCCCCGAAGCCCTACCCCCACCGGAGGCGTCCCAGCCGTCCCAGCCGTCCCCGCCCAGCTCAGCCCCGGGACGGGTCATACCCCTGGGACGGCTCAAGCCGTCCCACACCACCACTGCCCAGCCCACCGCTGGGACGGCTTAAGCCGTCCCAGCCCCCAAGCCGTCCCAGCCCTGACCTGCAACGGGACGGCTGGGACGGCTGGGACGGCTACCCCGGGCAACCCCGACCGCCCAGCGACATACCGACCTCCACACCGAGGAAGGACAGCCAACCGTGACCAGCCGACCGAAGCGCACCACCCCCACCGGCAACCTGCTCACCCTCGCCGAAGTTCTGGACGAACTCCGCGTGCCCCGGTCGACCTTCTTCCGCTGGAAGGCCACCGGCCGCGCCCCCCGAACCATCAAGTACCCCAACGGCAGCCTCTACGTCCGCCGCCGCGACCTGGACAACTGGATCGACGACCACGAGGAGGCCGCTTGAGCAGCAGCTATGACGTGCGGTTGTGGAGCATCCTTCCGAACCGCAGCCAGAAGAAGCCCAGCTACTCCGTTCGCTGGTTCGTGGCGAAGAAGCCGTTCCGGAAGACCTACGCGACGCGAGCGCTTGCGGAGAGCTTCCGCGCCAAGCTGATCGTTGCGCAGCGGGAGGGTGTCGCATTCGATGAGGTCAGCGGCCTGCCCGAGCCAATGGCGCGAGCACTAAACACCCGATCGTGGTTCGACCACGCCGTAGCCTACGTCGACATGAAGTGGCCTCGCGCGTCGGCCAAGCACCGCAAGGGCATCGCCGAGACGCTGGCCACCGTCACCCCGGCACTGCTCTCGACCGACCGGGGCGTGCCCAGCCACAAGGCGCTACGGGCCGCACTCTACGGATGGGTGTTCAACAAGGCACGCCGAGACGCCGGGGAACCACCCGCCGACCTCGCCACCGCCGTGCGCTGGCTCAAAGCCAACACCGTCAACCTGTCCGCGCTCGCCGACGCCGCGTTGGTGCGGAAGGCGCTCGACACGCTTGCCCTGCGGATGGATGGTGCCGCCGCGTCGGCCAGCACGATCGCCCGTAAGCGGGCTGTCTTCTCCGGGGCGCTGAAGTACGCCGTTGAGCTGCGGCTACTCGACGTGCACCCGATGTCCCTGGTGAGCTGGACCGCACCGAAGACGGCCGATGAGATCGACCGGGGGGCGGTGGTGAATCCCGATCAGGCGCGAGCGCTGCTCGCCGAGGTGGGACGCTCCGTGCCCGAGCTGGAAGCGTTCTTCGGATGCATGTACTACGCCGCCCTGCGCCCCGAGGAGGTGCTTCACCTGCGGGAAGACGAGTACGAGCGGCCCGCCCAGCGCGGGGGGTGGGGCGTCCTGCACCTCACCGGCTCCACAGTGGCCGTAGGCCGCGACTGGGGCGACGGAGACGACACCACCGAAGACCGAGAGCTGAAGCACCGCGCCAAGGCAGCCACGCGGGACGTTCCGGTGCCGCCGCCGCTCGTGCGGCTACTCGACCACCACGTCAAGGAGTACCCGCCCGGATCGAACGGCAAGCTGTTCGTGACCCGGCGCGGCCCCGGTGGGCGATACGTGCCTACCGCCGGCCAGCCGATCCCGAACAACACCTACGGGAAGGCGTGGCGCGATGCGCGGGCAAAGGTGCTCACCCCGGCTCAGCAGCGCTCCCCGCTGGCCCGCCGGCCGTACGACCTGCGGCACGCTGCCGTGTCGCTCTGGCTCAATGCGGGGGTGCCGGCTACCCAGGTCGCCGAGTGGGCCGGGCACAGTGTGAACGTCCTCATGCGGGTCTACGCGAAGTGCGTCTACGGCCAGGAGGAAGCCGCCCGCCGCCGGATCGAGGCTGCGCTAGGAGGTGCGGAAAACGCCGACGCGAATACGACGCGACCGGCGAGATTGAGCGGGTCAGAGCAGGACTGAGTGAGACTCACGAAAGCGGCCCCTGACCGGCGTTCTCGCTGGTCAGGGGCCGCTTTGTGCACCTGGTGGCGGGTAGAGGATTCGAACCTCTGTAGCTTTCGCGACGGATTTACAGTCCGCTCCCATTGGCCGCTCGGGCAACCCGCCAGGGCACACCGCCGCGTCGTAACGCGGCAGCGGAGCAAGGATAGCGGTCGCCCCCCGGGGCGTGGCAACCGGGTACCGTCAGAGGGTCGTGGGGCTGGTCAGCACCGCGACGACCCTGACAGACCGCCGGACAAGCAGGAGCATCAGCATGGCAGCGAACCCGTCGTTCGACATCGTGAGCAAGGTCGACCGGCAGGAGGTCGACAACGCCCTTCGCCAGACGGAGAAGGAGCTTGCCCAGCGGTTCGACTTCCGTGGCACCGGCGCCGAGATCTCCTGGTCGGGTGAGGAGGCGATCAGCCTCCAGGCCGAGACCGAGGAGCGGGTCAGCGCCGCCCTGGACGTGTTCAAGGAGAAGCTGGTCAAGCGGAACATCTCGTTGAAGTCCCTGGACGCCGGTGACCCACGCGCCTCGGGCAAGGTCTACAAGATCGACGCCAAGGTGATCCAGGGCATCGAGTCGGAGAAGGCCAAGGCGATCAGCAAGAAGATCCGCGACGAGGGCCCGAAGGGTGTCCAGGCGCAGATCCAGGGCGACCAACTCCGGGTCACCGGCAAGAAGAAGGACGACCTCCAGACCGTCATCTCGCTGCTCAAGGGCGAGGACTTCGGGGTGGCCCTCCAGTTCACCAACTACCGCTGACCCGGTAGGCGCACCGCGCGTCGGGCGGCCGTCCCTGTGGGGGACGGCCGCCCGACTCGAACGCGGCGGCCGCGACGCCGCGTACCCCCGAGGGGCGCGCACGATGGTCAGACCGTGACGGGGTGTTCGGCGCGGGTGGCGGCGGCCTCGGCGCGGGCGATCGGGCCGCCGGGCAGCGCCGCGACCCCGGCCCCGACGCCGACCGCCCCGGCGGCGAAGAGGAACGCCCAGGGCACCCCGCCGGCGTGGTCGACGATCAGGCCGGCGACCGCGCCGCCGGCCGCGCTCGCCGCCACCGACATGGTCACCACCCAGGTGTACGCCTCGTTGAGCATGCCCGTCGGGGTGATCCGCCCGACCAGGGTGTTCTCCAGGGTCAGCGCGGGGGCGATGGTGGCTCCGCCGATCACCAGGGCGATGCCGAGGGACACCGGGCCGGGCATCACCGCGAAGATCGCCAGGGTGCCGGCCACCGCCGCGAGCAGCCAGGCGAACTGGCGGGTCATGTTGGCCGCCGGGCGGCGTACCCCGAACCAGAAACCGCCCACGGCGCTGCCCACCCCCCAGACGGCGAGCAGCAGGCCGGCCAGGCTCTGCGGGTCGTCGGTGGGCTGGTTGCCGGCGAACGCCGGCACGATCACGCCGGCCGCGCCGAACGCGATGCCGAGGCTCGCCACGCAGACCAGCAGCGCCGGGAACCCGCCGACCCGCAGCGGGCCGAGGCCCCGGGCGTGGTGCTCGCGGGCGTGCGGACGCCAGGCGCGCATCACCCGACCCAGCGCCACCCCGCCGGTGCCGACCAGGGTCACCACGGCCGCGCCGACCAGTGCGGCGGCGGCGTCGGCCAGCAGGACGAACGCGGCCACCAGCAGCGGGCCGAGCACGAAGACGACCTCGAACAAGGACGTCTCGGCGGCCAGCGCGGTGTTGCGGAGCTGGTAGCGGCCGGTCGCCGGGGCGGTCAGGTCGTTCCAGGCACCCCGGATGGCGGCGGTCAGCGGCGGGTAGGTGGCCCCGGCCAGCCCGGCCGCCAGGTAGATCAGGGGCAGGTCGGCGTTCTCGGCGCGACTGGCCCCGAGCAGCGCGAACAGGGCCAGCGGGTGCGCCACGGCGGTGACCAGCAGCACCGGGGTGGGCCCGACCCGGTCGGCGATCCGGCCGGCGACCGGGCTGAGCGCGGCACCGGACAGCGCGTAGATACCGCCGGCCACGGCGGCGAGGGAGTACCGCCCGGTGACCTGCTCCACGACCAGCAGCAACGCCAGCGGGGTCATGCCGATGCCGAGCCGGCCGACGACGCCGAGGAGCAGCAGCAGGGGGGCGCCGGGAATCCGCCAGACGCCCAGGTACTGGCGCAGTGCGGACACGGCACACCTCCCAGGAGACGATCAGGTAACGACTCAGGACCCTGTAGACCCTAACGCCGCAGGTCGTTCCGGGAATGGTCGATTCACTCACATCCGGGGCCGCTGACCGGGTGGCGGCGAGAGGGTAACTTGCTGATCGACCCAGATACATACACCGCTGGATCGCCCCCGATGTCGTAGGAGGTCCAATGGTCGGCACGACGACCGAACGCCGCCGGCCCGGCCCGGCGTCCCGGGGCAGCCGCCGCCGGGCAGCTTCCCCGGTGCTCCGCGAGAGCACCAGTCACCAGCAGAACGGGGTCGAGGAAGCGGACCCGACGACCTGATGACCGACGCCGACGAGCGGCTCTCACCGCCCCCCGGTTACCTGGCCCTGTTCCGGCATCCGGTCGCCTCCCGCCTGGTCACCGCCCGGGGGGTGTCCGAGCTGGGTGACTTCGTGGGGCTGGCCGCGCTGCTGCTGCTCGCGTACGACCAGACCCAGTCGGTCCTCGGGCCGGCCGCCGTGTACGCCGCCCGCGCCCTGCCCGCCCTGCTGGTCGCCACGGTGTTCAGCGGCTGGCTGGACGTGCCGGCCCGCCGTACCCTGCTGGTCTGGCTCTCGGTGGCGGGCGCGGTGCTGATCGCCGTCCCCCTCGCGGCGCCCCGGCCGGTGCCGGCGATCGTCGCGGCCGGTCTGCTCGGCGCGGTCCGGGCCGCCTACTCCAGCGTGAACGTGGCGGTCGCCGCCGAGTCGGTGGACGCCCCGCTGCGGTTGCCGCTGTTCGGGCTGTCGGCGTTCGCCAACCAGGTCGGCCAGGTGGTGGGGCTGCTCGCCGGGGCGAGCATCACCGTGGCCCTCGGCCCCCGGGTGGCGCTCCTGATCGACCTGGTCTCGTTCCTCGTCGCGGCGGTGGTGCTGGCCGGTCTGCCGACCGGGCAGCAGCGGCGGCGCGGGCCGCGCCCGCCGGCCACCGCCGGCCTGCGGACGATCGTCGGGCACCCGGTGCTGCGCGGTGTGGCCCTGCTCACCCTCGCCACGGTGCTCTCCGGCGCGCTACCGGAGACCCTCGCCCCGGATCTCGCCGCAGGGGCGTGGCGGCCGGTGGTGCTGGCCTCCTCCGCGCTGGGCGGCGCGGTCTTCGTGCTGGCATTGGGGCGGGGCACCTGGCTGGGCCGGCTGGCCGGGCAGGTCACCGTGGCCGCCGCCCTGGCCGGGGCGCTGCTGCTGGCCGCCCTGCTGGTCGCCACGCACGCCCCGGTGTGGGCACTGGCCTGCGCCAACGCGCTGATCGGCGCGGGCGGCGGGTGGCTGATCGGCGCGCAGGCCACCTTCGCCCGGCTGGCCCCGGTGGAACGGATGGGGCAGGTGGAGGCGACCATCGTGGCCGCCAACATCGTCGTCGCCGGCTGTGGGATCTTCCTGCTCGGGTCGGCCGCCGCGCTGTTCGGGCCGGCCGTGGCCTATTTGCTGGCCGGGGTGCTGCTCCTGGTCGTGGTGCTGCTGACCCGCCCCGACCGGCTGCCGGCCGACGCCGGCCCGCACCCGACCGGCCCGACCCCCTGACCCGTGGACACGACCGTGCCCGCGTCCGGAACCTGGACGCGGGCACGGTGTCGGTCGGGGTCAGCGCTGGAACTGCACCGGGCCGGTGTTGCGGGCCATCTGCTCCAGCCGGGCCACCCGCTCCTCCATCCGGGGGTGGGTGGAGAAGAGCGCGGCGATACCGCCACCCCGCTTGAACGGGTTGTCGATCATCAGGTGGGCGGTGCTGGTGAGCTGGCCCTGGGCGGGCAGGGGCCGGGCCTGGGTACCCAGGTGGATCTTGCGGAGGGCGCTGGCCAGGGCCAACGGGTCCCGGGTGAGCTGTGCGCCCGACGCGTCGGCCTGGAACTCCCGGCTCCGGCTGATCGCCAACTGGATCACGGTGGCCGCGATCGGACCGAGGATGATGGTGAGCAGCAGCACGGCCGGGTTCGGGCCGTCCTCGTCGTTGCTGCCGCCCAGCGGGATGAAGAACGCCAGGTTCGCCAGCATGGTGATGATGCCGGCCAGCCCGGCCGCCACGCTGGAGATCAGGATGTCCCGGTTGTAGACGTGGGACAGCTCGTGGCCGATCACCCCGCGCAGCTCACGGTAGTCGAGGATCTCGGTGATCCCCTGGGTGACGCAGACCGCCGCGTTGGCCGGGTTACGACCGGTCGCGAACGCGTTGGGCTGCGAGGTGGGGCTCACGTACAGCCGGGGCATCGGCTGACGGGCCTCGGTGGCCAGCTCACGCACCATCCGGTACAGCTCGGGGAACTGCGCCTCGCTGACCGGTTGCGCCCGCATCGAGCGCAACGCGAGCTTGTCGGAGAAGAAGTAGGTCACGCCGTTCATCAGCAACGAGACGACGACGGCGACGACGAGGCCACCGCTCCCACCGAACCAGTAGCCGACCGCGAGGATCAGCGAGGTCAGCAGGCCCAGCAGCGCTGCGGTCTTCAGACGGTTGTGATGCACGATCGCTCCTTCGGTGCGCGGGTCGCGCGGGACCCGCTGACCGGTACAACGTCACCGGTACCCGTCAACCATCCAGCTCATGACTGGCAGTTGACTGACAGAAGCTGGGAACCCGCTGAACGGACCGGACACCGGGGACGACCCGGGACACCAGGTCGGCGGGCCGCCGTGCCACCTGGGACGGCCGCCTCAGCGGGAGGCGAGGTCCAGCACCAGCTGGGGGGCGAAGCCGATCACCACGGCCAGCGTGGTCGCCCCGGCCAGCGCCACGGAGACCGGCCAGGCCACCCGGCCGGGCGTCACCCCGGGCTCGACCCCGACGGGCGCGGCCGGTTGTCCGGTTCGGGCGGGGACGCCCGTCGCGTCCGGCTCCCCGGCAGGGCCAGGAGCGGTCGGGTCGGCGTACAGGGTGGCGGCGAGGCGCAGGTAGTAGCCCAGCCCGATGACCGCGTTCAGCGCCACCACCACGGCCAGCCAGCCGGCCCCGCCGTCCAGCACCGCCCGCACCACCGTCACCTTGGCGAACAACCCCGCCAGCCCGGGCGGCAGGCCGGCCAGCCCGACCAGGGCCAACGCGAACGCCGCCCCGGCCCACGGCCGCCGCCGGCCCACCCCACGCAGGTCCGCCACCGCGCCGCCGTCCGCACCGGCCGGACGCAGCGCCACCAGCGCCGCGAACGCCGCCAGCTCCACCACCACGAAGAAGACCGCGTACGCCACCGCAGCGGCGTACGCGCCGGCCCGGACGTCGTCGGCCCGGCCGGCGGTCGACGCCAGCACCCCCAGCGGCGCCAGGATGTACCCGGCCTGGGCCACCGACGACCAGGCGAGCAACCGGACGGTACGCCGCTGGCGCAGCGCCACCAGGTTGCCCACGGTCATGGTGAGCACCGCCAGCAGGGCCAGCACCGGGCCGGTCACCTCGGCCGGCAGCGCCCGCTGCACCACCGCCAGCAGGGCCACCACCCCGCCCAGCTTCGACGCGGTGGACAGGTAGGCCGCCACCGGCAGCGGTGCCCCGTCATAGGTCGCCGGCGCCCAGGCGTGGAACGGCACCGCCGCCACCTTGAAGGCCAGCCCGAGCACCACCAGCGCCACCGCCGCCGGGACCAGCGGCACGTCGGGCGCGTCGGCCAGCAGCCCGCCGAGCCGGTCCAGGTGCAGACCGCCGGTCGCCGCGTAGAGCAGGGCCGCGCCGAGCAGGGTGACCGACGTGGCCACCACGCTCACCACGAAGAAGGTGACCGCCGCCTCGGCGCTGGCCAGGCTGCCCCGACGCAGGCCCACCAGCACGTACAGCGGCAGGGTCAGGGTCTCCAGGGCGACGATCAGGGTGATCAGGTCACCGGCCGCGCCCAGCACCACGCCGCCGGTCATCGAGCAGGCCAGCAGGAAGCAGTACTCGCCGACGGGCGTCGGACCGTCCCGTAGCAGCGGCCCGGAGAGCCCGAGCACGCCCAGGGTGAGCAGGGCGAAAACCCCGGCGACCAGGGCCGCCCGGCCGTCGAACACCCACGAGCAGTCGGCACCCGCACAGAAGGTCCGCCGGGTGCCGGCCGCGCCGACCACCACCGCACCGACCCCGGTGGCGACGACGCCCGCGCAGGCCACGGCCACCGTCGCGCCGGCCCGGCCGACCAGCAGATCCGCCAGCAGCACGAGTACGGCGGTGCCGGCCGCCAGGTACGCCGGCAGCAACGCCACGTTGTCGACGCTCTGCACGAGACTCACGGGGCGGACCTTTCGTTCGCGACTGCGGGGCTCCGCTGCGCTGCACTCCTCGCGCTCATTGGAGCACCGCCACGAGGGCGTCCACCGGGCCGGTGGCGTAGCCGAGGACCAGGGTGGGTGCCAGGCCGACGGCGAGGGCGAGCAGGACCAGCGGGACCCAGGCGGTCAGCTCCGCCCCGGCCAGGGCGGGGGTGAACCGGCCCACCGCCGGGCTGGGCCGACCGTGGGTGACCCGGCGCAGCAACCGCAGGAAGTACGCGGCGGTGAGCGCCCCGCCGACCGCCGCCAGCACCGCCAGCGTGGTCCACAGCGGCCCGCCCCGCTCGACGGCCGCGACCACCGCGAACGCCTCACCCCAGAACCCGGCCAGGCCGGGCAGGCCGAGCGAGGCGACCGCCGCGAAGCCGAGCAGACCGGCCAGCCGGGGCGCGGTCTCCCGTAGCCCGGACAGCTCGGCCAGCGCCCCCGTGTGGGCCCGGTCCTTGACCGCCCCGGCGAGGAAGAACAGCAGCCCGGTGATCACCCCGTGCGCCACGTTGCCGATCAGCGCCGCCTGGATGCCGGTGGCGGTCAGCGTCGCCACCCCGAGCAGCACGAACCCCATGTGTCCGACGCTGGAGTAGGCGATCAGCCGTTTCAGGTCGTCCTGGGCCAGACAGACCAGGGAGCCGACGAGGATCGCCGCGACGGCCAGCACCCCGAGGATCGGCGCGGCCCAGCGGGCACCCTCCGGGGCCACCCCGACGGCGACCCGGATCAGGCCGTACGTGCCCATCTTGAGCAGGACCCCGGCGAGGATGACGCTGCCGACGGTGGGTGCCTGGGTGTGTGCGTCGGGCAGCCAGGTGTGCAGCGGCCAGAGCGGGGCCTTCACCGCGAACGCCAACCCGAGCAGGGCGAACGCGGTCAACTGGGTGCCCCGGGACAGCCCCGCCCCGCCGGTCAGCGCGACGATGTCGGCGGTGCCGGCGGCGGCCACCACCACGAACACGCCGACCAGCAGCAGCACCGAGCCGAAGAGCGTGTAGAGGGCGAACTTGCGGGCCGCCGCGCGGGCCGCGTCGCGCGCCGGCAGATCATCACCGGTGCCGCCCCAGCCGGCGATGATCGCGTACATCGGCAGCAGGACGACCTCGAAGAAGACGAAGAAGAGCACCAGGTCGAGGGCGAGGAAGGTGCCCAGGATGCCCACCTCGACCACCAGCAGCAACGCCACCAACGCCCGGCCGCTCCCCCGGCCCTCGGGCACCCGGCGCACCGTGTAGCCGCAGCAGAGCAGGGTGAGCAGGGCGGTGAGCACCCCCAGCGGCCAGGAGATGCCGTCCACCCCGAGGTGGAAACGCAGGTCGAGGCCGGGCACCCAGGGCAGGTCGACCTCGTGCCAGGGCTGCACGGCGGGTGCCGGGCCGTACCCGAACCAGCCGTGGTCGCCGAGCACCAGCAGCGCCGCCCCGACCAGGGTCAGGCCGGCGACCGCCGTACCGAGCAGCCGGGCCGTCCTCTCCCCGGGGAGCACGGCGACCAGCGCCGCCCCCACCGCCGGCAACACCAGCACCGCGACCAGCAGCACCTGCCCAACCGTCACCGGGCCCACCTCTCGTTCGCGACTGCGGGGCTCCGCTGCGCTGCACTCCTCGCGCTCATGAGGAGACTCCGATCAGGGCGGCGGCGAGGCCGATCAGCAGGGCACCGGCCAGCACCGCCGCCGTCGCGCGGGGCAGCGCCGCCCGGTGCAGCGCGGCCAGCCCGGCACCGAGGGTGGAGGCGCCCCGGCCGATCCCCTCCACCAGGCCGTCCACCCCGACCTCGTCACCGGTACGGGTCACCCGGGCGAGCGCGGTCGTGGGGCGTACCACGAGGGTGTGTTGCAGGTCGTCGAGGCGGAAGGCGCGGGCGAACACCGGCCGCAGCGGACCCAGCGCGTGGGCCGGATCGGCGGCCGGGTCCCGCCGCCAGCCGGCCCAGGCCAGCCCCGCCCCGACCAGCAGCAGCGCGAGCGGTAGCAGTACCGCCGGGGCGAGGTGGACCAGGTCGACGTCGGTGGCGGTGCCCCGCAGCCGGTCGGTGAACGGCGGCCAGAACGCGGCCAGCCCGAGCAGCGCGGCCGGGACGGCCAGCAGCAGCACCGGCCAGCGCATCGCCGCCGGCGGGTCGTGCGGGTGCAGCAGCGGTAGCCGGGGCTCGCCGAAGAAGGCGCGCAGCAGCAGCCGGGTGGCGTACGCGGCGGTGAGCAGCACCCCGAGCAGCCCGGCCAGCCAGACCAGCCAGCCGACCCAGGTCGGGGCGGGACCGGTGCCGTCGAGCGCGGCGGCCTCGGCGGCGGCGAGCACACCGTCCTTGCTCCAGAAGCCGGACAGCGGCGGCACGCCGGCCAGCGCGCCCAAACCGATCAGGGTGCACCAGAAGGTGACAGGCATGCTGCGCCGCAACCCGCCCATCCGGGACAGCAGGGTGGTGCCGACGGCGTGGATCACCGCGCCGGCGGCGAGGAACAGCAGCGCCTTGAATGCGGCGTGGGTGAGCAGGTGGAACAGTGCGGCGGCCGGGGCACCGACGGCGAGCGCACCGGTCATGTAGCCGAGCTGGGAGACCGTCGACCAGGCGAGTACCCGCTTCAGGTCGTCCTGGGCGGTGGCGGCGAGCGCGCCGAGCAGCAGGGTGATCGAGGCGAGTACGCCGAGCACCGCCAGCGCTACCGGGGCCCCGGTGAACAGCGGGTAGAGCCGGGTCACCGCGTACACCCCGGCGGCGACCATGGTCGCGGCGTGGATCAGCGCGGAGATCGGCGTCGGGCCGGCCATCGCGTCCGGCAGCCAGGTGTGCAGCGGGAACTGGGCGCTCTTGCCGGCCACTCCGGCGAGCAGCAGCAGGCAGGCGGCGGCCAGCGTGCCGGTGGCATGGTCGTGGGCGAGCACGTCGGCGATCCGGAAACTACCGGCGGAGACGCCGAGCAGCGCGATGCCGAGCAGGAACCCGACGTCACCCACCCGGGTGACCAGGAACGCCTTCATCGCGGCGGCCGGCGCCTCGGGCAGCTGGCGGTCGTGGGCGATCAGCAGGTACGAGCAGAGGCCCATCACCTCCCAGCCGACCAGCAGCAGGATCAGGTCGCCGCTGACCACCACCAGCAGCATCGCGGCGGTGAACAGGCTGATCTGCGCGGCGTAGGGGGGATAGCGGTGGTCCACCTCGACGTCGTCGTGTGGTCCGCGCCGCAGGTAGGCCACCGAGTAGACCTGTACCGCCAGCGCCACCGCCGTCACGGCGACGGCGACCAGCGCGGCGACGCCGTCCAGCCGCACCCCGAGGGTGACCCGCAGCCCGCCGAGGTCGATCCAGGTGGTGCTGGTCTCCACCGGGTCGCCGACCCGTACCAGCAGCAGCACCGCGACCAGCAGCGCGCCGGCCGCGCCGGCCACCCCGAGGCCGATCGCCGCCCGCCGGGCAGTGCCCTCCCCGGTGGTCGCGCCCTGCGGTGCCGGCGGCAGCAGCAACCCGAGCAACCCGGCAACCAGGGGTACGACCGGCAGCGCCGCCCCGAGCAGCCCGGTCACCGCCCGGCCTCCGCCCGTGCGCCGGCCGACCCGGCCACGACGTCACCGGTCGAACCGGCGCGGTCGCCGGCCGGCTCGGTCAGCGGCACGTCGTCGACGGTGACGCTGGCCCGCAGCCGGTAGAGCTGGAGCACGATGGCCAGCCCGACGCCGATCTCGGCGGCGGCCAGGACGATCACGAACAGTGCGAAGACCTGCCCGGAGTGCGGCAGGACCGCCCGCACGGTGGTGTCGGCGGTGACCAGGATCAGGTTGACCGCGTTGAGCATCAGCTCCACCGCCATCAGCACCAGCACCGCGTTGCGTCGCCGCAGTACGCCGTAGACGCCCAGGCCGAACAGCAGCGCGGCCGTGACGTACGGGATGACCGGCCTCACCGGACACCGCCCCCGGTGGTGGGATCGGGGCGGGACGACGCGGGGGCGGCGTCGGGGTGGCGGCCGATGTCGGGGCGGGACAGGATGACCGCGCCGACCAGGGCGGCCAGCAGCAGCACCGACAGCACCTCGAACGGCAGCACCCAGGAGCGGAAAACCTGCTCGCCGATGCCCTCGGCGGTGCCCGCCGCCGGCAGCTCCACCGTCGACCAGCGGAACGCGTCGACCAGCAACGCCGTCAGGCCCAGCCCGGTGCCCGCCCCGATCAGCGCGGCCGGCCAGCCCGGCCGGTCCAGGTCGTCGGACGCCCCGATCGGGGCCCGGGTCAGCATCACCGCGAACAGCAGCAGCACCACCACCGCGCCCACGTAGATCAGCACCTGCACCCAGGCGACCAGTTCCGCGGTGAGCACCAGGTAGTCGCCGGCCAGCGCGCCCAGGCAGAGCACCAGGTAGAGGCCGGCCCGGACCAGGTGTTTCGTGGCGACCACCAGCACCCCCGACCCGACCGCCACCGCGCCCAGGGCGAGCAGCAGCACGTCCGCACCGGTCACCGGGGAGCACCTCCGTCGTCGGTGGGGCCGGGCTCGGGGACGGCCGGTCCGACGCCGGGAGCAGGCGGGGTGGCGGGGCCGGGCTCGGGGCGTACCACGGTGGGGCGGGCGGCGGAGCTGGTCGGGGCGGCGGCCTTGCGCGCGGCGGTGGTCTCCTCCTTGGCCGGCTCGCCGTGCGGGTCGTGCGCGGGCGGCGGCGGCACCGTGGCCATCCACTGGCCGAGGTGGTCCCGGTCGTGCAGCAGGTCCTTGATGTCGTACTCGGCGTACTCGAACTCGGGCGACCAGTAGAGGGCGTCGAACGGGCAGACCTCGATGCAGATGCCGCAGTACATGCAGAGCGAGAAGTCGATGTCGAACTTGTCGAGGACGTTGCGCTGGCGGGGACGGGCCGCGCCGGCCACCGCCACCTCCTCCTTGTGCGAGTCGATGTAGATGCACCAGTCGGGGCACTCGCGGGCGCAGAGCATGCAGACCGTGCAGTTCTCGGTCAGCAGCGCGATCACGCCCCGGGAGCGGGGCGGTAACTCGGGGGCGACGTCCGGGTACTGCTGGGTGTGCGACCGGCGGGTCATCGTCTTCAACGTGACCGCCAGCCCCTTCACCAGCCCGCCGCCGGTGCCCCCGCCGTGCTCGCTCACCGTGTCGCCCCGATTCGCTCGCTCATGGGGTCATCCTGCCCTGTGGCCACGGCGTGCGCGACCACCACCCGGCGTTTGCCGGCGCTACCGTGACGGGCGGGGAGAACGACGCACCGGGAAGGACCGACCGATGACCGCCGCGTTGCAGAACGACCATCCGCCGGAGGGCGGCTGGACGACCGACGATCTGGACGCGCTGCCCGAGGACGGCCGCCGCCGCGAACTTCTCGATGGAGTGCTGATCGTGCCCGCCTCCCCCACCCGTGTCCACCAGACCATCGCGATGCGACTTGGCGTCGCGCTCGAAGAGGAGTGTCCCGACGACTACGACGTGACCCAGGCCGTGGAGGTGCGGATCAACCGGACCCGCTCCTTCATCCCCGACGTGCTGGTGACCACGTCCACCGCCGCGGCCCGCGAGCCGTCCCGCTACGAGCCGCACGAGGTGGTGCTGGCCGTCGAGATCGTCTCCCCCAGCACCCGCTCCATCGACCGGGTGCTCAAACCGACCCTCTACGCGCAGGCCGGCATCCCGTTCTACTGGCGGATCGAGGTGGAGGACGACGGCCTGGTCGTGCACACCTACAAGATCGACGCGGTGAACGAGGTCTACCTGGAGACCGGGCGGTGGACGAAGTTCGTCGACACCGGTGAGCCGTTCCCGGTGAACCTGTCGATCGCCCGGATCACGCCCCGGCGTCGGTGAGCGGCGGCAGCATCTCCACCCCCAACTGTTGCAACAGTTGGAACAGCTCGTTGACGCTCCACACGTCGACGATCCGCCCGGCGGCGTCGAAGCGCAGGAACGTCGCCCCGGAGTAGCTGACCACCTGCCCGGTCGGCGGCACCGGGCCGAACTGTCCCGCCTGGGTGCCGGCGGCCCGCCAGCGCAGCGCCACCCGGTCCCCGGTCGCCACCACGTCCACCAGCTTGTAGCGCAGGTCGGGAAAGGCGGCCCGGCGGTCCCGGTGCCAGGCCAGCACCGCCGCCGGGCCGGCGCCGCCCAGCCCCGGGCACTCCTCGGCGACCAGTTCGTCGGCCGACTCCTCGCGGCCGGCGTTCCACACGTCGGCCACGAAGCGCCGGGCCGCCGCCTCCACGTCGATCATGCGGGCAGCCTAGGCCCGCCGGGTCGGGGCCGGCCGGTCGAGGTGGGGTGTCGACCCCGGGCGTTACCGTGCCGCCGGCAGCCGGACCCGCCATGATGGGAGCCGAAGCGGACGAAAGGCGACACGATGGCGGAGAGCAACGGCACGACGGCGACCCAGAGCGGCGGCAAGTACGTCGAGCCGGGCGGTGAGTTCACCCGCGACCAGCGCTACATCGCCACCCGGATCACCGTCGACGGGCGGGACGGCTACCCGGTCGAGCCCGGCCGCTACCGCCTGGTCGTCAGCCGGGCCTGCCCGTGGGCCAACCGCATGATCATCGTACGGCGGCTGCTCGGGCTGGAGGAGGCACTGCCGATGGCGGTGGCCGGGCCCACCCACGACGCCCGGAGCTGGACGTTCGACCTGGACCCGGACGGGCGCGACCCGGTGCTCGGCATCGAACGGCTGGCCGAGGCGTTCTTCGCCCGCTACCCCGACTACGACCGGGGGATCACCGTCCCGGCGATCGTGGACGTGCCGACCGGGCAGGTGGTCACCAACGACTACGCGCAGATGACCCTGGACCTGTCCACCCAGTGGACGGCGTACCACCGCGAGGGCGCCCCGCAGCTCTACCCGGAGGCGCTGCGCGCCGAGATCGACGAGGTGAACGCGGTGGTGTTCGCCGACGTCAACAACGGGGTGTACCGGTGCGGCTTCGCCGGTTCGCAGGAGGCGTACGAGAAGGCGTACCGGCGGCTGTTCGACCGGCTGGACTGGCTCAGCGACCGGCTCGCCAACCAGCGTTACCTGGTCGGTGACACCGTCACGGAGGCCGACGTGCGGCTGTTCACCACGCTGGTGCGCTTCGACCCGGTCTACCACGGCCACTTCAAGTGCAACCGGCAGAAGCTGAGCGAGATGCCGGTGCTGTGGGCGTACGCGCGGGACCTGTTCGCCACCCCCGGGTTCGGCGACACCATCGACTTCGACCACATCAAGCGGCACTACTACGAGGTGCACCGGGACATCAACCCGACCGGGGTGGTGCCGCTCGGCCCGGACCTGGTCAACTGGCTCAGCCCGCACGGGCGGGAGGCGCTCGGCGGCCGACCGTTCGGCGACGGCACGCCCCCGCCGCCCCCGCCGCCGGCCGAGCAGGTGCCGGCGGAGCACACCCCGATCGGCTGAACCACCACCGACCACGCGCCCCCGCCCGGACCACCGGGCGGGGGCGCGCTGCTGTCGTCCCACCCGCACGCACGCCGCTGCGGCCGGGCGGTCACCGGCCCACCGCCGTTGCTGCCGGTCGCCGCACCACAGTCGAATCCGGACACTGAGAGCTGTCGCACATTCACCTTCGGTGCCCAAGAGTTAACACGATGGTCAATATGACCTGTTCGACTAGGGGATGTCCGTCGCCGCGATTCCCGTCGACGGGCTACCAGTCCACTACGGACTCCCCTCTTGAGGAGGATCTAGCCTTGCGCAAGCTGGGTAGCAGGACCGCACGTCTGGGCGTACTCGCCGGTGTTCTCGCCGGCGCGCTCGCCACCACCACCAACGCCGCCGTCGCGGCACCGGCCACCCCCGGCCCCGGACGGGCCGCGCCCGCGCCGCTGCTGGCCGGCAGCGCGCAGGCCGCGCCGGACCGGTACATCGTCGTCCTCTCCGACAAGCCGGTCAGCGGCGAGCGCACCGCCCGCCTCGCCCGCACCGACCAGTCGGCCGCCGTCGCCGAACGGGCCGGCGGTACCGTGCTGAACCGCTACACCCAGGTCCTCGACGGGTACGCCGCCGTGCTGCCGCCGGCCGCCCTCGCCGCCGTCCGCAACGACCCGGCCGTCCAGTACGTCGAGCGGGACACCCGGATCGAGGGCGGGTTGACCAGCACCACCCCGGACCGGACCGGACCGACGACGGCCCGCGCCGAGCGGGCCCAGGCCGGCGGCGTGTCCATCCAGGCCGTGCAGAGCAACCCGCCGTCGTGGGGGCTGGACCGCATCGACCAGCGGAACCTGCCGTTGAGCAACAGCTTCGGCTACACCTCGACCGGTTCCGGGGTGACCGCGTACATCGTCGACTCCGGCATCCGGGCCACCCACGTCGACTTCGGCACCCGGGCCGCCGGGGTCTACGACGCGGTCGGTGACGGCAACGGCACCAACGACTGCCACGGCCACGGCACGCACGTCGCCGGCACCATCGGCGGCACCACCTACGGGGTCGCCAAGTCGGTGACGCTGCGGGCGGTCCGGGTGCTCCAGTGCGACAACTCCGGGTGGAGCACCGACCTGATCGAGGGCGTCGACTGGCTGGCCACCAACCACGCGGCCGTCTCGGTGGCGAACTTCAGCCTCCAGGGCTACGGCACCTCCGCGAACACCTCGATCGAGAACCTGATCGACCACGGCGTGTACCCGGTGTTCATCGCCAACAACTTCAACACCGACGCCTGCACCAACGGCCCCCGGTCCAGCCGGGGCATCACCGTCGCCGCGACCGACATCAACGACAACCGGGCCTCGTTCTCCAGCTACGGGACCTGCGTCGACATCTTCGCCCCGGGGGTGGACATCACCTCCGCCGGCATCGCCTCGAACACCGCCGTCGCCAGCGGCTGGTCCGGCACCTCGATGGCGGCCCCGCACGTCACCGGCTGGCTGGCCCGCTACCGGCAGACCAACCCGTCGGCGACCCTCGCCACCGCCAAGAGCGCGCTGATCACCGCCGCCACCACCGGCAAGGTCGTCAACCCGGGGGTCGGCTCCCCGAACCGCCTGCTCTACGCCGCGCCGTGAGCACACCGGAGGGGCCCCGGACAGTGTCCCGGGGCCCCTCCGGGCCGGCGCTCAGTTCAGGGTGAGGCGTACGGCGGTGGTGAGGACCAGCTGGGCCAGTGCGGCCGGCACCAGGACCAGCCAGCACAGCCGCTGGAGCTGGTCCTCCCGCAGCCGGGGGAACGACACCCGCAGCCAGATGATCACGAACGAGACGGCGAAGACCTTCAGCAGGGTCCACAGCCAGCCGAGCTGTGCGTCGGCGAACGGGCCCTGCCAGCCGCCGAGGAACAGCACGGTGGTCAGCGCGGCGATCACCACGATCCCGACGTACTCGGCGAGCAGGAAGAACGCGAACCGCAACCCGGTGTACTCGGTCATGTAGCCGAACACCAGTTCCGAGTCGGCCACCGGCATGTCGAACGGGGGCCGTCGGATCTCGGCCAGCCCCGCCACGAAGAACACGATCATGGCGGGGGCCTGCCAGAGCAGCCACCACGGCTGCCACGCCTCGACGATCCCGCCGAGACTCAGTGTCCCGGCCGCCACCGCCACCGAGGCGGCGGCCAGCACCAACGGCAGCTCGTAGCCGAGTAGCTGGGCCGCCCCGCGCAGCCCGCCGAGCAGGCTGTACTTGTTGGCCGAGGCCCACGCCGACATCAGCACCGCCACCACGCCGACGCCGACCACCGCCAGGACGAAGAACAGCCCGATGTCCAGCGGCTGCCCGACCAGGTCGTCCGGGCCGAGCGGGATCACCAGCAGCACCAGCAGGTAGGGCACCAGGGCCACCACCG
Organism: Micromonospora sp. WMMD735; assembly: GCF_049178995.1. Taxonomy (NCBI): domain Bacteria; kingdom Bacillati; phylum Actinomycetota; class Actinomycetes; order Micromonosporales; family Micromonosporaceae; genus Micromonospora; species Micromonospora sp. WMMD735. The sequence continues at coordinate 4,276,771 of NZ_JBMHMJ010000002.1, forward strand.
GCGCCAGCCGGAACACCGCCCGGTCCGCCTCGCGGGGGGTGATGTCCTCCTTCTGGACGAACTTGATCCCGTCGGCGACGAGCTGCGCCCAGCCGTGGAAGCCACCGGCGTACATCGGACCGAGCCGGCCCTGCATGTGCGCCATCACCTTGTGCTCGGCCTGACCGACGATCAGCGGCAGGGTCAGGAACGCCAGCAGCACCCCGCCGATCCGGATCACCAGCTCCAACCAGGTCGGCATCAGGCCATACCCCCCTGGTCGCCACCCTGGTCACCGCGCGCCGGGCCGTCGCCGGCCGCCGGGGGGTCGCCGGCCGCGCCGGAGCGGGCGGTACGCGGCGGACGGGCCCCCGCGGCCGGCCGGGCCGGCCGCTCCCGGGGCGCGCGGGCCGGAGCGCCCTCACCCACCGTCACCGGGCCGGCCGGGGCCGGCACCACACCCCACTCCCCCGGGGCGGGCACCCCGGGCGGGCGGACCGCCCGACGACCGCCACCGGCCTCGGACTCGCCCGGTTCCTTCGCCCCCGGCCACGGTTTGGCCACCCGGGAGGCGAGCACGAACTCCTTGCGCAGCGGATGCCCCTCGAACTCGGGCGGCAGCAGCAGCGGGGCCAGGTCCCGGTGGCCGGTGAAGTCGACCCCGAACATCTCGTGGGTCTCCCGCTCGTGCCAGGCCGCGCCCGGGAACACGTCGACCACCGACGCCACCGTCGGCGACTGTCTCGGCACCCGGGTCCGCAGCAGCACGCCGTGCCGGTGCCGGGTCGACCACAGGTGGACCACCACGTCGAAGCCGGCGGCCAGCTCGTCGACGGCGGAGAGCCAGTCGAAGAAGTCGCAGGCCAGCTCGGCGTCGTCGCGCACCGCGCGGAGCGTGTCCGCCCAGGCCACCGGGGGTACGTCGACGGTGGCCCGCGCGTGGGCCTGCCCGCCGGACACCGACGCGGTCGCCTCGACCGGCGTGAGCAGCGCGACCACCCGCCGACCGACCTCTTCCGGAGTCATGCGGTTGATCCTATGGCCGCCGCCCCGACGCCGGGCCCGCCCGCCCGGTCGTACGCGCCCGGCGGACACCTGGATGAGGTGAACGGACGACCCCCCCGCCGCGTCGCACGACAGTTCCGGCGGCGTCGTCCGGCGGGCCCGGCGGCGTCGTCCGGCGGGTCCGGCCGCGTCGTCCGGCGGGTCCGGCGGCGTATCCGGCGGGCCCTGTCCGGCAGGGCGGGGTGGGCATCTGGCACTTTGGCCGGCGGGGCGGGGCCGGGCGGGGAAAGATGGGGCCGTGCGCGCTGTGACGGTGACTCCCGGGGTCCGCGACTCGCTGCGGCTGGTGCAGGACTGGCCGGAGCCGCCGGCCGAGGAGGGGGCCATCCTGGTCGAGGCGGTCGCCGTCGGCATCTGCGGCACCGATCAGGAGATCATCGCCGGGGACTACGGGGAGGCCCCACCCGGCCAGCGGGAACTGGTGCTCGGCCACGAGTCCCTCGGCCGGGTGCTGGAGGACCCGTCCGGCACCCTGCAACCCGGCGACCTGGTGGCCGGCATCGTCCGCCACCCCGACCCGGTGCCCTGCCCGAACTGCGCCGTCGACGAGTGGGACATGTGCCGCAACGGGCGGTACACCGAGCACGGGATCAAGGGGCTGACCGGCTTCGCCCGGGAACGGTGGCGGGTGCAGCCGAAGTTCGCCGTCGGGTTGGACCCCGTCCTCGCCCCGGTCGGCATGCTGCTGGAACCGGCGAGCGTGGTGGCGAAGGCGTGGGACCACATCGCGCAGATCGGCACCCGGGCGGAGTGGAAGCCACAGACCGTGCTGGTCACCGGGGCCGGGCCGATCGGGCTGCTGGCGGCCCTGCTGGCCGTCCAGCGTGGCCTGTCGGTGCACGTGCTGGACCGCAACACCACAGGTCCCAAGCCGGACCTGGTCCGGGCGCTCGGGGCGACGTACCACACGGTGCCGGTCGACGAGCTGGACTTCGAGCCGGACGTGGTGGTCGAGTGCACCGGCGCGCCGACCGTGGTGCTGGAGACCATGTGCAAGGTCGGCCCGGCCGGGATCGTCTGCCTGACCGGGGTGTCCAGCGGCGGGCGGTCCATCGACTTCGACGCCGGGGCGCTCAACCGGGCGTTGGTGCTGGAGAACAACGTGGTGTTCGGCTCGGTCAACGCCAACCGGCGGCACTGGGACCTGGCCGCCCGGGCGCTCGCCCGGGCCGACCAGTCGTGGCTGAACGCGCTGATCACCCGCCGGGTGCCGGTGTCGGCGTACGCACAGGCGTACGCCCACGCCGACGACGACATCAAGGTGGTGCTGGAGTTCGGGGCGTGACGCCCGACGGGCCGGCTCAGATGCCGGGCAGCCGGCCGTTGCGGAACAGGTCCACGAAGAGCTGGTGGTCGGTGCGGGCCCGGACGCCGTACGCGTGGGCGAACTCGACCAGGTGCCCGACGAAGCCGTCGGTGTCGTCGCCGATCGCGGCGACGATCGCCTCCTCGGTGGAGTAGTCGACCAGGTCGTGGCTGGACTCGTCGTCGGCGACCGAGTGCATCCGGGCCACCGCCCGACCCAGGTCGGCGAGCACCCCGGCCAGCTCTTCCGGCTCGTTGACGTCCGACCAGTCCAGGTCGGCGGCGTACGGGGAGACCTCGGCGACGAGCTGACCCGCCCCGTCCAGCTCGGTGAAGCCCAGCCACGGGTCGGCGTGCGCCTGCAACGCCCGCTGCGACTCGGCCGTGCGGTGCCCCTGGTGCCGGAAGTAGCCCCGGACCCGCTCGTCGTCGATGTGCCGGGCCACCGCCGGCACCTGCGCCTGCTTCATGTAGATGACGACGTCGTTCTCCAACGCCTCGGTGTGCCCCTCCAGTAGCAGGTTGTACGACGGCAGCCCGGCCGAGCCGATGCCCACCCCCTTGCGCAGCACCACGTCCTTGATCTGGGTGGCGACCGGTCGCAGCCGGGCCGTCGAGGGGGGCAGGGTGTCCAGGTACCCGGTGAACGCCGCGCAGACCTTCTTGCGGGTCTCCGCGTCGATCTCGAACACCCCGTCGCCGAGGGAGAACCGCCGCTCGTAGTTGTCGACGGTGGTCTGCGCGGCCAGCAGGTCGACCCGGGTGTTCAGCCGGGCCTCCTGGAGCACCCGGCGCAGCACCCCGTCGGCGTTGTCCAGGGTGATCGAGCCGATCGCGTCGTCCCCACCGGCGGCGATGGCCCGCAGCTCGGTCAGGTACGACCGGGCGAAGCCGGTGACCAGCTCGCCGATCGCCCGGTCGGACAGAGCCTTGGCGTAGCCGATCAGGGCCACGCTGGCGGCGAGCCGCTTGAGGTCCCAGGAGAACGGCCCGACGTACGCCTCGTCGAAGTCGTTGACGTTGAACACCAGGTGCCCGGAGGCGTTCATGTAGGTACCGAAGTTCTCGGCGTGCAGGTCGCCGTGGATCCACACCCGGCTGGTCTGCTCGTCGAGGAACGCGTCGTCGGCGAACTCACCGCGCTGGTCGGCGTAGAACAGCGAGGCGCTGCCCCGGTAGAAGGCGAACGGGGAGGCGGCCATCTTGCGGAACTTCCGGCGGAACGCCGCCGGGTCGAGCGCCATCGACGCGCCGAACTCCTCGGTCAACACGTCGACGATGAAAGCGGACCGTCGGTCCACGGAGTCGGTCATGCCCCGCACGCTAACCCCCACCCGCCACCTCTCCGCCGGGGCCGCCCACCCCCGGTTCGCAGCGTGGCAGGCGAGCACGGCCGGACGGTCCCGCACGCCCGGCAGCGCCAGGTGGGTCGGCTCGGCGCAGGTTCCGGCACCTTCACGCCGGCAAGGGACCTACCCATCGGGAGGGGACGGGTCAGGAGTCCCCTGGCGGGGTCCAGACCGTGACGTGGGCGGTCACCTGGAAGGAGTCGTCCGGATAGCGGATGACCTTGAACATGGCGACGTGGTCCTTGTTGGTGGTCAGGCAACCGATTCTGCCGACCGGGATGTGAACCCGCTCCGCGCCGTGCGTGGAGACGCGCTCGGCGCACTGCTGCCGCGAGGGCGTGCCCGGCCCCGGCCACAGGGCGAGCTGTCCCCATTCGGCGTGCAACCCGTCATCCGCGCTCGCCGAATCCCGACTGAGGTCCGCGTCGCTCGACCAGTACCTCTGCACCGTCGCAGGCACGGTGTCGAGATCGACGCCCTGGGTGGCGAACCGCACCTCGCCGCTCCACCGGACCCCGCCGTCGGGTGGGGCGGCCGTGGTGGGGCCCGGCTCGGTCGACGGAACCGCCGTAGGGCTCGGGATGGCCGTGGGACTCGGCCAGGCCGGTGAAGTCGGCACCGGCGGGGCGTCGGCAGGGCTACTCGCTCCGGCACTCGGCCTGGCATCCGGTGGCGCGTTCCTGTCGTCGCCCCTGGTCCCCACGTAGATCGCCACTACAGCCCCGAGCAGGGCTGTCACCAGGCCGATGAGTGCGCTCAGCACGGCTCCCCGGCCGCTGCCGTCCAGCCTCTCATTGTAGTGGCGGCTCAGGCGTCGCCGCAGGGTCGGCCGCTCGTCGGGACTCTGGTTCCTCGGCACGTCTTCTGGCACTACCACCGCGGTTCCCTCCTCGCCTCGGGCCGCTGGCGTGCCGCCCGGAACATCGAGCTTCACCATGGTTGATTATGCCGGAGCAGGGCACGCGCAAACCGGGCCCGGACACGGTGTCCTGCCGACGCCCGCAGCCGTCACGCGCGTTCGATCAGGGCGTCGCGGCGGGACTCGACCGGGCGGTGCCTCAGTCGGGGCGGTGTACCGGTGGGGCGGTCAGCGACTCCACCGAACGGGAGGACGTGTCGCCGGCCGGTGGTGCACCGGCGTCGACCGGGGAGGCCAGGGGGTCGGAGCGGTCCACGCCGCCGATGCCTGACTGTTCGGCGGCGATCTTCTCCTGGAGGCGGAGGATGCCGTGCAGGAGCGCCTCCGGCCGGGGCGGGCAGCCGGGCACGTAGACGTCGACCGGGATGAGCTGGTCGACGCCCTTGGTCACCGAGTACGAGTCCCAGTACGGGCCACCGCAGTTGGCGCAGGACCCGAAGGAGATGACGTACTTCGGCTCGGGCATCTGGTCGTACAGCCGCTTGATCGCCGGGGCCATCTTGTCGGTCACCGTGCCGGAGACCACCATCAGGTCGGCCTGCCGGGGGCCGTGGGCGAACGGGATGACACCGAGCCGGATGAAGTCGTGCCGGCCCATGCTGGTGGCGATGAACTCGATCGCGCAGCAGGCCAGGCCGAAGTTGAACACCCAGAGCGAGTAGCGGCGACCCCAGTTGAGGACGAACCGGATCGGCTCGCCGAGCACTCCCGGCAACTGCACGACCGCCTCCCGTCCCCGCCGACCCGCTGTCCGCCCAGGGACAGTCAACCACAACCGCCCCGCATGGCCCCCGAACCGGCCGGGCCCGTCCCGCGTCCCGCCAGGCCCGTCCCGCATCGGCACGGCACGACCCCGGACCGGCGGCGCGACCCCGGACCGGCGGGGCCGACCCAGCGCGACCTCCCGGCGACGCCGTCACGCCTCCGCGACCACCGGCCGCGACGGACGGGACGCGGGGGTCACCAGGTGGGGCGTTGCAGCAGGCCGACGAACTCCACCAGCAGCCGTTCCCGCAGCGCGGCGGGGGCGGCGTCGAGCAGGGTGTTCACCACCGCCATCCGGTCCGGTGGCCCGGCGCCGAGCCCGAGGCCGGCGGCGAGTCCACCGATCAGCTCGGGGGTGAGCGCCTCCGGGGTCAACGACCCGGCCAGGGCGAGCAGGTCGGCCGGTAGCTCGACCGGCCCGGCCCGGCGGGCGGCGGCCACCGCGGCGGCCAGGTCCGGGCCGAACTCGGCCACCCGGGGGGCCACCGAGGCGGTCACCGTGAGGTGCACGCTGGCGGGCAGGTCCGCGTACCGGAGCTGGGGTTGGGTGTGCCAGCCCCGGGCGGTCAGCTCGTCGACCAGGACGAACAGGTCGAACGCCGGGTCGGTGCCGGTGAAGCAGACCACTGTGGACTCCGGTTCGGCCATCAGCCGCAACCCGTCGACCCCGCGTACGGCGGCGGCCAGGGCGTCGACCGCGTCCCGGGTGGTGGCGGCCAACCGCAGGTAGCCGTCGTCGCCGAGGTGCCGCAGGGTGGCGTACGCGGCGGCGATCGGGCCACCCGAGCGGGTCGAGGCGAGCACCGGGTTGACCATGGTGTAACCGGGCCAGTCGGCGTACGCGAAGTACTGCGGGGAGCGCAGCGTCGCATCCCGGTGCAGCAGCACCGACACCCCCTTCGGGGCGTACGCGTACTTGTGCAGGTCGACGGAGATCGAGGTGACCCCGTCGACGGTGAAGTCGAACGGTGGCACCGGCACGCCGAGGCGACGCAGGTAGGGCAGGGTCCAGCCGCCGAAGCAGGCGTCCACGTGGCAGCGCACCCCGGCCGCCGCCGCGACCTGCGCGATCCCGGCCACCGGGTCGACCACCCCGTGCGCGTACGACGGGGCGGAGCAGGCGACCAGCACCGTCTCCGGGCCGATCGCGGCGGCCATGTCCGCCACCGACGGGCGCAGCGTGACGGGGTCGACTCCCACCGTGTCGAGGCCGACCCGCAGCAGGTGGGCGGCCTTGGCGAAGGCGGCGTGCCCGCTGGCCGGCACCACGATCCGGGGTGCGGTCAGCTCCGGGCGGGCGTCCCGGGCGGCCTTGACGGCCAGGATCAGCGACTCGGTCCCGCCGCTGGTGACGCTGCCGACCACGTCCGGCGCGGCGCTGCCCGGCCCACCGCCGAGCAGCCCGCCGGCCGCCCCGACGAGCCAGTTCTCCATCGCCAGCAGGGACGGGAAGGCGGTCGGGTCGAGCCCGTTGACGTGGGCGCTCTCCGCGTGGGCCGCCGCCCCCAACGCGTCGAGCCCACCGACGCCGGGGTCGTACACGTAGGCGAACAGCCGCCCCCCGTGCACCGGACGGTCCCCCACCCGCAGCTGCCGAATCTCATCCAGCACCCGCTCGGCAGGCACCCCGTTCTTGTCGATCATGGATTTGTGGTGGCCTTTCCGTGGGTTTCTGCGGCTTTCGTCCCCGCCGCAACTCCATGATCGACGAGGGGGGTGGGGGCGGGGGCGGGGGCGGGGGTGGGGGCGGGGGTGGGGGTGGGGGTGGGGGGTGGGAGGTAGGGGTGGGGGCGGAGGAGGAGGGTGGCGGGGGCGACCAGGAGGGCGGGGATGAGGGTGAAGCCGAGGAGGACGCCCAGGCGGGCGGTGGGGGTCTGGGGGGCGGCGGTGCCGGTGGCCGAGGAGACGTAGCCGGAGAGGGCCAAGACCAGGCCGTAGATGCCGGGGCCGAGGGCCAGGCCGAAGGTCTCCCCGGCGGTCCACAGGCCGGTGAACACCCCCGCCTGGCGGCGGCCGGTGCGCGCCGTGGAGGCGGCCACACAGTCGGGCAGCAGGGCCAGCGCGAAGACCTGCTGACCGGCGTACCCGACGCCGAGCAGCGCGACCACCGCGTAGACGGCGACGGCGGGCAGCACCGGCGCGGCCACCAGCGCCGCCGCACCGGCGGCCAGCAGCAGCGAGGCGGCGACCAGCGCGGTCTTCTTGCCCAGGCGCGCGCCCAGCCGGGTCCACAGCGGCATCACCAGCAGCGCCGGCCCGACGAAGCAGGCGAACAGCACGGTCGGCCCGGTGGTCGGGTCACGCAGGATCTGGGCGGCGAAGTAGCTGACCCCGGCCAGGATGGTCGCCACCCCGGCGGACTGGACGACGAAGCAGAGCAGCAGCGCCCGGAACGGCCGGTCGGCGGCGACCACCGCGAGCTGGGCGCGCAGCGTCGGCTCGGTGGCGGTCACCGTGCCGGTCGCCGCCGACCGGGTGCCGAGGAACGCGCCGAGCGCGCCGAGCGCGATCAGCACGGCGACGAACACCCCCATCCAGCGGTGCCCGGCCACCCCCTCGCCGCCGGCGGTCACCACCACCGGGGCCACCGCGCCGGAGATCAGGATGGCCAGCGCCAGCACCGCGACCCGCCAGCCCATCAGCCGGGTACGCTCCGCCGCGTCGTCGGTCAGCTCGGCGGGCATCGCCACGTACGGGACCTGGAAGAAGGCGAACGCGGTGGCGGTGGCGAGGAACGCGACGGCCACGTACGCCCCGGCGGCCGGCCCGACGCCGAAGGGCGCGGCGAAGATGGCGGCGAAGAGCACCGCCAGGGCGAGCCCGGCGCCGAGCAGCCACGGCCGACGCGGCCCCCAGCGGGAGCGGGTGCGGTCGGAGATCCGCCCGGCGACCGGGTTGACCAGCACGTCCCACGCCTTGGGTAGCAGCACCAGCAGGGCGGCCAGCCCGGCGGCCACCCCGAGGGTGTCGGTCAGGTAGGGCAGCAGCAGCAACCCGGGCACGGTCCCGAACGCCCCGGTGGCCAGCGAACCGAGCGCGTAACCGGCGTGCACCCGACGCGGCAGCCCGCCCCCGCCGGCACCAGCCGGCGCGGGCCGCCCGGCAGCCGACGCAGGCAGGCCGGCGGGTGGGGAGCCGGGCCCGGCCGGTGGCGCGTCCATGCGGCCGAATGTTACTCACGTTACCGCCGGGTCACCGCCCCTCATCCGGCCACCATTTGGCGGCATCCAGATCCACCCCGGCCCCGCGCAGCGGGCAGCCCTCGGCCCGCAGCAGGGCCCGCGCCCGCACCTCGTGCCCGGGTGGCAGCCGGCCCGCCGCGTTCACCACCCGGTACCAGGGCACACCGCCACCGTGCCGGGCCATGATCGCGCCGACCAGTCGGGCCGAGGCCCGCCCGGAGCGCTCGGCCAACGCGTCGGCGATCGCCCCGTAGGACATCACCCGGCCCGGCGGAATCCGCTCGACCAGCGCGAGCACCGCCTCCACGTACTCCTCAGGCGTCACGACCGGCCAGGATATGGGAACGCGACGGGGTCCGCCGGCACCGACCGCGCAGAATGGGCGGGTGCGCGAAGCAGTCACCCAGGCCCGACGGATCGTCGTCAAGATCGGTTCGTCCTCGCTGACCACCGCGACCGGCGGCCTGGACGACGCCCGGGTCGACACCCTGGTCGACGCGCTCGGCGCACTCGCCGCCGCCGGCCGCGAGGTGGTGCTGGTCTCCTCCGGTGCGATCGCCGCCGGGCTCGCCCCGCTCGGGCTCTCCCGCCGCCCGCGCGACCTGGCCACCCAGCAGGCCGCCGCCAGCGTCGGCCAGGGCCTGCTGATCGGCAGGTACGCGGCCGGCTTCGCCAGGCACCGGCTCACCGTCGGGCAGGTCCTGCTCACCGTCGACGACGTGACCCGACGGGCGCACTACCGCAACGCGTACCGGACCCTGCGCAAGCTGCTCGACCTGCGGGCGGTGCCGATCGTCAACGAGAACGACACCGTCGCCACCGAGGAGATCCGGTTCGGCGACAACGACCGGCTGGCCGCCCTGGTCGCCGCCCTGGTCGACGCCGACCTGCTGGTGCTGCTCTCCGACGTCGACGCGCTCTGGACCGGCAACCCGGCCCGGCCCGGCAGCACCCGGATCACCGAGGTACGCGGCGAGGCCGACCTGGCCGGCGTCGACATCGGCGGGGCCGGCCGGGCCGGCGTCGGCACCGGCGGCATGGTCACCAAGGTCGAGGCGGCCCGGATCGCCACCGGCTTCGGTATCCCGGTGGTGCTGACCGCCGCCCCGCTGGCCGGCGACGCGCTGGCCGGGGAACCGGTGGGCACCTTCTTCCACCCGGCCCGGCGACGCCCGGCGGCCCGGCTGTTCTGGCTGGCGCACGCCACCGCCCCCCGGGGCCGGCTGCACCTGGACCCGGGCGCGGTGCAGGCCGTGGTGGGCCGGCGCAAGTCGCTGCTGCCGGCCGGGATCACCGCCGTGGACGGCACCTTCACCGCCGGGGACCCGGTGGACCTGGTCGACGTCGACGGGGCGTCGGTGGCCCGGGGCCTGGTCAACTACGACGCGGTGGAGCTGCCCGGCCTGCTCGGCCGCTCCACCTCCGAACTCGCCGCGGCGCTCGGCCCGGCGTACGAACGTGAGGTCGTCCACCGCGACGACCTGGTGCTGCTGTGACCTCAGGCGTCCCACGCGGGCGCTTCCGGAAGATCCGAAGGAGTACGCAATGAGCGTCGTCGAGCAGGCCCGGCGGGCCCGGGACGCGGCGGAGGCCCTCGCCGTGGCCACCCGTACGGTCAAGGATGCCGCGCTGCACGCGATGGCCGACGCGCTGGTGACGCGTACGCCGGAGATCCTCACCGCGAACGCGGCGGACCTGGCGGCCGGGCGGGAGGCCGGGCTGAGCGCGGCCGTGCTGGACCGGCTCGCCCTCGACGCGCCACGGGTGGCCGGCATCGCCGACGCGCTGCGCCAGATGGCCGCGCTGCCCGACCCGGTGGGCGAGGTGGTCCGGGGTTCGACCCTGCCCAACGGGCTGGAGCTGCGGCAGGTGCGGGTGCCGTTCGGGGTGGTCGGGATCATCTACGAGGCCCGGCCGAACGTGACGGTGGACGCGGCCGGCATCTGCCTGAAATCCGGCAACGCGGCGCTGCTGCGCGGGTCGTCCTCGGCCGCGCACTCCAACGCGGCGCTGGTGGCGGTGCTGCGCGACGCGGTGGCCGGGGCGGGCCTGCCGGCCGACGCGGTGCAGTTGCTCGACGCCGCCTCCCGCGATTCGGTCAAGGAGCTGATGCGGGCCCGGGGCCTGGTCGACGTGCTGATCCCGCGCGGCGGCGCGTCGCTGATCCGCACCGTGGTTGAGGAGTCGACGGTGCCGGTGATCGAGACCGGGGTGGGCAACTGCCACGTCTACGTGGACGCCGCCGCCGACCCGGCCAAGGCGGTGGCGATCGCCCTGAACGCCAAGACCCAGCGCCTCTCCACCTGCAACACCGCCGAGTCGTTGCTGGTGCACGCCGACGTCGCCGACGCGTTCCTGCCGGCGGTGCTGGCCGCGTTCGCCGAGGCCGGGGTGACCGTGCACGGCTCGCCCGAGGTCGCCGCGTACTCCCCCGCCGTGGTGGCCGCCACCGACGAGGACTTCGCCACCGAGTATCTGTCGGCCGACATCTCCGTCGCCGTGGTCGACTCGCTCGACGCGGCGGTCGCGCACATCCGCCGCTACGGCACCGGGCACACCGAGGCGATCGTCACCGACTCGCAGGCCGCCGCCCGGGAGTTCGTGGCCCGGGTGGATGCGGCGGCGGTGATGATCAACGCCTCCACCCGGTTCACCGACGGCGGCGAGTTCGGCTTCGGTGCGGAGATCGGCATCTCCACCCAGAAGCTGCACGCCCGGGGCCCGATGGGGCTACCCGAGCTGACCTCCACCAAGTACGTGGTGACCGGCGACGGCCACCTGCGCTGAGCCAACCCGCCCCGGGCCACGCCCGGGGCCGGGGTCACCAGGTGACGGGCTCGTCGTCGGTCGGCGGGACCGGCCGGGCCCGGCGCACGACAGGTGAGCCGGGTGGCGTCACCGGCGAGCCCGTCGGGGCGCCCGGGGAGCCGGGCGGGGGGACCGGGCCGATCGGACGGCAGGCGCGGATCGCGGTGAGCGTGGTGTGCACGTCGAACTGGTGGCCGTCGTCGCTGTCCCAACCGCCGTCGCTGCGTTGGGTCTCGGCGAGCCGTCGGCGGGCCGACACCAGCACCCACTGCTCCTCGCCCACCTCGACCCGGCGCAGCGTGGCGGCCAGGGCGGCCACGTCGGCCGGGGAGAGCTTCGGAATGCGTTCGGCCAGCACCGCCTGGATCCGGGCCGACTCGTAGTAGAGCTGCTGGCGGTGCAGCACGGCCGCGCTCAACCAGCCGGCGGCCAGGAACGACGGCCAACTGCCGTCCGGAGCGAGCTGACCGGCCAGGGCCTGCGCCGCCGCCTGCACCACCCCGGCGTACGCGCCGCCGACGCGGTGGTCGAGCGGGCCGGCGGCGCGGGCGTCCCGACCGGCCACGCTGAGCCAGAACGCGGCGTTGGCCGAGAGGTAGAGCCGGGCCTCCGGGTCGCCCGGGGTGGCCCATTCGGGGGCGCTGCCGGCCAGCCTCGGGTCCTCGTCCCAGCCGCCGTCGGGCAGTTGCCGGGCGGCCAGCCAGTCCAGGGCGTGCCGGGCCGCCGGCCGGCCGAGCGCGCCGAGGTCGTCCAACTCGGCGAGGCGGAAACAGGTGGCGTCGATGGACGGCACGTCACCGCCGAGCAGGGCCGGCCAGCCGCCGTCGGGGGTCTGCCCGACCTCGGCCGCGTCGAGCAGGTCGGAGGGTACGGGCGCACCGGTGCGTAACCGGGACAGCCGGGCGCGATCCACCGCGTCGCCGTGCGCCACGACGAAGCCGACCGCGGCATCCAAGTCCACCACAATGCTGACGCTACCGGCGCGAACGCGATCCCGCCTCGGGGAATCGGTCGGGGCCGGGGACGGTTCGGCACCGCCCCCGGCTCCGGGCCCAGGTCAGTACGCCGGCAGCGAGGGATCGATCTGCTTGATCCAGGAGAGCACCCCGCCCTGGACGTGCACCGCGTCGCGGAACCCGGCCGCCTTGAGCGCGGCGAGCGCCTCGGCGGAGCGGACCCCGGACTTGCAGTGCAGCACGACCTGCTTGTCCTGGGGGAGCTTGGCCAGCGCCTCGCCCGAGATGATCTCACCCTTGGGGATCAGGGTGGAGCCGGGAATCCGGACGATCTCGTACTCGGCGGGCTCCCGGACGTCGACCAGGAAGATGTCCTTGCCGGCGTCCTGCCACTCCTTGAGCTCGGTGGCGGTGATGGTCGCGTCGACGATCGCCTCCTGGGCCGCCTCGGAGACCGCGCCGCAGAAGTCCTCGTAGTCCTCCAGCAGGTCGGTGACCGTGGGGTTCTCCCCGCAGAGCACGCAGTTCGGGTCCTTCCGGACCTTGATCTTGCGGTAGCTCATCTCCAGGGCGTCGTAGACCATCAGCCGGCCGACCAGCGGCTCACCGATCCCGGCGAGCAGCTTGATCGCCTCGTTGACCTGGATCGACCCGATCGACGCGCAGAGCACGCCGAGCACGCCACCCTCGGCGCAGGACGGCACCATGCCGGGCGGCGGGGGCTCCGGGTAGAGGCAGCGGTAGCAGGGGCCGTGCTCGGCCCAGAACACCGACGCCTGGCCGTCGAACCGGTAGATCGACCCCCAGACGTACGGCTTGCCGAGCAGCACCGCCGCGTCGTTGACCATGTAGCGGGTGGCGAAGTTGTCGGTGCCGTCGACGATCAGGTCGTACTGGGCGAAGATCTCCCGGACGTTCTCCCGGTCCAGGGCGGTGTTGTGGATCTCCACCTGGACCAGCGGGTTGATCTCACGGATCGACGCGGCGGCGGACTCGGCCTTGGACCGGCCGATGTCGGAGACGCCGTGGATGATCTGGCGCTGCAGGTTGGACTCGTCGACGGTGTCGAAGTCGATGATGCCGAGCGTCCCGACCCCGGCGGCGGCCAGGTACATCAGGGCCGGCGAACCGAGCCCACCGGCACCCACACAGAGCACCCGGGCGTTCTTCAACCGCTTCTGCCCCTCGACCCCCACATCGGGGATGATCAGGTGACGGGAGTAGCGACGGATCTCGTCAACGGTCAGCTCGGCGGCGGGTTCGACGAGCGGGGGCAACGACACGGTGGACTCCCCGGTGATCGGCAGATGGCGAACCGAGCCATTGTTGCTCGGACGACCACCCTTCGGCCATGAGCAGTGACACCCCGTCCGACATGCGGGAGCGGGAATATCTCAACTGCCGGGTACGAGATCGCCGGAGTAGAGCGAGCCGTCGACGTACGGCCAGGCGTTCGCCACGCAGCCGTCCAGCCCGTACGTCTGCTGCTGCATCACCGGAGCCGGCTCACCGTGGCCGGGGCATGCCTGGTGTTCCTCGCCGAGTTCGTGCCCCACCTCGTGGTTCACCACGTACGTCCGGTAGACCGCCAGGGGTGCGCCGTAGTCCGGCACCGCCTCCATCCAGCGGGCCAGGTTGATGACCACCCGACCGGGCAGCCGGCAGGAGGTGTAGCCCTCGGTGTCCAGCCCACCCTCGGCGCACATCCGCTCGGAGGTGGCGGGGGTGGCGAGATAGATGGTGAAGTCGGCGGCGGCGATCTCCGGCACCCGCTGCAGGCGCAGCTCGCCGGAGCGGATCCAGCTGTTCGGGTCGCCGAGCGTGGCGTCGACGGCGGCGGCGAACGCGGCCACGTCCTGCCCGGTGTCCTGCTCCACCTCGATCCGGTAGCGGTGCAGCGGGCCGTCGAAGCCGTACACCTCGGAGCGGCCCTCGGCGGCGGTGAAGCGGCCGGGTCCGCTGCGCGGATAGGCGACGGTGGTCCGCTCCGCGCGTACCCCGTCGGGCAGCCGACCACCGCCGGCCCCGTCGGCCACCCGACCGGCGACCTGCTCGGGGCTGCCCGGGCCGCGCTCCGGTTGCAGGGTGACGAACCCGCCCACCCCCGCGCCGAGCAGGGCCAGGCCGAGCAGGACGGCCCGCCGTCGCCGACGGCGCATCCGGCGGCTGCGGCGCGGTCCGACACCCGGCTCGCCGTGCCGCCACGCCGAGCGCGGGTCGACGTGACGCGGCCGGGCCCGGTACGGCTCGACGTGACGCGGGTACGCCTCGATGGTGCGCGGTTCGGCCGGGTGCGGCCCGGCGTGACGCGGGTCGGCCCGGTACGGGTCGGTGTGGCGCGGGTCGGGCCGGCCGGCGGCCGGCGGCTCCGGGCGCTCGGCGGACTCGGTGCTCACCTGGCCAGCATGGCAGACTAATCGGGCATAAACCCGCTATTGCCGCAAACTACGAGAATATGTTTCACTTCTCCGTCGACCGTCCGACGGCCGGCATCCGGCCCGGGCACCCCCGCCGGGAGTTCAGAGCGCCGGGCCGGCGTACCGACGGCCGTTACGGTACGGCCACGGGTTCGCCGTGCACCCCCGCAGGAACAGCGACTGCTGCTGCATCACCGGCGCCGGCCGGCCCGCCCCCGGACACCCCTCGTGGCGGTGCCCCAACTGGTGGCCCACCTCGTGGTTCACCACGTACGTCCGGTAGACCGGCAGGGGCACCCCTGCCCGGACGAAGTGCGGCACCGACGTCCGCCACCGGTCCAGGTTGATGATGACCTTCCCCGGCGCGCGGCACGACGTGTACGGCACACCACCGACCCGGATGTCCACCCCCCCGGCCCGGCACAGCCGCCCCGCCGTGCTGCGGGTCGCCAGCAGCACCGTGAAGTCGGCCGGCGCGTCCCCCGGCACCCGGCGCAGCCGCAACCGGCCGCCGTCCACCCAGCTCCCCGGCCCGGCCAGGGCCGCCTGCACCTGGTCGGAGAAGGCCCGGACGTCCTCGCCGGAGCCGTCCTCCACCGCCACCCGGTAGCGCCGCAGGCCGCCCGAGCGGCCGAGCGTCGACCCGGCCCGGTCGTCGTAGCGGAAGGTGCCCCGGCCGGTCACCGGCACCGGACCGGACAGCGCCAACGGCGGCACGGTCGCCGCCGGGACCACGGCACCGGCCGACGCCGACGCCGGCGGGACCGCCCCGACCCCGCCCGACGCACCCACCGGCCCGGCCCCCACGACCGGCCCGCCACCACCGAACGATCCGCCGTCACCGAACGAACCGGTGGCACCGAACGAACCGGCGGCACCGAAGAATCCGGCGGGGCCGGACGGTCCGACGACGACACCGGACGCGCGTACGCCGGGCGGACCGGACGGACCCGGTGCGCGAGTGGCGCTCGTCGGGCCGCCCGGCGTCACCGCCGGACCGGCGAGCGGCCGGCCGGCAGCCGGCGGCGGGGTGGTGACGGCCAGCCCGCCGGAGGTCACCACCAGCAGCAGGAGCACCAGCACCGTCGGACGCCACCGGACGGTGCCGGACGCCGGCCGCGGGAGCCGGATCGGACGCGGGCCACGGGAGGGGAGCGCAGACATCCGGCTCAGGATGCCACGCCGGGACGCCACCTTCCGTCATCGCCGGACCCCGGCGCGTCATCACCGGACAGGGTCACGGGACGTTGCGGCGACGGGCCCGGCGTCGACTCGGCGAGCAGGTGCAGCACGGCGCGGGCCACCGTACGCGGCACCTCCAACTGGGCCACGTGCCCGACACCGGCCAGCATCATCAGCCGGCTGTCCGGGATGACGCGGGCGGTCTGCGGGGCCACCCGGACGTCCACCAGCCGGTCCTTCATCCCCCCGACCACCAGCGTCGGCGCTGCGATGCCGGCGGCGATCCGCCACAGCGACTCCGGCCCCGGCAGGTACGACCGCAGGAAACTGGCGACCAGCCCCCGGAAGGTGCGGACGTACGCGGCGGCGTAGTGGGGTGCCTCGTAGCGGACCCGGATCTCCTCCAACGCCTCCTGCCGGCGCTGCTCGCTGATCCGGCTCAGGTCGGCCACGCACGCCTCCATCGCCTGCTGGGCCATCACCTCCGGGGCGAGCTGGGCGAGCCGCCAGGCGGCCAGCCGCTCGCCGCGCGGGATGGCCAGCAGCGGCAGCATCCGCCCCTGCAACGAGCGGCCGAAGTTCAGGAACGGCAGCGCCGGGGAGATCAGCGTCAGGGTACGCACCAGGTCCGGCCGGCGACCGGCGACGTACACCGAGACCGCGCCGCCCAGCGAGTTGCCGAACAGGTGCACCGGGCCCCGCCCGGAGTGCTCGATCCAGCGCACCACCCGGTCGGCGAAGGCCGGGATCGTGTACCGCAGCCCCGGCTCGCTGCGCCCGAAGCCCGGCAGGTCGATCGCCTGCCCGTCGAGCCGGTCGGCGAGCAGGCCGGCGAGGTCCGTCCAGTTCTGCGACGAACCACCCAGCCCGTGCACGTACAGCGCCGGTTCCGCGTCCGGGCCGGTGGCCGGGGTGTCCCGCACGTAGGTGACCGTGCCGTCGAGGCGTACCGGCCGGCCGGGCCAGGGCGGGGGCAGCCGGTGCGGGGGCAGGTGCTCCTCGGGCCAGAGGGCGGCGCGTTTCATACCGGCAAGTGTTCCCGTTCCGGCCCCGTACCGACAATGTGACGGGTCAGGCGAGCAACGCCTCCAGGCGACGGTTGACCGCCGCCAGGGTCGCCCGCACCACCGCCTGGCGCGGGTCACCGGAGACCAACGCCGACCCGGCCAACTGCTCCACCCAGCCGTCGCAGACCAGCAGCACCACCACGGTCGCCACCTCGCAGTTACCGAACGGCACCACGGCCGCGTGCTCGACGAAGCACCGCCCCCGTTCGGCGGTGCGCTCGGCGTGCCGCAGCAACTCGTCGACCGCCGCCGCGGCGGCCACCGCGCACAGCCGCAGGACGTACCCGTCCACGGCCGGGCCGGTGGCGTGCCCGGAGGCCGGCTCACCGGCGGTGAGCAGGCGTACCTCGACGTTGGCGTCCAGGCCGAAGGTGCTCACCTGGACGTGGTCGATGACCACCCGGGGCCCCGGTACGCCGCCGGTGTCCAGCGGTCGCGAAGGCGCGGTCTCCGTCGTGGTCATCTGCCCGCCCGAGTACGACGCGTTGAGCGTCGCCGGGCTGCCGGTGGGCGGCAGCCCACCCGGGAGGGTCTCCTCCACGCTGGCCCGTCCCCGGTGCGGGGTCGACTGCCGGCGTCGCCGCGGCACCCCGGACACCGTCGGTGACTGCTCGGCCGGCGGGTCCTCGGCGTCCCGCGCCGGGCCGCCGGTCGCCGCGTCGGTGCGCGCCCCGGCCGCCGGTGGTTCCGTCGCCGGCCGGGCCGGATCACCGGCCGGCCGCTCGGCCGCCGGGGTCGGCAGTCCGGCGGTCGGCTCGACGACGCGGGGTTCACCGGTACGGCGGCGCATCGGCGGCGGCACCGCGGCGCTCGGCTCACCGGACAGACTCTGCGGTGCGGCGGCGAGACCCATCCGCTCCTGGAGCAGGCGGGCCACCATCCGGCTCACCTCAGCCGGGTCGGCCCCGTCGGACAGGTCGAGCCGCAGGCTGTGCGCCCCGGCCGGGGTACGTCGCAGCGCCGCGTCACGGACCCCGGCCACCTCACGTACGGCATCCAGGATCGCGTTGACGTCGAAGCCCTCGGGGCGTTCCCGCAGCGGCGCGGGCTCGTCGTCGCGGCGCAGGTGGGTGGCGATCCGGGCGAGTTCCGGGGTCTCGGCGGGGGGCTCCACGGCTGGCGGCTCCGGCACGACGGGCACGTCCGGTTCGGCGGGGACGCGCTGCGGCAGCACCGCCGTGCCCCGGTCCGGTCTCCGTCCGTCCACCACCGGCTCGGTCGTGGTCAGCGGGTCGGGCGCGGATCGGCGGGCCGCGTAGGGGGGCGCGCTCGTCGGGGCGGGCGCTGCGGGGATCTGGTCCAGGCGGCGTGGCCCGCTCGTGGCGGGGGCACCGGCGGTGGGGGCGGGCTCCGGCGGGTGGCCGGGCAGGTCGGTGGGGGCGGCCGGCTCGGTCGGCACCGACCGGAGTCGGAACGGCTGGTCGGCGCGGACGGCCGGGGGGGTCGCCGGCCGGGGCGACGGTTCGTCGCGCGGCAGCCGGAACGGCTGGTCGGCGCGGACGGCGGCGGGCAGCGTGGCGGCCCGTTCCTCGCGCAGGCCGGTGGGCTCGTCGCGGGTCGGGGGTGGCACGGCACCCGGCTCGTCCCGACCGGCGGGCTCGTCCCGGGGCGGGGACGGCGGCCCGGCCGGCACGTCCCGGGGTACGGGGGGTGCCTCGGCGGCTCCCCCCGTCGACCAGCCGGGCCGGTCGGCGGGGTGCAACCGTTGCGGCGCGGGCGGCTCGACCGGCGACCGGTCCCGCTCGCCGGGAGCGGACCAGGTCCGCCCGGCCGGCTCGGCGTAGGTCCGCCCGGCCGGCTCGGCGTAGGTCCGCCCGGCCGGCTCGGCCCAGTCCCGCTCGGAGCGGTCGACCCAGTCCCGCCCGGACCGCTCGGACCAGTCCCGCCCGGCGGGGTCGACCCAGTCCCGCTCCGGTCGGGTGCCCCGCTCGGACCAGTCCGGACCGGGCCGGTCGCGCTCGGAGCGGTCGGTGGGTTCGTGCCGTTCCGGCCGGTCGGCGCGCTCGTCCCGGTTCGGCAGGGGGTGTTCCCCGGTGTGCCCGGACCAGGCGCGCTCGGGATCGTCGACACCGGGACGCCCCGGGGCGACCCGCTCGGCGGCCGGCCGTTCCCGACCGGGCCGCTCCACGGCGGGCTCCGGCAGGGCCGGCGGGGTGACCGGTTCGGTGCGGGTCAGCTCGTACGGGCGGGGCACCTCGGAGCGCACCGGCTCGTACGGCCGGGCGGGCTCGGCACGCACCGGCTCGTACGGGCGGGCCGGCTCGGCACGCACCGGCTCGTACGGGCGGGCGGCCTCGGCCGACCATTCCGCCGCGCGTTCGGCACGGGTCCGTCGGCCGGCGGGGGGTTCCTCGTCCCGCGACCAGGAGGGTGCCCAGGTCCCGCCCCAGCTCGGCCGGTTCCAACTCGGTCCGGACCAGTCCGGCTCGTCCGGCCCGGCGGTCGCCCGGCGCTCGCCGGGCGTCGGTTCCCCGCCCCGGCGCTCGGCACCGCGCGCACCGACGCCCCGGGGGTCCGTCCCGGGCGGCCCGGTGCCGGCGGTGGGTTCGGGGCGGTCGGTCCCGCGTTGCCCGACCGGCCCGGCGAAGCGGTCGCGGGGGTCCTCGCCCGGGGCGGAACCGGCCCCGCCCCGCTCGGGGGCGTGGAAGCCGGGGGGCACCTCGAAGCCGGAGGCTGCGGTGCCCACCGGGGGGACCTGCACCGCGGGTGGGGCCGAGGTGGGCAGGTCGCCTGCGGGCCGGTGGACCGGCCGGGGTGCGGCGGGGTCGTCGGAGGCGTGCCGGGCGGCCTCCGGGTCGGGCGGCCCGGTCGGGGACGTCGGCCGGGGGGCCGGCACGACCAGCCGGTCACCGTCGGTGACCCGGGGATCGACCCCGGGGTGACCCGGCCCGCCGGGCGGGGCGCTCACCGGGCGACGCAGCGGGGCCGGGAAATCCGGTGCCGAGTCGTGACCATTGCGGTGGGCCCGACCGTTGCGGGGTGCCTCCTCCTCGGCCGGCGGGGTGACGAACGGCGCAGGTAGATCACCGTGCCGCGCCGGCTGGCCGCCCCAACCCCCGGCGGGGTCGGGTCGGTTCCACGGCGACCCGGCCTCCCGGTAACCCGGGGCGTCGCCGCCGCCGGACCACCCGGTCGCAGGTGCCCACCCACTGGCGGAACGGGCCAGGTCGTCCTGCTGACCCGTCCCGTCGCCGTGCTCTCCCGGGGTGGCGGCACCGGGTTGCCCTGTTTCACTCACCGCGCGCTCCTTGGTCGCCCCCGCTGAGGCTACCGTGTGGTGACAGTGGCGATAAGTTACAGCGGCGGGCCAATTCCGGGGCCGGGGTGAGTGCCCTGACCGGTACGGGGTAAAAGTGCCGGCTGGAATGACGAAACTCGGAGGTTCCCATGACCGCTGTGGGGAACGGTGCGCAGACTGCCGGCCGGCCCACCCGGCTGCCCCGTTCGGCACGCCGTAAGCAGCTACTCGCGGCGGCTCAGGAGGTGTTCGTGGCGCAGGGGTACCACGCCGCCGCCATGGACGACATCGCCGAGCGGGCCGGGGTTTCCAAGCCGGTGCTGTACCAGCACTTCCCGGGAAAGATGGATCTGTATCTGGCGCTGCTCGACACGCACTGTGACGCCATCGTCGCCAAGGTGCACGACGCGATGCGCGGCACCAACGACAACAAGGAGCGGGTCGGCGCGTCGGTGCGGGCGTACTTCGACTTCGTCGACCACGAGAGCGAGGCGTTCCGGCTCGTCTTCGAATCCGACCTGCGCAACGACCCGGCCGTGCGGCAGCGGGTCGAGCGGGTGGAGCAGGGCTGCATCGCGGCGATCACCGACACCATCATCTCGGACACCGGGGTCAGCCGGGCGCACGCCGAGCTGCTCGCCTCCGGCCTGGTCGGTGCGGCCGAGACCGCCGCCCAGTTCTGGCTGGCCGGTGGCCGGCAGGTGCCGAAGGCCGAGGCGGAGGCGCTGGTCGCGGCCCTGTCGTGGCGGGGCATCGCGAGCTTCCCGCTCCAGGGTGAGTCGGCCTGAACATCCGGCCCCGAGATCGGATAGCCTTCCGATCGGCGGCTATCTCGCCCACCTGAGGAGGCACAGTGGAGGTCAAGATCGGCGTGCAGTACGCGCCGCGCGAGCTGGTTCTGGAGAGCGCGCAGTCGCCGGCCGAGATCGAGCAGATCGTGACCGACGCCTTCGCCAAGGCGGAGGGGACGCTCTCCCTGACCGACGAGAAGGGTCGACGGGTCATCGTGCCGGTCACCAAGGTCGCCTACGTCGAGATCGCCGAGGCGTCCGCCCGCGCGGTCGGTTTCACCGTTCGCTGAACCGGTCCGACCCTGCGGCGGGTGCTGCCCGCCGCAGGGCGACCCGGTGACGCGGGTCACATTTTTCACCCCTGCCGAAAAGCCGGCCATCCAGGTCAGGGGCGTGTACCCACCCGCTCGGGTAGGATGAGGTAGTTGCCGTGGGCGCCGATCTGATCGAAGTCCCGCTCACGGCGCGCGTGCGGCCCGGTCTGACACGGCGATTCTCCGCCGTCGATCGCGCGGCCCACGCCATACCGACCGCGCCCTGAGGACACCACGGGGCGCACCACGAGAGGGCACCCCCAGATCCAGATGAGCGAACAGATTCTCGACCAACTGGAGGGCCAGGAACTGGCCCCCACCGCCCCGGTACGCCCGGAGGCCCCCACGTTCGCCGCACTCGGCGCGCGGCCCGAGACCGTCGAGGCCCTGGCCGCGGCGGGCATCACCCGCGCCTTCGCGATCCAGGAGTACGCGCTGCCGATCGCCCTGCGCGGCACCGACCTGATCGGCCAGGCCCCCACCGGCACCGGCAAGACCCTCGGTTTCGGCGTCCCGCTGCTGGAGCGGGTCTTCGCCCCGGCCGAGGGCAGCGACGGCGTGCCGCAGGCCCTGGTCGTCGTACCCACCCGCGAGCTGGGCATCCAGGTCGCCAAGGACCTCGCCGCCGCCGGCCGTACCCGGGGCGTCCGGGTGCTGCCGATCTACGGCGGGGTGGCGTACGAGCCGCAGATCGACGCGCTGCGCAAGGGCGTGGAGATCCTGGTCGGCACCCCGGGCCGGCTGATGGACCTGCAGAAGCAGAAGCACCTGCGGCTGGACCGGGTCCGCGCGCTGGTGCTCGACGAGGCCGACCGGATGCTCGACCTGGGCTTCCTCGACGACGTCGAGAAGATCCTGGCGATGCTGCCGGAGGACCGGCAGACCATGCTCTTCTCGGCGACCATGCCGGACCCGATCGTCACCCTCTCCCGGCGGTTCCTGCGCCGGCCGGTGACGATCCACGCCGGGCACACCGCCGAGACCGGCCCGTCCCCGCAGACCCAGCAGCTGGCGTACCGCACCCACTCGATGAACAAGATCGAGATCGTGGCGCGGATCCTCCAGGCCGAGGGGCGCGGGCTGACCATGATCTTCACCCGGACCAAGCGGGCCGCCGACCGGGTCGCCGAGGACCTCGACTTCCGGGGCTTCGCGGTGGCCGCGGTGCACGGCGACCTGGGCCAGGGCGCGCGGGAACGGGCGCTACGCGCGTTCCGGGCCGGCAAGATCGACACCCTGGTCGCCACCGACGTGGCCGCCCGGGGCATCGACGTCAGCGGCGTCACCCACGTCATCAACTACGACTGCCCCGAGGACCAGGACACCTACACCCACCGGATCGGTCGTACCGGCCGGGCCGGGGCGACCGGGGTCGCGGTCACCTTCGTCGACTGGGACGACATGCCCCGGTGGCGGATCATCGACAAGACGCTCGGCCTCGACATGCCCGAGCCGCCGGAGACCTACCACACCTCCCCGCACCTCTACACCGACCTGGACATCTCACCCGAGATGACCGGCACCCTGCCGACCGCCGAGCGGACCCGCGCCGGGCTCTCCGCCGAGGTCGAGGAGGACCTGGGCGGGCGGCCCCGCCGGGGCGAGAGCGGTGGCCGGGGTGGCCGGCGCGGCGAGAGCCGGGGACGCGGCGAGAGCAGCGGGCGGGGCGGCGGACGCGGTGACCGGCGTCGGGCCCGCCCCGACTCCGACGCGCCGGACGCCACCGGAACGCCCGTGGAGGCCGCCGAGGAGGGCACCCGTACCCCCCGCAGCCGGCGTCGTCGCCGGGCCGGCGAGGTGGTCGGGGGCGAGTCGACCACGGTGACCACCGGCGGGTCCACCGACACCGCCGCCGGCCCGACCGGCGAGCCCGCCGTCGCCGCCGCCGGGTCGGCCACCGAGGGTGAGCCGGGCCGGCCGCGTCGCCGCCGTCGGCGGCGCGGTGGGGGCGGCTCCGGCGCGGACGCGCCGGCCGAGGCCACCGCCGACTGACCCGACAGCACCGACGACATCCCCCGGCCGTCCGACGGTCCGGGGGATGTCCCGTCTGCGCCGGTGGACACGTCGCCCCGGCGGCCCCACGCCCTACCGGGGTCCCGCGCCCCTGCCGGGCCCCACGCCCCTGCCGGAGCACGCCCGGAGGCGGCATACACCGGTGGCCGGCGTCCCAGCCGGGGCGGGCCGGGAGCGGCAGCCGCCGGGGTGGAAAGGATGATGGAACCATGCCGGAACCGTTGGACGCCGCCCTGACCGAGGTCCGGGCGTTGCTGCTCGACCCCGCCCTGACCCGTGCCGTCGCCGCCGGCCGACGCCGGGGGCAGCGCCCCTCGGTGGTACGGGCCGAACTCCGCCCGGTCGCCCTCAAGGCCGGCCCCCGGTTGCAGATCTCCACGTCCGACGGCGCACGGCCGTACACCCGGAACGTGGCACCGGGCGCGGAGGCCGGCGCGGCGGTCGACGCGCTGCTCGCCGAGCCCTTCGGCAACTGGCACGTGGAGACCGCCGGGGCGACCCTCCAGCTCCGGGTGACCAAGTCCGGCGAGGCGCAGGTGCACCGGGCGACGGCCAGCCGGCCGGCCGCACCGGCGGACGGCCACGACCGGGCCAAGGAGTACCTGCTCGACCCGGGTGACCCGATCTTCGCCGAGATCGGCGGCAACGCCGCCAAACGCCGGCAGGTGGACGCCTTCCTGCGGGCGCTGGCCGCCACCCTGCCCGACGATCTCACCGGGCGGCTGCGCGTGGTCGACCTGGGCTGCGGCAACGCCTACCTGACCTTCGCCGCCTACCGCTACCTGACCGCCCGCGGGCTCGACGTGGAACTGGTCGGGGTGGACGTCCGGGAGGACCAACGGCAACGCAACAGCGAGCTGGCCGGACGCCTCGGTTGGGCCGACCGGGTCACCTTCGTGGCCGGCACGATCGCCGACGCGGTGGTGGAGCCCGCCCCCGACCTGGTGCTCGCCCTGCACGCCTGCGACACCGCCACCGACGAGGCGCTGGCCCGCGCGGTGCGCTGGAACGCGCGGTGGGTCCTCGCCGCGCCGTGCTGCCACCACGACCTCGCGGCGCAGCTGCGCGCCCGGCCGGCCCCGGCACCGTACGAGCTGCTGACCCGGCAGGGCATCCTGCGGGAACGCTTCGCCGACGTGCTCACCGACGCGCTGCGGGCCGGCCTGCTGCGGTCGCACGGCTACCGGGCCGAGGTGGTCGAGTTCGTCGACTCCCGGCACACCCCCCGGAACCTGCTGATCCGGGCCCGCCGGACCGGCACCGGCGGCGGCGACCCGCAGACGGCCGAGTACCGGCAACTGGTCGACCAGTGGCAGGTGACCCCGCGCCTGGCCACGCTGCTGGCCGACCCGGACGGGGACGCCCTGCGGGACGGTGGCGCGGTCAGCGCGCCGCGCTGAGGCGGGTTCAGCGCCGCCGGCCGCCGGGGCGCTCCCCCGGCCCCCGGTCGACGATCGAGGAGATCCGCTGACGCGGCCCCCGCTCGTCGTCGCCGGGCGCGGTGGGGAACGGCACCACGGTGCCGGACAGCTCGGCGTTGCCGGCGGCGGCGAACGCGTTCCAGGAGATGTCGACCAGGAGCCGTTTGAGTTCGGCGTGCCGGACGGCGGCGCTGCGTTGCAGGGCCAGCCGGACGCCGAGCAGCACCCCCACCAGGGTGGTGGTGACGGCGCCGGCGGCGGCCAGCACGTGCGCCCCGGTCACCGCGGCACCGGTGACCACCAGCACCAGCAGCCAGCTCCAGAAACCCAGGGCGAACACGGCCGCCTTGACGACGAAGAAGAGGCTGACCGCACCCGGGCGGTGCGGCACCGGACGGTCGGACTCGGCCATGCTGCTCCTCACCGGGTGCGCGGCGGGTGGACGGACCCGCCGGGTTCGATTGACCTACGGCAACTGACGCTGTGTCACGACCGGTGCCGAAACCGGCCACGACCTGCGCCGTCACCCCGGATGGACGTCGTACGGGCGGTCGGAGGACCGGTACGGGGAATTGCACCGGACCGTCGTCGTACTACCCTCGGAGGGCGCACCGGACACCCCGGCTCCCACCCGAAGAGGACGATCTCCAGGCATGGGTTCGACAGAGGTTTCACCCCAGATGGCGTTCGCCCGCTTCGTGCGACGGGCCATCGACGACGCCCGTGACGAGCGGGGTTGGACGGTGAGCGACCTCGCTGCCCACACCGGTGTCGGTCGGTCCACCGTGTTCCGCTGGCTCGCCGGTGACTGGCAGGACTACCCCGAACTGGCCAAGGTGCGCGGTTTCTGCGCCGCCCTCGACCTGCCGGTCGCGGCGGCCTTCCGGGCGCTCGGCCTGCCCGACTCCGGGCCCACCCCCCGCCGCCGCGCCGACGACGGACCGGTGGAGGCGGACGTCCGGGTGATCCTCGACCGGCTGGCCGATCCGGCCGTGCCCGCCGAGGAGAAGCACCACATCCGCGACCTGCTGCGCTACCTGGCCCACCGCCCGGTCCGGCGCGCCGGCTGACCGCCGCGCCGTCCCCCGGTAGATCCGGGCCACGCCGGGTCCCACCCGCCCCGGGCCACCGGTCTCAGGGCACGGTCAGGGTGAACTCGGCGGTGCGCACCACACCCGCCACCTGGAAGTCCAGGTACATCCGGTAGCTGCCGGGTCCGGGCGCGGTCAGCCAGAACGTCACCGTGTCGGTGGCCGGCCCCGGGCCCGGGTGCACGTGCAGGTAGCCCAGGTCCCCCTCGCGGAGGGCGACCAGATGCCCGTACGCGCCGAGGTAGCGCTCCAGGGCGGCGGGGCGTCCCGCCGGGTCCCGGACCGTGAACCGCAGCGGCACGGCGGCGCCCACCTGCGGGGTGCCCTCGTAGTCGACGGTGAACCCGTCGACGGCCGCCCGGGTGGCCGGGGCGGGCAGCGGGCGGGGCGCGTACTCCCCCGGGGCGACCAGGTCCACGCCCAGCGTCGCCGGGGTCTGCCGGCCGTCGTCGGCGACCGCCGTGAAATCCGTGTACGCCCGCCAGACGCCCGGCTGCGGCAGGGTCAGCGGGATCGACCAGGTGCCGTCGGCGGCCATCGTCGGGTGCAGGTGCTGGAATCCGGTGAGGTCGCGGCGTACCACCACCAGGTGCATCGGCTTGTCGTGCACGACCGCGAACCGGGTGACCGGCCGGCGCTGCGCGTCGCGGATCTGGAACCGCAGTTCACCGGCCCGCCCGGCGGTGAACTCCCCGCCCGACGGGACGAGCGTGTAACCGCCGGAGCTGACGGACAGGCCGCTGGCCGCATCACCGGAGGAGTCCCCGCCGGTGCCGTCGTGCTGGTGCGCCCCGGTGCCCGGAGCGTGCGTGTGGTCCCCGGCGGCGGTCGCGGCGGTCGCCGCCGTACGGTCGGTCGGCCGCCCGTTGACCCGGCCGAGCCCGAAGCCGAGCAGGACGGCCAGCACCAGGCCGCCCACCACCAGCGCCAGCCGCAGCGTGGCCCGGTCCGGCCCCATCGTCGACGCCCCGTCCCGCGCCGTGGTGCCGCCTGACAGGGTCCATCCGCCGGGTTCCGCGCCGCCCGATTCCTGCTGGTCCGCCGGCTGCGCGCTACCTCGGTCCTGCTGATCCGCCGGCTGCGCGACCCCTGCGTCGCCGCCCCGGTCCTGCTGGTCCGTCGGTCGCGCGGTGCCCGCGTCGGCACCCCGGCCCGGCCGGCCCGCCCGGGTGTCCTGGTCGGGGGTCGGGCCGCCGTGGCCTGCCGGGCCGGCGGGCCGGGTGACGGATCGCTGGTCGGCCATCCGCCCACCGTACCGTCGACCCCGCCGGCACCGGGGCGACGGCCGGACACCGTGGCGGCGGTCGCATCACGGCCGGCCGGGGAACTTTTCCGCCCGCCCCGTCGACCGCCGGTCGGTCCGCGACCCGGATCGACCCACCGGCTGCCGGCGGCGTGGGATGGCCGCTCGCCGCCTCGGTCGACCCGAGCCGGATCGGCCGGTGGTCGACCCCCCGGCGGAGCCGCTCACCGCCACCATCGACCCGGGCCTGGATCAGCCGGCGACGGCGAGGGCCAGCGGGAGGACGTCGGGAGCGCCGGCCCGGCGCAGCAGGCGGGCCGCCATCGTCATCGTCCACCCGGAGTCGACCAGGTCGTCGACGAGCAGCACCGGGCCGTCCAGCCCGGCCAGCGCACCGGCGAGCTCGTCGGTGACGGTGAAGGCGTCGTGCAGGGCGCGTACCCGCTGGGCGCTGTTGCCGCGCGGCCCGCCGCCCCCGGCCGGGCCGGTGGGGGTGACCAGGCCGAGCAGTGGCAGCCGACCGACCGTGGCGATCCGCTCGGCGAGCGACGCGACCAGGGTCGGATGGCTGCGGGAGCCGACCGCGACCACCCCGGCCGGGCGACGCGGCCACGGGTCGTCGCCGTGGGCCCAGGCTTTCAGCACCTCCACCACGGCCGCCGCCACGTCGTCGGGCACCGGGCCGTCGGCCGTGCCGGGGCCGACCAGGCCACGCAGCCGGCCACCCCAGCCCAGGTCGGAAAGCCGCCCCACGGCCCGACCGGGCAGCGCCTGCTCCGTCGGCGGAATCCGCCCCTTCAGCGGTACGCCGACCGCGTCGAGGCCGGTCGGCCAGAGCTTCTTGGGGGCGATCTGCACGCCGGGGCGACCGAGGAAGGTCTGCGCGGCGGTCAGCGCGGGATCGGACACGTCGGCGGTGAACAGGGGCGCGGCGCAGCGGTCGCACCGGCCGCAGTCGTCCGCCCCGCTGTCGTCGAGGCAGTCCCGCAGGTACCGCATCCGGCAGCCGGGCGTCGCGGCGTACTCGCGCATGGCCTGCTGCTCGGCGGTGCGGGCCTCGGCGACGCGGCGCAACCGGGCCTCGTCGTAGGTCCAGGGTTCGCCGGTGGCGAGCCAGCCCCCGCGCACCCGGCGGACCGCGCCGTCGACGTCGAGCACCTTGAGCATCAGTTCGAGGCGGGTCCGGCGCAGGTCGACGAGGGGTTCGAGGGCCTGGGTGGACAGCGGCCGGTCGGTGTGCAGGGCGGCCAGCACGGCGCGCACCTGCTCCTCGGGCGGGAAGGCGAGCGAGGCGAAGTAGCGCCAGATCGCGGCGTCCTCGACGCCGGGCAGCAGCAGCACCTCGGCGTGTTCGACGGCCCGACCGGCACGGCCGACCTGCTGGTAGTAGGCGATCGGCGAGGGCGGCGCACCCAGGTGCACCACGAAACCGAGGTCGGGCTTGTCGAACCCCATCCCGAGCGCACTGGTCGCCACCAGCGCCTTGATCTTGTTGTCGAGCAGGTCCTGCTCGGCGGCACGGCGGTCGGCGTCCTCGGCCTGGCCGGTATACGAGGCCACCGACCAGCCGCGCCCGCGTAGGAAGTCGGCGGTCTCGGTGGCCGCCGCCACGGTGAGCGTGTAGATGATCCCCGAGCCGGGCAGCGCGTCCAGGTGGTCGGCGAGCCAGGCCAGCCGGTGCGCCGGACTGGGCAGGTCGAGCACGCCGAGGCGCAACGACTCCCGGTCCAGGGTGCCCCGCAGCACCAGCACGTCGGCCCGGCGGCCACCGGCGTCGGCGGGCGACGCGGCAGGATCGGCGGTCGGCGCACCGCCGTCGGCGCGCGGCCCGGCGGGCGACCCGGCGCGGTCGGCGGGGGGTGCGGCGCGGTCGGCGGGCGACCCGGCGCGGTCGGCGGGGGGTGCGGCTCGGGGTGCGTGGCCGTCGGCGGTGGGCGGGGTGGGTTCGGTGCCGAGTTGTTCGGCGACGTCCCGGGTCACCCGCTCGTTGGCGGTGGCGGTGGTGGCGAGCACCGGGGTCCGCTCCGGCAGGTTACCCAGGAAGGTACGCAGCCGGCGGTAGTCGGGCCGGAAGTCGTGCCCCCAGTCGGAGACGCAGTGCGCCTCGTCGACCACCAGCAGCCCGGTGGTGGCGGCCAGCCTCGGCAGGACGGCGTCGCGGAAGTCGGGGTTGTTGAGCCGCTCGGGGCTGATCAGCAGCACGTCCACCGTGCCGGCGTGGATCTCGGCGGTGATCTCGTCCCACTCGTCGAGGTTGGCGGAGTTGATGGTGCGGGCCCGGATGCCGGCGCGGGCCGCCGCCTCCACCTGGTTGCGCATCAACGCCAGCAGCGGCGAGACGATGACCGTCGGCCCGTGCTCGCCGCGTTCGCGCAGCAGGGCGGTGGCCACGAAGTAGACAGCCGACTTGCCCCACCCGGTGCGCTGCACGCAGAGCACCCGCCGCCGGTCCACCACCAGCGCCTCGATGGCCCGCCACTGGTCCTCCCGCAGCCGGGCGTGCGCGCCGGCCAGCCGCCGCAGCACCTCCTCGGCCCGCTCCCGCACCGCCGTCCGATCCCCACTCACCCGACATGTCTACCAGCCCGGCCGGACACCCCGACCTCCCACGCAGTTGATCAAGAGGTTTACGTCATGATCCGCGCCCAGGGTGACGCAAACCTCTTGATCACCGGGACGAGGGTGGGTGGGGGCGGGGTGGGAGGGGCGGTGGGTTTCGGGCGCGCAGTCGTCGGGGTGGTCGGCCAGGCGGGTGCAGCGCCGGCCGGGTGTCAGTGGTCGGTCGCAGTAGACCCAGTGGCGTACGGGCTGGGCGTCCTCGTGGGACAGGGTGGTGCCGCCCCGGTCTACGTCGGGCAGGAAGCCGAGCGCCCGGGTGATCGTCCGGGCGAGTCCCTGGGCGGAGACCAGGTCGTCGGCGGTCACGGGCAGGTGGACGACGAACCGTTCCCG
Source organism: Micromonospora sp. WMMD735 (assembly GCF_049178995.1). Lineage (NCBI taxonomy): Bacteria > Bacillati > Actinomycetota > Actinomycetes > Micromonosporales > Micromonosporaceae > Micromonospora > Micromonospora sp. WMMD735. The sequence goes on from NZ_JBMHMJ010000002.1 coordinate 4,306,828, forward strand.
GCTCACCAACGCACGTCCGACTGACCGACCATGAAGCCCGTCCGGGTCACCACCGCACGTCCGAGGTGAAGTGGGTTCGCCAGGAGCGCGACGCACGCTTGATCCGCTGGTTCTCCTCCCTGGTCAGGGCCAGGTCACGCCGGGCCGCCGCCAGGTCGGCGGCCACCCGGTGCAGGAAGGCGTGCACCTCCACCGGGTCGAGCCCCCGCTTGACCAGGCCGAACTGTCGTTCCTCGACCTGTCGGGCGGTCAGCGGCCGACACGCCTGCGAGCGGTACGAACCACCGTTCGGCGGGCGCTCCGACCAGCGTCGTCCCGCCCGGCGACGACGCGGACGAGGTCCCGGGCGTCGCCACCGGCGCTCGCGGGTCGTGGCGGGCCACGGTCGGTGGCCCTTGACCCGGGCGTCCACTCTGGGTGGCAGAGCCCTCACTCGCTGGAGGCAGACATGCGTTGGCTCATCATCCTCATCGTCGTACTCGTGGCCCTCGCAGCCGTGGCATGGTGGCGGCGTGGCCGCCGGCCGGTGACCGACGGGGACCAGCAGGTACGTGACCTGACGGCATCGGAGCAGGCCCGCCGCCGCCTGGACGACCACCGGAACCCGACGGACGGCAGCAACCTCCGCAGCACCGGGGGCGGAAGTCTCTGATCGGACTCCCGAGCCCGAGATCCTGGGTCACGCCACTCTCCTGAACCGATGGAACGGTGTCGGGCCGGCGTACCGGCCGGCCTCCCCACCCGGGCCGTTGGATGGTGAAGAGTTGTTGCGGCCCAGACGACAACAAGTCTCCACAGTCGGAACGCCCCGGCCGTCCGGTGTCCGCGCTACCCCGGTCGCGGCAGCGACTTACCGAGCGTGCGTACGGCGGTCGACGACATCGCCGCCAGTTCGGGCTGGGCGGGCAGGAAGACCGTGGGGACGCCCAACGACTGGTTCATCGCGGCGAGCCGGCATTCGGTCTGTAGGTCGGTGGTGTTCCGCACGCCCCGGACGATCACTCCCACCCCGTGGCGAAGGCAGTATTCGGCGGTCAACCCACGCCAGGCGGCGACGGTGACGGAGGTCCATCCCGCCGGCAGGCTCGCCCGGACGGCGGCGGCCCGCCGCTCCTCGTCGACGCCCGGATGTTTGCTGCCGTTGACCGCGACGAGCACGACCACCTCGTCGAAGAGGACGCGGGCCCGGTCCACCACGTCCAGGTGCCCGGGGGTGAAGGGGTCGAAGCTGCCGGGGTAGACGGCACGTACCCGACCGGAACTTCCTGCCGGTGGCAACCCGTCGATGCCCATGCCCCGACTGTAGGTGCCGGCCGCCGTCTCGATCGACTCCTGTGGGCCGATGTAGCGGTGTCCGGGCGACGGGACACCGCCACATCGGCAACACAGCGCGCATCAAGCGCGATCAAGCGCGCGGATCAAGCACCGAGGCCGGCGCGGGCGGCGACGGCGGTGTCGGGCTGGTCGGCGAAGACGCCGTCCAGTCCGAGGCCGAGGAAGAGTTCGTACTCGGCGGTGATGTCGCCCCGGGCGTTCGGGTCGGCGCCGATCCGGAGGTCGACCGGGAGGAACTGGTTCTCGGCGCGGAACGTCCAGGCGTGCACCAGCAGCTTGTGCCGGTGCGCGTCGCGGACCACCGTGGTCGGGGCGAGCAGCCTGCCGGTGGCGTCCCGGGGAACGATCAGGTTCTTGTTGAGGCCGACCCCGTCGGCGTACCTGGCGATCCCGCGCAGGCCGGCGGCGGTGGCCAGGTCCTGGTAGGTACGCGGGTCACCGGCGGCGGTGAAGTCGTACGGCCGGCCGGTGGCGTCGAGGAGCTGGACCAGCGGCACGTCGATCATCCGGTCGAGCGTGCGCAGGTTGGCGGTCTCGAAGGACTGGATGAAGACCGGGTCGTCGCGGTGGGTCAGCTTGTTGCGGCGCAGCACCGTGACCAGCGGCTCCTCCAGCGGCAGCCCGATCGAGGCGAAGTAGGTGGGGTGCTTGGTCTCCGGGTAGACGCCGATGGTGCGGCCCCGGGCCTTCGACTCGGCGCGGGCCAGGTCCAGCACCTCCTGGAAGGTGGGTACCGCGAACCGGCCGTCGAACGCGGTGTTCGCCACCCGTACCTGGGGCAGCCGCTCCTTGGCCCGCAGCGTCTTCAGCTCGGCCAGGGTGAAGTCCTCGGTGAACCAGCCGGTGACCGGCACCCCGTCGATGGTCTTGGTGGCCTTGCGGCCGGCGAACTCCGGGCGGGCCGCCACGTCGGTCGTACCGGAGATCTCGTTCTCGTGCCGGGCGACCAGCACCCGGTCCCGGGTCGAGACCAGGTCGGGCTCGATGTAGTCGGCGCCCATCCGGATCGCCAGCCGGTACGCCTCCAGGGTGTGTTCCGGGCGGTAGCCGCTGGCCCCCCGGTGGGCGATCACCAGGGGCCGGTGGGTGGCCCGGTCGGCGCGGTCCGCGTCGTCCTCGCGGGCCGAGGCGGCGCCGGGAACGGCCACCGGGACGGCGACGGCCACGGCGAGCAGCGCGCCGGCCACACCGAGAGCGGAAAGGGTACGTCGCAACGCGGTCTCCTTGGTCGTATGGGCATCCGGCCGAGCGCCGGTACGCCCCAACGGGCGCTCCCAGCAGACCGGGCGCGGCTGACCGCCAGTTGCCCGTCGACTGGCCGCCAGGTGAACCCTGCGGGGAAACCGGGACCGGGCCGGGATACGCGATTCACCGTCCCGATCCCGCCGGAATCGACAGGATTGTCTGGTGCGCCGCTTCCTTCGTCACCCCGTCCGGCTGGTGCCGTTCGGTTTCCTGGTGACGATCGCGATCGGCACCGGCCTGCTGATGCTGCCCTGGGCCACCAGCGAGCACCGCTACACCCCGCTGGTCACCGCGCTGTTCACCGCCACCTCGGCGGTCTCGGTCACCGGCATGGCCGTCACCGACACCCCGAACTACTGGAACGGGTTCGGGCTGGTGATGATCACCGTGCTCACCCAGGTCGGCGGGCTGGGCATCCTCACCGGCGCGGCCCTGGTCAGCCTGGCGGTCACCCGGCAGCTCGGGCTGCGCAACCGGCTGCTGGTGCAGGCCGAAACCGCCGAGTACGGCCCGGCCGACCTGCGCCGGCTGCTGCTGCGCATCGCCGGCACGGTGTTCGGCTGTGAGCTGGTGATGACGGCGGTGTTGACCCTCCGGCTCCGGCTCGCCTACGACTATTCCCCGGGTCGGGCGCTGTGGTCGGGGGTCTTCCACTCCATCCAGGCGTTCAACAACGGCGGTTTCACCCTCTACACCGACGGGCTGATCGGGTTCTCCCGTGACCCGTGGGTGGCGCTGCCGTTGGCGTTCGGCGCGATCGTCGGTGGGCTGGGTTTCCCCGCGCTGTTCGAGGCGTTCCGCCAGCGTCGCCGGCCGGGCCGCTGGACGGTGGCCACCAAGCTGACCGTCTGGGGCAGTGTGGTGCTGGTGGGGGCGGGCTTCGTCGGGCTGCTCGCCACCGAGTGGCACAACCCGTTCACCATCGGCACCTACGACACCCCGGGCAAGCTGCTCGCCACGTTCACCCAGATCGCGCTCAGCCGTACCGGCGGATTCGACGTGGTCGGCGTGGCCGCACTCCGCGAGGAGAGCTATCCGCTGCTCATCGCGCTGATGTTCATCGGCGGCGGCAGCGCCAGCACCGCCGGTGGGATCAAGGTCTCCACGTTCTTCCTGCTCGGCTTCGTCATCTGGGCGGAGCTGCGCGGCGAGCCGGACGTCACCGTGGGCCGCCGCCGGATCGCGATGGCCAGCCAACGCCAGGCGCTGACGGTGGCGCTGCTCAGCGTCGCGCTGGTGACCGTCGGCACGCTCGGCCTGACCGTGCTCACCACCGACGTCCGGTCCAACGAGACGCTGTTCGAGGTGACCTCGGCGTTCAGCACCGCCGGCCTCACCGTCGGGCTCACCCCGCACCTGCCCGCCTCGGGGCAACTGGTGCTGATCGTGCTGATGTACATCGGCCGGATCGGCCCGCTCACCCTCGGCTCGGCGATCGCGTTGAACACCCGACGCCGGCTGTACCGCTATCCGAAGGAGCAACCCGTTGTCGGCTAGGGACGAGGGCGACGGCGACATCGCCGTGATCGGTCTGGGCCGGTTCGGCTGCCACCTGGCCGGGGCGTTGACTCGGCTCGGCCACCAGGTGCTCGCCGTGGACCGCGACCCCGACCGGGTGCAGCGCTGGTCGGTGTCGCTGGACCGGGTGGTGCAGGCCGACGCCACCGAGGAACAGGCGCTGCGGCAGCTCGGCATCGGCGACTTCACCCGGGTGGTGGTCGCCATCGGCGCCTCGGTGGAGGCCAGCGTGCTCACCGTGCTGGCCCTGACCGAGGTGGGCGTACCGCAGGTCTGGGCGCGGGCGACGTCCCGCAAACACGCCAAGATCCTGGCCTCGGTCGGCGCCCACCACGTGGTCTTCCCCGAGGCGGAGACCGGGGAACGGGTGGCCCACCTGATCGTCAGCCGGATGCTCGACTTCATGGAGTTCGGTGACGACTTCGCCATCGCCAAGGTGCCGGTTCCCCCACCGCTGGTCGGTCACCGGCTGCGGGACCTGGCCGTGCAGGAACGCTTCGGGGTGATGGTGGTCGGCGCGAAACCGGCCGGGGAACGCTTCCGGTACGCCGACCCGGACACCATGCTCGGGCCCGGCAGCATCCTCGTCGTGGAGGGTGGGATCGCCCAGGTGCAGCGGTTCGCAGCCCTACGCTGACCGCACCGGCCGCCCGCCGCGACCGGGTCGCAGCCCCTCGGCCTCAGCCCCGGGGCCCCTTACCGGGACCGCCACCCGGGCCACCGCCACCTGCGCCCTTGCCTCCCTTCCCCGTCACTTTCCCGCTTTTCCCTTGGCCGCCCCCGCCCCCTTGCCCGCCGCCGGGCCAGGCCCCTTGGCGGGCTTCTCGGCCTTCGGCTTGGGCTTGGCCGGGCCCGCCGCGCCGGAACCGCCCTTGCCTGACGTCTTCGCCGGTTTCTTGGCCGCCGGCTTCTTCACCGCCGGGGGCTTCACCACGGGCGCGCTGCCGGCCACCCCGGAGACGCGTACCCCGCAGCTCGACTCGCCGACGGTGAACTCCAGCGGCAGCGGGTTACCCCCGGTGTACCGGCCGGCCAGCGCGACCTTCTCCGACGCGCCCGGGGCCAGCACGGCCCGCCCGGCCGCCGGGGTGACCCGCACCAGGCGTCCCTCCTGGCGTATCCCGGGGGTGGTCGTGGTGACGGTCTGCTGGCCGGGGAACGCGAAGCTCATCGTCCAGTCCCGCAGCTCCCGGGGACCGGTGTTGGTCAACGTGAGCTGGGCGGCGAAGTCCTTGCCGGAGTCGCTGCGCAACGCGTACTCGACCTCGCACCCGATGGTGTCGGGCAGCCCCATCCGGGCCTCGGTGGGCCGGTCGACGCCACCGCTGGCCGGGCTGCGCGAGGTCACCCCCCAGATGGCCGCGGTCACCGCGACGAGGCTCGCGGCGGCCACCCCGGCCTCGATCCGCCGGCGGCGGACAGCGGCCCGGCGGGTGCGGGTACGGCCCGAGAAGGGCAACGCGTCGGTGTCGGCCGACCAGGGCAGGATCGTGGTGCCGGCGTTGGCGAGCAGGGCCGGGTCACCCCGCCCGGGTGCCGGTGGGACGGGCACCGCCGCGACCATCCCGGCCGCCGAGGCGAGGGTACGGGCCACCTCGGCCGTCGCCGGCCGGTCCTCGGGGCGCTTGGCCAGGCAGCGGCCGACCAGTTCGACCACCTCGTCGGGGAGCCCGCGTACCGGGGGCATCGGCTCCGGGTCGTGGTACATGTGCGCCCGCAGCATCTGCGTGGTGGTGCTGGCCTGCCAGGGCAACCGCCCGGTGAGCATCCGGTAGAGCAGCAGCCCGACCGCGTACACGTCGGTGGCCGGGGAGACCTGGCCGTTGTCGAGGCGTTCCGGGGCGAGGTAGGCGGGGGTGCCGAGCAGCGCGCCGTCCGGCCCCTTCTCGCTCTCCCCGACCAGCGCCGAGATACCGAAGTCGACGACCTTCACCCCGGTCGCCGTCAGCATCACGTTGCCCGGGGTCACGTCGCGGTGCACCACCCCCCGGGCGTGCGCGGTGGCCAGCGCCGAGGTCACCTCCGCGCCGATCGTCACCGCCTCCCGCCAGGGCAGCTGCCCGTCGCGGCCGAGCCGCGCGGTGAGCGGGCCGCCGTCCACCAACTCCATCACCACGTACGGCACGGTCAGCCCGACCTGCTCGGACTCGCCGTAGTCGTACACGTTGGTGATGTTGGGGTGGCAGAGCCGGGCGGCGGCCTGCGCCTCGATCCTGATCCGGTGCCGGAAGGCCCGGTCGCTGGCCAGCCGCGAGGCGAGCACCTTGACCGCGACCTGACGGCCGAGCACCTGGTCGTAGCCGCGCCACACCACGGACATACCGCCCGCGCCGAGCTGCTCGATCAGCCGGTACCGCTCACCGAGGAGCTGGGCGGCGTTCCGGACTCCTGCACCCATGGTCGACCGAGTTGCCCGGGACGGCCCGGCCTACACCTCGATGGTCGTAATCGGTCAGGAAAGTCACCCGATCAGGCGGTCGCGAGGAGTTGGTCCACCGGGGCGTAGTCGTCGGTCAGGACCAGCGCACCGTCGACGAACCGGGTCACCTCGCTGCCGGCGAGCATGTCGGGGATCTTCGCCACCGTGCCCAGCCGGGTCCGCAGCGCCTCCAGCGGCAGCGGGGCGTCCGAGGCGACGATGAGGAAGTTGCTGCCCTGCCGCCCGGCGATCGCCTCCGGCGGCGCGACCAGCGCCAGGTGCCCGAACTCGGCGGCCACGGTCGCCAGCTCCGAGCGGATGAACCGGCCCGGCGGGTAGTCGATGACGTTCTGCACGTAGATGCCGCCGGGGCGGAGCACCCGGTCGACCTCCGCCGCCATCTCCCGGGTGGCCAGGTGCCACGGCACCACCAGGTGCCCGAAGGCGTCCCCGACCACCAGGTCCCTGCTGTCGGCCGGCTCGCCGCCGACCAGCATCCGGGCGTCGCCCACCTCGGCCCGCAGCCCCGGCCCGGTCCGGACGCCCAACTCCCGCCGGTCCAGGTCGACCAGCTCACCGTCGATCTCGAAGACCACGTTGTCGGTGCCCGGCCGGGTGGCGCTCAGGTAGCGGGGCATGGTGAACCCGCCCCCGCCCAGGTGCAGCGCGTCCAGCCGCTGCCCCTTCGGGGCGAGCACGTCGGCGACCGCGCCGATCCACTGGGTGTACTCGTACTCCAGGTGCGTCGGGTCGTTCAGGTCGACGTACGAGTGCTGGGCCGAGTTGAGGTAGAGGGTGCGACCGCCGTCCCGGGCCGGATCACGTTCCACCCGGGCGCAGTGGTAGGCGGTCTCCACGTCGCACGGGTTCGGCGCGACCGCGCTCAGCCCCGCCGCGACCAGCCCGAGCACCGCCAGGGCGGCCTTGGCCCGGGTCGGGCCGGGCAGCCCGGCGGCCTCCTGCCGGCGCAGGTAGACCCCGAGCGCCAGCCCGGCCACGCCGAGCGCCACCGCCAGCCCGATCAGGATGACCGTGCTGGGCAGCGCCGCCACCAGCACGAACCCGGTGACCAGGGTGGCGGTGATGCCGCCGAGGGTGCCGATGCCGGACAGCCTGCCGACGACCTGCCCGGTACGCCGCAGGTCGGACAGTTGCAGCTTCACCACTAGCGGGGTGACCGCCGACAGCAGCGCCGCCGGCACGAACACGGCCAACGCGGTGAGCAGCAGGATGCCGCTGACCGCGCCGCCGCGCAGCAGCTCACCGGCGTACCTGACCACCGGCAGGGTGACCGCGGCGGCGATGCCGGCCAGGATCAGCGCCGGGGCGAGCAGCCCGCGCGGGTCCCGGCGGTCGGCCAGCCAGCCGCCCGTCCACGCCCCGTACGCGATGGCGGCCAACGCGATGCCGATCACCGAGCTGGTCACCTGGAGGGTCACCCCGACGTACGGGCCGACCAGGCGCAACGAGACCGTCTCCAGCACCAGCACCGCGCCACTGGCGAAGAAGACCAGGAACGCGGCGAGCCCGTTGGGCAGGGCCCGGGAGGGCGTCGGCGCGGAAGACGTCGGAACGGTCACGACGTCGGACGATGAGCTGCTCACCGTCGCGATGCTACGTCCCGTTCCTGGGGCGGAGGATCAGTACATCGAAAGATGAACATGGTTTGTGTGGTCGGCGGCCGGGCTGCCCGACCCGCTGTACGCCCGCCAGCCGGTGTTCGGCATCCAGATCTGCCTATACCAGATCACGTAGAGCACGCCGAGCCGGTTGGCGTTGTTCTTGAAGTAGTTGGCCAGGCTGTCGCCGTACGCCTTGTCCCCGCCGGTGGCCGTCTCGTCCTTGAAGCCGCTGGTGGCGGCCGAGAAGTCGCAGGCCCGCCCCTTGGGGTGCTCGCCGCCCCCGCCGCTGCGGTGGCAGGAGACGTACCGCTTGTAGCCGGCCGCCTTGGCCTGCTGCATGGCGTGCAGGGTGCGCGGGGTGATGCAGCCGGAGGTGGTCGGGTCGTTCACCGAACACGATTCGCTGGGCCACGACCCGTCGGAGTTGCGCGGGGCCGGCTTCGCCGAACTCGACCCGCCGCTGAAACCGGCGCTGCTGCCCGAACTGACGGTGGCCAGGGCGCGCTCGGCGTCCCGCTTCTTCTTGGCCAGCGTGGCGAGCTGCTTCTGCTGCTCGCGGACCTCGGCGTTGATGGCGAGGGTGGCCTCGGCGGCGGTTTGCCGGGCCTCGGCGAGCGCGCGGAGCTGCTTGCCGTCGCGCTGGGCCATCATGTCCAGGTCGGCGGCCCGCTTGAGGAACGCCTCCGGGCTGGCCGTGTTGAGCAGCATCGACGTGGGCGTCAACCGGCCCACCCGGTACGACTGCGCGGCCACCTCGCCCACCTGGGTGGTCAGCTCACCCAGCCGGCCCTCGATCACCTTCAGCTCGGCGGTCAGCGCCGCCTGCCGGCGCTTGGAGCTGTCCAGCTTGGCCTTGGCCTCGATGTGCCCCTTGGCCGCCGCCGTCAGCGCGTCCTTGAGCTGCTTGGTGCCACCCTCGCCGGGCTCCGCCGCGGCGGGCACCGCGCCGACGCCGAGCAGCAGCGCCACCGCGGCGAACAGCACGGTCAACGGCCGGGTCAGGTTGGTCCTGGGCACGGAGGTGTCCTTCCCTCTGCCGCCGACGCCCGGCCGTGGGGCCGGTGCGGCGGCGGTCCCGCCGGCCCCGGTTGGCGGCCTGGGGGCGGAGACCGCCGGTCACATTACCGCAACCACGCCCGGTCACCAGGCCCGTGACGGCACCGTACGGCGACCCTCGACCGGGAGTGTCGAACCGGTAGCCGAGGGTCCACCGTCGTCGATTCCTCAGGCGGTGGAGCCGGCGGCCGGGCCGGTGGCGCGGCCCGCCGGAGCCCCGGAGCCGGACCGGCGGGTCAGTCGTCGAGCAGGGCGGCGTGGACCTCGTGCCAGGTCTGCTCGTCGGAGGCGACCAGCAGGCCCGTGCCGTCGTCGGCCGGGTGGTAGTCGGTGCCGTCGAAGCGGCGGGCCACCCCGCCGGCCTCGCGCACCAGCAGCGTGCCGGGGGCATGGTCCCAGGGCAGGGTCCGCCAGAACAGGACGAACTGCTGGTCACCGGTGAGCAGGTCGAGGTACTCCCGCCCGGCGCAGTGCTGGCCGGGCAGCAGCTCCCCGATCCGGCCCTCGCCGGCCGCCACCCGGTCCCGGGTGGCCCGGGGCAGGTACTGCACCATCGCGGTGCCGCGCAGCCGGTCCGGCGGCAGGACGGGGGTCTCGCGTACCGGCCGGCCGTCCAGCCGGGTGCCGGCCCCGGCGCGGGCCACGGCCATCGTCCCGGCCAACGGGTCGAACACCCAGGACGCGGCCGGCTCGCCGTCGGAGAGCAGGGCCACCATCAGCGCGAACGGTCGCCGCCCGGCGGCGAAGTTCCCCGTCCCGTCGACCGGGTCGACCACCCACACGTCGCCGTCGCCGCGCAGGTGACGCAGCAGCGAGCCGTCCGCGGCGACCGCCTCCTCGCCGACGACCCGGGAACCCGGCAGCAACCGGCGCAACTCCGCCGAGATCCGCTCCTCGGCCCGCTGGTCGGCGACGGTGACCAGGTCACCCGGTGCCTTCTCGGTGACGTCGGCGTCGTCCAGCTTGCGGAACAGCGGCAACACCACGCTCGCCGCGGTCTCCCGCAGCAGCGCGTCGACGTCGTCGAGCAGGTGGTCAGCCACGCGGCGGCAGCTTGACCACGCTGACGAAGAACTCGTCGATCTGGCGGACCACCGAGATGAAACGCTCGAAGTCCACCGGCTTGGTCACGTAGGCGTTGGCGTGCAGCTGGTAACTGCGCAGGATGTCCTCGTCGGCCTGGGAGGTGGTCAGCACCACCACCGGAATGCGGCGCAGCTCCTCGTCGTTCTTGATCTCCTCCAACACCTCCCGGCCGTCCCGGCGGGGCAGGTTCAGGTCGAGCAGGATCAGGTCGGGGGTCACCGCGTCCGCGTACCGGCCCTCGCGCCGCAGGTAGGCCAGCGCCTCGGCGCCGTCGGAGACGACCGTCAACCGGTTGCGGAGCTTGTGCTCCTCGAACGCCTCCTGGGTCATCAACACGTCACCCGGGTCGTCCTCGACGAGCAGGACCTCGATCGGGCTCTTGCCGTCCGCCGGCGCGGTCATCCGACCCTCTCCTTCGTGCCACCCGTCGTGCCGTGCCCCGGCGGCCCGCCGGGTGGGTCCTCGTCCTGCGTGCCGTCCGGTTGCCGGCCGACCGGCGTCGGTCGGGCCGCCGGGCCGGCCTCGTCGGCCGTCTCCCCGACCGGGCCGGGGGCGGCGTCGTCGGTCGTCGCCGGGCTCTCCCCGTCGGCCGGCACGTCGGTGTCCCCGTCGGTCGCCGCCGCGTCCGCCTCGGCCGCCGCCTTCGCCGCCTCGACGTCCTCCGGCCGGGCCGGCAGGGTGAACCGGATCGCCGTCCCCTCGGCCTGGTCGGTGTCGACCCAGACCCGACCGCCGTGGTACTCGACGATCTTCTTGACGATGGCCAGGCCGATGCCGGTGCCAGGGTAGGCGTCCTTGGCGTGCAGCCGCTGGAAGATCACGAAGATCTTGTCGGCGAACTCGGCCTCGATGCCGATGCCGTTGTCCTGGCAGGTGATCTCCCACTCGTCACCGACCAGCCGGGCCGAGACCCGCACCTTCGGCGCGACGTCCGGGCGGCGGAACTTCACCGAGTTGCTGACCAGGTTGACCAGCAGGTTGGTGAGCAGCGGCTCCTCGCCCCGGATCACCGGCAGCTCGCCCCAGGTCAGCTCGGCGTCGGCGTACTGCCGGCCCGGCTCGGTCTGGCTGGCCACGTCGCCCATCACCTTGTTCAGGTCGACGTCGACGAAACCGGTGGTGAGCCGGCCGATCCGGGAGAACGCCAGCAGGTCGTTGATCAGGCGCTGCATCCGCTGCGCGCCGTCGACCGCGAACGCGATGTACTGGTCGGCCCGCTCGTCGAGCTGCCCCGCGTACCGGCGTTGCAGCAGCTGGCAGAAGCTGGCCACCTTGCGCAGCGGCTCCTGCAGGTCGTGCGAGGCGACGTAGGCGAACTGCTCCAGGTCACGGTTGGAGCGGGTCAGCTCCTCGGCCTGCTTCTGCAACTGGCTGTTGACCCACTCGATGTTCTCCCGGGCGGCCCGCACCTCGGCCAGGTCCTTGGCGATCTTCTGCCGCATCACGTCGACGTCGTCGGCGAGCCGACGGAACTCCGGCGGCCCCGACCCGGCGATGTGGTGCTGGTAGTCGCCCGCGGCGACCTCCCGCACCTGCTGCGCCAGGCCGGTCAGCGGTCGGATCACCATCCGCTCCAGGGAGAGCAGCATCAGCGTGCCCGCCAGGACGACCACCACCGCCGCGATGATCAGCAGCATCACCAGCATGTTGCCGGTGCGCTCGATGTCCCGGGCGCCCTTCTCCCGCTCGGTCAGGATCGCCGTCTGGAGGTCGCCGACCGACGCCCGGATCTCGTCGAACTGCTGCCGGGCCTGGGCGGTGATCAACGCCTGGCCGGCGGCGGTGCCGCTGCTCCCGGTGGTGGCGATCACCGGCTCGGCCACCGTCCGCCGCCAGTCCGCCGCCTGCTGCTGCGCGGTCCGCAGCGCGGCGGCGACCTCCGGGTAGTCCCGGCTCAGGTCCGCGATCGTGGCGGCCACGTCGCGCTCCTGCTGCACCCCCTGCTCGTACGGGGCCAGGTCGGCGCGGTTGCCGCTGACCGCGTACCCCCGGATGCCGGTCTCCTGGTCGAGCAGCGCGTTGAGCATCTCCTGACCCTGCACCCGCAGCGGGCCGGTGCGGGTGAGCAGCGCGTCGGTGTAGGCGCGGTTCTTCGCCGCCACCACCGCCTCGGCCACGGCCAACCCGATCAGCAGCACGCCGACCACGGCCAGCAGCGCCAGCACCCGGCGACGCAGGGTCCACCCCCGGCGGTACGTGTTCACCGGCCACCGCCCCGGGTGACCAGCAGCATGGCGACGTCGTCGGCGAGCGGCCCGCCGTTGATCTGCTCGGCCCGACCGACCAGCCAGGCGGGCAGCTCGGACAGCGGCACGGCGTGGTTGGCGCGCTCCTGGAGCAGGCCGGTCAGCCCGTCGACGTCCAACCGGTCGTCGCCGTCACCCACCCGCCCCTCGATCAGGCCGTCGGTGTACATCAACAGGGACCAGTCATCGGTGTCGAACTCCAGGTCGAACGCGACGGGACGGCGGGGTCGTACGCCGAGCAGCAGGCCGCCCCGGGCCGGTACCGGCCCGACCTTGCCGCCGGACAGCAGCAGCGGCGGCGGGTGGCCGGCCAGCCGGACGGTGGCCCGGTTGGCGGCCAGGTCGAGCCGGGCGGTGGCGACGGTGGCGAAGATCTCCTGGAGCCGGCGCTCGCTCATCAGCACCTGCTCCAGGGCGGGCAGCACCTCGTCGTCGGGCACCCCGGCCAGGATCAACGCCCGCCAGGCCACCCGCAGCTCGACACCGAGGGCCGCCTCGTCCACGCCGTGCCCGCACACGTCGCCGACGATCAGGTCGACCCGGTCCGGCCGGGTCTGCACCACGTCGAAGAAGTCCCCGCCGATGAGCGCCGCGTGCCGGCCCGGCCGGTAGAAGGTGTGCACCGCCACCTCGTCGGTGGTCATCAGCGGCTGGGGCAGCAGGCCCCGTTCCAGTCGGGCCGACTCGGCCTGGCGCAGCTCGACCTCGCGCAGCCGGCGGGCGTTCTCGTCGGCCCGCTTGCGTTCCACCGCGTAGCGCAGGGCGCGGGTCAGCAGCACCCCGTCGACCTGCCCCTTGACCAGGTAGTCCTGGGCGCCCTCGGCGACCGCGACGATGCCGAGGTGCTCGTCGGAGCGGCCGGTCAGCACGCAGACCGCCGCGCCGCTGGACATCTCCAGCACCCGGCGCAACCCGTCCAGGCCCTGCGCGTCGGGCAGGCCGAGGTCGAGCAGCACGCAGTCGACCCCGGCGATGCGCTGCCGGGCCTCGCTGAGGCTGGTGGCGACCAGCAGGTCGATCATCGAGTTGGTCTCGGCGAGCAGCTCGCCGACCAGGAAGGCGTCGCCCTCGTCGTCCTCGACCAGCAGCACCCGCAGCCGTTCACCCGGCGGCAGGCTGGGGTGCGGCCCCAGCCCGCCGTGCGGGTACGGCGCGACGGAGGGCCCGGCCGAGCCAGGCCCCCGGTGCGACCGGGTCACCGCCGCGAGACGCGGGAGTTCGCTGGTGATGTCGGGCTCCTTCCGAGTGCCCTGCTGATCCTGTATTAGACAACGGTCGCACACAACACGGTCCGCCCGGTCCGGGCGTTCCCTGACAAGGCCGTCACCAGGTGAGCGTCCGGTCAGCGCCGCGCGTCACGGTTCGGTTCCGGTACGCCCCGGCCGCGCCCCGGCGGGGGCAGGATGGTGCACCACCTCCGCACCACCTCCGAGGAGTTCCCGTGGGCGCACCCCCCGCCTCCGCCGCCGACCGGGCGCTGGCCCGGCCCCGGCGTCGTCCACCCGCCGCCCTGGCCGCCCTGCTGGCGCTGGTCGCGGTGGGCGCGGTCGTGCTGGTCACCCTGGCCACCCCGACGCCCCGGCCGGTCGACGCCCCGGCCGACGAGTTCAGCGCCGGACGGGCGTACCGGACGGTGCAGACGGTGGCGCAACGGCCGCACCCGGCCGGCAGCGCCGCCAACGACCAGGTCCGCGAGCACCTGGTCGGGGTGCTGAGCGGGCTGGGCCTGCAGACCGAGGTGCAGGACACCGTCGCCCCGGAGGCCGGGCAGCTCAGCGGTGCGGCCGGCGGGGCCACCTTCGCCCGGGTCCGCAACGTGGTGGCCCGGCTGCCCGGGACCGCCTCCACCGGCCGGGTCTTCCTGGTGGCGCACTACGACTCGGTGCAGACCGGCCCGGGTGGCAACGACGACGCGGCCGGCACCTCCACCATGCTGGAGGTGGCCCGCGCGCTGGCCGCCGGCCCCCGGCCCCGCAACGACGTCGTGTTCGTGCTGACCGACGCCGAGGAGGCGTGCCTGTGCGGGGCGGCGGCGTTCGCGGCGAGTCACCCGCTGGCCGCCGACGGCGGGGTGGTGCTCAACCTGGAGGCGCGGGGCTCCACCGGCCCGGTGATCATGTTCGAGACGTCCCGGAACAACGCCGAGCTGGTGGCCGCCTTCGGCCGGGGCGCACCGCACCCGGTGGGCACCTCGTTCGCGGTGGAGATCTACCGGGCGCTGCCCAACGACACCGACTTCACCGCCTTCCTCGACAACGACTTCGTCGGGTTGAACGCGGCGTACATCGACGGGGGCGCGATCTACCACACCCCGCTGGACACCCCGGCGGCGATGGACCGGGGCAGCCTCCAGATGCACGGCGACAACGCGCTCGGGCTGGCCCGGGAGTTCGGCCGCGCCGACCTGACGGCGCTGCGCGCCGGCCACGACGCCACCTACTTCCCGGTGCCGGGCGGGCTGGTCCGCTACCCCGGCTGGCTGACCTGGCCACTGGCCGCCCTGGCGGTGCTCGGGGTGCTGACGCTGGGCTGGCTGGTCCGGAGCACCGGGCGGGCCGGGGCCGGTCGGCTGGCCGCCGGGTTCGGGCTGGCGCTGGTGCCGATCGTGGCCGCCCCGGTCGCCGCCCAACTGCTGTGGGCGGGGATCACCGCGCTGCGCCCCGGCTACGCCGAGCTGCTCGACCCGTACCGGCCGGTCTGGTACCGGTTGGCGGTGGTGGCGCTCGCCGCCGCGATCCTGCTCACCTGGTACGCGCTGACCCGCCGCCGGGTCGGCCCGGCGGCGCTGGCCGTCGGTGGGCTCGGCTGGCTGGCCGTGCTCGGGGTGGTGCTGGCGGCGCTGGTGCCCGGTGGGGCGTACCTGGCCACCCTGCCGGCGCTGGCCGGCGCGGTCGCCGGCCTGGTGGCGCTGCGTACCCGGATCGACGGCCCGTGGCCGGTGGTCGCGGTGACCCTGGCCGGCACGGTCGCCGTGGTGATCCTGCTGCCCACGGTGGTGCTGCTCTTCCCTGCGCTGGGGATGGCGATGGGTGGGGTGGCGGCGCTGTTCGCGGTGCTGCTCGGGCTGGCCGCGCTGCCGGTGCTCGACCTGCTGCACCCGGCGGCCGGCGGCCAGCGCGGCCTGGTCGCCGCCCGCGCCCGCCGGCTCGGCGCGCTGCCGACCGTCGCCGCCGCGCTCGCCGCCGCCCTGTTCGCCGGGGTCGGCCTGGCGGTCGACCGGTTCGACGCCGACCACCCCGTGCCCACCCACCTGATGTACGCCCTCGACGCCGACACCAACGAGGCGCAGTGGCTCACCCGGGAGGCCGACCCGCAGCCGTGGACCGCCGGATACGTCGACGGTCCCGCCGCCGTCGACGGCTTCCCCGGCCTGGGCGATCCGGACCTGCGCGGCGGCCCGGCACCGGCGGCTAACCTGCCCGCGCCGACGGTGCAGGTGCTGGCGGACACCACCGCCGGTGGGCTGCGCACCCTGCGGCTGCGGCTGCTCCCCCAGCGCACCGTCCGGCTGGCCACCCTGCACGTCGACACGACCACCGCCGAGGTGACCCGGGCCGAGGTGGCCGGTCGGGAGGTACCGGTCGAGCGGCAGCCGGGCGTCGAGGAGACTCCGGCCGACCGGTGGGGCTTCGGGATCGTCTTCCACGCCCCACCTGCCGAAGGGGTCGAGATCACCCTGACCGTGGTGTCCCGGGCGGGGCAGGTGGCGGTGCGGGCGATGGACGCCAGCGACGGGTTGGAGGGGCTGCCGGGGTTCCGTCCCCGGCCTGCGGGGGTGGGAGTGGTGGGGTCGCACACCTCGGAGATGTTGGCGGTCGCCCGCACCTATCCACTCTGACGCTTGCTCCCGACATAGGCCATGCCTACTCACCTGCCCTAAGCAGGTGAAAGGCCTCGATCACCCTGGCCATGCTCGCGCGCATGGCTGGACTGGCGCACTAAAGCGACCTACCTAGGTAGACATCGAACCCCTACCTAGGTAGAGTCGAGTCATGTCCGAAACGCCACGCCTCACACCGCAGACCGTGGCGGTGATTCGCGCCCTACTTACCACACCCGCCGACCCGCGCTGGGGTCGTGACATTGCTCGCGAGACCGGCCTCAAGTCGGGCACCCTCCATCCAATTCTCGCCCGCCTTGAGCAGGCTGGCTGGGTGGAATCCCATTGGGAAGATCCTGCCGAGCACGAGGATCAAGGGCGGCCTCGGCGACGGTATTACCAGTTCGCCCCAGGCGGTGCCGAAACCGCACGCCTTGCTCTAGCCGAAACCTCCGCCCGCACCAGAGGCACCCCCACCGCTGGGCGACTTCGCCCTCACCCGGGCTACTGAGGTGCTTGCCTTGACGAGACCTTGTCGCATGATGGGGATCCGCCGCATTAGTTGGGGGGTAAGGTAATGCGCCAGCGGCTTAATACCGAGCCCGATAGGTATCGCGGCAGACGGCGGCTCCCGCGGAGACCTCTTTCCATGGCAATTGGAACGATAAGCAGGAGGGTAGCGGAAGCTCCGCGCTCAAGTCCAACGGGAACCTCGTCATCAACTTTGCTGGGAGCCTCAATCTTAGGCTTGCTGAGCTTACTACTGCCCCCCTCGACCCGAGCACGATGGCTGGAGGAGTGGCGAGGCGAGTTACACGACCTACGCGCCGAAAACGTCCCATGGTGGCATCGCACCGCCTACGTGGTGGACATCCTACGCAGCGTTCCAAAGCAAGCGTTGACGCTGCGTTGGATAGGACGCCGCCGAACCAACCTATGACCTGCAGGGCACCGCTGGCGACCTCAATGCCTCACAAAACGACTCGCGGGGCTTCCGGCTCCGACCGACCAGATGGGCAACCCGAGCGCTGTTCAGGACGGAGATGCTGCCATGCCTCACTGGGTTCCGACGACCGTTCTTCTCACTTACACCAGCATCGTCGCCCTCATAAGTTTGACTGCAGTGTTCGGCGAAACGGTCGCCCGGCGCACAGCCGCATACAAGGTACTGCTCATCCTGCTGCCCACAGGAGTGCTTTTCGTTGGTGCTCAGTTCGCCGCAGCCCACATCATGAGGGGCGCGTAGTTCAAGCCACTCTGGAAACCCCGATTCCACCCTCTCATATCCTCACCCCCCTTCCTGATCCTAACGGGTCGTTCAATGCGGTCGATGTCATGCCCCTTGCTAAAATGCTCTCCATGTCCGACTTAAGCTTTATTTCGCTTTTTACCAACCTACTAGCAAGGCCCGGCGCACATCCGCGATAGCTGCGGGTAATGGGCGCCAGCAACGGTTGGCCACGCTAACGGGGGTCTCGGCGACGACCGAGGATGGTGGAGCCGCACAGCTGGGCGATGCGGGTGGTCGCCCACACCTATCCGTTCTGACGACGTGGTCGAAGGCGATCAACCATCCATGACCACAGATAACCGGTCGCCAGCGCCGGCGGGGCGGACTACGGTCCGCAGAATGCGGCTGGAGAAGGTCACCCCGGAGAACTACGAGGCGGCGCTCAAACTGTCGGTGCGCCCCGATCAGGAGGATCTGGTCGGACCGGTGGTCAAGTCACTGGCCGAGGCGTACGTCTTCCCGGACATCGCCTGGCCGAGGCTGATCTTCGACGGCGACCGGCTGGTCGGCTTCCTGATGGCCTTCCTCGACTACGCGTGGGGCGACAACCCCGATGACGTCCGGTCCGGCCTCTGGAAACTCAACATCGCGGCCGACGCCCAGGGCAAGGGTTACGGGCGGTTCGCCGTCGAGGCGGTGTGCGCGGAGATCCGCGCCCGTGGCGGCAACCGGGCGTACGTCACCTGGGTGCCCCGCGAGGGCGGGGCGGAGGGCTTTTATCTGAAGCTGGGCTTCCGGCCGACCGGCGAGCAGAGCGAGGGGGAGACGGTCGCCGTCCTCGATTTCTGACCGGCCATCATGACGCCCGCATCACTTCCAGCGGAAGTGGACGAAGAGGCGTCCGAAGTTCTTGGAGTCCTTCTCGACCCGGTGGTAGAGCTGCTTGACGTCCTTCTGGTCGAGGAACCGCAGCACCTTCTTCTTGAGCTGGCCGGAGCCCTTACCGGGGATGATCTCGACCAGGGTGGCCTTCTTCGCCACCGCCTCGTCCATGATCCCGCGCAGGGCACGGTCGATGTCGTGACCCTTGTTGAAGATGTCGTGCAGGTCCAGCTTGAGCTTCATCCCGCCTCCCCCACCTGCGCAGCCGCCATGGCAGGCCCATCGTAGGCCGGCACGCGTCGGAGCGAGGCTCAGGCTTCGGCCGGTTGCTCCGACATGAGCAGCACGCCGGCAACCAGCGGCCGTCAGGCGGGCTGTTCCTCGTCGTCTGCCTCGCCGAGGTGGGGGCGGTGTTCGCGAATCCACGCCTCGACCTCTGCCTTGAGCCACACAGCACCCATCCCGAGCCGGTCGTACGGCTTGGGGAAGTCGGGCCGGTCGATGATCTGGCGCGCCCGTTGTCGGCTGACGCCGAGCCGCGTCGTGATCTCGCCCGCCCCGTAGAGGTGACGTGGCACGGCGCGAGAGTAGCCAGACCGCCAGTGGTCAAACCGCAGCTAGGCAAGATGCACCTTGCCAGATACACCCTGGCAGCTTGACAAGTGGTAAGACGGCCGACACGCTGGGGTGATATCGCCGCACTCCCCCCGGCCCGCTCGCCCCGCACGCTGATGGCCGACGCCACGGAACACTCCATGGAGCCCCGCCAGACCAGCACGCCACCCGACCGGTTCACCCCCAGTACCCAACGGAGATCGAACGCCTCGCCGGTGCACGCCCGCCCCGGCGGGGCCGTGCGGCCGCACGTACCGATGCGGCCCCTCTGGTGGTGCCGGGTGTGTGCCGCCCCCTGGCCGTGTCGGCCCGCCCGGCTGCTGCTGATCCTCGAATACCGGCGGGACCGCGTCGGGCTGTCCGTCCACATGGCCGGGCGGCTGTTCGACGCCACCGGTGACCTGGTCACCCTCAACCCGAACGCCGTACCCACCCCGACGGAACTGTTCGACAGGTTCCTGGCCTGGACCAGACGCGGAACCGGGCCGGGGGACGGGTAGAAACCCCGTCCCCCGGCCCGGTGTCGTCAGACGTCAGCGACCGTTGCCGACCCGGCTCTCCACCCGGCGCAGCGCGGTCACGTAGTCGTCGTTGGTCGAGTGCATGGCCGCCGCGATGCGCAGGTGGCGCAACGCGTCCGGGAAGCGGTTCAGCCGCTCCAGCGTCCGGCCCAGCACGTGGTGGGCGTAGTGGTCGCTGGGGTCCCGGTCGACCAGCTCCCGCAACTGCTCCTCGGCGCGGCCGAGCTGGGCGGTCTGGAAGTACGCCCGGGCCAGCAGCTGACGTACGGAGGAGTTGCCGGGCTCGGCCGCCACGATCGGCTCCAGCAGCCGGACCGCTCCGCTCGGGTCACCCATCTCGAAGTACATGGTCGCCCGTCGGTACTCCGCCAGAAGATCCATCCCGACCCACCCCCTCGCGTCACGTCGCCATTGCTCCGACGCTGGCACAACACCGGGCGTACCGCGAGTGTTCCTGGGGGTCGACTTGTGGCTCAGGAGGCCGGCTCGTCCCGTTCGCCCGTCAACTGCCAGGCCCGGACCCCGCCGACGATTCCGGCCGTGTTGGGCACGATCACCACGTCGTCGCCCATCCGGGCCACCTGCTCGGGGCGGATCAGCCGCGAGTTGCCGCCGCCGAGATAGAGCCGGTCCCAGCGGAACACCGGCCGCAGCCCGTCCACCACCTGCCGGATGCGCCGGGACCAGAAGGCGTCGCCGAGCCGCCGCCGCTCCGGCTCCCCGACGTACGTGTCGTAGGTGGTGCCCCAGCGGACCGGGGCGTGTGACAGCTCCAGGTGCGGGGCGAGCCGCCCACCGTCGAAGAGCGCGCTGCCCAGCCCGGTGCCGAGGGTCAGCACCAGCTCGCAGCCGGTCCCGGCGACCACCCCCGCACCGTGCACCTCGGCGTCGTTGAGCACCAGCGCCGGCATCCCGAACGCCTCGGTGACGGCCCGCCGCGCGTCGTACCCGGACCACTCGGCGAGCAGGTCGGGGTCGACCCGGCTGCGTGGCCCGGACCGGGTCACGTAGTGCGGCGTGGCCACCACGACCCCGTGCCGGATCATGCCCGGCATCCCCACCGTGACCCGGTCCGCCGGGGGCAGCCGGCCGGCCAGCTCCAGCAGCGTCTTGACGAACAGCTCCGGCGGCAACGGGTACGGGGTGTCCACCCGGATCACCGGTGCCCGCAGGGTGCCGTCCCCGTCCAGCACCGAGCCCTTGATGCCGCCGCCGCCGCAGTCGATCGCCAACGTCAATCCCACACCCCCACCTTGCCCCACCCGCCCCCGTTCCTCCCGCCCCTCCCCCACCTTCCGCCGACGAGGCCGGCAGCCCGACCACCGGCCGCCCCGGGAGACGTGCCGGCGGTGACGACGGGCGGCGGTGGCGACGGGCGGCGGTGGCGACGGGCGGCGGTGACCGGCAGAGGCGGCAGGGGCGCAGGTTCGTGGAGAGTTGTTGTCGCCATGGCCGCAAGAACTCTCCACGATCTGGCGCACGGACCACCGCCCCCGTCGACTGGGCGGCAGCGGGCCGGGCCGCGCGATGTCCCCGCCCCGGATCGGCGGGCGCTAGGCTCGGGGCCTCATGAGCGCCACGATGATCGCCAAGGGACTCGCCTCCGGCCACGGGGAGCGGATGCTCTTCACTGACCTCGACCTGGTCGTCGCTCCCGGCGACGTGGTGGGGCTGGTGGGGGTCAACGGGGCCGGCAAGTCGACGCTGCTGCGCACGCTGGCCGGGGTGCAGCCGGTGGAGGAGGGCAGCGTCACGCTGAGCCCGCCGGGGGCCTCGGTGGGCTACCTGCCGCAGGAGACGGAACGGCGGGCGGGCGAGACGGTCCGCGACTTCCTGGCCCGACGGACCGGGGTCACCGGGGCGCAGGCCGCCCTGGACGCCGCCGCCGAGGCGCTCACCGCAGGCACGACCGGGGCGGACGACGCGTACGCCGGGGCGTTGGAGCGGTGGCTCGACCTCGGCGGGGCGGACCTGGAGGAACGCGCCGAGCAGGTCGCCGCCGAGTTGGGGCTCACCGTCGACCTGGACCATCCGATGACCGGTCTGTCAGGCGGCCAGGCGGCCCGCGCCGGGCTGGCCTCCCTGCTGCTCAGCCGGTACGACGTCTTCCTGCTCGACGAGCCCACCAACGACCTGGACCTGGCCGGCCTGGACCGGCTGGAACGGTTCGTCACCGGGCTGCGCGCCGGCACGGTGCTGGTCAGCCACGACCGGGAGTTCCTGACCCGGACGGTGACCCGGGTGCTCGAACTCGACCTGGCGCAGCAGCAGGTCCGGCACTACGGCGGCGGCTACGGCGCGTATCTGGAGGAGCGGGAGGTGGCCCGCCGGCACGCCCGCGCCGACTTCGAGGAGTACGCCGACACCCGGGCCGCGTTGGAGGCCCGTGCCCGCACCCAGCGGGCCTGGATGGAGAAGGGCGTGAAGAACGCCCGCCGCAAGGCCACCGACAATGACAAGATCGGCCGGAAGTTCCGGGCTGAGTCGACGGAGAAGCAGGCGGCGAAGGCGAAGCAGACCGAGCGGCTGATCGAACGCCTCGACGTGGTCGAGGAGCCCCGCAAGGAGTGGGAACTGCGGATGGAGATCGCCGCCGCGCCCCGGGCCGGTGCGGTGGTGGCCTCGCTGCGCGACGCGGTGGTCCGCCGGGGCGCCTTCACCCTGGGGCCGGTGAACCTCCAGATCGACTGGGCCGACCGGGTGGCGATCACCGGGGCGAACGGCTCCGGCAAGACCACCCTGCTCGGCGCGCTGCTGGGCCGGCTGCCGCTCGACGCCGGGCACGCCGCGCTCGGGCCGGGGGTGGTGGTCGGCGAGGTCGACCAGGCCCGGGGGCTGTTCCTCGGCGACGAGCCGTTGCTGGAGGCGTTCGGGGCCGCCGTACCGGAGATGATGCCGGCGGACGTGCGGACGCTGCTGGCCAAGTTCGGCCTGCGCGCCGCGCACGTGCTGCGGCCGGCGGCGACGCTGTCGCCGGGCGAACGGACCCGGGCGGCGCTGGCGCTGCTGCAGGGCCGGGGGGTCAACCTGCTGGTGCTGGACGAGCCGACCAACCACCTCGACCTGCCGGCCATCGAGCAGTTGGAGTCGGCACTGGCCGGCTACCCGGGGACGCTGCTGCTGGTCACCCACGACCGGCGGATGCTGGAGGCGGTCAGCGTCGACAGGCGGCTGCGGGTCGCCGACGGACGGATCGCCGAGGACTGATCGGCGTCACCCGTCGGCCGCCGGGTGACAATGGGGTCATGCTCAGATGGGAGTACGCGCTGCTGGTCCGCCGTCGCCAGCCGACCGCCTCCGACCTCAGCTGGGAGGTCGTCTTCGTCTGGTACGGCCCGGACGGCTCGATGACCGACGTCACCGCCTACGGCGACACCGCGCTGGCGCACCTGAACCGGGCCGGTGACCAGGGCTGGGAACTCGTCGGGATGAGCGAGGACCCGTCCCTGGAGGGCCACAACGAGCTGCACCGCTACCACCTCAAGCGCCCGAAGGCGGCAGGTGCGCCCCGGCAGCGCATCCGGGCCGTCGGCCGGCCGACCCGACGAGCCGGCGGCTGACCCGGCGCTGGCGGCTGACCCGGCCGACGCCGGCGCACCGGATCGGGTGGTGTGCCGGGCCGGGAAGCGGGTAACGGCCGGCGGGAGGTGGCCATGGTCGCGTTGGCGCAGGCACCGCCCTCGGCCGAACGGCTGCGGGCGCTCGACGGGTTCCTCGAAGCGGCCTGGGCCGAGCAGGCCCGCCATGACGAGCGGTTACGCGGGCTCGGCGTCCAGGTGCGGTTCGACCGGGGGGTCGCCCACCTGAGCGGGGAGGTGCCCGCACCGGAGCAGTTGCGGCTGGTCCGCGAGCTGGTCGGCCGGCTGGCCGGGGTGTACGGCGTGTGGGGGCGGGTGCGGGTCGCCGGCCGGGACCCGGTGGTGGTGGACCTGGGCTGCGGCGGTCAGAAGCAGTACCCGACGAACCTGGGGTTGGACATCTTCCCCGCCCCGGGGGTGGACGCGGTGGCGGACCTGTCCGGGTCGCTGCCGCTGGCCGACGACTCCGTCGACGTAATCTTCACGGTGCACATACTGGAGCACCTGATCGACTTCCTGCCGCTCGTGGACGAGTGCCACCGGGTGCTGCGGCCGGGTGGCGTGCTGCACGTGATGAGCCCCTGGTGGGGGCATGTCAACGCGGTGGCCGACCCGACCCACGTGCGGCTGCTGGACGTACAGACGATCAAGGGGGTGTGCGGTCAGCGCCCGCCGGGGACGCCGCGCTGGTATCCGCTGCACGCCGGCTGCGACGGTGCGTCCATCTTCGCCGACCTGACCCCGCTGCCCGCCGACGCGCCACCGGTGTCCCCCGCCCACCTGGCCCGCTTCTTCGACTGACCGGGGCGACGCCACCCGACCGGGCCGGGTCAGGTGGTGCTCTCCCGGAAGGCCAGCCGGTGCGGGGCGGTAACCTCCCGGGCGGGTGCGTCCCGCTCACCGGCCAGCCGTCCGGCGAGCAGGTCGACGGCGAGCCGGGCGATCCGTTCCTTGTCCGGGCTGACCGTGGTCAGGGTGGGGACGCTGAACCGGCCGTCCTCGATGTCGTCGAAGCCGGCGACGGCGACGTCGGCGGGAACCCGCAGACCGGCCTCGTGCAGGGCGCGCAGCGCGCCGAGGGCGAGGGTGTCGCTGAAGCAGAAGACCGCGTCCGGGCGGGCACCGGAGGCGAGCAGGTGACGCAGGGCGGCGGCCCCGTCGGCGCGGTGCCAGGCCGGCGTGGCGGCGACGAGGCGCTCGTCGTACCCGATGCCGGCATCGGCCAGGGCGGCGGTGTAGCCGGCCAGCCGCAGGCGGGCGCCGGCGCCCTCGGGGGTGTGTTGCGCGCCGACGGCGGCGACCCGGCGGCGGCCGAGACCGATCAGGTGGGCGGTCATCTCCCGGGCGGCGGTCACGTTGTCGATCATCACGTGGTCGGCCCGGCCGTGGTCCGTCCGCTCGCCGAGCAGCACCATCGGCAGTTCCAGGCCGACGAGGTCGTCGGCGGACAGCGACAGCGGACTGAAGATCAACCCGTCGATCATGTGGTCGCCGACGCCGGCGGCGGCCACCTTCTCCCGTTCCCGGCCACCGCCGGTCTGGTCGATGAGCACGGTCCAGCCGTGGTCGGCGGCGGCGGCCACCACGTGCCGCGCCAGCTCGGCGAAGTACGGCACGTCCAGCTCCGGCACGGCGAGGGCGATCACGCCGGTACGCCCCTTGCGCAGGTTGCGGGCCGACAGGTTGGGTCGGTAGCGCAGTTCGGCGATGGCCGCCTCGACCCGGGCCCGAGTCTCCGGACGGACGTGCTGGTAGCCGTTGACCACGTTCGACACGGTCTTGACCGACACCCCGGCCCGCTCGGCGACGTCCTTGAGGCGGTGGCGCACGTCCCCGCTCCCTCCCGCGTCGGTGGCCCGCGACAGATCCTTTACAACGTTGGCGACCACGGTATACAAACGCGGGGCGGTGCATCGACCGCAGTCGCTCCGAGCAGCTCAGGGAAGAGGTGGGCCCGTGCGCGCAGCGCGGATGACGATCGACCCGGCCTTCACGATCGGCCAGGTGGACCGCCGGCTCTTCGGTTCCTTCGTGGAACACCTGGGCCGCTGCGTGTACGGCGGCATCCACGAACCGGGACACCCCGGGGCCGACCCGCACGGCCTGCGCCGCGACGTGCTGGAGCTGACCCGGGAACTGGGCGTCTCCGTGGTCCGCTACCCTGGCGGCAACTTCGTCTCCGGCTACCGCTGGGAGGACGGCGTCGGCCCGGTCGACGACCGCCCCCGCCGGCTGGACCTGGCCTGGAAGACCATCGAGACCAACGCGTTCGGCCTCGACGAGTTCATGACCTGGGCGACCGCCGCGCAGGTCGAGCCGATGATGGCGGTCAACCTCGGCACCCGGGGCGTGCAGGAGGCGTGCGACCTGCTGGAGTACGCCAACCACCCGGGCGGCACCCGGCTGTCCGACCTGCGCCGCGCACACGGCGCGCAGGAGCCGTACGGGGTGCGGCTGTGGTGCCTCGGCAACGAGCTGGACGGCCCCTGGCAGGTCGGCCACAAGACCGCCGAGGAGTACGGCCGGCTCGCCGCCGAGACCGCGCGGGCGATGAAACTGATCGACCCCTCGATCAGCCTGGTCGCCTGCGGCAGTTCCGGCCGGGGCATGCCCACCTTCGCCTCCTGGGAGGCGACCGTCCTGGAACACACCTACGAGCAGGTCGACTACGTCTCGGCGCACACCTACTACGACCCGACCGACGGCGACCGGGCCAGCCTGCTCGCCTCGGCCGTCGACATGGACCAGTTCATCAGCGAGGTCGTCGCCACCGCCGACCACGTGGCCGCCCGGCTGCGGCAGACCCGCAAGCTGAAGATCTCCTTCGACGAGTGGAACGTCTGGTACCAGTCCCGCGTCCAGGCGGACCTGGACCGGCGCGGCTGGGTCGAGGCGCCGGAGCTGCTCGAAGACGAGTACACGGCAGTCGACGCGGTGGTCGTCGGCGACCTGCTGATCACGCTGCTCCGGCACGCCGACCGGGTCGGCGTGGCCTGCCAGGCGCAACTGGTCAACGTGATCGCCCCGATCCGCACCCGCACCGGCGGGCCGGCCTGGCGGCAGAGCATCTTCCACCCGTTCGCCCTGACCGCCCGGTACGCCACGGGCACCGTGCTGCGCACCGAGCCGGTCTCACCGCACTACGTCACGAAGCGGTACGGCGACGTGCCGGTGCTGGACACCGTCGCGCTGCACGACGAGGAGTCCGGCGCGCTGACCGTGTTCGCGGTCAACCGGGGCACCGACGACCTCCCCCTGGATCTCGACCTGCGGGGTCTGTCGGGGCTGCACCAGGTGCAGCACCTCGCGCTCGTCGCCGGGGACGACCCGGACGCGGTCAACACCGAGGCCGAGCCGGACCGGGTGACCCCCCGGGAGCTGCCCACCGGCACCGTCGACGGCGACCGCTGCACCGTACGCCTGCCGGGGATCTCCTGGAACCTGCTGCGTTTCGCGCCGCGCCCCTGACCCGACCGTGCCCCGACGGCGGGCCGGGTGCCGGCCGGGGCCACCGGCCGGCACCCGACGGGCGGTCAGGCGGAGGCGGGCTCCTTGGCGCGCTCCTCGGCCTCCTGGAGGGCGAGGCGGTTGCGCCGGTAGCCGTAGCAGAAGTAGACGACACCGCCGAGCGCCATCCAGACCAGGAACCTGATCCAGGTCTCGACCGACAGGTTGAGCGTCAGGTAGAGGCAGGCCAACGCGGTGAAGATCGGCAGTACCGGGGAGAACGGGACCCGGAACGGCCGTTCCAGGTCGGGGCGCTTGCGACGCAGGATCGGCACCGCGATCGAGACGATCATGAAGGCGCAGAGCGCGCCGATGCTGACCAGGTCGGCCAGGGCCGACAGCGGCAGGAACCCGGCGAGCAGCGCCACCGCGACCGTCATCACCGCCGAGATCCGGTACGGCGTCCCCCAGCGCGGGTGGATCTTCGCCACGGCGGGCGGGAGCAGGCCGTCCCGGGAGATGGCGAAGCCGATCCGACCCATGGCCACCAGGTCGACCAGGATCACGCTGGTCAGGCCGGCGACGGCGGCGATGGAGACGAGCACCCCGGCCCAGCCCGCGCCGACCGCGTTGAAGGCTGCGGCGATCGGGGCACCCCGGTCGATCTCGGCGTACGGCACCATGCCGACCACGACCAGCGAGACGCCGATGTAGAGCGTGGTGGAGATCAGCAGGGTGCCGAACAGACCCAGGGTCAGGTCCCGCTTGGGCCGCCGGGTCTCCTCACCCAGGTTCGCCACCGCCTCGAAACCGGTGTACGCGAAGAAGACCACGGCGGCGGCGGTGAGCACCCCGACGAAACCGAAGACGGAGGGTTCCAGCCCGAACAGCGCCTGGGTGACGGGCTGCTTGATCCCGTCGTCGCCGGCGCCGGCCGGCTCGGCCGGCGGGATGAACGGGGTGAGGTTGGCCGCCTTGACGAAGAACAGCCCGGCGACGATGACGAAGACGCAGATGCCGACCTTCACCAGGACCAGCAGGTTGGTGATCCGGGCCGACTCGCGGATGCCGACGATGGCGACGACGCCGAGCAGCAGCACGATGCCGATCGCCCCGACGTTGACCACGCTGCCCTCTTCGGCGAACCAGGTGCTCGGCAGGCCGAACAGTTCGGCGAGGTAACCGGACCAGCCCCGGGCCACCACCGCCGCGCCGAGCGCGAACTCCAACAGCAGGTCCCACCCGATGATCCACGCGACGATCTCGCCCATCGTGGCGTACGCGTAGGTGTAGGCGCTGCCGGCGGTCGGCACGCTGGACGCCAGTTCGGCGTAGCAGAGGGCGGCGAGCAGGGCGACCGCTCCGGCGATGGCGAACGAGATCACCACACCCGGCCCGGCGCTGTCGCGCGCCTCGATGCCGGTGAGGGTGAAGATGCCGGTGCCGATCACGATGCCGATGCCGAACCCGGTGAGGTCGCGGGCCCCGAGTCGTCGTTTCAGACCGGGGGTGCCGTCACTGCCGTCGGCGTTGCCCTGGGCAACCACGTCCCTGATCGGTTTGGTTCGCAGCACGGACACTGCGCTCACCCCTCCCACCACCGCGACCGCCCTGCTGACGGCCGGTGCCGGGCGTTGCTACCCACCCCAACCCCACCCCAATCACCCCACCAATATCAACCCCCCGTCCCCCGATAACCACTTTCGGTCACCCCCCCCATCCGCACCCTCTCCCCACCCACCCCTTGCACCCACACCCCAAGTATGAAAATTTCCTCCCATCCCCCCACCCACCCCGCCACTTCCCGCCACCCCCCTCTTCCCCCGCCTCACCCCACCCACCCCACCCGCCCTCGGTGATCAAGAGGTTTGCGTCAATTCCGGCGCGTCCGCTGACGCAAACCTCTTGATCGACTGACGCAAACCTTTTGATCACCGGGGCAGGGTGAGGGGACGACGGGTGGGGGAGGCGGAGGGCGAGCGGCCGGAGGGACGGGTGGCAGAGGCGGAGGGGCGGCAGGGCTAGCGACGGAGGAGGCGGGCGGTGGGGCGGGACCGGAGGAGGGAGAGTGTGGTGAGCAGGCTCGGGATCGGTGTGATCGGGTTGGCGCTGGTGGTGGTCGGTGGGCTCGCGGCGGGCGGGCCGGCCGCGGCCACCGGCGGGGGAACCGGAACGGCCGCGGCCACCGGTGGGGGAACCGGAACGGCGGCAGCCACCGGCGGGGGAACCGGGTCGGCGGCGGCAGCCACCGGGGGGGCCGCGACGGTCGGGCCGGCGGCCGGTGGCGGCACGGCGGGTGACGCCTGTGTGGTCGATCCGGCAGTGCCGAAGCGGCAGTTCCGGGCCATGTGGATCTCGTCGGTGGTGAACATCGACTGGCCGAGCGCGGGTTCCCGTACCGCCCCCGACCGGATCGCCGCCCAGCAGGCCGAGTACCGGGGCTGGCTCGACCTGGCGCAGCGGCTGCACCACAACGCCGTCGTGGTGCAGGTCCGGCCGACCGCCGACGCGTTCTGGCCGTCGCCGTACGAGCCGTGGTCGGAGTACCTGACCGGGGTACGGGGGCAGGACCCGGGCTGGGATCCGCTGGCCTTCCTGGTGGCCGAGTCACACCTGCGGAACCTGGAGTTCCACGCCTGGTTCAACCCGTACCGGATCTCCATGCCGGCACCCGGGGGCGCGGGCGCCGACCTGGGGCAGCTCGCCCCGGACCACCCGGCCCGGCGGCACCCGGAGTGGACCTTCGCCTACCCGCCGGCCGGCGTCGCCGGCAGCCGGCTCTACTACGACCCCGGGGTACCGCAGGTCCGCGAGTTCGTCCAGACCGCGATGCTGGACGCGGTCCGCCGGTACGACCTCGACGGCGTGCACTTCGACGACTACTTCTACCCGTACCCCAGTGGGTCCTACCCGGTGCCCGACGACGCCACGTTCGCCGCGTACCACCGGGGGTTCACCGACCGGGCCGCCTGGCGGCGGGACAACATCGACCTGCTGATCCAGGAGATGGGCGGCCGGATCAAGGCGGTCAAGCCGTGGGTGAAGTTCGGGGTGAGCCCGTTCGGCATCTGGCGCAACGCCAGCGCCGACCCGGACGGCTCGGACACCACCGGCAGCCAGTCGTACGACATCATCTCGGCCGACACCCGCAGGTGGGTCAGGCAGGAGTGGATCGACTACATCGTGCCGCAGCTCTACTGGTACATCGGCCAGTATCCGGCCGCCGACTACGCCCGCCTGGTGCCCTGGTGGGCGCAGACGGTGCGGGGCACCCGGGTGCAGCTCTACATCGGCCAGGCGGACTACAAGAGCGGCGACCCGGCCTACGGTACGTACTGGATGAACCCGCAGGAGCTGTCGGACCACCTGACGCTGAACCGGGCGTACCCGGAGGTGCTCGGCAACGTGCACTTCTCGGCCGTGCAGGTGCGGGCCGACCGGCTGGGCGCGACGAGCCGCTACGCCGCCGCGCACTACTCCCGCCCGGCGCTGGTGCCGACCATGGCGCACCTGCCGGCGAAGCCGCTGCCGCGCCCGGTGTTCACCCGCGCCGAGCGCACCGCCGACGGGGTGCGGCTGCGCTGGCGGCAGCCGGCGGGCGGGACGGGCCCGCTCGCCGACGCCACCTCGTACGCGGTCTACCGCTTCGACGGGTCCGGCCCGGTCGACGGGTGCGGCCGGGCCGACGCCGCGCACCTGCTCGGCACGGTCCGGGCCACCCCGGGGCGGCAGCAGTCCTGGGTGGACGGCACCGCCAAGCCCGGCCGGGCGTACACCTACCAGGTGACCGCGCTGGACCGGTCGTGGAACGAGAGCGCCGCCTCGCCGGCCCGGGTGGTGCGCTGACCTGATCGACCACGGACGCCCCGGGTGCCCACGCACCCGGGGCATTCGTCTGTTTCGACGTATGTCACCAATACGTCGCCTCCGCCACGCCACAGCGACCGGATATTGATCGAGACTGATCGAACTCCGGTGACCAGCCGGTGACGCACCGTACCGCCCATCCTGCGGAGGAAAACTTGTCCCGTCGTCTCGCCACCGCCCTCGCCGCCGGCACGTTCGCCCTGCTCAGCGTGCTCGGCGTCGGCTCACCCGCGTCCGCCGCGGTAAGCACCTCGCAGAAGCTCAGCGTGCTGAGCAGCTGGACCCAGACCAGCGCGAGCAGCTACAACGCCTGGAACGCCGGCCGCCTCAACCAGGCCGCCTGGGCCGACTACGGCTTCGACTGGTCCACCGACTACTGCTCGTCGAGCCCGGACAACCCGCTCGGCTTCACCTTCAACCTGTCCTGCTACCGGCACGACTTCGGCTACCGCAACCACAAGGCGATGGGGATCTTCTCGGCCAACAAGTCCCGCCTGGACAGCGCCTTCTACGAGGACCTGAAGCGGGTCTGCGCCACCTACAACTCCGTCGTCCGCCCGGCCTGCACCAGCCTCGCCTGGACGTACTACCAGGCGGTCAGCATCTTCGGTTCGGTCGCCGCCGTCTCCCAGGCCGACCTCGACCGGGCCGCCCGGATGAAGGCCGACGCCGAGCGGGCCGCCGCCCGACGCGGCTGACCACCGCCCGCACCCGACGCCCGGCCCGTCGTGCCGTCCGGAAGACCCCGGACCGCACGGCGGGTCAGGCCCACTCCTCCCGGCGGTCCGCCTCGCGGCGGCGGACCGGCCGGGGCGTCACCACGCCGGTCGCCCGGAACCGGATCGAGTCGGCCGCCATGTCCGGGTGCTCCACCGCGAACGCCAACGCCGCCGCCTCCTCCAGCCCCAGCTCACCACCCTCGCCGTACGCGGCGTCGAAGGCCGCGTCGCCGAGGATGCGGCGCAGCTCGGCCTGCTGCTGGAGCCAGTACGAGCCGTAGATGCCCGGGGTGCCGCGCAGCCGGGCCCGGGTGGCCTGGGCCGCACCGAACAGCCGGGCCGCCGTCAACGGCTCCCCGCCCAACGCGCAGCGCACCGCCACCGCGTTCACCGTGTCGCAGGCCCGCCCGTGGTAGCCGTGCCCCATCCGGGCCCGCAACGCCACCAGCAGGTGCTCGTGCGCGGCCACCAGGTCACGCCGCGCCAGCGCCACCATGCCCAGCAGCATGTCCACCGAGCGGCACCCGCGCTCCACCGGGCGGGCCGCCTCCACCGGTCGGGCCCGCCCCAGCAGCTCCGCCGCCTCGACCAGCGCGCCCCGCCGCCACAGCAGCTCGGCCAGGTGGTAGACGGCGAGCAGCGCGTCCCCGCCGACCTCCTGCTCGTTGGCCCACTCGATGACCTCCCGGCAGACCCGCTCCGCCTCGGTGAACTGCCCCATGTCGACGAGCGGCACGGCCCGCCCGGCGAGCACCCGGGCCAGCAGCCCCGCGTCGCCGGCCTGCCGGGCCGCCGCCTCCGCGCGCTGCGAGAACCGCAGCTCCTCGGCGAACTCGCCGTCCGCGCCAGCGTGCAGCGAGTGCAGGTGGTACGCCGCCGCCAGTTCCGCCTCGGGGATCGCCTCGCCGGTCTCGGCGATCCGCCCGTACAGCCGGAACAGCCACAGCCGGGCCTCCCGGGACAGCCCGCGCTCCCGCCACCACTGGTCCAGCCCGCCGGCCAGCAGCAGCCCCGCCCGGGCGCTGCCCCCGGTGGCCGACCAGCGCAGCGCCGAGCGCAGCTCACCGGCGAGCGGGTCGACCGCGTACAGCGACAGGGTGACCGGACGGCCATCCGCCCCCAGGTGGGCCCGGTGCAGCGCGTGCTGCGCCCAGGCCACGTGCCGGTCCCGGGCGGCCTGCTCCTCGCCGGTCTCGACCAGCCTGCGCGCCGCGTACGCCCGGATCGGGTCGAGCATCCGGTAGGTGCTGCCCGAGGCGTGCGGCTCGGCCAGCACCATCGACTTGTCCACCAGCACCGACAGCGGGTCGAGCGGGTCGTCACCGATCAGCCACTCCACCGTGGCCAGGTCCACCGGCCCGGTGAAGACCGCCAACCAGTGCAGCAGCCGGGCCGCACGGGGCCCCAACGTCCGGTACGACCAGGTGACCGTGGCCTGCATGGTGAGGTGCCGCTCGGTCGCCGACCGCTGCACCGCCCGGTGCGCGGCGCTCGGCGGCGTCTGGCCCGAGGCCGCGGCGACCAGGTCCACGGTGTCCTGCTGGTTGCCCGCCCAGCCCCGCTCGGGGGGTCGCTCCGGCACGCCCCGGCCGGCGTCGAGGGTGCCCAGCATGTCGTCCAGGCGGGCCGCCAACTGACCGGCCGAGAGCACCCGCAACCGGGCCGCGGCCAGCTCGATCGCCAACGGCAACCCGTCCAGCCGCTGCACCACCCGGCGCAGGTCGCCGGCCTCCGTCCACTCCGGCGGCCGGCCACCCCGGGCCGCCGCCGTACGGTCCAGCAGCAGCGCCACCGCGTCGCTCTCGGTACGCCCCGGCTGCGGGTCGACCGCCAGCGGCGGAATCCGCCACACCACCTCGCCGGGCAGGCCGAACGCCTCCCGGCTGGTGGCCAGCACCCGCACCCCGCTGCCCCCGGCGAGCAGCCGGGAGATCACCTCGGCACAGGCCGCCGGCTGGGCGTCACAGGTGTCGAGCACCACCAGCATCCGCCGGACGGCCGCGTACTCGACCAGGGTGTCCAGGATCGGGCGGCCCGGTTCCGGCCGGGCCCCGAGCACGGCGGCGATCGCGAACGCCACCAGCCCCGGGTCGGTGACCGTGGCGATGTCGACGAACCACACCCCGTCCGGGTACGCCTCCACCTGACCGGAGGCCACCTCGACGGCGAGCCGGGTCTTGCCGGCCCCGCCCGCACCGACCACCGTGACCAGCCGCTGGCGGCGGATCAGCAGATCCAGCTCCACCCGCTCGGTGTCCCGGCCGACGAACGAGGTGACCTGGGTGGGCAGGTTGTGCGCCAGCGCCTCGGCGGTGTTCGGGCGGGGGAACTGCCGTTCCAGCCCCGGCGCGACGAGCTGGAACAACCGTTCCCGGTCGTCGAAGCCGCGCAGCCGGTGCAGGCCCAGGTCGATCAGGGTCGCCCCGTCGGGCAACGGGTGGGCCAGCCGCTGCGTCGACGCCGAGCAGAGCACCTGCCCGCCGTGCGCGGCGGCGGCCACCCGGGCGGCCCGGTGCACCTCGGGGCTGGCGTACTCGCCGTCGCGGGGTTCCGCGTAGCCGGTGTGCAGCCCCATCCGTACCCTCGGCGCGGCCTCCGGGTTGGGCCAGTCGTGGGTGGACAGCGCCCGCTGCGCGGTCAGGCAGGCGGTCAGGGCCGCCGACGCGTCCGGGAAGGCGAGGAAGAACGAATCCCCCTCGGTCAGCAGCTCCGCGCCGTCGGTCTCGGCCAGGGTGTCACGCAGCAGCCGGCGGTGCTCCCAGAGCACCGGGCGGTAGTCGGACCCGAGCAGTTGCGCCAACCGGGTGGAACCTTCGATGTCGGTGAAGACGAAGGTCACCCAACCGCTCGGGAGGTGCATCCGTGGCGACATGCGTGACCTCCACCCCTGACGTCGGGTTCATGCTGCCCTATGGTCGACCGGTCACGCATCGTGAGAACGGTCGGGCGATATCAGACCCAAGGGGTCACTGATCTCGGCGCACCGGTGCGCCGGACCGTTACATCGGCCGCTTCCGGCGCGGTCGGCAGCCGATCCGGTCAGGTCAACAGCCGCAGCCGCCGCCGCAACAGCCACCGCCGGCGGCGGGCCCTGCCGGAGCGCCACCGGTGACGGAGCCGCCCCCACGGCCGGTGACCGCCACCGTGGACAGCAGCTTGACCGTGTCGGCGTGCCCCCGGGGGCAGTCGGCCGGCGCACCGGCCTCGGCCATCGGTCGGTTGACCTCGAAGGTGTCGCCGCAGGCGCGGCAGCGGAACTCGTACCGGGGCATGGGCCCACCCTACGGCCGGACCTGACTCCCCGGCCGACATGGGTGATACTCAAACGGTGGTGAGCGGCGAAGATTCGACGGAACGGCCCCTGCGCGCAGCGACCCCACCCGAGGATGTGCCCCCCGCCCCGCGACGCGGCTGGCTTCCCCGTCCCCGCCGGCCCCGCCACGACGCCCTCACCCCGCCGGCCGCCCCGGCCGGTGACGGCCCCGCCGCAGGTCCTCCGCCGGCCGCTGCTCCTGCGCCGGCCGCCGGGACGGACGCCCGTCCCGGGTCCGACGCGCCGGCCGCCCCGGGCGGCGGGACCGGACCCGCCGAGCGGGCCGCCCCGGGCGAAGGGACCAAGCCCGCCGAGCCGGCCGCCGGACCCGCCGCGAAGACCGACGGGACCGGGAAGGACGACGACGGGGAGACTTCCGAGCCGGCCGCGAAAGCCGAACCCGCGGAGAAGACCGAGCCGGCCGCGAAGACCGACGGGACCGGGGAGAGCGGCACCGGCGGCAGCGCCGCGACCGGGGCGAAGATCGGTCGGCGGCGGCGGGTGCCGTTCGCGCACGCCGTCCGGCTGCCGCCGCCCCGGCAGGCGGCCCGGGCCGCGACCCGGGCCGCCCGGGCCTGGTCACGCCGCCCCAGCGGCCGGTTGACCCTCCCCGGCCTGTTCCTGTTCGCGCTGGTCGCGGCGACCGCCGCGGTCGGTGCGGTGGTGGTGCCGGGCGCGGTCCGGGCTCCCCGGCCGGTCGCCGTGGACGACAGCGCCTCCACGGGCACCGGGGTCCCGTCGGCCGGGGCGACCACCGGGGTGCCGGTGTTCCCGGGTACCGCCGCGCCCACCCTGCCGCTGGGCGGCTTTCCGTCGGCCGGGGCCGTGCCGAGCGGACCGGCCGTGCCGCCCGCCGCCGGCCGGCCGGCCGACGCACTGGGCGACTGGGCCCGGGTCGTCGGCACCAAGGTGGGCGTCTCCCCGGTCGCCATGCAGGCGTACGGCTACGCCGAGCTGGTGCTCGCCCAGACGAACCGGAGCTGCCAGCTGAGCTGGACCACGCTGGCCGCGATCGGCTACGTCGAGTCCCGGCACGGGCAGGCCAACGGGGCGACCCTCGGGCCGGACGGCCGGGCCGTACCGGAGATCATCGGTGATCCGCTCGACGGCAAGGGTGGGCGGTCCCTGATCCGGGACACCGACGGGGGGCTGTTCGACCGGGACACCGTCTACGACCGGGCGATCGGGCCGATGCAGTTCATCCCGACCACCTGGCAGCAGGTCGGCGCGGACGCCGACAACGACGGCCGTAAGGACCCGCACGACCTGGACGACGCCGCCCTCGCCGCCGGGAACTACCTGTGCCAGGGCGGCCGGAACATGACCATCCCCGGCGACTGGTGGGGTGCCATCCTCTCCTACAACGACGTGCGCCGCTACGCGCAGGACGTCTTCGACAAGGCCCAGGAGTACGGGCGCGCAAGCCGTACGTGAGGTGATCGTCCGCATACATTGGCGGACCGGACACTTCCCCCGAAGAGCCGTTGACGGCAAGCTAGACGCGTGATGGTGCGCGAATGGGACCCCCGAACCGCGTCGTCCGCCGAGATCGGCTCCGTGCTGGACACGCTGAACGCGGTCCTCGCGGCCGACCTCCCGCAGGACCCGCCGTGGCGGGAGGACTCGCTGCGGGAGTACCTCTCCGAGGTGATGCCCGGCGAACGACGTATCTCCTGGGTGGCCCACGCCGATCCGCCGCCCGGTGGGGGTCCCGCCCCGATCCTCGGGCACGTGCACGTGCTGCTGCTCGGTGACATCGGCGTGCTGGAGGTGCTGGTGCACCCGGCGGTACGCCGCAGCGGGCTGGGCCGGGAACTGGTGCTGACCGCCGCCCGCCGGGTCTACCAGGAGGGCTTCCGGTCCATCGGCGTCGAGGTGGTCGGCGACACCCCGGCGATCGGTTTCTACTCGTCGCTGGGCTTCACCCGGGAGTACGTCGAGACCCGCAGCGTGCTCGACCTCGGCACGGTCGACTGGACGGCGCTGACCGAGATGGCCGTCGCCGTCGACCCGGGCTACCACCTGGAGTTCTACCCGGGCGGGCCGTCCGACGACCTGATCGAGGCGTACGCGCGGGCGAAGGCCGAGGTCCGCGACGTCGACGACGGCGAACTGCGCCCCAGCTCGTACGATCCGCAGCGGCTGCGGGACAGCCTCGACACGCTGCACCGGCGGGGCATGAAGCCGTACATCGTGCTCGCCCTGCACGAGCGCACCGGCACGGTGGCCGGCCTGACCGAGGTGGTGGTGCCGGTCCAGCACCCCACCCGCGCCGACCAGTACGACACCATCGTGGTGCGTGAGCACCAGGGCTACGGCATCGACCGGGCGATCAAGGCACGGATGCTGCTGGAGCTGCGGTCCGCCGAGCCGGAGCTGACCGAGGTGCAGACCTGGAACGCCCAGGCCAACGAGGCGATGCTCAAGGTCAACGCCGAGCTGGGCTACCAGCCCGACCGGGACTGGTGCGAGTACAGCGTGGACGTCGCCGAGCTGGTGCACCGGCTCGACACCCACCGCTGAGCAGGGCGGCCGGCGGCGTCCGACCGGGGACGCCGGACACCACTGTCGCGAATTCACCACATCGCCCCCGGGGGGATGGACGGCGGACAGCGGCGCACCTTAACGTGCGTTGGTTCCCGTCCACCCATCGTGGAGGCCCCATGCGCCTGCGCCGCAGATTCGCCGCGCTCGCCACCGTCGCCGTCGTCGCCGTACCGGTGCTCGGCGTCGCTCCCACCGCGGCCACCGCCGCGCCGACCGACCTGTTCATCTCCGAGTACGTCGAAGGCTCGTCCAACAACAAGGCGATCGAGCTGTACAACGGCACCGGCGCGGCGGTCGACCTGACCGCCGGTGGCTACCAGCTCCAGCTCTACTTCAACGGGTCCACCACGGCCACCACGATCGCCCTCACCGGCACCGTCGCCGCCGGGGACGTCTTCGTCTTCGCCGCCGCCTCGGCCGGCCCGGCGATCCTCGCCCAGGCCGACCAGACCACCGGCGCGAGCCTGTTCAACGGCGACGACGCGATCGTGCTGCGTCGGGGTGCCGTCGTGCTCGACGCAATCGGGCAGGTCGGCGTCGACCCGGGCAGCGAGTGGGGCAGCGGGCTGACCAGCACCGCCGACAACACGCTGCGCCGGCTGCCGTCGGTGTCCAGCGGGGACACCGACCCGTCCGACGCGTTCGACCCGGCCACCCAGTGGGCCGGCCACGCCACCGACACCTTCGACGGGTTGGGCGCACACACCCTCGACGGCGGCGGCCCGGTCGACCAGCCGGCCGTGCTGACCTGCGGCGGGACGTTGACCATCGAGGCCGGCGCGACGGGCACCCGGCAGGTCACCGGCACCGACCCGGACGACACCGTCGTCGACCTGGCGGTCGGCGCGGTCACCCCGGCGCCGGCGAGCGGCTCGATCAGCCGTACCGCGTTCACCCCGGCGACCGCGCCGGGTGGCACGGCCACCGCCACGGTCACCGCCACCGGCCTGCCCGCCGGCACGTACACGGTCACCGTGACCGCGACGGACGCCGACGGCGGCACCGCCACCTGCCCGCTCACCGTGCAGGCCAACGGGGTGCTGTCGGTGGGTCAGGTGCAGGGCCCGACCCGCGACGACGAGAACCCGCGCACCGACCGGTCGCCGCTCGCCCCGCCCAGCGGCACCGGCACCAGCCCGCTGCTGTACGACGTGCGGGGCGTGATCACCCAGAAGTCGCTGACCCGCACCTCGGCCGGTGCCGACCAGTACGGCTTCTACCTGCAGAGCCGCACCGGCACCGAGGACGGCGACCCGCTCAGCTCGGACGGGATCTTCGTCTTCATGGGCGCGTTCACCACGCTGATCGGCGGCTACGCGCCGACCGTCGGCGACGAGGTGGTGCTGCGCGGCCGGGTGTCGGAGTACTTCGACCAGACCCAGCTCTCCGGTGCCTCGCTGGTCCGCCGGCTCGACACCGGGCTCGACGTGAACACCGCCGTGACCGTGGACGACGCGGTCCCACCGGCCGACGCGACGGCGGCCGACCGGTTCTGGGAGCGGCACGAGGGGGCCCGGCTGCGGGTCCGCAGCGGCTCGGGCGTCACCGGCCCCCGGGACGTGTTCGGCTCCACCGCCGACTCCGAGGTGTGGGTGGTGGACCGGGCGGACCCGCTGCTGGCGCGGGCCGACCCGTACGCCCGCCGGGTCTTCCGGGACACCCACCCCCTCGACGACGTGCCGGGGCAGCTGTTCGACAACGGCAACGGGCAGCGCATCCTGCTCGGCGGCGGCGGCGTGAAGGCCACCGCCGGTGACTCGACGGCGCTGCTCCCGCCGGCACGTACCTTCGACACCCTCACCGCCGACGCGTTCGGCGCGGTGTCGTACGGCTTCAGCAAGTTCAGCGTGCAGCCGGAGTCGCTGGCCCTGACCGCCGGGGTCGACCCGGCGGCGAACAACCCGCCGCGCCCGGCGGACCGGGCCCGGGAGGTCGCGGTGGCGACCTACAACGTGGAGAACCTGTACGACTTCCGCGACGACCCGTTCGACGGCTGCGACTTCACCGGCAACGCGGGCTGCCCGGGGGTGTCCCCGCCGTTCGACTACGTGCCGGCGAGTGAGGCCGACTACCGGGAGCACCTGTCCGAGTTGGCCGCGCAGATCCGCACCGACCTGCACGCCCCGGATCTGATCCTGGTGCAGGAGGCCGAGGACCAGGACATCTGCTCGGTCTCCGGCAGCAGCCTCGTCTGTGGCACCACCGACAACGCCGACGGCGCGCCGGACACCCTCCAGGATCTGGCGCTGGCGATCCGGGCCGCCGGTGGTCCCGCCTACACGGCGGCGTACGACCGCACCGGCGCGGACGCCCGGGGCATCACCTCGGCGTTCCTCTACCGCACCGACCGGTTGTCGCTGGCCGGGGCGAGCGCCACCGACCCGCTGCTGGGTTCCGCGCCCACCGTGCAGTACCGGTCGGCGGGGCTGGCGTCCAACGCGGACGTGCAGAACCCGAAGGCGCTCAACGCGGTGCTGCCGGCCGACACCGACACCTCGACCGGCAAGGACGGCAACAACGTCTTCACCCGGGCCCCGCAGCTCGGCAAGTTCGTGGTGAGGGCGACGCCCGGCGGGTCGGAGTCCTACCTGCTGTACGCGCTGAGCAACCACTACTCGTCCGGGCCGGACAGCCGGGTCGGGCAGCGCACCGAGCAGGCCGCGTACGGCGCCGCGATCGTCACCGCGATCGAGGCGGCCGACCCGGACGCCCGGGTGGTGTACGGCGGGGACCTGAACGTCTTCCCCCGCCCGGACGACCCGATCGCGACCGGCGCGAACCCGACCCCGTCGGACCAGCTCGGGCCGCTCTACCGCGCCGGCTTGCGCAACCTCTGGGACGACCTGGTGGCCGACGTACCGTCGGCGGCGTACTCGTACAGCTTCCAGGGCTCGGCGCAGACGTTGGACAACCTGTTCGTCAACGACGCGCTGCACGCCGACCTGGTGCAGATCCGGGCCGCGCACGTCAACGCGGACTGGCCGGCGGAGTTCACCGGGGACGGCACCCGGGGGGCCAGCGACCACGACCCGCAGGTGGCCCGGTTCCGCAGCCAGCCGTCGCTGCGGGTGGCCGACGCCACCGTGGTGGAGGGTGACCGGGGCACCAGCACGATGACGTTCCAGGTCACCGTGTCCCGTCCGCTGTCCCAGCCGACCACGCTCTGCGCCGCCACGGTGGGGCTGACCGCGACGGTCGTGCTGGACTTCGAGCCGTACGTCGGCTGCCGGACCCTGCCCGCCGGGCAGACCTCGCTGGCGTTCCCGGTGACCGTCCGTGGTGACCGCAAGCGGGAGGCGGACGAGAAGATCGCGTTCGCGGTGGCCGGTCCGTTGAACCTGCGGTTCGCCGACCTGCTGGCGACCGGCACCATCACCGACGACGACTGACGATCCCGTACCCCGACGGCCCGTCGGTCCGGCTTCCCGCCGGATCGGCGGGCCGTCACCATTGCGGGCGCACCACGCGGGGCGGCGGTGGCACGTTGCGGTACTTCGCCACCCGCACCTCCCACTGGCTCCGGCGGCGCATCGCGTCCCGGACGGCCCGGTTACGGCGGAACGTCTCCGGCGGTCGGGCGAGCCCGTAGACGTCCGCCCACCACTCACCCGGTTCCGGGTCGAGAATCGTGTCGAGGTGCGACGGGTAGCGGCGCTCGGCACCGTCCCGGGTGTCGTCGCGGTCCCGCATCGGGGTGAGCACCCGGCCGAACTCGTCGACCACGGCCAGCCTGAAGCCGGCCGCCGCGATGATCCGGCGCAGCAGGGCGATGCTCGGCGTGAGCGCACCCGCCTCGATCCGACCCACCGTGCCGTGGTGCACCCCCGCCCAGCGCGCCAGTTCCCGTTGACTCGCGTCGGCGCGCCGCCGGACCGCCCGCACGATCCCGGCCGCCGGCCAGGGCAGGTCGTACGGCTTGCTGAGGAAGGTCGGCGGCTCGTCCTCCCGCCGTTCCTCCTCCCCGCCCGGGCCCTGCGCGCTCCTGGGGGACTCCGGCCCGGCGACCGGAGCGCCACCCGATACCGGACCGGAGGCGCAGGCCGGAGAAACCGGACCGGGGCCCGGGGCGGAATGAGCGGCGGGTCCGGGCGGCGGAGTGGAGTCGGTCATGCCGCCACCGTCGCGCCCCGCCGAGCACCGTCGCAACCCCGCTCTCGCCACCTGTGGACGACGGTGCCGCCTGTGGATAACTCCCGCGTCAACCGCCGACCTCGCCGACCACAGCGAGTAACTCTGCCGCTCGGACTCCTCCAGTTACAGAGAGTAAGGCTGAAGTCAGCAGCGTCACCACCACCAAGATCCGCAATATCCGCCCGAACTGCGGAAACGCCATTCGATCCTCGCCCCTACCCACCCCATTACCGACGCTTTGCTCTGCTGCCCTATCCGCGACGGACACCTACAGCAAGCGTCGCGCGGAAGGCAGCAGAGCAAAGTCTGCGAGGGAGGGTAGGTGAGGGTGGGCGAAGGAATACGGAGAGCGACCATCCCGATGCCGAAACCAGGGGCAGACGACGCCGACGAGGACCAGCCCTGTGCGCCGGACCGGCAGGCGGACGTCGCGGTGAGGAAGGTCAGGCACCCGGTGCCGGAACCGGGCGGTGGGGCGCGCGGTCAGCCGGGCCGGAGTCGGGCGGCGGCCGGCGCGCTCAGGATGCGACGGCGCTGCCGGATCGGGGGCCGGCAGCGCCCCGGGCCGTCGGGTCAGTAGCGCTGGCGCAGCAGCGTGGCGGCCTCGACCGCCCAGTAGGTGAGGATGACCTGCGCGCCGGCCCGCCGGATCGAGGTGAGCGTCTCCAGCATCACCCGCTCGCGGTCGATCCAGCCGTTCGCGGCGGCCGCCTCGACAGTCGCATACTCGCCGGAGACCTGGTAGGCGGCGACCGGGACGTCCACGGCGGCCCGGACCGCCGCCACCACGTCGAGGTAGGGCAGGGCCGGCTTCACCATCACCAGGTCGGCACCCTCGGCCACGTCCAGCTCGACCTCGCGCAGGGACTCCCGCAGGTTCGCCGGGTCCTGCTGGTAGGTGCGCCGGTCGCCGTCGAGCGCCGACTCGACGGCGTCGCGGAACGGGCCGTAGAAGGCGGAGGCGTACTTCGCCGCGTACGCCAGCACCGCCACGTCGGCGTGGCCGGCGGCGTCGAGGGCCCGGCGGACCACGCCCACCTGGCCGTCCATCATCCCGGACGGGCCGACCATGCCGACCCCGGCGTCCGCCTGCGCCACCGCCATCTCGGCGTACGCGGCCAGGGTCGCGTCGTTGTCCACCCCGCCGTCGGGGGTGAGCAGCCCGCAGTGCCCGTGCGAGGTGAACTCGTCGAGACACAGGTCACTCATCACCAC
This sequence comes from Micromonospora sp. WMMD735, assembly GCF_049178995.1. Taxonomy (NCBI): domain Bacteria; kingdom Bacillati; phylum Actinomycetota; class Actinomycetes; order Micromonosporales; family Micromonosporaceae; genus Micromonospora; species Micromonospora sp. WMMD735. The sequence continues at coordinate 4,349,241 of NZ_JBMHMJ010000002.1, forward strand.
GGTGGCGTCGCCGACCTCGGCCACCACGTCGCGGATGGCGACGTTGAGGATGCCGGCCGGGTCGAGGCCGCCGGAGCCGGTCGGGTCCCGCCGCTCGGGCACCCCGAACAGCATGATCCCGCCGACCCCGGCCTGGACCGCCTCCACGGCCGCCTTGCGCAGCGAGTCCCGGGAGTGCTGGAGCACCCCGGGCAGCGACGCGATGGCCCGTGGTTCGGTCAGCCCCTCCTTGACGAACATCGGCACGACCAGCTCGGCCGGGTCGACGCGGGTCTCGGAGACCAGCCGCCGCACGGCCGCGTTGCGACGCAGCCGGCGGGGCCGGATCTCGGGGTACGGCATGAGGGGCCTCCCAGTACGGCTAGCGGAACCTGAGCGCGGTCGGCCCCTGCACCTTCGAACCCCGACGCTGCTTCGCCGGCATGGCGGCGAGCTTCTCCCGCAGTTCGACGGCGTAGGCGGCGAGCGCCTCGACCAGGTCGGGCACCGAGGCGTGCGGCGGCTGCACGTCGACCCGCAGGCCGAACTCCGTCGCGGTCTCCGCCGTCTTGGGCCCGATGACGGCAACCACGGTACGCGCGTGCGGCTTCCCGGCGATACCGACGAGGTTACGCACCGTCGAGGAGGACGTGAAGAGCACCGCGTCGAACCCGCCCGACTTGATCGCGTCGCGGATCTCGGCGGGCGGCGGGGCGGCCCGGACCGTCCGGTACGCGGTCACGTCGTCGACCTCCCAGCCGCGCTCGGTGAGCCCGGCGGCGAGCGTCTCGGTGGCGATGTCGGCGCGGGGCAGCAGCACGCGGCCGACCGGGTCGAGGATCTCGTCGTGCGGGGAGAACTCGGCCAGCAGCCCCTCGGAGGACTGCTCCCCGGCGGGCACCAGCTCCGGCTGGATGCCGAAGGCGCGTACCGCGTCGGCGGTCGCCTCACCGATGCAGGCGATCTTGACGCCGCCGAAGTGCCGGGCGTCGAGGCCGTGCTCGGCGAACTTCTCCCAGACCGCCCGGACCGCGTTGACCGAGGTGAAGATCACCCAGGCGTACCGGCCGTCGACCAGCCCCTTGACCGCCCGCTCCATCTGGGCCGGGGTACGCGGCGGTTCGACCGCGATGGTCGGCACCTCGCACGGGATCGCCCCGTACGCGCGCAGCCGGGCGCTCATCGCCCCGGCCTGCTCCTTGGTCCGGGGGACGAGCACCTTCCAGCCGTACAGCGGACGGTTCTCCCACCAGCTCAGCCGGTCCCGCTGGCCGACGCCCTCGCCGACGGTGAGCACCACCCGGCCGGTGAAGCCGAGCGCCGCCGCGACGAAGGAGTCCACGCTCGACGTGGTGGTGTACTGCGTCTCGCCGGTCCCGTCGCCGGTCACCCCGACCCCGGTGCCGCCGTCCACCCCGGCGGCCAGCAGCCCGTCCCGCACGGCGGCCAGGTCACCGGCGTCGACCGCCAGGGCCAGCGAACCCCGGGCGACGGCGGCGGCGAGCGCGTCGAAGTCCAGCGTGCCGACGTCCTCGACGTCGGCGGCGGTGCGTACCCCGGGCAGCGGCACCCCGGCGTAGGTGGCGACGCCCTCGGCCTGGCCGACGCCCGGCACCACCTCGAAGTGCGCGGCGGTACGCGCGACCGCCTGCACCTCCTTGACCACCGAGTCGTGGCCGAACGGGTCACCGGCGACCAGGTGCACCGCGTTGAGCCCGGAACGGGCCGCGCTGATGAGCATCTTCGCCACGTCGCCCGGCACGCCCTCGGCGGGGCTGAACTGGGCGTCGGACCGGGCCTGGGCCCGGACCACGTCGAGCAGCGTCTCGGGGACTCCCCGGTCGTACACCACCTGGTCGGCGTCGACCAGGGCGTCGTGGGCCCGGCGGGTCAGCAGGCCCGGGTCACCGGGTCCGGCGCCGACGAACGCGATGCGGCCGACGGGCTTACGGGTGCGGGTCATTCTGTGCTCCCAAATTGCTGGGTCCCCGGGCCGGTGCTTCCTTCGTGGCCGAGGATCGAGTCGGCGCCGAGTTCGAGGAGTTCGGCGGCGAGTGCCTTGCCGATCTCCGCCGCGTCGGCGGGCGTTCCGGTGCGGGACAGCCGGATGTCTCGCGAACCGTCCGGGCTGATCACCGCCCCGCGCAGGTAGATCTCATCACCGGCGTCGCCTTCGGCGAGTTCGGCGTAGGCGGCGACCGGGGCGGAGCACCCGGCCTCCAGGGTGGCCAGCAACGCGCGTTCCGCGACGACCGCGGCCCGCGACGGTGCGTGGTCGAGCACGGCGAGCAGCTCGACCAGGTCTGAGTCGTCGGCCCGGCACTCCACGGCCAGCGCACCCTGGGCGGGCGCGGGCAGCATCAGCATCGGGTCGAGCGTTTCGGTGATCACGTCGGTGCGGCCGAGCCGGGCCAGCCCGGCCCGCGCCACGACGACGGCGTCGAGGTCGGCGTCCGGGCCGAGTACCCGGGCGAGCCGGCTGTCGACGTTGCCCCGGATCGGGGTGACCTCCAGGTGCAGGCCGAGGGCGTGCACCTGGGCGATACGGCGCAGCGCGCCGGTGCCGACCACGGCCCCCGGCGGCAACTCGGCGAGGGTACGCCCACCGGTGGCGACCAGCGCGTCGCGCGGGTCCTGCCGGGGTGGCACGGCCGCGACGTGCAGCCCGCTCGCCCCGGCGGTGGGCAGGTCCTTGTAGGAGTGCACGGCCAGGTCGATGGTGCCGGCGGTCAACGCGTCGCGCAACGCCGAGACGAAGACGCCGACGCCGAGGCGCTGCACCGGCGCGGACGACCGGTCCCCGGCGGTGACCACCTCGACCAGCTCGACGGCGCGGCCGGTCGCCGCGGTGATCGCCTCGGCGACGTGGCCGGACTGGGCCATCGCCAGGGCGCTGCCCCGGGTGCCGAGGCGCAGGGGGGTACTCATCGCTCACCTCCGGTGGGCGGCTGGTCGGTGTCGGTCGCCGGCACGTCGGCGACCCCGAACGAACCACGGCCGTCGACGGTGTCGACCACGTCGGGCACCGCGTCGACCCCGGAGGTCTGCGGCACCTCCAGGTCGAACAGTTCGCGCAGCAGCGCGGCGTACTGGTCACCGCCCGGTTCGGCGGCGAGCTGGCGGACCTTGACGGTGGGCTGGTGCAGCAGCCGTTGCACCACCCGGTGCACCGTGCGGGCCACCTCGGCGCGCTGGTCGTCGCTGAAGTCCGGGCGACGCTGGGCGAGCCGGCGCAGTTCGGCGGTGACCACGTCGTCGGCGCGTCCCCGCAGGGCGGCCACGGTGGGTGCCACATCGGCCCCGCGCAGCCAGCTCAGGAACGCCTCGACCTCGGCAGCCACGATCCGGCCCACCTCGGCGGCGTCGGCGGCGGCCGGGCCGTCGGCGAGCAGTGCGGCCATCCGGTCGATGTCGATCACCTCGACGCCGGGCAGCCCGGCCACCTCGGGTGCCACGTCGCGGGGCACGGCGAGGTCGAGCAGGACCAGCGGCCCCCGGTCGGGGTCACGGCGGTCGAGCGCCCGGGTCACCACGTCGACGGTGAGGACCGGTTCGGTGGCCGCGGTGGCGGCCACTACGATGTCCACTGTGGAGAGCGCGGGGACGAGTCCGGCGATCGGGACGGCGTTCGCCCCGTACGACTCGGCCAGCCGGACGGCCCGGTCGGCCCCCCGGTTGGTGACGGTGAGCGGCCCGGCGGCCCGGCGGGACAGCGTCGCCAGGCTCAGCGCGCCCATCGCGCCGGCCCCGACCACCAGGGCCGGCCGGCCGGCGAGGTCGCCGTCGAGCAGTTCGGCGGTGAGGTCCAGGGCGGCGGTGACGACGCTCTGCCCGGCCCGGTCGATGCCGGTCTCGGCGTGGGCCCGCTTGCCGACCCGCAGCGCCTGCTGCATCAGCTCGTGCAGCAGCCGTCCAGCGGTGTCCGCGCCGGAGGCCCAGTGGTAGGCGTCGCGGAGCTGGCCGAGGATCTGCGCCTCGCCGACCACCATGGAGTCCAGCCCGGCGGCGACCCGGAACACGTGGTCGACGGCGGCCGAGTCGTAGTGCACGTAGAGGTGGCTGGCGAAGGCGGCGGGCGGCGCGCCGGCCTGCTCGGCGAGGACGGCGCAGACGTCGCCGAGGCCGCCGTGGAAACCGGACACGGCGGCGTACACCTCCACCCGGTTGCAGGTGGAGACGAGCACCGCCTCGGCGACGTACGGCTGGGCGACCAGGCGGTCCAGGGTGCGGGTGAGGTCGGCGGGGGCGACGGCAAGCTGCTCCAGCGTGGCCACGGGAGCGGTGCGGTAGGACGCGCCGACGACGAGCAGCTTCACGTGCCGATCGCCTCCTGGGTGTCGGGGGTCGCGAGCCCGCCGGGCAGGGCGGTGAGGGCGGAGCCGCCGGCGGCGGGCAGCGCGGTCAACGACGCCTTGCGGTGCTCGTGGAAGGACAGGATCTGAAGCTCGATGGCGAGATCGACCTTGCGCACGTCGACCCCGTCCGGCACCGAGAGTACGCACGGCGCGAAGTTGAGGATGCTCGTGACGCCGACGGCGACCAGCTGCTCGGCCACCGCCTGGGCGGCCGGCGCGGGGGTGGCGATCACGCCGATCGAGATCGCCTCCTCGGCGGCGACCCGGGGCAGCTCGTCGACGTGCCGGACGACCAGCCCGTTGATCATCTCGCCGACCCGCGAGGCGTCGGCGTCGAACAGGGCGGCGATCCGGAAACCCCGGCTGGCGAAGCCGTCGTAGCCGGCCAGGGCGTGACCGAGATTACCCACCCCGACCAGGGCGACCGCCCGGCGCTGGGTGAGCCCGAGCACGAACTCGATCTGGTCGATCAACAGGGCGACGTCGTAGCCGACCCCCCGGGTGCCGTACGAGCCGAGGTGGGAGAGGTCCTTGCGGAGCTTGGCCGAGTTGACCCCTGCCGCCCCGGCCAGCCCCTCGCTGGAGACCGTCTCGTGGCCGGCGTCGGCGAGGTTGTGCAGGGCGCGGAGATACTCGGGGAGCCGCGCGACGGTCGCCTCCGGGAGGTCCGGGAGCGCCGGTACGGCACCGGCGCGGCCGGGCGCGCCAGGGTGACGGTGCTGACTCATGAGACTCCGTGCGGTGCGATCCTCGGCCGGCTCCGGTGCCCGCCCGTTGGGGGACCCCCGCCGGTGGCCGGGCGAGCCGGCCGTGCTAGCAGGGCGCGTCGAAACTACAGAGTAGGCGCTTGTGAAGACGTGCACAAATCGCGATCTTGCTGAATCGCGGCCCCCCTGCACCTGCTCCTCCATCTCACAAGATCGATCGGGCACGCCAGCGGTGCCGCCGCGCGATTATTGCGCAATCCCGACTTCTCTCACCAATCGCGCTTGCTCGATGACCCAGCGTGATTCGCGCCACCCTAGAGCTGGGGGGTGGTCAGGTCGCGCAGCAGCCGCTCCTCCTCCACCCGCCAGTAGCCGTGCTCCCTGCCGTCGAGCAGCACCACCGGCAGCCGGTCGCCGTACTCGCGCTCCAGCTCCACGTCGCCGGTGACGTCCTTCTCCACCCACCGGTCCCCGGTGACCGCCACCACCCGCTCCAGCGCGGCCTTGGCGTCGTCGCACAGGTGGCAACCGGGACGGGTGATCAGGGCGAGCCGGGCGGCAGTGGACATCGGGACCTCCGGGTGAGGGCGGCCGGACTCGGCCGCGACGGGGATGCGCGCGGTGGACGGACCGCTGCGCACCGGTGCCGGATGCCCGGCGGCGGGCCGGGCACGCCCGCCCAGTCTCGCCCGTCCCCGGGTGCGGCACACCCGGGACGCCCGAGCCGGTCGCGCGGTGGCTGAGTCTGGCACGCCGTCGACCGCCCGACCAGGCCCACACACCGAACCGTCACGCAGCGTCGACCGGGACCACCCGAACGGGGCCGCCCCGACCGCCCCCGGGGCGGTGCCGGACGGACCCGTGGACCCCCGTCGCCGGACCGGCGGGGCGGGGTGCCGGTGGCCCTCCACCACCCCTCTGGGCTGCAATTTCCATCAAGGAACAAGTCGCGACGTGAAAGTCAACCGACCACGACGGACAACCGGTCCGCCAGGGGTCCGCGGGCCGGGCAAATACTTTGGCCCTGTGTAACGGACTTGGCACACGCGGGTGACGTTGGCCCTATCATCACTCGGGTCGGCTCACCCCATTTGCCGTGAGTCGACACCCCTCAGCCCGAGGAGGCCCCCGTGCCTGTGCGCGCATTGGACCAGCACCTCAAGGGGATCTGCCGCGCGTCGGCACCCCCCCACACGGCCCTGCCCGTCCGGGGCAGACCCGGCGCGGCGGCCACCCGCCGCCGTCCGGTCACGGTCGTGACCCGCTGCGGGGAGGCCCGGTGACCGCCTTCGGCTACCCGGATCATTCCACCGGACTGACCGGGCCGACGCCCCGGGCGGCGGTCAACGAACGGCTCGACCCGGCCCGGCCGGAGGCGACGCCCCGCCGGCCGCACCAGCGTCCGCACCCCAACGAGGCGGCCCCCCGGCCCGCCGCCCCCGGCGGCAACGCCACGCCGGCCGGCCGGGTGACCTCCCACTCCCGGCCCCCCATGCCGACGCAGACCCGACGGGTCGGCGAGCCGCCCGCCACCACCGATCCCGCCGGCGGGGAGACCGCCGTGATACCTGTGGTGCCGGCCGACGACACCGCCGTCATCCCGGCCGTACCCGCCGACGACACCGCCCTGATCCCGGCCGTACCCGGCGGGCAGCCGACGGCCGCCGGACCGCCGGCCACCGCGACACCGCCCGCCGGCACCTCCCCCACCGGCTTCCCGAGCCGCCCCGACCCGTCCGACCCGGCCACCGAGGTCTGGACGCTGGTGGAGCGGGCCCAGGCCGGCGAGGCCGAGGCGTTCGGCCTGATCTACGACCGGTACGTCGACACCGTCTTCCGGTTCGTCTACTTCCGGGTCGGCAACCGGCAACTGGCCGAGGACCTCACCTCGGACACCTTCCTGCGCGCCCTCAAGCGGATCGGCAGCTTCACCTGGCAGGGCCGCGACCTCGGGGCCTGGCTGGTCACCATCGCCCGCAACCTGGTCGCCGACCACTTCAAGTCAGGCCGCTACCGGCTGGAGGTGACCACCGGCGACGTGCTCGACGCCGACCGGGAGGACCGGGGGCCGGAGGGCAGCCCCGAAGCGGCGGTGGTCGAACACATCACCAACGTCGCCCTGCTCACCGCCGTCACCCGGCTCAACCCCGAGCAGCAGGAGTGCATCGTGCTCCGCTTCCTCCAGGGCCTCTCGGTGGCCGAGACCGCCCGCGCGATGGGCAAGAACGAGGGAGCGATCAAGGCGTTGCAGTACCGGGCGGTCCGCGCGCTGGCCCGTCTGCTTCCGGACGGCTTCCAGCCCTGACCTGCCGCGACGATCACTCTTCGTGATTTCACTCCCGACCGTCCCGTAACCGGGGCCCCGCACGGAGCGTTTCTCCGGGTGCGGCCGGTGGTTGTCCGGCGCGCCCCGGACCCGTCCCGGTCCGGAGCAGCGCCGCCGACACGACCCTGGTACGACGGTGCACGCCGCCGGTCGCGTGGACCACCGCGGCCGACCGGCCGTGACCAGCGAGAGGGGGTGCCTGCGGTGGACAGCGACCTTTTCTCCCGTCGTCGGGCCGTACGCTTCGCCCAGCTTCTCGACGAGGCCAACGGCGGCCGACGCCACCACGTCCGGTCCCGCGCCGACGCCCAGCTCACCAGGCTCGTGGCGGTCGGGCAGCGGCTCGTCGCCGAACGACCCGACGTCCAGGTGGACGTCGAGTTCCGCGCCGGCCTGCGGGCCATGCTGGTGGCCGCCGCCGAACGCGAACACGCCACCGAACCGGTCACCGACGGCACGTCGCAGGCCACCGGCCGGGGCTCCCTGCTCGGCGGGGCGACCGCCCGACGGGCCCGGGCCCGGGGCGCGATCCTGGTCGGCATCGCGGCCGGTGCGGTCGCCGTCTCCGGCATCTCGGCCGCCAGCGAGAACGCGGTGCCTGGCGACGCCCTGTACGGCATGAAGCGCTCCACCGAACGCGCCCAGCTCGCCCTGGCCAGCTCGGACGTCAGCCGGGGGCAGCTCTTCCTCGACTTCGCCCGGACCCGGCTCGACGAGGCGGCCACGCTCCGCGACGACGCCACCGGGTTCGACGCGGTCCTCGACGACATGGACGCCGACACCCGCCAGGGCGTACGACTGCTCACCGGCGGTGCAGTGCAGCACGGCGATCCGGCCGCGCTGGACGCGGTGAACACCTTCGTCAGCGGGCAACGCCGGGCGGTCGGCGGCCTGCTGGACGGGGCCGGCTCCGCCGAACGGGAACGCACCAGGCAGTCCCTCGCCCTGCTCGACGCCATCCGCCGGCGCTCCGACGCGCTGCGTACCGCGCTCGCCTGCGCACTGCCCGCCCCGGTCGGCAGCGACGCCCTCGGCCCGGTGCCCGGCACCTGCCCGACCGACCGCTGACGGCGACGGAGCCGCACGCCACACTTCCCGCGCCGACCGGCCGGCCACGGTCCGCGCCCGGACTAGGCTCGATCATGCAGGGTCGCTCGTCGGAGGGGAGGTGCCATGGCCGGCACCCGAAGGGTCACGGTCAGCACCGACGCCCACGGACACACCACCGGATGGGCGGACGCGACGGCCGTCGGGCCCACGCCGACCGACCCCCGCGCCGCCGCGTTCTTCGACGTCGACAACACGATGATGCGCGGCGCGTCGATCTACTGGTTCGCCCGGGGGCTCGCCGCCCGTCGCTACTTCACCACCGGCGACCTGGCCCGGTTCGCCTGGCAGCAGACCCGGTACCGGGTGCTGGCCACCGAGCACGCCGGCGACATGTCACAGGCCCGGCAGGCCGCCCTCGCCTTCGTCGAGGGCTGGCGGGTCGGTGACGTCGAACGGCTCGCCGAGGAGATCTTCGACGAGTTGATGGCGCCCCGGATCTGGGCCGGCACCCGTCGGCTCGCGCAGCGGCACCTCGACACCGGGCAGCGGGTCTGGCTGGTCAGCGCCGCACCGGTGGAGATCGGCCGGGTGATCGCCGCCCGACTCGGCCTGACCGGCGCGATCGGCACCGTCGCCGAGGTGGTCGACGGGGCGTACACCGGTCGGCTGGTGGGCGAGCTGATGCACGGGCCGGCCAAGGCCGAGGCGGTCACCCAGCTCGCCACGGTCGAGGGGCTCGACCTTCCCCGCTGCACCGCCTACAGCGACTCCAGCAACGACCTGCCGATGCTCACCACGGTGGGACGCGCGGTGGCGGTCAACCCGGACGGCGCGTTGCTGCGGGTGGCCCGGGAACGGGGCTGGGAGGTGCGGGACTTCCGCACCGGTCGTCGGGCCGCGCGGATCGCCGTACCGTCGACGGCCGCGCTCGGGCTGCTGGCCGGCGCGGTCTCCGCCGGTCGGGCACTGCACCGACGCCGCCGCCCGGCCTGACCCGGGCCACCCGCGTCGTCCGGGCACCGGGGGCGGGGAGCGGTCAGGGGCCGAACGGGTCGGGGCGGCGTTCCAGCAGCTGGTGCAGGGTCTGCTGGATGGTCTCCCGGACCTGGTCGGCGAGGTTGAACACGACCAGCGGGTCGTCGGCCGAGTCGGTCAGGTGCGCGGTCGGGATCGGCGGGCAGAACTCGATCAGCCACTTGCTCGGCAGCGGCACCATGCCCAGCGGCCCCAGCCACGGGAACGTCGGGGTGACCGGGAAGTAGGGCAGCTTGAGCAGCCGGGCCAGCGGCTTGATGTCGGCGAGCATCGGATAGATCTCCTCGCCGCCGACGATGGCGACCGGGACGATCGGGGTGCCGGTGCGCAACGCCGCCGAGACGAACCCGCCCCGCCCGAAGCGTTGCAGCTTGTAGCGGTCGGAGTAGAGCTTGCCGATGCCCTTGAACCCCTCCGGGAAGACGCCCACCAGCTCGCCGTTGCCGAGCAGCCGCTCGGCGTCCGGGTTGCAGGCGACCGTACCGCCGGTCTTGCGGGCCAACTCGGAGACGACGGGCATCCGGAAGACCAGGTCCGCGCCGAGCAGCCGCAGGTAGCGGTGGGCGGGATGCTGGTCGTGCAGGGCCGCGGAGAGGATCAGCGCGTCCAGGGCCACCGTGCCGGAGTGGTTGCCGACCACCAGGCCGGCACCGTCGGCGGGCACGTGTTCCAGGCCGGTGACCTCGGTACGGAACCAGTCGCGGTAGAGCAGCCGCAGCAGCGGGTGGAAGACCGTCCCGGTCAGCTCCGGGTCGAAGCCGAACTCGTCCACCTCGTACTGGCCGGACAGGCGGCGGCGCAGGAACGCCAGCCCGGAGGCGACCCGGCGGTCCCACTGGTCACCGGGCCGCTCCACCCCCGGCGAGCGCCCACCGGCCGGGCCGGAGGCGGCCGGGCCGGAGGCGGTCGGGGTGGAGGCGGCCGGGGTGGGGCGGGTCGTCGCGGGGACGGTCGGATCGGGGCCCGACCCGTTGCGCGAGGCGGGGGCGGGTGGCGTGGTGAGCCGACGATGGCCGTTCTGCGCGGTCACGTACGGTCCCGGACGGCGGAGCGGACCTGCCGGATGCTCTCCAGCACCGCCTGCTCGGCGGAGGCGAGCCGGTCCGGGGTGACCACCACCCCGCCGTGATGGGCCCGGATGAAGTCGTCGAACGCCGCCGCCGTGGTACGCGGGGTGAAGCCGTACTCCCGGGTCAGTCGGCGGGTGTCGACCACCCGGCCGTGCACGATCAGGTCGACCTGGTCGAGGCCGTAGCGGCCGAAGCCGAGGTTACGGGCGATCGCGGCGGCCCCGGACAGCCCCGGCTCCCACACCGGTACGGCCACCCGGCCGGCCCGGCGGATCGCCTGGGACAGCGAGAGCACCCCCGGCCCGGCCACGTTGTACGTGCCCGGGTGGTCCTCGGCGACGGACCGGTGCAGCACCTCCAGTGCGTCGTCGAAGTGCACGAACTGGAGCCGGGGGTCACGGCCGAAGACGGTGGGCACCACCGGCCGGGAGAAGTAGCGGGTGAGCGTGGTGTCGGCGGTGGAGCCGATGAACGGGGCGAACCGCAGCACCGTCGCGGTCACGTCGGGCCGACGGCGGCGGAAGCCGCGCACGTACCCCTCGATGTCGAGGATGTCGCGGCCGAAACCGCCGCGCGGCACCTCGCGGGGCTCGGTCTCCTCGGTGAAGACCGCCGGGTCGCGGAACGACGCGCCGTAGGCGGCGGTCGACGACCGGACCACCAGCTTGCGCAGCCGGGGCGCCCGCTGGCAGGCGGCGAGCAGCTGCATGGTGCCGATGACGTTCTGTTCCTTCATCGCCCCCCGACCGCCGTGCTGCGGGTCGGGGGCGGTGACCAGGGCGAGGTGGACCACGGCGGCGACGTCGAGGTCGGCCAGCAGGCCGCCGAGCGAGTCGAGGTCCAGCCGGACGCGTTCCACCCGGTCGAGCAGGCCGGCGAACTCGGGGGCGGGGGTGGCCGGGTCGATGCCGATCACCCGGTCGATCCGGGGATCGGCGGCGAGCCGGGCGGCGACGTGCGCGCCGAGGTAGCGACCGACCCCGGTCACGACGACGACCCCCGGAGCACCTGGGGTGCCACCGGGGGTCATCGTGCACGCCCTGACCGGCAGGGGAGATCGAGCCGGGATGTCCGCGGCCTGATCACCTGAGCCTCCGGGGGTCGACAGTTGGCAAGTGGTACCGGACGCCGGGGGTGACCCGGCGTCGGTCACTTGCCGAGACGGCGACGCTGGACGCGGGTCTTGCGCAGCAGCTTGCGGTGCTTCTTCTTAGCCATGCGCTTGCGACGCTTCTTGACCACCGAGCCCATACGACAGCCTTTCAATGCAACGTTCGGGACGGACCCTCGGCGTCGAGATGGTGACGCCGGTGGCCGCTTTACGGACAACGGACCTGGACCAGCCTGGTGGCGTCGGGGCGCACCGGCGCACGGTCAGATCGGGCTCCAGGGTAGCCGGAGAGCGTCAGCAGGACCAACGCGCCCCCGTCGATGCCCGTTACGTCGCGATCGGCGCGGTCAGGCGGTCTCCTGGAACGCCCCCCGCAGATAGTCGTGCACCGCGTGCTCGGGCACCCGGAACGACCGGCCCACCCGCACGGCGGTGAGTTCACCGCTGTGCACCAGGCGGTAGACCGTCATCTTGGAGACCCGCATCACCGAGGCGACCTCGGCGACCGTGAGGAACCTGACGTCCGACAGCCGACCGTCGGAGGACTGCGACCCGGCCATGGCTCACCCGACCCATCCCATGCCCGGCGCGCGCCACCCGACGGAGCTCCCGAACGGGCCGGCAACGCGCGTGTTACCAGTACGGTAGCGGGGCGGCTGTGACCTGCGCGATCCCTTCCCACAACTGATCACGCTCCAGGCGTCGTTCACCCGGTCGTGACCTGCTGTTCCCCGGTGGCCTACTTCTTCGAGGCCAGGGCCCGGCCGAAGAAGACCAGGTTCGCGGGGCGCTCGGCGAGGCGGCGCATCAGGTAGCCGTACCAGTCCTCCCCGTACGGCAGGTAGGTGCGCACCGTGTAGCCCTCGCCGGCCAGCCGGGCCTGCTCCTCGGGGCGGATGCCGTACAGCATCTGGAACTCGAACTCGCCGGGCCCCCGGTCGAACCAGCGGGCCCGGTCCTCGCCGATGGCGATCAGGCGCGGGTCATGGGTGGCCAGCATCGGGTAGCCCGCCCCGGACATCAGCACGTTGAGGCAGCGCACGTACGACTTGTCCACCTCGCGGGCCGACTGGTACGCCACCGACTCCGGCTCGGCGTACGCGCCCTTGCACAACCGGACCCGCGACCCGGCACCCGCCAACTCCCGGCAGTCCGACTCGGTGCGCCGCAGGTAAGCCTGCAGCACCGCCCCGGTCGACGGGTGGTCCTTGCGCAGCTTGACCAGCGTGTCCAGGGTCGAGTCGGTGGTGGTGTGGTCCTCCATGTCCAGGGTCACCGTGGTGCCCGCCTCGTCGGCCGCCACGCAGATCGCCCGCGCGTTGTCGTAGGCCAACTGCTCGTCGAAGCGCTGACCGAGGGCGGAGAGCTTCACGCTCACCTCGGCGGCCGGGGTGAGCCCGGCGGCGTCGAGCGCGCGCAGCAGGGCGAGGTACTCGTCCCGGGTGGCGGTGGCCTGGTCGGGGGTGACGGTGTCCTCGCCGAGGTTGTCGAGGGTGACCGTCAGGCCGTCGGCGACGAGTTCGCGGGTGGCGCGCAACGCGTCGTCGGTGCCGGTGCCGGCGACGAACCGGCGGACGACGTCCCGGGTGAACGGGGCCGTCGCGACGAGCCGCTCGACCTGGGATGACCGGGAGGCGGCGAGGATGACGGAACGGAGCATGAGCCGAGCGTAACGCCCGACCGTACGGCCGCGCCCGGCGGCGGGGCGGACCGGTTCCGGCCACGGCAGCGGGCCGGTCAGGGGACGCGCGGCTGGCGTGGATCAGTTACAACCATGAACGTGGAACGACACCCCCGCCGCCGGCTGCGGTCGGCCTCCGTGCAGCTCGGCGCGCTCACCGCGCTGGCACTCGCCCTCTCCGGCTGCAACCTCACCTCCGACGACGACGATGACGACTGCGCCCTCGGGCCGGTCGGTGGCGGGGACACCGTGGCGCTCGCCATGCAGGTGCCGACCGTCGGCATCGACCCCCGGGCCGCCGCGCCCGACCCGGTGGCCGGCGCGCTGCCGGAGCGCGGCGGTTTCGGCACCCATCTCGCCTCCTGCGGCGGCTGACGGTGCGCCGGGAGCGGGTCACCCCCCGACCGGACTCCGACGCGGTGATCCGTACCCAGGGCCTGGTGTACGTCGACACCGAGCTGCCCGACGGCGAGATCATGTCGTACTGGGACGAGTCCGCCGCGTACGCCTTCGACCTCGACGAGGTGCTGCGGCTGGAGGAGGCGACCGAGGAGCTGCACCGGATGTCGGTGGCCGCCGCCGAGCACGTGGTGGCCCGCAACCGGTACGCCGAGTTCGGCATCCCCGCGTGGGCGGCGCAGGCGGTCGCCCGGTCGCTGCACGAGCGCCCACCCACCCTGTACGGCCGGTTCGACCTCGCCTACGACGGCTCGTGGCCGCCGAAGCTGCTGGAGTACAACGCCGACACCCCGACCGCACTGGTCGAGGCGAGCATCGTGCAGTGGTACTGGCTGGAGGACACCCGGCCCGACGCCGACCAGTGGAACAGCCTGCACGAACGGCTGGTCGGGGCGTGGGCCAAGATCGGGGCGGGGCTGCACGACCGGCGGGTGCACGTGTGCTGGTCCAACGAGGAGGAGTCCGGCGAGGACCAGATCACCGCCGGCTACCTGGCCGAGACGGCCCGGCAGGCCGGGCTGGACGTGACCCTGCTGCCGATCCAGCACGTCGGCTGGGACGGCCGGCGCTTCGTCGACGCCGCCGACCGGCCGGTCACCACCTGCTTCAAGCTCTACCCGTGGGAGTGGATGCTGGCCGAGCCGTACGGCCGACCGGCGCTGGAGCCGGGCACCCCGACCACCTGGATCGAACCGGCCTGGAAGCTGCTGCTGTCGAACAAGGCGCTGCTGGCCGTGCTCTGGGAGCTGTACCCGGGGCACGAGCTGCTGCTGCCGGCGTACCTGGACTCGCCGCGCGGGATGCCTGAGTACGTGGCGAAGCCGCTGCTCGGCCGGGAGGGTGGCTCGGTACGCATCGTGACCGGCGACACGGAGATCAGCAATCCCGGGATCTATGGCGACGAGGGCTTCTGCTATCAGGAGTTCCGGCCGTTGCCGCAGTTCGACGGGGGCCGAATGGTGCTGGGTAGCTGGATCGTCGACGGCGAGTCGGCAGGCGTCGGCATCCGGGAGAGCGAGAGTCTGATCACCGACGGTTACGCGCGCTTCCTGCCGCACTACATCGACGCGCCGCGTGCCGCGTGAGTCGTCTACCGTTGGTCGGGTGAACTTCGACGCGTACGCCAGGACCGGGGTTGACCTCGTCAACGCCCACCTGGACGACCTCGACGACCTGCGGGCCCTCATTCCGGACGAGAACGCGTGGATGCGCGACGAGGTGGCCGACCGGGACCTGGCGGTCTTCCGACGGGCGCAGAAGCGGTTGCGCGACGTCTTCGAGTACGGCACCTCGGGGCGGGACGCCCAGGCGGTGGCCGAACTGAACGCGCTGCTGGAGGCGTTCCCGGTGCAGCCGCGCATCTCGGGCCACGATTCCAGCGACTGGCACATGCACGTGACCAGCCGGGGCGCGTCGGTCAGCGCCGAATACCTGGCCGGCGCGGCGTGGGGCCTGTCGGTGTGGCTCTGCGAGTACGGCAGCGCCCGGTTCGGGGTCTGCGCCGACGAACGTTGCGGCAACGTCTACCTGGACACCTCGTCGAACTGCTGCCGCCGGTTCTGCTCGGAGCGCTGCGCCACCCGCTCCCACGTGGCCGCCCACCGCGCCCGCAAGCGCGCCGCCGAACAGCCCACCCTCACCCCGGTCCCCTGACCCCTCCCCCGCGCTCCCCCACCCCGCCATCTCCCTGCCCCGCCGCCGTGCCGTACCGCCTCGGTGATCAAGAGGTTCGCGTCAGATTCACGCCCGCACATGACGCAAACCTCTTGATCACCGGAGGCAGAGCGGGCGGGGAGGGGCGGAGTGGAGCGGGAGAGGGCGGAGCGGAGCGGGGGCGGGGGTCAGGGGTCAGGCGTTGAGGGGGGTGGGGGCGGTGAGGTGGGCGCGGGCGAAGGCCAGGGATTCGCGGAGGTCGGCCTCGCGGACGGCGCGGCTCCTGGCACCCCGGGTGGTCACCTCCACCGCGACCGAGCCGGTGAAACCGCGTCCGGCCAGGGACCGCAGCAGCTCGGCGCAGGGCTGGGTGCCCCGGCCGGGCACCAGGTGCTCGTCGCGGCCCTCCCCGGTGCCGTCGCCGAGGTGCACGTGGGCCAGGCCGGTGCCCATCCGGTCGGCCATCGCCAGCGGGTCGCTGTGCGACGCGGCGCAGTGCGACAGGTCGAGGGTGTACGCGGGGTAGCCGACCTCGGTCGGGTCCCAGCCGGGCACGTACGGTACGAACTGCCGGCCGGCCATCCGCACCGGGTACATGTTCTCCACCGCGAAGTGCAGCCCGGTGAACCGGTCGGCGACGGTGCGCAGCCCGTCGGCGAAGTTGCGGGCGTAGTCGCGCTGCCAGGTGAACGGCGGGTGCACCACCACGGTGGGTGCCTCCAGCGTGTCGGCCAGCTCGGCGGCCCGCCGCAGCCGCTCCCACGGGTCGGGGCTCCACACCCGCTGGGTGACCAGCAGGCAGGGGGCGTGCACCGACAGCACCGGGACGCCGTAGTGCTCGGCGAGGCCGCGCAACGCCCCGGCGTCCTGGCTGACCGCGTCGGTCCAGACCATCACCTCGACCCCGTCGTAGCCGAGTGCCGCGGCGAGCTGGAACGCCGCCGCGGTCCGCTCAGGAAAGACCGAGGAACTGGACAGGAGCACCGGGACGCGGGAAGTCACATCCCCGAGGGTAGCCCGGCCCGCCACCACAGTTCCGGACGAGCAACCGCAAAAGCCGCGCAACGACCGGCGTACGTCACATCGGTTCGAGCTGATCCAACCGTCTGAGGATGACGCCCTCACGCAGCGCCCACGGGCAGATGTCCACCGCCGGCACGTCGAGCCGGCGCAGCACCGCCTCGGCCACCACCGCGCCGGCCAGCAGCTGGTGGGCCCGGCCGGCACTCACCCCCTCCAGCTCGGGCAGCTGGGCCGGCGGGATGTGCCTGACGAACCCCAGCACCTGCCGCAGCCCCGTGCGGGTGAGGCTGCGCCGCGCCCACAGGCCCGCCGAGGAGGGGGCCGCACCGGCCAGCCGGGCCAGCGTCCGGAAGGTCTTCGAGGTGGCGACCGGACGTTCCCAGCCCACCCCGGCCAGCTTCTCCACCACCGGGTCGAGCTGCGCGTCGACGTACTCCCGTAACTCCTCGACGGCCTCGGCGGTCGGTGGGGTCGCCCCGGACGGGTCGACGTGCAGCCGTTCCCGGCTCAGCCGGCCGGCGCCCAGCGGCAGCGACACCGCCACCTCCGGGTCCTCGTCGATGCCGGCGGCCAGCTCCAGCGAGCCACCGCCGATGTCCATCGCCAGCAGCCGTCCCGCCGACCAGCCGAACCAGCGCCGGACCGCGAGGAACGTCGCCCGCGCCTCGTCCGCCCCGGAGAGCACCTCCAGCCGTACGCCGGTCTCCTCGCGGACCCGGGTCAGCACCTCGGCCGCGTTGGTGGCGTCGCGCACCGCGCTGGTCGCGAAGGCCAGCAGGTCGTCGGCGGCCAGCGCGGTGGCCGACGCGCGGGCCGCCCCGACCGCCTCGACCAGCCCGTCGGCACCGGCCCGGGTGAGTGCGCCGTCGGGGCCGATCTGCTCGGCCAGCCGCAGCACCACCTTCTCGGAGTGCGCGGCCCACGGGTGAGCGCCGTGGTGGGCGTCGACCACCAGCAGATGGACCGTGTTGGAACCGACGTCGAGCACACCCAGCCGCATGGGAAGACCCTAGGGCCACCACGTTTCGACGGCACGCCGGCCGGCGGGTTCACTCACGCGTACGCTGGGCCGGGTGACGAGCCAGGTGGAGCTGCACGTGCTGGTGGACGCCCCCGACGACCCCCGCAGCCGGGAGGTCGGGCTGGACTTCCCCCGGGAGTGGATCGAGTTCGTCGACCCGGCCGACGAGCGGCACCTGGTGCGCGCCGACCTCACCTGGCTGCTGTCCCGCTGGACGTGCGTGTTCGGCCGGGGCTGCCACGGCATCGTCGCCGGCCGGGCCGCCGACGGCTGCTGCTCGCACGGCGCGTTCTTCACCGACACCGACGACGAGAAGCGGGTCCGGGCGGCCGTCAAGCGGCTCACCCCGCAGACCTGGCAGCACTTCCGCAAGGGTACGAAGAACTGGACCGCGACCGACACGATCGACGGCGAGAACCCGGCCCGACGGACCGCCACCCGGGGCGAGGACGCGCCGTGCGTGTTCCTCAACGACGCCGACTTCCCCGGCGGCGGCGGGTGCGCGCTGCACGGCCAGGCGCTGCGCGACGGCGTGCACCCGCTGGAGTACAAGCCGGACGTCTGCTGGCAGCTGCCGATCCGCCGGGACCAGGAGTGGACCACCCGCCCCGACGACACGAAGGTGCTGGTGTCGACGCTCGCCGAGTTCGACAGGCGGGGCTGGGGCTCCGGCGGGCACGACCTGGACTGGTGGTGCACCTCGTCGACCGACGCGCACGTCGGCACCGAGCCGATGTACCTGTCGTACGGCCCGGAGCTGACCGCGCTGGTCGGCGCGCCCGCGTACGCGAGGCTGGCCGAGCTGTGCGCGGCCCGGCTGGGTCAGGGCCAGATCGCCCCGCACCCGGCCAGCCCGCAGGGGTGAACGGTGCGCCGGCCTACGGCTCGAACTTGTAGCCCAGCCCGCGCACGGTGACGATGAACCGGGGCGCGGACGGCTCCGGTTCGATCTTGGAACGCAGCCGCTTGACATGCACGTCGAGGGTCTTGGTGTCCCCGACGTAGTCGGCTCCCCAGACCCGGTCGATGAGCTGCCCCCGGGTGAGCACCCGGCCGGCGTTGCGCAGCAGCAGTTCCAGCAGCTCGAACTCCTTGAGCGGAAGCTGCACGGCGGCCCCGTCGACGGTGACCACGTGCCGCTCGATGTCCATCCGGACCGGGCCGGCGGCCAGCGTCGGGGCCCCCGACTCGGTCACCTCGGGGCTCTGCCGGCGCAGCACCGCCCGGATCCGGGCCACCAGCTCCCGGGGCGAGTACGGCTTGGTGACGTAGTCGTCGGCGCCGATCTCCAGCCCGACCACCTTGTCGATCTCACTGTCCCGGGCGGTCACCATGATGATCGGCACGTGCGAGCGCTGCCGCAGCTGCCGGCAGACCTCGGTCCCGGACATCTCCGGGAGCATCAGGTCGAGCAGCACGATGTCCGCGCCGGTCCGGTCGAACTCGGTGAGGGCGGAGGTGCCCGTCGCGGCGACGGAGACCTCGAAACCCTCCTTGCGGAGCATGTACGACAGGGCGTCGGAGAACGACTCCTCGTCCTCGACCACCAGTACGCGGCTCAACGGGGTGTTTCCTTTCCTACGGTCAGGCCCGGCGCAGGGTCGGTCGGGCCGGGCTCGATACCAGCGGACGGCAGTAGCGACTCCAGGGCGTCCGGAGGGCTGGCGGGTAGCCGGAGGGTGAACGTCGACCCCCCACCCAGGGTGCTCGCCACCTCCACCCGGCCGCCATGGTTGCTGGCGATGTGTTTGACGATGGCCAGGCCGAGGCCGGTGCCACCGGTGGCGCGGGAGCGGGCCTGGTCGGCCCGGTAGAACCGCTCGAAGATCCGGTCGACGTCGGTGGGGGCGATGCCGATGCCCTGGTCGGTGACGGAGACCGTGACGTGGTCGTCGTCGGCCCGGGTGACGACCCGCACGGTGGTGTCCTCGCCGGAGTAGGTGATCGCGTTCTCCACCAGGTTGGACACGGCGGTGGCGAGCTGGCTGTCGCTGCCGTACGCGGTCAGGCCCCGCTGCCCTTCGGTGACCACCTGGACCCGGCGGGCGGTGGCCGAGGTGCGGGTCCGGTCGAGCACCTCGGCGATCACCCAGTCGACCGCGACGGGTTCCGGCGCGGGTTGCGGCTCGGCGCCCTGGAGCCGGGTCAGCTCCAGCAGTTCCTGCACCAGCCGGCCGAGCCGGGTCGACTCGTGCTGGATGCGTTCGGCGAACCGGCGGGCGGCCAGCATGTCCTCGGAGAGGTCGGGTGCGCCGTCGGCCGGCTCGGTGGCGTCGACGAGCGCCTCGGCGAGCAGTTGCAGCGCCCCGATCGGGGTCTTCAGCTCGTGGCTGACGTTGGCCACGAAGTCCCGCCGGACCCGGGCCAGCCGGTGCGACTCGGTCACGTCGGCGGCTTCGACGGCGATGTACCCGCCGCCGATGCCCATCGCCCGCAGGTGCACGCCGAGCGGGTTCTCCCCGGCGTTGTCGCGGCCACGGGGCAGGTCCAGCTCGATCTCGCGTCGCACCCCGGTCCGCCGGACCTGCCCGGCGAGGGTACGGATCAGCGGGTGGGCCGCGATGGAGCCGGGGGTGGCGCCGGTACGGAGCAGTCCCATCGCCCGTGCGGCCGGGTTCACCAGCACCGGAACGTCGTCCGGGCCGAGCACCACGACACCGGCGCGCAGCGAGTCGATGGTCTTGCGGCCGAGCCCGGTCAGCCCGCCGGACTGGTCGTCGGGAATCGCACGCCTCCCCAGGTTCCCGTGGGGGCCCTCGCCCCCGGACGACGCCGCGCGGCGTCGCCAGGTCTGGACGGGCCGCGCCAGCAGCAGCCCGGCGACCAGTCCGGTCACCAGGGCCACCACGATCGCCACCGCCCATTCCACCCGGCGATCGTAGGGTCATTGTTAACCTGGTTATCGCCCATAACAGGACGAAGCACACTCGCTTTGGCAGAAATTCACTCCCGGGCCCCGCGTCGTTCATCCGGGTTCATCTGGGCTCCCGTCACCCCCGCCTACGGTGGGTCGCGCACCTGCTCAACCCGTACGCCAGCGGTCCCCGCGACCACCGGCGGCACCGACCCCAGGAAGTGACGATGCGCGACGAGTTCCGGGCCGACCTGCAGATCGTCAGCCAACTGCTGGTGGACATGGCCGACGGCGTACGCGCCGCGATGCGCCAGGCCACCCGCGGCCTGCTGACCGCCGACCGCGAGGCGTCCGAGGCCGTGATCGCGCGGGACGCCGAGATCGACGACCTCTACCAGCACGTCGAGGAGCGGGTCTGCGACCTGCTCGCCCGCCAGGCGCCGGTCGCCTCCGACCTGCGCGCGATGATCACCGCCCTGCACGTCGCGGCCGACCTGGAGCGGATGGGCGACCTGGCCGACCACGTGGCCAAGACCGCGCTGCGCCGGCACCCCTCCCCGGCGGTGCCGGCCGAGCTGCGGCCCGTCTTCACCGACATGGCCTCGGTCGCCGACCGGATGGCCGAGAAGATCGGCAAGGTGCTGGCCACCCCCGACGCCGACATCGCCGCCGAACTGGACCGCGACGACGACGTCATGGACGACCTGCACAAGAGCCTGTTCGGCATCCTGCTCGGCGACGGGTGGCCGTACGGGGTGGAGACCGCCATCGACGCCACCCTGCTCGGCCGGTTCTACGAGCGGTTCGCCGACCACGCGGTCAACGCCGGCGAGCGGGTGGTCTACCTGATCACCGGGGAGACCACCCCCGCCGCCGGCTGACCCGCACCGCCCGACGACGGGACAGGGCTCCCGACCCGGCGGAGGTCGCCGGGTCGGGAGCCCTGCGTCAACTCAGCGGCCCTGGTTGGCGACGGCGGCAGCCGCCTCCTTGGCGGCGGCCGGGTCGAGGTAGGTGCCGCCCAGGGCGAGCGGGCGCAGCTGCGGGTCGAGGTCGTAGCGCAGCGGGATGCCGGTGGGGATGTTCAGCTTGGCGATCGCCTCGTCGGAGATCTGGTCGAGGTGCTTGACCAGGGCACGCAGCGAGTTGCCGTGCGCCGCCACCAGCACGGTGCGGCCGGCGAGGATGTCCGGCACGATCGAGTCGTACCAGTACGGGAGCATCCGCGCCACGACGTCCTTGAGGCACTCGGTGCGCGGCATCAGCTCGGTCGGCAGCAGCGCGTACCGCGGGTCGCCGACCTGGGAGAAATCGTCGTCGTCGGCGATCGGCGGCGGCGGCGTGTCGTACGAGCGACGCCAGAGCATGAACTGCTCCTCGCCGTACTCCTCCAGGGTCTGCTTCTTGTTCTTGCCCTGCAGGGCGCCGTAGTGCCGCTCGTTGAGCCGCCACGACCGGCGCACCGCGATCCAGTGCCGGTCGGCGGCGTTCAGCGCCAGCTCGGCGGTGCGGATCGCCCGGCGCATCACGCTGGTGTGCACCACGTCCGGCAGCAGGTCGTGCTCGCGCAGCAGCTCGCCGCCGCGGCGCGCCTCCGCCTCACCCTTGGCGGTCAGGTCGACGTCGACCCAGCCGGTGAAGAGGTTCTTCGCGTTCCAGTCGCTCTCGCCGTGCCGCAGCAGGACCAGCGTCCCGACGGTGGACCCCTCGCTCGCAGTCATGCCGATCATCCTGCCGCACCGCGTCCGGGGACACGCGGGCGGTGGTGGTGACGACCACCACGTGGAAAAACGGATGACCGGTGTCCGCCCCCGGAACTAGGTTGTAAGGCGCTTCAAGGACAGTGGTCATTACCTGAGCGGGGGCGCGGGCGTGCGGACGGTGCGGGGTTGGTTCCGGGAGACCACAGGTGGGCTACCGAGGACCTTCTGGTACCTCTGGACGGGCACCCTGATCAACCGGCTCGGCTCGTTCGTGCTGGTCTTCCTCGCCATCTACCTGACCCAGGCCCGCCACTTCTCGGCCGCCCAGGCCGGCCTGGTGATGGGCCTGTGGGGGGTCGGCGGCGCGGTCGGCACCACCGTGGGCGGCACCCTGGTCGACCGGTGGGGGCGGCGGCCCACCCTGCTCACCGCCCACCTGGGCGCGGCCACCATGATGCTCACGCTCGGCTTCGCCCGGCCGCTCTGGGCGGTCGCGGTGGGCGCGCTGCTGCTCGGCACGTTCGCCGAGGCCGCCCGGCCGGCCTTCGGGGCCATGATGATCGACGTGGTGCCGGAGCGGGACCGGCTCCGCGCGTTCTCGCTCAACTACTGGGCGATCAACCTGGGCTTCGCCTGCGCCGCCGTGCTCGCCGGCCTCGCCGCCGAGGCCGGCTACCTGCTGCTGTTCGTGGTCGACGCGGCCACCACCCTGGTCACCGCGCTGATCATCTTCGTCAAGGTCGGCGAGACCCGCCGCGCCCCGGCGACCGGCGCCGTCAAGGGCGCGACGAGCGGCCCGCCCCGGGTGGGTGCGCTGCGCACCATCGCCGCCGACCGGGTGTTCCTGGGCTTCGTCGTGCTCAACCTGTTCGGCGCGCTGGTCTTCCTCCAGCACATCTCGATGCTGCCGATCGCGATGGGCGACGCCGGCCTGTCCCCCGCCACCTACGGCTCGGTGATCGCGCTCAACGGGGTGCTGATCGTGGTGGGGCAACTCTTCGTCCCCCGGCTGATCCGGGGGCGGAGCCGGTCGCACGTGCTCGCCCTCGCCTCGGTGGTGATGGGGGTCGGCTTCGGGCTGACCGCGTTCGCCGACGCCGCCTGGTTCTTCGGGCTCACCGTGCTGATCTGGACGCTCGGCGAGATGCTCAACTCCCCGTCCAACGCCACCCTGATCGCCGAACTCTCCCCCGCCGAGCTGCGCGGTCGCTACCAGGGCGTCTTCTCGCTGTCCTGGCAGGTGGCCGGGGCGGTCGCCCCGCTGCTCGGCGGGCTGGTGCGTGAACACGCCGGCAACGCCACGCTCTGGCTGGGCTGCGCCGCGATCGGCGTGGCGACCGCGCTGGCCCACCTGCTCTCCGGGCCGGCCCGGGAACGCCGGGCGACCAGCCTGCGCCGCCCCGAGGTTCCCGTCGTGCCGGTCACCGTCGTCGGGCCGCCCCCGCAGTCGGCCGAGGCTAAGGTGCGGACCGCACCCGCCGAGCCGGTCACGGCCCGCACCCCCGCCTGAGTACGCCCACCGCCCGAACCACCCGGGATTGCTTCCACCAGGTGCTGCGACACCCCGACGCTCGGGTCGAACTCTCCGGATCGGCCGCACAGGGCCGAAACGGCACAAGAGGCCGGTAAACGGCAGAGCGCCCACCGGCGACCGATGGTCGCGGTGGGCGCTCGTACCGCCTGCCCGGCGGCGGCGGGCGACCCTCACCCCCGTAAGCGTCGCCCGCTCGCGCCGCCGGTTCCCGGGTGGCACCGTCCCCCAACGGTGTGACCCACCCGATTGCGTCCCGCTCGGTGCACGGATCTGATCGATCCGCCGCTCCCCCGAACGTTTCCGAGCGTGACGCGGTGCAATAAAGTTAGTTCGCCCGGATTCCGGATTCAACCTTCGAGCACTGTCTCGCCGGTCACAACACCGACCGTCCCCGCTCCGGTGCTCCTGTTCCGGGCTCCGTGACTGCCAACACGCGGCTACCCGGCAGCCATTCCGCCAAACGTCTCAGCCGTCTTCCCGATCGGGTGACTCGGTCCGGAAGAAGTTGCTCGGCCGGCCGTCCCGCAACTGCTCCTGGAAGATCAGGTTCAGCTTGCGCGAGTCGAACGTCCGGAACCAGTCGTCCCAGGTCACCACCCGCAACCGGCGGCTCTCCCGGTAGCCCGGCAGGTCGAAGGTGAGCACCCCCGGCCGGCCGTCGCGCTCGGTGCCGGCGATGGTCGCCGGCTTGGCGCCCCGGGCTGCGGCCCAGTTCCGGATCACCTGGTGGTTGGTGGTCACCAGGCTGCGCCCGGGACGTTCCGGACGGTCCGCCGGAGAGGTGATGAGCTGCGCGGACCGTACCGAACGGGAGGTGGACCGGCCGGTGCGCACGCCCGTGGCACGGGCGGCCTTCGCCGGCGTCGCCTTCGCCCGCGTACGCGACGGGTTGGCCTTCGCGGCCCCGGCCGTGCTCCGGCGGGCGGGCGCCCGGCCGGACGGGCCGGTGCTGCGGCGGGCGGCACCGCCGGCCCGGCCCTCCGCGCGCAACGCCCGCGCGAGCGCCTTCACCAGTTCCGGCTTACGCAACGCGGAGATCCCGGAGACCCCCCGCCGACGCAACTGACCCCGGATCTCGTCGACCCTCATCCGGGAGATCTCCGACTCGGAGATGCCCGGCGTGTTCGGGGTCCGGTTGCCGGCCTGACGCGTGGTCCCGGTCGCCGTCGCGCCGCGACCTGAGCTGTTCCGCTGAGCCATGACACGCTCCTCGACAGTCCGTCCTCGGCCTGCGGCGGGTCCCACACTGCCGCGCCGCAGCGCTGCGGCATACCCGTCAGGACCGGTCCGAACCTCCGGCGGACGGGGTGAACAGGTGGGCGAAGGCGGCCAGGTTCGCGGTCGACTCGCCGCGCTTGACCCGCCACTCCCACTCCCGGCGGATGGAACTGCCGAACCCGATCTCCAGCATCGTGTCGAAGGACTCGTCGGCGTAGCTGAGCACCGCACCGAGCAGCCGGTCCAGCTCGTCGGCGTCGACGGCGGACGGGTTGACCCGCCCGGTGAGGTAGACGTCGCCGACCGCGTCGATCGAGAACGCCACCCCGTACATCCGGGCGTTGCGTTGCAGCAGCCACGCCCACAGCTCCTCGCGCCGCTCGTCGGGCTGACGCATCACGAACGCCTCGACCCGCAACGCGTGCTCGCCGACGATCAGGTTGCAGATCGTCTTGAGCTTGTGGGTGCCGGGCAGGGTGACCGCGTACGAGCCCTCGCCGGTGGCTTCCCAGTCCAGTTCCCGTTCGGTGCAGACCGCCTCGATCAGGGCCGCCAGCTCGCTCTTCGCGCTCATCGGCCCCACTCTACGGCCGCCGTGGCCGCCCCACCCGGCGACGAGGGGCGGGGCACCCGGTCACCAGGAGCCGGTGAGCGCCGGACCGTCGGCCAGCCGGGCCGCCAGCCGCTCCCGGTGCCCGGTGACCGCCTCGCCGTAGACGGCGAGCAGCCCGGAGACGGTGCGCTCCCAGGAGAAGCTGCGGGCGTGCCGGGCCGCCCCCCGACCCAGCGCCTCCCGGCCGGCCCGGTCGGGCAGCAGCCGGGCCAGCGTACGGGCCCAGTCGGTCGGGTCGTGGCCGTGCACGAGCACGCCGCTGACCTGGTCCCGGACGGCGGTGACCAGGCCACCCACGGCGGCGGCGACCACCGGCGTGCCGCAGGCCTGCGCCTCCAGGGCCACCAGCCCGAAGGACTCGTTGTGCGAGGGCACCGCCACCAGGTCGGCCGCCCGGTAGAGGGCGGGCAGGTCGTCCCCGGTGCGCGGTGGCAGGAAACGCACCCGGTCGGCGACCCCCAACGAACCGGCCAGCTCGATCAGGGAGGTGGGCCGGTCCAGGCCGCTGCCGCTCGGGCCGCCGCAGATCACCACGGTCACCTGGTCGGCGAGGGCCGGGTCGCGTTCCCGCAACGCGGCGACCGCGCGGACCAGCACGTCGGGTGCCTTCAACGGCTGGATCCGGCCGACGAACGCGACGACGTACCCGTCGGTGGGCAGGCCCAGCCGGCGACGGGCGGCGCGGGTGGCGACCTCCCGGTCCCCGGCGGCGGGCCGGAACCGTGCCAGGTCCACCCCCGGTTCGACGACCACCACCCGGGCCGGGTCGGCGGCGTACCTGTCGATCAGGTCGGTGGCCTCCGCCCGGGTGTTCGCGACCAGCCGGTCGGCCTCGGCGACCACCTGTTCCTCGCCGATCACCCGGGCCTTCGGCTCCGGCCGGTCACCGGCGGCGAGCTGGGCGTTCTTCACCTTCGCCAGGGTGTGCGCGGTGTGCACCAGCGGCACCCCCCAGCGCTCCTTGGCCAGCCAGCCGACCTGGCCGGAGAGCCAGTAGTGCGAGTGGATCAGGTCGTAGTGGCCAGGCGGGCGGGCCGCCTCGGCGCGCAGCACCCCGGCGGTGAAGGCACAGAGCTGACCGGGCAGCTCCTCCTTGGTCAGCCCCTCCAGCGGGCCGGAGGTGACGTGCCGGACGTGCACCCCGGGGGCCATCTCCACCACCGGGGGCAGGTCACCGGAGGTGGCCCGGGTGAAGATCTCCACCTCGACGTTCGCCTCGGCGAGCCGCCGGGCGACCTCCAGGATGTAGACGTTCATGCCGCCCGCGTCGCCGGTGCCCGGTTGGTGCAACGGTGAGGTGTGCACCGACAGGGTGGCGATCCGGCGGGGCCGGGGCCACGGCAGGGAACCTCGCTGACGACCGACACCGGTGTGCTGATCCGCCACGTCCGCTCCTTCTGTCACGGTTGATGCCGTCCCGCACGACCGGCGCTCCTCGGACAACCTTCGCGCCGGATGCAATCTTCCCCATCGGGCTTCGGAAATGCCTCGCCCCGGGTCGCGGGCGTGACGGACCTCATCACGGGGCCCGGAGCGGCCGGTCACGCCGCCGGGGTGAGAATGGCCTGATGACCTCTGTCGCGATCGTCACCGGGGCGTCCAGCGGGATCGGCGCGGCCACCGCCCGCCGGCTCGCCGCCGAGGGTTTCCACGTGCTCGCCGCCGCCCGCCGCACCGACCGGCTCGCCGGTCTGGTCGCCGAGATCGCGGCGGCCGGCGGCAGCGCCACCGCAGTGGCCTGCGACGTCACCTCGGACGAGTCGGTGGCCGGGCTGGCCCGCGCCGCCGCCGACGCCCCCGGCCCGGTCACCGTCCTGGTCAACAACGCCGGCGGGGCGCGTGGGCTGGACCCGGTGGAGACCGGCTCGGTCGCCGACTGGCAGTGGATGTACGACGTGAACGTGCTCGGCACGCTGCGGGTCACCCAGGCCCTGCTGCCGGCCCTGGAACGCTCCGGTGCCGGCACCGTCGTCGTGGTCTCGTCCACCGCCGGCTTCACCGTCTACGAGGGCGGCGGCGGATACAGCGCGGCCAAGCACGCGCAGACCGCCGTGGCGGGCACCCTGCGGCTGGAGCTGTGCGGCCGGCCCGTGCGGGTGGTCGAGATCGACCCCGGGATGGTCCGGACGGAGGAGTTCAGCCTGAACCGCTTCGGCGGGGACGCGGCGAAGGCCGACGCCACCTACGCCGGGGTGGCGCAGCCGCTGGTCGCCGACGACGTCGCCGAGTGCGTCGCCTGGTGCGCCACCCTCCCGCACCACGTCAACGTGGACCGTCTGGTGGTCCGCCCGCTGGCCCAGGCCGCCCAGCACAAGGTGCACCGGGTCGGGTCGTGACCCGGGATGGCTGACCGGGGTCGGCAGCGGCCGGTGGGGTTGGTGACCCGGGGGACGACGAACCCGAACCGGCTCCGCCGGGTCGACAACTGGATCGTCGAGACCTGCGGCGACCGGCTACGGGCCGCCGCCGACCCGCTGGTGGTGGACCTCGGTTACGGTGCCACCCCGGTCACCGCCGTCGAGCTGCGCGACCGGCTGGCCGCCCGGGTCCGCGCCGACGTCCGGGTGGTCGGGCTGGAGATCGATCCGGTACGGGTGGCCGCCGCCGCGCCGGCCGCCGACCCGCCGGGGTTGACGTTCGCCCGGGGCGGCTTCGAACTGGCCGGGTTGCGGCCCACCGTGGTCCGGGCGTTCAACGTGCTCCGCCAGTACGACGAGAGTGAGGTCGCCGACGCCTGGCGGACGGTCACCGACCGGCTCGCCCCGGGCGGGGTGCTGGTCGAGGGCACCTGCGACGAGTTGGGCCGGCTGGCCGGCTGGCTGCTGATCGACTCCACCGGCCCCCGGACGCTGACCCTGGCCGCCCGGCTGACCACGCTGGAGAGCCCGGCCCGGCTGGCCGAGCGTCTGCCGAAGGCGCTGATCCACCGCAACGTGCCGGGCGAACGTATCCACGCCCTGCTCCGCGCCCTGGACGACGCCTGGCAGGCGGCCGCCGGGCTGGCTCCGTTCGGCCCCCGCCAACGGTGGCTGACCGCCGTCGGCACCCTCCGGTCCACCGGCTGGCCCGTCCTCGACCGGCCCCACCGCTGGCGTCACGGCGAGCTGACCCTCCCCTGGCCCACCATCGCCCCCACCTGACCCACCCACCTAGAGGGTGCAGTTGATGAGGACGGGTTCGGGATGGAGAGGGACGGCGAAGCGGGTGTGCACGCCGTCGCGGATCTCCCGGGCGAGGGCGATCAGGTCGGCGGTCCGGGCGGTGCCGCTGTGGTTGGTCAGGGCCAGGGTGTGCTTGCCCGAGATGGCGGTGCCGCCCGGCCCGGGGTGGCCCTTGGCGAAGCCCGCCTTGTCGATCAGCCAGGCGGCGCTGACCTTCACCAGGTCACCCGGGCAGGGCCAGGAGGGGGGTTCGCCGACGTCGGCGGAGCGCTCGCGCAGCAGGTCGTACGCCGCCCGGTCGAGCACCGGGTTGGTGAAGAACGAGCCGACCGACCAGGTGTCCGGGTCGGTCGGGTCGAGCACCATGCCCTTACCGGCGCGCAGGGTCAGCACCGTGTCCCGGGCGGCGGCCAGCGGCACCCGGTCACCGACCTCGACGCCGAGCGAACGGGCCAGCTCGGCGTAGCGGACCGGCCCGGACAGCGGCGAGCGGTCCAGCCGGAAGTCGACCGAGAGCACCACCCAGCGGTCGCTGTACTTGAAGATGCTCCCCCGGTACGCGAAGCCGCAGTCCGCGGCGGCGACGGTGGCGAGCCGGTCCTCGGCGCGGTCGTACACCTGGACACCGGTGATCCGTTCGGCGACCTCCTGGCCGTACGCGCCGACGTTCTGGATGGGGGTGGCGCCGGCCGAGCCGGGGATGCCGGAGAGGCACTCCAGGCCGGACCAGCCGTTGCCGACGGTGGCGGCGACGAGGTCGTCCCAGGGTTCGCCGGCCTCGACGCGTACGGTGACGGTGTCGGGGTCCTCGGCGACCACGTCGAAGCCCCGCGACCGGATCAGCACGACGGTGCCGGGGAAGCCGGCGTCCCCGACGACCACGTTGCTGCCGCCGGCGAGGACCAGCACCGGCTCGTCGCGCCGGTGCGCCGCACGGACCCGGTGGACGATCTCGTCGGCGCTGGTGGCGGCCACGCAGCGGGCCGCGGGACCACCGAGCCGCAGGGTGGTGTATTCCGCCAGGGCGGCCGGATCGGCGGGTTGCGCGTCCGTTGTCGGTTTGGCGTAGACGTCTGACACGCCTTTCACCCTAGGCTGAGGGGTAGCCGCGGCACCCACTGGTCGCCGGGTCACCCCGGGGAGGATTGCGATGAGCAGACTGCACGCTACGAAGGACTTCTGGTTGGGAGCGCTCCGGGTCGACGGCCCGGCGTTCGCCGCGGCCGTCGCCGAGGCCCCGCCGGAGACACCCGTGCTGTCCTGCCCGGGGTGGACGGTGGCGGACCTGACCGTGCACCTGGCCGGCCTCTACCACTGGGTGCACTCCGTCGCCGGTGCCGGTGACACCGCACAGCCGGCCCGCCGCGACGACACCGCCGAGCTGCCCGCCGGGGTGTCCCCCCTCCAGCTCTGGCAGCACCAGTACGACCAGCTGATGACCCTGTTCGACGCGCTCGACCCGGAAGCCCCGGCGTGGAACTGGGCGCCGCAGCCGAAGAAGGCCGGGTTCTGGCCGCGGCGGATGGCGCACGAGACGGCGGTGCACCGGTGGGACGCCCAGCTCGCCATCGCCGCCGGTGACCCGATCGAGGCGAAGCTCGCCACCGACGGGGTCAGCGAGGTGCTGGACACCTGGCTGCCGGCGGGTCGGCGCAGCGGTTCGGGGCAGTGGCAGGGGGTGGTGCACCTGACCGCGACCGACGCCGCCCAGGACTGGTACCTGCGGATGCGCGGCGAGGGGGTGGCCCTGCTGGACACCGCGACGGTCTTCGGACACGACGACCACCACGCCCGGGTGCAGGTCACCGGCTCGGCCAGCGATCTGCTGCTGGCGCTGTGGGGCCGGGTCAGCTTCGACACCCTCGCGGTGGTGGGGGACCGTTCCCTGCTGGAGGGCCTGCGCGTCGGCTGACGCCCGCCCGCCACCGCACGCCGCGTACCGAGGAGCGGCCGTCCCCGCCGGGACGGCCGCTCCCGGCGTTCCCGGCGTAGCTCGGGGTCGGTTGCTCCCAGCGTCCCCCACGTAGCCCGGGCGGTCGGCGCTGCGGTCCGGCGACGGTGCGAGAGAGCGCTCTCTTGACAGGAGTCCATCGACCCACCACCCTGTCGTGAGAGCGCTCTCTCACCGAGATCGAATCCGGGCCGACGACCCGTACGGCCCGCTCATACGCAGGTCCACACCCCACCACCCGACCTGAGAGGGGTCCGACCCATGGGTGTCTTTTCCCGCCGCCGCCTCGCGGCGATCGCCCTGGTGGCCACCACCGCGCTGCTCGGCACCACCGCCTGCGGCGGCGACGACGAGGCCGCCGACGGCGGACCGGTCACGCTGACCGTCGACGTGTTCGGCCAGTTCGGCTACGAGAAGCTCTACCGGCAGTACGAGGCCGACCACCCCGGCATCAAGATCGTCGAGCGGGGCACCGGCGGCAACCTCGACGAGTACTCCCCCAAGCTCACCCAGTGGCTCGCCGCTGGCAAGGGCGCCGGTGACGTGGTCGCCATCGAGGAAGGGCTGCTCGTCGAGTACAAGGCCAACCCGCAGAACTTCGTCAACCTGCTCGACCACAGCGCCGCCGACCTCAGGGGCAACTTCCTGGAGTGGAAGTGGAACGGCGGGCTGACCGCCGACGGCAAGCAGCTCATCGGCCTGGGCACCGACGTCGGCGGGATGGCGATCTGCTACCGCAAGGACCTCTTCGCCGCCGCCGGCCTGCCCACCGACCGGGAGGCCGTCTCCAAGCTCTGGCCCACCTGGGCCGACTACGTGCGGGTCGGCGAACAGTTCAAGGCGAAGAACACCGGCGCGGCCTTCCTGGACGCCGCCACCAACACCTTCAACACCATCCTGTTGCAGACCGCCGGCAACACCACCGGCTACAGCTACTACGACACCGCCGACAAACTGGTGGTCGACAGCAACCCGGCGGTACGCCAGGCGTACGACACCACGGTCGACATCATCGACTCCGGCCTCTCCGGCCGGTACGGGGCCTGGTCCGAGGAGTGGGTCTCCGCCTTCAAGCAGGCCAAGTTCGCCACCATCGCCTGCCCGGCCTGGATGACCGGGGTGATCGAGGGCAACGCCGGCCCGGACGCCAAGGGCAAGTGGGACATCGCCCAGGTGCCCGGCAGCGGCGGCAACTGGGGCGGCTCCTACCTGGCGGTGCCGAAGCAGAGCCGGCACCAGGCCGAGGCGATCGAACTGGCCAAGTTCCTGACCAGCGCCAAGGGCCAGATCGGCGCGTTCCAGGAGAAGGGGCCGCTGCCGTCGTCCCCGCAGGCGCTGGACGACCCGGCGATCGTCAACTCGACGAACGCGTACTTCTCCGACGCCCCGGTCGGCAAGATCTTCGCCGCCGGCGCGAAGAGCCTCAAGCCGGTCTACATGGGCCCCAAGAACCAGGCCGTCCGCACCGAGGTGGAGAACGCCGTGCGCACCGTCGAGCTGGGTCAGCGCAACCCCGCCCAGGGCTGGACCGACGCCACCACCAACGCCCGCAAGGCCGCCGCCAAGTAATGCCGTCCGGGGCGGGGTCACGGCCCCGCCCCGGACGGGCGGGCAGGTGCAGCAGGCCGGGACCAGGAGAGGAAGAGCACGGGAGATGGTTGTTCAGGTCAATGGTCCGCCGCCGGGAGCGGTACGGACCCGGAGCAGACGGCCGGAGCGGGAGCACCGGTTGGCCCGGCTCGACGTCAGGTACTCGCCCTACCTGTACGTGACGCCGTTCTTCCTGCTCTTCGCGATCTTCGGGCTCTATCCGCTGGCGTACACGTTCTGGGTGTCGCTGCACGACTGGGACCTGTTGGGGGTGGACCCGGCCTTCGTGGGCGCGCAGAACTACACCCAACTGCTGGCCGACGCCGACTTCTGGAACTCGGTGGTGAACACCCTCGGCATCTTCGTCATCTCCACGGTGCCGCAGTTGCTCGCCGCCCTCTGGCTGGCCAACCTGCTCAACCGGCGGCTGCGGGCGCGGACCACCTGGCGGATGGCCGTGCTGGTGCCCAACGTCACCTCGACGGCGGCGGTGGCGATCGTCTTCGCGGTGCTCTTCGGCCGCGAGTTCGGCATGATCAACTGGCTGCTCGACCTCGTCGGAGTCGACGCGATCGACTGGAAGGCGAACCGGTTCGCCGCCTGGACGGCGATCTCCGCCATGGTCGACTGGCGGTGGACCGGCTACAACGCGCTGATCTTCCTGGCCGCGATGCAGGCCATCCCCCGCGACCTGTACGAGTCCGCCTCGATCGACGGGGCCGGCCGGGCCCGGCAGTTCTGGTCGATCACCGTGCCGCTGCTCAAACCCACGATCATCTTCGCGGTGATCATCTCCACCATCGGCGGACTGCAACTGTTCACCGAGCCCCGGCTGTTCAACTCCGGCACCAACGCGATCCGGGGCGGGCCGCTGCGCGAATCCCAGACGATGACCATGTACATGTTCGAGAACGCCTTCGCCCCGCACTACAACTTCGGCTACGGCTCGGCCGTCGCCTGGCTGCTCTTCGCCCTGATCGCGGTGGTCGCGGCGATCAACGTACTGATCCTGCGCCGGCTCGGCGGCGGCGCCCGCAAGGGGGACCGATGACCCGCATCCGGTCGGCCGGCCGGCTCACCTACCCGGCGCTGACGCTCACCGCCCTGCTGTCGATCTTCCCGATCTACTGGATGTTCGTGGTCGCCAGCCGCAGCAGCGACGCGATGGGCCAGGTGCCGCCACCGCTCACCCCCGGTGGCAACCTCGGCGCGAACATCACCCGGCTGTTCGCCAACCCCGACGCGCACTTCCTCACCGGCCTGGTCAACTCGACGATCGTCGCGGTCAGCGTCACCTGCTCGGTGGTGCTCTTCTCCACCCTGGCCGGGTTCGCCTTCGCCAAGCTGCGGTTCCGGGGCCGCAACGCGCTGCTCATGATCATCATCGCCACCATGATGGTGCCCACCCAGCTCGGGGTCATCCCGCTGTACCTGCTGATGACCAAGCTGAACTGGAACGACCGGTTGCCGGCGGTGATCGTCCCGGCCCTGGTCACCGGCTTCGGCGTGTTCATGATGCGCCAGTACGCGGCCCAGGCG
The DNA here is from genome assembly GCF_049178995.1 of Micromonospora sp. WMMD735. Classification (NCBI taxonomy): domain Bacteria; kingdom Bacillati; phylum Actinomycetota; class Actinomycetes; order Micromonosporales; family Micromonosporaceae; genus Micromonospora; species Micromonospora sp. WMMD735. The sequence goes on from NZ_JBMHMJ010000002.1 coordinate 4,382,874, forward strand.
GTCAGCACCGAGCTGATCGAGGCCGCCCGGGTCGACGGCTGCCACACGCTGCGGATCTACTGGAACGTGGTGCTGCCCGCGCTGCGCCCGGCCGCCGCCGTCCTCGGCCTGCTCACGTTCATGACGACCTGGAACGACTTCCTCTGGCCGTACGCTGTGCTCAACGACCCGGAGAACCCGACCGTGCAGTTGTCGTTGCGGGCCCTCTCCGACGGTTACTACCAGGACATGTCGCAGGTGTTCACCGGCACGGCGATCGCGACGCTGCCGCTGCTGCTGGTGTTCGTCGTGTTCGGCCGCCAGATCATCGGCGGCATCATGGAAGGTGCGGTCAAAGCGTGAATGAGGTTCGATTTCCGGAGGGCTTCGTGTGGGGCGCGGCGACCGCCGCGTACCAGATCGAGGGCGCGGCCCGCGACGACGGGCGCGGCGAGTCCATCTGGGACACCTTCAGCCGTACGCTGGGCAAGGTGTTCGCCGGGCACACCGGCGACGTCGCCTGCGACCACTACCACCGGTACGCCGACGACGTGGCGCTGATGGCCGAGCTGGGGCTGGCCGCGTACCGGTTCTCGGTGGCCTGGCCCCGGATCAGGCCGGACGGCACCGGCCCGGTCAACCCGCGCGGCCTGGACTTCTACGACCGGTTGACCGACGCGCTGCTCGACCGGGGCATCGACCCGATCGTCACGCTCTACCACTGGGACCTGCCGCAGACGTTGCAGGACCGGGGCGGCTGGGCCAGCCGGGAGACCGCCGAGCACTTCGCCGACTACGCCCTGGCGGTGCACGCCCGGCTCGGTGACCGCATCCGCACCTGGACGACGCTCAACGAGCCGTGGTGCTCGGCCTACCTCGGGTACGGCAACGGGGTGCACGCCCCCGGCGTGCAGGACGCGGGGGCGGCGTTCCGGGCCGTACACCATCTGCTGCTGGGGCACGGTCTGGCGGCACGGGCGCTGCGGGCGGCCGGCGCGCGGACGGTCGGGATCACCCTCAACCCGGCGGACGTCGCGCCGGCCGACCCGGGCAGCGCCGCCGACGCCGCCGCGGTACGTCTCGTCGACGGCCTGCAGAACCGGATCTTCCTGGACCCGCTGACCGGCGCCGGCTACCCGGCCGACGTGCTCGAACATGTCGCCCGGATGGTGGAGCCCACGTTCGTCCGGGACGGCGACGAGAAGATCATCGCCGCGCCGCTGGACCTGCTCGGCATCAACTACTACTCGCCCACCTACGTCGCGGGCCGCCCGGACGGGGCGGGCAGCAGCGCCTACCCGGGCACCGAGGGGGCGGTGGAGTTCCTGCCCGCCACCGGCCCGGTGTCCGACATGGGCTGGCAGATCGAGCCGGCCGGGCTGACCCGGCTGCTGGTGCGGCTCGCCAACGACTACCCGGGGCTCCCGCTGATGATCACCGAGAACGGTGGCGCGTTCCCCGACGACGGCAGCAGCCCGGCGGCCGACGCGGCGGGCCGGATCCACGACGCCGACCGGATCGCCTACCTGGACGGGCACCTACGGGCCGCGCACGAGGCCATCTCCCGCGGAGTCGACCTGCGCGGCTATCTCGTATGGTCGTTGCTGGACAACTTCGAGTGGGCCGAGGGCTATCGGAAGCGGTTCGGGATCGTCCACGTCGACTATCTGAACCAGCGGCGCACCCCGAAGTCGAGCGCCCGGTGGTACCAGGAGGTGATCTCCCGGAACGGGCTGTGACGAGGTGGTGGTGGCGGGTATGACGGCGGCACAACGGCCCACCCTGGAGGCGGTCGCCCGGCAGGCCGGCGTGTCCCGGGCGACGGTCTCCCGGGTGGTGAACGGCTCCACCACGGTCGCCGAGCCGATCCAGGAGGCCGTCCGCCGGGCGGTGGCCGAGCTGGGGTACGTGCCGAACCTGGCCGCCCGCAGCCTGGTCACCCAGCGGACCGACTCGGTCGCCCTGGTGCTGCCGGAGGCGGCCACCCGGGTCTTCTCCGACGACCAGGTCTTCCCCGGGCTCATCCGGGGCGCGGCCCAGGAGCTGGAGGCCGCCGACAAGCAGCTCGTGCTGATGCTCGCCGGCTCGCCCGCCGGACACGACCGGGTGGCCCGCTACACCACCGGCCGGCACGTCGACGGGGTGCTCTTCGCCTCGCTGCACGGGGAGGACCCGCTGCCCGGCCGGCTCGCCCGGTTGGGCATCCCGGTGGTGTGCAGCGGCCGGCCGCTGGACGCCGCCGACGTGCCCTACATCGACGTGGACCACATCGGTGGGGTCGCCAGGGCGACCCGTTACCTGATCGACAACGGCCGTCGTCGGATCGCCACCATCGCCGGCCCGCAGGACATGGTCGCCGGCATCGAACGGCTCGCCGGCTACCGCGACACCGTGGTCGCCGCCGGCCTGCCGCAGATGATCGAGTACGGCGACTTCACCCGCGAGTCGGGGACCATCGCGATGCGGCGACTGCTCGCCGCGTACCCCGATCTGGACGCGGTGTTCGCCGCCTCCGACCTGATGGCGCACGCCGCCCTGCGGGCGCTGCACGAGGCGGGCCGGCGGGTGCCGGACGACGTCGCGGTGATCGGCTTCGACGACATCGAGACGGCCGCCTACACCGAGCCGCCGCTGACCACCGTGCGGCAGCCGATCGTCGAGCTGGGCCGGAAGATGACCCGGCTGCTGCTGGCCCTGGCCGACGGTGCCGAGGTGGAGCGGGCAGTGGTGCTGCCGACCGAGCTGGTGATCAGGCAGTCCGCCTGACCGCACCCGACGGTTGACCATCGACAGTCTGGCGAATCAGCAGGGTCGAGCCGAGGGTGCCGTCACTCAGAGCAACGAACGGGGCGGGTGCGGAAAAGCCGTGGCCGGCGACACCGGCCCGTGCCTACGCTCGCGGGCATGCCTGACGCCGCCGCATCGCCGCCCGCACCGAGCGGCACCACCGAGCCAACCGGCACCACTCAGCCGACCGGCACCGCCGAACAGCGCCGGCCCCCTGTCCCACCCGCCCACGCCCACTCCGCCAGGCCACTGAGCCGACCGGGAGCGGGGTGGCGCATCCGCACCGCCCGGCCGGACGACGCGCCGGGGGTGGTGGCGCTGCGGTCGCTGGTCCATCCGTACCTGGTGCGGGGCGTCGCGTCGACCCGGCAGATGATCGCCCAGCCGCCGCCCGAGGAGGACTGGACGGCCTGGGTGGCCGAGGCGGACGGCCTGATCGTCGGCTGGGCCTCGGCCTACCGGAACGCGCACACCTCCGTACCCGACTTCGGGGACGTCTCCACGCTGCACGTGCACCCGGAGCACCGGGGCCGGGGCGTCGGCACCGCGCTGCTCACCGCCGCGCTGGACCATCTGGCCGCACTGCGGGTCCGCCGGGTGCGCACCTGGGTGCAGACCGGCTCGCTGCCGTACGCCCACCGGCACGGGTTCACCCCCAGCCGGGAGCTGCGCTACTCGGCGCTCGACCTGCACCCGGCCCCGCCGATGCCCGAGCCGCCCGCCGGGGTACGGCTGCTCCCGCTCACCGGGCTCGACCCGTACCAGGTCCACCTCCTCGACGCCGCCGCCGCGGTGGGCGAGCCGGGCGACGTGCCGGTGGACGCGACCAGCTACTCCCTGTGGCGTTCGGAGTGCTGGGACAACCCGGGACTGGACCTGGAGGCCGGGACGGTGGCCGAGGTCGACGGCACGCTGGTCGCGCTGAGCCTGGTCAAGCGGGACGGCGACCGGATGTGGTCCGACTTCACCGCGACCAGGCCGGAGTACCGGGGGCGGGGACTGGCCCGGCTGACCAAGCAGGCCGCGCTGCACCGGGCCGCCGGTCGCGGGGTACGCACGGCCTACACCTCCAACGACGAGGCCAACGCGCCGATGCTGGCGGTCAACACCCGCCTCGGCTACCGGCCGGTGGCCTCCGCCTGGTCCTGCCTGCGCGACCTGCCCTGACAGCGAGCCCGGCCGGACCACCCGGTCTGCGGGAACGTCGGACCGCCCGGTCCGGCCGGATGCCGACCGAGGGCGACGATCAGCCCTCGGCGAGGACGCGGGTGGCGACCGCGTGGGTACCGGCGTCGAAAAGCACCAGGCGGGCCCCGGTCACGTGGGTCGGGGTCGCCGGGCGCAACACGGCCAGCGCCTGGCGTACGGCGTCGTCGGGCGGCCAGCCGTAGACGCCGGCGGAGATCAACGGGAACGCGACGGTGGTCGCGCCCAGGCCGTCGGCGACGGCGAGGCTGTTGGCGAAGCAGTCACGCAGCAGGGCGGCCCGGTCCTCGGTGGCGGAGTACACCGGGCCGACGGTGTGCACCACCCAGCGGGCCGGCAGGTCACCGGCGGTGGTGGCGACCGCCTGGCCGGTGGGCAGGCCACGGCCGTACCGCGAGGCGCGCAGCGCCCGGCACTCCGCCAGGATCGCCGGCCCGCCCCGGCGGTGGATCGCCCCGTCGACGCCTCCGCCGCCGAGCAGCGACGAGTTGGCCGCGTTGACGATCACGTCGACCCGCTGGGCGGTGATGTCCCCCTGGACCAGGGTCACCTCCACGTCAGCCCTCCTCGATGTGCTGGCCCAGTGAGCGGCGGGCGAGCAGCGCCGCCCCGGCGACGGCGGCCGGCATCACCAGCACCGCACCGAGCGGGATCAGGAAGCACAGGAAGACCGCCACGCCGAAGCCGAGCGAGGTGGCCCGGTCCGCCTTCAGCCGGGCCCGCCGGTCCGGCAGCCGCAGCCCGCGCCGGGAGAACGGCGCACCGACCAGCTCCACGGCGAGCAGCCAACCACCCACCGCCGCGCCGACCACCGGCACCACGGTCTGCCCGACCACCGGGATGAAACCGGCCAGGAACAGCGGGATGCCGAACAGCACCGAGAGCCCGATCAGCCGGAGCGAGTCGACGATGCTGCGCCGCAACGACGCCCCGAACGGCACCTCCACCGCGCCGGGGGTGCCGCCGAGGCGGTCCTCCACCCGCTCGGAGATCTTCTCGTAGAACGGGTCGCCGATGACCAGGGTGACCGCGGTGAACCCGACCACGGTGAGCAGCCCGCCGAGCCCGAGGAAGGCCAACCCGGCGATCACCCGGACCAGGCTGCGCGGGGTGTCCGACCAGTCGTCGGCGAACGGGGTCACCCACGCCGCCAACTCGTCCACGAAGTAGATCAGGGTGGCGAACGCGGCGACGAAGAGCGCGGCGGACAGCAGCGCCGGCACCACGCCCAGCAGCATCAGCCCCGGGCTGCGGACGTACAGGCCGAGGCCGCGCAGGAGCAGGCCCACGCCGCCGAAGAAGCGACGGGTGGCACCGGTCACCGGCGCGGCGATCGTACGGGGTCCGTTCACGACCGCAGAGCCTATCGGCCGTACACCATCGCCACCGGACACCCGGTGGCGTCGCGCGCCGGGTCGGGCCGGCAGGATGCAGGGGTGCGGGCGTCCCGGTTGATCTCCCTGGTGCTGCTGTTGCAGGCCCGGGAGACGATGACCGCCGCCGAACTCTCCCGCGAGCTGGAGGTGTCCGAGCGGACCGTCTACCGGGACGTGCTGGCGTTGTCCGCCGCCGGGGTGCCGGTCTACGCCGACCGGGGACGGGCCGGCGGGTACCGGCTGCTCGGCGGCTACCGGACCCGGCTGACCGGGCTGACCCGCGACGAGGCGGAGGCGCTCTTCCTCGCCGGGCTTCCCGGCCCCGCCGGTGACCTGGGGCTGGCCGACGCGGTGGCGTCCGCCGAGCTGAAGGTGCTCGCCGCGTTGCCGCCGAGCCTGCGCGACGCCCCGGCCCGCACCGGGCAACGGTTCCACCTGGACGTACCCGGCTGGTTCCGGGAGTCCACCCCGCCCCGCTGGCTGACCGAGCTGGCCCGCGCGGTGTGGCGGGACGGGGTGGTGGTGCTGCGGTACCGGCGTGGCGAACGGGAGGTGACCCGCCGGGTCGAGCCGTACGGGCTGGTGCTCAAGAGCGGCACCTGGTATCTCGTCGGTCGGGTCGGTGACGCGATGCGTACCTACCGGGTGGACCGGGTGGTCGACGTCGTGCCCGACCCGGCGACGTTCGTCCGCGACGACGGTTTCGACCTGGGCGGCTACTGGCGGGAGCAGGCCGAGGCGTTCCTGCGGGGCATGCTCGCCGAGCGGGTCACCGTGCGGGTCAGCCCGGTCGGCCTGCGCCGGCTGCGTTTCCTCGCCGACATCCCCTTCGCGTACGAGGAGGCGCTGGCCGCCGCCGGGGCACCCGACGGGCAGGGGTGGGTGGTGACCCGGCTGCCCGTCGAGTCCGTCGAGGTGGCGTACGCCCAGTTGCTCGCCTTCGGCCCGGAGGCGGAGGTGCTCGACCCGCCGGAGTTGCGGGCCCGTCTGGTCGACGCGGCGGCCCGCTCAGCCGCCCTCTACGGCGTCGCCCCCGTTCCCCCGGATCAGCGGTAGCCGGTGGGGTCGGCGGGCCGGTCCGCCTCGACCACCTCGCTGAGGTAGCGGAAGGCGTCCGGCCGGCTGCCATCGAGGTCGGTGAAGCCGTACACCCGGGCCAGTTCGCCGGCCGAGACGGACGCCTGGTTCCAGCGGGCCCGGTCGGCGTCGGCGGCCAGGGCGACGACCGCGCGCCCGACGAAGGCCGGCGTCTCCGAGATCACGAAGTGCGGGTCCTTCGCCGCGCCGTCGCGCCAGGTCTCCTCGGTCACCCCGAAGTGCTCCAGCATCGCCTCGGACCTGATCCAGCCGGGGGTGAGCGCGACGGCGGTGCACCCGTGTGGCGCCAGCTCGTGCCCCCAGCTGTACGCGAGCCGGGTCACTGACACCTTCGCCAGGTCGTAGAAGACGGACAGCCGGTAGTGCGTGTCGTTGTACGCCCGGGTGCCGTCGCCGATCTCGACGACCAGCCCGCCGGGGCGACGGATCAGCAGCGGCAGCGCGAAGTGGCTGGTGACGATGTGGGTGTCCACCGCCAGGCGCAGGGTGTGGAACCCGGCGTCCAGCGGCTGCTCCCAGACCGGCTTGTCCCAGGTGATCAGCGGGTCGGCCCCCCACACGTCGTTGACCAGCACGTCGAGCCGGCCCTGTTCGGCGTCGATCCGGGCCACCAGGTCGCGTACCTGCTCGGGCACCAGGTGGTCGACCCGGACCGCGATGCCGGTGCCCCCGGCGGCGGTGACCAGCTCGGCGGTCTCCTCGATGGTCTCGGGACGGTCCAGCTCGGAGCGGCCGGCCCGGCTGCTGCGGCCGGTGGCGTAGACCGTCGCCCCGGCCGCGCCGAGCTGGATGGCGATCTGCCGGCCCGCGCCCCGGGTCGCGCCGGCCACCAGCGCGACCTTTCCCTCCAACGGTGTCGTCGTCATACCGTCGAGGGTGGCAGTGATACCTGACAACCGAAGTCCGGTTTCGCGTGCCGGTTCGATCCGGCATGCTCCCGGCATGCACCTGCTGCTCTCCGGGATCGTCGGTTCGGTCGCCTACGGGCTGGCCGGCCCCGGCTCGGACGTCGACCGGATCGGCGTCTTCGCCGCCCCGACGGTCGCCTTCCACGGCCTGCGGCCGCCCCGGGAGTCGGTGGTCACCACCGACCCGGACGTCACCCTGCACGAGGCCGGCAAGTACGCCCGGCTGGCGTTGAGCGGCAACCCGACGGCCACCGAGCTGATCTGGCTGCCCGACGACTGCTACGAGACCCGCACCGAACTCGGCGACCGCCTGATCGCCGTCCGGTCGGCGTTCCTCAGCGCACCGCGCGTCCGCGACGCCTACCTCGGGTACGCGAGCCAGCAGTTCCGCAAGCTGACCACCCGCGACGCGACGGTGGGCGGTCGACGCCGCTGCGCCAAGCACGCCCGGCACCTGGCCCGGCTGCTGCACCAGGGGCGGACCCTCTACGCCACCGGCGTGCTGGAGATCCGGCTGGCGGACCCGCAGTGGTTCCGGGCGTTCGGTGAGCGGGTCGCGGGCGGCGCGCTCACCGAGGCGGAAGCACTGGTCGCCGAGGCGGAGCGGGACTTCGACCGGCTCCGCACCCCGCTGCCCGACCGGCCCGACGAGGCCACCGTGGAACGCTGGTTGCGTGCCGTCCGCGCCGCCCACCTGCCGACGGCGGACGCCGACGTCAGTCGTTGAGGAAGGTGGAGATCCGGTCCCGCAGGTCGGCGCGGTCGGTCCAGGCGAACCCGGGGCGGTCGTAGACGTGCAGGGTCGCCTGCGGCAACGCGTCGGCCAGCTCGGCGGCGATGTGGGTCGGGTGCAGGTCGTCGCCGACGCAGCCGATCACCAGGGCCGGGGCGGTCACCCCGGCCAGGGCGGCGAGGTCGGCCAGCGGGGACTGCTCCGGCAGGTCGGCCAGGCCGGTGGCGAGCCCGTCGCGGAGCAACTGGTCGAGCCGCTGGCGCAGGTAGGCCCAGCCGGCCGGGGTGTTGCGGACCGACGGCGGCAGCTCCAGGGCGACCACGTCCGCCACCGCCGAGGCGTCGCCGCCGGACACCGCCTCCAGCAGGTCGGCCAGCCGCTGCTGGGCGATCGGGCCGCGCGGCCGGTCGAGGACGGCGGGGAGCAGGAAGACCAGCTTCTCGAACCGGTCCGGGCTCTCGGCCAGCAGCCGGCACAGCGCGCCCGCGCCGAGGCTCGCCCCGAACGCCCGGGTGGCACCGCTGAGATCCGCCACCGCCCGCAGGTCACGGGCCAGGTCGAGGTAGCTCCACGGGCCGGGCGGCGCGTCGGAGCGGCCGTGCCCCCGGAACTGGAAGAAGACCCGGCGGCCGGCTACCGCGCTGCCGAACGGACGGGTGGTGGCGATGCCGTTGCCGAACCCGTGCGCGAACACGGTGACCGGGTCACCGACACCGGTCACCAGCCGTTCCAGGTGCACGTCGTGCGGGGTGGCGACCAGCTCGGTCTCCGGCTCCGGCAGGGCGGGTCGCCCGGTACGCGGCGCCCCGGGCCCCGGGCCCCAGGTGCGGGGCCCGCCGTCCGGTGGTGGCGGCCAGCGGAAACCCCTCACCAGAACCCTTTGCCGTCGTGCAGGTCACGCAGCCCCACCCGGACGTCGAGCAGGTAGATCAGACCGGCCGCGATGCCGATCAGCCCGAAGATGCTCAGCGCGCCGAAACCGAGCAGGGTGAGCAGCATGCAGACGGCCAGGATGGCGATCCAGCCACCCTTGGGGAGGGTCCCGATCGCCGGGAAGGCGTCCGAACGCTGGGTGAACGCGTGCACCAGCGAGATGCCCTGCACCGCCAGTGCGAACACGAGCAGGACCAGGTCGATCACGTAGACGAGGTGGAACACGAAGATCGGCGCGGCGATGGCCATGTCGGCCAGCATATGCCGACGGCCCCGGAAACGTCCGTCAGGACGCCCCCGGGGCCGGTGTCGGCGACGGTCACTCGGCGGCCGGGCGGGTCCGCTTCGTGGTCTTCGGCTTCGCCGGCGTACCGGTCGCGGTCGACCCGGTCGCCGCCGGCTTGGTGGCCTTGGCGGCCTTGCTGACCCGGGTCCGGGTGGTCTTGGCGGCGGCCGGCTTGGCCTCGACGACCTCGGCCACGTCCGCCGGGGTCGGCGCGTGGTCGGCGGCGGCCCCGCCCGAGGGGCTGGTGGTCGCGGTGTCCAAGGGGCTCGTGGTCACGGTGTCCGAGGGGCCGGTGGTCACGGTGTCCACCGGGCCGGTCGTGGTGTCCGCCGTGGTCCCGGTACGCACGGTGGCGTCGGTCGCCTCGATGTCGGCGTTGACGGTGTCGGCGGCCTCCAGCACCCCGGCACCGACCACCCGCTCACCCCGGGCGACCAACGCGCCGTACGCGGCCAGCGCGCGCTCCTGGGCCGCCTGCGCCCCGGCGACCACGACGGCGGCGTTGCGGGTGGCGGCACCGCGCAGCCGGTCGAGGTCCAGCTCGGCCCGGAGCTTGTCCAGGTCCAGTTCGGTGCGGAGCTTGTCCAGGTTCAGCTCGGCGCGGAGCTTGTCCAGGTTCAGCTCGGTCGGGGCGACCCGCTCGCGCAGGCCGGTGGCGGTCAGGTTGGCGGTACGGAAGGTCTCGGTGGCCTTCTGCCGCAGCTCGACCCCGGTGACGACGGCCCTGCCGCCCAGCTCGGCGACGACCTTGGTGCCGTCGGCGACGACCCGGTTGCCCAGCTCGGTCGCGACGGTGGGCAACTTGCGCAGCTGCTGGTAGGCCAGCTCTCCGGCGCCGGCGGCGGCGTAGAGCGGGGCAGGGATGCGGTTGGTCTTCGGCTGGGTCATGACAACTCCTCCTCGGCCGCTCCGGCGGCCCTGCTGGTGCTGGTCGTGGGTGCGGCATCCGCCCGGTCGGCGCGGGTGCCGGTAATGGGCGCGGTGTCCGGGGAGTGCGGTGCCGTCCCGGCGCTGCCCGCTCCGGTCGGGGCGGGGGCGGTGCCCGCCTCGGTGCGGGCGACCGATTCCAGGACGGCTTCGGTCGGGGTGCCCTCCGGGGTGACCGGGCCGGTGGCCGCCGGGGTGATCCCGGCTGCCGCCCCGGTCGGCACGGCCGGCGCGGACGGGCGGCCCGTCGGGGCCGGCGTGTCCGGCCGGTCCGCCACGGCGGCGGTCCGGTCGGTGACCACCGGCTGATCCGTGACGGCCGCCCCGTCGGTGACGAGCGGCTGGTCCGTGACGGCGGCCCTGTCGGTGACGGCCGCCGCGACGCTCTCGTCGGTGACGGCGGTCCGATCGGTGACGGCGGTCTCGTCGGTGACGGTCCGGCCCGCAGCGGACGGGTCCGGTGCGGTGGCGGTGGCCGGTCCGTCGGGTGCTCCGGTGGGCCCGCCCGGGGCCACCGGCTCGTCCTCGACGGACGGGTTGGCGGCGGCCTCGGCCTCGGCGAGCCGGGTGTTCTCCCGGCGGAAGGTCTCGTAGATCTGGCTGAGGGACTGTTTCTGGGCCATCGTGAGGTCGGGGTCGACCGCGATGGCGGCGAGCACCCCCTGACCCTCCTTGTCGTCGAGCAGCCCGGCCCGCAGGTACATCGCCGGGGTGGAGACCCGCAGCGCGCTGGCGAGCTGCTGGAGCACCTCGGCGCTGGGCTTGCGCAGGCCCCGCTCGATCTGGCTGAGGTAGGGGTTGCTCACCCCCGCCTGCTCGGCGAGTTGGCGGAGTGAGATCTTGGCGTTCCGCCGCAGGTCACGGATGAATCCGCCGACGTCGGGTAGATCCTTGGGTGCGGCCATGCCCCAACCGTAGTCCGCACTGCTAGCTCCAGCAAGCAAAACGCTAGCCAGAGTTAGCGAGCTAACAGAAACCGCGTTGCGACACCGGATGCCCGGTCCGTACCTTGCACGGCGTGACCACGAACATCGCCGTCAACGGCACCACCCTGGGGTACGACGAGGCGGGCAGCGGCAGCCCGGTGCTCCTGCTGCACGCGGGGATCGCCGACCGGCGGATGTGGCACGCCGTCCGGGACGCCCTCGCCGACCGGTTCCGGGTGATCTGCCTGGATCTGCGCGGCTACGGGGAGTCCGCGCTGCCGCCGGAGTCCTTCGCCCACCATGACGACGTCCGAGCGGTGCTGGACGCGCTCGGCATCACACGGGCCGCCCTGGTCGGCTGCTCGTTCGGCGGGGCGGTGGCGATCGACACCGCGCTGGCGTACCCGCAACGGGTGTCGGCGCTGGCGCTGTTCGGCACCGCCGTCTCCGGGCACGAGTGGTCGGAGCAGACCGAGGAGTTGTGGGACACCCTCGTCGGCGAGGTCGACGAGGAGGATCTCGCGGCGAGCGCGGCCGGTGAGGTGCGGTTCTGGGTGGTCGGGCCGTACCGGCGACCCGAGGATCTGGACCCGGCGCTCGTCGCCTTCGCCGAGGAGTCCGACCGGCGGGCCCTCGCCGCCGAGCAGGCGCTGAGCGCGGTGGACGTCGTCGAACTCGACCCGCCCGCCATCGACCGGCTCGGTGAACTGAGCATGCCGGTGCTGGTCACCGCCGGTGCCGTCGATATTCCGGACATCATCCGGCTGGCCGACCGGATCGCCGCCGAGGCACCGGACGCCCGCCGCCTCCCCGACGTCCCCGACGCCGCCCACCTGGTCCCGCTGGAACGCCCGACCCCGGTGGCCGACGCCCTGCGCGCCTTCCTCCTCTGACAGTGAGGATGTGGGAGCGGGTCACCAGACGGGACGGACCGCGCCGACGGGCAGACCACCACCCAGCAGGGGCAGTTCGGCGTACTCGGTCAGCACGGGGGCCTGCACGCCGAGCCGGCGCAGCCCGGAGACCAGCACCGGCATCCGGGCCCGGGTGGCCCCGTCGTCGATCTTGACGGCGACCGCGCCGACGCCCGGCAGCGCGGCGGCGATCACGCCCTCCGCGCCGATCTTCGCCAGCATCCCCGGCACGCCCCGCATCAGCCGGGTGTCGTCCGCCCCGGTGCCGCCGACCAGCTCCGGATGCGTCCGCATCGCGTCCGCGACGGTACGCTCCGGGGAGCCCGGCCCGGCGGTCACCAACCGCAGGAACGCCCGCGCCAGCCCGGTCAGCGAGACCGCCAGCACCGGCGCACCGCAGCCGTCCACGCCGACCGCCGCCGCCCGCTCGCCGGTGAACTCCTCGATGGTGGCGGTCAGCCGCCGCTGCAACGGGTGCTCCGGCCGCCAGTACCCGTCCAGCGGCCAGCCGGCGGCCAGGCAGGTCGACAGCATCCCGGCGTGCTTGCCGGAGCAGTTCATCGCCAGCCGGCTCGGGCCACCGCCGGCCCGGAGCACGGCCTCCCGGGCGGCCTCGCCGAACGGCAGGTCGGGCGGGCAGTGCAGGGCGTCCGGGTCGAGACCGGCGGAGCGCAGCAGCGCCGCCACCCGGGCCAGGTGGAACTCCTCACCGGCGTGGCTCGCCGAGACGAGCGCGACGTCGGCCGGGTCGGTCGCCGCCAGCCCGGCCCGGAGCATGCCGAGCGTCTGCAACGGCTTGCTGGCCGACCGGGGGAAGATCGGCGAGGTGCCGTCCCCGGCGCCGGCCACCGGTGCGCCGGCGGCGTCGAGCACCACCACCGAGCCCCGGTGCACGCCCTCCACGAACCCCGACCGGACCACCTCGGCGAGCGGCCCGCCACCCTCGTACGTCTTGGTCACCCTGGGAAGGTACCGACGCGGGCCGACGCGCCCGGCACCCGGGTGACCTGCGACGTCTGCCACGGGGGTACGGAGCGCCGGGCCGGGCATGACTTACCGACGCCTGACCGCCCCCGCCGGGCCGGCGGCTACCGGCCGAGCAGCCGACGGGCCTCGGTGGTGGTCAGCGGCGGACGCTGGGCGAGCTGCGCGAAGCCGACCGCGCGGGCGACGAGCTGCATGTTGGACTCCACCGGGCGGCCCTTGGCGTACGTCACGGTGTCCTCCATACCGACCCGGAGGTGACCGCCGGTGGACAGCGAGGCCAGCATCACCGGGATGGTGCTGCGACCGACGCCGGTGGCCGAGAAGGTGGTGCCCGCCGGCAGGTCACGCAACATCTGCTGGGCGGCGACCAGGGTGGCCGTGGTGCCCGGCATCCCGCCCGGCACCCCCATCACGAAATCGACGTGCACGTGCCCGCCGTGCGGCAGGCCGTACCGGTCGAGCAGGCGGGACAGGGCGGCGAGGTGACCGAGGTCGAAGATCTCGTACTCGGGGAGGATGCCGCGTTCCTGCATCCGGGTGTGCAGGTCGACGATGAACTCCCACCGGTTGAGGAAGACGTCGTCGCCGAAGTTGACAGTGCCCATGGTGCAGGAGGCCATGTCCGGGGCGGCGTCCAGCACGGCCAGCCGGTCGGCCTCCGGGTCGGTCACCGCGCCGCCGGAGGAGAGCTGCACGATCAGGTCGGTGCCCTCGCGCAGCGCCGCCACCGTCTCCCGCAGCCGCCCCTGGTCGAGGGTGGGACGGGCCTTGTCGTCCCGGATGTGGACGTGGATCACGGAAGCGCCGAGCGCCTCGCACTCCTTGGCGGTGAGCAGCAACTCGTCGAGGGTCACCGGCAGCGCCGGCACCTCCGCCTTGGCCGACTCCGCGCCGGTCGGGGCAACCGTGATCAACGTCCCTGTCGTCATGCCGGCGATGGTAACCGCCCAGGCCGCCTGAGGTCGATGCCGCAGCCGGGCCGGGACAGGAAGAACCGCACGCTCGCAGGCAGTTACGCGAAGAACTTCCCGTCCCTGCGGCAGCAGATGGGCATCCTTGTCGCCGGGTCGGCTACTCCGGGTCGACGGCGGCGGCGGTGTCGCCCACCGACAGCCGGGCGTCGTCGGCGAGGTTGCGCTTGACCACGGCCAGCGCGACCTGACCCAGCTCGAAGTGGTGCACGGCGGTACCGACGAAGCCGACCGTCCGGCCGTCCAGGGTGACCGGGGTGCCCGCCACCGGAAGCTGGTCGGTGGTCACCCCGTCCAGGTGCAGCAGGACGAGCCGACGCGGCGGCCGGCCCAGGTTGTGCACCCGGGCGACCGTCTCCTGACCCCGGTAGCAGCCCTTGTCGAGGTGCACCGCCGGGGCGATCAGTCCCACCTCGGCGGGGATGGTCCGGTGGTCGGTGTCCACCCCGACCCGGGGCTGCCGGGCGGCCACCCGCACCGCTTCGTACGCCCACAGCCCGGCCGCCGGCACCCCGGCGGCACGCAGCTCGGCGACGACCCCGTCCAGGGCCGGCCGGGGCACCAGCAGGTCCACCCCGAGCGGGACCCGTCGGGCCCACCCGCCACCGGTCAGCGGCTGCACGTCGTAGCGGACGGTGGGGCGGGGGGGCAGCTCGCCGGAGCGGAACTTCGGGCCCGGCACCGCGAGCACCTCGGGTGCGGCCAGCCCGGTCACGCCCAGCGTGGTGACGGCGTCGGTGGCCTGCGGCCCGACCAGCGACAACAGCGCGTGGTCGGCGGTGGCGTCGCGCGGCTCGACCTGGCTGAAGAACCGCATCTTCTCCAGGTACGTCAGCAGGCCGGCGGTCATCCCCGGTTCGGTGTCCAGCCAGGTGGTCGTACCGTCCTCGGTGACCATGGCGTGCTGCTCGACGTGCCCGTGCGGGCTGAGCACCAGCAGCTCGGTGCCCTGCCACGGGCCGAGCGCGGCGAGGTGCTGACTGGTCAGGGTGTGCAGCCAACCGATCCGCTCCGGGCCGGAGACGGCCACGACCCCCCGGTGCGAGCGGTCCACCAGACCGACCCCGGTGGCCAGGGTGCGCTGCTCGCGCAGCGGGTCGCCGTAGTGCGCGGCGACACCCCGCACCCCGGCCGCCCGGTGCTCGGCGTCCGGCTGGTCCCGGCTGGCCTCGTCGATCGCCTCGACGGCGACCGCTCCCCCGATGTCGATCATGTCGATTCCCCGTCCTCGCAGTTGTGGCAGACGCCGAAGAGCGCCACGTGCCCGATGTCCACCCGGAAGCCCCGCCCGGTGGCGAGCTGGTCGGCCAGCGGGCGCATCAGCTCCGGATCGATCTCGTCGACCGCGCCGCACTCGCGGCAGACCAGGTGGATGTGCTGGTGCTCACCCGCCGCGTGGTAGGTCGGCGAACCGTGCGACAGGTGGGTGTGGGTCACCAGGCCGAGCCGTTCCAGCAGCTCCAGCGTCCGGTAGATGGTGGTGATGTTGACCCCGGCGGCCACCTCACGGACCGCGGTGTGCACCTGCTCCGGTGTGGCGTGACCCAGGTCGAGCACGGCTTGGAGGACCAGTTGCCGCTGCGCCGTCAGCCGCAACCCGCGGGAGCGGAGCATTTCCGCCAGCGAGGATTCGGACACCGTCCGATCATAGTTCGGCCGGCGGCCCGCGCCCGGCCACGTCGTGCCGCCGCTAGGCTCGGCGGTCGTGGTGGCATCGAGGATCGCCGTGCTCGGCCGGGGCGTCGTCCCCGTGACGAAGGCGGTGCTGCGCGGGGACGACCTGGGTACGCTGCGCGGCGACGGGCTGTTCGAGACCATGCACCTGCGCGGCGGACGCCCCTGGCTGCGGACCGAACACCTGGCCCGGCTGCGCGCCGGAGCCGCCGCCCTGGAACTCCCGCTGCCGCCCGACGCGGCCCTGGTGGACCTGCTGGACGCCCTCGTCGACGGCTGGCCCGACGGGGTCGAGGGCGCGTTGCGCCTGGTCTGCACCCGGGGGCCGGAGGGTGGCGGGCTGCCCACCGTCTACGCCACCCTGGCCGAGGTGCCGGCCGCCGCGAAGCGGCTGCGCCACGCCGGGGTCACCGTCGCCACCCTGCCCCTCGGGGTGCCGGCCACGGGTCGCCCCGAACTGTCCTGGCTGCCGACGGGCATCAAGTCCATCTCGTACGCCACCAACAGCGCCGCGCGCCGCTGGGCCGCCCGGACCGGCGTGGACGACGTGCTCTGGGTCTCGACCGACGGCTACGTGCTGGAGGCTCCGGGCGCGAACGTCGTCTGGCTGGACGGCGACACCCTGTGCACCGTCCCGGCCGACCGCACCGGCATCCTGCCCGGCACCACCTGCGGCTGGCTGCTCGACCACGTGACCGGGCTGGGCCTGACCCCCGCCGAGCGGATGGTCACCCCGGCCGGGCTGCACGCCGCCGCCGGAATCTGGCTGACCTCGTCGGTACGCGGCCTGGTCGAGGTCAGGGCCCTCGACGGCGAGCCCCGCCCGGCCTCCCCGCACACCCCCCGCCTCCGGGGGCTGCTGGGCTTCGCGTGATCGACACGACGGGGCCGACGTTGCGGTATCTCCGCTCGCGGACGCCGCAACATCGGCGCCCCTGAGTCGATCAACGTCAGCCGGCCACCCGGATCAGCCGGGCGGACAGGTGCGGGGAGAGGCTGTGGCCCATGCCCGCCATCTCCTGGGCGTAGAGCAGCGCCCCCTCCACGATGCCGAAGAGCCGGGCGCCCGCCGTCACCTCCTTGGCGGTGGCCGTACGCACCACCGCGTCGGTGGCGAACTCGATCTGCGTACCGGTGCGCCGGCCGATGTGCAGCTCCATGATCCCGGTCGGCGAGGTCATCAGCGCCTCCAGCTCGTCGGTGACCCGCTCGCCGTCCAGCACCGGACGCCACCAGCCCACCTCACGCCCGGCCGGCCGGACCGGACGGCTCTCGTCGTCGAGCAGCCAGGCCCGCGACTCGTAGAACAGGAACGGCCGGCCGTCGTGGCTGATCCGGATCTCCTGGGCGTAGTCGAAGTCCTCGATGGTGGGGAAACCGCCCCGCCCGCGACCCCGCCACACCCCGACGTACGGCAGCAGCCCGTCCAGCGACGGGTGCAGCTTCGGACCGACCCGCAGGTCGTGGCTCTCCTGGTACGGGTACTCCTCGACCGGCGGCGCGTTCAACCACGGCGGCTGAAGGGGGTTCTCGTCGCTCACCGGTTCTCCTCGGTTGTCACCACTTACCTCTCGACAGGCGTACGGCCAGGTAGACCAGGCCACCGGCGAGCGCGCCCAGGCCGGCGACCAGCAGGCTGACGAACCCGATCTCGGTAACCATCATGGTCATCCTATGCTGGGCCCCATGGGCCGCACTCTCGTCGTCAAGGCCACCGCCGGAGCGGACGCCCCGGAGCGGTGCGCGCAGGCGTTCACGGTCGCCGCCACGGCCGCCGCCGCCGGGGTGACCGTGTCGCTCTGGCTGACCGGCGAGTCCACCTGGTTCGCCGTGCCCGGTCGGGCCGGGCAGTTCACCCTGCCGCATTCGGCGCCGCTGACCGACCTGCTGGACGTCATCCTCGCCACCGGCCAGGTCACCGCCTGCACGCAGTGCGCCGCCCGCCGGGACATCGGCCCCGACGACGTGCTGCCCGGCGTCCGGATCGCCGGCGCGGCGGTCTTCGTCGAGGAGGCGATGGCCGAGGGCGCGCAGGCGCTGGTCTACTGACCCGGCCGCACCGGCCCCACCGGGCGGTGCCGATGTTGCACCTGTCTGTAGGCATTTTGCCTACCATGCGTAGGTGAGTCGGGCGACGGACGAGTTCTTCGCGGCACTGCCGGCGCGTGCCCCGGCGGTGCTGCGTGCCCCGGTCACCGGAACGCTCCAGATCGACCTGGTCGACGACGACCACACCGACCACTGGCTGGTGCGGATCAGCCCCGGCCGGGCGGTGGTGGAACGGGCCAGCGGCCCGGCGGACGCCGTCTGGAGCAGCAGCGCCGACCTCTTCGAACGGCTGGTCACCGGACGCGCCCAGGGCGTCGCGGCGGTGCTGCGCAACGAGTCCACGTTCAGCGGCAACGTGATGCTGTTCCTGGTGTTCCGGCAGTTCTTCCCCACCCCGCCCGGGGTACGCGACCCCCGGGAGACCGCCCGTGAGCAGACCGGGCGGGCGTGATGCAGCAGCGGGTCAGCATCCTCGACGGCAACACCTTCCTGGTCTGCGACGGGCGCGGCGACGTCGAACCGTCGTTCGACTTCCCGACCGGGCTGTTCTCGTTCGACACCCGGTTCCTGTCCACCTGGCTGCTCACCCTCGACGGCGAGCGGCTGCACGCCCTCTCGGTCGACGACGCGCACTCCTACCAGACCCGGTTCTTCCTCGTCCCGGGCGAGCCGACGCACTACCTCGACGCCAAGGTGTCGATGATCCGCACCCGGTCGATCGGCGGGAACTTCACCGAGGAACTCACCGTGCTCAACCACTCCGGCCGGGAGATGCGCTTCGACCTGCGGCTGGAGATGGGCTCCGACTTCGCCGACCTCTTCGAGATCAAGCACCAGCAGCCGAAGAAGGGCCGGACCAGCGCGGTCGCCGGGGACAACACCCTGCGGCTGAGCTACCGGCGGGAGGCGTTCCACCGCGAGGCGACGATCACCAGCAGCACCGACGCCCGCGTCGACCAGGCCGGGATGACCTGGTCGATCACCGTCGCCGCGCACTGCGAGTGGAGCACCCGGCTGACCGTGACGCCGATCATCCACGGCGCGCGGGACGAGGACGTCCGGGCGATCACCGCGCTCGGGGCGGTACGCGGGCCGTCGGTCATCCGCGACGAGCAGGAGGAGCTGGTCGCCCGCGCGCCCCAACTCGGCTGCGACTGCGAGCCGCTCGCCGGGGCGTACCGGCAGAGCCTGCACGACCTGGCCGCGCTCCGGTACGAGTCGATCACGTTGGGCGTACGGCTGCTCGCGGCCGGTCTGCCCTGGTTCATGACCCTGTTCGGGCGGGACAGCATGCTCACCTCGTTGCAGGTGCTGCCGTTCCTTCCCGAGCTGGTGCCGCCGACGATCCTGATGCTGGCCGGGCTCCAGGGCTACCGGCTCGACGACTTCCGCGACGAGGAACCCGGCAAGATCCTGCACGAGCTGCGGTACGGCGAGACCGCCGGTTTCGAGGAGCAGCCGCACTCCCCCTACTACGGGGCCGCCGACTCGACCCCGCTGTTCCTCATCCTGCTCGACGAGTACGAGCGGTGGACCGGGGACTCGGCGCTGGTCAAACGGCTGGAGTTCGCCGCCCGCGCCGCCCTGCACTGGATCGACACCTACGGCGACCTGCTCGGCACCGGGTACGTCTGGTACCGCAGCCGCAACCCGGAGACCGGCCTGGAGAACCAGTGCTGGAAGGACTCGTGGGACGCCATCTCCTACGCCGACGGCCGGCTGCCCGGCTTCCCCCGGGCCACCTGCGAGATCCAGGGGTACGCCTACGACGCCAAGCGGCGCGGCGCCCGGATGGCCCGGCTGTTCTGGAACGACCCCGAGTACGCCGACCGGCTCGAACGGGAGGCGACGGCGCTCAAGGAACGCTTCAACCGGGACTTCTGGATTCCGGAGAAGGAGTACTTCGCCGTCGCCCTGGACCCGGACGGCCGGCACGTCGACTCGCTCACCTCCAACATCGGCCACCTGCTGTGGAGCGGCATCGTCGACGAGCCCCGGGCGGCCCGGATCGCCGAACACCTGCTCGGCCCCCGGCTCTACTCCGGCTGGGGGGTGCGCACCCTGGCCACCGACGAGGGCCGTTACAACCCGATCGGCTACCACGTCGGCACGGTGTGGCCGTTCGACAACGCGTTCATCGCCTGGGGCCTGAGCAGGTACGGCTTCCGGGACGAGGCGGGGCGGATCTGCGAGGCGATGCTCGACGCCTCCCGGTTCTTCGACGGACGGCTACCGGAGGCGTTCGCGGGCTACGAACGCACCCTCACCGACTACCCGGTGCAGTATCCGACGGCGTGCAGCCCGCAGGCCTGGTCGGCCGGCACCCCGCTGCTGCTGTTGCGGGTGCTCCTCGGTCTGGAACCGCAGGGTGAGCACCTGATCATCGATCCGATGGTGCCGGAGGGGATGGGTCGGGTCGAACTGTTGGACATCCCGGGCCGGTGGGGTCGGGTCGACGCCCTGGGCCGCAGTCGTACCCCACGCGAGCACGTACCCCGCCACTGACCTGGCGGGTCAGCCGGGGCAGCCGGTGGAGGCGGCGAGCCGTACCTGCGCGCCGGTGCCGTCGGCGAGGACGGTGGCCGGGCCGCTGCGGTAGGCGTACACCTCGGGCAGGTCGGCCACCGGGGAGCCGGCGGCCAGCGGACGCAGGCCGGTCAGCGCGACCGGCGCGTCGCCGGCCGAGACGGCGACGGTACGGGCGGTGCCGCCACCCGGGCACGGCGCGGTGACCTGTTCCGGGGCGGACCGCGCCGGGCGGCCCAGCGCCCGCAGCGCGGCGTCCAGCGTGGGGTCGGCGGGGGCCGCCGACGGCTGCGGATAGCCGGCACCGACCGGGCGGCACCCGGTGTCGGCGGTGAACCGGACCCGGCCGCCGCTGGTGACCCGGCCCTGCACGGCGACGAACTCCCCGGCGTCGGCGCGCAGCCGGGGACCCGACGCGCCGGCCCGCACCCCGGCCCGCCAGTCGGCCGGCAGCCGGTCGGCGACCCGGTCGAGCAGGGCCCGCTCGCCGCCCTCGGCGACCAGCACGTCCAGCCCCCGGGTCAGGGTCGCGCCGTCGGCCATCGGGGTGATCCGGCAGCCACGCTCGACCTGGGGGGCGGTCAGCGCCCAGGCACCGTCGACGACCGCCGCGACCAGTTCACCGAGCGCCCGGTCGACCACCGGGCCGGCGTCGGCGAGGGTGCGCTGCTCCTTGACAGTCGGCGGGTCGTGCCGGGCCGACCACCAGGTGAGCCCGCCCACCACCACCGCCCAGGCCACCGTCACGGCCAACAGCCACGCCAGCCGGCGGCGCGACGCGGACGGACCGGGCGGTGGGGCGTACCCCTGCTGGACGGCACCGTTCACCGGGCCATCGTGTCACGCCCCCGCCGCCGGCCCACCCGCCGGTGCCCGGGGTCAGCCGCGCGGTACGGCGAGCCGGTAGCCGACGCCGCGTACGGTCTGCACCTGTGGGCCGCCGGCCACCTCGCGCAGCTTGCGGCGCAACCGCTTGACCGCCGAGTGCAGGATGGCCGCGTCGCCCAGCCAGGTGCCGCCCCAGACCGAGCCGAAGATCCGTTCGTAGCTCCAGACCGCCCCCGGGTCGCCGGCCAGCCGGGCCAGCAGCTCCCGTTCCAGCCGGGTCAGCGCCAGCGGCTCCCCCCGCCAGGTGACCAGGTGGCGGGGCGGGTCGACGACGAGATCGCCGCAGCGCACCGGGACCTGCTCCGGCGGGGGCGCGGGGGCCGGCACCGGTGGGCCGGGGAAGAGCATCGCGCGCAGCTCGGCCAGGTCGGCGCAGATCACCACCGGGCCGAGGTCGTCGAGCCGGCGGACCACCCGCTCCCGGACCGCGACGTCAGCGCTGACACAGACCACGAAAGGGATGTCGACACCGGTCACCCGTCCTCCCCAGGACCGCACCCGCCGCCCGCTGCCCGGCGGGCCCGTCTGCCCACGACGGGGGCCGGCGCGGCCTGCCGTCAGCCTAGCGGTCAGCGTGGCGCCCGGTTACTGACCGAATACTGACCGACCCGATCCATTGATCAGCTTGGTTCTCCGGCTGAGCATGATGCACAGCGGCCGTGGGGGCCCACGCAGCACCCGACACCGGCCACCTCCTCAGCCGCTCCGCGTGGCCGCGACCCCGGCACACGCGGCCGGGCCCGAACCGATCGGGCCCGACGACGTGGGGAGGAACAGCGTGCTCAGACGACCGACCGGACGACCGTCCCGGTGGCGATTGGTGGCCGCGCTCGCGGCCGGACTCCTGGGCCTCACCGCCCAGCCCGCACTACCCGCCGGGGCCGCACCGGCCGCACCCCGGGCCACCGTGGAGCGGCAGGTCCTCGACGGGCTCGCCGACGGCACCGAGACCTTCCTGGTCTACCTGCGCGAACATGCCCCGCTCGGGCAGGCGGCCCGGCTGCGCAGCCCGGACGCCCGTGCCGCCGAGGTGCACCGGCTGCTCACCACCACCGCCGAACGGACCCAGCATGACCTGCGGACGGTGCTGGACGACCGGAAGGCCACCTACACCGCCTACTGGATCGCCAACGCGCTGCGGGTGACCGGGGACCGGGCGCTGCTGGACACGATCGCCGCCCGGCCCGAGGTCGAGCGGATCGCCGCGACCCGCAGCTACCCGCTGATCCGTCCGGTCCGCAGCACCGCCGCCCGGTCCGGCACCGACGCCGTCGAGTGGGGGCTGACCAACATCGGCGCACCCCGCGTCTGGGACGAGTTCGGCGACCGGGGTGAGGGCCTGGTCGTCGCCAACATCGACAGCGGCGTGCAGTTCGACCACCCCGCGCTGGTCAACTCCTACCGGGGCAACCTCGGTGGCGGGACGTTCGACCATAACTACGACTGGTACGACCCGGCCGGCATCTGCCCGCAGGACGCCCCCTGCGACAACAACGACCACGGCACCCACACCATGGGCACCATGGTCGGCACCGACGGGTCCGCCAACCAGGTGGGGGTCGCCCCGGGCGCGAAGTGGATCGCCGCCAAGGGCTGCGAGTCCAACAACTGCTCGGACGCCTCGCTGCTGGCCGCCGGCCAGTGGGTGCTCGCCCCGACCGACCTCAACGGCCAGAACCCCCGCCCCGACCTGCGCCCTGACATCGTCAACAACTCCTGGGGCGGCGACGGCGGCGACCCGTGGTACCAGCAGACCGTGGCCGCCTGGCGGGCCGCCGGGATGTTCCCGGTCTTCTCCGCCGGCAACGACGGCCCGGCCTGTGGCAGCGCCGGCTCCCCCGGTGACAACCCCAACGCGTACGCGGTCGGCTCGTACGACGTGAACAACGCCATCTCCAGCTTCTCCGGCCGGGGTGACGCCACCGACCCGGCCGGGCTGAAGCCGAACATCGCCGCGCCCGGCAGCAACGTACGCTCCAGCGTCCCCGGTAACGGGTACGCGTCGTTCAACGGCACCTCGATGGCCGCCCCGCACGTCGCCGGCACGATCGCCCTGATCTGGTCGGCCGCGCCCAGCCTGCGCGGGGACATCACCGGCACCGAGGAGCTGCTCGACCGCACCGCGACCGACGTCGACGCGACCACCTGCGGGGGCACCGCCGCCGACAACAACGTCTTCGGTGAGGGTCGGCTCAACGCGTACGAGGCGGTCCGGCAGGCCCCGCGCGGTCCGGTGGGCCAGGTCGGCGGCCGGGTCACCGACGAGGCGACCGGCGACCCGGTGGCGGGTGCCACCGTCGCCACGGGCGCGCGCAGCGTCACCACCGGCGCCGACGGCAGGTACTCGCTGACCGTGCCGGCCGGCGAGACCACGCTGACCGTCTCCGCGTACGGCTTCCGCACGGCGACCGGCACCGTGACCGTCCCGGAGGACGGCTCGGTCACCCGCGACTTCGCCCTGACGGCCACGCCGACGGTCACCGTCTCCGGCCGGGTCACCGACGGCTCCGGGCACGGCTGGCCGCTGTACGCCACGATCGAGGTCGCCGGCCGCCCCGGCGGACCCGTCTTCACCGACCCGGTGACCGGCCGGTACTCGTTCACCGTGGCCGGCAACACCGACTACAAGCTGACCGTCACCGCGAAGTACCCGGGCTACCGGACGGTGACGAAGGACCTGACCGTCGGGTCGACGGCCACCACGGCCGACGTCCCCGTCCCGGTCGAGGCGGCCTGTGTCGCCGCCGGCTACACCGGCAGCCTCAGCGCGCCGCTGCTGTCGCAGAGCTTCGACGGCACCACCGCACCGGAGGGCTGGTCGGTGCGCAACCGCACCGAGAAGGGCGGCTGGGTCTTCAACGACCCGGGCGCGCGGGGCAACCTGACCGGCGGCACCGGCGGGTTCGCGATCATCGACAGCGACAAGCTCGGCACCGGCAACACCCAGGACACCGACCTGATCGCCCCGCCGGTCGACCTGACCGCCTCGGCCGCGCCGCTGCTGCGTTTCCGCAGTGACTGGCGGGCCGTCGGGATCAGCGACACCGCCGACGTGGACGTCTCCACCGACGCCGGGGCGAGCTGGACGAACGTCTGGCACCAGACCGCCAGCCGGCGCGGCCCCCGGGTCGAGGAGGTGCCGTTGACCCCGGCGGCCGGTGCGGCGCAGGCGCTGGTGCGCTTCCGGTTCAAGGGCACCTTCGCCTGGTGGTGGCAGGTGGACGACGTCCAGCTGGTCAACCGGGACTGCACACCCGTGCCCGGTGGCCTGGTGGTCGGCAACACCACCGACCGCAACACCGGCGCGGCGGTCAACGGGGTGACGGTGACCAGCGTGGACCGGCCCACCGACACGGCCGTCTCGGCGGCCACCCCGGACGACCCGAACCTGCCGGACGGCTTCTACCACCTCTTCTCGGGGCTGACCGGCACCCACCCGTTCACCGCCGCCAAGCCGCCGTACACCCCGGTCACCCAGCAGGTGACGGTGGTGGCCGACAGCACCCGCCGGGCCGACCTGGCCCTGGCCGCGGGGCGGCTCACCGTCAGCACCACCACGATCGAGGCCCACCAGCCGTACGGCAGCACCCGCACCGCCAAGGTGACGGTCCGCAACACGGGTTCCGCCCCGGCGACCGTGGAACTGCTGGAACGTGGTGGCGGGTTCGAGGTGTTGTCCACCGGCGGCGCGCCGCTGCGGGAGCAGGTGGTCAAGGGGATCAGCACCGGGCGTACCGGTGCCCGGTACGGCGGCGGGAACGCCGACGCCGCGCCGCAGGCCGACGACGCGTGGGCCCGGATCACCAACCTGCCCGCCGCGATCTACGACAACGCGGCGGCCAACCTGGACGGCAAGGTCTACTCGGTCGGCGGCGGTGGCGACACCGGCAACGAGCGCAAGGCCTGGGTGTTCGATCCGGCCACCGGCGTCTGGACGGCGCTGCCCGACCTGCCGCACGCCCGTTCCAAGCCGTCCGCCGTGGGCATCAGCGGCAAGCTGTACGTGATCGGCGGCTGGGGCGCGGGCGACGGCATGGAGCCGTCGGTGGACGTCTTCGACCCGGCCAGCGGTTCGTGGAGCACCCTGGCCGGGGCGGTCAACCCGGCACCTGCCGCAGCGGCCGGCACCGCCGTGGCCGGGGGCAAGGTGTACCTGGTCGGCGGCTGCGTCGACAGCACCTGCACGGAGAGCAACAAGCTGGTGGTCTTCGACCCGCGTACCGGCACCTTCCGCACCGGCGCGGCGTACCCGCACCCGGTCTCCTGGGTGTCCTGCGGCGGGATCGGCAGCCAGGTGTACTGCGCGGGCGGGGTCGCCGCCGACGAGTACACCGACACCTGGCGGTACGAGCCGGCGTCGGACTCCTGGAGCCCGCTGCCGAACCTCCCGGTCGACCTGTGGGGCTCCCAGTACGCGTCGGCCGGCGGCATGCTGGTGCTGGCCGGCGGGGTGACCGGTGGCTCGACGTCGGTCACCAACCGGACGCTCGGCTTCGACCCGGTCGCCGGGGCCTGGAAGAACCTGCCGAACGCCCAGTTCAGCAGGTACCGGGGTGCCGCCGCCTGCGGGGCGTACAAGATCGGTGGTTCGCCCAGCTCGTTCGTCGGCTCGGCGGACAGCGAACGGCTCGGCGGGCTGGAGGGCTGCTCGGACGCCAGTGACCTGCCGTGGCTGTCGACCGCACCGACCAGCTTCACGCTCGCCCCGGGGGCGTCCCAGACGGTCACCGTCACGCTGACCGCCACGGCGGCGGCCGGGGTGCTCCAGCCCGGGGCGTACTCGGGTGAGCTGGGGCTCACCTCGAACACGCCGTACCCGGTGTCGTCGGTCGGTGTCGAGATGAACGTCTCGCCGCCGAACAACTGGGGCAAGATCCAGGGCACGGTGACCGGGGTGACCTGCGGCGGCCAGACCGTCGGCGTCCCGGCGACGATCCGGCTGAACCTGGTCGGCTCGACCACCGGCACCACGCTCACCGCCGACGCCCAGGGTCGCTACGCCTGGTGGCTGCCCAAGGGTAGGTACGAGGTGATCGTGGCCAAGGACGGTTGGGTGCCCCAGGTCCAGCGCACCGTCGTGGAAGCGGGCATCGTCGGGACGCTCAACTTCGGGCTGACCCCGACGTCGACCTGCGCGGGCGTCCGGGCATCCGGCCTGTGACCGGCTGACCGCATTGACGGTGGCCGTCGCCCCCTCCCGGGTCGGCGGCCACCGCCACCTCCCCCGGGCCGCCCACCCCTCCGGCCGCCCCACCCCGTGGGCCGCCCCGCCCCGTGGGGCGGCGTCTGCCGTGATCAACTCCTTTGGGCCGATGTAGCGGTATCCGCCCGCTCCGATACCGCTACATCACTGACCACGTGTTGACCGTGCTGCCCCGACGAGCTTCGGCCGCCGGGGACCGACCTCTCCACCGGCTCGGGGAGCCACACCATGCTCTGAACCGGGTATGCCTGTGGGTCATATTTATGACCCACAGGCATACCCGTCTCCGGGGACAGCGTTCCCGGTCGGGATCAGTGAGGGTGAGGCAGCAGGGCAGCAGTGACCCTGTCCTGAGCACCGGTACCGGTACCGGCACCGGGCAGTCACCGAGGACCGGTCACTCAGCGGCGCACAGGCAGCGGCAGAGCGCCATCAGATTCAGGTCAGGGCTTACGCAACCAGGTCGCCGGGTCGGTGATGTAGATGCCCTTGCCCTGGTGGCGGCTGATCACTCCGAGCGCCTCCAGCCGCACGTTGACCAGGTTGATCGTCGACGGACTGACATTGAACCGGCTGCACTGCTCGGTGATCGAGGGCAGCTTGTCTCCCGGCTTGTACTTACCCGACCTGACGTCGGCGACGATCTCGTCGGAGATCCGGATGTAGTCCGGGGTCGCAGGCATGGCACTCCTCGCGTGGCACCCGCGATTCGATCACGCTCTCATCACGGCATGCAACTACGCATTGCAACCGGTCGTTGACTCTTTCAAGTTCCTCAAATAAGTTGGTCGGCGAGCGCTCCTCGCGTGGCAACGAGCAGGGCTCTCCCCGGCCGGGGCGGGTGCAGTGGAAGGGAAGCCACCTGCCCCGGCCACCTTTCACGGCAGCACGATCCCCGCTGCCCCTGCGGAGAGGTGGTCCCCATCGTGTGCAGGTTCCTCCGGCTGTTCCGCCGGAACCGGTCGACGGCCACCGACCGGCCCGTGACAAACGACCGGCCCAAGACAGCCGAGCAGCCTGGGGCAGCAGAGCGGCCGTCCGCCCGGCACCGGGTCACCAACCGGCTCCCGGCCAACCAAGCCCCGGCCAGACATCCCGCGAGCAACCGGACCGGCAACCGTCCTGTCCAACCGTCCGGGCCGCCGGGGCGGCAGAACACCGGGCACCACGGGCCGGCGGCCCACCACCATCAACCCGTGGCGCACCGGTACCAACCGGTGGGGTACCAGAACCGCCCGGTGGCGCACCGGCCGCTCTGCACGAGCCAGGTGCGGCAGCAGCGGTTCCGGCGGTCCCGGCACGGGTTGGACCCGGCCGAGGTGGACGGGTTCCTGCACCGGATCGCCGACGAGCTGGCGGTGCTGCACGCCGAGCTGGCCCGTACCCGGGAGGAGAACGCGCGGATCAAGGGTGCGCTGCACGACTGGCAGTCCCGGTTCGCGCCCCGGGTGGTGCGGGTGTGACCGCCGCGACCGAGCGCGAGCGGTTCGTCGTACACCTGACTGTCGCTGCCGACGACCTGCCGGCGGCGACGCTGCTGGCCAGCGCGATCGGCCGGTCGCTGGCGTTCCTGCCGGAGCTGGTGCTCGGCGAGACGACGGTTTCCGAAGAGGGCGGGTCGGAGCCACAGCATCAGGTCTTCTGCGACAGGCGGCTCGGTGGGCGTCGACGCTGCGTCCGGCGGGTCGACCACCAGGGCGGCTGCACCTCGTGACGCCGCCGGCCGGGCGACGGCCGGGCGGGCTGCCGGGCAGCGGGCACCCTCGCGCCTGCCGGGCGCGGACATCCGGTTGTCGGGCGGGCCGCCGAGGGTGCGACGGCTCGGGGCCGGTCACCCCGGGTGGGGTGACCGGCCCCGGGCCGATCGTGAGCGTGGGTCAGGCCACCGTGACGGTGACCTCGTTGACGCCCCGGTTGGCGGTCACGGCGGTGTCGCCGTTGCCGTGCCGGGACAGCGCCCGCAGGGTCCAGTTGCCCGGCGCGGCGAAGAACCGGAACTGCCCGGCCGGGGAGGTGACGACCTCGGCGGTGAATTCACCCGTCGAGTCGAGCAGCCGGACGTACGCGCCGGGCACGACGTCGCCCGACTCGGCCAGCACCTGGCCGGTGATGACGGTTTCCTTCTCCAGGTCCAGGCTGGCCGGCAGGGGCGCGGACTGGTCCGGCGCGGCGCAGCCGGCGGCGGTGGGAGCGGTCATGGCTCAGGCCTCCCCGGGCTCGTCGCCGAGGGCCACCGGCACGCCGACCAGCGAGCCGTACTCGGTCCAGGAACCGTCGTAGTTCTTGACGTTGGTGTGGCCGAGCAGCTCCTGCAGGACGAACCAGGTGTGCGAGGAGCGCTCGCCGATCCGGCAGTACGCGATGGTCTCCTTGCCGTCGTCCAGCCCGGCGTCGGCGTAGATCTTGCGCAGCTCGTCGTCGGACTTGAAGGTGCCGTCCTCGTTGGCCGCCTTGGACCAGGGCACGCTGATCGCGGTGGGGATGTGACCGGCCCGCTGGGCCTGCTCCTGCGGCAGGTGGGCAGGGGCCAGCAGCCGACCGGCGAACTCGTCGGGGCTGCGCACGTCGACCAGGTTCTTGGTGCCGATCGCGGCGACGACCTCGTCGCGGAACGCCCGGATCGAGGTGTCCGGCTCGCTCGCGACGTACTGGGTGGCCGGGCGGGTGACCGCGTCGGTGACCAGCGGGCGGGCGTCCAGCTCCCACTTCTTGCGACCGCCGTCGAGCAGCTTGACGTCGCGGTGGCCGTAGAGCTTGAAGTACCAGTACGCGTACGCGGCGAACCAGTTGTTGTTGCCGCCGTAGAGGACCACCACGTCGTCGTTGCCGATGCCCCGCTCGGAGAGCAGCGCCTCGAACTGGGCCTTGTTGACGAAGTCCCGGCGGATCGGGTCCTGGAGGTCGGTCTTCCAGTCGAGCTTGATGGCGCCGGCGATGTGGCCGGTGTCGTAGGCCGAGGTGTCCTCGTCGACCTCGACGAAGACGACGCCCGGGGCGCCGAGGTTCTTCTCGGCCCATTCGGCCGAGACGAGTGCGGTGTCGCGACTCATCAGATCACTCCCTGGTGAGGATGGGTGGTGAGCCAGCGCGGGTGGTGGAGATCGGTGATGTCGCACCATGCGCAGGACCCAAAGAGGAACGGATCACGGGTTCGTGCGACGGCGCCGCTGCCGGGCGTTTCGGAGGGTTGGCACCGAAGGTCGGAGGACCCTGAGTGCGGTGGCCGCTAAGCGGCCGGAGACAGCCCCGCCGTCAGATGACGGAGCGACACAGGCAGGTGGCCACGCGGCACAGGTCGACCGCGCGCCGTTTGGTGAGGTGCGTCCCCATGGGCTCGGAGCCTACCAGCCGTCCCGGAGAGTGCCAGCTCACGACCAACATGCGGGACGCGGGCCCACCTGGCGGGCAGCGCCGGGCGGGTCCGCGTCCACAACTGAGCGGTGACTCAGCTCGGCGAGTTGATCGGGACGTCCTTCGCGTCGGCGGTCACCGCGAGCCCCTCCGGGCGCGGCTCGACCTTGCGCACGTTGAGCTGGAACGGCAGCGACGGCAGTGGCACGTCGACCGAGATGCCCCGGGCGTAGTTGTTCAGCAGGGTCCGGGCCAGCGGCACCGCCGGCAGCCCCTGGGCGTTGAGGTCGCTGAACTTCAGCGACACCTTGCCACCGTCGGCCACGGTGACGTCGGCGGTGCCGGTGACGGTGAGCTTCTGGCCGAGGATGTCGACAGGCGCGGTGACGGCGAGCTTGCCGTTCTGCTCACCGAGCTTGAGCCCCGGCCGGTCCAGCAGCTTGGCCAGGCTGTCGTAGGTGACCGTGCCGGTGCCCGCCACCGTCTCGGCCACCACCTCGCCCTGCCCGGAGCGGATGGTGTCCAGCGGGGCGCGCACGTTGCGGGCGTCCACGTCGAGCCGGGGCAGGCTGACCGCGTTGCCCTCCACCGACCCCTGCACGTCGGTCAGCACGATGGAGATCCGCTCGTACCGGCCGTCGACGACCTGGGTGAGGAACGGGAAGCCGCCCACGTCGACCTGGGGCGGCGCGGAGCTGGCGTCCTGATCGGTGATCGCCTGCTGCACCTGGTCGGCGATGGCGCGCTCGGCCAGCCCGGCCGCCACCCGGTCGGCCACCACCAGCAACCCGCCCAGGATCAACACCAGGACGACGAGTACGACGAGCCACCTGCGCCCGCGCCGCCGGGGCCGCTCCTCGTACGTCTGCGCCACGCCCGTCTCCGTCCCTCGTCGCCGTCGCGGATGCGCGACGTGCCCGTCATCGATGCCGCCGCCCGCGGCGCACCGCTACTACCCGAGCGCCGCCGCGCCCAATCGCGCCGCGCGCCCCACCGCCGTCAGCCGGCGGCAGAGAAATCAGAGAAAGAGCACACACATGGCGTACGCCGCCGGAGCGGCGAGCGCGAACCCGCCGAGCGGGCCCTGCATGTGCCGGGCGATCCACATGGTGGGTGGCTCGCCGGCCATCAACCGGCCCGCCTCGGCGTAGCCGACGGCGAGGTCGGCCAGCACGGCGGTGGCCGCGGTGACCAGCCCGACCACCGCGGCGCTGGTCGGGGTGAAACCGACCAGGTAGCTGCCGAGCAGGGCGCTGGTGAGGGTGCCGACCATCGCGCCGACGACCACCCCGGCGGCCCCCCGGGGCACCTGCGGCGCGAGCCGGGGCCAGGCGAGCACGGCGTCGGTGAGCCGGGCCACGGTGAGGGCGACGCCGGCGGCGACCAGGCAGACGGTGATCGCCTGGGTGCCGGCGGGAATCCGGCTGAGCGTGATCAGGGTGGCGAACGCCACCACACCGACCACGATCAGCAGGGTGGTGCCGAGCGAGTCGGTCACCCGGACCCGGTCCACCCGACGGACGAGCTGGCCGAGCACCCCGACCAGGAACCCGCCCAGCGCCACGTACCCGAGCGGGGCCAGCCCGGCCACGTCGGTCTGCACGGCGGCGACGTCGGCCGCGGCGGCGACCGCGCCGCTGGTCAGCGCGACCAGCAGCAGCGCGGGCGGGCGCATGGCCATCGTCCAGGCCAGCACGAAGAGCAGTTGCACGCCGAACACGATGATCGCGAACGGCAGCCGGTGCCCGGGGCCGGCGGTCTGCGCGCCGAGCACCAGGCCGACGCCGAGCAGCGCGGCGAAACCGGCGACGGTCAGCGAGAGCGGCCGGCGCACCTCGACCGGCTCGACCGGCTCCTCGTCCGGCTCGACCTCGTCGTCCTCGCTGCGCCGCGGCTGGCCGCCCTTGCGGAACCGGCGCGGGCCGCGCTGACGGCGGCTCCCGGCGTCGTCGTCGGGGGCGGGACCGGGCGCGGGCCCTCCGGCCGGGCCGGCGGGCCCGTCGGGGGCGTCGTCGGCCCACGGGTCACGGCCGGTCTCGGGCGAGGTGGAGGGAAACACGCCCCGATCGTGCCAGACCGACGGGGATCGGCGGGGATCACGGGGTGCCCGACGGGGATCACGGTTTCGGCGACGTTAAAACCTGACCGGTGATCACGGGCAGATCCGACAAACAGGAAAGGACGCCGAGGTGACAGCGGCGCAATCGGTTAGGCTCAGGCTGTTACCCGCCCGTCAGCGACGCCGGGACCCACGCAAGTTCTCAGCGCCCTGCCCACCCGCGGGGCAGCTGGTCGCGTGCGGCCGAAGGGCCGCCGGGACGGAGGTGATCGTGTGGAGCTCCTGCTGCTGGTGACCGCGCGCGCAGGTGAGCCCTCGGCGGTGCTGCCGGCACTCGACCTGTTGCCGCATTCGGTCCGTACCGCACCGCGTGACGTCCGCACCCTGGTTTCCGGGCCCAGCCCGGACGCGGTGCTGGTCGACGCCCGGTCCGAGTTGAGCGAGGCCCGTGCCACCTGTCGCATGCTGCACGCCACCGGCCTGGGCGTGCCGCTGGTCGCGGTGGTGACCGAGGCCGGCCTGATCGCCCTGAACGCCGACTGGGGCGTCGACGACGTGATCCTGGCCGGGGCGGGGCCGGCCGAGGTGGAGGCCCGGCTGCGGCTCGCCGTGGGCCGGCTGAGCAACGCCACGTCCGGGGCCGGCGGCTCGATCCGGGCCGGCGAGCTGAACATCGACCCGGACACCTACGCGGCGAAGCTGAAGGGCCGGCCGCTCGACCTCACCTACAAGGAGTTCGAGCTGCTCAAGTTCCTCGCCCAGCACCCGGGCCGGGTGTTCACCCGGGACCAGTTGCTGCGCGAGGTCTGGGGCTACGACTACTTCGGCGGCACCCGGACGGTGGACGTGCACGTCCGGCGGCTGCGGGCCAAGCTCGGCTCGGAGTACGAGTCGATGATCGGCACGGTCCGCCAGGTGGGCTACAAGTTCGTGGTCCCGCCGTCGTCCCGGTCGCTGCCCGAGTCCGAGCCCGCGCCGCTGCCGGTCTGATCCCGGGCGGTATCACCGCACCCCGATAGGACTATTTCCCATACGCCCCTTTCGCCCCTGTTGTCGGTTCTATTCTTGGTGCCGTAATCAGCAGGGGTGAAAGGGGCTACGGTGCGTGCACTGACCACGGGGGCGACGAGAGGGCCGTCCCGCGATCCGGACCGGCGGTGGCGCTGATGCGTACCCGGTCGACCGGCGGGACCGTCGGGACCGTCGGCGTAGTCACGCTGGTGCTGGCCGCCCTGCTCGGGTCCGCGTACGCGCTCGGCCGCAGCATGATCCCCGACCCGCCCCGTCAGCCTCTCGGCGCGTCGGCGCAGGTCGACGGCGCCCAGTACGGCGAACAACCCGCCGACCCGGCCGCGCCGCCCGCCATCCGCCCCGACGGCTCCAGCCCGGCCGGCACCCCCACCGCCGGGGCCGACCCGGACACGCCGCAGCCGGCCAGCGGCGGTGACGGCCCGTTCGGCAGCCACGCCAGCACAGGCACCGGTGAGGTCGCGCTGACCTTCGACGACGGTCCCGACCCGACGTACACCCCGCAGGTGCTGGAGGTGCTGCGCGCGTACGGGGTCAAGGCGACGTTCTGCGTGGTCGGCGAGAACGCCCAGGACCACCCGGACCTGATCCGCGCGATCGTGGCCGACGGGCACACCCTGTGCAACCACTCGTGGCACCACGACGTGCTGCTCGGCAAGCGCTCCCCCGCCCTGATCCGGGCCGACCTGATCCGCACCAACGACGCCATCCACGCCGCCGTGCCGGACGCCCCGGTCAGCTACTTCCGGCAGCCCGGCGGGGCCTGGACCTACCCCGTCGTGTCGGTCGCCGAGGGGCTGGGGATGACTCCGCTGCACTGGACCGTCGACCCCAACGACTGGCAGGTCCCCGGGGCCGCGAAGATCACCGCGACGGTCTCCCGGGACACCGGGCCGGGCGCGGTGGTGCTCATGCACGACGCCGGCGGCGACCGGCAGGGCACCGTGGACGCGCTGCATCGGCTGCTGCCCGACCTGACCGGCCGGTTCCGGCTGGAGGCGCTACCGCCCGGCGGGGCCAACTGAGCCGGCGGGGCCGACCGGGCGGGCGACGCCGACTACGGTGGCGGGATGAGCAGCGTCGAACCGACCGTCGACCGGGTGGCCCGCACCGACCGCCTCACCCCGGACGAGGTGACCGAGGTGCTGGCCCTGGCCCGGCTCGGCGGCGACGCCGACGGGGCCGACCCGTTCGACGAGCACACCCTGCTGCGGCTGCGTGACCCGCACGCGCCGGCCGGGCACCTGACCGCCCGCGCCGCAGACGGCACCCTGACCGGGTACGCCCACCTGGACACCACCGAGCCGGAGTCCGGGGTCGGGGTGGAGCTGGTGGTGCACCCGGCCTTCCGGCGGCGGGGCACCGGACGGGCGCTGGTCCGGGGCGTCCTCGCGGCGGCCACCGGCCCGCTGCGGGCCTGGGCGCACGGCGACCACCCGTCCGCCGCGGCGCTCGCCGTGGATCTCGGCTTCACCCGGGCCCGGGTGCTCTGGCAGTTGCGCCGCCCGCTGACCGCTGCGGTGCCACCGCCCCGCCTGCCCGACGGGGTGACGCTGCGGTCCTTCCGCCCCGGCGCGGACGACGACGCCTGGCTCGCGCTCAACGCCCGCGCCTTCGCCACGCACCCCGAGCAGGGCCGGTGGACCACCGACGACCTGCACGCCCGGCTGGCCGAGCCGTGGTTCGACCCGGACGGTTTCCTGCTCGCCGTCGACTCCGCCGGGCGGCTGCTCGGCTTCCACTGGACCAAGGTGCACGAACGGCCGGGCTCGGCCCGTACCGGTGAGGTCTACGTGGTGGGGGTGGACCCGGACGCCCACGGCGGCGGCCTGGGCCGGGCGCTCACCACGGCCGGCCTGGCCTACCTGCGGGACCGGCGCGGGCTGGACCGGGTGATGCTCTACGTCGACGAGTCGAACACCGCCGCCGTCGCGCTCTACGAACGACTCGGGTTCGCCCGCTGGTGCGGGCACGTCAACTACCACCTGGGCTGACGCTCTCCCGTCCACTCGACCCCGGCCGGCGACCGGCCGGGGTCATGACCGGCGTTGTCTCCGCGCGGTAACGGTGGGGCCACGCACGGATAACGACTGCCCGGATATGTCGCATCAATGCGGATACCGGGACGGCAGTTCACCTAACGGACAACCCTCCCTCAGGCAGCGGTCACCTTCCCGGCCGGGGCTGTTCATGCCCCGTTCACTTCCGACCGGCAAACCGTCTACCTGGCACTTCTAGCTTTCGTGTCAGCCGGTCAGCGCCGGCACTCGGGCCCCAATCCGGGCGACCTGACCAAAGACGTGAAGGGAAACCCCTCAGGTGAAGCTCCAGCGGCACGGCGCCATTGCCTGCCTCGCTCTTACCGCGGTCCTCGGCCTCAGCGCCTGCGGCTCGGACAACAACGAGCCGGCCAGCGCCTCCGCCTCCGGCTCGGCCAGCGCGGCCGACTGCGGCAAGGGCACCCTGAACGCGCAGGGCTCCTCCGCGCAGAAGAACGCCATGGCTGAGTGGATCAAGGCGTACCAGCAGAAGTGCAGCGGCACCACGATCAACTACGAGTCGACCGGTTCGGGCGCGGGCATCCAGGCGTTCATCGCCGGCACCGCCGACTTCGCCGGTTCCGACTCCGCCCTCAAGCCGGAGGAGCAGCCGCAGGCCGACGCCAAGTGCACCGGCGGCGCGGCGCTCAACCTGCCGATGGTGATCGGCCCCGTCGCGGTCGTCTACAACGTCGGCGGCCTGGACAACCTCCAGCTCAAGCCGACCACCCTGGCGCAGATCTTCGCCGGCAAGGTCACCAAGTGGGACGACCCGGCGATCAAGGCCGACAACCCGAACGCCACCCTCCCGGCCTCGGCGATCCAGACGGTGCACCGCTCCGACGAGTCGGGCACCACCGACAACTTCACCAAGTACCTGTCGAAGACCGCGCCGTCGGACTGGACCTTCGGCAACAACAAGGCGTGGAAGGCCCCCGGCGGCCTCGGCGCCCCCAAGTCCGACGGTGTCGCCTCCAAGGTCAAGAGCACCGAGGGCACGATCAGCTACGTCGAGTGGTCGTACGCCGAGAACTCCGGCCTGAAGAAGGCCAAGGTGCAGAACGGGGCCGGCGAGTACGCCGAGCTGACCGCCGAGTCGGCCGGCAAGACCATCGCCGGGGCCAAGATCGAGGGCCAGGGCGACGACCTCAAGATGTCGATCGACTACGCCACCAAGGAGGCCGGGGCGTACCCGATCGTCCTGGTGACCTACGAGATCGTGTGCAGCAAGGGCATCGCCGCCGACAAGCTGCCGCTGGTCAAGGGCCTGCTGGGCCACGCCGCCAGCACCGAGGGCCAGGCCGAGCTGGTCGAGCTGGGCTACGCCCCGCTGCCCGACTCGGTCCGGACCAAGGTCGAGGCCGCGGTCAAGAACCTGGCCTGAGCATCCCGAGCGACATCACCTCAAGTCGAAGCGAGCGAGCAGATGGGTGAAACCCCTCACCGCTCGGCACACGCCGGCACCGGCGGACACCCCGTGACCCTGGGTCACGAGCGGTCCGCCGGTGCCTCGGCGCGTGTGGCCGAGGCACCAGTCAGCCCCCGTACCCCCGATGACGACCGTGGCCTCGGCGGAGGCGGCGGGCTGCCCCGGGCCCGCGCGTTCGGCGCGGAACGGGCGTTCCGTGGCGTGACCCTGGCCGCCGGCGTCGCCGTGCTGGTCATCATCGCGGCCATCGCGGTCTTCCTGATCGCCAAGGCCGTGCCGGCGCTACGGGCCAACAGTGCGAACTTCTGGACCTTCGAGGGCTGGTTCCCCAACGACGACCCGCCCACGTTCGGCATCGGCGCGCTCGCCTTCGGCACCGTGCTCACCGCCCTGCTGGCGCTGCTGGTCGCGGTGCCGGTGGCGCTGGGCATCGCCCTCTACCTGTCGCACTACGCGCCCCGGCGGCTCGGCACCGCGCTGGGCTTCGTGATCGACCTGCTGGCCGCCGTGCCGAGCGTGGTGTTCGGCCTGTGGGGGCGGGACTACCTGGTCGGGCCGGTCGCCGACCTGTCGGCCTGGCTGAACAGGTACTTCGGCTGGATCCCGATCTTCGGCGACGGCCCGTACGGCAACTCGATCCTGCTCGGGTCGCTGGTCCTGGCGATCATGGTGCTGCCGATCATCACCTCGCTCTCCCGCGAGGTGTTCCTCCAGACCCCGACGGCCAACGAGGAGGCCGCCCTCGCGCTGGGCGCCACCCGCTGGGAGATGCTGCGCACGGCGGTGCTGCCGTACGGCCGGCCGGGCATCATCGCCGCCGTCATGCTCGGCCTCGGCCGGGCGCTCGGCGAGACCATCGCGCTCGCGCTCACCCTCGGTTCGACGTACGCCATCTCGTTCAACATCCTCGCCAACGGCGGCAACAGCATCGCCGCGAACATCGCCAACCGGTTCGCGGAGGCGAACGAGACCGGCCGGGGCGCGCTCATCGCCTCCGGCCTGGTGCTCTTCGCGATCACGCTGGTCGTCAACATCACCGCGCGGGCGATCATCTACCGCCGCCGCGAGTTCACGGAGTCGGCCGCATGACCACCACCCTCACCCCCCGCCGTTCCCGCCCGCCGGCCCAGCCGGACAGCCTGCGGGCCCGCCGCCTGCCCGGGTACGCCGCCCCCGCCCTGGCGGTGCTGGCCCTGCTGGTCGCCGCCGGCATCGTCTACGGCGTCGACCTCGGCGGCCCGGTCCTGGTCGTGGTGCTCGGCGCGCTGCTCTACCTGACCGGTCTCTTCGTCGCGGCCAACGCGGTGGAGGGCCGACGCTCGGCCCGCAACCGGTTCTGGAGCGCGCTGATCCATTCCGCCCTGGTGCTGGCCGTGCTGCCGCTGGCCTCCGTGGTGTGGACGCTGGTCAGCAAGGGCACCGCCCGGCTCGACGCTGACTTCTTCGGCAGCTCGATGAACAACATCGGGGCCCGGGACGCCAACGGCGGCGCGTACCACGCCATCGTCGGCACCCTGGAGCAGGTCGGCATCGCCACCGCGATCACCGTCCCGCTCGGCGTGCTCTGCGCGATCTACATCGTCGAGTACGGCCGGGGCCGGTTCGCCTTCACCATCCGGTTCTTCGTCGACGTGATGACGGGCATCCCGTCCATCGTCACCGGCCTGTTCGTGCTGGCCTTCTGGGTGCTGATCGTGTCCCCGTGGTTCAACGACGGCCAGCCCGGCTTCTCCGGTTTCGCGGCCGCGCTCGCGTTGAGCGTGCTGATGCTGCCCACGGTGGTCCGTTCCACCGAGGAGATGCTGCGGCTGGTCCCCGCGCCGCTGCGGGAGGGTGCGTACGCCCTCGGCGTGCCGAAGTGGAAGACGATCCTGCGGGTGGTGTTGCCGACCGCCCTGCCCGGCATCGTCACCGGCATCATGCTCTCCATCGCGCGGGCCGCCGGGGAGACCGCCCCGGTGCTGCTCGTCGCCGGTGGTGGCGCGGCGATCAACTTCAACCCGTTCGAGAACAACCAGTCGTCGCTGGCCCTCTTCGTCTACCAGCAGGCCGGCGAGGCGTCGAGGTACTCCCCGGCACGGGCCTGGACCGCGGCGTTGACCCTGGTCGTCCTCGTGCTCGTCCTGACCGTCGCCGCGAAGCTGCTGGCCCGCCGCAACCGGCTCGGCCGATGAACCCCGGAGGTACCACCATGGCCAAGCGCATCGACGCCACCGACGTGACCGCCTACTACGGCGGTTTCAAGGCGATCGAGAACATCAACCTGACGGTCGAGCCGAAGACGGTCACCGCCCTGATCGGTCCGTCCGGCTGCGGCAAGTCGACCTTCCTGCGATCGATCAACCGGATGCACGAGGTGCTGCCGGGTGCCCGGGTCGAGGGCAGCCTGACCATCGACGGCCAGGACGTCTACCACCGCGACGTCGACGTGACCGCCGTCCGCCGCATGATCGGCATGGTGTTTCAGCGTCCGAACCCGTTCCCCACCATGAGCATCTTCGAGAACGTGGTGGCCGGGCTGCGGCTCAACGGGGTCCGCCGGAAGTCCATCCTGGACGAGGCCGCCGAGAAGGCGCTGCGCGCGGCGAACCTGTGGGACGAGGTCAAGGACCGCCTCGGCAAGCCCGGCGCGGGCCTGTCCGGCGGTCAGCAGCAGCGGCTGTGCATCGCCCGGACCATCGCGGTCGAGCCGCAGGTGGTGCTGATGGACGAGCCCTGCTCGGCGCTGGACCCGATCTCGACGCTGGCCATCGAGGACCTGATGTTCCAGCTCAAGGACAAGTTCACCATCATCATCGTCACCCACAACATGCAGCAGGCGGCCCGGGTCTCCGACCGCACCGCCTTCTTCTCGATCGAGAAGACCGGTGACCCCGGCCGGCTGATCGAGTACGACAACACCCAGAAGATCTTCAGCAACCCCGGCCAGAAGAAGACCGAGGACTACATCACCGGCCGCTTCGGCTGACCCCCACCCGCTCCGCCCACTCCGCTGCGCGGGGCGTGCGGGGCGCGGCGTGCGGGGGCCGGACGTCCGTCCGCAGGGCGGGGCACGGGACCCGGGCGGGCGGAGCCGTGGCGGGGCCGTGGTCCGGGCGGGCGGAGCCGTGGCGGGCCGGGGCGGGGCCGGGGTCCGGCGTGGGCGGGGCCGGGCGCGTGACCGGGTGTGCGGGGGCCGGGTGTGCGGGGGGGGCCGGGTGTGCGGGGGGCCGGAGGCGTCCCTGCGGGGCGACCGCCGCAGCGGTGAGGCCCCGGAACACCCCTGCGGGCCCTTTCGACCTGATGACGTCAACGACTCACCCGCCCAGCGACGTCGCCGGTTCGACCGCCCGCACGGGTACCCCCGCCCGGTGGCACGGGTACCCCCGCCCGGTGGCACGGGTACCCCCGCCCGGTGGCACGGGTACCCCCGCCCGGTGGCACGGGTACCTCCGCCCGGTGGCACGGCGCCACCAGCGGCCGCAAGGCCCGGTACGCGAACCGTCCGTACCGGCGGTGCCGGTGAGTCGCCAGCGTCATCAGCTCGAAAGGGTCCAGTGGCGACCGTCCGGGCCGGGGCCGCCGGTTCGCCGCCGGGCCCGCACTCGGTGGACCTGCACGGTGGAGCGCGGCGGAACCGAGTGCAGCGGGGCCGGTAGCCCTCGACCGTTCGCCCGACGCGGGAGGCGGGCGGAAGTCAGGCGAGGGTGAAGTGCGGGGTGCCGTCCTCGGCGACGTGGAGGCGGGGGGTCACCGGGGTGGCCGCGTCCCGGGCCGCCGAGGCACGCGCCACCGCCGCCACGCCACCGGTGCCAGCAGCGCCAGCAGCCACGCCAGCGGC
Source organism: Micromonospora sp. WMMD735 (assembly GCF_049178995.1). Taxonomy (NCBI): domain Bacteria; kingdom Bacillati; phylum Actinomycetota; class Actinomycetes; order Micromonosporales; family Micromonosporaceae; genus Micromonospora; species Micromonospora sp. WMMD735. The sequence goes on from NZ_JBMHMJ010000002.1 coordinate 4,422,972, forward strand.
GGCACCGGTAGCAGCGGCACCGGTAGCAGCGGCGGCACCGCCGGCAGTGACGCCGCCGGCCGACACGGCAGCGCCGCCGGCAGCGGCGGCGGCCACCTCGGCCAGGGTGACCAGGGTGGGCGGGAGCATGGTCAGCTCGCCGGCCCGCGCGCGGGCCAGGGCGTCCGCCGGGCGGACCCACATGGTGTGGTCGGCCTCGCCGGAGACGTCCCGGGTCCGCTGCCCCCGGGGCAGCAGAGCGACGAAGAAGTACGTGTCGAAGCGGCGCGGCTCGAACTCCGGGGTGATCCACCGGCTCCACGGCAGCAGCAGGTCGGACCGCAGGGTGAGCTGCCGCTCGGCGAGCAGCCCGGCGAAGCCCCGCCGGCGCGCCTCCAGATCCTGCCGTGCGGCCTCCCAGTCGTCACCGCTGACGTCGCCCACCACGGTGTCCGGGTCGGGGCCGGCCAGCAGCACCCCGGCCTCCTCGAAGACCTCCCGCGCGGCGGCGCACACCACGGCCCGGGCGGCCTCGGGCGTGACGCCCAGCCGCCCCGCCCAGGTTGCCGGGTCGGGCCCGGCCCAGTCCAGGTGCGCCTCGGAGTCCGACGGGTCGACACCGCCGCCGGGGAAGGCGTACACCCCGCCGAAGGCCATCGCGGCGACCCGGCGGATGACGTACACCTCGAAGTCGGTGCCGGTCGGGCGGAGCAGCAGCACGGTGGCCGCGACCCGGGGCGTCGCCGGGGTGCCGCCCTCGGCGTGGAACCGACGGGCGTGCTCGACCAGGGCCGGCGGGGCGGGGAAACCGGTGCCGTCGATCGTCATGCGCCGAGCCTAGCCCCGCCGCCCGGACCACCCCCGGGCCGACGACCCGGGCCGACGACCCCGGCGGACGCCTCCCGGTCGACGTTCCCGGTTCGACGTCCCCGGTTCGACGTCTCCGGTTCGACGTTCCCGACGGGCGGGCCCCGACGGGCGGGCCCCGACGCGCGGGCCCCGACGGGCGGGACGACGGTGCCGGGCCGCCGACGCCTGACGAGCGGCGGGCTAGCGTGGGCGCATGACACGTTGGGGGATTCTGTCCACCGGCCACATCGCCGGCCGGTTCGCCGAGGACCTCCGGCTGGTGCCGGGGGCCGAGCTGGTCGCGGTCGGCTCACGGACCATCGGGAGTGCCGAGGAGTTCGCCGGACGTCACGGGGCCGACCGGGCGTACGGCTCGTGGGCCGAGCTGGCGGCCGACGACGGGTTGGACGCGATCTACGTGGCCACCCCGCACGCCGCCCACCACGAGGCGGCCCGGATCTGCCTGGAGGCCGGCCGGGCGGTGCTGCTGGAGAAGCCGTTCACCCTGGACCTGGCCACCAGCACCGAGCTGGTCGAGCTGGCGCGGGCCCGGGGGGTCTTCCTGATGGAGGCCATGTGGATGCGCTGCAACCCGCTGATCCTGCGCCTGGTCGAGCTGGTCCGGGCCGGGGCGATCGGCGAGGTGACAGGTGTGCGGGCCGACTTCGGGGTGGCCGGTCCCTTCCCGCCGGAGCACCGGATGCGTAACCCGGCGCTGGGCGGCGGCGCCCTGCTGGACCTGGGCGTCTACCCGGTGAGCCTGGCCCACCTGCTGCTCGGCGTGCCGCAGCACGTGCAGGCGTGGGCGAAGCTCAGCCCGGAGGGGGTGGACGAGAACACCGGCATCGTCTTCGGGTACGACTCGGGCGCGGTCGCCACGCTCGGCTGCGGCATGGTGGGGGCGACCCCGCTGACCGCCGCGATCACCGGCACCACCGGCCGGATCGAGCTGCCCGAACCGTTCTTCCGGCCGGGTTCGGCGGTGCTGCACCGGGCCGGTGCCGAGCCGGAGACGCTCACCGACGACCCGGCCGGCGGCGGCTACCAGTACGAGGCCGTCGAGGTGCAGCGCTGCCTGGCGGCCGGGCTGACCGAGAGCCCGCTGGTGCCGCACGCGGTCACGCTGGAGGTGATGGCCCTGCTGGACGACATCCGGGCCAGGATCGGCGTCGACTACGCCTGAGCACGGCGTCGCCGAGGGGCACCCCGGGACCGGGGGCCCCTCGGCGACGACGGTCAGAACAGCGGGCGGACCAACAGGTAGGTGAGGCAGGCGATCAGCGCGGCGGCCGGGAACGTGATGATCCAGGCGAGCACGATGTTGCCGGCCACGTTCCAGCGGACGGCGGAGAGCCGCTTGGTCGCGCCCACCCCCATGATCGCCGAGGTGATCGTGTGGGTGGTGGAGATCGGGGCCTTGAGCACCAGGGCGTTGAAGTAGAGCACCGCGCTGGCCACCGTCTCGGCCGCGAAACCCTCCGGCGGACCCAGGTCGATGATCTTACGGCCCAGGGTCCGGATGATCCGCCACCCACCGGCGTACGTACCGAGCGCCAGCATGGTCGCCGAGGTCCAGAAGACCCAGCCCGGGATGTGCGTCTTGTCGTCCTGGAATCCGCCGGTGTAGAGGGCCAGCACCACGATGCCCATGGTCTTGGCCGCGTCCTGCATGCCGTGGCCGACCGACATGGCCGCCGCCGAGGCGGTCTGCGCCCACCGGAAGCCCCGGTTGAGCTTGCCCGGCTGCCCCTTGCGGAACGCCCACAGGATGGCCAGCATCAGCAGGTAACCGAGGGTGAGCCCGATGATCGGGGACAGCACCATCGGCAGGATGACCTTCTCACCGATGGTGACCCACTGCACCACACCGCCGGTGGAGAGCAGGGTGGCCCCGACCAGCCCGCCGAACAGCGCGTGCGAGGACGACGACGGCAGGCCGAAGTACCAGGTGATCAGGTTCCAGGCGATCGCGCCGAGCACCCCGGCGAAGACCACCCCGAGACTGCCCACCCCGGTGGGGAGGGTGACCAGGCCGTCACCGACGGTCTTGGCGACCCCCGCGCCGAAGTGCGCGCCGACGAAGTTGCCGACCGCGGCCAGGCCCAGGGCGATCCGGGGGGTCAGCGCCCGGGTGGAGACGCTTGTCGCGATCGCGTTGGCGGCGTCGTGGAAGCCGTTGGTGTAGTCGAACGCCAGGGCCACCGCGATCACCGCCAGCACGGCGATGAGTTCGGGACTCACAGGATCAGGACTCCTTGACCGCGATGGTCTCGACGGTGTTCGCCACGTGCTCGAAGGCGTCGCAGGCGGCCTCCAGCTCGTCGGCGACCTCCTTCATCTTCAGCACGGTCAGCGCGTCGTACTCGCCGGAGAAGAGCCGGACCAGCAGCATCCGGTACGCCTGGTCGCCGTCGTTCTCCAGCCGGTTGCACTCGATCCAGTAGTCCTCGAGATCCTTCATCGACTTCAGCCGGGGCATCGCCTCGGCGGTCAGCTTGGCCTGGAGGTCGAGCACGTTGACCAGCTCGTGCAGCTCGCGCGGCAGCGACGGGAGCTTGGTGAGCCCGTAGAGGTAGAGCAGGTTGCCGACCGCCTCCAGGTGGTCCATCACGTCGTCGAGCAGCGAGCCCAGCCGGTAGATGTCCTCCCGGTCGAACGGGGTGATGAAGGTGGAGTTGATCTTCTTGTAGAGATCGTGGGTGATCTGGTCGCTGTCGTGCTCGACCTCGGTCAGCCGCTCGCTGACCGACTGCACGTCGACGCCGGGCAGGGCCAGCTCGTTGAGCAGCTCCGTGCCCTTCACCAGGTTCTGCGCGGCCCTGGTGAAGAGCTCGTAGAAAGCGCCCTCGGTGGGACGGAAGGAAAACTTCACAGCACGGACCTCGTCGTGTCGGTGGAAGGGTGGCCGCCGCCCCAGGGGGCGTCCGCTGATGCATGCTAGGTACCCCACCGGAGCGGGTCTCCGCCGGCCTACCCCTGGTCAGAACCGATTCACCGCTCGTTCATCTGCTGTTCACCTCGGCCGTCACCACCGCCACTCGCCAACCGCTGGCGCTCCCGTTCCACGTCGAAACCGGCAGCCGGATACCCCAGATCAAGACCCTCGAACGTCTCCCGCAGCAGGTGCGCCACCGCCCAGTCCCGGTACCACTTACGGTCCGCCGGGACCACGAACCAGGGCGCGGCGTCCGTGTCGCACCGCCCCAGCGCCTCCGCGTACGCGGCCTGGTAGTCGTCCCAGCGGGCCCGGGAGTCGAGGTCGCTGGGCTGGTACTTCCAGTACTTCGTCGGGTCGGTCAGCCGCTGCGCCAACCGCCGCGCCTGCTCGTCCGGCGAGATGTGCAGCATCACCTTGACCAGGGTCACCCCGCCGTCGGTCAACTCCCGCTCGAAGGCGTTGATCTGGTCGTAGCGGGCCCGCCAGGTCTGCTCGGGCACCAGGGCGTCGACCCGGGCCACCAGCACGTCCTCGTAGTGCGAGCGGTTGAACACCCCGACGTACCCGGGCGGGGGCAGCGCCCGGCGGACCCGCCACAGGAAGTCGTGCCGCAGCTCCTGCCGGGTCGGCGGGCCGAACGAGCGGAGGTGCAGGCCGAGTGGGTTCATCGCGCCGGCCACCCGCTTCACCGTGCCGTCCTTGCCCCCGCAGTCCATCGCCTGGAGCACCAGCAGCAGCCGCCCCGGTCGGCCCCGGCCCAGCCGCGCCCCGTCCCGGGCGGGAGCGGACACCGACGGGCCCGGTTCGCCGGCCGCCCGCGCGGTGGCGAACAGCATCTCCTGCTGCCGGGCGAGTCCGGCACCGACCAGCTCCACCTGCCGGCGGGCCCACGGCTTACGGTCCCGGCCCCGGCCCGCCACGACGGGCAGCCCCGGGGTGGCCCGGGGGTCGACCGCCCCCAGGTCGACCGGGCCGCCACCGCCGGGCACCCGCAACAACTGCCGCATCGTCGCCCCCTCGGGTACGACGACCTCCGTCTCCTCGTCTGCGCGCATCCCCCGATCCTCGCCCACCACCGCACCGGCCGCCTCCCGGGCGTCGGTCGGGCCACGCCCGGTCAGACCACCAGGGCCAGCCACTTCCGGTACGCCGAGGCGAACGGCTCGGTGCCGTCGCCGAGGGCGGTGAGCAGCTTCGCCGCCGCCGCCTGCGCCTGCGCCACCACGTCGTCCGGGTAGCCGAACCGGACCCGGTGCTCGGCGAACTCGTCCTCGTCGCGCAGCTCCACCAGGCCGGTGGTCCGGCGGCGCACCACGTCCAGGTCGAGGTCAACCAGGTGGACGGTGTCGTCGCCCTCCCAGCGGGCCGGGGTGGCGATGTCGCAGTAGACCTCGCTGGTCCGGGGCGGCGGGTTGAACATGCCCGTCCACCAGGCGTGGTGCGGCACCAGCAGGACGAAGGGGATCTGCTCCACCGAGGGCCGGCCGTGGTAGACCGAGGCGGTGCCCTCGGTCACCCCCAGCCACACCCCGAGGTCGTCCTCGGCCAGCCGGCGGGCCGGGTAGTCGCGGTGGGCGCTGCCGTCGTACTTGCGGTAGATCACACGGACCACGTCGCTCGGCATGAATCGCACCCTAGCCGATTCCGACCCCTCCCCGCCGCAGCGAGTTGACCCGTCCGGGGTCACGACAATCCGGGCGGTGACCGCGCCACGCGGGGAGGCGGCGGCACGTCCACTGTCGGCGGCGGCGGGTACCGTCGCACGGTGACTCCGCCCCGTACCGCCGCCGGCCCCAGCACCCCCTCGGCCCGCTCCGGCCGTCGGCGCGGTGGTCGGCCGAGCGGCACCGAGCTGCTGGCGGCGGCGGTCGGCGCGGTGCCCGGCGGCGCGACCCGGCCGGGCCAGCAGCAGATGACCGAGGCGATCGAACGCAGCATCGCCGCCCGCGAGCACCTGCTGGTGCAGGCCGGCACCGGCACCGGCAAGTCGCTGGGTTACCTCGCCCCCGCGCTGACCGTGGACGGGCCGGTGGTGGTCTCCACCGCCACCCTGGCGTTGCAGTCCCAACTGGTCGAGCACGACCTGCCCCGGCTCGCCGACGCGGTCGAGCCGCTGCTCGGCCGCCGCCCGACCTTCGCCGTGCTCAAGGGGCGGCACCACTACCTCTGCCTGGCCCGGCTGGACAACTCCACCGAGGACGAACCGGAGGACACCCTCTTCGACGCGCCCGCCGAGCGGCCCGGTGGCGGGACGAAGTGGCTCGGCGAGGCCGGCCGGATGGGCAAGCAGATCCAGCGGCTGCGCGACTGGGCCGAGAAGACCGACACCGGCGACCGGGACGAGCTGGACCCGGGCGTCGACGACCAGGCGTGGCGGCTGGTCTCGATGCCGGCCCGCGAGTGCGTGGGGGCGTCGCGCTGCCCGTTCGGCCAGGAGTGTTTCGCCGAGGCGTCCCGGGCCCGCGCCCGCGAGGCCGACGTGGTGGTCACCAACCACAGCCTGCTCGCGGTGGACATGCTGGCCGGCCGGCACATCGTGCCGCCGCACAAGCTGCTGATCGTCGACGAGGCGCACGAGCTGGCCGACCGGGTCTCCTCGGCCGCCCAGGCCGAGCTGGTGCCGGAGCAGATCGACCGCTCCGCCCGACGGGCCCGTCCGCTGCTGCGACCGGACGTCGCCGACCGGCTCACCGAGGCCGGCGACGCGCTCGCCGTGGGGCTGGCCGAGGCCCCGGCCGGCCGGCTCACCGGCGGCCTGCCCGGCCCGCTGCGCGAGGCGTGCACGCTACTGGACGCGGCCACCCGGGCCGCCCTCGACGCGATCGGCGACATCAAGGCCGACGACCCGGACCCGGTCCGCAAGCAGCAGGCCAAGGCGGTGCTCGACGAGCTGTCGACCACCGCGCAGCGGCTGCTGGAGGAGGCCGACCACGACGTCGCCTGGGTGGAGAAACCGGACAACGGCAGCCGCCGGGCGCTGGTGGTCGCGCCGCTGTCCGTCGCCGGCACCCTCGCCACCCACCTGTACGACGAGCGCACGGTGGTCGCCACCTCGGCGACGCTGGCGCTGGGCGGCCGGTTCGACACGGTGGCCCGGGCGCTCGGCCTGGAGGCGCCGCCGCCCGCCCCGCCGTCCCCGGCCGCCGCCGCGTTGGCCACCGCCACCGCCGGCCGGTCGACAGGCGTCGTCGGCGGCGGTACGGCGGTCGGGGCCGGCGGGGCGGATGCCGGCGGGGTGGCGAGCACCCCGGGCAGCCGGGCCGCCACCGGCGTCGTACCGGCCACGTCGGGGCCGGGCTGGTCGTCGCTCGACGTCGGCTCACCGTTCGACTACGCCCGGCAGGGCATCCTGTACGTCGCCGCGCACCTGCCCCGGCCCAGCGTCTCCGGGCTGCCCGAGGCGGCCGGTGAGGAGTTGCTGCGGCTGGTCGGCGCGCTCGGTGGCCGTACCCTCGGGTTGTTCTCCTCCCGGCGGGCCGCGCAGCAGGCGGCGGAGCTGCTGCGGGCACGCACCGACCTGCCGGTGCTGCTCCAGGGCGAGGAGGCGCTGCCGCTGCTGGTGCGGCGGTTCCGGGAGGAACGGTCGAGCTGCCTGTTCGGGGTGATGTCGCTCTGGCAGGGGGTGGACGTGCCGGGCGACTCGTGCCAGCTCGTGGTGATCGACAGGCTGCCGTTCCCGCGCCCCGACGAGCCGCTGGCGGCGGCCCGCGCGGCGGCGGTGGACGCGGGCGGCGGGTCCGGCTTCTCGGCGGTCAGCGTGCCGATCGCGGCGGTCCGGCTGGCGCAGGGGGTGGGCCGGTTGATCCGGGCCACCGGCGACCGGGGGGTGGTCGCGGTCCTCGACTCGCGGTTGGAGACGGCGCGCGGCTACGGGCCGTTCCTGCGCCGCTCGCTGCCCCCGTTCTGGTACACCACCCGGCCGGAGGTGGCCCGGGGCGCGCTGGAGCGCCTGGCCAAGCTCTGACCCCGCGACGGCGGGCCGCCCGCTCCCCGGCGGGGAACGGGCGGCTCGCGGTGTCGGTCGGACCGTTGCCGGTCAGGGCGCCTGGGAGGCGACCACCACGGCGTCCGGTGGGGTGTCGGGCACGCTGCGGGCGGCGAGCCGGCGTACGGCGGTGTTGAGCACCGCGATCAGCGGCACCGCGACCAGCGCGCCGGTGATGCCGGCGAGCACCACCCCGGCGGCGATCCCGATGATCACCGCGAGCGGGTGGATGGCGACCGCCCGACCCATGATCAACGGTTGCAGGAGGTGCCCCTCGACCTGCTGCACGCCGATCACCACGCCCAGGATGATCAGCGCGGTCACCGGACCGCTGTCGACCAGCGCCACCAGCACCGCCACCCCGCCGGAGAGGGTGGCCCCGACGATCGGGATGAACGCGCCGAGGAAGACCAGCGCGGCCAGCGGGAAGGCGAACGGGATGTCGAAGACGACCAGGAAGATGCCGATGCCCACCGCGTCGATGAACGCCACCAGCACGGTGGCCCGCACGTAGGCGCCGAGCGTGGCCCAGGACGCCCGGCCGGCGTCGTCGACCTTCCACCGGGCGGCGACCGGCAGCAGGCGGACCAGGAAGCGCCAGATCCGGCTGCCGTCGCGCAGGAAGAAGAAGGTGGCGAAGAGCACCAGGATCGCGCCGGTGAGCACCTCGGCCAGGGTGGCGGCGGTGGCCAGGGCCCCGCTGGTGAACCTCTCGGTGTTGCCGTTGATCCAGCCCTGCGCCTCTTCGATGTAGCGGTTGAGCTGGCTGTCCGACAGGTGCAGCGGGCCGGTCTTGAGCCAGTCCTGGATCTGCCGGACGCCCTGCGACGACTTCTCGCTCAGCTCCGGCACGCCCTGGATGAACTCGTTGACCACCAGGGTCAGCGTGCCCACCACCGCGGCCAGCCCGCCGACCATCACCACCGCGGTGGCCAGCGACCGGGGGAACCGGGCCCGCAGCAGCCAGCCCACCGCCGGGGCGAGCAGCGCGGAGAGCAGCAGTGCCACCGCCAACGGGATGATCACGATGCTGATCGTCCCGACGATCTTCAGCAGCGCCCAGGTGACCACGCCGATCACGATCAACCGCCACGACCAGGCGGCGGCGATCCGCAGCGCGTGCGGCACGTCGGCGTCGTCGCGGCTGGAGGTGGAGTTGTGCATGGCCGCCGGGGGTTCGACCCCGACCACCGTCGCCGACGGGGCGGCCGGCGGGCCGGGGGACGCGGGTGTGGCCACTGCGGCCCCCTCGGGCGCGTCGACCGGATCGGCGCGCCCCGCGCGGACCGACTCCCGTCCGGACTCGTACGCGCGGCGGAGTCGGCCGCGTACCCGCTCGAAGCGGCTCAAGCGCACCTCCTGAGAAACGACACCGGGACGCCCACGGCGACGGCCCGGACAGGGTACGTCCGTACGCCTGCCACCGTAGGGCAGTTTCGCCACTCATTGCCCCACACCGCATCGGCTCAACCACCGCACGGGCGTCACCGGCCCACACGGTAGCGTCTTGGCGTGACCGCCGACCCGAACCTCGACACCGGCCTGCCGATCCGCCTGCTGCACGACCGGGTGCTGGTCAGGCAGGACGGCAGCGAGGGCGAACGCCGCTCCACCGCAGGCATCGTCATCCCGGCCACCGCCGCCGTCGGCAAGCGGTTGGCCTGGGCCACCGCCGTGGGGGTGGGTCCGCACGTGCGCGCCGTGGTGGCCGGCGACCGGGTGCTCTTCGACCCGGACGACCGTTCCGAGGTCGAACTGCACGGCCGGGGGTACGTGCTGCTGCGCGAGCGGGACGTGCACGCGGTCGCCGCCGAACGGGTGGAGAGCGAGTCCACCGGCAGCACCGGCCTCTACCTGTAGGGGGCCCGACCTTCCCGGGGCGTCGGGGTCGTCGCGGGCGGCCTACCGGTTTGTCCCGCTTCCCGGCGGGAAGCCAGGCACGTCCAGGTGCCCTGGGGAGGGACGATGCCGGTTCTCGTGAAGAAGGTGCTGCTCTGGGGCAGCGTCGCCTTCCTGATCTACTTCATGGCGTTCCGCCCGGACGGGGCGGCCCAGATGTTCAAGGGGATCGGGGCGGCCCTGATGGCGATGGCCCAGGGCCTCGGCGACTTCCTCACCACCCTGATGACCTGACCCCGCCCGTCGGGCCCGACTCCGCCCGGGGCCGGGTCGGTCAGCGCCCGCCGGGCGGCCAGGGGGCGGCCGGGCGGGGGCCGTACCAGCCGGGCGGGCCGTACCCGGCCGGGTAGGCCGGGGGCGGCGGCGGGGCGAGCACCACCGGGATCGGCACCACCGGCGAATCCGGGGCGTCGACGACCCGCTGCGTGCCGTCGGGGAACCGCAGGTGGTAGCGCTGCCCGTCCCAGACCCCCACCGGCGTCTGCGGGTCCCGGCCGACGAAGAACGACCGGTACGCCGCGATCGTCTCCAGCAGCTGCCGTTCCTCCCGCAGGGTGTTCTCCCGCTCCGCCGGCTTGCGGTCCAGGCCACGCCGCATCCCGTCGCGCAGCAGCGCCAGCCGGGTCGCGGCGAACTGGTAGCCGCGCATCGCACGCAGCCCGGCGTCGCCACCGACCCGCCGCGCCCAGGTGCGGGCGGCGTGCCGCCGGCCCAGGCTGCCCAGGGCGGCCACCTCGGGCGGGCTCAACCAGCCGGCCCGCACGTAGTCGGGCAGGGTCCGCTCGGTGAGCCGGCCCTCCCAGGCGCGCAGCCAGACCGCGAAACCGACCATGCCGAAGAAGATCGGCACCATCACCGCGACCATCCCGTAGAAGAAGATCACCGCCTGGCCGGTGGCCTGGACCAGCGTCGGGATCAGGTTCCAGGTGCCGTGCAGCATCATCGCCAGCAGCAGGCCGGCGATCGGGGCGAGCACCCGTACCCGCCGGTCGGCGGTGCGGGCGGCGATGCCCAGCCCCACCCCGGTCATCGAGGTGAACAGCGGGTGGGCGAAGCCGAAGAAGAGGATCCGGGAGATGAAGATGACGATGACGTTGCGTACGCCGGTGGCCGGCCCCCACTGGTCGACGCCCGAGGCGTACCCGAGGCCACCCAGGTAGAGGATGTTCTCCACCATGGCGAACCCGACGGCGGACAGCCCGCAGTAGACCAGGCCGTCGGTGATCCCGGACCACTCCCGCCGGCGGAAGATCAGCAGCAGGATCGGACCGAGCGCCTTGGTCAGCTCCTCGATGAACGGGGCCACCAGCACCCCGGTCAGCGACGACGACAGCCCCCAGTCCTTGAACAGGGCGGCGAAGCTGTTGTTCACGGTCAGCGACGCGGCGGTCGAGACGAACGCGCCCCAGGCGAAGCAGAAGATCAGGTACTTCAGCGGTTCGGGTTCGTACCGGTCGAGCCAGAGGAAGCAGGCCACCAGGACGGGCACCGGCAGGATCGCCGCGGTCACCCCGACCAGCAGCGCGTCCAGACCCAGGTTGGAGCCGAGCGTGTAGAGCATGTAGACCGCGCAGGCGGCGATCAGGAGCACCACCCCGGCCAGCACCAGGACCCGCCGCCAGCCGAGCCGGCGCAGCGGCATCCGGGGCGCCGCGGCGTCCGGCGACGGTACGGCGGGCGCGGGCGGCGGCGGGGGCCCGCCGGGCGGGGTGTCGGCCATGTGGATCAGCGTAGTCATCCCCGGCCCGTTCGGCCGGGCTCTCCCGGTGCGCGGTGGGCCGGTCCGGCCGGCGCTGCGGTCGGGCCGGCCCGGTCCGGGGCCGGATCAGCCCAGCGGCGGGGCGGTCGGCGGTTTCGGGGCGGCGTGCTGCTCGGCCGGACCACCGCCCGGTTTCTCCTTGTCGCCGAACGCCTGCCGGACCAGCCGGTTGGCGTCCTCCTGCTCGATCCCCGAGGCGACCAGCAGGTCACTGGCGGTGGTACGCACCTGGGCGATCACCACACTGCCGGAGAACCCGACCCCCTGGTCGTACGCCCGGCCGGCCTCGCTGACCGCGCGCAGTGACCGTTCCCGGGCCCGCTCCGGCTCGTCCCCGACGGCGAACTCGTGCCGCAGCAGGCGGACCGACTCGGCCAGGTGGACCACCGCGTCCGGCATCGGGTCGGGCACCGGCTCGTCGTCCTCGATCATGGTGACCGACCGCCGGATCAGGGTGCCGCTGTTGCGCATCGCCCGGTCGATCGGGTCGGCCGCCTCGGCGTAGTGGGTCAGTTCGCTGCGCCGGTGCCAGCGGGCCGGGGAGAGCGTGCTGGTCTCCTTGGCCCCCTCGATGGCCTCGGTGAAGGTGGCCAGTTCCTCCTTGTTCTCGCGGAGCCGGTCCAGTGCCCGCTGGGCGGCCCCCCGGTCCCGGTCGCGCAGCGCCTGGGCGCAGACGTCGAGCTGGTCGGCGAGCAGGTCCAGCGCCGGCCGGGCCGCCCGGTTGATCACCCGGAGCGGGTTGAGCGGCAGCAGGATCGCGGTGACCAGCAACGCGATGCCACCGCCGACGAACGCGTCGACGAACCGGGGCAGCTCCAGATCCTCGGTGGACGGGCTCAGCGTGACGATCAGCACGGCCGTCGCGGCGGCCTGGATCACCACCGCGACACTGGCCCCGAAGAAGGTGGTGAGCACGATGGCCGCGGTCACCACCAACCCGAGCTGCCAGCCCCCGGTGCCGAGGAAGTAGATCAGCACGTCGCCGAGGAACACCCCGACCGCCACCCCGACGATCAGCTCCACCGTCCGGCGCAGCCGCTGGCCCACCGAGGCGGCCAGGGTGCCGACCGCCGAGATCGGTGCGAACACCGGTTGCGGGTTGCCCAGCAGGTGGTGCGACACGATCCAGGCCAGCGCGGCGGCCAGGCCCGCCTGCACGGCCAGGCCCAGGGCCAGGTGCACCTGGTGCAGCCGGTCGCGCAGGGTGGCCCGGCCCCGCTGGCGCAGGAAGGCCATGGCACCGGCGATCCGCGCGGTGTCGACGTCGTTGCCGGCGTCACGCAGCCCGGCCCGACGCAGCAGCGACGGTTGTCGGTCCCGGGCCACGGCCATGGCGGGGACTACCCACGTCGCACCGGTTCATCCCTGCGGCACAATCGTCCGGGTGACCGAGCTGATCGACAGGTGGGTGGCGGCGGCGCGGGCCGCCGGGGCCGTCGACGGGCCGGCGCTGACCGCCGCCGGGGCCGACCTGCTGGCCCGCTGGCGGGAACCGCACCGGCGCTACCACACGGAGCGCCACCTGCGGGCGGTGCTGGACGTGGTCGACCGGCACGCCGACCTGGCCGACCGGCCGGAACGGGTCGCGCTCGCCGCCTGGACGCACGACGCCGTCTACGACCCGCGCGCCGCCGCCGACGCCAACGAACGGGCCAGCGCGGAGCTGGCCGGCACCCTGCTCGCCGGGCTGGGGGTGCCGGCCGCCACGGTGGCCGAGGTCCGCCGGCTGGTGCTGCTCACCGCCGGGCACCTGGTCACCCCGGGCGACCGCGACGGCGCGCTGCTCTGCGACGCCGACCTGGCCGTCCTGGCCACACCCCCCGAGGTGTACGACGGGTACGCCGCCGCGGTCCGCGCCGAGTACGCACACGTGCCCGAGGCGGACTTCCGTACCGGCCGGGCGGGGGTCCTCGACGGGCTGCTCGCCCTGCCCGCCCTGTTCCGGCTGCCCCCGCTGGCCGCCCGCTGGGAGGAACCGGCCCGCGCCAATCTCCGCCGTGAGCTGGCGTCTCTGCGCTGACTCACCGTCCGGCGTCACCGGCGCCCGGGTTGAGGTGTTTGGGGCGGCGCAGGCCGGAGGCGTACAGCAGGCGGACGATCTCCCGGCTGGGCACCACCCGGGCACCGAGCCACACCGCCACGGCGAACCGGTCGGCGGGGATGTCGTAGTGGTCCCGGTCGAACCCGCGCCGGGGCACCCCCAGCGTCTCGGCGAACACGTGCAGCTCGGCCGGGGAGACGTCACTGATCAGGTGCGACCAGAGCCGACCGCGCCACGGCCAGGCGGGCCGGTCCAGGTACAGCATGGCGGCCAATCTAGCCGCCGGTTAGCCTCGGCCGCATGGCTGGCTCCCCCCTCCTCGACGACCTGCGGGCGGCCCTCGGCGACGAGGCCGTCCTCACCGACCCGGACCTGCTGCGGCTGCACCGGCGCGACGAGGCGGATCTCTGCGCCGCCGGCACGCCGCTGGTGGTAGTCCGTCCCCGGGACACGGCCCAGGTGGTGGCGGTGGTCCGGGCGGCGGCCCGGCACGGCGTACCGGTGGTGCCGCAGGGGGCGCGGACCGGCCTCGCCGGCGCGGCGAACGCGGTGGACGGCGCGGTGGTGGTGAGCACCGTCGCGATGACCGCGATCCGGGAGATCGATCCGGTGGCCCGGATCGCCGTGGTGCAGCCGGGCGTGGTGAACGCCACGCTGGCCCGCGCCGTCCGGGAACAGGGCCTGTACTACCCGCCCGACCCGGGTTCCTGGGAGTCCTCCACCATCGGCGGCAACGTCTCCACCAACGCCGGGGGAATGTGCTGCGTCAAGTACGGGGTGACCACCGAGTACGTCCTCGGGCTGGAGGTGGTGCTGGCCTCCGGTGAGGTGCTGCGCACCGGGCGGCGTACCGCCAAGGGCGTGGCCGGGTACGACCTGACCCGGCTCTTCGTCGGCGCGGAGGGCACCCTCGGCGTGATCACCGAGGTCACCGTGGCGCTACGGCCCGCGCCGGAGGAGTCGCTGACCATGGTGGCGGTCTTCGGCTCGACCGCCGGGGCGGGTACGGCGGTGGCCGGGATCGCCGCGCAGGGGCTCACCCCGAGCCTGCTGGAGCTGCTGGACCGGACGCACCTGCGGGCTATCGAGGCGTACCGGCCGATGGGGTTGCGGACCGACGCGCAGGCGCTGCTGCTCGCCGCCGCCGACACCGGCCCCCGGGCGGCGGACGACCTGGCCCGGATCGCCGAGGTCTGCACGGCGGCCGGCGCACAGGAGGTCTACGCGGCGACCGACGCCGTGGAGGCGGCGGCGCTGCTCCAGGCCCGCCGGCTGGCCCACCCGGCGATGGAGAAGTTCGCCGTCGACACCTACCCGGACGGCAACGGCGGCCTGATCATCGACGACGTGGCGGTGCCCCGGGGGGCGCTCGCGACGCTGCTGGACGGGGTGGCCCGGATCGCCACCGAGTGCGGGGTGCCGATCGGGGTGGTAGGCCACGCCGGTGACGGCAACCTGCACCCGAACATCGTGGTGGACCGGGCCGACCCGGCGAGCCTGGAACGGGGCCGACGGGCCTTCGACGAGATCATCCGGCTCGGATTGGAACTCGGTGGCACCTGCACCGGCGAGCACGGCGTCGGGCTGCTCAAGCGGGACTGGCTGGCCCGGGAGATCGGTCCGGTCGGCGTCCGGGTGCATCAGGCGATCAAGGCGGCGCTCGACCCCGCCGGGCTGTTCAACCCGGGCAAGGTGCTCTGAGCGGGCCCGAAAGGCTCAGCGGGCCGGAAAGGCTCAGCGGGCCGGAAAGGCTCAGCGGGCCGGCTCGGCCGGGGTCGCCTGGGTGAGCAGGAGCAGGATCTCGCCGGCCACCGCCGGTCGTTCCTCACCCGGGCAGTCCTGCGAGGTGATCAGGCCGGCCGTGGTGAGCAGGCTGGACGTCAACGCGTCGATGCAGGTCGCCCGGTACCGGCGGGCCTGGTCGGTCTCCTGGGCCAGCCGCGGGTCGGCCAGCAGCCGGTGCAACCGCTGGACCTGCTCCGGGTCCAGGGCACCGGCCGAGGTGACCCCGTCGCCGGCGCAGTCGGCGCACTCCCACCGGCCGTCCGGCTCGACGGTCAGCGAGCGCAGTGGACCGTCCTCGCCGAGTTTCTGCATCAGGCTGACCCGGCTCGCCCCCGGCGCTGTCGTCCCGCCCCGGCCCTCCGGTGTGGACCCGCCCTCCCGGTCGGCCATCGCGCAGCCGGTCAGGGTGACCGTCATGACGGCGGGGACGAGGAGCGCGCGTGACCACTGAGGGGGAACCACGGGCCGGAACCTATCCCACCCCGCCGCCGTCCGGAACCGGCCGACCGGCCCCGCACCGCCTGGTGGAACCGGCCCCGGGGCCGGTCAGCGGGAAGACGTCGGCAGGTGCAGCGGACCGTCCTCGACACCGTCGACACCCCGGTCGGCGGCGAAACCCCGGACGTCGGGGGCACCGAGGCGGGCCGCGTCGGCGGTCGCGTCGTCCGGCATGAGCTGCGACTCCCGCTCGGCCTCGACCCGGGCGCGGTAGTGCGCGATCTCCCGCTCCCGGGTGGCCGCGTCCCAGCCGAGCACCGCCCCCATCAGCTCCGCCGTGTGCCCGGCCGAGTCGAGGCCCCGATGGGCCGTCTCGAAGGAGATCCGGGTACGCCGGGTCAGCACGTCCTCCAGGTGCAGCGCCCCCTCGGAGCGGGTGGCGTAGGTCACCTCGGCGGCCAGGTACTCGGGTGCGCCGGCCAGCGGTGAGGCGAGCAGCGGGTCGGCGGCGATCAGCGCCAGCACCTCCAGGGTGAGCGTGCCGTACCGCTCCAGCAGGTGTTCGACCACCCCGACGGGCACCCCGTGCCGGCGGGCCAGGTCGGCCCGGTCCCGCCACATCGCGGCGTACCCGTCGGCGCCGAGCAGCGGCAGGTCGGCGGTGCGCGAGGGACGTACGCCGCCGAGCCGGTGGGCGGCCCGGTCGACGACGTCGGCGGCCATCACCCGGTAGGTCGTGTACTTGCCGCCGGCCACCAGCAGCAGCCCGAGCATCGGCTCGAAGACGGCGTGTTCCCGGGAGAGCTTCGAGGTGGAGTCGGCCTCGCCGGCCAGCAGCGGACGCAGCCCGGCGTAGACGCCCTCGATGTCGGCGCTGGACAGCGGCCGGTCCAGGACGAGATTGACCTGGTCGAGCAGGTACTGGATGTCGCGGGCGGAGGCGGCCGGGTGGGAACGGTCGAGCCGCCAGTCGGTGTCGGTGGTGCCGATGATCCAGTGCCCGCCCCAGGGGATGACGAACAGCACACTGGTCGCGGTGCGCACGATCAGCCCGGTCTCGCCGGTGATCGCCGAGCGGGGCACCACCAGGTGCACCCCCTTGGAGGCCCGGACCCGCACGCCAGGGCGGAGCCCGACGTCGTTGAGCATCCGGGACATGTCGTCGCTCCACACGCCGGTCGCGGCGATGACGGTACGGGCGCGTACCTCGAACTCGGCGTCGGGGGAGCCGGGGGTCGCCTCCAGGTCGCGGACCCGGACCCCGGTGACCTCCCGGGCCTGCCGCACCAGCCCGACGGCACGGGCGCTGCTCACCACGGTCGCGCCGAGGCTGGCGGCGGTGCGGGCCAGGGTCACCACCAGCCGGGCGTCGTCGACCTGCCCGTCGTAGTAGCGGATGGCCCCGGCCAGCGCGTCGGCCCGCAGGCTGGGGAAGACCCGGCGGGCACCCTCCCGGGTCAGGTGCCGGTGCAGCGGCATTCCCCGGCCGGTGCCGAACAGCCCGGCGAAGGCGTCGTAGGCGGCCACGCCGGCCCCGTAGTAGGAGCGGCGGAACAGCCGGGCCGGCAGGTCGCGCAGCCCCCGCCCGGCGGGCAGCGGGATCAGGAACGGGACCGGCCGGACCAGGTGCGGGGCGAGCCGGGTGGCGAGCAGCCCGCGCTCGGTCAGTGCCTCGTGGACCAGGTGGAACTCCAACTGCTCCAGGTAGCGCAGGCCGCCGTGGATCAGCTTGCTGGACCGGCTGGAGGTGCCGGCGGCGAAGTCGCGGGCCTCGACCAGGGCGACCTTGAGCCCCCGCGAGGCGGCGTCGAGCGCGGCACCGGCCCCGGTCGCCCCGCCTCCGATGACCAGCACGTCGAACCGCTCGGCCCGGAGCCGGCGCAGATCCGCGGCGCGGCGCTGCGGGGAGAGTTGACCGGCGGCGGATCGGGTCACATTGGGGTCACGCACCCGTCCACCGTAACCCGCCCGGTCCCACCCGCAGCAGGCCCGGAACCGGCCGGATTCCCCACCGTCCGACCGGTGACCATGGGTACGCATGACCGCCGAGACGATGACCACTCTCCGTCAACATGGTCGGGCGCTCGGAGCAGCGGGAGGCGCTGGCTGGCGACGCGCCGCGCGGCTGTGGCTCCCGGCCTGGTCGTAGCGGCAGCGACGCGTCGTACTGTTTCCGGATGCTGGCCGACACACCCCCGCCACCGGGATACGGCTTCCCGCCGAGCGCCGCCGCCCGTCCGTCGAGCCCGTGGCCGGTGGTGGCCGCCGCCCTCGCCGGCGGCTGGACGGTCACCCTCGCCGTGCTGCTCCAAGCGGTCGGCTGGTCGGTCGAGCAGTTGCAGGTGGCCGCGGGATGGGACCGGCAGGCGTGGCTCTGGCCCGCCCTCAGCCTGGCCACCGCCCTGCTGGTCGGCCTGCCCGCGCTGCTGCTGGCCCTGCTCCCCCGCTCCCCCCGGGTCCGGGGCACCGGTCGGTCCTGGCTCGCCGCCGCGCTCGCCCTGGTCGCCCTCGGGTCGCTGCGGGCACTGCCGCAGGTCCACCACGAGGCGTACCTGGCCGCGCTGGCCGCGACGGCGACGCTGCTCGCGCTGCTGACCAGCCGGCTGCCCGCCCCGGCCCGGCCGGCCGCCGTGCCCGCCCCGGCCCGGCCGACCACCGCCGTGCCCGCCCCGACCACCGCGCCCGGGGGCACCGGCCCCACGTCCGGGCCCGCCACGCCCGCCGACCAGGGCCGGCGGAGCGACCAGCAGGCCGACCACGGTCGCGGACCGGGTGGCGGGGTCGGCCGGCCGCAGGCGGTCACCCTGCTGGCGGTCGCCGCCGGGCTGGCGCTACTGCTGCCGTGGGTCCGGTTCGGCGCGCTGGGCGGCCTGCTGGAGACGGTGCTCGCCGCGCTCGCCGCGACGGCGGTCGGCCTGCTGGCCGGGGCGCTGCTCGACGACCGGTTCTGGGCCCCCTTCACCGGCGACGGGCCACCCCGGGCCGCCCGTACCGTGCTGGTCGGCGGCCTGGTCGCCGGGGTGGTCCTGCTGCTGGTCGGCGCGGGCACCGGCCACTCGGGCGTCCAGCTTCCCGCGCTGCTCTTCGTCCCGCCCGTCGGGTTCGCGCTGGGCGCGTGCCAGGTGGCGGCCCGGCGGGCCGGCCGGCCCGCCGGTGCCGCGCCGGTGCGCTGGCTGGTCGGCCTGGCGGTGTTCGGCCCGCTGGCGCTCACCGACCCGGAGGAGATCTCGGTCCTGCTGGCCACCACCCGCGACGTCCCGTACTGGGTCGCGGTCGCCTCGGGCGTCGGGTTCGCCGTCGCGCTCCTGCTGGCCATCGGGTACGGGGTGCTGCTCGCCCGGCCACGCGGGCGCGCGCCGCGCCGGCTGGTCGCCGCGTCGGGCGCGGCCGTCCTGCTGCTCACCGTCGGGGTGGTCGACGTGGCCGCCGGCCAGCCCGGCCTGTACGGCGAGCGGCTGCTGGTGGTGCTCCGCGAGCAGGCAGACCTCTCCGGTATCCCCGCCGGTACGCCAGGTCGGGCGGGCCGGGAGGCGCGGACCGCCGAGGTCTACCGCAGGCTCGTCGCCACCGCCGAACGCACCCAGGGCGGGCTGCGCCGGGACCTGAGCCGGCTGGGCCTCGACCCGACGCCGTACTACCTGGTCAACGCGATCGAGACCGACGGCGGGCCGGCGGTGCGGGCCTGGCTCTCCGGTCGGCCCGAGGTGGCCCGGGTGCTGGTCAGCCAGCGGCTGCGCCCGTTGCCCGCACCGGCCCCGGTCAGCCGGGGCGACCAGCCCGCACCGACCGGGCCGGAGTGGAACCTGCGGATGATCCGGGCCGACCGGGTCTGGTCGGAGCTGTCCGTCACCGGCTCCGGCGTGGTGGTCGGCAGCTCCGACTCCGGGGTCGACGGCACCCACCCGGCGTTGGCCGCCGGCTTCCGGGGCGGCGACGACTCCTGGTACGACCCGTGGAACCACACCCGTTCCCCCGCCGACTCCGGCGGTCACGGCACCCACACCGCGGGCAGCGCCGTGGGGCGCGACGGCATCGGGGTGGCTCCCGGCGCTCAGTGGGTGGGCTGTGTCAACCTCGATCGCAACCTGGGCAGCCCGGCGCACTACCTGGACTGTCTCCAGTTCATGCTGGCCCCGTTCCCGGCCGGTGGCGACCCGTTCACCGACGGACGCCCGGCGCGCGCCCCGGACGTGCTGACCAACTCGTGGGGGTGCCCACCGGTGGAGGGCTGTGACCCGGGGGCGCTCCGTCCGGCGACCGCCGCCCTGGAGGCGGCGGGCATCCTGGTGGTGGCCGCCGCCGGGAACACCGGCCCGGACTGCCGGTCGATCGTCGACCCGCCGGCCCCGTACGCGGACGTGCTGACGGTGGGGGCGGTGAACCGGGACCGGGTGGTCGCCGAGTTCTCCAGCCGGGGTCCCGTCGCGGGTGGGGTGGTCAAGCCGGATCTGGTCGCCCCGGGGGAGGGGATCACCTCCGCGATGCCCGGCGGCGGTTACGCCACGCTGGACGGCACCTCGATGGCCACCCCGCAGGTGGCGGGGGTGGTGGCGCTGATGTGGTCGGCGAATCCGGCGCTGGTCGGCGACCTGACCCGGACCCGGAGCATCCTGCGGGACACCGCGCAACCGGCCGGGCCCGCCGATCTCAGTTGCGGCCCGGTGACGGCGTCGAGCGGGGCCGGGCTGGTCGACGCCTACGCGGCGGTGCGGGCGGCCCGCCGCTGACCGCTCCCCGTCCCCGGGGTGAGCCGGCCCGGATGGGACGGGCCACGGACACGCAACGGGGCGGACCGCTCGCGCGGCCCGCCCCGTTGCGGTGTTGGAGCTGGACTCAGAAGTCCATGTCCCCGCCACCCGGGCCAGCCGGGGCGGCCGGGGTCTTCTCCGGCTTGTCCGCCACGACGGCCTCGGTGGTGAGGAAGAGCGCCGCGATCGACGAGGCGTTCTGCAGCGCCGACCGGGTCACCTTGGCCGGGTCGATGATGCCCGCGGCCAGCAGGTCGACGTACTCACCGCTGGCGGCGTTGAGGCCGTGCCCGGCGTCCAGGTTGCGGACGCGCTCGACGACCACGCCACCCTCCAGGCCGGCGTTGACGGCGATCTGCCGCAGCGGGGCGTCCAGCGCGATCTTGACGATCTGCGCGCCGGTGGCCTCGTCGCCGGTCAGGTCCAGCTTGTCGAAGGCGGTCTTGCCGGCCTGCACCAGCGCGACGCCACCACCCGGGACGATGCCCTCCTCGACGGCGGCCTTCGCGTTGCGGACGGCGTCCTCGATGCGGTGCTTGCGCTCCTTCAGCTCGACCTCGGTGGCCGCGCCGACCTTGATCACCGCGACGCCGCCGGCCAGCTTGGCCAGCCGCTCCTGCAGCTTCTCGCGGTCGTAGTCGGAGTCGCTCTTGTCGATCTCGGCCCGGATCTGGTTGACCCGGCCCTGGATCTGGTCGGCGTCGCCGGCACCGTCGACGATGGTGGTCTCGTCCTTGGTCACCACGACCTTGCGGGCGCGGCCCAGCATGTCGAGGCCGACGGCGTCGAGCTTGAGGCCGACCTCCTCGCTGATGACCTGGCCACCGGTGAGGATGGCGATGTCGGTCAGCATGGCCTTGCGGCGGTCACCGAAGCCCGGCGCCTTGACGGCGACCGACTTGAAGGTGCCCCGGACCTTGTTGACGACCAGGGTGGCGAGGGCCTCGCCCTCCAGGTCCTCGGCGATGATCAGCAGCGGCTTGCCCGACTGCATGACCTTCTCCAGGATCGGGAGCAGGTCCTTCACCGAGGAGATCTTGCTGTTGACGATCAGGAGGTACGGGTCGTCGAAGACGGCCTCCATACGCTCCGGGTCGGTCATGAAGTACGCGGAGATGTAGCCCTTGTCGAAGCGCATGCCCTCGGTGAGCTCCAGCTCCAGCCCGAAGGTGTTGCTCTCCTCGACGGTGATGACGCCTTCCTTGCCGACCTTGTCCATCGCCTCGGCGATGATCTCGCCGACGGTGCTGTCACCGGCGGAGATGGAGGCGGTGGAGGCGATCTGCTCCTTGGTCTCGACGTCCTTGGCGAGCTTGGACAGCTCCTCCGAGACGCTGGCCACGGCGGCCTCGATGCCCCGCTTCAGGGCCATCGGGTTGGCACCGGCGGCCACGTTGCGCAGACCCTCGCGCACCAGGGCCTGGGCCAGGACGGTCGCCGTCGTCGTGCCGTCACCGGCGACGTCGTCGGTCTTCTTGGCGACCTCCTTGACCAGCTCGGCGCCGATCTTCTCGTACGGGTCCTCGAGCTCGATCTCCTTGGCGATGCTCACACCATCGTTGGTGATGGTGGGGGCACCCCACTTCTTCTCGAGCACCACGTTGCGGCCCTTGGGGCCGAGGGTCACCTTCACGGCGTCGGCGAGCTGGTTCATGCCCCGCTCGAGGCCGCGGCGAGCCTCTTCGTCGAACGCGATCATCTTGGCCATACGGCGTTGTCCTCCTGGACACTCACGGGCCACCCGGGTGTTGTGCCCCGGACGGGCCGCCTGGTGTACGCACCTTGGGGACGTCGCCACCTGGCGACGACGACGTCCTCCTCGGTCGGGCCGGACAGCCCGCGACGACCGGCCATGTGCCACCCCGACGCCATCGAGACGCCTGTGTGACCGTGGCCCTACCGCCCCGACCATTGGCACTCATCGTATGCGAGTGCCAATGACTTGTTTAGCACTCTCCCCTGCCGAGTGCAAGCACGATGGGGCCGGTCAGCCGAGTTCCGCCACCAGTCGCGTGACGTTCACCGGCCCCTCCTGCGCCCGCTGCTCGGCGTACGTCACGACCAGCCCGACCAGCTGCACCAGGTAGACCGGGACGACCAGCACCGCGCTGACCAGGATCACCGCCACCGCGCCCACGGCGGTGCCCGGCGCGGTGAACGGGTCGGTGCCGAACGGCAGGGTGCCGACCGACTCCACCACCCCGCCGAGCACGCTGCCCAGGAACACCGCCAGGGCGACCAGCGCCACCCGGCCGAGCACCATGCCCAGCCGGTCGTGGAACATGCGGAACGAGCGGCCGACCGGGTTCTGCCCCTCGAACAGGTAGACGGGGCCGGCCAGGGCGAGGGCGAAAGCCAGGTAGATGCCGGGCAGCAGGCAGAGGCAGAACCCGACGCCGACGAGCACACCCAGCACCAGCATCCAGCCCCACAGGCCGAGGCAGCGGCGCGCGCCGTAGCGCAGCGCGCCGGGCAGGTCGGCGGGTTGCCCGGCGGCCTGCCGGGCCACCACCCAGGTCCCGCCGGCCCAGCCGATGCCCTGCACCACCCCGAACGCCAGCGCGACCAGGAACACCGAGACGCCGTAGATCACCAGGTCGGTGAGGTAGTCCTCGGGCAGCGAGCCGTCGGCGGGCAGCATGGTGGCGTCGGGGCCCATGCCGAGCGAGAGCAGGGACACCGCCACCGCCGGCACGACCTGGGTGAGCAGCATCAGCGGCAGCAGGGGCCGCCAGCTGCGCCGCACCGCGCCGGTGCACCGGCTCAACCACCCCTCAAGGCCGGCGTACGGGGGGTTGACCAGCGGGTCCTCCGGGCCCCACGGGCCGGCGTACGGCGCAGGTCCGCCGCCCTGGCCCGGATACGGACCGGCCCCGGGCGGGAGACTCCCGGCGGGCGGGTGGCCCCAGCCCGGCGTCCACGCCCCGGGTGTCCCCCAGCCGGGCTGACCGGGCGGCGTGCCCCAGCCGGGCTGACCGGCGGGCATGCCCCACGGCTGTTGACCGGCGGGAGTACCCCAGGGCGGTTGCCCCCACGGGCCGCCCGGAGACCCGGCAGCGGGGTCGGGCGGACCCGAAGGCGACTGGTCGGACATGAACCCTCCTCAGCGGGGACGCCTGGACGGTTCACGATCTTTCCCGGCACCGGTCGGTACCGCCAGCCGTCACCCGGGCGCACCCGACGGGTGGGAACCCGCCCGGCCACCGGGGCAACGGCCCGGGGGTGGGGACCCGACGCGCCCCGTCACCGGGAAGGGGCGGGACCGGCGGGAGGTCAGGCGATGACGCGGACCCGTTCGGCCTGCGGGCCCTTCTGGCCCTGCGCGATCTCGAACTCCACCCGCTGACCGTCGTCGAGCGCCTTGTAGCCATCCATCTCGATGGCGGAGAAGTGGACGAAGACGTCCTGCCCGCCGTCGACGGCGATGAAGCCGTAGCCCTTTTCGGAGTTGAACCACTTGACGGTGCCCTGTGCCACGGTGCACTTCCTCACTCTGCGCGGCGTTCCCCAACTCCGGACTGCCGGCGGGCCGACAGCGGAGAGCCACCGTTGCGGCGGTCGGTGAGGGCCGCTGAATCGGTGACCGAAATCGCACGCTACACGAGGAGTGACGACAGCGCACGACCACAAATCTGGTCAAATCAGACGGGTATCGACCCGGTTACCCATCGGTGAACGTCGCTGCGGTATGCATGCCTCCATGACCTCTGCCCCGGCCCCACCGGCGACCCGCACGGCCCCCGTGCACCGGGTGCGTCCGCAGGACGCGGCCCGGATGCGGGCGCTGCGGCTGGAGATGCTCGCGGACGCACCGCTGGCCTTCCTGGAGACCGTCGCCGAGGCCGCCGCCCGGCCGCACGCCGACTACGCGGCCCGGATCGCGTACGTGTCCCAGGGGTGTCACACCGCCCAGTTCGTGGCCGACCCCGGCGGCCGGCTGGTCGGGCACGCGGGCGGCACCCTCTCCCCCGACGAGCCGGACCTGACCGTCGTCTACGCGGTCTACGTGACCCCCTCCTGGCGGGGCAGCGGCCTGCTCGGCGCGCTGATCGACGAGGTCGCCGCCTGGTCGCGCGCCTGCGGCCGACCGCAGCTCATGCTGGAGGTGGTGGTCGGCAACGACCGGGCCTGCCGGGCCTACCACCGCCTGGGCTTCACCGACACCGGGGTACGCGTCCCGCACCCCAAGATCCCCGCCCTCAACGAGCTCCAGATGCGCCGCCCCGCCTGACCTCCACCCCGCCCCTGGCCGCGGCCCCCGACCACCCCGACCCCGCCCACCCGGCCCCGGTGATCAAGAGGTTCAGGTCAACCGGAGGCCCGGATCTGACGCAAACTTCTTGATCACCGGGGCGGAAGCGGGGGGAGGAGCGGGGGGGAGGCCGGAGGCGGGTCAGGCGGGGCGGCGGGACTGGACGATGCGGAAACGGTTGGCCACGTACGCGCCGTCGGTGAGGGCGGCGTTGGCGGCCGGGTTCGCGCCGCTGCCGTGGAAGTCCGAGAAGGCGGCGGACTGGTTGACGAAGACCCCGCCGGTGAGGTTGGCCGACAGGTGCACCCCGGCGTCGATCGCGGCGGCCTCGGCGGCGTCCAGCACCGCCTCGTCGGTGGAGTAGACGGCGGCGGTCAGCGCGCCGCACTCCCCCACCGTGGACCGCATGATCTCCAGGCCGTGCGCGGTCGAGTCGGTGGCGATGACGAACGAGATCGGCCCGAACCACTCCCGGCCGTAGACCTCGGTGTCGGCGGCCGCGAGCTTGACGATGGTCGGCGTCCGGACCACCGCGTCGGGCAGCGTCGGGTGCGTGACGGCCCGCGACTCCAGCACCGCCTCACCGACCTTGGTGACCTCGGCGAGCCGTTCCAGCACCCCGTCGTTGACGATCGCCCCGGTCAGCTCCACCCCCCGGGCCGGGTCGGCGGTGAGCTTCCCGACGGCGGCGGCGATGCCGGCGGCCACCTCGTCGAAGCTCTTGTGCCCCTGGTCGGTCTCGATGCCGGCGGCGGGGATCAGGATGTTCTGCGAGGTGGTGCACATCTGCCCGCTGTAGAGGGTCAGGGTGAAACCGAGGTTGCGGCACATCCCGGCGAAGTCGTCGGTGGAGTCGATCACGACGGTGTTCAGGCCGGCCTTCTCGGTGTAGACCGTCGCCTGCCGGGCGTTGGCCTCCAGCCAGTCGCCGTACCCCGTGGAACCGGTGAAGTCGACGATCTTCACGGCGGGGTGCAGGGCCAGCGTCGAGGCCAGCTGCTCGCCGGGGGCCTCGGGGGCGAGCAGCACCAGGTCGGGGTCGAAGCCGGCCTCGGCGAGCACCTCCCGGGCGTACCGCACGGTGATCGCCAGGGGCAGCACCGCGCGGGGGTGCGGCTTGACCACCACCGGATTGCCGGTGACCAGCGAGGCGAACAGCCCGGGGTACGAGTTCCAGGTCGGGAAGGTGTTACAGCCGATCACCAGGGCCACCCCACGCGGCACCACGTGGAACGTCTTGGTCATCCGCAGCGGGTCGCCCTTGCCGGCGGCCTTCTCCCAGCCGGCCGTCCCCGGGTGCCGGGTCATCTCGGCGTACGCGTAGGCGATCGCCTCCAGGGCCCGGTCCAGCGCGTGCGCGCCACCGGCCTGGAACGCCATCACGAACGCCTGCCCGCTGGTGAACTGCACCGCGTTGGCCAGCTCGAAGATGTGCCTGTGCAACCGGGCGAGGATCTCCAGGCACACCCCCGCCCGGGCCTGCGGGCCGGCGTCACGCCAGGCCGGCAGGGCGGCGGAGGCGGCGGCGACCACCTCGTCCGCGCCCGGGTGCGGGTAGCGCACGTCCAGGGCCACCCCGAACGGGCTCGTCTCGGTGGCGACCCGGTCGGCCGTGCCCGGCTGGTCGAGCGGGAAGTCACCACCGAGGTACGCCTCGAAGGCGGCCTTGCCGTCGGCGGCGGCCGTCTCGCCGTACACCCGGGGGCTGGGTGATTCGGGATACGCGGACCAGTACCCCCGCTCGGTGATCGCGGTCAGCGCCCGGTGGAGGGTGTCGGCGTGCCTGTCGTACAGCGGGTGCGGGGTCTCCGTCATGCCCGCCATCATGCAACAGATGACGACCAGATCAGTAGGGGCGTGTCACAGATCAGATGGTCGACTGCCACTCCGTGGACCCGGCCACCGGCCGGAACCCGAGCTGCTCGTTGATCGCGATCATGTGGGTGTTCGCCGCCGCGTTGTAGGTGTCGACCACGCTCAGCTCCGGCTCGTACGCCAGGGTGTGTTCGAGGTTCTCGGCCTTGCAGAGCAGGCCGAGCCGGCGCCCCCGGTGGGCCGGGTCGACGATGGTGATCTGCTGCCAGGCGTGCCGGGTGGTGTTCGCGGCCAGGCTGAGCACGCTCCACGCGACCAGCCGGCCGGACTCCCCGTGCACGGCGGCGACGCTGTACCGGCGGACGCCCCGCGCGTCCAGCGCCCGCTCCATGCCCTGGATGCGCTCGGCGTCCACCCGCTCGGGTTCCCACTCCAGGTCACCCAGGGGCGCGTCGGTCATCATCCGGCCCTCCAGGTAGGCGAGGTCGGCGAGATGCTCCGACGGTGGGTGCCCGTGCCAGCGGACCGTGCGGTAGCCGGCGGCGGCCGACCGCGCCCCGGCCCGCAGCGCCGCCAGCCGGTCCCGGTCGAGCGCGGTGACGTCGAGCCGGCGACGGACGTCCACCAGCGCCGGCCGGGCACCCAGCGCCGCCGCGAAGGCGGCCCCGGGAAACTCCCGCCCCACCCCGACCGCGCCGCCCGACGACCGCCCACCCGCCGCCGACGCACCAGGCTCATCGCGTGTCGTCCCACCCGGACCGCCCGGCCCGCCCGGCGTCGTCCCACCCGGACCGCCCGGCCCGCCCGGCGTCGTCCCACCCGGACCGCCCGGCCCGCCCGGCGTCGTCCCACCCGGACCGCCCGGCCCGCCCGGCGTCGTCCCACCCGGACCGCCCGGCCCGCCCGGCGTCGTCCCACCCGGACCGCCCGGCGTCGCCCCGACCGGCCCGTCCGGCAGCGGGGTCACGGCGGAGCCGACCACCCGCTTGCAGCCGGCCTCCCGGAGCAGCCGCCGGACGTGGGCGAACAACGCCCGCCCCACCCCGCGCCGCCGGTACGCCGGGTCCACCGCCAGCTCCATGCTGGCGTTCTCGGTGTTGTCCAGCAGGTGCAGGTTGATCCGGACCCAGCCGACGGGCACCCCGTCGAGCCGGGCCACCGACCACCGGGTGTCGATGCCGGGCATCGGGTGCCACAGCGGTGCCTCGAAGCGTCGCCGGCAGAGCGGCGGGAGGTCGGGGGATTCCGTCGCCTCGACCATGGCCGCGATCCGGTAGAGGGCGTCGAGGGTGGGTTGATCGGTCCGGTCGATCGTCGCGATGTCCAGGGCCACGCCGCGAGTCTTCCCGTGGACGACACCGGGGGCCAGCGGTTTTCCGCTGGCCCCCGGTTCACGTTGGTCGGGAGGGACGTTCGCACAACGCCTCCGGCGTTGGGTCGCAAGAACTTGAAAAGTCTCCGGCGAAAGCCCTCCCGCACGGAGCATCTTCCGCCGCCCGGTTCCTGCCGTCAAGTCCTTCCCGGCGGGTTTTCACCACGCACCGCGAAAACCCGGTCACCCAGAGATCCACTCGGGCCATCCTGTGCCCATGATCGACACAGTGGGCCGGAGAGGCGGTATCCCGGCCGGCTGACACCGCAACCCGCACCCCGATGGGTCGACCACCCTGGCACGGACCGGGGGCGGGCCGACGCGGGGGCCGACACCGCGCACGGGGGCCGACACCGCGCCGGGTTCAGGAGAGGAGGCCGGCGTCGCGGGCGGCCCGCAGGGACGGCTTGATCCGGTGGGTGGGGCCGACCTGACCGGCGACCGCGTCGATGGTCTTCAGGCCCTCGCCGGTGTTGAAGACGACCGTCTCGGCGGTCGGGTCGAGCCGGCCGGACTCGACCAGCTTGCGCAGCACCGCCACGGTCACCCCGCCGGCCGTCTCGGCGAAGACGCCCGTGGTGCGGGCCAGCAGCCGGATGCCGGCGCGGATCTCGTCGTCGTCGACGTACTCCATCCAGCCGCCGGTACGCCGCACCGCCTCCAGGGCGTACAGGCCGGCGGCGGGGTCGCCGATGTTGAGGGACTTGGCGATGCCGGTCGGCCGGACCGGGGTGATGGTGTCGGTGTCGGCGTGCAGGGCGGCGGCGATCGGGTTGCAGCCGGCCGACTGGGCGCCGAACACCCGCCAGCCCCCGGCCGGGGCCTCGACCAGGCCGATCTCGACCAGCTCGGTGAACGCCTTGTCAATCTTGGTGAGCAGTTCGCCGGAGGCCATCGGGATGACCACCTGGGCCGGGATGCGCCAGCCGAGCTGCTCGGCCACCTCGTACCCGAGGGTCTTGGAGCCCTCGGCGTAGTAGGGCCGGACGTTGACGTTGACGAAGGCGGTGTCCTCGAACTCGTCGGTCTCCACCAGTTCGCCGCAGAGCCGGTTCACGTCGTCGTACGAGCCGTCGATGGCGACCAGGTCGCCGCCGTAGACGGCGGTGGTGATCACCTTGCCCTGCTCCAGGTCGCCCGGGATGAAGACCACCGAGGGTGCGCCGGCGCGGGCCGCGTGGGCGGCCACCGAGTTGGCCAGGTTGCCGGTCGAGGCGCAGGCGAACCGCTCGAAGCCGAGCGCCTTCGCGGCGGTGAGCGCCACCGAGACCACCCGGTCCTTGAACGAGTGGGTCGGGTTGGCGCTGTCGTCCTTGACCCACAGCGGCGCGCTGATGCCCAGCTCGGCGGCGAGGTGGGGGGCCGCCACCAGCGGGGTCAGCCCCGGGTCCAGGGTGACCCGGGTGGCCGGGTCCTGGCCGGCGGGCAGGAGGGCGGCGTACCGCCAGATGTTCTGCGGGCCGGCCTCGATCTGCTCGCGGGTGACGCGCGCCAGCGCGGCGGCGTCGTAGTCGACCTCCAGCGGGCCGAAACACTCGTAGCAGGCGTGCTGCGCGGCGAGCGGGTAGCGGGCGGAGCAGGCGCGGCAGACCAGGGCACGGGCGGGGCTGGCGGCGGTGTCGATACCGGGGGCGGCGAGCGTCGACGTCATGTCGATTCCTCTCATCTTTCCCCGCATCGCACCCTGCGGCGGGGACGGAATTGGCACCTGCCCCGCCGGACGCTCAGCGATGAGCGCGCGGGGTGGTTGCCGGGGCGTCGTCGGGCCGTATCCCTCAGCCCCTCTGGATGAGGTATGCAGTTGTGAGACCGAGTCTAGGCAGCTTCGCGGCCATCGCCCAGCCTGCTTCCCACGGTGTGAACCATGGCGTTGGCCACCCTGTCACCTGGCATCGGCCGGGCACCCCGGCCGACACCGGTGTTTCGGGGAAGTTTCCAGCTCAACACGTCCGTAAGCACCGGGCGGAGAAACCCGTACGCCGGCCCCCCGGTCGGCCCCTGACGGCGCTCCGACAGGCCGACCCGGGCGGGCCGTGGAGCCGATGACCGGCATTGCCATCGATCAGTACGGTGCGGGTGATCTGATGTCGAGAGAGGACCCCCGGCAATGCGACGGATACCGTTGAGCCTCACCAGTCTCGCCCTGGTCTGCCTGCTCACCGCGTGCGGGGGTGAGCAGGGCACGAAGGACGGGGCGGCACCGACGGTCGGCCCGTCCGCCGAGCCCTCCACGGCCTCGGTGCTGAACGCGGCCACGGTCGAGCCGACGCCCACCGGCGTCGAGCCGACCCCGCAGAAGAAGAGCGCCCCCGCCACCGCCCCGGCGGTCACCACCACTGCCCCGGCACCGGTGGTCAAGGCTCCGTTGACCTGCGCCCATCTGGCGGGTGCCAGGCTCGGTAGCAGCAAGACGCCCTACAACGGCTATCCGGACTACCTGCCGTTGAGCGAGGGGCAGTGGTCGGGCGAGGACGGCGCGACCGTGACGCTCCAGAAGCCCTGCGGCATCGGCGACCTCGACGGCGACGGCGCGGACGACGCGGTCGGCGTGGTCTCGATCAACTCCGGGGGCAGCGGCACCTTCTACACCGTCGCGGTGTGGCGCAACAACGGTGGGCTGCCGGTGTTCCGGGCGCTGACCGATCTCGGCGACCGGACCCCGGTCGTGTCGGTGAGCGTGGCCGGACAGCGGGCCACCGTGGTCTGGTTGACCCGCAGCCCCAGCCGGGGCATGGCCGAGCTGGACATCAAGCGCACCTCGGTCTACAAGCTGTCCGGCAGCACGCTCGCCGAGGTGAGCCACACCGACGCTCCCTACAACCCCTGACCGGCCGGATGGCCGGGGCCGCCTGGTCGAGGCGGTCCCGGCCACCCGGGTCAGCGCGTCAGACCGACACCGAGGCGGGCTCGGAGACCGGGGCCGCCGGGGCGTCGGAGCGCCGGCGGCCGAGCAGCGTGTCGAGCGCCCAGGAACCCGGGCCGAGGACCGCGATCAGCAGGAACGACCAGCAGAACAGCGCGGACAGCTCGCCGCCGTTGCGCAGTGGCAGCAGGCCCTCCGGCTGGTGCACCACGAAGTAGGCGTACGCCATCGAGCCGGACGCGAGCAGCGCCGCGGGCCGGGTGAAGAGACCGGCCAGCACCAGCGCGCCGCAGACCAGCTGGATCAGCGCGGCCCACCAGCCCGGCCAGGCGCCGAGCGGGACGGCCTTGCCGGTCACCGGGTTGCCGCCGAACAACCCGAAGACCGACGACAGGCCGTGCAGCATGAACAGCAGGCCGATGACCATGCGGTACAGGGACAGGGTCGGCCCGCCGAGCCGAGAGACGTTCATGGGAACCTCCATGGAAGGGATTACTTCCCCTCATGATGAGGCATCGAAGCAGTTAAATCGATAAATTCTTTGTTTCTGGGAAGATCCCGTTGCGAGACAATACCCCACCCCCCGCACCGCGGGCCGCCCCCGCCGGCCGACGCCGGGCCCATCGGCACCAGACCCGCCCACCGCGCCCGCGCCGACCGCCCCGACGGCGGTCGACGCGGGCGCCGGGCGTAATGATTGTTAACTATGAATGAACTGTCATCAAGTTCATACACGATGTTTATGGTAAATGAATATGCGCACAATTCGCGTGGTCTCCGGTGGGCCCTTCGCGGGGCGACCCGCACCCCCATCCGACCCCGGGTGCCGCACCCCGGGCGGCGCGGCCGGCACACCTCCCGAGCGCCGCTGCCGACCGTCGCCCCGACCGCACCACCGCCGTGCGACGTGCGCGTCCACTGAGCACGCCGGCAGGCACGGAGACCCATCACCCGCCGCAGCGGCAGGCGGCACCCACGACCGACCGCCGCGGCCCGCGCGCCGGCTTCGGACGACAGCAACCGGTTGGCACGGTATTCCCGGGAGACCCCGAAAGCCGGACCCATCAGCAATTCACCCTTCACCCGCGTCGAGGCACCCGACGTCGCTTCCGGACCGCCGCCCCTCGCGTCGACCGGCCTCCCGGGCAGTTCAATAATCCTTAACAACTCATATGGCGGTAACGGCCACCGTAATACGTTAACCTCGTCACCACGTTACGCCCGGAACTGCGAACCCACCCCCGGATTCATCAGTAACCGCACCACACCCGACCGGCCCGCGATTCTCGTGCCGGCAATTTCGCACATCCACCGGACGAGGTTACCCAGGCGACCGGTGCTGCCATTCCGTGCGTCACGTCGACCCCCCATTCTCCCTGGTCGAGAGCGGTATGAACACTCCCCGTCCCGGCTGAACGCCACCTCGACCGGCATTCACGGAAAGGACCACCGTGCGACGTCGACCGCTCCTGCCGTCACGACTGCTCGCCACATTCGGCACCCTGATTCTGCTACCTCTTCTCGCCACCCCGGCCAGCGCCGACACCCGGCCCGAATCGATACGGCTGCTCGCCAAGGCCGCCGCCGACGAGTGTTTCGCCGGGGTCGGGGTCGACTATCCCCCCGGACCGCCCTGCGCCGAGGGCCAGCCCAAGGTCAACCAGTCGTACGTCTGGGGGCTCGCCCAGGTCGGCCGGCGGCTCTGGTTCGGCACCGGAGCCAACGTGCTCTGCCTCAAGCCCGAGGGCTACCAGGTCCGCGAGCCGATCCTCAACGACGACTACGTCTGCGAGTTCGACCAGAGCCAGCCGGCCCGGGCCAACCCGGCCTGGCCGGCCACCCTCGGCGACCACCGCACCCCCGAGGTCTACACCTACGACCTGGCCACCGAACGGCTCGTCGAGCGCACCGCCGACATCACGTCGGCCTCCCCGGCGGACGCCAACCTGTTGAACACCACCGCCGGGCTGCGCAGCGCCGCCGCCCACCAGGGGGTCGTGCTGCTCGCCGGGCCCAGCGTGATCGGCGGGGTGAACGTGTTCGCCTTCGACGGCGTCACCGGCCGGTACCTCGGCTCGACCAACCTCTCCGCGTACGAGAACATCAGGCACTGGGTGGTGGCCGGCGGTGCGCTCTACGCCGGGGTCGGCGTGGGCGTCAACGGCGGCGAGGCGGGCAAGGTGCTGCGCTGGACCGGCGACCGCACCACCCCGTTCACCTTCACCGAGGTCGCCGACCTGCCCACCCAGGTCGCCGACCTCACCGAACACCAGGGCCGGCTCTACGTCTCCACCTGGCCCAAGGCGATCGTCGAGGGCTCCGTCGCCCCGTCCGCGGTCACCACGGTGGCCCCCGGCGACAGCGGCACCCCGCTGGCACCGCCCCCGGCCGACGACCCCAACGACCTGGCCAGCATCTGGATGAGCCCGCTGCTCGCCGTCGGCGCACCCGGGCTCAACCCGCAGGACGCCGGGAACTGGACGCAGGTCTGGTCGGCCGCCGAGTACGAGCCGGACCCGGTGGTCCGCCGGGCGTACGCCCTCGGTGGGCTCGCCTCCTTCGGCGGCCGGCTCTACTGGGGCACCATGCACGTGCCGTTGCAGGCGACCGCCCTGCACGTCTCGGTCTACCCGCCGCGTAGCCAGGCGCAACTCCAGGCCACCGTGCAGAACACCCAGCGGGCGTTCGCCGTCTTCCGGGGCCAGAACCTCGGCGGTGCGCACGAACGGATCGAGACGCTCTACGGCGAGTCCACCCTGCCGGCCTTCGACCCGACCGCGAACAACGGCGTGGGCGCCTGGGCGCCGGCACCCACCGGCGTGACCCCGGTCTACGGCGGTTCCGGCTTCGGCGACCCGTTCAACCTGTACGCCTGGAAGATGGCGGTGGCCGGCGGCCGGCTCTACATCGGCACCATGGACTTCGCCTACATCTCGCTGGAGGGTCAACTGCCGACGCCTCCGGCGGGCGGTGCCACCACCCCGCCCACCTTCGGCTCCGACCTCTGGGCGTTCGACGCGCCGGACCGTCCCGCCCGCGCGGTCGACACCGGAGGCTTCGGCAACCCGCTCAACCAGGGGGTACGCACCATGATCGTGGACGGCTCCACGCTCTACGTCGGGATGGCGAACCCGATGAACCTGCGTACCGACCCGACGCCCGGCGTCCCCAAGGGTGGCTGGGAGCTGATCAAGGTCAGCCGCCGGTGACCCAGGCCGGTTGACCGTGGCCCGCCGGCCGGAACGGTCCCCACCGTCCGGCGGGCCACCCCGGCCCGCGCGTCACACCCGGAGAGGGGTGTGACGCGCGGGCCGGGGGCACGTCGCCGACCGGACGACGCCGGGCCGTCGGTCACGGGCGGGCGGTCACGGGGCGGCGAGCGGTCACGGGCCGTCGGTCACGGGGCGGCGGGCGGTCACGGGGCGGCGAGCGCCTCGGTGGGCGAGAGCCGACTGGCCCGGATCGCCGGGTAGAGCCCGGCCAGGGCGCCGATGGCGATGGTCGCCCCGATGCCGCCGGCCACCACCCAGAGCGGCACCACGGTCGGCCACCCCTGCGAGCTGGCGTAACCGGCGGTGACCAGGCCGCCGAGCAGCACCCCGCCGACGCCGCCGAGGGCCGACAGGAGCAGCGACTCGGCGAGGAACTGGGTCCGGATCTGCCCCCGGGTGGCACCCAGCGACCGCCGCAGCCCGATCTCGGCCCGCCGCTCGATCACCGAGATGACCATCGTGTTGGCCACCCCCACCCCGCCGACCAGCAACGCCACCGCCCCCAGCCCGAGCAGCAGGCCGGTGAACGCCTCGTCGGTGGCCTGCTGGGCGGCGAGCGCGTCCGACGGCCGGGAAACCTGGATCTCGTTGGACTGCTCCGGGTTGGCCGTCGCCGCCAGCACCGCCCGGACGGCCTCGACGTGCTGCTCGACCGAGCGGGTGTAGATCCGGGTCGGGTGGCCGTCGAGGCCGAGGTAGGTGGTCGCGGCCGACCAGCCGACCAGCGCCGACGAGTCGAGTTCCGGGGCGAGCGGGACCGGCCGCAGGATGCCGATCACGGTGAACCACCGCCCGTCGACGTACACCTGGATGTCCGGCCCGGCCGCGCCGAGGCCGAGCCGCTGCGCGGCGACCGACCCGAGCACCGTGGCCGGATACCGCGCGGTGGCCTCGTTGAGCCAGGTCCCGCTGGCCAGCGAACCGCCGACGGTGTCGAGGAGGTCCAGCTCCACCGCCTGGGTGCCCAGGCCACCGGTCTCCGCCGCCGGAATCCGGTCCGACCGGTAGACCGGGGTGTCCGGCAGTTGCGCGGTGGCCGACACCTGGCGTACCGGGCCGATCCGGCTGATCATGCCGACCGCCTCGACCGGCAGCTGGGCGTCCGCGCCGAAGAGCGTGCTGCCCGGCGCGACGGTGAGCAGGTTGGTGCCGAGGGCGGCAAGCGTCCGGTCCAGGTCGGCCCGGGACGACGACGAGATGCCGACCACGCTGATCATCGCCGCGATGCCGATGGCGATGCCCAGGGCGGACAGGAACGCCCGCAGTGGCCGGGTACGCAGCCCCACGCCGCCGACCCGCAGCACGTCCCGTGGGCTCATCCGGGCCGGTCGCAGCCGCTCCGGTCGCCCGGCGTCACCCCTGCGCTGCGCGCCGGTCGGCCGCAGTGGGGTCGTGGTCATCGGAGCACCCCTTCGGTCGGCGCGGCGGAGTCCGCCACGATCAGCCCGTCGCGCATCTGCACCTGCCGGGGCAGGCTCGCCGCGATCTCCCGGTCGTGGGTGATGACCACGACGGTGGTGCCGGCCGCGTGCAGTTCGTGCAGCAACTCCATCACCCCCGCGCCGGAGCTGGAGTCGAGGTTGCCGGTCGGCTCGTCGGCCAGCAGCAGTGGCGGCTCACCGACCACCGCCCGCGCTATCGCCGCCCGCTGCCGCTCACCGCCGGAGAGCTGGTGCGGCCGGTGGTCCAGCCGGTGCCCCAGACCGACCCGTCGCAGCGCCGCCTCCGCCCGCCGCCGCCGCTCCCGCCGGGGCACCCCGGCATAGAGCAGGCCGTCCGCCACGTTCTCCACCAGGGGTACGCCGGCAGCCAGGTGGAACTGCTGGAACACGAACCCGATCCGGCTGGCCCGCAGCGCGGACAACTCCCGGTCGGACAGCCGGGCGGCGTCGTACCCGTCGATGCGGACCGCGCCGGAGCTGGGCCGGTCCAGCGTGCCGATCACGTTGAGCATGGTGGACTTCCCCGACCCGGACGGGCCGACGATGGCCACCAGGGCACCCCGGTCGACGGTCATCGACACCCCGCCGAGGGCGGCGACCGTGTCGCCGTACCGTTTCGTGACGTCGCGCAGCTCGACCACGTGGTCGGGGCCGGCGACCCGGGCCGGGTCAGTCACCGGGCATCCCCACGGTCAGCCCCGCGGTGACCCCCTCACCGGAGACCTCCACCCGACCGGCCGCG
Source organism: Micromonospora sp. WMMD735 (assembly GCF_049178995.1). Classification (NCBI taxonomy): domain Bacteria; kingdom Bacillati; phylum Actinomycetota; class Actinomycetes; order Micromonosporales; family Micromonosporaceae; genus Micromonospora; species Micromonospora sp. WMMD735. The sequence goes on from NZ_JBMHMJ010000002.1 coordinate 4,459,151, forward strand.
AACAGGCCGGTGCGCACCGCGACGATCCGGGTGCCGGTGTCCTCCACGACCTGCAGCCCGTAACCGCCCTCGGCGAGGGTGAGCAGCGCCGCGACCGGTACGGAGAGCACGTCGGCACGCTCCGAGGCGATCAGGCCCAGATCCACCGCCGCCTTGTCGTAGCCGGCCAGCACCTTGGGGTCGTCCCCGGTGACGGTGACCTCGATCTTGGTTTCGGTCTCCGGGTCCTTGCCGGACGCCGCCGACGTCTGCACCACGGTCTCGACCGTGTCGACCCGACCCGTGCTGCGGGTGCCGTCCGGCAGGGTGATGGTCACCTCCGCGCCCTTGCGGGCCAACCGCTGGTCCTCGACGTCCAGGGTGCAGGTGACCAGCCGGGCCGTGCCGGTGGTCGACAGCACCACCTTGCCCGCGCCGACGGTGTCACCCACCTCCACGGCGTGGCTCTCCACCCGCACCTCGCCGGGGGCGTAGACGATCCGCGCCGGTTCGACCTGACCGGTCTCCGGCAGGCCCAGGTCCTCCTGCCAGTCGCGGACCGCGTCGGCGGTCGCCGAGGTGAAGTCCTCGTCGACGTCGAAGCCGGTGTGCCCGAGCGCGGCGAGGTTCTGCTCGAACTGCTTGACGTCGGTGCCGCTGACCCCGGAGCGCAGCATCCGGTACGCCGGCAGACCGCCGTAGAGCAGCACCACCGGCTCGTCGTCGATCCGGTAGAGGGCCTTGCCGCGTTTGACCGTCGCGCCGCCCGGGGCGAGCCAGGTGACCGTCCCGGCCAGCCGGCTCTCCCGGGCGCGCGGGGTGCCGTACCCCAGCTCGCCGTTCTTGGTCTCCCGGTCGACCAGGGTCTGCCGGGTCACGGTGGCGGTCGCCGGCGGCCGGTCGACGGCGGCGGACCGGTCGGCCCGGCCGTCGGCGGCGGAGGTGACCGCGACGACCGCCACCGCCACGACGAGCAGGCCCACCGCACCGAGGAGGACCCCCACGCGTGGGCGTCGCCGCCGGGCCGGTGGCTCGTCGGGTGCGGTGGCGGTCGACTCGGCGGGGTGGGCCGTGGTGCTCATGACGTCCTCCGGCGTTCACCCAGGTTGGGCATGATCTCCCGGCACTTGTCGAACGCGGCCCGCACCTTCGGGTCCTTCAGGTCGATGTTGGCCTTGCCGGGCTGGATGCGCCCGTCGGCGGACGGGTCCGGGAAGTCCGGCACACCGTTCTCCCGCATGCAGCCGGCCAGCTTGCGGACCTGCTCGGTCTGTTCGGCGTCGAGCTGCCGGGGTTGCCCCCCGTTGGGGGCGTACTCGCGGCACTGCTGCAACGCCGCCTGCACCTTGCCCAGGTCGATGTCCGCCCCCGAGTCGAACCGGGGCCCCTTCTCCCCCGGCTGCGGGTCCGGTACGTCGAGTCCCTGTTCCCGCAGGCACGTGGTGAACTTGAGCTGGCGTTGCTCGTCGCTCAGCCCGGCGGCGGACACCGAGGGTTCCGCGCCGCCGCCACCGGCGGTGGCCACCCCGGGGTCGTCGTCGCCCCCGCCCTGGCAGCCGCTCAGGGCCAGGGCCGCCAGCACGGGCAGGGCCAGCAGCAGTCGCAGTGGATTTCGTCGCATCGTCGGTCTCCCTTCGGCCGGCAGAGAGCCGGCATTAGGGATAACTCAACTCCTGAGGCGGTATCCAGGGCATAAGCGATGGCGTTAACGCGGTGGTTATCCCGGCATAGGCGAGGATGGAACGGTGCGCGTACTGGTGTGCGAGGACGAGAAGCTGCTCGCGGACGCGATCGCCGAATGGCTCCGCCGGGAGTCGTTCGCGGTCGACGTCGCGTACGACGGCGACGCGGCCCTGGAGCGGATCGGCGTCAACGGGTACGACGTGGTCGTCCTCGACCGGGACCTGCCCGTCGTGCACGGCGACGACGTGTGCCGGGCGCTGGTCCGTGCCGAACGGGACACCCGGGTGCTGATGCTGACCGCTGCCGCCGCCGTGCGGGAACGGGTCGCCGGCCTGGCCATCGGCGCCGACGACTACCTCACCAAGCCGTTCGCGTTCGTCGAGCTGAGCGCCCGGGTGCACGCGCTGACCCGGCGCACCCGCCCGGCCGCCCCGCCGAAGCTGAGCCGGGCCGGGATCGTCCTGGACCCGTCCCGGCTGGAGGTCACCCGGGACGGGCACTTCGTGCCGCTGTCCCGTAAGGAGTTCGGCGTGCTGGCCGAGCTGCTGCGCGCCGACGGTGCGGTGGTCTCCGCCGAGGACCTGCTGGAACGCGCCTGGGACGAGCACATCGACCCGATGACCAACGTGCTGCGGGTCACCGTGATGAAGCTGCGCCGCAAGCTCGGCGACCCGGCGGTCATCGAGACGGTGCCCGGGGTGGGATACCAGATCCGATGAGGAAACCGACGATCCGGGCCAGGCTCACCCTCATCTACGGCGGCCTGTTCCTGCTCGCCGGCACCGTGCTGCTCGCCGTGACATACGTGCTCGTCGACCAGCGGCTCGCCCACGGTCTCGGGTTCAACCTGCGCGGCAGCGGCGGCAAGGAGTCGATCTCGCTGCCGCAGGGCACCCAGATCAGCGCCAACCAGGCCGAACACCTGCGCACCATCGTCCGGCAGGTGCAGGACGACGCCCGCCGCGACGCCCTGGACTCGCTGCTCACCCAGGGCGGGGTGGCGCTGGCGGTGGTGACCATCGCCGCGGTCGCCTTCGGCTGGCTGGTCGCCGGCCGGGCGTTGCAGCCGTTGCAGCAGATCACCGGCACCGCCCGCCGGATCGCCGGTGCCGACGGCGCGGGCCGGGGGCTGCACGAGCGGATCGCCCTGGTCGGGCCGACCGACGAGGTGAAGGAGCTGGCCGACACGTTCGACCTGATGCTCGAACGCCTCGACCGGTCCTTCGACGGGCAACGGCGCTTCGTCGCCAACGCCTCGCACGAACTGCGTACCCCGCTGGCGATCAACCGGTCCCTGGTGGAGCTGGCGATCACCCGGCCGGACTCCCCACCCGAGCTGCGGCAGCTCGGGGAGACCCTGCTGGCCGTCAACGAACGCCACGAACGGTTGATCGACGGGCTGCTCACCCTCGCCGACTCGGAGAACGCCCTGGCCGAACACGCCGAGGTGGATCTCGCCGAGATCGCCGGGCACGTCGCGGAGCAGACCGCCCGGTCGACCACGCTCGCCGTCACCCGTGAACTGGCCCCGGCGCGTACGGCCGGCGACCCGGTGCTGCTGGAACGGCTCACCCAGAACCTGGTGGAGAACGCCGTCCGGCACAACGTCGACGTCGACGGCTGGCTCTCGGTCGCCACGGCGGTGGTCGACGGCCGGGCCACCCTCACCGTCAGCAACAGCGGGCCGGTGGTGCCCGGGTACGAGGTCGAGACGATGTTCCTGCCGTTCCGCCGGCTCAACCGGGAACGGGTCGCCGGTCAGCGGGGCTTCGGCCTGGGACTGTCCATCGTCCGGGCGGTGGCGCGCGCCCACGGCGGGACGGTGCGGGCCGTGCCCCGCCCCGACGGCGGCCTGGTGGTCACCGTCTCCCTCCCCGGCCCCTCCTGACCTGCCCCGCGACCCGGTCGTGATCGAGGTCGTGATCGACCCCAACGGGGCCGATGTCGCGGCATCCAACGGCAGTGACACCGCACCATCGGCCCCGTTGCGACGGCGACCCCGTCCGACGGGGCGGGCAGGGCGGCCCGTCCGACGGGCCGGTTCAGCTCGTGACGTCCTTGCGGGTGAAGCGCCAGAAGGCCAGGCCCCAGAACAGGGTGGCGTAGCTGACCGCCGAGATCGCGCCCCGGACCACGTCGTCGGTCTGCATCGGGGTGGACAGCAGGCCCAACCAGGCGCTGCTGTAGTGGGTCGGCAGGAAGTCGCGCAGCACACCCAGCGCGGTGATCTGGTCCAGGATGCTGGACAGGATCCACAGCAGCACCGCGCCACCGACCGCGCCCAGCGCGGCGTCGGTGACCACCGACAGCAGGAACGCCAGCCCGGCCACCACCAGCAGCACGACCGCCAGGTAGCCGAGCACCGCCAGCAGCCGCACCAGCCCCTCGGTCGGGGTCAGCTCGGCGGCGACCTGGCTGGTCAGCGGCGACCAGCCGTAGCGCAGGGTGCCGGCGAGCAGGGCCGTACCGGCCAGCAACAGCAGGGCCAGCCCCGAGTACGCCAGCGCCACCAGCAGCTTCACCGTCAGCAGCCGGGCCCGGGGCACCGGCACCGCCAACAGGTACCGCAGGCTGCCCCAGCTCGCCTCGCTGGCGACCGTGTCACCGCAGAACAGCGCCACCACCACGACCAGCAGGAACGACGCCGAGACCAGGATCGAGAAGAGGGTGAAGTTGAGCCCGCCCGAGGTGGCCAGGTCGGCGAGGCTGGCGAACTCGCCCCGGCCCCCGCCGTCGTCGTCCCCGGACTCGAACTGGAACGCCACCAGGATGATCAACGGCAGCAGCACCATGAACCCCAGCGCCAACTGGGTCCGCCGCCGCGACGCCTGCCGGCGGAACTCCGCCCCGAACGGCAGGGTCGCCCCCGGCCGGTACCCGGCCGCCGCCCCGCCCGGCCCGGACGCCCCGGTGGCGGTCCCGTCCGGGGCCCCGCCACGCGCAGCCGCGCCGCCCGACGGCGTGCCCACCGAAGAACCTGCCATCACCGGTCACCGCTTCCCCGAGAGTTCTCGCCCACCAGGGCGAGGAACGCGTCCTCCAGGCGACGCCGTGGCACCACCCGGTCCACCCCGATCCCCGCCCGGACCAGCTCGGCCACCACCTCGCTGCGGGCGGTCCCGTTCGTGTCCACCACCAGAGCACCGGCGTCGTCGGCGGTCAGCACCTGCACCGCGTCGAGGCGGCTCAGCACCTCCCGCGCGGCGGCCTGGTCGGTCACCTCGAACAGGGTGCTCGGCGACTCGCCGACGATCTCCTCCACCGGGCCTGCGGCGACGATCCGGCCCTTGTTGACCACCACCGCGTGCGTGCAGGTCTGCTCCACCTCGGCCAGCAGGTGACTGGAGACCAGCACCGCCCGGCCGTCGGTGGCGTAGCGCTGGAGCACCCGGCGCATCTCGGCGATCTGCGGCGGGTCCAGCCCGTCGGTCGGCTCGTCGAGCACCAGCAGCTCCGGCAGGCCCAGCATGGCCTGCGCGATGGCCAGCCGCTGCCGCATGCCGTGGCTGTAGTTCTTGGTCCGCCGGTGCACCGAGTCGCCCAGACCGGCGATCTCCAACGCCTCGTCGAAGTGCGCGTCGGCCCACGGCCGCCCGGTCGCCCGCCAGTACGCCTTCAGGTTGTCCAGGCCGGACAGGTGCGGCAGGAAACCGGGCCCCTCCACCAGCGCGCCGATCCGCGACAGCACCGGCGAGCCGGGCACCAGCCGGTGCCCGAAGACGTAGATCTCCCCGGCGGTCGGCTGGGTCAGCCCCATCAGCACCCGCAGGGTGGTGGTCTTGCCCGCGCCGTTCGGGCCGAGCAGCCCCATCACCTGGCCGGGGTGCACCTCGAAGTCCACCCGGGACACCGCGACGAAGCCGTCCGCGTACTCCTTGCGCAGGTCGCGGACGGCGAGCGGGATGCCCGCGTACTCGGGGTGGACGGAGTCGTCCTGGCGGCGGTGCCGGCGGCGGACCACGGCGACGACCACGACGAGCCCGACCAGGATCGCGGCCAGCAGGCCGACCAGCACCCAGCGCCACACCGTCGCGGTGGTCGGGATCGGCGTGGCGGTGACCGTCGGCAGGCTCACCGCCCCGTCGACCGCCACCGTGTAGACGGCCGGTGCGGCCGGCGTCGTGTACGCCTGGTCGGCGGTGGCCAGCACCACCCGCAGCCGGTGCCCGGCCTCGACCCGGCGGACGATCGCCGGCAGGGTCACCTGGACCGGCTGCGCGGCGTCGATCGTGGCCGGCAGCCCGGTCAACCGGATCGGTGCGACCAGCCCGTCGGGCAGCGTCGCCGCACCGGCCGGGTCGACGTCGTAGAGCTTGGCGAACAGCACCGCCTCGCCGGTCGCCGACGCGGCCCGGACGGTGACGGTGGGCGCGCCCACCACGTCCACCGCCTCGGCCAGCGGCGTCGACTCGAACCGGGCGTGCTGGCCGGGCACGTCGCCGGCGACCCCGTCGAGCAGGGAGCCGAGCGACCCGGCGAACGGGATCGCCGAGATCGCCGCCGGGTTGCCGTTGGGCGGGTTCGCGACCGGTTGGGCCGGCCCGGTGACCGGCACCTCGCGCCTGGCGTCCCCGGTCACCCCGGGATAGTCGGCGGTGCGGTACCCGGTGGCGACGAGTCCCCGGTCGAGGGCGTCGAAGCCGGCGATCCGGGAGAACGTGAAGTCGTCGCCGGGGGCCGCGCCGGTGCCCTTGACGTAGTGGTCGAGCCACTGCACGGTCAGGTACTTCACCCGGTCGGAGTCGCTGGTCGGGCCGGCGCCGCCGTCGTGGCCGCCGGTGAACCAGGCCACCCGCACGGGGGTGCCGGCGGCGGCGATGCCGCGTGCGTTGGCGTCCGCCTCGGTGAGCGGGAAGAGGGTGTCCGCCTCGCCCTGCACCAGCAGGGCGGGGGCCTTGATCCGGCCCAGCACGTCGGCCGGGGAGGAGCGCCGGAGCAGGTCCACCGCTGCCTGGTCGGCCCGCCCGGTGGTGGCGATCCGCAGGTACGCGGCGCAGACGTCGGCGGCGAACCGGCCGCAGGCCGGGTCGGCGGCGGCCCCCGGCACGCGCGGCGACCGGCTGCCCGGCCCGTTGCCCGGCTGCGGGCTGGGCGCACCGGCCGACGCGGGAGCGCCCTCCGGCTGGACGGCGGCGGTGTTGCCGGACAGCCCGGCCGGGCCGGAGCCGGCGCTGCCACCGCCGCCGAAGAAGATGCCGGCCCAGCCCTTCTTGAACACGCCCTCGGTGGCCGGCCTACCGGTGCTCTCCGGCAGGAAGGCGCGGGACAGGTCGTTCCAGGTGATCATGGGGACGATCGCGTCGACCCGGGGGTCCTGGGCGGCCAGCAGCAGGGCCAGGCCGCCGCCGTACGAGCCGCCGACCACCCCGACCCGCGGGTCACCGGCGGCGTCGGTACGCACGTCGGGGCGGGCGGCCAGCCAGTCCAGCAGCCGCTGGGCGTCGCGCACCTCGTAGTCGGGGCTGTCCAGGTGGATCTGCCCGCCGCTGCGGCCGAAGCCCCGCGCGGTCCAGGTCAGCACCGCGTAGCCCTGGCCCACCAGGTCCTCGGCGTCGGCGCGGACGGAGTCCTTCGTACCGCCGAAGCCGTGGGCCAGCAGCACGGCCGGGACCTTCCGGTCGGCCGACGCGCCCTCCGGCAGGTAGAACGTGGTGTCCAGGTCGACGGGCTCGTCGCCGGTCGGCCCGGAGCGCACGCTGAGCATGGCCGACTCGGTGCGGAAATCCGGCCGGTCCGGCCAGACCGCCCAGCCGACGACCGCCGCCAGCAGGACGACGACCACCGACGCGGCGACCGCGCGACGGCCGGTGGGCAGGGCACGACGGACCCGTGCGGCCGACAACGGCGATTTCATTCGGATCACGGTACGGCCCGGAAGCTGAGCGTTGGCTGAGATCCGCCGTACGTCCGTCCTGGGCAGCCGATCGTCGGTCGGACAGCGGAAACCGCACAAGGTCACCCGGCGTTCACGCAGTACGAATTCGGATTACGTGAATTCACGCGTAAGACGCTATATCGCTATGGAAACGAGCATGTCACCGCGACAACAGTACGCAGCGTCACGAGCGGGTCAATCTTGCGTCACATCACTCGAAGTGACGCAAAACTGACCCGCGTAGACCTCCGGCCAGGGATCGCCCGTCGATTAGGTTCTCGGTCCGACGCACGGGACCGAATTGTCACGCCATCCCCGACCCCCTGCGCCGCCGCCGGAGGAGACAACCATGACCGTTCCCGCCTCGCGGGTCCGTCGACGGCCCAGGACACCGGGCCGCCTGTTGCCGCTGCTACTCGCCACCGCGCTGCTGCTGCCGGTGGCGTTCCTCGTCGTACAGGGCCACCGGCTCGTGGACGCCGACCGCGAGCTGGCCGAACGGGAACGGCTCGGCGTCGAGTACCTGCGCGCCCTCGGCCCGGTCACCACCGCACTGGTCGACGCGCAGACCGCCGCCGTCGCCGGCCGGCCGGTGCCCCGCGACGCCCTGGACCGGGCGGTGGAGGAGGCCGCGGCGGTCGACACCCGGGTCGGCGGCGAACTGCGCAGCACCGAACGGTGGGCCGGCCTGCGCGCGAAACTGGAGGGCCTGCCCAGCCGGTCGCTCACCGACCCGGAAACCGCCTTCACCGCGTACGGCGAGGTCACCGACCTGCTACTCGCCCTGCACGGCAAGATCCGCGAAACCTCCGGCCTGATCCGCGACCCCGGCTCCGACTCGTACTTCCTGCAGGACGGCGTCGGCGAGGAGATGCCGGAGGCGACGGTCGCCGCCGGACGCCTCGTCGACCTGGCCGTGCTGGCGCAGCGACGCCCCGCCGCCGACCAGGCCCGCACCGTGGGTGAACTGGCCACCCTCCGGTTCGCCGCCCTGCAACCCGCCGGTGACCTGGTCAACGACCTCCAGACGGTGGTCGACACCTCGGAGAGCGCCGACATCGGTGCCGGGGTGCTCACCCCGTTCGACACCTACCAGCGGGCCATCGAGGCACTGGGGGCGCTGTCCCAGCCCCGGGGCCGGACCCAGGAGCTGGACGTGGCGAAACTCGCCGCCGCCCGCAACCAGGCGCAGACCGCCAGCCGGGAACTGCAGCCGGTCCTCCTCGACGAACTCGACCGGCTGCTGCGGCAGCGCATCGACCAGCTCGACCGCGACGCGCTGCTGATCCTCGCCGCCGGTGGCGTGGCCGGGCTGCTGCTGGTGGCGCTCGGCGCGAGCGGTTGGCTGACCCGCCGCGGTGAGCGCCCGACAGGCCGGGACACCCCGGCGGTCGAGCCGGCCGACGCGAGCGGACCCGCCCCGTGGGAGCCGCCGACGCCGCCCGGCCGCCTGCCCACCGGGCCGGTGCTCCAGCCGGCCGGCCGGGGCACCGAACCCGACCGGTGGAGGCCCTTCGATGCTGCTCGGTAGGCTGCGAATCCGGGGCAAGCTGGCCCTGCTGGTGGTGGTCCCGTTGCTCTGCATGGCCGGGCTCACGGTGCCGGTGGTCTGGGAGCGGGCCTCCGCGGCCCAGCGGGCCGGCGACATCGCCGACCGGGTCCGGATCGCCAGCCGGGTCGGCACGATCCTGCAACACCTCCAGCAGGAACGACTGCTCGCCGTCGGCCTGCTGCTCGGGCAGGTGCAACGCACCGACCTCGTGCAGAAGATCGCCGAGGTCGACGACCGGGTCGCCGACCTGCGCTCCGACCTCGGCGACGACCTGCCCGGCGAGGTCGACACCGCCCTCGACGGGGTACGCCAGCTCGCCGCCCTGCGGACGGCGGCGGTCGCCGGACAGACCGGCCCCGACCAGCTCATGGCCGGATACGGGCCGGTGAACACCGCCCTGATCGACTCGCTGCGGCTACGGCTCAACGCGGACACCCGTACCCCGGCCGGACGACAGGTGCTGGCCCTGGACGGCCTGCTGCGCACCGGTGAGAGCCTCAGCGCCGGGGCCACCCTGATCGTGCTGGTCGCCGCCCGGCCCAACGCCCAGACCGTCACCGCCTACGTGGCGAACTTCGCCGTCCTCGCCGACGAGAGCGCCCGGCTCCAAGCCCTGGTCACCCCCGAGCAGCTCGACCTGCTCACCCTGGAGGAGGTCGCGGTCGCCAACCGCACCGGGCCGAACTTCATCGACCAGAGCGCCGTCGACCCGGCCACCGCCATCGGCGCGCTGGACGTGGCGACCCTCTTCCCCACCGTCGGCTCGATGATCACGCTCGGCCAGTTCGTCGAGAAGAAGCTGGCCGCCGACGTCACCGCCGAGGTACGCGCCGACCGGCAGGTCGCGCTCGCCGGGGCGTACTGGGTGACCCTGCTGATCGTCCTGATCCTGATCGCGGTCATCCTGCTCACCGTGGCGGTCGGCCGGGCGGTGGCCCGACCGCTCACCCGGCTCACCCGCTCCGCCGACCGGGTCGCCCGGGTCGCCGAGTCCGAACTGGTCCGGGTCGCCGACGACGAGTCCGAAACCACCCCACCAGTACGTCTCGACCCGGTCGACGTGGGTGCCCGGGACGAGATCGGCGACCTGGCGCGCGCCTTCGAACGGGTGCAGAACACCGCCGCCCGGCTGGTGGAACGGCAGGTGGCGAGCCGACGCAACGTGGCCCAGATGTTCGGCCACGTCGGGCGGCGTACCCAGAACCTGGTCGGCCGGCAGATCGCCCTGATCGACCGGCTGGAGCAGCAGGAGACCGAGCCGGGGCGGCTGGAGCACCTGTACCGGCTCGACCACATCTCCAGCCGGTTGCGCCGCAACGCGGGCAGCCTGGTGGTGCTCTCCGGCGCGACCGGCGACGACGCGCACGTCGCACCGGTCCCGGTCGCCGACGTGGTCCGGTTGGCCCTCGGTGAGATCGAGGACTACACCCGGGTGGACGTACAGGTCCCGCCGGAGGTGGTCGCCGCACCGGCGATCGTCGGTGACCTGGTGCTGACGCTGGCCGAGCTGATGGAGAACGCCACCGTGTTCTCCCCGCCGCACACCCGGGTCGTGGTCACCGCCGAGACGACCGACGACGGTGCCCGGCTGGCCGTCATCGACCAGGGCATCGGGATGAGCGAGCAGCGGCTCGCCGAGGAGAACGCCCGGTTCACCCGCCGGGAGCGGCTGGACCTGGCCCCGTCCGAGGTGCTGGGACTGTTCGTGGTGGGTCGGCTCGCCCGCCGGCACGGCTGGACGGTGGAACTCGCCGCCACCCCGGGCGGCGGGGTGACCGCCAGCCTGGTGCTTCCCGGCTCCGCCCTGGCCCGCCCCGCGACCGGGCGTGGCGGGGAACCCGTCAGCCGGGTCGCGCTGCCGTCGCGGGACCGCCCCGTGACGACCCCGCCGGCCGGACTGCCGACGCGGGAACGACCCGGACCGACCGGCCCGGCCACCGGGCCCGGCACCGACGTCCCCCTGCGGACCGGCCGCACGCCGGTCGTGCTCGACGCCGGTCCGGCCCGGCCGACGGTCGACGCGGCGTCGGCCCGGCCGGTGGTCGACGCCACGGCGCTGCCCGGGTTCGACCCCACCCTGCTCAGCAAGGCGACCAGGAGCATGGCGGCCACCGGCCCCTGGGACGCGTTCGGCACCGCGCCGGCCGACCAGGAGCCGTCCCGTACCCCCGGCACCGACCCCGACGTGGCCCGTCCCGCCGGCGGCGACCCGGCCGGTGCCACGACGGTGCTGCCGGCCCGGGGCACCGCCACGGTGGCCCCGGTGGCCGACGCGCCGCACCCGGCGGTCCCGCAGGCCGTTCTGCTCCCCACCGTGGGGCAGACCACGACGCCCACGACGGGCCGACCGGCCCCGCTGCCGGGCATCCGGCAGCGGGTCCCCGGTGCGAGCCTGCCCCGCACCGCACCGGTCGTCGGGCCGGTGGACGGCAGCCGGGCCGACCCGGAGGCGGCGCGGGCCCTGGTCGAGCAGTTCCAGTCCGGGGTGCACCGGGCCGAACAGGCCGGGCCGGCCGCCGCGTCCGTCGCCGCCCGACCCGCTGCCACCCGACCCACTGCCGCCCAGCCCGCCGCCACCCCGTCGTCCGCCGCTCGACCCCCTGCGGCCCAGTCCTCCGCCGCACCGGCGGTGCCCCGGCTGACCCGGCGGGTCCCGGGCGCCAACCTGGCCGTCTCGCCGCCCCGGCAGGCACCGAGTGAGAATCCGGGAGATCCGGGCGAGGTCCGCGATCTCATCAACGCGTTCGAGACGGGCGTCGCCCGCGCTCTGCGCGAAGTCCGCACCGACCACCGCACTGAAGAAGGAACGACACGGTGACCAGCCCGCACGTACACGAGAACGTCGACTACCAGAACCACCCGGCCGGGGACCTCAGCCCGGAGGCGCGCACGTTCAACTGGCTGTTGGACTCGTTCACCTCCAGCACCGCCGGCGTACTGGAGGCCATCGCGGTCTCCTCCGACGGGCTGCTGATGGCCATGTCGTCGATCAAGGACCGGTCCAACGCGGAACGCCTCGCCGCCGTCGTCTCCGGCATGACCAGCCTGGCCGGGGGTGCCGCCAGTTGGTACGCCCTCGGCGGGCTCAACCGGGTGATCGTGGACATGGCCGACGGCTACCTGCTGATCACGGCGATCAGCAGCGGTTCCGTGCTGGGCGTGATCGCCGACCGGTCGGCCAACCTGGGCACCGTCGCGTACGAGATGACCCTCTTCGCCGGCCGGGCCGGCGGCGCGCTGACACCGAGACTCATCGCCGAGCTGAAGAACGCCGTTCAGCAATGACCCGGGACGCCGCTGGCGAGGAACCGGAACCCGAACCGATGGTCCGGGTCCGCCCCTACCTGCGGACCCCGGTGGGCGATACGACACCGACGCCCACGCCCGTCCCCGAGCCGGAGGCCGACCGCCCGGCCAGCCCCCGCCCGTTCGTGCTGACCGCCGGGCGGGTGGCCGGCGCCGACCCGGCGATCGGCCTGGAGACCCAGGTCACCGCCCGGGCCGGGCCGGGCCGGGCCGCCGCCGTGGCGGCCCTGCTGGCCCCCGAGTTGCAGGCGATCGTCGCCCTGTGTGGTGAGCCGATCTCGGTGGCGGAGATCTCCGCCCGGATGCGGCTGCAGCTCGGCGTGACCCGGGTGCTGGTCGGTGACCTGCGGGCCGCCGGCCATCTCGACGTGCACGTCGGCGCCGTCGACGACGCATTTGACCCCGACCTCATCCTGCGAGTGATTGATGGACTCCGTGCGATCTCCTGAATGGCCGGTCGCCCCGCTCGGCGGGCTCGCCGCGAACAGTGCCTCCGCCCGCTACGGACAGCCCGTGGGCGGCCCGCCGACGGCACCGCAGCACCCGGCCGCGCCACTGCCGTACCGACCACCGGCGGCATCGGCGACACCGACGACGGACACCCGCAGCGGCCCGCCGGCCGCTCCGCCGATCCCGGTCAAGCTGCTCATCGCCGGAGGTTTCGGGGTGGGCAAGACGACCACGGTCGGTGCCATCTCCGAGATCGCCCCGCTGACCACCGAGGCCGAGATGACCAGCGCCGGGATCGGGGTGGACGACCCGGGGGCCCGCAGCGGGAAGACCACCACCACGGTGGCGATGGACTTCGGCTGCGTGACCATCGACCGGAGCCTGAAGCTCTACCTGTTCGGCACGCCCGGCCAGGACCGGTTCGGTTTCATGTGGGACGACCTGGCACGGGGCGCGCTCGGCGCGTTGGTGGTGGTGGACAGCTCCCGGCTGGACGACTGCTACCCGGCGGTCGACTTCTTCGAGCGGGCCGGCCTGCCCTTCGTGGTCGGGGTGAACACCTTCGACGGCCGGCTGACCCACGAGCTGGGGGCGATCCGGTGGGCGCTGGCGATCGGTGACCACGTGCCGCTGGTGCAGTTCGACGCCCGGGAACGGCTGTCGGTACGGGACGCCCTGCTGGTCGTCCTGGACCGGGCGCTGGACCGGGCGGTGCGGGAGAAGGGCGCCTGACCGAGCCGACGCCCGGTCGTTTCCATCGGAGAGGGGGACGTGATGAGGGGTGGTCTGGACGAGACACTCGCCCGGTTGGCCCGCCGTGAGGAGGCCCGTCGCCGCCGGTCGGTCGATCCGGAGAGCGACGACGGCGGACCGACCTTGGCCTTCGGGACCACCGGCCACCCGGCCACCGCCCCGGCCCACCCCGGGCCGGCAGCGACGCAACCGGCACGCCCGGGATCGGCCGCCACCGGGCCGGCACGCCCCGGGCCGGGACCCGGCACGCCGGCGGCCGGCGAACTGGCCCGGACCGGGCCCGGGTGGGCCGGGCCGGTCCCCGCCCCCGGCGGCGACCCGGTGGAGGAGGTGGCCGAGGCCGTCCGCCGGGTGGTGGCCGCCCACCCCGGCCTGACCGTGGTGCTGCGCGTCGAGTACGCCGGACGTACGTTCCCGCTGCGGATCGAGCAGGCGCAGCCCGCGGCCCGCAACGAGCGGCCGGGCGTCGGGACACGCACCGAGCGACCGGAGAACGGGGCACGCAACGAGCGGTCCGACGGCGGGGCGCGGGCGGGTGGCGACCCGTCGGCCACCCCGCCGCCGGCCTGGCCGCTGGCCGACCGGACGCCACCGGCGTGGACCCCGGCCCGGGAGATGCCGGGTGTCGATCCGGCGGCCCGGCTCGCCGAGCTGATCCGGCGGGACCCGACGCTGCTCGACAACGACACCTGACGGTACGACCGGGCGCGGCACCCCGCGTCCGGGCCCGACCGGCCGGCTGGCCTGGGCGGTCGTACCGGATGACCGCCGGGCGTCGGCGGCGGCGGGCGGCTACTGTCGGGCGATGCCCGCACCGGATCTGACCCTGACCGCCAGCCTGCGCCCGGCCGCGCTGGATGCCCGACGTGGCATCGTCCGGCTGCACCCGGAGGTGCTCACCGCCCTGGCCCTGCGCCCGGGGGACCCGGTACGGCTGGCCGGCAGGCGGGTCACCGCCGGGATCGTCGCGCCCGCCGAGCCGACCGCCAGCGCCGCCCTGCTCTATGCCGACGACCTGACGCTGGGCAACCTCGGGCTGCGCGACGGCGGGCAGGTGACGGTCGGTCCCGCCCCGGTGACCCCGGCCCGCCGGGTGACCCTGGCCGGCCCGGTGTCGGTGCTCGCCGCGGTGTCCCCTGAGATGCTCCGGCTCGCCCTGCTCGGCAAGGTCGTCAGCGAGGGCGACAACGTCTCGCTGCTCCCCCAGGACGTGCTCCCCGACGCCTCGGTACGCGGTCTGGTCGAGGCCGCCCGCCGCAGCCTCGCCAACACCGTCGGGTACGCCTGGACGAGCACCCTGCTGACCGTGGTCGCCGCTGACCCGCAGACCGGTGGCCTGGTCACCATGGACACCGTGGTCGGTTGGGAACACGGTCAGGTCACCCACGGTTCGTCCGGCCCGGCCGGCCCCGGGCAGGGCTCGACCGGCCGTACCGGGACGGCTCCGGCCGGCAGCGCGACGGACCCGACCGGTCGGGCCGGTCCGACCGGGGAGGCCGGCGGGGTCGGCGGGACCGGGGAGGCCGGCGGGGTCGGGCACGACGACGACGTGCCGCACGTGGACGAGCTGCCCGGTCTGCGGGCGCAGGCCGAGGAGCTGACCGAACTGTTGGACCTCGGCTTCCACCACCGCGAGGTGCTGGGGCGGCTGGGTACCACGGTCTCGCTCGGTGTGCTGCTCAGCGGGCCGGCCGGCTCGGGCAAGTCGGCGCTGGTGCGGGCGGTGGCCAAGACGGTCGGTGCCCGGGTACGCCCGCTGTGGGCGCCGGAACTCGCCGCGTTGACCAACGACGCGGCGGCCCGACGGCTGCGCGACACCGTCGCCGAGCTGGCCTCGGGCGGGCCGGCCGTGCTGCTGGTCACCGACGTGGAGGCGTTGGCCCCGGCCGAGGACGCCGGGCCGCTGGCCACCGTGTTCCGGCAGGTGCTCGCCGGGGCCGTCCGGTCGGGTACGGCGGTGGTGTGCACCACCGCGCGGCCGGAGTCGGTCGATCCGGGGTTGCGTGCGCCGGATCTGCTGTCGCTGCGGATCTCGGTGCCGCTGCCCGATCCGGCGTTGCGTCGGGAACAGTTGACCGTGCTGACCCGGCAGGTGCCGCTGGCCGAGGACGTCCGGCTCGACGAGGTGGCGGGGCGCACCCCCGGGTTCGTCGCCGCCGACCTGGCTGCGCTGGTCCGGGAGGCCGGGGTGCGGGCGGCGCTGCGGCAGAAGACGGCGCAGACGCCGACGGTGGCGATGGCCGACTTCACCGCGGCGCTGGAGGTGGTCCGGCCGACCACCATGGCGGCGTCCACGCTGGAGCTGGCGACGGTCACCCTGGACGACGTCGGCGGCCTCGGCGAGGTGAAGCAGACCCTCACCGAGTCGGTGCTCTGGCCGCTGACCTACCCGGACACCTTCGCCCGGCTGGGGGTGCAGCCGCCCCGGGGGGTGCTGCTCTACGGGCCACCCGGGTGCGGCAAGACCTACCTGGTGACCGCCCTGGCCGGCACCGGACGGGCGAACGTGCTGTCGGTGAAGGGTGCCGAGCTGCTGTCCAAGTGGGTGGGTGAGAGCGAGCGGGCCGTGCGGGAGCTGTTCCGCCGGGCCCGCGAGGCCGCGCCGACGCTGGTCTTCCTCGACGAGATGGACGCGCTGGCCCCGGTACGCGGGCAGGCCACCGACGGCGGTACGACCGACCGGGTGGTGGCCGCCCTGCTGACCGAGCTGGACGGGGTGGAGGCGCTGCGCAACGTCGTGGTGATCGGGGCGACCAACCGGCCGGACCTGGTCGACCCGGCCCTGCTGCGTCCCGGCCGGCTGGAGCGGCTGGTGTACGTGCCGCCGCCGGACGGCCCGGCCCGCGCGGAGATCCTGCGGGCCGCGTCCCGCGCCGTGCCGCTCGCCGAGGACGTCGACCTGGCGGCGCTCGGTGCCGAGTTGACCGGCTTCTCGGCGGCGGACTGTGCGGCGCTGGTGCGGGAGGCGGCGCTGGCCGCGATGCGGGAGTCGCTGTCGGCCGCCACGGTCACCGCCGCACACGTCGCCACCGCCCGGGACCGGGTGCGCCCCTCCCTGGACCCCGGGCAGGTCGCCTGGCTGGCCGCCTACGCCGACAAGCACGCGGGCTGAGCCTGCTGGTGCAGCCGTGCCGGGCGGGCGGGTCCGGCCGTGCCGGGCGGGCGGCTCCGGCCGTGCCTGACGGGCGGCTCCGGCTGGGCGTGTCGTCGGGGAGGGTGGATGTGCCGGTGAGCGATATGCCTGAGCGGCATAAATATGACAGGTAGTCATATCACTCGCTGCGGGCATCTCGACCGTCGGCGACACGCCGATCCGCACGGCGGCAGGCGAGGGGGTCAGCCGTCGGCGACACGCCGCCCGCGCGGCGGCAGGTGAGGGGGTCAGCCGTCGGCGGGGGGCGTCGCGTCGAGCGAGATCTCCGCGTACACCTTGTGGTCGTCTTCGCGGAGCTTGGCGCCGCAGTTGCGCAGCACCGCGACGGCCCCCAGGTTGTCCGGGGTGGTGTCGGCGACGACGGAGTGCATGCCGGCCGCCGCCGCGGCGTTGAGCAGTTGCCGCAGGGCCGCCGCGCCGAGGCCCTGGCCCCGGGCCGACCGGCCGAGCCACATCCCGGTTTCCACCACTCCCGGGGCGTCGCAGCGGGTCATCCGGATCATGCCGACCACCTCGCCGCCGGCATACACGGCGAACATCACGGTGCGGGTCGGGCCGTCCAGCCCGGCGAAGCTTGCCCGGTGGAAGTCACGGAACGCCTCCCGGCGGGCGAGCGACCAGCCGGCGGGAGCGTCGACCGGGGGCATGACGTCAACCGGCTCCGCCTCGGCCGCCGCTACGGAGAGCAACGATTCCAGGTTCGCCTCGTCCACCGGCTCCAGCCGTACCGTACCTGCCACGTGCCGCAGTCTGCCGCCCGTACCGGCCGTCGTCCACCCCTTTGGCCGCTGACTGGCGGTCCGGTCGGAGGTCTCGGCCGGTCGTCCCACCTGAGCTGGGAACCTCACGCTCCGCTGTCGGTGTGGGCAGGGCTCAGCGGCGGCGGTTGCGGGCGCGGGAGGCGCGCAGCCGGCGTAGCCGGCCGATCAGCAGCGGCTCGGCGACCAGCGCGGCCGGGCGGTCCAGCAGGGCGTTGAGCACCTGGTAGTAGCGGGTCGCGGACAGCCCGAAAGTGTCCCGGATGGCCTGTTCCTTGGCCCCGGCGTGTCGCCACCACTGCTGTTCGAAGGCGAGGATCGACCGCTCCCGCTCGGTCAGCTCGTCGCCGCCGGCCGTCGCCCGCGCACCGGCCGACCCGGATCGGGGCGACGGCACGTCGGCGTCCGGGGTCGGTCGGGATGCGGGCACGTCGCCCTGCGGTGCCGGGCGGGGCGACGGCACCGGCGACGGCGCGGACCGGGCGTCGGCGGGCGCTGCGGGCAGACCGGGCGGCAGGGCGTCGGCGGGCGGTGGGGGGTCGACGGGGGGCACGGGCGGCATGGCGTCGGTGGGCGGCGGCACGGCGCTCCTCGGCAGGGTGGACGACCGGGCGTACCGGCCGGGGAAACCCAGCTTAACCAGGGTGGGCGACGCTTCCGGACGACGGACGGGCCCGGCTCGACACGTGGTCGACCCGGGCCCGTCACGATCGGGTGCCGCCCGAACCGGGCGGCACCCGGATCAGGTGATGTCCCGCCGGCGCATCAGCCAGAACGCGGCGACCATCACCACGGCGGTGCCGATGCCGAACACCAGCGCCGAATCCTGCCAGGTCACCACCATCTCCTTGGGCGTGCACTCGCCCTGGACGAACTCGCAGGAGCGGTAGTCGACGAGCGCCCACTGCTTCTGGAACCAGGCCAGCGCATAGGTGGACAGCACCCACCGGTCACCGAACCGGACCCCGGCGATCGTCATGGCGATCCGGATGCCGATCTCGCTGATCACCCCCACCCCGACGGCCACGCCGAGCGCCATCGCGGTGTGCCGGCCCAGCGAAGCCAACCCGAAGGCCACCGCACCGGCGGCGAGAATGATCGCCAGCGCCCGCAGGCCGCTGATCCCGGCGGACTGCCACACCCCGGAGGTGACCTTCTCGGTGGTCCCCCGGAAGCTGGCGATCAGCCAGAAGGCCAGGGTCCACAGCGCACCGAGCACCACCGTCACCCCGGTCAGCGTGGTGAGCACGGCGGCCAGCTTGGTGCCGAGCACGGTGAGCCGTTTCGGCCGCCACAGCAGCAGGTTCATCATCCCGCCGGTGCTCCACTCGGCGCCCACGAAGGAGGCGCCGATCAGGAAGCCGAACAACGCCACCGCCCCGGCGAAGACGGCGATGAAGATCTCGAACTCGGCCCGGAAGTCGAACTGGTAGGGCAGGTTCCACTTCGGGTCGAACATCTCGGCGGTGGGCTTCCAGTCCCGGCCGCAGTTGGGGCCGTACCGCTCCTCGGTCTGCTCGCCGCGCGCCTTGGCCGCGTCGCACTCGGCGATCGACCGCTCCCACTCCCGGACGGCGTCCCGGAAGTTCGCGTCCGACTCCGCCTGCGCCTGGGCGATCACGGCCGGCGAGAGTTTGTGGCTGGAGAAGGTGAAGGCGGTGACGATGCCGGCCAGGCCGAGGACGAGCAGGACCAGCATGACCCGGGTGAGCCGGCGCTTGGCCAGCCGACGCAGTTCGGTGACGTACAGGCTCATGCGCCCCACCCTCCCGTGGTGCCGGCGGTGTGGCCGGGCTCGCCGATCGTGGCGGACTGGTCGACCTGGCGGTGCTGACCGGGGACCGGAGCGGTGGCGGTGATCTCCAGGAAGACGCTCTCCAGGTCCACCGAGACCGGGGCCAGTTCGCTGACGTACAGGTGTTGTTCGGCGAGCAGCCGGCTGACCGTGGCCGGCTTGTCCACGCCGGCCAGCATCAGGTGGTCCGGGTGGCGGGTGACCGCGACGCCGGCCCGGCCGAGCAGTTCGGCGGCGGCGGCGAGGTCCTCGGCGGCGTCCAGCCGCACCCGTACGCCGCCGTGCGAGTGCTGGGCCAGCACCTGCTCCACCGGACCGGCGGCGACCCGGCGACCCAGCGAGATGATGGTGACCTCGTCGCAGATGAGCTGGATCTCGCCGAGGATGTGGCTGGAGAGCACCACGGTCATCCCGGATTCGGCGAGGGTGCGCATCAGGGTGCGCATCTCCCGGATGCCGCCCGGGTCGAGGCCGTTGGCCGGCTCGTCGAGGATCAGCAGTTTAGGGTTCTTGAGCAGGGCGGAGGCGACGGCGAGCCGCTGCTTCATGCCGAGCGAGTACGTCTTGACCCGCTCGCCGGCGCGGTCGCGCAGTCCGACCAGTTCGAGCACCTCGTCGACCCGGACGGCGGGGACGTCGCCGGCCCCGGCCAGCAGGGACAGGGTGTCCCGGGCGGAGAAGTGCGGGAAGAACTGCGGGCTCTCCACGATCGCGCCGACCTGACCGGCGACGGTGGGCAGGGCGCCTGGGACCTCGTGGCCGAGGATGGCCATCCGCCCGCCGTCGGGCTGGATCAGCCCGAGCAGGGTACGCAGGGTGGTGGTCTTGCCCGACCCGTTGGGGCCGAGGAAGCCGTGCACCTGACCGGCCTCCACCCGCATGTCGAAGCCGTCCAGCGCGTTGCGGACCCCGCGCCGACGACTCTTGTACGTCTTACGTAGACCTTCGATCTCCAGGACAGCCGACAAGCTGCGCCTCCCCCGATGGTGGCTGATGACAGCGGTCACCATACTCGGTATACCCGCCAGGGCAATACCCGGTATGCATCAGCGCCCGATTACTACCGACGGTGTACCAACGGGTCACTCAGGCGCAGATGACGGCCACTCCGGCGGCACGGAACGCATCGACGAGCTCCGGGGCCGCCCCGGAGTCGGTCACCAGGGTCTCCACCCGCTCCACGGGGCAGATCCGGGCGAACGCGTGACCGCCCAGCTTGGACGAGTCCGCGATGATCACCACCCGCTTGGCCCGCGCCACCATCAGGTTGTTCATCGCCGCCTCACCCTCGTGGTGGGCGGCGGCACCCAACTGGGGATCGAGCGCGTCCACGCCCAACAGGGCGACGTCGAGGGTCACCTCACGCAGCAGCGCCCCACCCAACGGCCCGACCAGCTCGAACGACTTCGGCCGCACCACACCCCCGGCCACCACCACCTTCATCCGGGAGCGCACCAGCAGCTCGTTGGCGATGTTCAGGGCGTTGGTGACCACGGTGAGCTGGGCACCCTCGGCGCTGGTGTTCAGATCCGGCCGGACGGCCAGGGCGCGGGCCACCTCGGTGCTGGTGGTGCCGCCGTTGAGGCCGACCACGGTGCCGGGCGCGACGAGCGCGGCGGCGGCGGCCCCGATCCGCTGCTTCTCGGCCGAGTGCTTGGCCGTCTTGTAGCGCAGCGGCAGGTCGTACGAGACGCCGTTGGCGACCGCGCCGCCCCGGGTCCGGGTGATCATCTGCTGCTGGGCGAGCTGGTCGAAGTCGCGCCGGATGGTCGCCTGGGAGACGTCCAGCCGCTCGGCGGCCTCCTCGACGCTGACCCGACCACTGTCGGTGAGCATTTCGAGCAGAGCGTTCCACCTGGCGTACCGGTCCACGGGGGGCCTCCGACTCTGCACGAAGGGTGATCGAATGCGTGCACAGTAGTGCGCGAAACTCCCGGTGCGCAAAACCCCCGACTGCGCGATCCGGGGGCAGGTTGCCACGCGCACCTCGTTTCGCGCAGAATAGCGCGCGAAAGACGGTGGTAATGAGCCGTATTGCGCACCTCCCTCCCCTGTGCGAGGAGTTCCCATGGCGTACGTCGACGCGGAGATCGCCAGCCAGCCCGACTGCTGGCGGGAGGCGGCCCGACTCGTCGGCACCGTCGCCGACGCCCTTCCCCGCCCCGGCGAGCGGGTCGCCGTCGTCGGCTGCGGCACGTCGTGGTTCATGGCCATGGCGTACGCCGGGCTACGCGAACGGGCCGGCCACGGCGAGACCGACGCCTTCCAGGCCAGCGAGTTCCCCCCCGAGCGCCGCTACGACCGGCTGATCGCCGTCACCCGCTCCGGCACCACCACCGAGGTGCTCGACCTGCTCGCCGCGCTGCGCGGCCGGACCCCCACCACCGTCCTGGTCGGCGACCCCGGTTCGCCCGCCGTCACGCTGGCCGACACGGCCGTGCCGATGCCCTTCGCCGACGAGCGCTCGGTGGTGCAGACCCGGTTCGCCACCACCGCCCTGGCGCTGCTGCGCGCCCACCTCGGCGACAACGTCGAGGCACTGGCCGCCGACGCCGAGGTCGCCGTCCGCGCCCCGCTGCCGCTCGACCCGGCCCGCATCGACCAGGCCACCTTCCTCGGTCGCGGCTGGACGGTCGGGCTGGCCCAGGAGGCCGCGCTGAAGTGCCGCGAGGCGGCCACCTTCTGGGCCGAGGCGTACCCGGCGATGGACTACCGGCACGGCCCCATCTCGATCGCCGGCCCCGGCCGGCTGGTCTGGGCGTTCGGGGAGCTGCCCGAGGGTCTGCCGGAGGACGTGGCGGCCACCGGGGCGGCGTTCGTGCACAGCCGGCACCACGGCTGCCACACCGTGCTCGGCAGCTGGGCGGCCGGCCGGACCCCGGTCGACCCGATGGCCGACCTGATCCTCGCCCAACGCTTCGCGGTGGCCCTGGCGACCAGCCGGGGGCTGGACCCGGACGCGCCCCGGCACCTGACCCGTTCCGTGGTGCTGGCATGACCGACGGGCCGCCGGGCGACGACCGGGTGGTCGTCGCGTTGGACGTCGGCGGCACCGGCATGAAGTGCGCCCTGGTCCGCCCGGACGGCAGTGTGCTGCACGCCGAACGGCATCCGACCGACGCCGGACGCGGCCCGGACGCCGTGGTGGCGACCGTCCTCGCCGTCGCCGAAGGGCTGGCCGACCGGGCCCGCGCCGCCGGGTCGACCCCGGTGGCCTGTGGCGTCGCCGTGCCCGGGGTGGTCGACGAGGCAGCCGGGGTGGCGGTCTGGTCGGCCAACGTCGGCTTCCGGGACGTACCGCTGCGCACGCTGGTGGGGGCGCGGCTCGGGCTGCCGGCGGCGCTCGGCCACGACGTGCGGGTGGGCGGGATCGCCGAGGCCCGGCTCGGTGCCGGTCGGGACGCCCGGCACGTGCTCTTCGTCGCGATCGGCACCGGCATCGCCGCCGCGCACGTGGTCGCCGGGTCGGCCGCCGTCGGCGCGCACGGTGCGGCCGGCGAGATCGGCCACATCCTGGTACGCCCCGACGGCCCGCGCTGCGGCTGCGGCCGGCCCGGCTGCCTGGAGGCCGTCTCGTCCGCCTCGGCCGTGGCCCGCCGCTACGCCGAACTGGCCGGGTCGACGGCGAGCGCGGCCGACGTGGCCGGGCGCGCGGCGGCCGGTGAGGAACTGGCCGGGCGGGTGTGGCGGGAGGCCGTCGAGGCGCTCGCCGACGGGCTCGCCACCGGGCAGGCCCTCTACGACGTCGACACCATGGTCATCGGCGGCGGCCTGGCCCGGGCCGGCGGGCAACTGCTCGACCCGCTCCGCGCGGCCCTGCGGGAACGGATGACCTTCCATCGGGAGCCGCGCCTGGTCGCGGCGGCCCTCGGCGACGAGGCCGGCTGCCTCGGTGCCGCCCTGCTCGCCCTCGACAGTCTGGAGAGACGATGACCCAGCGGGTGACCGGCAAGGTGGTGACCCCGACCGGCGTGATCCGGCAGGGGTGCGTGGAGCTGGACGGCGAGCGGATCACCGCCGTCGCCGAGTACCCGGCCAAGCGCGACGGGCACTGGATCGTGCCGGGGTTCGTGGACATGCACACCCACGGCGGGGGCGGGCACACCTTCACCACCGGTGACGCCGACGCCGCCCGCGCCGCCGTCGCGTTCCACCTGCGGCACGGCACCACCACCCTCCTGGCCAGCCTGGTCAGCTCCCCGTTCGAGCTGATGCGCACGGCGACCGCCGCGTTCGCGCCGCTGGTCGGCGAGGGGGTGCTGGCCGGCATCCACTTCGAGGGGCCCTACCTGTCGGCGGCCCGGTGCGGCGCGCAGAACCCGGAGTTCCTCCGCGACCCGTCCACCGACGAGCTGGGCCGGCTCGTCGCCGAGGGCGGCGGGGCGGTCCGCATGGTCACCCTGGCCCCCGAGCGCCCCGGCGCGTTGGACGCCATCAAGCTGCTCACCTCGCACGGGGTGGTCGCCGCCGTCGGCCACACCGACGCCACCTGGGAGCAGACCCGGGCCGCCGTCTCGGCCGGGGCGAGCGTCGGCACCCACCTGTTCAACGGGATGCGCCCGCTGCACCACCGCGAACCGGGCCCGGTGGTGGCCCTGCTGGAGGCCCCGAACGTGGTCTGCGAGCTGGTCGCCGACGGGGTGCACCTGCACGACGGGATGCTCACCTTCGCCGCCACCGTGGCCGGCCCGGAGCGGATCGCCCTGGTCACCGACGCGATGGCCGCCGCCGGGATGCCCGACGGGGAGTACGAGCTGGGCGGCCAGCCGGTCACCGTGGCCGACGGGGTGGCCCGGCTGGCCCGCGACGGTGCGATCGCCGGCAGCACCCTCACCATGGACGCGGCGCTGCGGCACGCCGTCACCGCCGGCATCCCGATCACCGACGCGGTACGCATGGTCGCCACCACCCCGGCCCGCGCCATCGGCCTCGGTGACCGGGTCGGCGCGCTCCAGACGGGCCGTCGCGCGGACCTGGTGGTGCTCGACGACGCGCTGACCGTCGTCCGGGTGATGCGCGCCGGCACCTGGCTCGACTGACCCCGCTCGCACGCGGGGACGGGCGGGTCAGGCGGTGGGGACCTCGACGCCCAGGACGGCCTGCTCGTCGGGGCGGTGCACCAGCACGTCGGCCAGGTAGGACTGCACCGCCGGGCCCATCCCCACGTCCCGGCCGGCCCGCTCGGAGAGCAGCCACTTGTGCTCGATGATCTGCGCGAAGACCTCCTGCGGCTCCAGCTTGTGCCGCAGGTGCGCCGGGACCGCCCGGACGACCGGCTCGAAGACCTCGGTCAGCCAGCGGTGGGCCGCCTGCTGCTCGTCGGTCAGGTCGCTCTCCACCCGGTAGGCGTCCAGGTCGTTGAGCAGCCGGCGGGCCTGGTTCTCCTCGGCGTCCAGGCCGGTGAGCCGGATCAGCCGCCGGGTGTGGTAGCCGGCGTCGACGACCTTCGGGCGGACCAGGTACCGCCCGTCGTCGACCGTCGACAGGGCCACCTCGGCCACGTCGAAGCCGAGGTCGTTGAGGCGGCGGATGCGGCGCTCGATGTCGTGCCGGGCCTCCCGCTCGACCTGCTGCTCGTAGGTGATCTCGTGCCAGAGCCGTTCGTAGCGCTGCACGACCTCCTCGCAGACCACCTCCGGGTCGATCGACTCGTGCAGCAGCCCCGCGGCCTGGAGGTCCAGCGCCTCACCGAAGATGTTGACCCGGGCGATCTCCAGGTCCTCACCGCGCTGCCCGTTGGACAACGAACGGTGCAGCGCGCCGGTCTCGGCGTCGACCAGGTAGGCGGCGAACGCCCCGGCGTCCCGCCGGAACAGGGTGTTCGACAGCGAGCAGTCGCCCCAGAAGAAGCCGGTCAGGTGCATCCGCACCAGCAGCACCGCGAGGGCGTCGAGCAGCCGGCCCATCGTCTCCGGACGCAGCGTGCGGGAGAACAGCGCCCGGTAGGGCAGCGAGAACTGGAGGTGCCTGGTGATCAGCACCGGGTCCAGCGGGGTGCCGTCGTCGGCCTGCCGGTCGGCCACGATGGCGATCGCCTCCACCGACGGGAAGTCGATCCGTTCCAGCGCCCGCAGCAGGTCGTACTCGCGTTCGGCGACCCGTTCCCCGGTCTCCTTGACCGCGTACACGTAGTCGCCGAGGCGGACGAACCGGACGATGTGCCGGGAGATGCCCTGCGGCAGCGCCACCAGGTGCCGGGCGGGCCACTGCTCCAGCGGGGTCGACCAGGGAAGGTCGAGCAGCGCCGGGTCGACGAGGGCCGAGGTGATCCGCACGGGGACAAGTGTGCCGGGTGTCCCCCGTCCGACGCTTCCCTTCGTGGTTCGGCACACATCGACCCGGGCCGTGCCACCACGGCCCCCCGGGGCGGCCGGTAGCGTGATCGCGTGCGGGAGCGAACCACGACGGTACGCGGCGGGGTACGGCTCAGACCGGTCCGCCCGGCCGGCTGGCGGTACGACCTGCTGCTGCTCACCGTCCTGGTCGCGCTGACCGGGGCGCTCGCCACCGGCCACCTGTTCGGCGTCGACCGGGCGGTCGCCGACTGGGCCGGGGCGCACCGGCCGACCGCCGCCTACTGGGTCGCCCGGGTGCTCAACCTGCTGGGCCAGGGCACCCCGTTGACGCTGTTGGCCGCCGCCCTGGGGGTGCTGCTGGCCGTCCGGCTGCGCTCGGTGCGCCCGGTGCTGCCCCCGGTGGTCGCCTTCGTGCTCACCCTGCTGACCATCGGCCCGCTCAAGGTGTGGACGGCCCGCCCGGCCCCGAGCGCCAGCGTCAAGGAGCCGTTCCTGCCCCCGGAGCAGACCCTGCCGCTGTTCCAGCACGACCTGCCGGTCCGCTACGCCCAGTCGTACCCGTCGGGGCACGTGGCCAACGCGATCGTCTGGTACGGCGTGCTCGCCCTGCTGCTCGTGCCGCTGCTGCGTACCGTCGGCCGGCGGATGCCACCCCGGCTGGCCACGGTCGTTCGGGTGGTGCCGCCGCTGGTGGTCCTGTGCACCACCACCTACCTGGGCTGGCACTGGCTGACCGACTCGGTGGCCGGGCTGCTGCTGGGGCTGCTGCTGGACCGGCTGCTGCGCCGGGTCCCCTGGGACGACCTGCCGCTGCCCCGCCGGCTGGCCGCCTGGGGTGGGCCGGCCGGCTGGCCGTCGCCCGACCGCGCCCCCGGGCGATGACCGACCGCCCGTTCAGTCGGGCAGCCGGAACTCCACGATGCTGATCCGGCTGAGGTCGCTGTAGGTCAGCCGCCGGCGGGTGTCCCCGTCGCCGGGCCGCACGGCCACCTGGATGCGGATCTGGGTGCCCTCCGGCAGGTCGACGCGGGTGTCGGGGGTGTTCACGACAAACACTCCCCCGGTGGTGTCCGGGTCGATGGACACCAGCTCCTGGGTCAGCAGTGGCGTGTCGCTGCCGGTGTGGCCCGGTCTGAGGTAGTCGGCACGCACCCGGACGAGGTCGCCGCGTCGCAACCCGCGCAGGTCGACCGTCGCCTGGATGCTGACCAGCCCGGTTTCCGGGACCGTCCAGTGGTGCAGCCCGGTCGCCCAGCGGATGGCGTGGAAGGCGTCGGTCGCGTCGAGCGTGTAACCCGGGTACGGGGTGCTGTGAAAGGTGGCGACCATCTTCCGGGTCTCCTTTTTCGGCACCGGCACGCGGATCATCTCCGCGAATTCGTCGACGGTGCCGCGGAACGCGTCCGCGTCACAGGTGTGCTGGTGCCCGATGATCGCCGAATCGGTGAACTGCCAGATCCGTGGGGTCGCCTCCGGCCTGCCGTAGCGGACCCATCCCGGGCCGGAATCGCCGCCGGCACGCCGGTACGCCTCCGGAAAACTCTCCGCCACCTGGTACGGGTAATTGGCGTTCCAGCGCGGGGCCGTGCCGAGTTCGTCGCTGCCGTACTGCCCACGGGAGGCGTACATGACCGCGACCCGGCCGGTGCGTTCCTGCAACTCGCGGGCGGCGTCGACACCGACGGTCGACGGCACGTCGTCGGTCGGCCAACGTTCCAGGTCGATCTGCCAGAAGAACCTGTCGTAGCTGCGCCACCAGGGGGTGTGCCGGTCGGCGTAGGTCACCGCCGTGTCCACCTGGTCGGCGACGGCCACCTCGGAGTGCACCACCACGTACATGCCCAGGAAGGGGATGCCGGCCTCCTTGGCGGCGGTGAGCATCACCCCGTAGTACTGGCTGTGGAACGTGCCGGCCCGGGACTGCTCGGTGCCCTTGTAGGTCATGAAGTCGATCCCCGCGACGCGGGCGGCGCGGACCCGGTGGGCCGTCAGGCCCCGGCCGACGTCGTAGTCGCTGGCGTCCCATCCGAACAGGGTCATGCGGCACCTCCCGAATCAGTCACACAGAAACTGCCGAGGATTTTCGGCCGGCGCGGTGACGGATCCACCCGGTGAGAAATGCGGTCGACCACGCCTGAAAATCGGGGGGCAAAATCACCCCGACCTGCACGGACGACACTACCGACGGGCATCGGAATTAACCACAGCCCACGGGTCGAAATATTCCGCAAAACATTTTCACCTGCGGCCGTCCCGCGACACCGCACGTTCATCCCGAACTCCTATGCTTTCCGGGTGGGACAGTTGACGCGACGGTTGGGCGTACCCGACGCGGTGGTGGTGGGATTGGGGGCGATGCTCGGCGCCGGTGTGTTCGTGGTCTTCGCCCCGGCCGCCGCGGCCGCCGGCGGCACCGGGCTGCTGGTGGCGCTGACGCTGGCCGGGTTCGTCGCGTACTGCAACGCGACCAGCTCGGCCCGGCTGGCCGCCCGCTACCCGGAATCCGGGGGCACGTACGTCTACGGCCGGGAACGCCTCGGCCCGTTCACCGGGTTCCTCGCCGGCTGGGGTTTCGTGGTCGGCAAGACGGCGAGCTGCGCGGCGATGGCACTGACCATCGGGGCGTACCTGTGGCCGGGGCAGGCTCGGCTGGTCGCGGTCGGCGCGGTGCTCGCGGTGACCGGGGTGAACCTGCGCGGCGTCACCCGTACGGTCGCCGCCACGAAGATGCTGGTGGTCGTGGTGCTGGCGGTGCTGGCCCTGGTCGCGGTGACCGGCCTGACCGCCGGGGAGGTGCGGCTCGACCGGCTCGCCGAGGGCGGCGGTACGGCCCGGGGTGTGCTCACCGCCGCCGGGCTGCTCTTCTTCGCCTTCGCCGGGTACGCCCGGATCGCCACCCTCGGTGAGGAGGTCCGCGACCCGGCCCGCACGATCCCCCGCGCGGTGCCGCTGGCCCTCGGGGTGGTGCTGGCGGTCTACCTGGTCCTCGCGGTGGTCGCCGTCGGCGTGCTCGGCCCCGACCGGCTGGCCGACTCCGTCGCGCCCCTGGCCGACGTGGTGACCGTCGCGGGGCTGCCCGGCCTGGCCTGGGTGGTCCGGGCCGGGGCGACGGTGGCGGTGACCGGGGTGCTGCTCTCCCTGCTCGCCGGGGTGGGCCGCACCCTGCTGGCGATGGCCCGCCGCCGGGATGTGCCGGGGGCGCTGGCCGCCGTGCACCCGGTGCACCGGGTCCCGCACCGCGCGGAGCTGACCGTGGCCGCAGTGGTGGTCGCGGTGGTGGCGCTCGGCGACGTCCGGGGCGCGATCGGCTTCTCCAGCTGCACGGTGCTGGTCTACTACGCGATCACCAACGCCGCCGCGTGGACCCTGGGCCCGGACCCGACCCGACGGCTGCCCACCCGGGCGCTCGCCGCGCTGGGGCTGGCCGGCTGCCTGCTGCTCGCGGTCAACCTGCCGGCCGCCAGCGTCCTCGCCGGTTTCGGGGTGCTCGCCCTCGGCGCGCTCTGGTACGCCGTCCGATCCCGCTGGTCACTCCTGCGGGTCACGTGAGGCCGGCACCCCGGCGGGCGGCGGCGGAGCCGGGGGCGGGGGCGGGGTGGTCTCGCGGAGCAGGGCGCCCAGCCCGGCCCGCCGGGCCACCACGGTCAGCCGGTCCCCCGCCGAGATCACCATCCGGGGGTCGGCCCGCCAGTCGGTCTTGTGGCCGGGCCGGGAGTGGGCCAGCAGGCGCACCTCGCCGGGGCGGGCCACCGCGCCGAGCGGGCGACCGTCCAGGGCGGCACCGGCCGCCACCGGCACCTCGACCACCAGCAGGGCGTGCCGGTCGACCGGGATGGTGGCGATGACCGCCCGGTCCAGCAGGGCGGCGGCGAAGGACGGGGCGGCCAGGTAGGACACGCTGCGCGAGATGCCGATGCCGAACGCCCGCTGGATGCGTTCGGCGAAGTCGCCGTCGAAGAGCCGCAGCACCACCCGCAGCTCCGGGTTGAGCGCCCGGCCGTTCAGCGCGGCCCGCAGGTTGACCCCGTCGTCGGTGGAGACCACCACCAGCGCCTGGCAGTGTTCCACCGAGGCCGAACGCAGCGTCTCCTCCCGGGCCGCGTCCCCGACGATCAGCGGTACGCCCAGCCGCCGGGCCAGCGCCGCGCCGCGCGCCTCCGCGCTGCGGTCGATCGCCACCACCTCGACGCCGAAGTCGTGCAGTTGGGCCATCACCCGGGTGCCGATGTTGCCCAGCCCGACGACCACCACGTGCCCGGTGCGTCCGGGCTGGATGCGCCCGGCGTGCAGGGCCAGCCGGGCGTTGACGATGCCGTCGACCACCACGGCGGTGATCAGCGGGATCAGCGCCAGCCCGGCCAGGTTGAGCACCACCTGCATGATCTGGGCGGCGGCCGGCTTGTTGACGTCCGGGTCCTGGCCGCTGAGCGTGGTGACCAGGGTCAGGTAGAGCGCCTCCGTCCAGCTCACCGCGACCGCACGGGCGTTGAGCCAGCCGAGCAGGGCGATCACCCCGAGCAGGGTCAGCACCGCGATACCGATCTTGCGGGTGGCGAAGCTGCGGACCGCCCGCAGCAGCACCGCCACGGGTCGCCGGCGACGCCGTGCCCGGACCAGCCGGCGGGCCGCCAGCTCGGTGCCGGCGGGCTGGCCGGTCGCCTCGGCGAGCACCACGTCGGCGGCCTGCTCGTCGGCGGGCAGCACCCGGACCAGGTCCGGATCGGTGGTGACGGCCAGCCCGCAGACCACGTCGGCGGGGCGGACGTCGGCGCGGCGGGCCACGTAGAGGGTGCGACCGCCGTGCCGGAAGTGGGTCGGTGCCACCTCGCCGAGGGCGGCGGCGACGAACGCCGGGGCGGCCATCGAGGCGTCGGAGAGGACCGCCGAGTCGGGGAAGAGCTGCCGCAGGCCGTTGGCGAGGCTGGTGTTGAACATCCGGACCACCAGGCGCAGCCGGGGTTCGACCTCCTGCGCGCAGAGCGCGGCGTGCATGTTGCCCACGTCGTCCTGGTGCAGCAGGGCCAGCCCGTCCGCCCCGGCCAGACCGGCCCGACGGAAGGTGTCCTCGTCGAGCCGGTCGGCCCGGACCACCTGGACCCCGTCGACGTCCCGCCCGTCGGGGCCCTCGGAGCGGCGGCGTTCCGGCACCACCAGGGTGATCCGGACCCGGCCGTGGGGCAGGTCGGTGCCCAGGAGCGCCCGCACCACCCAGTACGCCAGCGGGTCGTTGCCGCAGACCACGTAGTGCGGGCGGGGGTCGCCGTTCATCCGTAACCGCCAGCCGGTCGCGCGCCGGGCCCGGTCCCGCAGGGGTTCGGCCATGCCCGGATGGTAGCCAGCCGGTCGCCGGGGACGCAGCCCTGGTGAGCGCACCGGACAGAGCCGGTTGGTCGGGCAGGCATGGCGGCCGGGCAGGCATGGCGGCCGGGCAGGCATGGCGGGCGTGGCGGCGGGTAGAGCAGCGGGCGTGCAGACGTTCCTGCCGTACCCGGACTTCCTGGCCAGCGCGCGGACCCTCGACCAGCGGCGGCTGGGCAAGCAGCGGGTGGAGGCGCTCCAGGTGCTGCGCGGGCTGACCCGGCCGGGGTACGGCTGGCGCAACCACCCGGCGGTGCGGATGTGGGCCGGCTACGAGGAGGCGTTGACCCGGTACGGGCTGGACGTGTGCGCGGTCTGGTCGGCGGCGGGCCGGGCGGACACCTGCGCGTCGACCCTGGTCACCGACCTGACCGCCGCCCGGGGCCACGGCCGGGTCCGCAGCCAGACCGAGCTGGCCGCCGTCGGTGAGCTGCCACCCTGGCTGGGCCGCGAGGACCTGCACCGTAGCCACCGGTCGGCGCTGCTGCGCAAGGACCCGGAGCACTACCGCCCGCAGTTCGGCGACGTGCCGTCCGATCTGGAGTACGTCTGGCCGCCGTCCGACCGTCCCCCGCTCGCCGCCGGGCGGCCGAACCCCGCCGACGACTCCGGTGGCGGCACCGCACCGGTCTGACCGGGCCGGATCGCGCCTGGTCGGGCAGACTGGGGGTCCCTCGGGTCGGAAGGTGCACATGGCGCTGTCGCAGAAGCTGGGTCGGCTCATCGGCGTACACGAGCACGTGGTGGACCCGGGCGGGGGTGGCGGCCCCCGGGTGACCCGGCCGACCACGGCCGTGGTGGTGGGCGGCGGGATCGCCGGCATGTCGGCGGCGGTGGTGCTCGCCGAACGCGGGGTGGACGTCACCGTGCTGGAGGCCGCGCCGACCCTGGGCGGGCGGCTCGGCGCGTGGCCGGAGGCGCTCGCCGACGGCAGCCAGGTCAACGAGCACGGCTTCCACGCGTTCTTCAGGCAGTACTACAACTGGCGGTCGGTCCTGCGGCGGGTCGACCCGACGCTCGGTTTCCTCAAGCCGATCCCCGGCTATCCGATCCTGTCCGCGCAGTGGCCCACCGAGGAGTTCGGCAGGCTGCCCCCGGCCCCGCCGGTCAACCTGCTGGCGCTCCTGCTGCGCAGCCCCAGCCTGCGCCTGGCCGACCTGCGCACGATGGACCGGGACGCCGCGCTGCCGCTGCTCAGCTACGACCCGGTGCGCACCTACGCCGAGTTCGACGACACCACCGCCGACGCGCTGCTCGCCTCGCTGAAGCTGCCGGACCGGGCGCGGGCGATGCTGTTCGAGGTCTTCTCGCACTCGTTCTTCAACCACGAGACCGAGATGTCGGCCGCCGAGATGATCGCCCAGTTCCACTTCTACCTGCTGGGCAACCCGGAGGGGTTGGCGTTCGACTGCCCCGACGAGGACTACGCCACGGCGATCTGGCAGCCACTGACCCGGTACGTGGAGAAGCACGGCGGCCGGGTGCGCACC
This sequence comes from Micromonospora sp. WMMD735, assembly GCF_049178995.1. Classification (NCBI taxonomy): domain Bacteria; kingdom Bacillati; phylum Actinomycetota; class Actinomycetes; order Micromonosporales; family Micromonosporaceae; genus Micromonospora; species Micromonospora sp. WMMD735. The sequence goes on from NZ_JBMHMJ010000002.1 coordinate 4,491,600, forward strand.
GGGGCCGCCGTCACCCGGCTGGACCGGGAGCCGGACGGTTGGCGGGTGACCACCGCCGACGGCACGGTCCACCCCGCCGGGCAGGTGGTGCTGGCCGTCGACCCGCCCGCGTTGGCGGCCCTGGTCGACGCCTCCCCCGGCCTGGTCGCGATGGCGCCCGAGCTGGTGGCGCGGATGCCCGCGTTCGGTCGGCCCGGCCCGCCGTACGCGGTGGCGCGGTACTGGCTCGACGGGGACGTCCGGGCCGACCGGGCGGTGTTCAGCGGGGTGTCCCGCCAGCCCACCCTGGACTCGGTGACCCTCTACCACCGGCTGGAGAACGAGTCCCGTCGGTGGGCGCAACGCACCGGCGGCGCGGTGGTGGAGCTGCACGCGTACGCCTGCGACGAGGGGGTGCCGGCCGGGGAGCTGGCCGAACGGATGCGCACCGAACTGGTCACGCTCTGGCCTGAGGTCGCCGGGCTGGGGGTGCGGGAGCTGCGCGCCCGGGTCGAGGCGCAGGCCCCGGCGTTCACCCCGGGCAGCCACGCCGGCCGGCCCGGGGTACGCACCGACGCCGAGGGCCTCTACCTGGCCGGGGACGGCATCGGCACCGACTTCCCCAGCGCGTTGATGGAACGGTCGGCGGCGACCGGGATCATCGCCGCCAACCACATCCTGCGTGCCGCGGGGGCGGCCACCGAGCCGGTCCGCTCGATCCGCCCCCGGGGGCTGCTCGCCGGGAAGTGAACCGCCCGGGGTGCCCGCCCGACCGGTGGGGCCGGGCGGGCCGGCCGGTCAGCGCGCGGTGCCGTGGTAGGCGTCCCGCATGAGCTGTTGCATGTCGTCGAGCATCGGCATCCGGGGGTTCGCCGGGGCGCACTGGTCCTCGTAGGCGTTGAGGGCCTGCTGCGGCAGTGCCGCCTCGAACGCCGCCCGGTCGACGCCGATCGCGGCGAACGACGGTTCGATGCCGACCGCGTCGCGCAGCCGTTCCACCGCCTCGGCCAGCGACGCCACCCCTTCCGCCGGAGTACCCGCCGGCAGGCCGAGCTGGGCGGCGATCTCGGCGAACCGTTCCGGGGCCCGGTAGCTCTCGTAGCGCGGCCAGCCCGACAGCTTCGCCGGGACGGTGCCGTTGTAGCGGATCACGTGCGGCAGCAGCACCGCGTTGGTGCGGCCGTGGGCGATGTGGAACGTCGCGCCGAGGGTGTGCGACATGGCGTGCACGATGCCGAGGAAGGCGCTGCCGAACGCCATCCCGGCGATGGTGCCCGCGTTGTGCATCCGTTCCCGCGCCTCGGGGTCGGCGTCGACCACCGCCCGTTCCAGGTTGCCGAAGATCAGCCGGATGGCGTGCAGGGCCAGCCCGTCGGTGAAGTCGTTCGCGTACACCGACACGTACGCCTCGATGGCGTGGGTGAGGGCGTCGAAGCCGCTGTCGGCGGCGATGGTCGCCGGCATGCTGGCGGTCAGCACCGGGTCGACGATCGCCACGGTCGGGGTGAGCGCGTAGTCGGCCAGCGGGTACTTCTTGCCGGTCCGGTGGTCGGTGATCACCGCGAACGGGGTGACCTCGGCACCCGTGCCCGAGGTGGTCGGCACGCAGACCAGCCGGGCCAGCGCGCCGAGGGTGGGGAAGGTGAAGGCGCGCTTACGGATGTCGAAGAACTTCTCCCGCATGTCGTCGAAGACCACGTCCGGGTGCTCGTAGCGCAGCCACATCACCTTGGCGGCGTCCATCGCCGAGCCGCCGCCGAGCGCGACGATGGTGTCCGGCCGGAAGGCCCGCATCAGCGCGGCCCCCCGGTCGACGGTGTCGACGCTCGGCTCGGGCTCCACGTCGTCGATGATCTGCAGGGCGATCCGCTCGGGGCGGCGTTGCAGCACCCGGTTGATCCGGTCGACGAAGCCGAGCCGGGTCATGGTGGCGTCGGTGACCACGGTGACCCGGTGCGCGTCGGGCATCTCGGCCAGGTAGCGGATCGCGTTCGCCTCGAAGAAGATCTTCGACGGGACCTTGAACCACTGCATGTTGTTGTTCCGTCGGCCGATCCGCTTGATGTTGAGCAGGTTCACCGCCGAGACGTTGTCCGACACCGAGGTACGCCCGTAGCTGCCGCAGCCCAGCGTCAGCGACGGCAGGAACGCGTTGTACATGTCGCCGATGCCGCCCTGCGAGGCCGGCGAGTTCCAGATGATCCGGACCGCCTTGACCCGGCGGCCGAACTCCTCCACCAGGTCCTCGTCGGCGGTGTGGATGACCGCGCTGTGCCCGAGCCCGTGGAACTCCACCATCTGCTCGGCGTACCGCAGGCCCTGCTCACGGCTGTCGGCGCGCAGCACGGCCAGCACCGGGCAGAGCTTCTCCCGGGTCAGCGGCTCGTCGGGGCCGACGCGGTCGACCGCGACCAGGATGATCGAGGTGTCGGGGGCGACGGTGATCCCGGCGGCGTCGGCGATCCAGGCGGCGGTCCGGCCGACCACGTCGGGATTGAGCTTGCCGGCGGGGAAGAGCAGCGCCTCCAGCTTGGCCTTCTCCGCCGGGGTCGCCAGGTGGGCGTGCAGGGTGCGGAACTCCGCGATGGCGGCGTCGTGGATCGTCGCGTCGAGGATGACGGCCTGCTCGGAGGCGCAGATCATGCCGTTGTCGAAGGACTTGGACAGCACGACGTCGTTGACCGCGCGCTTGAGCTTGGCGGTCGCCTCGATCCAGGCCGGCACGTTGCCCGCGCCCACGCCGAGCGCCGGCTTGCCCGCCGAGTACGCGGCCCGCACCATGGCGTTGCCGCCGGTGGCGAGGATGGTGGCGACGCCGGGGTGGCGCATCAGCGCGGTGGTCGCCTCGACCGACGGCTCCTCGATCCACTGTATGCAGTGCTCCGGGGCCCCGGCGGCGACGGCCGCGTCGCGTACCGTGCGGGCGGCCTCGACGCTGCACCGCTGCGCCGCCGGGTGGAAGGCGAAGATGATCGGGTTGCGGGTCTTGAGCGCCAGCAGCGCCTTGAAGATGGTGGTCGAGGTGGGGTTGGTGACCGGGGTGATCCCGGCGACCACGCCCACCGGGTCGGCGATCTCGACGATGCCGCTGATCTCGTCCCGGGCGATCACCCCGACGGTACGGGTCTTCGCCATGCTGTGCGTGACGTGCTCGCAGGCGAAGATGTTCTTCACCGCCTTGTCCTCGAACACCCCCCGACCGGTCTCCGCGACGGCGAGCTGGGCGAGGGCGGCGTGCCGGTCCAGCGCGGCCACCGACGCCTTGCGGACGATGTGGTCGATCTGCTCCTGGTCGTACCGGTCGTAGTCGGCCAGGGCCTTGAGGCCGTCGGCGACCAGGGCGTCGATCGTGGTGGCGAGTTCGGTCGACATGCTTTCACCTCGGCGGTTGGCGGCTTCTCGGACACCCTCAGCATTCATCGACGGCCGTCTCGGCGGTGGGGCGCAAGGACCCGTCCGACGGTGGCCAAAGGTCCCGTCGTCGCGCCGTCCCGGGCGTGTCCGGTCAGCCGAAGGTCCCGATGTCGCGCCGGGGCCACGCTGCGTCGCCTACCCGACACCGCGCCCCGCCGGACCCGACCACCATGATTCGCATGACGGGACCGCGAAAGGCCTACACGTTGCTCGCCGTGGCCGCCATCGGGGTGGCGGTGCTGGCCTGGCGGATCGGGGTCGACAAGGCCAACGCCCTGGTGGGCCTGGCCGGCGTCTTCGCCGCGAGCGCGCTCGGGCTGTTGTCCCTGTTCAGCGCGATCGACCCACGGCTGTCCAGGGCGGCGGCGGACGCCGCCGCCCTGCCGGCGGGGGCGACCCCGGCCGCGCCCGACGCACCGGCCCCAGTCGCCGGCACCGGTCCGGGTCCGGGGCTGCGCCGCCGGTGGCGACGCTGGCGGCTGCCGGCCGGGATCGCCGCGCTGCTGCTGGTGATCGTCGGTACGGTGACGGTGCTCTCCTGGCCGACGGACCGCACGCCGGACGCGCGGGGCACCTCCCCCACGGCCTCCGTCGACGCCGCGTCAGCCGACCCCGGCGTCACGTCGACCCCGCTCGGGCCGACACCCACCACCGGTCCGTCCGGGGCGACGCCCACCACCACCCCGGCGACCCCGGCCCCGGGTCCGGACGGGCCGACGACCGGCCCCGCGCCGACCACCGCGCCCGGTCCGACGCCGACCCGGGGGCCGGCGGGGCCGGACTGGGTGCCGCCGGCGGGTGCACCGCACTGGACCCTGCACGCCGACGACTCGGTCTACTTCCTGCCGAGGCCCCGGGTGGCGAGGGGCACCGGCGCGGGCACCCTGATCTTCCAGGCGCAGCACCACCAGCTCGCCCTCTACGACTGGACCGACGACCCGACCGACCTCAGCTACGAGGGCTGCCGGAACCCGAAGGCGCAGCGGTATCCGAGCATCGACCTCGAACAGCTCGAACCCACCCCGGTCACCTACTGCCAGCCCGATCCGGGCGACCCGACGGTGGTCAACTACGTCCGGATCGACCACAACCGCTACCAGGCGACGCCGGCCTCGGTCGACGTGACCGTCTGGTCGGTCCGCTCGTAACCGGGCCTGCCGGTCCGGCAGCCCTCGAGGGGAGGGCGCGGGCGGCGGGTGGCATCGAAATGCGTTGCCCGCTCGCACCCCCGCGCATAGCGTGATCCACGCACGGTCAACCAGTCGAACCGGGAGCACACCATGACGTCGCCGCAGCTCACCAGCGCGTGGTCGACGCTACCCGTCGGCGGTTGCCGAGCCGAAGATCCCCGCGACGGGAATCCCGACTGACGCGTGTCCGTACGCGCCGGCCGCCCCGTCCCACCCGAGGACCGGGCGGCCTTCGTCGTCCGGGCCGACCGTCGGCGGCGGCCCGGTCCGGGGCGCCGCCACTGCGGACCACTGACCCCGCCCGCCGACCCGATCGACCCACCGACCGCGAAGGGAGAGCCCGGTGGACGCCGTCCTCGTCATCAACGCCGACCTCGGCCCGCTGCACCGGGTCACCGTCCAACATGCGATCCGGATGCTGTGCCGTCGGGTCGCCGAGATCCATGAGGCCGAGCCGGACCGGGTGATCGGGGTCTTCCCCGTCCCCCGGGTGGTCCGCCTCGTCCGGTACGTCGTCACCCGCTGGCGGTTCAGCGCCGGCCCGGCCTGGTCCCGGGCGGGGGTGCTGCGCCGCGACGGTGGGCGGTGCGCGTACTGCGGCGGGCCGGCCAGCACCGTCGACCACGTGCTGCCCCGCTCACGCGGCGGTGGCAACACCTGGCGGAACACCACCGCCGCCTGTTACCCGTGCAACCAGCACAAGGGTGACCGGACCCCGGCCGAGGCGGACATGCCGCTGCGGCGGGAGCCGGCGACGCCGAGTTGGGCGAGCCTCGCCGGGCGGTGACCGGACCGGCCGGCGGGCACAGGGGGTCGCGTCGGGGAACGACCCGGTGCGACGCCCGCCGGCCCCACCGCCCACGACGGGCCCCCGGAACGCAGCCCCGCGCCACGCTCTCCGCCGCAGACCCTCGCCGGCGTGATCGACTCACTTTCGCGGATGTAGTGGCATCCGTCAGCTCCGTTACCACTACATCCACGATCGTGCGCCCACCCCGACGGTGGCAGCCGGGCGGGCCGGGTCAGTGACCGGCGGACGGCGACCAGGGAAAGTCGGGCGGACGGCGTTCGTGGTGCGCGGCGACGCCCTCGCGGGCCTCGCCGCTGTCCCGTGCCTTCCGGTGCCACCAGGCGATCCGGGCCGGGCCGGCCCGGTCGTCGATGATCTCCTTGGCGGCGGCGATGCTGAGCTGGGAGCGGGCCGCGATGGCGGCGGTGATCGCGGTGACCCGGCCGGGCAGGTCGTCGGCCACCTCGTCGGCCAGGCCGACCCGCAGCGCCCGTTCGGCGTCGATCAGCTCGGCGGTGAAGATCAGGAACTTGGCCGTGGACGGGCCGACGAGCCGGGTCAGCCGCCGGGTGGTGGGGGCCGGGTAGACCAGCCCGAGCCGGGCCGGCGGCACCCCGAAGCGGGCGTCCGGGGCGGCGATCCGCAGGTCGCAGGCGACCGCGAGCAGGCAACCACCGCCCACGCAGGGGCCCTGCACCGCCGCGACGGTGGGCTTGGCGAACGCGGCCAACCGTTCCTCGGCGGCGACCGCGTCGCCCACCTCCCCGTTGGCGTCCAGCAGTTCGTCGAGGTCGCCGAGGTCGGCGCCGGCGCAGAACGCCCCGTCGGCGCCGGTGAGCACCAGGGCGCGTACGGCCGGGTCGGCCTCCAGCCCGTCCAGCAGCACGGGCAACCGTCGCCACATGTCCGGGGTCATCGCGTTGCGCCGGCCGGGGTTACGGATGGTCACCGTCGCCACCGCGCCGGTCACCCCGACGGTCAACTCCGCATCCGACACCGTCGCGCCCCTCTCGTCGTGTCACCGGTGCGGCGACCATAACGGCGCGGGCCCGGCGACCACCCGGGAGGGGTGGCCGCCGGGCCCACCGACGCAGGGGTCAGGTCAGGACACGTCGAGCGCCGTGTCGTCCACCACGAACGACGTCCGCAGCGAGGCGTCCTCGGTGCCGGTGAACTTCAGGGTCACGCTCTGGCCGGCGTACGCGGCCAGCGAGAACGAGCGCTGGGTGTACCCGGTGGCCTTGTTCAGGTTCGAGTAGGTCGCCAGGGTCGCCAGCACGGTGCCGGAGGAGTTGAGCACCTGCACGGTCAGCTTGTCGTACGCGGTCGTGGTGGTGACCTCCCGCGTGTCGATGTGCAGCCAGAAGCTGAAGTTGTACGTCGCGCAGCCGGCCGGCAGGCTCACCGACTGGGAGAGCGTCTCGGTCAGGGTGCCACCGGTGCCGCCCAGCCAGGCGTTCCAGGTGCCGCCGTGGGTGGGCTGGCTGGCACCGTTCTGCCCGATGACGCCCGTGCTCGCCGCCCAGACCGTGTTGCCGGACTCGAAGCCGGGGTTGCCCAGGAGCTGGCCGGCGGTGCAGCTGCCACCGACGCTGCTCACGGTCAGCGCGTAGCTGGCCGAGTGGGCGACCGCACCGGTGCCGGTGACCGTCACCGTGTAGCTGCCGGCCGGGGTGCTGGCCGAGGTGGCGATGGTCAGGGTCGACGCGGCGCCCGAGGTCACCGAGGCGGGGCTGAACGACGCGGTCGCGCCGCTCGGCAGGCCGGACGCGGAGAACGTCACGGTCTGCGCGGTGCCGCTGGTGGTCGCGGTGGCGACGGTGGTGGTGACCGAACCGCCCGCGGTCACCGAACCGGAGGTCGGGGAGAGCGAGACGGAGAAGTCGTTACCGGTGGAGGAGCAGGGGGCGTCGCTGCCGGCCACGTTGACCGCGGTCCACGCCGCCTGGACGGCCTTGTACTCCGTGGAGCAGCTGCCGTACAGGTCGGTCGCCGCCTTCAGGCTGTACGCACGGGCGGTGTTGGCCGGGGTGCTGGTGTTGACGTACGACGTGTTGGAGGTGAAGTACACGTCCAGGGCGCGGAACCAGATCTTCTCGGCCTTCTCCCGGCCGATGCCGGTGACCGCCGGGGCGGAGCCGCAGACCGGCGAGGTGCCGTACGACGTGGCGCCGGTGCCCTCGGCGAGGTTGAAGAAGAAGTGGTTGCCGACACCGGAGGAGTAGTGCACGTCCTTGTTCTTGGTGCTGGTGCTCCAGCACGAGTCGGACGAGCCGTCCAGCGACGGGTTGTACATGTAGCGCAGCGGGGTGCCGTTGCCGTTGATGTTGATCTTCTCGCCGACCTGGTAGTCGCCCGGGTCGCTCGGCGCGGCGGCGTAGAACTCGACCATGTTGCCGAAGATGTCGCTGGTGGACTCGTTGAGGCCGCCCGACTCGCCGGAGTAGACCAGGCCGGAGACGGCCTCGGTGACGCCGTGGCTCATCTCGTGGCCGGCAACGTCGAGGGAGACCAGCGGCCGGGAGTTGCTGGCGCCGTCGCCGTAGGTCATCTGGGAGCCGTCCCAGAAGGCGTTGATGTAGTTGCGGCCGTAGTGCACCCGGCTCGGCACGCCCGCGCCGTTGCCGAAGATGCCGTTGCGGCCGTGCACGTTCTTGAAGTAGTCGAACGTCTTGGCCGCACCGAAGTGGGCGTCGACGGCGGCGGACTGCCGGTTGGCGTTGGTGCCGTCGCCCCAGGCGTTGTCGGCGTCGGTGAACGTGGTGCAGGTGCTGGTGCCGTTGTTCATGTCGCAGGTGCGGCCGTTGCCGTGCGACGGGTCGATCATCTGGTAGGTGCTGCCGGAGAGCGTGGTGTCGATGCTGACCGAGCCGGTGTAGATGCCCTGGCCGCTGCCGACCACCGACTCGATCTCGTCGTGCGCGCCGATGACCCGGCCGGTGACGGCGTCGGTGATCACGTGCAGCTTCGACGGGGTCTGCTGGTCGGCCTTCCAGCCGGACAGCACGGTCTCCCAGGCGAGCCGGCCCTTGCCGGAGGTGGCGTCGACGAAGAGTTCCGGCGCACCCACCTCGGTGATCTTGCCGGAGAACGCCTTGCGGGCCGTCGCGGCGGCCGCCGCCGGGCTGATCTTGGCGGTGGTACCGAGGGTCAGCGGGGCGGCCAGGCCGACGGAGGTGCCGGCGAGGGTGCCGTTGGGCGCGGTGTGGATGACGAAGTCACCGCCGTACACCCGCAGCCCCTGGTAGGTACGGGTGTAGCGGGTGTGCGCCGCGCCGTTGGCATCGACCTTGGTGCGGACCGCCTGGTACGCCTCCGCGCTGGTGCCCTGGACCGCGCCCGGGTTGCTGCGCAGCAGGCTCTCGGCGCGGGCGGCGGGGGCGGCATCGGGGGCGGGGGCGGGGGGAGCCGCGTGCGCTGCGGTGGCGACGCAGGTCAGCATTCCGCTGGTGAGCAGAGCTGCGCTGACGGCGGCGAGGGGTCTTTTCACGTGCCCTCCTGGCAAGGGAAAGATGTGACGGGGGTAGTCACGCATGTAGATATAGCGATACACCCGGGAAAAGAGAAGGGATGGAGCGGTTCCATGGCACGACACTGGCCGAACGGAGGAGGGGCCCTGCCCAGGGAACCGATTGACGTCGATACACGTCCCATCGGGATGAGATCATCCGCCCTGGTCCTGGCCGCCGTCACGACCGCCGCCGCCCTACTGACCGGCTGCTCAGCGACCGAACCGGGAACCCCCGCGCCACCAGCGGCCACGACCGCTCCGCCCGTCGACGGGACCACCACCCCAGGCACCCCGACCGGGGCCGGGAACCCGTCGACCGGTATCCCCGGCGACCCCGGTGCCCGGGGGGCCGGCGCGGAGCGGGTCACCCTGACCCGCTCCGGCGGCTTCGCCGGCAACCGGGACACGGTGACCGTCGAGCCCGACGGCCGGTGGACCACGACCGACCGGGCCGGCGCGACGCGCACCGGCCGGCTCGACGCGGCGGCCCTCGACCGGCTCCGGATGCTCGTCGGCCCGGCCACCCGCGACCATGCCGGCGTCCCGTCCGACGACGGCTGCGCCGACACGTACCGCTATCAGCTCACCGTGGGGGCGACCCGCGTCGACTGGACCGACTGCCCGACCGGCCCGCGACCACAGGACGCCACCCGGGAACTGGCCGCGCTGCTGCTGAAAACCACCACCACCGGCTGACCACGAGGGCGTCCCCCACGGCCGGCCAGCGGTCGGGTCGCCGGTGGCGCGGCTCACGGTGGCCTACCCGGGCGGACGCCGCCACGGGGTGACACTGGTCGGATAACCTACCCGCTCCGATTCACGCGAGGAGCGTCGTGCCGAAGAGACGACCCGCCGGTCCGTGCCACCGGCTCGGCCCGACCGTTGCCCACCGCCCGCCGCACCCGACCGGCCCGCGGCTACGCCCCGGCCTACCGCGCACGCCCGGTCCGGCCGGCCCGCGCCGGACGCTCGGTCGGATCGGGTTGCTGCCGGCGATGGTCGCCACCCTCCTGGCCACCGGGTGCGCGGTCGCCGACGTCGAACGCGCCTCCGCACCAACCCCGACACCTGTGGCGCGGACGTTACGGACCCCGGACACCCTGCTGGGGCTGCCCCGCTCGGGTACCCCACTGCCCGCCGGGCTGCCCCGGTTCCGGCTCAACGAGCTGACCCGCGAGGCCACCCCGGCCACCAGCACCGTCGAGGGGGTCTACGGGCGGGGCCGACCCACCCCGGAGACGATCGTGGTGAGCGCCGTCTCGGGCACCGTCACCGACCCGCAGGCCACGCTGGCCAGGCTACTCAAGCCGTACCGGATCCCGAAGATCCGGTCGGTGGAGTTCGGCAGGTACGGCGGCGAGGCCCGGTGCGGGCGCGGACGGACCGCCGACGAGGGCCACCTCACCGCCTGCGCCTGGGCCGACCCGGAGGTCGCCGGGGTGGTGGTCTTCCTGACCGCCACCAAACAGCCGGACCGCAAGGAGGATTTCCTCACCATCCGCGACGAGCTGGAACAGCCCACCGGCTGACCGGCCCGCCACCGTCCCGGCCGCGGCGGGTCAGCCGGTGACGCCCGGCACCACCCGGAAGCGTTCGACGACGGCGAGGGTGTCGTCGTCCACCCGGAACCCGGGGTCACCCAGCCAGCCCAGGTAGTCCGGCCCGTGCCAGTACTCCTCGTGGCCGGCCCGCCAGGCCGCCACCGAGTCGTACCCCTCCCCCTCGTCGCGGGCGTGGTCGAGGTCGACGTCGCCGAGCCGGACCACCCGCACCCCGGTCACCTCGATCACCGCGACCGGCCGGTCGGCGGAGTCGACCACCACCGACCGGTCGCCCACGGCCGGCAACGGCTCGCCGTCGCGCTCGTAGTCCTGCAGCAGGCCCGTGGTGGAGGTCTTCGCCCCGCTGAGCACGGCGGCCACCAGCTGGTCGCGCAGCGGGCCGGGGAAGGCGAACTCGCACTTGGGCAGGTCGGTAGGGCTCGGTGTGGTCACCGGGCGACGGTAGCCCGGTGACCACACCGCCCGCACCCGCGATACCGGCGACGCCGGGTCAGGCCCGGGGCAACATCTGGCCGATCCGGATCCGGTTGCCGAACGGGTCCCGGATGCCGAAGTCGATGCCGTACGAGCGCTCGGTCGGCTCGTCGGTGATGTCGACACCCTTGGCGACCAGGTCCTCGTACGTCTTGTGGGCGTCGTCGGTGGTGATGCTCAGCCACCCGCCGATCGCGCCCTTGGTCAGCAGCTCCCGGACCTGCTCGGCGGTCGCCGGGTCCAGCGCGGGCGGGCCCGGCTTCTCCAGCAGAACCTCCCGCTGCGGGTCGCCGGGCACGTTGACCGTCAGCCATCGCATGAAGCCCAGATCCTGGTCGGTGTTGACCTCGAAGCCCAGCTTGCCGACGTAGAAGTCGAGCGCCTCATCCTGGTCGAGGACGTAGAGCTGGGAGCGGGTGATCGCGTTCATCGTCATGCCCGGAACGCTATGCCAGGCCGCTGACCTGCCGCTTATCCAAAACTGCTGGGCCTGGTCCAGGCTTTGGTGAAGCAACTCGGCACCGTCGCGTCGCCGGCCGACCGGCGGCTGCGGTACTCGCTGGGTGACTCGCCGACGATCTGCCGGAAGGTGCGGCTGAACGAGCCGAGACTGCTGAACCCGACGGCGAAGCAGATGTCGGTGACGTCCCGGCCGGTCTCCACCAGCATCGACATCGCCCGCTCCACCCGACGTCGTTGCAGGTAGCGGTGCGGGGTCTCACCGAAGGTGGCCCGGAAGGTGCGGATGAAGTGCGCCTCGGACACCAGCGCGATCCGGGCCAGTGCCGGGATGTCCAGCGGTTCGGCGTACGCCCGGTCCATCGCGTCCCGGGCCCGCAACATGGCCCGGTTCGACTGCTCCACCGCACGACTCATCGGCCCCCGCCCCCGTCGTCCCCGTTCGCGCCGACCAGGCTACCCAGCCGGACCGACAAGCGTGGTCCCGCCGCGACCGGCGACGGCGGGCCCTGCGGAGATCCGGAACGCTCAGCAGCCGCTCCACCGGACCGGGAAGGAGACCTGCAGGCCGGCGGCCCGGCCGACGACCAGACCGTTGTCGGCGATCGCCTCGGCGACGACGCGGGTCACCGGGTCCGAGACGACGCTACGCAGCGGCACCCGGCGATCAAGGTGATCGACCTCCGAGTAGGAGAGCAGGCTACCGGTGGCGTTGACGCCCGTCATGGCGATCAATCCCGGCCTGACCGGCGTCGCCACCCCGGTACGCAGGTCCCAGCGCACCATCTGCTCGTACTGCCCGTCCGCCGTGTCGGCGACCTGGCCGACCGCCCAGTTCCCCCGGGCCGCCCGTACCGTCGACTTCACCGCGCCGGGCGCGGTGAGCCGGTCGACCCGCCCGTCGGGACGACGCACCCAGGCGACGGGCGGCGGGGCCACCCCGCGCTCGGCGGCACCACGCGCCCCGGCATCGTGCGACGAGCGGTCCTCCTCGGCGGGGACCTCACCGACGATGGTGCCGTCGTCGAGAATCGCCACCGGTATGCCGCCGGGCTCGAGAACCTCGACGGTGTCCGGCCGGTCGACCGGCCAGAGCAGGGTCACCGGTTCCTCCAGGTAACCGCCGTAGCCGACGATGTCCCCCCGGCTGTTGACGGCCGTGACATAGCCGCCGATCCCGTTCGGCGGCAGGGGCAGCCATTCCACCCGGCCGTCCCGGTAGCGCCACGGTCGGTTGCCGGTGCTGGTGGAGCTGTCGCCGACCAGGACGCCGTGCCGGTTGACGGCCACCAGCAGTCCGGGTGACCTCGTCAACACGGTGACGCGCGGGCCGTCCCACCGCAGCAGCAGCGACTCCTGCCCCTGATCGGTGGCCCGCCTGCCGGTGCCGACGATGAACCGGCCGGCCGGGTCGACGAGCATCGCGTCCCAGGCCAGGCTCGCGCCGGCCGGCAGGGGCAGCGGATGCATCATGCAGGCCGAGGCGCTGTCAGTCCTCGGCGCGGCCGTCGCGACGCCGGGTGCGACGAGCATCGCCGCCAGCAGACCGGCGGTGAGGAGGGTGCGCAGCCGACGCGGGGCGATAAGGATCATGAGGCAGTCCGTCTCAGCCGGTGGGGTGGGGGTACTCCCACTCAACCAGCTCGATGCATCCACCGGAAGCGACCATTCGGTCACGCAGCGCGGAGGTGGCAACCGGAGCGTGCGCCCGGCCGCTATCGACGGATCGACAGGCGGCAACGCCAGTGGCGGCCGTGCTGTGGAATTGGAGCCCCCGGCCGGGATCGAACCGGCGACATCTCGCTTACAAGGCGAGTGCTCTGGCCAGCTGAGCTACAGGGGCGCGTGTTGCGACGTCAGCATAGCGACTGACGTCGGGAAATCCCGGCCGGCAGGGTCCCCGAGCATGGAAAACGTCAATCTTGTGCCCGCGCCACCGACGAATCGACGCGCCGGGACCCCGTCAGGCGAGGGGATTGATGCCCGGCCGTGCCCGCCTGACCGAAATGCGTATGCCGTCCGTCCCACTCGGTGTATCCCGTCTTGGCACAGCTGGAAATCCCGTTTACCGTGCAGTGACACGGATGACACCCGGGGCCGGCGAAGGCTGACCCCGGACGGGGTCCGCGGGTCGGCACCGTGGGTGCCGACAGCTCCTTCACTCGGATCGTCCGGCACGTTCCTGCCGGTGAAAGGAAGCGCACCACCATGGCTACGGTCACCTACGCGAAGGCGTCCCGGATCTACCCGGGCACCGAACGCCCCGCCGTCAACCAGCTCGACCTCCAGATCGGCGACGGGGAGTTCCTCGTCCTGGTCGGCCCGTCGGGTTGCGGCAAGTCCACCAGCCTGCGGATGCTCGCCGGCCTGGAGGACGTCGACGACGGCGCGATCTACATCGACGAGCGGGACGTCACCCACCTCCCGCCGAAGGCCCGCGACATCGCGATGGTCTTCCAGAACTACGCCCTCTACCCGCACATGTCGGTGTACGAGAACATGGCGTTCGCCCTCAAGCTGCGCAAGACCCCGAAGGCCGAGATCGACCGGCGGGTCAAGGAGGCGGCCGGCCTGCTCCAGCTGGAGGAGTACCTCAGCCGCAAGCCGAAGGCGCTCTCCGGTGGTCAGCGCCAGCGGGTCGCGATGGGCCGGGCGATCGTCCGCGAGCCGCAGGTCTTCCTCATGGACGAGCCGCTGTCGAACCTCGACGCCAAGCTCCGCGTGCAGACCCGTACCCAGATCGCCTCGCTCCAGGCCAAGCTGGGCATCACCACGGTCTACGTCACCCACGACCAGGTCGAGGCCATGACCATGGGCCACCGGGTGGCGGTCATGCTCGACGGCGTCCTGCAGCAGGTGGACACCCCGCGGGCGCTCTACGACACCCCGGCCAACGTGTTCGTCGCCGGCTTCATGGGCTCCCCTGCCATGAACATCAAGACCGTTCCGCTGAACGAGCGGGGTGCGGCCTTCGCCGAGATGCACATCCCGCTGACCCGCGAGCAGGTCGAGGCGGCCCGCAGCGAGGGCGGCGACAACCGGGTCACCGTCGGTTTCCGCCCGGAGGACTGCGACCTGGTCAGCCCCACCGAGGGCGGCATGCCGGTCGTGGTCGAGCTGGTCGAGGACCTCGGTTCGGACGCCAACGTCTACGGCCACGCCGCGCTGGAGGGCCACGAGGAGCGTTTCGTGGTCCGCACCGACCGGCGGAACATGCCGAACATGGGTGACACCGTGTTCGTCAAGCCGCGCGCCGGCCGCAGCCACGTCTTCAACGCGGCCACCGGTCACCGCATCTGATCCATCGCACGACGAAAGGGGCGGTCCGCTTCGGCGGGCCGCCCCTTTCGTCGTGTCGTCGTCCCGGTCGCGGGTGCCCGCGCCGGATCAGCCTTCCGCAGCGCGGCGGCGGGCCACCTCGGCGAGGGTGACGGCGGCGGCGACGCTGGCGTTCAACGACTCCACGTCGGAGATCATCGGGATGCTGACGGTCAGGTCACACGTCTCCCCGACCAGCCGGGACAGCCCGCGCCCCTCGGAGCCGACCACCACGACCAGCGGGCCGACGGCGGCCTCCAGGTCGTACAGGTCGGTGTCGCCGTCGGCGTCCAGGCCGACCACCATGAAGCCGGCGTCCTGACACGCCTTCAGCGACCGGGTCAGGTTGGTCACCTGCGCGACCGGCACCCGCGCCGCCGCGCCGGCACTGGTCCGCCAGGCGGTCGCGGTGATCCCGGCGGCCCGCCGCTCCGGTACGAACACGCCCTGGGCGCCGAACGCGGCGGCGGACCGGATCACCGCGCCCAGGTTACGCGGGTCGGTGACCCCGTCCAGCGCGACCAGCAGCGGCGCGGGCTGCTCCAGGGAGGCCGCCAGCAGGTCCTCGAAGAGTTCGTAGGCGAACGGCGGCACCTGGAGGCCGACCCCCTGGTGCAGCACACCGCCGGTCATCCGGTCCAGTTCGGCCCGGCTGATCTCCAGGATGGCGATGCCCCGATCGGCGGCCGTACGGGTGATCTCGTTGACCCGGTCGTCGGCGTCGATGCCCAGCGCGGTGTAGAGCGCGGTCGCCGGCACCTGGGCGCGCAGCGACTCCAGCACCGGGTTGCGGCCCACCAGCAGCTCCGGGCTGTCCCGCGACGGGTTGGACTTGCGCCCCGGCGCGACCCGGGGACCGCTGCGGCCCGCGCCCGCGCCACCCCGGCCGCCCGCGCCGGACCGACCACCACCGCCGGCCCGGACGGGGGCCACGCCCCGGGTGCCCCTGCCCCAGGTGGTGTCCTTGGTGCCCGGCTGGCCGATCTTGGGAGCGCGACCCTCCTCGGCCGCCGCCCGGCGCTCCTTGTCCTGCTTCCAGGCGGTGCGCTGGGGCAGCTTCTCGGTCCCCGAGTACGCCTTGTGCCAGGGACGCTCGTCGGCGGGCAGCGTCTTGCCCCGCCCCGCGAGGGAGTCCTTGTTCTTGCCGCCGGAGCCCTTGGGGGCACCTGCCTTCGACGTCAGTCGCCGGCCACGGCGCTGCGAGTTGCCGGCCATCAGTCCTGCTCTCCAATAGTCCAACGGGGGCCCTGCGGGGTGTCCTCGACCACCACGCCGGACTGCTTGAGCTGGTCGCGTACGGCGTCCGCGGCGGCCCAGTCCTTGCGGCTGCGGGCCTGCGCGCGCTGCTCCAGGGCCAGTGCGACCAGGGAGTCCACCACGCCCCGCAGGTCGTCGGCGCGACCGCCACCGGTCCAGGCCGGGTCGAGGGGGTCGACGCCGAGGATATCCAGCATCGCCCGGGTGGCGGCGAGGGTGGTGCGGACCGTCACATCGTCGCCCTCGGCCAGCGCGGTGTTGCCGTCCCGCAGGGTCGCCTGGAGGACGGCGAGCGCGGCCGAGGTGTTCAGGTCGTCGTTCATCGCGGCCACGAACCCGGCGGGCAGCTCACCGAGGTGCCCCGCGCCGACCCGTTCCACGGCCCGCTGGACGAACCCCTCGATCCGCCGGTACGCCACCGCGGCCTCGCGCAGCGCGTCCTCCGAGTAGTCGATCCGGGACCGGTAGTGCGCCGCCGCGTAGTAGTAGCGCAGCTCCACCGGGCGCACCCCGAGCGAGTCGACGTAGTCGAGGTCGAGGGCGTTACCGAGCGACTTGCCCATCTTGGCCCCGCCGATGCTGAGCAGCCCGTGGTGAACCCACCAGCGGGCGAAGGGCAGCCCGGCGGCCTGTGACTGGGCGATCTCGTTCTCGTGGTGCGGGAAGGTCAGGTCGAGCCCGCCGCCGTGGATGTCGAACTCCGCGCCGAGGTACCGCAGGCACATCGCCGAGCACTCGATGTGCCAGCCGGGACGACCCCGGCCCCACGGGGAGGGCCAGTAGGCGTCGGCCGGCTCGTCCGCCTTGACACCCTTCCACAGCGCGAAGTCCCGGGGGTCCCGCTTGCCGCGCTCCGGGGCGTCCCCGGCGGACTGCATGTCGTCGGGCGACTGGCCGGACAGCGACCCGTACGCCGGCCAGGAGGACACGTCGAAGTACACGTCGCCGGACCCGTCGGTGGCCGGGTAGGCGTGACCGGTCTCGATCAGCCGGGCGATCAGCTCGTGCATCTCCGGGATGTGCCCGGTCGCCCGCGGCTCGTACGTCGGCGGCAGCACGTTCAACGCCTGGTACGAGCGGGCCAGGACCAGCTCGTTGGCGTACGCGATGGACCAGAACGGGCGGCTCTGCTCCTGCGCCTTGACGAGGATCTTGTCGTCGATGTCGGTCACGTTGCGGATGAAGGTGACCTCGAAGCCGGCGGCCGACAGCCAACGCCGCAACACGTCGTAGTTGACGCCCGAGCGAAGATGGCCGATGTGCGGCGGCGCCTGGAGGGTGAGACCACACAGGTAGACCCCCACCTTGCCGGCTTGCCGCGGAACGAAGTCCCGCACCGATCGGGCGGCGGTGTCATACAGGCGTAGCGTCACCGTACCAGGGTAGCTGTCCGTGCTTCCCCGGGTCGGCCCGAGCCGGGTCGTACGCTGCCTGCTGTGGAGACGACGGCGGCCCCCGACGAACCGGGCGACCAGGTGCCGGCAGGTGACGACCCCGGCCGCCGCATGCCTGCCGGTGGCGGGACCGACCCGCGCGTGCCTGCGGGTGGCGGGCCGGACCACCGGTCACCTGCCTTCGGCGACGCCGGCCAACTCCCGGCTGCCGGTGGCGGGCCCGGACCGCGCGTGCCTGCGGGTGGCGGGCCGGGCCTTCAGGTTCCCGCCGGGGGCGAGACGGCGCAGACCCTGGACCGGGGCCTACGCCTGCTGCACCTGGTGGCCGACGCGTCGGCCGGGTTGACCGTCACCGAGGCCGCCCACCGGCTCGGCATCGGCCGGGCCGCCGTGTACCGGCTGGTCGGCGCGCTGACCGGGCACGGGATGCTGCGCCGGGGCGGCGACGGCCGGCTGCGCCTCGGCGTCGGCGTGCTGCACCTGGCCCGACGGGCCCAGCCGCTGCTGGCCGAGGGGGCCCTGCCGGCGCTGCGGCGGCTCGCCGAGCAGACCGGGGCGACCGCGCACCTGACCGTGGTGGAGGGCGGCGAGGGGGTAGCCCTGGCCGTGGTCGAGCCGAGCTGGACGTCGTTCCACGTGGCGTACCGGCCGGGGGCCCGGCATCCGCTGGAACGCGGGGCCGCCGGGCGGGCCGTCCTCGCCGGGCGGGCCGGCCACGCGGGCCCGGTGAGCACCGCCGGGGAACTCCAGGCCGGGGCGTACGGGGTGGCCGCGCCGGTGCTCGGGGTGCCCGGCCTGGAGGCGAGCGTCGGGGTGATCTCGCTGGCCCCGCTGCCGGTCGACACGGTCGGCCCGCAGGTCACCACCGCCGCCCGGACGATCGCCACCGCCCTATCCTGACCGTCCCCGCCCTGACCCGCCCTGACCTGGCCTGGCCCGCCCTGACCTGGCCCGGCCCGGGCCCTGGCCCGGGGATGATCGACTCATCCGGGCCGAAACAGCGGTATCCGCCAGCCTCCACCCCACAACTTCGACCCACATGAGTCGATCACGCGCTCTCCCCCTCGGCTGTCCTCGCAGGTGAGGGCGTGGAGACCGAGGGGCGGAAGCAGGCGGGAGAGGATCGGGGCGCATCGACGGTGCGGGAACCGTGCATTACCACGCTGTGTCGTGCGGTGGGGGTTTGTCCACAGGGGGTGGGTCCACGGGCAGGGGCGGTTGTCCACAGGGGTTTCGGCGAGCGGCCGGGAGGTCCGACGCTGAGGTCATGCCACCTCGACCTCATCGCCCGGCAGCCCTCGTCGGGCAGGTGTTCCGGGGCTCCGACGCGATCCGCCAGGGCCTGCTCACCCGCCACCAGCTGCGCGGGGCGTCCTGGCTCCGGCTCGGCCACGACGTGTACGCCGATGCCCGTCTCGCCCGCGACCACGCCCTGACCTGCCGCGCCGCCCTCCTCCGGATGCCCGCTGGCACGCTCATCGCCGGTCCGTCGGCGGCGTACCTGCACGGGATCGAGCACGCCGCCGGCTTCGGTGACGAGGTGCACGTGCTCGTCCCCCGGGCGACCCGGGTCGGCTCCCAGGGGGCGGCCACGTCCGCCTCCCGCAGTACCGCCCGTCGCACCGTCACCAGCGGCATCCGGCCCGACGCGGGCGGGGCCCGACGCGACGCGGCTGGCGGATGGCCGGGGGCTGCTAGCGGATGGCCGGGCGCGGCTGGCGGATGGCCGGGGGCTGCTAGCGGGTGGCCGGGTTCCCCGGGCGGTATCCGGGTGCACAGCGTTGCCGCCCCCGGCGGGTCGGCCGCTCATCCCCGACCGCCCCTGCCCACCGCACCGGCGGTGCTCGCGGGCGGGAGGGACGGGCCGGCGACCCGGAACAGGCCGGGCCTCGGGGCGGCCGGGCCCGTCCCGCTCACCACGGCGACACTGACGGACGCTCTCACCCCGGCGGTCGGCCCTTGTCCGGCACCGCCCGTCCTACCCCGGTCGTCCCCCGCGCTCGCCGCCTGGGAGACGGCGGCCTGGCTGGACCCGGTCCGGGCGGTCGGCATCGTCGACTCGCTGCTCGGCAGGGGGCTGACCAGCCCGGCCGCCCTCGCCGAGATCGCCACGCGCTTCGCCGACCGACGGGGTGGGGTGCGGGCCCGCCGGGTCTTCGAGCTGTCCGATCCGGCCGCGCAGTCACCGCCCGAGTCGCACCTACGGGTACGACTCGTGCTGGCCGGCCTGCCCCGGCCGGTCGCGCAGCATCCCGTACGGCTGCCGTCGGGGCTGGTGCTGCACCCCGATCTCGCCTGGCCGGAGTTCCGGGTCGCGGTGGAGTACGACGGGCGCTGGCACAGCGATCCCGAGCAACTGCACCGGGACCGTCGCCGGCTCAACCACCTGATCGCCGCCGGCTGGACCGTTCTGCACGTGACCAGTCGCCGGCTGAGGGACGACTTCCCCGCCGTGGCCGGCGAGGTACGCATGGTCCTCACCCAACGCGGCTGGCGCCGATGATCCGCCCCCTTGGGCCGGTGTTGCGTTATCCCCTCACCCCGACACCGCAACATCGGCCCCGTCGCCGCAGAATCGACCCCGTCGCCGCAGAAGCAGAAGAGTCCGGATACGGAGAGGCCCGGACGACCGGGGTCGTCCGGGCCTCTCCCAGGGCCGTGGCGTCAGGGGTTGACGTTCGGCTTGAGCGGGCTGCGGACCGCCGCGTTGGCGTCCACGATGCCGTACCCGTAGAAGCCGTTGAAGTTCAGCGACCCGGCGCAGTACGCGTCGAACTCGGTCGACCGGCCCTCGTTGGCGTAGCTCTGCAGACGCGGCTCCGGGCAGGCGTGCTCGGTGGCGGTCCGGTAGAGGTGCTGCTCCACCTTGGCCGGTGCCAGGCCGTAGCCGTCCTTACCCTCCTTCTTGCCCCACTTGCTGACGATCAGCGCGGCGACCCCGCTGACGTGCGGCGACGCCATCGACGTGCCCTGGAGGTAGGTGTAGTAGCCACACTCCCCGGCGGTGGTGCACTGCTTGAACACCGAGTTCTCGAAGCCCGGCACGACGTTGCCGTTCTCGTCGACCGACCCCTCCTCCTGGAGCACCTTCTTCGGGTACGTCGAGAGGATCATGTTGGCGTCGGTCCGGTAGGTGTCGGTGCCGAAGCCGTCGCGGAACCAGCCACCCGGTGCGGCGACCGAGATCTGCTCGGTGCCGTAGTTGGAGTAGTCGGCCTTCTTGCCGGACGGGCCGATGGCGGACACGCCGATCACGTGCGGGCCCTCCACCGGGAAGTCCCAGCAGCTCTCGTTGTCGATCGGGCGCGGGTACGGGTCGGCGCCGTAGTCCGGGCTGGACACGTCGGTGCGGGGCGCGCCGAGGTCCTCGTGGTTGTTGCCGAGCGAGCCGACCAGGGTGACGCCCTTGTTGTGGGCGAAGTTCAGGGCCCGCTTCATCGCCTTGATGACGGCCCGCTGCTCGGCCTGCGACTCGGGCGAGTCAGCCGGGTTGGCGGTGCAGTTGTAGAGCCACGGGTCGACGTAGAACGACATGTTCACCACGTCGAGGCCGGACTTGCCGGCGTGCACCAGGGCGTTGACGACCGGGTTGAGGAAGAAGTACCCGGAGTCCTGGCCGCCCTTGAGCTCCACCAGCGAGACGTTCGGGGCCACGCCGGACAGGCCGAAGCCGTTGGCGGCGGCACCGATGGTGCCGGCGACGTGGGTGCCGTGCCCGCCGTCGTCGGTGCCGACCGGGTCGAGGCAGCTCGGCACCTCGCACGGGCCGTCGACCTCGGCGATGTCCGGGGCGAAGTTGCGCGACAGCGCCCAGTTGAAGTTGGGCGCGAGATCGGGCTGGCTGGCGTCGACGCCGGTGTCCAGGATGCCGACGGTGACCCGCTTGTCGCCCGGCATGACCTTGCGGGCCTTGTCGGCCCCGATCACGGTGAGGCCCCAGAGCTTGTCGTCGAGCGGGTCCAGCTTCTTGCCCTTGGCGTTGGCCGCCGCCTTGGCCGCCTTCCTGGTCTCGGTCAGCAGGTTCTCATGCGCGACCCGGTCCAGCTTGGGCTTGCGGCCGATGGCCCGCTGCTCGGCCGCACCGACCAGCGCGGAAGCGGCGGTGACCCGGCCGGCGAAGTCGGCCCGGTCGCTGGTGACCTGGTAGAGACCGACGTCGTCCGTACGGGACACGACGGTGCCACCGGCGGCACGGATCGCGGCGATCGCCGCGTCCGCCGAAACGCCGTCCTCGGCCACCACGGTGAACGTCCGGCTGGTGGTCGGCCCGGCGTTCGCCGGGACGGTCAGGCCGGTCACCGTAAGTGCCAGGGCCGCCGCGGTCGCGACGGCTCCGGCGGTGAAGCGCTTGCTCACCACATCAGATCCTCTCGTTGAGGGACGTGGCAGCCATCCCATAGCACCGGCGACGATTCCGCCAGATACAAATCCGAATTCGTCCCGCATCAGGCATTCGTCGGTTGCAGGCTGCGTAGCGCCGCCGGCAGATCGGTGAGCGTGCGCACCTCGGCGTCGGGGCGTACCCCTTCGGGGAGGGGGAGTCCGGGCCGGTTGAGCCAGATGCCGCGCATCCCGGCCTGCTGGGGGCCCAGCACGTCGTGGGCGATCGAGTCGCCGACGTACGCGATCCGTTCCGCCGGCACCCCGGCGGCGGCGACGACCGCGGCGTAGAACGCCGGGTCGGGCTTCTTGGGCAGGCCGCCCTCGTGGGCGTACAACTCGAAGGCGAACTGCCCGGGCAGGCCGCAGCGTTCGGCGCGGCTGTTGCCGTTGGTGGCGTAACCGAGGGTGAAGTCGGCGCGCAACGCGGCCAGCGCCGGCACGGTGTCGGGATACGGGTGGCTGAGCTCGTACCGGCGGGCGAAGAAGAGTTCGGCGAACTCGTCGAGCTGACCCACCAGCCCGGCCCGGTCGAGGGACCGGGCCAGCGCGGCCCGGCGGATCTCCATCACCGGCGCGGCGGTCATCGACCCGAACACCGCCTGCCAGTCGGACTCCACCTCGGCGAAGGTCACCCCCGCCGCCACCGGCGTCCGTCGACGCATCTCCTCCAGTACGGCCACCAGGGCCCCGGTGACCGCCGGGCGCAGGTCGATCAGGGTCTCGTCGGCGTCGAACACCACCACGCTGAGCATGTCCGACACCCTCTCACGTTCGTCGCACCCGGCCACGCCGAGCAGGCCACCACCCGCCCACGCCGGGCAGGGCGCCACCCGCCCACGCCGAGCAGGCCGCCACCCGCCCGCGCCGGGCAGGGCGCCCCCGGCCACGGCAGCGCCGGGCAGAGCGTCGCCCGGTCACGCCGAGCGGCGATCAGTGGGGCGGCTCAGGTCAGTGCCGGCTCGTCCGTCCGGGCCGCCGCCTGTTCGGTGCGGCCCGCGCGCAACTCGTCGAGGCGGACCAGCGCCACCCCGGCGACGATCAGCGCGCCCCCGGCGAGCTGCACCGGCACCGGTAGCTCGCCGAGCACCAGCCAGGCGATGAGCACCGCGAACATCACCTCCGTCAGCCCGACGAACGACGACAGCCGGGCGCCGAGCAGGCGCGTCGCGGCGATCCCGGTCAGGTACGCCACCACGGCGGCCACCAGCGACAGCCCCACGATCGGGACGAGCCAGCTGGTGCGCTGCCCGGCGAAGTCGACCACGCCGAAGGTGGCCCGCAGCGGCAGCACCCCGACCAGGCCGAGCAGGGCGAGCACGGCCGCGCCGACGGCCATCCCACCACTGGCCATGGTGACCGAGGGGAGGTCGGCGTCGACCCGGGCGGCGAGGACGAAGTAGCCGGCCAGCCCGACGGCCGCGCCGAGGCCCCAGAGCACCCCGAGCGGATCGAGCCGGCCGGTACCGGTCAGGTCGAGCACCAGGACGAGCCCGACCAGGGCTGCCAGGGAACCGGCGACGGTGAGCCGGCGGGGGCGCTGCCCGTGCACCAGCCACAGCCAGCCGACCACGAGGATGATGCCGAGGTATTCCAGCAGCAGGGCGACCCCGACCGGCAGGTAGCGGACGGCGTTGAAGAAGCACGCCTGGGCGGTGGCGACGCCGAGCAGGCCGAAGACGGTGACCGGGCCGAGGTTGCGCCGCAGCACCCCGGCCCGGCCGCGCAGCGCGAGCACGGCGGGGACGGCCAGCACCAGGGCGGCCAGGCCGACCCGGGCGACCACGACGGCCTCGGCCGACCAGCCGGCGTCGATGAGCGACCGGGCGAAGGTGCCGGAGGTGGCGAACGTGACGGCGGAGAGCAGGGCGAGTGCCAGCCCGGTGCCGGCGGGAGATCGGTGCGGCATCGGGACTCCTCCGACGTGACATCAGCAAAGTAGGATTACGCCGATGACGCTAGCCGTCGACGACGACAGGGGTCAAGTTGCTTTTCGCCCATGACACGGAGTGCGGGTTGATCGCCGCCGCCGCCCTGGTCAACACCGACAACCGGGACGGCGAAGGGCTGCCCGACATCGCCGCGCTGGACCGTTTCGTCACCGCCAACCAGTGGACCGGCCGACACGAGCACACCGAAGCCGAGCTGCGTGCCGTCCGCGCGCTGCGCCCCCGGCTGCGCCGGCTCTGGGACGACGACCCGGACACCGTCGTCACCGTGGTCAACGACCTGCTCCGCGAGTCCCGGGCACTGCCGCAGCTCATCCGGCACGACGACGAGCCGTACCACGTGCACGCGGTGCCCCGGGACGCCCCGCTGGCCACCCGGATGGCCGTCGA
Source organism: Micromonospora sp. WMMD735 (assembly GCF_049178995.1). NCBI lineage: Bacteria > Bacillati > Actinomycetota > Actinomycetes > Micromonosporales > Micromonosporaceae > Micromonospora > Micromonospora sp. WMMD735. Next base: position 4,515,667 of record NZ_JBMHMJ010000002.1, read on the forward strand.
GGCGGCGATGGCCGTCGCCGACCTGGTCCGGGGTGACGAGCTGGGTCGGCTGCGGCACTGCGCCCACCCCGAGTGCGCCAACGTGCTGGTCGACCTGTCCAAGAACCGGTCCCGCCGGTTCTGCGAGGCGGGTTGCGGCAACCGGGTCGCGGTCAGCGCCTACCGGGCCCGCAAGGCGGCAGGTGGTCGACCCTGAGCAGCTCGTACTCCACCTCGCCGTGCTCCGTTCCGGCGATCGGGTCGGGCCAGTCGAGGTGGAAGGTGCGGACGTACCGCAGTCCGGCCTTCGCCAACACCGCCCGCGACCGTACGTTCACCGCCATCGTCTGCGCCCACACCCGGCGTACGTCCGGGATGGTGAAGGCGTGGTCGACCAGCGCGCGGGCGCCCTCGGTGGCCAGGCCCCGCCCCCAGGCCGCGCGGCGCAGCCGATACCCCAGCTCCGGCCCGGTGCCGTCGTCGGACGGATCGAGCGCGAACCAGCCCAGGAAGGCACCGTCGACGGCGTCCTCGGCCGCCCACCGGCCCAGCCCCGGGTAGCGGTCGTAACCGGCGAGAATCCGGGGCAGATGCTCGTCCCGCACGGTGGCGGGCGGGGTGGGTCGACCGCCGGTGAGGAACCGCATCACCTCCGGGTCGCTGTCCAGCTCGACCAGTCGCGGCACGTCGTCGCCGGTGAAGCGGCGCAGCCGCAGCCGTGCCGTCGTCAGCAACACCCCGTCTGCGCCCGTCACGATCCGGATCATGCCGCCCGCGAGCCACCCGGTCGACCGGTTATCCCGGCGACCGGACCTGCGGCGACCGTCCGCCGCGAGCCGGTCCCGTCAGCGCGGCGGCGCGGCCACGAAGACCCGCCACGAGTACGCCGGGAAGGTGAGCACCGGGCCCGCCGGGTCCTTGCTGTCCCGCACCCCGACCACCCCGACCAGATTCGTCGCCACCTCGACACAGTCGTGGTTCTGGCTGCTGCGGGTGCTCTTGCGCCAGACCCGGCCGGTCGACCCGGGAACGGCGCGATCCGCCGCGCCGGTCAGTTCCACGACTCCGCCACCTCCCGCATCAACTCGATGGACTCCGCCGGGGGCAACGCCTCACCGAGGGTCGACTCCCAGACCTCCCGCATCCGGGCCAGTACGTCGGGCTCGGTGAACTCCTGGGTGCGGACCTGCCCGCCGACACACCCCAACTCCATGCCGTCGGGCAGGGTCGCCAGCACGAAACCCCCGGCGAGCCCCGGGTACTCCCCTGCCGTGCCCGGCACCAGGTGCAACCGGACCCGGGGATGCTCCGTCGCCACCCGCGCGAGGTGCGCGACCTGCTCACCCATCACCTTCCGGTTGCCGACCTGCCGGCGCAGGGCGGCCTCGTCGAGGATCGCGACCACCTGCGGCGGCTGGTCGCGGTACAGCACCGCGTGGGTCTCCAGCCGGTCGGTCAGCCGCCGCTCCACCTCGGGCCCGTCGAGCAGCGCGCCGGCCTCGAAGACGGCACGGGCATACGCCTCCGTCTGGAAGAGACCGGGCACGTACAGCGGCTCGTACCAGCGGACCGCGCGCGCCTGCTCGATCAGCGCCCGCCAGCCGAGTTGCCACACCCTGGCCCGGTCGAGCGCGACCAGCTGGCTGAGCATCCGGCTGAAGATGCCGCCGGTGTCGAGGGCCTTGTCGACCAGTTCGAGGTACTTGGCGGTGGGCGGCTGCTGGCCCAGTTCGATCGCGCTGACCATCGACGCCGAGTAGTTGACCGCCTTGGCGAGGTCGTCCTGGCTCCAGCCCCGCCGGGTCCGGGCCCGCCGCAGCTCGGCGACGAGGAAGGCCGCCGCCGTCATCCGCCCGTCCGTCATCTCCAGCCGCCCCCCACCGCGTCGACGATCGACTCCGACACCACGCCGACCAGGGACGCCGCTGACACAGGACAAGACCGGAAGCCGACAACAACCCTTCACACGGTAGTGGTTTCATCAGCAGACTGTGAAGTGCGACATCGACCGCTCTCCCTCCGGGCGGACCGGTGTCGCGGTGGGACGGCCCGCTCCCCGGCCGGCGGTCCCACCGCCGGGGGAGACGACCAGCCGACCCACCATGGAGGCGACGCGATGCCCCGGCTCACCTGGCGACACCGGCTTGCCCGCAGATTCCGACCCGCCCGGCTCCCCGAAGCGGCTCCACCCCGCCGGCCCGCTCCCCCGCCCGCCGGCCCAGTCACCCACCCGACCCCGACCCCGACCAGCGGACCGGGTGCTTGTCCGGCCGCGTCCCCGACCACCGGACCGGTCGCCCACCCGGTCCCCTACCCGGCCAGCGGACCGGACGCCCACCCGGCCCCCTACCCGGCCCGCGGACCGGACGCCCACCCGGCCCCCTACCCGGCCCGCGGACCGGACGCCCACCCGGCCCCCTACCCGGCCCGCGGACCGGACGCCCACCCGGCCCCGGACACGGGAGCGGAGGTACCCCCGGGCACCGGGTCGGGCCCGCCCGGGTGGGAGGACACCACCATCTCGTTTCCCCGGGTGGGGCGGGTCGGTTGGCTCACGCTCGCTCAGGAATGGCGCGCCAACCGGGGACGCCGGTGAGCGCGGCGGCCGGTCCGGACGGGCCGCGCCGCACCGGTGGACCACCTGGACCACCCGACCCGGTCGGCCGGGGCGGGCCGGGGCCGGCGAATCCGCGCCCCCACCTGCCGCTGCGCCCGCTCTGGCTGTGCCGGGTGTGCGCCGCGCCGTGGCCCTGTGGGACCGCCCGACTCACCCTCGTCTCCGAGTACGCCCACGACCGGGTCGCGCTCAACATCTACCTCTGCACGGTGCTGCACGACGCCGCCGCCGACCTGTACCGCCTCTATCCCGACACCGGCCCCGACCCGGCGGCCCTCTTCGCCCGTTTTCTCGCCTGGGTCCCCCGCACCCGCCCACCGACCGAGCCATGATCCACTCGCGGGGGCCGATGTAGCGCTATCAAATCCGCCTGACACCGCTACATCGGCCCACAGGAGTCGATCAAGCAGGAACCGGTCAGGGGTGGGTCATCCGGAGCAGGTCGAGGGCCTCGTCGAGCTGGGTCTCGGTGAGTTTGCCGGAGTCGACGTGCCCCCGGGAGATCACCACCTCGCGGATGGAGACCTGCTTCGCCAGCGCCTCCTTGGCGATCGAGGCGGCCTCGTCGTACCCGAGGTGGCGGTTGAGCGGGGTGACGATCGACGGCGACCCCTCCGCGTACGCCAGGCAGACCTCGGCGTCCGCGACCAGGCCGGCCACCAACCGGTCGGCGAAGAGCCGGCTGGACGCGGAGAGCAACTTGATCGATTCGAGCAGGTTGCGGCCCATCACCGGGAGCATCACGTTCAGCTCGAAGTCGCCCTGGCTGCCGGCGAACGCGACCGCCGCGTCGTTGCCGATCACCTGCGCGCAGACCTGCCGCACCGCCTCGGCGACCACCGGGTTCACCTTGCCCGGCATGATCGACGAGCCGGGCTGGAGGTCGGGGATGCGCAACTCCCGCAGGCCCGCCCGGGGGCCGGACCCCATCCAGCGTACGTCGTTGGCGATCTTGTAGAGCCCGACCGCGACGGTACGCAACTGGCCGGACGTCTCGACCAACGCGTCCCGCGCCCCCTGCGCCTCGAAGTGGTTACGGGCCTCGGTCAACGGCAGCCCGGTCGAGGCGCGCAGCTTCTCGATCACCTTGGCGGCGAAACCCAGCGGGGTGTTGATGCCGGTGCCCACGGCGGTGCCGCCCAACGGCAGCTCGGCCAGCCGGGGCAGCGCCGACTCCAACCGCTCGACGCCGTAGCGGACCTGCGCGGCGTACCCGCCGAACTCCTGCCCGAGGGTGACCGGGGTGGCGTCCATCAGGTGGGTACGCCCCGCCTTGACGACCGTCTCGAACTCGGCCGCCTTCGCCTCCAACGCCTCCGCCAGGTGGCGCAGCGACGGCAGCAGGTCCTCCACCACGAACTGGGTGGCGGCCAGGTGGATCGAGGACGGGAAGACGTCGTTGCTGGACTGCGAGGCGTTCACGTCGTCGTTCGGGTGCACGTCGCGGCCCAGCTCCCGGGTGGCCAGGGTGGCGATCACCTCGTTGGTGTTCATGTTCGACGAGGTGCCCGAGCCGGTCTGGAACACGTCGATGGGGAACTGGTCGTCGTACCCGCCGTCGGCCACGTGCGCGGCGGCGGTGGCGATCGCCCCGGCGACGTCCGCGCCGATCACCCCCAGCTCGCCGTTGACCAGGGCGGCGGCCCCCTTGATCTGGGCCAGCGCCTTGATCTGGGCCGGCTCGATGCCCCGGCCGGAGATCGGGAAGTTCTGCACCGCGCGCTGGGTCTGTGCCCGCCACAACGCCTCGGCGGGCACCTCCACCTCGCCCATCGAGTCACGTTCGATCCGGTAGCCCGCTGCCTCTGGAGTCGTCACCCGTCCCATCCTGCCCCGACCTGGGTCGGACCGCAGATGATCGCTCACTCCGACGGGCCTGGTGCCTCGTCACTCGGCGGACGCTGTTCGTCGAGTAGGGCACTGCGCCAGCTGGCGAATCGGCTCCGGAGATCGTCGAGTGCCCGACCGGTGACGCCGTACTGGGCGAAGTCGTCGGGATCGAGCAGGCTGGCCTGTCCGAGAGCCTCCGCGAAAACGCGTCGATCGAACCCGCGATCGGCGCGGTGCGCAAGGTGGAGCAGCGCTTCCCGGGTGTAGCGGCCGGATCGGAGCGCAGCGTCGATGTCGACGAAGTCACGGGCGAACGCCCGTCCGTAGAGCGCGCTCATCTTGTTCGCGACCGCGTCGTCGGGATGCAGTACCGGTCCGATGGTCATGAGAACGGGTTCGTTGGCACGCCAGTCCACGCCGAGTTCCACCTTGGCGGCACGGTCACCGTCGGCAACGGTCAGCCGGGCGAACGTGTCGTACTGTCGCTCGATGTCGACGGTCAGGCCATCGTCACGGTAGGCATCCACGACGACCGAGACCGCAGTGCCGAACTCGTCACGGCGGTCCCAGGCGGTGAACAGGTCGACGTCTTCGCTGGGGCGTTCGAGCATCCCGGCGGCCTGCACGGCGTAGCCACCGGCGAGGGCGAAACCGTACCGTCGGGCGGCGGCGAGCCCGGTGCGGGCGAGCCTCTCGTGGAAGGCATCCACCGTTACGCGCCGTTCGTGCCGACGGTGACGAGTTCGGGGAAGGCTTCCTCCCAGCGTCGTCGGAGCCCGGAAGGTAGCCAGAGGGTGGGCCAGAGTCGCCGGAGTTGGTCGCCGTCGAGCCAGGTGTTCAGGTCGTCGACCGTACCGGCTTCGGTGAGTACCACCTTGTACATGCTGGACAGGCGTGCGGGCCGACCCAGGTCGTACTCGGCATGACCGGACCAGTCCAGATGACGCGGAAGGGTGACCACGCCCGCGGTCGGGCCGGTCAGCGCGGTAAGGGCGTCGGCCACGACGTAGGGCTTGCGGTCACCATAGGGGCGGTAGTCGGACGGTGGCTGCGGCGGAGTCTTACGGCGGCTGAGGTTGGCCGCCTGCCGGACCTCCGGTCGTAGCGCCTGGCGGATCGTCTCCCGGCTGTACCCGGTGATCCGTTGCAGGTCGACCGGCCGCCAGCCGGCTGCGTGGAACACCCGCAACTGCTCGTCCCGCTCGGTCAGCGCGGCGGCCCGGGTCGCCTCGTACCTGGCGATGACCGCCCGCAGCTCGTCCTCGGAGTACCGGTCCACCCACAGAAGCCTACCAGGCTAGGCCCAGCATGCTAGGCGAACGGCGAACGACACGAACAGCCCTGGGCGCTCACGCGCTGAAGCCGCTGGTGCCCCCTCCGTGGCTTGCGGGAACGGTCAGCGGCGGCCGACCGTCAGCACCGGCTTGGTGACCTCGGCGAAGAAGTCGTTGCCCTTGTCGTCGACGACGATGAAGGCGGGGAAGTCCTCCACCTCGATCTTCCAGACCGCCTCCATGCCCAGCTCGGCGTATTCGAGCACCTCGACGTGCTTGATGCAGTCCTGGGCGAGCCGGGCCGCCGGGCCGCCGATCGAGCCGAGGTAGAACCCGCCGTGCTGCTGGCAGGAGCGGGTCACCTGGGCGGACCGGTTGCCCTTGGCCAGCATCACCTGGGAGCCGCCGGCCGCCTGGAACTTCGCCACGTACGCGTCCATCCGGCCGGCGGTGGTCGGGCCGAACGAGCCGGAGGCGTACCCCTCGGGGGTCTTGGCCGGGCCGGCGTAGTAGACGGCGTGGTCGCGCAGGTACTGCGGCATGGGCTCACCGGCGTCGAGCCGCTCGGCGATCTTGGCGTGGGCGATGTCCCGGGCGACGACCAGCGGGCCGGTCAGCGACAGCCGGGTCTTCACCGGGTACTTCGACAGCTCGGCCCGGATCTCGTCCATCGGCCGGTTGAGGTCGACGCGCACCACCTCGGAGGCGTCGAGGGTCTCGTCGGTGACGTCCGGCAGGTAGCGCGCCGGGTCGGTCTCCAGGCGCTCCAGCCACACCCCGGACGGGGTGATCTTGGCGACCGCCTGCCGGTCGGCCGAGCAGGACACGGCGATCGCCACCGGGCAGGACGCCCCGTGCCGGGGCAGCCGGACCACCCGCACGTCGTGGCAGAAGTACCGGCCGCCGAACTGTGCGCCGATGCCGAAGTTGCGGGTCAGCTCCAGCACCTCGGCCTCCAGCTCCAGGTCCCGGAAGCCGTGCGCGGTCATCGAGCCGGAGGTGGGCAGCGCGTCGAGGTACTTCGCGGAGGCGTACTTGGCGGTCTTGAGGGCGTACTCGGCGGAGGTGCCGCCGATGACGATCGCCAGGTGGTACGGCGGGCACGCCGAGGTGCCGATCAGCCGCAGCTTCTCCTCCAGGAACTGCATCATCCGCGTCGGGTTGAGCAGCGCCTTGGTCTCCTGGTAGAGGTACGACTTGTTGGCCGAGCCGCCCCCCTTGGCCATGAACAGGAACTTGTACGCGTCGGGGTGCCCGTCCGGGTCCTCGGCGTACAGCTCCACCTGGGCGGGCAGGTTGCTGCCGGTGTTCCGCTCGTCCCACATGGTCAGCGGGGCGAGCTGCGAGTACCGCAGGTTCAGCCGCGTGTACGCCTGGTAGACGCCACGCGAGATCGCCTCGGCGTCGGAGCCGTCGGTGAGCACGTGCCGGCCGCGCTTGCCCATCACGATGGCGGTGCCGGTGTCCTGGCACATCGGCAGCACGCCACCGGCGGCGATGTTGGCGTTGCGCAGCAGGTCCAGCGCGACGAACCGGTCGTTCGGCGAGGCCGCCGGATCGTCGATGATCGACCGGAGCTGGGCCAGGTGCGCCGGGCGCAGATAGTGGGCGATGTCGTGCATCGCCTCGGCGGTCAGCGCGGTCAGCGCGGCCGGCTCCACGGTCAGGAAACGGCGGCCCCCCGGGCCGTGGACGACGTCGACGCCCTCGTCGGTGACCAGGCGGTATTCGGTCTGATCCGGACCGGTCGGCAGCAAGGGGGCGTACGAGAACGCGGCGGCACTGCTCATGACGGAAAAGCCTAGGGCAGACCGGGCGATCGGTGACACCCGCCGGGTGGGTCGTGGGACGCCGCTCTCACCCGTTGCCGTTGGCGCAGAGTTCCCGTTTGGGACCGCAACTGTCCTCGGGGTCCGGCGCGCCGCCGGTCCGCCCCGGGCCGGGACCGGTACCGCCGTCCGAACCGGCCGGGGGCGCGGCGGGTGGCGGCGCACCGGCCCCCGCGCCGAACCGGACGTACCCGATCTCCCGTCCCTCGCCGACGACCATCCCGTTGGGCCCGACGGCGAGCGCGTTGGCGCTGGTCCGCAACACCACCAGTTCCTTACCGGTACGCGGGTCCACGGCGACCAGCCGGTTCGGCTTGTCCCCGGTCAGCACCGCCGCGTACGGGGTGAGCGCCGCGCCCGCCTTCGCGCCGGCCGGCCGGGTCCAGCGGGCCTTGCCGGTGCCCAGCTCCCGGGCGACCACCGAGTCCTTGTCGGCGCTACGGACCAGGGCGTACCGGTCGTCGACGGCGAGCAGTTTCTCGCCCTCGGCGTCCACCAGCAGCAGCCGCCCGTCGTACCCGTCGAGGACGGCCTCCCGCCCGTCGGGGGCCACCCCGATCAGCACGCTGCGCGCCCCCTGCGGGTCCTCCCGCTGGGCGCATCCGGCGCTGTCGGCGGTGCGCAGGTTGAACCCGCTGCGCCGCCACACCTCCTGCCCGGTGGCCGGGTCGCGCGCCGAGACGGCGTACTGGCAGCTGCCGTCGACCGACACCGCGCGGATCTTGAGCATCCGGCCGCCGACCACCGACAGCCGCTCGTCCTGGCCCGGCTCGACGTCCTGCACCACCCGGCCGGTGGCGGTGTCCACCACGTGCACCCGGCCGTCGACCGGGAAGCCGAGCAGCGGCGGGGCCGCCTCCGGCCCGGCCACCCCCTCGTCGATCCGCTGCGCGGTGAGCCGCCGGGTGCCGAGCAGGCCCGGGTTGTCGGCGAAGAGCCCGCTGCTGACGCCGGGCAGGAAGGCCGTCCACAGTGGGCTGGTGCCGCGCGGGTCCCAGGCGCTGAGCGTGCAGTCGGTGGCGGCCACGCACCGGGCGTCCAGCAGCATGTTCCGGTACGTCCAGACGGCCACCGCGTCGCCGTCGCGTCGCCGTACCGCCCCGGTGGTGGGGTCGAGCAGCTCGTACCCCTTGACCAGGAGCTTGCCGACGGCGACGACGGCGTCGCGGTCGCCGCCGGCCACCGCCGACCAGTCAGCCTTGCGTTCCCACAGTGGCGCGCCGGTGGCGAGGCTGCGCACCTCCGTGCGGGTACGTTGCTCGACCACGACGGTGTCGCCGACGATCGTGACGCTCTTCGGGGTGCCGCCGACCCGCTGCTGCCACGACACGTCCGGTTCGGAGATCGGCTCGCTGCGGTCGACCCAGTCCCACACCCCGGGGAACGGGTTCCACACCCCGGTGACGGCGAGCGCGATCACGATGACGAGCCCGAGCAGCAGCCCTCCCCGCACCCCGCCAAGGCCCTTCACACCGGACACCGTAGCGACGATCACCTCCCCGCCCCGCCCCCGCGCCGGAGTGTCGCCCCGCTTTCTCCCCGGCGGGCGGCCTACCCGTCGGGCAGATCGGACGCATCACAACATCGCCGGAATAGCGCCAACAGCGCCTTCGGATACCGCTATATCGGCCCAATTGCGTTGATCACGACCCGGCGGCCGACCGCAGCAACGGCAGCGTGCGGTACGGGATCTGCTCGGCGAGCGCGATGATCGTGGAGGCCCGGCGGATCGCGTCGGACGAGACGATCTGGTCGATCACCCGTTGCAGGTCGGTGTTGGAACGCGCCACGATCCGGCAGAGCAGGTCGCTCGCCCCGGTGATGGTGTGCGCCTCCAACACCTCCGGGATCGCCGCCAGGTGGGCGGTGACCGTGTCGTGGCCGTGCCGCTGGCTGATCTCCAGGGTGACGAAGCTGGTCACCGTGAACCCGATCGCCGCCGGGCGGATCTCCGGCCCGAACCCGCCGATCACCCCCCGGTCGACCAGCTTGTCCAGCCGGGCCTGCACGGTGCCCCGGGCCACCCCGAGCCGGCGGGAGCATTCCAGCACCCCGATCCGGGGTTCGTCGGCGAGGAGTTGGACCAGCCTGCCGTCCAGCTCGTCGAGCTGTACACCCTGTCCAGCGTTCATGGCTGGACACCCTACCGATTGCACAACCTGACCAGGGGAAAACGTGAGTGTTGCCCAGCGGACGGGCCCACCGCGATGCTGCCTGCAAGAGCTGACGGACCACCGGCCCACGACGCCGGCCGCAACCGAGGGAGGCCACCGTGACCCAGGCGATCGACCGACCCCAGTCGACCGAGGACATCGACGTCGACACGCTCGTCGGCGCAGTCGACCACGACATCACCCGTGACCCGTTCCCGGTCAAGGGCCTCGACCACGTGCACTTCCTGGTGGGCAACGCCAAGCAGGCCGCGCACTACTACTCCACCGCGTTCGGCATGACCTGCGTGGCCTACCGGGGGCCGGAGCAGGGCTACCGCGACCACGCCGAGTACGTGCTGACCAGCGGCTCGGCCCGGTTCGTGCTGACCGGCGCGGTCCGCCCCGACGCGGCCGGCGCCGACCACGTCGCGAAGCACTCCGACGGGGTCAGTGACATCGCGCTGGAGGTGCCTGACGTCGACGCCGCGTACGCGCACGCGCTGGCCCAGGGCGCTACCGGCCTCATCGAGCCGCACGACGTGACCGACGCGTACGGCACCGTCCGGTTGGCCGCCATCGCCGCGTACGGCGACACCCGGCACAGCCTGGTCGACAGGTCCCGCTACAGCGGCCCGTTCCTGCCCGGCTTCGTGGCCCGGGGACCGATCGTCGACCGGCAGCCGATGATCGCCGCCGGCCTCCAGCCGAAGCGCTTCTTCCAGGCCGTCGACCACGTGGTCGGCAACGTGGAGCTGGGCCGGATGGACGAGTGGGTGGAGTTCTACAAGCGGGTGATGGGCTTTTCCAACATGGCCGAGTTCATCGGCGACGACATCGCCACCGACTACTCGGCGCTGATGAGCAAGGTCGTCGCCAGCGGCACCCGGAAGGTGAAGTTCCCGCTCAACGAGCCGGCGGTGGCCCGCAAGAAGTCGCAGATCGACGAGTACCTGGAGTTCTACCAGGGCCCCGGCGCGCAACACATCGCGGTCGCCACCAACGACATCCTGGCCAGCGTCGACGCGATGCGGGCGGCCGGCGTCGAGTTCCTCGACACCCCCGACTCGTACTACGACGACCCCGAGCTGCGGGCCCGGATCGGCAACGTGCGGGTACCGATCGAGGAGCTGAAGTCCCGCAAGATCCTGGTCGACCGGGACGAGGACGGCTACCTGCTCCAGATCTTCACCAAGCCGGTGCAGGACCGGCCGACGGTCTTCTTCGAGCTGATCGAGCGGCACGGCTCGCTCGGTTTCGGCAAGGGCAACTTCAAGGCGCTGTTCGAAGCCATCGAGCGTGAGCAGGAAGCGCGCGGCAATTTGTAACACTGTCTCGCGTGACGCAACCTCCGAGCTACCCGACACCGCCGGCCGGTGGGCCCGGGCCCGCCGCCGGCGGCTTCGCCCCGCCCGCCGGCCCACACCCCCAGGGGTACGCCGTGCCGCCGCAACCCGGCCCCTACGCCGCCCCGCCCGGCGGCTACCCGCGACCCGGCCCGTACGCCGGGATGCCCGGGTACCCGCCGCCGGCACCCGGCATGCCGCCGCCCGGGATGTCGCCGCGTGGGCTGCCGCTGGCCAGCTTCGGTGACCGGCTGCTCGCCCTGCTCATCGACGGGGCGGTGCTCATCGCGGCCAGCATGGTCTTCATCGTGCCGGCCTTCATCGTCTTCTTCCAGATGGTCCTGCCCGACCTGACCACCACGGCCGACGGCCGGGCCACCTCCGACCCGTTCACCAACTTCCTGATTCCGATGCTGGTGTTGCAGGGCGTGATCTTCGTGGTGGCGTTCGCCCTGAGCTACGTCTACCAGGTCGAGATGATGTTCAAGACCGGGCAGACCATCGGCAAGCGGGTGATGAAGATCCAGGTGGTGCCGCTCGACCCGGCCGCCACGCTGACCCGTACGGCCGCGGCCAAGCGGTGGGCCGCCTACCAGATCGGCGGGGCGGTCATTCCCGTCTTCAGCTACCTCGACGGGCTGTGGCAGCTCTGGGACAAGCCGTGGCAGCAGTGCCTCCACGACAAGTTCGCCGGCACCATCGTCGTTAAGGTTGCCGGGTGAGCGAGCAGAGCGACCGCACCGGACAGCGCAGGCCGAGACCGTGAGCGTGCAACCAGGTTGGTACGTCGACCCGGCCGAGCCGACCACCCGACGGTGGTGGGACGGCGAGGGCTGGATCGGTGCCCCGATCCCGGTCGACGCCACCCCACCCGACGGCCCGCCCCCGCCCGAGCCGGAGCCCGCCGCCGAGCCGCCCGCCCCGACCTCCCCCGCCGGAGCCGCCCCGTCCTCCGACCAGCACCCGTCGGCCGCTCCCGGCACGCCGGCCGCGCCGGGCCCACCCTGGGCGGGCCAGCCCTGGACCGGGCAACCCGGCGCCGGCCAGCCCGGCACCGGACAGCCGTGGGCGGGACAGCCGGGCGCAGGCCAGCCCGGGGCGCCGGGGCAGCCCTGGACCGGACAGCCGTGGGCGGGACAGCCGGGAGCAGGCCAGCCCGGCGGGCCGCCGCCCGGGTGGCCGTACCCGACCTGGCCGGGGCGTCCGCCGGAACCACGGCCGCACGGGGTGCCGCTGGCCGGCTACGGTGCCCGGCTGCTCGCCCGGCTGGTCGACTTCGGGGTCGTCCTCGGGCTCAACGCGGTGGTCAACGGCTGGTTCGTCTGGCGGTACTTCGAGGAGACCGCGCCCTACCTGCGCGAGGCAGTCCGGCGGGCGATGGCCGGCGACTCCTCGCGGGAGGGGCTGCCCGCCATCGGTGAGCAGGCCGGCGGCCTCCAGATCGCCATCCTGGTCATCGCGACCGCGCTCTGGTTCGCCTACGAGGTGCCGACGATGGCCTCCGGCGGGCAGACCCTGGGCAAGCGGCTGCTGCGCATCCGGGCGGTCCCCGTCGACGCCGACCAGCCGCTCGGCTTCGGCCGGGCCACCCGGCGGTGGAGCACCATGGGCATGCCCACCCTGCTCTGGTTCTGCTGCGGCTTCGGCCTGCTGCTCCAGTTCGTCGACGCGGTCTCCGCGCTGTTCGACCACCCGCTGCGGCAGGCGCTGCACGACAAGCGGGCCCAGACGGTCGTGGTGCGGGTGCCGCGCGCCGACCACCCGGACGCCCCCACCGACGACACCGCCACCGACCGCACCGACCCCGAGCCCCCGGGAGACACCCCATGACCGACACCGGACGCCACCAGCCCCCGCTGCGACTGACCCGCGCCGACCTGGACGCCCTGCCGAACTACGTGCCCGGCCGCAGCCCGGCCGACCTGGCCCGCGAGCTGGGCCTGGCCGAGGCGATCAAGCTGGCCAGCAACGAGGTGCCGTACGGGCCGCTGCCCGGGGTGGTCGAGGCGGTCACCGAGGCGGTCACCGGGTCGCACCGCTACCCCGACATGGGCGTGGTGGCGCTGCGCACCGCGCTCGCCGAGCGGTACGGCGTGGACCCGGACCGGATCGCCACCGGCTGCGGGTCGGTGGCGCTGGCCGAGCACCTGGTCCGGGCCACCTGCCTGCCCGGCGACGAACTGCTCTACTCGTGGCGCTCGTTCGAGGCGTACCCGATCATCGCGGCGACCAGCGGCGCGAGCAGCGTGCGGGTGCCCAACGACGCCGGCCACGGGCACGACCTGGCGGCGATGGCCGCGGCGGTGACCGACCGGACCCGGATGGTGCTGGTCTGCAACCCCAACAACCCCACCGGCACGGCCGTACGCGGGCCGGAGCTGGACCGCTTCCTCGACGCCGTCGGCGACGACGTGCTCGTCGTCATCGACGAGGCGTACCGGGAGTTCGTCACCGACCCGCAGGTGCCCGACGGGCTGACGTATCTCGACCGGCCCAACGTGGTGGTGCTGCGCACCCTGTCCAAGGCGTGGGGCCTGGCCGGGTTGCGGATCGGCTGGCTGGTCGGTGCCCCGGAGGTCGCCGCCGCGGTCCGCAAGGTGGTCACCCCGTTCTCCACCAGCACGGCGGCGCAGGCGGGGGCGCTGGCCGCGCTCGCCCAGGCCGACGAGGTCGAACGCCGCTGCGCGCTGGTCGTGGCGGAACGGGACCGGGTCACCGCGGCGCTGCGCAAGTTCGTCCCCGACGTGCCGTCCAGCCAGGCCAACTTCGTCTGGCTGCCGCTGGGCGAGGGGGCCGTGGAGTTCGGCCGGGCCTGCGAGGCGCGCGGCGTGATCGTCCGGCCGTTCCCCGGCGACGGCGTCCGGGTCACCATCGGCACCCCGGCCGAGAACGACGCCTTCCTGGCCGTGGCGGAGGCCGCCCTGTCCTGAACCACCCCCGGACACCGACCCGGCCCACCGGCCGGGTCGGGCCGGGTCAGGTCGCGGCGAGCACGACCGGCTCGGCCATCAGGAAGTACGCCTGGTCGTCGTCGTCCGGGCCGGCGCGCTCCCGCAACCGTTCCACCGCGACGTAGCCGCCGGCCGCGTACGCCCGGCCGGGCTTCCAGCCGATGCCGTCCCGCCCGGGGGTCATCGGGAACCGGGACCGCTGCGCACCGGTGACCGGGTCGAGGGTGACCAGTTCCCGGCGTTCGGTCAGCACGTAGAGCCGACCGGCCTCGGTGGCGAGGATCGTCACCGGGCCCAGGTCACCGCGCTGCCAGCGGCCCTTGCCGCTGCGCGCCTCCCAGCCCTTGAGCACCCCGCCGTCGTCGCCGACGGCCAGTTCCCCGACCAGGGTGGTGCCGGCGGCGTCCAGGGCGGGGGCGGCCATCGGCGCACCCGGGCCGACCTGCCAGCCCCGGCCGCCGGAGCCGCCGTCGGTGCGCAGCCCCCGGCACTGCGAGCGGGGGGTGAGGCAGCCGACCGGGGTGACGGTGAACCGCTCGGGTGCGTCCGGGGGCCGCCAGCGGGTGCCCACCGTGCCGGTGGCGACGGCGCGGAACTCCACGGCCGTCGGGCCGGCGCAGGAGTCGACGGAGAAGACCTGCCCGGCGGCGGTGGTGCCCAGGTCGGTACGGCAGTCCCGGCCACCGTCGACCCGCCACAGCTCCCGCCCGTCGGCGAGGTCGTAGCCGCGCAGGCCGTCCCGGCCGGAGACGACCAGCACCGTCAGGCTTCCGGGGGCGGGGGCGACGGAGATGCCGTGCGGGTCCCAGACGGTGGCCGCCCCGGTGCGCCGGGCGGGGGTCGCGGCGTACGGCGTCGGCCCGTCGACCCGCCAGGCGACCGTGCCGGTGAGCCCGTCCAGGGCCACCAGCTTCCCGTCCGACCAGCGGCTGAGCACCATCGTGCCGGCCGCCAGCACCCCGTCGAGGGTGGCCGGCCAGCGCCGGTACGACCAGAACGGGGTGACCCGGTTGCGGCTGTCGGCGGGCTGGTCGGCATAGAGCTGGCGCTCGGCGGCGTAGACCCGCAGCCGGCCCGCCACCACCAGCGGCGCGACCGGCAGCCGGCCCACCACGCCGACGGCCGGGGTGCCGGCGGGCGGCGGTGCGCCCCGGGCGGGCGTGACGACCTCGGCGGGGGCGAGCACCCGGTAGCCGATGCCGGCGACCGCCACGAGGGTGAGCAGCGTGGTGACCGCGACCACGAGTCGCCGCCGTCCCTTCGGGAATCCCATGCCCACCTCCGCCCGGCACCCTACCCAGACGTCCCCCCTGGGGACCGGTCAGGTCGCGTCGCGTCGCGCGAACGAAGTCGGGCCGGCGGACCGCCGGTGCCCGGACGCGGATCAGGCGGCGGTGGCCCGGCCGGTGCTGCGCACGGTGGCGGCCAGCGCGGTCAGGTCGTGCCGGATCGCACCCTCCACCGTCCGGGCGGCCAGGCCGCCGAAGAGCAGCGCCATCACCCGCCCGTACGGGGCGGTCGGCAGCGCCCGGTGTTCGACAGTGACGGCGGTGCCGACCCGGCGACGACGTCGGACGGCGCGCAGGGTCCAGGTGATCCGGTAGTCCACCCCGATACCCGGGGAGGCGAGCACCAGCCGGTGTGCCGGCTCGGCGGTCAGGACCAGGAACTCCTCCGGCTGGTCGCCGCCGTCCGGGCGGGTCCGGGTCTCCCGCCAGGCGGTGCCCGGCCCGAACGGCCCGGGGGTGAGCAGCTCGACGGAGCTGACCGTGCAGAGCCAGTCGACCCGGACGGGCAGGTCGGTCAGGCGTTCCCACACGTCGACGGCCGACGCCTCGATGACATCGGTGACCGCAACCGTCGACATGGCACCTCCCGTGTCGTCCACCGTACGGCGGGTGAGCGTCCGACGGGGGGCCGTACGGTGAAATTTCCGTCACCGGCGTCCCGGGTGGGACGCCGGTGACGGGGCGGTCAGGGACGGAAGGTCCCCTGCCGGACGGCGTCGACGAACGCCGTCCAACCCGGTGGGCCGATGACCAGGGCCGGGCCCGACGGGTCCTTGGAGTCGCGTACCCCGACCACGGCCCGGGTGCGGACGAGGTTGTCCGCCACCTCCACACAGAGCCCCTGGTCGTTCGAGCGGCTACTGGTGCGCCACACCGCGCCGACGAGATCGTTCATGCTCGTACCTCCTCTCCACTGGGACGTGCCACGCCGACGCGCCCCGCGCCGCCGACGGGAGACGGCGGCGCGGGGCGTACGGCGGAATCCGGTGGGAGAAACGCGGCAGGGGCGTCGGACGGTCGGACAGCGGGTGCGACCGTCAGGCGTCGGCTCAGCGGGCGGGCAGGATGCGCCCGGTGACCTCGCCGAGGGCGATGGTGGAGCCGTCCGGGCCGGGCGCGGTGGCCCGCAGCGTGACGGTGTCGCCGTCGGCGAGGAAGGTGCGGGTGTCCCCGCCGACGGTGACCGGTTCGGCCCCGCCCCAGGTCAGTTCCAGGAACGAGCCCACCTGGCCGCGCTCGGGGCCGGAGACGGTGCCCGAGGCGTACAGGTCGCCGGTCCGCAGGGACGCGCCGTTGACGGTGAGGTGGGCCAGCTGCTGGGCGGGGGTCCAGTACATGCCGGCGAACGGCGGCTCGGTGACCCGCTCGCCGTTCCACTCGACTTCCAGTCGCAGGTCGAGGCCCAGGTGCGGGGTCTGGCGCAGGTAGTCCTGCACCGGCGGGTCCTGCCGCGGGGCGGGCACGAACGCGTCGGCAAGCGCGTCCAGCGGGGTCACCCAGGCGGAGACGGAGGTGGCGAAGGACTTGCCGAGGAACGGCCCGAGCGGCTGGTATTCCCATGCCTGGATATCCCGGGCCGACCAGTCGTTGACCAGCACCACCCCGAACACGTGGTCGGCGAAGTCGCCGGTGGGCACCCGGTCGCCGAGCGCGCTCGGCACGCCGACCACGAAGCCCACCTCGGCCTCGATGTCGAGGCGTACCGACGGGCCGACGGTGGGACCCTCGGCGGTGGCGCGCTGCCCGCTCGGGCGGACGACCGGGGTGCCGGAGACCACCACCGTGCCGGCCCGGCCGTGGTAGCCGATCGGCAGGTGCTTCCAGTTCGGCAGCAGCGGCGGCTGGCCGGGGCGGAAGATCTGCCCGACGTTGCCGGCGTGGTGCTCGGAGGAGTAGAAGTCGACGTAGTCGGCCACCTCGAACGGCAGCAGCAGCTCGACCGCGGCCAGCGGCAGCAGCAGCGGCTCGACGGCCGCCCGGTGCGCCGGCTCGGTGAGCAGTTCGACGATGCGCTGCCGGACCGAGGTCCACTGCGGGCGGCCGAGCGCCATGAAGTCGTTGAGGGTGGGCCGGCGCAACGCCCCGGCGGCGAGGACCAGCCCGGCCTCCTCGGCTGCCGCCAGGTCGAACACCAGGTCGGCGACGCGTACGCCGATCCGGGGTGGCCGCCCGTCGTGCCGGAACACCCCGTACGGCAGGTTGGTCACCCCGTACGCCGAGCCGTCCGCGCCCGTCACCCAGCTCATCTGTCGAATCCCCCGTTCACCAGCCCCAGCCGGATCAGATCGGTCAGTGGTTCCCGCACGCTGCACGAGCCGAACCCGATCCACAGCGGACGCTCGTCGTCCCGGGCCGCCCGGGCCGGCTCGACCACCCGCAGCGGGTCGGTGTCGGCGAGCAGCGCGGCGACGGCGTCCACCTCGGCGCCGCCTGCGGCGGCGAGGGTGGCGGCCAGCACGTTGCCGAAGCCGTGGTGGGTGAAGCCGGTCTCCGGGTCGATCTGGCGCAGCGCGTGGTGCAGCCCGGCGGTCAGCTTGAACGGCAGCGCCCGGTCCCGGCAGGCGCAGATCACCGCGGCCAGTTCGACGGGGGTGGGGAAGAGTTCGGCGGCCAGCCCGCCGGTGCGGAACTTCGCGGCGACCGGTTCGCCGGCCGCGCGGGCCTCGGCGAGGGTGTCCAGGGCGGCGGTCAGCCCGAAGGTCAGCGGCAGTTCGGCGTACCAGTCGAGGTCACGGTGCCCGGCGAGCACGCCGCGCAGCGCGGCCAGGCCCGGCTGGGGGTCCTCGCCGCGTCGGGCGACGGCCACCTCGACCTGCCGGACGGCGATGCCGGCGGCGGCCAGCCCGGCGAGCGCGGCGGGCACCCCGGCGACGCCGGTGTCGCCGATCAGCCCGGTCACCGTGCCCTCGGGCAGGCCGGCCAGCCCGCCGACGGCGGAGGCGGGCACCAGCAGCGGGCCGACCAGGTCGGCGTACCAGGAGGTGCGGTGTCCGTGGTGCGCCGCGATCGCGTCGGGCAGCGCCGCGCTGCCGGGCGGGAAGACGGCGGCGTCGTCGACGAGTCCGGCGAGGAGGCGGGGGACCTGCGTTGACACGAGACAAGAATCTACGGGACGCTGTCAAGGAACGGACAGTGACGTCCGGTTATCGGACGCCACCGGCCGGATATCGGGACAATACGGGAGGCGACATGCCGTACTACCGCAGCGTCGGCGAGGTTCCCCGCAAGCGGCACACCCAGTTCCGCCAGCCCGACGGCAGCCTCTACACCGAGGAGCTGATGGGTCAGGAGGGCTTCTCCGCCGACTCGTCCCTGCTCTACCACCGGCACCCGCCGACCGCGATCGTCGCCGCCGAGGAGTTCACCCCGCCCGGATACACCCGGCTGCCCAACCACCCCCTCAAGCCACGCCACCTGCAGACCCACAAGCTCGACGGCGCGGGGGCCGACCCGGTGCTCGGCCGGCGTCAGCTGCTCGCCAACGACGACGTCCGGATCGGGTACGTGCTGGCCGACCGGCCGTCCCCGCTCTACCGCAACGCCACCGGCGACGAGTGCCTCTACGTCGAGGCGGGCACACTGCGGCTGGAGTCCACCTTCGGCGCGCTCGACCTGGTCGCCGGCGACTACGCGGTCGTCCCCACCTCGACGGTGCACCGGCTGGTGCCCACCGGCGACGCCCCGGTCCGGCTGCTCACCATCGAGGCCACCGGGCACATCGGCCCGCCCAAGCGCTACCTGTCCGTACGCGGCCAGTTCCTGGAACACTCCCCGTACTGCGAGCGGGACGTCCGGGGGCCGGACGCGCCCCTGCTGGTCGACGGCACCGTCGTGGAGGTGCTGGTCCGGCACCGCGCCCGGACGGCCACCGGCACCGCCTGGACCCGGCACGTCCACGCCCACCACCCGTTCGACGTGGTCGGCTGGGACGGCCACCAGTACCCGTGGGCGTTCTCCATCCACGACTTCGAGCCGATCACCGGCCGCCTGCACCAGCCGCCACCGGTGCACCAGACCTTCCAGGGCCCCAACTTCGTGATCTGCTCGTTCGTGCCCCGCAAGGTCGACTACCACCCGGACGCGATCCCGGTGCCGTACCACCACCACAACGTCGACTCCGACGAGATGCTCTTCTACACCGGCGGCAACTACGAGGCCCGGCGCGGCTCCGGCATCGGGCAGGGCTCGATCTCGCTGCACCCGTCCGGCTTCACCCACGGCCCGCAGCCCGGCGCGGCGGAACGCTCGATCGGCGTCGACTTCTTCGACGAACTGGCCGTCATGGTCGACACCTTCCGCCCCCTCGACCTCTGCGACGCCGCCGTCGAGTGCGAGGACCCGGGCTACGCCTGGACCTGGAACCGCCAGCCCTGACCCTCCGGGTGCCTCGACCGGTCACGACTCAGCGAGGGCTTCCCGGGTGGGTCGGGTCGCCCAGCCGTCGTTGACCGGAGGCGGCGCGCGAGGCTAGGACACGCCCGCACGGGTGGCGGCGACCAGAGTGGCCGGCACGGCGAGGGCGATCGCGAGCACCAGCGGCCACGGGCTGCCCACCAGGGCGAACAGCAGTAGCAGGGCCGGCCCGGCCGGGACGGCGTACACGGCGAACGCCAACGCGCGGTCCTCGCGGCGCAGCGCCGGCAGGACCACCCGGCCCAGCTCGGGCACCCGCCGGGACAGCCGCCAGGCCAGCAGCGCGCCACCGGCCGCCGCCAGCACCGCCACCACCCGGCTCGCCCCCGCCCCGCCGGCCGCCAGGAACGCGAGCAGCAGGCTGGCGACCAGCGACCAGCCGCTGCCGATCAGGACGAGCCGACGCAGCCCGGCCCAGAGCGGCAGCTTCTCGGCCCGCGCCGGCTGCACCGGCGCCAACGCGGCCACCTGTTCCAGCGCCAGCACCCAGCGCCGCCGCTCCAACCGCAGCACCCCCGGGTCGTGCCGCGCCTCGGCCAGCTCCGGATCGAGCCGCAGCGCCTCCCGGTAGGCCCGCTCGGCCAGGTCGAACAGCTCCAGCCGGCCGGCGACCAGGGCCAGCACCAGATGCGCCTGCGGCTCGTCGGGGGCCAACTCCACCCCACGCCAGGCCGCGTTCAGCGCCGGCTGGCCGTTGCGCGCCTCGGCCAGGATCGCCGCCGCGCTCCGCTGGGCGTACGCGTCACCCGGCCCGGCCGCCAGGATCCGATCGGCGGTACGCGCCGACTCGGCGTACTCCCCCAGGTCGGCGAGGGCGATGGCCCGGACGACCAGCGCGGCGGTCGGCACCCTCGCCCCGGCCTCCCCCGACGGGCCGGATCCGCCGGCCGGGCCGGCGGGGGCAGGTGCACCGGCCGGGCCGGGCAAGGAGGGTGTCCCCGGCCGGTCAGGGCCGAACGGCGGTGCGGGCCGGTCCGGCGACGATCCGGACGGGTCGGGCAACGTCGGTGGGCCCGCCTCCCCCGGCGTCGCCCATGATCCGGTAGGGCCGGCCGGCGTCGGCCCACCTGCCTGGTCAACCGGGCCCGGGGGCACAGCCGACCCCGGAGGCACAACCGACCCCGACGACACGGCGGGCCCCGGGGGCACAGGCGGGTGCGGCGGTCCGGGGAGCGGTGGGATGTCGGGGCGGGGTGGGGCGATCGCCGCGTCGGCGGCGGCGAGCGCCTCGCCGGGGCGGCCGGCCGCGAGGTGCAGCCGGGCCAGCAGCGTCAGCGCGGCCGGGTCGGCGGGGGCCAGGGCGAGCGCGAAGCCCAGTTCCTCGGTGGCCTCGTCGTGGCGGCCCAGCTCGGCCAGGAGCTGGGCCCGCTGCCGGTAGCCGTCCAGCGGCGACTCGTCGTCGGTCATCGCGGCCCTACCCGGCCGACGCGTCGTAGACCAGGGCCACCGCGATGCCGGCGAGCCCCTCGCCCCGCCCGGTGAAGCCGAGACCGTCGCTGGTGGCGGCGGTGACGGTGACCGGTGCGCCGACCGCCGCGGAGAGCACCTGCTGTGCCTCGTCACGCCGTGGCCCGATCCGGGGCCGGTTGCCGACGACCTGCACCGAGATGTTGCCGATCGCGTACCCGGCGGCGCGGACCCGGCGGGCGGACTCGGTGAGCAGCGTGACCCCGGAGGCGGCGGCCCACTCCGGCTGGTCCACCCCGAAGTTCGCCCCGAGATCACCGAGCCCGGCGGCGGAGAGCAGCGCGTTGCAGGCGGCGTGGGCGACCACGTCGGCGTCGGAGTGCCCGGCCAGGCCGTCCTCGCCCGGCCAGTGCAGGCCGGCCAGCCAGCACGGCCGGCCGGCCGCGAAGGCGTGGATGTCGGTGCCGACGGCGACCCTGGGAACGATCATGGATCGAGGGTACGCGTCAGTACCCGGCGGCCAGCAGGTGCTCGGCCAGGGTCAGGTCGAACGGGCGGGTGACCTTCAGCGCGTACTCCGAGCCGGGGACGCAGAACACCGGCACCCCCTGCTGCTCGACCAGGCCGGCGTCGTCGGTGAGCGGGTCACCGGCGGCGGCGTGCGCGGCGGCGAGCACCTCCCGGCGGAAACCCTGCGGGGTCTGCACGGCCCGCAGGGCCGACCTGTCGACGGTGGCGAGGACGACGCCGGCAGCGTCCACCCGCTTGATCGTGTCGCTGACCGGGAGCACCGGGATCACCGCGTCGTGCCCGGCCCGGACGGCTGCCGCCACCGCCTCGACGAGCGTGGGCGGGGTGAGCGCCCGCGCCGCGTCGTGCACCAGCACGATGTCGGGGCCGGACGGCACCGCTGCCAGCGCGTTCGCCACCGACGCCTGGCGTTCGGCACCGCCCGCCACCACCAGGACCGGGGCGAGCGGGGTCAGCAGCTGCCGGACGGCGTCGACCTCGGTGGCCGGCGCGGCGACGACGACGGTGTGCACCGACGGGGCGGCGGCGATCCGGCGTACCACGTGCACCAGCAGGGGTTCACCGCCGAGGAGCCGGAGCGCCTTGGGACCGCCCGGCCCGAGCCGTACGCCGGCACCGGCCGCAGGAACGAGGACCGCGACGTCACCGCGCGGATTGAGCTGCGCAGTCACGTCGCGGTCCTCGGGAATTCTTCGCTGCGGGGTGGGTACGACGATGCGGTGGGATCAGGCCTCGGTGAGGACCTTGTCGAGCAGCGTCTCCGCCTCGTCCTTGGTGCTCTTCTCAGCCAGCGCGACCTCGCCGACGAGAATGTCGCGGGCCTTGGCGAGCATGCGCTTCTCACCCGCCGACAGGCCCCGCTCCCGCTCCCGACGCCACAGGTCGCGGACGACCTCGGCGACCTTCAGCGGGTTGCCGGAGGCCAGCTTCTCCAGATTCGCCTTGTAACGCCGCGACCAGTTGGTCGGCTCTTCGGTGTGCGGTGCACGGAGCACGTCGAAGACCTTTCCCAGGCCCTCTTCGCCGACCACCTCACGCACACCCACGATCTCGGCGTTCTCGGCCGGCACCCGGACCGTCAGGTCACCCTGCGCGACCCTCAGGACGAGGTACTGCTTGGGTTCGCCCTTGATGACCCGAGTCTCGATTGCCTCGATGAGTGCGGCCCCGTGGTGGGGGTAAACAACGGTCTCGCCGACGCTGAAAACCATAGGTTCGAAACCCCTTTCGCTGTGTCTAGGGTAACACGCTCAGGCACCAATGTCCCGCTGCCGTCCTGACCGTTGGCGCAGCTCAGGGGCCCTGTGAGAGGCGTTGCTTCGGCTTGACAGGCGGCCAAACCAGTGGTTCAAACACGCTCCGTGAGCAGCGGATGACAACCCGGTACGGGTGATCGGAGCGCGGATTTCTCGGGCTATGCGCTCTTCCCATGGTAGCCCGGCGGCGCTCCGGTCGCCCAGGTCTGGCGGCAGGAGGGTCCGTGCGGGACGCTGGAGAGGTACCGCACACCGCTCGCCGCACCGCTGACCCGGGGGGTCCGATGGGCATGCCCGACGCCGAGGGACACGGACTGCCCGACCTGCCGCCGGAGTGGGGGCGGGTGGTGGTGCCTGACGACGCGTCGGCGCTCGCCGAGGAGGCCGCCCAGCTCCGCCGCGAGCTGCGCCGGCAGGCCCGGCCCGGCCGGTGGCGACGCCGGCTGGGGTTGACCGCGCGCCCCGACGGGCGGCCACCGCTCGGGCTGCCCCTGCTGATACTCCTGGTGGCGGTGCTCGCCACCACCGTCGGGTTGGTCACCGTCACCTGGCCCCGGTCGTCCCGGGGCACCGAACGACCCACCGTCCTGCCGCAGACGGGCACGTCGGTGCCGCTGGTCGGGCGGTCGCTGCCCGCGCTGGACCTGGTCGACGTCGACCAGCGGCCGGTCCCGCTGCGCGGCCTGCTACCCGCGATGATCATCCTGGTCGACGGCTGCGCCTGCGCCGAGCAGGTGGCCGCCGCCGCCAGCGCCGCCCCGGACGGGGTACGGGTGGTGAGCGTCGCCGCCGGACGGAAGGTCACCCCCGCGCCACCGGTCGGCGGACCGGTCCGCGCCCTCGCCGATCCCGCCGGCGGGCTACGCGCCGCGTTGCACCTGCCCGCCCAGGCCGGTGCCGCCCCGGCGCTGCTGGTGGACCGGGCCGGCACGGTCGTCCGGGTGCTGCCGGAGCTGGGTGCCGCCGCCGACTACCGGGGCGACCTGATCGGGCTCGGCGGCTGAACGGGGCCGGATCAGGGCACCGCGACGACCTGCGCCTCCAGCTCGACCGAGCCCGGCCCGACCACCGAGAACTCCAACCGGGTGCCCCCGTCCGGGCCGCGCAGCTCCCAGGCCACCAGTTCGCCGTCGCAGGCCGTCCGCCGGTGCTGCGGCGGATCGTCGTGCAGCACCGAGACCAGCAGCGTCCCGTCGCCCGAGCAGCGGTACTGGAAGAGATGCCTCGCGCCGTCCGGGGCCGACTCCCGGCGTACCGGCGCCCGGCCGGACACCAGGGTCATCCGCTCCCGCCAGGTGGTGTCGGTGAACGTCGGCAGCCCCACGTCCGGGTCGCCGGAGGTCCCGGGCAGCTCGGTCGCGCCCAGGACCCGCCCGGTGCGAACGTCGATCACCACCACCCGTCGGGTGGCCTCCGCGCCGGCCGACGGCTGCGGTGACCCCGTCGCCGCCGAGCCCACCGGGTCGACCGCCGGGGCGGTGGCCGACCACCACCAGCCGCCCCCGACCAGGGCGAGCAGGGCCACGCCGGCCAGCGCCGCACCGCGCAGCCGATCACCGCCGACCCTCTCGACCCCCACCCGGCGAGGGTAACCAGCGGTCGACGGCGGCGCTCGGCGCAGCGCCGACCACACCCGCCCTGACCAGGTAGTCCACCTCACCGTGGGCGCTCCCGGCCGGCCCGACCGGGAGTGGTTCAGGCCGGGGTGCGGTGGCGGGTGGAGGAGGCTCAGGAGCGGCGTTCGAGCAGGGCGGCGTAGAGGGTCAGTCCCGGGCCGAAGGCGAGCAGCACGATCCACCGGGGCGGTGCCGCCGCCCGCAGCAGCCGCTCCAGGATCAGCAGCACCGTGGGCGACGAGCAGTTGCCGTGCGCGTCCAGCACCGCCCGGGAGGCCGCCAACGCGTCGTCGGGCAGGGCCAGCTCCCGCTCCACCACGTTGAGGATGCGCGGGCCGCCCGGGTGAACCGCCCAGCCGTCCACCTCGGCGACCGTCGTGCCGTGCCGGGCCAGCAGGCCGTCCACCAGCCCCCGGACGTGCGCCGAGAGCACCTGCGGGACCTTCGGCGACAGGCCCATCCGGAACCCGGTGTCGGTGACGTCCCAGGTCATGTGGTCGGCGGTGGAGGTGTCGGTCACCGAGGCGACCTCGCGCAGCACGTACCCCCGGCCGGTGGTGTCGGTGCCGGGAACCAGCACGGTGGCGACCGCCGCGTCGGAGAAGAGGGCGTGCGAGATGATCTGCTGGGTGTCCATCCGGGCCGAGGACGGCTGGATGTGCAGGCTGGTCAGCTCGGCGCAGAGCAGCAGCGCCGGCCGGCCCCGCGCGGTCACGAAGTCACCCGCCGCGCCCAGCCCTGGCAGGGCCGCGTAACAGCCCATGTGCCCGACGAACATCCGCTGGCAGTCCGGGGCCATGCCCAGGTCCCGGGCGAGCAGGATGTCCAGCCCGGGGGTGGCGTAGCCGGTGCAGGAGCAGACCACGAACAGCCCGAGGTCACCGGCGGCGAGGCCGGCGGCGGTCAACGCCCGGCCGATGGCCTCCTTGCCCAGTGGCAGCGCCTCCACCTGGTACCGCCGCATCCGCCTGTCGGTCGGCCAGTCGGAAACGTCCTCCAGCAGCGGGTTGACCGCCGCCTGCCGGTGGGACACCCCCGAGTTGGCGAAGATCCGCTCGGCCAGTGCCCGGGTGGGACCCGAGAAGTGCTTCGCGAAGTAGCCCGTCCAGAGTTCGTCCTGGGCGGCGCCGGGCGGGTGTGCCGCCCCCAGCCCCGCGATCAACGGCACAGCCATCTGTCCCCGCCTCTCGTCCGCACTGCCCGTCCGGTGGTCGCCCCGACCCCCGTCACCCTCACCAACGAGGGGCCGTTCCGTCGCGGTCCGGGTCACCCCCGAGCACCGCCACCCCGAGCCAGTCGGCGCACACGTCGGAGGTCGCCGGATGCAGCGAGCCGCAGCGGGCGTCCCGGTAGAGCCGTTCCAGTGGATGCCCCCGGCGGGTCGCCGACGTCCCGGCCGCCTCCAGCATGGACGCCGCCACCTCCGCCGCCGTGGTGCCGGCGAGCAGCTTCGCCCGCCACACCCACCGGTTCGTCTCGGCGTCGCCGGGGGCGTCGTCGACCCGGCGGGCCGCCTCGGCCACCACCAGCTCCGCCGCCGCCACCGCCGCGTCCGCCCGGCCGAGCCGGGCCCGCACCGCCGGCAGACCGCCGAGGTCCCGCGCGGTGAGGTGCTCGGCGGCGGCGTCCACCGCCGCCCGGGCGACCCCCACGTAGACGGCGGCGTAACTCGCCACCAGCCAGTGCGGCATGAGCTGGGCGACCACCAGGGCCAGCCCCTCCACGCCACCGAGCAGCCGGTCCGTCGGCACCGTCACGTCCAGGTGCAGGTCGTGCGACGAGGTGGCCCGCATGCCCAGGGCGTCCCAGGTCGGCTCCACGGTCACCCCCGTGCCGGCGGGCACCAGGAACTGGGACACCAGCGAGGGGTCGGCGGCGCTACGGGCGGCCACCAGGTAGCCGTCGGCGTGCCCGGCCCCGGAGCAGAAGGTCTTGCTCCCCTTGATCCGCCAGCCGCCGTCGACCGGTTCGTAGACCGTGCTGAGCCGGGACAACCGGGCCCCCGCGCCGCGTTCGCTCATCGCCACCGCGTACCAGGCGCCCTCGGCCGCCGCGCGCAGCAGCCGGTCCCGGGCGGCCAGCGCCTCGTCCGGTACGCCCAGCGCCTCGGCCAGTTCCTCGGTCACCGCGCCGAGCGCGCCGGTGACCGAGGCGTGCATGTTGAACACCAGCGCGGTCGCGCCGTTGCCCCGGGCCAGTTCGGTGGCGACCGCCGCGTACCTGGCGAAGGAGGCTCCCGCGCCGCCCAGCACGGTCGGGACCATCAGCCCGAACAGCCCGGACTCCCGCAGGTCGGCGAAGTCGTCGACCGGGAACGTGCCGTCCCGGTCGTGCCCGGCGGCGCGGGCGGCGAACCTCGGTGCCAACCGACGGGCCACCGCCGGTGCGTCCACAGTCATACGGTCCCCTTCCTGGGTGTTCCTGGTACCCCGAACCGGGGCGGCTAGCCGTGCCGGACGCCCCGGCCCTGGTAGAGCACCGCCGTCGACCAGGTCGGACGGATCGCGGGCCCGTCGTGGGGGACGTCGCGGGCGGCACCCCCACGGGAACGCCGCACCAGCCAGCCCAGCGTCGCCCGCAACCCCGGCCGGACCCCCCGCACCCGCAGGGTGACGCCGTGCCTGGCGCACTCGACGACCAGCGCCCGGTCGTCCACGAACAACCGTGGGTCGTGGATGCCCCGGGGCACGGTGGGCAGGCGTTCACCCAGCTCCACCGCGACCAGCCGGGCCAGCAGCGTGTCGTTGAGGGTGTCCAGCACGAGCAGCCCGCCGGGGCGCAGCAGCCGGCACGCTTCGGCGACCGCCGCCCGCCAGTCCGGTACGTGCTCCAGCACCTCGCCGGCCGCCACCACGTCGGCGCACCCGTCGGCGAGCGGCACCGCCGTGACGTCACCGGCCAGCGTGGTGACGCCGTGCGCCGCCGCCTGTTCCAGGGCCGACCGGGTGAGGTCCACCCCGACGTGCCGGTAGCCCTTGCCGGCCAGGTGGGGCGCCATCAGCCCGGCGCCGCAGCCCAGGTCGACCAGGACCGCGTCGGGCCGGGCCGCCGGCGGTACCAGGGCGGCGCGGGCCCGGGCCAACCAGTGCAGCATCGCGAACGCGCCGTCGGGCCGCCACCACTCGCCGGCCAGGTCGTCGTACTGGCGGGGATCGTTGGGGGGCAGCACGCGTACACCGTCGGACACCGGACCGTGACCCATGGCATCGAGCGTGGCACGACCGGCCGGTAACGACCAGACTTCCCTTATGTGGCGGACGGTGTTAGGGCTGGTCAAAGCGAGTCATCCGGAACCGGGCCTGGCCGTGACCACGGTGGCCGGGCTGCTCGCCGTCGCGGTCGGTCACCGTCCGGCCGGGACGGTCGCCGTGGTGCTCACCGTGCTGTCCAGTCAGCTCGCCGTCGGCTGGACCAACGACGCGGTGGACGCCGGGCGGGACGCCACGGTGGGGCGTACCGACAAGCCGGTCGCCGCGGGGGCGGTGGGCCGCCGGACCGTGGTGGTGGCCGCCGTGCTGGCCGCGCTCGCCACCCCGCTGCTGGCGCTGACCACCACCCCGGTCGCCGCGCTCTGCTACACCGTGGGCCTGGTCTCGGCGCTGCTCTACGACTGGCCGCTGAAGTCCACCCCGGTCTCGGTGCTGCCGTACGCGGTCTCCTTCGGCTCGCTGCCCGCCTTCGTGGTGCTCGCCCTGCCGGGGGCGCCCACGCCGCCGCTCTGGCTGGTCGTCGCGGCGGCCTGCCTGGGCGCGGGGGCGCACTTCGCCAACGTGCTGCCGGACCTGGCCGACGACGCCCGGACCGGGGTACGCGGGCTGCCGCACCGCCTCGGTGCCACCGGCAGCCGGCTGGCCGCCGCGGGGCTGCTGCTCGCCGCCACCGTCGCCCTGGTCCTCGGGCCACCCGGGTCGCCGTCGTGGGTCGGCTGGTCGGCGGTCGCGGCGGCCGTCGCGGTGCCGGCCGTCGGCTGGTACGCGGGCCGCGCCGCCACCCGGCGCGACGGCCGCTCGGTGGCCGCCTTCCGGGCGGTACTGGTGGTGGCCCTGATCGATGTGCTGCTGCTGGTGGCGAGCGGTCGGGTGGTCTGACCGGCACCCGCCCGGGTGGCGGCACCGGGTCCGTGTGCGGCCCTCGATCAGCCCCAACTACCCTGGAGCGCGGTCTGCGCGGGTATGACCACCCCGCGCCCGGGGCACGCACCGGGTGGGGATCGTGACGAGGAGGACCGACGTGACGCGCTCGATCAGGGGTTCCCGGCGGGCCACCCTGCTGCTGTCCGGCCTGGCGGGGGCGACCGCCCTGCTGGCGACGGGCTGCGGGGCGGGCCAGGTGTCCGAGACCGCCAACAAGCAGCCGTCGGTCCAGGGGGTCAACGTCCAGACGTCGGACAACGCGTACAAGGTGCGTGGCCTCTACGTCGACTACCCGGGCGAGGACGGTCTCACCGCAGGTGCGAACGCCGCGCTCAACGCCGTGATCTACAACGACACCCGGGACCCGGTCACCGTCACCGTCACCACCGACAGCGCCCGGCAGATCGTGCTCACCGGGGCCGCCGGCTCGGCCAGCCCCTCCGACTCCGCCTCCCCCTCGGAGAGCGGCTCGCCGTCCGGAAGCGCCTCCCCGTCCGAGGGGGCCTCCCCGTCGGGCAGCGCCTCGCCGGCCGAGGGCGCTTCCCCGTCCGGGAGCGCGTCGCCATCCGAAGGTGCCTCGCCGTCCGAGGGTGCCTCGCCGTCGGAGGGCGCTTCGCCCTCCGAAGGCGCCTCCCCGTCGGCGCCGGCCGGCCAGCCGGCCCGGATCGAGATCCCGGCCCTCGGGTACGTGCAGCTCAACGTGCAGAACGGCCAGCACCTCCAGCTCGTCGGGCTGAACGAGGCACTGCGCACCGGGCAGCAGGTCAACCTGACCTTCGACTTCGGCGACGGCCGTACCGTCAGCACCCCGGTCCCGGTCGGGGTGCCGCTGAGCCCGGCGCCCCAGTCCTCCCCGATCGTGCACCGCGAGGGTGGCGAGGAGAGCGGCCAGGAGGGCAGCTCCGGCCACGGCGGCTGACCCCACGGGCGAGACACCGACACCGCTGGCGTGGCGACGACCACGCCGGCGGTGTTTTCGTCACCGGTGAGGGTTAGCGTCCTGGGGTGACCACCCCCCGATCGACTCCCGCCCGTGGCGCGTCCGGCGCGTCCCGGGGCCGGGCCGCCCGCGAACCCCGCCCCGCCTACGCGTGCGACGCCTGCGGCCACCAGCCGCCCAAGTGGGTCGGGCGGTGCCCGGAGTGCGGCGAGTGGGGTTCGGTGGTCGAGTCCACCGTCACCGGGCCGGTCGTCTCCGGCCGGGTGGTCAGCTCCCGGATGCCGGCCGAGCCGGCCCGGCCGATCGCCACGATCAGCGCCGCGCCGGCCCGCGCCCGCCCCACCGGGGTCAGCGAACTCGACCGGGTCCTCGGCGGCGGCCTGGTCCCCGGCGCGGTGGTCCTGCTCGCCGGGGAGCCGGGGGTCGGCAAGTCCACCCTGCTGCTCGACGTGGCGCAGCAGTGGGCGGCCACCGCCGGCAGCCCGTCGCTGGTGGTCAGCGGCGAGGAGTCGGTCAGCCAGGTCCGGTTGCGCGCCGAGCGGATGGGTGCCCTGCACGAACAGCTCTGGCTGGCCGCCGAGAGCGACCTGAGCGCCGTCCTGGGTCACCTCGACGCGGTCAAGCCGGGTCTGCTCGTCCTCGACTCGGTGCAGACCATCTCCACCACCGGGGCCGAGGGGGTGCAGGGCGGGGTCACCCAGGTCCGGGCCGTCACCGCCGCCCTGGTCGCGGTCGCCAAGGAACGCGGCATCGCCACCGTGCTGGTCGGTCACGTCACCAAGGACGGTCAGGTCGCCGGCCCCCGCGTGCTGGAACACCTGGTCGACGTCGTGCTGCACTTCGAGGGGGACAAGCACTCCTCGCTGCGGATGGTCCGGGGGATCAAGAACCGGTTCGGCGCGGCCGACGAGGTCGGCTGCTTCGAGATGCACGAGGGGGGCATCAGCAGCCTGGCCGACCCGTCCGGGCTCTTCCTCACCCGCTACTCCGAGCCGGTCCCGGGCACCTGCGTCACGGTGGCGATGGAGGGGCGGCGGGCGCTGCTGACCGAGGTGCAGGCGCTGATCGGCGCGACGGTGGCCGGGTCGCCCCGGCGTACCGTCTCGGGGCTCGACGGGGCCCGGCTGGCCATGGTGCTGGCGGTGCTGCAACGCCGTACCGAACGGCTGACCCTGCACGACCGGGAGGTCTTCGCGGCCACCGTCGGCGGCATCCGGGTCGTCGAGCCGGCCGCCGATCTCGCGGTCGCGCTGGCGGTCGCCTCCGGCGGGCTCAACCTGGCCATCGCGCCGCACCTGGTGGCGATCGGCGAGGTCGGGCTGACCGGCGAGGTGCGCCGGGTCGGTGCCGTCCCCCGCCGGCTCGCCGAGGCGGCCCGGCTCGGCTTCCGGATGGCCCTGGTGCCGCCCGGGTGCGGCCCCGAGAGCACCGGCGCCGGCCCGGACAGCATGCGGGTGACCGAGGTCACGGACGTCCGGTCGGCGCTCCAGGCGGTCGCCCGCGCATCCGCGGAGTGACCGAGGGTGGCGACGACGGGGGACCGGTCGGGCCATACCGGTCGACGTCCGGCAGGCCCGACCAGGGGAGGTCATCCGACGCCGTGACACATCACAGTAACCACGAGAGCACCCACCGCAGGGCAGTCCGTAGACTGTGCGCGTGCCGACCGACCGCGACGCCGCCAAGCCTGCCGGCGCGACGCCCCACACCCGCGCCGCCGCCGTGGGTTCGCCCACCCGTCCGATCAGCGTGAGCGTGGCCGGGGCCGCCGGCAGCGCCGGTGATCCGCTACGGGCCAATCTCGCACTGATGGCTCCCGGCACCGCGTTGCGCGACGGGCTCGAACGCATCCTGCGCGGTCGGACGGGCGCACTGATCGTCCTCGGCTACGACAAGGTCGTCGACGGGATCTGCACCGGCGGCTTCCCGATGGACGTCGAGTTCTCCGCCACCCGGGTCCGTGAGCTGTGCAAGATGGACGGCGCGGTGGTGCTCTCCAGTGACGGCACCCGGATCGTGCAGGCCGGGGTGCACCTGATGCCCGACCCGTCCATCCCGACCGAGGAGTCCGGCACCCGGCACCGCACCGCCGAGCGGGTGGCCCGGCAGACCGGCTACCCGGTCATCTCGGTCAGCCAGTCGATGCGGATCATCAGCCTCTACGTCAACGGGCAGCGGCACGTGCTCGACGACTCGGCGGCGATCCTCTCCCGGGCCAACCAGGCCCTGGCCACCCTGGAGCGGTACAAGCTCCGCCTCGACGAGGTCTCCGGCACCCTGTCCGCGCTGGAGATCGAGGATCTGGTCACCGTCCGCGACGCGGTCGCCGTGGTACAGCGGCTGGAGATGGTCCGCCGGATCGCCGACGAGATCGCCGGGTACGTGGTCGAGCTCGGCACCGACGGCCGCCTGCTCGCCCTGCAACTCGACGAGCTGATGGCGGGGGTCGACGCCGACCGTACCCTGGTCATCCGGGACTACCTGCCCGCCGGCCGCAAGTCGCGCACCCTCGACGAGGCCCTGGTCGAGTTGGACCTGCTCGGCGCGACCGAGCTGATCGACCTGGTCGCGGTCGCCAAGGCGATCGGCTACCCGGCCGCCTCCGACGCGCTCGACGCGGCGGTCAGCCCACGCGGGTTCCGGCTGCTGGCCAAGGTGCCCCGGCTGCCGGTGGCCATCGTCGACCGGCTGGTGCTGCACTTCGGCAGCCTCCAGCGGCTGCTCGGGGCGACCGTGGAGGACCTCCAGGCCGTCGAGGGCGTAGGTGACGCGCGGGCCCGGGGCGTCCGTGAGGGGCTGTCCCGGCTGGCCGAGGCGTCCATCCTGGAACGGTACGTCTGACCGGGACGGTCAGCCGGTGACGACCAGCTTGACCGGCTCGCTCAGCTTGGTGCCCACCCGGGCGAAGACCTGGTAGTTGCCGGCCGGCGGGTTGGGGCCCGCAGCCACCCCCTGGTTGCACCGGCTGGCGTCCATGCCGTTCCAGGTGAGTTGGTAGGAGCGCTCGAAACCGGGGGTGAACGACTGCACGTCGGCGCCCCGGCCGGTGCCGCAGGTGTCCGACGACCAGACCTTCTCCGCCCCGGACTTGATGAACAGCTCCTGGGCGTCCGCGCCGACGTCCCGGTTGCAGGTCCGCTGGGACTTGTTCCTGACCTTGAGGCTGAGGTCGACCGGGGCACCCCGACGTACCTCGGCGGGGAGCGCCACCGGGGTCACCACGATCTCGCTGTCGGTGCAGGTGCCGTCGTCGACCCGGACCGGATTGGCCGGCGGGGTGGGCGGATCGGCGGGCGGAGTGCTGCTCGTGTCCGGATCGGTGGTCGGCCCAGCCGGCGGAGCCCCCGCCTCGGAGCCGCCCGACGGGGAGGCGGAACCGGCAGGCGGCGAGGCGGTCGTCGGGGTTGTCCCGCCCGCGGCGGGGGCCGACGACGAGGCCCCGGCGCCGGGTGTGGCGCCGGTGTCCCCCGATCGGGCACACGAGTAGAGCAGAACAACCAGGAGCAGAAGCCCCGCTCCGAGTACGACGGCACGACGCCGCCAGTACACGGCGGAAGGCAGGGGACCGACCGTCAGACGCATGATGCCCCCACCGTAGCGGCGCGGCGCACCTGGACCGGCCACGACTCGCCGGGCATCAGGCACCGGGCGGCGAACGACGTTCCACTGACGACAGTCGGCCGGCCCGCTGCGCCGGGGACCGGTGTCGCCACCGGGGTGACCGGCCGGGTCACAGGTAGACCTTGCGTTGGTAGACCGCGTGCGCGCCGGCCACCCGGTCGAGGAAGAGCAGCCCGGCACAGTGGTCGATCTCGTGTTGCAGGGCGCGCGCCTCGAACCCGTCGGTGACCAGCCGCACCGCCGTGCCGCTACCGGGCAGCGCCCCCTCGACCACCAGCCGGCTGGCCCGCTTCACGTCGCCGGTCAGGTCGGGCACCGACATGCAGCCCTCCCGGCCCGGCTTCCACCGGCTCGCCTCCACCACCCGGGCGTTGCAGAGCACGAAGGTGCCGTGCACCGTCACCGCCTTGGGATGCCCGGTCACGTCCACGGCGAACACCTGCGCCCCCACCCCAACCTGTGGCGCCGCCAACCCCACGCAGCCGGGCGACACCCGCATGGTGGCCACCAGGTCGGCGGCGAGCCGGACGGTCTCCTCGGCGGTCGGGTCCACCTCCGGGCCCGGCTGGCTCAGCACCGGCTCGGGGGCGCAGACCACCCGACGCACCTCCCCCGGCAGGCCCAGGTCCGCCGGGGTCCAGCCGCCGAGCCCGAGGTAGGGTTCCGCGCTCACGGGTTCACCTCGGTTCGCGACTGCGAGGCTCGCAGGATCGGCTCGCTCCTCGCGCTCACCGATCCGTCTTTCGGTCGCGACTGCGGGGCTCGCACACCCCGCTCGCTCCTCGCGCTCACCGATCCGTCTTTCGGTCGCGACTGCGGGGCTCGCACACCCCGCTCGCTCCTCGCGCTCACAGGAGGTCCGGGTCGGCGGGGCGCAGGGACACCCCGACCCCCAGGTCGGCGGCCGTTCGGGCGAGTCGGCCGGCCAGCTCGTCGGCGCGGCCAGTCGGCAGGTCCACCTCGGCCACCACCACGTAGAGCGTGCCGGCCAGGCGGGTGCTCAGATCCGTCACGTTGCCACCCGCCTCGGCGATCACCCGGGTCATCGCGGCCACGATGCCCATCCGGTCCGCGCCGTGCACCGACAGCACGTACGGCTCACCCGCCGGCGTCGCCGTACCGTCCGGGATGACCGCGCGTACGGTGGCCAGGAGTTGGCCGTCGGCGGCCAGCGGGGTCAGGGCGGCCTCGACCTCGGCGACGGCGGGGCCGACGCAGATCAGGGTCATGGCGAAGTGACCGCGCAGCCGGGTCATCGTGGAGTCGGTGAGGTTCGCGCCGAGCCCGGCGAGCACCTCGGCGACGTCGGCCACGATGCCGGGCCGGTCCCGACCGATGACGGTGATCGCGAGCTCGCTCATCCGGGCATTCTGCCCGATCCGCACGGCGGCGCGGCGACGCCCCGCCCGGCCCGCCCAACCAGCGGGAAGCCATCGCGTGACATCATCGTCGGCGCGATGACTGAACCCACCTTCACCACCCTGGTCAGCCGGTGGTACGAGCAGAACGCCCGCGACCTGCCCTGGCGGGTGCCCGGCATCGGGGCCTGGCCGATCCTGGTCAGCGAGGTCATGCTCCAGCAGACCCCGGTGGTACGTGTCCTGCCCGCCTGGCACGCCTGGCTCGCCCGGTGGCCCGATCCCGCCGCCCTCGCCGCCGACACCCCGGCCGAGGCGATCCGGATGTGGGGTCGGCTCGGCTACCCGCGTCGCGCGGTACGGCTGCGCGAATGTGCGGTGGCGATCGTGGAGCGGCACGGCGGCCTGGTGCCCGACCAGTTGGACCAGTTGTTGGCGTTGCCCGGCATCGGCACGTACACGGCGCGGGCGGTCGCCGCGTTCGCCTACGGCCAGCGGCACCCGGTGGTCGACACGAACGTCCGACGGGTCGTCTCCCGGGCCGTCGCCGGTGAACCGGATGCGGGCCCGGCCACCACCCCGGCCGACCTGGTCGCCTGCGCGGAGCTGCTGCCGGTGGAGCCGGCCGCCGCCGCACTGGCCAGCGCCGCCTTCATGGAACTCGGGGCGATCGTCTGCACCGCCCGCTCGCCGCGCTGCACGAGTTGTCCGGTCGAGTCGATCTGCGCATGGCGGGCGTCCGGCCAGGCGGCACCCACCGGTCCGACCCGCAAGGTCCAGCGGTACGCGGGCACCGACCGTCAGGTACGCGGACTGCTGCTCGGGGTGCTCCGGGACGCCACCGGTCCGGTGCCGCACCAGCGGCTCGACCAGGTGTGGCACGACGACGTGCAGCGGGCCCGCGCGCTCGCCGCGCTGGTCAGGGACGGCATGGTGGAGCCGGTCGGCGAGCAGCACTTCCGGCTCATCGGGGACGGGCCGGTCACCCAACCGCTTCCCGGCTGACCGGGAGCGCATCCGGCCGGCCCCGCCCGACCCACCTGACAGACGGGGCGGCGGCCCGGTGGCTCACGCCACCGGGCCGCCGCCCTCGTGCTCGGTGTCCTACCGACCCCGTCGGGGCCTACTCGCCCGTGGTGGCGGCGCCACCCAGGTCGGCCGGGACGGCGTCCGGCACTGCGGCCGGACGGTCGGAGCCGTGGAAGACCAGCTTCGACTTGTCGATGTCCTCCGGGTCGCCCTCGCAGTCCACCACCACGATCTGACCGGGGGTCAGCTCGTTGAACAGGATCCGCTCGGAGAGGTTGTCCTCGATGTCGCGCTGGATCGTCCGACGCAGCGGACGGGCACCCAGCACCGGGTCGAAGCCCTTCTTGGACAGGTACTTCTTGGCGTTGTCGGTCAACTCCAGGCCCATGTCCTTGTTGCGGAGCTGGCCCTCGATCCGCTGGATCATGATGTCCACGATCGAGAGGATCTCGTTCTGCCGCAGCTGGTGGAAGACGATGGTGTCGTCGATCCGGTTGAGGAACTCGGGCCGGAAGTGCTGCTTCAGCTCGTCGTTGACCTTCTGCTTCATCCGGTCGTAGGTGGACTCGGAGTCCTCCGACTGCTGGAAGCCCAGCGACACCGCCTTGGCGACGTCCCGGGTGCCCAGGTTGGTGGTCAGGATGATGACCGTGTTCTTGAAGTCCACGATCCGACCCTGACCGTCGGTCAACCGGCCGTCCTCCAGGATCTGGAGCAGCGTGTTGAACACGTCCGGGTGGGCCTTCTCGATCTCGTCGAAGAGCACCACCGAGAACGGGCGACGACGCACCTTCTCGGTCAGCTGGCCGCCCTCGTCGTAACCGACGTAGCCGGGAGGGGCACCGACGAGGCGGGACACCGTGTAGCGGTCGTGGAACTCGGACATGTCCAGCTGGATCAGCGCGTCCTCGCTGCCGAACAGGAACTCGGCCAGCGCCTTGGACAGCTCGGTCTTACCGACACCGGACGGGCCGGCGAAGATGAACGAGCCGGACGGCCGCTTCGGGTCCTTCAGGCCGGCCCGGGTACGCCGGATCGCCTTCGACACCGCCTTGACCGCGTCCTCCTGGCCGATGACGCGCTTGTGCAGCTCGTCCTCCATCCGCAGCAGCCGGGAGGTCTCCTCCTCGGTCAGCTTGTAGACGGGGATGCCGGTCCAGTTGCCGAGCACCTCGGCGATCTGCTCGTCGTCGACCTCGCTGACGACGTCCAGGTCACCGGCCTTCCACTCCTTCTCCCGCTGCGCCTTCTGACCGAGGAGCTGCTTCTCCTTGTCGCGCAGCTGGGCGGCCCGCTCGAAGTCCTGCGCGTCGATCGCGGACTCCTTGTCGCGGCGCACCTGGGCGATCCGCTCGTCGAAGTCACGCAGGTCTGGCGGCGCGGTCATCCGGCGGATGCGCATCCGGGCTCCGGCCTCGTCGATCAGGTCGATCGCCTTGTCGGGCAGGAAGCGGTCGGAGATGTACCGGTCGGCAAGCGTCGCGGCGGCCACGAGGGCGGCGTCGGTGATGCTCACCCGGTGGTGTGCCTCGTAGCGGTCCCGCAGGCCCTTGAGGATCTCGATGGTGTGGGCCAGCGACGGCTCACCCACCTGGATCGGCTGGAAACGACGCTCCAACGCGGCGTCCTTCTCCAGGTGCTTGCGGTATTCGTCGAGGGTGGTCGCACCGATGGTCTGCAGCTCGCCCC
This sequence comes from Micromonospora sp. WMMD735, assembly GCF_049178995.1. Classification (NCBI taxonomy): domain Bacteria; kingdom Bacillati; phylum Actinomycetota; class Actinomycetes; order Micromonosporales; family Micromonosporaceae; genus Micromonospora; species Micromonospora sp. WMMD735. The sequence goes on from NZ_JBMHMJ010000002.1 coordinate 4,552,925, forward strand.
GGGCCAGCATCGGCTTGAGGATGCTCGCCGCGTCGATCGCGCCCTCGGCGGCACCCGCACCGACCAGGGTGTGGATCTCGTCGATGAACAGGATGATGTCGCCCCGGGTGCGGATCTCCTTGAGCACCTTCTTGAGGCGCTCCTCGAAGTCACCCCGGTAGCGGGAGCCGGCGACCAGGGCACCGAGGTCGAGGGTGTAGAGCTGCTTGTCCTTCAGCGTCTCGGGCACCTCGCCCTTGATGATCTTCTGGGACAGGCCCTCCACCACGGCGGTCTTACCGACGCCGGGCTCACCGATCAGGACCGGGTTGTTCTTGGTGCGGCGGGACAGCACCTGCATGACCCGCTCGATCTCCTTCTCGCGCCCGATCACCGGGTCGAGCTTGCCTTCGCGGGCGGCCTGGGTCAGGTTGCGACCGAACTGGTCCAGCACGAGGCTGGTCGACGGCGCGGCCTCACCCGGCGCGGTGCCGGCGGCGGCCGGCTCCTTGCCCTGGTAGCCGGAGAGGAGCTGGATCACCTGCTGGCGGACCCGGTTGAGGTCGGCGCCCAGCTTCACCAGCACCTGGGCGGCGACGCCCTCGCCCTCGCGGATCAGCCCGAGCAGGATGTGCTCGGTGCCGATGTAGTTGTGGCCGAGCTGCAGCGCCTCGCGCAGGGACAGCTCCAGCACCTTCTTGGCCCGGGGCGTGAACGGGATGTGCCCGCTCGGCGCCTGCTGGCCCTGGCCGATGATCTCCTCGACCTGCTGACGGACGCCCTCCAGGGAGATGCCGAGGCTCTCCAGGGCCTTGGCCGCCACACCCTCACCCTCGTGGATCAGGCCCAGCAGGATGTGCTCCGTACCGATGTAGTTGTGGTTGAGCATCCGGGCCTCTTCTTGGGCCAGGACGACAACCCGTCGCGCTCGGTCGGTGAACCGCTCGAACATGCCCTCGTGCTCCTCACGTGCCGTGCGCCTCGACTGCGAGATCTTGGCGGGGCCGGTGCTCGGACGTCCGGGACGGGCGTCCGTGCCTCCTTACTCTATCGCCGCTGACCGACTCCGCTGAGGTCGTGTCTCCTCGTACCGAGCCGTTCCGACGTCGTTTTGACCAACCATCCGCGCTCAGGAGGTGTTCCGGCACCCCAGCCTGTACGCGCAGAGCGAAATTCGCCCGGGGTGCACGACGCCCTCCCGGGGGCCCGTGGGTCATCCACAGGCTGTGGACGAAGTCTCCACCGCCTGTGGACAACGCCCCCGGAGCCGGAAAACTTCCCTCCCGGGCCGGGTACCGCCGCCGGGCGCAAGGAGGAGCACCCGCGACGCCCGGAGGCACCGCGGACCGCCCGGACCGGCCCCAGACGGCGACGCCGGCCCGGAGGCGTGCTCCGGCCCGGCGTCGGTTCGCCACTGACGCTCAGCGGGTCGCGTGGTACTCGTCCACGATCTCCTGCGGGATGCGACCCCGGTCGGAGATGTCCTTGCCGTTCTTCTTGGCCCAGGACCGGATCGCCTTGTTCTGCTCGCGGTCGGCGGTCGCCCCGCCCCGGCCCCGGGCGGCCCGGCCACCCACGACCACGCCGCCCCGACCGACCCGGGTACCGGCGGCCACGTACGGCGCGAAAACATCCCGCAATTTGTCGGCGTTGGAGTTCGACAGGTCGATCTCGTACTGAACGCCGTCGAGGGCGAACTTGACGGTCTCGTCCGCGTCCCCGCCGTCCAGGTCATCGACCAGCTTGTGAATGATCTGCTTGGCCACGTCCCACATTCCTTTCGAGCAGGGTGCTCCTGCAATAGGAGCACGATAACCCGCCCGATGCTTGCCACGTCAATAGGTCGCTGTAACGACCCGGCAAAGGTCCCCCTGCGGGGCTACTCGGCACGGACCAACGGGAAGAGGATGGTTTCCCGAATTCCCAGGCCGGTCAGCGCCATCAAGAGCCGGTCGATTCCCATTCCCATACCCCCGGCCGGCGGCATTCCGTACTCCATGGCCCGGAGAAAGTCCTCGTCCAGCCGCATGGCCTCGTCGTCGCCCCGGGCGGCCAGCTGCGCCTGCGCGACCAGGCGTTCCCGCTGCACCACCGGGTCGACCAGCTCCGAGTACGCGGTGCCCAACTCGAAGCCGAGCACGTAGAGGTCCCACTTCTCGGCCAGGCCGGGCTCGCTGCGGTGGGCCCGGGTCAGCGGGCTGGTCTCCTCCGGGTAGTCGCGCACGAAGGTCGGTGCCTGGAGGCTCGGCACCACCAGTTCCTCGAACAACTCCTCGGCCAGCTTGCCCGGACCCCACTTCGGGTCGACCGCCAGCCCCACCTTGTCGGCGTACTCCACCAGGCGGGCCCGGTCGGTGCGGACCGTGACCTCCTCGCCGAGGGCCTCGGAAAGCACCCCGAAGAGGGTGACCGAGCGCCACTGCCCGCCCAGGTCGAACTCGCGCCCGTCGGCGTGGGTCACCGTCGTCGAGCCGCTGACCGCCACCGCCGCCTGCTGCACGAGATTACGGGTCAACTCGGCCATCGTGTCGTAGTCGCCGTACGCCTGGTAGGTCTCCAGCATCGCGAACTCCGGCGAGTGCGACGAGTCGACTCCCTCATTGCGGAAGTTGCGGTTGATCTCGAACACCCGGTCGACCCCGCCGACCACGGCGCGCTTGAGAAACAGTTCCGGCGCGATTCGCAGATACAGATCCGTACCGAGCGCATTGCTGTGGGTCACGAATGGGCGGGCCGCCGCGCCCCCGTGCAGCAACTGGAGCATCGGCGTCTCGACCTCGATGAATCCCTGGCCGTGCAACGAGTCGCGCAGGCTGCGCACCGCCGCGGCCCGGGTCCGGACCATCTGGCGCGCCTGCGGACGGACGATCAGGTCCACGTAACGCTGGCGGACCCGGGCCTCCTCGCTCAGCGGCTTGTGCGCCACCGGCAACGGACGCAGCGCCTTGGCGGTCACCGCCCACTCGTCGGCGAGCACCGACAACTCACCACGCCGACTGGTGATCACCTCGCCGGTGACACCGACGTGGTCACCCAGGTCGACCAGGCGCTTCCAGTCCTCCAGCCGCTCCGCGCCGACCCGGTCCAGGGAGAGCATCGCCTGCAACTCGGTGCCGTCGCCGTCGCGCAGGGTCGCGAAACAGAGCTTGCCGGTGTTCCGTACGAAGATCACCCGGCCGGTGACCGAGACGCGGTCCCCGGTCGCGGTGTCGGTGGGCAGTTCGGCGTACCGCTCGCGCACCTCGGCCAGGGTGCTGGTCCGGGGAAAACCGACGGGGTACGGCTCGACGCCCTCGGCGAGCATCCGGTCCCGCTTCTCCCGGCGGACCTTCATCTGCTCGGGAAGGTCGTCGGCGGGGTCCACTGGCACGGCGTTCTGCTCGGTCACGGCACGCTTCCTCGGGCTTGGGGAGTTTCGACTGGGTCAGCCCATGAGCGTACTCATGCCCCCGGGCGGCCGTTACGGGATAACCTGCCCGGCATGGTCGAGCACACCCGGGCACGGTCCTTCGGTGCGGTCGCCGCCGACTACGACCGGTTCCGACCCGGCTATCCGGCCGAGGCGCTGCGCTGGGCGCTGGCCGGCGCGGGTGCGGTCGCCGGCGTGGTCGACCTGGCCGCCGGCACCGGCCTGCTCACCCGTGGCCTGCGGGCCCTCGGCCACCAGGTGACCCCGGTGGAACCCGACCCGGCGATGCGGGCCCGGCTCGACGCGGCCGTCCCCGGGACCACCGCGCTGGCCGGCTCCGCCGAGGCGGTCCCGCTGCCCGACGCGAGCGCCGACGCGGTGCTGGTCGGGCAGGCGTACCACTGGTTCGACCGGGAACGCGCGCACGTCGAGATCGCCCGGGTGCTCCGGCCGGACGGCATCTTCGCTCCGATCTGGAACATCCGGGACGAAACGGTGGACTGGGTGGCCGAGCTGGGGCGGATCGCCCAGATGGGCGAGAGCAGCAGCGACCTGACCGTGAAGGTGACCACCTTCGGTGCGGCCTTCGGCCCGGTCGAGCTGGGCCGGTTCACCCACCGCACGACCGTCACCGCAGACGAGGTGGTCGGGCTGATGCGTACCCGCTCACACTGGTTGGTCGCCACCCCGCAGCAGCGGCAACGGATGGAACGGGACCTGCGCGAACTGTTCGCCACCCACCCCGACCTGGCCGGCCGGGCGACCGTCGAACTGCCGTACCAGACGCTGGTCTTCCGGGCCCGGCGGCGCTGAACCGCCGCGACCGGCCCGGCCGCCGTGATCAGGTGTTGCGCTCGTAGACCATGCGCAGGCCGATCAGGGTGATCATCGGCTCGTGGTGGGTGATGGTCCGGCACTCGCCGATCACCACCGAGGCCAGCCCCCCGGTGGCGATCACCGCCCGGACCTCGCCCAACTCCTCGGTCATCCGCTCGACGATCCGGTCGACCTGCCCGGCGAAGCCGAAGTAGAGGCCGGACTGGAGGCACTCGACGGTGTTCTTGCCGATCACCGAGCGGGGCTTGTTCGCCTCCACCTTGCGCAGCTGGGCGGCGCGGGCGGCGAGCGCGTCGAAGGAGATCTCGATGCCGGGGGCGAACGCCCCGCCGAGGAACTCCCCCCGGCCGCTGATCACGTCGAAGTTGGTGGTGGTGCCGAAGTCCACCACGATCGACGGGCCACCGTAGAGGGTGTACGCGGCCAGTGTGTTGACCACCCGGTCCGCGCCGACCTCCTTCGGGTTGTCGATGGCGAGCTGCACGCCGGTGCGCACCCCCGGCTCGACGACGACGCTCGGCAGGTCGGCGTAGTAGCGGGCCAGCATGGTCCGCAGCGAGCGCAGCGCCGCCGGCACCGTCGAGCAGGCGGCCACCCCGGTGATCTCCACGGCGTCACCGGCCAGCAGCCCCCGGAACATCAGCCCCAGCTCGTCCGCTGTCGAGCGGGCGTCGGTCTTGATCCGCCACGAGTGCACCAGGCGGTCGCCGTCGAAGGTCGCCAGCACGGTGTTGGTGTTTCCGATGTCGATGCAGAGCAGCACGCACGCAGCCTAGACGCCGGCCGGGCCGCCGGACGCGAGGAGTGGGCCGGGCCCCGGCCGCCCGTGCCGGCTCACCGCTCGCGCAGGTCCAGGGCGATGTCCAGGATCGGCGACGAGTGCGTCAGCGCGCCCACCGAGAGGTAGTCCACCCCGGTCGCCCCGTACTCGGCGGCCACCTCCAGGGTCAGCCCACCGGTCGCCTCCAGCTCCGCCCGGTCGCCGACCGCCGCGACCACCTCGCGCAGCGTCGCCGGGGACATGTTGTCCAGCAGCAGGAAGTCGGCACCCGCCTCGACCGCCTCCACCGCCTCGGCCGGGGTGTCCACCTCCACCTGCACCGGCACCTCGGGGAAGGTCTGCCGGACCCGCCGGTAGGCCGCCCCGACCCCACCGGCGGCAAGCTTGTGGTTGTCCTTGATCATGGCGACGTCGTACAGACCCATCCGCTTGTTGGTGCCGCCACCGGCGCGGACCGCGTACTTCTCCAGCATCCGCAGGCCGGGAGTGGTCTTGCGGGTGTCCAGCACGGTCGCCTTGGTGCCGGCCAGGGCGTCCGCCCAGGCCCGCGTGTGGGTGGCCACCCCGGACATCCGGGAGAGCAGGTTCAGCGCGGTGCGCTCGGCGGTGAGCAGCAGCCGGGTCGGGCCGGTCACCGTCGCCAGCACGTCACCCCGGGCCACCCGCGCGCCGTCGTGGGCCACCACGACCACCTCGACCGTACGCTCCGCAGCGGTCACCTCCCCGACCAGCTCGAAGACCGCGGCGGCCACCGCCAGCCCGGCCACCACCCCGTCCTCACGGGCCACCAGGTCGGCGGTGTCGGTCTGCCCGGCCGCGATGGTGGCGACGCTGGTGACGTCGCGGAAATCCGCCCCCAGGTCCTCGGTGAGCGCGTCGACGATCACCCGCCGCACCCGCTCCGGGTCCAGCCCACCGACGGTTAGCGCCTGCCGCGTCGATTCCCGCACTGTGTTCCTCTCGTTCGCCACTGCGGGGCTCGCAAACCCGGCTCACTCCTCGGGCTCACCCTGCCCCCTCCGTTCGCCACTGCGGGGCTCGCAAACCCGGCTCACTCCTCGGGCTCACCCTGCCCCCTCCGTTCGCCACTGCGGGGCTCGCAAACCCGGCTCACTCCTCGGGCTCACCCTGCCCCCTCCGTTCGCCACTGCGGGGCTCGCGCCACCGCTCCTTCGCCGCCCGTGGTCAGGGCAGCGCCTCCCAGCGTTCGGTCAGCCCGCCCCGGGCGTCGATCGCCGCGACCAGGTGGCCGCGCCACCGCTCGTCGGCCGTCGGGAAGTCCTCCCGCCAGTGGCAGCCGCGGGTCTCCTGCCGGGCGTACGCGGCGGCCACCAGGGTCGTCGCCACGGTGACCAGGTTCGTCGCCTCCCAACCGGCGGTGCCCGCCCGGCCGGCGTCCGCGGCCAGCCCGGTCAGGGTGGCGGCGGTCCCGGCGAGGCTGGCCGCCGACCGCAGCACCCCGGCACCCCGGGTCATCGACCGTTGCAGCGCCGGCACGCCCTCGGCGGACAGCACCCCGCCCCCGCCGCCCACCCACGCGCCGGTCGACGCCGGCTGCGCCTGCTCGGGCAGCCCGGTGGCGATGTCCTCGGCGATCCGGCGGGAGAAGACGAGCCCCTCCAGCAGCGAGTTGCTGGCCAGCCGGTTCGCGCCGTGCACGCCCGTGCAGGCGACCTCGCCGCAGGCGTACAGGCCGGGGATGGAGGTCCGGCCGCGCAGGTCGGTACGGACGCCGCCGGACGCGTAGTGGGCGGCCGGGGCGACCGGGATCAGATCGGTCGCCGGGTCGACCCCGATGGCCAGGCAGGACGCGACGATGGTCGGGAACCGCCCGGCGAGGAAGTCGCCGCCGAGGTGCCGGGCGTCGAGGTGGACGTGGTCGGCACCGGTGGCCAGCAACACCCGGTGGATGCCCTTGGCCACCACGTCGCGGGGGGCCAGTTCGGCCAGCTCGTGCTGGCCGAGCATGAACCGCTTGCCGTCGGCGTCGACCAGGTACGCGCCCTCGCCCCGCAGCGCCTCGGAGACCAGCGGCTGCTGGGCCAGGCCGGCCCCGGGCACCCGGGCCTGCTCGGGCACGATCAACGCGGTCGGATGGAACTGCACGAACTCGACGTCGGTGACCGCCGCGCCGGCCCGCAGCGCCAGCGCCACGCCGTCCCCGGTGGAGACCGCCGGGTTGGTGGTGGCCGAGAAGACCTGCCCCATCCCGCCGGTGGCCAGCACCACCGCGCGGGCGAGCAGGGCGCCCACGCCGTCCTCGCTGCCCTCGCCGAGCACGTGCAGGGTGATCCCGCAGGCCGGGCCGGGAGAGTCCGGGCCGTCGCCGGGGGCACGCAGCAGGTCCAGCACCAGCGCGTTCTCGACCAGCCTGATCCACGGGTCGCGGCGGACCGCCGCGTGCAGGGCCCGCTGCACCTCCGCCCCGGTCGCGTCACCGCCGGCGTGCACGATCCGGTCGGCCCGGTGCCCGCCCTCCCGGGTGAGCATCAGCGAACCGTCCGGGTTGCGGTCGAACTCCGCGCCGATGCGCATCAGCTCCCGCAGCCGCAGCGGCCCCTCCTCCACCAGCAGCCGGACCGCCGCCGGGTCGCAGAGTCCGACCCCGGCGATCTCGGTGTCCCGGGCGTGCGCGGCGGGCGAGTCCGCCGGGTCGAGTACGGCGGCGATCCCGCCCTGCGCCCAGCGGGTCGAACCGTCGTCGATGTTGACCTTGGTGACCACGGTGACGTGCAGGCCCGCCTCGCGCAGGTGCAGCGCGGCGGTGAGCCCGGCCACCCCGGAGCCGACCACGATCACGTCGGTGGTCTCCACCCAGCCGGGCGCGGGAGCAGCCAGCAGGCTGGGCAGGGCCGGCAGGTCGACGGTCGGACGTAGTTCCATGACCACAGTCAACCCGAACGATCCTCGCGACGGGGGGCGGGGGGCGGGACGAGTGGTTTCGGCTACCCCGTCCGCTACTTCGTCCGCACCGGAAGGGCGGCCGGACCGCCGCCCTTCAACGAGGCCGTCACCGTCCGGTCGCTCAGCCACAGGTAGCAGCGGACCCCCCGGTCACCGACCCGCCACCGGCCCGGACCGGGCGGACGCACCACCACCCCGCTGCGGAAACGCAGCCTCGTGTCGTCCGGCACCCCGACGTACCGGGCCAGCACGCTGCGGCAGCCGGCGTACAACGGCAGCCAGTCGACATCCTTGGTCGGGTACGGCCGGTCAGGGGCCTTCCAGGCGCCCACGAACTCCGCCTCGTGCACCGCTGGGCACTCCACCGGGACCAGCACCTGCACCCCGGCGCCCCGACCGCTCTTGGCCCGCTGGCAGCCCAGCCGCAGCGGGGAGGGCCCCTTCAACGCGTCCCGCAGGCTGCCCGTGCGGGTGACCACGGTGGCCGCCGCCTCGACGGTGTTCAGCTCGCTCAGGTCGCACCGGAACCAGCGCGCCCCGGCCGCCCAACCCGGCGCGGTCGGCAGCGCCACCGCCAGTCGCAGCCGGCCGGCCCGCCAGTCGTCGCCCACGTACCCGGCGGCCCGGGTGTCGCACTCGGCGAACGCGCCCCGCAGCTCGGTCGAGCCGGTGGCCGGCGCGGTGGCCCGTTCCCCCGGCAACACGCCCACGTGCACCGTCTCCACCCGGTGCGGCACCGCGCAGTCCACCGGCGCGTACGCCGCCAGGGAGACCGTGTCGGTGAAGTCGGCGACCTGGCACACGCCCGCCGCGGGGGTGAACGGCCCGGCCGGCGGCAGGGCCGCCCAGTCGTCGGTGAGATCGCCGTCGAGGCCGCCCGGGGCACCGCAGGCCGCCAGGACCGCTCCCGCCGCCACGGCGGCGACGACGAGCGTCACCGCTCGGCGGACCCTCATCGCACGGCGCAACGCGGCCTCCCCCAGCCGACGACCGTCAATCCGACGGTCAGCCCAGGGTAACCAAAAATGACCTTCCGGTAACAGACCGGAATTCTGGTCAGCCGACGACGGCGAGCGGGCTCGGCACCGGGTCACCGGCCGTGCCGACGGCCGCCGCTGCCGGGTCGCCGCCCAGCTCAACCACCCTGTTGTCGGCGTCCACGTGGACCACCCGGGGGCGGTACGTGCGGGCCTCCGCGTCGTCCATCTGACCGTACGAGATCAGGATCACCAGGTCCTGCGGGTGCACCAGGTGCGCCGCCGCGCCGTTGATGCCGATCACGCCGCTGCCCCGCTCGCCGGGGATCACGTACGTCTCCAGCCGGGCCCCGTTGGTCACGTCCACGATCGCCACCTGCTCGCCCGGGAGCAGGTCGGCGGCGTCGAGCAGATCCTGGTCCACCGTCACCGAACCGACGTAGTGCAGGTCGGCCTGGGTCACCGTTGCCCGGTGGATCTTCGATTTGAGCATGGTCCGGAGCATCGTGGTGCCTTTCCGAGTCAGGTACGGGGTCAGCTGTGGGGAGCGAGCCGGATGGCCAGGTTGTCGATCAGGCGGGTGCCGCCCACCCAGGCCGCGATCAGCAGCCGGGCCGGCCCGGCGACCGGTCCCGGCTCCAACTCCGGGTCGGTGAGCGCCAGGTAGTCCAGCCGTGCGCCCGGCGTCGCGCCCAGCGCCCGGTGGGCGGCGGTCAGCACGTCGCCGGCGTCCGCGCCGCCCTCGGCGGCGGCCGCACCGGCCCGCAGCGCGGCGGACAGCCCCAGCGCCACCTGCCGCTCGTCCGCCGACAGGTAACGGTTACGGCTGGACAGGGCCAGCCCGTCCGGCTCCCGGACGGTCGGCACGCCGACCACCTCGACCGGCACGTCCAGGTCCCGGGCCATCCGGCGGACCAGGGTGAGCTGCTGGTAGTCCTTCTCCCCGAAGAACGTGAAATCGGGCCGGGTGAGCTGAAGCAGCTTCAACACCACGGTCAGCACCCCGTGGAAGAACCCGGGCCGGCTCTGCCCCTCCAGCTCCTCACCGAGTCGGCCCGGGTGCACCCGGACCGTGGGCTGCCCGTCGGGGTACATGTCCGCCGCGGCCGGGGCGAACACCAGGTCCGCACCGGCCCGCCGGCACACCTCCAGGTCGGTGTCGAGGGTGCGCGGGTACCTGTCGAAGTCCTCGTCCGGGCCGAACTGCAACGGGTTCACGAAGATCGTCACCAGCACGTGGTCGGCCCGCTCCCGGGCGGCCCGGATCAGCGTCTCGTGCCCCGGGTGCAGCGCACCCATCGTCATCACGACGCCGACCGTGCCGGCGAGCCCGGCCCGCGCCTTCGCCAGCTCCGCCCGGGTGTGCACCAGTTCCGTCACTGAACTACCCTTCGTTCGCGCTGCGGGGCTCGCAAACCCGGCTCACTGGCCCATCCGGGCCCGCTCACGCCGCCACTTCCCGGTGGACGCCCGCCAGCACGTCGAGCAGGGACTCGGCGTCGACCGGGCGCAGCCGGCCCGCCGCGATCGCCCGGTCGGCGCTGCGTCGGGCCAACGCCAGGTAGGGGGCGACGGATTCCGGCGCGGTCTGCGCCAGCCGGGCCAGATGCCGGCGTACGGTGCCCGCGTCGCCACGCGACACCGGGCCGGTGAGCGCGTCGTCACCGAGGCGCAGGGCATTCTCCAACGCCGCCCGCAGCAGCGGGGCCAGCACCTTCTCCGGCTGGGTCACCCCGGCGTCCCGCAGCCGGTCGGCCGCCTCGTTGACGAGGGTCACCAGGTGGTTCGCGCCGTGCGCCAGCGCCGCGTGGTAGAGCACCCGGTCGGTCTCCCCCACCCACTCCGGCACCCCGCCCAGGTCGGCGACGAGCCGGGCCGCCGCCGCCCGCAGCTCCGCCGGGGCGGTCACCCCGAAGGAGATACCGGCCAGCCGGGACAGGTCGTCAGGCGTACCGGTGAAGGTCATCGCGGGGTGCAGGGCCAGCGGCCGGGCGCCCACGGCGGCGGCCGGGGCCAGCACGCCCAGCCCGTGCGCCCCGGAGGTGTGCGCCACCACCTGGCCCGGGTGCAGCGCGCCCGTGTCGGCCAGCCCGGCGACCACACCGGCCAACGCGTCGTCGGGCACGGCGATCAGCAGCAGGTCGGCGGCGGCCCGGGCGACCGAGGTGGCCGACCGGTTCACCGCGTCCGGCAGGAGCAGCGCGATCCGGGCCCGGGTCGCCCCGGAGACGCCGGAGGCGGCGACCACCCGGTGCCCGGCGGAGACCAGCGCCGCCCCGAGTACGGCACCCACCCGGCCGGCACCGACCACGCCCACGGTGAGACGGGCCGGAAGGACGAACGGGGCATCGGGTACGACGGGGCCCTGCGGTGCGGCGACGCCGGGTACGGCGGCCGGACGCGGGCGCAGCGGTGCGCTCATGGCGACGATCCAGTCCTCGAAGGGGGTACCGGTCGATGGCAAGTATGCGCCGGGGGCAGGGAACCCGAACAAGGATGTGTGAAAACGTTCACCGACCGCCGGCACCGGACGTCCCGGTGGCTGCCGGGGGCCGGGGTGGCAGTTCACCGCCGGCCGGTCAGGAACCCGGCGTCGACGAACTTGACGTTGCTGTCCGGGCGTTCCCCGCCGTCCCCGTCCGGCGTCGCCGGGGTGTTCCGGCCGTCCTGCACCACCAGCAGCCCGCCGGGGAAGCCCGGCAGCGGCGTGGCCGTCACCGTCGCCCCGTCGCACTCCTGCGCGCCGTCGACCCGGCCGTCGACCACCGCGAACCGCCCGGTCGGCCGGTTGGTGACCCGGTCGTAGGTGAAGAACGTGTCGTCGCCCTGGCTGGACACGACGAGGGTGCCCGCGTACCGGCCGGTGCGCATGATCGTCAGGCCCTCCACGTCCTGGGCGATCCGCCCGCCGAAGCCCGGGTCGGCGGTGTGGTCGGTGACGCAGTCGTCGGCCGCCGGGTCGAAGACCGCCGGGACGCCGTACTCGCGGACCCGCTCCACCGACCGGGGTACGCCCACGAACCGGCCACCGACCAGTCGGGTCCGCCACAGGCCGACCTTCTCCTGCGCCAGGTACACCACGCCGGTGGCCGGGTCCACCACCGTCCCCTCCACCTGCGGGCCGTCCCCCGGGTCGGTGCACGGCGACCAGACGGAGCCGTCCGGCAGGGTGAACGTCGACGGCAGCACCAGCCGCCCCACCGGCCGGTAGCTGACCTTCCCGGCCTGTTCCACCAGCCGGAACACCCCCACCTCCGGGGTGCTGCGCCGGCTCACCACCACGTACGCGGCCCCGTCCCGGTCGGTGAACGTGCCCAACCCGTACGCGGTGCGCTGGGTGTTCACCTCCGCCTGGTCCCGGCTGAACGCGAACGGCGGCTGCGGCGCGGTCACGTCGACCAGCCGCCGCGACGCCGGGTCGATCCGGTAGAACCGGAGCTGGTCCCGCCCCCGGTCGGTGACCACCGCCAGGTCGACCGGCCGGCCCGCCAACCGGAAGCCGCCGACCAGGTCGACGTTGTTGAACCGGCCCGCCTCGTCGTCCGGACCGGGTGCCGGCGGGGTGGCGATCGCCTGCCGCTCCCGGGCCCGCAGGTCGTACACCCGCAGGCCGCCGTTCTTGGCGGTGACGATCACCAGGCTGCCGGCCCGGTCGGTCGGGTGCACCCAGATCGCCGGATCGTCGGCGTCGGCGTCGCCACCGGCGGCGTCGTCGAACAGGGCGGGTGTCTCGGCCACCGCCCGGACCGCACGCGGCGCGTCGTCCCGGGCGGGCGCGGCGGCGGCACCGGTGGTCGCCACCAGCAGCGGTACGACCGCCAGCGCGGGGATCACGATTCGTCTCATGCCCGCAGACCGTAGGGTCGGCACGGTGACGGACCCTGAACACGGGATGAACGCGATTCGCTGGCGGGTCGCCATGGGCACCGCCCTCTACGGGCCGCACGGCTTCTTCGTCTCCGGGTCCGGCCCCGCCGACCACTTCCGGACCAGCGTGCACGCCTCCCCGGCGTTCGCGGCGGCGGTGTTCCGGCTCGTGTCCCGCCTCGACGCCGCCCTCGGCTTCCCCGATCCGTTCGACGTGGTGGACGTGGGTGCCGGCCGGGGTGAACTGCTGCGCGCCCTGGCCGCTCTGGCCCACGGTCCGACGACGCCCGACGCGGCCGCGACGCCGCTGGCCCGCCGCCTGCGCCTCACGGCCGTGGAACTGGCCCCCCGCCCGGCTGACCTGCCGCCCGTCATCGCCTGGACGACCGAACCCCCGACGGGGATCACCGGCCTGCTGACCGCCACCGAGTGGCTGGACAACGTCCCCCTGGACGTGGCCGTCCCCACCGACACCGGCTGGCGCTACCACCTGGTGGACCCCACCACCGGCGAGGAGACCCCCGGCCCCCCACTGACCCCGGAGGACCTGACCTGGCTCACCACCTGGCACCCCGCTCCGACCCCAACCCCCACCCGGCCCGCACCCCCCGCCACCGCCCCGGTGACCAAGAGGTTTGCGTCAACGGAGGGGCCCGAACCTGACGCAAACCTCTTGATCACCAGGCCCGGGGGGCGCGGGGGACGGGTGGAGGTGGGGCGGAGCCGGGACGAGGCGTGGGGGCGGGCCGTCGGGCGGGTGCGGCGGGGGGTGGCGTTGGCCGTCGACTACGGGCACCTGCGCGAGCGGCGGCCGGTGGACGGGACGCTGACCGGGTACCGGAACGGACGGCAGGTGCCGCCGGTGCCGGATGGCTCGTGCGACATCACCGCACACGTCGCCATGGACTCCGTCGCGGCCGCCGGTGCACAGGTCGCCGGGTGCGCGTACACGTTGCTGTCCCAGCGGGAGGCGCTGCGGGCGCTCGGGGCCGACGGCGGCCGACCGGCGCTGAGCCTGGCCGGCACCGACCCGGCCGGCTACGTACGGGCACTCGCCGCCGCCTCGGCGGTGGCCGAGCTGACCGACCCGGCCGGGCTCGGCGGACACCACTGGCTGCTCCAGCCGGTCGGCGTCGCCGTCGATGCGCTCATGGCACGATGACCGGCATGACCACGGACACCGGTGAACTGCGCGAGCTGACCGTCGGCACCGGGGCCGGCGGGGAACAGCTCGGCACCGACATGGTGCTCAACATCGGCCCCCAGCACCCCTCGACGCACGGCGTGCTGCGGCTGAAGCTGGTGCTCGACGGGGAACGGGTGGTCGCCGCCGAACCGATCGTCGGGTACATGCACCGGGGCGCGGAGAAACTGTTCGAGGTCCGCGACTACCGGCAGATCATCGTGCTGGCCAACCGGCACGACTGGCTGTCGGCGTTCTCCAACGAGCTGGGCGTGGTGCTCGCCGTGGAACGGCTGATGGGCATGGAGGTGCCCGAACGGGCCACCTGGCTGCGGATGGCGCTGGCCGAACTGAACCGGGTGCTCAACCACCTGATGTTCCTCGGCTCCTACCCGCTGGAGATCGGCGCGATCACCCCGGTCTTCTACGCGTTCCGGGAACGGGAGACCATCCAGGCGGTCATGGAGGAGGTCTCCGGCGGCCGGATCCACTACATGTTCAACCGGGTCGGTGGGCTCAAGGAGGAGGTCCCCGCCGGCTGGACCGGCCGGGCCCGCGCCGCCATCGCCGAGGTACGCCGCCGGATGCCCGACCTGGACAACCTGATCCGACGCAACGAGATCTTCCTGGCCCGCACCGTCGGGGTGGGGGTGCTGTCGGCCGCCGACGCCGCCGCGTTCGGGGCGTCCGGGCCGGTCGCCCGCGCCTCCGGGCTCGACCTCGACCTGCGCCGCGACGAGCCCTACCTGGCGTACGACCAGCTCGACGTGCCGGTGGTCACCCGCACCGCCGGGGACTGCCACGCCCGCTTCGAGGTGCTGCTCGACCAGGTGTACGCCTCCCTCGACCTCGCCGAACAGTGCCTCGACCGGGTCGACCGGCTCACCGGGCCGGTGAACACCCGGCTGCCCAAGGTGGTCAAGGCCCCCGAGGGACACACCTACGCGTGGACGGAGAACCCGCTCGGGATCAACGGCTACTACCTGGTGTCGCGGGGCGAGAAGACGCCGTGGCGGCTCAAGCTGCGCACCGCGTCGTACGCCAACGTGCAGGCGTTGGCGACCCTGCTCCCCGGCTGCCTGGTGCCCGACCTGATCGCCATCCTCGGCTCGATGTTCTTCGTGGTCGGCGACATCGACAAGTGACCCGCCGCCGACCCGGTCAGCGCCAGTGCCCGCCCGCGCGCGGGGTGTCGTCCTGCGGCGGGTAGCCGTACCGCTGCTCGCCCGCCCACTGCGGGTGGTCACGCGGCTCGGGCTCCGGGTCGCGCCACGACACCACCGGCTCCCGGTCCCGCCACTGCTCGGCCCGCTGTCCCTCCCACCGCCGGTCGTCGGCGCGCGCCGGCCGGTCCTGGGCGGGCTGCGGCTCGGCGCGGGACGGCCACTGCCCGTCCGGCCGGTCCGGGGCCGGTGGGGTCGCGTGGGCCGGCCACTGGTCGGCCGGCCGGTAGCTGCGCGCCGGCTCCCGCCACTGCTGCGGCACCGGCACCCCGCCGGCGGGCAGCGCGGGCCGGTCGGACTGCTCCGGTCGACCGCCACCCCACCGGTCACCGGTGGGCTCCACCCCGTCCCGGTACGGCTCCTCCTGTCGCACCGAGGCCCAGCGGTCCGAGTAGTGGTAGCCGCCGTCGGCGCGTGCCTCCGCATGGCGCTCCCCGACCCGCACCTCCCGGGCCCGGCCCTCGTCACGCGCCTCGGCCCAGCGGTCAC
Organism: Micromonospora sp. WMMD735; assembly: GCF_049178995.1. Taxonomy (NCBI): domain Bacteria; kingdom Bacillati; phylum Actinomycetota; class Actinomycetes; order Micromonosporales; family Micromonosporaceae; genus Micromonospora; species Micromonospora sp. WMMD735. Next base: position 4,568,574 of record NZ_JBMHMJ010000002.1, read on the forward strand.
CGGCGCGCGCCTGGCGGGCGGTCACGTCGGCCCGGTCCTGCCCCCAGCGGTCACCGGCAGGCGGCGCGGGCGACTCGGCAGGACCTCCCGCCCAACCGGACCGACCGCCCGCCGACCAGCCACCGGCCTCTCCACCACCCGTCGACCACTCCGCCCGGCCCGGCTCGGGCCGGTCGTCGCCCGGCGTCGGCCAGGCGGGGCCGGTGGCGGCCGGCCAGGCCCGCTCGTCACGCGACGCCGGCCGGGCCGCCCGGGACCGGTCATCCGGCGGGGCCGACCAGCCCCGGCCGGTCGGCTCGGACTGCGCCGACCAGGGACGCTCCGGCTCCCCGCCGGCCCAGGACGACTCGTCCCCGCCGGAGGCCCACCGGCCGGCGTACCCGCCGCCGTATCCGCCGGACGGGTCGGGACCGTCGACGACGGTGTGCCGGGTGGTCACGTGCACGGTCTCGGTGTGGCGCACCACGCCGAGCGGGCGGGACGTCGACTCGGCGGGCCCCCCGCCGCGTGGCTCCCGGCTGGCCGCCCCGTACACCCCGGCCTGCCCGGTGGTCGGGCGCTCCGGAGCGTAACGGCGGCCGGTCGGTTCGGCGGACTCCCGGTCGGACGGCACCCGGCCCCGGCCCGCCGCGACCGGCGCGGAAGCCTCCGGATGGGTCCAGTCCGACGCGGGTTCCTCGACGGCGGCCCGTCGCCGGCCCACCGGAGCCTCCGGTGCCGGCTCGGCAGCCGGGACCCGGGCCCGGCCGGCTCCGGCGACGGAATCCTCGGCGGGCGGGGCGGCGACGGCGGCAGCCAGCTCGGCCGCCGAGTCCAACCGACGACGCAACGCGGTGACCTGTTCCTCGACCCGCTGCGACTGGTCCAACGCCTGGTTGCCACGCTGGGCGGCGGCCACGATCTCGCTGCGCAGTTCGCGACGGAGCTGCTCCAACTCGTCGAGCACCGACTCGTCGGACGCCCGGACACCGCCGTCGGCGCGCAGCGCGATGGACAGGCCGATCAGCACGACGGCGGTGATGGCCAGCACCGCGGCGAACCGCAGCGGACCGTTGCCGTCGGCGAACAGCAGGATCAACGCGGCGATCGGCGCGAACGCCACCCCGATCCAGAACAGGACGGTCAGCAGTTGCGGTCTGCGCTTCTCGGAGACGACCGGGGAGGGCATGGCTGTGCAGCCTACCGAGATGTACGCGGGCTGGGAACGGTCCCAGGGCAGAATTGCCCCGATCTCGGCCGGTACGCCTCGGCGCCACCGGATCGTCGCCGGCCGCCATCCGCCCTGGTCAACGGGGCACGATCAGCCCGTTACGGGGCGGGCCCGGTCGCGGTCGGGGGGAGCCGACCGCGACCGGGATCACGCTCAGCTGGTGGCGAGCGCGCCGTCGGACGAGAAGACCAGGCCGACGCTGGCGGTGCCGGTCTTCAGGGCGTTCTTGGTCTGCGGGCCACCGGCGTCCAGCGAGCTGAACGAACCGGCCTTGAAGTCGTAGACCTCCACCAGACCGGCCTGGCACTTCGGCCGCTGCGGGCACTCCGGCGGGCCGGCCAGCACGGTGTCCTTGCCGGAGCACTTGGCCGCCAGGTCGGAGAGGGTCTTCAGGGAGTACTTGTCGGCGAACGCCTTGGTCACCGCGAAGGCGTTCTGGTCCTGCGCCGCGGACGGGGTGCCGAACGTGATGCCCGCCTTGTCACCCTCGGACTTCAACGCGCTGACCGTCTTGTCCAGCTCCGGCGAGGAGACCGGGGTGGCGTCCTTGCCGTTGGCCTTGGTGTTGAGGAACTCGGCCATGGTCGCCGCGTACTCGGGGACGACCTGGATCTCGCCCTTCTCCAGGCTGGGCTCGTACAGCTCACGGTTGCCGATCTGCTGCACCTTGACCTGGTAGCCGGCGGCGGTGAGGGCGATGTTGTACAGCTCGGCCAGGGTCTGGCTCTCGGAGAAGTTGCCGGCCCCGACGACGATCTGCCCACCCGGGCCCTTGGCGATGCCGGTGGTCAGCCCGTTGGCCGAGGCGAACTCCTCGGCCGCCGCCTTCGGCGTCTTGCGGTCCACGTCGACCGCCTTGTTGAGGGCGATCAGCTTCGGCGTGTCCAGCGCGGCCGAGACCTTGTCCAGCGCGGCGAGCAGCTGCGGGTTCGCCACCTTGGCGTTGACCGCCGGGATGATGTTGTCGGTGTTCTGGAGCTTCTTGTCGTCGTCGAGGACGACGAGCTGGTCACCGGCGACCGGGGCGCAGCCCGCACCGCTGGCGCCCTGCTGCGGAGCGTCGGTGCCGGACGAGCCGGCGTCCCCACACCCGGTCAACAGACCCGCCAGGGTCAGGGCGCCCACCGCACCCGCCGCCAGCCGTGTCCGTACGCGCATCGTGCCCGCCTTCCGTGTCCCGGCGCGACCCCGGGCAGGGTCGGCCGCGTGTCCGACGGGCGACGGCCGCCGCCCGCGGGTTCAGCCAATATCCTTCCGGACCGACCGACAAACTCTGAACCACTTTCGTAACGTGATCGTCACGGTAAGGGATCAGTTCCCCGCCGTGGCGTCCGCCGCCCGCCGGTTGGCCGCCCGCCGGGTACGCCGCAACGGTCGTGGGGTCACCGCCCGCTCGACCAGTGCCAGCACCCCCTCCGCCGCCAACGCCAGCCCCGCCACCAGCACTCCACCGGCGATGATCTGCCCACCACCGGCCGCGATGTCCAGCCCGAAGCCGGCCCGGATGATCTGGCCCAGCCCTCCGCCGTTGACGAACGAGGCCAGTGCGGCCGTCGCCACCACCTGGACGGCGGCCGTACGGAACCCGGCGGCCAGGTACGGCACCGCCAGCGGCAACTCCACCCGACGTAGCACCTGCCAGCCCGACAACCCCATCCCGCGTGCCGCGTCCCGGGCCTCCGGGTCGGCCTGCCGCACCCCGGTGTACGCGTTGGCCAGCAGCGGCGGCACCGCGAACACGGCCAGCGCCACCACCACCGCCGGTCGCCCGAAGCCGAGGAAGGTCAGCGGCAGGATGGTGAGCAGCGCCAGGGTGGGGATGGACAGGGTCAGGTTGGAGATCAGCACCACGGCACCGCCGCCGCGCCCCGAGTGCCCCAGCCAGAGGCCGATCGGCCAGGCCACCAGGCAGCCCAGCAGCACCGCCGCGGCCGACATGCTCAGGTGCTCACCGACCCGGTCCAGCACCCCACCGGGGTTGGTCCAGTTGAGCGGGTCGTTGAGCCAGACCACCGCCTGCTGCACCGGGTTCACCGGATAGACCTTTCGTTCGTGACTGCGGGCCTCCGCTGCGCCCTGCTCATCGGGGGCGGCTCCGCAGCCAGGGGGTGAGCAGGCGGCCCACGCCGGCCAGGATCAGGTCCAGCACCAGGGCGAGCAGGACGCAGAGCAGCGTGCCGGTCATGATCTGGGCCTTGTAGAAGTTGTTCTGAAACCCCGCGAAGATCAACTGCCCCAGGCCGCCCCGGCCGATCACCACCCCGACGGTGACCAGCGCGACGGTGGAGACCGTGGCGAGGCGTACCCCGGTGAGGATGCCGGGCAGGGCCAGCGGCAGGTCGATGCGGAACAGCCGGGCCCACCTCCCGTACCCCATGCCCTCGGCGGCGTCACGCACCTCGGGGGGCACCTGGTTCAGCCCGGCCACCGCATTGCGGACGATCACCAGCAGCGCGTACAGCACCACCACGGTGAGCACGGTCACCGCGCCGATACCCAGGTAGGGGGCGATGAACGCGAACAGGGCCAGGGAGGGGATCGTGTACAGCACCCCGGTCAATGCGAGAATCGGCCCGGCGAGACGCCGGTACCAGTAGGCGAGCACCGCCAGCGGCAGGGCCACCAGCGCGGCGAGCAGCACGGCCCGGCCGGTCAGCGAGGCGTGCTCGCGCAGCGCGGCGAGAATGGTGTCAGAGTTGTCCCGCACGTACTGCCAGGAGAACCACGGATTACCCGGCTCGGCCCGGTAACTCAGGTGGAAGGACACACGTGGACGTTACCCCCGGGGGCACCGGCGACGCAGGACACAGTGCCGCGTCGATCACGCTCGACGGCATCCGCAAGCGGTACCCCGACGGCACCGACGCGGTCCGTGAGCTGAGCCTGGAGGTGCCGGCCGGCGAGCTGGTGGTGCTGATCGGCCCGTCCGGCTGCGGCAAGTCGACGGTGCTGCGGATGGTCAACCGGCTGATCGAGCCGACCGGCGGCCGGATCATGCTCGGCGACGAGGACATCACCCGGGTCGACCCGGTGAAACTGCGCCGACGGATCGGCTACGTGATCCAGAACGTCGGCCTGTTCCCGCACCAGACGGTCGCCACCAACGTCGGCACCGTACCCCGGCTGCTCGGCTGGCCGAAGGAGCGGATCCGGCAGCGCAGCGGCGAGCTGCTGGAGCTGGTCGGGTTGGACCCGGCCCAGTTCGGACGCCGCTACCCGCACGAGCTGTCCGGCGGGCAGCGGCAGCGGGTCGGGGTGGCCCGCGCGTTGGCCGCCGACCCGGTGGTGCTGCTGATGGACGAGCCGTTCTCCGCCGTCGACCCGATCGTGCGGACCCGGTTGCAGGAGGAGTTCCTCCGGCTCCAGGCCGAGGTCCGTAAGACCATCGTGCTGGTCACCCACGACCTCGACGAGGCCGTCCGGCTCGGCGACCGGATCGCGGTGCTCTCCGAGGGCGGCCGGCTGGAGCAGTACGACACCCCGGCGGCCCTGCTCGGCACGCCCGCCTCGCCGTTCGTGCGCGAGTTCGTCGGCGCGGACCGGGGCATCCGCCGGCTGGCGGTCACCCCGGTCACCCGGGAGGTGCTCGACGGCGAGGCCACCGACGGCACCCTGCCGGAGCTGCCGCTGGGCCGCTCGGCGTACGACGCGCTGGCCGCGATGCTGACCGCCGGCACCGACGCGGTCGTGGTCACCGCCGACGGCCGGCCGGCCGGCACGCTCAGCCGCGCCCGGGTGCTCGACCTCGGGCAGCCCGGCGGCTAGCCGGCGCGGGCGCCACCCGGACCGGCCCAGCGGTGAGGGTGCGGGCCGGCTGAGCTGAGGGTCAGGCCCGCCCACCCAGGCTGGCCAGCCCGATGATCCAGCCGGCGAAGAAGCCGTAGCCGGCCCCGGTGCCGGTGGTCTCGAAGGCCGCCAGCAGCGGACCGTCCGCGGTGAGTAGCGCCGCCAACAGGGTCGCCGCCGCCGCGGCCAGGGTGTACGCGGCCCAGCCGGAGAAGAACTGGCTGGCCGACCCGGGCACCCGGGCCACCTGACCGGCCGGCAGCAGGTAGAGCAGCACCCCGGCGAACAGCAGCAGCAGGATGGCCCGCAGGTCGGTGGCGAGCACCCCGTGCTCCGGGGTCGCCTCCACCCGCCAGGCGGGCCAGGCGAGCAGCCGCAGGTACCAGCCCCCGGCGGAGTCCGGATCGGTGTGGGCCTCCGCCCAGCGGACGTACCAGGGACTGCCGCAGACGGCGACGAGGATCAGCGCGGCGAGGGTGCCGGTGCCGGCGGCGGTGCCGTACCCCTGCACGCTGCGGGGGCGTTGGGTGAGGGCCATGCGGCGGGAAGTTCCCGACCCGCCACGGCCGGCAAACCTCTCCCGCCAGCCGGCGGGCCGGCCGCTCAGTGCTTCATTAGGTAGTCGATGAACGCCGCCCGCAGCAGCGGCGCGGACTCCTCGTAGCCGTGCCCGGTCAGCTCCCGCCACAGCGCCGCCGCCTCGTCGATGGTCGGCCCCACCGAGTTGGGTGCCCCGTCGAGCGCGGCGGCCTCGTCGGCGTTCGGCAGGTGCCGCAGCACCGACCAGAAGAACCTCACGTCCCGCCGCTCCCGGGCCCGCGCGAAGGCCCGCTCCCGCAGCTCCTCGGTGGAGAGGGCGTCGAGCTGGTCGAAGGTGTGGCCGGTGCCGGCGGAAGGAGTCTCGGTCATGCCCGCGAGCCTAACCGGAGAGATCGTCGCCGGCCCGTCGTCCACGCCCGGTCGCCGGCCGCACCGGTCCGGGCCGGGCCGCTCACCGCTCGTCGGCGTCCCAGCGGGGCGGGGCACTAGGCCAGCGGGGGGCCTCCCAGGGGTCGGGCGGGGTGTCGTCGGTCGTCCGCTCCGGCAGGGCCGGGGTCCAGTTGCGCGCCTCCCCGCCCGGGGGCATCGACCAACCGGAGCTGATCGCCCCGTCCCGCACCGGCGGCAGCTCCACCGGTTCACCCGCGAGGGTGCGGGGCCGGCCGTACGTCTCGACCAGCCGGGTCACCAGCAGACCACCGGCCAGGGCCGTCCCACCGACGGTCCACCTGTCGGTCGGCGCGCCGACATCCTCCGCCCAGGCCAGGTAGGTCACCACCAGGCCGACCGCGAGGAGGGCGCCGAAGATCCCACCCCGCCGGCCGTACGCGCTGGTGCCGCCGAACATGGACACCCCGACCGCGAGCACCGTCCAGTCCAGCCCCGACGTCGGCGTCACCGGGCCCTGCGCGTTGGCGGCGACGAGCACCCCGGCGAGCATCGCCAGCACGGTGGAGGCGATCAGCGCGGCCGACGTCACCAGGGCGGCGGCCATGCCGCGGCGGCGGGCCGGGTCGGCCACCGGCCGGAACCGGCCGACCAGCCGGCGTACGGTCCGGATCGCACCGAACGCGCCGAGCAGGACGACCACCGCGGCGAACCCGGCGAACAGGTAGTAGGCGTTGCGCCGGGGGTCGTAGTCGGCCTGCACCGCCACCGGCAGGTCCCGCCGTTCGATCCAGACGACCACCCCGGCGGCGGCGGCGAGACTGGCCGCCCAGCCGGGCACGTGCAGCACCACCACCGCCCAGGCCAGGGCCAGCCCGCCCAGCGCGGCGGCGACCAGTGCCGGGACGACCGCCGGGGACACGCCCCGGTCGCCCTGCTCGGCGAAGTGCAGCGCGGCGGCCAGCGCCACCGGGCCGATCGCCAGGTTCACCGCGGCGGTCCGCAGGCTCAGCCCGGCCGCGAGGACGAGCAGGCCGAGCGCGACCGCGTCGACGAGCAGCCGCCGCAGGCCGGCACCGCGCAGCGCGTCCGGGTCGTCCCGCCACAGCAGGTAGGCCAACGCGGCGAGGGCGAGCAGCAGCGCCAGTTCCCAGACCACGTGCACGCCGAGCCGGTCCCGGCCGGGTTCCCCCTGCTCCGGGTCGTCGAGGACGTTCTCGGGTACGGTCGCGGGCACCTCTGCCGACGCGGTCCGGCCCGGTTCGTCGTACACCATGCGGTGCGCCTCCCAGGTGACCGGCCGTCACCGGTGACGGCTGACTGTGTTCCGGTCGCCAGGCACCGTACCCGCGCGCCGGGGGCGGGCGTAACCCCTGTCAGCGCTGCCCGGGTCGGTCGGCCCGGTCGTCGGCGTCGTCGTCGGACTCGGGGACCCGGCAGGAGCGTTCGAGCCAGAGCGCGGCGGCGACCAGGGCCAGCGAGGCGAGGGTGCCCGCCCCGGCGGCCGGCCGGTCCTCGATGGCCGCGTTGGTCGGCTCGACGAAGAGCCAGCCGGTCAACCCGGCGTAGAAGCCGAGGAAGATCGCCCCGGCCAGCGCGGACGCCTTGGCCAGCACCACGAACCGGGCGACCAGCAGCGGGTTGACCGGCTCCCGGCCGGGCCGCCGCTCGATCCGGCCACGGGTGTTGACCGCCGCGTACGCCTCCAGCACGGCCAGCGCGGCCAGGGTGACCACCGGCAGCCAGGGCAGCCGGGGAATGCCGCTGTAGTAGAAGCTGCTGATCAGCAACCAGGCCACGGCGGCGGCGGCGAGCGCGGCGACCAGCAGCGTCGAGAACCGGGTGGGACCCATCCTCGACCCGTCGGGCTCCCGGTCACGGGGCGGTCGGGACGGCGTCATACCGGCCGGCTCCACTGGTTCATGTGTCCGACTCTAACGAAAGATCGGGGCGGGGGGTCAGTTCGAGGGCGTCCCCGGCGACCGGTTCGGCGTTGAGCAGGTCGGTCAGCCAGCCGTGCCCGGCCAGCTGCCCGTGCGGGTCGATGTCGATCCACGGGCGGAGCACGAAGGCGCGCTGGTGGGCGCGGGGGTGCGGCAGGGTCAGCGCGGGGTCGTCGCTGAGCACCGGCCGGCCGTCGTCGTCCCAGACGGCGACGACGTCCACGTCGAGGGTGCGCGGCCCGTACCGGCGCGCCGGGTCGCGGACCCGGCCGGCGGCGGTCTCGGCGGCGTGCGCCCGCGCCAGCCAGTCGTCCGGGGTCGCCGCCGGGTCGGCGACCATGACCGCCGCGTTCAGGTACGCCGGCTGCTCGGCGTCCCCCCACGGGGGTGTCTCGTAGACGCCTGAGACCACCAGCACCGCGTCACCGAGACCGGCGACGGCGGCCCGCAGGTGGTCGAGCCGGTCGCCCAGGTTGCTGCCGATCGACAGCACCGCCCGGGTCACCGGGTACGCCGCATCGTGACGGCCACGTCGGCGAAGGTGTGCGGGATCGGGGCCTCGGGCTTGTGGACGGTGACGGTGGCGGCGGCGACCAGCGGGTCGGCCAGGCAGACCGCGAGCAGCCGGTCGGCAAGCGTCTCGATCAGGTTGACCGGCTCGCCGGTGACCACCGCGACCAGCCGCTGCGCCAGCTCGCCGTAGTGCACGGTGTCGGTCACCTCGTCGGAGCGGGCCGCCGGGGCGAGGTCGAGTTCGAGTTCGGCGTCGACCACGAACTCCTGGCCCTGGGCACGCTCGAAGTCGTAGACGCCGTGCCGGCCCCGGGCCCGCAGTCCGGTCAGGACGATCCGGTCGGTCACGTTCCTCCCTCCGTCCGGCCGGTGGGGGCCGGGTCGTTGCCGGGGGCGGCGAGCCGGGGGCGGCCGGTGGCCGCCCAGACGGCGAGCGCGTCGGTGGTGCCCCGGACGTCGTGCACGCGTACCCCCCAGGCGCCCGCGGCGACGGCGAGCACGCTGGTGGCGATGGTGGCGGCGGCCCGGCCGTCGGTGTCCCGGGGGGTGCCGTCCGGGGTGGCGAGCAGGTGGCCCAGGTAGGACTTGCGGCTGGCGCCGAAGAGCAGCGGCAGGCCGAGGTCGAGCAGTTCGGGCAGGCGGGCACTGAGTTCCCAGTTGTGTGCGGCGGTCTTGGCGAAACCGAGCCCGGGGTCGATCACCAGCCGGTCGGCGGCCACCCCGGCGGCCAGCGCGTCGTCGACCCGCTTCGCCAGTTCGGCCCGGACGTCGGTGACCACGTCGGTGTAGCTGGCCAGCTCGCGCATCCCCCGGGAGTGCCCCCGCCAGTGCATGAGCACCCAGGGGCAGCCGGCGTCGCGGACCACCCGGGCCATGTCGGGGTCGGCCAGCCCGCCCGAGACGTCGTTGACCACGGCGGCCCCGGCGACGACGGCCGCCTCGGCGACCGGGGCGCGGGTGGTGTCGATGCTGACCGGCACCCCGGCGGCGGCGAGTTCGCGGATCACCGGCAGCACCCGGGACGCCTCGGTGCGGGGGTCGACCCGGTCGGCGCCCGGCCGGGTCGATTCGCCGCCGACGTCGACCAGGTGCGCCCCCTCGTCGTGCAGCCGCACACCGTGTGCGACGGCCGCGTCGAGGTCGGCGTACCGGCCGCCGTCGGAGAAGGAGTCGGGGGTGACGTTGAGGACGCCCATCACCACCGGGGCCTGCGCCCGTACCAGATCGGTCACGACTAGACGGTACCGGTCGCGCGGGGGCGCTCCGGGGACCCCCACCAGCCCCGCCACGAGCACCCTGACGTGCCCGTTGGAACAGGTGTACGATCGGTCGTCCGGGTCGAATCGGGTCGACTCTTCGCGGCTTGTCGCAAAGGGGGGCGGCCCGTACGCTGTGGAATTGCCCAGCATCAAGAGATGGCGAAGCCTGGAGGGAGGGCCGAAGCGGGAAAATCCCCCCAAATCTCGCCACTCTCCGTGGTGGGAGACCCGCGCCGCGTCATCGACGCTGTGCACAGTGAGCACATTCCCGCCAGGCTTGCCTACTGCACCACCGCGGCACCGCCGGCCGCGTTATGGGGAGGTTCCAGTGATCGCCTTCGAGCTGATGGAGACGACGTCTTCCGGCGTCGCACAGGTGCTGCACACCCTGGCGACGACGCCACTCGCCGAACCGGCCCCCAAGGGCATCGACACCAACGGTGTCGTCACCTTCTTCGCCAGCAAGATCGCACCCATCCTGCTCGCCGTGCTCGGGGTCATCTTCATCGGCCGAGCCAGCCGGGGCGAGATCTCCAAGGTGCTGACCAGCTCGGCCATCGCGATCGTCGGGCTGGCCTTCATCGCCGGCGCGGCAACACTCTTCTTCATCGGTGACTACCTGATCGATCTGATCTTCGAATAGGCGCGGGCGAGACATGCGGCTGCGCACCGACGACGACATCTACCGGGCCCGCCTGGTCTACCTCGGGCCGCCCGGCTACACCCTTCCGGTCCACCTCCCGTACGCCCAGTACGGACTGTTCATGCTGCTCGTACCCCTCTACATGTTCATCCACTGGTTGTTCACGCTGCAGGTCGAGCTCTTCCCCGCCTGGGAGATCGCGCTCGCCATCGTGAGCACCTCGTTCATCTTCCGGTACGTCGACCCGGACCGGCCGGCGCGGATGGTCATCCGCACCGCGCTCACCGACTGGCGACGCACCCGGGAACCGGCCGCCGAGCTGCGGGACCCCCGCCTGGTCGGCAGCCGGATCAGGATCCGGGAGGAACTGGCATGACGGGGCGTACCCCTATCGGGCAGTCGGACCACACGGGTGAGGCGGTCGAATGAGTCGCTCTTCCACGCCGGGTTTCCCGGCCGGACGACACAGCGCCCCACACGGTAACCGTGCGCGGTCGTTCGACTACCCCCAGGAGGAGTTGCGGGACGACGAGCCGTACGACCCGTCCCTGCTCACCGGCCCGGGACAGGGCGGCGTGGGGGTGTTCCAGGCTCCCCGGCCCACCCCCGGCCGGGGTACCCCGCCGGCCGATCCGGCACCCGCCGCGCCGATGCTGGTGGGTGACGGCACCGACATCGACTCCCCCTTCCTCGACCTCTTCGGTGGCGGTCCCCGCCCCGGCACCGCCCCGTCACCCGGCACCCCCGCACGCCGGGGGCCCGGCCGGGAGCACCGGCCCGTGCCGCACCAACCGGCCCCCACCCCGCCGCCGGCCATCGAGGCGCAGGCACCGGCGGCGGCCATCGAGGCGGCCCCGCCGACCACGCGCACCCGGGTCCCGCACCAGCAGGGTGACCGGTCGACGTCGGCCCCGACCGGCGACCGTCCGGCCGAGGCGCCGCAGCGGGCACCGCGCCGGGTCCCCACCGACCCGTTCCCCCGGGACACCGGCGAACCGCTCACCGCGCGGGAGGCGGCCGAACGCGCCCGCCGGGAGGCCACCGAACGGGCCCGGGAGGCGTCCGACCGTGCCCGACGCGAGGCCGCCGAGCGGGCCCGCCGGGAAGCCGCCGAGCAGGCGGCGGCGGACGCGGCCCGCCGCGAGGCGGCGGAGGCGGCACACCGCGAGGCGGTGGTACGGGCCGAACGCGAGGCGGCGGAGGCGGCACACCGCGAGGCGGTCGCTCGGGCCGAACGCGAGGCCGCCGAGCAGACCCGCCGGGAAGCCGCGGAGCAGGCCCGACGGGACGCGGCCGAGGCGGCCCGGCGCGAGACGGCGGAGCGGGGCCGGCGTTCTCCCGCCGAGCAGGCGCGGCGGGAGAACGCCGGCCAGTCCCGGCGGGATGCGACCCTGACCCCCCGGCCCCGACCCACCCCGGCGGCGACCCCGACCCCGGCCTGGCCCGAACCCGTCGAGCCGGCCTGGCCGGAGGACGTCGAGCCGATCCGGGCGGAGGCCGTGGTGGCCCCGGCCGGCGCGCTGGCCGCCGAACCGGCCCGGCCCGCGACCGTCGACTCCGACCGGCCCGCGCCGGCGGACCCCGGCTCCCGGGAGTTGGCCACGCCCCGGGAACGTGCGGCGAGCCGCCGCACCGCCGCGACCAAGCCGGTCCGGGTACGCCCACCGAAGATCAAATTCGGGGACCGGGACCCGTCGATCGAGCTGGCCATCACCGAGATCGCCGGGCACCTGACGTTCACCCCCAACACGGTCACCGCCTGGTACTGGCTCCCCGAGGTGCGCTGGGCGTTCCGCCCGGACGCCGAACGCGAGGCGCTGCTCTCCGCGATCTCCGAGCAGTACGCCGGTCTGGCCGGGTTCCGGCTGCACCTGCGCCGCACCACCCGGCCGTTCCCCGCCGACGAGTGGGCCCGCACCATCGACGCGCACACCGCGTCGCCACTGCCCGACGTCCCCGGCACGCCGGGCTGGGCCGACCACCTGGTCGCCGCGCAGCAGCACCTGATGTCGGTCAACCACGCCGAGGGGCAGACCTACCTGGGGGTCACCTTCGCCCGTCGTTCCCTGGGCGACTCCCTCACCGAACGTCTGCTGCGCGCCTTCGGCAAGGGCACCGCCGACGGTGAACGCCGCAAGCTGGGGCGTACCGTCGAGCAGTTCGACGAGGTGCTGGGCAGCTTCGGCATGCGGGGCCGGCGGGTCACCGCGCAGGAGCTGGAATGGCTGCTCTACCGCTCGGTGGCGCTGTGCATGGCCCCGCCCGGTGCCCTCTCCCCGGTGACCAACGGCCGGTGGGAACGCGGTGACCTGCTCGCCCTCACCGAACAGGTCGAGCGTTACCGCACCCCGTACGGCACCACCGTCAAGCTGGTCAACCGGATGACCGGCGAGGAACGGCACGTGGCCGTGCTCGCGGTCGGCCGGATGGAGCCGCTGGAGATCCCCGAACGGCACGAGCCATGGCTGCACTTCCACGAGCGGCTGCCCTGGCCCATGGAGATCTCCACCCGGGTCGACATCCTCGGCTCCGGCGACTCCTTCCGTAACCTCGAACACCGGCTGCGGATGATCCGGTCGCAGCAGCTCGACTACGCCGAGCACGGCATCGACGCCCCGCCCGAGCTGGAACGGCTCGCCAAGCGGGCACTGGTGATCGGCGACGAGATGACCACCGGCCTGCCGGTGGACTCCGCCCGGGCACACGGCTGGCACCGGATCGCCGTGGGCGGCCGGACCCGCGAGGAGTGCATGGAACGGGCCCGCCGGCTCATCCAGCTCTACTCCCGGGAACTACGCATCTCCCTGCAACACCCGAAGAACCAGGACTGGCTGGCCCGGGAGTTCATCCCCGGCGAGCCGATCGCCAACACCGGGTACGTCCGCCGGATGCCGGTGCCACTGCTGGCCGCCGCGCTCCCCCAGGCCGCGTCGACCGTCGGCGACCGTCGGGGCGACCTGATCGGACGTACCGCCGGGACCTGCCGCCGGCCGGTCTTCCTCGACCTGCACTTCCCGATGGAGGTACGCGAGCGCTCCGGGCTCGCCGTCTTCGTCGCCGAACCCGGTGGTGGCAAGTCGACCCTGCTCGGCGCGCTCGGCTACCTCGCCGCCCGGCGGGGCGTGCAGGTCACCCTGCTCGACCCGTCCGGGCCGCTGGCCCGGCTCTGCGCCATGCCGGAGCTCAAGCCGTACGCCCGGGTGCTCAACCTGACCGGTTCGGAGCCGGGGACGCTGGCCCCGTACGCGCTCATCCCCACCCCGCTGCGCAGCGAGTTCACCTCGGGGGCGGCGGGCGACCGGGAGTTCGAGATCGCCGTCTCCAACGCCCGGGCCGAACGACGCATGCTGGTGCAGGACATCTGCATGATGCTGGTGCCGCCGCAGGTGGCCCGGGAGGCGTCCACCGCCACCCTGTTCCGGCACGCGGTACGCCAGGTGCCGGCCGAGGAGACGTCCACCCTGGACGACGTGGTCACCTGCCTGCAGGGGCTCGACGACGACGCCGGCCGGGAACTGGCCCATCTGCTGCTCGACACCGCCGAGATGCCCCTGGCCATGCTCTTCTTCGGCCGCCCGCCGGAGGGACTGCTCGGCGCGGGGGCGGCGCTCACCGTGATCACCATGGCCGGCCTGCGCCTGCCCGACCTCAAGATCGAACGCGAGTACTGGTCGGCCGAGGAGGCGTTGGCGCTGCCGATGCTGCACACCGCGCACCGCCTCGCCGTCCGCCGCTGCTACGGCGGGTCGATGTCCTCGCGCAAACTCGTCGGCCTGGACGAGGCGCACTTCATGGAGGGCTGGCGCTCCGGCCGGTCCTTCCTGGTCCGCCTCGCCCGCGACTCCCGCAAGTGGAACCTCGCCGCACTGGTCGCCTCGCAGAACCCGAAGGACATCCTCGGCCTCGACGTCCAGAACCTCGTCTCCACCGTCTTCGTCGGCCGCATCGCCGAGGACACCGAGATCGCCTCCGAGGCGCTCCGGCTGCTCCGGGTGCCGGTCGACGACGGCTACGAGGCCACCCTGGCCTCCCTGTCCGCCGTCGACACGACCTCCGCCACCCGGCTCGGCTTCCGCGAGTTCGTCATGCGGGACGTGGACGGCCGGGTGCAGAAGGTCCGGGTCGACGTGTCGTACGTCGAGGGGCTGCTGGATCACCTCGACACCACCCCCGCCGCGGTCGCCCAGGCCGCCGGGATACTGCCGACCGTCCTGGCTGATCTGGAGGCGTGACAATGGCGAGGGCCCGGGCACGGATCACGGCGCTCCTCCTCGCACTCGGCGTACTCGCCGGTGCCACGATCGCCTGGCCGGTGGTCGGGGCCACACCGGCGTACGCCCGTACCCCCGTCACAGCGCAGGCCACCCTGACGGCACAGGCGGCTGCCGATCTCTGCACCACCAAGGAGTGGCAGGCCGACTTCCGCGCCTGCGTCGCCAAGCTCAAGCAGGTCAGCGAGACGGAGGTGGACTGCCGTAAGCCGCCGGTACCGTCGGCCCCGGACTCCGGTCTGGCGGGTTGGTTCGCCTCCCGCCCCGACTCGTCGAAGCTCCCCGGACCGAAAGGCTTCTACAGCGACTACGGCTACGGCGGCTACAGCTTCAACACGTACGACGTGGAGGGAGGCTGTGCCTCCACCGTCCTGCATCCGGACTACAAGTTCACCACCACCGTCGCCAACGGCGAACTGATGATGGCCACCGCCGTGGTGGGTGCCTCGAACGCGCTCCGGGAACGCGCCTGGGACCCCCGGTCGATGTGGAACTGGGCCGACCCGCTGGTCGAGAAGGCGACCAAGGCCGTCTACCAGAAGGTGTTCAGCGTCTTCGGCATCGTGACGCTCTGTGTGGTGGGTCTCTACCTGCTCTGGCGCTCCCGCCAGTCGGACATGAGCAACGCGATGACCACCGCAGGCTGGGCCCTGCTGGTGATGGTCGCGGTGACCGCACTGGCCGCCTGGCCGGTGAAGTCCGCCAACATCGCCGACGGCACTCTCATCACGTCACTGGGCGTCGTCCATGACGCCGTCGGGCCAGCGACACGAGACATTCCACCAGACAAGTGCGTGCTGCCGAATCCCGATGCATGTGTCGACAAGCGCCCCCCGGCCGTGCGCGCCAGTGACACCGCCACCGAGTCAATGCTGTACCGCAACTGGCTGCGCGGGGTCCTGGGCTCGGCGGACAGCGAGACGGCCAAGAAGTACGGGGCGGCCCTCTACGATGCGAAGTCGCTCTCCTGGGAGGAGGCCGAGAAGCTCCGGGAGAATCCCGCCACCCGCGACGCCACCATCAAGGCCAAACAGCAGCAGTGGATGACGGTCGCCGAGCAGATCAAGACCGAGGATCCTGAGGCATACGAGTACCTCCAGGGCAGCAGGGACATGGACCGGATCGGTTCCGGGTTCATCGCGGTCCTCGCCGCGTTGCTCTTCGCCATGTTCGACCTGACCGCCTCGCTGCTGGTGCTGCTCGGCTTCATGATCTTCCGGTGGGCGGTGATCGCCGCACCGATCCTGGGCACGATCGGCCTGCTCCGCCCGGCCAGCGCCGGGCTGCGACGGCTCGCGAACGCCGTGGTCGCTGCCGTGTTCAACATCGCCATCTTCGGTACCGGAGCGGCGATCTACCTGTTCGCCGTGGACCTGATCATGAGCACTTCGACCCTGCCGGGCTGGCTCCAGGTGGTGCTGGTCTGGCTCTGCGGTGTGGTCGGTTGGTTACTGCTCCGGCCCTACCGGAGGATCACCCAGCTCGGCGGCAAGGACAGCAGTGAGGCGGTCGGCTCGGCCGGGTCGTGGCACCGCCGGTTCTTCCGGGACATGCGCGTTGCCGCCCGACTCGACGTGGCCGAGCCGGGGGGTACGGCCGAGCCGAAGCTCACCCGGGGGCGCGGTGCCGCGTTGGAACCGGCCACCCTGCGGCCCGAGGCCAGGCGGGAGGACCCGAGCCACTCGACCGTCAGCACGCCGGCACAGCGGGAACGCCCGGATGGGCGCGAACGTGCCGACGAGACCGAGGCGAAGCCGCCGACGCGGGAGGGCAACCGGCCCACGACCGCACCCCGCCCCCGACGCCGCCCGGCGAGCTGGACCGAGCCGGACGTGCCGGAGGAAACTCCGTCCTTCGTGGTCTACCGACCCGACTCCGCGCCGGCACCGACACCCGTGAAGCCCAGCCCTCGTATACGCTCCGAGGCGAGGTGACGCGATGCGGCGAGCGGTCGAACTCCTCTTCACGCGACTCATCCGGTCGCGGCTCGGCATTGCGCTCGTGATCGCCGTGCTGGTCCTCGGGGTGATCGGTACGGCTCGCCTGGTGTCTGGTCCCGACGACCTCACAGCGGGCCTCAGCAGCCGCCCACGGGAACCGATCACGACCGTCGATCCAGAGGAGGGCGACGACGGGGTCATCGCCACCCCGGTCCCGGAGTCACCGCGTACCCGGCCCGGGGAGTTGACCCCCGAGCAGACGGCGACCCGGTTCACCACCGCCTGGTTGGGCGGGTCCACCATCACTGCGGAGCAGTGGCAGGCGGCCCTGCGGCCGTTGTCGACGCCGGAACTCACCGAGAAGTTGACCGGTGCCGACCCGGCCGGGGTGCCTGCTGTCAAGATCGCCGGTACTCCGACGCTGCGACCTCGGACGGCGGTCTTCACGGAAGTTCTGGTTCCGTTGGAGGGTGGACAGCTGCGGCTGGAACTGGTCGCCCCCGACGGCCGCTGGTTGGTGGATGCCGTGGACTGGGAGCGGGAATGACTGCCGAACTGCCACCGAGTGGTGGCCCACGCCGCCGGATTCGGGTGGGTGCCGTCGCCGCTGCACTGACCGGCGCTCTCGCGTTGCTCTGCTGCGGGGGCGGCAGTGCCGCGTTCTTCCTGACCAACCTCGGCGGCGACCAGGAGACCCTGGTGTCGGACGAGCAGCAGTGCGATGACGAGCACCGCGTCAACGTCACCGGCAAGATGCCCCGGATGTCCGCGTACGGGGCCAGTCAGATGCGTAATGCCGCAGTCATCATCAAGGTCGGTCAGGACATGAAGGTGCCACCGCGGGGCTGGGTGATAGCGGTGGCGACGGCGATGCAGGAGTCAGCGCTGCGCAACCTGTCCAACAGCACCGTCGCCGGTTCCCGCGGCATTCCGAACGAGGGTGTCGGCTCTGACCACGACTCTCTCGGTCTGTTCCAGCAGCGGGCCGGCTGGGGCAGCGTCACCCAACGGATGAGCCCCGACTATGCGGCCCGCAAGTTCTACGAGAAGCTGGTGAAGATCGACGGTTGGGAGCGGATGCCCCTGACCCGGGCCGCGCAGAAGGTGCAGATCAGCGCCTACCCCGACGCGTACGCGAAACACGAGGACGTCGCCAGTCAGATCGTCAACGCACTCGCCGGTGGGGCTGCCCGCACGGTCCAGATCGCGGAGCGGGCGGTGTGCGACCGCGCCTCCGCCCGCGCCATCGCCGCCTCCGGCTGGACCGCGCCGATCGACGGCGGGGTCGGCTCCGGCTTTCGGACGGCGAGCCGACCGCGACACAACGGCGTGGACATCGGTGCCCGCAAGCGAACCGAGATCCACGCCGCCGCCACCGGGCGGGTGCTGGTGGCCCGCTGCGATCCCGACCACCGTGGAAATCGCAACTGTGACGTCGACGGTTTCCCGGGCAAGGGAGGGTGCGGGTGGTTCGTCGACATCCTGCACGCCGGCGGCTTCATCACCCGGTACTGCCACATGATCGAAAAGCCCCGGGTGGTCCCCGGGCAGCTCGTCAAGGCCGGGGAGGTGATCGGTCTGGTCGGGAGCAGTGGCAACTCCTCCGGCCCGCACCTGCACTTCGAGGTGCACGTCGACAGCAACCGCAGCTTCTCCGGCGGCATCAACCCGGTGCCGTTCATGCGACAGCGTGGTGCGCCGTTGAACGGTTCGGCATGAGGCTGTCGCCCCGATGAGCGGACCACTGCCGGACCCGTTCGCCGGCCAGCCCGACTGGGCGCCACTTCCACCACGACCGGTCGAGATCGTTCCCGCCACCGGTCGGGTGGAGCTGCGCGGCCGGCGGGTCCTCGTCGGGCTCCCCGGCCTCGGTTGGCGCGGGGACCTGCGCGCCGACGAGCGGGTGGTACAGGGCAGCCGTACCTATGTGCCGGTCATCCCCGAGCACGAGTGGTACCGGGCGGAGGCCGACCAGGTGGAGGTCTTCGCCCCGCTCGTCCCCGTGGAGCGGGTCTGGGTGGAGACCCTGGGTGACCGGCCTGCGCCTACCGGGCCCGTGCGGGAACAGGGGATCCAGCTCGTCTCGCTGGACGGGCCGACACACCGCGCCCCCACCCCGGTCTTCGAGACCGACGCGGTGAGCGGACGACGGGTGGTCCACGTCGAGGACGCCGTCGAACACCGCGATCTACGCGCGGTGACCGAGTCCTACTCCGGTGCCGATGGCGACATCTGTGTCCGGGTCACGCCGGAACTGGAGTGGTACCGCTGGGCCTGGCGCGGACAGCCGCCCACCACTATGGAAATCCCCGTCCACCTGCTGTGGATCGAATAGTCTCAACCGACCTTGTTCGCCGTGCAGACTGTCCAATGTTCGCCCAGGCGAGTCTGAAAATGCCAACGCTGGCGATCACTCTGCGAAATACCATCCACGGCAGCCGAGAGAATCAGATCGGTTTCCACCTGAGCGGTTTCGCCATCTTGTTGTACTGAGAGTGCACCCCAACTTACGGTGAGGGTAGCTGAGAAACGGCGCTCTCGATCACGTAGGTCATCGCGAAGCGCACGAAGCGCCGCTAACCCATCCGAGCTTTCGTTGCAGACGAGAAGACTGGCGCGCGTGTCGTTCTCGTTGACCAAGAACTCACGGAGATAGTTGTCGACTACGACGTCCGGGGCGCTGCGATCCGGGGTGGCGGCCCGCTCGTACAGCACGTAGCCGGTGATCCCGCCGCCGACGCAGAGCAACGCCAGCACCCCGGCGACGACCGTGAGGACGGTCCGGAGCCGACGGGGTGGACGCTGCGGTGCCGGCAGCGGCGCAGGGGGAGCCGAGTGCTCCGGTGGGGTCCGCTGCGCCGGTACTCGGGACACCTGGGAACCGGCGGGGGGCTGCACTGATTCCACCCCCTGAGGCTATCGGCTGGACGCTCCGTACCCAATGCCCCGAAGGCTGCGGATCGTGACAGGACGACCCCGGGAGGTGAGAGTTCACCGCGATGTGCGACAAGCCCGGCGCATCGCCGCCGCGCTTCCCGGAGGAGTGGCCGGGGCTGGGATACGGTCTGCAGTCGGGGAGGCTTCCCGTCGCGAACAGCGGGGTGGAGCACCTCGGAAAGAGGGGTGGACGCGGTGGCCGGTCCGAAGGCTCGCACGAACCGCGCCGCAGCCCTGCACCGCCGGGCCGCCGCGACCGTCGCCGCTGCCGCTACGGTCCTCGACGAGATCCGTCCCGCCCCCGCCGACCAACGCCGCCAGTACGAGCTGGCGGACCGGCTGCGGCACGCCGCCACCCTCCTCGCCCCGGGCTGGGCCGGGGACGCCTTGACGGACCTGTCGGTGCACACGCCGTGTGGTGAGGGGCATCCGCCCTTCGTCCGGATCGGGACGGGGGCCCCGCTGGAGGATGCGCGCTTCCCGGCGCTGGTGCCGCTGCTCGGCTCGGCGCACCTGACCCTCGACGTGGACGTGCGTGACACCCGGGTGGCGGGTCTCGTCCGGGCCGTGTTGCTGCGTCTGCTGGCGGCCACTCCGGCGGGGTGCCTCCTGGTCCGTGGCGTCGACGGCAGCTCCACAGCGGGCACCGCAAGCACCGGCACCCGACCCGGCACCGCCGACGCCACCGCCAGCCCGGCCACCGTCGGCACCAGCACCAGCACCAGCACCAGCAAGGCTGGCGCGGAACAAGCCCGTGCCGGGCGATCCGACATCAGCAGAGCCCGCACCACAGGGGCCGCCCCCCAGAACGTCGCCGCCGACGCGAGCACCGCACCGCAGCACAGTGGGACGACGAACCCCCGGAACGGGGCCGTCTTCGCCCCGTTCACCGCGCTGGCCGACGCCGGACTGTTCCCGCCTGCGGCGACGGACGTGGCCGGGCTGAGGGCGGTGCTCGCCGAGGCCGAGCAGTGGGTCTCCCCGGGGGCCGGCCGACCCCGCCGACACGACCGGACGCTGCTGCTGGTGATCGCCGGGCTGCCCGGGTCGACGGCGTCGAGTGACCTGGACCGGATCGTGGCGCTCGCCGAACGGGGCCGGGGTGCCGGGCTGCACCTGGTGGTCGCCGGCTGGCCGGCGGCCCGGCCGCCGTTGCCACAGGCCACCCCGGTACGGCTGCGCACCTCGTACGCGCTGCTGGGTGATCCGCCGGGCAGCCCGTACAGCGGGCCGGGCACCGATGCGCCGGGTGGTCTGAACTGTCCCGTCCTCGTCGACGAGGACCCCGGCGCGGAGCTGATCGACGCCGTCTGTCGTCGGCTGGCCGACCAGATCGAGGCGGGCTCCCGGTTGGGCCTCGCCGAACTGCTGCCGCCCGGGGACGCGTCACTCTGGGCGTCCTCCTCGGTCGACGGCCTGTCCACCACGGTGGGCGACGCCGGCGGCCGGCCGGTCACCGTGGGTTTCACCGAGTTGACCCCGCACTGGTTGGTCAGCGGTCGGTCGGATGCGGACCGGGCGGCCTTCCTGACCAACACGCTGCTCGGCTTGGCCGCCCGTTACGGCCCGGACGAGCTGGCCCTGTACCTGGTGGACCTGGGTGCCGGGGAGTCGTTCGTGGAGTTCCTCCAGACCCGGCGGGACAGGTCGTGGGTGCCTCAGGTCCGCGCGGCGGGGATGGCCGCCGACCCGGAGTACGTTCGGGACCTCTTCGACCAGTTGGCGGCGGAGATCCACCGCCGGGAGGAGGTGGCGGCGCGGATCGGCGGCCATCGTTTCGCCGAGCTGCGTGACCATCAGGTGCTGCCGCGCGTCGTCTGTGTCATCGACAACTTTCCGCTGCTGCTGTCGGACCGGGAACCGGTGGCCGCCGAGGTGCTGGCCCGCCTGGACGGGCTGGCCAGGTCGGGTCGCGGGTACGGCGTGCACCTGGTGCTGGCCGGCGCGGGTGACCTCGGCGTCGGCGCGGGAGCGGCACCCCGGGACTCGGTGCTGGGGCAGTTCCCGGTGCGGGTGGCGCTTGCCGGCGGCAGTGCGGTGCTGATGCCGACCAACGACGCCGCCGCCGGTCTGGCGGTGGGCAGTGCCGTGGTCAACACCGCCGGTGGTCTGGGCGGCCCACGTGGCGCGACGCGTGGGCACGAGCGGCTGGTCCGGTTCCCCGACCCGCACGACGCTCCGGAGGTGGTCGAGGAGCTGCGGCACCGGCTGTTCGCGGCACGGCCGGAGGATGCCGTACCGCCTGTGGTGTTCGCGGGTTGGGCCCGGCCGTTGCTGGGCAACGACCCCCGGATGCGCGCCGCCGTTGCCGGCCGGTGCGGGGCGCCGGCGGCGCTGCTGGGCCGGGCGGTCGACGTGGCCCGGACGACCGTGGCGGTGCCGCTGGGCCCGGTGGCCGGCCGCAACCTGGCTGTCCTCGGGCCGGGTCCGGCGGCGGCGACGCTGCTGGCGACGGCCGCGCGCAGCACCGCCGCGCACCATCCGCCGGGCGGCGCGGAGTTCGTGCTCGCGCCGCTGGCCGAGGGGTCCGCGCCGCTGGCCGCCGCGCTCGCCGCCGAGTTGGGTGAGCGCCACCGGGTGTCGACGGTGGACGGGCCGGGGTTGCTGGCCGGAGTCCCGGGTTCCGGTCCGACCTACCTGGTGGTGTTCGGGGTGGACGTACCCTCGACGGAGGAGCTGCCGCCGGACCGGCTGCGTGCGCTGCTGCGGGAGGGCCCGCCGGCGGGTCGCCACCTGCTGGGCTGGTGGCGGACGGTACCGCCGCTGGCCGGGTTGGTGGAGCCCGACGGCGAGGTCGGGAAGCTGGCCGCGGTCGCGACGGTCGACGTGCCGGGTGCGCAGCTCGCCTCGCTCTTCGGGCATCCGGTGCAGTGGCGTCCCCGGCCGGCCCGGGTGGTCCTCTGGGACAGCACCGACGACCGGGGCACGGTCCTGGTGCCGTTCGCCGACGAGGCGGACCCGGCATGATCGGCCATGGCGGGGCCCGCGCGGAGACCGCCCACAACGGGACATGCGCGGAGACCATCCACGACGGGGTCCGCGCGCAGACCGTCCACGACGGGGCCGGCACGAGCGGCCCCGAGGGCGGCCCGCGCGGAGCCGGCCGGGCAGGACGGCCACGCGGCTCCGGCCGCGACGTGCGGCTTGCGGGACCGACCCTCGGGAGGACCGCAGGTGACCGACCGCGAGGAGGACCGGGCGTGACGAGCTGCGAGGAGCCTCGGCCGTGAGCATCGACGACGCCGTGACGGTGGCCCCGGTCCGGCAGCGGGCCGGGGGCGAGCCGACCCCGTCGGTGGCCGCCGCCTGGACCGACTACCTGGCCGCCGCCCGTCAGCTCGACGGGGTACGCCGGGGCGCGGCGACGGCCGCAGCGGCACAGGCCCGGGCGGTGGAGGCGGCGCGCGCCGAGTTGACCGAGGTGCGCGCCCGCCTGACGCCGCAGCAGGCCCGGCTGCGCGAGCTGGGCGTACCGGCGATCTCGCTGACCCCGACGCCACCGGAACTGGCCGAGGCGACCCGGGCGATGGTGGGTGGCCCGGCGGCGGTGCTGGCAGGCTTGCGCAAGGCGCAGGGCTGGGCGGAGGGTGCCGACGCGGCGCTGGCGGCGCGCGGTTCGCTGCGCCCTGCGGGCTGGCCGCCCCGGTTGCGCAACCTGCTGGTGTACGGTCCGCTGGCGCTGGTCGTGCCCCTGGTGCAGCTGCTGCTCCTGGTGACCCTCGGCACCGGGCCGGTGGTCGTGGCGGCGCTGCTGGTGGGTCTGCCGATGCCGGCGGCGGCGTTCGCGGCGGGCTGGGTGGGGGTGGGCCGGCTGTTCCCGCCGGGGCCGGACGGCCGGTGGGACCGTACGCCCCGGCTGGGCTTGCTGACCTGCCTGATCCCGGCGGTGGTGACCGCCGCCGGAATCACGCTGGCGCTGCTGGCCGGTTGACCGGTGCCGCCCCACGCGTCGCGGGTCAGCGGGTCAGCGGGTCAGCGGGTCAGCGGGTCAGCGGCTCAGCGGCTCAGCGGCTCAGCGGCTCAGCGGGGAATGATCAGCGACATCGCCTCGGCGCGGGACTTCGCGTCGTGCTGGAGCACGCCCCGCACGGCCGAGGTGATGGTCTTGGCACCGGACTTCTGGATGCCGCGCATCGCCATGCACATGTGCTCGCAGTCCAGTATCACGATGACGCCACGCGGTTGCAGCTTGCTCATCAGCAGGTCGGCGATCTGCGAGGTCAGCCGCTCCTGAACCTGCGGGCGGCGGGCGAAGACCTCGACCAGCCGGGCCAGCTTGGACAGGCCGGTGATCCGGCCGTCGGGGCCGGGGATGTAGCCGATGTGCGCGCTGCCCCGGAACGGCAGCAGGTGGTGCTCGCAGAGGCTCATCACGTCGATGTCCCGGACGAGCACCAACTCCTCGTGGTTGGCCTCGAAGGTGGTGCTGAGCACCTGGGAGGGGTCGACCCGCAGGCCGGCGAAGAGTTCGGCGTACGCGCGGGCGACCCGGGCCGGGGTCTGCTGGAGGCCGTCCCGGTCGGGGTCCTCGCCGACCGCGATGAGGATCTCGCGGACCGCCTTCTCGATCCGACCGAGGTCCATGGTGTCCTCGATCGGGCGACCGTTGAGCTTGCCGCTGATCAGCCGGGCGGCGACGTAGTCCAACGTCTCGTCGCCGGGCTCGGTGGACGAGGCGGCCAGCCCCGGGTTGTCAGGGCTGGCCGCGGCGTCGGTGTTCAGTGCAGACCGTCCGAGTTGTTCGTGGCCCCGCCGACGGAGATGCCGTCGGCCGTGGCCTGCGCCTTGAGCTTCTCCTTCTCGGCCGGGGTGAGCACCGGCGGCTCGGTGGAGGGCAGGCGCTTGCCGAAGCCGTTGTACGGGGCCATCGGCGGGCGCTTGACCACCCGGGAGCAGATCCGGGCCATGTCGGCGGTGGAGAGCGTCTCCTTCTCCATCAGCTCCAGGACCATGTTGTCCAGGACGTCCCGGTATTCCACCAGGATCTCCCAGGCCTCGTCGTGGGCCAGTTCGATCAGGGCCCGCATCTCGCCGTCGATCTCGGCGGCGACCGAGTCGGAGTAGTCCCGCTCGTGGCCCATGTTGCGGCCGAGGAACGGCTCGTCCCCGCTGGTGCCGTACTTGATCGCGCCGAGCTTCGAGCTCATGCCGTACTGCGTGATCATCGCGCGGGCCAACTGGGTGGCCTTCTCGATGTCGTTGCCGGCCCCGGTGGTGGGCTCGTGGAAGACGAGTTCCTCGGCGGCCCGGCCGCCCAGGGCGTACGCCAGGGTGTCGATCATCTCGGCCCGCGTCTGGGTGTACTTGTCCTCGGTCGGCAGGACCAGGGTGTGCCCCAGCGAGCGTCCCCGGGACAGGATGGTCACCTTGTGCACCGGCGCGGCGTGCGGCAGCGCCCAGGCGACCAGCGCGTGCCCACCCTCGTGGTACGCGGTGATCTTCTTCTCCTGGTCGCTCATCACCCGGGTCCGGCGCTGCGGCCCGGCGATCACCCGGTCGATCGACTCCTCCAGCGAGTCGTTGGTGATCGCCCGCTGTTCCTTGCGGGCGGTCAGCAGCGCCGACTCGTTGATCACGTTGGCCAGGTCGGCACCGGAGAAACCGGGGGTACGCCGGGCGACCGCGTCGAGGTCGACGTCGGGCGTGAACGGCTTGCCCTTGGCGTGCACCCGCAGGATCGCCTTGCGGCCCTCCATGTCGGGGGCGTCGACCGGGATCTGCCTGTCGAACCGGCCCGGCCGCAGCAGCGCCGGGTCGAGGATGTCCGGCCGGTTGGTGGCGGCGATCAGGATGACCCCGCCCTTGGTGTCGAAGCCGTCCATCTCGACGAGCAGCTGGTTGAGGGTCTGCTCCCGCTCGTCGTGGCCGCCGCCCATGCCGGCGCCACGGTGCCGGCCGACGGCGTCGATCTCGTCGACGAAGACGATCGCCGGGGCGTTCGCCTTGGCCTGCTCGAAGAGGTCCCGGACCCGGCTCGCGCCGACACCGACGAACATCTCGACGAAGTCGGAGCCGGAGATCGAGTAGAACGGCACCCCGGCCTCGCCGGCTACGGCGCGGGCCAGCAGCGTCTTACCGGTACCGGGTGGACCGAAGAGCAGCACGCCCTTCGGGATCTTGGCACCCAGGGCCTGGTACTTCGCCGGGTTCTGGAGGAAGTCCTTGATCTCGTGGAGTTCCTCGACCGCCTCCTCGGCCCCGGCGACGTCAGCGAAGGTCGTCTTCGGGGTGTCCTTGGTGATCATCTTCGCCTTGGACTTGCCGAAGTTGAGCACCCGGGAGCCGCCGCCCTGCATCTGCGACATGAAGAACAGCAGCAGGAGCACGAGCAGCGCGATCGGCAGCAGGTTGACCAGCAGGCTCACCCAGATGCTGTCGGACGACACCTTGGCGTCGGCCGGGCCGGTGACCCGGTTGGCCGCCTTGGCCTCCAGCACCTCGTTCCAGACCTGCTCGCCGGCCTGGTAGGGGAACTGGGCCTCGATCCGGTCGGTCGTGGTGTCACCGAACTTGGTCTTCTCGGCCAGGTTGAGCTGGAGCGTCTGCTCCTTGTCCTGGAAGACGACCTTGTTGATCTTGGCGGTGTGCAGTTGGTCGAGCGCAACGGAAGTGTCCACCCGGTGGTAGCTGGGACCAGCGGTGAACAGCTGACTGAGCACAACGGCGCCGAGGATGACCAGGATGATCCAGACCACCGGTCGGCGGAAGAAACGCGTACGTTCCATACTGTTGTCGAGCGCCGGGGCGCCCGCATCCTCCTGATCGACGTCCTGACCGTCTGAATGGTGTCGCCGCCGGGGGCGGCGTCGAGCCGCCGTGCGGGCCGGCCTCGACCCCGAGGCGCGCGAACTGCCGCACCGCGGTCATTCGACGGTACACCGTGCACGCGAGGAGCGAGCTTGCGAGCCCCGCAGTCGGGCACATTCGTAGCCCTCCTGCACGCGAGGAGCAAGCTCGCGAGCCCCGCAGTCGGGCACACTCGTAGCCCTCCCGCACGCGAGGAGCAAGCTCGCGAGCCCCGCAGTCGGGCACACTCGTAGCCCTCCCGCACGCGAGGAGCAAGCTCGCGAGCCCCGCAGTCGGGCACACTCACCGCCCCGTCGCACGCGGGGAGCCAGCTCGCGGGCCCTGCGGTTACGCGTACGGCGAACCGGGGTTTCAGCCGGCGTGACGGGGAACGTGCGCACCGGCTCCGTCGACCGCCCGGTCACGCGGGTCGGGGTGCCGGGCGCGGAGATGTCCCACGCCACCGGTACCCACGGTAGTCGGACTGCCTGGGAGCCCGCTGAACGTCTGCTCGATGACTACCGATACGAGCGGAGTTCAGGCGCGGGCGTAGACCTCGGGCTTGAGCACCCCGACGTAGGGCAGTTCGCGGTAGCGCTCGCCGAAGTCGAGGCCGTAGCCGACCACGAACTCGGTGGGGATGTCGAAGCCGACGTACTTGACCGGCACCGTGACCTTCACCGCGTCGGGCTTGCGGAACAGGGCCACCACCTCGACGCTGGCGGCCGACCGGGACTCCAGGTAGCGCAGCAGCCAGGACAGGGTCAGACCGGAGTCGACGATGTCCTCGACCACCACGACGTGCCGGCCGGCGATGTCCCGGTCGAGGTCCTTGAGGATGCGCACCACGCCGGAGGAGGTGGTGCCCTGGCCGTAGGAGGAGATGGCCATGAAGTCCAGCTCGACGGGCGGGCCCTGCCGGCCCAGTGCGCGGGCGAAGTCGGCCATGAACATGACCGCGCCCTTGAGGACGCAGACGAGCAGCAGTCCGTCGGTGACCCCGGCGTAGTCCGCCGAGACCTGCTTGGCCAGCTCCGCCGTCTTCTCGCGGATCTGCGCCTCGGAGATGATCACGTGATCGATGTCGGCGTCGTACCAGGAGCCGTCAGCCATGCTCCTAGCCTGCCGTACGCCGGAGGGCCCGCGTCGGCGGGGCCGCCCCTTTTGGCGCGGTCCCGCCCCGAGTTTTCCGGCACAACGGAATCAATCACCTCAGCAGGCACGGGACCGCCAGCGGCGGCCCTCCTCGGTGGGCTTCCAGTCGGCCGAGTCGCGGGTGTCGGCGGTGAGGCCGAACGCCGAGGCGGCGGTCAGCGCGGCGAGGAAGAGCAGGAACAACAGGAACTGCATGGCGGCGCTCGCTTTCTCGCGATCTGGGTGGTTTTCGCCGCCGGTGCGCACCGGACTCATCCCAGTTTCCGCCCCCGGTCCGGGCCGGGACAGTGGCAGTCATGCCAGGTACCCTCGATTTCCTGCCACGTTTCCGGTTACCCTCGTCACATGATTCGATCGGTGGCCGTCATCGCGTTGGACCAGGTGGCCGTCTTCGAGCTGGGCGTGCTCACCGAGGTCTTCGGCACCGACCGCACCGACGACGACTTTCCCGGCTACCGGTTCACCGTCTGCACCGCCGACGGCGACCCGGTCCGTACCGCCTCCGGGTTCGGGCTCACCCCGCACGCCGACCTCGCTCCGGTCGACGACGCCGACCTGGTCGCCGTGCCCGCGTACACCCAGGGGGGTGAGGTGCCCGAGGCGGTGCTGGCCGCGCTGCGCCGCGCCGCCGACCGGGGGGCGTACGTGTTCAGCGTCTGCTCGGCGGCGTTCGTGCTCGGCGCGGCCGGCCTGCTGGACGGCCGCGAGTGCACCACCCACTGGAAGTACGCCGACGAGCTGCAACGCCGGCACCCCTCGGCCCGGGTCCGGTGCAACAGCCTCTACGTGGCCGACGGGCCGGTGCTGACCAGCGCCGGCACCGCAGCCGGCATCGACGCCTGCCTGCACCTGGTGCGCCAGGAACACGGCTCGGTCACCGCCACCCGGCTGGCCCGGCGGATGGTGGTCCCCCCGCACCGCGACGGCGGCCAGTCCCAGTACGTCGAGGCGCCGATCCCGGCCACCCCCGACGCGCCCACCCTCGAACCGGTGCTGAGCTGGCTGGTGGGGCACCTGGACCGGCCGACCACCGTGGACGAGCTGGCGGCCCGCGCCGGCATGTCGCCACGGACCTTCGCCCGCCGGTTCCGGGCCGAGACCGGCACCACCCCGCACGACTGGCTGACCAACCAGCGGGTGCTGCTGGCGCGCCGGCTGCTGGAGGAGACCCGGCTGAGCGTGGAGAGCGTCGCCGGCCGCTCGGGTTTCCCCGACGCCGCCGCCCTGCGTCACCACTTCGCCCGCCGGGTCGGCACCACCCCGCAGGGCTACCGCACCACCTTCCGCGACCGGGTCCCCACCGCCTGAGCCCGCCACGGCCGCCCGTCGCCAGCCGACGCGCCGAGGATCAGTAGCCCAGCGCCGCGCCGTCGACCCGGGGCTCCGCGCCGACCACCCAGCCGCCGGCCGGGTCCCGCCACAGCGCCTGGCCGTACCCGAAGACGGACGGCTCGTCGGCGACGGTGACCTCGTGGCCCCGGGCGCGCAGCCCCGCGACCAGGCCGGGCTCCGCTGCCAGCGCCGGCTCGACCAGCAGGGTCCGGCCGGCGTGCCAGTACCAGCGGGGGGCGTCGAGGGCGGCCTGCGGATCACGGCCGTCGTCGACGGTCGCGGCGACCAGCTGGAGGTGCCCCTGCGGCTGCATGTGCCCGCCCATCACCCCGAACGGGCCGACCGGTGCGCCGTCGCGGGTCAGGAAACCCGGGATGATCGTGTGGAAGGGCCGCTTGGCCGGCCCCACCAGGTTGGGGTGACCCGGGTCGAGCCGGAAGCCGGTGCCCCGGTTCTGCAGGGCGAAGCCGTGTCCGGGCAGCACCACCCGGGAACCGAACCCCAGGTAGGTGGACTGGATCAGGCTGACCATCAGGCCGCCCGCGTCGGCCGTGCAGAGATAGACGGTGCCGCCCCGCTCGGGCGTGCCGGCCACCGGGTCGGCGGCCCGGTCGGTGAGCAGCGCCCGCCGCGCCGCCAGGTAGCCCGGGTCGAGCAGGCCGGCGGTCGGCACGTCGACGCGTTCCGGGTCGGCCACGTGGGCGTGCGCGTCGGCGAAGCCGAGCTTGACCGCCTCCACCTGCCGGTGTACCCGGTCCACCGGGTCGGCGGCCGGGTCGAGGCCGTCCAGGACGCCCAGCGCCTGCAGCGCCGCCAGCCCCTGCCCCGGCGGCGGCAGCTCCCACACCTCGTGCCCCCGGTAGCGGACGCTGACCGGGTCGACCCAGGTCGAGGTGTGGGCGGCCAGGTCGGCGGCGGTGAGGAAGCCACCGGTACGGGCGGCGTGCCGGTCCAGCGCCGCCGCGATCGCGCCCCGGTAGAAGTCCTCCGCGCCGGTGGCGGCGATCAGCCGCAGCGTCCGGGCCGCCGCCGGGTTGCGCCAGCGTTCGCCGGGTCGGGGCGCCCGGCCGGCCACCGTGAAGACCCGGTCGAACTCGGTGAACTCGGCACCCGTCGGCACCGGCTGCGCCAGCGCCCGGGCCCAGGTGGCGGCGGTGCCGGTGGAGACCGGGTGGCCGTGTTCGGCGTACCCGACCGCGTCGGTGAAGAGGTCGGCGAAGGGCAGCACGCCGAACCGGTCGTGCAGGTCCCGCCAGCCGGCCGGCGCGCCGGGCACCGTCACCGGCAGCCAGCCCCGGGCGGGCATCGCCGGGCCGGATGCCTGCGCGCCACCCAGCGCCGCCACCGGTTCCGCCGCCGCCCCACCGGTGGCGGCCAGCACCACCTCCCGGGTCAGCCCCGCCGGTGACCGCCCGGCGGCGGCGAGACCGTGCAGCCGGTCCCCGTCCCAGACGATGGCGAACAGGTCACCACCGATGTCGTTGGACGGCGGCTGCACCACGGTCAACGTGATCGCGGTCGCCAGCGCCGCGTCGACGGCGTTGCCGCCGCGCCGCAGCACGGCCAGGCCCGCCGCCGCCGCGAGCGGATGGCTGGTCGAGACGGCACCGTGCGGGGCGAACAGGGCACTGCGGGGGTACGCCATCAGCCCTGTCTACCGCACCACCATGAACCCGCCCACCCCTGGACCTGCGGGGCCTCTCCCCCACCGCGCCCGGCGCGGCACCGTCGCTCCGGTGGTGCCCGATCCACCCCACCGGGCTGTCGTTCTGCGAGCGAGCGAGGTCCCTCATGATCGGATTGCGGAAACAGACACGACACGCCGATCCGGATACGCGAAACCGCAATCTGATCTTCGCTTGCCCGTACCTACCCCACCCCGCCCCGGCCCCCGACCGCCCCGGCCGATACGTACTCAGTCGACGGGCAGCAGCCGACCACCCCGGCGACAAACGCGTACCCCGCCCGGCAACGCCGTCGCGCCCTGCCCACGCCACGCGGTGATCAGCGCGTCCAACGCGTCGACGTGACGGTGGGAGAGCGCACCGGGCGGGGCCCCCAACTCCCGCGCCCAGGCGTGCAGCACCCGGCTGCGTACCGCGCCCGGCAACCCGGCCAGCGCCACGACGGACAACCCCCCACCGTCGCGCACCCGGAGCCCGCCGAACAGCGGTCCGCCCGACCAGCACCCGTCGGGTGACAACTCGTCGGACGAGCCCTTGCCGGTACGCGACCCGTCAGGGAGGCGCCCTTCGGACCGGGGCACGTCGGACCGGGGCACGTCGGACCGGGGCACGTCGGACCGGGGCACGTCGGACCGGGGACTGTCGGGTCGGTGCGGGGCGGCGAGGGCGGCGGCGGCCAGGTCGTCCAGCGCGGCGGTGTCGGCGGCGAGCAGTCGGGCCGTCCGGGCCAGGTTGTCCAGGACCCCCTCGCCGAGCGCGGCGACCAGTGCCGGCAGCACGTCGGCCCGGACCCGGGCCCGGGCGTACGACGGGTCGGTGTTGTGCGGGTCCTCCCACGGGGTCAGGCCCAGCGCCGCACACGCGTCGCGGGTCTGCGCCCGGGTGACGTCGAGCATTGGACGCAGCAGCGGCACCCCGGCGAGTTCCCGTCGGGCGGGCATCCCGGCCAGTCCGCGCGGGCCGGCCCCCCGGGCGAGCGCCAACAGCACCGTCTCGGCCTGGTCGTCGCGGGTGTGCCCGAGCAGGACGGCGACCGCACGGTGCCGCCGGGCCGCCGCCGTCAACGCCTGGTAGCGGGCCTGCCGGGCTGCCGCCTCGGGGCCACCCGGCCGGCCGGCCACCGTCACCGGCACCGCCTCGACCGGATCGAAACCGACCCGCCCGGCCCACTCGGCGACGGCGGCGGCCCGCTCGGCCGACCCGTCCTGCAACCCGTGGTCGACCGTCACCAGACCGGCCGGTCGGCCGAGCCGGGACGCCACGAAGGCGGTGGCGGCGGCGAGAGCCAGCGAGTCCGCCCCGCCCGAGCAGGCCACCAGCACCGGCCCGGCGGGAGGCAGCCCGGCCAGCGCCCGACGGACCGCGACCCGGACGGCGGCCACCGCCGGGGCGGGCGACGGCCCGGGAGAGACACCGGCACCGCGCCGCCCGACTGCGGCCGGCTCGGCGGTGCGGCGCCCGACCGGCAGGTCGGCGATCCGGGGTCCGGCCTCGGCCGGGTCGGCGATCTGCGGTCCGGCCCCGGTCGGGTGGGCGGAACGGGGTGCGGGCCCGGCCGGTTTCTCCACGGCGGGACCGGTCGACGGGGCGGCAGGGGGCGGCCCGGTCACCGGGTCGGCGGGGCTGGGCCGGCCGGCCACCGGGTCAGCCGGCGGTCGGGGTGGCGCCGGCCGGTCCGTGCACCCGGGCCACCCAGGCGGCCGGGTCGCCCAGCTCGTCGAGCCGAGGCAGGGTCAGCGGCGAACCGAAGATCTTGTTGAAGCCGGGCATGCCGACCTGCTCGACCACGCCGTGCACGAACTTGCGGCCCTCGGCGTACTGGCGCATCTTGACGTCCACGCCGAGCAGCCGGCGGATCGCCTTCTCCAGCGGGTTGCCCGTCTCACGGCGGCGGTTGAAGCCCGCCCGGATCCGCTCCACGCTGGGGATGACCTGCGGGCCGACGCCGTCCATCACGAACTCGGCGTGCCCCTCGAGCAGCGTCATCAGCGCGGTGAGCCGGTCCAGCACGGCCCGCTGCGCCGGGGTCTGCACGATGTCCAGCACGCTGGTGCGGCTGTCCGGGTCGCGGACCGCGTCGGAGAGGGTGGACACCCCCCGGCGCAGCCGCTCGACCAGGTGCTCGGTGCCCTGCGAGGCGTCCACGAACGCCTGCACCTCACCGAGGAAGTACGCCCGCATCCACGGCACGGCGGTGAACTGGGTGCGGTGGGTGACCTCGTGCAGGCACACCCAGAGCCGGAAGTCGCGCGGGTCGGCCCCGAGCTTGCGTTCCACCTCGACGATGTTCGGCGCGACCAGCAGCAGCTGCCCCGGATCGGCCGAGAAGACCTCGTACTGGCCGAGCACCCGGCCGGAGAGGTAGGCCAGCACGGTGCCGGCCTGCACCCCGGTGAGCCGGGAGCCGACCGCCTCGGTGAGCGCGCCGGGCGGCTTGTCGCCGGAGAGCCGGCTGACCAGGGGCGTGATCACCTCCCGCAGGCCGGCGATGTTGGTGGCCGCCCAGTCGCGCCGGTCCACCACCCGCACCGGCGGATGGCTGACCTGCGGACGCAGCCCCGTGTAGTCGGCGACGTGCCCGGCCGCCTCGTCGGTGAGCCGGCGCAGATCGCCGACCACCCCGGTCGCCTCCGCGTACGACACGCGGGGGCCCGACTTGCTCAGCGCCCCAGCGGTGGCGGCGGCCAGATCCCAGTCCACGAACTGCGCCATGCCACCCACCGTACCCGCGCCGCGACACCCCGGCCGGTTGCCCGCGTCCGGGCCACCGGCGGCCGGGCCGACGCGTCCCACCGGCCCGGGCGGTCCGCGCCCGCCGGGGCAGGTCGGGTGCCGCCGCTCAACGGCAGCCGCAGCCGGCCAGCGCGCCGGCGATCCGGTCCAGTGCCGCCCGGGTGACCTCCGGGTCGCCGGCCGGGGCCCGGTCGGTGAGCACCGCGAAGGTGAGCAGCCGGCCGTCGCGGGTGGTGACCAGGCCGGCGATGGCGTGCACCCCGGTCAGGGTGCCGGTCTTGGCCCGGACCACGCCGGCTCCGGCGGCGGTCTCCGTCGACTCGTAGCGGGTGCCGAGGGTGCCCGACCAGGCGGCCACCGGGAGACCGCCGAAGATCGCGGTCAACTCCGGGTGGGTGCCGTTGCCGGCCACCGCGATCAGGTCGGTGAGCAGCGACGGGCTGATCCGGTTGCTGCGGGACAGCCCGCTGCCGTCGGCGAGGCTGATCTCGTCGGCCGGCAGTCCCAGCTCGCCGATCACCTCGTCCATCGCCGCCGCGCCACCGGCGAAGGACGCCTGCTGGTTGCGGGCCAGGGCGACCTGGCGGGCCAGGGCCTCGGCGATCACGTTGTCGCTGTCGGTGATCATGATGTCGACCAGCCGGACCATCGGCAACGACTCGACCTTGCCCAGTTCGGTGCCGGGCGCGGGCGTGCCGTCCGCCGTCGCGCCACCGGCCGCCGGGGCGGTTCCCCGGACCACCCCGCCCTGGGGTAGGCCGAGCAGCCGGGCGAAGGAGCGGCCGGCGGCCAGGTCGGGCTCGGCGTACCGGGTGGCCGCACCGTGGCTGTCGGCGAAGTTCTTCCGCGCCCCCACCGGGTCCCGGCGCGCGCCGTCGGTCATCAGTGCGGTGATCGACGCGCCGAATCCGCCGGTCGGGATGTCCGCGTCCCAGCCGGGACCGTGGACCGGGCCGGGGAAGAGCGTGGAGTCGACCACCACCCGGGTCGGGGCGGTGCCGCCGAGGGCCTGCTTGACCTGGGCGGCGAGCGCGTCGAGGCGGGCCGCGCCGGGGTAGAAGCCGTTCTTGTCCACGGCCAGCGTCGGGTCGCCGCCGCCGACCAGCACCACCTCGCCCGGGCTCGCTCCGGCCACCGCCCGGGTGGCGATCCGGTGCCCGGGGCCCCGCGCCTTCAGCACGGTCACCCCGGTGGCGAGCTTGGTGACCGAGGCCGGCACGGTGGCGTCGTCGCCGCCCTTGGCGTACAGGGACTCGCCGGTGACCACGTCGGCCACCGACACGTTGACCCGGCTGCCCAGGGCGGCGGCGGTGGTCAGCGGCTCCACCGCGGCGCGTACCCCGGCGGCGGTCGGCTCCGGTGCGGTGCTGTCGGGGCCGGCGAGCACCGGGGACGGGTCGGGCTCGGGCGGCCGCGCGGCGGGCGACGGGGTGCTGTCCGCCCCGCCCAGCCAGCCGGCGACCGGACCCGGCCGGAGCACCGCCGCCGCTCCGGCGAGACCCACCAGCAGCACGACGACCAGCAGCGCCGGCACCCACCGCCGACGCCGACGCGGTGGACCGGCGGGCGGCGGCGGGCCACCGTCCGGCGGCGCGGAGCCGGGACGGGCCGACGGCTCCGGACGGGCCGGCGGCGACGCCACGACCGGGTGGGTGGCGACCGGGGCCGAGCCCCGGTGCGGGGGGACCGAGGCGGAGCCGGCCGCCGGAGCGGTAGACGCCGCAGGCGCCGGAGCGGCAGACGCCGGAGCGGCCGGCGCGGCGCCGGACGGGGGGAACGGGGGCGACACCGGGGCGGACCCGACGGCCGGCCGGCCCTCGGTCGCCGACGGTGGACGCCAGGTCGGCGGTGGCGGGTGCCCGTCGGACCCACCGGTGACCGGCGGTTCGGGCGTCGACTCGGGGCGACGGGGGACGTTCGCGTCGGGCACCGAGACCCGACCGGTGGCACCGCCGGTCACGGACCGGCCCGATCCCCGCCCGTCAACCCCCTCCGGGCGGTAGTGTGAATCTTCCCTCCCCACGACCCCCTCCTCCCGCCGCCGAACTCGCCTGGGTGACACTACTTCGGTCCGAAGACTATGCGGCGTCCGGAGCCGACGGGTGGCCATTCATCCGTACCGGGACGTCAGTGGTTCCGTTCAGCCAGCGTGGGCAGACGAGGGAGCGTGGGAGATGGATTTCGACGTCACGGTTGAGATCCCGAAGGGTCACCGAAACAAGTACGAGGTGGACCACGCGACGGGCCGGATCCGGCTGGACCGCACCCTGTTCACGTCGACCCAGTACCCGGCCGACTACGGCTTCATCGAGGGCACCCTCGGCGAGGACGGCGACCCGCTGGACGCGTTGGTGCTGGTCCCCGAGCCGACCTTCCCTGGTTGCCTGATCCGCTGCCGCACCATCGGCATGTTCCGGATGACCGACGAGAAGGGCGGCGACGACAAGGTCCTCTGCGTCCCCTACGAGGACCCGCGTCAGGAGCACCTGCGCGACATCCACCACCTGGGCGAGTTCGACAGGCTGGAGATCCAGCACTTCTTCGAGGTCTACAAGGATCTCGAACCGGGCAAGTCGGTCGAGGGTGCGACCTGGGTCGGCCGGGTCGAGGCCGAGGCCGAGGTGCTGGCGTCCTACCAGCGAGCCCGGGACGCCGAGGCGCAGGGCGGCACCGCGCACTGACCGGCTTCCCGCGAGCGGCCCGGACCTGACGGTCCGGGCCTTCGTCGTCGCCCGACCGGCCGCAGGTCCCGGTCGGCGGCGGTCAACCCAGCAGGCCCCGGGCCGCGTCGTAGAGGTCCAGCACCGCGCAGGCCACCGGGACCACCGCCACCACCAGCGCGGTGTCGGTCAGGTCGGCCGTCCGACCGAGGTACGGCGAGACCGGCCGCCGGGCGTACGTCGTACCGGCGGCGACCGCGAGCAGGGCGACGACCAGCCCGCCCCCGGCCAACGCCAGCAGCCCGGGGACACCGGGCCGGCCGGCGAGCACCGCCCCGAGCACCGCGAACCCGGCCAGCCCGGCCGTGACCGGGGGCACCCGGTGCCGGACGGCCACGAACAGCCGGGACCGCAGCAGCAGCACGCCCGCGCCGACGGCCACCAGCACCCGCCCGGCGAGCCCACCGTCGGCGGCGAGCACCAGCGCGGCGGCCACCACCGCGACCGCGTGCCCGAGCAGCATCCCGGTCAGCATCTCCTCGCTGCGGGCCACCGCCGCGTGCACCCGGGCCCGGTCCGGCAGGTCCCGTACGCCGTCCGGGCCACCCGTCGGGCCGTCGGGCAGGGTGATCGGTGGCAGCGGCACCTTGCCCAGCCGGATCGCCAGCAGCGGCAGCGCCCCGAGGACGAAGACCAGCACGCAGAGCAGCACGGCGGCGGTGCCGGCCGGGTCGAGCAGCAGCCCGCCCAGACCGGCGAGCGCGCCCACCGCGCCGGCCGTCGCGCCGGCCACGAAGACCCGCAGCCGGGTGGCGACGCCGAGCAGGCCCAGCACGGCGGCCAGGAGCAGCGCCACCGCACCGGCGAGCAGCTCGGGCGCGCCGAGCCAGGGCAGTGGCCGCAACACTCCCACCGGGTCGCCCGAGCTGACCGCGAGCGCGCCCGACGCGGCGGCGTACGGCAGGGCGTAGCCACCGAGGGTGGCTCCGGTGGGGCCGTCACCCCACGCCCGGGAGGCGGTGGTGCCGGCGAGGGTGAGCAGCAGCGCCACCGCGCCCGCGGCGGGCCAGGCGGCGGGCTGTCCCGGCCCGGCGGCCAGCACGGCGAGCAGCCCCACGGCGAGCGGGACGCCCGCACCGGCCAGCACGGCCGCCCGGGTCGTCGCCGGTGACCAGGCCGCCCCCCGGCGACGCGCGCCGTCGGCGATGGCCTCGACCACGTCGTCGTACTCCAGTTCGGGCCACTGGTCGTGGGCGGGCACCAGGTGCAGCACCTCGCCGTCGCGTACCCCCTGCGGCAGCAGCGGCTGCGCGGTCACCAGCACCGCCCCGTCGGTACGCCGCAGCACCCAGCCGCCGTGCCGCTCGCCGTCGTCGGCCAGCCCCTCCCCGGCGTGCCGGAGCACCTCGGGCAGCAGCTCGGCCAGGGGGACCTGCTCCGGCAGGGCCACGTCGACGCGTCGCCCCGGCGCGCTGATGGTGACCCTGGCCAGCCCGATGGTCATCGACTGGACTCCATATCGATAGGCGGTGGCGGCTGACGGACGACGCGCACTTTACCTACGATGAGCCAGGTTCGGGTTACCGAGCGCCACAGGGAGGTGGATTTGTCCACTGTCGTCATCAGGCGGCCACCGCGTCGGCCCGCCCCGGAGATCCCGGTCGGCGAGCTGCCCGTGGCGGGTCCGCCGGAGATCCCGGTGGTCACCGGCGGGCGCTGGCAGCAGGCGCTGATGGTGCTGCCGATGCTGGGCGGCACGGTGGCGATGGCGATGATGTTCGGTCGCGGTGGCGGCGCCTACTCGTACGTGGTGGGCGGGATGTTCGGGCTCTCCTCGGTGGCGATGCTGATGACCTCCTGGGGCAGCGCCTCGGGCAGCCCGCGCAAGTCGGAGATGATGGCCGCCCGCCGGGAGTACCTGCGGCACCTGACCACCCTGCGGCGACGGGTCCGGCAGACCGCCCGGCAGCAGCGGGCCGGGCTGTACTACCGGCATCCCGACCCGGAGCGGCTCTGGTCGACGGTGGACAGTCACCGGGTCTGGGAACGCCGTCCCGGCGACCCGGACTTCGGCGTGGTGCGGGTCGCCGTCGGTCCGCAGACGCTGGCCACCCCGCTGGTGCCGCCGGTCACCCGACCGCTGGAGGAGCTGGAGCCGATGACGGCGGGGGCGCTGCGGCGCTTCCTCGACGCGTACTCGGTGGTGCCGGACCTGCCGGTGGCGCTGTCGCTGCGCAGCTTCGCCCGGGTCTTCGTCCGGGGCGGGCAGCAGTCGGGTGGCGCGACCGGGCCGGGCGGGGGTACGGCGGAGAGCGGCACCGGATCGCCCGACGCGCAGGCGCTGGCCCGCGCGATGCTCGTCCAGCTCGCCGTCTTCCACGCCCCCGACGAGCTGCTCGTCGCCGTCTGCGCCGGCCCGGAACGGCGTCGGCACTGGGAGTGGGTGAAGTGGCTGCCGCACGCCCACCACCCGAGCAGGGTCGACGCGCTGGGCCCCGTCCGGCTGGTCACCAGCTCCGCCGTCGACCTGGAACGGCTCCTCGGCGACGTGCTGGCCAGCCGGTCCCGGTTCAGCCCGGCCGGACCGGCCACCGACGGCCCACACGTGGTGGTGCTCCTCGACGGCGGTGACCTGACCGACGCCACCGAACTGACCGGCGACGGCGGCATCGACGCGGTGACCGTGCTCGACCTGGACACCCCGGCGCCGCGCCTGCTGGACCGGTTCGCCCTGCTGCTGGAGGTCCGCGCCGGACGGCTGCACTCCTGGTCGGCCGAGGGGCACGCCGAGGTGGGCACCGCCGACCGGCTGGACGTGGTCGACGCGGAGGCGGTCGCCCGGCGGCTCGCCCCGCTGCGGCTCGCCGCCGTCGCCCGGGGCACCGAGGCCGTCCCCGGGGCCGAACCCGGCCTGCCCGAGCTGCTCGGGCTGGGCGACCCGGAGGGGTTCACCGCCGACCAGGGCTGGCTGCCCCGCTCGCCCCGGGACCGGCTGCGGGTGCCGATCGGGGTCGGCCCGGACGGCGGCGCGGTCGAGCTGGACCTCAAGGAGTCGGCGCAGGACGGGATGGGCCCGCACGGGCTGCTGATCGGCGCGACCGGTTCCGGCAAGTCGGAGCTGCTGCGCACCCTGGTCCTGGCGTTGGCCGCCACGCACAGCTCGGAGCAGCTCAACTTCGTCCTGGTCGACTTCAAGGGCGGGGCCACCTTCGCCTCGTTCGACCGGCTGCCGCACACCGCCGCCGTGATCACCAACCTGGTCGACGCGCTGCCGCTTGTCGACCGGATGGTGGACGCCATCAACGGTGAGCTGATGCGCCGCCAGGAGCTGCTGCGCCGGGCCGGCAACTTCGCCAGCCTGCGCGACTACGAGCGGGCCCGGACGGCCGGCGCGCCACTGGCCCCGCTGCCGTCGCTGCTGCTGGTCTGCGACGAGTTCTCCGAGCTGCTGTCCGCCAAGCCCGACTTCATCGACCTGTTCGTGCAGATCGGCCGGCTGGGCCGGTCACTCGGCGTGCACCTGCTGCTGGCCAGCCAGCGGCTGGAGGAGGGGCGGCTGCGCGGGCTCGACACCCACCTGTCGTACCGGATCGGGTTGCGGACCTTCTCGGCGCTGGAGTCCCGCACGGTGCTCGGCGTGCCGGACGCGCACGAGCTGCCCCGCTCCCCCGGGCACGGCTACCTGCGCGCCGGCACCGACCCGCTGGTCCGGTTCCGGGCCGCGTACGTCTCCGGTCCACTGCGGCGCCACGGCGGCCCGGCCGGGGGCGGGGCCGGTGGAGCGGCCCGGCTGCTCACCTTCTCCACCCATCTGGTGCCGGTGCCCGAGCCGGCCGCCCCGGTCACCCCGCCGGTCGTCGAGGACGAGGCGGGGAGCCTGCTCGACACGCTTGTCGGCCGGTTGGCCGGGCAGGGGCCGCCGGCGCACCAGGTGTGGCTGCCGCCGCTGGACCGGGCGCCCACCCTCGACGAGCTGCTCGGCCCGCCCGGCGTCGACCCCGACCGGGGTCTGGGCTTCGCCAACCCGGAGCTGCACGGCGGCCTCCAGGTGCCGGTGGCGGTGGTCGACAAGCCGTACGAGCAGCGCCGCGACGTGCTGTGGTTGGCGCTGGGCGGGGCGGCCGGGCACGTGGCCGTGGTCGGCGCGCCGCAGAGCGGCAAGTCGCACGCGTTGCGGACGCTGGTCTGCGCGCTGGCGCTCACCCACACGCCGGCCGAGGCGCAGGTCTACTGCCTGGACTTCGGCGGCGGCGGGTTGACCGCGCTGCGCGAACTGCCGCACGTGGGCGGGGTCGCCGGCCGGGCCGACCCGACGGTGGTCCGGCGTACGGTCGGGGAGATCGCCACCCTGCTCGCCGAGCGGGAACGCCGCTTCACCGAGCTGGGCGTGGAGTCGATGGCGGCGTGGCGCAGGCGGCGGCGGGAGCTGGCCGTCGCCGGTCAGCCCCCCGTCGACCCGTTCGGTGACGTGTTCCTCGTCGTCGACGGCTGGGCCACCCTGCGCGGCGAGTACGACGACCTGGAACCCCTGATCACCGACCTGGCGACCCGGGGCCTGTCGTACGGGGTGCACGTGGTGGCGAGTGCGGTGCGCTGGCTGGATTTCCGGCCCGGCATCCGGGACCTGTTCGGGTCCCGGTTGGAGCTGCGTCTGGGTGACCCGTCCGACTCGGTGGTGAAGCGGGTGGCGGCGGCCGGTGTGCCGGAGCAGCCGGGGCGGGGGATCACCGCGCAGAGCCTGCACCTCCTCACCGCCCTGCCGCAGTTCACCGGCGGGGACACGGCGGATCTGGTCAAGGCGGTCGCGGGGGCCTGGTCGGGGCCGCCCGCCCCCCGGGTGCGGCTGCTCCCCCCGGTGCTGCCCTACGCCGACCTGGACACCACCGCCGGTGCCGGGCTGGCGTTCCCGGTGGGGATCGCCGAGGCGGACCTGCGTCCGGTGCTGCTCGACTTCGCCACCGAGCCGCACTTCGTGGTCTTCGGCGACGCCGAGTGCGGCAAGTCGTCGTTCCTGCGGGCGCTGGCCACCTCGATCGTCGAGCGGTTCACCCCGGAGCAGGCCCGGGTGATCCTGGTCGACTACCGGCGCAGCCTGCTCGGCACGGTCGAGACCGACCATCTGATCGGGTACGGCACGGCGGCGGCGCACACCACCGAGCTGATCGAGTCGGTCGCCGGCTACATGCGCGGCCGGCTGCCCGGGCCGGAGGTCACCCCGGCCCAGTTGCGGGACCGTTCCTGGTGGTCCGGTCCCGAGTTGTTCATCCTGGTCGACGACTACGACCTGGTGGCCAGCGGTCCGGCGAACCCGTTGCGCGGGCTGGAGGAGCACCTGCCCCAGGCCCGCGACGTCGGCCTGCACCTGGTGCTGGCCCGCCGTTGCGGTGGCGCGGGCCGGTCCCAGTACGAGCCGGTCGTGCAGCGGCTGCGGGAGTTGTCCACCGCCGGGCTGGTGATGAGCGGCAGCCCCGACGAGGGGCCGCTCGTCGGGGCGGTCCGTCCCGGCCCGCTGCCGGCGGGGCGTGGTCGACTGGTCACCCGACGCGAGGGGGTCCGCCTCGTTCAACTGGCTCATCTCCCGCCACCGTGATCCGGGTGTGCCGGAACGTGCCGTGTCGGCGGCCGGAACCGGTAATCTCCGAGCAGCATGTGTCCCACGTGACGAATGGCTGACGATGTGACCAGGGTTCGGCAGGGCTCTCCGACGGCGCTGCACCGGTTCGCCGG
Organism: Micromonospora sp. WMMD735; assembly: GCF_049178995.1. Lineage (NCBI taxonomy): Bacteria > Bacillati > Actinomycetota > Actinomycetes > Micromonosporales > Micromonosporaceae > Micromonospora > Micromonospora sp. WMMD735. The sequence goes on from NZ_JBMHMJ010000002.1 coordinate 4,610,081, forward strand.
GCGGGCGCTGCTCGGTGTCGCGGCGACCACCGTCACCGTGCTCGGCACGGCCCCGTCTCCCGCCCCCGCCGCGCCCCCGTCGTCGTCCACCCTGGTCGGGACGCGGGCCGGCAGTCCGCTGGCCGAGCCCGACTTCGCCCCGGCCCAGGCGCGTGCCGACCGGGTCCGCGACGACCAGTTCCAGCTCGACGAGTTGAACGCGGCCACCGCCTGGCGTACCTCGACCGGGCGTGGCGTCACGGTGGCGGTGATCGACTCCGGGGTGGACGGCAACCATCCCGACCTGGTCGGCCAGGTGCTGCCCGGCATGGACCTGGTCTCCCCCGGCGGCGGTGCGGAGCCGGACCCGGTGGGGCACGGCACGACGGTGGCCAGCCTGATCGCCGGGCGGGGCGACGACCGGCGGGGCGTGGTCGGGCTCGCACCGGACGCGCGCATCCTGCCCGTGCGGGTGCTCGACGACGAGAACCGGTACGACGACGCGATGATCGTCGCCAAGGGGGTGCGCTGGGCGGTCGACAACGGCGCCCGGGTGATCAACCTGTCCCTGGGCGGCAGCGGCGACAGCCCGGCCCTGGCCGCCGCGCTGGACTACGCGTTCGCCCGGGACGTGGTGGTGGTGGCCTGCACCGGCAACGTCGCCACGTCCACCACCTCGAAGGTCTGGTACCCGGCCCGGGAGCCGGGCGTGATCGCGGTGGCCGGTCTGGAACGCGACAGCGAGAACCTCTGGTCCGGTTCGATCACCGGTCACGCCACCACGTTGACCGCACCGGCGACCGGCCTGGTCGGGGCCCGCCCGCCGAGCAACTACTGGGGCGTGCAGGGCACCAGCTTCGCCGCGCCGCTGGTGACGGCGACCGCCGCCCTGGTCCGCGCCCGCTACCCGGACATGTCCGCCGGGGACGTGGTGAACCGGCTGCTGAGCACCGCGAAGGACATCGGGCCCGTCGGCCGGGACGACCGTTTCGGGTACGGTCTGGTCGACCCGGTGGCCGCGCTCACCGCCGACGTGCCGCTGATCGGCTACAACCCGCTGGACGACAACGACTCCCCCGGGGTGGTCGGGTTCGGGCCGGCCCCCGGCTCCGCCGAGGACGCCCGCGATGGTGGCACCGGCAGCGACCCGCTCGGGTTCACCGCGCCCCGCCAGCAGACCCGGTGGACGGCACAGCCGGCCGGTGGCGCCGACGAGGACGCCCCCCGTCGGCTGTGGACGGGTGTCGCCGTCGTGGCGGCCCTGGTCACCGGGTTCGCGATGATGGTCCGCCGGTTCCGGCTGCGGGGCCGCTGAACCGGGCCTGATCGAGGGTCCGGGTGGGTAGAGCAGGTCGCATGAGTGCCTCCGGTCGGCGTACCTCCGTATCCCCGTCGGGCCGGTCCTGGCGGGACCGTCGTCTGGACCGGGACCGTTCGCTCGGGTTGCGGTTGACCCTGGCGTCGGTGGCGGCGTTCCTGGTGCTGGTGCCGTTCTCGCTGCTGGCGGTGCTGGTGGTCGGTGCCTGGCCGCCGCTGCACGACCTGGACACCGCGGTCACCGACGCCCTGCACCGGTTCGCCGCCGACCATCCGCTGTGGGTGCGGGTGATGAAGGTGTGGACGCACCTGGCCTCGCCGGGGCCGCTGCGGGTGGCCGCGCTGGTCGTGGTGGTGTGGCTGTGGCGTCGCGGGGCCCGCCGGCTGGCGCTCTGGGTGGTCACCACGATGGTCGTCGGCGGGGCGCTGGGGGCGGTGCTGAAGCTGCTCGTCGGCCGGGACCGCCCGGAGCTGCTCGATCCGGTGGCGCGGGCCGCCGGGTACTCCTTCCCGTCCGGGCACGCGCTGAACGCGACCCTCGCGGCGGGGGTGCTGCTGCTGGTGTTCCTGCCGTTCGCCCGGGGCCGTCCGGCGACGCGGGTGGCGCTGTGGACGGTGGCCGTGCTGCTGGTCGGGGTGACCTGCCTGAGCCGGGTGGCGCTGGGCGTGCACTGGGCCAGCGACGTGCTCGCCGGCTGCCTGCTGGGGGTGGCGGTGGTGGCGGCCACCGCGGCGGCGTTCCGCACCTGGCGGGAGCGGGTCGGGTTGCCGGGTGGCCGGGCCATGGTCGACGGGGTGGCGCCGGAGCAGACCGACCCGCACGCGTAGCGGTCCTGCGCTGCGGGTACTGGGCGGCCATGTCCGCCATCGCTGCGCAGGTCGCCAAGCGGGTGCTCCTTCCGGTGACCCTGCTGCTCTCGTTCATGGTCCTGCTCGGGCTGCTGGTGACCCGGGTCCTCGACGACGTCTGGCCGTTCACCGTGGAGGACGCGGTCAACCGCGAACTGGCGGCCGACCGGACGGCCGGGTGGAACGACGTCTCGCTGGTGTTCAGCACGCTGGCCAGCACCCAGTTGATCGTGGTGGTCACCGTGCTGGTGGCGCTGGTGCTGCGGCTGGTGCTGCACCGCTGGCGGGAGCCGCTGTTCCTGTGTGCGGCGGTGTCCGCCCAGGCGCTGGTCTTCCTGCTCACCACGATGGCGATCGACAGGCGTCGGCCGGCGGTGGAGCACATGGACGTGTCCCCGCCGACGTCGAGTTTCCCGTCCGGTCACACCTCGGCGGCGGTCGCCCTCTATGTCGGTGTCGCGCTGCTGTTGGCGCTGCGGGCCCGCAGCACCGCCGGCAAGGTCACCTGGTGGACGCTGCTGGTGCTGGTCCCGGTCGGGGTGGCGCTGACCCGGATGTACCGGGGGATGCACCACCCGAGCGACGTGGTGGCGTCCTTCGTCAACGGCGGCACCTGCGTGGCGATCATGGCGCGGGCGGTGCTCGACAGGTCGTTGACCTGGGGTCGGGCCAAGCTGCCCGGCCTCACCCCGGCCGGCGGTGACGCCCCGGCCACCGCGCCGGCCGGCGGCTGACCCCGCCGCGCCGGGGAGACGGCGCCCCGGCCCCGGCCGGTCGGGGCACGTCCGGGGGCTCAGGTGCAGTCGCCGGTGCCCACGCCCCGGGTACGCTCCGCGCCCGCGAGCGCCACCGGCCGGGCCTCCTCGGCGGTCACCGCGAAGCCGGTGTTCGGGTCGTCCGCCGCCGCCGCGAAGATCACCCCGAGCACCAGCCCGTTGGAGGAGACCAGCGGCCCGCCGGAGTTCCCGCTGCGGACCAGCGCCCGGATGGTGTAGATCTCCCGGTTGACCTTGCTGGCGTTGTAGATGTCCGGGCCCTCGATCCGGTCGACGTCGCGGATGCGGGCCGGACGGGCGTCGTACGGGCCGTCGAGCGGGAAGCCCAGCACGATCGCGTCCGCGCCGCTGCCGGCCTGCCCGGCGGCGAAGCGCAGGGACGGACCGGGCAGCCCTGGCACGTGCAGCACGGCGAGGTCGCGGTCCGGGTCGTAGACGACGACCACGCCGTCGTACCGTTCGCCGCGCAGCTCGACGGCGACGGAGCGGGTGCCGGCGACGACGTGCGCGTTGGTCATCACCCGGTCGTCGGCGTAGACGAAGCCGGACCCCTCGATCCGGCGCGAGCAGCTCGGCGCGGACCCGAGCACCTTCACCACCGCCCGCTGGCTGTTCGCCACCACCTGCGAGCCGGCCAGCGCCGGGTCCGGCGGGGCGACCTGCCGGGCCGAGGTACGCCCCAGCCCGTTGAAGACGTCGGGGAAGCCGTTGGTGTCGACGGTGTCGCGCAGCGCCGTGGACAGCTCCTGGGCCTGGTCGGGCAGGACCCGGTCCACCACGGTCAGCAACGCGCTGTTCTTGACCGAGGCGGCCAGCCAGGGCAGCGACGAGGAACCCAGCGGCACGGCGACCAGCCAGGCCACCAGCATCACCGCGAGGATCGAGACGAACGCGCCGCCGATGTCGTCGGCCCGCTTGGCGACGTCGTTGGTGATCGTGCGGCGCAGGTGGGAGCCGAGCCAGCCGGCCAGCGCCTGACCGAGGACGGCGAGCCCGAAGACGGCGACCAGGCTGACCAGCACCCGCGTCCCGCTGTCGATGAACTGGCGGGCCAGCATCGGCCCGAGCTGGAGGCCGATGAGCGCGCCCAGGAAGAACCCGGAGAACGACAGCGCCCCGATGACGAAGCCCTGACGGTATCCGCTGATCGCGAACACGAGCATGAGCAGGAGCAGAACGAGATCCACGGCCGACACCGGTCAAGGGTACGTGCACCGGACACCGGTGCGGCGTCGCGGCTGCGGAACGTAATGGTCAGGTCAGCGGGCCGGCCAGTTCGTCGGCCCGGTCGGTGCCGGCGGAGGGTGCCGGGGTGGCGCCGGTCGGCGGTAGTTCGACCACCCGCGACCGGGGCCACGGGCGGGCCCACCCGGCCATCTCCAGCAGCGCGGCGAGCACCCCGGCGGTGAACCCCCAGACCAGCATCCCCCGGACGGAGAACGCCGGGCCGGTCCAGCCGCTGGGGTGGCGGACCAGCATCCGGTTGGCCGGGTCGACCAGTTCGGCGACGGGCAGCCGGGCGACGTGCGCCACCTCGGCCGGTTCCCGGGGGTGCACCGGGTGCGGGCTGTGCCACCAGGCGAGCACCGGGGTGACCACGAACTCGCTGACCGGGATCCAGAGCCTCGGCAGTTCGGCGAGGACGGTCACGCTGGCCGGGTCGAGGTCGACCTCCTCGTTGGCCTCGCGCAGCGCGGTGGCCCGCGCGTCGGCGTCCCCCGGGTCGGCCGCGCCGCCGGGGAAGGCCGGCTGGCCGGCGTGGTTGCGCAGGGTGGCGGCCCGCTGCAGGACCAGCACGTCGGGGCCGACGCCGGGTTCCTCGCCGAGCAGCACCAGCACCGCGCTCTCCCGGCCGCCCTGCTCGGGGGTGGTCAGCCGGGTGAAGTCCTCGGCCCGGGCGGTGCCGAGCCGGCCCAGCAGCGGATCGAACCAGGACGGTGGACGGCGGTTCATCGGGTCGACCCGGCACCGGCGGTCGGCCTCACGCGGGCACCACCAGGCCGAGGTGCCGGCGGACGAGGTCGGCGAGGCGGGCGTCGTCGAGCGCGCCGGAGGTGTCGGTGTGCCTGATCCGCCCCTGCGCGTCCACCAGCAGGGTCAGCGGCACCGCCGTGCGGCGCAGTTCCCGTTGCAGGGCCTCGCCCTGGTCGAACAGGACCGGGAAGCGGATGCCGAAGTCCTCGCCGATGGCCTGTGCGCCGTCCCGGCTGTCCCGGCTGTTCACCCCGATCACCTGGAGCTGGCCGGCGGCGCGGACGCTGAGCCGCTGGAAGGCCGGCAGTTCCTTGCGGCAGGGCGGGCACCAGGAGGCCCACACGTTGATGACGGCCGGGCCGTGGATGTCGCGCAGCTTCACCGGGGCTCCGCCGGTGAAGCAGGAGAGCACCAGTTCGGGCAGCGGGCTGCCGGCGGCGGCGGAGCCGGTCGGCGCGGGGGTGGAGCCGGGCGCGGTGGTGAGGGTGGCGCAGTCGGCGAACGGCGACGGGCGGGCGGCGCGGGTGGGGCCGGCGGCGGGGCCCTCCCCGCCGGTGGTGGCGGTGCAGCCGGCGAGTGCCAGCAGCACCGGGACGAGCAGCGCGGCGAGCCGGGGTTTCACGGTGCCTCCGCGGCGGCGGCCTGCGCCGGCACCAGCTCCGGGTCGACCCCGGCGGCGACCGCGAGGTCCCGGGCGCGGGGGCCCTTGAGCAGTTTGGCGGCGGCGGCCGGCTCGGTCGGCCCGAGCCCGTACGACGGGCAGAGCCGGGTCAGGGTGCACGCCCCGCAGGCGGGCTTGCGGGCGTGGCAGACCCGCCGGCCGTGGAAGATGATCCGGTGGGAGAGCATGGTCCACTCCCGCTTCGGGAACATCGCCCCGATCTCATGTTCGATCTTGACCGGATCGGTCTGGATGGTCAGCCCCCACCGCTGCACCAGCCGCTGGAAGTGGGTGTCGACGGTGATCCCCGGGACGTCGAAGGCGTTGCCCAGGATGACGTTGGCCGTCTTGCGGCCGATCCCGGGCAGCGTCACCAGGTCGGCCAGCCGGCCGGGGACCCGGCCGTCGTACCGCTCGGTCAGGGCCTGCCCGAGCTTGATCAGCGAGTCGGTCTTGTTGCGGTAGAACCCGGTCGGCCGGATCAACTCCTCCAGCTCGCCCCGGTCGGCCCCGGCGTAGTCGGCCGCCGTCGGGTAGCGGGCGAACAGCTTCGGGGTGACCTCGTTGACCTTCTTGTCGGTGCACTGCGCGGAGAGGATCGTGGCGACGGCCAGCTCCAACGCGGTGGTGTGGTCGAGTTCGCAGTGGGCGTCCGGGTGCGCCTCGGTCAGCGCCCGGCCGATCCGCCGGGCGCGCCGGGTACGGCCGAGTTCCGTCTCGACCCGGCCGGGAGAGCTGATGGTCACGCCGGCCAGCCTACGTCGCCGCCCCGACGGGCCGCCGGACCACGCCCCCGGTCAGCCGGCGTCGGGCGGGCTGATCTTCCCCTTGCCGTCGAACCGGGCGGCGGTACGCGGGAAGTCGTTGGTGCTGAGCTGCTTGACCAGGCCGAGCCCCTGACCGGCAGGGTCCATCCCCGGCTTGCCCACCGAACTCATCCGGGTGGAGGTGAACGAACCACCGGCGAAACTGCCGTCGGGCTTGAGCGACACCTTCAGCACCCCGCCCCAGCCGAGCCGGCCGGTCGGGTTGAGCGACCGGGCACCCCCGGCGAAGTTGCCCAGGCTGTACGCGATCAGCCGGCCCTGGTAGAACTCCATCCCGCGCAGCACGTGCGGGCCGTGCCCGACGATCAGGTCGGCCCCTGCGTCGATCATGGCGTGGGAGAACTTCACCGGGTCGCCCCGGTTCTCGCCGAGGAACATCTCGGTGCCGGGGCGGACCCGGGTCTTGTCCGACCCCTCGCCGCCCATGTGCACCTGCACCACGACCAGGTCGGCCATCGTGGTGGCCTTCTCGACGACCCCCTTGGCGGCGTCGATGTCGACCAGGCTGTTGGACCACGGGTACGACGAGAAGCCGGCCACCGCGACCTTCACCCCCTCGACCTCCACCACGGTGATCTGGTCGGGCGCGCCGGTGTGCTTGAGGCCGTGCTTCTCCAGCGCCTGCTGGGTGTTCTCGTAGCCCTGCGGGCCGAAGTCGTAGCCGTGGTTGTTGGCCTGGTTGAGCAGTTGGAACCCGGCGTCGGCGAGGTGGCCGGCGTACTCCGGCGGCACCCGGAACTGGTAGCAGTTGCTGGAGTTCGCGCCGCACTTGCCGGTGCCGGTGTCGGTGGTGAGCGGTTCCTCCAGGTTGCCCATCACCAGGTCGGCCTTGAGCGCGCCCTTGACCTCGTCGAAGAAGCCCTTGCCGCCGTTGGCGGGCAGCCGGGACGGGGCCATCCCCATGACGATGTCCCCGGTCGCCGACAGGGTGATCGCCTCGGTCCTGCCGGTGGCCCCGGTGGTCGGCACCGGGGAACCGGTGGTGCCACCGCCGCCGCCCGGCCGCCAGACCGGGTCCGGGCTGTCGGACGACTGGCCGCAGCCGGCGAGGAGCACGGTGAGCAGCGCGCCGCAGGCGAGCGCGACACGGCGGCGGGGACGGGGCTGGAGGAAGGCGGCAGAGTACATCGCCCGCGACGCTACCGGGTGACCAATCGACCGACGACGGGCCGATCGGACGGAAGTTCAGCCCGTCCGCCGCTGCGACCACGGGACGCAGGGCACCGCGCCGCCGTCCCGCACGGCCGCGTGGACGGCGCGGGCGAGCGGCGCGCCCCAGGTCGACCGGGGTCCGCCGTAAGGCTCGGCCGGGTCGCCCGTCGGGCAGAGCACGGTGACCGCGTCGGTGGGTGTGCCGGTGCCCGGCAGGCCGAGTTCCCCGATCGCCTGGCACTTCGCCTCGGTGGCGGTGGCGACGGCGTTCACCAGTGCCGCGTCGCCGAGCGCCGTCGGCACGTACACCACGATGTTGACCGTGCCCACCCGTTGCGCCGGGGCGTGGGCGGGGTCGGGTGCGGCGGCCCACAGGGGGGTGCCGAGGCCGACGGTGGCCCAGGCCCGGACCCCGGTGTCGGTCCGGGTCACCACCTCGGCGACGTCGACGCCGGTGAGCAGGCCGACCCCGGGCCCGTCGAGGTCGAAGCGGCGGGCGAGCGCGGCCAGGTGGGCCGCCGGGTCGTCCCGGTGGTACGACATCGGCACGGTCGCGTTGACCACCCAGTTGCGCTGGCCGACGCCGCCACCGAGCGGGCCGGAGCTGACCGCCCGCAGCGGGGCACCGGCCCGCCACACGAGCACCGGAATGTCCCACCCGTCCTCGGGGCGGTGGGTCAGCACCGGGTCGCTCAGCACCCGGACACCCTACGACCGGCGGTGGCTGACCCCGGTGACCAGGTGGTTCGGGCGGGCGATCATAGTGCCCGACCGCGTCGGCGAGGTTACGCCCAACGATCAAGATTCCAGGGGTGCAGCTCTGATTCGTCCTCACATGCGCCTAGACTTGGCGGCGCGCGAGGGATCAGCGGACGGCGGACCCGGCCGAGGGACGGCAACGCGCAACCGGAGGTGCGCGATGGACGAGGTACTGGCCCGCAGCGGGATCTTCCAGGGTGTCGACCCGGAGGCTGCCGAGGCGCTCGCCAAGGAGATGGAGACGATCGACGTCCGTAAGGGCGAGATCGTGTTCAACGAGGGCGAGCCCGGCGACAGTCTCTACATCCTCCTGTCAGGCAAGATCAAGGTCGGGCGTCGGGCAGCCGACGGCCGGCAGAACCTGATCGCGGTGATGGGCCCGTCGGACATGGTCGGTGAGCTGTCGCTCTTCGACCCCGGCCCGCGTACGGCCACCGCCACCGCGGTCACCGACACCCGGCTGGTCCGGCTGCGCAAGCAGGCGCTGCGGCCCTGGCTGAACAACCGGCCCGAGATCGCCGAGCAGCTGCTGCGGGTGCTCGCCCGTAGGCTGCGCCGGACGAACGACTCGCTGGCCGACCTGATCTTCACCGACGTGCCGGGCCGGGTCGCCAAGAACCTGCTCCAGATGGCCGGCCGGTTCGGCACCCGCGACGGCGGCGTGCTGCGGGTGACCCACGACCTGACCCAGGAGGAGATCGCCCAGCTCGTGGGCGCCTCCCGGGAGACGGTTAACAAGGCGCTCGCCGACTTCGCCTCGCGGGGCTGGCTGCGGCTGGACGGCAAGAGCATCATCATCCTCGACCCGGAGCGTCTCGCCCGCCGCGCCCGGGTCTGACCGGCACCGCGTACACACCCCGAGCCAGGGCCGCCTCCACCGGCGGCCCTGGCTCGTCGGCATTCCGGCCCGGTTCCACCTGCCCCGGTCGGCGATGGCCCGCTCTGCCCGGCGCAGAATCGCTCGACAACCCGCTCCGCCGGGCGCGACCCTGGACCGGTGCTGGAACGGGTAGCGGTTGTCTCCGACGTCCACGGCGCGTTGCCCCCGCTGGAGGCGGTGCTGGCCGAGCCGGAGGTGGTCGCCGCCGACCTGGTCGTGGTCACCGGTGACGTGGCGGCCGGCCCGCAGCCGGTCGAGGTGCTGGACCTGCTGACCGGGCTGGGTGACCGGGTCCGTTGGGTGCGCGGCAACGCCGACCGGGAGCTGGTGCAGGCCCGCGCCGGCCGGCCGTCGGAGCACGACGTCTCGAACTGGGCGGCCGACCAGCTCCGGGTCGACCAGGTGGCCCTGCTGGCCGCGCTGCCGCTGACGCTCACCCTTCCGGTCGCCGGCCTCGGCCCGGTGCTCTTCTGCCACGCCACGCCCCGCGACGACGAGGAGGTGGTGCTCGTCGACTCCCGGCCGGCCCGCTGGGCCGAGGTGTTCGCCGGGCTGCCCGCGCAGGTGCGCACCGTGGTCTGCGGGCACACCCACATGCCGTTCACCCGGCTGGTCGACCGCCGGCTGGTGGTCAATCCGGGCAGTGTGGGCATGCCGTACGGCGGGCCGGGGGCGTACTGGGCGCTGCTCGGTCCGGGGGTGCAGCTGCACCGTACGGGGTTCGACGTCGACGCGGCCTGTGCGCGGGTCGCCGCCGAATCGGCCTATCCGGACGCCGCCGCCTGGGCGGACGAGTACCTGCGCTCCCGGCACAGTGACCTCGACGCGCTCACCGCCTTCGCCCCGCGCGACGGCCGCTGACCGGTGTCCGGACCGGACCGGGGCCGCCGGCACCGGACCAGCGGCACCGGCCGGGGTCACCTCACAGCCGAAAAAAGTCAGGCTTGACTGTTTGTTTCGGCAACGGCACGCTGTTCCCGTGTCCACCCCGTCGACCCGCGTCCCGCAGCAGGAACGCAGCCGCGCCACCCAGGCCCGGCTGCTGGAGGCGACTGTCGACTGCCTGGTGCGGTACGGCTGGTCGGGCACCACCACGACCGTGGTCGCCGCCCACGCCGGTGTCTCCCGGGGCGCCCAACTGCACCACTACCCCACCAAGGCGGCCCTGGTCACCGCCGCCGTCGCCCACCTCGCCGAGCGACGCGCCGAGGAGCTACGCGTCGAGGCCGAGGCGCTGCCGGTCGGGCCGCAACGCCTCGACCGGGTGGTCGACCTGCTCGGCGTCGCCTTCACCGGGCCGCTCTTCGTCGCCGCGCTGGAGCTGTGGGTGGCCGCCCGCACCGACCCGGAGCTGCGCGACGCGCTGGTGCCGCTGGAGGCGCGGGTCGGTCGGGAGATGCACCGGCTCACCGTGGCGCTGCTCGACGTGGACGAGCGCCGCCCCGGCGTCCGCGAGGCCGTGCAGGCCACCCTCGACCTGCTGCGCGGGCTCGGCGTGGCCAACCTGCTCAACGACGACTCGGCCCGGCGCACCGCGCTGCTGCGCACCTGGAAGCACCAGCTCGCCACCCTGCTCGCCCCCGGGACGGCACCGGATCAGCCCCACGACGCCGACCCGACCTGACCCGTACTCACCGGCCCACCCGCCCGGAGGCACCATGGTCGACCCGACCGCCCCGCCCGCCGACCCGACCGACGGGTCCGACCAGCCCGACGCGCCGCCCGCCGGGGCGTGGGCGCGTCCGGCCGCCGGCCGGACGATCCGCGCGAACACGGCCGGGACGGCCACCCGGTGACCGGGGTGCTGCGGGTCGGCAACGCCTCCGGCTTCTACGGCGACCGGTCCACCGCCTGGCGGGAGATGCTCGACGGCGGTGAGCTGGACGTGCTGACCGGCGACTACCTGGCCGAGCTGACCATGCTGATCCTCGGCCGGGACCGGCTGCGCGACCCCGACCTCGGCTATGCGAAGACGTTCCTGCGCCAGCTCGAAGGGTGTCTCGGCACCGCCCTCGACCGGGGGGTACGGATCGTCACCAACGCGGGCGGGCTGAACCCGGCCGGGCTGGCCGCCGCGATCGGCGCGCTCGCCGACCGGCTCGGCCTCGCCGTCCGGGTCGCCCACGTCGAGGGTGACGCCCTGGCCCGGCCGGACGCGCTCACCGCCAACGCCTACCTCGGCGCGTTCGGCATCGCCGCCTGCCTCGACGCCGGGGCGGACATCGTGGTGACCGGCCGGGTCACCGACGCCTCGCTGGCGGTCGGGCCGGCTGTCGCCCGGTTCGGCTGGGGGCGCGACGACCTGGACGCGCTGGCCGGGGCGACCGTCGCCGGGCACCTGATCGAGTGCGGGGCACAGGTCACCGGGGGCAACTTCAGCTTTTTCACCGAGCTGCCCGACGGCGGGCACCGGCCCGGCTTCCCGATCGCCGAGATCCACCCGGACGGCTCGTCGGTGATCACCAAGCACCCCGGCACCGGCGGCGCGGTCACCGTCGAGACGGTCACCGCCCAACTGGTGTACGAGGTGGGCGGCCCCGACTACCTCGGCCCGGACGTGGTGACCCGGCTGGACACGGTACGGCTGCGCGCCGACGGGCCGGACCGGGTCCGGGTGGACGGGGTCCGGGGCACCCCACCGCCGGCCACCCTCAAGGTGGGCGTCAACAACCTGGGCGGTTTCCGCAACGCGATGACGTTCGTACTCTGCGGGTTGGACGTCCCGGCCAAGGCCGCCCTGGTCCGGGGGCAGATCGAGGCGGCGGTCGGCACGGAAGGGCTGGAGTTCACGCTGGCCCGTACCGACCACGTCGACGCGGTCGACACCGAGACGGCGAGCGCGCTGCTGCACGTACACCTGCGTGACGGTGACCGGGCGCGGGCCGGGCGGGCGTTCTCGGCGGTGGCGGTGGAACTGGCCCTCGCCTCCTATCCCGGGTGCACACTGACCACCCTGCCTGGCGACGCCACCCCGTACGGGGTCTTCACCGCCGACGCGGTGCCGCAGGCCGACGTGCCGCACGTGGCCGTCCTGCCGGACGGCACCCGGCTGCCGGTCCCCCCGCCAGAGACCGTGGCACCGGCCGTGGCCGGGCCGACGCCCGGCACGGCGGGCCCGACCCCGGTGGCCGGGCCGACCCGGCGGGGGCCGCTGGGTGAGCTGGCCGGGCCGACCCGGCGGGGGCCGCTGGGTGAGCTGGTCGGGGCGCGGTCGGGCGACAAGGGCGGCGACGCCAACCTCGGCGTCTGGGCGCGCACGGACGCGACCTGGGAGTGGCTGCGCGGATGGCTGACCGTCGACCGGCTGGCCGGGCTGCTGCCGGAGACGGCCGCGTCGACCGTCGAGCGGTACGAGCTGCCGAACCTGCGGGCGATCAACTTCGTGATCCGGGGCCTGCTCGGGCCGGGGGTGGCCGCCTCCACCCGATTCGACCCGCAGGCCAAGGCGCTCGGCGAACTGCTCCGCTCCCGCATCGTCGACCTGCCCGCCGGACCGCCCGCAGCCGGGGAGGCGGACCGGTGACCATCGTGGACACCCCGGAGCGGCGGCAGTTGCGGGAGTTGACCCGGGCCTTCGTGACCCGGGAGGTGCTGCCGCACCTGGCCGACTGGGAACGGGCCGGCGAGGTCCCCCGCGCGCTGCACGTCACCGCCGCGAAGCTCGGCCTGCTCGGCGTCGGCTTCCCCGAGTCGGTCGGCGGCAGCGGCGGCGACCTCCTCGACTCGATCGTGGTCACCGAGGAGATCATCCGCTCCGGCGGCTCGTCCGGGCTGGTCGCGGCGCTGTTCACGCACGGAATCGCGCTGCCGCACATCGTCGCGGCGGCCGGCGGGCGCACCGGCGGCACGCTCGGTGGCCGGCTCGCCGCCCGCCCGTCCGCCGCCGACGACCCGCTGGTCACCAGGTACGTCCGGCCGACGCTGGCAGGCGAGCTGATCGGCGCGCTGGCGATCACCGAACCGGACGCCGGCTCCGACGTCGCCGCGATCCGCACCACCGCCCGCCGCGACGGCGACCACTACCTCGTCAACGGGTCGAAGACGTACGTGACCAGCGGGGTACGCGCCGACTTCGTCACCACGGCGGTCTGCGGCGACTTCCCCGGCAGCGGGTCGCTGCACCTGCTGGTGATCGACAAGGGCACCCCCGGGTTCACCGTCGGCCGGAAGCTGGACAAGCTCGGCTGGCACTGCTCGGACACCGCCGAGCTGTCCTTCGTGGACGTGCGGGTGCCGGTGGGCAACCGGATCGGCGAGGAGGACACCGGCTTCCTGGCGATCATGCAGGGCTTCGCCGCCGAACGGCTCTCCCTGGCCGCCCAGGCGTACGCGATCGCGCAGCGCTGCGTGGAGCTGTCGACCCGCTGGTGCCGGGACCGGTCCACGTTCGGCCGTCCGCTGGCCAGCCGGCAACTGGTCCGGCACCGGCTGGCCGAGATGCACACCCGCGCCGAGGCGGCCCGCGCGTACGTGCACCAGGTGGCCGCCCGGGTGGCGGCGGGCGAGCCGGTGGTGACCGAGGTGGCGATGGCGAAGAACGTCGCGGTGGCCGCCTGCGACCAGGTGGTCGACGCCGCGCTGCAACTGCACGGCGGCTTCGGCTACCTGCGCGACGCCGAGGTGGAGCGGCACTACCGGGACGCCCGCATCCTCGGCATCGGCGGCGGCACCACCGAGATCATGAACGAGATCATCGCGAAGGGCCTGGGCCTATGACGACGCTGGAGAGTGCGGTCGACCCGGCCGCGCCGGCCTTCGTGGCCAACCGGGAGGCGCTGCGGGAGCGGCTGGCCGAGCTGGACGCCGCGCTCGACCTGGCGCGGGCCGGCGGTGGCGAGAAGTACGTGGCCCGACACCACGGGCGCGGCAAGCTGCTGCCCCGGGAGCGGATCGAGCTGCTACTGGACCGGGACAGCCCGTTCCTGGAGTTGTCACCGGTCGCCGCGTACGGCACCGACTTCCCGGTCGGGGCGAGCGTGGTCACCGGCATCGGGGTGGTCGAGGGCGTCGAGTGCCTGGTGGTCGCCAACGATCCGACGGTACGCGGCGGCGCGGTGAACCCGTGGTCACTGGCGAAGACCCGGCGGGCCGGCGAGATCGCCCTGGCGAACCGGCTGCCGATGGTCAACCTGGTGGAGAGCGCCGGGGCGGACCTGCCCACCCAGGCGGAGATCTTCATTCCGGGCGGCCGGGTGTTCCGTGACCTGACCCGGCTCTCCGCCGCCGGCATCCCCACGGTCAGCGTCGTCTTCGGCAACGCCACCGCCGGTGGCGCGTACGTGCCGGGGATGTCCGACCACGTGATCATGATCCGGGACCGGTCGCAGGTCTACCTGGCCGGGCCGCCGCTGGTGAGGATGGCCACCGGCGAGGTCACCGACGACGAGTCGCTCGGCGGCGCGGCGATGCACGCCGACACGTCCGGCCTCGCCGACCAGCTCGCCGAGGACGAGCGGGACGGCATCCGGCTGGCCCGGCGGTGCGTACGCCGGTTCAACTGGCGCAAGCAGGGTCCACCGCCGCGCGACCCGGCCCCGCGACCACCCCTGCACGACCCGGAGGAGCTGCTGGGCATCGTCAGCGCCGACCTGAAGGTGCCGTTCGACCCGCGTGAGGTGCTGGCCCGGGTGCTCGACGGCAGCGAGTTCGACGAGTTCAAGCCGGCGTACGGCACCGCGCTGGTCACCGGCTGGGGCGAGCTGCACGGCTACCCGGTGGGGGTGTTGGCGAACGCGCGGGGGGTGCTGTTCAGCGCGGAGGCGCAGAAGGCGGCCCAGTTCATCCAGCTCGCCAACGCCGCCGACACCCCGCTGGTCTTCCTCCAGAACACCACCGGCTACATGGTCGGCACCGAGTACGAGCAGCGCGGCATCATCAAGCACGGCGCGCTGATGATCAACGCGGTGGCGAACTCGACGGTGCCGCACCTGACGGTCAACCTGGGGGCCTCGTACGGGGCCGGCAACTACGGCATGTGCGGCCGGGCGTACGAGCCGAGGTTCCTGTTCACCTGGCCGAACGCGAAGTCGGCGGTGATGGGGCCGGCGCAGTTGGCCGGGGTGCTGTCGATCGTCGCCCGGCAGGCCGCCGCCGCCCGGGGGCGGGACTACGACGAGGACTCCGACGCGGCGATGCGGATGATGGTCGAGCAGCAGATCGAGTCGCAGTCGGGGGCGCTGTTCCTGTCCGGCCGGCTCTACGACGACGGGGTGATCGACCCCCGGGACACCCGTACCGTCCTCGGGCTCTGCCTGTCGGCGATCCACAACGCGCCGGTGAAGGGCGCCGACGGCTTCGGCGTCTTCCGGATGTAGGGGGTCGCGTGAGCGCGAGGAACGCAGCGCAGCGGAGTCCCGCAGTCGCGAACGAAAGGCAGGCACCGTGAGCGCGAGGAACGCAGCGCAGCGGAGTCCCGCAGTCGCGAACGAAAGGTGGGATCGGCGCTCGTGATTCAGAAGCTCTTGGTGGCCAACCGGGGGGAGATCGCCCGGCGGGTCTTCGCCACCTGCCGGGCGCTGGGCGTCGCGACGGTCGCCGTGCACTCCGACGCGGACGCCGACGCGCCGTACGTGGCCGAGGCCGACGAGGCGGTCCGGCTGCCGGGGAACTCGCCAGTCGAGACGTACCTGCGGATCGGGTCGATCCTGGACGCGGCCCGGCGCACCGGCGCGGACGCCGTCCACCCGGGTTACGGCTTCCTCGCCGAGCATGCCGGGTTCGCGGCGGCGGTGACCGACGCGGGCCTGACCTGGGTCGGTCCGCCGGCCGGGGCGATCGCCGCGATGGGCGACAAGATCGCCGCGAAGGAGCTGCTGGCCGGCGCAGGCGTGCCGATGCTGCCCACCTGGACCGACGGCGACGCGGTCACCGACTTCCCGGTGCTGGTCAAGGCGTCCGCCGGGGGCGGCGGCCGGGGAATGCGGATCGTCCGCGACCCGGCCGACCTGCCGGCGGCCGTCGACTCGGCGCGCCGCGAGGCCGCCGCCGCGTTCGGCGACGGCACGGTCTTCGTCGAACGGTACGTCGAACGTGGCCGGCACGTCGAGGTGCAGATCTTCGGCGACACCCACGGTACGGTCGTGGCCCTCGGCGAGCGGGACTGCTCGGTCCAGCGGCGGCACCAGAAGATCGTCGAGGAGGCCCCGGCGGTGCTGCCCGACGGGGTGCGGGAGCGGCTGCACGCGGCGGCGGTCGCCGCCGGGCGGGCGGTCGACTACGTCGGGGCGGGGACCGTGGAGTTCCTGCTCGCCCCGACCGGCGAGTTCTTCTTCCTGGAGATGAACACCCGGCTCCAGGTGGAGCACCCGGTCACCGAGGCGGTCACCGGGCTGGACCTGGTCCGGCTGCAACTGCTGGTCGCCGAGGGTGGCGCGTTGCCGGTGCCGGCGACCCCACCGGCCGACGGCCACGCGATCGAGGTGCGGCTGTGCGCGGAGGACCCGACGCAGGGGTTCCGGCCGGCGACCGGCACGCTGCACCGGTTCGCGGTGCCCGGGGTGGCGGGCGAGTTCACCCCGACCCGGGGCCTGCGGCTCGACTCGGGGGTGGACACCGGGTCGACGGTGAGCGTGCACTACGACTCGATGCTCGCCAAGCTGGTCGCCTGGGCGCCGACCCGGGCCGAGGCGGCCCGGTCGCTCGCCGGGGCGTTGGCCCGCGCCGAGCTGCACGGGGTGGCCACCAACCGGGACCTGCTGGTCCGGGTGCTGCGCAGCGCGGAGTTCGGCGCGGCGCAGGTGGACACCGGGTTCCTGGACGCGCACCCCGGGGTCTTCGCGCCGCTGCTGCCGGCCGACCGGCTGCCGGTGGCCGCGCTGGCCGCCGCGCTCGCCGGGGCCGCCGCACGTCGGGCCGCCGCCCCGGTGCTCGCCGGTCTCCCCTCGGGCTGGCGCAACGTGCCGGCCGTCCCCCAGGTCGTCCGGTACGCCACGACGACCGGGGACGAGATCGAGGTGCGCTACCGGCTGGACCGGTCCGGCGCGCTCGCCGACTGGTCCACCGACCCGACCGTCGCCGACCCGACGGCCACCGCCGCACCGGACGCCCCGCCGGTGGTGGAGCTGGTGACGGCGGCACCCGACCGGGTACTGCTCGACGTGGCCGGGGTGCGGCGGGTGTTCCGCGTACACCGGGCGGGGTCGGCGGTCTTCGTGGACGGCCCGGACGGGGCGACGGAGCTGACCGAGCTGCCCCGGTTCCCGCTGCCCCGCGCGGCGCTCGCGGTCGGGTCGCTGCTCGCGCCGCTGCCCGGCACGGTGACCCGGGTGCACGTCGGGGCCGGTCAGCGGGTCGCCGCCGGTGACCTGCTGCTGACCCTGGAGGCGATGAAGCTGGAACATCCCGTGCTCGCCCCGACCGACGGCGTGGTCGCCGACCTGCCGGTGCCCGCCGGTGGGCAGGTCGAGACGGGTGCGGTGCTGGCCGTGGTCAACCCCGAGGAGGCCCCCCGATGAACTTCGACCTCACCCCCGAGCAGGATCAGCTCCGCGACGCCGTCCGCGCGTTGGGCCGCCGGTACGGCCACTCCTACTTCGTCGAGAAGGCGAAATCCGGTGGGCACACCACCGAACTGTGGGACGAGGCCGGTCGGCTCGGCTACCTGGGCGTGAACGTCCCCACCGAGTACGGCGGTGGCGGTGGCGGCCTCACCGAGCTGGCCATCGTCTGCGAGGAGCTGGCCGCCGCCGGTTGCCCGCTGCTGCTGCTGGTGGTGTCGCCGGCCATCGCCGCCACGGTGATCAACCGGCACGGCACCGAGGAGCAGCGCAAGCGTTTCCTGCCCGGGTTCGCCGACGGCTCGCTGAAGGTGGTCTTCGCGATCACCGAGCCGGAGGCCGGGTCGAACTTCCACCGGCTCGGCACCGTGGCCCGCCGCGACGGCGACGACTGGCTGCTCTCCGGCCGCAAGTGCTACATCTCCGGCGTGGACGAGGCGCGGTACGTGCTGGTGGTGGCCCGTACCGAGGACGCGGCGACCGGGAAGCTCAAGCCTGCGCTGTTCCTGGTGCCGACCGACGCGGCCGGGTTGACCCGGTCCAGGCTGGACATGGAGATCGTCTCCCCGGAGAACCAGTTCCTGCTCTACCTGGACGACGTCCGGCTGCCCGCCGACGCGCTGGTCGGCGGGTCGCTGGACGCCGGCCTGCCGGCGTTGTTCGCCGGGCTGAACCCGGAGCGGATCACGGTCGCCGCGATGGGCGTCGGCACCGGCCGGTACGCCATCGAGCGGGCCACCGACTACACCGCCACCCGCAAGGTCTGGGGTGGGCGGAGCATCGGCGCGCACCAGGGTGTGGCGCATCCGTTGGCGCACGCGGCGGTGCAGGTGGAACTCGCCCGACTGATGATCCACAAGGCGGCCACCCTGTACGACGCGGGCCGCGACCTGGAGGCCGGCGTCTGCGGCAACATGGCCAAGTACGCGGCCGGGGAGGCCGCCGCGCTGGCCGTGGACACCGCCGTGCAGGCCCTCGGCGGGGCCGGCATGACCACCGAGTACGGCGTGGCGACGCTGCTCGGCGCGGTGCGGGCCGGTCGGATCGCCCCGGTCAGCCGGGAGATGATCCTCAACTTCGTCGCCCAGCACGTGCTGGGCCAGGAGAAGTCCTACTGACCCCCCGGGACGGTCACCCGCCGCAGCGCCCGGTCAGTGCACGGCGCGGCAGGCCGCGTCGGTACGGTGCACCGGGCGCACCCGCCGGCCCAGCCCCTCCAGCAGCGAGTCCTCGACGTGGTAGTCGCGGATGCGCAGCCGGTGCCGGGGCAGCTCCTCCTCGCTGGGGCAGAGCACCTGGGCGCGGACGTCGTCCACCGGCACGTACCGGACGCCGCCGCGTTCCTGCAGCAGCACCATGTTGACGTCGTCCACGGTGACCACGTGCCCCCGGACGTCCTCGGTGACGCCGGGGCTCGACTCCACCGTGGTCACGGTGAGCGGCAGCACCGGGGTGGTGATCACCGGCAGCGCCGCCCAGACCAGCATGGCCAGCACGGCCGCCTCGGTGACCGACGCGAGCGGCCGGATGACCGCCCCGGGCAGCGGGCCGGTCACCGCGAGGGCGAGCAGCGGCGGGGCGACGAGCAGCGCCAGGACGAGCAGTTCCCGTTGCTGCCACGCGTCGACCAGGGTGGGGGCGAGCAGCCACCCGTAGCCGCCGAGCAGCGCCACCACGAGCAGCGTCCGGGGCACCACGTGCTCGTGCAGGCGGGCCGGGGTGAGCTGGAAGGCGGCGACGAACGCCGGCAGCAGCAACGGCAGGTAGAGCAGTTGCCAGGTGACCAGGGCGGTGAGGAAGCTGGCCAGCACGAACCAGGCCGGGGTGAGGTCCGCCCAGCGGACGAAGAGCGGGCGACGCACGGCCGGCGGCATCCGTTCGACGCTGACCCGCAGCACCGCGCCGAGGGCGAAGACCGCGACCAGGCCGGTGGAGAGCAGCCGGGCGGCGGTGGTGAGGAAGCCGGCGAGCAGGTTCACCGGCCCGACGTTCGCCACCAGCAGCAGCGTGGTCTGGAGTTCGCCGCCCGCCTCGACGCCGAGGCGCAGCACGGAGAAGATGGCGGGCACGCCGACCACGGCCGTCCAGAACGACTGGCTGGCCCGCGCCCGCCGCTCCACCGCCGGGTCCCAGCCGTCGCGTACGGCGACGGTGGTGGCGCCCAGATCCTGCGGTACGGCCGGGGCGGTCACCGGGTCGGCGCCTTGTCGTCGAAGTCGACCAGTTCCGGCACGTTCAGCGGCTGGGGCTGAGCCTTCTCGGCTTTCAGATACGGTGCGAGGGACCTGGTGTAGGCGGTGATCCACGGGCTGCTGATCCCGTTGCGGCCCTGCAGGTAGCTCTTCTGCAGGGCGAAGGCGACCAGGTCGCGCAGGGCGGGGTCGCCGATCGGCACCCCGATGCCGAGCAGTTCGCTGGTGCCGAAGGGCATGTCGACGATCTCGAACTCGGTCGGGTAGAGGGAGAGGAACCCGGCGAGGATCGTCTCGTCGGAGCTGACCGCGTCGTAGCGGCCCTCCCGGATGCCCTTGACGCAGTCGCCGACCTCCTTGACCACCAGCGCCTTGACGTCGTGTTTGGCCAGCTCGGCCTCGGTGGTGGAGCCGCCGCTGGTGCACACCTTGTAGGTCGGTTCGCGGAGGTCCTCGATGGTGCGGATCTTGTCCCTGAGCCGGGTCGGCACCATCACCTCCTGGGTGGTGACGAAGTACGGCCCGGCGAAGCTGACCAGCTTCTCCCGCTCCTCGGTGATGGAGAAGCTGGAGACCACCAGGTCGACCACGCCACCCTGGAGGGCGGGGATGCGGTCCTCGGTGGTCACCGAGACCCACTCGATGCGCTGGTCACCCTCGTAGCCGAGGTAGGAGGCGACGTAGCGGGCGATCTCCACGTCGAAGCCGGAGTGCACGCCGTTGCGCAGCTCGCCCATCAGCGGCTCGGTGGTGGCCACCCCGATCTTGATCTTCGGCTGACCGTCGATGTGCGACTCGCGCAGCTTGTCGCGCACCGAGGGCAGCGACGGTTCCCGGCGGTTCTCGCAGCCGGCGGCGGCGGCCAGGGTGAGGGTCAGGGCCACCGCCAGGGTGGTGGTGACCGATCGGACCCGGTGGCGGGCGGAGATGTGGTTCATCGGCGCACCTCGCTGACGGACAGCCTGGGGGACACCGAGGGTAGCGGCTCCCGTCCATCTCCGTCGCGCCGCATCGCGGTGCCGGGTCGACCGCCGCGACGTCCACCCGACCAGACGGAGAGAGAAGCCCGGGGTACGACGGACGACCCGAGCGCCCGTCGTACCCCGGAGTCGGATCACCGCACGGTCAGCGAACCCGCCAGGGGCAGCGGCGCGACCACCGGCGGCAGTCGCTTGGGCGCACCCCGGGCCGGCAACCCGGCGGCGGCCAGCGCGTTCTTGTCGGAGGCGGCCCGCCCGGCCGGCTCCGACACCCCGACGAACGGCTGCACGTCACCGACGCAGACGGTGCCCTCGGCCGGCAGCGCCCCGCGCAGCAGGTACGCGTCGATCGCCCCGGTCACACAGGCCGACGTCCCGTATGCGGTGTGGCCCCAGCTGTCGCTGCTGAGCAGCCTGCTGTTCGGCAGCAGCTGCGCCGAGGTCACCGCCCCCTGGTAGCTGGTGGCCGGGTCCCAGTAGTTGCCCACCACCAGCACCGGTGCGGCGGTCCGGCGGTCGAACGGCCCGGTCCAGGCGTCGGCGTCGCGGACCGTCCAGGCGTCCCGGGCACACAGCGCGGTGATCCAGGACCAGGGCCGCCCGAAGTAGGGTGCCCGCTTGTCCTCCTGGGCACTGAGCGCGGGCCAGTCGGCGAGCTTCCCGGGGTGGTAGGCGTCGGTGCAGTCGACGCCCATGGTCTCCAGCCCGTTGTCGTACGGGAAGTCGAACCGTCGCTGCTCACGGGCCTGTGCGGCGATCCGGCCGAGCGCCGCGCGCGCCCCGGCGAGTCGGGCCGGCGACGCCGACTGCGGGTCGGTGAGGGTGAGCAGAAGTGCGGTGCTGTCCACGATCGGCTCCCAGCCGTTGGGGCTGTAGAGCGCGCTGAGGCTGGCAGCCACGAAGTCGGCGTAGCTGACGGTGAACGGGCCGGCCTCTGGGTCGTCGATCACCACGGGCTTCTGCCGCAGCCGCTTGGTCACCAGGTCGTAGGAGGCGACCGGGTCACCGGCGGCGGCGAGGGGGCACGCCTGCGGGCCGGCCCCGGCGCAGCGGGCCAGGATCTCCCGCAACGCCCGGTAGGCGGCATCGGAGCTGCGCAGCCGGGACTCCTGGAGCTGGTCACGCGCCTTACCCTGGCCGACCCAGGCGGCCGGGTTGAGCACCCCGTCGACGGCGACCGCGCGGACCCGGTCCGGGAACATGTTCGCGTAGTACTGGCCCAGCGCGGTGCCGTAGCTGAAACCGAGGTAACTGAGCTTCTGGTCGCCCACCGCCCGGCGTAGCACGTCCATGTCCCGGGCCACCTCGGCGGTGGACATCGCCGAGGTCAACGGCCGACCGGTGGTCGAACACGCCTGGCCGACCGCCTTCGCCGACTTCAGGTACGCCTTCTCCTCGGCCTTCGTCCACGGGAAGGCGACGTTCAGACCGGCGTACGCCCGGGTCTGCTCCTTCACCGACGGGAAGCACCGGACGTTGGTGCTGGCGGCGACGCCGCGCGGGTCGACACCGACGATGTCGAACCGGTCGAGCAGGTCGTCGCCGAGGAAGGACGGCGCGGCCAGCGCGATGTCGGTGCCCGAGCCACCCGGGCCGCCCGGGTTGAGGAAGAGGCTGCCGATCCGGGCCTGCTGGTCGCGGGCCTTCACCCGGAGCAGGGCGACCTCGGTGGTGGCGCCCTTCGGCTTGTCGTAGTCCAGCGGCAGCGCGACGGTGGCGCACTCGGCGTAGCCGTAGCAGGCGTACCAGTCGAGCTTCGGGGTGGGCACGCTGTCGACGCGCCGGGCCTCGGTGCGGCTGGTCCGATCGGGCACGGCGGGGCGGGTGTGCGGGCTGCCGGGCGCGGCGGCTGCCGGCACGACCGCCATCGTGGTGAGGAGCAGGCCGGCGACGACCGCAGCAGCCAGTGACCGGGTGGTTTGTGGCATGTAGATGCCTTCCGGTGGGATACGGGACGAGTCGAGACGACACCTCGACGTTCGTCACTCTAGGCAGAACGGTCAACCACACTGGGCCGGATGGTTTGACAGCACGCCCGAAAAGGCCATGCTTGTCGGGTGAGCCGATTCCTGAGGCCGGACGCGCGGACCGTGGCGGTGGTCGCGGCGTTGGCGACCGCCGCGGTGGTGGTGGTGCTGGTCTTCCGGCATCCCGCCGGCATCGTGACGGTGGGGTTGGCGCTGCTCGGTGTCCTCTTCGCCACGGTGACCGGCACCGCGCTGGCCGCGCTGCGCGAACGCGACGACCGGGAGACACCGGCCGTGACGCCCCCGCCGCGGCAGTTGGAGCCGGGCTCGTTCCTCGACGCCGACACCCTCGACGCGCTGGACAGCGCGGCGGTGTTGAACCGGCTGCAGCGGATGCGCGAGGTCAGCGACCAGTGAGGGTGGGGGCGACCAGGGCGTTCACGCCCCGCCCGGCGAGGCAGCGGTAGGTGCGGTCGAAGTCCTTCTCGCCGGGTGGCAGCACTTCGAGCCGCCAGCCGTTGGCGTAGTCGATCCCGCTGGTCAGCCGGAACGTCCGGGCGTTGCACACCGACCGGACGGTCGGGTCGGCGCTGATCGTGGCGTGCCCGGCGGCGGCCAGCGCGGCCGGCAACTGCCCCTCCACGTACGTCTCCCAGGTGTGCCGCCCCTCGCAGGAGACCTGGGGGGCCTCGGCCCGGTCGCCGCGTAGCCGGACGGGGCCGAAGCACTCCAGCACGGGGGCGCACCGGGCGCCGGGCGGCAGGACCGCGGCGGTGCCGTCGGCGGCGCAGCCGGGCAGGGCACCCCAGCGGGCGGCCGGGCTGGACGAGCCGACGGTCGACGGGGCGGCGGTCGGCCCGGCCAGCGGCGGCGCGCCACCGGCGACCCACGCCCCGGCGCTCGCCGAGGCGGCCAGGGCGAGCACCCCGGCGCCGCCGAAGAACCAGCGCCGCCGCCGCCGTGCGCCGTGCGGCACGGTCGGGTGGTCGTCCTGGGCCGGGGGGCGGGGGGCGGGCTGCCCGGTGGTCCGTCCGGGTTGGCTGGTGGTCCACCCGAGGGTGTACGGCCCGCCGGTGCCCCCGGACGGCCCGCCGGAGACCGGGGCACCGCTGACCGGGGCGGGGGCCGGGTCGACGGGCAGCGCGGTGAGCAGGTCGCGCAGTTCGAGGGCGGAGGGGCGGGCGTCGGGGTCGTTGGACATCCCGGCGCGCAGCACGTCGACCAGTTCGGTGGGCACCCCGGGCAGGTCGGGGATCGGGTGGTGGAACAGCTCCAGCACGGTGACCAGGCTCGGGTTGCGCTCGGACTGCCAGCGCGGGGGGCGGCCGGTCATCACCGCGTAGAGGGTGGCGCAGAGGGCGTACACGTCGACGGCCGGCGACGGCGGGCTGTGGTTGAACATCTCCGGCGGGGCGTAGGCCGGGGTGAGCACCTCCAGGGTGACCGAGGCGTCCCGCGCCTCGGCCAGCACGGCCAGCCCGAAGTCGGCGAGCACCGCCGAGTTGAAGTGCGAGTGCAGGATGTTGGCCGGCTTGACGTCGCGGTGCAGCACCCCGGCCGCGTGCGAGTGGGCCAGCGCGTCGGCGATCTTGATGCCGAGGTCACGGGTCTCGGACGCGTCGAGCGGCGAGGTCCGCATCCGTTCGGCGTACGACCCGTCGCACAACTCCATGATCAGGTAGGGGTGCTGGTCGACCGTCACCCCGACGTCGAAGAGGTCGACCACGTGCGGGTGCGAGGACATCCGTCCGGCCGCCCGCGCCTCCCGCAGGAACCGGGCCTGGTCGCGTTCGTTGTCCAGGGTGCGGTTCTCCACCTTGACGGCGACCTCCCGACCGACGGAGATCTGGGTGGCCCGGTAGACGGTGGCGTAGCCACCCCGGGCAAAGACCTGCAAGTCGGTCAGACCGGGCACATTGGGCAGCCGGAGGGCGCCGGGCGGGGTCTCGGTCACGGCTCGAAAATACCCGTTCCGCCGGGGCGCTCAGCGGTCCGTACCGGCGGCGGCGGCCGGGCCGGCGGCAGCCGACCGGCTCGTCGTGCCCCCGGACACGCCGCTGACCTGGGACGGTGTCGGATTGGGAGCGCTACCGCCCCCACCTGCGGATCGACGGGCGTCCCAGCGTAGGCCGAGCGCCGTCGCCACCGCGCCCGCACCCTCCCACAGGGCCACCCCGATGAACCGGTCCGGTGCCACGTCGGCCAGCACGGTCAGCGTGAAGACGGTGAAGGTGACCAGCCGGAAGACCACTGTGAACCGGTAGAACGCCCGCCACTCGGTCGCCACCGCCAACAGGTAGTAGACGCCCATGTTGAACGAGGCCATCGAGGACGCGGTGAGGAACGTGCCGGTGTAGTCGCCGGGTGCCCGGGTCGCCGGCACCTCGAAGCCGAGCATCCGCAGCTGCGCCTCCGGCCACACCAGTCCGAGCGCGCCGAGCAGCACCGCCAGCACCCCGAAGACCGCGATCGTCCAACCGGCGCCCGAACGCGGCAACCTCATCCTGCCCCCCACCCGACGGCGCGACCGGCACCGAGGGGCGGTCGCGTGAAGTGACACGCTAACCGTCCCGGCCGACAGGCGCACATCCCCGGAACCGACAGACCTGTCGTCCGCCGACGGCCGCAGTCCGGCGGACCACCGCCGGCACCCGCCGACGTCCCGCTCAGACCCCGTCGGCCAGCCGGGCCGCCAGGGCGTCGGCGCTGGCCCGTTCGCTGCGCTGCTCGGTGGCGTACGCCAACCGCACCGCCTCCTGCGCGCTGGCCGACGCCTCGGCCGGACGACCGCACGCCGCCAACGCCTCGGCCAGCACCCCAGCACCGATCACCTGGCTGCGGACGTCCTCCGCCGGGGCGGCGACCGCCCGCCGGGCCCAGTCCAGCGCCTGCTCCGACTGGCCGTGGGCGAGCAGCGCGGAAGCGTACCGGGCGAGGGTCTGCCGGCGGGAGAACAGCAGGGTCGGCGTCTTCGCGGCGGTCGTCGCCACCGGGGCGAGCAACCCGACCGCGGTGGCCGGGTCACCGGCGGCGAGCCGGGCGGTGGCGAGCAGCACCCGGGGGGCGGCCTGCGCCGGGGCCTGCGGGTTGTGCGGTTCGACGGCGGTCAGCACGGCACGGGCGTCCCGCTCGGCGGTCTCGCAGTCGCCCATGTCCAGCGCCACGAAGCCACGCAGCGTGCCGGCCATCCCGGTCAGCAGCGGGTGCGAGGTCCGCCCGGCGTACGCGAGGGCGTCGGTGAACAGGTCGGCGGCGTGCTCCGGCTCGCCCAGCCCCCGCGCCACCACCCCCCGGACGACCAGGGCGAACCCGCGCCCCCAGTCGTCGGAGACGGCGGCGAAGTCCCGGTACGCCCGGCGGGCCGACCGGTCCGCCTCGGCCACCTCGCCCATTTCCGCCCCGGCGAACGCCTCGACCGCGCGCAGCGTGCCCACCGCCCACGCCTCGCCGACCCGTTCCCCGAACGGCAGGAAGATCCCGGCCAGCCGGCAGGCCTCCCCCAGCCGGCCGGCCAGCAGCCGGGCGAAGGCGGTGGTGCCACGCAGCCAGGCCCGTCCGTACGGGTCCTTCAGCTCGGCGAAGAGCCGGGCGGCCCGGCCGAGCACCGCGTCGGTGCCGGCGAAGTCCCCCCGGGTGGTGGTGACCCAGGCGAGGTTCTGCAACGCCCACGCCTGCCCGCGCAGGTCCTTCGCGGCGAGGCTGATCTGGTAGGAGGCGGCGAGGCGGCTGCTCGCCTGCCCGAGCCGGCCGGCGACGAAGTCGGCCATCCCGAGCCGGCGCATCGCCGAGGCCCGCAGGTTGGTCACCTCCCCGGCGGTGGCCACCTGCAACGCCTCCTGCCAGCAGGCCACCGCGCGGGCCTGGTCGCCCTGGGTCTGCTGGGCCTGACCGGCGAGCAGCAGGGCGCTGGCCCGGGTGCCGGCGTCGTCACCGGCGTTGGCGGCGATCTTCTCGGCGAAGGCGAGCGCGTCACCGACCCGGCCCACCTGGAGCAACGCCCGCGCGTGCACCACCCGGTCGGCCGGGGGCAGCCCGTCGCGGGCCAGGTCGGCGGCGCGTTCGGCGTACTCGACGGCCAGTGCCGGCTCGCCGGCCTGCAACGCCCGGCGGGCGGCCCGGCCCAGCGCGGCGACCCCGAGGCCGGCGACCGTCCGGGCCGGCGAGTCCGGGCGGAGCTTCACCGCGTCGGCGAGGACGGCGGCCCGCTCGACCTGCTCGGCCACGAAGTCGTCGCGGGCCGCGTCGGTGAACCCGCCCGGCGCGGCGACCGACCCGCCGGGGACCCCGGTCGCCCAGCGGGCCAGCGCGGCGTGCCGTTCGGCGAGTTCGGCCTTGCTCACCCCGGCGTAGGCGGCCTCCCGCATCAGCGGGGTGGCGAACGCGAAACCGCTGCGGGTGCGGTGCAGCATCCGGCGCTGCAGCAGCTCCTCCACGGCCCGTTCCAGCTCGACGGCGGCCACCGCGCCGGGCCGGCCGGCGGGCCCGGACCGCTGCTCACGCAGCGCCTCCAACGCGCCGGTGGGCACCACGTCGCCGACCACGGCGGCGTCCCGCAGCACCGACCGGGCCTCCGGCGGGAGCGCGTCGATGCGGGCGGCGAGCACGGCGGCGAGGTCCCGGGAGAGCAGCCGGCTGCCCAGCGACCCGGGCACCAGCCGCCAGCCGCCGTCGGGACCGGCGGTCAACGCCCCCCGTTCCCGCAGCAGGGTGACCAGTTCGGCCAGGTAGAAGGCGTTGCCCTGGGCGGTGGCGAGCAGCCGGTCGGCGTCGGCCTGGGGCAGCCTGCCGCCGTTGAGATAGCTGGTGAGCAGGCGGGAGGCGTCCGCGCCGCGCAGCGGCGGCAACGGTTGCACCTCGGCGTCGGCGATCCAGGTCAACGCCCCGGCGGTACGGACCAGCTCCGGGCGGCCCAGCAGCATCACCAGCACCGGGCCGGTGAGCCGGGACAGCGTCGCGCCGAGAGCGGCGATCGTCTCGCCGGTGGCGTCGTGCAGGTCGTCGACCACGATCACCAGCGGTGCCTCGGCGGCCAGGGCGCTGAGCAGCCCGGCCACCGCGACCGGCACCGCCTCGGCGTCGGCGGCCGGCGGGGTGGCCCCCCAGCCGCCCTGTTCACCGGGGCTGCCGGCGGGCAGTTCGGCGTACCCGAGCAGGGCCAGGAGCTGGTCACCGGCGAGCGGTGGCGCGTCGGCGCGCAGCCGGCCGAGCCGCTGGGCGAGCCGGCGCAGCCGTTCCTCCACGGCCGGCCGGGTCAGCGCGGTGGAGGTGTCGCTGGGCAGGCCGACGGCGGCCCGGACCAGGTCGGCCAGCGGGGCCAGCCGACGCCGCTCGCCGAAGGCGGCGCAGCGTACCGAGAGCACCCGGGCCCCGCTGTGGGCGGCGTACCGGCCCGCGCCGACGTCGTAGCCGGCGGCGAGGCGTTCCACCTCGGCGGCGAACCGGGACTTGCCGATCCCCGCCTCGGCGGTCATCAGCAGCACCCGGGGTTCGCCCCGGTCGATCACCTCGGCGAGCCGGCCGGCGACCCGGCCGATCTCGGTCTCCCGCCCCACGAAGGGCGCCTCGTCGCCGAGCCCCGACCGGGTGCCCGGGGCGTCGAGCAGGCCCAGCAGCTCGTACGCCTCGACCGGTTCGCGCTTGCCCTTGAGCCGCAGCGGGCGCAGCACCCGCCAGGAGGCGACGTGCCGGGTGGCCGACGAGGTACGGGCACCGGCGTAGATCGCGCCGACGGCGGCGGCGTCGGCCAGCCGGGCGGCGGTGTTCACCGTGTCCCCGATGACCGTGTACTCGATGGCGGCCTGGATGCCGGCGATCACGTCGCCGGTGTTCAGCCCGACCCGCAGGCCGAGCGGTGCGCCGCCGCCGCGTTCGTCGTCGAGCACCCGGCGCACGGCCCGCTGCATCGACAGGGCGGCCCGCACGGCCCGCTCGGCGTCGTCCTCGTGGGCCACGGGCGCGCCGAAGACCGCCATGATGCCGTCGCCGGTGAGCTTGTCGACGTGCCCGCCGAACGTCTTCACCGCACCGGCGAGCGCGGCGAGCACCCGGTCGGTGACCGCGCCGACGCGTTCCGGGTCGAGGTCCTCCGACCAGGAGGTGAACTCGGACAGGTCGCCGAAGAGCACGGTGACGACCCGGCGTTCGGCGGTCGGCAGGCCGGCGGCGGCCGGCAGCGCCGCCCCGCAGTTGTGGCAGAACCGCGCGCCCGGGACGGCGAGCGTGCCGCACACCGGGCAGGTCACGGCTGCTCCACTCCCAGGTACTCCAGTTGGGCGCGGACGGACCACTCGGCGGCCCACCACAGCGACCGGTCCACGTCCGCGTAGACGGTCGCCACCACCTCGGGTGCGGTGCGCGCGCCCGCGTCGACGGCGGCCCGGACCTGGTCGAGCCGGGCCCGGCGGTGGGCGAGGTAGAAGTCGGCCGCCGCGCCGCAGTCGGCGAGCGCCGGGCCGTGGCCGGGCAGCGCCGGGATCCCCTGGTACGCGGACAGCCGCTCCAGGCTGGCCAGGTAGTCGCCGAGGTGGCCGTCGGGGTGGGCGACGACGGTGGTGCCCCGGCCGAGGATGGTGTCCCCGGTCAGCACCACCCGTTCGGTGCCGTACGACACCTGCAGGCAGACGGAGTCGGCGGTGTGCCCGGGGGTGGCGATCAGGTCGATGCCCAGCCCGTACCCGTCGAGCTGCCCGGCCGTCCCGGTCAGCGGGTCCCCGCCGAGGGTGTGTGCCGGGTCGACGGCGAGCACGGGGACCCCGCCGAGCAGGTCGCTCAGCCGGGGGGCGCCCTCGGTGTGGTCGGGGTGTCCGTGGGTGATCAGCACGAGCCCGACCGGCCCGGACGCGGCCACGGCGGCGAGGTGCCCCTCGTCGGCCGGGCCGGGGTCGACGACGACCGCCCGGGCCGCGTCGGGGGCGCGCAGCAGCCAGGTGTTGGTGCCCTCCAGGGTCATCGGCCCCGGGTTGGGGGCGCGCAGCAACGTCACCCACTGCGGCAGCCGGTCGGCCGGCGCGGCCGGCGGTGCCGTCACATGCCCGGTCATGGCTGCGATCGTACGACCCTGTGCGCCACTCCCCGCGATCTTGCCGAACCGGCCCACTGGTTTGTGGTCCTTCACGGCTTTCGACCGACCGCTCGGGTCAGCTCGCGGGGAGTGGCGACGCGGTCAGGCCACCTCGACGATCAACTCGATCTCGACCGGGGCGTCCAGCGGCAGCTCGGCCACCCCGACGGCGGAACGGGCGTGCCGGCCGGCCTCCCCGAAGACCGCGCCGAGCAGGTCCGAGGCCCCGTTGATCACGGCCGGCTGGCCGTGGAAGCCCGGCGCCGAGGCCACGAAGCCGGTCAGCTTCACGATCTTGACGATGTTCTCCAGGCCGACCAGCGAGTCGACGGCGGCGAGGGCGTTCAGCGCGCACCGCTCGGCGAGGTCCTTGGCCTGCTCGGGCGAGACACCCGCGCCGACCTGGCCGGTGGCGAGCAGCTTCCCCTCGGCCACCGGCAGCTGACCGGAGACGTAGACGTGCTGACCGGACTGCACGGCCGGCACGTAGCTGGCCACCGGCGGCACCACGTCGGGCAGGGCCAGGCCGAGTTCGGCCAGCTTGGCGTGGGGTCCGTTGCTCATCGTCGGACCCCTTCAGCCCTTGGGACGCTTGAGGTACGCGACCAACTGGTCCGGGTTCGGGCCGGGGATCACGGCGACGAGTTCCCAACCGTCCTCGCCCCAGTTGTCGAGGATCTGCTTGGTCGCGTGGACCAGCAGCGGGACCGTGGCGTATTCCCACTTCTGCATCGGTGGAAGGCTCCCTTGCCTGGCGTGGACTGTGTCGTCGACAGCCTACGGTCCGGGTGACGGCCGGGGCGCGGGACGCTGCTCGGGGGCGGTGGGCAGCTCACCGCACTGCCCGGTGTGGTCGTACGGCTGGGGGCAGCGGGACCGGTCGGGCAGCAGCAGGTCGCAGAAGACCCGGTGCCTGTTGTTCTGGTCGTCGGCGGTGGAGACGGTGGTCTCGCCGGCGTCGAGTTCGACGAGGAAGCCCAGGGAGGTGGCCACGGTCCCGGCCAGCGCGGTCGCCGCCGCCAGGTCGGCCACCCGGATCGGCAGGTGGATGACGTAGCCGGGCTCCTCGTCGTCCCGGCCGCGGTCACCGGGGCGGCCGAGCATCCGCAGCACCTCGGTGGGTTCGGCGCAGCGCCGGTAGGAGCGCTCGTTCATCGGCAGCCCCACGCCCGGGGCGTCCGCGTCGCCGGCCGAACCGCCCCGCCTCCCCCGGTCTCCTGGTGCTGAGAAGTGGGCTCGGGCGATGTTCTCCGCGTCGCGCATGTACCTTCCTCCGGCCTCGTACCGTGAATGACCGCCGTCCGGACCGGGCGCCGACCCGATCCGCTCCCCCACACCCGGACGAACGTAGGACCCCACCCCGGGAAGGGACAACGGGACGCGCACGTTCGATCACTCAAAGTCACATATGTGACACTCGCTTGGTCCGGAAAGCGATCGCGACCCACCGCAGGTCGTGAGCGGTCCGCCACGCGCCGCCCATCGACCGTTACCCTTGCGCCTCGGACGGGCGATCAGGGGTCGCCCGCCGCGCCCGTACCCGCGTCGTCGCCAGGGGCGGCGACGGCGCCCCATCCCCCGGGGGACCACATGACCCATCCACCGTTCGGTGGCGCGAGCGGATCGCCAGGCGGGCCACCGCCACGGCAGGACCCACCAGACCCGGGCGGTACGACCGCTCCCGGCCTCCCCCCGTCCGGTGTCGGCGCGCCGCCGTCGGCGGGTCATCCCGGGTACCGGGCGGCGACCCCGGCCCGGCGGCGCGGCCCGCTGGTCGCCTGGCTCGCCCTGGCGGCGGCGGTGGTGCTCTGCGGCGGCGGTGGGACGCTCGCCTTCCTGACCCTGCGCGACACCGAGGGCGGTGAGGGGGCCAAGGAGCCGACGGTGGCGGTGGACGGCTTCCTCACCGCCGTCTACCAGGAACGCGACGCCGGCAGGGCGGCCAACTTCGTCTGCGCGGAATCGCGCGACCCGCAGAAGATCAACGCCAAGGTGGCCGAGGTGCAGCGGTACGCGACCACCTACATCAACCCGCGGTTCCGCTGGTCCAGCCCGACCGTCGACAGCCAGAACGGTGACCGGGCCACCGTCTCCACCACCCTCACCATGACCACCGCCGACGAGAAGATCGCCGAGCAGCCGCTGCGGTTCACCGTCGTACGGAAGACGGGTTGGTGGGTCTGCGAGGTCGGCTGACCGCGCGGGGTGGATAGGCTCGACCGGTGCGAGCAGCTGAGCGGCCGGCCGACCCGGCCGGTACCGGATGGCCGTCCCGCCTGCACGTGGTGACCGGCAAGGGCGGCACGGGCAAGACGAGCGTGGCGGTGGCGCTGGCACTCGCCCTGGCCACCGGCGGCCACCGCACCCTGCTGGTCGAGGTGGAGGGCCGGCAGGGCATCGCCCAGCTCTTCGGGGTCGAACCCTTCCCGTACGCCGAGCGGCACCTCGTCGACGCCCCCGGCGGCGGCGAGGTGCGCGCCCTCGCGGTGGACGCCGAGGAGGCGTTGCTGGAGTACCTCGACATGTTCTACAAGCTCGGCGCGGCCGGTCGGGCGCTGCGCAAGCTCGGCGCGATCGACTTCGCCACCACCATCGCCCCTGGCCTGCGGGACGTGCTGCTCACCGGTAAGGTCAAGGAGGCCACCACCCGCACCGCCGGCCAGCGCCGGGTGTACGACGCGGTGGTGCTGGACGCCCCGCCGACCGGCCGGATCGGTCGTTTCCTCAACGTCACCGCCGAGACCGCCCGGCTGGCGAAGGTCGGCCCGATCAAGACCCAGAGCGACGGGGTGTCGGCGCTGCTGCGCTCCCCGATGACCGCGGTGCACGTGGTGACGCTGCTGGAGGAGATGCCGGTCCAGGAGACGGTGGACGCGATCGCCGAGCTGACCCAGCTCGGCTTCCCGGTGGGCCGGGTGATCGTCAACGCGGCCCGCCCGCCGTCGACCACCGGCCGGGAGGTGACCCGGGCGGAGCTGCGACGCGGGCTGGCCGCCGCCGGCCTGCCGACCGACCAGGCGACCGTGGCCGGGCTGGCCGGCGAGGCGCGGGACCAGCAGGTACGCCGTGAGCTGGAGGATTCGCTACGGACCGACCTGGTGGAGCTGGGGCGGCCGGTGACCGAGCTGCCGTTGCTGCCCGACGGGGTGGATTCGGCCGGGCTGGCGGCGTTCGCCGAGATCCTCCGTCGGGCGGATTGACGCACACCTCACGTCGGCCCGGACGCACGGACCCCACCGGCCCGATACGCTCGATTGGTGCCTTCCGAAGACGCGGCGCCCGTGCTGGACGTCGACCAGATCCTCGCCGACCCCGGCGTGCGCATCGTGGTCTGCTGTGGCGCCGGCGGGGTGGGCAAGACGACCACCGCGGCGGCGCTGGCGCTGCGGGCGGCCGAGCGGCACGGCCGGCGAACGGTGGTGCTCACCATCGACCCGGCCCGCCGGCTGGCCCAGTCGCTCGGCCTGACCGAGCTGGACAACACCCCCCGCCGGGTCAAGGGGATCGACGTCGAGGCCGGCGGCGGTGAGCTGCACGCCATGATGCTGGACATGAAGCGCACCTTCGACGACGTGGTGCTCCAGCACACCGACCCGGCGAAGGCGGCGGAGATCTTCGCCAACCCGTTCTACCAGGCCATGAGTTCCACCTTCGCCGGCACCCAGGAATACATGGCGATGGAGAAGCTCGGCCAGTTGCACGCCCGGGGCGAGTGGGACCTGATCGTGGTGGACACCCCGCCGTCCCGTTCGGCGCTGGACTTCCTCGACGCCCCGGCCCGGCTCTCCCGCTTCCTCGACGGCCGGATGCTGCGGCTGCTGCTCGCCCCGGCCCGCAGCGGGGGGCGGAGCATGTTCAGTTTCGTCACCGCCAGCTTCGGGATGTTCTCCAAGGTGGTGCAGAAGGTGCTCGGGGCGCAGCTGCTGACCGACCTTTCCGGCTTCGTCGCGGCCCTCGACTCGATGTTCGGCGGGTTCCGGCAGCGGGCCGAGCAGACCTACCGGATCCTCCAGGCCAGCGAGACGGCGTTCCTGCTGGTGGCGACGCCGGAGCCGGACGCGGTCCGGGAGGCGGCCTACTTCGCCGGGCGGTTGGGCGCGGAGCGGATGCCGCTGGCCGGGCTGGTGCTCAACCGGGTGCACCGGCCGGCGGCGGGTCTGGACCCGGCGACGAGCCGGGCGGCGGCCGACCGGCTGGTCGAGCTGGGTGGGCACGACGCCACGGTCGACGTGCTGCGGGCGCACGCCGCGCTGGCGCAGCAGGCGGCCCGCGAGCAGCAGGTGGCCCGACGGTTCACCGAGGCGTTCCCGGCGGTGCCGACGGTGTCGGTGACGGCGCAGCCCGCCGACGTGCACGACGTCGACGGGCTGCGGACGATCGGCGCGGCGATCAGCCACCCCTGATCTGCGGGCCGGTCGAGCTGGCCGGGCCCGCGCCTGGCGGACCGTGGTCCGGTCGGGCCTCAACCGGCGGCGGTGACCAGGATCTTGTCCTTGCCGCTGCGGTCCTTGGCGTTCTTCTTCATCGCCGCCTCGAACATCTTGCGCCAGCTCGCCACCTGCGGGTGCCGGCGCAGCAGGGCACGGCGTTCCCGTTCGGTCATGCCACCCCACACGCCGAACTCGATGCGGTTGTCGAGCGCGTCGGCCAGGCACTCGTACCGCACCGGGCAGCTTCGGCAGATCCGCTTCGCGACGTTCTGCTCGGCGCCCTGTACGAACAACGCGTCCGGGTCCCCGTTCTGACACGCCGCCAGCGACGGCCAGTCAGTGATCATCCCCATCTGTACACGTCCCCCCTTGCAGTACCAACCGACTCGTGCGACCAGCCGTCGTTCCCCCCGGTCGTCCGGCCCGTTCCTTCCCCAAGGAGGCACGGACGACGTGTGGCTCGTGTCGCCGCCACCATCATGCTCTGTAGTCGCATGATTACGCAACGTTGTCGGCGAAATCCAACATTCCGGACAGTCCCGGCTTCCCGGGCCTTCGACCGCCGCTTACCCCGTCGGAGTACGTGAAAACGCTGCGCGGGCTCCACCGATCGGTGGAGACTCGACGCGGTCACCCGCAACCTCGCGGCGGGGGTCGTGCGTTTAGCACAACGAGGTCGGCGCGCGCAGGAAATGGGGAAAGAACGCCCCGGCGCCCCTCGTTCCCTACTCGCGTACCCTGTCGAGGTGACCTGGATGCGGAAACGTGACCACAATGTCTTCACCAACGCCGCATCGCTACTGATCTGCGGCCTGCTGGCCGGTGTGGTGGTGGCGGCGGCGGCCTTCCCCGCGGTGGCGATGTCCGGCCTGGCGGCCAAGGCCGGCGCGGAGACCTTCGGAGCACTGCCCAAGGAGCTGACGGTGGCCCGCGCGCCACAGATCACCTACCTGCTCGCCAACGACGGCAAGACCCCGCTGGCGACCATGTACGACGAGAACCGGCGCGACGTGAAGCTCGCGGACATCTCCCCGAACATGCAGAAGGCGATCATCGCCGCCGAGGACCACGACTTCTACAAGCACAACGGCGTGGACATCAACGGCGTGGCGCGGGCCTTCGTCAACAACCAGTCCGGCACCAACTCGCAGCAGGGTGCGTCCACCCTGACCATGCAGTACGTCCGGCTGGCCATCGCCTACTCGGCCACCCACCCGGCCGACGTGGTGGCCGCGACCGAGGACACCAGCTCCCGCAAGATCCGCGAGATGCGGCTGGCCCTCCAGGTCGACAAGGAGTTCTCGAAGGACGAGATCCTCACCCGCTACCTGAACCTCGCCTCCTTCGGCAACGGCGCGTACGGCGTCTTCGCCGCCAGCCAGGTGTACTTCGGCAAGTCACCCAAGAATCTCAAGATCGAGGAGGCGGCGCTGCTGGCCGGCATGGTCAAGGCGCCCACCACCAACGATCCGACCACCCGCAGCGGCTACCCGCTCGCGCTCGACCGGCGTAACTACGTCATCGACAACATGATCAAGACGAAGGCCATCACCCAGCAGGAGGGGGACGCCGCCAAGGCGACCAAGCTGGTGGTGAAGGACAAGCGCACCCCGAACGGCTGCGTCGCCACCAACCAGAAGGACTGGGGCTTCTTCTGCGACTACTTCTACCGCTGGTGGCTCTCGCAGGAGACCTTCGGCTCCACCACGTACGACCGGGAGCGGCGGCTCAAGAGCGGTGGCTACACCATCACCACCACGCTCGACGTGCGGGCGCAGAACGGCGCCGACCGGGCCGTCCGCAAGAACCTCGGGGTGAACAGCAAGGCCGCCCGGATGGTCGCCGCGATCGAGCCGGGCACCGGTCGGGTACGCGCGCTGTCGGTCAACCGGAACTTCAAGATCGATGACCCGAAGAAGCCGGCGAACAAGCTCTCCAGCGACCCCAAGAAGGCCAAGAAGAAGATCCGGGGCAACTACCCCAACACGGTGAACCCGCTGCTCAGCGGCGGCCAGGGCATCGCCGGCTACCAGGCCGGCTCGACGTTCAAGATGTTCACCATGGTGGCGGCGCTGGAGAAGGGCATCCCGCTCGCCTACCCGATCAACTCGCCACCGGTGTTCAAGTCGGAGTACATCGTCGAGCAGAACTCGCCGGCCGCCTGCCCGGGGACGCACTTCTACTGCCCCAAGAACGCCTCGGCGAGCATGGCCGGCGTGCACAACATGTGGACCGCCTTCGGCAACTCGGTCAACACCTACTTCGTCCCGCTGGAGCAGCAGGTCGGCGCGGAGAACGTGATCAAGGCGGCGCAGAAGCTCGGCATCACCTTCCGCAGCAGCGACGACGCCCGCCGGGCCACCAAGGAGGGCGGCGCCAACCAGTGGGGCTCGTTCACCCTGGGCGTCTCCGCGACCACCCCGCTGGAGCTGGCGAACGCCTACGCCACCCTGGCGGCCGACGGGAAGTACTGCGAGCCGATCCCGGTGCAGCAGATCAAGGACCCGGAAGGCAACAAGCTCGACGTCGCCAACCCGCGCTGCGAGCAGCGGATCGCCACCGAGGTGGCCCGGGCCGCCGTGGACGCCGCCCGCTGCCCGGTCGGTGACCGGTCGTCGGTCTCCAAGTGCTCCGGTGCGACCGCCCGCAACGTCCGGGGCATCGTCGGCAAGCCGGTGGCCGGCAAGTCCGGCACCACCGACGGCGAGAAGACCTCCTCGCTGGTGGCGATGACCAAGCAGTTCGCGGTGGCCGGCATCATGGCCGACCCGGACTGGCCGCAGACCAACCAGCAGATGGGCCACGACACGGCGACCGGCATCAACCCGGCGGTCTACGAGACGCTGCGGGACGCCATGAAGGGCAAGCCCGGCATCGAGTTCACCCCACCCAACGGCAAGATCATCAATGGTGACCAGCGTTCCATCCCGAACGTGAAGTGCCAGTCGGTGGACGGTGCCCGGGGCAAGCTCAAGGAGGCCGGCTTCTCCGTCGTCGTCTCCGACAACAAGATCGCCTCGGAGTGCCCGGCCGGCACCGTCGCCGGCACCAGCCCCGACGGCCGCACCATCAAGGGCGGCGTGGTCACCATCGAGGTGAGCAGCGGCGGCGGCAGCACCCCGAACCAGGGCGGCAACACGCCGGGCGGGCCCGGCGGGCCAGGGGGCCGACCACCGAACGGCAACTGACCCGTACCGACGCCGACGGGCGGGCACCCCACACGGGGTGCCCGCCCGTCGCGTGTCCGACGTACCGGTGAGCGAACCGACCGGCGTGACGGTGGGTCAGAGGCCGAGCTGTCGGCGTACCTCGGCGGCGACGCGACCACCCTCGGCCCGGCCGGCCACCGCGGCCTGGGCCGCCTTCATCGCCGGGCCCATCTGGGACTTCTCGGTGAAGCCGCCTGCGGCCAGCGCCCCCGCGACCAGCTCCGTCAGCTCCTGCTCGGCGAGCTGCTTCGGCAGGTAGCGGTCCAGCACCGCACCCTCGGCGGTCTCCTTGTCGGCCTGCTCGGCACGACCGGCGTCGGCGAACGCGGCAGCCGCCTCCCGGCGCTTCTTCGCCTCCTTGGTCAGCACCGCGAGCACCTCGTCGTCGGAGAGCTCGCGCTTGGCCTTGCCGGCGACCTCGGCGTTGCCGACGGCGGCCAGCGCCATCCGCAACGTGGAGGTGGTCAGCTCGTCGCGCGCCTTGAGGGCGGCGCGCATGTCTGCGGTCAGGCGGTCCTTCAGCGTGCTCATGGACGGTCAAACTACCCTGGTCGGCATGCGAAAGCGCACACTATTCGGCCTCGCCGCCGGGACCGTCGCCGCCGGGGCGGCCACACTGGCGTACGCGTCCCTCGTCGAACGCAACATGTTCACCCTGCGCCGGTACGACGTGCCGGTGCTGCCGGCCGACGCCGAGCCGCTGCGCGTGCTGCACCTGTCGGACCTGCACATGATGCCCGACCAGCGGCGCAAGCAGCAGTGGGTGGCGTCGCTGGCCGCCCTCGACCCGGACCTGGTGGTGGTCACCGGGGACAACATGGCCCACCCCGACGCGGTGCCCGGAGTGCTGCGCGCCCTGCAACCCCTGCTCGACTACCCCGGCGCGTTCGTCTTCGGCTCCAACGACTACACCGGGCCGGTCTGGAAGAACCCGTTCACCTACTTCCTGCCCGGCCGGGAGTACACCGAGGGCGCCGCCCTGCCGTACGAGGAACTGCGGGACGTGCTCACCGGGGCCGGCTGGGCGGACCTCAACAACGCGCGCACCTCGATCAAGGCCGGTGGCCGCCTGGTCGAGCTGGTCGGCGTGGACGACCCGCACATCGAGCAGGACGACTACCCGGCCGTAGCCGGCCCGGTCACCCCCGCCGCCGACCTGTCCATCGCGCTCGCCCACGCCCCGGAACCGGCGCTGCTCGACCAGATGGCCGCCGACGGCTTCGGCCTGCTGCTGGCCGGGCACACCCACGGCGGTCAGGTCTGCGTACCCGGCTACGGCGCGCTGGTGACCAACTGCGGACTGCCCAGGGCGATGGCGAAGGGCCTGCACCGCTGGCCCGGCTCCGACTCCTGGCTGCACGTCTCGGCGGGCCTCGGCACCCACCCCACCGCCCCGGTCCGCTTCGCCTGCCCACCCGAGGCCAGCATCCTCACCCTCACCCCCCGCTGACCCCCGCTCTGCTGCCCCCCCCTGCTCTGCTGCCTCCACCGCTCCACCCCCATGATCGGATTGCCGTTTCGCGCAGTCGTGACGGCGTGTCGTCATCGTTTCGGCAATCTGATCATGGGGTTGGGCAGGCCGGGGCCGGGTACCGGCCTGGCCGTCGCCGGAGCGGGGGGTACCGAGTTTGATCGGCGGAGCGGGTGGGCTACTATTTCACCGCACGCCTCGGGGTGTGGCGCAGCTTGGTAGCGCGCTTCGTTCGGGACGAAGAGGTCGTCGGTTCGAATCCGGCCACCCCGACAGAGGTCAGAGGGCACATCCGATCCATGGATGTGCCCTCTAGTGCTTCTGTACAGCAGTGAAGTACAGCAGCGGTCAGCGCAAACTCTCGCCGAGGCGCTTGAGGGCGTCGCGGGTGGCGTCCGAGGACGCCTGCGAATAGATCTCCATCGTCACGGACACCTCGGCGTGCCGGAGCACCTGCATGATGACGCGCGGGTGCACGTCCAGGTCGACGAGCAGGGTCGCACAGGTACGCCGGGCGTCGTGCACGGTGATCTTCCGAACTCCGGCCCGGGTGCAGCGGGCGTCCCAGGAGCGGTTGAAGTTGCGCGGCTCGATGGGGGTCCCGTACCGGGTGGTGAACAGCAGCGGCGAGCCCTGCCAGGCGATCCCCGCCTGGTCGCGGTCGGCCTTCCTCGCGCTCTGGCGGAGGTCGAGTGCCGCCGCGCAGATGTCCGGCAGCGGGAGGGTGGCGTCCGAGGTCTGCGTCTTGGTCTCCCGGTGCAGCAGTTGGCCGCCGACCCGCTGCAACTGCCAGCCGATCGACAGCTCCCCCGCCGCCAGGTTCACGGCGTCACCGGTGAGGCCGAGCACCTCACCCTTGCGCAGCCCGAGGACCAGGATCAGCACGTACGCGGCGTAGAGCGGGTCGCGGTCGGCCCGCGCGGACTCCAGGAACCGACGGGCCTCGTCGCTGGTCCACGCCCGGCCCCGGCGGCGGCGGACCGGTGGGAGCTTGACCAGGGCGGCGGCGTTGCGGGTGACCAGTTCCTCGGTGGCCGCGTGGTTGAGTGCGGAGCGCAGCACGCCCCGGACGTCCTTGACGGTGCGGGCGGACGGCACGTCACCGCAGCACCGACCGAGCGCGCAGCAGCGCCGCCTGAGTTCCGGGCGGCGGGCGTCCTTGCCCTGGGCGCAGCACTGGCAGGCGCGGGCCACCTCGTTGATCCAGGTCTGCACGTCGCGCACCTGGAGCCGGTCGAGCCGCTTCCCGCCGAGGCCGGGGATCACGTACAGCCGGAGGATCGTCTCGTAGGTGGCGCAGGTCAGCGGCGCGAGGTTGGGGCGCACGACCTCCCGGTGCCAGTAGGTCAGGTAGTCGCCGAGGGTGGGAACCCGGGTGGCGACCGGCCCGGCCTTGGCCTGCTGGTGCAGCTTGATCCACTTGTCGTGGACGACCTCCCGGGTCGGGCCGTAGACGTACTTGCGGGTCCGCTTGCCGTCGGGCTTGGTGACCCAGACGTACGCGGCAAAGCCGTTGCGGTACGGGAAGATCGAGCCTTCGCCGTTGGCGCGGGTGCGGGCGGGCATCAGGCGGCCTCCTGCCGCTGGACCTGCTCGCGGACGTACTCGTCGACCCACTCGGGCAGGACGCGGCGGTACTTGCCGTCCTTGATGGAGCGCAGCTCGCCGGTGGCGATCTTCATCTTGACCTTGGACAGGCCGAAGCCGAGCAGCACGGCGACCTCGGCGGGCGAGTACCAGCGCGGGGTGAGGGGTCGGGTCATGCCGCCACCTCCGACCACGCCTGGTGGGCGAGTTCTTCGCGGCCGATGCGGTGGCGTTCCCGGCGTTGGGCGGCGGCGGTGTTGGCGAGCAGGGCGTCGCCGTCGGTCAGCCAGCCGGAGCCGACGAAGGCCAGCGTGCCGAGGGTGACCGTGCCGGCGGTGTCGTCGCTGTCGGCGGTGCCGGTGTGCTCGGTGCGGCGGTAGGCGGCGCGGGTGTCGCGGAGCAGGCCGAAGGTGACCGAGTAGCGGCGGGCTTTGGTGAGGAAGTGGCCGCCGTAGCCGAGCATGTGCGCCCAGCGGCGCAGCCCGGCGTAGGGGTTCGGTGTGGGGTCAAGGTCGCCTTGACGGTCTTTCGTCTTCCCGGCTGTGCGGGTGGTGTGCTGGTGGATGGGGCGGCCGAGTCGCCAGCAGGCGTCGATGAGGCGGGCGAGGTGGTCGCCTTCCGGGTCGGCGTAGGCGTCGACCGTGTCCGGGGTGAGTCGGGTGGAGCAGTGACCGGTGACCTCGGTGGACTTCGTGGCGTACTTGGCGAGGTAGGCGGCCACCCTGGCATCGGTCACGTCGCCGTCGCTGACGCCGATGCGGCGTACGTCGATCTGCTCGCCCCAGGCGATCGGCCAGCCCTGCGGACGGTCGGGGTGCGGCGGGGTGGTGACGGTGATCTGTCGGGTGGCGGCGTGGACGGCCGCGTCGAGGTCGTCGACGGTGATGCTGGCCGGCGGCGGGACCAGGGCGTGCCGGTCGTGGGGGTCGACGCCGTCGAGGCGCAGCAGGACATGGAAGTGCACCGCGCCCCGGCGCTGCATCTCGGCGACCTTGCCGTGGGACACCCGCACCGGAGGCACCCGCCGGATTCGGCCGGACTCGGTGGTGACCTGGACGTGGGGGATGCCGCGTTGGCGGCACACTGCGGTGAGGTGGCGTTCGATGGCCTGTTTCGTGCGCCGCCACAGCTCGCCCGAGAAGTGGTTCCAGACGGCCTGGTGGTTGTGGTCGTAGCAGTCCAGGCAGAGCGGTCGACCGAGCTGCGGATCGTCGGCGTCGTGGCGGGTGAAGCAGGCCGCAGACTGCCCGTGCGGGCAGGTGCCGGCGGTGCTCCGGGCGCGGCAGGGTGCGGGACGGCAGTCGCAGCGCCGCCGGCTGGCGCAGGTGTGTCGGGGGATGTGCCGGTGGTGCACCGGGCCGAAGGACGGCGCGGTGAAGGTGGCGAAGACGACCGGGTGCGCGCTGACGGTGGTGGGGATGGTCTTGCCGCCGGTCAGGCCGCAGCGGACGACCTGGAAGGCGTCACCGGCGTAGACCCAGGCGCAGTCGGGGCACTAGGCGGCACGGCGGTTGCCGCACGCCTTGTAGAGCGTCCGGTCGGGCAGCTCGTCGGTGTGCTGCTCGGCCAGGACCCGGCCGGTGCCGGGCTCGACGGCGGTGAGGGTGCCGGTCAGGCGGATCGGGCGGGTGCAGCCTCCGGCGGCGCGGGTGTGCTCCAGCCAGCCGAAGTAGTCCGGGGCGGCGGCGCGGTGCAGGGCTTGGGCGTCACGGCCGGCGGTGAGGGTGGACACGGTTCTCTCCTCAAAGGGGTGGCAGGGGACGGGCGACGAACTGCCACCGGACGCCGGAGCGGTGTCCGTCGGTGGTGTTCGTGGTGTCTCCTGGCACCGCCGGAGAGGGCGGCTCACGCCGGAGGGCGGGGCTGGCCGTCGGGCCGCGTGCCGCCGTTGAGCTGGGTTCTTGGATCTTGGGTGATGCCGGGACGGGTGGGGTGCCTGGTCGTCGGCTTCCGGTGGTTGCCGCAGGCGATCCCCACCCGTCGAGGTGCGCGATTCCGAGGGCCATCGTGGACGGCGGGAAGGCCGTACTGGGCCGCTCAGTGGGATTCCGGGCCGGCGCAGTGGCCGGTGCGATCGAGAGCCGGCGGGACGTGACCCGCATCAGCGGAAGGAAGACCGCTCGGCAACTCCGAAGTCGAGTTCAGCGATTTGGCGAGAAGGCCGCGCTGACGTGCTCGACGAGGGCCAGAGTAGCACCGGGTACTGACACGTCAACCCGCCGTGAACCCGCTGGGTAGCCGACTGCCGACCGGTGTGGGAGGACTTTCTGTACGTCTATCAAGGCGGCCCTGAACGGGCCGCACGCGCCGCCGCCTGGGCGCGCGTCCGTCGCTCCGCTGGCGCTCCGACTCCGGCCACGCAACACGCCCGGCGGCTGGCGCGGAAGGCGGGTAGCCCGGTGGGCCGCCGCATGACGACAGGCCGTTTGGGTGGGGGTGGTGGGCCGGCAGCTGGCCGGGCCGCGCGGCGAGCACCGCGCGGCGTAGGGGAGCGCACGCCGGGTCCGTCGGCGGCTGCCGGGTCGATGGCGGGGCTGCGGTTACTGCGCCTCCGGCGGGGGCGCTCCGGCTCCAGGATGGCCGGGGGTCCGTCGGCGGCTTGCGGTCCGTGGATGGTGGCGGTGGGAGCCATCCCGCCCACCGTCGACCCGGGCGAGCCGAGCAGACCACCGCCCGACCCGCCAGCGTCCGTACGAGCCGTCAAGGCCGTCTTGACGTGGCGGGTCGGGCGGGGGCCCGCTCCCCAGGAGGGCGGGTCGACGGCGAACGGGATGGCTGGGATGAAGGAACAGGTGCAGCCCCTGGCATCTAGAATTCTTTGGTGAGTAGGCCTCAGGGTAATTCAGGGCAAGACAGACTTTGGGAACGGTTCGAGCTAACGGTTCGCGATCTAGTCGCCAGCCTCGATCCCCAATCGACGGTGAAGCACAATCAGCGAGTGCAAGGTCGCTATAGCTGCGCATTGCGTCAGTTGGACGTATGGGTTCAAGGTAAAGTCGCCGGTCTGGATATATCTGTTGGTGTTGAGTGCAAGAAGCATGGACGCGTGATTGATGTCGGAACAATAGACGGATTCATTGGGAAGCTGCTCGATATTGGTGCCGACCGTGGCATCATCTACTCATACTCAGGATTCAGTGGCTCGGCGGTGACGAGAGCAATTGGCGCGAGGAACCCTGCCGTGCTTGCGGTTACCCTTGAGACGCCGCTAACCATGGACCGTTGGGCACCCGGCGACCCGCGCGACTCGGAAGTGGTCTCCGCTCGTTGGGCTGCCGAGATGGATGAGGATGACTATAGAGCCTTCCTTGAAGGGGGCGAGTGGTCCACATGGTGGTCCTAGTTGATAACCTACTGGGGCTAGAATAGCGTCATGGATCCCGTGTGAGAAATTTGGGAGCTTCCAGTTAGCCGCTTTCCGGGAGGTTCGGCAGCGACACTTCCCTCGTCAATCAGCAGGCGTACAGCGCTCAGCGTTTGTCCCGGGCGGAACATGGTCTTGTGGAGCGTGAAGCGACGTAGATCGTCTAGCGAGGCCTTCTGCCCTGGAAGGGTGGTCAGGTGTCCCAAGATCAGTCGCCGAAGCGGCCCGAGTTGTGGCTCTGGCCGAATGGGTAGGGTCTCCTGGTTCGGGTCTCGCGGGTCTCGATATCCGACGCCCTGGTAGGGGTCAACGCGCCAAATGGCGTCCTTCATCTTCTCGAATCCTCGGTCAGAATTCGTGCCGAAGACAAGGTAAAGAAGGTTCTTGCGTTCGTCTGCTAGCTCAAAATCTAGTACGAACTGAAAGCCGGCTTCGTTTAAGACTCGCCGGTATTGTGACTTGATGTACTGAGCTTTCTGGTTCTTGGGTTGCTCTTGAACGTCACGCCAGACCACCGGACCGAATACTCGGTCGCCGTAGTGGCGAGGGTTGGATGCAAACCTCCAGAACTGGCTGGGCTGTATGGTTACAATGGCTTCCCCTGCCCTGCTGTCCGCAGTCTTCTTTAAGATTTCAAAGTCGACGGCAGAGCCCCAAGTGTCGAGGATCAGCAGCAATGGCTTGTTCCAGACCCGATGCTTGTCAAGCAGAGGGATAAGATCGTCCCTGCAATTACCCTTTTGTGGGT
The DNA here is from genome assembly GCF_049178995.1 of Micromonospora sp. WMMD735. Taxonomy (NCBI): domain Bacteria; kingdom Bacillati; phylum Actinomycetota; class Actinomycetes; order Micromonosporales; family Micromonosporaceae; genus Micromonospora; species Micromonospora sp. WMMD735. Next base: position 4,654,758 of record NZ_JBMHMJ010000002.1, read on the forward strand.
CAACCACTAGGCCGCGAGCGGCAAGCTCAGCCTTGTCGAGGGTGCCAAGTTCGTGCAGAAGCCTGCTTCTCAGGTGGTCGAGCCTTGCCTGGTTATCTTCCAGAAGCAAGAAACGACCTTCTCTGCCTGGAATCGGCGGCGCGGCGCATCCGAGGGCCGATCTTAGCGCGAGGATCGGAGATCCCAGCGAGCCATCCTTATATTCTCCAGGGCCAGAGAAACCTTCGGCGTAGGTGACGCCCTTCGAGCCATAAGCTGACTGAAGCAGGATAGGGAACCAAGCGTCAAAGTAACTGCTGTACACGAGGTGCTTCGCGGCTGTGTGTGGGTCTCTGTCCCATAGCACTTCGTCAGACGTCGGCAACACTCCCCCTGTCTACGGCGCGCAGTTATCCCGCTACCGTAAGGCATGAGGGCTTTCTCGGCTACCCCGCTATCCGGTGGCAGGCGCGACTGCTGACAGCCGAGGCATCTCGTCCCAGGTCTCGCCATCAAGCTCTCGGCCGCCTGCCTTTGGCGTCCTGCCGCCCCATTGCTTGAAAAAGAAGGCAACAGCGTCCGATTGGCACTGGTCGCGGAGGTTGCGGACCCATGCGGGGTTGACGGGGCGGGCTCCTATCCCTGACTCGCCACCTGCGATGAGCCAGTGGATGCCCGTGAGGTCGAGGGGAGCAAGAGGGCCAAGAAGGGGCTCAGCCGAGATAAACCGTACTGCCGCCGGTACAGCCCTGAGATGATCAATTCGATCAACCTCAGAGGTATCTTCAACGCTGACACCCATCCAGAGGTTGTTCGGCCAGGTTAGACGAGGAGCAAGCTTGGCTAGCCGAGAAGCCCGTTTCGTGAGGACCTGGTAGGTGTGCTGGGGAGTTGCGGCAATGACTCCAAAGACTTGCTCGACGAAGTCAAAGGGCACCTTGGCGTGGAACAGGTCGCTCATCGAGTTGACGAACACGACCCGAGGCTCTCGCCAGCGCAGGGGGAGAGCCAGCTCCGCCGGGTGTACGGCAACCCCAAAGCCGGGCCCGGACGTCCGAGCGTCGCCGTCGGTCTGGTACTTGGGGGAGCCCATGGCCTTCAATCGCTTCGCCAGCCTAAGGGCGTAGCAGTGGTCACAGCCACGCGAGATGCGGTCGCAGCCGGTCGTTGGGTTCCAAGTCGCCTCAGTCCACTCGATGGAACTCTTATCTGCCATCAGCACACCCCCTTGCCGGATGACCCGATTCTGTCGAACATGTGTACGGAATGAAAGGTGTGTGGGCGAATTTTCTGCGGATTAGGCACAACCTGCCGCATCTGCCCCTGTGCAGCTTGACCGCGGTGATCATCTTGTCTGGCCCATGCCAGAAAGGTCGATTCCTGTCTTTGCGCAGCCGATGCCACAGACAGCGCCAGGATGTTCGATGGTTTCCTGCATGCTGCTTCGACCATGGTCGTACTCCTCTTCGCCCGCGCCCGGGTGCTTCAGCAGGCAAGCGGTGAAGTTCCCAAGACCGGCACTACGAGCACCTAGCCTCTGGCTACTAGCCGCCGGACCAGACCACACAGGACGAGACGTGGTCCGAGGCTACCAGTGCCCGTGAGATCGGCGGAGGACGCCAGAGCTGCTACCGCAAGGTGTACCCAGGCAGCGACGAGGCAGCAAGAAGGCAGCGCGAGCGTTGGTGAGGACCGGCCTCACAGGCGAGCGGACGATGCCCGGCACCTGCTCATCGACATGTGCTACCACTCCCTGGCAGCAGCCGACAGGTTCAGACCGGCCCCCCAGCGGGAGTCAGGCTGGCTTGCGTGCTGCTCTCTCCACTTCTTGCAGCACCAGTCCGAGGGTTTGTGAGCGGCGGTCTGCTGGCAGCGTCGCCCATGCTCGTCGGGCATACGCAAGTCCCCCGGACCGATCCCCGGACTTGGCCATCATGAGGGCCCGGTGCAGCTCGATGTGGGTGGCGAACCGGGTCAGCGCTTGCGGTCTGAGCCGGTCGGCGTCGGTCTGGGCCTGCTCGCCGGGACCGACCACGCCGAGTCGGGCGTAGAGCATCGACCGGAAGGTGGCCATGCGCCAGGCGGGTACGGCGGCGTCGGAGATCTCCCCGTCTGGTGAGGCGGTCTGGTCGAAGACCCGTCGTGCATCCTCGTCGGCCGTGATGGCTCCGCCGATGTCGCCTCGTCCGGCGGCGACGTGTGCGCGGGCCATCAGCGCCTGGAGGCGTCCCAGCGACGGACGGTCGGACAGGGCGATGGCCTCGTCGGCATACCGCTTGGCGACGGGTAGAGCCGCGCCTTCGTAGGCCAGGGCGATGGCGGCCCGGCCACGTACCCAGACCCGGACAGCCAGGTCGCCGGAGCGGTCGGCGGCGATCCGGGCGGTGTCGTACCAGCCGATCGCCTCGGTCGGGTCCTTGGTGGTCTTGCCGTAGGTGGTGAGTGCGCGGGCGGCGGTCGCCCACATCGTCGGGGAGTCGAGCTGCTGTTGCAGGACGACGAGGTCACTGGCAAGCCTGTTCTGAAGGCTGTCCGCGCCGATCTCCATGTAGTCGCGGCCGTACTGCTCGACCTGGTCGCGCCAGCGGTCTTCGCTGTCCCGTCGGCCGGCGAGGGCTGCGGTGAAGCCGGATCGGATCAGCTCGTTGGCGGCGATCGGGCCGATGGTGGCGGCTTGGAGAAGGTGCCTGCGTCTCACGTCCGGGTCTCCCAACGCTCGCGCGTAGGCGAGCACGATGTCCGGCGTCGCGGTCCGGCGTCCTGACTCGACGTTGCTCAGGTGCGAAGCCGAATAGCAGGTGCGGGCCGCGATGGAGGCCAGCGTCACGCCTGCCTCAGTACGAGCCTGCCTCAGTTGTGCGCCGAGGTCATCCATCGGAGCCCCCGTGAAAGGTCCTGAAAGCATCGAGCCACTTCCGAGCGTAGTCGTGGGATCACAAGAGTAGACACCAGACGTGGTCAGCGCGGCCGGTGCGACGACCGGGCTTGGTCACGTCGCTAGCCGGGCGCGGCGGCGTCGGTCCCCCCGAGAGCAGTGTCGCCGCGCCCTCTCTAACGGTGGAGGCGGGAATGAGCGGCGACGTTCCGGACCAGTCCAGGGGCGAGCAGATCCAGCAGGCGGAACGGGAAGCGGCTCGGCAGCGGATCCTCGCGCAGGCCGAGGCTGACCGGATACCGGCCGAGGAGACGGATCGGGCGGTGCCGGACCGACGGTGGCGTCGTGGACAGCGTTGACCTGCTGCCGGTCGGTCGTCGGGTGGCGTACTGGCGGGGACGGCGGAAGCTCTCCCAGCAGGTGTTGGCCGATCGGCTGGGTAAGTCGAAGAGTTGGGTGGACAAGGTCGAGCGGGGTGTCCGGGCGCTGGACAAGGTGTCGACGCTTCAGGACATCGCCGCCGTCCTGCGGATCGAGCCGGGCGTGTTGCTCGGCCGGCACGCAGAGCCGGCCGGAGTGACCGAGCGTGCCGAGGGTGTGGAACGGATCCGCACGGCCCTGACGACGTACGAGATCGCCTTGGCGCGCCCGAACACCCGCCGACCTGTACTGACAGCCGAGAGGCTGACGCGGGAAACCGCGCACGCTTGGACGGCCTTTCAGCTTGCCCGCTACCCGCAGGTGGTCGACCTGGTACCGGAGTTGGTGGCCGATGCGCAGCGCACCCACGCCCAGGATCCCCGTGCGGGGCGGGTGCCGCTGGTGGAGGCGTACCGGGTGACGGCGTCGCTGCTGGTGAAGCTCGGTGCCTTCGATGTGGCGTGGTTGGCGGTCGACCGGGCGATGACCGTCGCCACCGGTAACCGGGTGTTGGTGGCGGCCACTGCGGTGCAACTCGGTCAGGTGCTACGCGGCTCGGGACGGGCGCGGGTGGCGAAGTCGGTGATGCTGACCGCCGCGTACCGGATCGCCCCGCCCATGATCGAGAGCGGCCCACCAGCCGAGCTGTCTCTGTGCGGGACCCTGCTGGTACAGGCCGCCCTGGCCGCCGCCTGCGCCGGGGACGACCGCACCGCCGCCGAGCTGTTCGACGAGGCTGCGGAGATGGCAGCGCAGGTGGGAGACGGTCACGACCATCACCGGACCGGGTTCGGGCCAACGGCGGTGGAGCTGGCCCGGATCACCGTGGCGGTGGAGTTGGGCGACGCGGAGGCGGCCGTGGCCTGGCACGAGAAGGTGACCATGCGGGATGGCTGGCGGTGGCTGCCCGCCGAACACCGCGCCGCGTACCTGATCGACGTTGCCCGCGCCTACCTCCAGGCCAACGACCCGGTCAATGCCGGCCGGGTCCTGATGGAGGCCCACCGGACCGCACCGGCCGAGATCTATCATCGACCAACCGGCAGGGAAACCCTCGCCCAGGTCGCCCGCGACCCCGACGCACCGGCAACGATCACCCAACTCGTCGACCTGCTCGGAACGGGTTGAACGGTGACCGGTCCTCACCTGTCCCTGGCGCAGATCCGCAACCGGCTGATCCTCACCGCCCGTGCCGTCCTCCGCGATCACCAGCCCGGACCCGACGGCCGCTGTCCGATCTGCCGGACCGCAGGCTGCCCGGTGGCGACCGCCGCCCGCAACGTCCTGCGCTCGGCGGAAGAAGTACAGCAGCGAAGTACAGCAACCGAGCCCACCGCTCCCGACCCGGACGAGCCCCAGCAGGCTCCATGACCTCGGACAACACCCGACCCAACGGGCGTGCCGCACACTTCAAGACGAAGAGTTCTAGTTCCTCTGGCGACGGCAGCCAAGGAACTTGAATCGGAAGTCCCGCCGCTGGCGTCCGGGACGTCCCTACTGGGTAGCTTCCGCTTCGTCTCTACTTGGTCTTAACTCGGACACCTCGATTGGCGCCCCCGGCCCATGCCCTGATTGCACGGCCTGTCTAGCCTCAAAATCCTTAAACTTTTTCGCAAATACGTAGACGTAGTCGAGAATTGCTTCAGCCAGATCGAGCGCGTCGCGGGCGTCCGCTTTTGCGACGGATCCGCCAGCGTGAACAGCGTTATTTCCCAGAGAGCGTAGGCTCTGCATCCACTCGACCATGCGGGCATCCACAATGCCTCTCTCTGAGAGCTTTTGCAGTCTGTCAACCAGTCGGCCACGTGACAAGCCCTGATCTCCGCACATCATTTCGATGGTCTTCCGGACCATCGCCGCTGTCGCCGAATATGCGGTAGCATGGAAGCACTTTCTTGCTTCTAGATGCGTATCGCGCAAATCCTGTGGTATGGCTGCACTCAGCGGGCGATCGACTTCTGGCCACCAAACATGCGGCGTGCCTAGTCTCAGATCATAGTCGCCTTTGCGTGCGTCGAAGTAGAGGTCGAGTTCCTGCCAGACGACGAGGCCGTTGTCGCATTCATCGCACCACAAGAAGGACGCGACACCGTCAGCCACGTCGTGCTTCCGCCGGCCAACCACGACCGCAGCGCTAGGCTTTGCGCAATTGGGGCAAATGATGGCGACTGTCTCGTTGCCTGACACGGGTCAAACAATACGTTTCCCACTCTGCGCTAGCAACCTCCCGCGTAGCCCATCCGTTGTCGTGAGGTAGAGGATGTGGAGGGAATCTGCCGATTAATACGCCAGGGCTTTCAAGCGCATCGGGGTTGATCGGCCCGGTATATGTCCTGGTAGAGCGACGGGCGGCTTGGTAGAACCGGGGTGGCGCGTCCAGTAGCAGTAGGTGCCGCCTGACGCGCAGGTTAGGGGTACGGTGCGGATACTGGCGGGGTGGTGGAGAAGCAGGCGACGGAGTTGACCCGGTGGACCGTCCATGGCGAGCGGGTCGTGGACGACACCCGCCGGGCGCGGCTGAGCATCGCCGAGGTGGAGCTACCCGACGGGGTGCGCTTCGAGCAGTACGTGATCCGGGCTCCCCGGTCGGCCATGGTCGCCGTGCTGGACGATCGGGAGCGCCTGTTGTTGATGCGGCGGCACCGGTTCGTGTTCGACCGGTGGGTGTGGGAGTTGCCCGGTGGCTACGTCGACGACCAGGAGCAGCCGGCGCAGTGCGCCGTGCGGGAGGTCGAGGAAGAGACCGGCTGGCGACCCCAGGCGGTAGAGCCGCTGCTGTCCTTCCAACCCTGGGTCGGCACTGCCGACGCCGAGAACCTTCTCTTCCTGGCCCGGCACGCCGAACACATCGGCACACCCACGGACGTGAACGAGGCGGAGCAGGTCGCCTGGATTCCGCTCGAAGAGGCGTACGCGCTGGTGTCCCGAGGTGAGATCGTCGGTGCCGGCACGGTGATCGCGGTGCTGGAGCTGGTGGCGCGCAAAGCCCGGGGAGAGCTGTGACGGTCAGCGCCGCCGGCCGAGGGTGGCGTCAACACGGCCGGTGAAGTGCCGGACGGCCGGTAGCCGCCGGTGTGGGGCGAGTTGCGCTTGCAGGTCGCGGACATAGCGAACGGCCCTGGCCGAGCGGAGCTGGTTAGTCAAAGTCAGGGCTTCCGCGCCGATGGCGCAGGCCCGGTCGGGTTCGCCCTGCTGAGCATGGACGCTGGCGAGCAGGGCGAGGTTGAAGGCTCTGCCGCGTACGTACCGGTTGTCCATGCGTAGGGATCGGGCGGCGAAGCGTTCGGCGTGGGTGTTGCGGCCGAGGGCGTGGAAACAGTGGCCGAACTTGGCCGACAGGTACGCCTCGTCGAAGTAGCTGAGCCATTGCGGATCACCGCTGCGGTCGGCCCGGTCGAGGGCCTGTTCCGCCTGGTGCAGGGCGGCAGCGCAGGCCCGTTCGTCGTTGGCCTTGGCCAGGGCGTGAGCTTCCATGACGTGGGCTTCGGCGGTCAGCACGGGAACCCCGGCGCGGCGCGCGGTCCGGCCGGCGGCGCGGGCGAGGTCGAGGCCGGTGGCGGTGTGGCCGAGGTAGGTGGCCTGGTGGCTCATCGCCGCGAGGATCTCCGCGCCGAGGCCGTCGTCTCCGGCGGCATGGGCAAAGTCCAGGGCAAGGGTCAGGTACCGCTGGGCGATGCCGTGCTCCGCCGTGTCGTACGCCTGCCAGCCGGCGAGTTGAGCCAGCTCGGCGGCGGCACTGAGCAGCCGTTGACCGGTCGCGTGGTCGTAGCGGCCGTCGGTGAGCAGCGGGGTCACCTCCTGGTGGAGGTAGCGGGCGACGGTGTCGCGGGCGTGCCCGCCGCCGTACTGGTTGTCCAACCGGCGGTAGGTCGCCGTCATCGCCCGGATGGTGTCAATCTCGGGTTGACCGACCGCGCTGCGTCCGGGTTGGGTGACCGGGGCCGGGTCGGGGGCGGTGAACCAGCGCAGCGCCGGCAGGGTGTAGCCGGCGGAGCTGAAGGCCACCTGCCGGAGTACGTCTCGACGGTTCACGTCACCTCGCCAAAGCTCTGCGGCACTGCTTACGTCGTCGCGCCAGGTCCGCTGCATAGGCGGCGCGTCGGGAACGCGCCGACTGGGGGCGGCGGCCGGTGGTGCGGCCTGGCGGGGTGCCAGGCCCATCGTGGTACACGCCTGGTCGGGCATCCGGCAGCCGTCGGCGATCCGTTCCAGCACGTCGATCGAGGTGACCTTGCGTCCGGCCATGATCCGGCTGACGTAGCCCTGTTCCAGCCCGACAGCGGCCCCGATCCGGCTCTGACTCGCCCCGGTGATACTCGTGATCCACCGGAACAACCCGCCGATGTCGCGGGCGGCCAGGACGGCCAATACCTCCCCGTGCGACCACGCATCCTCCGGTATTCGCAGCGGATCGAGCAGCACGGCAGCTCCCAGCGTCGCGTTCCGACTACTCAAGGTATGCAGAGCGACAGCCTAGGGCGACCATTCACGCTGGTCGAGCCACCCCATGTCACCGTGACATGACCGCTGGCCATGGAACGGCCCATCGCCGGCCGGGATGGTCGGCGCATGTCCTTCGATGTCGACAACCCGCCCGAAGATCCACCGACTGACTGTCAGCACCGCCTGTTGTGGCGGCTGGCCCGCGCCCTCTGGGAAGCCCACCGACCCGACAGCACAGGCTTCTGCGTGGCCACCGGCTGCTGGCACACGAACCAACGTGATCCCTGCCGGCTGGCCCGCCTCGCCCAGGAGGGGATGCGCACGGCGTGCGGAGAAGCCGTCAGCGCCTCGCCGCCCTGGATCGCCGTCACCCGCGAGCGCCTGACCACCGGCGAGATCGACCCCATGGACGCCGTCGCCGAAGCTCTCTGGCACCGCCGCCACACCCACAGGTCGGGGCGGTGACCGGTGGGAGCCCTCTACACCTCGGCAGCCTTCCGCGAGTACGCCCGAGCGCAGGTGGCCTACGCGGACATCCTGCTGACCAAGCACGCCGAGTCGACCCTCAGTCTGTGCCGGTGCGGCCGACTCCACCCCTGCGACGAACACCGCCACTGGCTGGAGATGCGCACCCACTTCCGACAGTTCCTCGTCGACAAGCAGTACAGCAGCGAAGTACAGCAACCCAGCCCGCCGAGCCCGACCCAGCGCAACCCCAGCAGGCCGGATGACCTCGGATGACACCCGACCCGACCAGCGTGCCGCCAGTTCGGGACGAAGAGGTCGTCGGTTCGAATCCGGCCACCCCGACAGAGGTCAGAGGGCACATCCGATCCATGGATGTGCCCTCTGGTGCTTCCGTGCAGCAGTAAGGTACACAGCAGCGGTCACCGCAGACTCTCGCCCAAGCGCTTGTGGGCGTCGCGGGTGGCATCCGGGGTCTGCGTCTTGATTTCCCGGTGCAGCGGTTGACCGCCGACCCGCTGCAACTGCCAGCCGATCGACAACTCCCCCGCCGCCAGGTCCACGGCGTCTCCGGTGAGGCCGGGCACCTCACCCGTGCGCAGCCCGAACATCAGGATCAGTACGTACGCGGCAACGGAATGCGGTCGGTTCGCGCGGACTTCGCGACCGACGCGCCTCGTCACTGGTCCACGCCCGACCCCGGCGGCGACGAACCGGTGGAAGATTGACCAGGGCGGCGGCGTTGCGCGGGGTCGGATACTGTCCGGATCATGCAGTGTTTCGCCGCTGGGCGCACCCGCTTCTGAGGGACGGCTCGATCTGAGCCACGAGTTGCCCGACGTGTCGATCAGGTCGGGCTGTTCGACATACCCTCAGACGAAAGGCACTGAAAGTCATGGATCTACGTCCGTTTCGGTCATCCGATATGGAGCCACTGCTCGAACTGACCATCGCCACCTTCGGCCCGTTCTACGAGGACTCGTTCCGGTCGATCGTGGGCGACGCCATCATGGTCAACCAGCATGGCACCTGGCGTGAGGACTACCGCGAAATGTGGCTCGGGCTGCACGACCCGCAGAGCAACAAGCACGTTGTCGTCGCCGAGGATGGCAACACACTCCTCGGATTTGCCGCCTGGCAGACGAACCCCGACAAGCGCAGTGGTGCGATCGACATCATCGCCGTGGCGGCGGATCAACGACGGCACCACGTCGGAACGGCACTGTGCGTACATGCCTTCGAAGCGATGAAGCAGGCCGGGATCGAGGTCGTATCGATCGGCACGGGAGGCGACCAGTTCCACGGCGCCGCCAGGGCGCTTTACGACAGTCTCGGCATGACCGCCCTGCCCCTGGTCCATTACTACAAGACCCTCTGACGGCATGCTGGTTGGCCGTCGACTGCGGCCAACCGGTATCCCAGTCTTACGAGAGGTCGAGCCCCGACCGCCGACGCCGGGAGGTGCCGGAAGCGTCCGAGGGCCGGGCAAGGCCGGGTCAGGTAAGCGCACCAGCAGGGGCAGCACCGATCATCCACGAGTGAATATGACTGTCAGGCATAAATATGCCTGAGGGGCATGGAGCCTTCGCCCGAAGACCGTCCCTGCCGGTCGACCACCATGCGCCAGCGTGGGCGGGGAGAAGGAGCCGGGGCCGCAGGGGAGCACGGTGGTCGTAGAGTCGGTGGCCGGGAGACCGTAGAGGAGCCCGATGTCGATCCCCGATCCGGTCGTGCTCGCCCTGCCGTTCCGGGGCACCTGGCTGGTCCGCAACAGCCCCGCCCGGCGGGTGCCCAGCCACGGCACCGACCTCTTCGCCACCACGTACGCGATGGATTTCGTGGCGGTGCGGGGGCGACGGACGGCGACCGTCCGGGACTGGCGGACGCTGCTGGCGACCGAGCCGCCGCAACGGTTCCTCGCCTTCGGAAGGCCGGTCCTCGCCCCCGCCGCCGGCCGGGTGGTGGCGGTGCACGACGGGGAGGCCGACCACGAGGCCCGCCGGTCGCCGACGACGCTGCTGTCCTACGCGCTGACCCAGGCGGCCCGGGTCCGCCGGGGCGCGGGCGCCGTCGCCGGCAACCACGTGATCGTCGAGCTGGCCGGGCGTCGGGGGTACGTCCTGCTCGCCCACCTGCGCGCCGGGTCGCTCCGGGTGGCGGTGGGCGACGAGGTCGGCGTCGGGCAGGAGCTGGGCGACTGCGGCAACTCGGGGAACTCCACCCAGCCGCACCTGCACCTGCAGGTGATGGACGCCGCCGACCCGTACGCCGCCCGGGGTTTGCCGATGGCCTTCCGGCACTACCGGTCGTGGCGGCGGGCGGGCGACCCGCCGGTCGAGGTCGACCGGGGCATCCCGGGCGAGGCTGCGGTGGTCGAGTCGGCGCGGTGACCACCACCCGCCCGGTGGCGTCCGCCGCCCGGCGCGGCGCGACGACCCGGTTTTCCTGGCAGGGTGTACGGCATGCCCGCGCTGCCCCGCCCCCGGATGTCCGACTGGACGATCGTGGTACCCGTCCTCGCGGTGCTGCTGCTGCTCGTCACCTGGAACCGGAAACTGCCGGGCCTGCTGGTGGCGGTGGTGGCCCTCCTGCTGGCCGGCGCGGTGCTGGCGGCAGTGCACCACGCCGAGGTGGTCGCCCACAAGGTCGGTGAGCCGTACGGTTCGCTGGTGCTCGCGGTGGCGGTTACCGTCATCGAGGTCGCCCTGATCGTCACCCTGATGATCAGTGGTGGGGACAAGACCCAGGCGTTGGCCCGGGACACCGTCTTCGCCGCCGTGATGATCACCTGTAACGGCATCCTCGGGCTCTCGCTGCTGCTCGGCGCGCTCCGGCGACGGGTGGCCGTGTTCAATCCGGAGGGCACCGGTGGGGCGCTGGCCACCGTGGCGACCCTCGCCACCCTGAGCCTGGTGGTGCCGACGTTCACCACCAGCAAGACCGGCCCCGAGTTCTCCCCCGCCCAGCTCGCCTTCGCGGCCGTGGCCTCACTGGCCCTGTACGGGCTGTTCGTGATGGTGCAGACGGGCCGGCACCGGGACTACTTCCTGTCGGTGACCAGCGACGGCGGCGTGGCCGACGCCGACGGCGACGGGCACGCCGACCCGCCGTCGACGCGGACCGCGGTGACGAGCCTGGTGCTGCTCCTCGTCGCCCTGGTCGCCGTGGTCGGTGACGCGAAGACCGTCTCGCCGACCATCGAGGCCGGGGTCGCGGCGGCGAACCTGCCGCAGTCCTTCGTCGGGGTGGTCATCGCGCTGCTCGTGCTGCTGCCGGAGACCCTGGCCGCCGCCCGCGCGGCCCGCCGGGACCGGGTGCAGATCAGTCTCAACCTGGCGCTCGGCTCGGCGATGGCGAGCATCGGCCTGACCATCCCGGCGATCGCGCTGGCCTCGATCTGGCTGGACGGGCCGCTGCTGCTCGGCCTCGGCGGCACCCAGTTGACCCTGCTGGCGTTGACCGTCGTCACCGGGGTGCTGACCGTGGTGCCGGGCCGGGCCACCGTCCTGCAGGGCGGGGTGCACCTGGTGCTGCTCGCCGCGTTCGTCTTCCTCGCCGCCAGCCCCTGACCCGCCGCACCGGCGGGGCGTCGTCAGTCGTCGTGGCGTTCGGTGCGGGCGACCTCGGCGAACGCCGCCTCCAGGCACCCGGCGAACGGCACCCCGGTCACCGCGAGCAGGTCGGCCACCAGCAGTGGCGCGTGGGCGGCGACGGCGGCCGGGTCGGGCGGGGTGTCGTCGTCGCCCGGGTCGTAGACGCCGAGCGCCCCGGCCAGCAGCACCAGCACCACGTGCGGGTCGACGTCGGGTCGCCAGGTGGCGGCGGAGCGGACGCAGCGTTCCAGCACCTGCCGCACGTCGTCGCTGTCGAGCCCGTCGGGGTGCGCCTGCTCCAGCAGGAGCCGGACCACCCCGCCGAGGACCAGCCCGGCGCGGTCGGCACCGGCGAGCCGGGGCACCGCGTCGTCGTACGCCACGTCGTCGTGCGCCTGGGCGGCCTCGACCGCCGCGGTGGCGGCCACCGCGATCTCGCGGGCCGGGGCGGGCAGGTGTCGCCAGGTCACCGTCACCGGCCCAGCATGGCAGAGCCGACCGACACCGACCCGGCCGGATACCGGGGTCGGACCGGCGCGGGCGCAAACGGGTCGACCGCCCCGGGACCGGCCGCGACTCCCGGTGCGAGAAGTCGCCGGCCGCCCTTCCCGGGACGGTCGAACGATGGCCGGAGAACGCCCCTCAACGCTCCGGTCACCGCGGGTCCGAGCGGTGCTCAGCAGTACGTGTAGCTGCCCTTGCTTCCCCACGAGCAGGAGTCGATCCCGGTGCCGGCGGAGTTGCGCAGGTAGGCGGTGTCCCCGGTGTTGTTCCAGATGTAGTTCCCGGAACCCCAGTACCGGTGGGTGGAGGTGTTCTTGCCCTTGCCGGTGTGGATGTAGACGCTGGCGCCCTTGGCGAGGCGGACGTCGCCGGAGAAGGTGTAGACGTGCTTGGACTTGTCGCGCAGCGTCCAGGACTTCAGGTTGATCGTCGAGCTGCGCCGGTTGGTCAGCTTGACGTACTCGGCGTTGAGGCTGGTGTTGGAGCGGGTGTCGCTGCCCGGGGAGTTGTAGTAGACCTTCGTGATCTCGACGGCCGGGGTGGCGGCCTGGGCCGGCCCCGCGACGGTGAGCGGGCCGCCGACGGCGACGGCGAGCGCCACGGCGAATCCGACGAGCCTGGTGTGCTTCACGCGTACCCCCACAGGTTCACGGACCGGCATCCACGGAATGCGGTCACGGAAAGTGAGCCGAGGTTATCGACGCGGGCCGGCGACCGTGGACCGGAAATGCGCCGCGTCGCCAATCCGGTCCGCCAGTCCCGGCAGCGGGACCCTAATGGTGATCATGGATGGCGCGATCGTCAGGCGACGGCGTCCCTTCCACCGATCCGCACTCGTCCGGCGGGCGGATCAGGCCGACCAGTCGGTGCCGGCTCCAGTGCCCGGCCACCCCGGGCCGGTCGGCCAGGTAGTCGACCGTCTCGGCCGGCGTCCAACCGTGCGCCTCCCGCAGCCCCTCGGCGATCATCCGCAGGTAGACCGGGGCGGGCGGGGTCCACGCCACGTCGGCGGCCCGCCACGGTGCGGTGAAGGTGAGCATCGGCAGCCCGTCGCGGGTGCCGACCCGCAGCAGCGTCTCGTAGCGCCCCGGGCCGAGGATGGCCCGGCTGTCGGCCACCGCCACGTCGAGCGCGGGCAGGTCGTCGCCGGGCGGCCGGTACATCTCCTGGGCGGCCAGGTCGGCGAACTGCGCCCGGGTGAGCAGGTAGCCGCGGGCCGCCGCGACGCCGGGCAGCGTCGGGTCGTAGAAGGCCATCCCGCCCGTCCAGGCCCGGGACTCGCCGGCGAAGTAGATGCCACCGGGGATCAGCACCGGCAGCGTCCGGCGCGGCGGTCGGCAGTCCCGGCAGCCGGGGTACGTCCGCAGCCCGCCGGGCGGCCGACCACCGGAGAGGTACCAGCCGAGCCGGGCGGCGTGCAGGTTCGACCCGTAGGCGACGTACCAGAGCAGTTCCACGCCGCCCCCTCCCGCGCGCCGGGCTCCCCACGCTATCGCCCACAGGCCCTGTCCACACCCTGTGGATGAAACATGTGTACGAACAAACTGATCTTGATCCGACCGACCACTCACCGCTGAGTACGCTTGATTGCAGCCCCCGGCACCCGCCGGGCCCTCCTCACCTGGAAGAACGTGGATCACGAGCGAGTCGTCCGGGACGTCACGGTCCGCCTGTCGATGGCGTCGACCGCCGCCGAGGCCTGCCGGTGGACGGTGACCGCGCTCGCCCGGCACGCCCCCGCCACGATCTCCGTCCTGCTCCAGGTGCACGACCGGCTGCGCTGCATCGCCGCCACCGGGGCCTGGCAGGTCTTCTCCGCCGTACCGCCGAAGTCGGGCATCGTCGGCCGGGTGTACGCCTCCGGCGTCGGGGCCACCGTCGGTGACGTCACCGCCGACCCCGACTACCTGCCGCTGCGCCCCGACGTCACGGCCGAGATCTGCGTACCGGTGCCGGACCCGCAGGGCCGGCCGATCGGCGTGCTCGACCTCCAGTGGAGCGGGCCGGTGGACCTCACACCGTGGCGGGAGACCGCCGACCGGCTCGCCGAGCGGCTCGGTGCCCGGATCGCGGCGCTGGGCGGGCCGCCCGCCGAGAGCCGCAGCGAGAAACTGCTCCGGCACGCCACCGCGATGACCGCCGCCCCCACCGACTGGGACCTGCTGACCGCCGCGCTCACCGCCGCCCGGGAGGTCTCCACCCTCTCCACCGCCGTGCTGGTGCTCGCCGGCCGGCACGGTCCCCGCGTCGCCGCGCCCACCACCGTCCCCACCGAGTGGGAGGCGCGGGTCCGGTCCGCCCTGGCCGACGTCCCGACCACGCAGCTCGACCGGCTCGTCGCGCGGGCCCACCGGTACGGCGCGGCGTACACCCTGGGGGAGGCGGGCTGCCCGCCCACCGAGGAACACCAGGCGCTGGCCCGTGCCGGGGTACGCACCCTGGTGTCGGTGCCGGTCGGCCCACCCGACGACGGCGGGGTGCTGCTGGTCGCCGACGAACGGCTGCTGCACCCCGACCCGACCACGGTCAACCTGATGGAACTGCTCGCCGGGCAGGCGTGGGCCGCCCTGGAGCGGCTGCGTACCCTGGCGCAACTGCGGGAGCAGGCCAGCCTCGACCCGCTCACCGGGCTGCGGCACACCGGCACGTTCGGGCGGCGGATCGCGGCGGCCACCCCCGGGCGTACCGCGCTGCTCGCCATCGACGTGGACGGCTTCAAGAGCGTCAACGACACGTACGGCCACCAGGCCGGGGACCGGCTGCTGGTGGGGCTGGCCCGCGCCCTGGAGGCGGCGCTGCGGCACGGTGACGAGCTGTACCGCACCGGCGGCGACGAGTTCGTCGCGGTGATCGAGGTGGCCCACGCCGACGAGGCGGTCCGCATCGCCGAGCGGCTCACCGAGGCCGCCCGCCGCACCGGCCGCACGATCAGCGTCGGTGTGGCGCTACCGCTCCCCGGCGAACCGGCCGACCGCACCCTGCACCGCGCCGACCAGGCCCTCTACGCGGCCAAACACCAAGGCCGAAACCGCGTCCACCTCTCCACCCCCTGACCCCACCCGCCCCCGCCCGCCCCCACCCCGTCGATCATGGACTCGTGGTGGGCTTTTTGCCCCGACTCACGCCTTTGGCGGGCCCCACAACTCCTTGATCGACACGGGGTGGGGGTGGGCGCGGGTGAGTGGGGGGTGGGTGGGTGTGGGGTGGGGGTTAGGGGCGGGGGCGGGGGTTGACTACGAGTTCCGCGATCTGGGCGGTGTTGAGGGCGGCGCCCTTGCGCAGGTTGTCGCCGGTGACGAAGAGGTCGAGGGCGCGCGGGTCGTCGACGGCCCGACGGATCCGGCCGACCCAGGCCGGGTCGGTGCCGACCGCGTCGATGGGCATCGGAAACTCCCCGGCCTCCGGGTCGTCGACCAGGATCACGCCGGGGGCGTTGCGCAGCGCCTCCCGGGCCCCCTCGGCGTCGACCTCGGTGGCGAAAACGGCGTGCACCGCGACCGAGTGGCCGGTCACCACCGGCACCCGTACGCAGGTGGCGGAGACCTTCAGGTCGGGCAGGCCGAGGATCTTGCGGGACTCGTTGCGGACCGTCATCTCCTCCGACGACCAGCCCTGCTCGGCCGGCGACCCCGCCCACGGCACCACGTTCAACGCCAGCGGCGCGGGGAACGGACCCAGCTCGTCGCCGACCGCCTGCCGGACGTCGCCGGGTCGGGAGCCGAGCACCCGGTCCCCGGCGATCTTGCCGAGTTGCAGGTGCAGGGCGTCCACTCCGGCCTGCCCCGCCCCCGACACCGCCTGGTACGACGCGAGCACCAGCTCCCGCAGGCCGTACTCGTGGTGTAGCGGGGCGATCGCCACGATCATGGTCAGGGTGGTGCAGCTGGCGTTGGCGATGATCCCCCGGGGCCGGTGGTGCACCTGCTCGGGGTTGATCTCGGGCACCACCAGCGGGACGTCGCGGTCCGCCCGGAACGCGGACGAGTTGTCGACGACCACCGCGCCCCGCTCGACGGCGACGGGCGCCCAGTGCGCCGACACCTCGTCGGGCACGTCGAAGACCGCCACGTCGACCCCGTCGAACGCCTCGGGGGTGAGCGCGCCGACGGTCAACTCCTCGCCCCGGCAGCGCACCTGCCGCCCGACCGAGCGGGCCGAGGCGATCAGCCTGATCTCACCCCAGACGTTGCGTCGGGAGGAGAGCAGGTCGCACAGCGTGGTGCCGACAGCCCCCGTCGCCCCGACCACGGCCAGGGTGGGCTGCGGTCCCATCGGGGCTACCGCCCGGTTCCCGCGTACACCACGGCTTCGGAGTCGCCGCCCAACTCGAACTGGTCGTGGATGGCGCGTACCGCCCGGTCGAGGTCGGTGTCCCGGCAGACCACGGAGACCCGGATCTCGGAGGTGGAGATCATCTCGATGTTGACGCCGGCCGCGCCGAGGGCGGCGAAGAAACCGGCCGCGACGCCGGGGTGCGACCGCATGCCGGCACCGATCAGCGACACCTTGCCCACATGGTCGTCGTAGAGCAGGCCCTTGAACTTGACCGGCTCCTGGATCTTGCTGAGCGCGGCCATCGCGGTCGGCCCGTCGGCCTTGGGCAGGGTGAACGAGATGTCGGTGCGCCCGGTGCCCTCGGTGGAGACGTTCTGCACGATCATGTCGATGTTGATCTCGGCACCGGCCACGGTGTCGAAGATGCTGGCGGCGGCACCCGGCTCGTCGGGCACCCCCACGATCGTGATCTTCGCCTCGCTGCGGTCGTGGGCAACCCCGGTGATCAGTGCCTGTTCCACGGGAAGGTCCTCCATCGATCCGGTGACCATGGTGCCGGTGTTGGTCGAGTATGACGAACGGACGTGGATCGGCAAGCCCGCCCGGCGCGCGTACTCCACGCTGCGCAGGTGCAGCACCTTGGCGCCGCAGGCGGCCAACTCCAGCATCTCCTCGTAGGTGATGTGCTGGATGTGCCGGGCGTTGGGCACGATCCGGGGGTCGGCGGTGAAGATGCCGTCGACGTCGGTGTAGATCTCGCAGACGTCGGCGTGCAACGCGGCGGCGAGCGCCACGGCGGTGGTGTCCGAGCCGCCCCGGCCCAGCGTGGTGACGTCCTTGGTGTCCTGCGAGACGCCCTGGAAGCCGGCCACGATCACCACCGCGCCCTCGTCGAGCGCGCCCTTGAGCCGCCCGGGGGTGACGTCGATGATCCGCGCCCGGCCGTGTGCCGAGGTGGTGATCACGCCGGCCTGCGAGCCGGTGAACGAGCGTGCCTCGTACCCCAGGTTGTGGATGGCCATGGCCAGCAGCGCCATGGAGATCCGCTCCCCGGCGGTGAGCAGCATGTCCAGCTCACGGCCCGGCGGCAGGGGGCTGACCTGGTTGGCCAGGTCGAGCAGCTCGTCGGTGGTGTCCCCCATCGCGGAGACCACCACCACCACGTCGTCGCCGGCCTTGCGGGCGGCGACGATGCGCTCGGCCACCCGCTTGATCCGCTCGGCGTTGGCGACGGAGGACCCGCCGTACTTCTGCACCACGAGTGCCACGACGGCGCACTCCCTCCCAGCGACGACCCTGAGCGTGCCGACGCCGCCGGCTGAAGTCCGGCGGCGCGTGTCAGACCACCCCAGGGTATCGGGCGGTACGCGAGTGCGGGTCGGGTGATCCCACCATCCGGCGCAGGCCACCGCCGCGCAGCGGGGTCCGGGCCGGCGACACGACCTGACCCGCCCGGCCCGGGCGGGGTCGTCCGGGGCGGTCGCCGGGCGCAGAATGACCCGGTGCACGCCCATCCCCACCCGATCCCACCGCCCCCGCAACCGCCAGGCCGCCGGGGGTGGCCGCTCCGGTCGGTGCTGGCGGTGTTGCCGGTGCTGGTGCTGCCGACCGGTTGCGCCTCCGCCGGGCCGGACACCCCGCCGACCGGGTCGCCGTCCGCTCCGGCGCCCGTCGAGGTCGACAGCGCCCGCGACGAGCTGGCGGCGTTGGCCGCCGCCGCCCGGGACCGCCACCTGACCGCCCGGTACACCCTGGCCGGCACCGGCGGCCCGACCCGCGAGATCACCGTGACCAGCGCGAACGACGGCAGCTGGCGGGTGGACGTGCCGGGGGGCGCCCTCGGCGGGACGGCCGACGTCGCGCTCACCGCCACCCGGGACGGACTGTTCCAGTGCGGCCTACCGTCGGCCGGCCGCCCCGAGCCGGCGAGCTGCGTACGGCTGGGCGACCGGGACGACGCGGTGCCGCACCGGCTGGACCCCCGGGTGCAGCACCCGTTCACCGACTGGCTGGAGGTGCTCACCGACCGGCGTACCGCGCTGTCGGTCTCCACCGCGACCACGCCACCCGGGGTGCCGGGGACCTGCTACGCGGTGGAGAGCACCGCCGCCTCGCTGCACCCGCCGCTGGACGTGGGCATCTACTGCTACCAGCCGGACGGGACTCCCACCTTCGTCCGGGCGGCGCTGGGCACGTTGACCCTGGCCGGACCGCCCGGCCCGGCACCCGACACGGTGCCGCTGGCCGGGCCGGTGGTGCCCGGTGAGCCGCTCGGCCGGGAGTCGGGTTCGTGGGCGGAGCCGAGCCCGGAAACGTCCTGACCCTGTTCGGGGGGTTACGGGTGGCCTTGACCACATTTGCCATAGTGGGCTAATCCGCCAAATACCCCATACGGGATTCTCTTCGCATGGCTCACCTCACCCCGCTGCTCGCCTTCCGCTGGAGCCCCCGGGCGTTCCACCCGACCGCCGAACTGACCGGCGACGAGGCGGCGTCCCTGCTGGAGGCGGCCCGCTGGGCCCCGTCGGCCGGCAACACGCAGCCGTGGCGGTTCGCCCTCGGCCGCCGCGACGACGAGACCTGGAAACGCATCCTGGTCAGCCTCACCGGGGCCGACCAGCGCTGGGCCCGGCACGCCGCCGCGCTGCTGCTGGGCGCGCACGTCGCGGGCGACCCGGAGCGGTGCGCGTACGACCTGGGCCAGTCGATCGCCCACCTCAGCGTCCAGGCCACCGCCCTCGGTCTGCACGTGCGCCAGATCCGCGACTTCGACCGGGCCGCGCTCGCCGCCGACCTGGACCTGCCCACCGGGGTACGCCCGCTGGTGGTGACCGCCGTGGGCCCGCTCGGCGACCCGTCGGCCCTGCCCGGGGACCTGCTGCGCCGGGAGACCGCGCTGCGCCGCCGGCACCCGGTCCACGCCCTGCTGCTCGGCTGACGCCCCGCCCGAAACGGTGGTGGCGGCACCTCGGCCGGCGGCCCGGGACGGGTGCGATTCGGATCTCAGAGTCCGGACCCACCTTTGCACCCCCCGGCTCATCACGTAGGGTCACTCTGTCATGTGGCGGGCGTACCTTCTCCTTGGTCGCCGCGACGGGGCCTGACCGGCCGGCACCCCGTCGCGGAGTCGAACCGCGCCGTCCAGCAGATCCGAACTCCATCTCGGCAACCGTCCGGGCATCGCCGCCCGACACCCGCCGACACCTTCGCAATGCTGACGCCACCTGACCCACGGGAGCACTCCGTCATGGCTCAACCTGTCACCACCGACGCCGACGCCGATCAGATCGCCCGGCAACGTCCCAGCCGGATGCCGTACCAGCGCTACCAGCCGTACCACCAGCAGTTCCGGATCGACCTGCCGGACCGCACCTGGCCGACCCGGCACGTCGAGGCCGCCCCCCGCTGGTGCGCGGTCGACCTGCGCGACGGCAACCAGGCCCTGATCGACCCGATGTCGCCGGAACGCAAGCGACGGATGTTCCAACTGCTGGTGCAGATGGGCTACAAGGAGATCGAGGTCGGCTTCCCCTCGGCCAGCCAGACCGACTTCGACTTCGTCAGGCAGCTCATCGAGCAGGACCTGATCCCCGAAGACGTCACCATCCAGGTGCTCACCCAGTGCCGGGAGCACCTGATCGAGCGGACCTTCGAGTCGCTGCGCGGCGCGCACCGGGCCATCGTGCACTTCTACAACTCCACCTCCACGCTCCAGCGTCGGGTGGTCTTCGGCCTGGACCGCGACGGCATCACCGACATCGCCACCCAGGGCGCGCGGCTCTGCCGCAAGTACGCCGAGATCCACACCCCGGACACCGACATCTACTACGAGTACTCGCCCGAGTCGTACACCGGCACGGAGCTGGAGTACGCGGTGGAGGTGTGCGGCAAGGTCATCGAGGTGATCGACCCCACCCCGGACCGCAAGCTGATCATCAACCTGCCGGCCACCGTCGAGATGGCCACCCCCAACGTGTACGCCGACTCGATCGAGTGGATGCACCGGCACCTGCCCCGCCGGGACAGCCTGGTACTCAGCCTGCACCCGCACAACGACCGGGGCACCGGGGTCGCCGCCGCCGAGCTGGGCCTGCTGGCCGGCGCGGACCGGATCGAGGGCTGCCTGTTCGGCAACGGCGAGCGCACCGGCAACGTCGATCTGGTGACGCTGGGGCTGAACCTGTTCTCCCAGGGCATCGACCCGATGATCGACTTCTCGAACATCGACGAGGTCAAGCGGGCCGTCGAATACTGCAACCAGCTCCCCGTGCACGAGCGCCACCCGTACGCCGGCGACCTGGTCTACACCGCCTTCTCCGGCTCCCACCAGGACGCCATCAAGAAGGGCTTCGACGCGCTGACCCGCGACGCCGAGGCGGCCGGGGTGCCGATCGACGACTTCACCTGGGCGGTGCCCTACCTGCCGATCGACCCGAAGGACCTGGGCCGCACCTACGAGGCGGTCATCCGGGTCAACTCGCAGTCCGGCAAGGGCGGCGTCGCGTACATCATGAAGACCGAGCATCAGCTGGACCTGCCGCGCCGGCTCCAGATCGAGTTCTCGGGCGTCGTGCAGCAGGTCACCGACCACGACGGTGGCGAGGTCGAGCCGGGCACCATGTGGCAGATCTTCGCCCGCAACTACCTGCTCGACCACCAGGTCGACCCGGCCGTCAACCTGACCGGCTACACGATCGGCACCGTCGACGGCAAGGTCGAGATCGAGGCCCAGGTGGTCGTCGACGGCGCGGCACGCACCCTCACCGCCGTCGGCAACGGCCCCATCGACGCGTACGTCAACGCGCTCCAGTCGGTGGGCGTGGCCGTACGCGTGCTGGACTACCACGAGCACGCCCTCTCCTCCGGTGGCGACGCCCAGGCCGCCGCCTACGTGGAGTGCGACATCAACGGCCAGACCGTGTGGGGCGTCGGCACCGACCCCAACATCGTCACCGCCTCCATCAAGGCCGTCACCAGCGCCACCAACCGCACCCGGCACTGATCCCCGGCGAGGAGGGGCCCTGACGTGTTCCGTCAGGGCCCCTCCTCGCCGTTCGGCAGAGCCGCTACCTGCTCGTGGCCGGGCGCGCGGCCCGGTCCGGCGCACCGTCGGCGGACGCCGGGCGGTGCACCAGCAGGCCGGCCAGCAGCGCGCCGCCGAGCAACAGGCCCGCGCACCAGGTCATCGCACCCCGGAACGCGTCGGTGAGCGCGCCGGCCTGCTCGTAGCCGGTGCCGGAGAGGCCCACCAGCAGCGGCAGCGCGGCCACCGCGAGCAGGCCGCCGGTGCGCGACGCGGCGTTGTTGAAGCCGCTGGCCACCCCGGCGAACCGGTCCGCCACGGCAGCCAGCACCGACGCGGTCAGCGGGGCCACCACCAGGGTCAGCCCGATCCCGAACAGCAGCACCCCGGGCAGCACGTCCCACCAGTACGACGCACCCGGCCCGACCCGGCGCAACAGCAGCAGGCCGACGGCGGCGACGACCGGGCCGACGGTCAGCAGCGGCCGGGGGCCGATCCGCGCCGACAGCGCCCCGGCCCGCGCCGAACCGAGCAGCAACAGCACGGTCATCGGCACGGTGGCCAGCCCGGTCCGCAGCGCCGACCAGCCGACGACGTTCTGGAGGTAGACGGAGAGGAAGAAGGTGAACCCGCTCAACGCGGCGTAGACCAGCACGGTGAACACGTTCAGCACCGAGAAGAGCCGGCTGCCGAACAGCGTGGTGGGCAGCATCGCCCCCTCGCCCCGGTGCCGTTCCAGCAGCACGAAGCACACCGCGGCGAGAATGCCCACCACGGCGGCGAGCAGCACCGGCCAGGAGCCCGGGCCGCGTACCGGAGCGTCGATCAGGGCGTAGGTGAGCCCACCCAGGGCCAACGCGCCGAGCAGCGCCCCGGCGATGTCGAAGCGCCGGCCGGCGGTGCGGGAGGTGTTCTCGTCCCGGCTCTCGGGCACCCAGCGCACCGCCGCCAGGAGCACCCCGGCCGCGAGCGGCAGGTTGATGAAGAAGATCCACCGCCAGGAGAGCGCGTCGATCAGCCATCCCCCGACGAACGGGCCGAGCGCGGTGGACACCCCGGACAGCCCCGACCAGGTACCGATCGCCCGGCCCCGGTCGTCCGGGTGGAAGCTCGCCTGGAGCACCGACAGCGACCCGGGGGTGAGCAGCGCCCCGCCCGCGCCCTGGAGGAACCGGGCGGCGATCAGCTGGTTGGTGTCCTGGGCGAGCCCGCACAGGACGGAGGCGACCGCGAACCAGACCACCCCGATCAGGAAGATCCGCCGCCTGCCGAACCGGTCCCCCAGCGACCCACCGAGCAGGACGAACGCGGCCAGCATCAGCGCGTACCCGTTGACCGTCCACTGCAGACCGGCGACGGTCGCGTCGAGGTCGGCACCCAGTCGGGGAAGCGCCACGTTGACCACGGTGCTGTCCAGGAACACCATGCCCGAGGCGAGGATCGCGGCGAGCAGCGTCCCCCGCCCGGCGGTGGTACGGATGCGGAGCGCGTGAGCGGGTGCGGTCATGGGTACCAATCTGCACGCCCTCGACCGGAGACGCCACGAAACGCGGAAACCGTGCCTTGGGTACTGTGCGGGATCGCCGGAAGCCCGCAAGCTGGAAAGGTGTCGTCTGTGCGTACCAGATCAGGAGGCCGCGCGGCGGTGGCGGCGGCCCTTGCCGCGCTGCTCGCCCTCGGCGCGGGTGGGTGTGACGTCTCGGTGGAGGAGCCGGAGGCGCCACCCGGCAGCTCCGGCAACGTGGGTGAGCAGCTCTCGGAGCTGACCGTCGCCGAGGCCGGTTCGATGAAGGGTTACAGCCGCAACCGGTTCCCGCACTGGCGGGACACCGGCAAGAACTGCGACGTGCGGGACAGCGTGCTCCAGCGCGACGGCAAGGACATCCGGCTCTCCGGCTGCAACGTGGTCGGCGGGCGGTGGGAGAGCGTCTACGACGGGCGGACCTTCACCGACCCCTCCGACGTGGACATCGACCACATGGTGCCGCTGGCCAACGCGTGGCGTTCCGGGGCCGACGAGTGGGACGACGCCAAGCGCGGCGACTTCGCCAACGACCTGACCCGACCGCAGCTCTTCGCGGTCTCCGCCAGCTCCAACCGGTCCAAGGGTGACCAGGACCCGTCGCAGTGGAAACCGCCGAACCGCGCCTACTGGTGCACGTACGCGGAACACTGGGTAGAGGTCAAGCACCACTGGAAGTTGACGGTGACCAGCGCCGAGAAGGCCGCCATCACCGACATGTTGGGGGGCTGCACATGGGCGAGCAAGCGCTGACACCGGCCGGTGCCGACACCGGGACCGACCCGGCCGCCACACCGGCGACGGCAGCGGACGGCGCACAGCCGGGAACGGCGGCGGCCACCGCCGGGATGACCGCCGACGGGCGACCCGCCGCCCCGGCCGCGGTGCCGGGCGCGGGGATGACCGCCGACGCGGGCGGCTCCGGCGGGCCCCGCGAGCTGACCGCCGACCTGGTCGCCGGCCCCGGCGGGGTGATGACCGACGAGGTGGGCGTGGTGACCGGCGAGCTGACCCTGAAGTCCCGGTACGCCGACGGCCAGGCCACGCTCACCGTGCAGTACAAGGACGCCGACGAGTGGTACGCGGTGACCGGCGGGACGGCCCGGCTCGCCGACCCGGCCGACCTCGACGCCGTGCACACCGTCGCGCTCGCCCTGCTGCACCGCCCCGA
Organism: Micromonospora sp. WMMD735; assembly: GCF_049178995.1. NCBI lineage: Bacteria > Bacillati > Actinomycetota > Actinomycetes > Micromonosporales > Micromonosporaceae > Micromonospora > Micromonospora sp. WMMD735. The sequence goes on from NZ_JBMHMJ010000002.1 coordinate 4,679,028, forward strand.
GGGCTGACCCGCCGCCGCACACCCGGACAGGGCCCCCTTCCCGTCGCCGGGAAGGGGGCCCTGTCACCTGCTCACGGGGTGGGGATCAGCTCACCGGGGTCGCCCGGCGCCCCGCCCTCGTCCGGCCGGACCAGCTCGGGTTCGACCTCGTGCGGGCGCAGCCGCCCGGCGGCGATCTCCTCGGCGAAGTGGCAGGCGACCCGGTGGCCGCCGACGACCTCGCGCAGCGCCGGCCGCTCGTCGGCGCAGCGGGTCGGCTGCGCCCACGGGCACCGGGTGTGGAACCGGCAGCCGGCCGGCGGGTTGGTGGGCGACGGCAGGTCACCGGCGAGCAGGATCCGCTCCCGCCGGTCCTCGACCAGCGGGTCCGGCACCGGCACCGCCGACATCAACGCCTTCGTGTACGGGTGCATCGGCTCCCGGTAGAGGTCGTCGCTGGACGCCTCCTCCACCAGCCCGCCCAGGTACATCACCCCGACGGTGTCGGCGATGTGCCGGACCACCGCCAGGTCGTGCGCGATGATCAGGTACGTCAGCCCGCGCTCGTTCTGGAGGTCCTCCAGCAGGTTGAGCACCTGGGCCTGGATCGACACGTCCAGGGCGGAGACCGGCTCGTCGGCGACGATCAGGTCCGGGTCGAGCACCAGCGCGCGGGCGATGCCGATCCGCTGGCGCTGCCCGCCGGAGAACTCGTGCGGATACCTGCTCAACGCCGAGGCGGGCAGACCCACCGCCTGCAGGGTGTCCCGCAGCCGCCGGCTCGTCGCCTCCTTGTCGTCGGCCAGGCCGTGCGCCTTGAGCCCCTCCACCAGCAGCGACTCGACCGACTGCCGGGGGTCCAGGCTGGAGAGCGGGTCCTGGAAGATCATCTGCATCCGACGACGGGCCTTGCGCATCGACTCGCCCTTGAGCGCGCGCACGTCGGTGCCGTCGAAGACGATCTCACCGTCGGTCGGCTCGACCAGCCGCAGCAGGCCCCGGCCGAGCGTCGACTTGCCGCACCCCGACTCGCCCACCAGCCCGTACGTCTCACCCGCGTTGATCGACAGGGAGACGCCGTCGACCGCGTAGACGTAGCCGACGGTACGGTCGAACAGCAGCCCGCTCTTGATCGGGAAGTGCACCTTGACGTCGCGCAGCTCGATCAGGGGACGTCCCTGCTCCGCCGTGTCCCCCGCCCCGGCCTGTCCGGTCGCGGCACCATCCGTGGTTCCGGTCCGTTCGGTCACGGCACCGCCACCTCCTCCGAAACGGGGTTGTTGCACCGCAGGTCGCCGCCGGAGGCGGTGGGCTCCAACGGTGGCGGGCCGTCCAGGCAGGCGTCCACCACGTTGTCGCACCGGGGCGCGAAGGCGCAGCCCTCGACCCAGGGGATGTTGTCGGCCACCGAGCCACGGATCGCGTGCAGCCGCTCGCCCCGCACCGAGTCGAGCCGGGGCACCGAGTTGAGCAACCCGTGCGTGTACGGGTGCCGGGGCCTGGCGAACAGCTCGTGCCGGGCGGCCCGCTCCACCACCTTGCCGCCGTAGAGCACGTTGACCGTGTCGCAGAGCCCCGCCACCACCCCGAGATCGTGAGTGATCATGATGAGCGCGGTACCGGTCTCGTCGACCAGTTGCTTGAGCAGGGTGAGGATCTGCGCCTGGATGGTGACGTCCAGCGCGGTGGTCGGCTCGTCCGCGATCAGCAACCGGGGCTTGCAGGCCAGCGCGATGGCGATCAGGGCACGCTGGCGCATGCCGCCGGAGATCTGGTGCGGGAACTCCGTCAGCCGGCGGTCCGGGTCGGGGATGCCGACCGCGTCCAGCAGCTCGCGGGCCTCCCGCAGGGCCTTGCGGCGGTCCATCCCCCGGTGCCGCTCCAGCACCTCGGCGACCTGCACCCCGATCGGGATGACCGGGTTCAGCGACGACAGCGGGTCCTGGAAGATCATGCCGATGTCCCGGCCGCGGCGGTCCCGCAGGTCGTCCGGGCGCAGCTTGAGCAGGTCGGTGCCTTCGAACAGCACCTCGCCGGTGACCCGGTTGCCCCGCTTCGGCAGCAGGCCCATGACGGCCAGGCTGGTCACGCTCTTGCCGCAGCCGGACTCGCCGACCAGGCCGACCGTCTGCCCCGGCTCCACCGTGAAGCTGACCTGGTCGACCGCCGTGAACGGCCGCTCGCCCCGGCGCTGGAACACCACGCTCAGATCGCGTACGTCGAGCAGGCTCATCGGGTCACATCCTCACTGTGCTGGTCGTTCGCTCCCGGCTGCGGTCGCCGGTCCACCCGGCTCCCGCCCGGCCCGGGGCCGGTCGCACCGGCCCGCCGCACCGCCGTCACCGCCGGTTCTTCGGGTCGATCGCCTCGCGCATCGCCTCACCGAGCAGGGTGAAGCCGAGCGCGACCACGATGATCGCGAGCGCCGGATAGTAGGCCAGCTCGGGGCGGACCTCGAAGTAGCGCTGGCCGTCGACGCCGAGCATCAGCCCCCACTCGGCCCGGTTGATGTCCGGGTCGCCGAGGCCGAGGAAGGACAGCGCCGCCGCGTCGAGGATCGACACTGCGAAGGTCAGCGTGGCCTGCACGATCACCGCGGTCAGCGAGTTGGGCAGCATGTGCCGCAGGACGATGTTGCGTTCCTTCACGCCCAGCGCCCGCGCGGCGAGGACGTGGTCGCTCTCCCGCTGGGCGAGCATCGAGCCGCGCAGCAGCCGGGCGAAGATCGGCACGCTGACGATCGCCACCGCGAAGATCACCGTCCACTGGCTCGACCGGCTGGCCATCGCGACCAGGGTGATCGCCAGCAGCAGGCTGGGCAGCGCCAGCATCACGTCGGTGAGGCGCATCAGCACCACGTCGACCCAGCCGCCGAAGGCCCCGGCGATCGCGCCGAGCAGCACGCCCAGGGTGAGCCCGATCAGGGTGGCGAGCACGCCGACGAAGAGGGTCTGCCGGCTGCCGTGGATCATCCGGGAGAGGAAGTCCCGGCCGAGCGGGTCCGAGCCGAACGGGTGCCCGGCGGTGGCCCCGGGGATGCTGTCCACGGTCAGGTCCCGGGTCAGCTCGTCGAAGCGCTGCACCGGGTCGTGCGGGGCGATCAACGGGGCGAAGAGCGCCACCAGTACGAACAACCCGACGATGACGGCGCCGACGATGGCCACCGGGTTACGACGCAGCCGGCGCAGCGCGTCCCGGTAGAGGCTGACCCCGCCCGGGTCGGCGGTGGCCCGCGCCAACTCGTCGAGCCGGGCCCGCTTGCGGTCGCCGAGCCGGCCGAGGCTGCGCTCCCGCCGCTGCGCCGGGCTGTCGCCGGACTGGCCGGTGGGGGTGTCGCCGGACTGGCCGGCCTGCCCGGCGGCGGCCGGACCCTCGGCGGGCTGGCCGGTGGGGGTGTCGCCGGTGCGGGGCTTGCCCACGCCGGGGCGGGTGGTCGGGTCGGTCATCGCACACGCACCCTCGGGTCGATGAAGGCGTAGGAGAGGTCGACCAGCAGGTTGACCAGCACGAAGACCAGCGCGGCGAGCAGGATGATCGCCTGGAGCACCGGGTAGTCCCGGCCGCCGCTGATCGAGTCGGTGATCAGGGTGCCGAGCCCGCCCCAGTTGTAGACCTTCTCGGTGAGCACCGCGCCGGAGAGCAGCGCGCCCGTCTGCAGGCCGATGGTGGTCACCACCGGCAGCAGGGCGTTGCGCAGGATGTGCCGGCCCCGGATGGTGCGGTGCCGCAGGCCCTTCGCCTCGGCGGTCCGTACGTAGTCCTCGTTGAGCACGTCGAGCACGCTGGCCCGGGTGATCCGGACGATCACCGCCAGCGGGATCGTGGCCAGCGTGACCGCCGGCAGGATCAGGTGCCAGAGCGCGTCGGCGCTGGCGTCGAACTCCCGGGTGAGCAGGCCGTCCAGGACGTAGAACCCGGTCACCGAGGTGTTGTCCATCCCGGTGCTGATCCGCCCGGACGGCGGGAACCAGTGGATGTCCTGGGTGAGCACGTCCTTGAGCAGGTAGCCCAGGAAGAAGATGGGGATCGAGATGCCGAGCAGGGTGCCGGCGATCGTCAGGTTGTCGAGGAGTCGGCCCCGGTAGCGGGCGGCGAGATAGCCCAGCGGCACCCCCAGCCCCACCGCGATGATCATGGCGGCGATGGCCAGTTCGATCGTGGCCGGGAAGGCGCGGGCGATGACGTCGGTGACCGGGTCACCGGAACGGATCGAGTTGCCCAGGTCCCCCGTGAGGACCCGCTGCATGAACTTGCCGTACTGCACGAGGATCGGCTGGTCGTAGCCGAGCGCCTTGATCAGCAGCGCCCGTCGTTCCGGGGTGGCCCGCTCGCCGAGCAGCGCCTCGACCGGGCCGCCGGGCAGGTTCCGCAACCAGACGAAGATCAGCGCGGACAGCGCTATCAGCGTCACCACCAGTTGGAGCAGGCGGCGGACTATGACTCGCAACATCTCTCACACACCAGACTCTCGATGTTCGCGGCATCGGCCCGGGCCGGCACTTGCTCCCGACCCGGGCCGATGCACGCCTACGGCGTCAGCCGACGGACGTCACTTGCTGCTGACGCTGACCGTGTTGAAGCGCTCGTCGGTCAGCGGGCTGGCGACCAGCCCCTGCACGTCCTTGGTGACGACGATGGCCGGCGGGGCGTGCCAGACCGGCACGGCCGGCAGCCACTTGGCGGCGATGTCGCGGTTGACCTGCTCCCAGGCCGCCTTCTTGCCCGCCTCGTCGACGGTGGCGTCGGCCTTGGCGATCGCGTCGAACATCTCGGTCATGGCCTGGTCACCGAACTCGACCTTGCCCCGGCCGAAGAAGGTGCCGACGAAGTTGCCCGGGTCGTTGTAGTCACCGGTCCAGCCGAGGATGTGCAGGTCCTGCTTGCCGAACTGCTGCACGTCGTCCTTGAAGCCACCGTTCCACGGACGCGGCACGCCGTTGACCTTGATGCCGACGGCCTGCAGGTCGTTGGCCAGGACGGTGAAGATCTCCTGCGGGTTCGGCATGTACGGCCGGGAGACGTCCGGCGGGTAGTAGAAGTTGAGGGTCAGCCCCTCGGCGCCGGCCTCCTTGAGCAGCTGCTTGGCCTTGTCCGGGTTGTACTCGTACTTCTGCACGTCCGGGGCGTAACCGAGCACGGTGTCCGGCATGAACTCGTCGGCGACCTTGGTGCCACCCGGGCCCTTGGTCTGGACGAGCTGCTGACGGTTGAGGGCGTAGGCGATCGCCTGGCGTACCCGCAGGTCCTTCAGCTTCGGGTTCTTCTGGTTGATGCCCAGGTAGAGGATGTTGAACGCCGGGCGGTCGAGGACCTGGAAGCCCTCGCCGGACAGCGCCTTGCGGTCGGCCGGAGCCGGGAAGTCGATGCCCTGGACAGTGCCGGCCCGCAGCTCCTGCTTACGGGTGTTCTCGTCCTTGATCACCTTGATGATGACCTTGTCGACCTTGGCCTTCTCGCCCCAGTAGTCGGGGTTGCGGTTCAGGGTGATCTCGTTCTTGGCCTTGTCCCAGCCACCGAAGGTGAACGGACCGGTGCCGACCGGGGTGGTGGTCGCGAACGAGCTGTACTCGAAGGAGTCGCCGTTCTGCTTGACCGTGTCGGCGTCACCCTTCTTGAGGGCCTCCGGGCTGGCGATCGAGAGCGCGGTCAGCGCGAACGCGCCCGGGAACGCACCCTTGTACTTGTTGAGGGTGACCACGGCGGTGCCGTCGTCCTTGGCCTCACACTTGTTGTAGAGCGCCTCGCCGGCACCCTCGGCCTCGTTCTTGGCGAACCCGCCGAAGACGTCCTGGTAGTAGATCATCTGCGACTGGGCGGCGGCGCCCTTCATGTTGTACCAGCGGTCGAAGTTGAAGCAGACCGCGGCGGCGTTGAAGGGGGTGCCGTCGTGGAACTTCACGCCCTGGCGCAGCTTGAAGGTCCAGACCTTGCCCTCGGGGTCGTGCTCCCAGCTCTCGGCGAGGCCACCCACCAGGTCGGCAGTGCCCGGCTTGTGCTGGACCAGCGTGTCGTACATCTGCCGGACCGGCCGGAACGACTCACCGTCGTCGTTGAAGATCGGGTCGAAGTTCTTCGGGTCACCGGCACCGGCGAAGATGAAGGTGCCGCCCGTCTTGGCCTCGCCACTGTTGTCATCGCCGCGGTCACTCTCCGCACAGCCGGCCGCGCCGACCGCCAGGGCTGCAACGGCCACGAGGCTCACGGCCGTCCTTAGCCTTCTCGCCTGCATCTCTCACCTCTGTCATCCGCCTGAACAACGCCGGTCCATGGCTCGGTCCGTGAGCGGGAGGCTATGACACGACACACCGAAGCGGAACGGCCGTTAGGCAATCGCTACCAAGCCGACACCAAGCACTCCGTCTGACACCGCCGGATCTCCCGACAAACGGGACTGTCACAGCGGCAGGTCGCAGATTTGTCCGGAAATCGCCCGGGTATCCGAATGCGCCACCACCACCGGTCACCCACCGTCACGCCCCGTCCCGCCGGCTCCCGCGAGGCGGCTCCCGACGGTCGCCGTCCGCACCCGCGTCCGGTTGCGGGGGTACGCTCCGCGCCGGTCCGGCGCTCCGTGCGTGTCCCGGGGCCAACGTCCCGTGACCGGCGGCACCCCCGGGCCGGAATCCCCACCCCGCCCCCGGCGTTACACCCTGCGTACGACCGCAGCAGCACCCGGACCACCCGGCGTCCCGGCCGCCGGCGGAATGACCCGGCACCGACGCTCGTTACACCCCCGGTACGACCGCAGCAGGCAGTACCCCGGCCGACCCCGCACCCCCGGACGGGAATGGCCCCGGACCCCCGGTCGTTACACCTGACCCCGGCACGAGCGGCCACCACCCCGGCCGGCAGGCCCCACCGGAACCCCCTCAGACTTTCCCCCCGTATGAGCGCCCCCGACGTGGTGCCCACGCCCCCTTCCGCTGCCCGTCCCCCACGGGCACACCCAGCCCTCCACCGGCCGGGTCGGGGCGTCTACCCCCGAAGGAGCAACCCCATGAAGACCACCATCATGAACACCACCATCCTGCGTAAGAGCGTCCTCGGCATCGCCGGTCTCGCCGTCGCCGGAGGCATCGCCGCCGGCCCGCTCAACCACGACACCCCCACCATCGACACCCGCCCCGTCGCCACCGTCCAGGCCGACAAGCCCACCGTGGACACCACCAAGCTGATCCCGCACGGCGTGCAGGGCGAGCAGTCCCGCATCGACCTCAACGACGAGCAGACCGGCAACGCCAAGGCGATCATCGCCGCCACCAAGAAGGCCGGCATGGACGAGCGCGCCGCCGTCGTGTCCATCGCGACCAGCCTGCAGGAGTCGAAGCTGGAGAACCTCGGCCACCTCGGTGACCGCAACGACCACGACTCGCAGGGCCTGTTCCAGCAGCGCCCCTCCAGCGGCTGGGGCACCGTCGAGCAGATCACCGACCCCGAGTACGCCACCCTGGCGTTCCTCAAGGGCCTCAAGCAGGTCGACGGCTGGCAGGACATGCCCCTGACCAAGGCCGCCCAGACCGTCCAGGTCTCCGCCTACCCCGACCACTACGCCCAGTGGGAACAGCAGGCCGCCGACCTCGTCGCCCAGCACTGGAACAGCTGACCCCCCTACGACACGACGGCCGGCACCCCACCCGGGGTGCCGGCCATCGGCGTGTCTCCACCGGCGGGGCCGGTGATCGGCGAGGGTCAGACCGCGCGGCGGCCCTCGAAGGCCCGACCCAGGGTGATCTCGTCGGCGTACTCCAGGTCGCCGCCGACCGGCAGGCCGCTGGCCAGGCGGGTGACCGCGATGCCCATCGGCTTGACCATCAACGCCAGGTACGTCGCGGTCGCCTCGCCCTCGGTGTTCGGGTCGGTGGCGAGGATCAGCTCACGGATCGTCCCCGCGCTGAGCCGGCTCATCAGCTCGCGGATGCGCAGGTTGTCCGGGCCGATCCCCTCCAGCGGATTGATCGCCCCGCCGAGCACGTGGTAGCGGCCCCGGAACTCACCGGTCCGCTCGATCGCCACCACATCCTTGGGTTCCTCGACCACGCAGATCACCTCGTCGGTGCGGCGCGGGTCGCGGCAGATCCGGCACTGCTCCGACTCGGCGACGTTGAAGCAGGTGGTGCAGAACCGGACCAGGTCCTTGACCTTGCGCAGCGCACCGGCGAGCCGGGTGACGTCGGCCGGGTCCGCCGACAGGACGTGGAAGGCGATCCGCTGGGCGCTCTTCGGGCCGACGCCCGGCAGCCGTCCCAACTCGTCGATCAGGTCCTGGATGGCACCCTCGTACATCTGCGGGTCAGAATCCGGGCAGGCCGAGGCCGCCCATGCCGCCGGCGACCGGGCCCATCTTCTGGTCGGTCAGCTCCTTGGCCGCCTCGGCGGCGTTGTGCAGGGCCGCGACGACCAGGTCCTCCAGGGTCTCGACGTCCTCCGGGTCGACCGCCTTCGGGTCGATCCTGATGCTCTTGATCTCGCCGGAGCCGGACACGGTCGCGGTGACCAGACCTCCGCCGGCGGTGCCGGTCAGCTCGGCCTCGGCCAGCTCGGCCTGCGCCTTGGCGATCTGCTGCTGCATCTTCTGCGCCTGCTTCAGCATCTGCTGCATGTTCGGCTGTCCACCTGGGCGCACGGATGGCTCCTTCTCGCACTCGTCTGCTCGGCCGCGCCCAGCCTAGTCGGGCACGGCCGGTGGTCTCCGGTCCGGGCGACGGCGGGTCAGCGCGCGTCCACCTCGTCGATCTTCTCGGCCCCGAACGCCTCCCGGAGCAACTGCACCGCCTGCTCCTCGCTGGACTGCCGGGCGGTCCGCTCGTCGATCACCTCGTCCAGCGGTTCGTCACCCGGGTCGAAGCCCTCGTAGGCCGGGGCCGCCGCCGGCTGCGAGCGTCCACCGGCACGCCCCGGCCCGTCGTAGTCCGGGTCGTACGGCGGCTCACCGGCCCAGTCGGCGTCCGCCGTCCGGCGCGCCGGCTGGGCGGACCGTGGCCCCTTGGCAGTGCCGGCCGCTGCCGCCGCCGCAGCCGCCCGCGCCGCCGCGATCGCGCTGCTCACCGGGGCCGCGCCGGGGGCGGTCGCACCGGTCTGCGCCGGGGCCGTCGTCTGCCCCGCCGGCCTGGGTACGGCAGTCGCCGTCCCGCCGGCACGCGCAGCCGCCGGTGCCACCGCCCGCGCTCCGGATGCCCCCGCCGTGCCGGGCCCGGCCTGCGCGCCCGTTGCCTGCGCCGAACCGCCGGCCATCGTCGCCGTGGCCACCGCGCCGCCCGGACGGGCCGCCTCGGGCCAGTCGCCGGCATCGCCCGCGCTACCGGCCCCGCCGGGGCGGGCAGCCTCCGGCCAGCCGTCCTCGCCACCGGGACGGGCCGGCTCGGGCCAGTCGTCGTCGGCCGGGCTGGTCCCGCCGCCCGGCGCCTGCGGGTCGCCGTCCCGCACCGCCACGGCGGTCGCACCGCGCGCACCGGAACTGTCCACCGCACCGGCGCCGTTCGCGCGGCCGGTACCGGCAGCATCCGGCACCCCGGCCACGTTGGTCCCGCCGTGTGCGCTGGTCCCGCCGTGTGCGCTGGTCCCGCCGGTGGGCGGGGAAGCGTCGGGCCGGGCCGCCGGGCCGCCGGCCGCGCCGGATGGACCGGGACCGGCGTCCGGGCCGGCGGACGGACGGGCCGGCTGGGGGGTGACACTACCGTCGGACGGGCCGGGCGGGGAGTCGGCGGGAGGCGCGGACGGGCGGGCCGGCCGGGACGGACCACCGGGGGTCACCCCGCCCCGCTCACCGGCCACCTCGCAGCGGATCTGCCAGCGACCGCCCAACTCCTCGTAGAGCGCGTCGGTGAGCACCCGGGCGTGGTCGGCCATCATCTTGGCCAGCACCACCGACTTCACGGTCACCACCAGCGTGTCCCCGTCGAGGTCCCGGACCACGGCGTCCCGCATCAGGGCGGCGATCCGCTTGTTCGTCCGGTTGACCTTGCCGACCACCTCTGGCCACGCCCGCCGGACCGCCACCGCGTCGAGCGCACCCACCGGGTCGCTGCCCGGTCGGGGCGGCTCGGGCGTCGCCGGATCGGGCAGCACCGCCGACGGCGGCACCGGACGGCGTACGGGAGCGGCGTCGGCGACCGGTGCGCCACCCGACGGCGGCGCGGCAGGGGCCGCTGAAGGCGATCCGGGGCGGGCACCGGCAGCGGCAGCCCGCGCGGCGGCCACCCCGGTGGGGGCTCCGGACTCCGGCGGGGTGTCGGCGACGGCCTGGGCGGGCTGGGGGCGTACCTCGGTGGGGGCGGGCGGAGACGCGGAGCCGGCGGCGGCCGGCGGCAGGTCGACGGCACCCAGGGTGAGCCGGCGCTCCATCCGTTCCAGACGCTGGAGCAGGCCACCGGTGGAGTCGTCGACGCCGGGCAGCAGCATCCGGGCGCAGATCAGCTCCAGCAGCAGCCGGGGAGCGGTGGTGCCGCGCATGTCGACCAGGCCGTTGTGCACGATGTCGGCGCAGCGGGACAGGGTCGCCGGGCCGAGCCGCTGCGCCTGGGCGGCCATCCGCTCGATCTGGTCGGCCGGGCCGTCGATCAGGCCCTTGCCGGCGGCGTCCGGCACCTGCTGGAGCACGATCAGGTCGCGCAGCCGTTCCAACAGGTCGGAGGCGAACCGGCGCGGATCGTGACCGGCCTCGGCCACCCGGTCGACAGTCGCGTACGCCGCCGCGCCGTCCCCGGCGGCCAGCGCGTCGCACATCTCGTCGATCAGCGCGGAGTCGGTGACACCGAGCAGCGCGGCGGCCCGGGGATAGCTGACCCCCTCCGGGCCGGCGCCCGCGATGAGCTGGTCGAGCACGGAGAGGCTGTCCCGGGCGCTACCGCCACCGGCGCGCACCACCAGCGGGAAGACCGCCGGGTCGACGGTCACCCCCTCGGCCTGGGTGAGCTGCTCCAGGTACGGCCGGAGCACCTTCGGCGGGATCAGCCGGAACGGGTAGTGGTGGGTCCGCGACCTGATCGTGCCGAGGACCTTCTCCGGCTCGGTGGTGGCGAAGATGAACTTGACGTACTCCGGGGGCTCCTCGACCAGCTTGAGCAGGGCGTTGAAGCCGGCCGACGAGACCATGTGCGCCTCGTCGATGACGTAGATCTTGAAGCGGCTCTGGGCCGGCGCGAAGAACGCCTTCTCCCGCAGTTCACGGGCGTCGTCGACGCCACCGTGGCTGGCCGCGTCGATCTCGATGACGTCGATCGAGCCGGAGCCGTCGACGGCCAGCGACCGGCAGGAGTCGCACTGCCCGCACGGCTCCGGGGTGGGGCCCTGCTCACAGTTGAGCGAACGGGCCAGGATGCGGGCGCTGGAGGTCTTGCCGCAGCCCCGGGGGCCGGAGAACAGGTAGGCGTGGTTGAGCCGACCGCTGCGCAGCGCCTGCGACAACGGCTCGGTGACGTGCTCCTGGCCGATGACCTCGGCGAAGGTACGCGGCCGGTACTTGCGGTAGAGCGCCAGCGTCACTCGTCCCGCCTCCTCTCGACCGAGCCATTCTGCGCCGGTCGGGCGCGGGTGACCACCCACCACCCCGGGACCCGACCCGCAGGTACGGTACCGGTGGGCGGAGACAAAAAGGCCTCCCGTGCACCCGGCAGAGCTCGCTTATCCTTGCTGCCTTCCGGCCCTGGGGAGGTTCACGAGATACCGCCGCACGGGAGGTACCGCCCACCCTACCCGACCCCGGGTGGATCTTCGGGGGGTGGTGGGGTGGCCCGGCCGCCGGGGACCTGTATCCTGGCTCGCGGAGGATTCGCCTAGAGGCCTAGGGCGCACGCTTGGAAAGCGTGTTGGGATAAAACCCTCACGAGTTCGAATCTCGTATCCTCCGCTCGCCTGAGCAGGAAAAACGACAGGGCCGGCCCCCAGGGGGACCGGCCCTGAATCGTCTCTACCGTCGCTCTCGTCTCAGTTGTCGTCTCGGTTGCCCTGTTCCGGCTGGTCGGGCGGCGGCTTGGTGACCCTCTCCCCCGGCCCGGCCGGCGGGTCGCCCCAGAGCAGTCCGCCGAGCTGCTGCGCGATGTCCCGGCGTACCTGGTCGGTCATGTGCTGGTAGCGGACGGCCATGGCCGAGTTCGACCAGCCCATGATGCCCATCACGGCGCGGCCGGAGACGCCGAGCACCAAGAGCGCGGTGGCGGCGGTGTGCCGGGCGTCGTGTAGCCGGCCGTCCCGCACTCCGGCGAGCTTGAGCAGCCGTTTCCACTCGTCGTAGTCCGTCGCCTGGTGGATCGCCTGGCCGGTTGGCGAGGCGAACACCCATCCCTCATCGCGCCAGAGCTGGGCGGCGGTTTCGCGCTCGGCGTCCTGCTCTTTCCGGTGCTGCCGTAGCAGGTCGACCAGGGCGTCCGGCAGGCCGATCGAGCGACGACCAGCACGGGATTTCGTGTCCGCTGCCACCGGCCGTTCATTCACCCGGTCGGGGCACTGGCCGGGCAACTTCTGTTCGCACTCTCCCCCACAACCGTGCCGCCACTTCGGTCGAAGCAGTGCCCGACGGACGGTCAACGATCCGTTGTCCAGATCCACGTCCGGCCATTTCAGGCCGAGCGCTTCCCCCTGGCGCAGACCGAGCGCCAGAGCCACCGCCCATCGGGCGCTGTTCCGCCGGGACGCTGCCGCACGCAGGATCGCCTGCACCTCCGGAACGGAGTACGGCTGCACCTCGGAATCCGGCAGGCGGGGCGGCTTGGCCAGCGCGGCGGGATTCCGGGCGAGGTGTCCCCGGCGCACCGCCTCGCCGAGTGCCGTGCGGATGGTCCGGTGCGCCTGGTGGGCGGTGCCGGCCGCGCTGCCGTTGGCCATCATCCGCACGTATAGCCGCTCCAGGTGCTCCGGCTCCAGGCGGTCAAGGCGGTGGGCACCGACGCCGGGAATCAGGTGCCGCCGAACGGCGACCCGGTAGCCGTCGAGCGTGTTCGTACGGACCACCGGGCCGGCGATGTTCTCGACCCAATGCGTCAGCCACTTTTCTACCGTCCAGCGGCTACCCGGCTTCCGAACCGTGCCGTTGTCGCGCTCCCGTTCCAGGGCACGAACCTTGCGGATCACCTCGGCTTCGGTCTTGGCCTGAACGTGGCGGCGGTCCGGCTTGCCGTTGTCCTGCACACCGACCGTGACGCGGCCGTGCCAGAAGCCGTCACCGCCCTTGTAGATGCTGGATGCGCCGTTCGGCTTTCGTCCCACTCGTCGGTCTCCTTTCGTCAGGCGGCGTTGTCGAGGTGGGTCGGTTCGGCGAGCAGGTTCCGCACATACTCGTCGAGGCAGAAGGTGGGAACTCGGCGTAGGCGGCCGATGGTGACGGTGCGGATCTGGCCCGCCTTGATCAGGGCGTACATGGTGGTGCGGCCGATGCCGAGCCGTTCGGCCGCTTGCTCGATGGTCAAAACCACGCGGTTGTCGGGGGAGGTCATCAGCGGGTGTTCTCCTTCGGGGTGGCGTCGAGGTAGATGCGCTGGAACATCGGGGATCGGCGGTCGGGGTAGGGCCGGGAGACGTAGCGGATGTGCAGCACTCGGGCGATGGCGTCGAGTGCTGCGGTTGTTTCAGCGGGTGTGCCGTGCAGCCTGATTCGCACGGTGAGCGCCTTTCGGTCGGTGCGGGTCGGGTGGTGGAGGGCGGGTTGGGCGGTGCGGCAGAACGGCGTAGGGCGACCCGCTGAGAGCGCCGGAGACGCGAGATCACGGCCGCATCGGTGTACGGCTATAGGTCGGGCTGTCTCTGTGGCTCTCAGCGGGCCGTTTCTGCTGCCGTTTTGGGGGTGGGTGTTCTGCCGGGAGGGGGTCGGGAAGCGTTGACACGCTGACAATCGGCGATCATGCGAGCGTTTCCGCAGGTGAGGGCCGGTGGGTGGGTGTCAACGGGGGGCGTTGACAGGCGTTGACACCCGTTGACAGCGGGTCGGGGTGTCAACGCCTGTCAACGGCTGTCAACGGGGGGCGTTGACAGCTTCGGACATGCTGTGAGCTGCGGAAACGTCGCCGGTTGGGGTGGGTGTCAGCGTGTCAACGCTTCCGGGGTCCTCCGCGACGGCGCGGGGGTGCAGCTCGTAGCGGCCGTCCGTGCCGGAGCGGACCCATCCGAGGGCGGCCAACTCGCCGAGCACCGCCGACACCTCGTCGGACTTCGGTAGCCGGCGGGACACCTTGCGGTGCAGCTCCCGGCGGGTGAACGTGGCCATGCCCTTGGTGGTGAGCACACCCAGCACGTAGCGGGCGTTCTCGATCGCGGTGTCGGTGCCGATGGTGGTGAGCGCGGCGCGGTAGTGGGCGGCGAAGAATTCGGCGAGGCGTACGGCGTCTGCCATGCGGTCGGCGTCGATGGGGCGTCGCCAGGCGTCGGCGGGGTGGTGGGCGACGTGCAGCAGCCCGGCCAGGCGCAGCGTCGCGCCGGAGAGCTTGTTGCCCCATTCCCGCATGTCGTAGAGGCTTCCGCCGGGCCGTAGCTCGACCTCGACCTGCTCGGCGGCGGCCCGCCGGACCGTGCCGGCTTCCTCGGTGAGGACGACGACGGCGGGGTCGGTCCATTCGGCGAGGGTGGCGGCCAGGTCGTGCACGCGGTGGGCGTAGCCGGTGACGACCTGGTCGGGCACCGGGGGCGTGTCCACCGCCCGGTATCCGGCCAGGGATCGGGGCAGGGCGAACAGGAACCGGGCGGGTAGGCCACGGCCGGCGAGGTCGGCGTTTCCGCCGAACTTGCGCAGCACGGTCGGTTGCGCCATCACGCACACGGTCAGCGCGGGCTTGTCGACGGCGGCACCCTCGCGGGTGATCCGCTCATTGCTCATCGGCTGCCCCGCATGGCCTTTCAGGTAGGGGTCGAGGTTGGGCGCCCCGGAGTACCGGCCGGCGAGGGTGTCGAAGATCCCGCCCTCATCGCTGATGATCGCCATGCGTCCGCCGTTGGCTGCCATCAGGTTGATGAGGATTTCGGGCGTGGCGTCGTCCACGATCAGCTTCGGCAGCGTCGGAACGGTGATGGCTTCGGCGGCGATCGCGGCGGCCACCGCATCGGCGGACGCGGCGTCCTGCTTGCCGGGGTCGGTGGCCTTCGCGGCGGCCGTCTTGGCTTGCTCAGCCTGCCGGTCGGCGATGTCCCGCAGCGCGGCGGCCTCGGCGATGCGGGGCCGCATCGCGTCGGCGAGCGTGGACTGTGCCGCGAACAGCGGTGCCGTCATCGCCCGATGTACGGGGCTCTTGCGTTCGCCGGGGCCGGCGATGACGGCGGCGAACACGTTGACCGGCTCGCGCCACCCGCCCACCGGCTCCACCTCCAACCGGCCACCCGCGCACGCCGACAGCACGGCGACGGCGAGGGTTCCGGCCATGGCCGGATCGGTCTGGGTAAAGCGGGCGACGCCGGTCACCATGTCGCCGAGCCACCGGGGGAACACGTCGACCGGGAACGGCGGCGGCGCGGCCGTCGGCCCGGTCAAGGGCACTGGAACATCCCACAGCGGCCCGCCGCCGGGTGGCGCGTCGGTGGCCTGCGGGTCGCCGGAAACCAGGTGTAGGCGGGCTGGCGTCACGGGTTCACCTGCTTTCGTGATGGTCGACGATGATGCGGCCGATGTGTTCGGCGACGTGGGGGACGACGGCGTTGCCGAGTGCGCGCAGTCGGTCCACCCGGTGGGGAACCCCATGAGCCACTCGACCCACGTCGGGTTCAGTGGCCCACCAGCGCGCTCGCTCAGTGGCCGTCCCGGCCGGTCCCACCCCGCTCCCCGGCCCGCGTCCCTGGCGGTGGGTGTCGGCCAGAGCCGGACGGCGGCGAGCAGGTTCGGGCCGCCGCCGCCGGCTGCCGTCCGGCCGTAGCTCGCCCCCGATGTCGAGTCCGCGGCTTTGGGGGTCGGCCAGTGCGGCGAGGACGAAGATGCGTTGACGCCGGTAAGGTGCCCCCACCTCGCTAGCTGAGACAACGCCGGCACTGGCGGCGTATCCGAGCCGTTCGAGGTCTCGGAGGACGAAACGAAGTCCCCGGGTGCGGTGTCCCATGACGTTCTCCCCGACGACGTACCTCGGTCGGATCGCGTGGATGACCCGGGCCATGTCCGGCCACAGCCACCGGTCGTCATCGGTGCCCCGGCGCTTGCCGGCGGTCGACTCGGGTTGGCACGGGTAGCCGCCGGCGACGACATCGACCCGGGGCCGGTCGGTGGAACGCCACCAGGCGGCGGCAGTGCGAACGTCGTCATGGCAGGGAACCTCCGGCCAGTGCTTGTGCAGAACGGCACGACAGAACGGGTTGATCTCGACGTGCCCCACGATCCGCATACCGGCACGTTGCAGGCCGAGGGACAGGCCACCGATGCCGGCGAACAGCTCCAACACGTTGAGGGGGTCGCCGTTCATGCGGCTACCTGCCGGGGTCGGCGTGCGCCGGCTTTGAACCCTGACGCGATGGTGGCGAGTGTCGCCCGGTGCCGTAGCCCGGCGGATATCCCCGCGTGTTCCAGTGCGGTTGTCGCCTCATCGGCGGACAGTGCGCCACCGGCGACGAGTTGCCCGACTGCGACGGCGGCCCGGTACAGGGCGTCGTTGTGGTGGTCGGGAGCGTCGGTGACCCGCGCGCATTCCCGTTCCAGGGCGGTACGGACGTAGGCGCGTTCCCGGCCGCCGGGCAGGTCGACCACCACCGGCCGCTGCGGCGGCAGCGGAGCGGGTTCCAGAAGTGCGGCGATCCAGTCGGGCAGTGGGGCCGGGTCGGTGTCGAGGTCGACGGTGTAGGGCCGGCCGGCGACGGTGGAGCCGGGGGCGACGACGTATCCGCCGTGCGCGCGGGTGTCGATCAGCCATCCGACCGTGCCGGCGGTGTTGCGCAGGGTCGGCCCGTTGGTGGGGTGGCGGTAATAGAGGTGGGTGCCGCCCCGGCCGGTGGTCACGGTGTAGGTCGGGGTGAGGCGCTGCCCGTGGCCGGTGGTGAGGTGGGCTAGGATCTCGGCCCCGGTGGTGGCCCCGTAGCGGTCCCACCCGGGCGGCGGGGTCTGTCCCGGCTTGGCCACGTCGAGGTCGACCACGACCAGCCCGGATGGTCCGCACGCCAGGCCGATGCCGTAGGGGCGGGTGGTCCAGGCGCGGCGGATGCGGTCGGGGTCGGTGGTGGCGCGGGGTTCCCATCCGAGGTGGTGTCCGGCGTTGCGGCAGCGCGGGTCGCGGCCGGTGCAGCCGTCGGCGGGGTGGTCGGGGAAGGCGGGTCGCTTGTCGTCGGGGCGTAGCGGGAAGACGTGCCAGCCCCGGGCCGCGTGGGCGAGGGCGGCGGCGAGCAGGTCGGCGGTAGGCATGAGGTGATCCCCCTTCGGCGGGGTCGGTTCGTGCAGTGGCGTCGATGAGGGCTCGCGCCGCCCGGCCAGCGCGGAGGGCGTGTGGGCGGGGCAGCGCGGCCCTTGCAGGTAGGGGCGGACGCGGTCGGGGTGGTGGCAGTAGCGGCCGGCGGTGCCGATCCAATGGCCGCACCGCCCCCCGGTCACCGCGCCCGGCCCGGTCGGGGCCGGGCGGCGATGGCGGCGCGGGTCACGGTGTGCCGCAGGTCGCCGAGCAGCCCGACCAACTGACGCCGGGCGGCCACCTCCCCTGGGGCGAGGGCGACCCTGACGCGCACCTCGGCGTGCTCCCGGCCGGCGGCGGTCCGGACCCGCACCAGCACGGCACGGGCGCGGCCGGCGACGTCGACCACGATCTCTTCGGAGCGGTGCTCCCCGAGGTTGCAGCGGTGGTCCCGGCCGCACCATGCGGTGTGACCGGCGCGGCTGGCCCGGTGGTTCATCGGGTCGCCTCGGAGCGGATTCGGTGGAAGACGTTGAAGACGCGTCGTCCGGTGCGCAGCCTCATGCCCCGGTCGCAGCGTCGGCAGGCGCGCGGGCGGTGGAGGAATCGGGTGGTGGTGTGGCCGGTGCCGCCGCACCGTCGGCAGGTCTTGAAGGGGCTGATCCAGCACAGTCCGGCGTAACCGAGCGTGATCAGCAGGGCGGGAAGGATGACGGCGCTAGCGAGGGTGAGTAGGGGGTTCACAGTGTCTCCCGGGCCGGTTTTCGGGTGTGAAGGGCCGTGAGCTGCTATCCGCTAGAGGGCAGCTCATGATTCGGGTGGGGTGCTAGCGGTGGTGCTAGCGCTAGCAGGTCGGGCCGCTAGCGCTAGCACCCCGTGATGGGTCAGCCGGCGGACCGCTTCCGGTCACGCTCCGCAATGGCCTTGAGGAGATCGGTGTGCTTGATGCCGCGCCGGGTGGTCGGCTTGCCGTCGATGCGCCGCCCCACATCGCCGACCTTGATCAGGGGGTGGGGCTTGAGGGCGGTGGAGAGCTGCGCGGCCTCCCACCCGCCGTAGACCTCGGGCCGCAACTCGGCCAGCAGACCGCACAGCGTCTCGTTCCATACGGCCTTCTCGTCGCCCGGCCACACCCGCGCCAGGTCGCCGAGCACGTCGGCGACCGGGGCCACGGCACGGGTCTGCTCATCAGGCGCGGGCAGCGTCCCGGCCGCCTGCCGCAGGGCGACGGCGCGGGCGACGATGCGGGCGGCGGCGGTGGTGTCGACGTAGAACGACCGCACCGCCGCCGCCTTCGGCCCGAACCCGCGCAGGATGCCCCACCCGGCCTCAATGACCGGCTGGAACACCGTGGCCCGGTGGCCGTTCTTGTACGCCGACGTCCCGAGGATCATGTCGTTGGCGGTCTGGTCGGCCACGGACAGGCAGAACCGGGAGTTGACGTTGCGGGTGATCCCGGTCGGGAGGCTGTCCTTGTCGGGAATCTGGGTACCGATCATGATGATCACGCCCAACGCCCGGCCGAGCTTGATGACCTTCTCCAGGAGTTCCCCGGCGTCCTTGCCGTACTTGCTGGTCATCAGCTCTTGCAGCTCATCGAACCACGCCACCAGGGGATGCAGCCCCGACCCCTTCAGGCTGGCCAACTCGGGCGTCACCTTGTTCTCTGGTGCCTTGCCGAGGCGGGCGTAGTGCTCGATGCGCTTGGAGCGGCGGCGGCATTCCTCGTACAGCCACTCGATGAAGGCGAAGCAGCGGGCGAGGGTGTCGTCATCGAAGCCGTTGCCGTACTCGGCCATGACCGGTTCCAGGACGGCGAAGTCCCCGACCCCCTTCAACTCGTATCCCCGGATCTCGGCGCGGGGGTCCAGGGCGGCGGCGAGGATCAGATCCCGCAACGCGAACGTCTTCCCTGATCCGGGCTGGCCGCCGAACAGGAAGTTGCGGAACATCAGATCCACCGCCACCGTGTCCAGGCGGGGCGTGGTGGCGAACGCGAACGGCCTGAACACGTCCACCCGCGCCGTCCCGGCCAGCAGGGGCCACGGGGGTTGCTTCATCTGCGACGCCGGTTCGTACCCGACCCACAGGGCCAGCCGTCCCGTGTGTCCCGGCGCGGGCTCGGGCCACACCTGATCCAGGGGCAGGCGCATCGCCGAGGCGAGCTTGCCCCGGCGGGCGACCACCTCGGCAGCCTCCACCCCGTAGGGAAGGTCGACCACGGCCAGGTGGCCGGGGCCGTCCCGGTGGATGTCCACCGGGAAGCTGATCGCCTTCGGGTCCTTGGCAACCGCGCTGTTGATCGCGGCCAGTTGCAGGGAGGTCAGTGCCCGGCGGACCAGGTCGGCGGTCAGCTTGCGGTAGCGGGTGCCTTCCGACACCCGGTCGGTCAACGGCCGGTCCGCCGGACGACCCCGGGTCGCCAACCACGGCACCACCACGGCCGCCGCCGCCCACCGCCACCACTCCGGCCCCACCGACAACACGATCAACCCGGCACCGGTGCCGGCCGTCCCGGCGGCGAGCACCCACCACCGCCACACGCTCTGTCGCTGCCGGCGGGCGTCGAGCTTCAACCAGGTGTCGGCGTCTCCCCGGGTCGCGGCGGCCTGCCGCAGGTGCCAGTTCCCTTCCTCCGCGCTGGCCCACCGCAACGCCTGCCCGATCCCCCGCACCGCACCGATCGGTGCCCACGCCAGGGCCTTCACCGCGTACTTCGGCAACCTGACACCGTGGTACGCGGCCACGTACCCGGCGTCCTTGCTCTGATGCTTCACCGCAGCCCGCAGGGCACGGCCGGAACGCGCCCACTCGGCCAGGATCGGCCGCCGCTCCCGCTGCCGGGCCAACACGTCGGCGGGGATCGGGTCGGCCATGTCGACCGGGCCGCCGTCCCGGCCGGGGCCGTCGTCGACGCTCTCGGCGTCGATGTCGTCGTCGGGGTTGTCGGCCAGGTCGGTTCCGTCGTCGGGGTCGGTGGTGGACGCCTGCCGGCGGGACCGGGCGGCGTCCAGGTCGACGACCTCGGCGGCCTGGCCGGTGGTGGGGTCGGTCAGGTCGGCTTCGGCGGCCTGCCAGTCGAAACGGGGGTCGTCTTGGGGGGACGTCATGATGGGGGTTCCTCCAACGGTCGGGAGATCGGTGAGGGGCCGGCGGCGCGGCACGGTTTCCAGGCCATGGGCCGCGCCGCCGGGTCATCGGGAACGGTGGTCAGTGGGTCAGCGGCGCTTCTTGAGGTTCTTGCCGTCGGTGCTGCCGATGGCGGTAGCGCCGTTGCCGATCGCGGACTGGCCGGTGACCTTGATGCGGCCAGTCGTGACCGTGCCGCCGGTGTCGCTGGTCGCGGGGTCGAAGTTGTAGTGGCCCTGGGTGCAGATGGCGAGGGTGCCGCTGTTGTCGACCGACACACTCTTGAAGCCCTTGCCGCACTGGGTGCAAGACGAGATCGCCACAGGTGGTGCCTCCCTGGTCGGGTCGCCAGCGGGTCCGGCAACCTCCGCTCCCCACCGGCCACCAGCGGGCCGGGGTCGGTGGGGACGGGGGTGGTCAGACCGCGCAGAACAGGGCGGCGATGAACAGGAACCCGATGTGCCAGGACTGATCCAGGGCGTAAAGGCCGCCACCGTGTTCCAGCCATGCCGGGTTCTTCCCGAGCGCGTCGGCGCATCGGCGCAGCGGCACCCGCCGGTCGGCGACGTAGTGCGACACGGCCGAGATGGTCAGCCCGACCGCGACGCCCCACGGGTCCAGCCGCAGCCCGGTACCGGCGATGAGGAACACCAGGGCCAGGCAGGCGGTGAGGGTATAGGTGGTGACGTGCGCGGCGCACGCGATACGGCCCGGCCAACCGGGCTGGCCCTTGCAGTCGGCCTGCCGTTGGGTCTGCACCCAGTGGTCGGCGACCTGATGGGCGACGTAGAGGGCGACGAACACGGCCGCGAACACGGCCGCGCGGGTACCGGTGGGGTCTGCGAACATGGGGGTTCTCTCCTGAGGTCGTTGGCTGAGGGGTGAGGGCCGGCGGCGCGGCGCGGTTCCTAGGCCGATGGGCCGCGCCGCCGGGCAGGGTTAGGACTGGTCGGCCTTGCGCTGCTGCGCGGTCGTCGCCTCACGCGCTGCGATGGCCTCGGGGGTGAACATGCGCGGGTTGGCTTTCTGCGCCCGGCGGTTCAGGTCATCGACCTGCTTGTCGGTGATCGTGGTTGGGACGGTCAGCTTGTTGCCGAACATCAGCGCCCCTCCCGCACGAGGTGGGCCAGGGCGGCACCCATACCGAGGACGGCGACGGGGAGGCAGGCAACGGCGGTGGTGATCCACCACGGGGCCGACGTCACTCCGGCCGCCTCTAGGAGGTGGTAGGCGACCTGGCCGAGCGCGCCGACCACCAGCGACCCGAGCGCCGACCACTTGGCGAACCGCAGCGCGGGGGCGGGCACCCGCCCGGACAGCCACACGTAGAGGGCGTAAGCGCCGTAGGTTTCCACCCCGATCGGCAGCGTGATCGCGGAATTGATGGAAAAGCTGTCGGCGATGCCGGGCAGTGGGTGCACCACCCCGAATCCGGTGAGTCCGCCGAGTCCGACCCAGCCGGACCAGATGGCGACGAACGCGGGCAGGGCGAGCAGCACCACCGGCCACACCACCGCCGACCGGACCGGCGTGGGCTCGGCGGGCGGGGTGGGCGTGTCCGGGCGACCGGGCGGCGTGACCTCGGCAACCAGGTCGGCGGGGGTGATCTCCGGCGCGGGCGTCGGCTCCGGCAGGGCCGGCGGTGCGGGCTCGGACACGACGGGTGCCGGGTCCGGGTCCGGGGTGGTCGGATCGGGGGTGTCGACCGGGGGCGCGGTGGGCTCGGCCTTGAGCAGGGCGAGCAGTTCGGCGGCCTTCGGGGAACCAATGTGGAACTCCCGCATGAGCCGGTTCCGCGACGGGAACACCGCACCGTCGGGCAGGTCCAGGGCACGGGCGGCGGGCAACAGGGACTCGACGGGCTGCGGGTACTTGGTGCCGTTGATCGTGGGGGCGGTCATGCGGCTTCCTCCAGGTCCGGGTAGGCGCACGCGAGGCATTCGCCCAGCGAGCGCGGGATGTAGTAGGGGCGCACCTGGCCGCAGACGCGGCAGGTACGGCGGGCGGTCAGCGCGGCGCGGACGGCGCGGAGCTGGGCGGGGGTGGCGGTGCGCTTCGGCCGGGCCAGGTCGACCCGGTACAGGTAGGCGGTCCGGGTGCCGCCGACACCGCGCCAGAGGATCTGAGCGGCGATGTCCTGACCACCGGGGCACAGCCCGGCGGCACGCAGTTGACGGCGGGTGGCGTAGCCGGCCGGGGCACCCCGCCACCAGTAGGTGGGGATGCCGTACCGGTTTCCGTCCGGGTCGTGGAAGGTGGCCCGGATGCGGGACATCAGGCCGCGCGGTGCGGGTCGGTACGGGTGGTCAGGTCGGCGGCGGCGCGGGTGACACGAGCCTCGGCCCGACGCAACCGACGCCAGTCCAGGGCGGTCGGCCCGCCGTGGTCGACGGCGTAGAGCATCGCGATCTCGGCGTCGAGAACGTCCAACTCAGCCGCGATCAGCGGCCATTCCGCCTCGATCGCGGCCAGGTCGGCAGCGGTCGGCTCGGCGGTGACAGGGGCAAGGTGCTTCCACACGGGAACCCTCCGGGGAGTAGGTGAAGGAACACATGAAACGGGGGGCGAGGTGCACTCGTCCGCACATTTAGTGCGAACGGAGTTCGAGGCAGAAGCAGCCGCGCGCCAAGATCAGCCCACTCGGCCCGCTCGCTCGGGATCTACCGAGGTCGGCCACCATGTGGATCAAGGCGGGCATACCGCAGACGGATCAAAACGCGGCACTTCTGCTGTGGAGTTGTCAATGAACGACCTGATCCGGCGACTCATGGGCGTGCGGCAACGGTGTGCCGTCGTTCCCCGAGCCATCCGGCCGGTACAACGTGGCGTTGTATTCGTGACGCTACAACGCCACGTTGTATTCGCGCAAGCACCCGTACCGCGTAGGCTTGTACTGATGACTGACGCTGACCTACCCGCCGACTGGTGGACGACGGACCATGTACGCACCTACCTCGCTTCGGTAGGTGCCCCAATCAGTCGCGCAACCTGGGCTTCTTACGTCTCACGCGGTCAGGCTCCCGCGCCTGACCGGATCTTCGGCCGGTCTCCGGCATGGCAGCCCGAGACCATCCGAAAGTGGCAGGCCGAGAGGCCACGCAGAGGCACCGGCTAGATCGGATCATCTGGTGCCTCCTGTCTTCGGCTCCCGTCTGCGGCGGCACCTTGCTCGCCTGCCAATGAGACTGCCCGCTGAGTGGCGATCCGGGCAGGTCCTACGCACGGACACGAAGGACACGGCCCATGTCCACTGAGGTCCCACGGCAGTTCAAGCCCAATCTCGTGCTGGTCAATCGCCGCAAGGCGGCCGGCTGGGAGTCGCGCAAGCGCGCCGCGCGCGAGCTGCACCGCGTCGGCCAGCAGAGCGGCATCCGGGAGACGCCCACCGTCGAGGCCATCGAAAAAGCGATATACCGCCACGAGACCGGACGCGTGGCGGTCACCGACCCCGTCTACCGCCAGCTCTACTGCCTGGCGTACGACGCAAAGCCTCACGACCTGTTCGGCGAACTGACCAGTGGCGCTGAGGATCGGCCGCACTTCTCGGCGCGATCCCACAAGTTCGTGACGGCGTTCGTCGGCGCTGACGGGGCGGCCCGGTTGAAGGAGAGCGCCGGCTGCGCCCTGGCCGTGGGACAGTGGCACACCTGCTACTCGGCTCCCGTCGAACACCCGGAAGGCGACTGCACCCTGTACGTCTGGCCGTGCGGGTCGGCAATCTTTCACCTAGTCGAGCATGTCCAGTTGTCTACGATCGCGGCACTCGCCGCATGGCGAATGGTGTCGTATGGCGACAACATCAAATGGGCCGTCGACTACCTTGCAGCCGTCGCGCCAGTCGAGGACGAATCTGCGGTGTACGTCTTAGGCGCACATTGGGTTGTTGAGCCAGCGTGGTCGGCTGAGTTGTTGGATACCGCGCTAAAAATCATGTCGACGCCAAAGGTGCTGCTGCATCGGAACCGTGCCATGGATGACGAACACCTGGCACATGCCGAACTGGTCGAACAATCGCTGTTGTCCGAAGCGTATGACCATGGAGGCATCGAATCATTCGGCGTACGCGGAATCTCAGCGGGCTACGCGTCCTGGTCCGGAGTCGTGTACCACCCGATCTCAGCCGAGCGATCCTTGACAGAGGCCGAGTTGATCGCCTGCGAACTTGCAGTGCAGTCCATGTGGGCATACAGCGACGCGATCGCCCGACAAGTCGAACAAGGGCGAGATCCGCAGGTGCCGCCGGAACATGGATGGCGCTACCTTCGGGGAGTGCGCTCCCGGCTTACTGTCTCCCGCCTTCGAGAGGCGGGACAGCATCAGGCAATGCGCAGAGCAATCCTGCGAACGTGTGACCTGATGCCGGCCCTAGACCAAGCCATCGAAACCCTCCGCGATACGGATAGAGGTTAAACCAATGACAGAGGGTCGCCCCGTACTGGTCGTAACCGACATGCAAAACGGCTTCGTGCGAGAGCAGTCGGCGCACATCGTTCCTGTTGTTGTCGATCTGGTACACCGCTGGCAGGCAGCCGGCAGCGACACACTCTTCACTCGGTACCTCAACTATCCCGGCAGTCCCTTCGAGCGCTTCTTTGGCTGGCAACGGCTCCAATCTTCACCCGACATTGATTTGGTGCCCGAGTTGCGCCCCTACGTAGATCAGGGCGAAACACTTGACAAAAGGATCTACAGCCCGTTCACCCCGGAGGGGGTGGCGCTATTCAAGAAGCATGGATGGAAAGAGTTTTACTTCTGCGGTATCGCTACCGAAAGCTGCGTTTTGAAGGGTGCCGTAGACGCATTCGAACACGACTTCACTCCATGGCTAATCGCGGACGCGTCGGCGAGCCACGCGGGCACTGAGGCTCATGAAGCCGGACTACTGGTCGCGCGGCGTTTCATCGGACCCAAGCAGATAATAACGCGAGCAGAAATCCCGCACATACTCATTGGCAGCTCAACTTAAGGTGGAGTTGACCCCAACACCCTCGGTTCCGAGCCGCTCCACCAACTCAAGCCGCAACGAATGCTAGAATAACCAACACATCAACCCAGGATGGGTAAAGTTGAACTCGTATGCTTTCTGGAACAATAAGGGCGGGGTTGGCAAGAGCTACCTCTGCTTTATTGCATCGTGCGAATACGCTCGCCGCTACCCTGATACTGACGTCTACGTCATCGACTTGTGCCCACAAGGGAACGTGAGTGAAACCCTCCTCGGAGGATACGAATCCAGTCCTCAAACGCTAAAGAAGCTGATTACCAGCAAGCCGCGCAGAACCATTGCCGGCTACCTGGAGTCGCGACTGAGTTCACCTTTCCGCCAACTAGACGACGTCAGTCCGTACATCACCCACCCAATCAAGTACAACAAAAATGTGCCAGAGAATTTGTACTTAGTTTGCGGAGATAACCTGCTAGAGATCCTGTCTGAAGCAATCCGGCAGACTTCACAACTCGCAATTCCAGTCGACGCCTGGAAGCAGGTTATCGAATGGGTAAAGGATCTCACTTTTGCACTAAGCCTCCGAAGCGGAAACCGCGACTCCGTTTTCATGGTGGATTGCAACCCAAGCTTTGCGATCTATACCCAACTCGGCCTTGCGGCCACTCGAAACATTGTCGTACCCTTCACAGCCGACGACAGTTCGCGGCGGGCAATCGAAAACGTAGTTGCCTTGACGTACGGCATCGGCGACGAGCATGTATCCGCATATTCCCGAATCAACTTCTCGAAACGGGCGAAGGCTGAGCAGGTTGAGGTTCCCCTGTTGCACACGTTCGTAAGCAATCGAGTAACCTTATACGACGGGCAGCCGTCTCGCGCTTTCCAGGCAGTCGCCAAGACCATCGAAAAGACGTTGGAAAACATCCATTCCAAGCACCGTTCCATCTTTGCTAATTCGGGCGTGAAGCCCGACAAGTCATTCATTACCGTCCCCGATTATCACAGCGCTTGCATTGTCTCAGCAATGACAGGGACGCCACTACACAAGCTTGTTGCAGGTCCAAGGAAATTGGCAGGCGTCAACTATGTCCAAGTAAATCAGGAACCCCTGGATCGATACAGGGCAGCGCTGGAGAAATTCGTCGACGCACTGTAGGCCAAAACATGCCCTCGCCTGCGCGCACGAAGTTCATTGACGCCATCTCATCAGCAGAGCTGCTCTGCTTAAAAGGTCGGGCCACCCTGTTCTCGCGCAAACAGAGGCAGGTTCAGTACCACGCCTCCCTTGCGGCATCCGTTGCCGCGTGGGAGGCGTACATCGAGTCAGTGGTTCGCGGTTTTTTTGACGAGATCTCAGACCCCCTTCAACCCAGGTTTATTGCACTTCACCAAATTACAGCCAGTCGCGCTGAAGTTGACTTAAAGCGGTTTAATACCCCCAACGCAAAGAACTCGCGCGAATTGCTATACAACTGGACTGGATTTGACCCGATCAACGACTGGAACTGGCCAGCCCGCAAACTGGGCGGTCCAGCCACCCGGGATCGCTTAGATGAGATTTTACAGGTTAGGCATAGTTTTGCCCATGGGTACCCTATGCGAAGATACTCCTGGAACTGCGACGCGAAAGGAATACCGAACCTAACCGCGCCTGCCGTCAGCATGGCCATTGCCCTATTCACCCACCTTGTCAAGGTCACCGATCAGGGAATTTGCAAGCACATCAAAAATACCTACAGTGGAAGCATCGCCTGGTACTAGCGCCCGAGCCCTCATCCCAGTTCTCGTCTCAGTTCCCGTCTCGTTCGCATGAGTTCGGCGCAGGTCCGGAGCGGTCGTCCGATACTGACCGCCCTGGCTACAGACCACAAAGACCTTGAACGGACGCGAAACGACAGACTTGGAAAGCGTGTTGGGATAAAACCCTCACGAGTTCGAATCTCGTATCCTCCGCTCGCCTGAGCAGTACCAACGCGAGGGTCGGCCCCGATCGGGAGCCGACCCTTCGTCGTTTCCTGCGATGCACGGCCGAGCGTCCGCGTCCGCCGGTAGCGCCCGGTCCCGCTGCGCTATGCCCGTGGCAGAAGGGGCGTACCGCACCCCGCCCCGGTCTCCAGGGTCGGCGCAGGTGGGGTGGTGGGGTGCCGTCGGGTGGGGAGGCAGCGATGCGGATCGTCTTCGTGCACGGGGCGTGCGTACGCGACGGGGCGTGGTGGTGGTCCCGGGTCGACGCGCTGCTCGCGGCCGGCGGAACGGCGAGCGTCGCGGTACGGCTACCGAGCTGCGGCGAACTGCCGGACGCGCGCCGGCCGGCGGGGGTGGACGACGACGTCGAGGAGACCCGTCGGGTCCTGCGCGACGGCGGGCCGACGATCCTCGTCGCCCATTCCTACGGCGGGATGGTAGCCACTGCGGCGGCAGACGCCGGGGACGTCCGGCACCTCGTCTACGTCAGCTCGTTCCTGCCCGACGTGGGTGAATCGCTGGCCGATCTCGGGCCCGCCGGACCCGCGCCCCACCTGGAGTTCTTTCCCGACGGCACGTTCGCGGCCCGGCCCGAACTGGTCCCGTCGCTGTTCCTGCACGACTGTGACCCGGCGGCGGTTGAGGGCGCCATGACCCGGCTGGTCCGGCAGGACGCCGCCGTGCTCACCACCCCTGCCCGGTACGCGGGCTGGCGGTCGACCCCGTCGACGGCGGTGGTCTGCACCGGGGACCGGGCCACCCCGCCGGAGGTGCAGCGCGCCCAGGCGGCCAGGGCGGGGCGGACGGTAGAGATGCCGACCGGGCACCATCCGATGCTCTCCCATCCGGAGCTGCTCGCCGGGCTGCTGCAAGAGATCGCCGCCGAACACGACTGACTACGTATGCGCGGGACGCATACCGTTCATCCTCCGCTCGTCTGAGCAGCACCAACGCGAGGGCCGGCCCTGATCCCGAGCCGACCTTTCGTCGCCTCCCGAAGCTGTGCCAGGACAGGGCGGCCAGGAGGGGTCAGGCCCTGGGGGTCGTCTTCACCCAGCCCAGGAAACGCTGGTACGTGCCGATCGGGTCGGGCGGCTCGGGGCAGATCCGGGTGAGGTCGGCCATTGCCTCGCGGAACAACTCGGCAAGGTCGACCGCGAGGTTGACCCGCTCCCCCGCGTACTCGGCGACCAGGTCGAGCCGAGCCCTCCCGCAGGGCCAGGGCAGCGCATCGGCGGTGCAGATCCAGAGAGGTCTGAGCGGCGCGTGTCTCTGCATGTCACCTCCGAGGTGGTTCCGAACTTCACGGCACCCCGACCCGCCGGGAAGCTCCTCCACCGGGCCGGAGGCCATCTCTACCTCACCGCACCTGACATGCACTTGTCAATCAGCAAGGAGCGATAGTCAAGCCAATGCCGTGCTTACGGTCGAACGGTGAAGCGACCGCGCTTGTACGGACCGGGCGAACTGGCCGCCCTGTTCAACGTGTCGCGGCAACGGGTCCTACAGATCACCCGCCGGCCCGGCTTCCCCGAACCACTCGCCCGCCTGATCGGCACCACGGTCTGGGACGCGGACGAGGTGGACGAGTGGGCACGCCACCACCGCCCGCCCCGGCCACCTGCGGAAGACGACGAGTAGCCGCCCGGCCCGTCGGGCAGGGCAGCACCAACACCGGCATGCCTCCCACCGCGAACCCCGGTACGGTGCGGGCACTCGCGGCGGCCCCGAGCCCGTCGTACACATGTGCTATCCACAGGGTGTGGACGGCCGGGGGGATCGGATGAGTTACCAGCTCAGCGCGGTGGTCGCGGATGTCGAGCTGCTCCGTGAGCAGACCGCCGACCTTGATCACGCGGTGCTGGCCGCGCTGCGGCAGGATTTCGCGCTGCTGCCGGTGACCCCGCAACTGGTCGAGGAGCTGACCGGCGCACTGCCTGACTACCATCCCGAGGAGCCGACCGCCGAGCAGCCGTTCGAGCTGGTCTTCTCACCGGCCCTGGGCGGGTTGCTGGACCGCTGGTCGCGGCGGGGTCCGGTGGCGTACCTGGAGGCGGAGTTCGCCGGCGGGATCGGCCACCAGGCGTCGGCGGTCTGGCTCGGCGGCCGGTTGAGCTGGGGCCCCCGCTTCGACTCGGCCTTCACGCTGCCGCGTGGGGAGTGGCCGATCAACGCGGCGCTGGCCCGGCTCGGCGTGGAGCCCGGCCGGTGGCTGGACCCGTTCGCCGAGCTGGGCCTGCACCTGGAACGGAACACGGACGGCTGGCTGACCCACGGCCGGCGCGGCCTGACCGCCGATTACTGGGACGAGCTGGCCGAGGAGTGGGAAGAGCAGGAATTCGCGGCCGACCAGCAACCTGCGCGCCCCGGTCCCGTTGGGGACTGGGGGATTCCATGAAATTACGACAATTTGCCGTTCTTGCGGCGTTGATCCTGGCTGCCACGGCTGCGGGCAGCGGCAGCCATCCGTCCGGGCCAGGGGTTCCGGCACGACCGATCGGGGTCAGCCAGGTGGTCGGGTTGCACGGCGTGGCCGGGGCCGCGTTCGGCGACACCGAGGCCGAGCTGACCCGGCGCGGGGTGCTGCACACCGACGCCGACACCTGCGGTACGACGCTGGTCGGGCACGGCACGGCCAGCCCGATCTTCGTCGACGGCCGGCTGGTGCTGCTCTGGCTCGACGACCCGATGAGCACCCCGGAGGGGATCACCGTCGGCACCCCCGTCCGGGAGGTGCTGACCCGCTACCCGTCGGCGGTCCGGCTGCACGCTCCACAGCGGACGTACCGGTTCGACGGGCTGCTCACCCGCGACGGCGACCGGGGTTACCTCTTCCTGCACGACGGCACCGCCGTCCGCCAGATCATCGCCGGGTACGCCGACTGGGCCCGCCGCCTGTTCGAGGAGGGGCACGGCCCCTGCTGAGCCGGCGTGGCGGACCAACCGACCATCCGATGGCCCATGATCGACCACCGTGGAATCATCGGCTCGCCCGCGCAGCGGCGGGCCACTCACGGGGGAGTCATGGTGAGAACGTTCCTGTCCACACGCCCGTACCGCCGACGGGGCACCCGCGCGCGGTGGGTGGCGATCACCGCCACCATCGCCGCGACCGTCCTGATCGGACCGGCGGCGTCCCTGGCGGCCGGCCCGGCGGGCGGCGACGTCGCGACCGGTTCACGGTCGGCGGCACCGACGCCGGCCCCCGCGCCCGCCGCGTCGGCATCCGGGCCCGCCGCGTCGGTCCGGGTCGCGCCGCAGGCCGCGTCGTCCGGACCGCAGGCGGCACCGCAGCGGCCCGGGGCGGCACCGACCGCGCCGACGGTGGGGACCCCGGCAGCGGCCGGAAAGCTGGCGACGAAGGCGACCGAGCCGCCGGTACGCACCTACTCCCGCACCGCGCCACCGAGGGTGCCCCGCCCCGGGCGTGGTACCTGCGGCGGGGTCCTGCCGCTGGGCACGGTCGTGACGTGCGCGTCGATCGTCGACGCACAGCAGCACCGCTGGACGGTCACCGCCTCCGCCGACCAGGACATCCTGGTCACCCAGCTCACCCGGGGCAGCGGCGACCACACCCAGGGCTGGGTCACCGATGCCGGCGGCGCGCACGTGTGCTGGTTCGGCATCGACTCGGACAGGTGCCAGCTCGGCCCGGCCGGCACCTACACGATCACCGTGAAGCTGCCGCACCCTACTGGCAGCGGCAACTACACCCTCGCCGTCGAGTCCACCCGGACGCCGTCGACCTGCCGGGAACTGCCCGAGTCGTTCTTCTCCTTCACCTCCCCCGGGATCACCGGCACGCTGGCCGCCGGCACGGCGGCCCACTGCTTCCGCTTCGACCAGCCGGTGCACTCGGTGCTGCGCACGTACGACCCGGCCGGGGCGGCCGACGTGCTGGGACAGGTCCTCGACGCCGACTACCAGCCGTTGTGCGAGGTGCGGTACGTCGACCGGTGCAGCCTGGACCGGCCCGGCCCCTACCGGATCTTCCTGCGGGAGCAGTACGGGACCGCGAGCGCGTACACCCTGCGGATGCCCCGGCTGTCGCACCCGGTCGGCTGCCCGGCCGTGCCGCTGGCCCCGTTCGGTGATCCCGGTACGGCCGTGGGCAGCGGAACGGTGAACGAGCAGGAGGAGGTGGCCTGCCACGCGGTGACCGCCCCTGCCGCCGGCCGGCTGCTGGTCCGGCTCAACCAGTACCACGACCAGTACCTCTCCTGGACGTTGTACGACGCGGCCGGCGACCAGGTCTGCTCCGAGTACGACCCCGGCCGGGGCTGCGTGGTCCCGGCCGCCGGGTCGTACACGCTGCTGATGCTCAACCGGAACGACTTCGGCACCGAGATCACCTATCAGGTGGCGGTGACCCGCCTCGACAGCACCGACGGCTGTGACCCGGTCACCGGCACCTCCTGGGACCAGTCCGCCCTCCGGCTGCACCAGACCTCGCAGGTGCAGACCAACTGCCAGCCGTTCACCGGTACGGCCGGCCAACGCGTGGTCACCTACGTCGCGCCGGACCGGTACAACGACGCCCGCTCCTGGCTCGTCGACGCCACCGGCACGGCGATCTGCACGGAGCCGTCCGACGAGGACGGCTGCGTGCTGCCGGCCACCGGCACGTACCGGGTGATCACGCATCTGACCTGGTGGGAGGCCGACAGCACCGACCTGACGTACCGGTTGCAGGTGCGCCGGCTCTCCGATCCGGCCGGCTGCCCGACGATCACGCCCGGCAGCTACCAGGCCGCGCCCGCCGGGGCGCTGGGCGGCATCCGCTGCCGCATCCTCGACCTGCCCGCCGCCGGCACCTACCGGGTCAAGGCGATGACCTCCGACAACTACCGGCGGTACGGCAACGTCTACGACAGCACCGGGCACAAGCTCTGCACCGGCATCTCCTGCGAGGTGCCGGCGGCGGGGAGGTACACCCTGGTCCTGGACGGCAGCATGACCCGCACGGTGCTCGACAACGACGTCGAGCACGCCTTCGCGCTGCTGCCCTGGCAGGTCACCGGCTGCCCGACCGCTTCCGACACGGGTTGGCGGGACGCGCCGCACCGGGGCACCTTCCGGGCCCCCGCGGAGTACCACTGCCTGCGTCTGCCCAGCCCCGCCGGGGCCCGGGTCGTCGGGCTGCTGCCGGGGGACGCGACGGAGGCGACCACGCCGGAGATGACGGTGGTCGACGCGGCCGGCGACGAGGTGTGCGACTCCTACTCACTGCGCCAGTACGCCTGCGAACTGACCGGTCCGGGACCGCACTCGGTGCTGCTGAACGCCGACGACGGCTACCCGACCACCTCGTACACCCTCGGGATCGCCCGGGTGGACGGCCCGCCGGCCTGCCCGGTGCTGGCCGACGACGCGGCGGGGTCCACGGTGACCACCGGTGCGGACCGGTTCGCGGTCTGCCTCTCGGTGCCGGCCGGCCGGCACACCGCCCGGGAGAGTTTCACCTGGACCCGGACCGCCGGTGCCGGTGACGCACGCCTGTCGGTCTTCGACAGCCGGGGCATCCGGTACTGCGGCCCGAGCGGCTACTCGGTGGGGCGGACGATCACCTGCGCGCTGCCGGACGGCCCGGTCACCGTGCTGCTGGAGTCGGACGCCCTCACCGCCACCTACCGGGTCAGCCACACCCCTGCGGGATGACGTGCCTGGTGGGCCGGCGTGCTCCGGCCGGCCCACCACCGCCCGGCGCACCGGTCCCAGGCATCGGCCGGGGAGCCCTCGGCAACCGAGACCGGAACTGGGACCACAAGCGGAACGCCCGGTCGATCCTCACGGATCGACCGGGCGTTCTCGCTGTTCACGAGCGGTGGCGGCGGGATTTGAACCCGCGGAGGGCGTAAACCCTCACACGCTTTCGAGGCGTGCTCCTTAGGCCACTCGGACACGCCACCGCCGACGAGGGTACAGGAACACCGGTTCGGATGCCGCACCGGTATCCCCCGGGCCGGCCTGGCAGGATCTTTGCCATGAGTACGCACATCGGCGCGAAGCCGGGCGAGATCGCCGAGCGGGTCCTGATGCCGGGCGACCCGCTGCGGGCCAAGTGGATCGCGGAGACCTACCTCGAGGACGCCACCTGCTACTCGACGGTGCGGGGCATGCTGGGCTTCACCGGGCGGTGGAACGGCGTGGACGTCTCCGTCCAGGGCTCCGGCATGGGCATGCCGTCCGCGTCCATCTACGCGCACGAGCTGATCAACGAGTACGGCGTGAAGACGCTGGTCCGGGTCGGCTCCTGCGGCGCGCTCACCGAGGACCTGCAACTGCGGGACGTGATCGCGGCGATCGGGTCGTCGACCGACTCGAACATGAACCGGATGCGCTTCGACGGGCTGATCGACTACGCCCCGGTGGCCGACTTCGGGTTGCTGCGTACCTCGGTCGAGGTGGCCGAGCGGCGGGGCATCACCATGCACGTCGGCCCGATCCTCGCCGCCGACGCCTTCTACACCGACCGGCCCGACCTGTACGACACCCTCGCCGACTACGGGGTGCTGGCGGTGGAGATGGAGTCGGCCGCGCTCTACACGATCGCCGCCCGGTTCAAGGCCCGCGCCCTGACCCTGCTGACGGTCAGCGACCACATCAAGACCGGCGCGAAGACCACCGCGCAGGAGCGTGAGCAGACCTTCGGCCAGATGGTCGAGATCGCCCTGGACACCGTCGCCGCCTCCTGACCGCCGCCCCGCCGCCCCGACGGCTCGACGGCTCGACGGCTCGACGGGGCCGATGTTGCGGTGTCCCGCCCCGGCGATACCGCAACATCGGCTCCGTCGCCCCAACCCCAACCCGACCCGCCGGCCCCGTCGGCCCGGCCCGGGGTCAGCGGAAGAAGGCGCGCAGGACGGCGGCGTTCTCCGTCTCCAGGACCCCGGCGTACACCTCGGGGCGGTGGTTGAGCCGGCGGTCGCGCAGGACGTCCCAGAGCGAGCCGGCGGCACCGGTCTTGGGCTCCCACGCGCCGAAGACGACAGTCGAGATCCGGGCCAGCACCAGCGCGCCCGCGCACATCGTGCACGGCTCCAGGGTGACCACCAGGGTGCAGTCGTCCAGCCGCCACCGGCCCGACCGTGCGGCGGCCCGGCGTAACGCCAGCACCTCGGCGTGGGCGGTCGGGTCCCCGGTCAGTTCCCGTTCGTTGCGGCCGACGGCCAGTTCGGTGCCGTCCGGGCCGTAGACCACCGCCCCCACCGGCACGTCGTCGACCGTCGCCCCGGCATCGTCGCGACCGGCGGGCAGGTCCGGGCCGGTCACGGCGATCTCCAGGGCGCGGCGCATCCACCGTTCGTGCCGCTGCCGGCGACCGGCGGGATCCGGCGCGGCCAGTCCCTCGGTCGCCCCCGGACCGGCCCGGCCGGCCGCGCCGGGCGTCGGCTGCCCCGGCCGTACGGTGCCCAGGGCGGGATCGGTGGCGTCGACCGGCCCGGCGGCACCAGGCAACGCCGGGCCACCGCCAGCACCAGGCAACGCCGGGCCACCGCCAGCACCGGGCGACCCCGCCGTGGCGTCGCCGACGTGCGGAGGGTCAGACCTCACGCAGCTCTTCGACCTCGTCGGCGCAGCCGAGCACCTGGCACACCTCGGCGGTCACGTCGGCGGGGAGCATGCCCTCGTGGGCGCAGAGCTTGAGCAGGCGCTGGGCCGAGATGCCCAGGTCGGCGAGGAGGTCGGCGTCGCCGACCGGGTCGGCCTCCGGGTCGACGGCCGGCTGCTCGCTGTCCTCGTCGCCCCCACCGGTGGTGGCCGACGGCGGCTCGTCGACGTCGTCGAGGCCGGTGACCGACGTCTTGAGGTCGCCGACGAGCAGCGCGCCCAGCCGGGACTCCTCGGCGTACGCCGAGTCGGAGCCGAAGACCCGCAGGTCCTCCCCCTCGTCGAGGCGCAGCACCACCAGGTACGCGTCGTCGGCCTCGACGAAGAGCAGCGACACGTCGGCATCGGGTTCGACGTCACGCAGCCGGTCGGCGACCTCGTCGATGTCGGTGGCCCCGCGTAGGTTCACCTCGGCGGCGTTCCAGCCGCCCTCGTCGCGCACCACGGCCGCAGCGAAGTACGACATGGTTCCCCC
The DNA here is from genome assembly GCF_049178995.1 of Micromonospora sp. WMMD735. Taxonomy (NCBI): domain Bacteria; kingdom Bacillati; phylum Actinomycetota; class Actinomycetes; order Micromonosporales; family Micromonosporaceae; genus Micromonospora; species Micromonospora sp. WMMD735. Next base: position 4,714,411 of record NZ_JBMHMJ010000002.1, read on the forward strand.
AAAAAAGACCTCGGCACAGCCGACTCGTTACGCGTGCACGTTAACCGGTCGGGTCGGCAGCCGACCGCTCAACGCCCCGAAGGGCCGGCAATCCGGGGAAAGTTCGTCAGCCGGCGACGCGGCGACGGGTCGCGATGAGCTGACGCAGCCGCTCGGTGCGTTCCCGCTGCGGCCGTTCCCGCTGGCGTACCGAGCGGGCGCCCGCCAACTCGGCGAGAATCTGGAGGCGGCGACGGCTCCGCTCGGAGTCGAGCCGCGGGGTGTTCCAGGCCATACCGAAGAGCGTCCTCAGTCACAGCGGGTACGTCAAGATGGTGCGGCAAACGAAGCCGCGCGACGACGCAGCGTCACCACATCGGCCAGTCCGCGCTGACCGCCCACCGCACCACGACCACCGCGAACGCGATGCTCCAGCCACCGGCGGTGACGATGGCCACACCCGTGCCGGCCCCCCGGTCGCCGTAGCGAACCAGGGCGAACGCGACGAGCCAGGCGAGCGCGCCGGCGATCACCGTCCACCAGGCGTAGCTGCCGACGTCGTGACCGAGCAACCCGAAGAGCACCAGCCAGGCGGCGGCGAGGGCACCGCCTGCGGCCACCGCCGCGCCGGTGACGGGGTGTGGTTCCCGCCACGTCGGCCGGCGGGGCGGACCGGCGGGGAAGAGCCCCGAGGCGGCGTACGGGACGCGTCCGGGCTGGTGGTCGGTCATGGTCACTGCTCCCCCTCCGGCCGGCCGGAACCCGTCGCACCGTCGTCGGCCGGGACCGGTCGGCGGGCCGTTCCGGGGGCCGTCGTCGGCCGGATGCCGCTGGCGGTGCGACCTCCACGGTAGCGGTCTGTCAGGATGTCCGAATGTCCCTGCTGCGTCCCGACCCACGGCGCACCCGTGCGGCGTACCCCGTGCTGCTGCTCGTGGCGGCGGTGCTGGCGGGGTGCGGCACGGACGAGCCGGTCGCGGGCCCGGTCTGGGACGGCCCGTCGACGGTGGCGACGGGCGACCAGCCGGCGACCCCGACGGCCCCGGCCGGCAGCCCGTCGGGCAGTCCGGCTCCGACCGTGACGCCGTCGGCCACGCCGGACGCGGCGGCCCTGCGCCGGGTCTTCCCGGTACGGGCGGACAACGTCGACTACCACCCGACGCACTCGGGGTACCCGGGCACCGACATCTTCGCCGATTGTGGTGAGCCGGTGGTGGCGGTCACCGACGGGACGGTCCTGGAGGTGAGCCGGGTGGACCGGTTCGACAAGAAGGGGCCGTTGGGGCCGTACAACGGCGGCCTGTCGGTGTCGTTGCTGGGCGACGACGGGGTGCGGTACTACGGCTCGCACCTGAGCGTGGTCGCCCCGGGGATCGAGGCCGGGGTCCGGGTGCGCTCCGGGCAGCGGCTCGGTGAGGTGGGCCGCACGGGGAACGCGAACAACGTCTGTCACCTGCACTTCGGGTTGTCGCCGAAGTGCACCGGGCACGACGACTGGTGGATCCGGCGGGGCGTGGTGTGGCCGGCGAAGTACCTGGACTCGTGGCGCAAGAAGGGCAACCGGTCGCCGGTGGCGGCGGTGACCGCCTGGGAGCGGGAGCACGGCTGCCCGCGCGCGCCGCGCGGCTCCTCCGGCGCAGGCTGACCGGGGGTCGGCGGCGTCGTCAGCGGCCGTACGCATTGACGTAGGTATTACTCGTCGGTTAACGTCCGGTGCAGAGAGAGCGCTCTCTCATACCATCAAACCCTCGAATTCCGACGAACCGCGCGCAGTTGGCCCACCCGCCCCGCGCGGAGGAGGCACGATGACACCTCCCGTCCCCCGCCGCCGCGCCCCCTGGGTGCTCGCCGCCACCACCGCCCTGACCGTCCTCGTCGGCGGCCTCACCCTCACCACCGCCGACGCCCCCGCCGAGGCGGCCACCGTCGGCGCCGGCAGCTACACCACCGACCCGGTCGGCCCGCTGCCCGCCGGCTGCGGCGCGCTGTCCACCAACCCCCGCCAGTACGCCACCGCGAACGCCCCCGCCGGGCCGGTGCCCACCAACGACTGGTGGTCGTCGCTGCTGTGGAAGAAGACGAACTGCTCCTACAGCGAGCCGCTGCACGCCCACCCGCTGTCCTACCAGCCGTTCGGCGACGGGCTCGGCTTCTCGGCACCGTCGACCGCCACCGTCAGCGGCACCGCGACCGGGGTGGGCGAGTTCAAGTACACCTACACCGAGGACATCCGGGTCGGCGTGGCCGCGCTCGGCGCACCGGTGGTGAAGGTCGACGACTGGACGGACTGGACGGTCAGCCCGTACTGGAGTGACGGGGCGCGGACCCTGCGCGCCACCATCGGCCACGGGCTGCCGTTCGCCTACTTCCAGGCCAGCGGCGGCGACGCCCAGATCAACCCGACCGGCGGCGCGGCCACCGTCTGGTCCAACAGCGGCGGCACCATCGGCTTCACCGTCCGGGGCCACGACTACGTCGGGTACGCCCCGACCGGCGCGACCTGGACCGTCGCCAACGGACGGATCACCTCCGGCCTGGCCGGCAAGGGCTACTTCTCGATCGCCCTGCTGCCGCCCACCACCGACGCCACCGCCCGCGCCTCGCTCGCCACGAGCTACGGCCGGTACGCCCACGCACACGTCACCGGCACCCGGGTCGGCTACACCTACGACCCGGCGACCAGCACGGTGACCACCACGTACTCGTTCACCACCACCGCCCGGGAGGGCACCGCCACGCAGACCGTGGTGAGCCTCTACCCGCACCAGTGGAAGTCGCTCGCCGGCAGCACCCCGCTCACCCAGACCTACCCGTCGGCGCGCGGCCGGATGAAGGTGCTGACCGGGGTGGCCTCCTTCCGCACCGCGATGAAGTTCCACGGGGTGCTGCCCGAGGTCCCCGCCGTGGCCACCGGCCCCGGCACCGACCTGGCCCAGCTCAAGGAGCAGCTCGCCGCCGTCCGGGGCAACCCGATGGACCAGCGCGGCGGGGACACCTACTGGACCGGCAAGGGCCTCGGCCGGGCCGCCCGGATCGCCGAGATCGCCGACCAGGTCGGTGACACCGAGACCCGCAACGCGGCGCTGGCCGCCATCCGCGGCACCCTGACCGACTGGTTCACCGCCACCCCCGGCAAGGCCGCGAAGGTCTTCTACTACGACCGCAACTGGGGCACCCTGATCGGCTACCCGGCGTCGTACGGCTCCGACCAGGAACTCAACGACCACCACTTCCACTACGGGTACTTCATCGCGGCGGCGGCGACGCTCGCCAAGTTCGACCCGGCGTGGGCCGCGCAGGGCCAGTACGGCGGCATGGTCGACCTGCTCATCCGGGACGCCAACAACTACCAGCGCTCCGACACCCGCTTCCCCTACCTGCGGGACTTCGACATCTACGCCGGGCACGACTGGGCCTCCGGGCACGGCTCGTTCAACGCCGGCAACAACCAGGAGTCCTCGTCGGAGGGGATGAACTTCGCCAACGCCCTGATCCAGTGGGGTCAGGCCACCGGCAACACCGCCGTCCGGGACGCGGGCGTGTTCATCTACACCACCCAGGCCGCCGCCATCGGTGAGTACTGGTTCGACGTCGACGACGAGAACTACCCGCAGGCGTTCGGGCACTCCACCGTCGGCATGGTCTGGGGCGACGGCGGGGCGTACGCGACCTGGTTCAGCGCCGAGCCGGAGATGATCCAGGGCATCAACATGCTCCCCGTCACCGGCGGCCACCTCTACCTCGGCTACCGGCCGGCCTACAACCGGGCCAACTACGCCGAACTCGTCCGCAACAACGGCGGCGAACCCACCGTGTGGCAGGACATCCACTGGCAGTTCCTCGCCCTCGGTGACCCGGAGGCGGCGCTGGCCAAGCTGCGCGCCAACCCCGGATACACCCCGGAGGAGGGCGAGAGCCGGGCGCACACCTTCCACTGGGTCCGCAACCTCGCCGCGCTCGGCCAGGTCGACACCACGGTCACCGCCAGCCACCCGCTGGCCGCCGTGTTCAGCCGCAACGGCGCGCGCACCTACGTGGCCAGCAACATCACCGCCGCGCCGCTGACCGTACGGTTCTCCGACGGGACCAGTCTCACCGTGGCCGCCGGGAAGACCGCCACGACCGGGGCGTACACCTGGAGCGGCGGCAACGCGGCCGGCGGCACCAACCCGAGCCCGACGCCGACCACCTCCCCGACGACGTCGCCCACCCCCACCCCGACGCCGACCGGGCCGTCGCCGACCCCGACCAGCCCGACCCCGCCGCCGACCACCCCGCCGGCCGGTTCGCCGACCCGGTTCCTGCTGCCCGGTGGCGGGCTCGGTTCCGCCGGCAGCGCGGCGACGACCACCGTCCCCGGCTCCGGGGGCGCGAACCACGACGGCACCCCCAGCAACCCGGTGGTGTTCACCGCGACCCGGCTCAACCTCGCCTACACCGGGGGACAGACCGGGTTCGACCTGTTCCTCGACGCCGGCCAGTCGGTCGGCAACGGGGTGCAGGCCCGGGTCTCCTACGACCTGACCGGGGACGGCACCTTCGACCGGGTGGAGACCTACCGGTACTTCGCCACCGACCCGGTGCCCGGCTACGAGCACTACACGCAGAACGCCGGCCTGCACTCGGCCACCGGCACGCTGGGCAACCTCTCCGGCGGCACGGTCAGGGTGGAGGTCTGGTCGGCGATCGGCGTCAACCCGTCCACTCTCGGCACCGGCAACCAGTCGGTGGTGAAGCTGCCGTACTCCTGATCCGCCTCCCCCGCGTACACCTCCGCGCCGCCGGTCGTCCCCCGACCGGCGGCGCGGGCGCGTAGGTTGCCATCCATGAGCGCCAGAGACCCCGTCGCCGACCTGCGCCGGATCGCTTTCCTGCTGGAGCGGGCCAACGAGGCCACCTACCGGGTACGCGCGTTCCGCTCGGCGGCGACCGCCCTGGCCGCGCTGCCGGCGGCGGAGCTGGCCGAGCGGACCCGGGCCGGCACCCTCACCGACCTGCCCGGGTTCGGCGACGTGACCGCCCGCTGCGTCACCGAGTCGCTGGCCGGCGAGGAACCGGTCTACCTGCGCCGGCTGGTCGCCACCGAGGGCGTCGACCTCGACGAGGCGGCCGCCGCGCTGCGGGCCGCGCTGCGCGGCGACTGCCACACCCACTCGGACTGGTCCGACGGCGGGTCACCGATCGAGGAGATGGCGCTCGCGGCGGTCGAACTCGGCCACGAGTACGTGGTGCTGACCGACCACTCGCCCCGGCTGACCGTGGCCCGGGGCCTCACCGCCGACCGGCTGCGCCGGCAGCTCGACCACGTGGCGGCGGTGAACGCGGCGCTGCCCGAGGGGTTCCGCATCCTCACCGGGATCGAGGTGGACATCCTCGCCGACGGCACCCTCGACCAGGACGAGGAGCTGCTGGCCCGGCTCGACGTGGTGGTCGGTTCGGTGCACAGCGGGCTGCGCGACGAGCGGGCCCGGATGACCCGCCGGATGCTCACCGCGATCGCCAACCCGCACCTGGACATCCTCGGCCACTGCACCGGGCGGATGGTGTCGTCCCGACCCGCCGGGGTGACCGGCCCGGGTGACAAGGGGCACCGGGCGCGGACGCGCGCCGAGAGCGACTTCGACGCGGACGCGGTCTTCGCCGCCTGCGCCGAACACGACGTGGCCGTGGAGATCAACTCCCGGCCGGAGCGGCAGGACCCGCCGAAGCGGCTGATCCGCCGGGCCCTGGAGGCCGGCTGCCGGTTCGCCATCGACACCGACGCGCACGCCCCCGGGCAGCTCGACTGGCAGCGGTTCGGCTGCGTGCGGGCCGCGTTGTGCGGTGTCCCCGCCGACCGGGTGGTCAACACCTGGCCGGCGGACCGCCTGCTCGACTGGACCCGCGCCCGCGCCTCGGGATGATCCACTTTTCTGGGGCGATGTTGCGGTATCCCCGGGGCACGGATACCGCAACGACGGCTCCAGCGTGCCGATCACCCCGGGCTCGGCAAACACACTCGACAACCGGCCCCGACGGTCACGTAGGGTCGCAGCGTGGGACGAATCGATGACCTCGCGAACCGGTACGTGGCCGACTGGGCGCAGCTGAGCCCGACCGGCGCCACCTACGTCGGCATCGCCGGCTACGACGACCAGCTCGACGACCTCTCGCCCGCCGGTTACGAGGCACGGGCCGAACTGACCCGGCGCACCCTCACCGACCTGGACGTGACCGAGCCGGAGTCCGAGGCGGAGCGGACCGCCAAGGAGGCGATGCAGGAACGCCTGGGGCTGGAGCTGGCCCGGCACGACGCGGGCGAGATCACCAGCGAGGTGAACGTCATCGCCAGCGGCCTGCACGAGATCCGGATGGTCTTCGACCTGATGCCCACCGAGGGTGAGCAGGGCCGGGCCGCCGTCGCCGCCCGGCTCAACCGGTTCGCCGCCACCCTGGAGGGCTACAAGACCACACTGCGTGAGGCCGCCGCCGCCGGCCGGGTCAGCTCCAAGGTGCAGCTGACCGAGGTGGCCAAGCAGTGCGACACCTGGACGGACCCGCACGGCGACAACTTCTTCCACGGGCTGGTGCAGCGGCTGGACGCCGACGGCACGCTCGGTGCCGAGCTGCGCCGGGGCGCGGCGGCGGCGACCGCGGCGACCGCCGAGTTCGGCCAGTTCCTGCGTACCGAGCTGGTTCCGCTGGGGCGGGACAAGCAGGCCGCCGGCCGGGAACGGTACGAGCTGGCCTCGCAGTACTTCCTCGGCGCGAAGGTCGACCTCGACGAGACGTACGCCTGGGGGTTCGCGGAGCTGGCCCGCCTGGAGGCCGAGATGCGGATGGTGTCGGGCCGGATCGCCGGCCCGGGTGCCACCATCGACGAGGCGGTGACCGTGCTGGACGCCGACCCGGCGCGCACCATCCAGGGCAAGGAGGCGTTCCGGGACTGGATGCAGGCGCTTGCCGACAAGGCGATCAGCGAGCTGCACGGCACCCACTTCGACATCCCCGAGCAGGTCCGGCGGATCGAGTGCTGCCTCGCCCCGACCAGCGACGGGGCGATCTACTACACCGGGCCGAGCGAGGACTTCTCCCGCCCGGGGCGGATGTGGTGGGCGGTGCCCCAGGGCGTCACCGACTTCTCCACCTGGCGCGAGGTGACCACCGTCTACCACGAGGGCGTCCCCGGCCACCACCTCCAGGTCGCGCAGACCGCCGTCCGGGCGGAGCTGCTCAACCGCTGGCAGCGGCTGCTGTGCTGGGTCTCCGGCCACGGCGAGGGCTGGGCCCTCTACTCCGAGCGGCTGATGGACGAGCTGGGCTACCTGGAGGACCCGGGCGACAAGCTCGGCATGCTCGACGGGCAGGCGTTCCGGGCGGCCCGGGTGATCGTCGACATCGGCATGCACCTGGAGCTGGAGATCCCCCGGGACAACCCGTTCGGCTTCCACCCGGGTGAGCGGTGGACGCCGGAGCTGGGCTGGGAGTTCATGCGGGCGCACTGCCGGGTGCCGGACGAGAACCTGCGCTTCGAACTGAACCGCTACCTGGGCTGGCCGGGGCAGGCACCGTCGTACAAGGTGGGCGAGCGGATCTGGTTGCAGGCCCGGGAGGAGGCGATGGCCCGCAAGGGCGCCGACTTCGACCTGAAGGAGTTCCACCGGCAGGCGCTCGACCTGGGTGCGCTCGGGCTCGACCCGCTGCGCCGGGCCCTGGCCCGGCTCTGATCCGCACCGTCGGTCGGCGGTCGTGACGGGTGGTCGGGGGCGGGCGGATGCCCGCCCCCGACACACCGTGGGGGTGGGAGCAGGGTCAGGAGAGGCTCAACGCCAGTGCCGGTCGGGCGGTCAGCGTGTCGGAGTCGACGAACGCCAGGTCGATGGCCGGGTCGGTGAAGGTGATCGGGATCGGCGAGGTGACCGGGATACCGTCGGGGAACGGCAGGTCGGGGGTCAGCGTGATGGTGATGCCGAGCAGCTTGCCGACGAACCGGGTGGCGTAGAACGCGACGTCGCCCCGCACCGTCAGCTCGTCGGTGACGTACCGCTGGTGGCGGCCCGCCGGACCGTCCGCGACCAGGCTGAAATCGGCGGTGACCGCCCGGCTCATGCTGAACTTCAACACCTTCAGCGTGCCGTCGGCGGTGGGCAGGTCGACGATGCCCTCGAACCGCAGCCCGGTCATGGTGACCCGGGTGCCGGTCAGCTTGGACGGCTGCCGGGCCACCCTCGGCTGCCCCGGCTCGGGGGCGATCCGCGGCAGCGGCCGTCCCGGCCGTACGGTGCCGGGGCGGGCGGGTCTGCCTGGGGTGCAGTGGGTTCCGGTGAAGGTGGGCTTCGGCCGGGGGGTGAGGGCGGCCTCCGGGGTCGCCCCGCCGCCCGGCGACGGGGTGCGGTCCGGCGACGGGGTGGCGGCCGGATCGGTCTTCCCACCGCCGGTGAACAGGTCACCGAGGTCGTGCAGCAGGTCGCTGAGCAGGTTGCCGTCCGGCGAGGGTGATGGCGACGGGCTGGCCGTGCCGGGGGTGGCCGACGGGGTCGCGGTCCGGCCCGCCGTGGGGCGCGGGGCGGCGGTCCCGGTGGGTGCCGGTCGCGGGCACGCGGTCGGTGCCGGCTTCGGCGCGGCGGCCCGGACCGGTCCCGGCGCGGCGGCCCGTACCGGCTTCGGCGCGGCGGCCACCAGTGCACCGGCGGCGAGGCCGAGGACCAGCAGCGCGACCCCGAGGTGGCGTGGGTCCCGCCCGCCGGCAGGGTCCTGCGCCGGGTCTCGCCGCGCGGCGGCGTCCGCCCCGGGGCCGCCGAAGAAGCCGAGCCGGCCGTCGGCGTCGAACCCGTCGTCGGCGTCGGGGTCGGCGTCCGGGTGGGCTCCGGCGGCGGACGGTCCGGCGGCGGACGGTGCGGAGGTGCCGGCGGTGGGCGACGTGGCGGTGTCGGCGGCGGATGGTGGGGCGGAGCGGATCGGGGTCCAGGCGAAGCCGAGGGCGCTGCCGACCAGGCCGAGCAGCAGGCCGAGGAAGAAGCCGCCGAGGTTGAGGCCCATCAGCGAGTAGACCGTGGTGACCGCCGCGACGATCGAGTAGAACAGCCGCTGACCAGGGCTGAACCAGAGCAGCAGCCCACAGGTCACCAGGATGATCGGGATGAGCAGCGAGTAGAGCCCGGTCGCGCCGGAGGAGAAGCTCAGCCCGTTGAGGGTCATCCTGGTGGAGGCGAACATCTCCACCCCGGCGAGCACGGTGAGCAGGCCGCCCCAGAACGGCCGGCTGCGTCGCCACCGGCGGAAGCTCCGCCACCCGCGACCGGGACCGGGACCGGTCGGGGCGTACGGCGGTTGCGCGCTTGTCACCTGCTCCTCCTGGGCGGATGGGTACGGGGTCGGGCGGGCCGGGCCCCTGCCGTCCGGCGGGGGGTGACGGGAGGGGTCCGGCCCGGTGCGGCTCAGTCGTCCGCGAAGCACTCCTTGCCCTTCGCGGCCTCCCCGACGTTCACCTTGAGTCGCAGGCCGGTCAGGTTGAAGGTGGCCGCGGTGGTGTAGCGGGACACCTGCCGCAGGTCGGTGATGGTGACGTGCTGGGCGTCCTGGCCGAACGAGCCGGCCTGCGCCGACGCGTTGAGGTCGGTGGCGTCCCGGCCGATGCGGATGTTGGTGAAGGTGGCGTTGCCGCCCAGGCTGTCCATCGCGATCATCATGTTCTTGGCGGTGGCCGGCTTGTCGTCACCGGCGTTGATGGTCAGCACCACCGGCAGGCCGGGCAGGTCGGCGCGGACGGACTGGCAGAGCTTGTAGAGCTGGGCGCTGCTGATCTCGGAGAGGGCGACCGGGTGGACCTTGCCGTTCTTCTCCTTGACGATGCCGCCGTACTGGGTGAAGCCGTCGCCCTCCAGGCGTTCGGCCCCGATCTTGAAGGTCTGCCCGGAGACGGTGATGTCGGAGGCGATGGCCCCGCTCTGCATGCCGAACAGGATGGCGCCCACGGCGGCCGTCGCGGGCACCATCATCGCGGCGAAACGCCGCCACCGGGTACGCCCCGGCTCGTCGGTCCGATTCTGCACGGATTCCTCCTCAGGCTGGTGCCGGTCGTGGGAGCCGGTCGGGCCGCAACCGGGCCGCAAGATCTGTTACCGACGGGTAACGAATGCGTGCCTGATGGTGCACCCGCTGAGGCGTGGCTCACAAGACCCCACCTACCGACCGGTAACCGTCGATCATCCGAGCCGGTCGCCGCACTCACGCTGAGTGCAGCCGATCCCCGGCATCGACCGGATAGATGCCGCCAAATCCGACGGCACCCATCACCATGAGGTGACAAACCATCGACACGTTACGATTTCGTAACGGACGCGTACGGTCACCACGGAGACGCGGAGGGCGGGCCGGGAAACCCCGACCCGCCCCGGTGTGCCGACGTGCGTGGTCAGCGCGAGCCGGACTCACCCCGCCAGTTCGTCGACGCGGGTGGGATCTCGTCGGTGAGCGGGCCGCCCGACCGCCCCACGGTGGCCGGCTCGGCCTTTCCGTCGCGGGTCGGGGTGTCGGCCGCCGGGGCGACACCGGCCCCCTCCGGCCCGGCGGCCGGCGTCGCGCGCCGCCGCCCGGCGACGACCAGCCAGAGGCCCACCAGCAACAGCAGGCCACCGAGGACGGCCAGCCCGATCGGCAGGGTACGGCCGATCAACTGGAGCTTGTCCCGGGTCACCCCGGCCGACTTCACGCTGTTGGCGATGGTCGCCTCGTCGTAGACGAAATCCGCGTCCAGCAGGGTCACCGGGCTGCCCTGGTTCGGCACGAAGTTCTTCCGCTGCTGCTCACGCACCTTGACGAAGTTGCCGCTGACCGGCTCGATCCAGATCGTCCGGGTGTTGCTGTAGGTGACCTTGCCGGTGGTCGCCCCCGGTGCCAGCGCACCGGCCAACGCGGTCAGCGAACCTTCCGGGGTGACCAGGTCGGTCTCCGGGATCTGCTGCACGTACCGGTACGCCTCGGTGCCGTTGATCTGCTCGGTGCCGTCGAACGCGATCGGCAGCGCCCGGCGCAGGTCCCGGTCGAAGAAGGTGTGGTCCCGCCGCTCGGCACGGAACGGGAACTTGTAGGTCTGCCCGGCGAAGGTCACCGAGTCGTCGGCGCCGCCGGGGCCGTCGGTGTCCAGGTACTGCTTGTCCCAGTCCCGGGCGGCGGCGGTGACCCGGTCCAGGGCGAACTCGGCCGCGTACTTGCTGACGTCGGAGCCGTTGTCGGTCCGCACGACGGTGCCGTAGACGTCCCAGACGACCGCGTCGCCCCTGAGGTCACCGGTCATCTCCTTCTCGGTCGTCGACGCCTGCGGCACCACCTCGGTGGTGGCCTTGAGCTGACCGGTCTGGATCGTCGGTTTCCCGTCGAGCACCTGCATGAAGGTGGCGTTGTCGGCGATCGCGACGCTCGCCCGCAGGCACCCGTCCGGCTTGCCGTCCGCGTTGCAGAACGTCAGGTCGTACGGCAGCTTCGTCACCGACGGCGCCACGTAGTACGCCGTTCCCGCGGCGACCGCGAGCGACAGCACGCCGATGCCGAACAACGCGGCACCCAGGCGAGTCTTCACTGGTCCTCCCCTAACAAAGACGGTCAGCCGGTTACCGGCGGAAGATCGAGGATGTAAAACTTGGCCGCACGTTACTCCCGAGTCACATAGCCCCGCGACCCTCTGGACGGTTGATGTCTGCCCCGATTCCCGATCAGGTCCTGCGGCGGCTGCCCGCCCTCGACGCCGTCCGGGTGATCGGGGCACTTGCCGTGGTGGGACACCATGTCGGCTTCGCCACCGGGCGTAACACCGGCGACGCCGCCGTCGGGGCCTGGCTGTCCCGACTGGACGTGGGCGTCGCGGTCTTCTTCGTCCTCTCCGGGTTCCTGCTGTTCCGGCCGTACGCGCACGCGCAGGCGACGGGCCAGCGGCCCCCGGGCACCGGCCGCTACCTGTGGCGGCGGGCCACCCGCATCCTGCCCGCCTACTGGGTGGCGGTGGTGGTCTGCCTGCTGGTGCTGCCGCAGAACCGGCCGGCCTCGACGGGCGACTGGCTGCGGCACCTCACGCTGACCCAGATCTACCAGCACGGGCAGCTCCGGCACGGGCTCAGCCAGACCTGGAGCCTGGCCACCGAGGTCACGTTCTACCTGCTGCTGCCGGTGCTGGCGGTCCTCCTGCTCGGCCGGCGACGGACACCGGGCCCACCGACGTCGGTCCACCCGGACGGGGTGCTGCGGATCGCGCTGGCCGCGACGGCGGTGACCGGGGGCTGGGTGGCGTTGATGGGGGCAGGCGTGCTCAGCCTCGGCCTGCACACCATGTGGCTGCCCTCGTACGCCGGCTGGTTCGGGGCCGGGATGGCCCTGGCCGGCGCGCAGGTCGCGCTGCGCACCGGCCGGGGCGGGCGCTGGCGCTTCCTGGACGACCTGGGCCGGGCCCCGCTGGCCTGCTGGACGATCGCCCTGGGCGCGCTGGCCGTCGCCACCACCCCGGTCACCGGCCCCCGGGACCTGGCCGAGCCGACCGCCGGCCAGTTCGCCACCAAGCTGGTGCTCTACCTGGTCGTCGCGGTGCTGCTGATCGTGCCGGTGGCGTTCGGGCCGCAGACCCGCACCAAGGGCGCCTTCGACAGCATCGTCGGCCGGTGGCTGGGCCGGGTGTCGTACGGGCTGTTCCTCTGGCACCCGTTCGTACTGGAGGGGATCTACCTGCTCGACGGCCGGCCGGAGTTCACCGGTGACCCGCTCGGCACGTTCCTCCTCACCGTCGCCGGTGGGCTGGTCCTCGCGGCGGTCAGCTACTACGCGGTGGAGCGCCCCTTCCAACGTTGGGGTGGGCGGTGGCCGCGTCGGCGCAGCACCAGCGAGAGCCAGAGCAGGGTGGCGGTGGCGACCGCGGCCAACTGAGGCGGCCAGGCGGTGTGCCCGCCCCGGGTCGCCGCCCACCAGCCGGCCACCGCGAAACACGCCACCGGCAGCCAGCGCACGGTCGCCCGGCGCAGCCGGTGCATGCCCCGCCGGTCCGGCGGGTGCAGGTGCGGTTCCAACGCCCGCCCGGCCAGCACCACGGCCACCACCGCCAGCGCCACCCCGACCGCCGCCGGCCCGCCGAACAGCAGCAACGCCGCACCGCCGACGAGCGCGGCGAGCACCCGCCCGCGCCGCCGCCGCGGCACCACCGCCCCCGGGGTACGCCGCGACGGCAGCACCGCCAGCAGGGCCACCCCGGCCAGCAGCATCGCCCCGGCCCCGAGCGCCAGCACGTACCCCCGGTCGGGGGCGAACCGGAGCGTCACCGCACCGGCGACGTCGGCCGGGACGAGCCAGCCCTGCTGCCAGCCGTCCACCACGAACGGGGTGAGGGTCCGGCCGCCGGCGGTGGCGACCCAGCCGGCGTTGGCGTTCTCCCGCAACGCCAGCACCCGCTGGCCGGGATAGCTCTCCAGGCGCAGCACCCGGAGGGTGGCCGACCACTCGTCGACGCGCAGCACCGTCCGGGTCGCCCCGGGTTGCCGGGGTCCGGCGGTCACGTCCCCGGCTCCGGTGCCGGCCGTGCCGCTCGTACCGGTGCCGCCGGCCGGGGCCGCCGGTGCCAACGCCCCGCCGGTCGGGGTGAGCGCGAGCCGGGTCGGTACGGTCAGCCGGGTCCCCGCCGCCACCACCCGGTTCTCCCCGGCGGCCAGCCGCAGCGGCGTCCTCGCGGCCGGACCGCAGAGCACCGCCGGCACCTCGCGCAGTTCCACCAGGTCCCGCCGGCTGGCGACCAGCGCGGTCCGGCGCTGCCCACCACCGGCCACGGTCACGGTGGGGCCGGTGCCGCAGGGCAGGGTGACCCGCTCCGCTGCGTCCACCGGGGTGGCCGGGCCGTCCGGCAGCACGGTCAGCTCGCCCACCCCCACCGGCAGGTCCTGCGTCACCCGCCGGTACGGGTCGTATGACGCCACCGGCACCACGTCGGCGATCAGCACGGTCAGGTCGTCGCTGCGCATCGGCCTGTCGAACAGCAGCGTGCCGCCCTCGTCGAGCACCCCGCCGCGCATCCCCTCGTCGCCGAGCACGGTGACCCGCCAGGGGCGGGCCGCCGCCGCACCGGGCGGCAGGGTGATCCGCAGCCCGGTGACGGTGCGCGCCTTCGGCCAGGTCAACCGCAGCCACGGTTGCCGGTCGGCGTCGGCGGCGTACCAGACGGTCGCGGGGTTCCCGTCGACCACCGCGCCGGGACGGGCGCTCGGGTGGGACACGCCGACGGTCGAGGCGGCCACGGTCGGGGTGACCCCGGTGGTGACCGCCGCCGCCCCACCGGGGTCGAGCAGCGCGTTGAGCGCCCCACCGGGTCGGGGTCGGGCCCACAGCGCGACCCGGTGGTCCGCGCCGGCCGGCAACCGCACGGTGCGGTCGATCCGGTCGCTGTCCTCGGAGGCGCGGGCCATCGCCCCGGCGCAGAGCGGCCGGCTCTCGTCGAAGACGCACGCCGGGGTGGCCGGGGCGGCGGCGAACACCATCGCGGCCGGCCGGTCGGTGGCCGGTGGGTCCGGCACCACCAGGGTCCGGGCGGCCTCGACCCCGGGGATGACGAGTTCGGCGATGCCCACCCCGCCGAAGCCGGCCCGGACGTCGAAGACCTCCTCGACGGTGACCCGGACGAACCGGGTGGGGTAGCCGTCGGGCAGGGTCACCTCGACGGTCTGCCCGGCGGTCTGCACGGTGGTCTGCTGCCGGCCGGCGGTCACGGTGATCCTGGTCGGCAGCGAGTCGGCCCCGGTGTCGAAGGTGATCCGCAGTTGCCGGACGACCTGCGGCCGGTCCAGCTCCACCTCGAACCACTGCCCCGGCGCGCGGGTCCCCGGGGCGGACCGCCAGGACGTGCTCAGGTCGCCGTCGACCGCCGCGTACGGCTGGTGTTCGGGACGTCCACCGCCCAGCGGCTGCGCCTGCGACCAGGAACTGGACGCGGTCACCCCGCCGATGCCGAGGTAACGCACCACCGTGGACTGCCCGTCGGCCCAGTCCGGCAGGTAGTCCCGGGCCGGGGCGTCGAGCTGGGGGCGGTCCCGGGCGGTCATGGTGGCCGAGGCGTTGTCGTGCTGCTGCCCGAAGGCCACCTCCCGGCGGCGCAACCCGTCGGTGAGCGTCACCGACGACGCGTCCAGTCCGGCCGGGCGGTCCCCGGCGAGCACGGTCGGCGCGGCGGAGAGCCGGCCGGCGGCGGCCAGCGGCAGCAGCGACTCGGGGCCGCCGACGACAGTGGTCAGGTCGGCGGCGTCGTACGCGACGACCCGGTCCACGTCGCGGCGGACCTCGTACACCTCCAGGGCCCGGACCCCGACGTCCAGTCCCCGGTCGACGACGTTGCCGGGCAGCCGACCCCCGCCGACCTCGGGGCCGAACCCGCGCACCGGCTCGATGCCTGGGGAACGCAGCAGCGCCTGCCGGACCACCACCGGCCGGACGGCCCCGCTGTGGCCGTAGTCGAGGTCGGAGCGCAGCAGCAGGTACTTCACCCCGGAGCGGGCGAGCAGGTCGGCGAGGCCGGCGGAACCCTGCCCGTCGGCCAGCGCCGACTCGACGGTGTCCAGCATCCGGATGGTGCCGGGCGGGGTGAGCGGCACCGAGCTGCGCACCGCCCACGGCCGGTCGGACAACGGCTGGGTGATCTCGTCGCTGGGGCTGCCCCACAGGTAGCGGGGGAACCGGGCGGCGGGCACCACCAGCACCCGGTCGTCGCCGACGGCCCGGTCCAGCCAGTCCGACGCCTCCCGCCAGTAGCCGGGCACCCCGGTCAAGCTGCCCTGGGCGGCGAGCCCACCGCCCAGCGCGGGCGTGGCCACCGCGGCGACCGCGACCAGAGCGGTGCCGGTGACCAGGCCGGCGCGCAGCCGGACCGGTTGCAGCGCCCGGGGCAGCACGGCGGCCAGCTCCGGCCGGTCGCCGGTGCGGGCGGCCCGCAGCACCAGCCCGACCAGGTGGGCCAGGCCGAGGATGAGCGGCAGCCGGAGCACCACGTCGAACTTGTGCACGTTGCGCAGCGGCGCACCGGCCGCGTCGAGGAAGGTCCGCTGGGTCTGCGCGCCGAAGCCGTCGAGCTGACCGAGGTGGCCCAGCCCGACCAGGGCCAGCCCGACCAGCAGGCCGGTGACCAGGAACCGCCGGTGCGGCATGCCCCGGCGGGCCAGCCCGGCGATACCCAGCCCGGCCACCACCAGGGTGGCGACCACCAGGGGACGTTCGGTGGCGAGCCGCCAGCCCGCCGTCCACGGCGGCCCGTACGCGCCGGTGAGGTAGGCGTGCCAGTGCGAGGCGCCGCGCAGCACGGTGGTGGTGTCGGTGGGGGTGGTGGTCACCGGCGCGGTCTCGATGTAGTCGAGGAAGGGCGGGCTGTACCGGCCGAGCAGCAGCAGCGGCACCAGCCACCAGGCGGTCGCCGCGCCCACCGCCAGCCCCCAGGCGACCAGCGCCTTCACCCGGAGCCGGAACGGGTGCAGGCCGAGCAGCCAGAGCGCGGCCAGCGGCACCACGGCCAGCACGGCTGTCGCGTTGACCCCACCGGCGCAGGCCACCACGAGGGCCGACCGGGTGACCGCCCGGCGCACCGGCGCACCGTCGGCCAGCCCGACCAGCGGGACGAGCACCCACGGGGCGAGCGCGCTGGGCCACGCCTCCACCGAGATCGGGCCGAGTTCGGTGAGCAGCCGGGGGGAGAGCGCGAAGGCGGCCCCGGCGAGCAGCCGCGCCCACGGGGTGCCGACGTGCAGCCGCTCGGCGAGCCGGACCACGCCGACGCAGGCCACGGTCAGCAGCAGCGCCCACCACAGCCGCTGCACCACCCAAGCCGGTACGGCGAGCAGCTTGCCGAGCAGGAAGAACGGCCCCATCGGCCAGAGGTAGCCGTACGCCTGATTCTGCAACTGCCCGAAGGTGCCGTCCGGGTCCCAGACGTGCAGGGCCCGGGTCAGCCATCCGGCCGGATCGATCGCCAGGTCGACCTTGGTGTCGATGGCGATCAGCCCGGGGTCCTGGAGGAACGCCAGTGCCGACAAAGCCAGACACACCGCCACCAAGCGCGCACGCCACACCGTGCTCGATGTGTCGTCCGGCCCCTCGGCCGCCCCCGGACGGCCCGGCGACTGCTGCATCTCGCCTCCGATCGGGCATTGCGACGTGCGTGACGCAGCCCATAGTGTGACGCGAACGCGAAGACTACTCGGCAGTAGGAGTTGAGTGTTGGACGCACCCGCTGCCGCCACCACCAGGCACGTTCTGTTCCTCAACTGGCGGGACACCCGCAATCCGGAAGGCGGTGGCTCGGAGGTCTACGTCGAGCGGATCGCCGGCGAACTGGTCCGCCGCGGCCACCGGGCCACCCTGTTCTGCGCCACCCATCCCGCCGGCACCGCCGAGGAGACCACCCCCGACGGCGTACGCGTGCTGCGGCGCGGCGGTCGGCACACCGTCTACCTCCGGGCGGCGCTGGCGTACCTGGCCGGAGCACTCGGCTTCGGCCCGCTGAGCCGCCGCCGGGGCGGTCGACCCGACCTGATCGTCGACGTCGGCAACGGGCTGCCCTTCCTCTCCGCCCTCTACGCCCGCCGGCCGGTCATCGCGCTGGTGCACCACGTGCACCGGGAGCAGTGGCCGGTGGTGCTCGGCCCGGGCCTGGCCCGGTTCGGCTGGTGGGTGGAGTCCTGGCTCGCCCCCCGGGTCTACCGCCGCTGCCGGTACGTCACCGTCTCCGCCGCCACCCGCGACGAGCTGGCCACCCTCGGCATCGACCCGGCCCGGGTCGACATCGTGCACAACGGCACCCCGGACATGACCGTCGGCCCGGTGCCCCGCTCGGCGGAACCGTCGCTGGTGGTCCTCGGCCGGCTGGTGCCGCACAAGCAGGTCGAGGTGGCGCTGGCCACCCTCGCCGCGCTCGCCGACGAACTTCCCGGCCTCACCCTGACCGTGGCCGGACAGGGCTGGTGGGAGGCGCAACTGCGGCACACCACCGCCGAACTGGGCCTCACCGACCGGGTCCGGTTCACCGGCTTCGTCTCCGACGCCGACAAGCGGCACCTGCTCGCCTCGGCCTGGGTGGCGCTCACCCCGTCGCTCAAGGAGGGCTGGGGGCTCACCATCGTCGAGGCCGGCGCGGTCGGCACCCCGACGGTCGCCTTCCGGGGCGCGGGCGGGGTCGAGGAATCCCTGGTCGACGGCGAGACCGGCCTGCTCGCCGAGGACGTCGACGACTTCGTGGCCAAGGTGCGGCGGCTGCTGACCGACCACGACCACCGGGCCACCATGGGCGCGGCGGCCCGCGCCCACGCCGCCCGGTTCACCTGGCCGGTCTCGGGCGAAAAATTCGCGGCCCTCGTGACGAGGGCCGCGAACGGTCCGGCGGGGACGCCGGTCGAGCGGTCGGGGCCGGCGGACACACCGGCGCAGCGGTCGGAGCAGACAGGACGGTCAGGGTCGACGGTGCCGGCGGGGCCACCGGCCGGGCAGGTGGAACGGTCCTACCTGGTGCCGTAGACCAGCGGCTGGTTGGCACCACCGTTGCCGCCGCCGGACTCGGTGCGGGCGGCCTGCTCGGCCTTCGCCGCCTCGGCCGCCGACGTGCCGGTCAGGCTGGTGGCCAACGCCACCGTGCCGAAGGCACCCAGAGCGATCGCGGCCACCGCGACCAGAACCAACGAGAGAGCACTGCGCATGGTGCTGTATTCCTCCTCGTGAGCTGCGTGCGCGGCACGTTACCACCAAGTAGCCAACGCCGGGAGGGCCGCGCAGACGATCAACCACCGACCCCGCAGGCAGCAGGAACAGCCGGCGACCGCCCGGTCACCGGCCGGCAGGATTCTCGTACAGGGTCAGGTCGGTCCCGGCGTACACCTCGCGCAACCCGGCCAGCGTCGCCGGGTCCACCCGCCGGCCGCCGACGGTCCGCTGCACCACCACCCACCGCACCCCGGTCGCGGCGACCGGGCCACCCGCGGCGAGCACCCGGCCCACCTCGGCGGCCCGCGGGTTCTCCCCCCGCACCTCCGTCGTCCCCACCCACAGCGTGTCGTCCACCAGCACGTCGGCGTCGACGTAGCGGGGCAGCGGGTCCAGCACCGTCCGACCGTCGTTCCACGGGTACGCCCGGTAGGCCCCGAACGGCAGCGACAGCACCTCCCCCGACCGGCCGTCCAACCGCCGGGCCACCGCGTCCCAGTCCGCCGGGTACGCCACCGGACGCAGCCGGCCCGCCGCACCGAACGCCAGGTCGGGCAACACCACCACGGGCAGCAGCAGCACGGCGGCGAGCACCGCACCGGCCCCACCCGGCGCACCCCGGGCGGCGACCCGGTCGGCCAGCCGCTCCGCCCCCAGCGCGGCGGCCAGCGCCAGCAGCAGCGCGTACGGGACCAGGAACTTCTGCCCGTCGCGCAGCACCCCGGCCCCGGGCACCGTCGCCACCAACCAGCCCAGCGCGGCCGACCCGCCCGGCAGCGCCCCGGCCAGGGCGGCCAGGAAACCGGCCCCGGCCAACCCGACGAGCCGGTCCGCCGCCCCGGCCGGCCACCGGCCACGCAACTCCCGCAGGCCGTACCCCGCCAGCACCAGCAGGGCCACCGTCGCCACCGGCGTCAACGGCGACGCACGGCTCGCCGGCACGGTCTGCCCGTTCCAGATCCCACCGGTGCCGGCCAACGCGCCGACCACCCCGCTCCAGTTCTCCGCCCGCGCCGCGAACGCTGCCACCCCGGCCGGGTCGGTCCGGGCGTCGGCCGCGCTGAACCCGGCGACCACCAGCCACGGCAGGTTCAGCAGCAGCAACGCGCCGACGGCCAGCGCGGTCGTCCGGGCGGCACCCCGTCGGGCGACCAGCACGGCGACCGTGACCAGGGCGACCAGGCCACCCGTCGGGGTGACCACGGCCGGCAGTGCGACCAGCACCAACCGGCGCAGCCCACCCGGCCGGTGCACCCGGATCGCGGCGTCGACCAGCCAGGGCAGCGCCCCGTACGCCAGCAGCAGCCCCCAGTGCCCGATCAGCAGCCGCTCCGCCAGGTACGGCGTCCAGGCGTACCCGACCGCGGCGACCACCCGGACCACCGGCCGACCGGCGGGCACCAGCCGACCGGCCCCGATCGCGGCGAGCAGCAGCACCCCGGCCAGCACCAGCCGTTGCAGCAGCCACCCCGGCACCGCCTGGCTGGCCAGCGACACCAGCGCGTCCAGCGGCACCGCCCGGGGCAGCGAGTCGACCGGGGCGACCAGTTCGGCCCGCCACGGCTGCCGGGGCACGAAGACCATGTCGTAACTGAGCACGTAGCCGGGCGCGGCCAGCGGGGCCAGCACCAGCGCGGTGACGGCCAGCCCGGTGGCGACGAGGATCGGCCTCTCCCGCAGGGCTTGACCTCCTCACTAGGCTGACCCGGCGATCAGCGCCGGCGTGGCGACACTGTACTTGCGCTGCTGGCGACGGGCGGAGCCGACGACCCGGGACGATCGCGGGCGGGGCAGCGGAGCACCGGCGGGGCCGGCGACACGGAGCGGTGATGGGCACAGCATCGGACGGCGCGCACGGCCGGCGACCCGGGGTCGTCGACGAAGGACCCGAGGCTCCCGACGGGCACCGCCGGCGATCCGGCGACGTCCCGGGCCGGGGTTCGGGGAACGGGCCGAGTGGGGGTCCGGGCGGCGGGCCGGGTCGGGCGACGGGCATCGGCGTCGCCGGGGTGGCCGTCACCCTGGCCGGGGTCTTCGTCAACGGGCTCGCGTACGTGGTGCCGGTCCTCGGTGCCCGGCACCTCGCGCCGGCCGAGCTGAGCGCGCTGGCCACCCTGCTGGCGCTCGGCGCGATCGGCGGCGTGGCCGGCACCGGCCTGCAGATCGCGGTGGCCGTACACCGGGCCCGGCACGGTCGGGCCGGCACCGCCCGCCCCACCCTGCTGACCGTGGCGGTGACCGCCGCGCTGCTGGCCGTGACGTTGCCGGTAGCCGCCGTCGGGCTGCGGTTGACCGGCCCGGCGGTGCTGCTGCTCGGGGTGCTGACCGTGGCGGTGGTGGCCGCCGGCCGGTGGCTCGGTGAACTCCAGGGCGACCAGCGTTTCCTGCGGCTGGCCGGCGGGATGGCGTTGCTCGCCGCCGGCCGGTACGGCGGCATGATCGCCGGGCTGGCGCTCGGTGGCGGGTTGACCGGCGCGCTGCTGGCCGGGGCGGTCACCTCCGTGCTGGTGCTGGCGCTGCTGGTCCGGCTCAACCGGGGGGCCGGCCTCGACCCGGTCGCCCCGACCCTGGCCACCCGGACGGTGCTCACCGCCAGCGGGGCGACCCTGGCGATGCTCGTCGTGTCGTACGCCGACCTGCTGCTGGCCCGCCGGTTCCTGCCCCCGGACGCCTCCGGCACGTACGCGGTCGGCACGGTGCTCACCAAGGGCGCGTTGTGGGCCCCCCAGGTGGTGACGGTCATCGCGCTGCCCCGGCTGGCCCGGGGCGACCGGGGCACCCTGCGGGCCGCGCTGTTGCTGGTCGGGGCGGCCGGCGCGGCGCTGGTGCTCGCCGCGACCCTGGCCGGTGGCCTGGCCTTCGGGTTGGCCGGCGGCCCGGAGTACACCCGCCACGGCGGTCTCGCCCCGCTGTTCGCCGCCACCGGGGCGCTGTACGCGCTGGTCTTCGTGCTGATCAACGCGCGGGTCGCGGCGGCGGCCCGGTGGCCCTCGGCACCACTGTGGATCTCCACGGCGGGTTTCCTGGCCGCGACCGCCACGGTGGTGCCGCACACCGTCGCCGGTATCGCCGGTGCCGCCCTGGCCACGGCGGCGGTCACCGCCCTCGTCACCGGCGCGCTGACGGTCCGTCGCGGGCCGGACGCACCGGCCACGCCCACCCGGTCGACGGCTACCGCCCCCGCCGTTGATCGTGACACCCTACGGGTCGGTGACCAGTAGACGGGGGTTCTGGTGGCGGAGGTCGACCCGGGCCGGGAGCCGGTCGGCGTCCGCCGGCCGGCCCGCTGGCTGCTCGTCGTCTGGCTGGTCGGGCTGCTCGCCGCCGTACCCACCGCGACGCCGCAGCCGCCCCTACCCGACGGCGGGACGACCGCCGCCCGGCTGACCGCCGCCTTCGACGACTACGGCGACACCTCCGGCCGGTGGAACGGCGCCGACCGGACGGCCTCGGTACGGCTGCCCGACGGCCGGCTGCTCTGGCTGTTCTCCGACACCTTCCTCGGCCCGGTGCACCCCGACGGCTCCCGCCCCCGCAGCGCGCCGTTCGTGCACAACTCGGCAGTGGTGCAGCAGGGCGACCAGCTCACCGCGACGCTGCACGGCGGCACCGCCGACGACCCACGCGACCTGATCCCCGCGACGACGCCCGGCGAGTTCTCCTGGATCGGCGACGCCACCGTCGCCGGCGACACCCTCCAGGTGCTGGTCCACCGCTACCGGCGTACCGGTGCCAGCCCGCTGGACCACGCCCTGCTCGGCACCGCCCTGGCCACCTTCGCGCTGCCCGCGCTCACCCCCACCGGGGTCCGTCCGCTGCCCCTGGACCCCCGGGTCTCCTGGGGCTCCGAGCTGCTCCGCGACGGCGACCACACCTACGTGTACGGCACCGAGGCCGCCGGTGAGGCGAAGTTCGCCCACCTGGCCCGGGTGGCCGGCGACGATCTGACCGGCAGGTGGGAGTTCTGGACCGGCGACGGCTGGTCCCCCGACGACCGCACCTCGGCCCGGCTGCTCAGCGGCGTCGGCACCGCCTACGGCGTGCAGCGGGTCGACGGCCGGTACGTGCTGGTCACCCAGGAGAACAACCTGGTGTTCAGCGGCGACCTGGTGGCCTATTCGGCCGATGCCCCGACCGGCCCGTTCACCGGCCCCGACTACCTGCACCGGGCCCCGGAGACGGCCGCCGGCCACCTGGTCTACGACGTCGACCTGCACCCGGAGCTGGCCCGTCCCGGCCGGCTGCTGTTCTCCTACAACGTCAACGACGTCGACGACGCGGTCACCTACGCCGACGCGGGCCTCTACCGGCCGCGTTTCGTCGAGGTGCCGTGGCCCCGCCGCCGCCCCGACCCGGCCGAGCTGCCCCCGCCACCGGCGGCGGTGACCGCCCGTCCGGGCGGCGCCGGCACCGCCGAGCTGGACTGGCCGCCGGTACGCGCCGACGACGAGCTGCGCTACCAGGTACACCGGCGGGACGTCACCGCCGGCCAGACCCACTTCGTGCGGATCGGCGAGCCGGTCGACGCGCCCCGCTTCACTGCCGACTTCCTGGTCAACGGGCACGACTACGAGTTCCGGGTGAGCGCCGTGGGCCGGCGCGGCGAGGGCCCGCCCTCACCGGCCGGCAGGGTCACCGCCACGGTGCCGCCCCCACCGCCGCCGGGCGGCCTGCGGGCGGTGCCGGGCCGGGTCGGTGACGTCGCGTTGAGCTGGCAACCGGTGCCCTTCGTCCAGCTCTACCGGGTGTACCGGCACGACCTGGACACCGGGGAACGCGGCACGGTCGGCACCTTCACCGGCACCACCGCCACCGTCGCGTTCCTACGGCACGCGCACCGTTACGAGTTCACCGTGGTCGCGGTAGGCGGCGGCGGGGACAGCCCGCCGTCGGCCCCGGTCCGGGTCACCGCGCTGGTCACCCCGCCCGCGCCGCCGTCGGGTCTGGTCGCCGCCGGGCAGCCCGACGGCACCGTCCGGCTGGCCTGGCACACCCTCGGTCCGGGCGTCTCCTACCGGGTGTACCGGCGCGACCTGACCACCGGCACCCGGGAGTACGGCCCACCCGCCGTGGAGGCCACCGCCGGGCACCTCGCCCGGCACCTGGAACACGGCCACGAGTACGAGTTCACGGTCAGCGCGGTGAACGGCGGCGGCGAGGGGGCCCGGTCCACGCCGGTGCGGGCCCGCGCCCGGTTCACCGCACCCGGCGACGCCCCACGGGCGCTACGCGCCGAGGCCGGTGTCGGCAGCGTCGAGCTGACCTGGGTCTCGTCGGTGCCGGACGGCTGGCACCGGGTCCACCGGCGCAACGTCACCGCCGGGGAACGCGACTTCACCGCCGAGGAGATCCCCACCCGGGGCACCCGGGCCGTCGTGCCGGGACTACGCAACGGACACGAGTACGAGTTCACGGTGGCCGCGGTGAACCAGGCCGGTGCGGGACCGCGCAGCACGCCGGTACGGGCCACCCCGCAGTTGCCCACCCCCACCGGGCTCGTCGTGACCGCCGTCGGCACCGGTGAGGCCCGACTGACCTGGCGACCGGCCGGGCCGGGGTTCGCCTACCGGGTGCAGTGGCGCGACGCCACCGCCGGGGAGCGGTGGCGCGCCGACCCGTACCCGGTGCGGGACACCCGGCACACGGCGGTGCTGCTGACCCGTGGGCACGACTACCAGTTCCGGGTCGCCGTGACCGACGGACGCGACGACGGCCCACCGACCCCGGCGGTCGGCGTCCGCATCCGCTGACCACCGGCGGTCGACCACGGTCCCTGTGCCGCCGACCACAGCCGCCGGACGTCCATCCGGACACCGTGCCACGAACGCCCATACACCGTGTGACCGGCCGCGACACGCGGCGGTGAGGATGGCCGGACGCACGCTGTCGGCTGGCCGCCCGGTTGGCTACCGTAGGTGTCCCTGGGGGCCCGCAACCCCCCACGTGGTACGTCCGATCGAGGTGGCTGTGACCCTGTACGGCGACAAACCGGTCTCCGACGACCGCCCCACGGTGCAGGTAACCGCGGTGAGCTGGCCGTCCGAGGACGAACCCCCACCGGCCGGTGGGGCCGCAGGTCCCGGCGCCGGGCCGGGGCCGTGGTGGCGGCGCGGCCGGGTGCTGCTCACCGGCGGGGTGACCGCCGCGGTGCTGGCCGGGGTGGTCGGCGCGGGCGCCTGGGCGTACGCCGGGGACGTGCCGCGCGGCACCAACGTGCTCGGCACCGAGCTGGGTGGCCGCAGCCGGTCCGACGCGGCCAGGGAGCTGCGGGCCGAGTTGGAGAAGCGGGCCGCGACGCTCGACGCGCCGCTGACCGTGGTGGTGGGCGAGAACCGGGCGGAGATCAAGCCCGCCGACGTCGGTCTGGCGGTGGACGTGGACGCCACCGTCGCCGCCGCCACCGACGCGCAGGCGCACCCGGTGGACCGGCTGTTCGGTTCCCGGTCGGTCGACCCGGTGGTGACTGTCGACGCCGCCAAGCTGGACGCGGCGCTGCGGCAGATCCTCGGCACGCAGGGGCGGGACATGACCATGCCGGCGATCATCTTCACCGGCACCACGCCGAAGCCGGTCTACCCGAAGCCGAGCCTGACCCTGGACCCGGAGCAGTCCGCCCGGGTGGTCCGCGCGGGCTGGCTGGCCGGCCAGCCGGTGACGGTGCCGGTGGTGGAGAAGAACCCGGTGACCACCCGGGAGGAGGTGGACCGGATGATCGCCGAACTGGCGAAGCCGGCCGTCGCCGCACCGGTGACGATCACCTCCAGCAAGGGCTCGGTGAGCGTCCCGCCCACCGCGATCGCCCGCGCGTTGCGCTTCTCGGCCGACGACGAGGGGAAGCTGACGCCGAAGGTCGACGTGAAGCGGCTCCGGTCGGCGCTGGGCAGCAAGCTGGCCGCGATCGAGTCGACGCCCAGGGACGCCGGGCTGACCATCTCGGGCGGTAAGCCGAAGGTGGTGCCGGGCCGGGCCGGCCAGCAGCTCGACTCGGCGGCGCTGAGCCGGGACCTGCTGGCGGTGCTGCCGAAGCCGGACGGCCGGACGGTCACCGGGCAGCTCACGGAGGCCGAGCCGGAGCTGACCGAGGCGAAGCTCGCCGAGTTGGGCATCAAGGAGCGGGTCTCCACCTTCTCCACGAAGTTCCCCGGTGGGCTCTCCTCGCCGCGTAGCCAGAACATCATCCAGGCGGCGAAGGACGTGGACGGCACCATCGTCAAGCCCGGGGAGACGTTCTCGCTCAACGGGCACACCGGCGAGCGCGGCTACGCCCAGGGCTACAAGGACGCTCCGGTGATCCTCGGCGGCAAACTGGTGCCCGGGGTGGGTGGCGGCGTCTCCCAGTTCACCACCACGCTCTTCAACGCCAGTTACTACGCCGGCCTCCAGGACGTCGAGCACAAGCCGCACTCGTTCTACTTCAGCCGCTACCCGGCGGTGATCGAGTCGACGATCTTCTGGCCGGACCTGGACTTCAAGTTCCGCAACAACACGCCGTACGGGGTCCTGATCGACACCGCGTACACCTCGAACACGATCACCGTGTCGATGTGGAGCACCAAGATCTACGACAGCGTGAAGACGGAGTACGGCCCGCGCCGCAACATCACCTCGCCGAGGACGGTCTACCTGGAGCCCGGCCCGAGTTGCATCGCCGCCGCCGGCAGCACCGGCTTCACCCAGGACGCCTTCCGCGTGATCAAGAAGGACGGCAAGGTCGTCAAGCGGGAGAAGTTCAGCTGGACGTACGACCCCGAGCCCAACTTCGTCTGCGGTCCTAAGCCCTGACCCAGGCTCCTACCCGAGCGGGTCGAGGACACCGACCCCGGACACGACCGAGCCCCGCCGGCTGATCAGCCGGCGGGGCTCGCTGTCTCCCGGTACCCGGTGCTGCCGGACATCCGGGCCGGCTCGGCACGTGGTGCTCCCGGCTCGTGGAGTCGCTGCGGTGGTGGGTGGCGGGTGGCGGTGGTGCCACCCGGCCGCGACCCGCCGACGTGGCACGAGGTCAGGGGCGGGCTTCGGCGAGGCCCTGCCGGACGCCGTCGGCGTCCCGGTCGGTGCCGTACACGGGGGTGTCGGGCTGCTGCCGCCAGCTCTCGTCGAGGGTGCCCGCGTCGACCGGGTCGAAGCCGAGCGCGTCGACGAGCTGCATCACGAGCTGCTTGGCGTCGGCGTCGTCCCCGGCCACCGGCAGCGCGATCCGGTCACCGGAGCCGGCCGGCTTGCCGTGGTCCATCAGGTGCGCCGCCTGGATGTTGTTGAACGTCTTCACCACCCGGGCGCCCTTGAGGTGGTCGGCGGTCCACCGGCTGGAGCTGAGGCTACGGTCGAGCAGCTCGGCGATGTCGCCGTCGCGCTGCGGGTAGTAGTTGTTGGCGTCGACCACGATCTTGCCGTCGAACGGCTGCACCGGCAGGGCGGGCACGGCGAACAGCGGGATCGCCACCACGACCAGCTCGGCGTCCTGGACGGCCTGCTCCACGGTGCCGGCGGTCGCGCCGCTCTCCTGCGCCAGCTCGGTGAGGCTCTCCGGCCCTCGCGAGTTGGCGACTGTCACGTCGTGCCCGAGGGCGCTCAGCCGCCGCGTGAGGGTGCCCCCGATGTGCCCCGAACCAATGATTCCGATCTTCATGGCCACTCCTGCCTCCGCCGGTCCCGACGGTCAGTTCCGGTCGTACGGTCAGCAGGTACCCCGACAGGTCCGCTCCGATCGTGGACGGGGCGTGCAGCACGTCACGTCGTCACGGACCCGGGCGCGGGGCCCCGGGAGTCAGGTCCCGCATCGACGGTACGAGGTCACGGACGTCGTCCGGGCCGGATTCACCGAACGTTGCCCGCCTGTCTCCGGCGCGGGGCGGGGCGGCCCGGGGGCACCTTGACGTCGCCGGGGCGTCGGCGCGAAGGGACCGGGGCCGATCTCCGTCCGGCTGCCTATCGCCGACATCGGGGATGTAGGGGTATTCCGTGTCGGGATGGCCGCTTCTTCGCCCCATCAGCCCTGACCCCGGGGTCCTCGGCCTGGCGCGAGGAGTCTCGGAGGGGCGAGGGCCCAGGGCGGGGCTTTCCGTGTCGGGCTGCCTATCGCCGACATCGGGGGTGTAGGGGTATCCCGTGTCGGGATAGCCGCTTCTTCCGCCCACCAGCCGTTAACCCTCGGGCCCTTGACCCTCGGGCCCCTAATCCTTGGGCCCTTGGCGTGGGACGAGGAGTTCTGGGGCGAGACGTCCCGGAGGGTATGACCTTTCCGCTTCCGGTGGTGGGCCTTTCCTACCGGTGGCGCGGGCCAGTTCCGGGGGGGGGGAAGTGGTGTGGAATGCAGTTGAGGCCAACCCCGGGTGGGGTTGGCCTCAACTGAAAGATTGTCCGGCGGTGTCCTACTCTCCCACACCCTCCCGAGTGCAGTACCATCGGCGCTGGAGGGCTTAGCTTCCGGGTTCGGAATGTGACCGGGCGTTTCCCCTCCGCCATGACCGCCGTAACACTATGAACATATCAAACAACACACACACCCACAAAAAACCACTACCACCCTGTGGGGGGTTGTTCGGTGTTTGTTCAGAGTTGCACAGTGGACGCGTAGCAGCCTTGTTATCAAGTCCTCGGCCTATTAGTACCGGTCAACTCAACCCGTTACCGAGCTTACATTTCCGGCCTATCAACCCAGTCGTCTAGCTGGGGGCCTTACCCCCACAAAGTGGGGTGGGATACCTCATCTTGAAGCAGGCTTCCCGCTTAGATGCTTTCAGCGGTTATCCCTTCCGAACGTAGCTAACCAGCCGTGCCCCTGGCGGGACAACTGGCACACCAGAGGTTCGTCCGTCCCGGTCCTCTCGTACTAGGGACAGCCCTTCTCAAGTATCCTACGCGCACGGCGGATAGGGACCGAACTGTCTCACGACGTTCTAAACCCAGCTCGCGTACCGCTTTAATGGGCGAACAGCCCAACCCTTGGGACCTGCTACAGCCCCAGGATGCGACGAGCCGACATCGAGGTGCCAAACCATCCCGTCGATATGGACTCTTGGGGAAGATCAGCCTGTTATCCCCGGGGTACCTTTTATCCGTTGAGCGACACCGCTTCCACACGCAAGTGCCGGATCACTAGTCCCGACTTTCGTCCCTGCTCGACCTGTCAGTCTCACAGTCAAGCTCCCTTGTGCACTTGCACTCAACACCTGATTGCCAACCAGGCTGAGGGAACCTTTGGGCGCCTCCGTTACCCTTTAGGAGGCAACCGCCCCAGTTAAACTACCCACCAGACACTGTCCCTGAACCGGATAACGGTCCGAAGTTAGATACCCAAATCAACCAGAGTGGTATTTCAAGATTGCCTCCACCCATACTGGCGTACAGGTTTCACCGGCTCCCACCTATCCTACACAAGTCCATTCAGATACCAATGTCAAGCTATAGTAAAGGTCCCGGGGTCTTTCCGTCCTGCCGCGCGTAACGAGCATCTTTACTCGTACTGCAATTTCGCCGGGCCTGTGGTTGAGACAGTGGGGAAGTCGTTACGCCATTCGTGCAGGTCGGAACTTACCCGACAAGGAATTTCGCTACCTTAGGATGGTTATAGTTACCACCGCCGTTTACTGGCGCTTAAGTTCTCCGCTTCGCCCCCGAAAGAGCTAACAGGTCCCCTTAACGTTCCAGCACCGGGCAGGCGTCAGTCCATATACATCGAATTACTTCTTCGCATGGACCTGTGTTTTTAGTAAACAGTCGCTTCCCCCTGCTCTCTGCGGCCATACAACGCTCCACCCGCACGGGGCTTCACGTCTCCGGCCCCCCTTCTCCCTAAGTTACGGGGGCAATTTGCCGAGTTCCTTAACCACAGTTCGCCCGATCGCCTCGGTATTCTCTACCTGACCACCTGTGTCGGTTTGGGGTACGGGCCGCTCGAAACTCGCTAGAGGCTTTTCTCGGCAGCATAGGATCACTGACTTCACCTGAATCGGCTCGGCATCACGTCTCAGCCTCCATGCGGTGCGGATTTACCTACACCACGGCCTACACGCTTACCCCGGCACAACCACCGGCCGGGCTCAGCTACCTTCCTGCGTCACCCCATCGCTTGACTACTACCCGCCAGGTTCCCACGCTCCCCAACCTCAACCCGAAGGTCTCGGCTGGTTCGGGTGGTTAGCACAACGAGGTTCATCAGGGACGCTCCTTCGCGGGTACGGGAATATCAACCCGTTGTCCATCGACTACGCCTCTCGGCCTCGCCTTAGGTCCCGACTCACCCAGGGCGGATTAGCCTGGCCCTGGAACCCTTGGTCATCCGGCGGAAGGGTTTCTCACCCTTCTTTCGCTACTCATGCCTGCATTCTCACTCGTGCCGCGTCCACAACTGGGTCACCCCGCTGCTTCACCCCCGGCACGACGCTCCCCTACCCATCCACACACCTGCACGCACCATCAAGGGTACGCGTGGTTAAAATGTGAATGCCACAGCTTCGGCGGTGTGCTTGAGCCCCGCTACATTGTCGGCGCGGAACCACTTGACCAGTGAGCTATTACGCACTCTTTAAAGGGTGGCTGCTTCTAAGCCAACCTCCTGGTTGTCTATGCGACCCCACATCCTTTTCCACTTAGCACACGCTTAGGGGCCTTAGCTGGTGATCTGGGCTGTTTCCCTCTCGACTACGAAGCTTATCCCCCGCAGTCTCACTGCCGCGCTCTCACTTACCGGCATTCGGAGTTTGGCTGATTTCGGTAAGCTTGTAGGCCCCCTAGACCATCCAGTGCTCTACCTCCGGCAAGAAACACACGACGCTGCACCTAAATGCATTTCGGGGAGAACCAGCTATCACGGAGTTTGATTGGCCTTTCACCCCTAACCACAGGTCATCCCCCAACTTTTCAACGTTGGTGGGTTCGGCCCTCCACGCGGTCTTACCCGCGCTTCAGCCTGCCCATGGCTAGATCACTCCGCTTCGGGTCTAGAACATGCGACTCAAACGCCCTCTTCAGACTCGCTTTCGCTACGGCTCCCCCACACGGGTTAACCTCGCCACATGCCACTAACTCGCAGGCTCATTCTTCAAAAGGCACGCCGTCACCCCGCAAGGCTCCGACGGATTGTAGGCGAACGGTTTCAGGTACTATTTCACTCCCCTCCCGGGGTACTTTTCACCATTCCCTCACGGTACTCGTCCGCTATCGGTCACCAGGAAGTATTTAGGCTTACCAGGTGGTCCTGGCAGATTCACGGCAGATTTCAGGAGTCCGCCGCTACTCGGGAACACCCACAGAAGATCAGCAACTTTCACCTACCGGACTCTCACCGACTACGGTTGGCTTTTCCACACCATTCGGCTAGCCACTGACTTTATAACTCCTCGAACAAGTGTCAGCTTGTTCAGCAGGGTCCCACAACCCCGACCACGCAACCCCTGACAGGTATCACACGCAACCGGTTTAGCCTCAATCCGCTTTCGCTCGCCACTACTCACGGAATCACTAAATTGTTTTCTCTTCCTACGGGTACTGAGATGTTTCACTTCCCCGCGTTCCCCCCACACACCCTATGTGTTCAGGTGCGGGTGACACCACATGACTGGTGCCAGGTTTCCCCATTCGGACACCCTGGGATCACAGCTTGGTTGACAGCTCCCCCAGGCCTATCGCGGCCTCCCACGTCCTTCATCGGCTCCTGGTGCCAAGGCATCCACCGTTCGCCCTTGACAACTTGACCACAAAGATGCTCGCGTCCACTGTGCAATTCTCAACAAACAACCAACCCACAACCCCAAAGCCCCACACCAGCAACCCCACCCCGCCCACAAGCAGAGACAGAATCCGGTATGCGAGACCAGGCCATGCCTGGCAACCTCCAGCAGGCTCCCGCCCACCACAAGGCACTGAAACAACAACCTGAGGTTGTTCCTTCAGGACCCAACAGGGTGCTCACATCTCTCCACCAGCCGCACCAGAACCCCGTTCCCACCACCGAAGCAGCTGTACTAGGAATCCCGACCGTTGCCAGGGAAAAACTTGCCAGTGTCTCCGCCATCTGAGCACCCCACCACCACATTCGGGCAGTGCGGGCTCCATGCCACCTTTCGGTGGATGGTGCTCCTTAGAAAGGAGGTGATCCAGCCGCACCTTCCGGTACGGCTACCTTGTTACGACTTCGTCCCAATCGCCAGCCCCACCTTCGACGGCTCCCTCCACAAGGGTTGGGCCACCGGCTTCGGGTGTTGCCGACTTTCGTGACGTGACGGGCGGTGTGTACAAGGCCCGGGAACGTATTCACCGCAGCGTTGCTGATCTGCGATTACTAGCGACTCCGACTTCACGGGGTCGAGTTGCAGACCCCGATCCGAACTGAGACCGGCTTTTTGGGATTCGCTCCACCTCACGGTATCGCAACCCATTGTACCGGCCATTGTAGCATGCGTGAAGCCCTGGACATAAGGGGCATGATGACTTGACGTCATCCCCACCTTCCTCCGAGTTGACCCCGGCAGTCTTCGATGAGTCCCCGCCATAACGCGCTGGCAACATCGAACGAGGGTTGCGCTCGTTGCGGGACTTAACCCAACATCTCACGACACGAGCTGACGACAGCCATGCACCACCTGTGACCGCCCCCGAAGGACCTCCCATCTCTGGAAGTTTTGCGGCCATGTCAAACCCAGGTAAGGTTCTTCGCGTTGCATCGAATTAATCCGCATGCTCCGCCGCTTGTGCGGGCCCCCGTCAATTCCTTTGAGTTTTAGCCTTGCGGCCGTACTCCCCAGGCGGGGCGCTTAATGCGTTAGCTGCGGCACAGGGAACCGGAGAGGCCCCCCACACCTAGCGCCCAACGTTTACAGCGTGGACTACCAGGGTATCTAATCCTGTTCGCTCCCCACGCTTTCGCTCCTCAGCGTCAGTATCGGCCCAGAGACCCGCCTTCGCCACCGGTGTTCCTCCTGATATCTGCGCATTTCACCGCTACACCAGGAATTCCAGTCTCCCCTACCGAACTCTAGCCTGCCCGTATCGACCGCAGGCTTGGGGTTGAGCCCCAAGTTTTCACGGTCGACGCGACAAGCCGCCTACGAGCTCTTTACGCCCAATAAATCCGGACAACGCTCGCACCCTACGTCTTACCGCGGCTGCTGGCACGTAGTTGGCCGGTGCTTCTTCTGCAGGTACCGTCACTTACGCTTCGTCCCTGCTGAAAGAGGTTTACAACCCGAAGGCCGTCATCCCTCACGCGGCGTCGCTGCATCAGGCTTCCGCCCATTGTGCAATATTCCCCACTGCTGCCTCCCGTAGGAGTCTGGGCCGTGTCTCAGTCCCAGTGTGGCCGGTCGCCCTCTCAGGCCGGCTACCCGTCGTCGCCTTGGTAGGCCATCACCCCACCAACAAGCTGATAGGCCGCGAGCCCATCCCAGGCCGAAAAACTTTCCACCAAACCCCATGCGGGGAAAGGTCATATCCGGTATTAGCCCCCGTTTCCGAGGGTTATCCCAAAGCCTAGGGCAGGTTACTCACGTGTTACTCACCCGTTCGCCGCTCGAGTACCCCGAAGGGCCTTTCCGCTCGACTTGCATGTGTTAAGCACGCCGCCAGCGTTCGTCCTGAGCCAGGATCAAACTCTCCAACAAAAACCTGTTGAACAGCAATCCCGACAACAAACAAATGTTGCCAAAGGAATCCCAACCAACCAAACCCGAAGACTCGGATTCGGCCAGTCCGGGGTATAAAACAATTGGCACTGGCTTTACAAGCACCCTGTTGAGTTCTCAAAGAACAACCACACACCAGCCAAACCACCGCACCAACGGCAACCCGACCGGGGTATTTCGTTCATCGCGCCCTGCGCTCTCGCGCCTGGCACTTTTACTACGTTACCTCACCGTCTTCCCCGTGTCAACCGGTGTGTCCCGGTGTGTCACGCTTCGTACGGCCTTGCTCCGCTGAGCGCACGCAGCGGCCAGCGCTGCGATTGATCATCGGATTTGGCAGAACCGGCCGCTGCGGTCTCCCGCATGCTCGCCCGGTGCTCTGCCGGTCGACAACCTTACCCGGTCGGCTCCGCCCGGCCAAATCCGCCCTACGGCGTTCGGCTGGCCCCGCCCGGACCGCGTCGTCCTGGAGATAGTGCCCCCGACGACCCGGTGCCACACATCGGATCCGGCCCCGGGGTTTTTCATCCCGTTTGCCCGTTCCGCGCTGGCAGAGAGAAAGTTACGCGGCCTCAGGTTTGATCGTCAAATCCGCTGGTCGTCGGCTTCCGCACCGCCCGGTTGACGCCTGCGGGACAGGCGACGGGCCGCCCGCCACCCCCGGACACCGAGCACACCGGCCGTCGAGCCGATGGCCAACGAGGCGACGATGAGCACCGCGTGGATCCAGAGGAATCCGGTCGGAGCACCCACGCCGACCGCGTCCCCCGACCAGGCCCGCGTGTCGTTCCAGATGGCGAGCCCGAACCTCGGCCAGATCACCCAGGTCCACACCCCGACGCCGACCAGGAACAACGACCAACCCCGCGACAACACCATGGTCGACGAGTATCCCAGCGCCCCGCCGCCTGCCGGCCCACCCCACTCCCGCCCACGACGGCGGTTCCCGGACCACACCGTGTTGATCAAGAAGTTCGCGTCACCCTCGGGGACATCTGTGACGCTAACCTTTTGATCAACACGGTCAAGCGGCGGCCGGGTGGTGGTCAGGCGGCGGTGGGGCCGGGTCGGGCCGGCCGGCCGGATCTGGCGGCCGGGTTTCCGCTGGTGGGGGTCGGGGCACCTGGTAGGGATCGACGACGAGGTGGAGGTGGCCCGGATGCAGCCGTTCAACCCGTGGGCGTGGCGTGACCCGGCGGCACTGGCCGGTGGATACGACCAGACCGAGCCGGGTGAGCGGCCCGACCGGGAGTCGCACGACGGACCGGACGCGCCCGGCCCGGGCACGCCGCTCGACCTGACCGGATACCGGGTGGAGGCGACCGACGGGCGGATCGGCGCGATCGACGAGGCGAGCGAGGACGCGGGTGCCCGCTGGCTGGTGGTGGACACCGGGCCGTGGATCTTCGGGCGGAAGGTCCTGCTGCCGGTCGGCACGGTGGCCCGGGTGGACCACGGGGACCGGGTGGTGCACGTCGACCGGAGCCGGGAACAGGTGAAGGACTCCCCGGCCTTCGGTCCCGGGGACGGTGCCCGGCCGGACTACCGCGACCAGGTCGGCGACTACTACGCGCAGAGCTACCGCCGGGGCTGACCGGCGGGAACCCCGGCGGCATCCGGGTGGGATCGAGACCCGTCGACGGGCACCGTGGTCGTTCCGGCGCCGGCGGGCCCGGCAACACGAGACCGGTCACGTCGCCGGCCGGGTCCGCCCGACGGGCACCCGCGGTGGACCGACCGGGACGGGACCGGACGCGCCCAGCAGAGCCGACCGGCCACGCCGGGACGGGACGCATCGGCAGGGCCACCGACCAGGACGGGAGGGTACGGAACGTGGCCAGCAGGGCCGACCGACGACGCGGGGACCGGACTGGCCAGGAGAACCGACCGGCCACGCCGGGACCGGACGCGGTCAGCAGGGCCGGCCAGTCACATCGGCGGTCCGGTAGGCTGCCGGCATGACCAGCGCGACCGCTCAGCACGCCCGGACGTCGTACGACGTCGTGGTCGGTGCGGAGCGACGCCGGCGATCCGTCGCCCGCCCGCGCTGACCCATTCCCTGCGACCGGCGGATCGAGCCGCCGGTCACCGCCGCTGTCCTCGGTCCGTCCGCAGGCTCCCCCGTCCGGGGATCCGCCTGGCTGACGGATCCGAGCAGATCGGCGTACCAATGGATCTTGAAAGGTTGCTCACCGACCGGCTGACGCCCGCGTTCGCCGCCGTGGCCGGCGAACCGGTCGCGCCCACCGTGCGGCGCTCGCCGCGGGCGGACTTCCAGTCCGACGCGGCGCTGGCACTGGCCCGGCGGCTCGGCCGGCCCCCGCGCGAGATCGCCCAGGCGGTGCTGGACCGCGCCGTTCTCGACGACGTCTGCGCGGTGGCGGAGGTCTCCGGCCCCGGCTTCGTCAACCTGACCCTGGCCGACGGGGCGCTGGCCGGGATGGTCGCCGCGCTCGCCGGCGACGAGCGGCTCGGGGTGCCGGTGACCGGCGAGCCCGAGACCGTGGTGGTCGACTACTCGGGGCCGAACGTGGCGAAGGAGATGCACGTCGGGCACCTGCGCTCGACCGTCATCGGCGACGCGGCCGTCCGGGTGCTGGGCTGGCTCGGGCACCGCGTCGTGCGGGTCAACCACCTGGGCGACTGGGGCACCCCGTTCGGGATGCTGATCGCGCACCTGGTGGACCTCGGTGAGGCGGAGGCGGCGCAGGAGCTGTCCATCGGCGACCTGGACGGGTTCTACCGGGCGGCCCGGTCGAAGTTCGACGCCGACCCGGCGTTCCGGGAACGCGCCCGGCAGCGGGTGGTCGCGTTGCAGGGCGGCGACCCGGAGACCCGCCGGCTGTGGCGGTTGCTGGTCGGGCAGTCCCAGCGGTACTTCCTGACCGTGTACGAGCTGCTCGATGTCACCCTGAGCGGGGAGGATTTCCGGGGCGAGAGCGCGTACAACGACCGGCTCGGCGCGGTGGTGACCGACCTCGACCGGCTCGGGTTGCTGACCGACAGCGCCGGGGCGACCTGCGTCTTCCCGCCCGGGTTCGTCGGACGCGACGGCGTCGGGCTGCCGTTGATCGTGCGCAAGGGCGACGGTGGATACGGGTATCCGGCGACGGACCTGGCGGCGCTACGGCAGCGCGTCGACGAGCTGGGCGCGACCCGGCTGCTCTACGTGGTGGGCCTGCCGCAGCGGCAGCACTTCGCGATGCTGTTCGCGGTGGCGGGGCAGGCGGGTTGGCTGCGTCCACCGGTCCGGGCCGAGCACCTGGGCTTCGGCTCCGTCCTGGGTCCGGACGGGCGGATGCTGCGCAGCCGGGCCGGCGGCTCGGTGAAGCTGGTCGACCTGCTGACGGAGGCGGTCACCCGGGCGACCGCGCTGGCCCGCACCCGCAACCCGGACCTGGACCAGGCGGCGGCCGAGATCGGTCGGGCCGTCGGCATCGGCGCGGTCAAGTACGCCGACCTGTCCACCGACCGGACCCGTGACTACGTGCTCGACTGGGAGCGGATGCTCGCCCTCGACGGCAACACCGCCCCCTACCTCCAGTACGCGTACACCCGGACCCGGTCGGTGCTGCGGCGCGCCGGTGCGGTGCCGGGGGCGGGGCGCGTGGTGCTGCTCGGTACCCCGGCGGAGCGGGCGTTGGCCGTCGAGCTGCTCGGGTTCGCCGGTGTCGTCCACGAGGTGGCCCGGACGGCGCAGTTCCACCACCTCGCCGGCTACCTGCACCGGCTGGCCACCAGGTTCAGCACGTTCTACGAGCGGTGTCCGGTGCTGCGGGCGGACGGGGAGCTGCGGGCGAGCCGGCTGCTGCTGACCGACCTGACGGGACGGACCCTGCGGCAGGGGCTGGACCTGCTCGGCATCCGGACGCTCGACCGGATGTGAGCGTCCGGATGTGAGCGCGACGCCGGGGCCGCGCCGGGTCGACCGGACGCGGCCCCGGCGGCTCAGGCGGCCGGACCGCGCAGCCCTTCGTAGTACGGCTTCATCGCCGGGTAGTAGTCGTCGAAACCGGCCTTCGGGGCGTCCGTCCCGGCGGCCACCAGCAGGTCGAGGTAGTACTCCCAGCCGGGGCCGATCTCGCCGACGTGCTCCTCGCCGTCGAGGTGGTGGGTGAACCGCAGCTCGGTGCGGCCGGCCGTCTCGGTGAGCAGCAGCTCGATCCGCCAGCCGCCCGACCCGTCGGCCGCCGACACGGCCAGGTGCCGGGGCGGCTCGCAGGTCTCGATCCGCAGCTCGGTCCACGGGGCGTCGTCCTCGAACACCATCTGCAACCGGATCGTCCGGCCGGGGCCGGCGTCACCCTCCCAGGGGCCGAACCAGCGGGCGGTGCGCTCGGGTTCGGTGACGCTCGCCCAGACGTCCGTGACGGGGGCGCGGAAGGTGCGTACCAGCACCAGGTCGGTGCCGGTGGCGGTGCGGAACAGCCGTCCGGTGGGGGTGCCTGTCACGCGGTTTCTCCTCTGGGTCGGTCCGCCTGGTCGTCGCGCGCGCGGCGCTCCCGGCGGGTGCGGTGGACCTCGGTCTCGAGCGCGTCGAGGTGCTGCGCCCAGCCGCATGGGCGGCGGAACCGGGCGAGCCAGTCGGCGAGCTCGGTGAACCGGTCGGCGTCGAGCCGGTAGCGCCGTTGCCGGCCCACCAGCTCGCTGCGGACCAGGCCGCTGTCCCGCAGCACCCGCAGGTGGCGGCTGACCGCCGGCCTGCTGATCGGGAACCGGTCGGCGATCTGCCCGGCGGGAAGGTCGCCGTCGCGTAGCAGCTCGAGGATGTGGCGACGCACCGGATCGGATATCGCCGCCGCCACCTCGTCCACCGGTGAAGCGTAACCTACAGGTTACGCTTTTGCCGGTCGGCCCCCACGGCTCAGCGCAACGGGGTGGGCGTCAGGCGCACCCCGGTGATCTCCTCGGAGCGGGCCCACAGATCGGCGGCGAGTTGCCGGTCGGTGGCGCGGCCGCGCAACGGCGCGAGGGTGGGCTCGGCGCGGCGGAAGCGCCGGCCGGGACCGATGTGCCGGCCGGTGGGCGCGGTCGGGACGGTCGCGGCGAAGAGCATCGGGGCGGCGGCCTCGTCGAGTGGGCGGCGCAGCGGAGCCGCGAGCACGGTCTCGATCCGGCGGGCGAGTGGCGGCAGGTCCCGGGAGAGCTCGGTCCTGGTCATCCCGGGGTGGGTGAGCAGGCTGCGTACCGGTGAGCCGGCGGCCCGCAGCCGGCGGTCGAGTTCCAGCCCGAACAGCACGTTGGCCAGCTTGGACGTGGCGTAGGCGCCGGCGGCGGAGTAGCGGCGTTCGGCGGCCAGGTCGGTCAGGTCGAGTCGGCCGAGCCGGTAGAGACCGGAGGAGACGGTGACCACGACCGGGTTGCGGCCGACGGTCAGGATGGGCAGCAGCCGGAGGGTGAGGGCGAAGTGCCCGAGGTGGTTGGTGGCGAACTGGCTCTCCACCCCCTGCGGGCTCAACCGTCGGGGGACGGTGCCGATGCCGGCGTTGTTGACCAGGGCGTCCACCGTGTCGACGTCGCGGTCGAGACCGTCGACGAAGGCGTGGACGGAATCCGGGTCGAGCAGGTTCAACCGGCGGACGACGAGATCGGCCCGGGGGTGGGCGTGGCGGAGCTCGGCCCGGACCCGGGCACCCTTGGCGGTGTCCCGGACGGCCATCACCACCCGACCACCCCGGGCGGCCAGGTGGCGGGTGATCGCCGTGCCGAGGCCGCTGCTGGCGCCGGTGACCACGAAGGTCCGGCCGGACTGGTCGGTGAGATCGGCGGTGGTCCAACCGGGTGCGCGGTGCATGGCAGGTGCCTTCCGACGGAAGAGTGGATTACCTATCCGATTCAAGCCCGGATTAAACGGATTGTCAATCCGATCGGATGGGCAATCCGCTGGGTTAGGCTGGCGCGGTGACGACGACACTGCGCGCGGACGCCGCACGCAACCGCGACCGGGTGCTGACCACCGCCCGTGCGCTGGTGGCGGAGCGTGACCTGTCGTTGCAGCTCAACGACATCGCCCGGCGGGCCGGGGTCGGGGTCGGCACCGTCTACCGGCACTTCCCGACCCGGCGCGCACTGCTGGAGGCGCTCGCCGCCGACGCCTTCGCCGCCCTGCTCGACCAGGCGCAGGCGGCGAACCGCGACGACGATCCGTGGGCGGGACTGCAACGGCTGCTGCGCAGCATCCTGCTCGGCCAGCTCACCGAGCCGACCCTCGCCGAAGTGCTCGCGACCAGCCCGGACGAGGACGCCACCGCACCGACCACGACCCGCCGGGCGGAGTTGGCCGCTCTGGCCGCGACCGTGCTGGAGCGGGCGACGCGGGCCGGTCAGCTACGCCCCGGACTCACCCTGGACGACCTGCAGCACCTGGTGTGCGGCACCGCGTTCGCCGCCCGGATCGCCGACGCGCCCGACGACCGGGTCGAGCTGTACCTGGCCGTGCTGCTCGCCGGCATCCGCGCACCCGACCAGGGGGTACCCCCGCCCGCCTAGCCCGGCCGGACGCAGGGGTCGGCCACCGTGGACGACGGGCTCTGCGCGGTCCGGCCGTCGACGGCGGTCACCCGCACGGTCCAGGTCACGGCGGACGCCCGGAGCTGACCCACTGTCACCCGGGCGGAGGAGCCGTCCACCGTCATCGCCCGGCTCGTCGGGACGCCCCCGGCGGGGGTGTACCGCACCTGCGCGCTGACCAGCGCACCGCTGCCGGTGGCCCGGACGACCAGGGCGTAGGCGTCCGTGCCGCAGCGGACGTGCGCGTCGGCCGACACCGTGAAGGGCGCGGCGAGCTGCGCACCCGTCGTCGGACGGGGAGCGGCCGGCGGCCGGGAGGGTACCGGCGTCGGGCCCGGGACGGCACCTGTCGTGGCACCTGTCGGTGCACCGGCGGACGCGGACGGGTCACCGGCACCGCTCGCGTCGGGCCCCGGGGTCGTCCGGGCCGAGGGAGCCGCGGTGGCGACGACGGACGGCGTCACCGCCGCCGCACCGGTGGGGACGCCCGACGTCACCGACACCTGCTCGGCGTCCCGCCCGGCCACCGACACCGCCCAGGTGCCGACCACCACCAGGAGCAGCAACAACCCGGCGGTCACGGCCATCCGCCGCCGACGCCGCCGGTCGCGGTCCCGGGTCGCGACGCCCGACGGCCGGGTCGCGGTGGAGGCCGCCGCGCCGGCCGGGGCCGCCGCGACGCCGGCCGGGTCCGACCCGCTCCGCCCGGCGGCTTCCGACCGACCGGCGACACCGGAGGACCCGACCGTCGACATCGGATCGGACGTCGACATCGGATCGGCCGGGGGCGTCGGATCATCGGGCGACGACGGACCGGCGGGCGACGACGGATCAGCGGACGACGACGGATCAGCGGACGACGACGGATCGGCCGGTGACGACGGATCGACGGGATCGGGACCGGCCGGCGGGGGCGGCCCGGCGGGGCCGTGGGCTGCGGTGGCGTCGCTCCCGACAGGGGGCCCGGACGGACCGGCGGCGGGACCGCTGCCGGCCGGCAGCTCGGCGGTGGCCTGCACGGCGGTGGAGCCCGCCTCGGCGAGACGCGACCACACCGTCTCGGCCACCGCCAGGAACCCCGGCGCGGTGTACGCGGTCAACAGCGCCGCCGGGTTGCACTGTTCGCGCCGCAGCAGCCCGCACCGCGCGCAGTCGTCGATGTGCCGGGCGAGCCGCTTGCGCAGGACCGGGGTGAGCTGGCCCTGCCAGTCGCCGAGCAGCTCGGCCAGGGCCGGGCAGTCCCGCGCCCCGCTGCGGGCGACGAGCAGCGTGCCGAGCGCCCGTTCGAGCTGCGAGCGGGCCCGGGACAGCCGGGCGTGCGCGTGGTTCGTGGGCACCCCCAGCGCCGTACCGATGTCGGCGGAGGAGAGGTCGTGGCGGATCGCCAGGTGCACCACCTCACGGTCGCCGGGGTTGAGTGCGTCGACCGCCAGGTGAACGAGGGCGCGTACCTGGTCGGCGTTGACCCCGGCAGCCGGGTCACCGGTGTCGGCCACCGGCTCGGCCGCCTCCGAGAGCGGCGCGGACCGGGCCCGTTCCCGCAACTGCCGCAGGCATTCGCTACGCACGATCGCGTACAGCCAGGAGCGCAGCCGGTCCGGGTCGCGGAGCTGGTCGATGCGCTGGCCGGCGGTGAGGAACGCGTCGTGGACGGCGTCCGCGGCGGCCTCCGGCTCGTGCAGCATCGTCCGGGCGTACGTGTAGAGCCGGTCGGCGTAGCGCCGGTAGATGCCCTCCAGGCCGATCCGGTCACCCCGCCGCAGTGCCTCGACGAGCGCCCGGTCGTCCTGCGCCATCACGTTCATCCGTGCCCCCACCGCTCGTCGACCGGTTCCAGTACAGCGAAGAAAAAATTCCCCGGGAAGTTTCTGTTGGCATGCCGACCCCGGCGCGCTCCTACCGGTGTCATCGCACCGCCGAACACCGGGAGACACCCATGACAACGACACGTTCCGCGACCCACCGGACCCGCGTCCGCCGGTACCTGACCACCGTAGTGGTGGCGACGCTCGCCGCCGGACTCGTCGCGACCACGGATGCCGGCGCCGCACCCACACCGGGTGGCCCGACCGGACGGGCCGACGCCACCGGCGCCGAGCCGCTGGCCTTCCGGGTCGACCCGGGCCTGGCCGCGCCCCGGCTGCGGCTCGACCCGGTCGGTCGGACCGGCACCGACCGGGAGATCGGCGTGGTGGCCGGGCCGGACGGGAAGCCCGCCGGCCTGGTCCTCGACGAGGTGATGGTGCGGACCGCCGGCCAGGCCGAGTTGGACGCCTTCCTGACCCGCTGGGGCGGCCAGGTGCTCGACTCCTTCGCACCCGACGCCGAGGGGCAGGACCACCTGGTCCGGGTGGACGTCGCCAAGGCCGACCCGGCCGGGCTGGTCGCCGACCTGCTCGCCGCCGAACCGCGCCAGTCCGGCGGATTCCGGGTCGGCGACGAGCGGGCGTTGCGCCTGCTCGCGCTGGCCGCCGCCGAGTGGCGGACGGGCACCGAGGTGGTCCTCGACTGGCTGGTGGAGCCGTCCGGTATCGCCGACGGCCAGGTCTTCGAGGCCCCGGACATCGGCAAGAACGTCTTCGACTGGTCGTTCATGCGGGCCGGCGGCGCGCTGGACGTCGGGGTCGCGCCGGCCTGGCAGCTGCTGGAGAGCAAGGGCAGGCTGACCAAGCAGGTGAAGTACCTGGTGCAGGACGGCGGGTTCCAGTTCAACTCCGACTTCCCGAGCAAGGTCTCCCTGCACACGGCGCAGTGGGGCGAGACCAACACCAACGACTGCACCGGCGGTACGCCCTGCCCGTGGCACGCCACCGACGTGGTGCTCGCCGCGATGGGCCGGGTCGACAACGACTACGGCACCGCCGGACCGGCCGGGCCGGTGGTGCAGGAACTGGTCGGCGTCCGTAACGGCATCGACTACTGGACGGTCCTGCGGCGGCTGGAGAAGGCCGCCGAGTCGACCCACCCGGACGTGGTCAACCTCAGCTTCACCCGGGACGTGAACCTCGGCGTCAGCCATGCCCGCACCTGGACCGACCGGAGGATGAAGCACGTCCGGGACACCGGCGCGCTGATCGTCGCCGCCGCCGGGAACAACGGCACCAACGTCGACGGCGACACCCTCTGGGTGCCCTGCGAGAGCACCCACGTGATGTGCGTGGGCGGGATGAACCCGAACGCGACCGTGTCCGGCGGGTCGAACTGGGGCACCAAGGACCTCACCACGTCGGTGGAGATCTACGGTCCGATGTGTGTGCCGGGGTTGACCGACCCGGGGACGCCTGCCGTCAACACCACGAAGACCACCTGCGGCACCAGTGTCGCCTCGCCGTTCGTGGGCGGGGTGGCCGCCCTGGTGATGGCCGCCGACCCGACGCTCACCTCCGAGCAGGTCCGCGAGATCCTCAACGACACCGCACACGTCGGCGGGCTGGGCGGCAAGGTGACCGGCAGCCAGCGGCGGATCAACGCGCTGGCCGCCGTCGCCGAGGCGCTGGGCGTGACCGTCGGCAAGCCGGCGGTGAGCATCAGCACCCCGAAGACCAAGCAGAAGTTCGCGGTGGGCCAGTCGGTCGACCTGTGGGGCACCGCGACCGACTTCCTGGGCAAGGAGATCCCGCTCACCTGGACCAGCAGCATCGACGGTGAGCTGGCGACCGGGTCGCAGACGTTCGTGCCGTCGCTGTCGGCCGGCACTCACGTCGTCACCGCCAGCGCCACCGACAGCCTGGGGCGTACCGGCTCGGCGTCGGTGACCGTCACGGTGGTGGACAGCCCGACGAAGGTCGCCATCATCTCGCCGCCGGCGGGGCTGACCCTCGTCGCGGGGCAGTCGGTCGGGCTGCTCGGCACCTCGAACGACCCGGACGAGTTCGGGCCGGTCCCCGACGCACAGGTGA
Source organism: Micromonospora sp. WMMD735 (assembly GCF_049178995.1). Taxonomy (NCBI): domain Bacteria; kingdom Bacillati; phylum Actinomycetota; class Actinomycetes; order Micromonosporales; family Micromonosporaceae; genus Micromonospora; species Micromonospora sp. WMMD735. The sequence continues at coordinate 4,758,098 of NZ_JBMHMJ010000002.1, forward strand.
CCTGGACGGTGCGCCGGGGCGACACGGTGGTCCTGGAGAAGACCGGCCACCAGGCGGTGCTGCCGGCGAACGCGGTCACGCCGGGGGCGTACACGGTGACCTTCGCGACGGCCGGGTCCAGCGTGCAGCGCGCCTTCTCGGTCACCTCGGCCCCGGCCGGGCAGTCCCGGCCGACCGCCACGATCACCAAGCCGGCCACGGCGTTGGACCTGACCACGGTGGAGGCCGGCCCGAAGTCGGTCGCGCTCGCCGGGACCGGCACCGACGCCGAGGACGGCACGGTCGCGGGGACCCGCTTCCGGTGGACCGCGTACGGCGACGGTGGCGTCAAGCAGGTGCTGTGCCAGGGCGGCGGGGTGCCCACCGGCGAGCCGGTCGATGACAAGGGCACGCCGAAGAACTGTGCCTCGTTCACCGCGGCGCTGGCCCAGTTGACCAGCGGGACCGACACCACCACCTGGTCGGTGTGGTTGGAGGTCTTCGACGCGACGGGGCTGGTCGGCACGGATTCCGTGCCGGTCCGCATCCGGCACCTCGTCGGCTGACCGACCCGTTCCGGCGGGGGCCGGGCACCACCCGGCTCCCGCCCCGATCCGACCCTGACCGGGGACCGGCCGGTTCCCGGACCGTACACACTCAAGGAGAGCACATCATGCGTGGACAAACGTGGACGCGGCGGGCGGTCGCCCTGGGGGGTGCCCTGCTGAGCACGGTCGTGCTCGGGCAGGTCGCGCTCAGCGGGCCGGTGGCGGCGGTGCCCGGACTGCTGTTCCGCACGACGGTCGGGCCGAGCAACAGCGTCGCCAAGTCGCAGAACGCGGTCTGCCCGACCGGCACCACGGTCATCGGCGGTGGCGGCGCGGTCAGCGGGTCGGGTCTCGGCCAGGTGGGCATGGACATCGTGCAGCCGCTGGCCAACGCCGGGCTCTACTCGGTGACCGGCCGGGAGGACCCGAACGGTGTCGCCGGGAACTGGTCGCTCACCGCGAGTGCGATCTGCGCCCCGGCACCGTCGGGCCTGGAGGTGGTGACCGGCCACTCGGCGGTCAACTCGGTCAACCCGAAGTTCCTGGAGTTGTTCTGCCCGGTGGGCAAGCGGGCGATCGGCGGCGGTGGCGCGGCCGTCGGCTCGGGGGCGAGTGACGTGCTCCTGGAGGACCTGCGGATCGGTCAGAACAGCGTGACGGTGGCGGGGGTCGAGGCCGGCAACGCCTTCGCGGGCAGCTGGTCGGTGGACGCCTCGGTGATCTGTGTCGACCCGCTCCCCGGCGAGCAGCGGGTGATCGTGGACAGTGCCGACAACTCCACGGCCAGCCGTGCGATCACCGCCACCTGCCCGGCCGGCAAGCGCCTGCACGGGGTCGGCGGTGAGATCGTCGGTGGCGAGGGTCAGGTGCGACTGACCGAGATGCGGCCCACCTCGTCGACCACGGCGACCGTCCGCGCCGCCGAGGACGAGAACGGTTTCAGCGGCAACTGGAAGGTGCGCGCGTACGCCGTCTGCGCGACCTGAGCCGTCGACCGTCGCCCGCCCGGCCACCGGCTCCGCGACCCGTGCCGCCCGTCGGCGCGGGACCGCGGGGCCGGTGGTGTCGGTGGCGGCACCCCGGCCGTCGGAGGGCCGAGGGTTGTGTCGACCCCGGCCGGTGAGTAACGTCACGAATCGATGTGACTACTCAGCGTCATGGCAGGAGATGTTCCACATGACCCAGTCCACGGAGACCGAACTGCCCCCCTGGCCGCCGACCACCTCCCCGCACAGCCCGTTCACCCTCCTCGACGACACCGAACGACAGCGGTACCCCGGCCCGGTGACCCGGGTGCTGCTGCCCACCGGCGCCACCGCCTGGCTGGTCAGCCGGCACGCCGAGGTACGCCAACTGCTGCGCCACCCGGCGTTCAGTTCCGACCTGAACCGTCCCGGATTCCCGCTGCTGCGCCCGCTGCCCCCCGAGACGGTGCGGAACTCCCGGGGCGCGTTCCTCCAGATGGACGGCGCGGCGCACACCCGCCTGCGGCGGATGCTCACCGCCGAGTTCATGATCAAGAATGTCCGGCGGATCGAACCGCTGATCCACCGGACCGCCGGCGAGGCCCTGACCGACCTGGCCGCCGCCGGCCCGCCGGCCGACCTCGTGTCGACCGTCGCCCTGCCCCTGCCGTCCAAGGTGATCTGCCACCTGCTCGGCGTCCCCTACGCCGACCACGACTTCTTCCAGTCGCGCAGCCGTCTGCTGCTCGACCGCCGGGTGCCGGCGGAGCAGCTCCAGCACGCCGCCCAGGAGCTACGGGCGTTCCTCCGTTCGCTTGTCGACGCCAAGCGGGCCCGTCCCGACGGCGGGGAGGACCTGCTGGGCCGGTTGGTCCGGGACCGGGTCGAGCCGGGTGAACTCGAGGTCGACGAGCTGGTCGGGATGGCCCTGCTGCTGCTCGTCGCCGGGCACGAGACCACCGCCAACATGCTCGGCCTGAGCGTCCTGCTACTGACCCGCGACCCCGGGCGGTGGGCGCTCCTGCGCGACCGGCCGGAACTCGCGCCGGGGATGGTGGACGAGCTGCTGCGCTACCTCAGCATCGTGCGGACCGGACTGTTCCGGGTCGCCACCGAGGACGTCGAGATCGGCGGCCGGACGATCCGGGCCGGCGACGGGGTGATCGCCCTGATCGCCCTGGCGAACCGGGACACCGAGGTCTTCGACGACCCCGACGAGTTCGACCCGTACCGGGAGGCCCACCAGCACGTCGCCTTCGGGTTCGGGGTGCACCAGTGCATCGGGCAACCCCTCGCCCGTGCCGAACTGCGCATCACGCTGGTGGAGCTGGCCCGCCGCTTCCCCGGCCTGCGGGTCACCGCGGACCCGCAGGAGCTGACCACCCGCAACGACTCCATCGTGTTCGGCCTCGACACCCTCCCGGTGACCTGGTGACGCCCGCCCCACGACAGCCATCGGCGGAGACGACGCCGCGGGTGGCCGTCGACCGGGAGCGGTGCTGCGGGGCGGGCAACTGCGTCCTGACCGCCCCGGAGGTCTTCGACCAGGACGACACCGACGGCCTGGTGCTGCTACGCGACCCCGCACCGCGGGCCGCGTTGCGCGACCGCGTCCAGCGGGCCGTCGACCTCTGCCCGGCAGGGGCGATCCGGATCGGCTGACGGTACGGGGTGGGCGTGCGCCACCTCCATCAGCGCCGCGCTGGTCGGGTGCCCGGCCCCGTGACCCGGGCACCCGACCGGCGGCCGCTCACGGGAGGATTTCGACGTACCCGTCGGTGCCGTGCACGCAGATCCGCTGCCCGTCCTGGATCAGCCGGGTGGCCTCCACCACCCCGACGACGGCCGGCAGGCCGTACTCCCGGGCGACCACCGCGCCGTGGGTCATCAGGCCACCGACCTCGGTCACCAGCCCGGCCACGGTGACGAACAGCGGCGTCCAGCTGGGATCGGTGTACGGCGTGACGAGGATGTCCCCCGGTTCGATATCGGCCTGTGCCATGTCCCGTACGACGCGCGCCCGACCCTCGACGGTCCCGGCCGAGACCGCCAGGCCGACCAGCGCTCCGGCCGGCACGTCGTCCCGCCGGTACGTCCCGGCGACGATCTCGCCCTCCGAGGTGAGCACCCGAGGTGGGGTGAGCGCCCGGTACGACAGGTGCTCCGCCATCCGTCGGCGGATGAGCCCGTCGTCGACCCGGCGGGTGCGGACGACCTCGTCGAGTTCGGGGAACGTGAGGTACCAGATGTCCTCCCGGTCCCGCAGCACACCGTCGGCCACCAGGCGGTCGGCCTCGGCCAGCAGCGCCTGCTTGTAGGCGAAGGTGCGGGTGACCATGCCGTACTTCGGGTACTCCCGGTAGCCGACGAACGTCCGGGCCCGGTCGATCATCCGTTTGGTCCGGTCGGCCTTGTCCGCGCCGCCGTCGGGCAGGGCCCGCAGCCGCTCCAGCACCTCCCGCTCCTTGTCCCGCGCCGTCCGCAGGCCCTGCTCGAAGTGCCGCCCGCCGGCCCCCGGCGCGAAGTTCCTGATGTTGCCCAGGATCAGCGGCACCAGCATGGCGGGACGTTCCCGCCAGCGGGGCCGGGTGATGTCGATCTCGCCGACCCCCCGCATGCCGTACCGGTCGAGCCAGGACGCGATGGCCACCCGGGCCTCCCGGCCACCGGCGAGCTGGTCCAGCCCGGCCAGCAGGTCGTCCGGCCCGCCGGGGCCGTCGTGCTCCCGGTCGGGCCCGCCGTCGTCCGCCACCCGGCCCAGGAAGGCCACGACCTCCGGGTACGGCCGGATCGCGTCCGCGACGTCCAGCAGGGCCAGCCCCATCTCCGAGGTGACGTTGTGCGGGACGGACTGGGTGAGCGGGTCGGCGGCGTTGCGCTCACCGAGCCACTCCTGCAGGTGCTCGTTGAGCCACCAGACCGCCTCCATCCCGGCCATGATGACCGGGATGCTCCTCGGGTCGATCATCATGCGGGTCAGCCGGGGGAAGTCGGTCCGGATGACATCGAGCAGCGCCGGCCCGGACTTCGTCCGGATCTCGCGGCGCAGGGCGGCGTTGGCCTCGTCGATCCGGGTGATCAGCTCGGTGACCAGCGCGGGATCGGTCTCGACGGGCGGTGCCGCCGGACCGGGTGGCGGGCCGGCGGGCTTCTCGTCCGGCACCTCCCGGACGAAGTCACCGCGCTCCACGACGGTCCGCAACGCGTCCCCGATCAGCGGGTCGGATCTGCCCAGGGCCGCCAGCAGGCCGGCCCGGCGGGTCGGCGACGCCAGCTCGGGCGTCACGTCGGCGAACAACCGGCCGGCGGCCTCGTACATGGGCCGGGCGGCGATCAGCTGGTACATCGAGTACCCGAGGGGTTTCATCGGGTCGGTCATCATCTGCTGGTGGCCCACGGAGACGTAGACGTGGTTGTCGGTGTCGTCGGCCACCGGGACGGGGAACAGCGTGGTGACCGGCCGGGTCTGGACGATCTGGAAGTCGTCGTCGACCAGGCACCACTCCACGTCCTGCGGCTGGCCGAAGTGCGCCTCGATCCGCCGGCCCAGCCGCGCCAGCCGGACGACCTGCGGGTCGGTCAGCGCCGGCTGGTCCTGCCGCTGCGGGTCGATCGCCACCACCCGCGTCCCGCCGGTCGTCGTGGTGCGCAGGGCATGGCGTTTGGCGGCGATCGTCCGGGCGACGACGCGGTCGTCGCGGACCCGGAACACGTCCGCGTCGACCAGTCCGGAGATCAGGGCCTCGCCGAGGCCGAACCCGGCCTCCACGAAGGAGACCCGCCGGTTGCCGGTGACGGGATCGGCGGTGAACAGGACGCCCGCCGCCCCGGCGGGGACCATCCGCTGGACGACCACCGCCATCGCGACCCGGCGGTGGTCGATGCCGTTGCGCTGGCGGTAGGTGACGGCCCGTGCGGTGAACAGCGAGCCCCAGCACCGGCTGATCTGCCGCAGGACCGCGGCCGGGCCGACCACGTTGAGGTAGCTGTCCTGCTGGCCCGCGAAGGAGGCGGTCGGCAGGTCCTCCGCCGTCGCGCTGGACCGCACGGCGTACCCGCCGTGCCCGCCGAGCGCTGCGAGGGCACGGGTGACCTCCGTCGCGACGTCGTCGGGCACGGTGACGCCCTCGATGGTCCGGCGGAGCTGCGCGCTGAGGACGCCGATCGCCGCCCGGTCGGTGGGTGCCAGCCGGGCCAGCCGGTCGAGTTGCCCGTCGAGTCCCGGTGCCAGCGCGGTGACCCGCCGGAAGGCGTCCGTCGTCACGCAGAAGCCCGCCGGCACCCGGACCCCGTCGAGCCGGGTCAGCCCGCCGAGGTGGGCACCCTTGCCGCCGACCAGTTCCCGCTGCGTCGGGTCGACCTCACGCAGCCCCCGTACGTACCGCCCGCTCATCGTAAGGACCCCGGGACGGTGGGCCCCGGCTGCAGGACGGCGGCAGGGTGGTTCAGCGGTCCCGAATATGTCGTCGGGTACGTGGACATCATTTCGCCTTCCGCTGGTGATGGGGTCGCCGGCGCATCGTGGTGATGCATTTCCGCAGGTGGCGACCACGGCTGACGATTCTGCGGGGTGACCCGGGTCTTGCGGCAAGTCCCCCCGTGCGCTATATGTTGGGAGAGCAGGAAATGGTGGGCGCGAGAGAATGGTGAACGCGCCCGGCGAAAACGTTTTCACCTGGTCGCCTGTCGATATCGGGACCGGGGCGCGCTGCGGCTCGACACGCCGGTGACCGGTGCGCCGACCTCAGCGGATCAATGCGTCGACGTCCAACCCTGCGCGCGCAGCCGTTCGATGCCGTCCAGCAGCAGGTCCAGCGCGAACTCGAACTCGAACTGGTCGTCGCAGCCCGCCCCGACGACGGAGCCGGTGTCGTGCGCGGCGGCGGTGGCGATCTCCGCGACGTGCGGGAACCGGGCCGCGACCTCCGGCGGCAGGGGCGCCGGGGGTGTCGGGGCGGTCGGTCCGGTCCGGCCTGCCTGCCGGGACGCGTCGAACAACTCCTGGCTGAAGCCCAGGATGCGGCTGCCCAGGGCGTGCATGACGTGGTGGGTGAGGTCGGCGGAGAGCCCGCCGGCCCGCAGTGCCCCGATCATCGAGTCGAGGTAGCCGAGGACGGCCGGCGTCGCGGTGCTCCGCGACTCGATAGCCAGCGACGCCCAGGGGTGCCGGCGTAGCACCTGCCGGGCCGAGAGGACCCGGCGACGGATCGCGGGTTGCCAGCCGACGCCCGGTGTGAGCGGCTCGATCTCGCCGACCACCACGTCGATCATGCCGTCGAGCAGTTCGTCCTTGTTGGCCACGTGCTTGTAGAGGGCCATCGGCACGACGCCCAACTCCTGGGCGAGGTTGCGCATGCTGAGCGACTCGATGCCGGCCCCGTCGGCGAGCGTGACGGCGGCGCGCAGGATGCGGTCCCTGCTCAGCGGCGTCCGGCGCAGCGTCTCAGCCTGCTCGGCCATCTCGGTTCCCGTCCTCGGTCGGCGAGGGAAACCATAACCGCATTGACAGGTGTACGGCGTACACCTACCGTGGGGACACGGCGGTGTACGCCGTACACTCCTGAGGAGGAACCGTGAAGGCGATCGTGCAGGACCGGTACGGCCCGCCGGAGACGTTGACCCTCGCCGAGGTCGACGTGCCGGTGCCCGCCGCCGACGAGGTGCTCGTCCGGGTCGAGGCCGCCGCGCTCAACGCGTACGACTGGCACGTGATGCGGGGCGATCCCCGGATGGCGCGGCTGGCCCTGGGCCCGACGCGGCCCCGGGCCCGGATCCGGGGGCGTGACTTCGCCGGCCGGGTCGAGGCCGTCGGCGTCGACGTGCGGGGCCTGGGCCCGGGCGACAGCGTGTTCGGTGACGCCGGGGACACCGACGGCGCGTTCGCCGAGTACGTGAGCGTGCCCGCCACCCTGGTCGCGTCGAGGCCGGCGAACCTGACCGCGCCGCAGGCGGCGGCCCTGCCGCTGGCCGGGGTCACCGCGCTGCAGGGGCTGCGCGACGCGGCCCGGGTCGCGCCCGGCCAGCGGGTGCTGGTCAACGGCGCCTCCGGCGGCGTCGGCACCCTGGCCGTCCAGCTCGCCCGGGCGCTCGGCGCGACGGTGACCGGGGTGTGCAGCACCCGCAACGTCGAGCTGGTCCGCTCCCTCGGCTGCGACCACGTCGTCGACCACACCCGTGCGGACTTCACCCGGGGCGGCCGGCACGACGTGGTGTTCGACCTGGTCGGCAACCGTTCGCTCAGCGCGCTGCGACGGGCCCTGACCCCGACCGGGACGCTGGTGCTCTCCGGCGGCGGGGTGTACCGGGGCGGCAGCCTGCTCGGACCGGTCCGGCTCCTCGCCCGGGGGCGGCTGCTGGCCCCCTTCGTCCGGCAGCGCATCGTCGTCCTGACCGCGACCCCCGGGCGGGAGCACCTCGACGTGCTCCGCGCGTACGCCGAGGCCGGCCGCCTCACCCCGGTCATCGACCGGACCTGCGTGTTGTCCGAGGTGCCCCGCGCCATCGCCCGTCTCGAAGGCGGGCACGCCCGGGCGAAGACGGTCGTCACCATCTGAGCGTCGACGCCGCGACCGATCCGGCCGGGTTCCCGATTCGCCGGTCAAGTGCGCCCGGCTCAGAGTTTCGTCAGGATCACCTGTCAATCAGCTGGCAATGGTGAAAGCGCTTCGATTTCCCGCTCCAGCACTGTCGGCGAGCGGTGAATCTCATTTACCATCGTCGATGCCACGCCTCGTTCATCCGCCGTTCACCTTGCCGACGGCCGGCCGTCGAGGCGTCGCACCGCGCCCGGGCCCCGCGCATCCCCTCCGCCCGCACCGAGGAACAGGACCCCCATGACAGCCACCGCACGCCGTACCGCCGTCCTGGCCGGCCTCACCGCCACCCTGCTGGCCGGCCCGCTCGCCGTCGCCGCCGTCGCCGCCGCGACCGCAACGATCACCCTCAACGGCTCCAGCGCGAGCGTCACCGGCAGCAACGTCACCGTCGCCGGCAGCGCCGTCACCATCACCGCGCCCGGCTCCTACGAGATCAGGGGCACGCTGAACAACGGCTACGTCAAGGTCGACACCGCCGTCACCGGCACCGTGGAAATCGTCCTCGCCGGGGCCTCGATCACCAACTCCACCTCCTCGCCGCTGTACGTGACGAACGCCAGCGCGGTCACCCTCACGCTGGCGGCCGGCACCAGCAACAACCTCACCGACGCGGCGACGTACACCAACACCGGCGAGCCGGACGCCGCCCTGTTCAGCGCCGCCGACCTGACCATCGGCGGCACCGGCGCGCTGACCGTGCGCGCCAACCACGCCGACGGCATCGTCAGCAAGGACGACCTGGTCGTCCAGTCCGGCACCATCACCGTCAACGCGGTGGACGACGCGATCCGGGGCAAGGACTCGCTCACCGTCAACGGCGGCACGATCGCCGTGACCTCGTCCGGCGGCGACGGGCTCAAGTCCAACGACACCGAGGCCGGCAAGGGCGTGCTCACCATCACCAACGGCACCATCACGGCCTCGGTCGCCGACGACGCCATCAAGGGTGAGAACGTCCTGAACATCTCCGGCGGCACCATCAACGTCACCCGGTCGTACGAGGCGCTGGAAGGGCTCCAGACCACCATCAGCGGCGGCAACATCACGGTCGTGGCCAGCGACGACGCGGTCAACGCCGCCGAGGAGGGCCTCGGCCACATGGAACCGTCCGCGATCGCGTTCATCAAGGTCACCGGCGGCACGGTGGTGGCCACCGGCGGCACGGACGGCTTCGACTCCAACGGGTCGCTCACCTTCGCCGGCGGCACCGTGGTGGCCCGGGGCTCCAGCACCCGGGGCGGCGGCGAGGGCGCGATCGACGCCGACGGCCCGATCTCCTTCACCGGCGGCACGGTGGTGGGCGCGGCGCTGACCTCACTGGCCGTGTTCCGGGCGGTGCCGAACACCGGCCAGGGCTGGGTGGCCCCCCGGTTCAACGCCAACCTGGCCGCCAACACCATCGTGCACGTCGTGTCCGGCAGCACAGTGCTGGGCTCCTACCGGACCTCGGCCACCGTGCGGGAGGTCGTCTTCTCGTCCAACCGGATCACCAACGGCCAGCGGTACGACATCTACACCGGCGGCAGCGTGACCGGCACCAACGTCGGCGGTCTCTACACCGGCGGCAGCATCACCGGGGCCACCCGGGTGCTGACCGGTGTCACCGCCGGCAAGTACGGGCGGTACTGAGCCCCCGGGCGTCGCGGTTCGGGCCCGGTCGGGTCCGAACCGCAACCCGGCGGGGCCGACGGTGTCCGCCGTCGGCCCCGCCGGTGCACCACTGCCAGATCCGATGCCCCACCGCCGGACGCCGTACGTGGGAAACGGCCGGCGGACACCCCAAGGAGCAAACATGTCCCGCTTGGTCCTGGCCGGAATGGACCTGGTCGCCGTGGTCCTGCTCGTCTTCGCGCTGTACTTCCCGCGCCACCGACGGCGGGACCTGGTGGTGGCCTACCTCGGCGTCAACGTCGGCGTCTTCGCGGTGGCCAGCTCACTGAGCAGCAGCACCGTCGGTGCCGGGCTCGGGCTGGGCCTCTTCGGCGTGCTGTCGATCATCCGGCTCCGCTCCACGGAACTCGACCAGCACGAGGTGGCGTACTACTTCTCGGCGCTCGCGCTCGGCATCCTCGGCCCGCTCGCCGGCACCTCGGTCTGGACGGTCGGCGCGTTGACGGCGCTGATCCTCGCCGTGATGTTCGTCGGGGACCATCCCCGGCTGCTGCGCCGGTACCGGCGGCACGTCATCGTGCTGGACAGCGCGGTCACCGACTCGGTCGCCCTCACCGCGCACCTGGAGCAACTGCTGGGCGCCCGGGTGCACAACGTCAACGTCGAGCGGGTCGACCTGGTCAACGACACCACGGTCGTGGACGTCCGCTACTCGCGGCCCAGGGTCACCGCCACCGGCGGGCGGCGACCGGTCGACGCGGGCGCGGCCCGGTGACCGCCGTCGACCCGTCCGTCACGGCGCTGGCCCAGCTCACGCCGATCGGGCTCGCGGAACTGACCGAGCGCGCCGCGCTACAGACCCGGTTCGACCGCAAGTACCTCCTGCCGCTGGCCGAACTGCCGCGCCTGCTCGCCGGGCTCGACCACACCGACCAGGTGCTGGAGATCGACGGCAGGCGCGCGTTCCGCTACGAGTCGATCTACTTCGACACCGCCGACCTGGTCAGCTTCCGGCTCACCGCCCGCCGACGCCGACGCCGCTTCAAGATCAGGACGCGGACCTACCTGGACTCCGGCCTGTGCTGGCTGGAGGTGAAGACGGAGGGCACCCGGGGCGGCACGGTCAAGGAGCGCCTGCCCTACCGCCCCGACGACAGCGGCACCCTCGCCCCCGGCCGGTCGTTCGTCGACGGGGTGCTCGCGGCGCTGAGCACCGGGCCCGACCTGGCCTTCTCGCCGACCCTCACCACCAGCTACCTGCGCAGCACGCTCTACCTGCCGGCGACCGCCAGCCGGGCGACCATCGACGTCGCGCTGCGCTGGGAGGACCGGCGCGGCCGTCGGCTGGCGCTGCCCGAGCTGGCCATCATCGAGACCAAGACCGGCTCCACCGCCTCCCACGTCGACCGGCTGCTCTGGCGGCAGGGGCACCGCCCGGTGGCCATCTCCAAGTACGCGACCGGTCTGGCCGCGCTCGACCCCGAACTGCCCGCCGGGCGCTGGCGACGCACCCTGCGCCGGCACTTCCATCCCGTGCCCGCCTGGCAGGGGACGCCTCACCCCGGAGGAGAGGTCGCCGTGGGTCCCGGCGGCAGCCGCAACGCGTAACCGACACCCCGGACGGTGTGAATCAGGGGCGGGTCCCAACGGTCGATCTTCCTGCGCAGGCAGTGGACGTACGACTCGACGATCCGGCCGTCGCCGCCGAAGCGGTAGTGCCACACCCCGTCGAGGATCTGCGCCTTGCTGACCACCCGGCCCGAGTTGGCGAGCAGGAACCGCAGCAGGTTGAACTCGGTGGGCGACAACGGCACCGGGTGCCCGCCCCGGCGCACCTCGTGGGCCTCCTCGTCCAGTTCCAGGTCGGCGAAGCACAGCAGGCCGTCGTCCCGCGCCTGTCGGTCAGCCCCGCACCGCCGTAGGACCGCCCGCACCCGGAGCACCAGCTCCTCCAGGCTGAACGGCTTGGTGACGTAGTCGTCGGCCCCGGCGGCCAGCCCGGCGATGCGGTCGGCCAGCTCGTCGCGGGCGGTGAGGAACAGCACCGGCACCCCGGGGCCCGGCCCGGCCCACAGGCTGCGGGCGACCTGGAAACCGTCCACGTCCGGGAGCATCACGTCGAGCACCACCAGGTGCGGGTCGAAGTCCGCTGCCACGACCAGCGCCTCCCGGCCGTCGGCGGCCACCCGGACCTCGAACTCGTGTCTGCCCAACGTCGCCGAGAGCAGCATCCGCAGGTTCGGATCGTCGTCCACGACGAGCACCCTGGACATCGGGGTATTCACGCACTGTTCGTACGGGACATGGTGGGGAACGGCCTCGCAGTCGGCTGTGGATCAGCTGTGAACGCCCTGCGACCGACGACCGGACGGTCGCCCGGGACCGCCCACCCGACGCGAGGTCGGGTGGGCGGCCGTGGCGCTCAGGGGCTGGTGCAGGTCGGCGACGGGCTGGTCGGCGTGCCGGTGCCGAGGAAGCCGAAGGTCGTCGAGGTGCCGGGGGCGAGGGTGCCGTTGTAGGTCGCGTTGCGCACGGTCACGGTGGTGCCGCTGGTGCTCAGCGTGCCGTTCCAGACCTGGCTGATGGCCTGTCCGCCGGCCAACTGCCAACGGGTGGTCCAGCCGTCGACGGCGGCGCTGCCGGCGGTCACCGTGACCTCGCCCTGGAAGCCACCCGACCACGAGCCGATCGTGCGGTACGTCGCGGTGCAGGCGGTGCCGGGCGGCGGGGTCGTGGGCGGCGGCGTGGTCGGCGGTGGCGTGGTGGGGGGTGGCGTGGTCGGCGGCGGCGTGGTGGGGGGTGGGGTCGTCGTCGCCGGCGGGGTGGCCGGGATCGTCGGCCCGCCCGGCGGCACCAGCGGGCAGGTGGAGCTGTACCGGGAGACGCCGGTGCTGTTCGCCAGCGGGCAGAGGAACTGCGTGTAGCGGGTGTCGTAGTCCAGGAAGATCTTGAGCCAGGGGATCAGCAGCCGCATCTCGGTCGGGTTCGACCTGGTGAACGACAGGTGGTCGTTGCCGGCCAGCTCCGCCCAGGCGTGCTCCACCCCGGCGGGCAGCGTGTTGTAGATGCCCTGCACGTAGGACGGGGTGACCGTGCCGTCGTTCTGCCCCGACAGGAGCAGGGTGGGGACCTGGGTGGTGGACATGTTCAGGTTGTTGCCGGGCGTACCGGGGGCGAGGCCGACCGCGGTCCGCAGCGACGGCCGCCGCAGCGCGGCCAGCAGGGTGCCGGCTCCACCCGCGGAGTGGCCCATCACGCTGAGCCGGTTGGGGTCCACCCGGCTGCGCACCGGGCTGGTCCGGGTGAGGTAGTCCAGCCCCGCGAGCAGCTGGGTGGCCCGGGCGTCGGCGCCGTCGGTCCGGCTGTTGGTCTCGATCCCGAGCACCACGAACCCGAAGGACGCCAGCCAGGGGCCCATCCAGGCCTCCTCGTTGGCGAACAGGGCGGAGTACCCGGGCACGATCGCCACCGCGCCCCAGGTGCCCAGGCTGGTGTCGGTCGGGTAGTAGACGAACCCGCCGTTGAAGCCGTTGCCCGCCGGCACGGTCGCCTGCGTGGTGGCGAACGGCCCCCGGGTGGCGGCCACACTGGCCGGGGTCGGGTCCGGGCCACGCTGGTAGGGGTTGTCCGCCGCCGCCACCGCGGCGTGCGGCGCGGTCGCGGTCACCACGAGGCCGAGGAGCACCGCGAGGCCGGCCGAGAGCCAGCTCACGGACCGGGCCACGGAGGTCCGGCGGCCGGCCGGAGGCGGGGTCGGGGGTCGATCTGTCGGTAGCGTCACTTCAGGCATCTCCTTCGTTGGACGGGGCTGCGGGCTACCGCCGGCTCCACTGCTGGTTGGCCTGGCCGTTGCAGGTCCACAGGACGAGCTTCGTGCCGTTGGCGGTGGCCCCGCCGTTGGCGTCGAGGCAGAGGCCGGACTGCACGCCGGTGATGGTGCCGTTGGCGTTGACGTTCCACTGCTGGTTGGTGCCGCCGTGGCAGTCGTACGTGGTGACGAGGGTGCCCGGGGTGGTGCCGTAGCCGGCGGCGTCCAGACACTTGGTGCCGAGCACTGTCAACGCCCGACCGGAGGTGTACGTCCACTGCTGGTTGGTGCCGCCGTGGCAGTCCCAGAGCTGCAACTGGAGCCCGTTGGTGGTGGCGGAGCCGGGCACGTCGACGCACCGGCCCGACGGGGTGCCCACGATCGTGGTGGTCTGTCCGCCGCTGTTGCCCGGGTTGCCGATGCTGCCGGGCACCGACTGCAGGGCGCTGTACCAGCGGGCGGCCATCTTGTCGTAGCCGCCGGAGGTGGGGTGGATGCCGTCGATCAGGTCGGCGGTGGTCAGGGCGCTCTGCATGTCGACCAGGTGCACCCGCTTGCCGGCGTTCACCTTGCTCTGCACGATGCCCGGGATCGCCGCGTTGAAGGTGCGCGCGGCCGCCGCCTGGTTGCCGTTGGAGAGCGTGATGATCTGAGCGACGAACACCTCGGCGGTGGGTGCGGTGGTGGTGATCTTGTCGATCAGGGTGGAGAGCCGGTTCGGCGCGGTGCCCACGTTGTAGTTCTGGAGGATGTCGTTGGTGCCGATGTGCAGCAGCACGGTCTGCGGACGCTGGGTGTTCAGCCAGCCGACGATGTTCGCGTCGATCTGGTCGATGCGCCAGCCGGGGTGCCCCTGGTGGTCGTGGTCACCCAGGCTGGCCGGCCCGTTGAACTGCGATCCGACGAAGTCGATCGTGTAACGGCCGGCGGCCAGGCGCTGCCAGAGCCCGATCCGGTAGCCGCCGGGCACCTGGGTGCCCTCGGTGATGGAGTCGCCGAGCGGCATGACCCGTACCCCGCCGTTGGATTCGGCGTGGGCGGGGCCGGTCGGTGTCACCACCCCGGCGGTCATGACGCCGAGTACGGCGAGCGCCGCGAGCCATCGTGCCCTCGTTCGCATGGACTTCTCCCCTGGATCGGTGGAGCTGGCCGAGGGCGTGGGCCGGTCGGACGGCCGCCGTGGTGAGGGGCGGCACGCCGGTGACGCGGATCGGCCGGACCGGACGGCCAGCGACCGCCGGGTCCCGCCGGGCACACGCCGATCGCCGCCCCGACAGGACGGGGCGGCCTCGGCACCGGGACGGGTGTGAGCGTTAACAACGACCATTGTAAATACTTGTCGCTGACCTGGTCCAGTTCGGCCTCACCGCCGGCCTCCCGGCGGAAGGCGACCGGGCACCCGGACGGGCCGGCGCGTTCATACCCGTCCGCTCCGGGTGCCGCCGCGTCGGCGGTGCCGCGACCGTGCCGTCAGTCGGCGTCCCCGGGGACCGGGGCGGTCGCCCGCGTCCCACCGGTACCCGCACCGGCGACCCGCACCGGGGGTGGGGCGGCCCGCCACACCAGCGGGCCGCCCCGTCCCTTCGTCACCCGTGCCTCAGGGCTGCGGCAGCGCCGCGTCGATGATCGCGGCCTGCTCGACCTCGTGCTGCTTGGCGGAGCCGACCGCCGGGGCGGCGGCGGCCGGGCGGGAGATGCGGCGCAGCCGCACCCCGTCCAGGTGCTCCACCAGGTTGAGCGCCACGAACGACCAGGCGCCCTGGTTCGCCGGCTCCTCCTGCACCCAGGCGACGTCCTCCGCACGGGGGTACCGGTCGAGCACCGCCTTGAGTTCCTCGACCGGTAGCGGGTAGAGCTGCTCCAACCGGACGATGGCGGTGTCGCCAATGCCGCGGTCGGCACGGGCCTGCACCAGGTCGTAGTAGACCTTTCCGGAGCAGAGCAGCACCCGCCTGACCGTCTCGGCGGCCGGCGACTCGACACCCGGCCCGCCGTCGTCCAGCACCGGTCGGAAGCCGCCGCCGGTGAAGTCCGCAACCTCCGAGACGCAGAGCCGGTGCCGCAGCAACGACTTCGGCGAGAAGACCACCAGCGGCTTGCGCTTGGCCGACAGGGCCTGCCGGCGCAGCAGGTGGAAGTAGTTGGCCGGGGTGCTGGGGATGGCGACCCGCATGTTGTCCTGCCCGCACAGTTGCAGGAAGCGTTCCGGCCGCCCGGACGAGTGGTCCGGCCCCTGCCCCTCCTGCCCGTGCGGCAGCAGCAGCACCAGCGACGACCGCTGACCCCACTTCAGCTCACCGGAGGAGAGGAACTCGTCGATGATGGACTGCGCGCCGTTGGCGAAGTCACCGAACTGCGCCTCCCAGAGCACCAGCGCCTCGGGGTTCTCCACCGAGTAGCCGTACTCGAAGCCCATGGCGGCGTACTCGCTCAGCAGCGAGTCGTGCACGAAGAACCGGGCGTCGCCGCTGGCCAGGCGGGACAGCGGCAGGTACGACTCACCGGTGGCCGCGTCGACGACCGCGGCGTGCCGCGAGGTGAACGTGCCGCGTCGCGAATCCTGGCCGGCCAGCCGGACGGTGACGCCCTGGCCCAGCAGCGAGCCGAAGGCGACCAGCTCGCCGAAGCCCCAGTCGATACCGCCCTCGACCGCCATGCGTGCCCGCCGCTGCAACACCTGCTGGACCCGCTTGTGCGCGGTGAACCCCTCCGGCAGGTGCAGGTGGGCCTCGCCGACCGCACGGACGACCGACGGGTCGACGGCGGTGTCGACCTGCGGCTCGGGCTCCGCGGACCAGGACGGGCGGGCCCGCGACGGCGCGCCGGCCGCGTCCCGGCTGGCCTTGAAGACCCGCTCCAGCTCGGCCTGATACTCGCCGAGCTGCTGCTGCGCGGTCTCGACCGTGATGTCGCCCCGGCCGATCAACTCCTCGGTGTAGATCTTCCGGACGCTGCGCTTGGCATCGATGATCTCGTACATCCGGGGGTTGGTCATCGACGGGTCGTCGCCCTCGTTGTGCCCACGGCGGCGGTAGCAGACCAGGTCGATGACGACGTCCTTGTTGAACGCCTGGCGGTACTCGAAGGCCAACCGGGCGACCCGGACCACCGCCTCCGGGTCGTCGCCGTTGACGTGGAAGATCGGTGCCTGGATCATCCGGGCCACGTCGGTGCAGTAGAGCGACGAACGGCTGTACTCGGGGGCGGTGGTGAAGCCGACCTGGTTGTTGACCACCACGTGCACGGTGCCGCCGGTGCGGTAGCCACGCAGCTGGGACAGGTTGAGCGTCTCGGCGACGACCCCCTGGCCGGCGAACGCGGCGTCACCGTGGACCAGCACCGGCAGCACGGTGTAGCCCTCCAGGCCCAGGTCGAGCCGGTCCTGCTTGGCCCGGACGATGCCCTCCAGCACCGGATCGACGGCCTCCAGGTGCGACGGGTTGGCCACCACGCTGACGGTGGTGCAGTGCTGGCCGTCGGGCGTGGTGTACCTGCCGGTCTGCCCGAGGTGGTACTTCACGTCGCCGGAGCCGTGCGCCGAGTCCGGGTCCATCTGGCCCTCGAACTCGTTGAAGATCTTCTCGTACGGCTTGCCGACGATGTTGGCGAGCACGTTGAGCCGGCCCCGGTGGGCCATGCCGATGACCAGCTCGTGGAAGCCGCCCTCGGCGCAGGCCTGGAGCACCTCGTCGAGCAGCGGGATCAGCGACTCGCCGCCCTCCAGCGAGAAGCGGCGCTGGCCGACGTACTTGGTCTGCAGGAAGGTCTCGAACGCCTCGGCGGCGTTGAGCCGGTTGAGCAGGTGCTGCTGTTCGTCCGGGTCCGGCTTGGTGTACCTGATCTCGATGCGTTCCTGGATCCAGCGCCGCTCCTCCGGCTCCTGGATGTGCATGTACTCGATGCCGACCCGGCGGCAGTAGGTGTCCCGCAGGACGCCGAGCACGTCGCGCAGCCGCATCTTCTGCCGGCCGGCGAAGCCACCGACCGGGAAGGTCCGGTCGAGGTCCCACAGGGTCAGGCCGTGTTGCAGGACGTCCAGGTCGGGATGCCGGCGGATGGTGAACTCGAGCGGGTCGGTGTCGGCCATCAGGTGCCCGCGCACCCGGTAGGCGTGGATCAGCTCGATCACCCGGGCGGCCTTGTCGATCTGCCCCTCGGAGGTCCGGGCCACGTCCCGCATCCAGCGCACCGGCTCGTACGGGATACGCAGCGAGGTGAAGATGTCGTCGTACAGGCCGTGCCCGCCGAGCAGCAGTTCGTGCACCGTCTTGAGGAACTCGCCGGACTGCGCGCCCTGGATCACCCGGTGGTCGTACGTGCTGGTCAACGTGGTGACCTTGCTGATGCCGTGGTCGGCCAGGGTCTCGTCGGACATCCCCGAGTACGGCGCCGGGTACTCCATCGCGCCGACGCCGATGATCGCGCTCTGGCCGGGCATCAGCCGGGGCACCGAGTGCACGGTGCCGATGCCGCCCGGGTTGGTCAGCGAGATCGTCGTGCCCGAGTGGTCCTCCATGGTCAGCTCGCCGCGCCGGGCCCGCCGGACCACGTCCTCGTACGCCTGCCAGAACTGCCGGAAGTCCATGCTTTCGCACTTCTTGATCGACGGTACGACCAGGGTGCGGGTGCCGTCCGGCCGGGCCAGGTCGATGGCGATACCCAGGTTGACGTGCTCCGGCCGCACCAGCGCCGGCTTGCCGTCCACCTCGGCGTAGGAGTTGTTCATCTCGGGATGCGCGACGACCGCGCGCACCAGCGCCCAGCCGATCAGGTGGGTGAAGCTGACCTTGCCGCCCCGGCCCCGGGCGAGATGATTGTTGATCACGATGCGGTTGTCCACCAGCAGCTTGGCCGGCACGGCGCGGACACTGGTGGCGGTCGGCACGTGCAGCGAGCTGTTCATGTTCTGCACGATGCGGGCCGCGACCCCGCGCAGCGGGACCGTGCTCGCGGCGGTGGCCGGGTCACCCGCCGCGCCACCGCCTGACGTCTCCCCACCGGCCGCCCGGGTTCCGCCGGACCGCTCGCCGGCCAACCCGGACCGCTCAGTGGCCGACCCGGACCGCTCAGTGGACGACCCGGACCGCTCACCCGACGCGGGAGCCTTCCCGGACCGGGCGGTCGGCGGAGTCGGTGCGCCCGCTCCGGTCGCCGCCCCGGCACGGGCGTCCGCGGCCGGCGTCGTATCCGCAGCGACCGCCTCCCGAGGCGGGGTGGTCGGGCCCGAGGGCGGGACGGCAGGGCCCGAGGGCGGGGTGGTCGGGCCCGGCGGCGGGACGGTCGCGCCCGCCCCCGGTCGGTAGTCGGCGAAGAAGTCGTGCCAGGCATGGTCGACGCTCGCCGGATCGGCCAGATAACGCTGGTACATCTCGTCGACGATCCACTCGTTGGGACCGAAATCCGCGAGCGGATTGTCCTGCGAGGTCTGCTGGGTCGACACAGCCGGGTTCGCCTCTTTCACCACAGATTGACGGCACGCGACGATCTCGTCACGGTGGACGGAAATCACGTCCGATTCAGGCTACGCCGAGCCGTGCCACCATTGTGGACACGGCTGACCGCCGGTTCCGTACCGGGGCGGTGCGGTCGCCGACCGGGGTGGTCGGCGACCGCACCGCAGGTGGTGGGCCGGCCGGTGTGCCGTCGCGGCCGGTACGCAGAGCGCGCCCGGCCACCTGCCCAGGGTCACCCCGGCTACCTGCCCAGGGTCACCTTGAGGATCCGCTCGTTGCTGTTGTTGGGGATGCTGTCCTTGTCACCGCCGGTGCTCGTGGTCAGCCACAGGTTCCCGTCGAGGGTCGGCTCGACGGTCCGCAGCCGGCTGTACGTGCCGACGAAGTACTGCTGCACGTCGGTGAGGGTGTTCCCGCTGATCACCGCCCGGTACATCCGGTTGCCCCGCAGGCAGCCGAGGTAGAGCACGTCCCGGACGATGGCCAGGCCGCTGCACGACGCCTCGGCCACCGGGTAGGTGCGGATCGGGGCGATGAAGTTCGGGTTGGCGCAGCTGCCCGTGGTGCCCTCGCAGGCCGGCCACCCGTAGTTGCCGCCCCGGACGATGATGTTGGTCTCATCCATGACGTTGTTGCCGAACTCCTGCTCGAAGAGCCGGCCCCGGGAGTCGAACGCCAGCCCCTGCGGGTTGCGGTGCCCGTAGCTCCAGACCGCGTTGCCGAACGGGTTGTCCGACGGCACGGTGCCGTCGGGGCGGATCCGGAGCACCTTGCCGCCCAGGTCGTTGACGTCCTGGGCACGGTCCGGGCTCTGCCCGTCGCCGGTGGCGGCGTAGAGCATCCCGTCCGGGCCGAACCGCAGCCGCCCGCCGTTGTGGTACTTGTTGCGCGGGATGCCGGTCAGCAGCACCTGCACCGTGCCGGTCTGCAACGTCCCGTCGTAGCGGATGCGGACGATCCGGTTGTCGGTCGTGGTGGTGTGGTAGATGTACAACCACCGGTCGGTGGCGAAGCTCGACGACACGGCCAGCCCGAGCACCCCGCCCTCGCCGTTGGTGCCGGCCACGTTGGGCACCGTGCCGATGCTGCGCTTGTTGCTGCCGTCCGGGTTCATCGCGACGACGTCGAACAGGTCACGCCGGCCGTAGAGCACCGTGCCGTCGGGCAGTTGCACCAGCCCCCACGGCAGGTCCCGCTCGGTGGTGACCACCGTGGTGCCGCAGACCGCACTGGTGCAGGCCGACCCGGTACGCACGGTCACCGCGCTGCTCGCCGTGGAGGTGTTGCCCTGCGCGTCCCGGGCGACGACCGTGTAGCGGTACTCGGTGTCGGCGGCCAGCCCGGTGTCGGTGAACGAGGTCGCCGGCGGGTTGCCGGCCGTGCCGGTGACCGAGCCGACCGTCACCCCGCCGCGCAGGATGTCGTACCGGGTGACCGCCACGTTGTCGGTGGACGCCGTCCAGGTCAGGGTCACGTCGGTGCCGTTGGCGGTGGCGGCGAGGTTGGTCGGGGTGGTGGGCCGCTGGGTGTCCGACTGGCAGAACGGCGGCGTCACGGAGAGCGTGGCACTGGCCTGCGACACGTTGCCGGCGGCGTCCCGGGCGTTGACGTACCACCCCCAGGTGACGCCCTGCGCGACGGAGAGGGTGGCGGTGAGCGTGTTGCCGGCGACCGAGGTGACCAGTTGGCCGTCGTGGTAGATGTCGTAGTAGGCGACCCCGACGTCGTCCCGGGACGCCGACCAGGCGAGCGTGACCGACTGACAGGTCAGCCGGGTGCTGCGCAGGTAGCCCGGCGCGGTGGGCGGCCGGGTGTCGGCGGCGGCCCGGACGAGGGTCGTCCCGCCCGGCGTGGCCGGTGGGCCGGCGGTGACGGGTGCGCCGGCCAGGACGGTGCAGGCGCTGGTCAGCAGCGCGAGGCCGACGAGGCGACGGGGATGGCGAAGACTGGATCGCACGCGATAGGTCCCTTCCTGGAAGCCCGGTAGTGGTCAGTACGGGTAGCCGGGCACGTTGAGCCGCACGCTGTACAGCCCGGAGTCGTTCGTCCGGCCCGAGGTGACGAAGAGGGTGCGCCGGTCGGACCCGCCGAACGCCACGTTGGTGGTGCCGCTCACGCCGGAGCGGATCGTGCCGAGCTGGCTGCCCGTGGGCGAGTAGACGTGCACCAGCCCGTCGCCGCCGGAGGTCCAGTAGACGTTGCCGGCGCAGTCGATCGTGCCGCCGTCCGGGCCGCCGACGTAGTTGACGAACACGCTGCGGGGGCCGGTGCTGCCGTCGGGCTGGACGGCGTACTTGTAGATCTTGTTCTCGCCGTAGGCGCCGACGTAGAGGGTGCTGCCGTCCGGGGAGAGCGCGATGCCGTTGGGCTGGCGCAGCGCGTCGTCGACCAGCGACACCTGGCCGCCCGAGACGCGGAAGACGCTGGTCCGCCCGCTCATCTGGTCGGGGCGGTTGCCCCGCTGGAAGTTGGGGTCGGTGAAGTAGACGACACCGTCCGAGCGGACCGCCACGTCGTTGGGCGAGTTGAACGCCCGGCCCTGGTAGTTGCCGGCGACGACCCCCCGGGCCAGGTTGTCGAGCCGGTACGTCGAGACGCTGCGCTGGTCGTGCGTGGCGGCGACGAGCTGCTGCCCGTCGGGGGTGAGCGCGAGCCCGTTGCTACCGGCGTTGCCGAGGAACGTGTCGAAGGTGGCCGGCGGGGTGAACCGCCGGATCGTCGACGGCTGGACCCACTCCGACCCGGTCGGCGCGGCCATGTCGGAGAAGAGCAGGTAGCCCCGGTCGGCGATCCAGACGGGCCCCTCCAGGAACGCGAAGCCGCCCCGGATCTTCGTGGCCGTGACCGAGGTCGACGGCAGCGGCGGGCCGTAGCCGGTGCCGGCCGGGCAGACACCGGGCGGTGCGCCGGGCGGACCGGCCAGGACGGCGGACTGCCCGGTCGACAGGGCGGGCGCGGTGTCGGGGCCCGCCGGGACGGCGGCGGGCAGGGCGAGCAGCAGGCTGGCCAGCGCGGTGGCGGCCGGTTGCAGGACCATCGGGAACTCCGATCGGCGAACGGACCCGCCGTCGTCGGCGGTCGCGGGGTGGTGGCACCGGAACTGATCTACCGGTATCGATGCATCATGGGGAGCATAAATTAGGAACCACCCCACCGCATGGGTGACGATCCGCCGATCCCGGCCGGGATCCGGATTTCTCACTAAGATGCTGGTCAATGTGGCCCGATTGCCCGCCGTCGCCGGACAGCGACCGTCGGCGGAGTCCACATGCTGATCGGGCCCGGTCGATGGAGTCCCCGGGGGCCGTCCGGTCGTTCCGGGACGCCCTGTCGCCGCCGCCGGTCCGACGTTCCGCCGCCGACCATCGTGGACCGATCGACTGTGGACCCCGAACGGGGCCACGGGACGCACCGACGGTTCCGATTCGTGCCCACCTGCCGCGTTACCGACAGAGGCGGAATCGACGTTGGGAGCGCGCTCATCTACCCTCAGGGCAGATCCGACCCACGTCGTGGGCCGGCACCGGTTCGGCAGCCATGGGTGTCGTGGTCTCCCCGCCAGTATTCACCGACCATGGCCCTGTTCGGAGGGATCGAAGCGTTGACGAGCGACAAGGCGGCGCCGCCGGGCGTCGACACCACCCGACCCAGCATCGCCCGGGTGTACGACTACTACCTCGGCGGCAAGGACAACTTCGCGGTCGACCGGCACGCCGCCCAGATGGCGATGCAGGTCACCCCGGACGGTCCGGAGGCCGGGCGGGCCTGCCGGGCCTTCCTGCGCCGGTCGGTCCGCTACCTGGCCGCCGAAGCCGGCATCCGCCAGTTCCTCGACCTCGGCTCCGGCCTGCCCACCCGGGGCAACGTGCACGAGATCGCCCACCAGGTCGACCCGGACGCCCGGGTGGTCTACGTGGACAACGACCCGATGGCCCTCGCCCACGGGCGCGCCCTGCTCGCCGACGCCCGGACCACCACCGTGGTCGGGGCCGACGTGCGGCAGCCGGACGAGCTGCTGGCGGAGATGCGCGACCGCAAGCTGATCGACTTCGACCAGCCGGTCGGGCTGCTGCTCCTGGCGATCCTGCACCACCTGCACGACGACGACGACCCCGCCGGGGTGGCCCGCCGGCTGATCGACGCCCTCCCCTCCGGCAGCTACCTGGCCATCTCGCACTTCTACGACCCGGGTGCGGCCCAGCCGGAGGTCTCGGCGAAGGCGCGGGCGGTGGAGAAGGTCTTCAACGAGACGCTGGGCACCGGACGGTGGCGCACCCGCGACGAGATCCTGAGCTTCTTCGGCGGCCTGGAGCTGGTCCCGCCCGGGCTGGTCCCGCTGGCCGAATGGCATCCGGACGGCGAGGAGGACACCAGGCAGACCGCCACCTACCACACGATCGTCGGTGGGGTGGCCCGCAAGGTCTGAGCACGGGTGCTGTCGTCGGCGACGCGACCGGCCCCCACCCCGGGGGCCGGCCCGGCCGGCGGCACCCCCTCGGGCACGCCACCGGCCACGGTCGGCGTCAGTAGCAGGTGTTCATCGCCGCCCGCACCTCGGCGAGGGTGGCGTCGGCCACCGCCCGCGCCCGCTCGTTGCCCTCGCTCAGGACGGCCCGCAGGTGGGCCCGGTCCTGCCCGTACTCGGCCCGGCGGGCCCGGATCGGGGCCAGGTACTCGTTGACCGACTCGGTGACGACCTTCTTGAGCGCCGCCGCCCCCGCCGACCCGATGTCGGCGGCCACCTGCTCCGGGCTGCGCCCCTGACACAGGGCCGCCAGCAGCAGCAGCGACGACACCTCCGGGCGGGTGGCCGGGTCGTAGCTGATGTGCCGCTCCGAGTCCGTCTTCGCCCCCTTGACCAGCCGGGCGGTCTCGTCGACGGTGGCGGCGAGCGTGATGGCGTTGTTCCGGCTCTTGCTCATCTTGGTGCCGTCCGTGCCGAGCAGCAGCGGGGCGCTCGACAACAACGCGTCGGGCTGGGGGAACACCACCGAACCGGCGCCGTACCGGTCGTTGAAACGACGGGCGATCGTCCGGGTGAGTTCGAGGTGCGGAAGTTGGTCCTGGCCGACCGGAACCAGATTCGCCTTGCAGAACAGGATGTCGGCGGCCTGGTGGACGGGATAGGTGAACATCAACCCGCTGACGGCGGACTGCCGCGAGTGTGCGATCTCGTCCTTGACGGTGGGATTGCGGTTGAGTTCCGACACCGAGACCAGGCTGAGAAACGGCAGCATCAACTGGTTGAGTGCCGGCACCGCCCCGTGCGTGAAGATCGTGCTGCGGGCCGGGTCCACCCCGATGGCCAGGTAGTCCAGGACCAGTTCCTCGACGTGCTGGAGCAGATTGTCCGCCACGTCGCGGTCGGTGAGGACCTGGTAGTCCGCGATGACCACGAACAACTCCACCCCGAGTTCCTGGAGCCGGACCCGGTTGTGCAGCGTGCCGAAGAAGTGACCGAGGTGCAGGCGGCCCGTGGGGCGGTCCCCGGTGAGCACCCGGAACCGCCCCGGGTCCTTGCGGATCAGCTCCTCCAGCACGGCGCTGCGGGCCTGCGCGGCGGACGTCCCGAGCGTGTCGGTCGGCCCGGCGCAGGCAGCGGCACCGGCGTCTTCGGTCTGGGGTACGGCGGTATTCACAGGATCTCCTGAAGGGTCGGTCTCGACGCCATGATTGCACGGCGCGCGCATCGGGGAACGGCAAAGGGACCCCGGTCCGAAACGGCGTCACGGCCTCCCGGGCACGGACCACCGAACTGACCTCGGCCGTTGGCCCGGACCCGACGGACGGCCCACCCTCACTTCTGCCCGACGGTCCGGGATATGCGCGTGGCGAGCAGTTCGTGCAGCATCCCGTGCAGCGGTGCCGGCCGTCCGGCCCGCCCGGCCAGTCGGACGACGGCACCCGTCCAGGCATCGAACTCCGACAGTCTCCCGGTGAGGATGTCCCTTTGCAGCGAGGTGGTGCTGTCCGCCGGTTGCCGGTCCATAAGCGCCACCGCCGTATCCACCGCGTCCGGCGGCAGCGCGATTCCGAGCGCAATTCCGGTCTCGTATATCTCGCGCATGCCCGTGACCAGCATCCGGCGGGTGCCGGGACGGGAACGGAGTTCGCCGACCGTCGCCCCGCCGGTGGCCGCGCCGAGGCTGCCGACGGGCACCACCAGCAGGAACTTCGCCCACAGCGCGGCCCAGATGTCGCCCGGTTCCAGCACGTCCACCCCCGCCCCGCGCAGCAGCCCGCGCAGGCGGAGCACCCGGTCGGACGTGCCACCGTCCCACTCCGCGAAGCCCAGCGCCCCCGGCGGACCGTGGTAGCGCACCTCGCCCGGCGCGGCGGGGGTGGCGACCACCCGGGCCAGGCCGGGCAGCACCCGGGCACGGCCGAGCCGGGCCGCCACCTGCTCCGGCGCCTCGACCCCGTTCTGCACGGTGACCACCCCGGTGTCCGGGCCGACCAGGGGGGCCAGCGCGTCCAGGACCGGGGGCAGGTGCGGGGTCTTGACGCAGAGCAGCGCATAGTCGACGGGACCCAGGTCGTGCGGGTCGTCCGACGCGCGCAGCGCCGGGGCCACCCAGTCCCCCGCGTCGCCGGTGACCCGCAACCCCGTGCGGCGCAACGCGGCGAGCGTCGTACCCCGGGCGAGGAACCGGACGTCGTGCCCGGCGGCGGCGAGGCGGCCACCGAGGTGCCCGCCCACGCCGCCGGCCCCGACCACGGCGATGCTCGCGCCCACCGGCGGGCCGTCCCCGCCCGCCGGCCCGGCGTCGGTACGACCCGCACCGGCGTCCACCCGCGACCGGGCCGTCATCGGGGCAACCGCCTGCCGACCCGCAGGGGGAGCGCCTCCAGGCCCCGGCTCAGCGAGCTGTCCGCCACCCAGACCACCTTGTCGGCGGGCACCGCGAGGGCGAGGTCCGGCAGGCGGCGCAGCAGGGTGGCGAAGGCGATCTCGCCCTGGAGCCGGGCCAGCGGGGCCCCGATGCAGAAGTGCGTGCCGTGGCCGAAGGACAGGTGCCGGTTCGGCGAACGGGTGACGTCGAACCGTTCCGGGTCGTCGTACACCTCGGGATCGTGGCCGGCGGCGGAGAGCGACAGGTGTACGAAGCTGCCTTGGGCGATGTCCACCCCACCGAGGCACATGTCCTGCGTGGCGACCCGCAGCGAGGCCCAGCCCGCCGACCCCTCGTAGCGCAGGATCTCCTCGATCGCCCCGGGGATCAGGTCGGGGTCGGCGCGCAGCATCGCGAGCTGGTCGGGATGCCGCAGCAGCAGCAGGGTGCCGTTGCCGACCATGTTCGCGACCGTCTTGTGCCCGGCGATGATCAGCAGCAGGATCGTCGACAGCAACTCCCGGTCGGTGAGCGCGTCGTCGTCCCGGGCCCGGACGAGTTCGCTCAGCAGGTCGGTGCCGAGGTTCGCCCGCCGCTGCGCCACCAGGGCGGTGAAGTAGTCGGAGAACTCGTCGCTCGCCGCCTTCAGCTCGCTCTCCGCGTGCTGCAACGGGTCCTGGCTGAGCACGTAGCTCCACCGCTGGAACAGCGGCCGGTCCTGCACCGGGATGCCCAGGTACTCACAGATGACGATGAGCGGCAACGGCAGTGCGAACGCGGTCACCAGGTCGATCTCGCCGCCGTCGGGGAACGCGTCGATGAGGTCGTCGACGACGGCCTGGATGCGCGGCCGGAGCCGGGCGACCACGGCGGGCAGGAACGCGCGGCTGATCGGCTTCTTGAGCCGGGTGTGCTTCGGCGGGTCGGCGAAGCCCAGGTTGCCGACGACCAGCAGGCTGTTGGTCGCCGCCTTGTCCCGGTACCGGGCGGGCAGGTTCTCGATCTGCTTGGACAGGCGTGGGTCGCCGAACGCCTCCTCGACGACCCGGTTCGCGAGGACGGCGTACGCCTCGGCGCCGGGCGGGACGTCCATCCGGTGCACCGGGCACCGGGAGCGCAGCTCCGTCGTCGCCGCGTGGGGCGAGTCCCCCGGATCGGTGAAGTACGTCGTGGGCAGCACCTCCGTCATCGTGACCCCCGGCCTCCCGGCTCGCCGCTGCCACCGGCCACCGCCGGGATGATCCAGACCAGGTCGTCCCGGCCGACCTTCGTCTCCAGGCCGTCGAGGCCCCTGATGTCGTCGTCGTTGAGGTAGACGTTGACGTAGCGCTTGACCCGCTGGTCCCCGTCCACGATCTTGTCGAGCAGCCCCGGGGCGGCGCGGTCGAGCCGGACGAGCACCTCGCGGATGCTGTCGCCCTCGACGGAGAACAGCCGCCGACCGCCGGTCAGCGTGTGGAAGGCCGCCGGGACCTTGACGGTCACGACGGGCACCGGCGACGGTGTGCCGGTGCCGTGGGCAGATTCGGACATGACTGGGTTCCCTCCTGGACAGGTCTCCTGACGTCACCGGCGCGGTCGCGGCACGGTGGTCAGGGTGGAAACTCGATCTCGATCTCGGTACGCAGCTCCGCCGGCAGGCGTACGTCGAGCGGCTCGCACCCCTGCGGTCCGGGCCGCCACCCCGCCACCCGGTGGATCAGCCGGTCACCGTCGGCCCGGACGTACCAGATCACGTTCACCGGCCAGCCGGACTGGCGGAACAGGTACTCGTCCATCCCGGTGGGCTGCTCGCTGAGTCGTTGCCGGCGTTCGTGCGGCGGGCCGATCTCGTGCCAGTTCGGGTGGGAGTGCACCGAGCCGAGCAGTTCCCGACCGTTCACGGAGTGCTGTTTGATGGCCCGCAGCACCCCCTCGTCGGCGCACCAGAACCCGCGTTCGGTGTCCCGGTAGACCTCGCCGAAGCGGGGGGCGATCCGCTCCTCGAACTCGGCGATGACGCTCTCGTCCCGCCCCCGGACGTTCGGCACGAACTCGATGTCGGTGACGGTGATCGCGGCGTCGTCCACCTGCCCGAACAGCAGCGCCGACGCGCGGGGCGGGTGGTGGGGCACGCCGTCGGCGTCCCGGCTGTCCAGACACCGCCGGTACTCCCGTACGGCATCGGCGACGAAGCGGCGCGCGGCGGCGGGAGCGAACCGGACCACCCGGGGCAGGTCGCCCGGCCCGCCCGGGACGGGGTCCGCGTCGGCCGGGTCGGACGCGTCGTCGCGCTTCTTCCCGGCCGAGGCCAGGGTGCCGCCCAGCAGGGCCGCGCCCAGCGGCCACGACCGCATGTGCACCGGCAGGGTCACGCAGTGGTCGCCGAGGCGCAGCAGCAGCCCGTCGTCCACCAGCCGGCGGGCGGCGGCGGCCTCGGCCGGCCCGGCGGTCAGCTCGGCCCACGGGCAGCCCGGCAGCGCCCGGAGGAAGACGTCGATCCGGGTGGGGTCGTCCAGGACGAGCCGGCGCACGGGCCGGTGACGCTGGTCGACGACGGCCAGGAACCCCGGGCCCCGACGGAAGTGGAGCAGGCCGAACGTGCGGGTGGAGCGCCACCCGTCGACCGCCGTGGTCCCGCTGCCGCGCACCGTGGCCCGCACGGGGGCGGGCAGGTGGTCGAGGTGCCGCACGAGGTGCCGCCGCTGCGCGTCCAGGACCAGCGACCAGGTGACCGGTACGCCGATCGAGGAGCACTCGCGCAGCAACGCGACGATCCGCGCGGCGGTCCGGTCGGGCAGTGTGGACAGGTCGACGGGTTCCGCCAGCCGTACCCCGCCGACGGGGACCCGGGTCAGCAGCTCCGCGAACTCCCCGCTGGTGGGCAGCTCCGCCGGGTCGAGGGTGAGCATGGCCGGCCGCCCGCCCGCCGGGACAGGTGTGCCGGGGGCCCGTAGGTCGTCGATCGTCAGTGACGTGCTCATCGGGACGCCACCACCTCCCTGCCGTCGATCAGCTTCCGCCGGTACGGGTCGACGTCGAGCGCGACGGCGACGTACCGTTCCTCGTCCTCGAAGGCCAGGCCACGGTCGACGAACCAGCGGAGCATCCGGTCGAGCCCGTCGGCGGTGACCCGGTGCCCGCTGTCGGCGAGCCGTCGGGCGATGCCCGCCCGGCCGGCGACCTGGAACATGCCGAGGTAGACGTTGCTGTGGACGTCGTCCAGCTCGATCGTCTCGGTGGGCCAGCTCGCCCGGCGGTCCTCGATGGTCACCCGGCCCCGGTCGTCGACCCGGTAGGACAGGTCGCCGCCCCGGTACGCCTGCGCCCAGCGTTCGACGCCCTGCTTCAGCTCGTCCTCGATCGGGCCGACGATGCCCTGGTCGCGGGTGTCGAAGAGATAGACCAGGTCGTACAGCTCGTCGCGTGGGACCTGGTAGATGAAGTCGTATATCTCGGCCGGCCGGCGGTACATGAACCCCTGGGTCGGGTCCTCGAAGTAGGGACTGAAGCGTTCCAGCGCTATCCGCCAGGCTCCGGTCGGCGGTTGGAGGTGTTCCAGGGTGGCGAACTTGCCCAGCAGCCGCCGGTAGTCGTCCTCGGTCTCGCCGGGGAAGCCGTAGAGGATGTTCCAGGTGACGTTGAGGCCGAGGTCGTGACCGTCGCGCAGCATCCGGACGTTGTGCGCGGCGCTGACGCCCTTGTCCATGAGGCGCAGCACGTGGCTGCTCAGGCTCTCGATGCCGGGCTGTACGTAGGTGACGTTCGCCTGTTTCAGGGCGCGCAACTGCTCCCGGGTCATGTTGGACTTGATCTCGTAGTGCACCCGCAGGTCGCAGTCGAGGGCGGCCATCGCCGGAATGGCCGTGTTCAGGTACTTCATGTCGAGAATGTTGTCCACCATGATCAGGTCCAGGACGCGGTACCGCTGCGCCAGTTCCACCACCTCACCGGCGATGCGGTCGGGGGCCTTGCTGCGGAAGTCGATGTTCGATCCGTTCAGCCCGCAGAACGTGCACTGGTGGACCTCACCCCACCAGCAACCCCGCGAGGTCTCCAGGACCACCATCGGCCGGACCTGGGGCGCGAACGACGTCTCCGCCAGGGCCCGGAAGTAGCTGTCGTAGTTGGGCGCGGGCACCATCGCGAACGGCAGCGCGCCACGTGCCGGCGGATTCACCACCGTCCGACCCTCATGCCGCCAGCTCAGCCCCGGCACGTCCGCGAGGTCGGCGCCCGAGGCGATCCGGTCGAGCAGCATGGGCAGCGAGCGTTCGCCCTCGCCGCTGAGCACGAAGTCGAGTTGGGGGAAGTTGCGGTGCAGCGCCGGGCCCTGGAGCCCGTCGCAGTTGCTGCCGCCCATCGCGGTGCGGATGCCCGGCACGAGTCGCTTCAACTCCCGCGCCAACGCCAGGGAGGGCACGTTCTGCATGAAGGTGCTGGTGAAGCCGACCAGGTCAGGAGGGTCGGCGGCGATCTGTTCGGCGAGCCGTCGGACGAACCCGCGGGCGTACCGCTGCATCGCGACGGGGGCGTCCGGGTCCACGCCACGCTGCCTGAGGAACTCGGCGAACTCGGGGACCCGGTAGCTGTCGACGTCGTACAGCGCCGGGGTGAAGACCCAGTCGCCGACGCCGTGGAACACCTGGTCCGCCACGTTGCCGTAGTCGGTCGGGGTGAGGGTGCCGCCGCTCTCGACGAGCAGGTGCTCGGCCCACCGGAGGTTGGCGTACAGTTCGTCGATCTCCCAGTCGGCGGCGTGCCTCCGGACACACTGCCCCAGGATTCCCAGCGCGCTGGACGGGGTGTCGAGACCCTGCCAGGGCATGGCGACCATCAGGAGCTTCACGGTATTCCACCCAGCTTCTTCCGTCGCGGTCGATAATGTTCGGTCCTCTCACGGGGCACGCGGCACCGCAATTCGCAGACCGCTGCCCGATCTTTTCCGCGGTGGTTCACCGACAATGTGCCGGTGCGCTGCCGCAGCGCGCCGGCCCGTGCCGCGAGGGGGGACACGGGGAGGCGTTCGGAGCAATTTTCGGTGGCTGTCGGCCGGCTTGCTGCGCCGTCCCGGGCGGGGTGGCCGACGCTCACCACCGGGCCTGTCGCACTGCCGGACCGCCATCACGTCAGCCCTGTCGTACGACCTCCAGCCTTAACACACGTTAACGCTGGAATTGATGACGGTCAAGTGAAGTTGTCGCCAGGCAAGGACCCGTGGGATTCTCGGCTCCGACATTCTCGATAATGGCGAATGCGAGCATGAGGCACGCTTCAGCAATTTCTGCCAGGGCAGATGTTGAATGGTCAACCGCCATCGGAATAATTGATCGGAACTGCGGCGCTGTCGCGGCGGACCGCCCGCACGGGGGGGCACCCGTGACCGACCCCCCGACCGCCGACTGATGGTCTAGCCTCCGAGAGACAGATACACCCCCGACGATCCGGCGGAGGACACGATGACCATTCGGCGACATCTGCTGCGTACGCTCGCGGCCGGCGTGGCGGCGACGACCCTGACGGCCCTGGCACCGGCCGGGACGGCGCAGGCGGCCTGCACGACGAGCAGCTTCACCGTCGTCTGGGACTACGCGGGCATGTACACCGCGCCCAACGAGGCGACGCTGTACGGCACCCGCCGCTACGGGCAGGTCGTCACCGGCCCGACCGGCAACACCGCCAACGGCTGGACGCTGACCTACGACTACTGGAACGGCCTGCCGCTCTGGGCGTACATGAAGGACGCCGCGTTGCAGTACCGCGGCTGCGCCTGACCCGCCCGGCCGCTGCGGGCACCGATCCGGCTGCGGGCCCGCGCCGGTCCACCGTCGGACCGGCGCGGGCCCGGTGCTCAGCGGCGGGCCAGCCAGACCGTCCGCTCGGTCCGGACGCTGAGGTCGTCGCGGCCCGGCAGCTCCGCCACGGCCGCGTCGAGGGCGGCGAGGTCGGCCGGGGAGAGCCGGTCCGCCAGCCCGTGCCGCATCCGGCCCAGCGAGACCTGTGCGTAGCGGACGGCGGCGGCCGGCAACGGGGGGCGCAGGTCGATGTCGAAGCGCCGCTCGGTCACCGAGCGGAAGCCGGCCTGCGTCATCCGCTCCCCCCAGTTCTCGTGCATGTGCAGGCCCGCCTCGCGCCGACGCTTCGCCGCCTCGTCGTGCACCCGCCGCTCCACCTGCTCGCCCGGCGTGCCGGTGAGGAAGCGGGGGAACGCGTCCACCTCGGCGACCACCAGCAGCCCGTCCGGCCGCAGCGCGCCGAACGCGGAGGCGAGCGCGGTCGCCGGATCGGCCAGGTGGTGCAGGGACGCGGCGGCCCAGATCACCCCGGCCGGCCCGAGGTCGGGCCAGGGCCGGTCGAGGTCGGCCTGCACGGTCCGGATCCGGTCGCCCAGCCCGGCGGCGTCGGCCCGGGAACGCAGGTGGGCCAGCATCTCCGGGGAGAGGTCGACCGCGGTCACGGTGGCACCGGGCAGCTCCCGGGCGAGGGCGAGGGAGGCCGTGCCGCTGCCGGCCCCCAGGTCGACCACGTGGGGCTGCCCGACGGCCTCCCGGCCGACCCAGCCGATCACGTCGCGGAAGTAGTCGTGCAGGACCTCGGCGTCCAGGTCGAGCAGCTCGATCAGGTGGTCGTGTGCCATGGGGCGACGGTAGCCGGGCCATGCCCGTGCGGCATAGCATCTTGCGCATGAAGCAAGACAGGGATCTGGAGGACCTGGTCCGCCAGCGCGTACGCAGCCTGCGGCTGGCGCGCGGCTGGTCGCTGGAGGAACTGGCCCGACGCTGCCTGATCAGCCCCTCCACGCTCAGCCGGATCGAGACCGGGCACCGCCGGATCGCCCTGGACCAGGTCGCCACCATCGCCCGGGTGCTCGGCATCACGCTCGACCGGCTGGTCGGGTCCGACGCCGACGACGACGTCGTGATCCGCCCGCACTGCGACGAGAACCGGGGCGTCACCACCTGGTTGCTGTCCCGGGACAGCAACCAGACGGTCGCCAAGCTGCGGATCACCCGGGACGTCCCGACCGACCTGCGGGTGCACCCGGGGCGGGACTGGTTCACCGTGCTGTCCGGCACCGTCGAGCTGCGCCTCGGCGAGCGGACGATCCTCGTCGGCACCAACGAGGCCGCCGAGTTCTCCACCCTGGTCCCGCACGCGTTCGGCGCGCACGACGGCCCGGCCGAGATCCTCTGCATCCTCGACCACGAGGGCGAGCGCAGTCACCTGGGCCCGCACCACCACCCGCCGCCGGTCAACCGGTGATCACCGGCCAGGCGTAGGCCAGCAGGGCGCACGCCGCCCCGAGCAGGGCGAGCGAGACGCCACGGCTGGGGATGGGCAGCGCGGCGAGCACGATCAGGATGACCGCGACGACATAGAGGAACGCCTGTACCGACATGACACTCTCCTCGACGGTGGGCTGACGGACGGTGCCGTCTCTACCCCCACCGACCCGGTCGGGAAACCCGTGTCCGGCGCAGGACCGGGTGCCCGACCCTCCGGACCGGACGGTGCCGGCCGGGGACCGCTCGGCCCCCGGCCGGCACCGCCCGTCGGCGGTCGCCGCAGCCGGGTGTCAGCAGCCGAGCCGCTTGGTGGACAGCGCGATGTCGTCGATCCAGAGGTTGAACTCGCCAGGCGTCGTGCCGCCCTGGTAGAGCTGCCAGCCGATCTTCACGGTGTCCACCGTCGGCAGGACGAACGGGACGTCGTTGCCGCCGTGGTCGGTGGTGGAGGCGGTCAGCTCCGGGTTCGCCACCCCGTCGATCCACACCGCGACCCGGTTGTCCGTCGGGTCGAGCTTCCACTCGAAGCACTGCCAGGTGTCCTCGACGACCGGGGCCGACTCCCGCCAGTTGGTCCAGTCGCCGGTCGGGCCGCCGTCCGCGCCCACCCCCCAGAAGGTGCCGGGGACGGTGGGCGCGTACTGGCCGCCGATCGGGCGGACGACCTCCGAACTGCCGCTGCCGGTCGCCTCCACCAGCGTGAAGTGCGCCCAGTCCGGGGCGGTGGGGAACGCGTCGACGCGCAGCCGCATCCGCCCGTAGAAGCGGTTGCCCGGCGCGGCGAAGTCGTCGACGCGCAGGAAGGCCCGGCCGTTGTCGACGGTCCGGACGTGCAGCACCTGGTTGCCGTGCTTGGCGCGCTCCACCGTGAGCGTGCCGTGGCGGGTGTCGACGCCCCACTTCAACGTGCCCGGCCCCCCGGGAGGCAGGCGCTCGAAGTCCTCGCAGAACAACAGGTCGCGGTGGCACGTGCGCGGGGCGGCGTCCGAGACACCGGCCGGGACGCTGCCGGCGGTGACGCCGAGGATCAGGGCCGCGGTGAGTACCGCGAGGGAACTGCGCATGGTCGTCCTCCAGGAAGGGGGTGATCGCTGCCGGATGGGCGGGCCGGTGGAACTGCCGGCCGGCGGGTCGACCGCCAGTCGTCGTGGCGGTGGCCGGCGTACGGCACGCGCCGGTCGAGGCAACGTGCGGCCGGCACCGCGCTGCTCCCGCGTACACCGGTTCCCCAGCGCGGTTGCCCCCGTGCTGCGGTGCTGTGAGCCATTCCAGCACGCCCGTCCCGCCCTAGCAATATCGACAACCATCAGCACAGCTCACCCCGGCGAGGCGACCGGCCGGGCTGACCGGCGACCCGGGTGAGGGCCCCGCCGGTCAGCCCGGCGGGGCCCTCGGGTGCTCATCCGCTGCGGCGTTGCACCGCAGCCGGGCCGGTCAGTTGCAGGTGGTGCCGTTGAGCGTGAACGGTGCCGGGACGGTGGGGGACCCGCTGGCGGTGAAGCCGAAGCTGACCGCCCCGTTGGTGGGGATGCTGGCGTTGTGGCTCTCGTTGCCCACCGTGACCGCCGCGCCGGTCTGCTGGAAGACCCCGTTCCAGTGGCCCTGGACCAGCTGGCTGCCGGGGAAGGTCCAACCGAGCGACCAGCCGTTGACGGCCGGGCCGTCGTTGTAGACGGTGACGCTGACG
Source organism: Micromonospora sp. WMMD735 (assembly GCF_049178995.1). Classification (NCBI taxonomy): domain Bacteria; kingdom Bacillati; phylum Actinomycetota; class Actinomycetes; order Micromonosporales; family Micromonosporaceae; genus Micromonospora; species Micromonospora sp. WMMD735. The sequence continues at coordinate 4,792,843 of NZ_JBMHMJ010000002.1, forward strand.
TTGAAGCCGGTGTTCCAGGAGTTGGTCACCACGTACGACACCCGGCAGCTGCTCGCCAGGGTGGTGGCCGGCCGGATGTCGCCGTAGTCGTCCCGGGCGGTGGCGAAGTCCTGGAAGCCGAAGCCGGGACCGGCCGACCGGGTGGTGGTGCCCGCCGCGAGGACGGTGCCGTTGGCGTTGACCGAGTAGACCGGCCCGCCGCTGTCGCCGCCCCGGGCCGACTCGTCGCCGTCGAGCTGGGTGGCCTCGACCAGGTCCTCGATGTCGTCGTAGTGGAAGTCGACCCGCAGGTTGCAGACCGGCCCGCCGATCTCACCGGCCGAGGTGTACCCCGACTGGCAGAGCAGCTGCCCGGGGAAGACCTCGGTCCAGCCGGTCACCTGGGCACGTACCTCGTCGTTCTGCCCGCCGACGTAGATGTGGCCGCCCGGCGAGGAGGTGGAGACCAGCATGGTGTCGTGGTCGTCGTTGCTGGCCACCGAGTAGCCGATCAGCGTGCCGCTGTTGGTGTTCGTGTTCCACCCGACGTGCCAGGGCTGACCGATGGGGCCGCAGTGTTCCGCGGTGAGCAGGTAGCCCACGTTGGTGGTGTGGTTGCGGACGCCGAAGCCGGCGGTGCAGGCGTACGTGGTCAGCCCGATGCCGATGCCGCCGTCGTACGGCGCGGAGTCGTTGTACCGGGACCGCTCGACCATCCGCTCCCGCACGACGGTGCGGGTGCTGACCCCGGTCGACGGCAGCTTCGGCTGCTTGGCGCCGGCCTTCGGGTCGACGGCGACCTCGATCCCGGAGCCGTCGGTCCGCAGCCGGACGGCGTGCGCGGCGTCCTTCGGGTCGGCGTCGACGACGGGGGTCAGCTTCGCCGCCGCCTTCTTCAGCTCGGCACGCGAGTAGGTGGCCCCGACGACCTCCACCGGGGCGGTACGGCGTGCGGTCGCCACCGCCGCCGCGACGTCACCGGGCAGGGTGCCCTTCCACCAGAGGGTGACGTGGTCGTCCACCAGGCCGATACCGGCGTAGCCACGCGGCGTGCCGGCCTCGACGGCGGTGCGCACGACGTTGGCCGCGTCGACCAGCGGGGCCTGGGCGAGCATCCGGTCCCGGGTCTGCGCCGGGATCAGGTCGAGGATGGAGCGGTCGTTCTCGGCCGTCGGCGCGGTCGCCGGCGCGCCGAACGGCTGGCTGGGGGCGGCACTCGAGGGTGCCGTCAGCGGACCGACCACCACCGTGGCGCCGAGCAGCACGCCGGCGACCACCGAGCGGCGGGTCGCGTTCCAGGTTTGCGTCATGACCCTGAGTCAAGTGACTCCGCCGCTCCGGGAACAGGCAGAAGCATCGGCAAGAATCGACAGGCGGCGTGACGCCGGCCGTGGCCCGGAGCGGATGCCCCGGGCCACGGCCGGCGTCCGGACGGCCCGCTGTCAGGAGCCGGTGCAGGAGAGGTTGCCGGGTGCGGTGCTGCTGTTGCCGTTGACCAGGAAACCGATGGTGGTCGAGGCGTTCGGGTTGATGGTGCCGTTGTAGGAGGCGTTGCGGATGCTGACCGTGCCGCTGGTGCCGGTGTTGCTGCCGTTCCAGACGTTGGCGATGGTCTGCCCGCTGGCCAGCGTCAGCTGCACCGTCCAGCCGGTGATGGCGGTGGAGCCGGTGTTGGCCACGACCACCTCACCCTGGAAGCCGCCGGTCCAGCTGCTGACCGTGCGGTACGTCGCGGTGCAGCCGCCCGGCTGCCCGGTCGGCGGCGGCGTGGTCGGCGGAGCGCTGGTCGGTGGGGTGGTCGGCGGCGTGGTGGGCGGGGTGGTCGGTGGCGTCGTCGGCGGGGTGGTGGGCGGTGGGGTCGAGGTGCCCGGGACCGTGGTGGAGGCCGAGTTGAGCGCGTTGAGGACGGCGGTGTACGCCGGCTTCGGGTTGCTGTTGCGGTCGAACAGCAGCGGGTTCTCGTTGCCCCGCCAGGAGTCGCTGTCCCGGATGCCCCAGGTGGTGATGCCGACGCAACGCGGGACGTTCATGCACGCCTGGGTCAGGCCCTGGTACTGGCTGGTCGAGGCGTTGGTGACGTCGGCCTCGGTCAGCGCCACGTCCACCCCGAGGGCGGCGAAGCTGGACAGCGTCTGCTGGAAGTTGCCCGGCAGCGAACTGCCCCCGGTGAAGTGGGTCTGCAGACCGACGCAGTCGATCGGCACGCCGCGCGCCTTGAAGTCCTTGATCATGTTGTAGACGCCCTGCGTCTTGGCGTACGTCCAGTTCTCGATGTTGTAGTCGTTGTAGCAGAGCTGGACCGACGGGTCGGCGGCCCGCGCGGTGCGGAACGCCACCTCGATCCAGTCGTTGCCGGTGGACTGGAGGTTGGAGGAGCGGCGGGTGCCGTTCTCGGCGTACGCCTCGTTCACCACGTCCCAGGCGTAGAGCTTGCCCTTGTAGTGGGCCATCACGCCGTTGATGTGGCTGATCATCGCCTGCCGCAGCGCGCTGCCGCTCAGGCTGCCCCAGAACCTCGGCTGCTGGGCGTGCCAGGCCAGGGTGTGGCCCCGGAACCGCATGCCGCGCTGGGTGGCCCAGTTGTAGATCGCGTCACCCCTGCTGAAGTCGAACTGCCCGGGGTTGGGCTCGGTCGCGTCCGGCTTCATCTCGTTGACGGCCGTCATCATGTCGAACTCGCGGCTGGCGATGTTCAGGAAGCCGGAGTCGCTGAGCCGGTCCGCCCCCATCGCGGCCCCGAAGTACCGGCCGCTGCGTTCGGCGGCGGCCTTCAGCGTGGTCCCGGGCGGTCCGCTGAGGTCGGCGTGGGCCAGGGTCGCCACGGCCATCGACGACACGGTGATCGCCAGGGCGCAGGCGCCGCCCAGCAGCAGCCGGCTGGCCCTCCTGGTACGGCGTTGCGGTCGAGCGGGTACGTCGTTCATCTGTGCGTTTCCTCCTCGGTGTTCCGTCCGGTCACCGCCGGACGGGCACGCGACCGGTCGACCGCTCGTGGGATCGACGACCGGGACACCGCGCCTGCGGCGGGACCAGCACGTCACAGTGGGGCGTCGAGCCGGTGTCGACCCGGCCGCGCCCTCGTCGGTGACCACCGGTCGGCTGCCCGGTCCGCCCGGTGGATGGCGAACACTCCGCGTCCTACGCCCGTGCGGGGTGACGCTGCCCTGCCGTGATGCTATATCGAATGGATTCGATCTGCGACAGGTGTCCGACCCGGTCCGGCGGGTGTCGACCCTGCGCGACGGCCCGACCACGGACCGGTGGCACGCTCAGCGGGTACGCGCCCGCCGGGCCGCCAACTCCGTACGGTTACGGACGCCGAGCTTGCGGAAGATGTTGCCCAGATGGAACTCGATCGTCTTCACCGAGACGAAGAGCCGCTGCGCCGCCTCCCGGTTGCTGAGCCCGTTGGCGATCGCGGTGGCGACCCGGGCCTCGGCCTCGGTCAGCGTCGCCTCCCCTGCCGGCACCGGGAACGGCGGGTCGGCGACCAGCGGGACACCGGCACCCGCCGCGGACGTGCCGAGGGAGCGCAGGTCCCGCATCACCAGCGTGAGCATCCCGGCGGCACCGGTCCGGGCGTACCCCGCGCACGCCTGCTCCAGCAGCCGGGCCGCCTCGCCCCGCCGGCCGGCCCGCCCGTGGTGCACGCCCAGCAGCCAGGCCACCCGGGCGGCGAGCAGCTGCTCGACCGGGCGGGTCAGCAGGTCCACCGCCGCCGTGAGGGCCGCCGTGGTGGCCGGGCCCGGCTGGAGGATCCAGTCCCGCCACGCCGGCAGCACCGGTCCGCCCGGCCAGGAGGCGGGCGGGTCGTCGATCCCGGCGAGCAGGTCGCCGGCCAGCCGGGACCGGCCGGCGAGGGCGTGGTGGGTGGCCAACTCCCAGCGGTGCTCGTACTGGAGGCCGGCGGTCACCCCGACGTCCCGGGCCACCACGAGTTCCAGCAGCCCGGCCCAGGTCTCCCGGTCGCCCCGGGCGAACGCCAGCGCGGCCGTGCACTCGGGCAGGTGGCGGGCCACCCAGGCCGAACCGACCTGGGCCGCCAACTCGCGGGCCTGGTCCAGGTGGACGGCGGCATCGTCCAGGTCACCGCGCAGCGCGTCGCACTTGGCCAGCCAGGAGGTCGCCTCGGCCTGCACGTCGGGGGTGCCGCACTGCGCGGCCAGCCGGGCCGCCTCCCGCAACTCGGCCTGCCCCCGGACCAGGTTCCCCGCCCAGCAGTCACCGACCCCGACCAGGGCGAGCAGCCGGGCCCGGTCGGCCGGCGGCAGGTCCAGGTCGGCGAGCAGCGGGGCGAACCGGCGCGCCTCGTGCGGACGCATCAGCGTCATCACGGCGGTCAACGCGCACTCCACCAGCACCGGGTCGTCGCCGAAGGCGTGCTCGTCGAAGATCCGTACGGCGGCGTCGAGGTGCTCCGGGCCCTCGGCGAGGCCGGCCCGGGTGGCCGCCGTCCCCGCCAGGGTGCGGTAGATCAGTGCGGTACGCGCCGAGCCGCTCGCCTCGTGGGCCTGCCGGACCCGGGTCAGCAGGGGGAGCAACCGGTCGCTGTCGGTGGTCCGGGACAGCGTGAGGAAGGCCCGGAACAGCAGGCGCGCGGCCTCGTCCGGGTCGGCACGGTCGGCCGCCGACAGCAGGCGCTCGGCCGTGATCTCGGTGGACACCGGCTGAGCGTAGAACCCGGGGCCAACCCTGGGGATTTCCCCGGTGCCGGGGCCACCCCGGTGCACCGACACTGCATGCACCTGCCGGTCCAGCCGGCCGGTGGGGCGTTCGCGAACGGATAGAGGTAGCACCATGAAGCGCAGGACCGTACAGATCGACACCATTCCCGCCGACGGGGTGGAGTTGGCCGACGAGCAGCTCGCCGGGATGCTCGGTGGGCTGCCCCGCAACGGGGCGGGCTCGTCGAAGACCATCGACGACATCCCCGGCGGGGGTCGACCGGACACCGACACCGACTTCTGATCCGTCACCGTCGGCGATCCGGCCCACCCCGGTGGCCGGGCCGTCGGCGGTCCCCGTCCGGAGTACCCATGATCCTCATCCTGACCGCCCCCGACGACGTGCACGCCGACGCGGCAGAGGTGGAGCTGGGCCGGCGCGGCGTCAGCTGGGTCCGCTTCGACCCCGCCGACGTACCGTCCCGTGCGTCACTGTCGGTGACCGTCCGGGACGGCCGGCTGACCCGTACCCTGGTCCGGCACGCGGACCCGGACGGGACCGTCGACCTCGACGCGGTGACCGCCGTCTGGTTCCGCCGGCCCGGTGTGCCGGTCGCCCCGTCCCACCTGGACGAACCCCACGCCGGTTTCGTCGTCGAGGAGAGCCGGCAGTTCGTCGGCGACGTCTGGGAGACCCTCGACGTGCCGGCGCTGCCCGCCCCCCGACCGGTGGTGCTGCGGGCCCAGCAGAAGGTCCGCCAACTCCAGCTCGCCCTGCGCCTCGGGTTCGACGTGCCGGCCACCGCCGTCGGCAACGACCCCCGCGACGTGCTCGACCTGTTCGACCACACCGGCGGCCGGATGATCACCAAGCAGGTCGGGCTGACCAGCCTGCGTGACGAGCTGATGCGGTACACCGAACCGGTCACCCACCGCGACGTCGGCCACGTCGACGGGGTACGCCACTGTCCCCTCATCGCGCAGGAACGGGTGCCCAAGCGGGTCGAGCTGCGGGTCACCGTCGTCGGCGACCGGGTGTTCACCGCCGCCATCGACTCCCAGCGGTCCAACCACGCCCGGCACGACTGGCGTCGCCAGGACGACCGCAACACCCCGCTGAGCCGCTACGACCTGCCCGCCGACGTCGCCGCCCGGTGCGTGGCGCTGACCCGCGCGCTCGGCCTGCGCTACAGCGCCCTCGACCTGATCGTCACGCCCGACGGCCGGTACGTCTACATCGAGATCAACCCCAGCGGCCAGTACCTGTGGGTGGAGGAGGAGACCGGGCTGCCCATCACCGCTGCCGTGGTCGACCTGCTCACCACGCCCGCCCCCACCCCCGGAGCCACCACATGACCACTCTGGACCCGGCGCTGCTCGACGCCGCCGTCACCCTGGTACGGGAACTGACCGCCGACCGCGCCGGCCTGCCCGAGGCCCGTCGACGCCTCACCCCGCTGCGGGAACGCTGGCCCGGGGCCGATCCGGCGGTCGTGCGGGACGAGGAGGTGGCCGACGGGTCCGTCGCCTTCGACGTGCTGCTGCGCGAACCGGCCGGCACGGTCTCCGTGGCGTACAGTCCGACGCCGGCCCTGCCGTGGCCGCTGCGCGGGGCGGTCCGGCACTCCGACCACCACCTCGCCCGGGTGGGCACCCGGACGCTGCGGGTGGGCGAGGCGCTCACCGCCCTCGACTTCCTCTGGTACGACCACGACGTGCTCGCCAGGCTGGTCGACACCGGCCTAGTCGCCGAGGAGTTGGAGCGGCACCCGGTCGAGGTCGACGACGACGAACTCCAGGCGGCGGCCGACGCGTACCGCCGGGCCAAGGGCCTGCTCGACGCCGAGTCGACCGCGCGGTGGCTCGCCGGGCGGGGGCTCTCCGCCGAGGATTTCGCCGACCTGATCGCGCACACCGTGGCGGTCGCCCGGCTCCGCGCCCGGGTGGTGGGTGACCGGCTGCCGGAGTGGTTCGCCGCGCACCGGTCCACGTTCGACCGGCTCCTGATCGTCTGGGCCGCCGAGGGGACGCTCCCCACCGACCGCGCGACGGCGCTCGCGACGGTGGCCGCCGCCGTCCGCGCCGGCCGGGCCGCCGGCACCCTGCGGACGGTGGCGGTCGCGGCCCCGCCGGAGCTGCGCGACGCCGCCGGACCGGTGCCGACCACGATCGCCGGTACGGCGGTGACGGCCGTGGTGGTCGACCGCGAGCCGGCCGTCCTCGACGACGACACCCGGGCGCTGGTCGAGCGGGCCATGTTCGACGAGTGGCTGGCGCAGCGGCGGGCCGGCACCGACGTCGAGTGGTTCTGGCTGTCCCGGGACCGGACGACCCGGGTCCGGTGACCGGCCGGCGGCGGGTGCCGGTGGTGCTGCAGGTCGCCGCCACCGACTGCGGGCCCAGCGCGCTCGCCATGCTGCTCGCCGCCCACGGCCGGGCGGTCCCGGTGTCGCACCTGCGGGCCCGGCTCGACGCCGGCCGGGACGGCCTGAGCCTGCGCGACCTGCGCGACGAGGCGCAGGAGTACGGGCTGCGCTGCCGGGCGATCGCCCTGCCGGCGCTGGGCCGGGACGCCACCCGGCTGCGGGAGCTGCCGATGCCGCTGCTGGCCCACTGGAACGGCGACCACTACCTGGTGGTGGAGCGGATCGGCCGCCGTGGCGTCGACGTGGTGGACCCGGCGGTGGGCCGCCGACGGCTCTCCCCCGCCCAGTTCTGCGCCGGCACCACCGGGGTGGTGCTGCTGGCCGCGCCCGACGGTCCCGCCCCGCCGGCGCCCCCGGCACCGTCGCCGGTACGCGGCCTGCTGCTGCCGGTGCTGCGCCGGCACACCGGGCTGCTCGCGCTGCTGGCGGCGACCTCGGTGCTGCTCACCGCGACCGGCCTGGCCGTGCCGTGGGCGACCGCCGCGCTCATCGACGCCGCCGCGCCGCCGGCGGCGACCTGGCTCGCCGCCGTCGCCGCGCTGGCCCTGCTCACCGGGGCGTTGTCCCTGCCCCGGGGGCTGACCGTGACCAGCCTGCAACGGCGCATCGGCAGCCGGCTCGGCACCGAGACGGTGCACCGGCTGTTCGAGGTGGTCTACCGGTACTTCCACCGCCGGTCGGCCGGCGATCTGGTCGACCGGGTCCGGGCGGTGGCCGGGGTCCGGGACCTGCTGGCCTCGGCGCTGGTCGCCACCGCCCTGGACGGGCTGCTGGTGGTCGGCTACCTGACCGTGGTGACCGTGCTGGCGCCGGTGCTGGGGCTGGTGGCCGCCGCCGTGATCGCCGTGCAGGCGGGCACGGCGCTGTGGGTCGGCCGCCGCTCCGGCGCGCTGCAACGGGAGGAGCTGCTCGCCTCCGGTGAGGAGGCGGCCCGGCTCTCCGAGGCGGTGCAGGGCATGGCGGCGGTCCGGGTCGCCGGGGCCCAGCAGCGGGTGCGGGAGCGCTGGCAGGAGTCGTTCGACCGGGGCGTGTCGGCGGCGCACCGGCTGGCCCGGCTGACGGCGGTCGCGGACGCGCTGCTCGCCGCCTGGTCGATGGCGTGCCCGGTGCTGATGCTGCTGGTCGCGGTCCGGCAGGCCGACTCGCCGGGCCGGGCCGCCGGCCTGGCCGCGCTCGCGGTCGCCGCGGTCACCCCGGCGGTCGCGCTGGCCCAGCGGCTGCCGTCGTTCACCCTGCTCGCCCCCACCATGGACCGGCTGGCCGACATCGTGGACGCGCCTGTCGAGCAGCCCACCCCGGGCGCGCCGGCGCCCCGGCTGACCGGGCTGGTCACCCTCACCGGGGTGGGTTTCCGGTACGACAGGCGGTCGCCGTGGGCGCTGCGCGACGTCACCGCCGTGATCCGGCCCGGCAGCAAGGTGGCGGTGGTGGGCGGCTCCGGCAGCGGCAAGAGCACCCTGGTCGGCCTGCTGACCGGGCTGTACGCCCCGGCCGAGGGGCGCATCCACGTCGACGGCCACGACCTCGCCACGCTGGACCTGTCCTCGGTGCGCCGGCAGATCGGGGTGGTCCTGCAGGAGACGTACCTCGGCGCGGGCACCCTGCGCGAGGCGTTGACGCTGTCCCGTCCGGATGCCTGCGACGCGGCCGTCGACCGGGCGGTCCGGCTGGCCGTGCTGCACGACGACGTGGCGGCCCTGCCGATGGGGCTGCACACCCACCTCGGCGACGGTGGCGTCGGACTGTCCGGCGGGCAGCGGCAGCGGGTCGCGCTGGCCCGCGCGCTGCTGGCCGACCCGGCCCTGCTCATCCTGGACGAGGCGACCAGCGCGCTGGACACGGTGACCGAGGCGGCCGTCGAGGCGAACCTGCGGGCGCTGCCGGTGACCCGGCTGGTGATCGCGCACCGGCTGTCGACGGTCGCGGACGCCGACCTGGTGCTGGTGCTCGACCGGGGGCGGCTGGTGGAGTGCGGACCGCCGGGGGTGCTGCTGGCCGCCGGGGGACCGTTCGCCCGGCTGGCCGGGGTGCCCGGTGCCGTCCGGTCGTGGCCCGATCCGGTCCGCTGAGCCGGTCACGGCGCATGCGGAACGGCGGCGAACTCGACGAGGTCGAGGCGGCCGTGGGTGGACGCATAGCGGGTGAGTGAGGTGTTGGCGACCGGGGTGGTGGCGAGGATCGCGTCGAGGTCGGCGAACGACAGCCCCTCCAGGACGTGCCGGGCGGCGACGACCACGGCGTCGTGGGCCACCACCCACACCCGGCGGCCGGCGTGCCGGCGGTGCAGGTCGGTCAGGGCGGCGCGGACGCGGGCGGCGACGTCGTCGAACGTCTCGCCGCCGGGTGGTCGGTAGGCGTAGAGGCCGTCGGCGGCGAGCCGGGCCGCCTCGGCGGGGAACCGTTCGGCGATCATGAGCGGGGTCAGCAGTTCCAGGTCGCCCATGAGCCGGTCGACCAGCCGCCCGTCGAGGTCGACCGACGCCGGGGTGACGCCGAGGGCGGCGGTGTCCGCGACTCGGGCCCAGGTCTGCCGGGCCCGCCGGTACGGCGAGCAGACGACGTGGTCGGGTCGCCGGTCGGCGGCTTGCGCCGCGAGCCAGCGGCCGAGCCGGGTGGCCTGCTGCCGGCCCAGCGGCGACAGCGGGACGTCGGCGTCGCGTCCGGTGAGCCCGTGCGCGGCGACACCCCGCGCGTGGGCCTCGGCGAACGCGACGTTGGCGACGCTCTGCCCGTGCCGGACGATGGTCAACTCCGCGACGGTGTCCACCGTTCCACTGTCCGGCAGCAGTCGGTGCGGGGCGACCCCGGGCGGCGGGACGCCGCCGCAACGACGGCGGTACCCGGCAGCTCGCCGGCCTCGACACCCCCGACCGAACACGTTTCCGAAAGTTTCCGAAAGTCGTTGACGCGTTCGAAATGCCGCTGCAATACTCCGATTCACAGCGACATCAACGTATCTCGATAGAACCCCGCATCCCCAGGCAGCACCGCCCCCAGGAGGACCTGCGCATGATCTCCAGCACCGGTGGCTCCGGTCACCCGTCCCGCTCCCGAGCCTCCCGCCTGACCGTCCGGCTGGCGGTGCTCGCCACCACCGTGGCGCTGGGCGCCGTCGGCGTCGCGGTCTCCGCCACCCCGTCCAGCGCCGCCGCCTGCAACGGCTACGTCGGTCTCACCTTCGACGACGGACCGACCGGCAGCACCGGCGCGCTGCTGAACGTGCTGCGCGCCAACAACGTCCGGGCGACCATGTTCAACGTCGGACAGAACGTGCAGGGCAACCCGTCCGCCGCCCGGGCCCAGGTCGACGCCGGCATGTGGATCGGCAACCACAGCTGGAACCACGCGCACATGACCTCGATGGGTCAGAGCCAGATGCAGTCCGACCTCTCCCAGACCAACTCGGCGATCCAGTCGGCCACCGGCGTACGGCCGCAGCTGTTCCGCCCGCCCTACGGCGAGACCAACTCGACCCTCCAGTCGGTCGCCTCGTCACTCGGCATGCGCCAGGTGATCTGGGACGTCGACTCCCAGGACTGGAACGGCGCGAGCGTCAGCCAGATCGTCTCCAACGCCAGCCGGCTCCAGAACGGCCAGGTGATCCTGATGCACGACGGCATCCAGAACACCCGTGACGCGATCGGGCAGATCATGGCGAACCTGAACAGCCGTGGCCTCTGCCCGGGCATGATCTCGCCGAGCACCGGCCGGGCGGTGGCCCCGGACGGCACCCCGCCGACCAACCCCCCGACCACCCCGCCCACCGGCACCCCGACCACCCCGCCGGCCGGTGGGACGTGCACCGCGACGGCGACGTACCCGAACGTGTGGGGCGACCGGTACAACACCTCGGTGACGGTCCAGGGCGGCAGCAACTGGACGGTGGTGGTGGCGCTGACCGCGCCGCAGAAGGTCAACACCACCTGGAACGGCACCCCCAGCTGGGACAGCACCGGTTACGTGATGACGATGCGGTCCAACGGCAGTGGCAACACCTTCGGCTTCACCACGATGATGAACGGCAACAGCGGCGCCCGGCCGCAGATCCGGTCCTGCACCACCGGCTGACCGGTGGGCGGCCACCCCGATCCGGGGGGCCGCAGGCACCTCCCGACCAACCGGCCCTCCCCGGACGCCACGGCGTCCGGGGAGGGCCGCCGCACAACCACCCGTCGGAGTGGGCCCGAAACTTTTCAGTCACTCGCTCGAAACTACCGGTTGAAAACCCCGGGATTACCTGCCAACCTGAAATCCATCGATGAACGTGAACGTTAACAGCACGCTACGGGCCACCCACCACCACCAGGAGGTACCGACAGTGCGAGGACACGCACCGCACTCCCCGCCCCCGGCGCAGCACCGCCCGGCCCGGGTCTCCCCACGTCGGCGACGCCGGCTGGTCACGCTCGCCGCAGCCGGGATCGCCGCCGCCGTCGTCGGGTTGTTCACCATGACGGTGACCACCGGCACGGCCTCGGCCGCCGACAACCCGTACCAGCGGGGCCCCGACCCGACCCGGAGCAGCGTCGCCTCCGTGAACGGTCCGTTCGCCAACACCTCGGTCGCCGTCCCGACCGGGTACGGCTTCAACGGCGGCCGGATCTACTACCCGACCGACACCAGCCAGGGCACCTTCGGGGCGGTCGCCATCTCACCCGGCTACACCGCGCTGTTCTCCGTCGAGCTGGCCTGGATGGGGCCGTGGCTGGCCTCGCACGGCTTCGTCGTGATCGGCATCGAGACCAACAGCCGCAACGACTTCGACACCGCACGGGGCACCCAGTTGCTCGCCGCGCTGGACTACCTGGTGCAGCAGAGCCCGGTGCGGGACCGGATCGACCCCACCCGGCTGGCCGTCTCCGGTCACTCGATGGGTGGCGGCGGGGCGCTCAGCGCGGCGCTGCGCCGCCCGGCGTTGAAGGCGGCGGTCGGCATCGCGCCGTACTCACCGTCGTCGAACCTGGCCAACGACCGGGTGCCCACGATGGTCTTCGCCGGGCAGGCGGACACGGTGGTCACCCCGTCCTACGCCACCGGGCTCTACAACAGCCTCCCGGCCACGACCGAGAGCGCCTACCTGGAGGTCGCGGGGGCCGACCACGGGTTCATGGTCGGCCGGTCGAACCCGGTGCTGATCCGGACCATGTTGCCGTTCCTCAAGATGTTCGTCGACAACGACGCCCGGTACAGCCAGTTCCTCTGCCCGCTGGCGGACAACAACGGCGTGGTCAGCTACCGCAGCACCTGCCCGCTGCTGCCGCCGACGGCGACCACCCCGCCGCCGATCCCGTCGGACACCCCGCCCCCGATCCCGACCACCCCGCCGCCGACCACGCCGCCGCCGAGCAACCCGCCCGGCGCCGCCAGCCTGATCGTCGGCGCGCAGTCCAACCGGTGCCTCGACGTGCCCAACGCCTCCCGCGCCAACGGCACCCGGGTGCAGCTCTGGGACTGCAACCGCGGGACCAACCAGTCGTGGACGTACACCACGAGCAAACAGCTCCGGGTGTACGGCGACATGTGCCTGGACGCGGCCGGCTCCGGCAACGGTGCGGCGGTCCAGATCTACGGCTGCCACGGCCAGACCAACCAGCAGTGGAACATCAACGCCAACGGCACCATCAGCAGCGTGCAGTCCGGGCGCTGCCTGGACGTCTGGAGCACGGCCAACGGGGCCCAGGTCCAGCTCTACGACTGTCACGGGCAGACCAACCAGCGGTTCACCCTGACGCCCCTGACCTGACGGCCCGACCGGCGACCGCTCCCGCACCACGCGGACCGGGCCGGTGTCTCCCACACCCGGGGAGGCACCGGCCCGCCCCCGGTGGCGTACGCGGCGGAGGTGACGTCCGCTCGGCTCCGACCGTTCGCTGCGCTAATCGACGTTGGCGGGACAAGCCGTGCCCGGTTTGCGAGGCTTATCGGGTGCGGAGGGATGATCCCGCGCCACACCCGACGGCCGGGGGTCGGCGTCTGGTGGCCCGTGACCCTGAGGCCATCGGCGATGTGAGCTGGGTCGAACTCTTCGTCGATCTGCTGTTCGTGTTCGCGTTCCTGGCCGTCACCACGCTGATGGCCGAGCATTTCAGCCCCCTCGGGTTGGTCCAGGGCGTGCTCGTGATGCTCCTTCTCTGGCACTGCTGGACCCCGTGTGTCTGGCTCGGCAACGTGGTGCACCTCGACCGGGGGATCATGCCCCCGATCATGCTCGGCATCGCCGCCGCCCTGTTGGCGATCGGGGTCGCGATACCCGAGGGGTTCACCGACCGGGACGGCGGGCTGCCCGGCCCGATGGTGCTGATCTGCGGATATCTGCTGATCCGGGCGACCGCCATGGGCGTCCTCACGTTCGTCAGCCACCGGGGCGAGGGCGGACGGCAGTCGGTGGTCGCCGCCTGGTTGATCTTCATCGCCGGCGGGCTGGTGCTGCTCGCCTCCTACCTGGTGCCGCCGCTGCTGCCGACGACCGTCGACGCCGCCCTGGTGCAGGCTGTGCTGTTCGCGAGCGCTCTCGTGATCGACTCGCTCATCCTCGTGGTGGCCAGCAAGGGCGGCTGGCGGGTCGTCTCGCCGTGGCACTTCGCCGAACGGCACGCCCTGATCGTGCTCATCGCGCTCGGCGAGACGATCATCTCGATCGGTGCCAGCGAGGGGCTCGGCGTGGACCGCCCGGTGACCGTCCAGCTGGCCGTCGGGGCGGTGCTGGGCATCACCGTGGTCTTCGCGCTGTGGTGGAGCTACTTCGACCTGGCCAAGGTGATCATCGAACGGGCCCTGCGGGCCAGCTCCGGGCGGGAGCGCGCCCGGGTCGGCCGGGACGTCTACAGCGGGTTTCACCTGCCCATGATCGGCGGGTTGATCTTCCTCGCCCTGGGGCTGAAGTACCTCAACACGCACGCCACCCCGAGGAGCGCCAGGCCGTGGCCGTCGGCCGGCGTCGCCGTCCTGTACGGCGGTGTGCTGCTCTATCTGAGCGCCCTCGTCGCGGTGGAGTGGCGGGCGGTCCGGCTGCTGGGCCGGGGTCCGCTGGTGGGGGTGGCGCTGCTGACGGCGCTGCTGACGGTGGTCGGCCGGATCTCCGAGGTGCAGGCGCTGGTGGTGCTCATCGCCGCCGTCTGCACGATGCTGGTGCTGGACAACACCCTCTTCCGGCGAAAACACCGGCAACTCCACGAGTCGGTCGAGCAGGAGAGCCTCCACGTCGGGACGATCGACCCTCGGGAACTCTTCGTCGACCTCGTGTTCGTGTACGCCTTCATCGAGGTCACCGCAGTGATGAACCGGTTTCCGACCCCGCTCGGCCTGGCCCAGGGCATGATCCTGCTTGCGCTGCTGTGGTGGGCCTGGACGTCGTACACCTGGCTCGCCAACGCCGTGCGGCACGACAGCACGTTGGTGCGGCTGTGCACGGCGGGCATCATGACGGCGGTGCTGCTGATCGGGCTGGCGATCCCGCAGGCCTTCGTCCCCCTGCCCGGCAGCCTTCCGGGCCCCCTGCTGGTCGTCGGGTGTTACATCGGCGTCCAGCTCCTACAGGGTTTGATCTTCCGGCAGATCGTCCGGGAGAACCCCGACCTGCGGGGCACCCGTACCCGGTTCGTCGCCACGGCGGTCACCATCGTCATCCTGCTGGTGATCGCCGTCATCGAGGTGGTCGCCCCCGACGCGGTCGCCCGGCACCCGGCCATCACGCTGCTCTGGGTGGCCGCGCTGCTCGTGCAGTACGTCGCCGGGTACTGGGCCGGTGGGCGGCTGTGGCGGATCAGGCTGGTCCGGCACTGGGCCGACCGGCACGCCCTGGTCATCCTGATCGCCGTCGGCGAGGCGGTGCTCTCCGTCGGCATCTCCATCAACAACGTGCCGATCTCCGCCCCCACGCTCGTCGTCGTCGTCGCGTCGGTGGTGGCCCTCGGCACGATCTGGTGGAGCTACTTCACCGGCATCGACGCGGCCCGGATCGCCCTCGGGGCCTACGAGGGGGACCGTCGGGTCCGCGCCGCGCGGGACGCGTACACCTATCTGCACCTGCCGATGATGGCCGGGATCGTCCTGGTCGCCTACGGCCTGCACCAGACGCTGGCCGCGTCCCAGGAGCGGCACAGCGCCCTGCTGGGCCACTACATGCTGTTCTTCGGGGTGGCGTTGTACCTGTTCGGCAACCAGATGTTCTGGCTGCGGATCTTCCGGACGGTCAGCCGCCACCGGCTCATCGGCGCGGGCGTGGTCACCGTCCTGGCACCGGTGACCGTCCCGCTGCCGTCCGTGGCCTCGTTGCTGCTGCTGACCGTGCTCGGCGTCGTCTTCGCCGTGGTCGAGGGGGTGCAGGAGGGTGACCCACGGACCCGGCGGCCCGCCCGGACGTGACCGGTTCCGGCGGCCCGCCCCGGGGCTCAGCCGGCGGTGCAGGGGTTGCCGTTGAGCCCGAAGCTGGTCGGTGGCGCGTTGCTGGTGCTCCAGCTGCCCTGGATGCCGAAGCTCACCGAGCCGTTCGCCGGGACGACGCGGTTCCAGTCGACGTTGCGGGCCGTCACCGTGGCCCCGCTCTGGCCGGTCGTCGCGTTCCAGCCGGAGGTGATCTGCTGGTCCCCCCGGAAGCTGAAGGTGAGCGTCCAGCCGTCCACCGGCGCGGTCGCGGTGTTCTGGACCGTCACGACGGTGACGAACCCGCCCTGCCACTCGGACTGGTTCTGGTAGGTCACCCGACAGGTGGACGGCGGTGGCGGGGAGGTCGGCGGTGGCGTGGTGGTCGGCGGTGGCGTGGTGGTCGGCGGGGTGGGCGGCGTCGGCGCGAACACCGCGTTGGAGGCGATCGAGACGTTGCCGACCGCGTCCCGGGCCCGTACGTAGAACTGGTACCGCAGCGGCGTCGACGGCGGTGGCGGCGGCGGGAGCGCGATCGTGTACGTCGTCGTGGGCACGGTGGCGACCAGGAACGAGCTGTACCAGCCGTCGAAGCGGTAGACGTTGTAGCCGCTCACCCCGACGTCGTCGGTCGACGGTGACCAGGAGAGCGTGGCGGTCGAGTCGGTCACGTCGCCGAGGGTCAGGTTCTGCGGCGCGCTCGGCGGGGTGGTGTCCGGCCCGGTGTCGGTGACCGGGGTGACCACGGTGACCGGCTCCGACGCCAGGGAGCGGTGCCCGACGACGTCCCGGGCGGAGATCCGGAACAGGTACTGCCGGCCCGGCGTGATGTAGTTGCTGATCGTGGTGGTGGTGACGTCGCCGACGCTTGCCGACATGACGACGTCGTCGAAGGGGCTGTAGTACGTGATGTCGTAGCCGGCGATGGCGCAGCAGCCGCGGGTCGCGGCCGTCCAGGTGAGGGTGACCGACCTCGTCCTGACCTCGCTGGCGGTGACGTTCGTGGGCACGCCCGGCGGGAAGGGCGAGGTGTTCGGTGTCCCCGGCGGGGTGGTGGGCGCCGTGGGCGGCGGCGCGGCCGCTCCCCTCAGGGGCGCCGCGGCGGGTGCGGGCGCGACCCCGGGGAGCCCACCGGCGGCCGGTCCGGGGAGCGTCGTGGTGCCGGCACCGGCGGCCGGTACGGCGACCACTCCCACGCCGAACACGGCGATCGACGAGACGACGGCGGCGAGCAGGCCGGGCCGCACGCGGCGGCGCGGCGCGGACGAACGGACCCCTGGCATACGTCCACCGTGCGGCAATACATCGACGACTGTCAACGACTTACACCAACCGGTGCGCGGTTCCCGAGCCACCTCGACCCGTTCGGGTTTGACACCGGCCCCCGCACCGCTCAGCCGGCCGTCCAGGCGCGGAGCTTGTCGGGGTTGAGGACCGTCCAGATGCGCCTGATCCGGTCACCCTCGACGTCGAACGCCAGCACCGCCCCGACGACGCCCGCCACCTGCGCCACCAGACCGGGCTGCCCGTTGACCGTGCGCTCCAGGAGCCGGACGCCGGAGGCCGCACCGCCCCGACCGGCGAAGAAACGCGCGATCTGCTCTGCACCCTCGATCGGGTGGAGTACGGCGCTGACCAGTCCGCCGCCGTCGCCGGTCGCGGTGGCGTCGGGCGTCAGCAGACCGACGAGCGCGTCGATGTCCGTGTCCTCCCACGCCTGCTTGAAGGCCCGCACGACACCGGCCTGCCGGGCTGCCGGCACCCTGGGCGCCGACGACCCGCGCACCCGGCGACGGGCGGACGAGGCCAACTGGCGGCACGCGGCGGGCGTACGGCCGACGACCTCGGCCACCTCGGCGAAGGAGTACCGGAAGACGTCGTGCAGGATGAACGCGACGCGCTCGGCCGGTGTCGTCGATTCGAGCACCACCAGGAAGGCCATGCTGATCGACTCGTCCAGGGTGACCCGGTCGACCGGGTCACCCGTACCGTCGCCGGTCCACCCGGCACTGTCGGGCAGGGGCTCCGGAAGCCACTCCCCCACGTAACGTTCCCGCCGGACGCGGGCCGAGCCGAGCACGTCGAGGCAGATCCGGCCGGCGACCCTGGTCAGCCAGGCACCCGGGGTCTCGATGGCTCCACGCTGGTCGGGGGAGAGGGCATACCAGCGGGCGTACGCCTCCTGCACGACGTCCTCGGCGTCGGCCAGGGACCCGAGCAGCCGGTACGCGAGACCGATGAGCTGGGGCCGCTCGCTCACGGGTCCGCTCGGGGCCGCCTCGGGCCAGTCCAGTCCGGGCCCGCTGGGGTTGGTCATGCTGACGCCGACTCCCTTGATCGTCCGCTTCCCCACCGGTTCGACCGACGGCACCCGCAGCTACGGAGTCGAAGCGCCGCCTGACATTCGGCAGGGCTGTTTCGTCGTATCGGTAGGCCGAACACTATCCCAGCAAACCGCGGGGAGAACCTGACATGAACCTCGCCCCGGGCGACACCGGAACCGTCGTGGCGGACCTCGCGCCGCCGGTGCCGGCCGGTCTCGTCCGGGGTCACTTCGGCCCGTGCTCCGTCAGCAGTTGATCCACGGCCATCGTCACGGCACCGCCGACCGGGAGAAAACGATCATGGAACCAGTGAACCTCGCGATCATCTACTACAGTGCCACCGGCACCGTGCACACGCTGGCCAAGGCCGCGGTCGAGGGGGCGGAGAAGGCCGGCGCGAACGTACGCCTGCGCAGGGTGGCCGAGACGGCTCCGGCCGAGGCTGTCAACGCGCGGGAGGAGTGGGCCCAGCACGTCCAGGACACCGCCGACGTCGAGGTGGCCAGTGGCGACGACCTGGAATGGGCCGACGCGGTCATGTTCGGCACGCCCACCCGCTTCGGTCTCGTGTCGAGCCAGCTCAAGGCCTTCATCGACACCCTCGGTCCACTGTGGTTCCACGGCAAGCTCTCGAACAAGGTCTACTCGGCCTTCACCGCCTCCAACAGCGCGCACGGCGGGCAGGAGTCGACCCTCCTGTCGCTGTCCAACATCTTCTACCACTGGGGCGGGATCATCGTTCCTCCCGGCTACACCGACCCGATCCAGTTCCAGTCGGGCAACCCCTACGGCACCTCCCACGTGGCCGGCGGTGGCCCGCCCAGTGACGTCACCCTCCAGGCGGCCCGCTACCAGGCCCGCCGCGTGGTCGACACCATGGCCGCGCTGAAGGCGGGCCGCCCCGCCTGATCCGACCTCCGGCGACAACCGTGGGAGGGGTGACCCGCCGGCCGGGCCGGCGGGTCACCCCTCGACGTGGCCCACGAAGCGGGGACGGGATGGTGGTCGTCCGGCCCGACCGGACCCACCCGGGCCGCCCTGCCGGCGACAGGTCGTCATACGCCGCCGGTGGCGTACGCCGTCAACCGGCGAGCCGGACCGGCAGGGCGGACAACCCTCGGGTGAGCAGGCCCGGGTGCCACTCGATGGCGTCGGCGTCCACCGCCAGGCGGGCCTGCGGGAACCGGGCCAGGAAGTCCCCGATGGCGACCTGTGCCTCCATCCGGGCCAGCGGCGCCCCCATGCAGAAGTGGATGCCGTAGCCGAACGAGAGGTGCGGGTTGCGCTCACGGTTCATCAGGAACCGGTCGGCGTCGGCGAACGCGGCGCCGTCCCGGTTGGCCGCGTGCAGGGACACCATGACCAGATCCCCCGCCGCCACCTCCGTACCGAAGAGGTTCATCGCCGTGGTGACGGTGCGCAACGCGGCACCCGTCACCGGGCTCTCGTACCGGAGGAACTCCTCGATGGCCTGGGGCAGGTCCTCGGGGTGGGCCCGGATGTGGTCGGCCAGTTCCGGGGTCCGCAACAGCAGGTAGAGACCGTTGCCGATCAGGTTCGTCGTGGTCTCGTGGCCGGCGACGACGAACAGGAAGGCCGTCGAGATCAGCTCGTCCTCGGTGAGCCGGTCGGCCTGGTCCCGGGCGGCGATCAACGCCGACAGCAGCGCGTCGTCCGGGTCCACCCGACGCCGGGCGACCAACCCCTGCAGGTGCGCCACGAAGTCGGTGACCTCGCGGACCGGAAAGACCGGCGCTCCCAGCCCGGCGCTGAACGCGTCGGCCCACCTCCGGAAGTTGGCCCGGTCCTCGACCGGCACCCCGAGCAGTTCGGAGATCACCTGGACGGGCAACGGGGACGCGTACCCGGCGATGAGATCCGCCTCGTCGGCCCCGGCCGCGAGCCGATCCAGCAGATCACCGGAGAGGTGTTCGACCCGGGGCCGCAGCGCCTCGATCCGCCGGGGCACGAAGGCCTTGGCGACCAGCCTGCGCAGCCGCGTGTGGTCGGGCGGGTCGATACGCAGCATCGACGTGTTCATCGCGGACCGCACCTGTGGACTCAACGCGCCCTGGTCGAACCAGTCGTGCTGGTCCCGGTTGGACAGGCGGGGATCGTTCAGCGCCTCGCGCACCTCGGCGTGCCGGGTGACCATCCAGACCGGCACGCCGTTGGGTAGCCGCACCTGCCGGACCGGTCCGGCGGCGTGCATCGAGGTGAGGAAGTCCTGCACCGTACCGGTCAGGTCGAGGACGTCCGGGGAGTCGCTCATCAGCACCACTGCTCTCTCACACGGCGACGGTTACGGACCGGGACGACACGCGCGGCGTCACCCGCTCGCCGTGCCGGAGTCGGACAGCAGCATCTGGTCCAGCATCCGGGGCTGCCAGTTGTAGTACGACTGGACCTTGTAGTTCTCCTCACCGGTCGACGACACCCCTGCGTAGTAGACGAACCTGCTGTCGGCGGCGTTGTTGGGCAGTCCCTGGAGAAACTGCTCGATCTTCGGTTCCAACGGGACCGGGAGGGATGCCGAATCCGGCGTCATCACGGCGAAGCAGAATCGCTCGACCGCCGAGGATTCCCAGCCCAGGCTGGCGTAGATGCCGAAGGAATGCCGGGCGAGCCGGAGCATTCGCTCGCCCGGATCGGGCAGACCGAGTTCACGGGTCATCGACAGGACGCCCTCGGGGGTGAGGCATGCGTCGGGCAGCGCACCGAAGTACACGTTCACCGTCCGGTGCCGGTAGTCGATGCCGAAGGTGTTCACCCTGTCGTCGAGGCCGCGACGGGCGAAGAACTCCATGTTGTCGGCCAGACTGCGGGGCATCGAGGGACATCCGGCGAGCGTGGCCAGCGACTGCATGCCGTCCGGCGGGAAGAAGACGTATATCTTCTTGAACCCGCCCGCCACGCCGAAGTCGATGCCGTAACCGGCGATCGGGCAGTCCTCGCGGACCTCGGCGAGCAGGGCACCGATCGGGTGGTCAGTCCGCCCGGTGAGCCCGTTCGACAGCGCCACGGCGTACGGGTCGGTCTCCCTGCCGACGGTGAAGCGCCAGTCGAGATCCCCCTGGTACCGCGCCCCGGTCGCCACCCGGAGTGCGATGACGGCACTCGGCAGCGAATCCGCGTACGCGTCCAGGATGGCCTGGACCCGCTCACGCGAGCAGGGCACCTCCAGCAACCGGGCCGATTCCTCGATGGCCGAATACAGGTCTGCTGACTCGGCGTGCTCGGACATTCATCCTCCAGGTGTCCGGGCCGGCGCGCGGAGCACGGGCCGACCCGTCGGCAGCGGCAGAAGCATGGGTTGGCCCGGCTAGCGGGCGAGGATCACCGTGGTCGGCGACGGAGTGGGGTGGAAGGTGACGTCGTCGAAACCGGCCTTGGCGAGCCAGGCCTGGTAGTCGGCCCGCCGCCAGGTGCCGCCCCGCCTGCTCTTGAGCAGCATCTCCGCCGCGAAGATCAACGAGAAGGAGGGGCCGCTCCGGTCGTCGTCGACCACGTAGTCACAGATGACCAGGGTGCCGCCGGGCCGGAGGGCGCCGCGCACCTTCGCGAAGAGGGCCGTGTTGTCCTCCGGCCCCTCCTGGTGGGCCACGTGGGAGTAGACCACGACGTCGTAGGCGCCAGCCGCCAACCCGGTGCTGTGGAAGTCCCCGTCGATGCAGGTGAAACGGTCGGCGACCCCCTGCTCGGCGACCAGCCGGCGGGCGATCGCGTTGATCGGCGCCCAGTCGAGCTGGGTGGCCCGGGCCGCCGGGTTCAGCCCGAGCCACGCGGCCGAGAAGATCCCCGATCCGCCGCCGAGATCCAGGATCGAGATCTCGCCGGCGTGCGCCAGTCCCAGCAGTTCGGCGACGATCGCCGTGACCGGGACGGACTGCGGGGCGATGGCCGTCACCACCTTCTTCCAGTGGGGGTTGTCGGCGACCTCCACGGTCGCGGCCCTGATCGGTCCGCCGGCACGGACCACCTCCGGCAGGTCCGCCAGCGCAGCCATGTGGGTCATCTTGAGCGTGGCGAACTCGCTCAGGCTGGTGGGTTTCCCCTCGACCAGGAAGGTGCTCGCCTCGGCGGTGTTGCGGTAGCGACCGTCGTGCAGCTCGACCAGGCCGATACCGACGAGCCCGTCCAGGAGGGTCTGCGCGCCGCGCTCGGAGATGCCGGACCGGTGGGCCAACCCGCCGGCGGTGTCCGCGCCGGCCTCCAGGTGGGTGAAGAGCGAGTGGCTCGCCGCCGCGCCGAGGATGCCGGTGGCCCAGTAGCCGTTGACGAGGTGCATGATGCGGTCCGGGGTGGGCTGGTCGCTGGTCATGCTGCTCCTGCTCGGGTGTGGGGGTGCAGTGCGCACCCGGTGCCGGCGACGGGGGTCGGTGGAACGCTCCGGTCCCGACTGGTCATGCGGTCTTCGTCGCGAAGAGGATGAACCGCCTCGGGATGGCGTCCGGTGGGATGTCGGCGGGGTCCTTGCCGACCACCCGGGTCAGCTCGAAGCCGCACTCGGCAAGCCAGTCGCGGTACGTCGACACCTTCTGCAACCCGCCCTGAGCGGTGGCGCAGCCGAGCAGGAACGTCGGGAAGAAGTCGACCTGGGAGTCGTCGCGATCGGTGATGTCCTCGGGATAGACCGGCGCCAGGATCACGAGCTGACCGCCGACCTCCAGGGCTCCGTTGGCGCTCCTGAGGATCCTGAGCACGTCACCCCTGTCGTACATGTCGAGGTAGTGCTTGATCAGCACCACGTCGAACCCGGTCGGGACATCCGTGAAGATGTCGCCGCCGACGAACGAGCAGTGTTCCTCGACGCCGTGCTCCCGGAAGTTGCGCAGCGACTCCTCCTCCTTGCCGGGCGCGTCGAAGTTCGTCACGTGCAGGCCCGGTGACGCCTTCGACCGGTAGGTCATGATCGATCCGAGACCGTTGCCGCCGAGCAGGTCGAGCACCCGGGCGCCGGGCGGAATGTCGAGGTTCTCGAAGAACCAGCCGTAGACGTGGCCGGTCTCCAACTGCGCCAGCCGGCCCCACGACTCGAGGATGTCCTGGTGCTCGGCCGCAGCGTCGAAGAGCGTGCCGTCGAAGCCGTAGAACTCCTTGAGCCCCACGAGCGTTCCGGTCTGCACACTCTCGGTGAGATAGAACATCTGCCGGAGCATGGCCACTTTGATCATCTTCATGAAGGCGAGCGCGCGGTCGAGGTCGGCCTCCGCCACGCCGCCGAGGGCGTCCAGCGAGTAGGCGCGTGAACCCTCGTCGTACGCGACGAAGCCCTCCTTGACCATCAACTGCAGGAGCTGCTCCACCGCATCCGGCTTCACCCCCACCGCGTCACCGAGCTTCACCGCCGTCAGCCCCGGGTTCTCCCGCAACCGATCGATCAGCCCGAGCTCGAAACAGGACAGCAGATTCATGAATCGCGTCGGCCCCACCATGTACTCACGGAACCGGGCGAGCGTGGCTTCTGGCGTCATGTACTGATCCCTCCGAATTGTTTGCTGCCGCGGCACGGCAGTCGACACCGGCACCCACCACGGAACGTCCCGGGACCGGCTGCTGGTCAGTTAGGGCTCGGTCCCTGATCGGATCTGCCGTCGAGCATCGACCACCGGGCTTGGCCGGGACTGTTCGACCGGTTGGCATCGACTTGGGGGAGGTCGGTCAGGGCCAGGCGGCCGTTCGCGAGCCGGGTCAGCGGCAGCGCCTCCTCCGGAAGGGCGACCCGGCGACCCCGGTCGTCGTCACGCATGCGGGCCACGCCCAGGCAGGACAGCAGCAGGGCATGGGACACCGGGTCGGTCACCTGTGCCAGTGCGCGCTCCAGGGCGTCGACGAGCCGACGGCCGACCTCACCGTCGCCTGACTGACGCCAGAGCGGCTCGCCGACCGCCGCCGCCGCCACGGCTACCAGCCGGGAGGTGGCCGGTTTGCCACGGGACTCCCCCATGACCAGTGCCTCCTCGATGGCCTGGATGAACACGGGCAACCCGTCGCGCGGGTTCCCGGCGCGGTACAGGCTGGTGCCCAGACCGAGCAGCAGCGGATACCTGTCGAAGTCCTCCCGCTGGGCCAGCTCCGCGGCGGTCAGGGCCTGCCGCCAGAGTGTGGCGGCCTCCCCGAACGCCATTCGGGTGTCGGCCGCCCGTGCCGCGACAGCCGCGTAGGTACAGGCGCGGGCGGCGGCTGCGGGATCGAGTTCGGCGGCCAGCAGCCAGTGCCGGGCGATCTCGGCGGCCCGTTCCGGAACACCCGCCCAGGCCCGGGCCGCAGCCACCCCGATCCGTCGGTGCAGCCTGACCCGGCGCAGTCGTCCGATCGACTCGTAGAGCGCCTCGGCGGCCAGGGCGTGGGTGAAACGGAACCATCCCAGTCGCTGCTCGTCCTCGACGATCAGGCCCACCGCACCGGCGGCGTCCATGATCTCCAACGCCGACTCGATCCCGATACCGGCCGCCTCGGCGACGATCTCGATGGCGAAGTGTCGGCCGGCGACGGCGGCCACCGACACCACGTCGAGGGCGGACTGCGGGAGACAGCCCATCCGCCGAAGCACCACCTCGCGTACCGGCACGGGCACCGGCACCGTGTGCGGATGCGCGAGATGCTCGTCGGTGGTCAACAGCTTGATGAGTTCCCGCAGGAAGAACGGGTTGCCCTCGGTGCGTTCCCAGAGCCCCTCCGCGGTCGGCCTACCGACCTCACGGTGCAGCAGGTCGCTCGCCAGGCACCTGGTTTCCCGGACGTCCAGACCGGCGAGCTCTATCCGCGTCAGCTCCGAGCGGGCGAGTGCGGCAAGCGTCTCGGTCAGGGACGCCGCCTCCCCCGACCGGTAGGACACCGCCAGCAGGAGGCGGTTCTCCGGCACCGACTCGGCCAGGTGGGCCAGCAACCTCAGGGAACTCGCGTCGGCCCGGTGCAGGTGATCGAAGACGATCACCAGGGGTGCGGCCTGGGAAGCGTCGGTCAGGTAGTGCAGGATCGCCTCGAACCGGCGCAGCGTGGCCGTGGCCACCTCGGTGCCGTCCGCCATCTGCTGGTGGTCGCCGTTGAGGAGTTCGGCCACCGGCGCGGGTACGGGATGGTGCGGGAAGCAGGTGCCGGCCGCCCGCAGGATCTGCTCCCACAACCAGAGGGGCGGTGCGACGACGTGTTCCGGGCAGCTGCCCCAGAGCACCGGCGCACCGGCCAGCATGGCGAACCGGCGCAGCAGGCTGGTCTTGCCGATGCCGGGCTCACCGGAGACGGTCACCACCCGGCCCCGACCGGTCGCCCCGTTCAACGCGTCGAGCAGTTGCCGCAGGGCGTCCTCGCGGCCGACGAAGACCTCGCCGTCCACCAGCGGCGACGGTGCCACCGGTGCCAGCGGGCCGGTCGTCCGGGCCCGCCCCGTGGCGGCGGGCCGGTCGGGCCCGGTCGGCACCGCGAGCGGCGGGGCGGGTCGCCACTCCAGCGCCGGCACCTGGTTGAGGATCTCGCGTTCCAGGTGCTGCAGTGACGGTCGGGGGTCGATGCCCAGTTCCTCGGACAGCCGCCGCTGGGTCGCCCGCAGCACACCCAGCGCGTCG
Organism: Micromonospora sp. WMMD735; assembly: GCF_049178995.1. Classification (NCBI taxonomy): domain Bacteria; kingdom Bacillati; phylum Actinomycetota; class Actinomycetes; order Micromonosporales; family Micromonosporaceae; genus Micromonospora; species Micromonospora sp. WMMD735. The sequence continues at coordinate 4,818,162 of NZ_JBMHMJ010000002.1, forward strand.
GCCTGCCGGCCTGCCCGGTACAACGCCAGGCTCAACAGCTCGCAGCCGTACTCGCGCAACGGATAGGCGTGGACGAACGCGTCGAGTTCGGCGACGGCCACCTCGTGCGCGCCGACCGCCAGGAGCGCCGCACAGCGCGCCTCGACAACCGACAGCCGCAACTCCTCCAGTCGCGCCACCTCCGGCACGATGCAGCTCGCGTACGCCACCTCCGCGTAGGCCTGCCCACGCCAGAGCGACAGGGCGGTCTCGAACTCGCGTAACGCCCGCTGCGCGTCGCCCCGGTCCCACGCCTGCCAGCCGGCCGTGGCATGTCCGCTGAACCGGTGGACGTCGACGTCCACCACCCGCCTGTCCAGCAGGTAGCCGGGCGGGCAGGTGCGCAACACCGTGGCGGGGGTCCGTGGTGCCCGGTCCGGCTCCAGCACCCGGCGCAGATTGGCCACGTACGCCTGCAACGAGGTCATCGCCGACGGCGGCGGGTGCTCCGCCCACAGCGCTTCCAGGATCACCTCGACCGCCACCGGCTGACCGGCCCGGCTCACCAGCAACGCCAACAGCGCGCGCTGCTTCGGTGCGCCCAGATCGACCAGTCGGCCCGCGACCACCGCCTCCAGCGGCCCCAGCGCGCGGAACTCCGCCAGGACCCGGCAGGCGGCCCGCGGATCGTCGCTTCGGGAGGGGCCCGACGCGGTACGGAATGAGGACCCCGTGACAGCGATATTGATCATGCGTCGGCACTTCCGGCGTGAACAGCGGAAGATGCGCAACGACACAGGTCCGGTGCGACGATACCAAATGGTTTGTGGTCCCGCTTGCCCGTTACGTGAGCATGGACCGCAGGCCGCATGACGGTGCCCCTTCCCCCGCGGCTACCTAGGCTGCGCTCAAGTTGCCGGGCAAAACGCTACCGCCGACCGGAGGTGGTGGCAATAAGCGCCATAACCTTGCCTAATCGATGCAGGTCATTGACGGTATCGAGTCCGGACGCGCTCGCTTCGGGCACCCGTTGACATCACGGAAAAGGCGTCACGATGTTTGGCCGGGGTGGATGGTGTCGGGTTTCCGCCGCATGGATGATCACGGTGCCACTTCGGCGTACCCTTATGCGCGATCACGGCTGCCGGCCGGGGTGAGTCCATGCTGCCCTGCGCATTTGCGGCGGGCGCGGTCCGGGCCCGCCCAGGGCCAGCCGGGTGGCGGCCGCAGTCCATCCACCCGGACCCGCACGACCCGGCATCCCGCGTGCACCGCCGGGCCGGACCAGCCAACCGCGCCCGAGCCACGGGTCCGCGCGGACACGCCAGCCAGGGAGCAACCGACCGGCCGTACGACACCGGGGCCGATCGGCGCCCCCGTCGACGCGTGACGTCGCCGGCAACTACAGCGGGCCAGTCGGCGCGGCGCCATTTTCCGGCATCCCTCTTGCCACCGGCTTGGTGCCGACTTGGAGCCGACTTGACGGCGACCCGCCGACCGGACCACCCGACGCGGTGGTCGGTAATCGACGACACCGGCGGTGGTGATCCATTGTTATTGCAAACGAATTTTCGACACGTGGTCCCGGAGGACGGTCCGCCGCCAGGCTTCCTCACCTGTCGACCTCACCAATACGCGTCACCGGCGCATATGCGCGAACTCGCGGGACTACTGCCGACCGGCGACGGAGTACGGTTTCCCCTACCGGGAACGACGAGAGCGCGCGTCGACGAAACCGCCCCGATTCCGGTTTCCGACCAACCGCAGTCCCGGTCGACATCAGGGCGGTACCGCGGGCACGAATGTCGGATACCTGGCCCCGGACAGAAAAGCGGGGCGCACCGGGCCACTGGCAGTTCGTCCCGCGGGACCGCCCGGAGGCCGGCCGGCGGCGAGGACGGGAGGTCGTGACGACAGGTGTGGCGCACCGGTGGATCGCCTGACCGGCGAGCTGGTCCAAGACCGCGCCAAGCCGGCACCAAGCCGCCGGACAGTCCGGGTCAAGCCCCGTACCCGATGCTGTGCGAGGTAGCGCACCCGGCAGCGGGAGCAGGACGCCGGGACCGATGTCGACCGGCGCAGATGGGCACAGCCGTAGCAGAGCAGGGTCGGCGCGTCACCGCACCGGCACCGTCCACGCACCGGCGACTCCTCCAGATCGAGGTCGCGGCGTCCCGGGCCGATCGACCCGGCCGGGCCGGTGCACCCCGCGCCGCAGGGGCGCGGACCCCTCACCCGCACCGGTACGCAACAACGGCCCGAACGGCCGTCAGAGATCCCGAGGAGGCGGTTCAGATGAAGGGCTCCGCGATCCACCGCTCCATCCGGAAGGACGGCCTGCACCTCGGCCTCGTACCGCAGATGGCCGCGGCCCGGAACAGGTCCACCCTGCTCACCCTCGACCACGACCTGGACGTCCTCCCGCAGGCGGGCCGGCGGCTGACGGTGGCCGAGATCGCCGGCCACGTGGACGACCTGGCGGCCCGGCTGTGGGCGGCCGGGGTCCGACCGGGAGAACGGATCGCGATCTACAAGAGCGCCAACTTCGACGTCTGGGTGCTGGCGAGCGCCGCGTCGCGCATCGGCGCGGTGCCCGTGCTGCTCTCGCCCGCCCTGGACGCCGCCACCGTCGGCGCGCTCCTCGGCCGGCTGGAGCAGCCGAACCTGCTCACCGATGACCGTAAGCTCGACGACCTGGCCGACGTGCCCCTCGCCGAACTCACCAGGCGGGTGGTCACCGTGACGGGACACCGCCCCGGTACGGCGTCGCTCGCCGACCTCGCCGGCTCCCCGCGGATCACACCGGTGTGCCGGAAGTTCGACGAGCCGGCGATGATCACCCACACCTCGGGCACCACCGGTCTACCCAAACTCGTCGTGCACACGCCGCAGACCATGGGTGCCCGGCTCACGCCGCAGTGGCGGCTGCTGTCGCTGATGCGCCGCCGGGAGACGGTCGCGATCCACATCTCCTTCGTGCACTCACGGATGTTCGCAGCGATGGCACTGGCGTTGTTCTTCGCGATGCCCGTGCTGCTCATGCGGGAGTCCGATCCGGACCGCGTCGCCGACCTGTTCCTCGCCAACCGGCCGGGATTCATCGAGGTGCTCCCCAACTCGCTGATGGAGTGGGAGCGCCTCACCGAGGACCGGCGCAAGCCGTTCGCGTCGATCAAGTACTTCAGCACGACGTTCGACGCGATCCACCCCCGGACGATGAGCCGGCTGCTCAGGTCGTCCGAGCGGCGGGGGGCGCTGTTCTTCCAGATCTACGGCCAGAGCGAGGTCGGTCCGGCCGTCGGCCGACCGTACTTCCGCCACTCCGCCCACCGGGCGAACGGCCGCTGTGTCGGCTGGGCGATGCCGGGATGCGCGCGGATCCGGGTGGTCAGCCGCAACGGCAGGCGGCCCTCGGAGACGAATCCCGGATTCATCGAGGTCGCCTGGCCCGGCCTGGCCAAGACCTACTTCGCCGAGCAGGAGCGGTACGACACCAACCGGGACGACGAGTGGTGGCGCACCGGGGACGTCGGCTACCGGACCAGGTTCGGCTGCCTGCACATGTTCGACCGGGAGGTCGACATGATCCCCGGGCTGCGCAGCGCGCTGGAGGTCGAGGACGTCATGCTCGGCGAACTGGAGGAACTGACCGAATTGGTCGTGGTGCCCGGCCCGAACTCCGAGCCGATCCCGGTCATCTGCACCCGGGACGACAAGCCGCTCGACCCCGACCGATGGCGTGCCGCCGCCGCCAGGTTCCCCCAACTGGCCGCCCCGATCCAGATCCCACAGGCCGACCTGCCCCGTACCGGCACCCTGAAGGTCCAGCGGATCGCGTTGTCACACCGGCTCCAGGGTGAGCTGGAGAAGCGGAGCTGACGGGCACCGCCACGGCGGCGGTCGCGGGCCCGACCCACGGTGCCGGCCGTCCCCGTCGCGTCGGCGAACGCCCACGACGTCCCATCGATTGACCGGGAGAAGAAGTTGACCGCGCTTGCTGAGTTCGACACGGCACGGGCCAGGCTGATCGACCACCCCCTCTATGCGCAGATCTCCACCGAGGAGCGGCTGCGGATCTTCATGAAGCACCACGTCTTCGCCGTCTGGGACTTCTTCACCCTGCTCAAGCGCCTACAGACCGAGGTGACCTCGGTGACCCTGCCCTGGCGACCCCGGAGGCACGCCGAGCACGGCCGGTTCATCCTGGAGATCGTCCTGGCCGAGGAGACCGACGAGGACATCGGCGGGGGTCACGTCAGCCACTTCGAGCTGTACCGACGGGCCATGGACGAGGTCGGCGCCGACACCGCGCCGATCGACGGGTTCCTCGCCGCACTCGACGACGGTGTCAGCCCGATGGCGGCGCTCAAGGACGAGCGGATCCCGCCGAGTGTCCGCGACTTCGTCGGCCACACCCTCACCGTGGCGCTGGACGGCGCACCGCACGAGGTGGCGTCGTCGTTCTGCCACGGCCGGGAGAACCTGCTGCCCGACGTCTTCTCGGCGGTCCGCGCCAACGTCGACGACGTACTCGCCAACGCGCCGGTGTTCCGTCACTACCTCGACCGCCACATCGCCCTCGACCACGACGAACACGGGCCGCTCGCACTGCGGCTGCTCGCCGCGCTCTGCGACGGGGACCCGCAGCGTGAGGCCGAGGCCACCGCCGTCAGCATCGCGGCGATCAGGGCACGCATCGGCCTCTGGGACGGGGTGCTCGCGGAGTTCGACGCAGTTCGTTGATCGATCACGTCCCGCCGGACCGCCGGTCAGGGTCGGGACCTGGGTGCCCGGACGCCTCGACCAGACCAGCGGCCGGTGACCCCCGAATGCCGAGAGAGAGTGGATTCCCGAGATGCCTACGTTGTGCAAGCCGTCGGTGGGTGTACCGGAACACGTCGTCACGATGGAAGAGACCCTGGAATTCGCCAGGACGGTCCACGCCGGCAACCCGCAGCTTCCGCTCGCGCTCCGACTGATCGGGAACACCGGGGTACGCAAGCGGCACATCGTGCAGCCGATCGAGCAGGCGCTGCGCCACCCGGGTTTCGAGGAGCGCAACCGGATCTACGAGATCGAGTCCAAGAAACGCTGTCCGGGCGTCATCGAGCAGGCCCTGGCACACGCCGGGGTGACCGCGCGGGACATCGACGCGATCATCTACGTGTCGTGCACCGGCTTCATGATGCCGTCGCTGACCGCCTGGTTGATCAACACGATGGGCTTCCGACCGGACACCCGGCAGCTCCCGATCGCGCAGCTGGGCTGCGCGGCCGGTGGGACGGCGATCAACCGGGCGCACGACTTCTGCACCGCGTACCCCGAGGGCAACGTGCTGATCGTCTCCTGTGAGCTCTGCTCGCTCTGCTACCAACCCACCGACGACGGGGTCGGTTCGCTGCTGTCCGACGGGCTGTTCGGCGACGCCGTGGCGGCCGCCGTGGTGCGGGGCCACGGTGGCACCGGCATCACGCTGGAACGCAACGCCTCCTACCTGATCCCGGACACCGAGGACTGGATCTCCTACGCCGTCCGGTCCACCGGATTCCACTTCCAGCTGGATCGCCGGGTGCCCGGCACGATGGAACCCCTCGCCCCGGTGCTGCGCCGCTTCACCGACGGCCACGGCTGGGACGTCGGCAACCTCGACTTCTACCTCATCCACGCCGGCGGTCCGCGTATCCTGGACGACCTCGCCAAGTTCCTCGACGTCGACCGGGAGATGTTCCGGCACAGCTGGGCGACCCTGACCGAGTACGGCAACATCGCCAGCGCGGTCGTCCTCGACGCCGCCCGCCGGCTCTTCGACGAGGACCCGCCGTCCCCGGGCGACCACGGGATCATCGCGGCCTTCGGCCCCGGCATCACCGCCGAGATGGCGGTGGGCAGCTGGAGCACCGACACCCACGCGGCCCTGGACCTGGCGCCCCCCGCCGCGGTTCCGCACCGCGACCCGGAACTGGTCTAGGGAGAGGGGACCATCGCATGACCGGCCTCATCGTCCCACCCGGCGAGGGACGCAAGCTGATCACCAAGGCACAGGAGGTCACCTTCAAGGTGACCGGGGCACACGGCTCGGCCACGTCGATCTTCGAGGTGGTGGTGCCACCCGGCTTCGACGTCGGGGCGCACACCCATCACCACGCGCAGGAGTTCTTCTACGTCCTCGACGGCCGACTCGACCTGCTGGCGTTCGAACCCACCACCCGCACCCCGGACGGGTGGCAGGACTGGGCGTCCGCCGACGGGGACCGGGTGGTGACGGCGGGTCCGGGTAGCTGCATGTTCGTCCCGGCCGGCTGCCCGCACGCGTTCCGCAACTCCACCGACGAGCCGGCGCGGATGCTGTTCCAGAGTCATCCGTCGCCCGACCACGAGCACTACTTCGAGGAGATCGTGGAGATCTTCTCCGCAGGGAGATCGGTGGACCCCGACGCCGTGCAGCGACTGCGCGACAGGTACGACGTCGACCAGATCACCCCCCTGCGCTACGGCCTCCCGGCCCTGACCGGCACCAACGGCAATCCGGCGTAGTGGGGAGATGAGAGTGGACGCGATTCCTCTGGTCCGACCGAGTCTGGGCGAGCGGGAACTGGCCGCGGTCGCGCAGGTGTTCTCCTCGGGCTGGCCGGCCGGCCAGGGGCCGAGCGGCAAGGCACTGGAAGCCGACCTCACCCGCCGGTACGGCGTGGCCGACGCGGTCGCGGTCAGCAACTGCGGTGCCGCCCTGCACCTGGCACTGCTCGCCCTCGGCGTCACCGAGGGGGACGAGGTGATCGTCGCCGACTACACCTTCCCCGCGCCCGCCCACGCCGCCCGCTACGTCGGCGCCACCCCGGTCTTCGCCGACGTACGCCCCGACACCGGCACCGTCGACCCGGAGGCCGTCGCCGCTCTGATCGGCCCCCGTACCGTAGGCGTCATCGCCGTGGACACCCTCGGCCTGCCGGCGGACTACGACGAGCTGAACGACCTCACCCGACGTCACGGGCTGTTCCTCGTCGAGGACGCCGCCTGCGCCATCGGCGCCACCTACCGCGGTCGACCCGCCGGTGCCCTGGCCCCCGTGGCGTGCCTGTCCTTCCACGGACGCAAGGGCATCACCAGCGGTGAGGGCGGCGCCCTGCTCACCACCGATCCCGCCCTCGCCGTCGACGCGCGCCTGCGCTCCTCGTTCGGCATCGGCAGCATCTTCGACCAGGCCCAGGTCGTCGGCCTCCCCATTCCCGAGTTCACCGAGATCGGCTACAACTACAAACTCTCCGACATCGCGGCGGCGATCCTCCAGGTGCAGCTCACCCGCGTCGAGGAACTCCTCGACCGCCGCCGTGCCGTCGCCGCGCACTACGCCCACCGGCTCGCCGACGAGGACCTCGTCACCCTGCCGCACGTACCCGACGACCGCAGCCATGCCTGGCAGTCCTACCTGGTCACCCTGCATCCGGACGTCGACCGCGCCACCGTCGCCACCGCCCTGCGCACGCACGGCATCGGCTGTGGTCACGGCACCTGGGCCAGCCACCGACAACCCGTCTACGCCAGCAGCCAGCACTGCCCCGTCTCCGCCGACCTCGCCCGGCGCAACCTGGCCATCCCGATGCACGCCGAACTCACCCCCGACCAGGTGGAACGGGTCGTGGCGACCCTGCGCACCGCGCTGCACACCCGGACCCGGGCGGGAGCGGCGTGAACACCCGTCCACCCGTCGTGGAGCACCGGGCCGCCGGTCCGGCAGTCGGGACGACCGTGGGCACCGAGGCGATCGACGCCGTGCTGCGGCGGTTCTTCGTCGACCGCCGGGCGGAGGCCGACGCGATCGGGCCGGGCTTCGCCACCGCCGTCGCCGAGCTGGAGGGTCACGTGTTGCGCGGCGGCAAACGCGTACGGCCGACCTTCGCCTGGCTGGGGTGGATCGGTGCCGGCGGCGACGAGGCCGGCCCCACCGCGGAGGCGGTACGTCACACCTGTGCCGCGCTCGAACTGCTCCACGCGTCGGCGCTGATTCACGACGACATCATCGACGCCTCACCGACCCGCCGCGGTCACCCCGCCGCGCACGTGGCCTTCGCCGAACACCACCGCCACCACGGCTGGCCGGGTGACGCGGAGTCGTTCGGCACCGGCAGCGCCATCCTCGCCGGGGACCTGGCCCAGGGCTGGGCCGACGACATGATCCGCGACGCCGGCCTCCCGGCCGACGCGTACGAACGGGTCGGCCCCGTCTGGTCGGCCATGCGCACCGAGGTCCTGGCCGGCCAACTGCTCGACCTGTGGGCCGAGGCCGGCAACGACGAGGAGGTCGACTCGGCGTTACGGATCGACAGGTACAAGACGGCCGCCTACACGGTGGAGCGCCCGCTGCACATCGGCGCGGCTGTCGCCGGCGCGGGCGCCGGTCTCGTCGCCGCGTACCGCGCCTTCGGCGTCGACATCGGCATCGCCTTCCAGTTGCGTGACGACCTGCTGGGGGTCTTCGGCGACCCGAAGTTGACCGGTAAGCCGTCCGGCGACGATCTGCGCGAGGGCAAGCGGACGGTGCTCCTCGCGACGGCCCTGCGGTACGCCGACGACCGCGATCCGGCCGCTGCGGCCTACCTCCGGGCCAGGATCGGCACCAGTCTCACGGCCGACGAACTGCGCAGCATACGGGGCATCTTCACCGACATCGGCGCGGTCGACCACGTCGAGCGGGACATCACCCGCCGCACCGGGCGGGCCCTCGCCGTGCTGGAGGCCAGCGACGCCACGTCCCACGGTCGTCGTGGGCTCGCCGCGATGGCGGTCAGCGCGACGCAACGACGCTGGTGAGCGGGTTCGACACCGCTCGACGCCGCCGCCCGGCGACCAGGCGGGGCGGCACGTCGCGCACCGCCACCGCCACATAGACGCACGGTGTTACGTTGAAGCCGTCCACTGACGACGGTTGGGGGTACGCATGGCGGAGACTGCCGGGCGGGTGCTACCGGTCTACCTGGTGGCGGACGAGTCCGTCTCCATGACACCGGTGGTGGGTGAGCTGAACGCCGGGCTCCAGTCGCTGCACGACGCCCTGCTGCGCGAGCCCCTCGCCGCAGCCAAGGTCAGGTTTTCGATCATCGGCTTCTCCGACGACGTGATCGTCCACTCGGCCCTGTCCGACCTGCGCAACGAGACGGCGCTGCCGCAGTTGTCGGTGCGCGCCGGGACCGCCTACGGCGTCGCGTTCAGTCTGCTGGTCGACCGGATCCCGGCCGACGTACGGGCCCTCAAGCGGGAGGGCTTCGCGGTGCACCGGCCTGCGGTGTTCTTCCTCAGCGACGGGCAGCCGACCGACCCGGGCCAGTGGGAGCCGGTCTACGCCGAGTTGACCGACCGGGAGCGCACCCCGACCGCACCGAACATCATCGCGTGCGGCATCGGTGAGGCGCGGGCCGAGACGATCCTGCACGTGGCGACCCGGCCGGAGTTCGCGTTCGTGGCCACGCCGGGGGTGGAGGTGGGCTTCGCGATCGCCGAGTTCTGCACCGCGCTGACCCGCAGCGTCATCAGGTCGGGGCAGGCGGTCGGGGGCGACACCGCAGAGCTGGTCGTGGAGCGGCCGGACAGCTTCCGGATGGCCGTGGACGTGGTGTGAGCTTCGACTGGGTGCCGCCGCTGATCGGGGTGCCGGGTCCGCAGGTGCCGTCCCGCGCCCCGCAGACGCAGCCGTACCGGCCGGACACCGTGGCCGACGGCTGGGCGGCTGCCGGTTTCGAGGTACGGGCGGCCTCGGTGCGCGGACCCGGCCACCGGGCGTCCGGCGTACCCCGGCAGGACGACTTCGCGCTGGCCACGGCGGCCGGTTCGGTGATCGCCGTGGTCGCCGACGGGGTCTCCAACGCCCCGCTGTCCCACCTGGGCGCGACCATGGTGTGCCGGACGGTCGTCGACTACCTGCAACGCGCCGACGACCCCGTCGACTGGCACGACCTGCTGCGCTGCGCGGGCTGGGCGCTCGTCGAGTACGCCGGGCGGCAACTGGGCGAGACCGATCCGCAGCGGGCCGAGACGCTGCTGGCCAGCACCGTGGTCGTCGCCCTGGTCCGCCCGGACGGCCCCGGACGGGCGGTCGCCCATCTGGTCCGGGTCGGCGACTCGGCCGCCTGGCGGCTGCGCGACGGCGGGTGGGAGCCGCTGTTCACCGACCCCGCCGACCCGCAGGACGAACTGCTCCCGGACGGCGTCGCCGCCCTGCCCCGGGTGCCCGCCGAGGTCGACCCGGTGGCGGTGACGCTCGACGCCGACGACGTGCTGGTGCTGGCCACCGACGGCTTCGCCGAGCCGCTCGGCCCCGGCACCGGGGACCTCGGGCGGCTGTTCGGCGACGCGCTGACCACGCCGCCCGCGATGACCCGACTCGCCTGGATGCTCGACTTCACCGGCGGGTCGTGGGACGACGACCGCACCGTGCTGGCCGTCTGGCCGGTGCCGCCCGAGCCGTCATGACCGGCCCGCTGCCGCCCGAGGTGAGCCTGTCGGCTCTCGGCCCGCGTACCCGCATCGGCACCGGCGGCCAGGGCACCGTCTACGCCCTCACCGAGGACCCCCGCTGGGTCTACAAGGAGTACGCGACCCGGTTCGTCGACGACGTCGACGTCACCACGTTGAACCGCTTCGTCCGGCTCGCCGCCGGGGCCGGCCCGGATGCGGAGACGCTGCTCGGTCTCGCCGCCTGGCCCACCGCGATCGTCCGCAAGGAGGGCGTGGTCCGGGGGTTCCTGATGCCACGGGTACCCGACCGGTTCCGGGTCCGCATCCAACTGCCGCGCGGGCCGGACACCGTCCTGGCCCAGGTGCAGTACCTGTTGAACAGTGACGACTACCTGCTCGACCGGGGGCTGCACGTCGACGACCGGATGCGCCTGGAACTGCTGCGGGACACCGGCGAGGCGCTGACCCTGCTGCACCGGCTCGGCGTCTGCGTCGGCGACCTGTCACCTAACAACCTGCTGTTCAGCCTCGACTCCCGGCCCCGGTGCTACTTCATCGACTGCGACGCGATGCGGCTCGACGGGGACTCGGTGCTGGCGCAGGCCGAAACCCCCGAGTGGCACGTGCCGGACGCGGACGCCGAGGAACTGGCCACGCCCGCCACCGACGCGTACAAGTTCGGGCTGCTCGCGGTACGCCTGTTCGCCGGTGACCAGCAGACCCGTGACCCGCAGGCGGCCCGGCCCCGGCTCGACCGGCACCTGGTCACCCTCGCCGGCCGGAGCCTGGACCCCGCCCCGCACCTGCGACCCGCCCCGCAGCAGTGGTCGGACGCCCTGGAGCGGAGCATCCGCCGCACCCCGCCGACGCCACCGCCGCAACGGGCCGCCACCGCCCCGACCGGCCCGGAGCCGACCCGCCCTGCCGCCGTCCGCCCCGACCCGGTCCGCCGCGTCGTCCCCGCGTCCGCGATGGCCGTTGCCCGACCGGCCGGCCGGGGTTGGGGTCTGGCCGTCGCGGCACTGGCCGCGGTCGCGGTGCTGGCCGGCCTGCTCAGTGGCAACGACGACTCCCCGGGCAGGCCATACCCGACCAGGCCGGTTCTCCCGACGGGACTTCTCGGGCAGCCGTCCTATCCCCCGTTGCCGACGGGGATCCCGGGTCTGACCCGGCCCACCGGCGGTGCGGCCGGGGCGACCCGGTATCCCGGCCTGCCCCTGCGGACCGGGCTCGACCTGGAGAAGCTCCTTCCGCTGGCCAGGCCCTGTCTCTTCACCGACGTCAGGGTGGGCAGTGGTCTGAACCGGACGTCCACCCGGACGAAGTCCTCGGTCACCGCCGTCCGTGGCTTCCTGTGCGGGATCAACACCGACTCACCACGCCTGGACGACCGCAGCCGGACCCAGCTCGCCCGGGCCGCCACCCTGACGAAGAACGGCCCGTTCCCCGTCGCGACGATCATCGGCATCCGTACCGCGACCGACGGCAACCCTCAGGTCAACGTGGTGTTCGACCCGGACGGTGCCGGCTCGTCGTCCGGCTGCTGGCGCTCCCGGCTGTCGCTCGTCACCGACGACGACGGGTACGGTGTCGGCTCGCTCTCCGCGCCGACCCGGTCGTACTGCCCGTGACCGCTGGCACCCTTGTGCAGCAGGTCGTTGACGGCGGCAGCGGTGGACGGCGGTAGCGGACGCCCCTGCTCGACCGGGAAGCCCAGCTCGGCGACCAGGCCACGGTGCCGCAGGTCGACGGTCGCCTCCACGAGGTCGGCGAACAGGCCCGCCGCCGACCGGGCCCGCCGCCAGGAGACGACACCGACGGTCACGCCGAGCACCGCCGCCGGCCACCACCACGGGGTCAGCGCGAGACAGAGCACCGCCCAGCCGGCCCAGGCGACGGCCCGGTCGAGCCGGTCCCGCGCCTGCAGCACGTCGGTGCGTCCCTCGGGGGTGAGCAGCAGCCACAGGCGCGGCCAGATCAGGCCCAGGCGCAGGCCGTACTGCGCGGCCACCCGGTCGTCGGCGAGCCGGATCCGGTCGCCGATCCAGGTGGGTCGGGCCGGCAGGTACACCGCCGGAACGACCCGTGCCCGTGCGGTGAACCGGCGCTCGGCGGCGGCCCGCCGACGGGCGGTCAACGCGGTCGCCAGCCGGCGGGCCGGGCCGGCCCAGGTGCCCAGCCAGACGAGGCGGACGGCCCCGGCGGCCGCCTGGGCGCAGCCGGCGGCCACCGCCGCGGCCGCGACGACGAGCGCCCCGACCACCAGGGCCAGGCCGACCCGCTCCCGCAGGTGGTCGACCGCGTCGGCGGCGGCGAGCGCCGCCCCGCGCACGTCGAAGACGGCATCACGCCCCGGTAGCACGGCGAAGGCGGCCACCGCGAGCCACAGCAGGGCCGGGCCGAGCGCCCGGGTCAGCCAGCGGTCGTTGATCCGCCGTCCGACCTCGCCCAGCAGCACCTCGATCATGGCTCGGACCGGTACGTCATCGCCGTGTCGGCGAGCGCGCAGTGGGGCACCCGCCCCCGGTCGTCGCGGTGGGCCCGACGCGAGCAGCGGCGCAGCGGGCAGCGGTAGTCGCCGTCGAGCACCACCGGCGCGAGACCCTCCAGCCGGGCGCCCTCGGCGTGGTCCGGCGGGCCGACGCCGATGCTGCGCTCGGTCTCGGTCCCGGTCGCCCAGCCGAGCTGCCGGCAGACCTCCACCACCGGCCTGCCGGCGGCCAGCTCGTCGAGGAGCTCGTCGAGCAGGTCGCTCCACGCCCCCGCCTCCGCGCGTTCACGCAGGGTCGGCACGGCGGCGCACAACTCGGCCAGCAGGCGGCTCTGCTCCATGTACGACACTCCCGTCGGTTGACGCCCGAGCTGCCGTCGAATCTACTGAGCCGGTGCCATCGCCCGAGCGGTCCATCGATGCGGTGGACGCGCTCATCGCCGCCTACAACGACAGTGGTGACGAGTCGCTGCTGGTCCGGGCCGAGGGCGTGGCGCGGGACCTGCTCGCGGCGGACCCGTCCCGGGTGGACGCGCTCGCCGCGCTCTCCACCGTCCTGATGCTGCGGGGCCGCGCCTCGGACCCGAAGCAGCTCGACGCCGCGGTGGCCGCCGCCGGGAGGGCCACGGCGTTGACCCCCTCCGACGATCCGTGGTGGGCGTACGTCAACGCCCAGCTCGCCATGGTCGTCGGCTTCCGGTTCGAACAGCGGCGCGAGGTGTCGGACCTGTCCATGGCGAAGCGGCACGCGGACGTCGCGGTGGCCGCCGTCGACGCCGACGACCCGCTGCGGATCGACGTGCTGCTCCGCTGCGTGAACGTGTACCGGCTCAGTTTCGAGAGGTTGGGCCAGCTGGCGGACATCGACACGGCCGTCCGGCTCGGCCGGGAGGTGCACCGCTCGACCGACCCGGACCACGTGCTCACCGCCCACCAGCTGCTGGCGCTCTGCCTGGTCACCCGGTTCGCCCGGACCGGTAGCCCGGGGGACGTCGACGAGGCGATCGCGCACTGCCGCCGCGGCCTGGCCACCATTCCCGCACGGCACATCGACCGGGCCGCCCTCAACGGTGTGCTGGCCATCGCGCTGATGCAACGCTGGGTGAGCCTGGACGGCGACGACGACGCCGACCTGCGCGAGGCGGTCCGGGTCAGCCGGCAGGTCGTCGCCGACCTGCCGAGCATCGGCACGGTCCGTGCGCAACTGCTGGCCACCCACGGCGTCCTGCTGGTCATGCACGGCCTCAGCAGCAACTCGTCGGTGCACCTGGACGAGGCGATCCGCAGCTCCCGGGAGGCCGCCGACGCGCCGACGGCCGGCACCCAACGGGCCGGTCACCTGGTCAGCCTGGCCCACTCGCTGCTCGTCCGGGCGCGGATGAGCAGCGACCCGGCCGGGGTCAGCGACGCCGTCGACACCGGCATGGCCGCGCTGGCCGGATTCTCCCCCGGCCATCCGGACCGGGCGCGGGCCCTCAACGTGCTCGGCACGGCACTGCGGACGCGCTACCTGATCGGTCGGGACCCGGCCGATCTCGACGCCGCGGTCGGCATGTGGCGGTCGGCGGCGGCCTCCCGGGCAGGTGCCGTCGGAATCCGGATGACCGCGGCCCGCACCTGGGCGCAGACCGCCGCCGAGGCCGGTGACGCCGAGCTGGCCCTGGAGGCGTACGGCACCGCCGTGGGTCTGCTGCCGCTGCTCGCCTGGCGGGGTCTGGACCGTACCGTGCAGGAGAAACGGCTGGCCGCGGTGTCCGGCCTGGCCGGTGACGCGGCTGCCTGGGCCATCGCCGCCGGGCAGCCGCACCGCGCGGTGGAGCTGCTGGAGCAGGGCCGTCAGGTGCTGTGGTCGCAGGCCCTGCAGAACCGCAGCGACCTGTCCGAGCTGGCCGCGGTCGCACCCGCGCTCGCCGGGGAACTCGACCGGACCCGTCGGGAGCTGGACGGAACCGGGGCGTCCCCGGTCGTCGAGCTGCCGGTCCGTCCCGGCTGGGAGCTGGGCCGCGACCTGCTTGCCGGCGCGCTGGGTGGACCGCACCACGCCGGGACCGAGGACGCCGGTCACCGTCGCCGGTTGGCGGAACGCTGGGAGCAGCTCGCGGCCGAGGCCCGCCGCCTGCCGGGCTTCGAGAACTTCCTGCACCCGCCGTCGTTCGCCGCCCTCCAGCCGGCCTGCGCGGGCGGGGCGGCGGTGCTGGTCAACACGTCCCGTTGGCGCAGCGACGCGATCATCGTCACCGCCGACGGGGTACGCGCCGTGCCGTTGCCGTGGCTGTCCCACGACACCGCGCAGCGTCGGGCCGTGGCGTTCCTCGATGTGCAGCGGGCGGTGGAGAAGGGCGGCGGGCCGGTCGAGCGGGCCGCGCTGCGCCAGACGCTGGTGTACCTGCAGCGGTGGCTCTGGGACACCGTCGGCGAGTCCGTCTGCGCGGCCCTCGACGACATCCTCGGTGGCGGTCCGGACCGGCGGCACCGGGTGTGGTGGTGCCCGACCGGGCCGTTGACGATGCTGCCGCTGCACGCCGCCGGCCGGTTCGGCGCGAGCGCCCCGCTCGCCGCGAGACGCCGGATCTCGGTCGCCGCCCGCTGCGTGTCGTCGTACACCCCGAGCCTGTCAGCGCTGCTGCGCGCCCGCGCCACCCCGACGCCGGACGGGGCGCCGCAGGCGTTCGCGGTGGGGCTCGGCACCCTGCCCGGCCAGGCGCCGCTGCCCGCGGTCAGCGACGAGCTGCGCGCGGTCAGCTCGCACGTGCCCGGCCTGCGGGTGCTCTCCGGCCGCAGCGCCACCGTCGAGGGCGTGCTGACCGCGCTCGAACAGCACAGTTGGGCGCATTTCGCCTGCCACGGCGACCAGGACTTCAAGCGGCCCAGCGCCGCCGCCCTCCGCCTGGTCGACGGCAAGCTCAGCGTCCTGGACCTGGCCGGCCGGCTCGCCATGCGCAGCAGGTCGGCCGGCGGTTGCGACCTGGCCTACCTGTCCGCGTGCCGCACCGCGGCCGGTGGTCGGGACCTGCCCGACGAGGGCATCCACCTCACCGCGGCGTTGCAGATGGCCGGCTTCCGGCACGTCATCGGCAGCCAGTGGGCGGTCTCCGACCGGGTGGCGGCCCAGGTCGCCGACGACGTCTACGCCGGACTGAAGGCGGGGGGCCGCCTGGACGCCGACGGTGCGGCCGTCGCGCTGGACCGGGCCATCGACCGGGTACGGCGTGCGCACCCGGACCGTCCGGAGGTGTGGGCGGCGCTGATCCACACCGGTCCGTAGCAGTCCCGGGCCGGCCGGTCACCCCGTCCGGCCGGGATGGCCGATGCCGGGGAGCCGGACCGTGACCGTGAGACCTCCGTCGGGGCGGGCGACGAGGTCGAGGGTTCCGGCGTGGGCGCGGACGATGCTGTGCACGATGGCCAGGCCGAGTCCGAAGCCGGCGTGTTCGTCGGTGCGGACCCGTTCCGTGCCGCGTTGGAACGGCTCGGTGAAGGTCGGTACCAGCTCGGGCGGGAGCCGGCGACCGGTGTTCTCGATCCGTAGCAGGCAGTTGTCGCCGGACGCCCCGGTGTGGACCGTCACGGTGCCGCCGGTGGGCAGGTTGTGGACGACGGCGTTCTGCACGAGGTTAGTCACCATCCGCAGCAGGAGTTCGGCGGAGCCGCTGGTCCGGGCCGCCCCGCCGGTGACCTCCAGGGTGGTCCGACGTCGCTCGGCGAGCTGGAGCAGCGTCTCGGCGGCCTCCTCGGCGAGCAGGGACAGGTCGACGTCGGTACGGGCGAAGGTGCCCCGGTCGCCGTGGCCGAGCAGCAGCAGCGCCTCGGTGAGGTCGATCGCCCGCTGGTTGACGGCGTGCAGCCGGTCGAGGAGTTCGGCCGGCCCGGCGTCGGGGTCCCGGCGGGCGACGTCGAGCAGGGTACGGGAGATCGCCAGCGGGGTACGCAGTTCGTGCGAGGCGTTCGCGGCGAACCGCTGCTGCTCGGCGACGTGGGATTCGAGTCGTGCGAGCATCGAGTCGAACGCGTCGGAAAGTTCCCGGAACTCGTCCCGACGGCCCTCCAGCCGGACCCGGTGGGACAGCGACCCGGCCGCCGCCACCCGGGTGGCGTGGGTGATGCGGGTCAGCGGCGCGAGCATCCGGCCGGCCAGGACCCAGCCGCCCAGCAGGCCGAAGACCAGCAGGATCGCCAGCACCTGGACCGCTCGCGGGGCGAACGCGCGCAGCAGGTCGAAGCGGTCCGGCACGAACATGACGGGGGTGGGGGGAAGGGACCCGTCGGGTGCCGGCGCGGGCGGGGCGTCGATCACCTCGGGCACGTACCGCAGCAGGAACACCCACACGGTGACCAGGAGCAGGCCACCGGCCAGCATGACGAACCCGGCGTAGCTGAGGGTCAGTTTGAGCCGGACGCTCAGACCGGGCGCCCTAGCCACGGCCGTCTCCCGGGTGTCCGGTGTCGATGCGGTAGCCGACGCCGGGCACGGTGGCGATGATCCACGGCTCGCCGAGCCGTTTGCGCAGGGTGGAGACGGTGATCCGGACGGCGTTGGTGAACGGGTTGGCGTTGACGTCCCAGGCCCGTTCCAGCAGTTCCTCGGCGCTGACGACCCCGCCCTCGGCGGCGACGAGGACCTCCAGCACGGCGAACTGCTTGCGGGTCAGCGCGACGTGGCGTCCGTCGCGGAAGACCTCCCGGCGGAACGGGTCGACCCGCAGGCCGGCGGTCTCGCGGACCGGGGGCCGGGCGTGCCCGCGCCTGCGGTCGAGCGCCCTGATCCGGAGCACGAGTTCCCGCAGGTCGAACGGTTTGGTCAGGTAGTCGTCGGCGCCGAGCTGGAAGCCGGACGCCTTGTCGTCGATCCGGTCGGCGGCGGTGAGCATGAGGATCGGCATGCCGCTGCCGGAGGCGACGACCTGTCGGGCGACCTCGTCGCCGGAGGGGCCGGGGATGTCGCGGTCGAGGATCGCCAGGTCGTAGTGGTTGAGGGCGAGCAGTTCCAGGGCCGTGTCGCCGTCGGGGGCGATGTCGGCGGCGATCGCCTCCAGCCGCAGGCCGTCCCGGACGGCCTCGGCCAGGAACGGCTCGTCCTCCACGATCAGTACGCGCACGGCGGCAGCCTATGGCCGGCGGGCGGCGGCACCGCCGCGCTCGTGCCGGCCCCGGGTCGCCGGTGCCGGCGCGGGACGGGGCGGCACCCTGCCCGGGGTACGCCACCAGCGGCGTGAGGCGAGCGCGGCCAGCCCGGCGCCGACGGTGTTGACCAGCACGTCGTCCACCGACGACACCCGGTCCAGCCACAGCGCGTACTGTGCGGTCTCGATCAGGACCGAGCAGCCGGCACCGAGCGCCAGGACCCGCGGCACCGACGCCAGCGCCGGGAACCGAACCGGGGCGAAGAATCCCAGCGCCGCGAGGACCAGCAGGTTGCCGCCGATCCCGATCGGCCCCATCGTGACCAGGTCCCGCAGCGGGACCAGACTCACCCGGCCGGGGGCGACGCCCGGCGCGGCTCCCGGCATCAGGGTCATCCACACGAACGGCACCGTCCCGTAGACCATTCCCACCTCGGCCAGCGACCTGCGCCACGCCGAGGTGACGCCGGCGGCCCGCCGCAGCCGTGCCAGCGCCCACCCCACCAGGGCCGCCACCGGCAGGCCCACCAGGGTCATGAGCACCACCCCGTTGAACGTGTCGTAGCAGCCGTGCCACCGTCCGGCCAGACACGTCGGGGCGGACATCAGCAGTGGCCGCCGTACGGTGAACGCCGCGCCCGCCAGCCCGAGGACAGCCAGGCCGGCGGGCACGACGGTCCGGGTCGGGAAATCCAACCGGATCACTCAGCCACCGCCGCCGGGCGGGCCGACCGGCGCTCCGGTGACGGCCTCGGCCTCCCGCAGGCAGATGTCCAGCATGGGTATGCCGTCGGTGTTGCCGAGGATGACGCCGACCCACCCGGTGTCCGGGTAGATGCTCCAGTTCGCGCCGATGCCGCCGGCCCCGCCGCCCCGGCCGATCACCCACTGGCCGTTGACGATGCTCACCGGCATCGTGTACCCCTCGTACGCCGTGGGCACCGGGCCCGGGAGCTTGGCCCCGGCGAACAGGTCGGCGTACGGCCGGTCGAGCAGCGTGCCGTCGCGCAGCGCCTCGGCGAACCGGACCAGGTCCGGTGCGGTGGCGAAGCCGTCGCCCGAGGCGTACCCGATGAAGGCCCGGCCCGGGTTGCGGCCCAGGATGTTCGGGTCGAGGCTGCCCCTGTCCAGGTTGCGGACGGCGTCGACCAGGCTGCCATCGGCCTGCCGCAGGTAGGGGTGTGCGATGTGCTCGTCGGTGAGCCACTGGTCCCTGGTGTAGAACGCCGAGCCGGTCATCCGGCAGCGCCCGAACACGTGCTCGTGCACGTAGTCCCAGAACGTCGTGCCGGACACGGCCTCCACGACCTGCGCGGCCATGGCCAGGCCGACGCCCCCACCGGGAAGGTGGCCGTTGGACCCGGTGCCGGGCACCCCCGTCAGCGTCGCCTGCCGGACCCACTGCTCGTGGTACCCGTGCACCTCCTCCCGGCTGTGGAAGACGCGTTGCCAGTCCGGCATCGGGGCGTCCAGGCCGGAGGTGTTGGTGAGCAGGTGGTGGATGGTCACCTGCTCGGCGATCGGAGCGGCGAGCCCGGTCAGGTAGCTGCCCACCGGGTCGGCCAGCCCCACCCTGCCCTGCTGCACCAGTTGGAGGATGGCCACCGACAGGAAGGGCTGGCTGCCCGAGGAGAGGTTGAAGGCGGTGCCCTCGTGGTTGCGGACCTGCCGCTCCCGGTCGGCCATGCCGTAGCTGCGGGACAGCACCGTCCGGCCCCGGTGGGACAGCAGCACCACGCCCGAGAACCTGCCCTCGGCGGCCAGCTGGGCCACGTACCGGTCGTAGGCCCCGCCGGGCCGGGTGTCCGGCAGGGCCCGGTCGCGCCCGGACGGGCCGGTGCGGGCCGGTCGGGCGTGGCCGGTGCCGGCAGCCGCCAACGGCCCGCCCGCCGCCACCAGGCCTGCGGCGGCCATTGCACCCCAGGTGACCAACCGCCGCCGGTCGATACCCCGTGCGGTATCCGAATGCATGGTCACGCCCCTTGTTCCGTCGACGAATCGTGCGCTGAGAGTGCTGCGGTCCGGTCCATCCCCGGATTCAAGGCGCACGGACGTTGCGGTGGCGTATGGGTTTTCCGATACGCCCGCGATAACGGCCCTGCCGTTCCGGCAGGGCCCGTCACCCCGGGACGATGTGTGACCGGCTTCAGTCGGATCCGGTGGAGTCGCCGTCCCGCCTGCGGTCGCGGCAGCCCGGAGGCGGCGGGATCGTCACCGGCGTCCGGCCGGGCCCGCCGGCAGCACCTCGGCGTAGCCACCGCGCCAGTACGCCAGCGGGGAACGCTCGGACCGCACGCCACCACCGACGACCCGGCCGATCATCAGCGTGTGGTCGCCGACCGACACGAGGTCGGTCAACTCGCACTCCGCGTCGGCGACCGTGTCGGCGAGCAGCGGCATCCCGGCGGCCGGGCCCGGGGCCCAGGCGACACGGTCGAACCGGTCGTCCACGGCCGAGGCGAACAACGCCGACACGTCACGGGCGTGCCGACCGAGCATGTTGACCGCGAAGCGTCCGCAGTCCCGCACGGCGGTCAGGGTGGAGCTCTGGCTGCTGACGCTGGAGAGCAGCAGCGGAGGGTCGACCGAGACGCTGCAGAACGCGGAACAGGTGAAGCCACGCGGACGCGCGTACTCGTCGAGGGTCGTGACGACGCAGACCCCGCTGGCGAAGGACGCCATGATGACCCGGAACGTCGCGGGGCACACCGACGGCCGGGGCGTGTCCGGTGCGGAACTCGTCATGATTTCCCTCCCAGGTCCGGGCGCGAGCCGAGGCTGCGCCGATCCACCTTTCCGTTCGCGGTCCTCGGCAGTGCCTCCACCGCGTGCAACCGATCGATGATCATGTATGACGGAAGCCGTTCGGCGCACCAACGGCGCACGTCGAGGGACGACAGCCGCACACCGGAGGCGGGGACGACGAAGGCGTGCAGTGCCCGGTCGAGTCCGTCACCACAGGCCACCACCGCGACCTCCTCGACGCCCGGAAGGGTGGCGATCGCGTTCTCGATCTCTCCGAGTTCGATCCGGTGGCCCCGCACCTTGACCTGCTGGTCCCGCCGGCCGACGTAGTGCAGCAGGCCGTCGGCGTCCTGCCGGCCGAGGTCACCGGTGTGGTAGGCGCCCTGTTGGGGAGGCCGCCCCCAGTAACCGAGCATCACCGTCGGACCGGTTACGACGATCTCACCGGTGCCGTCCCCCGCCGGGTCGACGATGCGCACCTCGTTGCCGGCGCTCGCCGTACCTATCGGCAGTGGTCGCTCGACGTCGACGTCGAGTTCGGTGACCTCGTACGAGGTGCACACGTTGGTCTCGGTCGGCCCGTACCAGTTCCAGAACCGTACCGTCGGCCAGGCCCGCCTCAGCCGGGCCAGATCGGGCAGCGGGAACACCTCCCCGGCGAAGATGCACGCGCGCAGGTCCGGGGGTGGACCGCCACGCAGCAGGTCACCGTCGCGCATCATGAGCGTCAGGGCGGACGGCACCGAGTACCAGACGGTGATCCGCCGCTCGCGCAGGAACGCCGTCAGCTGCTCCGGCGAGTACGCCGACCCGGCGGGCACGAGGTGCACCGAAGCACCGGCGGCGAACGCCGCGTACAGGTCGAACACCGACAGGTCGAAGTTGAAGGGGGCGTGGTTGGACAGCCGGTCCCCCGGGCCCACCCCGACCGTGCGGGTGGCCCACCCCACGAACGCCAGAGCGTTGCGGTGGCTGATGCACACGCCCTTCGGGGTGCCGGTCGACCCTGAGGTGTAGAGGATGTACGCCGGGTCGTCAGCGGCGGAGTCGTGCGGCGGCGTGCCGTCGGCAGCATCGCGCAGCAGCTCCGGTCCTTCGGCGACAGCCCGACCGGCGAGCGTGATCTCACCGGCGTCCGCCGCCTGGTGCGGTCCGGTGACGACGAGCGCCGCATCCGCGTCCTTCGCGATGAGCGACACCCGCGATGCCGGGTTGGTGGGGCTCACCGGTACGTAGATCCCCCCCACCCGCAGGACGGCCTGCATGAGCGCGACCGTCTCCACGGTCTTGCCCGCCCAGATGACGACCCGGTCGCCGGGTCCCGTGCCACGCTCCCGCAGGCCGGCGGCGTACCGGTCGGCGAGGCCGGCGAGCTCCCCGTACGAGGTGGGCCCGCCGTCGTCGACGACCGCCACCGCGTCGGGCCGACGCTGCGCCGCCACACCCAGTAGGTCGTGCAGTCTCATAGCTTGAGCTCCCTGGCGATGATCTCGCGTTGGATGTCGGAGGTGCCGGAGAAGATCACCGACGGCACGGTGTCGCGCAGCGTCGCCTCGATCCCCTCGTCCCGCAGGTAGCCACGTGCGCCGAAGAGCCGGACGGCGTCCAGCGCAGCCGCCAGGACGTGTTCGGAGACCGCGAGTTTCGCCATCGCGATCGACAGTGCCGCCGGCTGCCCCCGGTCGATCTCGTCACACGCCCGGTAGAGCAGCAGTCGGGCGCTCTCCACCTGAACCGCCATGTCGGCCAGGCGGTGGGAGACGGCCTGGAAGCGTGACAACGGCCGACCGAACTGGCGACGGTGCGTCACGTGGTCGGTGACCCGGTCGAGGATGCGGTCGGCGAGTCCCAGATAGCCGGCGAACAGGCAGGTGCGTTCCCACGCCATCCCGGTCTGGAAGATCGCGGCACCCTGGCCCGGCGTGCCGAGCACCTGGGCGTCGGGTACGAAGCACCCGGTCAGGCGGAGCGGGCCGGCGGGGCACCCGGCCAGTCCCATCTTGTCGTGTCGCGGGCCGACGCCGACGCCCGCGCTCTGCCGCTCGATGACGAAGGCGCTCAGACCGAGGTGACCCGCGCCCGGATCGGTGGTCGCATAGGTGACGAAGGCGTCGGCCACCGGCCCGTTGCTGACGAAGCTCTTCTCCCCGTCGAGGATCCATCCGTCCGGCACCCGCCGGGCCGTCACGGACAGCCGGGAGACGTCCGAGCCGGCTTCGTTCTCGGTCATGGCGTTGCCCACGACCAGTTCACCGGCGCAGATCGCGGGCAGCAGCCGTGCCCGCAGCGCGGCGTCGCCGAAGTGCAGGATCGGCACCGTGCAGGAGAACAGCTGGGCGCTGGCGCCGAAGACCAGGCCGGTGTCGGCACAACCGCGCCCGAGTGCCTCCACCAGCCGCGCCGTGTCGAGGGCGCCGAGTGCCTCACCGCCGTACTCCGTCGGTACGCACCAGCCGTGCACACCCATGTCGGCGAGGTGCTTCCAACCGTCGGCCCGGTGCGCGTCGGTGCCGATCCCGGACGCCGACGGGAAACGCTCCCGGGCCTGCCCCAGCACCCTGTCGTACCGCTCGGACTGAGCTGGGGACCATCGAAAATCCACGATTCCTCCAGGGCTACTCGGTTCGGGCGGACAGCCCGGCGAGGTCGGTGTCGGCCGGTTCCGGCGGGGGCGACACCGACCGCGCCGCGCCTTCCCGCAGGGTCAGGGCCAGCAGCGGGGCCGCCATCGCGGTGGTGAACAGCGCCATCACCACCATTGCGCTGTAGAGCTGCACCGACAGCAGACCGAGGGAGAAGCCCACGCTCAGGATCACCAACTCGGTGAGACCGCGGGTGTTCATGAGCAGGCCGAGCGCCGTGGCGTCCCGCGCGCTCATTCCGCTCAGCCGGGCGGGTAGCGCGACCCCACCGAGCTTGCCCAGGCACGCCACGGCGATGATGACGCCGGTGAGCAGCAGCGTCGAACCGGTGAACGTGGTCAGGTCGACGGAGAGTCCGGTGACGACGAAGAACACCGGCATGAGCACGAGCCCGACCTGGCGGATCGGCTCGACCGCCTGCCGCAGGACCGCACCGTCGGAGCCACGCGGCATGACGAGGCCGAAGCAGAACGCGCCGAAGATCGCGTGGATACCGATGGCGGAGGTGGCGAACGCCGAGGCGAACACCCCGCCGGCCAGGGCAACCGTCAGGTAGGGGGCCGCCGACGCGGACAGCCGCCGGGCGGCGATCGCCGCCACCGGCCGGACCACCCACACCATGCAGGCGAGATAGACCGCCGACCAGGCGACGACGGAGAGATATCCGCCGAGGCCCGACACCGTCACCAGCGCCACGGAGACGGCGAGCACGCACCACGCGAAGACGTCGTCGGCCGCCGCGAGCGCGAGCGCGAGCACGCCCAGGCTCCTGGACTGCAACCCGTGGTCGACGATGATCCGGGCCAGGACGGGGAACGCCGTGACCGACATGGCGACGCCCAGATAGAGCGCGAAGCCGACGGCCGGTACGCCGTCCCGGCCGACGAGGTCGGTGTGCCGGTAGAGCAGGAGAGCCAGCCCCATGCCGAGCGTCATCGGGAGCGCCAGCGATCCGACCCAGATCAGGACGGCCCGGTTGCGGTGCGCCGCGACCATCGAACGGTCGAACTCCCACCCGATGACGAACATGAACAGCAGCACACCGATCTGCGCCACGACCGTCAGGTAGGGCCGGACGGCCGGTGGGAACAACACGTCGGGCAGGTCCCCGCCGACCAACCCCAGGACACTCGGCCCGAGAACGATGCCGGCGGCCATCTCACCGATGACCGCCGGCTGGCGTAGCCGCCGGGCGAGCCCGACGAAGACGGTGATGACGAGCAGGAGCAGCCCTGCGCCACCGATCGCCACGACGACGTGCCATTCCGTGGGGTTGGCGTCAGCCATCGTTCCGGTTGCTTCCCTGGCGGCCCCGCCGGCACGCGATGACCACGTAGCCCGCGGCCGACAACTGTCCGTAACGCTCGCTCGACTCGATCATCCGGTCGAAGGCCCCGGGCGGCAGGTTGCCGACGAGCTCGGCGCGCGCGTCCCGCATGGCCTGGACGTGCTGGAACAACGACGGCTGTACGTGTTCGCTGACGTCGACCACCTCGATCGGCACGAATCCCGCCGCCGTCACGTCCGCCACGTACTCGTCGATGGTGCTCAGGGTGGCGAGATGGCAGGCGCTGCGGAACTCCGTCACGATCTGCTCCTGTCCGGGCGTCGGCGGGTGGCGCAGCGCGTAGTCGGCGATGACGAAGGAACCGTCCGCCTTCAGCACGCGGGCGATCTCGGCGAGCACCCGGCCCCGGTCCGCCATGTGGTGCAGGGACTCCAACGCGAAGACCGCGTCGTAGCTCGCGGCGGGGAAGGGCAGGTCGGCGGCGTCCGCCGCGACGAAGCGGGCCCGGTCGGCCAGCCCGTACGCGGTGGACACCCGCTGGGCGGCGTCGATCTGCTCCTCGCTGATCGACACTCCGGTGACCGTGAGGTCCCGCGTGGCGGCGAGGCGGATCGCGGGCTTGCCGATGCCGCAACCCACGTCGAGCACCGCGTCGCCGGGTGCCGTCACGAGCCGGCGCAGCACTTCGTCGGTGAGCCGCTCGGTCGCCGCCTCGACGGTGACCGGCTCGTCCGGGTCGTCCCAGTAGCCGAGGTGGAAGTTGTGGTCCCAGGCGCGGGCGTACGGATCACTGATCGAGTCGTAGAAACGTTGGATGGTCTCGGTGGTAGACATCGAACCTCATCTCGCGACGTTGTTCACACGGACCGGACGATTCGCGGCACAGCGTAGGCAGCGGACCCTTGAGCGTCGGTCTATCCAAGGTGGAGGTCCGGCAGGCTCGGCGGTGCCCTCGCCGGGCACACCGAGCCGACCGCCGGTGGGGGTCAGGGGTGCTCCGCGACGCCCCGCCCCGACCGGCCGGAGCCGGTCGGGGATGCGCGCCCGGTGCGGCCGGTCAGCGCACGGCGGCGGGCGGGACGTTGGTCAGGTTCTCCTTCGTGATCACCCGTCGGAACTCGGCCGGGGCGATCGTCTTCGACCACACCAGCATCCTGATGCGCTTGTCCAGACTGAAGTGGTAGTACCGGGCCTTCGGGTCGGCGAACCGGTACACCGGTGGCACGATCGGCGCGCGACGCAGCAGGCCGAAGATCCGTTCGGTCGCGGTCACCGCCGCGAGGTCCCCCCGACGCACGTCGTCCATCAGGTCGAAGACCGAATCCAGCAGTTCGGGCAGTCCCCGGGGCACCGCGAACGAGCGGGGGCCGGTGTCCGCGCGCTCCAACGCCTCCCAGGAGCCGCCGGTGAGACACTCGTTGCGGGTGCCCTTGAGCGAGAGCGCCGACAGCATCGACCACAACAGCCACACCCGCGAGTAGGCGTTCCAGAGCCCGAAGTCCGTGGTCGCCACCCGCGCCGCCGAGAGCAGGCGGTCGTTGAACCGGATCAGGCGTTCCTGGAAGTCCGCGACGGGACGAAGGCTGTCGGCCGACCAGTCGTCGTGCCGGGCGGCCCGGATGAGCACCGGTGCCAGCGCGTGCACCATCTCCCCGCCCATGGTCAGGTCCCGGGACAGGAACAGGTCGTTGCGGCTCGCGGTCCGGTCGAACAACAGCCAGCGGTCGCCCACCGTCCGGGAGACGGTCCGCTGCCAGGGTCGTCCGGTCTGCCAGCCTTCGCTGACGGTGGCCCCGGTGAAGCACCGCTCGATGGCGGGGAACCGCGCGACGAGGGTACGGAACGCCCGTTCCGGGTCGTTGGGCAGCTCGGCGAAGCGCACCGGGTCCACGCTGGCCACCACACCGGCCAACGGGTTGTGCGGCGTCCCGTTGTCGAAGTGGGCGACCTGGATCCACCCGCCGGCGAAGACGTGGCTGACGGTGCCCTTCGAGAAGGCGGTCGCGGTGTCGTAGCGGGTCAGGTCGACGCAGTCCTCGAACGGCGTCACACCGGTGAGGTGGGCCGCCAGCACCCGGGAGCGCATCGTGAGTCGTGGCTCCGGGTCGTCCAGCTCCAGCCGGCGTACGAGTGGCGACGCCGACCCGCTGCCGTCGACGACGCACCGCGCCCGGCAGTGCGTCCCGTCCGCCAGCAGCAGGGTCACGCCGTCGGTGCCGAGGGTGACGTCGGCGACCGACGGACGGTGGGGCAGCAGCACGGCGCCGTACCGGCGGGCCAGGGCGAGGCCGTGCTGGTCGACGTGCGGCCGGTACGGATGCCACTCGGCGTGTTCCCCGGGGACGTTGAACTGGACGGCCTGCCGGGGATCGTGCTCCCGCCCGGCGGTGTGGTGCAGGAAGCCCAGGCTGCGTTTGATCCCGCTGGTCTGCCTGATGTGTTCCGGCAACAGGCTGGTCAGCCCGAACCCGGCGATCTCCGGGACGTCGAACCGGCGGGCCAGGGTGAAGTACACCTCCGCGGTGTAGGGGACGGTCGTCTCGCCGGCGATCTCGTCCGGGCCCGGCGCGTCCACCAGCACGACCCGTAGGCCGTGCCGGGCGAGTACGGTGGCGAGCACGCTGCACGCCAGGTGGGTGCCGAGGATCGCCACGTCGAACTTCTCGGTGGAATGTGGTGTCGTCACGATGTCCTCCCGGTTCATCCCGCGACGCCGGGGCGGCGCGCACGGTGCCGCTGAGCGGTCAGAACAACTTCCGTCCCTTGATGAGGCGGGACTTCAGGGCCTCCCGACCCGTCTCGATCATCAACTTGCCCAGCTCCGGGTCGGCCTCGGTGCGCGCCCAACGGGCCATCCGCAGGAACGTCTTGGGGCCGGGGCTGATGAAACGCATGTCCCTCTCAGCGAATCCGAAGCCCTTGGGCCAGAAGTCGGCCGCCTCGATCTGCGCGTAGAGGTCGTCGGCGACGTCGGCCGCATCGGCCCGGCCGGCCTCCACGGCGTCGACCTGCTCGACCATGCTGTCGTACGCCTTGGCGAAGCCGTCGTTGAAACCCCAGTAGTGCCCCAGGTGCGGCACGTCCTCCAGTTCCTTGAAGTGCCGGTCGTCGCCGTCCTGGGCGAACCGGGTGAGCGCACGTTGGATCTGGTAGCACCCGGCGTTCGCGCCCCAGGCCCAGAACCGGAACACCGCCGTCCAGAGGTCGTAGTGCTGCCACGAGATGAACGCCGCGTTCACCAGCGAGTCGTTGTAGTCGAACAGCCGCTGCTGGAGCCGCTCCACGAACTCGAACCGCTCCGCCGAGAAGTCGTTGTCGCGCACCGCCCGTAGCAACCGCCAGGCCAGCGCGTTGATCGCCTCGGCCGTGTTCGAGAGGCCACGGGAGAAGAGCGGGTCGATGAAGCCGGCGGCGTGCGACAGCAGGAACCAGCGGTCACCGGCGCAGCGGCTGGACGAGTACTGCAGGCGCGGCGTGGAGACCCACTCCCGTACCGGCTTGGCCCCCTCGAACTGCCGGGCGATGTCCGGATACGGCGCGGCGAGGCGGTAGAAGTCCTCCTCCGGGGTCAGGTCGTCCGGCTTGGGGTAACGCCGCGGGTCGACGGTGATACCCACACTGCACAGCGGGTTCGTCGACCACTTGTTGTTGTCGAACGCGATGACCCAGGCCCATCCCCGCTCGAACATGTGGTGCACGGTCCCCTCGTACCAGGGGAAGGGCGGCCGGTTGTCGGGGGAGTGGTCGAACAGGGCGTCGGTTGGGGTGACGTCGAGCATGTGGTTCCACACCGACCGCGAGTGGTGCTTGAGCCGGCACGGGTTCTCCCGGAGCCCGAACTTCTCGGCGACGGGCGACCGGAAGCCACTGGCGTCGACGAGGTACCGCGCCCGGTACTGGGCGTCCCGTCCGGTCACCGTGACCCCGGCGTCGTCGAAGTCGATCTCCGAGACGAGGAAGTTCTGCCGTGCCTTGCACCCGTACTTGATGGCGACGTGGAAGAGGTACGAGTCGGTGTCCTGACGGAACAGGTGCGCCGCCTCGTTGAGGAGGTTCTTGGGGGTGTTGAATTCGTTGCTCTCCCGGGGATTCTGCGGTTGGCCCGGGTGGTGCAGCAGGAAACCGAAGTGTCGTTTGACCCCGAACCGCTCACCCAGCGTCTTGCGGGTCTCGGTGAACGTCGCCAACGCCTTGATCTCGGGGACGTCGTAACGTTCGGCCAGCGTCCGCAGATACAGCAGGGTGTACGGGATGGTGGACTCGCCGACCGCGAAGCGTGGGTGGGAGGCCGCGTCGAGCAGTATGACCTTCGCGCCGTGTCGGGCGAGGATCGCGCCGAGCAGGCTCCCGGCCACCCCGGAACCGAGGATGGCCACGTCGTAGGTCGTCTTCTCCAGCTGGCTCTGCCTCATGACAGTCCTTCCTTGGCGAGCTGAGTGGTCGTGGGTGACTGGTGGCGGCCGGTCAGTGCGGCCGGACGCGGGAGCGGGCGAAGCCACCGATGGCACCCCGGATCGGCCGGCCGATGTGCGGGGGCGCCTGGGTCCGGCTCCACCACACGGCCTGCAGCATCTTGGGCGGGGTGGCGTGGAACCAGTGGTTCGACGGGTTCGCCAGACCGAACGACGGCGGGATGAAGTCCGCGTCCCTGATCCTGTCGAACAGGCGGGAACTCGCCGTCTCCGCCGCCAGGGTGCCGTCCTCGACGGCCACGCAGAGATCGCGGGTGAAGGGGCCGAGCTGGTTGAACTGTTCGCTGACCGGGAACGGCGAACCCGGGTGGTCGGTCTGTTCCAGGGCCCGGAGCCGGCCGTCGTCGCGGGTACGCAGGAACGAGAAGTACGCGTCCTCGAGCACCATGGTGCCCAGCACCGTGCCGATCAGCCAGGTGCGGTACATCGCGTTCCACAGGTGGTAGTCGCGGAAGGCGACGAACGAGCTGTAGACCAGGTCGTCGTGGACGTCGAACAGGCCCTGCTGGAGCGACTCGACGTAATCGAACCGCTCGGTCGACCAGATCCCGTCCCGTGACGACTGGATCAGCCGCCAGGCCAGCGCGTTGACGACGTCGAGGGTGTTGGTGAGGCCCCGGGAGTAGAGCGCGTCGATGAAACCCGCCGCGTGGGAGGTCAGGCAGAACCGCTCGCCGACCACCTGTTTGGTGGAGTACTGGAGCCGGCCCGTCGAGACCCACGGGCGCACGGCCACCGCGTCGGTGAACTGCCAGGCGATCTCGGGGAAGCGGTGCAGGAAGTCGTCGAACTCCTGCTGTGGCGACCGGTCGTCGGCGGGGAAACGCCGGGGGTCGAGGGTCAGCCCGACGCTGCACAGCGGATTCGTGGACTCCCGGTGGTTGTCGAACGGGATGACCCACAGCCAGCCACCGTCGAAGACGTGGTGCAGCGTCCCCTCGTGCCAGGGGCTCGGCTGCCGGTGCAGCGTCGCCGTCGGGGACCGGTCGAACGGCCGGACACCGAGCATGTGGGTGAACAGGCTGCGGGAGTGGTGCCGGGCCCGCGTCGGCTCCTCACGCAGTCCGAACTGCTCGACCAACGGCGACCGGTGTCCGCTGGCGTCGACGACGTAGCTGGCGCGGATCCGGTCACCGTCGTGGGTACGCAGCAGCACGCCCCGGTCGGGGTCGATGTCGATCTCCGCCACCCGCGTGCCCGACAGGGGACGGGCACCGTGCCGGACCGCGACCGCGTAGAGGTAGGCGTCGACGTCCTGGCGGAACAGGTGCGACTCCGTCCGCAGCGCCGTCGGGACGACCAACTGGTTGATCTCCTCCGGGTTCTGGAGCTGCCCTTCACGGTGGTACACGAATCCGAAGTTCTGCTTCTTGCCGGAGTTGTGCGAGATCGCCCGCTGGATACCCCGGAAGCTCGCCAGTGGTTTGATCTCCGGTACGTCGTACCGGTCGGCGATGACCCTGGTCATCGCCGAGGTGTACGGGATGGTGGATTCACCCACCGCGAAGCGCGGGTGGGTGCCGGCATCCAGCAGCACCACCTTCACCCCGTTGCGGGCGAGCACCGCCGCCAGCAGGGAGCCGGCCATGCCGCTGCCGAGAATCGCCACGTCATGCAAGGTCTTACCTCCGTCGGATGGGGGATGGGGACCGGGTCGGTGGTCCGGGTCAACCGGTGCCGGTGGTCGCGGCGTCCAGCTCGTGCTGATCGGTGACGGCGCGCAGGACGAACTCGTCCCAGCGGCCCGCGTCCGTGGCGAAGAAGTCGCGGCTGGTGATCTCGACTCCCGAGTCCTGCCGGATCCGGGTGATCAGTTCCATGACCATCAACGAGTCGATGCCCAGTTCCAGGAGCTGGAGCTGACCGTCCAGCACCTGCCGGTCGAGCTGCATGATCTGCGCGAGTTCGTCGCGGAGGTAGGCGGCCACCACCTCGCGTCGCTGTGCCGGATCGGTGGACCGCACCCGTCGCAGCAGGGGGGCGTCACCGTCGACGGCGGCCCGTGGCGGCGGGGCGTCGATCAGCGCGAGCATCGGCCGCACCGCACGCGCCTCCAGCACGGGCTTGTACCTCGCCCAGTCCGCCGCACAGACGACCCGGTGGACGTCGTCGCCGGCCAGCAGCGCACCGAGCAGACGCAGGCACTGCGGGGCGGCCAGCGGGCGCAGCCCGGTCGCCGAGAGGAAGTCGCGCACGTCGTCGCCGAACAGCTTCGACCGCAGGGCCCACTGCCCCCAGCTGACGCTCAGCGCCGCCAGTCCACGGCTACGGCGGTGCTGGGCGAGGCCGTCGAGGAACGCGTTCGCCGCGGAGTAGCTGGCCAGGAACTGCGATCCCCAGGTGGCCGCGATCGACGAGAACCCGAGCAGGAAGTCGAGTGGCCGATCGACGGTCGCCCGGTGCAGGGCGAGACCACCGAGCACCTTCGGTCGCCACACCCGGTCGTAGTGGTCCACGTCGACGTCCCGTAGCACCTGCGGCCCGGACACCCCGGCGGCGTGCACCACACCACGCAGCGGCGGCGAACCGGTGGCGAGCCGGTCGACCAGGCGGGCGACGTCGCCGGTGTCGGCGACGTCCACCGTGACGGTCTCGACCGCCACCCCGCGTGACCTCAGCCGGCGCACGGTGTCGATCCGGGCCCTGTCCGCGGCGTCCAGGTGCGGATCGTCCCACGACGCGGGGTCGGGCAGCGGGCTACGACCGGCCAGGACCAGCGCGCCCGCCCCCTGCTCCGCCAGCCAGTCCGCCACGGCCGTGCCGATGCCGCCGAAGCCGCCGGTGATCAGGTATGAGCCGTCGGCGCGCACCGGCACCCGGGGCGGGTCCGCGCGGTAGGCGAGCGGACGGCGCACCAGCCGGGCCGCGAGCACGTCCTCGCGGCGCAGCGCGAGCTGGTCCTCGACCGTGCCGGCCAGGAGCGCGACGGCCAGCCGTTCGGCGACGTCGGCGGGCGGGGCCGGGTCGTCGGGGTCGAGATCGACCGCACCGCCCCACAGCTCCGGGTGTTCGAGCGCCACGACCCGCCCCAGACCCCACAGCGGGGTCGCGGCAGGCGCATGGGTGCGCTGTGCCGGGCCGGTGGCCACCGCACCACGGGTGACCACGTGCACCGTGACCGGTCGGTCACCGCCGCGCCGGTGGGCCGCCTGCACGACACGGACCACGTCGAGTTCCCCGCGGTCCCGGAACGCCAGCAGGTCCACCGGATCGGCGGTGTCGACGTCCGGGGCGTCCACTCCGGTGAGTGCCACCACGTGTCCGATGCCCGGGTCACGGTCGAGGGCGTCCGCCACCGCACCGGCCGTCGTCGTCCCGTCGGCCGGGGTGTCCAGGACGACGCACCGCGCCCCTCGCCCGCGCAGTTCACCGGCCAACCGCGCCGCGATCCCGGCGCGGTCGGGCAGCAGCAGCCAGCACCGGTCGTCGGGTTCCGGCGGGTCGTCCGGCAGCCGCACCGGGTGCCATTGCAGGTCGAACAGGAGCTCGTCGGGATCGCGCCAGGGCGCTTCGTCGACATCGATCGACGGCTCCCGATAGTGGAGACGATCGATCCCGCCGACGATCGACCCGTCCCCGGCCCGGAAGATCACCTGCCCGGTGCCCGGGGTGCGGACGACCGAGGAGACGGGCTGGCCGGCCTGCCAGGTCAGCCCGTCGAGGCCGCAGAGGGTCTGCTGCGGCGGCGCCCCCAGGGCGGCGGCGTGCCTGATCAACTGCGACAGCGAGGTGGCGTCACCCGTCGGCGTGGCGATCGTCGACCCGTCGGCCGGTGGCACCGGCGCGGGCCGGCACCGGCGGTGCAGGGTGCCCCGGGCGTACACCTGCCAGGGTGCCTCGGCGGCTTCCTCCCCGGCGCTACGGCCGTGGCAGGTGAAGGCCGCCCCGTCCGTCCCGGCGGGTTCGAGCGTCAGGTACCAGGTGCGCGTTTCCCCGTCGGGGACGGCAGCGACCGTCTCGGCGGACCCTACCGTCGACCAGACGCCACCCCACGCGTCCTCGGCGGCCAGGAGCGCCGCTGCCACCGTGCCGGCCAGGTCGGTGTCGTCCGGCAGCCGGTACGTGGGGATCGGGCCGGGTACCCGCTCGACGGCACCGGGGGCGGCCCGGTCCCGCCCGGCGGGGGTGCCGGCCTGCTCCGGCCCGACCGCACGGAACCAGTACGAGTCGCCCTCCCAGGCATAGGTCGGCAGGGGTACGCGCCGGTGCCGGTGCCCACCGTCGAACGCGCCCCAGTCCAGGTCCAGCCCGCGCAGGTGCAGGGTGCCCGCCGCACTCGCCATCTGGGCGACGTCGTCCCGGCCCCGGCGTAGCGAGGGGATCCAGGCGCTGCCCGGATCGTCGATGTTGCGGGCCGCCAGGCCGAGCAGGACGGGGGCCGGACCCAGTTCCAGGTACGTGGTGACGCCGCTGTCGTGCAGCGTGCGGATGCCGTCGGCGAAGCGGACCGGTGCCTCGGCGTGTCGCACCCAGTACTCGGGGCCCTGCCCCGCCCAGTCGCGACCACTGACATTGGAGATCATCCGGAACCGGGGCTCGTGGTGTTCCAACTCCTCGGTCACCGCCCGCAACCGGCTCAGGATCGGCGCCATCAGCGGGGAGTGGAAGGCGTGGGACACCCGCAGCAGCCGCGACTTGACGCCGTCGGCCAGCAGGGCGGAGGTGATCTTCTCCACCGCGACGGCCGGTCCGGCGATCACGGTGTCGGTGGGTCCGTTCAGCGCGGCGACGGCGACGGTCGCCTCGTGGCCGGCGATCGCGCGGCGGGCCCGTTCCCCGTCGCAGACCAGCGTCGCCATGACCCCACCGGGCGGCAGCGACTGCATGAGCCGGCCCCGTGCGGTGACCAGACGCACCGCGTCCGGCAGGGACAGCACACCCGCGACGCAGGCGGCGGTGATCTCGCCGACGCTGTGCCCCAGCACGGCCACCGGTCGCAGCCCCCATGACAACCAAAGCTGGGCCAGCGCGTACTCGACGGCGAACAGGCACGGCTGCGTGTAGCCGGTCTGGTCGATCGGGGAGTCGGGCGCGTCCGCGAGGTCCAGCAGTTCACCGAGCGGCCGGTCGAGCAGCGGGTCCATCAACGCGGCGACGTCGTCCAGCGCCTTCCGGTAGGCCGGCTCACCGCGCAGGTCCTGCCCCATCCCGCCGTACTGGGCACCCTGCCCGGTGAACAGCCAGGCGACCCGGCGGTTCCGGTGCCCCGCCAGGGCGACCGGCGTGACCACGTCGGTGCGCCTGCCCGCCAGGTGGTTGTCGAGCGCGTCGGCGAGCGCGTCGGTCGATCCCCCCACGACGGCCAGGCCGTGGGTCATCCGGGTGCGCCCGACCCGGCTGGTGGCGCAGAGGTCACGGACGGGCGTGCCCGCCTGTGTGCGAAGGTGGTCCCGGTAGGCCGTGGCGAGCCGACGCAGCGCGGTCTGGCTGCGGGCGGAGATGGTGAGCACGTCGGTGTGGCGTCGCCGGGTCGGCGGATCGGCGGCGGGTGCGGCCGGGGCCTCCGCGACGACGACGTGGGCGTTCGTCCCGCTCGCGCCGAAGCTGCTGACCCCACCCGCACGCACCTCGCCGCGACGCGGCCAGGGTTGCGTCTCGTCGACCACCCGGACCCTCAGGCGCGTCCAGTCCAGGTACGGATTGGGCTCGTGGAAGTGCAACTGCGGCGGGATCGTGCGGTGGTGCACCGACAGGACGAGCTTCAGTAGGCCCGCGATGCCGGCGGCAGCCTCCAGATGGCCGATGTTGGTCTTCACCGACCCCACCAGCAGCGGCGGTCCGGGCCGGTGGGCACCGCCCAGCACGGCGTCGAGGGCGCGCAGCTCGATGGGATCGCCCAGGGCCGTCCCGGTCCCGTGCGCCTCGACGTAGTCGATCTCTGCGGGGGCCAGCCCGGCCATCCCGAGCGCGTCCCGGATCGTCGCCTGTTGCGAGGCGGGGTTGGGCACGGTCAACCCGCTGCTGCGACCGTCGTGCTTCACCGCCGAACCCCGGATCACCGCCAGCACGGTGTCCCCGTCGCGGTGCGCGTCGGCCAGCCGCTTCAGCACCACGATGCCGACGCCCTCGCCCCGCCCGTAGCCGTCGGCGGACGCGTCGAAGGTCTTGCACCGACCGTCCGGTGCCAGCGCCCGGAACTTGCTCAGCAGGACGAACGAGTAGGGGCTGAGCATGGCGTTGACGCCACCGGCCAGTGCCGTGTCGCACTCGCCCAGCCGCAGGGCCCGGCAGGCGTCGTGCACCGCGACGAGGGAGGACGAGCACGCGGTGTCGACGACCTGGCTGGGCCCCGTCAGCCCGAGCGCGAACGACAACCGCCCCGCGGTGAAGCTGGGCTCGCCCATCAGCTGGTAGGCGTCGACCTCGGCGGTGTCCCCCGACTGCTGTCGCAGCCGGACGTAGTCCGTGGTGCTCACGCCGAGGTACACGCCGGTCGCCGAGCCCTCCAGCGAGTCGGGGGCGTACCCGGCGTGCTCGATCGCCTCCCAGGCCACCTCCATCACCATGCGCTGCTGCGGGTCCATGCCCACCGCCTCGCGCGGTGAGATGCCGAAGACCCCCGCGTCGAAGCGGGTGACGTCGTCGAGGAACGCTCCCCGGTCGACGTAGGTCCGGCCGGGGACGTCCGGGTCGGGGTCGTACCAGGGGGTGATGTCAGCACGTTCGGCGGGGAACGGACCGACGGCGTCGACACCTCCGGTGAGCAGCCGCCAGTAGTCGTCCGGCCCCCGCACGCCGCCCGGGAGCCGGCAGCCCACGCCCACCACGGCGACGGGTCCGTCCTCCGTACGCGGTCGCGCCGACTCGTCCTGTAGCCGTTCGATCAGTCGCAACGCGTCGATAAGCTGCGCACGAAGCTCGCTCTGGGTCATCTCATCTCCATCCGCTGCGGCCCCGGTGACCTCAGTGCAGCGCCCGGCCCTTTACCACCGCTCGTAGGCGGCTCAAGGTCGCCCCGGCTCACCGGGCGGGACCCTGGTCGCCGCCGACGACCGCTGAGGCCGAGACCGCCGCCGCGAGCCGCGCGGCGAGCGCCTCGTCGCTGAGTTCGGCGAGCGGGTCACCGTCGTCCGGTTCCGCAGGCTCACCGGGTATGACCTCCCGGACCACGAACCGGGCCAGCGCCCGCGTGTTGGGGCATTCGAAGAGAACGGTGTGGGGTAGCTCGACACCGAGCACCACCTCGGCCCGACGCTTGAGTTTCATCGACAGGACGGAGTCGAATCCCAGGTCGAAGAAGCCCCGGTCGGGATCGATGTCGTCGGTCTCGCCGAGCACCTCCGCCACCACCGGTAGCAGCAGGTCGACCAGCCAGGGCTCCCGCTCCGACGCGGGCAACGCACCGACGGTGGACATCGCGGTCGACGGCCCGTCGGTCGGGGCGTCCACGTGAGCCGGCCCGGACCGTCCGGCCGGGGCGCTGCCGTCCGTGACGCCGTGCACCCAGTGCCGGGTGCGCTGCCACGGGTAGGCGGGCAGCGACGTCACCCGTCCGCCGCCGGGTAGCAGCCGGTCCCAGCGGATCGGGGCCCCCTGCACGTGCAGGGCGGCGACGACACCTAGCAGGGACTCGACGGTGACGGCGTCGGTCGGTGGACGATGGACCACCGTGCCGGCGAGCCGGACCCGGGGCGTCCGGGCCCCGAGGTCCAGGACGAGGTCGTCGTCGTCCGCATCCGCCGGTGCCGCCAGTCGGCGCAGCTGTCCCGGTTGCGCCGCGTCGGCCGGTGCGCGGTCGGTGGTGAGGCGGTGCAGGGCCTCCTCCGGTGACAGCTCACCGGCCACACACGCGGCGACGTACGCGCCGGCACCGGTGCCGGCCACCGCCTGGGGCACGAGCCCCACCGACTGCCAGACCAGCGCCGCCGAGAGCTGGTCGACGAACGCGGCGACGGCGGCCGCCGGTTCGCCGTCGACCGCTCCCCCGGGCGACGCCACCGGCCGGATCGCCGTACGGAGGTCGGTGACCTGCGCCCGTAGCGCGGCGATCTGCCGGTCTCCCCACCCGGGCAGCCGCGCCGCCGCGTCCAGCAGCTCCGACCACGGCGGCGCGTCGTCACCGAAGGCGAAGAGCACCCGACGGGACCCGCCCGCGGGGACGATCCCGGCGTGCCGTGGTGACCGTAGCGCCCGGGCCAGCTCCCGCACCGATCCGGCCACCACCGCGACCCGGTGTTCGTGGTGGCTACGCCGGGCCAGTGACGTCCACGCGAGGTCGGCCGTGTCCATCTCCTCGCTGTCGGCGAGGTGCTCCGCGTGGCGGGCCCTGGCGTCGTCGAGCGCCGCCGCGCTGGCCGCCGAGACCGCCAGCAGGTACGGGCCGGAGGTCGCCGCCGTCGCCGACGCGCGCTCCGGTGCCTCCTGCACGATCAGGTGGGCGTTGGTGCCGGTGAACCCGAAGGCGCTCACCCCGGCGATCCTCGGCCGGTTGCCGCGTCGCCACGCCGTCGTACGGCGGACGGGGGCCAGACCGGAGGCGTCCCAGTCGATCTCCCTGGTGAGCTCGTCCAGGTGCAGCTGCGCCGGGATACGTTGGTGCCGCAGCGACAACACGACCTTGATCAGGCCGACCACGCCGGCCGCCGCCTCCAGGTGACCGATGTTGCTCTTCACCGAGCCCACCAGCAGCGGCTGGTCGGTCGCGCCGCCGGCCCGTCGCACGTCGGCGATCGCGCGCAGCTCCACGGCGTCGCCCAGCGGGGTTCCCGTGCCGTGTGCCTCCAGGTAGGACAGTTGGGCGGCTCCGAGGTCGGCCCGGCGCAGGGCGTCGGTGATGACCGCCTGCTGGGCCACACCGCTGGGCACGGTCAGCCCGCCGCTGGCCCCGTCCTGGTTGACCGCGCTCGCGCGGATGACGGCGTGCACCCGGTCACCGTCCGCCAACGCCAGCGACAGGGGCTTGAGGATCACGGCGCCCGCACCCTCCCCACGGCCGTAACCGTCGGCGGCCTCGGCGAACGACTTGCACCGCCCGTCCCGGGACAGGGCACCGGCCGCGGACATCGCCCGGAACACGGTGGACGTCGCCATCACGTTCGCGCCGCCGGCGACGGCGACCCGGCACTCCCCGGTGCGCAGCGACTGGCAGGCCAGGTGTACGGCCGTCAGCGACGACGAGCAGGCGGTGTCCACGGCGATGCTCGGTCCACGCAGCCCCAGCAGGTACGACAGCCGGCCCGCCGCACCGGAGAAGCATGTGCCGGTGCCGTAGTAGAGGTCGAGTTCGGTGTCCGCGCCGAGCACGAGTTGCTGGTAGTCGGTGGTGTTGAGCCCGACGAAGACCCCGGTCGCGCTGTCGCGCAGGTCGTCGGCGGGCAGCCCGGCGTCCTCCAGCGCTTCCCAGGCCACTTCGAGGAAGAGTCGTTGTTGGGGGTCCATGCTGCGCGCCTCACGGGCAGAGACGCGGAAGAACCGGTGGTCGAACCCGTCCACGGCGGGGAGGAACGACCCCCGTGCGGTCGTCGTCGTACCGTCGGCGAGCAGCCGGCCGGCGTCCCACCGGTCGGCGGGGACCTCGCCGCTGGGGTCCAGGTGCTGGTCGAGAAGCGCCCAGAAGCCGTCCGCGTCGGCTCCTCCGGGCACCCGGCAGGCGAGGCCGATGATCGCGATCGGCTCGGTGCCCCGCTGCGGGTCCACGACGGTCGACGGGGGTGCCGGAGTGACCGGGGTGACCGGTACCGGCGACGACAGCAGGTGCCCGGCCAGTTCGTCGATGGTGCCGCACCGGAGCACGTCGGCACCGTCCACGACGGCACCGACGGCGCTCTGCACCCGGTTGGCGAACTCCAGGGCGGAGACGGAGTCGAGGCCGAGTTCGAAGAATCCCCGGTGGATGCCGACGGAGGTGCCGGCCGGGTGCCCGAGGATCTCGGCGAGCGCCGCCTGGAGGGTAGCCACCAGCTCCGGTCGACCGGTGGTGCCGACCCGGACGGACGACGGTGGGCCTGCGGGCGGCACCGGGGCCGCGGCGACGGTCGGTTCGGCGGTACGGGCACCCTGTTCGCCCCGGGCCACGCCCGGCAACCAGTAGGTCGAGCCGGCCCACCGCTCGGGGGGCAGCGCCACTGCGGCGACCGGCGCCGGCCACCGCGCCGCCCAGTCGACCGGGACTCCGGCGACGTGCAGTTCGGCCCGGGACGTCGCCAGGACGGTGGCGGCGTCCTCACCCCGTACGAGGGACGGTACGACCGGTCCGACCCGGTCGCGGTGGGCCAGCGCCGACCGCACCGCACGACCGAGCACGGGGTGCGCGCCGATCTCCACGAAGGCGGGTTCCCGCTCCTTGAGGAGCCGGTCGACGGCGGGCCAGAACA
Source organism: Micromonospora sp. WMMD735 (assembly GCF_049178995.1). Taxonomy (NCBI): domain Bacteria; kingdom Bacillati; phylum Actinomycetota; class Actinomycetes; order Micromonosporales; family Micromonosporaceae; genus Micromonospora; species Micromonospora sp. WMMD735. The sequence continues at coordinate 4,857,661 of NZ_JBMHMJ010000002.1, forward strand.
GGACGGGCTGCCGCAGGTTGCGCGCCCAGTAGTCGGCGTCCGGCCGGCCGCCGGTGTCCTCGGCATCGGTGCTGGACAGCAGAGGTACGGCCGGTGTGGTCACCGTCAGGTCGTCCAGGAGGGCGCGCAGCCGTTCGCTGTAGGGCTGCATCAGCGGTCCGTGCGACGGGTACTCCACCGACAGTTCCACCGCCGAGACGTCCCGCTCGACGAGTTCGGCGACCATGGCGCGCAGCGGTTCCGCCGGTCCGCTGACCACGACGGCGTCGGGGCCGTTGACTGCGGCGACCACCAGGTCGGGGTAGCGCTCCGCGAGCAGCGGACGCAGTTCGTCGGCGGGCAGGTCGACCGACGCCATCCGTCCCGAGCCACTCGCCTCCTGGAGGGTCCGGCTCCGGACGATGACGAGACGCGCCGCGTCGGGCAGCGTGAGCGCCCCGGCGACGTGGGCCGCGGCGATCTCGCCCATGCTGTGACCGACGACCGCGTCCGGCCTGACCCCCCACGACATCCAGAGGCGGCTCAGCGACACCTGCAAGGCGAAGAGGGCGGGTTGCCCGATCTCCGTGGAGCGCAGGATGGCCGGGTCCGGGTCGCGGACCGCGTCCCGGACCGACCAACGCGCATGGCCGGACAGGGCGGTGTCGCACTCGTCGAACGCGGTGCGGAAGACCGGCTCCGTCTCGTAGAGGTCCATTCCCATACCGGGCCACTGCGCCCCGTGTCCGGAGTAGGCGAACACGACCGGCGGTGCGTCGGCGACGGGGTCGCCGAGGCGTACCGCGGGGTGTCGTTGGCGACGGGCCGCCGCCCTGAGGCCGGCGACCAGTCCTTCGCCGGTGGTGCCGACCACCGCCAGGCGGTGCCGGTGATGGGTGCGCCGGACGGCGGCGGTCGCCACGACCGGCTCGACCGGGCGGTCGGTGAGGAGGTCCGCGAAGTCGTCGGCGGTCTCCCGCAGCCCCCGCCGGGTCGTGGCGGAGAGCAGCAGGGTGTACGGGGCGGACGTGGCGTCGGGCAGGGCCGGTGCCGGTGGTGCCGCGCCCACGACGACGTGGACGTTGGTCCCCGACAGCCCGAAGGCGCTGGTCCCGCCGATCAACGGTTGCCCGTCGGCAGTGACGGGCAGGTTCTCGGCGGCGACGGTGATGCCGGAGTGCTCCCAGTCGATGTGCGGCGAGGGCGTGCGGTAGTGCAGTTGCCGGGGGACGACGCCGTGCCGCAGCACCAGCAGGGTCTTGAGTAGGCCCGCCACCCCGGCGGTGGCGTCCATGTGACCGAAGTTCGCCTTCAGCGAGCCGATGACCAGCGGCCGGTCGTCGGGGCGGCCCCGGCCCATGACCTCCGCGAGCGCCGACACCTCCAGTGGGTCGCCCAGGGGCGTACCGGTGCCGTGGGCCTCCACGTACGCGGCCCGGGTGCCGTCGACACCGGCAGCGGTCAGTGCCTGCCGCAGGAGTTCCTGTTGCGCGGGCACGCTGGGTACGGTCAGCCCGGCGCTGTGGCCGTTGTGGTTGAGGGCGCTGCCGAGCAGGATCCCGTAGATCTGGTCCCGGTCGCGGAGCGCGTCGGCGTACCGTTTGAGCACGACGACCGCGCAGCCCTCCCCCCGGACGATGCCGTCCGCCGCCGCGTCGAACGGCCGGCAGCGGCCGGAGGCGGACATCGCCTGCACCCGGCTCATGAAGATCGACAGTTCGGGGGTGAGGAGGGTGTTCACCCCACCGGCGAGGGCGGTGTCGATCGATCCGTCCCGCAGGCTCTGGCAGGCGAGGTGCACGGCGGCCAGGGAGGACGAGCAGGCCGTGTTGACGGTCATGCACGCGCCCTGGAGCCCGAAGGTGTAGGCGATCCGCCCGGCGGCGAAGCTGAACTCCTTGCCACTGGCGAAGTAGGGGTTGATGGCCCGGTGCCCGGCGGTCTTGGTGTGCAGGAGCAGGTAGTCGCCGCCCAGCATGCCGACGAAGACGCCGGTGCGGGTTCCCGCCCACGCGGGCAGCGGCCGGCCGGCGTCCTGCATCGCCTCGAAGGCGACCTCCAGCAGGATGCGCTGCTGCGGGTCGATCTCGGCCGCCTCCCGGGGCGAGACGTGGAAGAAGTCGGCGTCGAAGCGGTCGATGTCCTCCAGGAAGCCGCCGAATCTGGTGTAGATCGTGCCCGGATCCGTCGGGTCGTCGGCGTGGAACGAGTCGTCCCAACGGTCGGGCGGCACTTCCCGGATCACGTCCGCGCCGTCGGTCAACGCCTGCCAGAGGCCATCGGCACTGCGTATCCCACCGGGGAACCGGCATCCCACGCCCACGACGGCGATGTCGTCGGGACGGTAAACGCGCAGAGCCCGGAGGGGTCCGCTCACCGAATCCTGCATCAGAACTCCTTCGGGGACCGTGAGCTGAATGCCGCGTAGCATGTGCACGGGCGTGCGATACGGATGAACCGACCGTCCCCCGGACGGCTCGGAAATCGCTCAAGGACTGACCGTCCTGGGATGTCGGAAGGATTCGACATGCATTCACGCACGCAGATGACCGGAAACGAACAGCCCCCGTGGCTGACGTTGTACTGCCTGCCGCACGCCGGTGGCGGGGCGGCCGGGTACGTACGCTGGCGTCGCTCGGTGCCGGCGGGCGTCGAGGTCGTCCCGATGGAGTTGCCGGGACACGGCAGCCGCCTCGTCGAGCGGCCCGTCGACCAGATGGGCCCCCTGGTCGACCAACTGCTCACGCGGATACGCGCCGACGACCGTCGCGGGGTGGCGTTGCTCGGGCACAGCTTCGGCGCCCTGCTGGCGTTCGAGACCGCGCGGCGACTCGCCGCCCTGGGTGCCCCACCCGAGGCGCTGCTGCTCTGCGGGCGCAACGCACCGACGACGCCGTCCCCGGTGGTGGTGCCGCACCACCTGCCCGACGAGGCGTTCCTGGCGGCGGTCCAGCGGCTCGGCGGAATCCCGGACCAGTTGCGGGATCAGCCGGCCCTGCTTCGGGCGTACCTGCCGGCGCTGCGGGCGGACCTGCGCATGGCCGACGGGTACCGCCGGGGCGACGCACCGCCGTTGGCCGTGCCGCTGCTGGTGTTCGGGGGTAGCGAGGACACCCTCACCCACCGGGCCGGGCTGGCCGGGTGGGAGCGGGAGACCACCTCGTCGTTCGAGCTGACGATGCTGGCCGGGGACCACTTCTTCGTCCGCACCGACGCATTCGCCGGGGTGCTGCGCACGAGGCTGGAGCGACTGATGACGTCGGCGAGGCCATAGCCGGGTCTGAGTCAAGCTCCACCACGGGTTCGTACCGTGCGGTGAAACGGACGTGACCCGAAAGACAGGAGAGAGTCAGTGGGCTCGATCGATCGTGTGCGGTTGGAGCAGGACCTCCATCAGTACATCACCGAGAACCTTCTCGGGGACGCCAGAGAATCGCAGTTGTCGTCGGACACGCCGTTGCTGGAATGGGGTGTGCTGAACAGTCTCAACCTGGTACGCCTGCTGGCGTACATCCGGGACGGTTTCGGTGTGGCAGTTCCGCCGGCACTCATCACCGGTCAGCACTTCCGCAATCTGCGCGCCATTGCCGACCTGGTCTACGACCTGTCCCTGCAACCGGCCTGAGCATTGCACCACGAAGGGAGTGAGACGCAGTGGACGCAGAGTTCGACGTCGGCATCATCGGTGGTGGTCCCGCGGGTTCCGCGGCGGCGGCCTACCTGGCGAAGGCGGGGCTGTCCGTCGGCCTCTTCGAGCGGGAGAACTTTCCCCGGGAGCACGTCGGCGAGTCCCTGGTCCCGGCGACCACGCCGGTCCTGCGGGAGATCGGCTGTATGGACCAGATCGAGGCGGCGGGCTTCCCCCGCAAGTACGGCGCGGCGTGGACGTCGGCCGAGGACCGGGACATCAACACCCTGGGCTTCCGCAACCTGAACAACGGATTCCGGTCCGCCGAGATCAGGTTCGACGAGCGCGACCAGCCGGGCGTCGACCGCCCGTACACGTTCCACGTCGACCGGGGGCTCTTCGACCAGATCCTGCTCAAGAACGCCGAGGCCGCCGGGGCCCGGGTCTTCCAGGGAGTGGGGGTCGGCGAGGTCGACTTCTCCGGCGCGTCGCCCACCCTCACGGTCAGGGTGGGTGGCCGGCAGGTGGGGGTACCGGTTCGGATGGTGGTCGACGCCAGCGGCCGGCGTACCCAGCTCGGGACGCAGTTGGGCGTCAAGCAGCCGGACCCGGTGTTCAACCAGTACGCGGTGCACGGCTGGTTCGAGCACTTCGACCGGGCGGCGTTCGCCGCCGCGCCCGACCGCCTCGACTACATCTACATCCACTTCCTGCCGGTCGTCGACACCTGGGTGTGGCAGATTCCCATCACCGCCACGGTCACCTCGGTGGGTGTGGTGTCGCAGAAGCGTCGGTTCCGGGAGTTCGACGGTGACCGGGAACGGTTCTTCTGGGAGACGTTGGCCAGCCGTCCGGATCTGTTCGACGTGCTGAAGCGGGCCGACCAGGTGCGCCCGCTGAAGACGGAGGGCGACTACAGCTACGCGATGAAGCAGATCGCCGGCGACAACTACGTCATGGTGGGTGACGCGGCCCGGTTCGTGGACCCCATCTTCTCCAGCGGTGTCAGCGTGGCCCTCAACAGTGCGCGCATCGCCTGTCAGGACATCATCGCGGCGGCGGGGGCCGGGGACTTCAGGCGGGCACGCTTCGCGTCCTACGAGCGGAAGCTCCGGCGGGGCGTACGCAACTGGTACGAGTTCATCTCGATGTACTACCGGCTCAACATTCTCTTCACCGCGTTCGTGCAGGACGACAGGTACCGCCTGGACGTACTGAAGATGTTGCAGGGCGACGTCTACGACGACGAGGAGCCGAAGGCGCTCAGCGCCATGCGGGAGATCCTGCACGCGGTGGAGAACGACCCCACCCATCTCTGGTATCCCTTTCTGGGTAGCCTCCGGGCGCCCTCGGCGATGCCCGCCTTCTGATCGGCCGGCCGGCTGCGACCGGGTTCCGGTCGCAGCCGGCCGACGGCGGTCATCGTTGGTTCGCGTACTCGAAGTCCAGCCCGGCGGCCCCGCCGGACAGCTCCAGCTCCGGTGCGGCCGACAACACCGCCTGGTGCAGGCACCGCATCCGGCTGGACGGTTCGAGCCCCAGCTCCTCCACCATCGTCTCGCGCAGGCGCTGGTAGGTGCGCAACGCGTCGTAGGTACGCCCGGAACGGTGCAGCGCGATCATGAACTGGGCGTTGAGGTTCTCGTGCATCGGGTGCCGCGCGGTCAGTTCGGCGAGATCGCTCAACAGTTCCGTGTGCCGTCCCAGCCGTAGGTCGGCGGACACCTTTCCCTCGATGGCGCCGATCCGCGCCTCGTTGAGGCGGACGACGTCGGGCGCGAGCACCCGCCCCACGGAGACGTCGACCAGGGCGTTCCCCCGCCACAGCGCGAGCGCCTCGGCGTACCGCCGGGAGGCGGTGCCGGCGTCCGCGCTCGCGGCGGCGGCCCGGGCGGAGCTGACCAACCGCTCGAACAACGCCACGTCCACCTGGTCCGGTGGCACGGCCAACAGGTAGCCGCCATGTCGGGTGACCAGGACGTCCTTGGGCGCGGGTGACCCCTCCTGGTTCGCCGTGAGCCCGATCCTCCTGCGCAACTGCATGACGTACGTCTGCAGGGTCGTCGCGGTGCTGCGCGGTGGTCGCTCTCCCCACAATTCCTCGATCAGAAGCTGGACCGGCACCACGGTGTTGGCATTAAGGGCGAGTACGGCGAGCACCTGACGCGGCTTGTCCGCGTTCGGCAGGATCGACGTGCCGTTCCGGCGTGCCACAAATGGCCCGAGTAGCTTCGCTTCCACCTCATACTCCCCCTTCGACCGACGCTCGGGACCTATCGCGGGCACACCAATCAAACAATCGGCGATCGCCGATTCGTGATTGGCTGCACCGGCAATGTTTCCATCGATGCAAATCGTGCGCCAGTGCCATACTCACGGGAGCGGGGGGAAAGGGGACACATGGAGGTCGTGACATTTTCACAGCTGGAAGCCGGAGGCGAACGCCCCGGCGCCGACGCATGCGCGGGGCCGGGACGCCTCAGCCGAGCTTCCGGAGCGTCTCGGCGGCCTCCTCGGGCGACACCTCGTTGATGAACACCCCCATGACGTGTTCCGATCCGGCGAGGTGCTTCAGCTTGGACGCCGTCCGCCGCACCGTGAACAGCTCCAGGTGCAGAGCGAACTCGTCCCGGTCCGGAGCGCGTCGCGGTGCCTGCAACCAGGCCGAGAGGTAGGGGGTGGGCCCCGCACCGACGCCGAACAGACGGTCGAAACGGGCGAGCACCTCCTGATAGATGGCCGGGAACGCGGCCCGCGCAGCGTCGTCGAGGCCCAGCAGGTCCGGCACCCGCGAACGGGGGTAGAGGTGCACTTCGTACGGCCACCGTGCGGTCCGGGGCACGAAGGCCACCCAGTGACCGTTTTCGAGAACGATCCGCTCTCCGGCGGCCAGTTCCCCCGCCACGAGGTCGTCGAAGATGTTGAGACCCGTCCGGCTGCGGTGTGCACGGGCGGACTCCAGCATCCGTGCCACCCGCGGCGTCACGAAGGGATAGGCGTAGATCTGCCCGTGCGGGTGCACGAGCGTCATCCCGATCTCCTCGCCCCGGTCCTCGAAGAGGAAGACCTGTTCGATGCCGTCCTGCTGGTACAGGTCCGCGGTGCGGTCGATCCACGCGTCGAGCACGAGGCGGGCCTGTGCGGGGGAGAGTTCCGAGAAGGACGTGTCGTGCTCGGGGCTGAAGCAGACGACCTCGCACCGGCCGGCCGAGCCCTCCCCGTCGACCGGGTCACCGGCCAGGGCGGGAAAGCGGTTCTCGAACACGACCACGCCGTAGTTCCCGGCGGGGATCTCGCTGGCGTGCCCCGGGCGGGAGGGGCACAGGGGGCAGTCCTCGGTGGGCGGGTGGTACGTCCTCAGCTGGCGGTGCGCAGCCACCACGACCCAGTCGTCGAGCAGCGGGTCGTGGCGGGCCTGCGAACCCCGGGGCACCGGGTCGAGCAGCCGGGAGTCGATCACATCGCGCACCGCGTCGTCACCGGCGTCGTAGTAGATCAGTTCACGGCCGTCCGACAGGCGACTCGCTGACTTCTTCATGCTGCTGGTTCCTCTCCTGACGAGCGTGGGTACCGGGGACGGTTGCGCCGGGTCAACCACCGACGCGACGTGCGGCGTGGTCCTCGATCAACCCGGTGATGAGTTCGACGGCCCGGCTGGGGGCGTCGTGCCGGCGGTACTCGTCACGCAACTGCCGTGCGCGCAGGCCGTACGACGGCTCGCGCAGGACGCGTCGCACGGCGGCGGCGATCTGGTCGGCACCGGCCCGGCGACGGCGCACGGCCAGCCCCACACCCGACCACTCGACCCGCGCGGCCACCTCGTGCTTCTCCTCGCTGGCAGGAACGACCACCAGGGGGACGCCGTGCGACAGGGCGGTGTTGACCCCGCCGTAGCCGCCGTTGGTCACCATGACCGTCACGTGCGGCAGCAGCGCGCTGTGCGGTATGAACGGCGCCGTCCGTACGTTCGCCGGCAGGCTGCCCAGCTCTGCGGCGTTCTGCTGGGTGCCGGTGGTGACGACCACCAGCGCGTCCTCCTCGGCCAGCCCCTCGATCGTGGGCCGAAGCAGGCGCTCCGCGTCGTGCGCCACCGTGCCCTGGGTGACGTGGATGACGGGGCGCCCCTCGACCATCTCCGGCCACCAGTCGGGGGCGTCGAACCGGGCGGGTGCGGAACTGGTGAAGGGTCCCACGAAGTGGGTCTGCGGCAGCATGTCCGAGCGGGGGTACTCGAAGGAGGGCACGGTGCCCATGAGATAGAGGTCCGGGTGCCGGACGATGTTCTCGAAGGGGCCGCGGTCCAGCGGGGTGAGGCCGGCCCGCCGACGGGCGAGGTCCGCCCGGTGGCGGATCTCCCGTAGTGGTGGCAGCAGGTGTCCCGACACCGCGCGCAGCGCACGGTTGCGCAGTCGGCCCAGCGGCGTGGCCGATGGGGGCAGGCCCAGCCCGAGCGGCGCGGTGTCCCGGCTGCCGAAGACGTAGACCGACGTGGCGACCCAGGCGGTGGGCAGGTTCCGGAGCTCGGCGGCGAAGCCGGCACCGTACATGGTCTCGCCGGTCACCACGACTTCCGCCGGGAACCTGTCGATCAGTTGGAGGATGTCCAGCATCTGCTCGTGGGCGGTGCCGATGAAGATGTCCCGGAAGGCCGCGGCCATGCTGACCACGCCGGTCAGGCCCGCGTGTGACGGGAACGCCTCCTCGCGGGACTGGCCACCCCAGTCGTACGCCCGGCGCATCGGCTCGAACGTCGCACCGGCGCGCTCGACCTTGTCCGCGAACGCCCGCCCGGTGTACCAGTGGACGTCGTGTCCCGCCCGGGCCAGCGCCCGGACGGCCTGGATCATGCCGTTGACGTGCCCGTCACCGGGGGTGGTGGCTACCAGGACTCGCGCCATGTCGGTCATCCCCTCGTCGTCCGCGTTGTCGCGTTCATCGAGGTGTACCGACCGGCACTCAATCGCCGGTGGACTGGTTCGTCGGTTCGCGCTGTACGGCTGCGCCCCGCGCGGGACAGGTGACGACGGCGGGCTCAGGCGGCGCGTGCCTCGCCGCCCGTCAGCGGGCCGGCCGCCGGCTCTGGTCGTCCGTTGCGGCCGGGCTACCGGTGGTGGGGGCCGACCGCCAACCGGAGGGCCGCGCTTCCGTCCACTGGGGATTCATCCAGCCCTCCTCACTGGCGATCCGCAAGGCGTCGATGCGGTTGCGCGCACCGAGCTTGACGACGATGCTGGACAGGTAGTTGCGCACGGTACCCACCCGCAGCCTGAGCTGCTTGGCGATCTCCGTCGGTTCGGCGCCCCCGGCCGCGAGCCGGAGCACGTCGACCTCGCGACGGGTGAGCGGGTTGTCGCGGTTGACGATGACCTGGAGGGCGAGTTCGGGGTCGATCACCCGCTCACCTGCGGCGATCTTGCGGATCGACTCGCTCAGCATCGTCGCGGGTGCCTGTTTGAGCAGCAGTCCCCTGACCCGCATCGCCATGGCCCGGGTCACGAGATCCGGGCGACCCTGCGAGGCCAGCAGCAGCGTCTGACAGTCGGGCAACCCCGCCTCAAGATCCGCAATTACGTCGACCACCGGCCGCCCCGGCAGGTCGCCGTCCAGCACCAACACGTGGGGGCGTAGCCGCGCGGCGACGGGAAACACGTCGTCCCCCCGGGAAACCTGCGCCACGACGTCGATGTCGTCCTCAAGCGTCAGGGTGGTGGCAAGAGCGTCGCGAACGAGCCGCATACCCTCTGCGATCATGACCTTGAGCAAGAGCGTATCCCCCGTAGACATCAATCCTCCGGCATCCGTCAATGAGTGATGCAGAGCGCGGTACGTCGCCGAAGGTAGACCTCGGTACGACCGCTTCACCGGCAGCCTTCCCGCCTACCGTCAACCGTCCGCGCCGGCATCCCGCCGACGACACGAAGCCCACGACCGGCATCCCCTTCCAGGAGGCATCCGCAGGGCCGCCCATGGGAGGGCGGCCCGCGGATCGGGCGGACCGGCGGTGTCAGAGCAGGCACCAACTGTGGTCCGAGGCCCAGGGTCGAGTCCTCGACCATTGTTCTGATCACTGACCGGTGACCCAAACGACACGAATCATCACACCGCGTGAAAACTCTCCCGTCAAGGCGATGGTGAAACTTTTACGAATCGACCCACACCAAATACTTGACGCGGCAGACTCTCTCGTGGACCACAAAGAGGCATTGACACACGTCACAGTGGTTTATGATGATCGTGCTGGTGCGGGCCGGGTACGGGTCGCATGCGCGAAGGCGGGCACCGTCGCGCGGGAATCGCGGCAGTGACGACGGACGTGGTCCGCTACGACAGGCGCAGGCAGTACGCCCGGTCGAAGAGCGCCAGCGCCGACAACGAGAGCGAATCCACGAACTGTCCGTCTCGGATCATGTCGTCGAGCTGGTCGCGGCTCACCCACCGCTGACTCATTCCCTGCTCGGTCTGCTCCCTGGCGGGCGCACCGGCGGCCAGGGCGTCGGCGACGAAGACCCGACACCCCTGCGACGAGTACCCGTGCGCGACGTTCACCCGCCCGAGCAGCGTCCAGCGGCCCGCACGGAAACCGGTCTCCTCCCGGAGCTCGGCATGGGCCAGGGCCAGGGGGTCGTCCTCCACCCCGTCCCGGCCGCGTTCCACGCCGATCGGCATCGTCGCCGAGGCCCAGGAACCCTGCGGGAACTCCCACTGCCGGGCCCCCACCGGGTAGCGGTACTGCTCGACGAGGTGGAACCCCTCCCCCTCGACGGGGATGATGAGGGCGCAGTCCGGCTTGTCGACGACGCCGTACACACCCACCGAGCCGTCCGGGAACTCGACCTGGTCCTCGCGCACGTCCATCCAGGCGTTGCGGTACACGCTGCGGGTGTCGAGTCGGCGCAACGAGCCCACCTCAGGTCACGGTTACCCGGCCGGACGGGCAGGGCGGAACGGGCCCTTCACCGTATCAGGAGGCAGGCTCCACCGAGGTGACGAGGAGGCGGGCCGCCTGTCGCACACCCCGCACCGGAATGTCGCGGGTGCACGCGAGGCTGTCGAGGACCACGCTTCTCAGGCAGGAGTTCGTCGGGCGACAGGCGTACCGGCTCTGCGCACGCGCTACCGACCTGACCAGCCCGGGATCGACCCCCACCTCCTCCGCGATCACCCTCGCCCAGTCGGCCCGCGAGACACGGTCCGGGCCACCGAGGTGGAGCAGCCGTCCGGCCGGGTCGCGGAGGAGGCCGGTCGTCACCGCCGCCACGTCGTCGACGAGCACCGGCGTCGTCCACAGGTCCCCCGGCGCCTCGACCGGCAGGCCACGCCGGAGCCGGTGGGCACATGCGGCGAAGAAGTTCAGCCAGGTCGACGCTCCCGGCGGCTCCCAACCGTAGACGAGACTCACCCGCAGCACGGTGGCGTCCGGGAGCCGGTCCCGCAGGGCCAGTTCCGCCGCGAGCTTGGCCCGCCCGTACGCGTTCGTCGGACGGGTCGTCGCGGATTCGTCGTTCCACGCCGCACCGCCGTCGAAGACGTTGTCGGTGGAGATCAGCAGCACCTTGGCGGTGCCGGCCGACCCGGCCAGGTTGAGGGCGGCCGTGGTGTGGTCGTGCATCGCCCGGGCGGGGTTCTCCTCGCACCAGGTCACGTCCGACGGGCCGTGCACGAGCACCACAGCCTCGGGACGCACCCGGTCCACGACCTCGGCGCACTGCGACCGGTCGGTGATGTCCAGCGACACCCACCGCCCCGACGGCAGCCCCGCACCGGGGTTCCCGTTGCGCGAGGCGAGCACCGGCTCATCGCCCCCGGCGGCGACAGTCGCGGCGATCCGCCGGCCGATCAGGCCACTGCCGACGATCAGGACCCGCATCACGTACCGGCCGCAGTGGTCACGCCGGCCGGACGACGCGACAGCAGCCGTCCCATCCCGATCAGCGCGTGGTCGTCGTCGGGCACGCCCATCGTCACCATCGCCCGCACCTCCTCCTCGGTCAGTCCGAAACACCCCATCCCGACCAGCTCCTCGACGAGATGGTCCGCGAACGCATCCCCCACGGCCTGCGCGAACCCACCGATGATCACGTACCGGCGGATGCCGATCGCGGTGTGGACGGCCACGATCGCCTGGGCGAGGTGGCGCAGCGACCGACGCAGCACGGCGACGGCGAACGCGTCCCGGCCGAGGACGGCCCGTACGACATCCTCGTTGGTCACGGTCCCCGGCCCGCCGGGACAGGAGGCGCCGAGTGTCGAGGCCGCGAACGCCCGAGGGTCACGCTGCCCGGCCGACCGGACGGCGGACAGGATGCCGCGCCCCGACGACACCGCACCGAGATGACCGCGCCCGCCGCAGTCGCACCGCGCCCCGTCGGGCGACAGGTCCACCGGCCAGTGCCCCAGCTCGCCACCCGTGCCGCTGGGATCGACCAGCACGGCCCCGTCCCGGAAGACCTTGTTGCCGATGCCCGAACTCACCGTCAGCAGGCAGAAGTCCCCGGGGGACAGGTCGGATCCCGCATACCGCCAGGCAGCTGCCGTCAGGTCGTTGCGGACGCGCACCGGCACGCCGAGCCGGTGCGCCAGCCAGGCGCCGAGTGGCACCCGTTCCGCACCCCCGCCCCAGATCGTCGGTGCCGCCAGCACCATCCCGTCAGCGTTCAACGGACCGGCGAACGCCAACCCGACCGAGGAGACACCCACCCCCGACGGGGTGCTCAGGCGCTGCCCGAGCACCTCCGCAAGCTGGGTCAGCACCCGTTGCCGGAGCACGGGGGCCGGCTCGCCCGGATGCCGGGCGAGGCCCTCGACCGGAATCCGGTGCACGTGGGCCAACGTCCGGTCGCGCTCCCGGTACCACCCGACACGAAGCGTGGTGCCGCCGATGTCGGCGACGAGGAACGACCGGTCGAGCGGCGAGTCGGTCATGCCGTGCACTCCGAGGACACGGTGGCCCGCTGCCGCAGCTCTGTCAGCGCTGCCAGCAACTCCCGTTCGGTGACGTCGTTGACGAAGCAGACCTGACCGATACCGGTCAGCAGTGGGAGCCGCTGACGGCCGTCGCGATGCCGGACCATCTCCGCGAGAGCCGCCAGGATCAACTCGGATCTGCACACCCGATGCCAGACCGGCAGTTCGAGATCGGCCAGGACGGCGAAGATGCGCCGCTCGTCCGATTCGCCGATGAGACCCCGGCGGCGGGCCAGGACCGTGCACAGCGCCATGTCGATCGCGACCGCCTCGCCGTGCAGGAGCTCCGGCAGCGCCCGCATCTCCAGGCTCGGGGAGAACGAGTGGCCGTAGTCGACCCGCCGACGCAGCCGGCTCTCCCACAGGTTCGGTTGCAGCTCGGCCAGCATCCCGTGGACCGCGCGGCACAGCACCGCCACCCCGACATCGCCGTACTCGACGCCGAAGGCTGGTTGGAGCCGCTGCTCGATCAGCCGGCAACCGTGCCGGGCCAGCAGTTCGAAGAGCATCGAGTCGCTGACCATCGCCAGCTTGAGCACCTCGGCGAGCCCGTTGACGACGTGCCGGCGGTCGAGCGTACGCAGGAACATCCAGTCGATCAGGGTGACGACGGCGGGATGGTAGGTGCCGAGCCGGTTCTTGTGACCGTCGTGGTTGACGCCGGTCTTCGCACCGATCGCCGCGTCGACCATGCCGATCAGCGTGGTCGGCACGCGGACGTACGGGGTCGACCGCCGGTACAGGCTCGCGGCGAAACCGACGATGTCGGTCAGCACCCCTCCGCCGATGGCGATCACCGGTTCGGAGCGGCGGCTGATGCCGAAACGGTCCATCGCCGCGGTGATCATGAGCGCCGCGTCGAGGGACTTCGTCTTCTCACCGCCGTCGAGCAGGCACGTCTGGGACTCGACCCCGTGTGCCTCGAAATACCTGGACACCGCCTCGCCGTAGAGCTCCTGCACCCGGCGCTCCATCACGACGAGCCGGCGGGAGCCGGTGGACGTGGAGCCGGGCGCACCGGCCCTGGCCAGGGTGGGGTTGCCCACGTCGAGTACGCCGGTACCGAGTATCACGTCGTAGCTCACCGGCTTGCTGGCCGTCAGGCGCCAGGTGCTCCGCCACGGATCGCCGGTCCGGCTCAGCCCAGAGGTCTGCTGCTGCGGGATGGGGACACCGATCGTCATAGCCCGTTCTCCACACGCTGGATCTGTGTGCACATCTTCTGCTGCTCCATCCCCTCGGCAGTTGGACCGCCCCTGCCCCAGCGGCATCACTTTGGACCTCAGCCTGAAGATGCCTCCTCGAACCCTGCTCGAAGTCCTGGCACGTGCGGCTCGCCCCCGGCCGGTGGCGGTCGGCCTCAAGCCCGGATCGAGCCACGTCATACCCACGGTGCACAGGCTGGGTCTCCGGACGTCGACCGAGGAGGACCCATGCGCGCGACCGGAGCAGGCATCCCGACGGCGCGGCGGCTCGACCACGTCGCGGTCACGGTCCCCGACCTCGACGAGGCGGTACGCGTCCTCGTTGAGGTGCTCGGCGGCGACCTGGTGTACCGGCTGCCTCCGCTGGCACACGCGGACGACTGGATGACGCGCCGGCTCGACGTCCACCCCCGGGCCGTCGCCACCATCGCCGTCGTACGGCTCGGGCCGGTGACGAACGTGGAGCTGTTCGAGTACCGGGCCCCCGGGCAGGTTACCGAGCCGCCCCGCCCGGTCGACGTCGGACACCAGCACCTCGGGCTGTGGGTCGACGACGTCGAGGCGGCCGTGGCACACCTGACCGGCCAGGGCTTCCGGCGGGTCGGTCGGAGCTGGACCGTGCCGGCGGACGAGCCGGACGCCGGCACCACCTGGGCCCGCGTCCGGTCGAGCTGCGGCATGCAACTGGAACTGCGACACACCCCTGCCGACCTGCCCTACACCCGGACGGGTTCGGCCCGGCGGTTCGGCCCCTGTCCCCGGTGGACCACGGGGCGGGTGACGGGGAACTCCGCCACGCCCGTTCCCGGGTTGCGCGGGGTGGACCACATCGGTCACACCGTCGCCGACCTGGACCGGGCGCTGGAGTTCTACGTCGGGGTGGTCGGTGCCGAACTGCTGCACCGCACCGGCTGGCGGGAGCTCGACGGCGACGGCTCGGCGTCGTCACTCGGCCTGCCCGCCGCCGGGCGGGTCGACCGTGCCGCCCTCCGCCTCGGCCCCACCGACAATCTCGAACTGTGGCAGTTCGAGGTGGCCGACGCGCACACCGGGCCCCCGCGCAACAGCGACGTCGGCGGCCGGCACCTGGCCATCGCCGTGGACGACGTGGACGCCGCCGTGGCGTACCTGGTCGGGGCAGGTGGCTGCACGGCGCTCGGCGCGCCGGAGACCATCACCTCCGGGCCCATCGCCGGCGACCGGTGGGTCTATCTCCGTACCCCGGTCGGCCTGCACGTCGAGATCGTCAACATGCCGGACGGCGCGTTGCCGTACGAGCGGGAGACTTCGGCGCGTCGCCGGGCGGCGAACGACGTCACGTGGTTCTCGCGGTGAGCTAGCGGACCCGTTCGACCCTGCCCTCGTGCCAGACGGGTTCCGTGCTCTCGTAGATGCGGCCGTCGGCACCGAAGACCAGGAACCGGTCGAAGTCGGCGGCGAACCACCGATCATGGGTCACCGCGAGGACCGTACCGGAGAAGCCGGCCAACCCCTCCTGGAGTGCCTCGGCGCTGGCGAGGTCGAGATTGTCGGTGGGTTCGTCGAGCAGCAGGAGGTTCGCGCCCGACAGTTCGAGCAGCAGGATCTGCAACCGGGCCTGCTGCCCGCCGGACAGGGTCTCGAACAGTTGGTTGCCCGAGGGTGCCAGTTCGTAGCGGGACAACGCCGACATCGCGTCGTTGAGCGTCTGCGGGCTCGCGGCCATGACGATCTCCACGGCGGTACGACCGTGCAGCTCCGGCCGGGTGTGGGTCTGTACGAAGTGGCCCGGCATGACCCGGGAACCCAACGTCACCGCACCGGTGTGCCGCACCGTCGGCGTCTCGTCGGTGCCCAGTTCGGCCAGCAACCGCAGGAAGGTGGACTTGCCCGACCCGTTCGACCCGAGTACGGCGACCCGTTCGCCGTACCAGATCTCGGTGTCGAAGGGGCGCATCAGGCCGACGAGTTCCAACCCTTCACACACCACGGCGCGCTTGCCCGTGCGACCACCCCGCAGCCGGATGCGGACCTTCTGCTCCTTCACCGGCCGCTCCGGTGGCCCGGCCTCCTCGAACCGGCGGAGTCGGGTCTGCGCCGCGCGGTAGGGCGACGCCATGGCGTCGCTGTTGGTCGCGCTCTGCCGCAACGTGTGCACGAGGTGCCGCAGCCGCGCGTGCTCCTCCTCCCAGCGCTTCCGCCGTTCCGCGATCCGGTCCCGTCGCTCCTGGCGTGCCTGTGCGTAGGTGGCGAACCCACCGCCGTGCACCCAGACCGAACGCGCCTCCACCGTGATGATCCGGTCGGCGACGTCGGCGATGAGCTGCCGGTCGTGCGAGACCAGCAGCACCGTCTTGGAGGTGGCCCGCAACTGCTCACCGAGCCAGGTCTTACCCGCCACGTCCAGGTAGTTGTCGGGCTCGTCGAGCAGCAGCACGCGATCGGGGCCGCGCAGCAGCGCCTCCAGGACGAGACGTTTCTGTTCCCCTCCGGAGAGGGTGGTGACCGGGCGGTCCCGTACCGCGTCGTAGGTCGAGCCGAGGGCGAGCATGGCCACGGCGTCCCAGACGACCTCCATGTCGTAGCCGCCGACGTCGGTGAAGTCGGCCATCGCCTCGGCGTAGCGCATCTGGGACGCCTCGTCATCGTGTGCCGCCATGGCGGCCTCCGCCTGACGCAGCTGCGCGGTGGCTGCCCGGACGGGCTCCGGTGCAACCGACAACAGCAGGTCGTGCACCGTCTGGTCGTCCCGGATGTCACCGATGAACTGCCGCATGACGCCGAGCCCGCCGACCTGGGTCACCCGGCCGTCCGCCGGCACGAGGTCACCGGCGATCAGTCGTACCAGTGTCGTCTTACCCGCCCCGTTCGGGCCGACGAGGGCCGCCCTGGCCCCGTCGCCGACCCGGAACGACACGTCGTTGAGGAGCAGCCGACTGTCCGGCAGGACGTATGTCAAGTGGCTCACGTCGATGTAGCTCACTGCCGCCCCCACTCGCATCCGTCGGCGATCGTCAATGGAACATTGGTCCGGTGAACGCTCGTTGTTCCATCGGAGTAGATACTAAACTGCCGCCATGCCAGACGACACCGCCCCGGAGCGACGGTCCCGCCCGGGCCCCGGTCCGGCGGAATCACCACCAGCCCGGACACGCACCCGCGCCGCGGAAGGGCAGGCGGGGGACGTCTGGTTCAGGACCCGCCGGATCACCAGGGAGTCCCCGCCGCTGTCCCGGGAGCGCATCGTGAAGACGGCGCTGGAACTGCTCGACGAGGAGGGTGTCGAGCGGCTCACCATGCGGCGGCTGGCGGAGCGGTTGGGCACCGGCTCCACCACGCTGTACTGGCACGTCGACACCAAGAACGACGTCCTCGATCTGGTCCTCGACCAGCTCTTCGCCGAGGTCGAGCTGCCCCGGAAGGACCCGTCCGACTGGCGGGGGACGATCACCGCGCTGCTGGACGGCTGGCGGGCCGCCATGTTGCGGCACCCCTGGTCGGCGGCGTTGCTGGGTCGTCCGATGCTCGGCCCCAACGTGCTGGCCCGTACCGAGTTCCTGCACGCCGTACTGGCCGACGCCGGCTTCACCCCGCCGCACATGACCTCGGCCGCGTACGCCCTCGCCAACTACGTCATCGGCGCCGCGCTGACCCAGACCGCGTGGCAGAGCCGCGACGGCAGCGACACCTACACGACCGCCAACCAGCACCTGCACCGGCAACGCGACAGGTACCCGGTGCTCAACGCGCGCGGCTACATGGTCCAGGACGACTGGGACGCCAACTTCCGGCGCGGCGTGACGTACATCCTCGACGGGATCGCGGCTGCCAAGCCCTGACGGCCCTCCCGCCGATCGCCGGGCCCGGTACGGCCCGGCCACCCGGACCGCCGCCGGCCGCCGGTGCCCGTCGAGGCCGGGCCGCCGCGCCGACGGCAGGGCCGAGACGCCGCTCCCCCGCTCGCCGCAGACGTTCATCCCGGTCAGGCCAGCCGGTCGGTGGCGTCGTTCCCGACCAGCGGAACGACGGGCGTCTCCCGCCCGGCCGGGGCCACCCGTGGCGCGGGGCGGCGGGGCATCACCAGGGCGACGGCCATGGCCGCGAGCACGAGCAGCGCCACGGCGGTCACCAGGGCGGCGTCGAACCCCGCGACGACGGCGTCGGTGGCCGCCCCGCCCGGGGCCGCCCGGAGCGCGGCGGCGGTGGCGGTGGCGGCGACGGTGTTGAGCAGCGCGGTGCCGATCGACCCTCCGAGCTGCGTCACGGCGTTCACGGCGGCCGACGCCGCGCCGGTGTCGTCGCCGCTCACCCCGCTGGTCGCGGCGGAGACCGCAGGGGTGATCGCGCAGCCGAGGCCCAACCCGATGAGGATCTCGGCGGGCAGGAAGCGGGTGAGATAGAGCCCCGGGACGCCCGGCTCGAGCCCGATCAGCAACGCCATCCCCGCAGCCATCACGAGGAGCGCGGGAACGATCAGGCTCCGCGCCGCGAGCCGGGGCGCGAGCAGGCCGGCGATCAGCGTCGAACCGATGGCGATCGCCAGCGCCAGGGGGAGGAACGCCAGAGCGGCGCGGATCGGCGCGTAGCCGAGGATCTGCTGGAACCAGTACGTCAGGACGAGGAAGAACCCGAACAGCGCCAACTGCGGCAGGCCGATCGCGAGCAGGCCCCCTCCCCGGGTGCGGTCGAGGAGCACCCCGAGCGGCAGCAGGGGCTGCGCCACGGTCCGTTGGGCGACCGTGAACAGCAGCAGCATCAGCACCCCGACGGCCAGCAGCGTGATCACGACCGGGTCACCCCAGCCGCTGTCGGCGACCCGGGCGAACGCGAACACCAGGGAGGTCATGCCGGCCACGCTGGTGCCCACCCCCAGGAGATCGAGTCGCACCCGGCGGGCGGGCCGACCGTCGATCACGGTCCGGACGCCGATCAGGGCGAGAACGGTGATGGGCACATTGATCAGCAGGCACCAGCGCCAGGTCAGGTACTGGGTGAGCGCCCCACCCAGCAGGAGTCCCAGCACCGCCCCCGCCCCGGTGAGCGCGCCGTAGACGCCGAAGGCGATACCCCGTTCCCGAGGCGTGGTGAACGTTCCCGTGATGATCGCCAGGGCGGCGGGCGCGAGCAGGGCGGCGAACACGCCCTGCGCGACCCGACCGGCGAACAGCAGCTCCGCGGTCGGGGTCAGGCCGGCGAGCGCGGACGCCAGCGCGAAGCCGAGCAGGCCGTACCCGAACGCGCGTTTCGGGCCCAGAGTGTCACTGAGCCGACCGCCGAGCAGCAGCAGGCCCCCGAACGCCAGGGCGTAGGCCGACACCACCCAACTGCGGGACGCGTCGCTCATGCCGAGTTCCTGCTGGACCGAGGGCAACGCAATGGTCACCACCGTCGAATCCAGCACCACCATCAGTTGGGCCAGCCCCGCCGTGGCGAGGACCCACCAGTGTCGACCTGCTGCCACCACACGCCTCCTGAACATTGGAAAGTCAACTTACCATCGTTAACTTGCCGGCGAACCATACTAGGGTGGTGGACGTGGCGACGACTGGACCAGACGAAACGCCGGCGCGGCCGGCCGACCGACGGGACGGCGGCGCCGGGGCGGTCTGGCTCAGGGAGGACCCGGACCGTACGCGCCGGGCGGCTCCCCTGACCCGGGAGCGCATCGTCGAGGCGGCGGTGGCCCTGCTCGACGAGCACGGCATCGGCGGCCTGACGATGCGACGCCTCGCCGAGCGCCTCGTGGTCACGCCGACCGCGCTCTACTGGCACGTCAAGACGAAGGACGACGTCCTCGACCTGGCCCTCGATCAGATCTTCGGCGAGGTGCCGCTCCCGACCGCCCGCGGCGATTGGCGGGACGACATCCGGATGCTGACCTCCACATGGCGTACGGTGCTGCTCCGCCACCCCTGGGCCGCGAGCCTCATCGGGCGGCCGATGCTGGGCCCCAACGTGCTGTCCTGCACCGAGTTTCTGCAGTCGACCCTCGTCCGCGGCGGGCTGACCGGCGTCCGGCTGGCAGTGGTCACCCGGATGCTCGCCAACTTCGTGATCGGTGCGGCGCTGACCGATGCCACCTGGCGGCAGATCGACGACCCGGGGGCGCGGGCCGGGGCCCGACGGCACATCACGAGCAACCCGGCCCGATATCCCACGCTCGCCGCCTCCGGGCATCTCGACGAGAGCCGGTGGGTCGACGAGGACCTGTTCGTGCGCGGCATCGACGTCATCCTCGCCGCCCCGGCGAGCGACCCCGTCTGACCTTCAGCGCGGCCCGTGACGTCCACCGGACCGTTCCGCCCGTACCTGCGCGACTGATGATCAGCGAGCTGGCGGCACGGATCGCACGACCGTGTCCGGGCCTGGCGGCCACGCCGCACTCCACGCCATCCCGCTGCTGGTGAAGGAACGGATCGAAGGCCGGCGGTCGGCCCTTCGAGACGAAGCTACCGCAGGGGGTCACGACGTCGCCGGGTGCGGCAGGGCGCGCCGCCCCCACCAGCCGGTGGCGCAGGCCTGACGGTACAGCCAGCGCTACCTCGATCGGCCCGCCACCTGGATTGCTGCCGGCGACCGGCAAAAATATGGTTTCTTGGCGCGGAAGAAATCAACGAAAAATGGGAGTCCGGCGATGGCGGTCAATAATGCACGACTCGATTTCGTGCCGACGGTGGACAGGGCGACGCCAGTGGCGGCGGTGCGGGTCCAGCAATTGCGCAAGGTCTATGGCGGGGATCGGCACGCGGTAACCGCGCTCGCCGGTGTCGACGCGACCTTCCAGCGGGGGACGTTCACCGCGGTGATGGGCCCGTCCGGCTCGGGCAAGAGCACGTTGTTGCAGACCGCGGCGGGGCTGGACCGTCCGACCAGCGGCCTGGTGTGGGTCGGCGACACGGAACTGTCGAAGCTGTCGGAGACGAAGCTGACCAAGCTGCGGCGGTCGGAGATCGGGTTCGTATTTCAGGCGTTCAACCTCGTCGGGGCATTGACGGTGCAGGAGAACATCACGCTGCCGATGCGGTTGTCCGGAAAGCGGGCGGACCCCCTCTGGATTCAGCAGATCGTCGAGCGGGTCGGGCTCACCGAGCGGTTGTCCCACCGCCCTTCGGAACTGTCCGGCGGGCAGCAGCAACGCGTCGCGATCGCCCGGGCACTGGCCACCCGACCGGAGGTCATCTTCTGTGACGAGCCGACCGGCGCGCTGGACACCCAGACCGCCGGCGAGGTGCTGGCCCTGCTGCGCTCGGTGGTGGACGAGGCGGGACAGACGGTCATCATGGTGACGCACGACCCGGTGGCGGCGTCCTACGCCGACCGGGTGATGGTGCTGGCCGACGGGCGCATCGTGCAGGACATGCCGCAGCCGGGCGCGGCGCGGATCGCCGAGCACCTCGCGACGCTCGGTCGTCGCCCGCAGCTGACGCGGGAGGGCTGACCCGTGCTGAAACTGGCCGGACAGATGCTGCGTCACCGCAAGGGCAGCGCGGTCGCCACCTTCGTGGCGATGACCGCCGGAGTGCTGATTCTGATGTCGCTGGGCGTCCTCGTGGAGTCCGGCCTGCGCTTCACCGCCGCCCCCCAGCGTTACGCGGCCGCCGACGTCGTCGTCGCCAACCGCGACATCACCCTCACCTCCACCATGCTGGGCGAGAAGGAAACGAACACCGTCGTGCTGCCCGAGGGCGGAACCGTCCCGGCCTCGATGGTCGACCGGATCCGGCAACTGCCGGGGGTGGCCACCGTCGTCGCCGACCGGACGGTGCCGGCGATCCTGCCGAACGGCGCCGCCACCGGCCACGGCTGGAGCAGCACCGCCATCACCCCGTACCAGTTGACCAAGGGAGCCCGACCCACCCGCGACACCGAGGTCGCGCTGGACGAACGGCTGGCCGCCTCGGTCGCTCCCGGCGACGAGGTGCCGGTCCTGGTGAACGGCAGCGCACGGACGTACCGGGTCAGCGGTTTCGTCCGCCACGCGGGTCCCCGGCCCGACCCGCACGCACCACCCGCGGTGTTCTTCACCGACGCGCACGCGGCGGTCATCCACCCCCGGCTGGGACAGGTCGACGCGGTGGCCGTCCTGGCCGAACCCGGTGCCGCCCCGGCCGTGGTGGCCGACGTGCGCCGGCTGGCCGCCGAGGCCGGCGTCAAGGCCTATGCCGGCGACGAGCGGGGCCTGCTGGAACAGTCCGCGGACCAGGCGGCCTCCCTCATGCTGGTCCAGCTGGGCAGCGTGTTCGGCGGCTACGTGGCGCTGCTGGTCATGTTCGTGGTGGCGGGCACCATCGGTCTCGCGGTCCGGCACCGCCGCCGTGACCTCGCCCTGCTGCGCGCCGTCGCCGCCACCCCCGGCCAGGTCGCCCGCCTGGTCCTCGCCGAGGTGGGACTGCTCAGCCTGTTGTCGGTCGTCATCGGTGTGCCAGTTGGTTGGCTCGCCAGCCGCTGGCTGCACCAGGAGCTGGTGGACCGGGCGTTCATCCCGGACACCTTCCCGGTTCGCGGCGGCGGCTGGGCGGCGATCGCCGTGGCGGTGGCGACGGTCACGGTGGCGACCGGTGCCGCGTTGCTCGCGGCGCGTCGGACGGTGCGGATCCGCCCGACGGAGGCGCTCGGTGAGATCGCCGTGGAATCCGGCCGTAACGGTGTCCTTCGCCTGATCTTCGGCTTCGCCGCCCTGGCCGGCGGCTTCATCCTGATCGCCCTCACCGGCGCGGCGAAGGGGACCGCCGCCCTCGGGCCCGCGATGGGCCTGCTGTGCCTGCTCGTCCTCGCGGTCGCTCTGCTCGGGCCGTGGGTCAACCGGGCGGCGGCCCGTCTGCTCGCCCCGGTGCTGCGGCGGGTGTGGGGCGACAGCGGCTACCTCGCCGCGGCGAATCTGCGGGCCAACGCCCAGGGCATGGTCACGGTGCTGACCGCACTGGTGCTGTCCGTCGGCTTCGGTGGCTCGATCTGGTTCCTCCAGGACAACCTGGACAAGCAGATCGTCGCCGAGAACCGTGGTGGGATGCTGGCCCAGCAGACCGTGGTTTCCGCCACCGGGCTGCCCGACACCATGCTGGCGCAGATCCGCGACATCCCCGGCGTGCTCGCGGCCACCGGCGTACGGAACACCTCGATCATCCCGGACGGAGCCGCCGAGGGCGCGGACGCGCAGGCGATCGACCCGGAGGGCGTCGACCTCACCATGGACCTCAAGGTCCGCAGCGGGAGCCTGACGGACCTGCACGGGTCGGCCATGGCAGCGTCGACCCTGCAGGCCGGGTCGCGGGGCTGGCGGGTGGGCGACCAGGTCACGGTGCGGCTCGGCGACGGCACACCCGCCGACCTGCGCGTCGTGGCGATCTACGACCGGGGCTTCGCGTTCGGCGACGTCACCGTCGTCAAGGACGTCGTCGCCGGGCACACCGCCGTCGCCGGCTACGAGCGGATCCTGGTACGCACCGAGCCCGGCAGGGATGTCTCCGCCGCGCTGGGCGAGGTCATCGACCAGTACCCCGGCAGCTCGGTGACGACCACAGCCGACGTCAGCGGTCAGCTCGCCGACGACCTCGCGCTGAGCGCATGGCTCAACAAGCTCCTGATCGGCATCATGGTCGGCTACGCCGCTCTCGCCGCGGCGAACACCATGGTCATGGCCGCCCTCGCCCGGGGCCGTGAACTGGCCCTGCTGCGGCTGGTCGGGGTCACCGGCAAGCAGGTCAAGCGGATGGTCCACGCGGAACAGACCGGCCTACTCGGCGTCTCGCTGCTCATCGGCGGAGCCATCGCCGCCGTCACCCTGGTGTCGATCGTGCACACGCTCACCGGCCAGCTGGTGCCCTACGTACCACCGCTGGGATGGGTGTCCATCATCGGCGGCACGACGCTGCTGGCGCTGTTCACCACGATCCTGCCGGTTGCCCGGCTGCTCCGCGTCCCGCCGGTCGCCGGCATCGGCATCAAGGAGTAACCAGCCACGGATCGGCCGCACACGCTCGACGGGCGGGCCCGCATCGCGGGCCCGCCCGTCGACGTCCGTGTGACGGCACAGCCTGCTGAGTCCCGGCCGCACCGCCGGACGGCGGCGCACGCCGTGGACGCTCACGACTGGCGCTGGGTGTCCTCGAGGTAGCGCAGCACCGCACTGACCCGCCGGTCCACCCGGTCGGTCGGGGTGAGGTCCAGCTTGGCGAAGATGCTGCGGATGTTCTTGTGCACCGCGCCCTCGGTGACGTACAACCGCTCCGAGATGGCCGTGTTGCCGAGCCCTTCGGCCATCAGTGACAGCACCTCACGCTCACGCGGGGTGAGCCGATCCAGGGCGGTGTCCGGCCGGCTGCGGGCGAGCAGTTGCCCCACCACCTCCGGGTCGACCGCGGTGCCGCCCCCGGCGACCCGGTGCAGGGCGGTGAGGAACTCCTCCACCCGACCGACCCGCTCCTTGAGCAGGTAACCGAGCCGTTCGCTGCCGCCGGCGAGCAACTCGGTGGCGAAGGCCTGTTCGACATAGGCCGACAGCACCAGGACCGCCAACCCGGGCTGTCTGCGGCGGGCCTCACCGGCGGCGACGACGCCCTCATCGGTATGGGTGGGCGGCATCCGCACATCGACGATGGCGACGTCCGGTCGGTGCTCGTCGACGGCGGCGAGGAAACCGGACGGATTGTCGGCGGTCGCCACCACGTCGAGCCCTTCCGCGCGCAGCAGCAGGACCAGGCCCTCGCGTAGCAGGGCGTCGTCCTCGGCGATCACGATTCGCACGGCAACTCCACGTCCATCGTCGTCGGCCCACCGGGTGGGCTGATCAGCAGGAACTTTCCGTCGTGGGCCTCGACCCGGCGACGGATGCCGGCCAGGCCGGTTCCGTCGTGCTCGGCGGCGCCGCCGCAGCCGTCGTCGCTGACCGTGAGCCGGAGCCGGCGGTTCACCACGTCCATGGTGACGCTGACGGCGACGCCGGTGGCCCCACTGTGCTTGACCGCGTTCGTCAGCGCCTCGGCGACCACGAAATAAGCGGTCGCCTCCACCGACACGGCGCAGCGGCCGGGCAGGTGGACGTCCAGACGGCAGGGCAGGGCACACCCGGCGACCAGACCGTCGAGGGCACCGGCCAGTCCCCGGTCGTCGAGCACCGGCGGCAGGATGCTGCGCACCACGGTACGCAGTTCGCCGAGCGCCTGTTCGGCCGCCAGTTGCGCACGCTCGACCAGTTCCCGGCCGGCCGCCGGGTCACGCGCCAGGGCCCGGCCGGCAGCACCGAGCAGCACGGTGACCGCAACCAGGCGGTTCTGGGTACCGTCGTGCAGCGAACGCTCGATCCGGCGCAGCTCGGCGGCGTGTGCGTCCAGGGCGGCGGCCCGGGTGGCCGTCAACTGGGCCACCCGGAGGCCGAGGTCCGTGCCGGCAGGCGGCGACAGCAGCAGCAGGCCCGGCCACGCCTGGAGACGGGCCAGCCACCGGCCCGCGCCGAAGAGCACCGCCATCAGGGCCGCGCCGAGCAGTGACACGCCGATCGCGTCCGCCAGGCCGTCGATCCGCCACGACACCAGGCCGGGCCCGCCGTCCTCGGGGGCTACCAGGCGGTGCCAGAACGGGAAGGTCAGGCTCTGCAGGGCGGTCAACGGCAGGGTCAGCCCGAGCAGGCCCATCGTCAGGCCGAGGGAGGAGTGCACCGGCAACCAGACGAGTTCACGACGTACGGCCGGGTCACGCAGCCCGGCCAGGGCACGGTCGGATGCCGGGGGCGGGCTGAGGATCTCCGGGCCCCAGCGGGACAGCCGCAGCCGTTCGCGGTCGGCGACCGATCGCACGACCCGCAGCGCGCCGGGGATCAGCAGGATGCCGACGCCGACGATGCTCGACACCAGCACGATGAGCAGCCACAGCAGCGCCCCGATCGCCAGTACGGCAGTGGTGAGGCCACCGACCAGGTCTTCCAGGGCGTCGACGGCGGCGCGTATCCGCTCCCCCGCGTACCGCCGCATGCCCACCTCCCGCGAGCCCCCGTCGCCCGTGACCTTAGGGCACCGGCCACCGGCCTGGCAGTACAGCAGGCTGTACTGCCTGTCGTCGCGCTGGCGGGATCGTCTCCGACCGGCGATCCTCCTAGCGTGTGACGATGGCTGAACACATCTCGTCGAGCGACGGTCGCCACCTGCGGCCGGTCCTGTGGCTGCTGCTCTTCGTGAGCATCACCGCCAACGCGATCGCATCGTCCGTCGACACCACCACCGCCGGCACCGTCGTCGGCGTCCTCTTCGGCGTCGTCGCCCTCGTCTGCGCCGGCTCCCTGGTGGCCGGCCACTACCGCCACCGCGAGCAGTGAACCCGTCCGCCCAGGCCGGCGCACCGGTCGCCGCAACGCGGTCAGCGGACAATGCCGTACGGCACAGGTGCCGGAGTGTCCCCCGGGCCGATGCGGCGGGCGGATCACTGCGGCACGATACCGCCGAGGCGGAAGACAGGGAGGCGATTCCAGCTATGACGAGCGACAGGAACACGGGCCGCCGGGGGTGGATCGCCGCTGCGACAGCCGTCCTCGCGGTGGCCGTCGTGATGGAGGAACTGCTGCGCTCCGGCACGCTGGCCGAGGGTCTGCTGGACCACTGGTGGGGTCACGTCGGCAGCACCGTACTGCTGCTCGGCGGTGTGGGTGCCGGGCTGTACTTCCTGCATCGCGCGTACCGCAGCTGATCCACCCTCGAAACAGGTATGCCCTGACCGGGCCTTCAGACCCGGGTCGTCCCGCGCGGCTACGGCGAGATCCTCGTCCGTAGCCGCGCCGTTCTGCGTTCCACCGCCCTGCCCGGGAGGCCGATGGCCGCACCAGCCAGGGCAGCCGATCGCGCTCGGCCCGCTCACCGACGCGTGGGGCCGTACCGGCACAGGGAAACGGGCCGGTGCGGTGGATTCCACCGCACCGGCCCGGGATGGGCAGGTCGATCTCACCTGCCGGCGCACAGCGCCTTGTCGAACAGGGCCAGCAACTCATCCACCTTGGCGTCCTCGTTCGTTCCGACGAGGGTGACCGCCCGGCCGTCGGTCGTGATCCCCACGCGGCTCTGGAAACCGTCGGCGTCGCCGCCGTGGCCGTACGCGGTCACCCCGCAGCTCAGCTCGAACTTGATCGTGCCCAGCCCGTAGCTCCACCCCTCGGGAAGGCCGGGGGCCGACACCGTCCGGCGCATGTTCGCCAGCTCGCGCGGCTTGAGCAACCGGCCCTCCTGCAAGGCGACCAGGAACTTGTTCATGTCGGTCGAGGTCGCGATCATCTGCCCCGCGGCACCGGCGATCGACGGGTCGAAGCGGGTGATATCCAGCAGCTTGCCGTCCTGGGCGAAAAGGTAGCCCTGCAGGTGGGGTGAACGGATGCCCCGCTGCCCCGGGCCGGGGTAGTAGGTTTCCCGCAGTCCGGCCGGCTTCAGGATGCGGTCCGTGATCACCTCGGCGAGCGGCCGGCCGGTCACCTGCTGCGCCACGAGACCCAGCGCCACGTATCCGGCGTTGCTGTACTCCCACACCGGGTCCTCACCCGGGGTGTACGTCGGAGGCTGGGTCAGGGCCGAGTCGAGCAACTCCCGGGGTTCGAAGAACCGGTTCCGGATCGGCAGGATCCCCTTGTCGAGGAAGGTGTAGGTGCCCAGCCCGCTGGTGTGCTGCAGCAGCTGCCCGATCGTGATCCGGCGGCCGTCGATCGCCGCGCCGTCACCGGTCCCCCGCAGCACACCCGGCAGGAACTTCTCCACCGGATCGGTCAACGCGATGGCGCCCTCCCCCACCAACTGGAGGATGACCACAGCGGTGAACATCTTCGTGTTGCTGGCGATCCGCACGTATCCGTCGGTCGGAACCTTCGCCCTGGTCCGGATGTCACCCACCCCGGCGGTGTAGTTGGTGACCCGTCCGTGCCGGTCCCGGACCGACATCAGGGCACCGGGAAGCGTTCCGTCCTCGACCGCGGCGTCCAGGGCCGCCTGCAGCGTCCTGTCCCGGCCGTTGCCGGTGCCTGCCTTCGACACGTCCGCCGACGCCACGCCCGCGACCGCAACGCCGGCCGCTGCCACCGAGACCATCGCTGCGGCGATCACACCCCGGCGCCAGGCGCCGGTGGAACGCGGCTCACGCGTCGGACGATTCAGCATTCTGAACACGGGAACTCCCCATTTATTTGACTCGCGCTGACTCACTCAGTGTTGTTTGCCTATCCACGTCGCACGATCCCCCGCACTACCCGACGCTGGTACAGCCAGCACTACTCGTTTTGATCGGGGGCATGCCGGCGGCCAGGCCGATGGCCGGGTCGTGCGTCGGAATGTGCGCCGAATCGCCTTCGGACGCGGGCAGGTCGGGGCCCACCACCGGCATTGCCTGCCCATCGGGGCAGGCCCTTACCCGCCGACGCAACCTGGGTACGGTGTGGACACACCGTACCCAGGCGCTGTGCGGGTGAACTGCTCTCGCGGCTGCCGTCACCTCCCGCACAGTGCGGCGTCGACGAGCGCGTCCCGGTCCGCGCCGACGGACCCGTCCTTCACCGACCCGTTGAGGGAGGTGACCACGACGGTCACGGCGCGGCCGTCGTCGGTGGCCGCGTTGGCGGTCGAGTAGCCCGGAATGTCACCACCGTGGCCCCACGCCACCGCACCGCAACTGAGCGGGATGCGGAACAGGCCGAGTCCGTAGCTCCGGCCCGCCGGGTACGCCGGGATGGTCGTACGCATCTCGGCCAACTGGGCCGGCCGCAGCAGCTTGCCGTTCAGCAGGGCCCGCACGAACGTGTTGAGGTCATCCGGTGTGGAGATCAACTGACCGGCGGCCCAACCCCAACTCGGGTCCATCGTCGTGAAGTCGACCAGCTTGTCGGTCGCCGGGTCACGCTGGTAGCCGTGCGGGTGCCGGCCGTGGATCTGCTTGTCGCCGACCCCGGGCGCGTAGGTGTCGCGCAGGCCGATCCGCTCGATCACGCGGGAGGTGACCAGTTCGTTGAACGGGCGGCCGGTGACCCGCTGGGCGATCAGGCCGGCCAGGAGGTAGTTCGTGTTGCTGTAGGACCAGCCGCCGCCGGCGGGCCTGCCATCCGTCCGCGCGTTGGCCAGGTCGAGCAGTTCGCGGGGCTCAAGGTAGATGTGCTGGTAGGTGAGCAGGTCGCCCATGGTCGAGAACATGGTATCGGTGTAGTCGGGCAGGCCGCTGTCGTGCCGGAGCAGCTGACGTACCGTGATCTTGGTGGCGTCCACGCCCTCGGCCCGCACCAGGCCGGGCAGGTAGGTCTCGACCGGCTCGTCGAGCTTCACCCTGCCCTCGCCCACCAGTTGCAGGATCACGACGGAGGCGAACATCTTGCTGGCGCTGCCGATGCGGACCCTGCCGTTCACCGGCACTCTCTCGCCGGTCCGCAGGTCACCGGTGCCGGCCGTGTAGTGCCGGGTCCGGCCCTGCCGGTCGCGGACCGCGGCCAGCGCGCCCGGGTGCCGGTCGGTGCCGACGAGCGTGTCCAGACCTTGCTGGATGCTGTCGCGGCGG
Source organism: Micromonospora sp. WMMD735 (assembly GCF_049178995.1). NCBI lineage: Bacteria > Bacillati > Actinomycetota > Actinomycetes > Micromonosporales > Micromonosporaceae > Micromonospora > Micromonospora sp. WMMD735. The sequence continues at coordinate 4,886,920 of NZ_JBMHMJ010000002.1, forward strand.
GTGTCGGGCGGACCGGCCGAGGCGGAGCCGGTGAACGCGAGACCGCCGACCGTGGTCACGGCGACCGCTGTGATGGCGAGTGCACGGAGACGCCGCCGGGTGGGTCGATCCTTCGGGAAGAGGACGGTAGGCACGTTGAACAGCTCCTCGTGGGTCCTACGACATCGAACTCCCTGAGTCTGCGGAACCCGACGAAAGCCCTCAATCCAGCCTGCTGGACAGCCTCGGTAGCGGTGGCACCCCAACCCGGCACCGGGGGTCGGCGCGTGACCCGAACGGACGGCCGGGAGCCACCCGTCCTCCCGGACGCTGCGGTTGACGGCGAAGAACCTCACGGGACCCGCGCCGGCGTCCTGAACGCTCCGACCACAGCGGTCGACAGCGCAACGTCGTGGTCAGCTCCGTTCCGTCGGGGTGGCAGCGACGAGGGTGAGGACGCCGGGAACCGCCGCGAACGCGGCGCGGGTGTCGGCGGCCAGGTGGTCGGCGGTGGCCGCGTGGGGCCGGGTGGTCCAGGTTTCGAGTCCGCGGTGGAAGGCGGCGACGAGGACGTCCAGCGCCAGCCGGGGGCGGAGGTCGTCAGGCGCGAGACCGAACCTGCGGTGCAGGATGTCGAGCGCGGCGCGGACGGTGACGTCGCAGAAGTACAGGCAGTGGGCTTCGATGGCGGGGGTCCTGCCGGCCAGTCGCGTGCAGAGCAGGAGCCGGCGGGTCCAGTCACCCGAGTCCATGATCTGGATGGCGGCCAACACGCTGTCCTGCAGCACCGGCAGGACCGGCCGGCCGGGAGGGGCCGGCCGCAGCGCCAGGTCATCGAGGAACGTTCTCCAGAGGTCCTCGTAGGGCGCCATCGCCACCTCCTCCTTGCTGGCGAAGGTGCGGAAGAAGGTGCGCTTGGAGACCTCGACGCGGTCGCACAGCTCGTCGAGCGTCACCCCGTCGAAGCCGCGCCGGGTGAACAGCTCCAGGGCGGTGTCCGTCAGCGCCTCACGGGTGCGCTGCTTCTTGCGTTCCCGCAGCGAGGGCCGCAGCGGGTGAGGATGCGACGACGCGGTGGCCATGCGGTGATACTACCGAGCGGCGTACGCCACTTGCAGGCTAATGCCACTCAGTGGCATTCTGCTTCGGGAGCAAGTCCAACCTGGGAGGCGACGCCATGCAAGCTCTGCTCGTTGACCACACCGTGCCCGGCAGTCTCCGGCTCGGCCCGGCACCCGACCCGCAGCCCGCCGCCAACGAATCCCTGATCCGCGTCGTCGCCAGCTCCATCAATCCGGGCGACCTGTACCTGGACGACGCCCCGGACGGAGCCGTGCCGGGCTACGACGCCGCCGGAGTGGTGGTGCAGGCCGCCGCGGACGGTTCCGGTCCGGCCGTCGGCACGCCGGTGGTGACGCTGGGCTTCGCCGGCGGCTGGGCGGAGCTACGCGCAGTGCGCACCGACTGGATCGGCGTGGCACCGGCGAACGCCGACCTGGGGGCCCTCAGCACGGTGCCGGTCGCCGGCACGACCGCACTGCGCGCCCTGCACCGACTCGGCCCGATCATCGGACGCCGGGTGCTCGTGACGGGTGCCACCGGGGCGGTGGGCCGGTACGCCGTGCAACTGGCCCGGCTCGGCGGTGCGCACGTCACGGCGTCGACCAGCGACCCCGACGCCCACGGCGGCGAACTACGGGAACTGGGTGCCCACGAGGTGATCCGGTCCCCCGGGCAGCTCGACCGGGCCGTCACCGGCGTCATCGACGTGGTGGGTGGCGAGACCCTGGTGCAGGCGTACGACAAGCTCGCCGAACACGGCACCCTGGTGTCGGTCGGCACCGTCGGCGGTACGGGCGAGTGTTTCCCCGCCCTCGCCTTCTCCGGCCACGACGGGCGCAACGACCGCTCCATCACCTCCTTCTTCCTGGGCGCCCACGCCGGGCTGTCCGAGGACCTGGCGTGGTTGGCCGCGCGGGTCACGGACAATACGCTGACACCGCACATCGCCAGGCGCGACAGTTGGCAGGACGCCGGCACCACGATCCGGGCGCTGACCGAGGGACGGGTGCGCGGCAAGGTCGTCCTCGACATCGGCCGGTAGCCACAGGGAGCAGGACGAACAATGGCACGACCACGTAGGGCCGTCCCCGACGACGCTGCTGCGCTGGTACAACTCCGCGTCACCATGCTGGAGGCGATGGGGGCACCCGTCGGCGACGCCACGGCACCGTGGCGGACCGCCGCCCTGGACTGGTTCACCAGCTCGCTGAGCGACCCGCGGACGTTCGCCGCCTTCGTGATCGAAGACCCCGAACACGGCATCGTCAGCAACGCCTCCGGCCTCTGCGACCGGCACGCGCCGGGACCCGGCAATCCGGGAGGGCTGCGCGGCCACGTCTTCAACATCAGCACCGTCCCCCACGCGCGTGGACGTGGCCACGCCCGGGAGTGCCTGAACGCGCTCCTCCGCTGGTTCGCCGACGACACCACGGTCAGCGTGGTCGACCTCAACGCCACCCCGGGCGGCGAACGCCTCTACCGAACCCTCGGATTCGCACCACCCCGCCACCCCGCGCTGCAACTGCGCCGGGACCAGATGTAGAACTGCGGGCCTCGCAGCACCTACTTCGATCACCGGTTCCTGCGACGCTCGCGATCAGCGGCACGGGCACGTGCCCGTTCCAGCAGTCGATCTACCTCGTCCGCGGTGGCCGGGCCTGGGTTGACCACGCTGACCCGGCCCTGCACGGCATAGGCGGGATGGGGCATCAGCTGGTCGGTCTGCGTGAAGTCGAGTTCGTCGCTGGGCACGGTGAACTCCTCCGGCCCGGAGTCGAACAGACTGCCGAACCCGGCACGCCCGACCTCGATGTCGAGCCGGTACCGTCCGGTCTCATATCGGGAAGACCTGGGCCACCAGGAGAAAGGCATGTCGGAACCAGATGAGCACCCCTGCAAGCATCGTCAACAGCGCCGGGACGAGGCCGCCGCGAATGGAATGAATGACCATGCCCAACATCGGCACGAGCAGAAGTACGCCGATCCGCCCGAACGCCGACACCCTCCATACGCCCGGGACGGACGGGTCGGTCACCGGGCCCCCTCCCGATCCCGGCTGCCGCGAGTTGTCGCCCACTCCCAGATGGCCTTCCTCGCCACTGAACTGAACTCACCGGTCGTGGGCTCCGAGAAGAGCAACCTCTCCAGTTCTTCCGAAGGCCCCCGCTCCGCCAGCACCCACCCACGTGCCATCCATGCGGCGTACGAGAGGAAATCAGGAGGCTCCCCCAGCAGGACGTCCCGATCGAGCGCCGGCAGCACCACCCGCAGGGTCTCGTCCAGCCGCCTCCGGATCAGAGCCGACACCTCAGCCGCGCTCGCCTCATCCGAGACCCGCCACTGATCACCACCGGAGAAACCGGAGAAACCGATCCGGCGCCGCCAAAGACCATGCATTTCCCGAGGCCTCGCCGACTCGGGGAGTCGGTAGAGCAGCCGATCCCGCTCCCACTTGGGTGCCAGCACCAACGCCACGTTGACGTAGAACACCTTCTCGGCCCTGCTCGAGTAGTCGGACGTCTGGAAGACCTGCGCCGTCGCCGACGAACTCGGCGGGATCGCCTTTCCCCCCGCCCGCATGGCCATCCGCGTGAACCGCCGACGCAAACAGTCCGGTAAGCGCGAGACCCGTGAAAGTGTCTACGCCGTCACCAGCCTCGACGCCCACCAGGCCACCCCGGCGGACCTGGCCGCCGCGATCCGCGGGCACTGGGCAGTGGAGAACTCCTCACACCACATCAGGGACGTCACGTTCGCCGAGGACGCCTGCACCGTCCACACCGGCACCGCACCCCGGGCCATGGCAACCCTGCGCAACCTCGCCATCGGCGTGCTGAAAACCCTCGGCGCCGACAACATCGCCAAGACCACCCGCGCGATCCGCGACGAACCCCAACGAGCACTGCCTTTCCTGGGCATCACCAACGATCCGGACACCTACGGAACTTGATCAGGCCCTGTTGCTATCTTGGCCGCGGATTGGCGACAATCTTCGGAACTGGATCAACTAGCTCGATCGTGACGACTTTGCTCGCCGCAGTGAGATCGAGGCTCTCCTCGATTTCACTATTTAGATCTCCGGCATGAGCCTTCACGCTAATTGGCCCCACCCCTTCCGCCCGGAGATAGGCCATGCCGTCTGCCCCGGTTCGTCCCCACACAACCATCCGTCGAGAATCGCTTAACGACACCTTAACGTCGGGCACCCCCACCGACAGGCAGGTCGATCTATCAGAATCCGGGCAAAGGCTTACTGCGACACGAACCTCAATCTCACGCGCATCGGGATTAACCCGAACAGCATCACAGGAAGGTAGCGACATGGAAGCGAGGACGGCAATCGCCGACAACCCTCTCGCCATCACAAAGGCCTCCTCACATCAGTAGCTACAAGCCATTACAGGCTACACCGAAGCCTTTACATTGTGATGTGCCTGTTCATGGGAGGTGCGCGGAGCCAGTGTCGTCATGGGACGACGCCCCGGTAAGACATCGGTCGACCAAGATCCGATGCCTCGAGCGGGAGCCTTGCTGTGCTGTTTTACCCGTCCACGACCGCGCTGTCCAGCCGCTCCCTGAACCACCTCGTCAACCTCACGCGCCACCCGCGCCCACCGCTGGAGCGGGTGGTGGCGCCTCGGCGCTGGCCTGCATGCCCTGCTCGCCCTGGCCAACCTCCCAACGGCGACACCATCACCCGCCTGGCCTGCGGATTCACGGTCAGCGTCACCACGGCGTGGCGTACGTCCGGAAAGCCGTATCAATATCGTCAAGCAACGTGAGAGTAAACACATTAAGTAGCATGTTGATAACTAAGGGTGATCGGCATGCGGGTATAAATAGGATAAATCTCGCAGAAATGCACTGAGAGCAACTGGTCACTCTCTCAGAGTCCTCCATCGACCCTATGGATCGAGCTTCCTTCCGTGTAGCTTTCCTGCACACGTTTGTGGGGAGAACTGACAACCTTCCCTCTGGCCCAACCGAGGAGAGTAAATGAGCAGTAGGCTATCGAATCGACGGCTGCGCAGGGGTGTCGGGCTAGGTTTAGCTGCGACCATTGCGCCACTTTTAGTGCTGACGCTAGGGGGAAGTGCGGTAGCGGCGGGAAAGAGGGAGTCAACAGAGGCCCAGAAGTTGCAGCTAATTTCCCGACTGCGCCTTGAGGGGGCATCCGACCAGGAAATTGCACGGAGAACTGGTTACAAGCGTGTCGGAACCGCCGGGCCAGCGCCCCTGTCAGTCAACACTGCGGTCACCATTCCCAACCCCTATCTTTACTTCGACTCGGTTAATCAAAAGTATGTCGCCTACGCCGATTTCGAATGGAACGACTACCAGACCTTGGGTGATGGGACTTGGAGTTCGGGCAACGTCGGCGGAAGGGATGTCTTGTCAATTCGATTTTCCCAAGACGTCGTGCAAACGAGCACACCTAGTGGGGCGATCTACTGGGGAGGATGGCGAGGCCTAAGTAGTTCCACCCCACTTCCGCCGAATGGGGGGTCTCCGCTATTCCCTGGCCTATGGGATAATGGGGTGGACGGCGCAGTTATTGAATGGCAAGACAAGACGCAGGCAAACTATTGCGGCGGTGCCGACTTCCCGAATTGCGCACGATACAACTCGGGCAATGGAACTTTAACGTTTGCCTTCAAAAAGCCGACTGGCTGCCTTCAAATCTTTGCTCAGTATGCTCACACTTGGAAATCAACGACTATCACCAGCGCCAGCGTGAGCAACTCGGGCTTCGAAATTGGATTTAGTTCATCCGAAAATCGATGGCAAGCTACTAGCGGAGCAACCCAAATCGGCTGCTAGTGCCTCGTCATGCGGCCTTGAATAGGTAATTCGGATGGCGTATCTTGGAGTTAGTCGCGAATCCCGACTTCGGTCGAACTCATCGGTTGCGCCGGTGTAGTCGCCGATACAGATCTTGACTGGTTAGGTTGTATCGGGTTCGAGTCAGTCCGGTGTAAGCAAGGAAGCCGTCGAGTAGGTCGGGATGCTCCTGAGGCGGTTCTTGAGAATCATCTGGAGGTGGTCGACGCCGGTGACGGCGAGGTTGCCGATGCTGCGTTCGAGGTGGCACCACGCCGCCCCGGTCGGGTTCAGGTCCGGGCGCAAGTCGGTAGTCGAGTGGCGGTCAGCCAGTCCCGGCGTCGATCATCTGCCGGATGGCGGCGCTGATGTGGTTGTTCAGGTTGTGCCACACCAGCACGGTCGGGCCGCCGAATTGCTGGTGAGCGGCGCCGAGCAGGGGTTGTAGTCACGTTCGCTGGCCCTGTTGCGTTGGCGGATGGGTGGGCACGCCGAGCCGCGTCAGCGGTGCTGGTCAGATCGCTCGGGCCAGTTCGGTGAACACAGCGGCGACCCGCAGAGCCGGCGGGACGTCCGTGGCGAGTTCGTAGTGTCCGCGTCGGAGGTTCTGCACGAAGTGGGGTTGACCCGGTTTGACGGACATGGTCTTTAGCTCGTTGTCACGCTACTTGTCGGACTGGCGGTGCGATACGCCCGGTGGCTTCGTAGGCGGCGGGGCTGAGGTATCCGAGGGTGGAGTGCCGGCGGCGGGTGTTGTACCAGCCCTCGATCCAGTCGAAGATCGCCGCGTGGGCGGCGGCGCGGGTGGGCCAGGCCCGCCGGTCGAGTAGCTCTGTTTTGATGGTGGCGAAGAACGACTCGGCGACGGCGTTGTCCCAGCACTGCCCCCGGCCGCCGACGGACAGCCGCACCCGGTGTCGGTCGGCGAGGCGGGCGTATTGGGCGCTGGTGTACTGACAGCCCCTGTCGCTGTGGAAGATCACCGGCCCGGCCGGACGCCGGCTCGCGATCGCGTGGGACAGGGCCTGCTCGGGCAGGTCGGTGCGGAGATGATCGGCGGTGGCCCAGCCGATGACTCGGCGCGAGGCCAGGTCGATGACGGTGGCCAGGTACAGCCAGCCCTCCCAGGTGCGAATGTAGGTGATGTCTCCGCACCAGCGGGTGTCTATCCCGGTCGCGGTGACGTCGAAGTCCCGGCGGATCAGATCCGCCGGCAACGCCGCTGCCGGGTCGGGCACGGTGGTGGTGCGCCACCGCTTCGGCGCCTGACCGCACAATCCGGCCGTGCGCATCAGCCGAGCGATCCGCTTGCCGGAGTGCCGCCGCCCCTGGGCGGCGAGTTCGGCGCGCACTCGAGGAGCACCGTAGGTGCCCGCTGACACGGCGTGAACATCCGCGATGTGTGCGGTCAGGTCGGCGTCGTCGCGCTCACGCCGCGACGGGCCGGTGCGGTGCTGGTAGTAGGCGGACCGGGAGACCTCCAACAGCTCACAGGAACGCTTCACGTTCCCGTCGGGCTGCGCCTTCTCCGCCTCGATGAACGGGTACACGTTCACCGGGTCTCCTTCGCGAAGAAAGCCGTCTTAGATTCAAACGATCGACGCAACGCTGCTGGTGGATGGGTGGATCGTGGCTCGGATGGGTCGGCCGGGAATGTCGGACGCGATGAAAGAAGACTTGTGGCGGCGCTGGCGCGCCGGTGAGTCCATCAGCGTGATCTCTCGAGCACTCGGGAAGCCACCAGGATCGGTCTTCACGGTTCTGAAGCACCACGGCGGCATCGCGCCGGTCGAGCGGGTGCGCCGGGCGGATGGGTTGACCCCTGGAGACCGAGAGTCGATCTCTCGGGGTCTCGAGGCTGGCGCCTCCATGCGTTCGATCGCCGTGTCCATCGGCCGTGCGCCCTCCACCGTGAGCCGTGAGGTCGCCCGCAACGGCGGCCGGCTGACGTACCGTGCGCTCGCCGCTGAGCAACGCGCTCACGAGCAGGCGCGTCGCCCAAAACCGTCCGCCTTGCAGGACAACCTGGTGCTGCGTCAGCTGGTGATCGAGCTGCTGGAGACCGAGTGGTCCCCGGAGCAGATCGTGGGACACCTGCGGCTGGTGCACCCCCACAACCCGCTCATGCGCATCAGCCACGAGAGCATCTACCGCGCGATCTACACGACACGGTGGGAAGGTGATCCCGCGTGAGCTGTGCGCGAAGCTGCGCACGGGCCGTCCCATCCGCAAGAACAAGAAGAACACGGTCAAGGGCCAGTGGCGTTCCCAGATCGTTGGTGCACGGCCGATCGAGGCCCGGCCTGCCGCGGCTGACGCACGGACCGAGCTTGGCCACCTCGAAGGAGATCTCATCGTCGGAGCCAAGAACAGCCAGGTCGCGACACTGGTCGACCGCAAGTCGCGCTACCTGACCATGGTCGCGCTACCCAGTCGCCACACCGCAACTGTCATCCCGGCCCTGCAACAGGCATTCTCGCTGATGGATCCCCGCCAGCTCAGCACTCTGACCTGGGACCGCGGCATGGAACTCGCCGGCCACCGGCTGCTCACCGAAGCCACCGGAGTCGACGTCTTCTTCGCCGCACCGCGCAGCCCATGGCAGCGGGGCACCAACGAGAACACCAACAAGCTGATCCGGCAATACCTACCGAAGGGCACCGATCTGGGCCTGCACAGCCAAGCCGATCTCGATGCCCTGGCCGCCCGGCTGAACGACCGGCCCCGCAAGTGTCTCGGCTATCGAACTCCAGCCCAGTGTGTTGCCTTGACTCCCTGAATCTAAGCCCAGAAATTTCGCCAAAGCGCGCACCGCCGCGACAAGGCGGGGGAACACCCTTTGGGTCGGTACGCCAACAGTGCTCCAGACCCTCAGTATCGCCAACGGTTCTGCTCTCGGCCTCGACAACCTGGCGTGGGCGCTAAGCGGTCGACTCGTACGATCGGCGACGTTGCCGGCTCCGGGACCCCCGGTTAGCTGCATCGATCTGACCTTCTGGGTGCCCATGTCCGTCTCCTGGATCTGGGCCATGAGCGACCAGGACGGTCAAGCGAAACTGGAGCAGGGCGTGCTGAGTGCGGCGGCCGACATGGTCTTCAACTTCCCGAGGATCCAGCGACTTCCCCTCGACCCTGCTGCCCGGCAAGACTTCGCCGCCGCCATGGTGCTGCACGCGACCGTACCGGCGGCGGCTACCCCGCCGCCGATGCTGCATGTCCACTGCTATCTGGTTGCGGTACTCGATCCCGCTGGGACGATTCGCCGGCCGACGCGCGATTGGCTCGACGTACCGGATGGGCACCGCCTGCTCGGCGCGCTAGGGCGGGCGACGCTGGCGGAGCAGGTGCGGGAGATCGGCTTCGGGGTCCGCGGCGGTACCGGGCCGGGCGGTCGGTTCTTCGAGGTCGAAGGCATCTCGCAGGCTCTGATCGACGAGTTCGATCTGCTGGATCACGCGAACTGCTGCGGCTCCGGTCTGGCCACGGACTTCGCTGCTCAGCAAGCCGTCATCCCCCCTGAGCTTTACTGGAGTAGTCGCGACGGGTAGGTCCCGATCCGGGTTGGCTGGCGACTGCGGCGGCTGCTTCGTCCGCGCCCGTGGTGTGGGAGACGGCCGTCGTGGGCCCGTCCGATGTTGTTTCCAGCCTGGTGGCGGCCGGGGTGGACCTCGGCGGGAGCGTGCAGGCCGATCCCGGAGTGCCGCAGGCAGTTGTTGTACCAGGTCACGAAGTCGGTCATGAATGCTCGTGCGGCGGCCAGGGACGCGAACCTGTCCTGGAGGACTCGCCGACCACCTGCACATCCGACCCGCTCACCGGGACCTGCACCGGGAGGGTGGTCCCACGGGAGACCAGCAGGGCCCGGCCGGCCGGCCAGCCGCCCCGGGTCGAGCGGGGCAGCTTCAGGTCGAAGACCTCCCCGTCGACGTACGACGACGGGTTGAGCAGCAGTCCATGCCGACCACGCCGCAACGCCGAGAGCCAGCCGCGGTAGCGGTGCACCGCCAGCTCCTCGGTGGTTCCGGCGGCGAGCACCAGGTTGCCATGGTCGCGGGCCGAACGGGCGAGCTGTTCGAGGACGTCGGCGGCCTGCCCCTCGCCGAGCAGCTCCGCGTCGTCGACGACCACGGCGACCGGCCCGGCCAGTTCCGCGACCGCGTCCGCCAAGTCGGTGTCGATCTCCGCGCCACGCAGCACCCGGACCACGCCCGGCAGTTCGGCGATGCCGGTCAGCAACGGTGACCGGCGGGGACAGCAGACCAACACCGGCAGGCCACCGGATCGCCGGCCACCGAGCGAGGTGACCAGCGCGAGAAGCGCCGTGCTGCGCCCGGACATCGGTGGCCCGGCGACGAGGAAGGTCGCCCCGGTCTCGGCGAGATCCAGGTCGATGGGCCGAAGATGATCCCCGCCGACACCGACGGTGCAGGTGGCGACCCCGACCGGTGCCGCACCGGCACGCAGCTCGGCCAGCTCCGCCAGGGTCACCGACGCCGGAAGCGGGTCGATCCGGCGCGGCATGGTGGCCGGGTCCAGACCCTGGCAGCGGCCCCACGCCGCTGCGGCGAGCCGCTCGACCACCGCTGCCTGGGCCGCACCATCCGGGTCGGGGGTCAGGAGCGCGATCTGCACCTCCGTCCCAGACGGTACGACCACTGCCCGGCCATCCGGCATGGTCCGTGGCATCCTGCGAGGGTCGGCGCCGAAGACGGCGACATCCTCGGGATCGGCCTGGCGCAGCACCAGCCGTGTGGCGACCGCGCTACCGAGCCGGTGCCCGAAGCCGGAGCGGTCGGTGGTCAGCACTGGTAGGACGCCGACCGCCGAGCCGCGTCGGAGCAGGCCGTCGAGGGATTCGACCAGCCGTCCGCCGTCGGTCTCGCCGTGTTGGGCCAGGAACGCCTCGTACCCGTCGACCAGGAGCACCAGGTAGGGCAGGCGTTCCGCCGCCGGTGCGGCGGCCCGCTGCTCCCGCAAGGCGGCGTACCCGCCGGCGGCGAGTAACCGGGTGCGCCGGGCGACCTCGGCGTCGAGCAGATCGAGCAGGCGACCGGTCCGCTCGTGCTCCTCACCCTCCACCCGGGCACCGCAGTGTGGCAGTGCCGCCAGCGGGGCGAGGGCCCGACCACCATGGTCGAGCACGTAGAGATGGACGTCGGCCGGTCCGCTCCGGGTGGCCAGCCCGACGGCCAGGGCGCGCAGCGCGGTCGACCGTCCGCTGCGGGCCATGCCGGCGATCACCACCGGGCCGGTCCGGTCCAGGTCGAGAAGGAAGGGGGACTGGGTCTGGGCGCTCGGGTGGTCGCCCAGGCCGAGCGGCACCGCCACCGGCGATTCGCGGGACGCCGGGTCGCCGCCCGGTGCGTGGTGGACGGCCGGGTGAGGCACGGTCGGCGCCAACTCGGCGAGGGTGATCCGGTCCGGCAGAGGTGGGAGCCACGGGCCGCTCGGTGCGGCCACCTCGATCAGTCGCGCCGCCGCCCGGATCGCCGCGACCAACACCGTCAGATCGGTCTCACCGGCATGGCCGCCGGTCTCGGCTGCCGAGTCGGGCTCGGGCCGGTCGCCCGCCTTCGGCCGGCCGAGGTCTGCCACCCGGCGTGGGGTGGCGGTGACCCGCTGGTCGGCACAGGGGTCCGACCCTCCTGCTGCCCGGGGCCAACCGATCCGGGCAGCCTGCACCATGGTCAGGTCGGCGTGGCCGGTACGCAGGTAGGCCCGACCGGGATGCAGCCGGGAGATCCGGGCGGCATCGGGTACGTCGACCACGTCCGCGCTCTCCTCCGCGCGGGTAACCCGCAGGCAGAGCCGGAGGTTGACGTTGGCCCGCATCTCCGCGTTGACCACCCCACCGGGGCGCTGGGTGGCCAGCACCACGTGCACCCCCAGGCTGCGCCCCCGCATGCCGATGCCGACCACGCCGGTGACGAACTCCGGCACCTCCTCGACCAGGGTGGCGAACTCGTCGACCACGATCACCAGCCGGGGCAGCCGGCCGCCGGTGCCGGCCCAGTAGTCCTCGATGTCCTTGGCACCGGCCTCGGCCAGGATGTTCTCTCGGCGGCGCAGCTCGGCTGTGAGCGAGGCCAGTGCCCGATCCGCCAGGTGCCCGTCCAGGTCGGTGATCAGCCCGACACAGTGCGGCAGGTCCCGACAGTCCGCGAAGGCACTGCCGCCCTTGTAGTCCACCAGCACCAGGTTGAGCGCGTCCGGGGCGTTCCCGAGGGCGAGCGAGGCGACCAGGGTCTGCAGCAGCTCCGACTTTCCGGCGCCGCTGGTGCCCGCGATCAGCGCGTGCGGTCCGTCCCGCCGCAGGTCGACGGTGACCGGTCCGGTGGCGTCCGCACCGATCAGCACCGTCGTGGTACGACCGGAGGGCTGCGCCGCCCAGCGCTCGACGACGTCCTGCACCGTCGGGTCGGAGCCGAGGCCGACCAGATCGAGAAAGCGGATCTGATCGGGGAGGTCGCCGTCGTCGCCGAACCGGGCACCGAGCACCCGGACCGGAGCGAGCGCCCGGCTGGCCCGGGCTGCCCGGCTGCGGGAGAGCCCGTCGGCAAGCACATCCGGCTGGGGTTCCAGACCTTCGTTCAGCACCCTGACCCGGGTACCGGCCGCTCCGGTCACCACCACCGTCGCGCGGCACTCGTCCGGCAGGCTCGACTCCGCAGTGTCCAGGCAGAGCGCGTACAGACCGGCGGCCGGGCCGCTGGTGAGCAGATCGGCCAGGCCGGGCAGGGTGCGCAGCCGGCGGGCCCCGTCGACGATCACCAGCAGCCGTCGCCCTGGCGGTGCCTGGTCACGGAGACCGGCCTGCCGATCGGCCAGCCGTTCGTCCATGATCCGCCGCAACTCGGCGATCCGGTGCTCGGCCTGCTGCCGGTCGGTGGCCACCATCCGCCGGCAGGCCAGGTCGGCCCGGTGCGGCACGGTGTGTGGCAGCCAGCTCAGCCACTCCCACTCGGTTGCCTCGTCGTTCCCGGTGAGCAGGACGAGGCCGAGGTCGTGCGGGGCGTGCAGGGTCGCCACCTGGGTGAGTAGGGCCCGGAGGATCGGCATGGTCGACTGACGCGGGCCGGCCAGCCCGAGGACCCCGGCCGTACCAAGCGGCACCGTCACGGGTACGTCGTGGGCGGTCGGCACGGTCTCGGCGGCGGCGCCCGGTCCGATCAGTCGTACGGCGGCCGGCCGCTCGGTCAACCCGATCCGGAGCAGACAGAAGTCGGGGTCGGCGGGACGACGTTCGAAGAGACGGCCGGTCGGGCCGGTAGCGATCCGGAGCACCGCCGCCGGGTCGGGAAAAAGCTCCCTACTCGCGTGCTCCTCGCTGACGGTCAGGGCGGCCAGCCGTTCCCGGGCCTGCGCGAGACCGGCCCGGTAGTCCCGGAGCTTCTCCCGGTATTCCCGGCGTCCGCCCCGCCGCTCGGTGACGACGTGGGCGACCGCCATGAGCGGCGCGAAGGCGAGAAATATCAGGTAGTATCCGGAGTTGGGCAGCAGCAGAAAGATCACCCCGGCCAGCAGCAACGGCAGAAGCACCGTGGCAAGCGGGAAGCGGATTCCCTTCGGTTGCTCCGGCGCGGCCGGCACGGACACCTCGACCTGCCGCTGCGGCTGCACTATCCGGGGCGGTCGGTTGAACCGCCGCACTCCCAGTGCCGGATCGGTTTCCAGCTGCGTGTCGGCCACCGGATGCCGCCGCACCACCACCAGGGACTCGCCCAACTGCGCCAGGTCGCCGTCGTCAAGCCGGGTCTCCTCGGTGATCCGCCGGCCGCGCGAGCCGGTGCCGTTTCGGGAGCCATCGTCGGCAACGGTGGCCGCACCTACCCCGTCCCATCGGATCGCGGCGTGCCGCCGGCTGACCTCCGGGTCATCCAGAACCAGATCACAGCCGACGGCCCGGCCGAGGACAAGCGTGCGGGGCGAACCATCGGCAACCACCAGGGCGCTCGCCCCGGCGGCTGGCCCACCCACCACCGCGACCTCGCGGACCGTCGACAGAGCCGGCCCGTCGCTGCCCCGCACCACCGCTGGCCGGCCGCCGGCCGGCTGATCGAGGGTCAGTCGCCCGCCGGTGACCAGCCCGGTGTCGGCCAGCCGCCGTTCGTCGGACAACCGCTCGGTGCCCAGGAACAGCGCCGCCCCGCCCGGCTCCTCGCCGAGGGCGTCACGCAGCGCGCCAACGGTGGCCGCTGGCCCGGCCTGGATGAGCATCGGGCTCAGACGACCCTGCCGGTCGACGACCGTGACCTCGTACTCCATCTCAGTGGGCGAAGTCGATCGCTTCAGTGTCGCGGGCGTGCGCGTGCATGGCGCGCTCGGCGTCCTTCAACGCGAGCCGCATCCGCTCCAGCACCGGCGTGAACTCGTCCATCGAGTGCTGCATCCGCTGCATGCTCGGCTTGAACTCACCCTCCCAGAGATTGTCGAACGAGGTGGCCCGGCGTCCCTTCCAGTCCATGCTCTTCACGCCGGCGCTGAGCGTACTGATCATCGCCTGCATCCGGTGCACGCTGGCGTTCATGTCGCGGATCAGCGCGGTGGTCTCCACGTCCGCCTGCTGTCCGAACTTACGCCCCAACTCGTGGGCCTGCCCGGGATCGAGCTGGTACATCGCAGTCTCCTGTCGGTGCTGGTCGGTGCCCTCCTGCGGTCGCAGGGCGAGCGGTCGATCCGTCCGGATCGACGCATTCGACGCTAGGCGCCGGGCCCACCCCGGCGGTATCGGAAGCCCTTCCGATACCGCCGGGGCCAGGTGCGCCCCGAGACTGGCGACGTGAGCAATGTGGATGCCCTCGCGGCGCGGGTACGCGCCCTCAAAGAGCGGGTCGACGAGGCCGACGGGTACGCCCGGGCCTGCCGGGCCGCACTGGCCCGGCTCCGGGGCCCGCTCGGCACGCTGTCCACCGTCTCCGTCGACGTCGGTGGCCTTCGGTCGAGGTCGGCGAAGGTCGACCGGGCCCGGAGCCAGGCCGAGTCAGCCCGGGAGGTGGTGGGGACCGCGCGGTCGAGGCTGGCCGACGCGGCCGGTGATCTCGGCCGGATCGCCGGCCGGTACGAGCGGCAGGCCGACATGGCCCGAGCCGATCTCAGGGCGGCGAGAAAGCAGCTCGCCGCCGCGATGGCCAGCGGAGTGGGGTGACGAGATGTCAGGTTTCAGCGGCGTACGGGTCTTCGTCTTCGGCGAGTTGTTCGACCTCGACCAGCGCCTGCGCGGACAGGCCCGAGCGCTCGGCGAGGTGGCGGGCGACCTGCACCTCGACACCGGTTCACTGCCGCCCGAGGCGCAGGCTGTGGTGGCCGCGCTGAAGGGACTGGCCGGCCTGCTCGACCGGGCCGCCGACACCCTGCTCACCGCCGCCACGGCCTTCGGGCAGACCGGCGCAGACGCGAGCCGGGTCGACCTGCTCGACCCGTTCACCCCGATGCTCGCCTCGCTGAAGGGAAAGGTAGTGCCGCCGGGCGGGTACGGACCGCTCGGCCCGTACCCGTGGCTGGGCGGTCAGGCCGCCTTCTTCGGCAGCACGGCCGCGACCATGCTGCGCAGCCATTACGGCTACCGCCACTGGGTGAAGGACGGGCCGAAGTGGCCGATCAACGGCTCCGGCCCGCGCGCCCACCCGCAGGTCCGCCAGGCGATCGACCGGACGGCGAAGATCGCCAAGGTCGGCGGCCGGGTAACCGGAGTGGCGGGGTCCGGTAGCCGCCGCCTGAAGGAGGGCGCGAGCGTGCCGGAGGCGGCCACCGGTGCCGCCGCGGAGACGGCCACCATCGAGGCGTGCGCGACCGCGGGTGCCCGGATCGGCATCGCCACGCCGATACCGCACCCGCTGGTCAAGGGCGGGGCGATCGTGGCCGGCGGAGTGATCGGCGGCGCCGCCTGCTCCGGCCCTGGCCGGTGGGTGGGCGACCGGGCCAGCGACGCCGCAGGCGAGGTGGCCGACGTGGCCGAGGACGTCGGAGGCTTCTTCAAGAAGATCCTCGGCGGATGACGCGGATGTCGACCACGACCACGCTGCACCTGACCACGCACGAACTCCACGCGCTCGCGGACGCGCTGGACGCCCCGGGGCTGTGGGGCGTCCCTGTCCCGCCGGACGCCCCGGAGCCGACCCCGGGCACCGACCCGCTCGCCGGCCTGGTGACCCGGGGACTACTTGAACCGGACGACGCCGGTTCCCTGTGGCCGTCGGTCGACCTCGGCGCGCTGGTCGAGGCGGTTGCCACCCACCGGGTGTGCGTGCTCGTCGAGCAGACCGCGACGACCGCCGGCCCCGGGCCGCGCACGGTCCATGCGGTGCTGGCCGGCGGCACCGGCCTGGTCCGGCACCGGCTCGGCGAGCCGGTGCACACGTTCGTGCTCGACGCGGGGTCGGCCGACCGCCTCGCGGACACCCTCGTCGCGCTGGTCGAGCCCGCGCCGGGGGACGGCCGTCCCGGGACCCGGCGGTTCCGGGGGCGGTTCGGGGCCCTCGCCGATCTGGTGCCCGAGCCGGCGGGCGGCTGGCGGCGGTGCAGCGTCCTGCTGCGGGCCGACGGCACCGACGGACGGTCCAGGGTGGACGGCCTGCTCGCCGTCCTCGACGCCGGTCCGGACCGGCTGTGGCTGGTCCGCGAGTACGACGGCCCGGAGCTGGACGAGGGTGGCCCGGCGGTGGTCGCCGAGCCGGCCACCGCCGCCGAGGTCACCGCCGCGCTGCACGCCCTCGCGCTGCACGCCGAACCCGGCCCCTGAGTTCCGCGCTTCGCAGTTCGCGCCGCCGCCGGCCACCCGTTGCCCACGGGTGGCCGGCGGGCTGTTCAGCGCGGGGTCGAGCCGAGGCTGCGCGGGTTCAGCAGCGCGCGCAGCCGGGCCAGCGGCGGTAGCTGCCGCAGCACCGCGGCCCGGATCAGGTCCGCCTGGGTCCAGGCCAGGTCGGCGGCGGACGGGTTGATCCCGCCGGGCGCGAAGGCCGCCTCCTCGTGCAGCCCGCCGAGCCGCCGTACGGCGTGGGCCACCGACTCGTCGAACCGGCCCTGGACCGTACCGACCACCTCACCGACGGTCTGCGACCGGGTGACCGCGACACCACCGTCGAGCAGCCGTTCCACCGTCTCCCGCCAGGCACCCAGCGCCCGCCGGCCCGGGTCGACGGCGCCGCGTCGACGGCGCCGACGGATGCTCTTGGCGACGGGTACCGCCGCGCCGACCAGCAGCACCACACCGACCAGGACGGAGACCTCGACCGGCCAGGGCGTGTCACCCCCGCCGGGGCGCGCGTCGGTGGCCCCGGCGGCGGGGGGATCAGCGGTCCGCGCAGCGCCGGCACCGGGGGTGGGCTCGGCGGACGGGCGACGCTCGGGCTGCTCTGGGGTGGGTTCGTCGGCGCCCTCGGTCTCGACCGTGCGGGTCGGGGTGGGATCGAAGTCCAGCCAGCCCACCCCGTCGAAGCGGACCTCCGCCCAGGCGTGGACGTCGCGGCCCTCCGCCCGGTAACGGCCCGCCTCGCCGGTGGGCCGGGGGCGGAACCCGACCACCACCCGTACGTCGTAGCCCAGGATCCGGGCCAGCACGGCGAAGGCGCTGGCGTACTGCTCGGCGGTGCCGACCCTGGTGCGACGCAGCTCGCGGATCTGGTAGAGACCGTGCCCACCGGGGGGCTCGGCGGTCTCCAGCCGGTAGTCCGCGAAGTGCCCCGCCAGCCGAACCAGCGCCGCGTAGCTGCGCTCTCCCCCGGCCACCTGGCGGGCCCAGGTGCGCAGATCCTCCGGGGCGGCGAAGGCCGACGCGGCCGGTCCGGCGGCCGGGACGGAGACCCGCCTGCGCTCCTCGTCGACGACGCCGACGACGCTGTCGATCCGGTACTGCGCCGGCACCGGCTGGCCGGCGGGCACCACCACGTCGCCGCTGGCCTCGTCGACGGCAAGGCCGGCGACCGAGACCCCGGTGGGGCGACCGCTGGACAGCAGCCAGCCGACCACCTCGGGCCGGTTGACGCGGATCAGCTCGGTGCGGTGTTCCGCCGGGCCGGCGGCGGGCCCCGGCGGGAACCGCGTCCCGGCGTGCCGGTACCGGGCCCCGGTGCTCCAGAGGGTGCCGTCGAAACTCTCCAGGGTCACGTACCGCAGCCGCTGCGGCGGCTGGCTCGACGTGACGGTGACCGAGAACGGACGCTTGCCGCTGAGCAGGGCGGGAAACAGGGCCAACGGGCTGGTCGACGTCCGGGGCTCGACCGGCTCGGTGACGAACTGCCGGGCCTCGGCCGGTGCGGTTCGACCCGCCGGGGCGAGCAGTTCCGCACCGACGCCACCGGCGACGACGACCAGCCCGGTCAGGCCGACGGCGGTCAGCACACCAACCAGCCGCTGGTACGGCGCACGGCTCGCCGGGGCGGCCGGCTGCTCCCCGCCGGCACCCCCCGCCGGCGGTGGGCCGGGGTGCGACCCGGCGAGCCCTCCCGCGCCGAGCCGACCGAGGACGAGCAGCCCGGCGGCACCGACCGCGACGGCCGGGGCGAGCCAGCCCGGTGGCGGGCCGGCCGGCGCGGAGACGGACAAGCCGGCGGTCACCGCGAGCAACGGGGCGACCAGGGGCAGCAGGGCGGCTCGCCGGCGTAGCGCCGGTTCCACGGCGCCCAGGGTGGCCGCCCCGACGACCAGCGTGACGACGGCGAACTCCGGACCGGTCGGCTCCAGCGGCAGCGCCGCGCTGAGCAGTTGCCGGGTGGCCCGCACGATCGCCGATCCGGGGGCGACGACCAGCAGCACGAAACCCACCAGCACGCCGAGCGTCACGGCCAACCGGTTCACCGGCGCGAGTCGGGTACCCGCAGCGAGGAGCAGGGTGGAGGCGGTGACCAGTCCTATCGCGCTGAGCAGGACGGGCCCGTACCGCCAGTCGGTGAGCGCGCCGCCGGGGCCGACGCCGAAGGCCGGTGCGAAGGCCGGGACGGCGGTGGCCGCCAACCCGACCCCCACCAGCGCCCGGGCGAGCTGCCACCGGTCCGGCCGGCTGCCGCGTGCCGCCGGGCCGGCGTCGTCGCGTGCGTGGCGTGCTTCATCGGGGCGGTTCAGCATGCCGTTCCTCCACCGACCACCCGGGACCAGGCCCTGATGGCGCCATCGACATGGGTGGCGCGCACGACGGCCAGACCCGCCCGGCGGGTGACCGTGGGCACCGGGGTGGGCCCGTCGCCGCCGGCCGTCCCGGCCCGGTCCGGTCCGGCGTCACCCGGGTCCGCCCGGTCGGCGTCGAGCTGCACCACGACGACCTGACTGAACCGGCGCCGCAGTGGCGCCAGGCGGGCCACCAAGCCCTGCTCCGCGCCGGATACCACGACCAGGGTGCCGCCCGGCCGGGCCCGCTCGGCCAGCCGGACCAGCACGTCGTTGCCGTCGGGGCGGCTGCGTTTGAGGGCGGCGAGCCGGTCGAGGACGTCGTACCCGCCCGCCTCCCGCACCGCCTGGCGATCCTCGCCGACGGCGACCAGGCTGACCTCGTGCCCACCCCGGGTCGAGGCGGCGGCGACCGAGGCGGCGACCTCCACGGCGACCTCGAAACCCGCCGGCGTCAGGACGTTGCCCCGGGTGTCGAGCAGGACGGTGGTGGTGGGCTCGGTGGTGTCCACATGCTCACGGACCAGGAGCGTGCCGCGTCGCGCGGAGGACCGCCAGTGGATGTGCCGGGGGTCGTCGCCAGGCTGGTACTCGCGCAGCGCCGCGAACGCCGTGGAGCCCCGCGCCGACTGGTCGGTGAGCCGACCCTCGAAGTCGAGGACGACCCCGCGCGGGACCGCCGGCACCGGATGCACCCGGGGGCGGATCCACAGCCACGCCTGCCCGGAGATCGGCTGGGCCCGCCGGGCCAGGCCGAGCAGGTCGTACCGTTCGACCACCACCGGGCCGAGCCGGACCAGCCCGCGGCGGGCGGTGGGGACCGGCAGGTGCAGCGCGCGGCGTTGCCGGCCGGCGAGCGGGGCGACCCGGACTCGCAGCGGCGCCGCGTCGAACTGCTCGACGGCGTCGAAGCGGGGGGCCAGGAAGCGGTTCAGGTTGTGCACGTCGAGGCGGATCAGCGCCGGCTCGCCGACGGTCACCCGGTGCGGGGTGATGGTCCGGGTGACGCTGATCCGGGGTCGGATCAGGATCGCCGCCAGCGCGCAGGCGAGCGCGACCGCCCCGGCCACCCCCACCCCAGTCAGGGTGGGGTAGCCGAGCGCCAGGCCGGCGACGGTCAGCGCGACGGCACCCAGGAGCACCGCCCAGCCCGACCCGGTGAGCACCCTCACGACACTCCGGCGGCGGCCGGCACTGGGACCGCGCGCAGCACTTCGGCGAGCACCTGCTGCGGGCGTACGCCGCGCAGCTCGGCGTCGGGGTCGAGCAGCAGCCGGTGGGCCAACACCGGCTCGGCGAGCGCCTTCACGTCGTCCGGGGTCACGTACCCGCGCCCCTCGCAGCCCGCCCACGCCTGGGCGGCCCGCATCAACGCCAGGCTGCCACGCGGGCTGGCACCGAGCCGCAAGTCCTCGCGGGACCGGGTGGCGTGCACCAACTCGGCGATGTACCGGGCAATCGTGGGTGCGACGTGGATCGTGCCGGCGTACTGGATCATCCAGGACACCTGCTCCAGGGTGGACACCCGGGCCAGCTCCGGCAGCGCCCGGGTGGCCCGGCCGGTGAGGATCGCGGTCTCGGCGTCCAGGTCCGGATAGCCGACAGCGATGCGCAGCAGGAACCGGTCGAGCTGCGCCTCCGGCAGGCGGTACGTGCCTTCCAGGTCGATCGGGTTCTGGGTGGCGATCACCAGGAACGGCCGGGGCACCGGGTGGGTGGTGCCGTTCTCGGTCACCTGGTGTTCCTCCATCACCTCCAGCAGGGCCGACTGGGTCTTCGGCGAGGCCCGGTTGATCTCGTCGGCGAGGACGAGGTGGGCGAAGACCGGGCCGGGCCGGAAGGTGAACCGGCCGTCGCTCTGGTCGTAGACCGAGGTGCCGGTGATGTCGCTGGGCAGCAGGTCCGGGGTGAACTGGATGCGGTGCCAGCTCGCCTCCAGTGAGTTGGCGATGCCCTTGGCCAGGGTGGTCTTGCCCACCCCGGGGACGTCCTCGACGAGCAGGTGACCGCCGGCGAAGAGACAGGTCAGTGCGAGCCGGACCACGGCCGACTTGCCCTGCAGGGCGTACTCCATGTTCTGCTGCAACGCCCGGAAGGTGGCCGCGAAGTAGTCAGCCGGGTCGGAGCTGGGGCGGGACGGGTTGGTCGTCGGATCGGTGCGCGGGTTCACTGGTCGGGCCTTCCGTTCGCGGCCTGGCAGGCGGGCGTGGTCTTCAGGGGAAGTGGGGGCTCTGCCGTGTCCAGCAGGGCGGCGATCTCGTAGCAGTGCCGGGTGCGGTGGTCGGCGGTGGCGACCAGGTACGGCGGCGAGGTGTCCGGGGTGAAGTCCTCGATCGGCGTGCCGTCGCGGTAGACGAGGTAGTACTGGAAGCCCGGCAGCGCGGTGCCGTCGGGGAAGGTCAGCCGCACCGTGCCGACACGGGCGCTCGTGGCTGTCACCGGCAGCCGGTAAAGCACCGGCTGCGCCTGCTCGGTGGCCGTCGGAGTCGGCGTCGATGTCGGACTGCCGCGGTCGCCGAGCGCCAGCCCGACGCCACCGGCGACCAGTGCGCAGACGACCGCCGCGATGGTCAGCGGTATCCAGCGGCGACGCCGGGCGGGCGGCGGCGGTGGCGGCGAGTCCGCCAGTGGGCGCACTGTGCTGCGGGTCGCCTCACCGGTCCCGGCGGCGTCCCGTGCTTCAGTGCCGTACCCCGACAACCCGGCCACCCCGCCGCCCGCGCCGGACCGGCCGTCACCGCTCGGGCCGCCGTCCGCAGGTGAGCGGTCGCCTGCGGCCGGGACGGGGGCGACCGCAGGCGGAAGCGTCGCGCCGCCGCCGGGCCGGCCGGCCGCGGCGTCCCCCGCAGCGAGGCAGGTGAGCCGATCCGCCACCGTGGCGGCGGCCGGTCGGGCCGCCGGATCCTTGGCGAGGCAGGCCCGTAGCAGGTCCCAGAGCGGGTCGGGCAGCCCGGCCGGCCGGGCCGGCTCCTGTTCCAGGTGGGCGAGCTGCAACGCCGCGGCACCCGAGCCCCGGATCGGCCGCTGGCCGGCCAGCAGCTCGTAGAGGGTCACCCCGAGGGCGTAGACGTCACTGGCCGGCAGCGCGGGGTGCCCGGTATGGATCTCCGGCGCGAGGTAGCTCGGCGTACCGACGACGACGCTCTCGCTGGTGAGCTGCGGGCCGTCCAGCAGCTTCGCCAGCCCGAGATCGGTGAGGTAGGCGTGCAACCGGTCGCCGTCGTGGCGGAGCACCACGTTCTCCGGCTTCACGTCGCGGTGCACCACCCCGACCGCGTGCACCGCGGCGAGCGCCCCGGCGACCTGGGCCAGCACGGCCAGGGTCTCCGACCGGGTCAGCCCGGCGTACGCCGCCGCTTGCCGGAGGTGCTCGCCGAGCACCAGGTCCATCACGATCGCGACCACGTCGCCCTCGGCGACCAGGTCGTGCACCCGCACCAGGTGCGGGTGCGTCAGCGCGGGCAGCACGGTGCGCTGGCGCAGGAACCGGACCAACGCGTCCTGGTGGCCGACCAACTCGCGGCGCAGGATCTTGATCGCGACCGGCTGCCCGTCGCTGATCCGTCGGCCGCGCCAGACCACACCGGAGGCGCCGCTGCCGATCTCCTCGTCGTAGAGGTAGTTGCTGCCCAGCGGGGTGCCGGTGGGGTCCGGGTGCAGGGTGGCCAGTTCCCGGGGATCGGCCACCGGCGTCCCCACCGGCGGCTGCGCGCCGGCCGTTGACGACTCCCTCGTGTCCACGCCCCCCGGCCGGGTCGGCCGGCCGTTACCGGCCACCAGGTCACCGATCTGCTCGACCGTCGGCCGGCACGCCGGATCCCGGTCGAGCCCTCGCACCAGCACGTCGGTCACCTCCGGCGGCACGTCTGGCCGGTGCAGCCGGGGCGGGGCCGTGGTGAGCGCCCGCAGCACCGCCGGCTGGCCGGTGCCGAACGGCGGCTCCCCGGCCAGCAGCGCGTACGCGGTAGCCGCTAGGGCGTACCGGTCGCTCGCCTCGGTCGGGTCCTCGCCGAGCAGGACCTCGGGTGCGCTGTAGGCGGGATCCGGCTCCACCAGGTGCACCGGTGGTGGCGGTGCCAGCCGGACGACGCCGGCGGGATCGGAGAGTAGCCGGGCGGGGCTGACCACGCCGGCGACCAGCCCGACGCCGTGCAGGGTGGTCAGCGCTCGGGCGGCGGCCCCGACGGCGACACCTGCGGTCGGGGCGGGCAGTGCTCCACTGCTCAACAAGTCGGCCACCGTCGTCGGGTGGTCGGGAAAACGCAGCCACGGGTGACCGTCCGGGTCGACGCCGCCGTCCTGCACCGGGGCGATCCCACCCTCGTTGGGCAGGGACCGGAGCAGTTCGAGGTGACGCAGGTAGCCTCGGGCGGCGGCCCGGGGCAGCGGAGTCGCACCCCGCCAGGAGGCCGCCCGGGGTCCGGTCCCGCCGTCGTTCGCCATCTGCACCGCCGCCTGTCCGTCGAACCCGGTTCGGTCCCGACGGTCCGATGTGGATTTACGGATCAGACCCTAGGTCAGGCCCGGTACGCCTCGGAACCGGAAGCCCTCACCGTTGCGGGATCGTGGCTGTCGTCCCTCTCGACGGCGCTACTGCCGCAGGTCGTCCTTGGTCACCAGCCGACGGGACAGCGCATACTCGGCGAGGTTCTCCAGGGCGTTGTGGCCGGTAAGGCTCGGTGCGCCGGCGGCGGTGAGCCGGGCACGGAGGTACTCGATCCGCCTCAGGACGGTCGACCTCTTCTCACCGAGCCGGGCGGCGGCGGCCTGGTAGCTCCTTGGTTTGGGCACGGCCTCCGGCGGATCCCGCAGGTACTCGACGAACAGGGCCGCCATGGTCCGCCGCTCGGCGGCGGTGACCAGTACCTTCTCCCCGACGACGGTCGGCAGGCCGGGGGAGAGCGTCTGCTCCGGCTGCGGATGACTGATCGGCACGTCCACCCGGATCCGGTGGCTGCGGGTGCCCTCGACGAGCACCCAGATCGGCTCTTCGACCGGCAACCGCTGCCCTGGCCCGAGAACCTTCCGTAGACCGCGCTCGTCGATCACCGACAACGGTCGGCTGGTGGAACGGTTGGTCAACCGCCAACCATCGTGGACGAACTCGAACGCGCCAGCCCGCCGGGACACCGAGATGTCCTCCGGGTCGAGACAGACCGTGCAGTCGGCGGCTCGCCCGAACGTGACGATCTCGGTCGGCCGGCCGATGTGCACGGTGTTGTCGAAGGTGACGGTCAGATCGGTCAAGATGCCGGGTAGTCCTTCCCAATCCTCGGCGCTGCCAATGGCCCCCCGGATGTCCTACGCTCGTCCAGCGGAGGAGCCGGGCACGGTGACTCTACCGTAACAGTGCGCAACGGAGGTAGTCATGCTCAGGCGGCACCGTGAGCGGCTCACCCAGGTCGGACTCGTGGTCGGCGTGCTGGCGACGGTGCTGGTGACCACGTTCGGGATCGGCTACCGGTCCTCGGAGGCGGTGCCCGGCGACGCCAGCACCTACGTCCAGAAGGGCCAGACCGTCGTGCGGGTCAACGCCGAGAGCGGCGAGGCCGACGCCCGGTCCGCCCGCGCCCTGGCCACCGGCCGGCAGCGGCTGGAGGTGGTCCAGGTCGGCCCGGAGCGGGTCTACATGGTCAACAACGAGACCGGTGAGACCTGGCGGATGCTGACCGACGACATGCGGCCGACCCGGGTCGACCAGGCGCCCCATGGCGGCCAGCCGCCGTCGGCCGGCGCGACGCCGTCGGCCGGCACCTCCGGCCGGCCCGCCACGGGCACCGGCGACCAGCCGTCCAGCCCGCCGTCACCCGCCCCGGGCACGCGGACGGCGGCGGACGGCCGGGAGGGCACCCGCCAGCTCGTCACCGGTGGCGAGCAGGCCTATCTGCTGAACCCGGTCGACGGCACGCTGGCCCTGCTCGACGGCAACAGCTCCCGACCGGTGAGGCTTCCCGCCAGGGTCGACGACGCCGTCGTCGACAGCCATGGGACGGCCTGGGCGCTCTCCCAGATCGCCGGCAGGCTCTATCGGATCGACGGCGACGGGGTGCGGGACGAGTCGGTCGTATCGGCGCCGGAGGGTGCCGTCCGGCTCACGCTCGCCGGTGACCGGCCTGTCGTCTACCAGGCTGTCCGGGGCACCGGCGGCTCGGCCCGGATCATCGGTGACGGCTCGCGGGGCGATCGCACGGTAGACTTGGACAAGCGCGTCGACGCCGGTGCGGTCCGGGTCGCCGAGCCGGGTGCGCCGCTCCCGGTGCTGGTGACCCTGCACCAACCCGAAGACACCATTTCGGTGATCGACTTCAGGACCGGCACGCAGTACGAGGCCAGGCTCTCCGGGCGGCGGGGCATCCGGGACTACGGCCGGCCCGTGGTGACCGGGGACCGGATCTACGTACCGGACCACCGGCAGCGCCAGGTGATCGTCCTGGAGTTGGGCACGCTGCGGCAGCGGCGTGCTGTGCAGGTCCCCGGCACCGGTCGGTTCGAGGTGACGTACCGCGACGGGCGGGTCTGGGTCAACGACCCGTACGCCCGGCGGATGCTGGTCTTCGACCGGGACGAGCTGCACGAGGTGGACAAGGGTCGGGGCGACGGCGTGGCCGACGACCCGGCGCCGACCGCGCCGCGCACCACTCCCCCGCGGACCACCGCGCCGACTGTCCGTCCGACCACGTCGGCCGCGCTGCCCAGCCCAATCACGAGCCCTCGACCGACCCGGTCGGCCAGTCCCCGTCCCCGGCCGGCGCGGACGCCACAGTTGGTCGAGGTGCCGCAGGTGGCCGGCAAGGATCAGGCCACGGCCTGCGCCGATCTGACCGCGGCGGACCTGCGGTGCGTGCCGACCACCCGCAACGACCCCGGATGTGAAACCGGTCGGGCGCTGGCCTCGGTGCCGGAGCCCGGTTCCCGGGTGCACCCCAGGACCCAGGTGACCGTCTTCGTCTGCGGCCCGACGGTGGTGCCGCCCGTCCTCGGCAGCTTCGTCGACCAGGCGTGTCAGGCGATCCAGAACGCCGGGCTGACCTGTGCACCGGTCGAGGGCGGGATCGCCGCGACGCCGGCGGAGATGGGCAAGGTGATCGGGCAGAGTCCCGAGGCGTCCAGCCAGGTCGCCAACCGGACGCAGGTCACGGTGACCTATCTCGGCAAGGACCGGGTCACCGTGCCGGACGTGAACGGGCTGGCGTCGGCCGCGGCGTGCGAGCGGTTGACGTCGCTCGGCTTCGGCTGTGCGCCCAACCCGGAGGAGGTGACCTGGGACGTGGACGTGGTGAAGAGCCAGGACCCGGCCGCCGGTACGGCCGCGGCCGTCCCCGGCACCCAGGTGAAGATCAACTATCAGGACACCGCCGCCGTGCACCTGCAGCGGTTCAAGGTCAGCGGCCAGGACGCCCGGATGCTGTCGCTCGACCCGAACCCGCAGGCCGGTTTCGAGCAGCAGCCGGCGATCGGTGGAGCCTACCCGCCGAACGCCCAGGTGGCCGGCCTCGTTGACGTCTACGGCTTCGTCTGCCGGAACAACTGCGGCGGCGGCACCCGGGACATCAGCTACTACTACTCCCAGGACCCGAACCCGCCCACCTCGCGGTACGAGAGCATGGGCCGGGTCTTCCGGTGCTTCGGCAGCCCGGTACCGGGCACCGCCCTGTTGAACGGCATGTACAGCAACGCGCGACGGGCCTGGGGCTTCGCCCCGGTAGGCAGTTTCGAGCACGACTCGCACACGCAGAACGGTTACACCGACCAGACCACGAACATCTGCTACATCTGGTTCAAGGTGCCGCCCTTCCGTCCGAACGGGTAACTCGGGGCCCTCGACATCGTCTACCGAGCACTCCTCGCCGGTGCCACAGACGCATCAACGTGGCAGCTTGACAGAGAGCAAGCGGACGCGATTCGGCACCGCCCCCGGGTTGGTGCCGTCGGCACGGGTTTGCCGCCCTGCCCGGCCTCGGCGACGAAGTCGGCGAGCGTCACAAAGCGGAGCGGATCCGGATGCTGCCGGGCGCACTCGCGCGGCCGGGGGTCCCGGGTGCCGCGCGACTCGAGCGCGATGGTGGCCAGCAGCCGGGCCCGGGCCGGACCGGGGCCGTCCGGAGTGAGGACCGCCAGGGCGCGTTCCGCAGCGGCGACGATGCCGGCGGCCTGCTCGGGGTTGTCGGCGCGGGGCCAGAGCGCCGGTACGTCGTAGGCACCGATCACCCGCGCGGTCAGCTCCAGGTCGCCGAACTGCTCGGCGGCGGTGACCGCCACGGCCCGCTGCTCTTGAGCCACCTCCAGCCCACCAGCACCGGTGACCGCAAGGTTGCGCAGCAGGCCGACAGCGGACTCCAGCCGCACCCGGGCTCCGCCGACCAGCACCCGGTAGTAGGCGAAGCGGCCCGCATCAACACCTCGCCCGCCGGGTCTGACCGGCCGGGGCCGTCCAGACGCGGATCGTGCCGCAGGATATCGATCTCCAGCAAAGCCCGTCGACGGCGCTCACCGCGACGCCACGGCTTTCTCAGACGAGACTGTGCTACCCGGCAGCCGGGATCGACCGTGGCAACGATGCTCGCCAGAGCCGCGCCTGAGAGCACCCTCCAACGACGTGCGGATCTTCGCGTGCGACAGCAACAACGCGGCGCTGGCTCGCACCGCCTCCCTGGCCATCTTCCTGAACACGTGGATGGAGGTCTCGGCGGTGGTGACCGGGCTGGCGTCGCCCATACTGAGCTGAATCATTTTCAGGTCCACCCCCGCAGCCAATGCCAGACCCGCGCAGCCACGTGCCTGGTGGCAGATCGCGTCCATGGGCTCGCTGAACGGTCCTCGTGCGCAGCTTGCCGGTGCGTCCCCTGGCCGGTCTTGGGACCCAAGGTCGAATCCCGACTCACGAACTGAATTGAAGGCTCTTTCGCGCGTCGACCGGCTCGTAGTCGATGGAAATCGTGAACCAGTACGGAAACCGATTTGCACCCAATCTCCCTGGGTGAGGGTGTGACCACCACCGAGAAAGGGAGAAAGCGATGAAGAGCCACGGTGCTGTCGTGAAGCGGTGCGGCTGCCTGGACCCGGCCACCAGGCGGACGTTGGGCAAGAGCTGCCCGAGGCTGCCGGAGCTCGATCATGGAAGTTGGTACTTCCACTGCTCCACCAGGAATCTGCTCGGACAGGCCGAGCGGGTACGCCGGGGCGGGTACGCGTCGGAGGCCGCCGCGCGGAAGGCCCGCGACGAACTCCTCATCCTGTCTCGCGAGCAGCAGACCGGACGGTCGTGGACGGTCACCCGGTGGTTGCGGTACTGGCTGTCGACCAGGACCCGGATCCGGCCCACGACCAGGATGCACTACACACGCGACGTCGAGCGTTTCCTCGTCCCCCACGTCGGGCACCTGATCCTCGGTGAGCTGACCTCCCGGCAGCTCAACGCGGCGTTCACGCAGATCGCCGCCACCCGCAATCGGTCTGGCCAGCCGCAGACGCCGTGCACGCTGCAGCACGTCCACACCACGTTGCGGGCCGCGCTCAACGCCGCCATCCGGGAGGGCCTCATCGTGGACAACCCCGCCCGGCGGGTGGAGCTACCCGTCCAGGAGCGTCCTCTGGCGCGGTTGTGGACCGAGAACAGGGTCGCTGAATGGGAAGCCACCGGTGAGCGGCCGTCGGTCGCGGTCTGGACACCGGTCCAGCTCGCCGCGTTCCTCGACTACGTCCGCGACGACAACCTGTTCGCCCTGTGGTGGCTGATCGCCCTACGCGGCCTGCGCCGCGGCGAAGCCGCCGGCCTGCGCTGGACCGAGATCGACCTCCACGCCCGCCAACTATCGATCGTGCGGCAACGCACCACCGCCGGCTACGACGTCTACGAAGGCCCACCCAAGTCCGCGACCAGCCGCCGCACCATCGCCCTCGACCGGCACACCGCACGGATACTGCGCCGGCACGCCGAACGGCAACGCCACCACCGCACCCGCCGAACCGGCGGCGGGAAGGTCTGCCACGACAGCGGCTACGTGTTCACCAGCCCCGACGGGCTACCCGTGCACCCCGGCTACCTCACCCAACGTCTGCGCCTCCTGGTCGACCGGGCCGGGCTACCCCCGATCCGGCTGCACGACCTTCGCCACGGCGCCGCCACCCTCGCCCATACCGCCGGAGCCGACCTCAAGACCATCCAACACCAGCTCGGCCACGCCACGATCCGGATCACCGCCGACACCTACACCACCAGCCTGCCCGCCACCCAACACAAAGCCGCCGAAGCCACCGCCCGCCTCGTCCTCAAAGCCGGCAACCCGGGCGCCGAGATGCGTCCGCCCGCCAGGCGTCGCGATCACGGGAAGCGACGCCCGCCAACAACCGCGACGACGGAGCCGATCTCCGAGCGAAGCCAGCAGATGCCACCAAGAGCCGAAGACAACGCCACCATGCAGCCGGAGCCCGACGGCCCCCGAACACACGGAACTCGCTGACCACCCCTCGCTCACCGGACGGCCTGCCCTGGGACAGGAACGCTTCCCCTGCTCCCGGGCAGGCCGCTATCCGAAGCGCCCCGCCTCGAAGATCAGGCTTGGTAGGCCCCCGCCAGAGACGCCCTGACCCGCACATGCTGTAGGAGGAGCTCGGCCGACGCCCGTACCGCCTTCTTGGCCATCTGCTGGAACACGCAGATGTAGGTCTCGATTGTCGTCAGCGGGGTGTGGTGGCCCATGTCCTCCTGGATCTGCTTCAGGTCCACCCCGGCGGCCGAGGCGATCCCCGCGGCGCCGTGCCGCAGGTCGTGCAGCCGCACCGGCGGCAGATCCACATCCTTGACCAGCTTCGCGAAACGGCGGGTCAGCCAGTCCGGACGCACCGGCCGCCCATCCTCGTGCAGGAACACCCGCTGCTTCGGGTCCACCCGACCGAACCGTCGGCGTTGCCGATGCCACAGATCCGTCAGCAACCGCACACTGAACTCGTCCAACGCCAAGGTCCGCACCCCGGCCGCCGACTTCGGCGGACCCAACCGCTCCACCCCACGCACCACGACCACCTGCTCCCGGATGGTCAACTCACCATCGGCCAGGTTGATGTCCTCCCACCGCAACCCGGCGATCTCACCCCGGCGCGGCCCCCGCAACGCCACCAGCCACCACAACGCGAACAACGGATCGCCCTGCACCGACTCCAGGAACCGACCGACCTGATGCAGCCCCCACACCGCCACCCGAGGCCGCACCCCCGTGTCGTTCCACGCCTTCTCCCGCTCCGCGTCCCACACCACCGCCCGCGGGCGCGCCCCGTTCGGCAGCCGCAGCCCCCGACCGGGATTCCGGTCGATCACCCCCTGCCGCCGCGCCGCCGACAGCGCGCTGCGCAGCACCGCACGAATACCGTTCAGCGTGCCCGAAGAAATCAGCCGTCCACCCCGGACGTGGCGGTGCGAGATCCGGTCCATCGCCCGCTGCGCATCCCGGGTACGCAACCTCCGCATCCGGACGTGACCCAGCTGCGGGATGAGGTAGTCGTTCACCAGGCCGCGGTAGTTGACAATGGTCGAGAGACGCAGCCGCCCCTCGTTCTCCGACAACCAGAACTCCAGCCAACGCCTCAGCGTCCACATCCCGGCCGCCTCGTGCCCCGGCACCTGCCGCAACGCCCAACAGGCCCGCTCGGCCTCCGCCCTGCTGGCGAAACCACCGCGACGCACCCGGACACGCCGATCGTCAACATGAGCCACCCCCGCTTTCATGGAGCTTCTTGACCATGGTCTGATGGCCGTGGGGGAGGAAGTTGTCCGTGGCAGCACCGAAGAAGTACCCCGACGAACTGCGTCAGCGCGCTGTGCGCTTGTACCGCGAGTCGGACCCGAAGCCCGTGATCCGGCGCCTGGCCGAGCAGCTCGGCGTTCATCACGAGGCACTACGGAACTGGATCCGTCAGGCCGAGGCTGACGCCGACGAGCGTCACGACCGGCCGACCAGCGAGATGGCGGAAGAGAACCGCCGGCTGCGTAGGGAAGTCACCGAGCTGCGGCGGGCGAACGAGATCCTGAAGGCCGCGAGCGCGTATTTCGCGGCGGAGCTCGACCCGACCCGGCGACGGTCATGAGGTTCATCCACGAACACCGTGACCAGTTCGCGGTCGCGCTCCTGCTACGGGTCCTGAACATCGGCGCCTCGACCTACTACGCGTGGGTCAAGCAGGCCGAGCAGCCCTGCGACCGGGACGTGGTCGACCTGGGGCTGATCTCCAACATCCACGAGATCTGGGAGACCTCCGGGCGCACCTACGGCGCGGACCGGGTCCACCGGCAGTTGCGCCGCGACGGCATCTACGTGGGCCGCAAACGCGTCGAGCGGCTGATGACCGGCCAGGGTTGGCAGGGGGCGTTCCTGCGTCGAGGCTGGCGCGCCGGCTCCACGAAGCAGGATCCTCGGCACACGCCGGCGCCGGACCTGGTCGGGCGGCAGTTCACCGCCGACGGGCCGAACCGGCTCTGGGTCGCCGACGCCACCCGCATCCCCTGCGGCGAGGGCGTGTTCTGGCTCGCCGCGGTCCGCGACGTGTTCTCCCGCCGGATCGTCGGGTGGAAGACCTCCGACCGCTGCGACACCGACCTGATCCTCGCCGCCGTCGAATACGGCATCTGGTCCCGCGACGTCCGCGACGGCCAGTTGATCCACCACTCGGACAGGGGGTCGAACTATACGTCGTTCCGCTTCGCGGAACGCTTGCAGGACAACGGGATCCTGCCGTCGATGGGCTCCGTCGGCGACTCGTACGACAACGCGCTGATGGAGAACTTCTGGTCAACCCTGAAGATCGAACTCGTCTACCGCACCTCATGGCGGACCCGCGACGAGGCCGAGAACGCGATCTTCACCTACATCGACGGCTGGTACAACACCCGCCGCATCCAACGCGAACTGGGCTACCTCAGCCCGAACGAGTACGAGGCCGCCTGGCATAGCCGCCAGACCGCACCAGCCGAACCACCTATCGCCACCCCTGCACCAGCCGGCAGCAGGTAACCACCGCTCCATCAAAGCGGGGGGAACTCAGGCCGTGGTCGAACTCAGCGAGACGCTCGCACCGCACACCCAACTGGCGACCGGTCTGCTCGCACCGACAGCCGCACCGCCGATAAACCAGGCCCGCCTCGTTGGCCCTAGCCACCCATCCCCCAAGACACCCGGACAGGCTAGACAGCAGGCACACCATGATCATCAACCGAGTGGACATGGTGCCCAGACAAAGAGGCGGATCCGCATCATCCCTCCGCGAATCCGCTGCGCATCAACCCCGTAAGCCCAGGTCAACACAGCCCCACCAGGCCCGACATGTGGGTCACAGACGTGACCCACATGCGACCCACACCGACCCGAAAGCAGCGGCAATCATGAATATTGCCTGGTAGAACGTGTGCGCCCGAAGGGACTCGAACCCCTAACCTTCTGATCCGTAGTCAGATGCTCTATCCATTGAGCTACGGGCGCCCGGTGCTCGACCAGTCTACACAACCGGTTTTGCGCGGAGACTCCGGGATTCGAACCCGGGAGGGGCTTTAAGACCCCAACCGCATTAGCAGTGCGGCGCCATAGACCAGACTAGGCGAAGTCTCCTCGGTGACCCTGCGGACCACCGCGGACGAGGATACAGGTCCGCCCCCACCCTGGGCAAAGCGACTATCCCGACGGGCGGCAATCCCTGGTGGGGGCCGCGCCGGGGGTGCCGCCGCATCGCCCCACGCGGCGTATTCCCGCGTGTGCGAGGTCACGTTCGCGGCTACGCTCCTGTTCCATGCAGGAGCAGCCGCCGAGCGACCCGCCCCGCCGCCCCGCCAGCGACCGGGCGCGTCGCCGCTCGCCGGAGGCGACCTTTACGCCGCCGCCCGTGCCGCCCCGGCAGCCGCAGCCCTCCGACGATGACGCGACGCCCCGACCGAAGCGGACCCGCCCGACGAAGGCGGCACCGGCCGTGCTGTTCCAACCCCCTGCCGCCGAGTCACCCGTACCACCACCGGCGGCTGTCACCCGACCGCGCCGTCCGGCCGCGGGTCGGCCGGCAGCCGCGCCGTCGGGCGCGCCGGACGACCCGCCGACGGCACCGACGCCGTCCGGCACGGACGACGCACCCGCACCCGACGCCGGCACGGCGACGCCCGCCACCGCACCAGCACCAGCACCAGCACCAGCACCAGCACAGCCCACCACCGCGCGGACGCCGGCGGCGCGGCGTACCCCCCGCAAACGGGCGACGGGCGCGGTCGCCGGCACCACCGACTCACCCCCCGGACGACCGGCATCCGCCGAGGCCACCATCCCGACCGCGACCGCACCACCGGAAACACCCCCACCGGCAGCAACGACAACCCTTCCACCGGAATCAGACCCACCGCCGGAAACGGCCGGACCGTCGCAGGCAGTCACGGCCGCTCCCATGGAAACGGACACACCGACGACAGCGGCCGCGCCGACGGCGCAGGGCACGGCAACGACGGCACCGGGCACAGAACCGGCGACGCAGGGCACGGCACCGGAACCGGGCACCCCTCCCCGGAAGCGGACCGCGCGAAAGGCGACGACGGCGTCGACCACCCCGGCCCCCCGCCGGGCTGCCCCCCGCACGCGGGCGACCCCACCGAAGAAGGCGCCCCCGGACAAGACGCCAGCGGCACCCACCCCCGAGCCGACCACCACCCCGGCCACGGAAACCACTCCCGAACCGACCACGGTTCCCGCCACGGAGCACACCCCGACCACCACGCAGCGTCCGCCTGCCGGCCCTGATCCCGTCGGCACCTCGCCCGCCGCCACCAGCGCCCCCGCCGTGACGGCGGCGGCGGACCCGGGTGGTGTGGCGACGGGACGCCTGGAGCTGGCGACGATCCGGACCCGGCTGCTGGCCCATCCGGGGTTCGCGCCGGAGTTGCTGGCCCTGGCGGCGGTCGAGGGGATCGGGCCGCAGGCCCGGGAGTGGGCGCGCGGGCTGCGCGAGGCGTACCCGGATGCCGGTCCGGACGGGTTGGCCCGGCTGGCCACCCGGCGGTTCGTGAGGTGGGCCGGGGTGGGTGGGGCGACGGCGGCGGTGGCCGGGCTGTTCGCGCCCCTGGCTGAGCTGGCGGTGGTGCTCTGGACGCAGTCGGCGCTGGTGCTGCACGTGGCGGCGGCGTACGGCCGGGACCCGGCCGACCCGGAGCGGGCGGTGGAGTTGCTGGTACTGACCCGGGTGCACCCGGACGCGGACGGTGCCCGTGCCGCGCTGGACGCGGCGCGGGCGGCGGACGGCCCGGGCGACGGGCCGTGGCCGCGTGCGGCGGAGGCCGCGTGGCGGCTGGCAGCTCCGCTGGCCGCGCAGGCCGGTGGCTGGGCCGCGCTCCGGTTGGCGGCCCGGCTGCTGCCGGGGGCTGCGGTGCTGGCGACGGCGGCGGGTGACGCGGCGGCGACCGACCTGTTGGCCGCCCGCGCGGTGGCCAGCTACCGGCCCGCCCGTACCGGCGGCTAGGCCGCCCGCCGAGCGACGGCGACCGGCGACGCAGCGGCCACCGGCGACGCAGCGGGGACAGCGACGGTCAGAGCCAGTCGAACCAGTCCTTCGGCAGCAGCGAGTAGCCGACGAAGGCGACCACGTCGAGCAGGGTGTGCGCCACGATCAGCGGCATCACCCGCCGGGTGCGCAGGTAGAACAGGCTGAACACGACGCCCATCACGGCGTTGCCGACGAACGCTCCGAAGCCCTGGTAGAGGTGGTATGAGCCGCGCAGCAGCGCGCTGGTCGCGATGACCGCGCCGATCCGCCACTGGAGCTGGCGCAGCCGGGTGACCAGGTAGCCGACCACGATCACCTCCTCCAGCACGGCGTTCTGCACGGCGGCGAGGACCAGCACCGGCACCGCCCACCACAGCGGCGGCAGGCCGGCGGGGACCAGGGTGGCGTTGATGCCGAGCTGCGCCGCCGCCCAGAACAGGGCCAGGCCGGGCAGGCCGATCAGTGCGGCCAGGCCGGCACCCCGGGTCAGGTCGGACCCGGGCCGTCGCAGGTCCACCCCGAGGGTGCGCGCCGGGTCGCCGGGGTCGCGCGCCAGCAGGTGTACGGCGAGCAGCACCGGCAGCAGGGCGAAGGCGATGCCCAGCAGCTGGTACGTCAGGTCGAGCCAGGGCCGGGCGGACTGCGAGGTGTTGAGCGAGGCGGTCTGCTTCGACAGCGGCCCGTCGGCGGTCAGTTTCGCGGTCAGCGACACCACGGCGTAGACGGCCGACTGCCCGAGTGACAGGCCGAGGA
Source organism: Micromonospora sp. WMMD735 (assembly GCF_049178995.1). Taxonomy (NCBI): domain Bacteria; kingdom Bacillati; phylum Actinomycetota; class Actinomycetes; order Micromonosporales; family Micromonosporaceae; genus Micromonospora; species Micromonospora sp. WMMD735. The sequence goes on from NZ_JBMHMJ010000002.1 coordinate 4,922,134, forward strand.
CCAGCAGGGTCTCGGTGCCGAGGACCCGCCTGAACTCCGGGCGGGTGTACTGCTCAACGGTCACCGCACCACTCTGCCCGACGGGGTGGCCCGATCGCACCGGCCGGTGGGCCCAGATGAGCCGATCGCACATTCTGTGCGACCGGTGCACACGCTCCGTGGACATTCTATCGGTGCCCGATCCGCCGTCAGGAGGAGGACCGCCCCCCGTGGACAACTTCGCTCGGCTGCTGAAGGAGAGTTGGACCCTGGTCGAGGAGGACCGGGACCGGCTGAGCGGTCGCTTCTACGCCCGGCTGTTCCTGCTCGATCCGGAGCTGCGCCGGCTGTTCCCGGCGGAGATGACCGGCCAGGGCGACCGGATCCTGGACGCGATCGTCACCGCCACCCAGGTGATGGACGACCCGGAGAGCTTCGACGAGTACCTGCGCTCGCTGGGTCGGGACCACCGCAAGTACCACGTCGACGCCGCGCACTACGCGACGATGGGGGTGGCGCTGCTCGACGCGCTGCGTACCACGGCCGGTGACGGCTGGAACCTGGAGTACGACCAGGCGTGGCGGGACGCGTACGCGGCGATCACGGCGACGATGCTGGCCGGGGCGGAGTCGGACGAGAATCCGCCGTACTGGCACGCGGAGGTGCTCACCCACGAGCGGTACGGCACCGACACCGCCGTGCTGACGGTCCGGGCCCTGCAGCATCCGCTGGTCTGGAAGGCCGGCCAGTACGTCAGCGTCGAGGTGCCCCGGCACCTGCCCCGGGTGTGGCGGACGTACTCGGTGGCGAACGCCCCGAACGACGACAACGTGCTGGAGTTCCACGTCCGTACGCCGGCCGGCGCGGGCTGGGTCTCCGGGGCGCTGGTGCGCCGGACCAAGCCGGGTGACCTGCTGCGGGTGGCCGCCCCGATGGGCTCGATGACGGTGGACCGGGATTCCGGGCGGGACATCCTCTGTGTGGCCGGCGGGGTCGGCCTGGCCCCGGTGAAGGCGATGGTGGAGGAGCTGGCGGGCTGGAACCGGGCCCGCTGGGTGCACGTCTTCTACGGTGCCCGGCACGCCGACGAGTTGTACGGCCTGGCCGGTCTGGAGGAGCTGGTCGCCGTCCACCCGTGGCTGTCGGTGACCCCGTCGTGCAGCGACGACCCGGATTTCGCCGGTGAGCGCGGGGACGTCCCCGACGTGGTGGCCCGGTACGGCCCGTGGACGTCGCACGACTGTTACGTCTCCGGTTCGGCCGCGATGGTCCGGGCGACGTTGCGGGCGCTCGCCGAGGACGACGTACCGCCGCAGCACATCCGGTACGACACGTTCGGCAACCTGTAGAGCTTTACTCCCCCCGAACCGGGGCGCGTGCCCCCGCCCCCTGGGGCACGCGCCCCGGTCCCCTCCGTGTCCACCCGGATCGGCGGGGCTTCAGGCGTTGCTCTCGCGGTACTCCTCGACGGGGACCAGCGGCACGCCGGGGGCCATCCGGTCGGTCCAGGCCCGGCCGTCGAGGTGGTCGATCTCGTGGGCGACCAACCGGGCCATCCCGTACGCGAACGAGGTGATCATCCGGCTGCCGTCCGCGCGGGCGTGTTCGACCTCGATGCGCAGCGGCCGGGCCACCAGGCCACGGTGGTCGGCGGCGGCGAGGCAGCCTTCGTACTGTTCGACGGTTTCCGGGCTCTCCCCGACCACCCGGGGGTTGACCAGGACGACCGGCGGGGCGGCCCGGTCGGCGGGGCGGACCACGGCGACCGCGACGTCCAGGCCGATCTGCGGGGCGGCGAGGCCCGTGCCGGTGCTGAGCGGGTGCACCTCCCCGGCCCGGACCAGCAGGTCGGTGAGCCGGTCGGCCACCTCACGGGCGTCGGCGGCCTCCCGGGGCAGGTGCAGGGGGCGGGCGGGTCGGCCGGGCGGGGTGGCCTCGGGGGGCAGCACGCCGAGGGCGCGCATCCGGTCGGCCGGGCGGGTCGGCACGGGGGGCGTCTCGACGGCTTCCCGCCGGAACCGCCACTGGAGGCGGAAGCGGGTGTTGAGCGGCGGGTCGTCGGTGGACCAGTCGAAGACCACCCGGTCCCCCCGGTCGTGCCGGCGGACCGGGGTGCGCAGCGGTCCCTCGTCGGCGGACAGCGAGGTCTCCACCCCCCACACCCGGGGGTCGAGGGCCGCCGGGAGGTCGAGTCGTACGGCGAGGTGCCGGGTGGGCAGGCGGACGGCCCGCTGGAACCAGGGGCCCCACTTGACCCGGCCGACCCGGTAGGCGTACTCGACCTCGGCGCGTTCGCCGGGGTGCAGCGGGAACCGTCCGTCGGCGTTCTCGAACAGCAGCCAGATCTCCTTGTACGCGTCCCGGTCGTGGCGGACCCGCCAGTGCATCGGTTCGCGGGCGCCGTCGTCGTGGTGGACGGCGCGGAAGCGCAGCTCGGCGAAGGTGAGCGGGTGTTCGCGGTGGTGCCGGTTGGAGCGGCCGGGGTCGTCGGGCCACCTGTCGACGGCGACCCGGACGAGATAGCGGGTGACCGGTTCGGTGCCGGCGTTGTGCAGCCGGCGGCGGATCACGCACCGGTAGGTGCCGTCGACCAGGGTGAGGGTGGCGGTCTCCCGTTCGACGACGAGCCCGGTGCCCGGGGGGAGCCAGCGGCCGGGGGGTGCGGGTTCGCGGTGGCCGGGGGTGGCGCGGGTGTGGCGGAGCTGGTCGTACTCGCGGAACCGCTGCCAGATGACGCCCCCGGCGTCGAGGACGGCCTCGGCGCGGCGGGCGAAGTCCTCGGTGGGGCGGTGTCGTCGCCCCTCGACGTGGCTCACGTACGACGGGTCGAAGCCCATCATGGTGGCGAGCTGTTTCTTGGTCAGCCCTCGCCCCATCCGGTGCCGGGCGAGTTCCGCCGCGAACGAATCGGCGGCCCGCTCCAGGGGAGAGGTCGTCATCAGCTTCCTCACGCAGCGCAGCCGGGATGACAAGTCTTCACGTTTTTCCCATCGCCCTGTACCGAACTGGCACGTTGCCGACATATGCCTTGACATCGCCCGCGTTTTCCCCGCGTTCGGCCGGGTAGTAGCCGAAGCGGGCCGATCCGTACCGACGGGACGGACATGGTGATCCCGGCCTCCCGATCCACCTCCGCAGAGGCTTCCCTCAGCGCCCAGGCATGGTTAGGCTAGCCTTATTAACCGCCACCACCCGTGGCGGGCCGAGCGGGACGGGAGGGGGTCCGGATGACGGCGGTGCTTCCCGGCCAGGATCTCGCCGGCCGACTCGCCCCGGTCACCGCCACCCTGCGCGCCATGTTCGGCACCGACGTGCTGCCCGGCCTCGCGCCCGGCCTGGTGGTCGCCGACGACATCGGCTGGAGCCCGGCCACCACCCTCGTCGACGGCACCCGGATGCCGGAGTTCCTGCGCGCCGCCGCCCGCCGCTGGGGCGGCACCCCGCACGCCTGCGCCGCGCTGGCCTGGAAGTCCTACAGCTACTGGACGGCGCTGCCGGTGGTGCTCGGCTGGGCCTCGGCCCGCCGGGTGCCGCTGCTCGACCCGGCCGACGTGCTGATCCACTTCGAGGACCACCGGCAACTGCTGACCATGGGCCTGCACCGCGCGACGACCGTCGCGGTGCTGCCCGGTGACCCGCTCGCCCTCACCGGCCAGCCCGGCGTCCGGGTCGCCGCCGACGAGGCCGAGCTGCTCGGCCTCCTGCGGGCCTCGCTGCTCGACGCCCACCTCGTCCCGATGATCACCGCGATCCAGGCGGAGGTGCGGGTCGGTGCACGTACCCTGCTCGGCTCGGTGGCCTCGGGGATCGCGCACGGCATCCTGCGCGCGGCGGACGTCCTGCCCGGCCCGTCGGTGACCACCATCGACACCCTGCTCGGCACCCTCGGCCTGGCCGACCTGGTCGAGCTGGTGCCCGGCCGGGGCGGCGAGCCGACCGTGCAGCGGCGCACCTGCTGCCTGGCGTTCACCCTGCCCAGCCCGAAGGTCTGCCAGGGCTGCTGCGTCCGCACGGCCTGACCCGGCACCCCGGCGGGCTCACCCGGTGAGCGACCGGACGTCCCACCGCCACACCCCGCCGGTCTGCACAGGGGTGATGCCGGTCAGCGCGGTCATCGCCCGACGCAACGCGTCGGCGTGCCGGTGCGGGCCGAGGATCACCACACCGGCCCGCCAGTAGCGCAGGTCGGTCACGGCGGCCCGCCGGTCGACGTCCGTGATCGGCGGGAGGTTGCCGGTCCGCGCGATCCCGCCGAAGAAGTTGCTGGTCCGCCGGTAGGGGGCGGTGAACAGGGCGGCGTCCGGTTCGGGCGACCACGGCCGGGTGTCGGGGGCCAGGAAGTAGCCCCGGGCCAGCGGCATCTCCAACCCGGTCCGGGCCGACCAGCGCAGCGGATCGGCGTAGGTGTTGTCGGGCAGCGGCAGGGTGACCACGCTGCGCCCTCCCGCCACGTACGGTCGCCAGCCGCCGCCGGTGACGAACTGCGGCACCGGGTCGAGCCGGGTCGCCGGCAGCGGGGTCGGCAGCAACGGCACCAGGGCCATCAGCAGGACGGTCACCGTGGCGAAGCGGACCTGCCGGCGGGCGGCCGGATGCCGGCGGGCGAGGTCGCGGGCCCGCTGGGTGCCGAGGGCCAGCAGCACCCCGACGATCGGGGTGATCGCCAGCGACCAGCGGGTGGGCACCACGGAGTGCAGCAGCGGCAGGTCCTCCAGCAGTGCCCAGGGGGCAGGGACGCCGGTGTCCCGCCCGTTGAGCTGCACCTCCCGGCCCAGCGACAGGACGGCGAAGATCAGCCCGAGCGCGGCCAGGCCGACCACCAGGGCGTTGCGCCGAAGCCACCAGACCAGGGCGACCGTGAGCACGGCCAGCGGCCAGCCGAAGAAGGCGTTCTCCTCGGTGGGATTGCGGGCCAGCGGGTCGGCGGACCGGGCGTCCCCGGCCAGCGACTCCCGCGACCACCCGACGAACGCGCCGAGGTCGGTGCGGTAGCCCCGGATCAGCCGGGACAGCCCGTGGTAGGAACCCGGCCCGAAGAGCTGCACGTAAAGCGGGTAGGCGAGCAGCACGGCGGACAGCAGCGCGGCCACGCCGAGCCCGGCGAGGAACGGTCGGGTCGCCGCGCGTAGCGGCGGTCGGCCGATGGCGAGGGCACCGACCACCACAGCCAGGGCGATCGCGGTCATCAGCAGGATCTCCAGGTTGAGGAAGGCCTGCCAGACGATCAGCAGGCCGAGCAGGAGTCCATTGCGCAGCCACCGGCCCGGCCCGGCCAGCCGCAGGGTGCGCCAGATGATCAGTGGGACGACGAACTGGGAGGCGATGTTCGGGTGGGCGTTGGCGTGCGACACCATCGCCGGGGCGTACGCGCAGAAGGCCGCGCCGAGCCAGGCCGGCCCCCGGGAGCGGGTGACCACCCGGGACAGGAAGAAGTACCAGGCGGTGCCGGTGGCCGCCATTCCCAGGGTGAGAAAGACAAGAAATGACCAGTGCGGCCCGAAGAGGACAGTGACCGGGGTCATCGGTATTGAGACGGATAATACCGAGGTATTCGCCATCAGGTTGACGCCGTCGGGCACGTTCATCCGGTCCGAGGCGAACGGATAGCTCCATTCCGTGACCACCCGCGCGCCGTGCGCCATCATCCACTCGAACTGCGCCTGGTCCGACCGGTTGTCGCGTACCCCGGCCGCCGGGTCGCGCCAGAACCGGGCGGTCACCCAGAACGCGAGCATCAGGTAGCTGACCACGGCCAACGCGTCCCACCGCCACCCGGCGGCCGACGGACGGGCCGCGGCCGACGGCCCGGCACGGGGCGCACGGGCCGCCGGGAGCACCCGTCGCCAGTGCCGTCGGACGACCCGCCGGACCGGTGTCGCTCCGGCGTCCCCGACGTCGGATCGACCGGTCCCGCGCTCCGATTCGCCAGTAGTCATAGCAATTCAGAGCGTAGTTGGCCTATGGCGGTCACGTGACATGTTTCGGGTACTGCCGTACTATGTGCCGGGTTCGCCGACCGCCGATCACGTGCCCTCCCCCGACCACATTTCGGCCTTCACAGTGCCCCGTTTCCTCCGCCCCTGACGCGGATGATTCACTCTGTCGGTCCAGGCGCGGGTCAGTCATATCGTGAGGAATCGACGCATGGCAGAAATCCTTGGGGACCAGCGCGTCCAGGCAGAGGTTCTGGAGGGCCTGGCCACCGCGGTCAACCACCGCCGGTGGTTCGTCGAACTGGCGGTGCCCCACCTCGGTGACGACCCCATCGAGATCGGCAGTGGCCTGGGCGACTACGCCCTGGAGTGGGCACGGCACGTGCCCCGGTTCACCGCCACCGAGGCCGACCCGGACCGGCTCATCCTGCTCAAGGAGCGGCTGGTCGACGAGCCGACCATCGAGGTCCGCGAGATGCTGCTGCCGCACCCGGGGGGCGGCGACTACAGCGCGGCCGTGTCGTACAACGTGCTGGAGCACATCGAGGACCACGTGGGCGCGCTGCGCAGCATGCGCGACCTGGTCCGGCCCGGTGGCGCGGTGATCATCATCGTGCCGGCGTTCCAGTTCGCGATGGGCCCCGCCGACATCGCCACCGGCCACGTGCGCCGCTACACCAAGAAGACCCTCGGCGACGCGATGACCGCGGCCGGACTGCGGGTCGAGACGATGCACTACGCCAACGCCCTCGGCCTGATCGGCTACTTCATGGCCACCAAGGTCTTCCGGCTGATGCCGAAGGAGGGCCCGATGGTCAAGGTGTACGACACCCTCGTCCTGCCCGCCACCAAGGCCGCCGAGCAGCTCGTCCGGCCGCCGTTCGGCCAGTCCGTCTTCGCCGTCGCCCGGGTGCCCGGCTGAGGGCACCGCAGGCCCGCCGGCCCCGCCCGCGCGGGACCGGCGGGGCCACCGGTCACTCCTTGATCTGGTACGTCGGCCTGATGACCGCCCGCGCCAGGGTGTGGAACGCCAGGTTGAAGCCGACGTACGCGGGGCTGGCGTCCGGCCCGACGCCGAGCGTGTCGACGTCGACCGCGTGCACGGCGAAGACGTACCGGTGCGGGCGGTCGCCCGGCGGCGGGGCCGCGCCACCGTAGCCGGTGTCGCCGTAGTCGTTGCGGACGCTGAACGCACCGCCCAGGTCCGCCTCCCGTACGCCGGTCGGCAGGCTGGTCGTGGAGGCGGGCACGTCGACCAGCACCCAGTGCCAGAAGCCGCTGCCGGTCGGGGCGTCCGGGTCGAAGCAGGTCACCACGAAACTCTCCGTCCCGGCCGGGAAGCCCGACCAGGCCAGGTGCGGGGAGACGTTCTCGCCACCGGTGCTGCCGTGCGCGTACCGGGCGTCCATCGGCTCGCCGTTGTGCACGTCGTCACTGGTCAGGTCGAACGACGAGACGGTCGGCAGCAGCTCGTACGGGTCCGGGGCGATCGGTCGTTCCAGGGTCATCGGGAAGGTCCTTCCGGTGTACGCGTTTTCCTCTGCCCCTTCTTACCCCGCCGGGCCGGCACGACGAACCGGAAGCACCGCGCACCGTCGGGCCGCCAGAATGAGGGGACGCGGCGGACGACCGGGAGGGCGCATGCAGGACACCGAACGTGAGGCGGAACTGTTGGAGGCGGAGCGCCGTCTCCAGGCCGCCCAACGGGCCGGCGACGTGGCCGCGCTCGACGCCCTGCTCGACGACCGCCTGATCGCCGTCGGGCCGGACGGTCGCACGTTCAGCAAGGAGGACGACCTGGCCGCCCACCGCAGCGGCACCTCGGTGCTCGACGAGCTGGTGGAGGAGGAACTGGAGCTGATCGTGGCCGGCACGACCGGGGTGACGTTCTTCCGGGGGCGGGTCAGCGGCACCTTCGCGGGCGAGCCGTTCGCGGCGCGGCTGCGCTACACCCGCACCTGGGCCTACGACGACGGGTACGGCTGGCGCATCCTCGCCGCCCACCTCAGCCCCGTCCCCTGAGCCGGCTGTCCGGGCTGCTCGCCAGCCGACGCAGGGCGGCTGCCACCGGCGTCGGGGCGGCGGCGCACACCCGGGGGTCGCCGCTGTTCAGGCCGGCCGACCGGTTGCCTGCTCTCCAGCTTCGCAGGCTGTACGAAGATCGACCGACGAGCGACCGCGTCGCCTTTGGCATCCAGTTGGTAGACGTCGAGCCAGCACCACCCGTCGTAGGTGGTCCAGTCGAGCACCCGGATGACCCGGCACCAGATCGGCTTGACGAACTGCACGCTGGCGGCGCGGGTGACGTACACCAGGTCGCCGGCCTCCGGCAGCGGCGCGTTCATCGATGGCCCCGGACGTGACGTAGCCTGCGCCACGCCCTGATCCGGGCACGGGCGGCCTCGACCAGCGGGCAGAAGCCGCCCTCGGTGCATCTGCCGCACCGGCTGTGGCGGGGGTGGTCCAGGCAGTCCCACGCGGACTGGACCAGGAGCGGCACTCCGCTGCGCGCATCCACCGCGCCCCGGCGGACAGCCGCCTGCCGGCAGGGGCAGTCATCAGGGGCGGCGCGTGGGTAGGGCTGCGGCGGCGCACTCCGGACCCGAGCCCACGCGCCGGTCTGATTCGGATACGCGGTCGCCGGTCCGGTGCGATCCAACGGCGGGGAGGCACCCGGACGACCAGCCAGCCGGCGCAGGACGCGCATGATCAACGTACGCAGCATGAGCGACCGGGGTATGGGGTCCCCGTCGGAGGTAGGGGGCCACCTGGAACCGCACAGGCAGCCGACCGTGGGTTGTCGTGCGGGCGTTCGTTCACGGAATTGCCTCCAGCCTGGTGGTGCTGCGAAGACGGGATGCCGGGCTGAGGTGGCGGCACGGGATCCACCCCAACCCGGCAGGGGCATCACGGCCAGGCGCCAACCAGGAAGGAATACCCGCTCCGGCAACCTAGGTCACTATGTGGCCACTGGGCAAGGAGAGACCAAGGTGCCCGGCGTGTCGTGATCTACTGGCCAGGCCAACCAGGTACCGGACCATCCGGAGATCCGCCATGCCCATCCCCATGTCCTCACGCCAGATCGCCGACGACCTGACCGCCCGCATCCGCGCCGGGGAGTACCCGCAGGGCTCCAAGCTGCCGTCCCTACGAGAGTTGGCCGACCTGTACTCCGTCAGCGTGTCCACCATCCAGCGCGCCTTGGAACTCACCCGGGAACGAGGGCTCACGATCGGCCGGGCCGGTGCCGGGGTGTACGTGAGCGAGGGCGACTAGGTTGAGGCGATGGTCGACCAGTTCTCGCGCGGCACGGTCCGCGCGGCGTCGCCCTGCTACGGGAACGCGGGCTGGTCATGACCATGCCCCAGCGCGGCACCTACGTCACCGAGAGCCGCACGAAGACGTAGCCCGGGTTGATCCCGCCTGGTCGGCGCGGGTAGTCCAGATGACGCCAGCAGCTGGAACGGTAGAACATTTAGTTCTACACTCGGATGCATGGAGCGCATCGGTGTCCGGGAGCTGAACCAGAACACGAGCCAGGTGTTGGCGCGGGTGAGTGGCGGCGAGACCGTGGAGATCACCGATCGCGGCCACCCGATCGCCCGACTTGTTCCAGTAGGTGACGACAGATCAGTGTTGGCCAAGTTCGTAGCCGCAGGGCGAGCCGTCGCCCCCACCGGTGGTGGCTCGGTGCCGCTTCCACCGAAGCTCGGTGACGAGAACGTGGACGTGGCCGCCTCGCTCGCAGCGATGCGGGACGAGGAGCGCTGGTGATCTATCTGGATTCCGCCGCCGTCGTCAAGCTGGTTCGGCACGAGGAGTGCAGCACAGACCTCGTCTCCTGGCTCAACAAGCACGACGACGTACCGCTGGTCTCCTCCGCCCTCGTCGAGGTGGAAGTGCCCAGAGCGCTGCGCCGGTCAGCTCCGCAGGCGTTGATCGGAGTGCCGGCCGCCGTCGGACGGCTGTTCCGGCTGGAGATCGACAGTACGATCCGGGCGACCGCAGCCGCGTTTACCGAGCCGACGCTCCGCAGCCTCGACGCCATCCACCTGGCCACCGCCCACGTGCTGACCAACGAATCCGGCACGGCACTCACCGCCTTCGTCACCTACGACCGACGGCTCCTCGAATGCGCCAAGGAAGCAGGACTACCCACCGCGAGCCCCGGCCAGAACTGATCTCCGAATCCCCTGGTAGGAAGCCGACCATCCGTACGGAAGTACGGTCATAGCCCCGGCCGCGCATCGGGGTGCGCCCCTCACTTCCAGTACGGGGCGTAGAAAGTTCTCGGTCACCGACCAAGTAAACGCCCCTCACTGGCATCTGCGCCGGGCAGGGGAAATCTCTACGGCTCCTGGGGTGTGGATTCCTCTATAGGGCGCGAACAGCGGAAACGCATCACACAGATTGCGTTCTTTTGCGCTTTAACACACGCTCCAACTGTGGTGATGACGGGCGGAGATATTTTGACTACCGGTCAGGTAGCTGAGCTGCTGAGATCGTCGCGTCAGCGCGTGGTCAAGCCTGTGCGAGCGGGGTGACCTGCCATTCGTAATGGTCGGCAGGCACCGACGAGTCGAGCGCCGAAATGTCGAAGCTCTGCTGCACCCCGGCCAAAACTGACCCGCGACCAGCTCAAGTCAATGTGGCCTCCACCAAGCGGTGGCGGGCAGCCTGGCCACCGACCCGGACGAGGTGCTGGGCAAGGCGAGGGCGGACCTCGACCAACTCCTCCATCAGCACGATGGCACCATGGCCGAGGTCTGGCTGAAACGCTCGCAAGCCAAGATCGACGAGGGGATCGGGGTCGTGCTCACGATCCTGACGTCGGACGACCCGGAAGCCGTCGAGCTGCGACAGAACTCGCCCTTCACTGGGGTGCCATCCCGGCCACAACGCGCGAAGGTCCTCGATTCCTTCAGCCGGAGCGGCTAGGGACCCGCCACGTGAGACGTGAGCAACTGGACCACGTCCTTCGATCGGCATACCAGATCGCCGGGGACCCAGACGTCCTTGTCATCGGTAGCCAGCCGGTCGACACCTCCAGAGCACGGCCACTACGCCGCCCACTCAACCTGCCAATTCACCATGGTCAAACCAGATTTTGGCGGCCGCCCACTAGCATGTATGCCATACGGCGCACTGCAATGGGGAGCGGCAATGGTCGACGACGTGATCCAAATTTTCAGTCTGGCTGCGGTAATCGTCACGTTATACTTTGCCTCCCTACAAACCAAGAGGCTTCGGGAGCAAATAACCATTTCGAACCTCTTTAGCAGATACGAGGCATTGAATCATGCGAGCGAGCGCTACGATGTGGCTCTGAGTTTGATCTTTCAGCGACCAGAGTTCCGGCCGTACATATTCGAACGCAAGCCGGTCGACCTACAAGGAGATGATCTTGCGAGAGCGTTGACCGTGGCAGATCTCATGGCCGGCGCGGTCGACTATGCCATTCGTGTTGGCGCACGATTCCCTGATGACACCCACTCAGATTGGGCAGTTGTCGCTGAGGAGATGGCCAAGCAGCCAATCTTCCGCGCGATAGTGAGCGAGCAGCCGCATCAATTCCCAGATCTATTGGCTTATTTCACCAGGCCATAGTCGGTGCCGCATCGAAGGCGTCGAGCGATCCTTTGAACTCCACGTCACAAAGTACGCTCGAATTCAGGCCGATTCCCTCACGCAGCAGGCGCGGGCATTTGCGGCTTAACCGGGCGAGCGGAGACGCGTCGCGCTTTGCACCCCGATCTGCATAAGCAGCGGCGCGACCGCAAAAACGGCGCGCCGCCTTATACTCTCGCGCCGACCATTCGACGACTCAGGCCGGGCACGCCATCTACAGGAATTAGCCAATCTGTCGATCATGCAGAAGGCGTCCGATCTGCCGAACGCTCGAAGGGACGGCTGCCGGTCGCCATGATACTGCGCCGAGGGTGGGTAGCCTTCTAGATCACCTGCACGTGCCGCTGAAGGTTCTACGCCTCAGGCAACGACGGACAGGAAGCAGCCCGGAAGCGGGGCCAAGGGCCGTTGAGCACCGAGCAAGCCGAGTGACGCCGACACGAATACGACACGACAAGCGAGACGTGAAGGCAACCAGCGGAACGGGGTGAGATCGATTCACGAACGGCGAACCTCCCCTGATCGGCGTTCGTGCTGGTCAGGGGTTCGCTTCTGCAGCTCTCGGGCGGAGGGTGTGGGATTCGAACCCACGAAGACATCGCTGCCTTACCGGTTTTCAAGACCAGCGCCATCGGCCACTAGGCGAACCCTCCCGAACCGCCACCCGGGGGTGCGCGGCCTGTGCCTAGTCTGCCACGAACCGCGTCCGGACGAGCCGGCCCATCGCCGTCGGGCGGGGTTCGGCGTACCGGAGAGGGGCCCTTGATCCCTGGCATGACCAGCGTGACCTCACCCGGATGGTCCACTGTGGCCGAAATTCCGGCCGTCGTGGGCGAGCGGTGGACCGCCCGGGACGACGGCCGGTGGATATTGCCGGCCGGACCTGCCCACATGGCGCTTGTCGACAGACCGGGGTGGTTCCCGGCCCGGATCGGGTAAGACTGGGCCATGCACGCGATCACGATCCCGGAACCCGGTGGACCCGACGCGCTCGTCTGGGCGGAGGTGCCCGACCCGGAGCCCGGCGCGGGTGAGGTGGTCGTCGAGGTGACCGCCAGCGCGGTCAACCGGGCCGACCTGCTCCAGCGGCAGGGGCAGTATCCGCCGCCGCCGGGTGCGCCCGCGTACCCCGGGTTGGAGTGTTCGGGGGTGATCGGCGCGCTCGGCGCGGGGGTGACCGGGTGGGCGGTGGGTCAGCCGGTGTGTGCGCTGCTGGCCGGCGGCGGGTACGCCGAGCGGGTCGCCGTGCCGGCCGGGCAGTTGCTGCCGGTGCCGGCCGGTGTCGACCCGGTCGACGCCGCCGCGCTGCCCGAGGTGGCCTGTACGGTCTGGTCGAACCTGATCCGGGTGGCCCACCTGGGCAGGGGTGAGACGCTGCTGGTGCACGGCGGCGGCAGCGGGATCGGCACGTTCGCGGTGCAGTTCGGCGCGGCGCTGGGCGCGACGGTGGTGGCGACCGCCCGGTCGGCCAAGCACGCCAGGTTGCGGGAGTTGGGGGCCGCGCACACGGTCGACTACCGCGAGCAGGATTTCGTGGCGGAGGTCCGGCGGGTCACCGACGGTCGGGGTGCGGACGTGATCCTCGACATCATGGGCGCGTCCTACCTGGGTCGGAACGTGGCGGCGCTGGCCGACGGCGGCCGGCTGGTGGTGATCGGCATGCAGGGCGGCCGGAAGGCGGAGCTGGATCTGGGCGCGCTGCTGGCGAAGCGGGCGTCGGTGGCGGCGACCGCGCTGCGGTCCCGTCCGCTGGCCGACAAGGCGGACATCGTCCGGGGCGTGCGGGAGCAGGTGTGGCCGCTGGTGGAGGCGGGCGTGGTCCGGCCGATCGTGGACCGGCGGCTGCCGATGCGCGACGCCGCGCGGGCGCACCGGCTGGTCGAGTCGAGCGACCACGTGGGCAAGGTGCTGCTCACCACCGGGTGACGACCGGCCGGGCCACACCGGGCGCAGGCCCGGGGGACGCTCAGGCCGGCGGGCGCGGGCCGTCGCGGCGGGGCAGCACCAGGCGGGCGCCGGGGCCCTCGCCGGCCAACGTGTCGCCCGGGTTGTAGAGGGTGCAGCGCTGCAACGACAGGCAGCCGCAGCCGATGCAGCCGTCGAGGTCGTCGCGGAGCTTGCCGAGCAGCTTGATCCGTTCGTCCAGTCGCTCCCGCCAGGTGCGGGAGAGGGCGGCCCAGTCGTCGGGGCTGGGGGCCCGGGACGAGGGCAGCGAGTCCAGCGCGGCACGGATCTCGTCCAGCGAGATGCCGACCTGCTGGGAGATCCGGATGAACGCCACCCGGCGCAGCTCGGTGCGGGCGTAGCGACGTTGGTTGCCACCGGTGCGCTCGGCGTGGATCAGCCCGAGGCGTTCGTAATAGCGCAGCGCCGACTGGGCCACCCCGCTGCGCGCGGAGAGCTGACCGATGGTGAGTGACTCGTACATCACTGCCCTTGAGTTGAAGTTAACTTCAAGTAGCACGCTAGCCACATGACCACAGCGACCGCAACCCACCCCCGGGGCCACGCCCTGCCCGCCCCCGTCGTCGCGCCGCTGGAACGCCTCCGCGCCGGCCGCCACTACGACGCCAACGTGTACTCCACCGTCGACGTGCACTGGGTGCTCTACGACCGGGTGCTACGGATCACCCCGGCCACCGTCGACGCCCCGGACCGGGACCGCTTCCTGCTCTCCAAGGGGCACGCCGTGGCGGGCTACTACGCCGTACTCGCCGCCAAGGGGTTCATCCCCGTCGACTGGCTCGACGACGCGGGCGGGCCCGACAGCCGCCTCGGCGGCCACCCCGACCGCACCCTGGTCCCCGGCGTCGAGATCGGCTCCGGCTCCCTCGGCCACGGCCTCGGGCTGGGCGTGGGCACCGCGCTCGGCCTGCGCGCCCAGGGCCGCACCACCCCCCGGGTGTACGTCCTGCTCGGCGACGCCGAACTCGACGAGGGCTCCAACCACGAGGCGATCGCGTACGCCGGGGCCACCGGCCTGGCCGGGCTCACCGCGATCGTGCTCGACAACGCGTCGGCCAGTCACGGCTGGCCGGGCGGGGTGGCCAGCCGGTTCACCGTCAACGGCTGGACCGCCGCCACCGTCGACGGGCACGACCACGACGCCCTGCACGCCGCCCTCACCGGCCACGACGGCCACCGCCCCCACGTCGTCGTCGCGGTCGACGGACCGATCCCGGGGAGCCGGTCGTGACCATGCGGGACACCTTCGTCGCCAGCGCCACCCGGTTCCTCGACGACCCCCGGACCACGATCGTGCTGGCCGACATCTCCGCCGACGCCTTCGCCGAGGCGGGCCGACGGTATCCGGACCGGGTGGTCAACGTGGGCATCAGGGAACAGTTGATGGTCGGGGTGGCCGGTGGGCTCGCCCTCGCCGGGCAGCGCCCGATCGTGCACAGCTACGCCCCGTTCCTCGTCGAGCGGGCGTACGAGCAGACCAAGCTGGACCTCGACCACCAGGGCGTCGGTGCGGTGCTGGTCAGCATCGGCGCGTCGTACGACCGGGCGGAGGCCGGACGGACGCACCTCGCCCCGGCCGACGTCGCCCTGATCGACACCCTCGACGGCTGGACCGTGCACGTGCCCGGCCACCCCGACGAGGTCCCCGACCTGCTGCGCGACGCGGTCTGCGGGCAGCACTCGACCTACCTGCGGCTGTCCCTACAGAGCAACGCGCGGGCGTACCCGAAGGCGGGTGGGTTGCAGGTGGTCCGCGACGCCGGGCCGGGCGCGGCGCTGCTGGTGGCGGTCGGTCCGGTGCTCGACGCCGCGCTCGCGGCGGTGGCCGGCCTGCCGGTGACGGTGGCCTACACGCACCGGCCCCGGCCGTTCGACGTGACCGGGCTGCGGGCGCTGGCCGCAACCGAGGTGATCGTGGTGGAGCCCTACCTGGCCGGCACCTCGACGCGGGTGGTGGCCGAGGCGCTGGCCGACCGGCCGCACCGGCTGCTCAGCCTCGGGGTCGGTCGGGCGGAGCTGCGGCGCTACGGCACCGCCGAGGACCACGACCGGTGGCACGGCCTCGACCCGGCCGGGCTGCGCCGGGCGGTCGACGGCTTCCTGACCCCGGCGGGATGACCGTGGGCTGACCGGGAGGGACGGGTCAGCGGGGCGTGCGGGCGGGACGGCGGCGGGTGCGTTCCCGGCCGAGGATCCAGATCGCCTCGACCCCGTCCTTCCAGGTGATCTTCTTGCCCTCCTCGCGCCCGCGCGCCCGGTAGCTGATCGGCACCTCGTACGGGCGGATGCGGCGACGCAGCAACTTGCCGGTCACCTCCGCCTCCATCCCGAAACCCCGGGACCTGATGCCCAACGACCGGTACAGCTCGACCGGCATCAGCTTGAAACACGTCTCCAGGTCACCGATGTAGGAGTTGAACAGCACGTTCGCCGCCATCGTGACGCCCTTGTTGCCCATCACGTACCAGAAGCTGTAGGCGCTGTGGCTGCCGAAGGTGCGGTTGCCGTAGACCACCGTGGCCCGCCCGTCGAGCACCGGGGCGAGCAGCCGGGGGATGTCCTGCGGGTCGTACTCCAGGTCGGCGTCGAGGATGACCATGTACTCACCCTCGGCGCTGTCCACGGCCGTCCTGATGGCCGCGCCCTTGCCCGCGTTACGCGGGTGGGTGATCACCCGCAGCCGGGAGTCGTCCGCCCGGCCGAGGATCTCCCCGGTGCCGTCCCGGCTGCCGTCGTCCACCACGACCAGCTCGATCTCGCACGGATAATCGACCGCCAATGCCTGCTTCAGGGCATCCGCGATGCGTTCTTCCTCGTTGTAGACCGGCATGAGGATCGAGAGCTTCACGGGAATCTCCACGGTGGCGACAGTGAGTCGGGCATAGCCTAGCCTGGCAGGTCAGCCGCGCGAGGGTCGCCACCGCAGCGGCGAATGCCCGCCACCGGACCGGCCGGCACCCGGTCACCACGCGGAATGGTGTTTACTTCCGCCCATGTCGGCAGCCGGCTGGATGCTCGTGGCGGCCCCCGTCGCGGCGCTCGTGCTACTCACCGCCCTCCTGCGCCCCCGGGCCGCCGGGGTGGTCGCCCCGCACCGCCTCGGCGTGGTCCGGGCCGCCCTGCTGACCGGCGTCTTCGCCGTGCTGACCGTGGAGGTGCTGGGCGCCCTCGACGCGCTCACCCTGCCCGCCTTCGCCCTGGCCTGGCTGCTCTTCGTCGCCGGGGTCGCGGTGGCCGCCGGCCGGCGACGCGGCCGGGACGCCGTCCGGCCCCGTACCGCCGCCGAGACCCGCCGGGCGGTGCTGGTCGGCGCGACCGTGGGCGGCCCGACAGCGCAAAGCCCGACCGGGAGCGGCCCGACGACAGGCGGCCCGACAGCAGACAGCCCGACCGGGGACCCTGCCGCCGGCAGCGGGGCGGCACAGGGACCGGAGCTGCCGGCCACCGTCCGGGCCGGCGTCGCGGCGCTGCTGGCCGGCTGGGCGGACCGGCTGACCCACCTGCGGCGTACGGCGACCCGGGGCGAACGGCTGCTCGCCGGCACGGTACTCGCGGTGGTGCTGATCGAGCTGGTGGTGGCGCTGCTGGCCGAGCCGAACAACTTCGACTCGCAGACCTACCACCTGCCAAAGGTGGAGCACTGGGTGGCCCAGGGCAGCCTGGAGTTCTGGCCCACCGCCATCCACCGGCAGGTGACCATCCCGCCCGGGGCCGAATACCTGCTGCTGCACCTGCGCCTGTTCACCGGCGGGGACGCCCTGCACAACCTGGTGCAGTGGGCCGCCGGGATCGGTTGCCTGCTCGCGGCCACCCGGATCACCGCCCAGCTCGGCGGGGGCCGGCGGGCCCAGCTCGTCACCGCGTTCCTGGTCGCCACCACGCCGATGGTGGCCCTGCAGGCGACCAGCACCCAGACCGACCTGGTGGCCGCCGCCTGGGCCGCCTGCGCCGCCACCCTGGTGCTGGACGGGCTGCGCCGCCGGGCCGGCCTGGCCGACGCGCTGGCGCTCGGCGCGGCCACCGGCCTGACCGCGCTGACCAAGACCAGCGGGCTGATCGCCGTCGGGCCGCTGCTGCTGCTCTGGGGCCTGGCCCAGCTCCGGCTGGCCCGCCGCCCCGCCGGGGCCGCTCCGGAAGACCCCACCGGGGTCGCGCCCGACCGGGCCGGCCGGGCGTCGGGCGGGTTCAGCTCGGACCCGACGACCGGGCCGACGGACCGGCCGGGGCCGACCGGGGCCCGGCAGGTCGCCCGGACGGTGGGCGGGTCGGTGCTGGTGCTGCTGGTCGCGGCGACGGTGGTGGGGCCGTTCCTGGCCCGGGAGACGGCCGAGTTCGGTCACCCGCTGGGGCCGCCCCGGCTGCGGGAGTCCATCCCGATGGAACGGCACGATCCGGCCGCCGTGCTGGTCAACGCGCTGCGGATCGGGCACACCGCGTTCGACACCCCGCTGGCCCCGCTGCGCGCCGGCACCGCCTCGGCCATCATGGACGGCTCCCGGGCGGTCGGCGTCGACCCGCAGGACCGGGCCATCACGTTCGGCCGGGAGGTCTTCCCGGTGCCCGCCTGGTATCCCGACGAGGACCGGGTGGCCTTCCCGCTGGCCGGGGCGCTGGCGCTGCTCGGGGCGGTCGTCGCGCTGGCCCGGCCGCGCCGGATCAGCCCCGGCCGGGCGGGGACGCTGCGGGCGTACGCGGGGGTGGTGGTGGGCGCGGTCGTCCTGCACACCGCGATGATCAAGTGGCAGCCGTGGGGGAACCGGCTGCTGCTGTACGCGCTGGTGCTGGCCGTACCCCTGGCGGGGCTCTGGGTCGACGCGGTGCTGCGGCGGCGGGCCGGGGCGGGCCGCCGGTCGGTGGCCGCCGGGCTGGTGGTGACTGTGCTGGCCACCTCCGCGCTGGCCGGCGTGCTGGCCCTGTCCTACGGCTTCCCGCGCCGGCTGGTCGGCGCGGGTTCGGTCTTCACCACCGGCGAGTGGGACACCCGGTTCCTGCGCCGGCCGCAGTGGGCCGACGAGTTCCGCTGGGCCGCCTCGGCGGTACGGGCCAGCGACGCCCGACGGATCGGCCTGGTGCAGCAGAACGACAACTGGGAGTACCCCTGGTGGTTGCTGCTGCGCGACGACGACGGCCGGTCACCCGAGCTGGTGGCGTTGCAGTCGGTGCTGCCCGACCGGCCGCCGGCCGACCCCACCTCGGTCGACGCGATCGTCTGCACCGGCCCCCGTACGGGGTGTGCCCGGCTCGTCCCGGCGGGCTGGACGATCGAGTACCGCGACCACGTCGGCTACGCGCTGCCCCCGACCCGCTGAGCCACGGGGAACACACGTCGGGGCCGGCGTGGTGGTCCACGCCGGCCCCGACCGGTCCCCCACGGGTCACTTCTGCTTGATCGGCACCACGATCAGCCGGGCGACGCTGGCGTCCCCGTCCTTGGCCCCGGCCACGTTGACCCTGGTGCCCACCTTCACGTCGCTGGCCTTGACGGTGGTCCGCCGCTCGACCACCCGCAGCTGGTCGCCCAGCTTCCAGGTCAGGGTGAAGCCGTCGGTGGACTTCACCGTCACCGAGTCCCCGTCGATCGCGGTCACCTCGCCACGCTGCACGACGACGGTCCTCGTGCCGTCCTTGGTCTGCACCACCGCCTCGCCGTGCAGGCCGTTGCGGCCCAGCTTCACCCGGGCCTGCCGGCGCTGCCGCAACTCCTTCGCCCGCTCGCCACGCTTGCCCTTGTCCCCGGCCTGCGGGGACGGGGTGGTCGACGCGGCGGGAGCGGCGAGCAGATCCAACTCGACCGGATCGAGGCCCAGCGCGGCCAGCGCCTGTCCCTCGACGCCCAGTGCGGCGGCCACGTCGACGGCGGCGGCCTTCGTGCCGTCCTGCGCGACCTGAGCCGTCCCGCAGCCGGCGACGCCGAACGTGAGCGCCGCGAGCAGCGAGGTGGCGGCGACGGCGATTCCCCGATGTGCCATGACTGTCCTCTCGTCCGTGATGCCACCAGCCTCGCCGAACGGGATGGGCGCGGGATCAGGCCGATGTTCGGGTCAGGTAAGGACGGGCGGGCAGCCGGACGGTGAACGCCGCACCCCCCTCGGCGGCGTGCCCGGCGACGATCTCCCCACCGAGCCGGCGGACCAGCCCGGCGGCCAACGCCAGCCCCAACCCGCTGCCCACCTTGCGGACCCCCCGGTAACGCTGGTGCAGTGCCCCCCGCTCGAAGGCCACCGCCAGGTCGTCGTCGGTGAAGCCCGGTCCGCCGTCGCGGACCTCGACCAGCCCGCCGGCGGCCGGGCCGGCACCGGCCGTCCGGACCGCGAGCACCACCGGCGCCCCCGGCGGTACGACCCGCAGCGCGTTCTCCAGCAGCCCGTCCACCACCTGCCGGATCCGCCCCGGATCGGTGTACGCGGGCACCGCCGTGCCCGGCGTCTCCAACCGGAACGGCACCCCGACCGCCGCACACCGCTCCGACCAGGTGCGTTCGGCGTCGGCGGCCAGCCGGGTGAGGTCCACCGGCACCGGTTCCAGCGGGAAGTCCACCGCCTCCAGCCGGGCCAGCGCCAACAGGTCGGCGACCAGCCGGTCCAGGTGCTGCGCCTCGGCGAGCATCGTCCGGCCCGTCGCGGTCGCCTCGTCCGCGCCGATCACCCCGTCGGCGAGCGCCTCCGCCCACCCCCGGATCGCGGTCAACGGGGTACGCAGCTCGTGCGAGACGGAGAGCAGGAACTCCCGCTGCCGGCCCTCGCTGGTGGCCAGCGCGGCGGCCAGCCCGTTCAACGCGTACGCCAGGTCGGCGACCTCGTCGGGGGGTTCGACGGGCACCCGGACGGCCCGGTCACCGGCGCGCAGCCGGGCGGCGGCGGTGGCGGCGTGCCGGATCGGCCGGGCCAGTCGACGGGCGAGCAGCAGTCCGGCCGCCGCCCCGGCGGTGAGCCCCGCCAGCAGCGGCAGCCACAGGGCGCGCAGCACCTGCCGCCACGGTCCCTGCGGGGTGGCCCGGGTCAGCACCACCCCCTCCCCGCCGGGCAGCGCCCGCCCCTCGACGAGGGTCCGTTGGCCGTTGACGAACCGGCGGCCGGAGACGTCCCGGCCGGCGGAGATCCGGTTCACCACCTGCCGGGGCAGGCCGGGGCGGTCGGCCAGCCCGCCTTGGACGACGTACACCTCGATCTGCTGGTCCTTGAGCTGGCGGATCAGCCGGTCGCCGGCCGCGTCGCGCTGGCGGCTGGGCCGGACCTTCAGCACGTCGGCGGCGAGCCGGGCCTGCGCGGCCAGCGCCTCCTGGTCGCGGCGTTCCACCCCGCGTACCGCCAGGGGGACCGCGACCAGGGCGGTGACCAGCACCGACACCAGCGCCACGGCGCAGGTGACCAGCACCGCACGGGCGGTCAGCGTGTGCAGGGAGCGGCGACGGCGGGGGGCGGTGTCACCCCGGGGGGCGGCCGGCGGCGCGGCGGGTTCAGCCATCGGCGGCGTACCCGACGCCCCGGTGGGTGCGGATCACGCTGGCCGCGCCGAGCTTCGCCCGGACCTGGGCGACGTGCACGTCGACCGTACGGGTGCCGGCGTGCGCCGCGTACCCCCAGACCCCGGCCAGCAGTTCCTCCCGGGTGAAGACCCGGCCGGGGCGGGCCATCAGGTGGGCGAGCAGGTCGAACTCGGTGGAGGTGAGCTGGACGGGGGCACCGGCCGCGAGCACCGTACGCCGGGCCGGGTCGATGGTGACCGGGCCGACGGTGCGGGGCCGGTCCACGCCGTCGGGGGCACCGACGGTCCGCCGCAGCACCGCCCGGACCCGGGCCACCAGCTCGCGGGGGCTGAACGGTTTGGTCACGTAGTCGTCCGCGCCCAGCTCCAGGCCGACGATCCGGTCGACCTCGTCGTCGCGGGCGGTGAGGAAGATGACCGGGGTCCAGTCGCCGGACTCGCGCAGCCGCCGGCAGATCTCGGTGCCGGCCAGGCCGGGCAGGGTGATGTCGAGGACGCAGGCCACCGGGCGCAGCCGGCGGGCGGCGGCCAGCCCGGCCGTGCCGTCCCGTTCCAGGTGTACGCCGAAGCCGTCCCGGCCCAGGTAGAGCCGGACCAGGTCGGCGATGGCCGGTTCGTCCTCCACGACGAGGACGAGCCCACGTGGTGCGGTGGCATCGACGGTCACCGGCCCATGATGACCGACCCGGCGTCGGGCGGTGCGGACGGCCGTGTTCGGGTCAGGTAAGAACCCGGTCAGCGCGCCGGCAGCGGGCGCAGCAGCGGGGCCGGCGCGACGGGCGGGGCGTCACCGATGGTGGCGACGACCCGTTCCTCGGGCCGGCGCAGCCGGGTCCGGAACGCGTGGTGCAGCAGCGTGTCGAGCTGCCACACCTGCTTCGGGTGCTGGGTACGGATGACGAACCGCTCGCGTACCCCGTCGATCGCGGTGGCGGCCAGCTCGACGGCCTGTGCGCGCGGGTCGGGGCTCCAGGTGACGTTGCTCAGCTCCCGCAGCTCGGTGTTGAGGTGCAGGCGCAGCCGGTGCAGCACCCGGGTCTGCCGGGTCACCACCAGCCGGCGGTGGGTGAGCAGCAGGAGGTAGTCGCCGTCGACCGGGCGGTCGGGGCGGGCGCACCGGGCGACCAGGATGGTGGCGTCCCCCGACCCGACGCACTGGCGGAAGACCGGCATGTGCCGACTCACCGTCTGGACCGCCAGCCCGGTCTCGGCGGCGGCCGGGAGGAAGGTGCGCGAGAAGACGTCCATACCTGGCCAACGAGCCGTGACCAGGGGTGATGTGGGTCACTGTCGACTTTTGGAACTTCCACTCGCCCGGGTCGCACCACCGGTGCGTCTTTGCGTACCGGCCGCTGCCCGGGGGCGGGACGTCAGACGGGCATCGGCGCGAACAGCTCGCCGAGCCAGCCCGGCACCGCGTCGGCGTACCCGGCGCGGGTGGGGTCGGTGGTGGCCAGCGCCCGTCGCCAGGACAGCGCCCGGCTCACCGTGGTGACCCGGACGGCCAGCCCGGCGGCCTCCCGCAGGGCCGCCCGGTCGTGCCGGTCGGTCCACGCCTCCAGGTAGGCGTCGCGCAGCCGCAACAGCACCGGGTCCCCCTCGGGCAGCGAGTAGGTGTGCGCGACCGAGCGCAGGGTCACCAACAGGGTCCCGAACGGGTGCGCCACGGACGCGTCGCCCCAGTCGAAGAAGCGGTAGCCGTCGGCGGCGAACACGTTCCCGTCGTGCAGGTCGTCGTGCTGCACGCTGGCCGGGATGCCGGTGTCGGCGAGCCGCTCACAGTCGTCGGCGAAGCGCGGCTGGTACGCCCGCAGCCGCTCGTAGGTCGCCGCGTCCAGCCCACCGTCGTCGCTCCCGGCACCGTCGCCGTCGACCCCGGCGGCCGGGCGGGCGTCGCCGTCGCCA
The DNA here is from genome assembly GCF_049178995.1 of Micromonospora sp. WMMD735. Taxonomy (NCBI): domain Bacteria; kingdom Bacillati; phylum Actinomycetota; class Actinomycetes; order Micromonosporales; family Micromonosporaceae; genus Micromonospora; species Micromonospora sp. WMMD735. The sequence goes on from NZ_JBMHMJ010000002.1 coordinate 4,945,029, forward strand.
TTGTCTCCGGGCGCCGGGCGGACATCGGTGCCGCCGGTGGCCGGGCGGGTGTCGGGGTCGCCGTGTCCGGGGGCGAGGAGCAGGGCGGCGCGGTCGTCGAGGAGGTCGGCGAGCAGGGCCGGCAGGGCGGCCGGCCGATGGTCGGGCACGCCGAGCGCGACGAGGTCGTCGGCCCGGGGAGCCACCGTCCGCTGGAGGTCGGCGTAGGCGGCCAGCACGTCGGCCCACCGGGTCGGGTCCGGTTCGGCCAGGTCACGCAGGGACGGGCCGCCATGGGGCAGCAGCGACCAGCCCCGCGCGGGGTCCACGGCCACCGGGTCGAGCACCCGGCCGGGGACGTGCCGGGGCAGCTCGGCCAGCAGCACCGCCTCGTACGCCGTGCCGGGGTTGTTCGCCTTGAACCAGTACGGCCCGGCGTCGGTGGGCACCTGCCAGACCAGCGACCAGGGGCGTTGCCGGGCCTCGACCGGGCCGGTGACCCGCCGGCCGTGCCGGTCGAGCTGCCCGGTCACCCAGTCCAGCGCGGTGGCCCGCCACTGCGGGTCGGCCCAGCCGGGGGCCACGGAGACGATCGTCACGCCGCGCAGAGTAGGCCACCCGCCCACCCCGGCACCCGCCATTTTCGACCGGGCGGGATCGCAATGGGGCCGATGTGGCGGCATCAAGGCCGCCCGGACACCGCATCATCGGCCCCGTTGCGGGGACCGCACGGGCGAGGATCGCACGGGCGGGGGAGCGTCAGAGGAGTTCGAGGATGGTGGCGTTGGCCATGCCGCCGCCCTCGCACATGGTCTGCAGGCCGTACCGGAGGTCGTTGTCCCGCATGTGCTGGAGCATCGTCGTCATGATCCGGGCACCGGACGCGCCGAGCGGGTGCCCCAGCGCGATCGCCCCGCCGCGCGGGTTCAACCGCTCCGGGTCGGCCTCGGTCTCGGCGAGCCAGGCCAGTGGCACCGGGGCGAACGCCTCGTTCACCTCGTACACGCCGATCTCCTCGATGCCCAGGCCGGCGCGGCGCAGCGCCTTCGCGGTGGCCGGGATGGGGGCGGTGAGCATGGCGACCGGGTCGTCGGCGGCGACCACGGCGGTGTGTACCCGGGCCAGCGGGCGCAGGCCGTGCCGGCTGGCCCACTCGCTGGTGGTGACGGCGAGTGCGGCGGCCCCGTCGGAGATCTGCGACGCGGACCCGGCGGTCACCACCCCGTCGGCGCGGAACGGGGTCTTCAGCTCGCCGAGCGCGGCGAGGGAGGTGTCCCGGCGGATGCCCTCGTCGGTGGTGAACGAGCGGCCGTCGCTGAGCGGCACCGGGGCAAGCTCCGGGTCGAACGCCCCGGCGTCCTGGGCGGCGGCGGCCTTCTCGTGGCTGGCCAGCGCGAACTCGTCGAGCTGGCTGCGGGAGAAGCGCCAGCGGGCGGCGATCAGCTCGGCGCCGACGCCCTGGTTGAACGGGAGCGGCTGGTCGTCGGCGAAGCCCTCGACGCCCCGGTAGCGGGCCCGGATGCGGTCGCTGAACGGCATGCCGTCGCCGACGCTGGACCCCATCGGCACCCGGGTCATCGACTCGACGCCCCCGGCCACCACCAGGTCGGCCTGCCCGGAGACGACCGTCGCGGCGGCGAAGTGCAGGGCCTGCTGGCTGGAGCCGCACTGCCGGTCGAGGGTGGTGCCGGGTACCGACTCGGGCCAGCCGGCGGCGAGCACGGCATTGCGGGCGACGTTCCACGACTGCTCGCCGACCTGGGACACACAGCCCCAGACCACGTCGTCGACCTGACCGGGATCGATGCCGGTGCGGTCGGCGAGGGCGCGCAGCACGTGCGCCGACAGGTCGACCGGGTGCACCTCGGCCAGGCCACCCTTGCGTCGCCCGACCGGGGTACGCACCGCACCGACGATGACTGCGTCACTCATGACTACTCCCCGGTAACTTCGGCTGTGTCGATACTACGTCCCCGGCGGCCGGTCCGCCCCCCGCGTCGCCGGGGCCGGCCCGGTGCGGCTGGCATGCTGGGACGGTGCATCCACCAACGTCTCCGGCCCGTCAGTGGCGGGTCCCCCCGGCGGTCCCGGCGGTGAAGCTGGCCGGCGCGGTCGGGCTGGTCGCCCTCGGGCTGCTGCTCGCCGACGGCGACCCGGTCCGGCTGGCGCTGGCCGTCGCCGCCGCCGCAGGGACGGCCGCCTGGGCGGTACGCGACCTGCTCGCCCCGGTCCGGCTCGCGGTCGACGCCGACGGGATCACCGTCGTCCGGGGGTACGCCGGGCGGCGGCACCTGCCGTGGGAGGTGGTGGAGGCGGTCACCGTGGACCGGCGGACCCGGTTCGGGCTGACCGGCGAGACGTTGGAGATCGACGCGGGCGAGACCCTGCACCTGCTGGGCCGGGCCGACCTGGGCGCACCCCCGGCCGAGGTGGCCGAGGAGGTCCGGGCCGCCCGCCCCTGAGCACCGGCCGCCCCTGATCCCACGGTGCCGACGTGATCGACTCGGCGGGGCCGACGTAGCGGTGTCCGGCCAACCCCGACACCGCCCCGTCAGCGGCAGCGCCCGGGTCAGCCGAGCAGCATCACCGTACGGACGATCACCAGGCCGAGCAGCGCGAGCAGGAGGAGCCCCGCACCGGCGGCCTGGAACACCGAGCGTCGCATCCGGGGGGCGTACGCCAGCACGAGTGCCATCAGCGCCCCGACGATCAGCCCGCCGACGTGACCCGGGATGGAGATGCCCGGCACGGTGAACGTGAAGATCAGGTTGATCACCAGGATCGGCAGGATCGCCGAGGTGTCCCGGCCGAGCCGGCGCATCAGCACGAAGACCGCCGCGAACAGCCCAAAGATCGCCGTCGAGGCACCCGCCGAGGCGGTGTTGGGGCTGCTGAACAGGTATGCCGCGACATTGCCGCCGAGGCCGGCCATCAGGTAGAGGCCGAGGAACCGCAGCGGCCCGAGGAGGGCCTCCAGCTCCCGCCCCAGCACCCAGAGCGCCCACATGTTGAGCAGCAGGTGCAGCACGCCGTAGTGCAGGAACATCGCGGTGACCAGCCGGTACCACTCGCCGGAGGCGACGCCGTGCGCCTCGCCGAACGGCACGTACGAGGCGTAGCTGAGCACCGAACCCCACTGGGTCAGCGGGGTGCCGCCGCCGAGCAGGCCGCCGAAACCGGAGCCGCCGATCAGCGAGTCGCCGCCCCGGTCACTGAGCACCGAGACGATCATCATCAGCACGTTCAGCGCGATCAGGGTGCGGGTGACCAGGCCGCGACGGCCGGCGGCACCGCCACCGAAGGCGGTACGCGCCGGCCGTACGCTGCGGCGTCCCTCGTTCACGCACTCCGGGCACTGGTGGCCGACGGGAGCGTCCCGCATGCAGTCCGGACAGATCGGCCGGTCGCAGCGGGAGCACCTGAGGTACGTCTCCCGGTCGGAGTGGCGGTAGCAGACCGGGGTGGTCGGCACCGACCCACCGGTGGCGTCGCCGGCCGGCCCGGAGCGTTCAGTCATGCGTGCAAAGGTACCTCGCAGCCGCGGTCAGGCCCCGGTGCGCTCGATCTCGACCCGCTCGATCACCACGTCCTGCAACGGCCGGTCGCTCGGGCCGGTGGGGGTGTTGGCGATCGAGTCGACCACCTTCGCCGACTGCTCGTCGGCCACCTGGCCGAAGATGGTGTGCCGGTTGTTCAGGTGCGGGGTCGGCCCGACGGTGATGAAGAACTGCGAGCCGTTGGTGCCCGGCCCGGCGTTCGCCATCGCCAGCAGGTACGGCCGGTCGAAGCGCAGCTCCGGGTGGAACTCGTCGGCGAACGTGTAACCCGGGCCACCCCGGCCGGTGCCGGTCGGGTCGCCCATCTGGATCATGAAGCCGCTGATCACCCGGTGCGAGATGGTGCCGTCGTAGTACGGCCCGTTGCCCGGCTGGCCGGTGCGGGGATCGGTGTATTCCTTGTTGCCCTCGGCCAGGTCGACGAAGTTACGAACCGTCTTCGGAGCGTGATTGCCGAAGAGTTCCAGCCGGATCGGGCCAGCGTTGGTGTGCAAGGTGGCGTAGACAGCCTCGGCCACGGGTACTCCTCACTCGTTGGTCAGTTCCATGCGGATCCTCCCATGTGCCCCATCTGGCAGTGCGGAGGCATCCGGTGGTAGAGGATGACGAAGGAACAACTCCCAGGAGGTGGGACCGTGTTTGGAATCGGGCGGCGCAAGACCCAGGGGCAGCTGGCAAAGGTGGAGCTGCACCAGGGCATCGGTCACCTGAGGCAGGCGGCCACGCACGCGGCGAAGGGCGCCGGCGCCACGGTCGGCCCGCGGGTCCAGTCGGCCCGCAGCGCCGTCGCGCCGACCGCGGTCGCGGTGCGGGACCGGGCTTCCAGCGGCCTGGCGACGACGGCCGCCGCGCTCGCCCCGGTGGCCCTGGCGGTGCGCAACGCCCAGGCCGAGGCCGCCGGCAAGGCGCTGGCCGGCAAGAAGGCCGCCGCCGCCAAGCAGGCCAAGGTGAGCAAGAAGATCAAGGCGAAGAGCCCGAAGGCCCGGAAGAAGAAGCAGACCTCGCGCGGCATGATGGCGGGCCTGCTGGTCGCCGGCACGGTCGCCGGGGTGGCCGGCGCGATGGCCCTGCGTCGCCGCCGCGAGCAGCAGGAGTGGGCCGAGTACGACCCGACCCGCAGCATCGGCACCGCCCCCGTCCCGTCGTCGACCTCCGGTGCCTCCACTGATTCGGCCACCCCCACCGCATCGGCCGCCGCCGGCGCCTCCACCGCATCGGCCGCCGCCGGCGTCGACGCCCCCCGCGACGACGTCGACATCCTGGTGGTGGAGACCCCGTCGGCGGGCGGCACCACGCCCTCCGGTTCGGCCACCCCGGCCACCGGCGTCGGCAGCTCCGCCGTGGCGGCCGGCACCCCGGCCGGCAAGCCGGTGATCCACCCGAACGACAAGGTCCCCTCGGTCGCCGAGGGTGCCACCGACGTCTCCGGCCGGCCGGCCGACGACCTCGGCAAGGCGCTCGACGCCGGTCGGAGCGCGGCGCAGTCCAGCACCCGGCGCTGATCCCCCGCACCACGTCGGCGGCGCGGCACGACCTGACGGGTCGTCCCGCGCCGCAGCCGGCTTCCGGGGCCCGCCGGGTCCCGGGCCGTCCGCAACGACGACGCGCCGCCGGCACCGGCAGCCCCCCGCACGGTACGGCCCGGCACCGTCATCCGGCCTGCCCAGGGCGGCGACCCCCACGAGAACGTAAGGAATTTTCAGGGTTACCCCCGACCGTTACGGGTCCACCCGACGGGCTTGCGGCTCCTACAGTGCTCGTATGTCGTCGACCACCGACCCGGAGCGTCCGGCTCCGGAGCCGAACGGCGTCCCCTCGACGGGGCGCTGGGACCAGTCCGCCGAGCGTCCGGGAGAGCCCCCGGCCGGGCGTGACCGGGCGCTGTCCCGACGACGGGTGCTCTCCGGCACCGCCGCCGCCCTGGCCGGCGCGGGCGTGGCGCTGACCGGCGAGCTGGGGTATGCCGAGGCGACCGCCGACAGCAAGCTGCCCGTCTACGGCGGGTACGCCGCCACCGTGCACGCCGACAGGCGCACCCCGCCCCGGTCGTCCCGGGTCGACGTGGTGTGGAGCGTCGACACCACCCGCCGGCTGATCGCGCTCACCTTCGACGACGGGCCCGCGCCGAACTGGACCCCCCGGGTGCTGTCGATCCTCGCGCAGACCGACACCCCGGCCACCTTCTTCATGGTCGGCCGCCGCGCCCGCGAGTACGGCCGGCTGGTGGCGCACCGGCTCGACGGTCACGAGGTCGGCAACCACACCTGGGCCCACCAGGACCTCGCGAAGATGACCTACGAGCAGGCGTGCACCGCGATCAGCCGGGCGCACAACGAGCTGACCCGGCTCTGGGGCCGGGAGCCCACCCTGCTCCGCCCGCCGTACGGGCACCTCGCCGGCAGCACCCTGCTCGCCGCCAACGACCTCGGCTACCAGGTGGTCCTGTGGAACCGGCAGATGCTCGAATCCCGGTTCACCCATGATCCGGACGGCCTGGTCGACTACATCGTCGACTCCTGCGAGCCGGGCACCATCCTGCTCGCCCACGACACCGGGCCGGCGGACCGGTTGGTCGCGATCCGGGGGTTGGCCGCGATGATCACCGGACTGCGCCGGCAGGGCTTCGAGTTCGTCACCGTCTCCGAGCTGATGGCGGCGGCCACCCCGGCCACCGCCCCGACCCACTGACCGGTGGGCGGTCAGAGCCAGCCGTTGCGGCGGAACCACCGGTAGAGCGCCAGCGAGATGGCGAGCATCAACGCGAGCACCCCCGGATAGCCGTACGTCCATTTCAGCTCGGGCATGTTCTCGAAGTTCATGCCGTAGACCCCGGCGAACGCGGTCCAGACCGCCGCGATGGCCGCCCACGCGGCGATCTTGCGCATGTCGTTGTTCTGGTCGACGGTGACCTGCGCCAGCCGGGCCTGGAGGATCGAGTTGAGCAGGTCGTCGTAGGAGTTGACCTGCTCGACGGTGCGGCTGAGGTGGTCCTGCACGTCGCGGAAGTACCGTCGTACCTCCTGCGGCACCTCGCGGTTGACCTGGGCGGTCAGCGTCAGCAGCGGCCGTTGCAGCGGGATCACCGCCCGCTTGAACTCGACCAGTTCCCGCTTCATCTGGTAGATCCGCTGGATCCGCCCGCTGCTCTGCCTGTCGAAGACGTCGGCCTCCAGCACGTCGAGGTCGTCCTCCAGCTGGTCGGCCACCTCCAGGTAGAGGTCCACCACCCGGTCGGTGATCGCGTACGCCACCGCCCACGGGCCGTGCCGCAGCAGGTCCCGCTTGGCCTCCAGGTCGGCCCGGACGGGCGACAGTCGGCAGGCGTCCCCGTGCCGGACGCTGATCAGGAAGTTCGGCCCGATGAACAGCATCACCTGGCCGGTCTCCACCACCTCGGAGGTCTCGGTCAGCTCGGTGTGCTCGCAGTACCGGGCGGTGCGCAGCACCAGGAAGCTGACCTCGCCGAAGCGCTCCAGCTTGGGCCGCTGCTGGGCCTTCACCGCGTCCTCGACGGCCAGTTCGTGCAGGCCGTACGTCTCGGCGATGGCGGTCATCTCGGCCAGTTCCGGTTCGTGCAGCCCCAGCCAGACGAACCCGTCGCGTTCCTCGCGGGCGGCGGCCAGCGCCTCGGCGTACTGCCACTGGCCGGGGCGGCGTTCGCCGTCGACGTAGAGGCCGCAGTCGACCACCCCGCTGCGTCCCGGGCCGGCGGGCGCGGGGGTGCGGGGGGAGCCGTCGGCGTTGAGGATGCGGGACATCGCGCGCACCGGGGACGCCCAGGCGCGGGGGTTCAGCACCCGACCGCCGTGGAGTGTCGCCGACCGCTCCCGTGCCGCCCGGTCCGTCATGGCGTTCCCCCTCCCGGGTGTCCTGCTGCGGCTTGCAGGCTACGCCGCCCCGGGCGCGGTGGCGCTCGGCCGATCGGGGTGTGGGCGCCGGGCGGGTCGGACCGCGTTCGGGGGGTGAGGGGCCGACCCGACCCACCCGGCACCGCTGGGGGCGGGGTAATGCTGCCGCGTCACCCACCCGTCCGGCGGGTACGACCGGGTCACCGGCCGAACGTGAGTGACGCTCGCAGCATTGTGGGTCGCCCGGCCGGTCGAGGGGAGCCCTCGACCGGCCGACGTCGTACTTTTGTCAGAAACCCGACAGATATTTCAGCCGCGGATCGCCGCCACCGCGTCCGCGAGCCGGCGCACACCCTCGTCGATCCGGTCCGCGGTCACCGCGGAGAACGCCAGCCGCAACGCGTGCCGCCCGCCGTCGACCATGAAGTCGCTGCCCTTGACCACGGCGACACCCCGCTCGGCGGCGGCCGGCGCCAACCGGTCCACGTCCACGTCGTCGGGGAACTCCACCCAGAGGAAGTAGCCGCCGTCCGGCTCGACGAAGGTCGTCTCGGGCAGGTGCCGGCGCAGCGACTCGGCCAGCACCCCGGCCCGCTCACCCAGCGCCGACGACACCGTGGCGATCGACCGCTGGATGTCACCCGAGACGCAGAACTGGTGCACGATCGACTGCGCCACCATGCCCGGCGAGATGTACAGGCTGGTCGCCTTCTTGGCGATGTCGGCGATCAGGCTCGCCGGCCCGACCAGGTAACCGACCCGCACCCCGGGACAGACGGTCTTGGTGAAGCTCGACGCGTGCACCACCACACCCCGGGTGTCCATCGACAGCATCGACGGCAGCGGCTCGCCCCGGAACCGGATGTCGGCGTACGGGTCGTCCTCGAAGATGGTGAAGCCGTACTCGGCGGCGAGGTCGAGCAGCTCACGGCGCTTGTCCAGGGAGAGGGTCACCCCGGCCGGGTTCTGGTAGTTCGGGATCACGTGGGCCAGCCGGGGGCGTACCCCGGACTCCAGCAGCTTGCGCAGCTCGGCGGTGTCCAGGCCGTCCGGCTCGATGCCCACGCCGTGGATCTCGCCGCCCATCCGCTGGAGGTTGAGCAGGGTCCGGTCGTACGTCGGACGCTCCACCACCACGGCGTCCCCGCGCCGGACCAGGTGGTCGAAGAGGAACGCGTCGGCCTGCAGCGAGCCGTTGGTGACCAGCACCTGATCCGCCTCGACGCCGTGCTTCTCGGCGATCCACTTCCGCAAGGGGGGGTAACCCACGGAGGTGCCGTAGGCGGTGACCCCGGCGGGGTCGGCGTCGAAGGCACGGACGGCGGCGGCCTTGAGCCCCTCGACATCCACGATGTCCAGCGAGGGCGCGCCACGGGCGAACGAGATCAGCTGCTCGGCGGTCATGCGCACGAGCCTAGGGCCTGGCCGGGCCGCTCCGGCCGGCATACACGCCAAGTTCAACATGCGGGCAGCCCGGCGGCATCCGGCCCGGCCCGGCGGCCGGGCGGGAGGGGGCGAACCGGTCGACTCCGGTGCAGGTCGGGACGGGACCGGACATCGGCGCGGCCGGTCGACGCTCGCTACTGTCGAAGCGTGCCCACCGAGCCCCTCCGCAGCGCCGGCGCGTTGATCACGGACGATGGCGTCGAGTTGGCACCGCACCGCTTCGCCGGGCTGGTCGCCCCGGCGGTCGAGCGGGCGTTCGTGGCCGGGATGCTCGCCGGCCGCGACGGCGGCGGCGCCGAACTGAGCCAACGGTACGGCGGGCCCGCCGCCACCGGCTTCCTGGTGGAGTTCCGCACCCGGCTCGCCGCGCCGGGCGGCACCGTCGACCGGGCCGGCTTCGCCGCCGTCAACCGCTACCGCGACCCGGCCACCTGCCAACGGGCGCTGGACAAGCAGGTCGCCCACGGCACGATCGCCCGCCGGCCCGACGGCGGGATCACCGCCACCGAACGCGGCGTCGACTTCCTCACCGAGCTGTACCAGGTGCACGCCGAGGTGACCGAGGAACTGTGGGCCGGACACGACGACCGGGTGCGCCGGCTCGTCGAGGCGTACGGGCGGGTGGTGGCGTACGCGGTGCTGCTGGCCGGGGAGCCGGACGCCGGGCCGGGGCCCGCATTCGCGGCGGTGGCTCCGCCGTACGAGCCGGACGGCACCCCGCCGGGCGTGCTGCTGCTCAACCGGATCGGCGCGCTGCGGTACCACCGGGCCGACGCGTACGCGCAGGCGTGGACCGCCGCCGGGCACACCGCCGGCAGCGTCGGCAAGCTGCCGGACGGCCCGGAACGGCGGGCCATCGAGCTGGAAACCGACCGTCGGGCGGCCGGCCCGTACGCCACGCTGACCGCCGACGAGCGGCTGTGCGTGCTCGCCGACCTGGCCGCCCTGCCCGGCTGAACCCCCGCCCGGCCCGGGTGAACTCCCGGTTGACGGCGGCCGGCCGGTTGCGCGGGGCTATCCTCCACGGTGACCTGGAGTCGTACGAGGGAGGCCCCGCATGATCGGGATGGTGCTCGCGGCCGGTGCGGGACGCCGACTGCGCCCGTACACCGACACCCTGCCCAAGGCGTTGGTGCCGGTGGACGGTGAGACCACCATCCTGGACATCGCGCTGCGCAACCTGGCCGAGGTGGGGCTCACCGAGATCGTGATCGTGGTCGGCTACGCCGCCGACGCGGTCGTGCAGCGGCAGGCGGCCCTTCAGGAGAAGTACGGCGTCACCCTCACCCTGGTGCACAACGACAAGGCCGAGGAGTGGAACAACGCGTACTCGCTGTGGCTGGCCCGGGAGCACTTCACCCGGGGCGTGCTGCTGGTCAACGGCGACACCGTGCACCCGGTGAGCGTGGAGAAGACCCTGCTGGCCGAGCGCGGGCCGGGCATCCTGCTGGCGGTCGACACCCTCAAGGCGCTGGCCGACGAGGAGATGAAGACCACCTTCGACGCCGCCGGCCAGCTCACCCGGATCACCAAGCTGATGGACCCGGGCGAGGCGTACGGCGAGTACATCGGCGCGACGCTGATCGAACCGCAGGTGGCCGGGGCGCTCGCCGACGCGCTGGAGGCGACCTGGCGACGGGACCCGAACCTCTACTACGAGGACGGCTACCAGGAGTTCGCCGACCGGGGTGGCGAGGTGCGGGCCGCGCCGATCGGGGACGTCTCCTGGGTCGAGGTCGACAACCACGACGACCTGACCCGGGCGCGGGAGATCGCGTGCCGCTACTAGCCCGTACCATCCTGACGCCGCTGCACATCGACGTGCGGCGCGGCGCGGTCGCCGACCTGGCCACGATCCTCGCCGACGGGCGGATCTCCGCCGGCGGCGACGTGGCGGTGGTGGTCGGCCCCGGTCAGGGCGGGCAGATCGCCGACCTGCTGCGGCCGTCGCTGCGTTCGGCGGACGTGTTCACCGTGGCCGGCGGCACCCTCGACGCCGCCGACGAGCTGGGCGGCAAGCTCCGCGAACGCTCGTACGACGCGGTGGTCGGCATCGGCGGCGGCAAGACCATCGACGTGGCGAAGTACGCCGCCACCCGGCGCGGCCTGCCGATGGTGACGATGGCGACCAGCCTCGCCAACGACGGCATCGCCTCCCCGGTCGCCAGCCTGATCACCGGCGGCATCAAGGGCTCCTACGGGGTGCACATCCCGATCGCGGTGATCGTCGACCTGGACTTCGTGGCAGCCGGCCCCGACCAGCACAACCGGGCCGGCATCGGCGACGTGGTCAGCAACATCAGCGCCCTGGCCGACTGGGAACTGGCCCGCCAGGTACGCGGCGAACCGGTCGACGGGCTCGCCGCGTCGCTGGCCCGGATGGGCGCGGAGGCGGTGCTCGCGCACACCGGCGACATGACCGACGACGCGTTCGTGACGGTGCTGGCCGAGGCGCTGATCTCCAGCGGCCTGGCGATGGCCGTCTGCGGCAGCAGCCGACCGGCAAGCGGCGGCTGCCACGAGATCATGCACGCCGTCGACGCCCTCTTCCCCGGTACCTCGTCGCACGGCGAGTTGGCCGGGCTCGGCGCGCTGTTCTGCACGTTCCTGCGCGGTGACGAGCGGCGCTTCGCCGAGATGGCGGCCTGCCTGGGCCGGCACCGGCTGCCCCGGCACCCGGCCGACGTGGGCCTCACCGACGACCAGTTCGTCGAGGCGGTGCAGTTCGCCCCGGCCACCCGTCCCGACCGGTACACCATCCTGGAGCACCTGGCCATGTCGGTTACCGAGACGCGCGAGCGGCTGGCAGACTACGCCGGTGCACTCCGCGACCACAGTGGCTGAACCCCGTCCCACCGTTGCCGACTTCCACCGGGTCAACCGGGGCGGCGGCCTGTTCAGTGAGTCGGTCAGCCAGTGGCTGGGTGCCGTCTTCGCCCTGGTCGCCCAGCGCCTCGGGCTGCGCCCGACCGCGCTGACCATCACCAACCTGGTGCTCGGCCTGGCCGCCTCGGTGACCGTGGTGGCGCTCGCCGACCGGGTCGCCGCCGGCACCGTACCGGCCTGGCTGGTCGGGCTGGTCGCGCTGGTCGGCTGGCAGGTGGCGTACGCCCTGGACTGCGCCGACGGGCAGCTCGCCCGGGTGACCGGTCAGGGCAGCGCGGCGGGTGCCCGGGTCGACGTGCTCTGTGACGTGGCCGCCCAGATCGCCCTGGTCGCCGCCCTATCCGCCACCGCCGTGGCGCAGCGCCCCTCCACGCCGACCTGGCTGGTGGCGACCTTCGCCGGCACCTGGATGGTCAACCTGGTGACCTCGGTGATGCAGTCCGGCCCGAACGCCGCCAGCATGGTCACCTCCACCTCCCTGCCGGTACGCCTGGTCAAGCTGGTCCGCGACTACGGCGCGGTGATCTTCGTGGCGGGGTTGGTGCTGATGCTCGTCCCGGCGCTGGTGTTCTGGGTGATCGTGGCGTTCACGGTGGTCAACGGCGGGTTCCTGCTGGCCAGCATCGCCTTCTCGGCCCGCGCCTCGCTGTAGGGGCCGGCACTGCGTCAAGCATCCGCAGGCGGTGCGGAACCCTACCCTTGCGCGCGTTCTCGGCGGAGTTGTTCGAGGACGGCGGTGTCGGCTTCCAGGTCGGGGTGGTCGACCTGTCGGTCGAGGTCGACGACGTGTTCGAGTTCGCGGATCGCCTGGTCGAGGTCACCGACCGCCCGGTGGACCATCGCGATGTTGAACCGGGTCACGGCTTCGCCGGCCCGGTCGCCGACCTCCTGCCGGATGGGCAGGGCCCGGTGGAAGTGGTCGAGAGCCTGCTGCCGATCTCCCAGACCGTTGTACACGCTGCCGATGTTGTTGAGGGTGGTGGCTTCGCCGGCCCGGTCGCCGACCTCCTGTTGAATGGGCAGGGCCCGATCGTAGTGATCGAGGGCCCGCTGTCGGTCTCCCAGGCTGTCGTACACGTGGCCGATGTCGGAGAGGGTGGTGGCTTCGCCGGCCCGGTCGCCGACCTCCTGCCGGATGGGCAGAGCCCGGTGGAAGTGGTCGAGAGCCCGCTGCCAATCCCCCAATCCGTTGTGTACGCGGCCGATGTTACAAAGGGTGGTGGCTTCGCCGGCCCGATCGCCGACCTCCTGTTGAATGGGCAGGGCCCGATCGTAGTGATCGAGGGCCCGCTGTCGGTCTCCCAGGCTGTCGTACACGTGGCCGATGTTGTTGAGGGTGGTGGCTTCGCCGGCCCGGTCGTCGACCTCCCGTCGGATGGGCAGGGCCCGGTGGTAGTAGTCGAGAGCCCGTCGCCGATCTCCCAGGCTGTCGTACACGGTACCGATGTTGTTGAGGGTGGTGGCTTCGCCAGCCCGGTCGTTGACCTCCCGTCGGATGGGCAGGACCCGGTGGAAGTAGTCGAGAGCCCGTCGCCGATCCCCCAGCCCGGCGTACGCGCTGCCGAGGTTGTTGAGGGTGGTGGCTTCGCCAGCCCGGTTACCGACCTCCCGCTGGATGGTGAGGGCCCGGTGGAAGTGGTCGAGAGCCTGCGGCCGATCCCCTAGCCCGTAGTACACCCGGCCGATGCTGGTGAGGGTGGCGGCCTCGTTGCCCCGGTGGCCGGTCTGTTGGTACATGGTCAGGGCCTGCTGGTAGTCCGCCAGAGCCGGCCAGGGTCGACCGGTCGACGACCTCGCCCAGCCACGCTGGTAGAGGGCGTCGGCGTCCGGACCGAGGGTCAGGGTCGCGGTGGCCATCGCCTCTACCTCGGCGAACCGCGAGGTGGCCAGCCACACCCGACACACCCCGTCACCGACGTCCCGGGCGATCTCCGGCTGTCGGCCGGCGACGGCGAGCCGGTACACCTCGACCCAGCGGGCGAGGGTCCTCGGGTCAGTGACCATCGGCGGCCGTGGGGGCGAGGACCCAGAGTTGGTAGAGAGAGCGGGCGGCGGCGGCGCACGCCTCGGTGTGTTCGTCGTCGGTGAGCAGGGGGCGGACGAGGGGGTGCAGGACGTTGGAGACGTAGTAGCGGGGTTCGCGGGTTTCGGGGTCGGTGCCCTCTTCGAGCAGGCCGAGTTCGACGGCCCGCTGGAGGTGCCGGGCGGCTTCGGGGTGCTGGTGCAGGGCGTGGACGGTGTCGGCGGGGATCGGTAGTTCGACGACGTTGACCCGGGCGAGCATGCGGCGCAGTTCGAGGGGCTGGGAGTCGAGCAGGTTGTCGGCGAGGACCGTCTCGCGGCGGAACCGGTCGGTTTCGCCCTCGATGGCGGCGAGCAGGCCGTCGACGTCGAGGGTGGCGTCGCCGACGATCCGGTTGAGCCAGTCGAGCAGGCGGGGGTTGCCGGCGGCGGCCTCGATCGCCCGGGTCCGGATGGTGGGGTTGATGGTGGATTCGGGGCGCAGGTTGGTCAGGTTTGCGATCTTTTTGGTCTGCTCGACGGGGGTGAGGGTTTCCAGGGCCTCGACGGCGAGGGTGGTGCCGGCCGGGGTAGGGAAGCGGTAGCGGCTGGTGATGACGACGCGGCTCGGGCTGCCGGTGTCGCGGATGGCGGTGAGCAGGGCGGGCAGGATCTCGGCCATCGCCGGGGCGAGGACCCGGCTGCCGTCGTCGCGGGTGTCGAGGTTGCCGGTCTCGAAGTCGTCGAACACGAACAGGCAGGGTGTCCCGCCGAGCGGCCCGTCGACGTCGAGCAGGTACCGCAGCCGAATCGGAAGCGGGAGCTGCTCGTTGTCGAGGAGTTTGGCGGCCTCGGTCCTCTGGTCAGGGTCGTCGAAGCGGACCTTGTCGATCAATTCGCGGAACTTGATGGCGTCGACCCGGCCGTACCAGACGGCGCGCTGGTGGGTGGGCATGCGTTCCAGGAGCCGGGAGGCGAGGCTGCTCTTGCCGAGCCCGCCCATGCCGGCCAGCAGCAGGCCCTGGGCCGCGCCGGGGGTGTCGGCGGGTTGCCGCAGGACGCGTAGGCAGCGCTGGATGACCCGCCGCCGGCCGACGAACTCGGCGCGGGAGGCGACCCGGGACAGTTGGGTCTGCGGGTCCAGGAACTGCTGGTCGGCGGCGCGTACCTGCAACCGCTTGCGACCCCTGGTGTGCAGCGGGGTGACCAGGGGTGCCAGCGGGGACCGGTCGGCGTAGACGCGGAGCAGATGCCAGTAGCTGCTCTTCCTGTCGTGGAACAGGTGGCGGCGGGCCGTGATGATGGCCCGGTCCAACGACCCGCCGTCGGCCAAAGCCTGGTAGAGCGCGGCGGCGAAGTCGGTGGCGGAAACGTCCCCGACCGGCAGCGCCCAGCCCAGCACGGCAGGGGCACCGGCCTGCACCAGGCTCTCACTCATCGACGGGAACACGCCGCCTTCCGGGGCGTCGGCGGTGAGGCAGCCGGAGACGAACACCAGCCTCGGCCAGTGGCCCTGCATCGCCTCGGCGAGCTGGTCGGCCGTCGCCCTGGTGGGCGCACCGTACTCGTCCTCCAGCAGGAAGACCGGCTGCCCACCGGCGGTTGTGGCGTGCCCGCTCAGGTGCAGCACGTCGAAGTGACCCGGCCCGTAGTCACGGCTGAGGAAACGTAGCCCCTCCAGGGTGCCGCTCTCCTCCACCACCAGATCGGTGCCGGTGCGCCGGGTCGCGGCCAGGATCGCCGCCTCCTCGGCCTCGAAGTTGAGCACCGGCTCGACACCTTCGGGCGAGGCCGCCATGAACAGCACCCGCAACGGCCGGTTGCCGGGCTCGACCGGACCGGGCAACGCCGCGTGTTCGCCGACCACCCGGACCGGCAACAGCGGTGCCCGCCCGGCCACGGTCAGGAACGCTCCTTCCCGGGCCAGCAACTCCCACGGCAGGTGCCGCAGCCGCTGTTCGGCGCTGATCCGCAGTGCCGCCCCGGCGGGGTGGGCCAGCATCGGGGCGAGCCACCGCTCGTCGCCGTCGAGGAACTCCGCCAGCCGGGTGCCCAACTCGGCCAGCCGGGTCGCGCCGTACACCTTGTAGGCGGTGGCGTCGGTGCTGTAGTCGCGGCGTACCAGGGTGATCAGCTCGTCGACCGCGGCCCGGTCCAGGTTGCGGGTCCGGGGTGGCTGGCCGTCGGCGGACAGCCGCAGCTCGTAGTGGTTCGAGGTCTGCGCGAAGACCTCCAGGTCGAAGGTGCTCATCTGCCCATCCCCGTCGTGGTGGTCAGGTCAGTGCGGCCCGGTGTCGTCCTGCCGCATGGCGATCTCCAACCGGGCCTGGCTGCCCTCGGCCAGCTCGATCCGGGTGCCGTCGGGCAGCAGCACGGTGACCGCAGCGCCGTCCCGGCGGCGGGCACCCCACCACTCGGTGATCGTCTTGGCCGCACCGACCCCGGAGAACACCAGCCCGATCACCGCGATCACCATCTCGGCCGAACGCTGCACCTGCACCGGCGACACGCTGCCGTCGGGGCCCACGGCACCGACCAGCGCGGCCCGCAGTTCCGCCGCCCAGCTCGCGGCCTGCGCCCCGGAAACCTCCACTGTGGCGTTCGCCATCGCCCGCACCCTCCCCGACACACCTGGTCACACCGGCCCATGACCGCCCCCCCGCCGGACCAGCCGGACGATCAACGGTACGGACCTTGGCGGCTACTGTACGTTTCATTCGCGTCCCGGGACCTCTCGGAGAACCGGGCTCAGGTGACAGCTTTCCGACTCATCGACCGCGCCCCCGGTCATCGGGGAAAGAACAACGACGACCGACGCCACCGCCCGTACGCCTGTGGTGTCACCGTCCTATCCTCGACAACGGGAGCAGCAGGAAGAGCGAGGTGGACCGGCGATGGAGGATCGAGAACGCCCCGTCAACCCCGCTGCGGCGACCACCATCGCCCGACGCGTGGAGGTCCATCGGCTCGCGGTCGCCGGCCGACAGCCGGAGATCGCCCGGGAGGTCGGTGACCGGGTGTGTCGGGTGTGGTTGCGTACCTCCCGGTTCGCCGCCGTCGAGGCCATGGCCACCGCCACCCTGACCCTCGGCCCGGACGCCGGCTCCTTGTACGACCGTGGGTGGGCGCGGTCGTCGACGGGCCGACCCCGGCCAGCGCTGGAGGACTACCAGCAGGCCCTGACCATGTACCAACAGGCCGGCCACCGGGGGAACGAAGCAGCCACCCTCACCAGCATCGGTCGCGTGTACGACAACCTGGGAGATCGGCAGCGGGCCTTGGACCACTACCACCAAGCCCTCCCCATCCAGCGGGAAGTCGGCGACCGAGCCGGCGAAGCCACCACCCTCAACAACATCGGCAGCGTGTATGACAGCCTGGGGGATCGGCAACGGGCCTTGGACCACTACCACCAAGCCCTCCCCATCCGGCGGGAAGTTGGCGACCGAGCCGGCGAAGCCGTCACCCTCAACAACATCGGTCGCGTGTATGACAGCCTGGGGGATCGGCAGCGGGCCCTGGAGCACTACCACCAAGCCCTCCCCATCCGGCGGGAGGTCGGCGACCGAGCCGGCGAAGCCGTCACCCTCAACAACATCGGTCGCGTGTACAACAGCCTGGGGGATCGGCAACGGGCCCTGGAGCACTACCACCAAGCCCTCCCCATCCAGCGGGAAGTCGGCGACCGAGCCGGCGAAGCCGCCACCCTCAACAACATCGGCCTCGTGCACGACAGCCTGGGGGATCGGCAACGGGCCCTGGAGCACTACCACCAAGCCCTCCCCATCCAGCGGGAAGTCGGCGACCGAGCCGGCGAAGCCGCCACCCTCAACAACATCGGTCGCGTGTACAACAGCCTGGGGGATCGGCAACGGGCCCTGGAGCACTACCACCAAGCCCTCCCCATCCAGCGGGAAGTCGGCGACCGAGCCGGCGAAGCCGTCACCCTCAACAACATCGGCCTCGTGCACGACAGCCTGGGGGATCGGCAACGGGCCCTGGAGCACTACCACCAAGCCCTCCCCATCCAGCGGGAAGTCGGCGACCGAGCCGGCGAAGCCGTCACCCGATACAACATCGCGATGGCCCTCCGGGCGGGCGGTGACCTCGACCAGGCGATTCGGGAACTCGAACACGTCGTCGACCTCGACCGGCAGGTCGACCACCCCGACCTCGAAGCCGACACCCGTGTCCTCGAACAACTCCGACAGGAACGCGCGGAACACCCGTAGGAATGCGCGTCGGCCACAGCCGAGCGAAACCCTTTCGGCACATCGAAAGGTGTCGTAGTGTGGCGGCCACAGGTAAGCGCTTTCCAAGCTTGTTGCGGCACTTCGGCAGGCGCCCCTGCGCGTGCGGACCGGCTGTCCGCCACCACCCCGTCCCATTACCCGTCTCGGAGGACACGTGAGCACACGTGACAACGGCGCGACGCCGCGCCGCCGGCGGTGGCAGGTCGCCCTGCTGCCGTTCGCCACCGTCGGGCTGGTCGCCGCCGGCCTGGTCGTCACCCAGACCGGTGCCCAGGCCGCCACCTGGCCCACCGCCAAGAGCACCACCACCGTCACCAACACCCAGTCGATCAGCGGCACCCGGGACTTCGGCCTGGTCCGCTACAAGGCCGGCGGCGCGATGGGTGACGGCGGTCAGAGCGAGAGCCAGAAGCCGATCTTCGAGCTGGCCGACGGCGCGACGATCAAAAACGTGATCATCGGTTCGCCGGCCGCCGACGGCATCCACTGTAAGGGCAGCTGCATGCTGATCAACGTGTGGTGGGAGGACGTCGGCGAGGACGCAGCCACGTTCAAGGGCGGCTCGTCGGCGAATTACACCGTCGACGGCGGCGGTGCGCGGTCCGCCTCGGACAAGGTGTTCCAGCACAACGGCGGCGGCAAGCTGACCATCAAGAACTTCGACGTCAGCAACTTCGGCAAGCTGTACCGGTCGTGCGGCAACTGCTCGACCCAGTACAAGCGGACCGTCGTCATCCAGAACGTCACGGTGACCGCCCCCGGCAAGGTGCTCGCCGGCATCAACACCAACTACGGCGACACCGCGACGTTCTCGGGCATCACCATCTACGGCGACAGCAGCCGGAAGATCTCCATCTGCGACCGCTACACGGGCAACAGCTCCGGTGCCGAACCCGTCAAGACCGGCAGCGGGCCCGACGGGACGTACTGCAAGTACACGTCGTCAAACATCGTCTACCGGTAGGGCCTGCTGGCAAGGAGGGTCCAGCATCGACGTTCGGCCACGGGCGAGGCGGGCCGCGCACGCGCCCAGGTGGGCATGCGCGGCCCGTCGCCGTCGCTGGCACCGACGCCCCAGCGAGCTGGCCAAACCACGACAACAGTCCAGGTCACAGCCGCGCGAAGGGTGTGACGGAAGACGACTGACAGTTGGCCCTGACATGCGGACGCCTGGACGTCAGAGGTGCGAGAATAGGCGACGATCCAAGACGCAGGAGGTGAGCCGGGATGTCGAGCAGCGCCGAGCAGATGCCTGAGTGGCCGACCGCTGAGCACGTACCGGCCGAGGAGACGGCCCGTCGCCAGGGTGTCCGGCCAATCGCCTCCGTCGACGACCTCGCACGGCCGGGCCTGTTCGAGTCCGACGACGAGCTGGACGACTTTCTCGCTGATCTGTATGCCTCCCGCCGGGCCACCGCCGCGTGAGCCTGGTAGTCCTGGACACCGACGTCGCGTCGGCCATTCTGCGCGGCCGGCTACACGACAGGCTCCGCACCCGACTGGTCGGTAAGACCCTGTGCATCACCTTCGTCACGCTCGGGGAACTGACCAAGTGGACTGCGCTGAGGAGTTGGGGGCCACGCAAGCTGGCCGACCTCGCGCAGTGGCGATCCGGCGTGGTGCTGCTCCCCTTCGACGAGGCGGTGGCGACGACCTGGGGCCATCTTCAGGCTCGGGCGCAACATCGCGGGCGGCCCCGGCCGACGAATGACTCCTGGATCGCGGCGTGCTGTCTGGTCGATCGGCTGCCGCTGGCGACCTTCAACGACAAGGACTATGCCGACTTCGCCGAGTACGACGGCCTCCGGCTCTTCGACGTCTCGTAGCGGCACGAAAACGGGATATCCGTCAACCCGGGTCAGGCCCAGATGCTTCTTGGGCGTATTCGACCGCCGCGCCTACCTTGATCGACTCGGTTGGGGCGAAGTTGGGGTGTCAACCGTCCAGGAATACCGCTACTTCGGCCCACGGGTTTGGCCGCTCAACTCTCGGGCGGCGGTTCGTCCGCACCGCAGCGTGCCCCGGGCTCCCGAGACGGGGCCGGTGCGTGCCACTTCCGCAGTCGGTACGACGGGCAACGTCAGTTGTGCTTGAGGGAGTCGACGAAGGTGCGCCAGCCCTGGGCGTCGAAGGCCAGCGAGGGGCCGGACTTGTCCTTGCTGTCCCGGACGGCCACCCCATCGCGGAGGTCGCGTAGTTGTGGGGGACTGCTCCACTGACCGCCGCGCTTACCGTGATCGACTCGGTTGGGGCGAAGTTGGGGTATCGGCCGCGCAGGGATACCGCCACTGCGACCCACAGGTTCTGGTCGTTCAGTTCTCCGGCGGGGGCGGCTCATCCGCGCCCCGAGCCTTCCATGGCTGGTGCTCCGTGATCCAGGCTTCCACGTCCTCCACGAGCCATACCGCCCCGCCCGCCAGCCGATCGAAGGGCTCGGGGAAGTCGGGCCGGGTGGTGAGCTGGACGATGCGGACACGGGACACGCCCAAGCGCTCTTGCAGCTCCGCGCTCCCGTACAGCCTCCGCCGCCAACTCACTATCGAAGCATGCTGAGCTGACCCCCTTACGAACTCGGAAGACAGGGCCAGGTCACCTATTAGCGCTGTTGAAGAAGCATCAGAGCCAGTAGGCATAGCCACTGTCATACTTGACAGGGGGTTGATGATCAGGTCTGCTGAGTAGCGGTAAGTAGGCGTTAGGCCACGAACCCCCACGGCCGACGCTCCTGTCTGTGGACTCTCGGGAGGCCCCATGGCTCGGCATGCGAAGAACCCGGATCGCTCCGGTCTGCTGGCGAAACTCTGGCCGTTCGGGCGGCGGCGGGTGAACCCGCTCGACCGTCTCCGGCCGGCGACGAGCCACGCCGAACGCGTCGCGGCGTACCGGGCGATAGGGGTGGCCCGGGTGCCCGACCTGCCGGAACGGCCGCTGCTGACCCTGGCTGGGGAGTACCGGGCGGGGTGCTGGTCGTGACGGCGCGGCGCGGGTCCGACCACGACGACCGGGGCGAGCAGATCCAGGCGGCGGAACGTGAGGCGGCCCGGCAACGGATCCTCGCCCAGGCCGAGGCGGAGCGGATACCGGCCGAGGAGACCACCCGGGCGGTGCCGGACCGGCGGTGGCGTCGTGGACAGCAGTGAGCTGCTGCCGGTCGGCCGGCGGGTGGCGTACTGGCGGGGGCGGCGGAAACTGTCGCAGCAGGTGTTCGCCGATCGGCTCGGTCGGTCGAAATCCTGGGTGGACAAGATCGAGCGGGGCGTCCGGTCGCTGGACAAGGTGTCGACGTTGCGGGACATCGCCGCCGTGCTGCGGATCGACACCGCCGTGCTGCTCGGCCGGGACGCCCGCCCCGCCACGACGGCCGCCCGGGTCGAAGGGGTGGAGCGGATCCGGGCGGCCCTGTCGACGTACGAGATGGCGCTCGGGCGACCGGCGACCCGCCCGGCGGTGCCGGCCGGCCGGGTGGTGCGGGACGTCGGGCACGCCTGGGTGCAGTTCCAGCACGCCAGGTACCCGCAGGTGGTCGACGTGTTGCCGGGTCTGCTGACCGGCGTGCAGCGGATCTCCGCCGACGATCACGAGTCGAACCGGCCGCTGCTGGTGGACGTGTACCGGCTCACCGCCGCGCTGCTGGTGAAGCTCGGCGAGGTCGACCTGGGTTGGCTGGCCGCCGACCGGGCGATGGCCACCGGGGCCGGCGATCCCCTGCTGGTCGCCGCCGCCACGGTGCAACTCGGCCAGGTGTTCCGCGCCTCGGGGCGGGCCCGCGCGGCGGTGTCGGCGTCGCTCGCCGCCGCGTACCGGATCGCCCTGCTCGGACCCGGCGATGGTGGCCCCGGTGAGTTGTCGTTGTGCGGAGCGTTGCTGGTGCAGGCCGCGCTGGGGGCGGCCCGCCGGGGCGACGACCGCGCCGTCGCCGACCTGCTCGACGAGGCCGCCGGGATGGCCGCGCAGGTCGGCGAGGGCCACGACCACCACCGGACGGCGTTCGGGCCGACGGCGGTGGACCTTGCCCGTACCGCCGCCGCCCTTGACCTGGGCCAGGCCGGCGAGGCGGTGGCCTGGCACGAGCAGGCGACCCGGCGGGACGCCTGGCGGTGGCTGCCGCTGGAACACCGGGCGGCGAACCTGATCGACGCGGCCCGCGCCTACCTCCAGGCCGACGACCCGGCCAACGCCGGCCGGGTGCTCGCCGACGCCGACCGGATGGCACCCGCCGAGGTACGCCACCGGCCCGCCGCCCGCGAGGTGCTCGCCCAGGTGGCCCGCACCCCGCACGCCCCGGCCACGATCGTCACGCTCGCCGCCGCCCTCGGGGTGACCTGACCATGACCGCGCCGCACCTGTCGTTGGCGCAGATCCGCAACCGGTTGGTCCTCACCGCCCGCGCGATCCTCCGCGCCCACCGCACCGACCCGGACGGCCGCTGCCGGGTCTGCCGGGTCGCGGACTGCCGGGTGTCGGCCGCCGCCCGCGACGTCATCCACACCGCCGCCGCTTTTCGCACGGCGGAAGAGCAGGCAGCGGACGAGATCCGGGCCTTCGACGACGGCGGGCAGGATCCCCGGCCCGCAGGCGTTGCCCCTGCTACCGAAGCGGAACTCAAGGCGGTTGATGACAACGCTCAGGCACCAAGCCCTACCTCTCAGCATGGTCGGCAAGCCCGCCCTGCCTGGCCGTGAGAGAGGGCTAACCTGTGGGACTAAGCCTGAAGCGACACCATGGGGACGAGGCACGTGATAACCGGTGAACTGAAGAGCAAGATCGATCGCGTCTGGGATGCCTTCTGGTCAGGCGGCATCTCCAACCCGCTGGAGGTGATCGAGCAGATCACCTACCTGCTCTTCATCAAGCGGCTGGACGAGATGGAGATGCGAGAGCTGAAGAAGGCAGAGCGCTTCCCGGACGCCCAGGTCACCCTGCGGTTCGGGCCGGACCAGCAGGAACTCCGATGGTCCCGGTTCAAGATCCTGGACACGGAGACGATGCTCAAGACCGTTACCCACAAGGTCTTCCCGTACCTCCGGGAGCTCGGCAGCGATGGGTCCACGTACTCGGATCACATGAGGGACGCCCGGTTCACCATCTCCAATCCGGTGCTGCTCGGCCGGGTGGTCGACATGCTCGACAACATTCCGATGGAGGACCGGGACACCAAAGGCGATCTCTACGAGTACATGCTCAGCAAGATCGCCACGGCAGGACACAACGGACAGTTCCGTACGTCCCGGCACATCATCCAGCTCATGGTCGAGATGACGGCCCCGACCCCGCAGGATAAGATTTGCGATCCGGCCTGTGGCACTGCTGGCTTCTTGGTCGAGGCAGGCGAGTACGTCCGGCGTGCCCATCCGGACGCGCTGCTCGATACGAAGCAGCGGGAGCACTTCCACGAGAGCATGTTCCACGGCTTTGACTTCGATGGCACGATGCTGCGGATCGGCAGCATGAACATGCTGCTGCACGGGGTGGAGAGCCCCGACATCCGCTACCGCGACTCGTTGGCCGAGAACGTCAGTGACGAGGATCTTGAGAAGTACTCGCTGATCCTGGCCAACCCGCCGTTCGCCGGCAGCCTCGACTACGAGAGCACGTCCAAAGACCTCCAGCGGATCGTCAAGACCAAGAAGACCGAGCTGCTCTTCCTCGCCCTCTTTCTCCGGCTCCTCAAGCCCGGCGGGCGGGCGGCGGTGATCGTGCCGGACGGAGTGCTCTTCGGGCCGAGCAAGGCGCACAAGGAACTGCGTCGGATGCTGGTCGAGGACCAGAAGCTCGACGGTGTGGTCAAGCTGCCGAGCGGTACCTTCAAGCCCTACTCGGGAGTCTCCACCGCGATCCTGCTCTTCACCAAGACCAACAGCGGCGGGACTGACAACGTCTGGTTCTACGAGGTGACCGCCGACGGGTGGAGCCTGGACGACAAGCGGACTTCGCTGCTGCCTATCGAGAAGCTTGGGCCGGTGCCGGACGTGGCACTGGCTGAGGGCGAGCACACGAAGAACAACCTGCCGGACGCGCTGGCGCGGTGGTCCCGCCGGGACGGCGACGAGTTGCAGCGGGCACGGACCGACCAGAGCTTCTGTGTGCCCAAGGCCGACATCGTCGAGCAGGGCTACGACCTCAGCCTCAACCGTTACAAGGAGGTTGTGCACGAGGAGATTGAGCACCGGTTGCCTCTCGACATCTTGTCTGACCTAGAGAGGCTGGAATCCGAAATCCAGCAGGGCATGTCCGATCTGAAGGCGATGCTCGGATGAACCAGGGAAGGACTGCTCGCCTGGCTGACTTGGTCAAGTTCGTCGGTGGTGGAACCCCCACTCGGAACAACCCCGACTACTTCGGTGGTGACATTCCCTGGGTGACCCCGAAGGATATGAAATCCTGGGGCATCGAAAGGGCGCAGGTCAACATAACTGATGCCGGCCTGGCTGGAAGCGCTGCTCGCCTCGTTCCGGCTGGATCAGTGCTCGTCGTC
This sequence comes from Micromonospora sp. WMMD735, assembly GCF_049178995.1. Taxonomy (NCBI): domain Bacteria; kingdom Bacillati; phylum Actinomycetota; class Actinomycetes; order Micromonosporales; family Micromonosporaceae; genus Micromonospora; species Micromonospora sp. WMMD735. Next base: position 4,969,474 of record NZ_JBMHMJ010000002.1, read on the forward strand.
GTCCGTTCTGGCGTGCTGAAGCACACCCTTCCTGTCGGCGTGAGCCGCGTCCCTGTCGCTATTAACCAGGACATGAAGGCCGTGCTCTGTGGTAGGGAGATCCATCCAGACTATCTCGCGCGGCTAATCAAGGCGAACTCTAGCCTCATTCTGAGTTGGGTCCGAGCCACCACGGCCGACAACTTTCCAGTTGAAAAGCTCAAGGAAATGAGAGTTTCGCTGCCCTCGGTTGAGGAGCAGCGGAGAATTGCGGAGATCCTGGATCGCGCGGACGAGCTGCGGTCCAAGCGCCGCGAAGCCCTAGCTCAACTCGACGAACTTGCTCGATCCATCTTCCTCGACACTTTCGGCGATCCGGTGCGAAACGAGCACAGTTGGCCCAGGGCTCCGATGGGTTCGCTTCTTTCCCGGATTCATAGCGGCCATAGCCCTCAATGCCTCAGTCGTCCAGCCAGTCAAAGTGAATGGGGCGTTCTTAAGCTTAGCGCTATAACCTCCTGCGAATTTCTTGCAAAGGAGAACAAGGCCCTCCCAGTGGGGGTTGCACCGAAATTAGAGCATGCGGTCAAGGTGGGTGACCTTCTCTTTTCGAGGAAAAATACAAGGGATCTGGTGGGAGCCTGCGCTCTGGTCAGAGAGACGCCATCCAACCTTCTTCTTCCAGATCTCATATTTAGGCTTGAGTTGAATCCCGATGCCGCGATCAACAAGGTGTTCCTTCAGCAGTTGCTTGTATATCCGTCCAAGCGGCGTCAGATCCAATTACTGGCCAGTGGTTCCGCAGGCTCTATGCCCAATATCTCCAAGGCAAGCTTGATGGTAGCGGAAGTTGAAGTTCCCCCTCTTGCACTGCAGCAGGAGTTCGCTCGCCAGATCGAGGCTATCGAGGAGTTGCGGGCAGCCCAGCGAGCAAGCCTGGCTGAGTTGGATGCGCTGTTCGCGTCGTTGCAGGATCGGGCTTTCCGGAGGTTGCTCTGATGTGAGACGCTCTAGGGCTGTCCACTGTGGGGGTAGACGAACCGATGAGCAACTTCGCGTTCCTGCGGGCCGAGTGGCCCGAGCTGCTTGACGAGGCCCTGCGGGCCGAGCGACTGGCCGTCGCCGACCCGCGGGTCTCGTGTTTCTATGCCCGGCGCACCCTGGAGCTCGCGCTCGGCTGGCTCTTCGACGCCGACGCGACACTCAAGCGGCCGTACAGGAACGACCTCTCCGGCAAGATCCACGAGCCGACGTTGCGCAACATGGTGGGCACCGCCCTCCAGGTCAAGATGAACGTCATCCGCAAGCAGGGCAACCGGGCCGTGCACGAGAAGACGCCGGTGACCGACAAAGACTCGGTGCCGGTCCTGCGCGAGCTGTTCCACGTCACGTACTGGATCGCCCGGCACTACACCCGCGACCAGGCGCAGTTGCCGGCAAACGCGTTGGCCTTCGACCCGGATCGGATTCCCCGACCGGTCCCCGCCGAGGTGCGGCAGCAGACCCGGGCCGAGCTGAAGGCGCTCGCCGAGAAGCTCGCCGCCCAGGACGTGGCGCTGGCCGCCGAGCGGAAGCGGTCGGCCACCCTCGACGCCGAGCTGGCCAAGCTGCGCGCCCAGATCGCCGCCGCGAAGGTCGCCAACGAGGCCCGCCCCGACGACCACGACTACGACGAGGCGCAGACCCGCGACCTCTACATCGATCTCATGCTGGCCGAGGCCGGCTGGCGGCTCGACGGGCCGGACGACCGTGAGTTTCCGGTGACCGGCATGCCCAACGGCTCGGGCACCGGCTTTGTCGACTACGTGCTGTGGGGTGCCGACGGCAAGCCGCTCGCGGTGGTCGAGGCCAAGCGCGCCCGGCGGGACGCCACCGACGGCAAGCAGCAGGCCAAGCTCTACGCCGACTGCCTGGAGCAGCAGTACGGCCAGCGGCCGGTCATCTTCTACACCAACGGTTACGGCACCTGGCTGTGGGACGACACCGCCTACCCGCCGCGCCCGGTGCAGGGCTTCTACACCAGGGACGAGCTTGCGCTCCTGATCCAGCGCCGCGCCATCCGCGAGCCGCTCGCGGGCGTGACAATCAAGCCCGAGATCGTCGAGCGGCACTACCAGCACCGGGCGATCCGGAAGATCGGCGAGGCGTTCGAGCGGGATCGGCAGCGTCAGGCGCTCGTGGTGATGGCCACCGGCGCGGGCAAGACCCGTACCGTGATCGCCCTGGTCGACGTGCTGATGCGGGCCAACTGGGTCAAGCGGGTGCTCTTCCTGGCCGACCGCACCGCCCTGGTCAACCAGGCGGTCAACGCGTTCAAGGCGCACCTGCCCAGCGCGGCCACGGTCAACCTGGTCACCGAGCGCGACACCGATGGCCGGGTGTACGTCTCGACGTACCCGACCATGATGGGCCTGATCAACGACACCGCGAGCGGTGGACGGCGCTTCGGGCCGGGCCACTTCGACCTGGTCGTCATCGACGAGGCGCACCGGTCGGTCTACCAGAAGTACCGGGCGATCTTCACCTGGTTCGACAGTCTCCTAGTCGGGCTCACCGCAACCCCGCGTAACGAGATCGACCGCAACACCTACAGCCTGTTCCACCTTGAGGACGGCGTCCCCACCGACCACTACGACCTCGACGAGGCGGTGCAGGAGGGCTACCTCGTCCCGCCGCGCGCGTTCTCCGTGGAGACCGATTTCCAGTGGCGCGGCATCCGCTACGACGACCTCAGCGAGGAGGACAAGGACCGCTGGGACTCGCTCGACTGGGGTGACGACGAGCCGCCGGACAACGTCGACACGGACGCGGTCAACAAGTGGGTGTTCAACGAGAAGACCGTGGACAACGTCCTGGCGACGCTGATGACCCACGGCCACAAGGTGGCCGGCGGTGACCGGATCGGGAAGACGATCATCTTCGCCAGGAACCAGGACCACGCCGACTTCATTCAGAAGCGGTTCGACCACGCGTATCCGATGCACGCCGGCCACCGCGCCCGGGTCATCACGCACAAGGCCGAGTACGCGCAGAGCCTCATCGACGACTTCTCCCAGCCGGAGAAGGACCCGCACATCGCGATCTCGGTGGACATGCTCGACACCGGCATCGACGTGCCCGAGGTCGTCAACCTGGTCTTCTGCAAGCCCGTCCGGTCGAAGTCGAAGTTCCTCCAGATGATCGGCCGAGGCACCCGGCTCTGCAAGGACCTCTACGCCCCCGGGCAGGACAAGAAGGACTTTCTGGTCTTCGACTTCTGCCGGAACTTCGAGTACTTCAACCAGAATCCCGAGCCGGCGCAGGGAAAGCGGGCTGAGCCGCTGACCACCCGGCTGTTCAAGGCCCAGCTCGACCTGATCCACCGCCTCGACCAGCGTCTCCCCACTGACGTCTACCCGGAGCCGGACACCGACGGGACGCAGAGCGAAACCGGCCTCCGCTGGGAGCTGGCCCGCGACCTGCACGCCCGGGTGGCGAACATCCACCTCGACAACTTCGTCGTACGCCCCAAGCGCCGCCTAGTGGAGCACTACGTCGACTTCGCGCACTGGCACAGGCTCACCCCCGAAGCGGTGGGCGAGATCGGTGACAACCTCGCCGGTCTGCCCACCACCGTTCAGGACACCGACGAAGCTGCCAAGCGGTTCGACCTGATGGTGCTGCGCCTCCAACTCGGCCAGTTCCAGGTACTGCCGGACTACGTGCGGCTGCGTGGGCAGGTGCAGGAGATCGCCTCGACGCTGCTGGAGCAGACCAGCATCCCGGCGGTCCGCGAGCAGCAGCACCTCCTCGACGAGGTGGCCAGCGACGAATGGTGGCAGGACGTGACCCTGCCCATGCTGGAGCTAATGCGTCGACGCCTGCGCGGGCTGGTCAGGTTGATCACCCGGGCCAAGCGGGCCATCGTCTACACCGACTTCAGCGACGAGCTGGGGGAGATCTCGCTCGTCTCGCTCAACGACATCAGGATCGGCACGAACTTCGAGCGGTTCCGCGCCAAGGCCCAGGTCTACCTGCGCGCCCACGAGGGCCATCTCGCGTTGCAGAAGCTGCGCCGCAACAAGCAGCTCTCCGCCACCGACCTCGACGAGTTGGAGCGGATGCTCGTGGCCAGCGGTGGCGGCACCGAGGACATCGACCGGGTCCGCCGTTCCTCCGAAGGACTCGGGCTCTTCATCCGCTCACTGGTCGGGCTCGACCGGGAAGCCGCCAACGAGGCGTTCAGCGAGTTTCTGACCGGCCGTACCCTCACCGCCAACCAGATCAGCTTCATCGGCCTGATCATCGCGCACCTGACGCAGAACGGCGTCATGAAGCCTGAGCGGCTCTACGAGAGTCCGTTCAGTGATCTGGCGCCCGACCCGGAATCGATCTTCCCGTCCACCGATCTGGACCGCCTGGTCACGATCCTCAACTCGGTCCGGGACACCGCCACCCCGGCAAGCGAGGTGGCCTAGTCGGTGCCGGGAGCCGCGACCGGCAGGCCCCCCGATTCTGACGCCAGCCTGTCGGCGAGCAGCAGATCGAGGGGCGACAGCCCGGCCGGGACATCGTAACGGGGCAGTCGGTCGAGGTCGTTGGTGGTGGTGGCCTTGAGACGGATCAACCCTCCGGCCACCAGGGATTCATACCTGGAGAACTCCCGGCCTGACCTGATGCTCACCGCATGCCCCCTTGTTCCCATCACACTCTTCTCGCAACAACGAGGAGCGGGCCTGCCCGGCACCGCGGTTGCACTTGGCGATAGTTGGTATGGCTGTCAGGCATAAATATGCCAGCCAGTCATACTGCTTCAAGTAGATATGCCGACCAGCCGCGACACGCCCGAGCGCCCTCCCCGACCTTCGGGCGCGGAGATTTTGGCAGGGGACGGTTCGGTAGAGGCCATCGAGATCGCGCGTGGTCTGCCGCTGGCGGCGGCGCAGTCAGTGGGGGCGGGTGAGGGAGGCGTAGATGGCGAGGTGCCGCTTGAGGACGACCTCGGGGTGGAAGGTCTGCTCGTACCGCAGCCGGGCCGGGCCGGAGAGCAGCGCGGCACCGGCCCGCGCGACCGGGAGCGCGGCGGCCAGCGCGGCCGGGTCCGGCGGGACCACCCAGCCGGCGGTGCCGCCGAGCAGGCCGGCCGGGATCGCCGGCGGACCGGCCGGCGGCGGGGCATGGCCGGCGACGGCCGAGGCGACGGCGGCCGGACCGGTGCCGGCGGGCTCGTGCGGGGCGTCCGCACCCACCAGGTACGGGATGCCGCCGAGCGCGGTGCCGAGGACCGGCCGCCCGCTGGCCAACGCCTCGATGATCACGGTGGGCAGCACGTCGTGCCACATCGAGGCGGCGATCACCACGGCGCTCGCCTCCACGGCGGCGCGTACCCCGGCCCGGTCGAGCTGGCCCAGATAGACGACGTCGGCGCGTTCGGCAGCGGCGGCCTCGACAAGCGGGCGCAGCTCGCCGTCACCGGCCACCCGCAGCATGCCCAGGCTGCCCACCGGGTGCCGCCGCCAGGCGTCCAACAGCAGTTCGACACCCTTCTCCGGGGTCAGCCGGGCCAGGAAGAGGAAACCGTCACCGAGCGGGGTAGGTGCACCCGGGTCGGGCACCGCGTTGGGCTTGACCACGATCCGCTCGGCCGGGATGCCGTAGTCGGTCAGGTGGTCGGCGATGGCCGAGGTGAGCGCGATGAACCGGTCCACCGAACGCCAGGTGCCCCGGTGCACGGCCAGGGTGGCCGCCATCAGCGCGCTCTGGGTCCGTGAATCCCGGTAGCAGCGGTGCACGATCGACGGCACCGCCAGCGCCCGGCCCTTGCAGTCCTGGCAGATGACGCCGTCGCGGAAGTAGATCCCCGACGAGCAGACCTGCCGGTAGTTGTGCACCGTCTGCACCACCGGCACCCCGTGCTTGTGCGCGGTCCGCACCACCCAGGGCGACAGCAGCGGGTACGGGTTGTGCAGGTGCAGCACGTCCGGCCGGTGCTCGGTGAGCAGCCGGGACAGGTCCTGCTGGGCGCGCGGGGCGTAGATCGGTGAGATCGGCAGCAGCGCCTTGGCCGACTTCGGCATCGACGGGATCTCATCCGAGCTGCGGATGAACGGCAGCACCTCGACCCCGGCCGCGGTGAGCTGCCCGATCTCCGAGTCGACCATCGTGTTCTCACCCGACGGCTGGGCTTCCCGGTACCGGTTGTGCGCCACCACGATTCTCACGGGAACGAAGGCTACCGTGAGGGGGTGCCCGAACTACCGGAGGTGGAGGCGCTCGCGGGCTACCTACGTGAGCGTGCCGTGGGGCGTCGCGTCGACCGGGTCGAGGTCGCCGCGATCAGCGCCCTGAAGACGTACGACCCGGCGCCCACGGCGGTGTCGGGCCGGGCGGTGGCCGACGCCCGGCGGCACGGCAAGTTCCTCGACGTGATCTTCGACGGTGACCTGCACCTGGTGGTGCACCTGGCCCGCGCCGGCTGGCTGCACTACCGGGAGGCGTTCCCGTCCACCACCCCGCTGCGCCCCGGCAAGGGGCCGATCGCCCTGCGGGTACGCCTCGACGACGGCTCCGGGTTCGACCTCACCGAGGCGGGCACCCAGAAGAAGCTCGCCGCCTACCTGGTGACCGACCCGGCGCAGGTCCCCGGGGTCGCCAAGCTCGGGCCGGACGCGCTCGACGCCGACCTGGCCACCTTCACCGAGCGGTTGCGCAGCCGACGGGGGCAGGTCAAGGGGGTGCTGACCGATCAGGCGGTGCTCGCCGGGGTCGGCAACGCGTACTCCGACGAGATCTTGCACGCGGCGAAGCTGTCCCCGTTCGCGATCACCGACCGGCTCACCGACGACCAGCTCGCCACCCTGCACGCCGCCACCCGGACGGTGCTGGGCGACGCGGTACGCCGCTCGGCCGGGCACCGGGCGGCGGAACTGAAGGGCGAGAAACGCTCCGGGCTGAAGGTGCACGCCCGCACCGGACTGCCCTGCCCGGTCTGTGGCGACACGGTGCGGGAAGTCTCGTTCGCCGACTCCAGCCTCCAGTACTGCCCCACCTGCCAGACCGGGGGCAAACCGCTCGCTGACCGTCGGTTGTCCCGCCTCGTACGGTGAGTCACATCGCGCCATTGTTACGGAGAGGTATCGTCCCCGGCGCGTGGAACGTCCCCGTCCGCGCTCTACCCCGGTGGCCGTCCATCGGTATAGTGGCTCGGTCCCCGGCTTCGAAAACTGACGTGAAGTCGGCCGGTTCCCCATCGGCAACGCCAGACGCAAAGCCCCCCGGCTCGGCGTTTGACCCGCTGCCAGCGTGGGAGACTGGGACGGTGGGCGACCCGGGCCCCTCACGGCGAGTGAGCGGCGCGCGTCATGCGGGAGGACATGGGTTGAGGTGACGACAAGCCTCCAGCGCCCGGTAACCAACACAGGCCGGAGCAAACTCGTGCGGCACGTCGACAGCTTCGAGATCCAGCCGCCGACACCGCCGTCACACAACGGGGTGCCCCGGTCGGCATGGGCCCGCGCCCGACGCCGGGTGTCCCGCTGGCACCGCCCGTACACGGCGGCGCTCCTGCTGCTCGACTTCGCCGCCGTGGTGCTGGCCGACTGGATCGCCCAGGAGGCGTTCGGCCAGGCACGGGCCGGCTTCTACAACGCGCAGGCGGACCCGACCTGGTTCTACACGGTGGTCTTCCTGCTGGTGCCGCTCGGCTGGCTGGTGGCCCTGTGGGGCAACCGGGCCTACGACAGGCGTTACCTCGGCCTCGGCCCGGAGGAATACAAGCGGGTCATCCGGGGTGGGGTCGCGGTCACCGCGACCGTGTCGTTCGTCGCCTTCGCCACCAAGACCGACCTCTCGCGTTACACGGTGGGTTTCGCCCTGGCCGGGGCGTTGGTGCTGGTGCTCCTCTTCCGGATCACCGCCCGGTTCGTGCTGCACCGCATCCGGGGTCGGGCCGGGCACGCCGGGCACCGGATGGTGCTGGTGGGCACCCTGCCGGAGTGCCTGGAGGTCTACACGGCGGTCACCCGCAACCCGAGCGCCGGCCTGGTGCCGGTGGCCATCCACATCACCGACGGGTACGCCGCCGCCCGGGGCATCCAGACCCCCGTCCCGGTGTACGCCGGGCGGGACGTGCTGGCCCTGGTGCGGGAGGTCGGCGGGGACACCATCGCGGTCTGCGGCTCGGCCAGCGCCGAACCGGGTGAGCTGCGCCGGCTGGCCTGGCAACTGGAGGGCTCCGGCGTCGACCTGGTGGTCGCCCCGCAGCTCACCGACATCGCCGGCCCCCGGGTGCACATCCGCCCGATCGAGGGCCTGCCGCTGCTGCACGTGGAGGAGCCGACCCTGTCCGGGCCGGCGCTGCTGGCCAAGAACCTGATGGACCGGATCGCCGCCGGGCTGGGCCTGCTGCTGCTCGTCCCGGTCTTCCTCGCCATCGGGCTGGCCATCCGGCTCTCCGACCCCGGGCCGGTCTTCTTCCGCCAGCCTCGGGTGGGCCACGAGGGGCGGACCTTCCGGGTGTGGAAGTTCCGCACCATGTACGTCAACGCCGAGGAGCGGCTGGCCGGTCTGGTCGACCAGAACGAGACCGACGGCATGCTGTTCAAGATGAAGCAGGACCCCCGGGTCTTCCCGGTGGGCCGCTTCCTGCGGGCCTCCTCGCTCGACGAGCTGCCCCAGTTGATCAACGTGCTGTGGGGGGAGATGTCGCTGGTGGGGCCGCGTCCGCTGCCCGCCGACGACGGCGACTTCCTCGGCGACGTACGGCGGCGGCTGCTGGTCCGTCCCGGGATGACCGGGCTGTGGCAGGTGTCCGGCCGCTCCGACCTGTCCTGGGACGAGGCGGTCCGGCTCGACCTCTACTACGTCGACAACTGGTCGTTGGCGTACGACCTGAGCATCCTGTGGCGCACGGTCGGTGTGGTGCTGGCCCGCAAGGGCGCGTACTGAACCCCTTGGCGTGGCGGGCCGGACAGGCCAGGATCGCGGGGTGGGTGGCAACCTCTCCGCCGTGGTCGGCGTCGTCTCGCTGGTGACCGCGCTCGCCGCAGCGCTCGCGGCGGCGCTGCGGCTACGCGGTCGACGGGGCATCGCCACCGCCACCCAGCGGGCCACCTACGAGGTGCTGCACACCGCCGGGCTGGCCGCCGAGCCGTTGCGTACCGGGCTGCACCCGGCGGGCGCGGCGAAGGCCGTACGCCATCTGCGGGCCCTGGTGGGGGCGGCCGGGCTGGCGTTGACGGACGCCGACACGCTGCTCGCCCTCGACGGGCGCGGCGGGCACCACGGCGGGCAACTGCTCGCGGCGGCCCGGCGGGTGGCCGAGACCGGCCGGTCGACCGTGCTGGGCGAGTCGGAGCTGCACTGCGACCGGGTGGACTGCCTGGTCCGGGGGGCGGTGGTGGCACCCCTGTCGGCCGACGGCCGGGTGGTCGGGGCGCTCGTCGCGGTGGCCGACGGGCCGCCCGCGCCGGGCCTGGTGCAGGCCACCCTGGAGACCGCGCACTGGGCCGGCAACCAGCTCTCGCTGGCCGAGTTGGACTCGTCCCGGGAGCGGCTGGCCCGCGCCGAGGTCCGGGCGTTGCGGGCGCAGATCAGCCCGCACTTCATCTACAACGCGTTGACCGCGATCGGGTCGTTCGTGCGCACCGACCCGGAACGGGCCCGGGAGCTGATCCTGGAGTTCGCCGAGTTCACCAGGTACTCGTTCCGGGCGCACGGGGAGTTCACCACCCTCGCCGAGGAGTTGCGGTCCATCGATCGTTACCTGACCATCGAACGGGCCCGGTTCGGTGACCGGTTGCAGGTGCGGTTGCAGATCGCCCCGGAGGTGCTGCCGGTGACCCTGCCGTTCCTGTGCCTGCAACCGTTGGTCGAGAACGCGGTACGGCACGGGTTGTCGCGCAAGCCCGGTACCGGCATGGTGAGCATCGAGGCCCGGGACGCGGGTGCCGAGTGTCACATCACGGTGGAGGACGACGGAGTGGGGATGGACCCGGCCACGCTGACCGCGGGGATCGCCGAGCTGACCCGGGCCGGCAGCGACCCGACCGACGACCCGGGCCAGCACGTCGGCCTCTCCAACGTCGACGAGCGGCTCCGCTCGGTCTTCGGCGACGGGTTCGGCCTGGTCGTCGAGACGGGCCCCGGCTCGGGTACGAAGGTGAGCCTGCGGATTCCGAAGTTCCACCCGGGCGTACGGGCCGGCGCGTGAGCGAGCGGGGCGGCGCGGTGAACGCCTCCGGGTTCCTGCGGGTGCTGGCGGTCGACGACGAACCGCCGGCGCTCGACGAGTTGGCGTACCACCTGCGGGCCGATCCCCGGGTGGCCCGGCTGCACACGGCCGGCGACGCCACCGAGGCGCTGCGGGTGCTGCGGGACACCGACGTGGACGTGGTCTTCCTGGACATCCGGATGCCCGGCCTGGACGGGATGGAACTGGCCCGGGTGCTGCGCCGGTTCGCCAGGCCGCCCGCGATCGTCTTCGTCACCGCGTACGACGACGGTGCGGTCGACGCGTTCGACCTGGGCGCCACCGACTACGTCCGCAAGCCGGTACGCGCCGAACGGCTGGCCGAGTCGCTGCGCCGGGTGATGGGCTCCCGGGTGGTGCCGTCGCACCCGGCGGCGCTGGCCCGTGCCGAGGAGGACCCGACGATCCCGGTGGAGCTGGCCGGGACGACCCGGATGCTGCCCCGCTCGGCGGTGCGCTGGGTGGAGGCGCAGGGTGACTACGCGCGGCTGCACACCGCCGACGGGTCGCACCTGGTCCGGGTGTCGCTGGCCACGCTCGCCGAGCGTTGGGCGGACGCGGGTTTCGTGCGCATCCACCGGTCGTACCTGGTGCAGTTGCGGCTGATCGCGGAGCTGCGCCTGGTCAACTCGGGGTACGTGGTGCTGATCGACGCCGCCGAGCTGCCGGTGAGTCGCCGGCACACCCGGGAGCTGAAGGACAAGCTGGTCCGCGCCGCCAAACAGGACTGGAACCGCTGACCCGGGCGCGGCCATGATCGTCGCGCCGGCGGCTGATCGGCGCAGTATCGGCGACGTTGCGGTGACGGAGTGCCTCGGATGCCGCACCATCGGCCCCTGGCGGGGAACGGCGAAGGGCGCCCCGGCCTCGGCCGGGACGCCCTTCGCCGTTGGTGACGGTCAGCGCGGGGAGGGGGTGCCCACGCCGGAGTCGGTCACCGTGAGCCTGCTACCGGGGGTCGTGGCCCGGCCCGTGGGCGGAGTAGCCGTACCCGGGTAGACCCAGAGCGTGCCGACGACGTCGGCGACCACATGGGTGTTACCCGAGTGGTTGTAGACGTTGAAGCCCTGCGTGGGACCGAGGATGCCCAGCACCGCGTTGGAGACGGTCTGCCCGGCGGCCGGGTTGAGGTTGCTCGCCGTGGGCCGGGTCATCGCCGAGTCGGCCGGCCACACCGTGAGCACGGTGTTGCTGGTCGGGGTGACCGCGGTGACGTTCATCGCGAGCACCTGCGTGCTGGGGGTCAGCATGCTCGCCGGTGCGGTGACCTTGCCGACCGCGGTCGGCCCGAGCACGCTCGGCAGGCCCTGGCCGATCCGGCTGTCCGCGATCCGGGTCGGCGACATCGGCGTGAACCGCAGGCCGTCCGGAACCGTGCCGTCGTCGATCACGCCCACCACGTCCACCACGAGGTGGGTGGTCTGCGAGGTGTAGATCGCGAACTGCGGTGCCCGCTTGCCGCCGCACTCGGTGCACTCGACGGTCTCCACGATGGCGAGGTTCGGCACCACCTTGCCCGCCGGGTAGTTGACCGTGGACGCGGTGGGCACGTCCCCCTGCCCGTTCCAGGCCGTCAGGTAGCCGGCCTTGCGGGGCGAGACGGCGGTGATGTTGACGACCAGCGCCCTGACGTTGGCGTTGACGCTGCCGAAGCTGAGCCAACTCTCCATGTAGTAGTCGGCGGGCAGGGGAGCGCCGTCGTCCCGGGTGTCGTAGAGCCGGAACGGCTTGATCCACTGGTACTGGCCGCCCGGCCCCCGGCTGGAGAGCGAGTTGTTCCCCGCCCAGACGCCCGCCACGTCGACCACGACGTCCGTCGACCCGGCGTGGTTGTAGACCGACACCTTGCCGCCCGAGCCCACCTTGACGGTGACGCTGTTCGAGCCGAGCCACGACTTCGCAAAGTTGATCGAGGACGCGGTCGGACGGCTCTGGCCGGCGGGGTAGAGGGTCAGGAAGCTCCCCGCCGTCGGGCCGACGACCGTCACGTTCAGCACGACGGAGCCGACACCGCTGCTCGGCACCCCACCCCGCCCGGTGACCTGGAGGTCGACCTTCTTACCCGGACCGATCTTGGCCTTGGGCGCGCCCAACCCGGACCGGGTGTCCATCAGCCGCTTCGGCGCCAACGGGTAGTAGCTGCCGGTGACGCCCCGGAAGCCCTCCACGGCCAACTGCACGCGGCGGGTGCCGGAAGCGCTGTCGTCGGCGAGCAGCAGGCTCGCCTGCTGCACCCCCTCCCTGGTCGGCTTGGCCGCGACCGAGACCGTGCAGGTCTGCCCCGGGGTCAGCGTCCGGCCGGTGCAGTTCGAGTCGAGCAGCGCGAACGCCTCGGGCGTCGGGCCACCGAGGCTGGCCGCCCCGAAGGTGACCGGGGCGCTGCCGACGGACCGGAAGGTCACCGTCCGGGCCGCGCTGGGCACCGCGATCTCCTGGTAGTTGAAGCTGACCGGGTTGGGCTCGCCGTGCGCGACCGCGTAGTCCACTGACGAGTTCCAGCGCAGCTCACCGCTGACCGTACCGGTGTAGTAGGTGCTGTCCCGGCAGCTGTACTCGTAGGCGGCGGCGAACGCGTTCACCAGGCCGGTGTCGCTGTCCCGGTCGGCCTGCCGGACCTTGATCCACCCGCTGACGTGGCCGCAGCCGCGCCCGTCGGAGGCCAGGTCCATGGCGGCGGTGCCGCCGTCGCCCTGCCAGGTCGCCTGGTAGGTCTGACCGGCGGTCCACTGCTCGCCGGCCGGCGGCTGGATGCTGAGCCGCACGTAGGAGCCGGCCCGGTTGGTGTCGACCGCCAGCCGGTCGTTGCTCTGCGCGACCACGGAGATGGTGGAGTTGTCGCGGTCGAAGACGTCGGACCGGTAGATCGGATAGCCGCCGGTCTGGTCGCCGACGTCGACGGTGAGGACCGTGTACGGCGCGGTGGGCGTGGCCAGCGCCACCCCCGGCAGTACGGCCAGCGCACAGGTCCCGGCAACGCTCATGCCGAGTAGAGCGCGAAAAATGCGCATGCATTACCCCGTGAAGAAGGAAGAGTGATTGTGGACCACACACTATGGGCGGTGATCACGAGCGGCAAGGCCGTATCGACGGAATGCCAAGAAAGGGCATTGCGCCCTTACCGGATCGACGACCGGCACGTGAGCCGGGCCTCCGACGGAACCACCGTCCCATTCGCGGAAACGCGAGAGCGCCCCGACCGTGCGGTCGGGGCGCTCTGCGGTGACGGCTGACGGTCAGCCGTCGTGGCTGCTGCCGGTCAGCTCCGGTTCGAGCCCGGAACCGCGCTCGGCTTGGCCTTGCCGCCCTTCAGCGACGCGGCCGACTTGGCCGTGGACGCCTCCGGGTAGTAGAACGTGCCCACCACGTCGGCGACCAGGTGCGTGCTGCCGGACAGGTTGTTGACGTTGAACGCGTAGTTCGGGCCGATGACACCCAGCACGCCGTTGGAGACGACCTGGCCCGCGTACGGGTTCAGGTTGCTGGTGTCGGGCTTGCCGACGCCGTCGAAGTCGGCCGGCCAGGTGGTGATGACCGTGTTGTTGGTCGGGGTGACGGCGGTGACGTTCATCGCCAGCACGTCGGTGTCGGGCGTGACCAGCTCGGCCGGGGCGGTCACCTTGCGGGTGCCGCCCGCCGGGATGGCACCGGAGATGCCCAGGTTGGAGCGGCTGTCCACGATCCGGGTCGGGCTCAGCGGGGCGAACCGCATGCCGTACGGGGAGTCGCCGTCGTCGACCACACCGACCAGGTCGACCAGGACGTGCGCCGCCTGCGAGGTGTAGATGCTGAACTTCGGCGCACCCGGGATGCACCACTCGTTCTGCTCGGTGCCGGTGCAGGGGGTGGTCTGCACGAAGGTCAGGTTCGGCACGTTCTTGCCGGCGAGGTAGTTCACCGTCGAGGCGGCCGGCCGGGTGCCGTTGCCGGACCACGCGGTGAGGAAGCCGGACTTGGCCGGCGACACCGCGGTGACGTTCAGGACGAACGACTTGACGTGCGGGTTGTAGTCACCGAAGTCGAGCGAGTATTCCAGCACCTGACCGGCCGGGGGCTTACCCTCCGGGTCCTCCCGGCTGTCCCAGTACCGCGTCGGCAGGTACCACTCGTACTGGCCGCCGGCCCGGTTGGTGAGGCTGTTGTCGCCCGCGTAGAAGCCGACCACGTCGACGATCACGTCGGTCGAGCCGCTGTTGTTGTAGACCGAGACCTTGCCACCGGAGCCGAGCTTCACGGTGACGTTGTTGGAGCCCAGCCAGCCCTTGGCGAAGTTCACCGAGGAGGCGGTGGGGCGGGACTCACCGGTCGGGTAGGCGGTGAGGAAGCTGGCGGCGCTGGGACCGGTGACGGTCACGTTCAGCACGACCGCGCCGACGCCGCTGGCCGGTACGCCACCACGGCCGGCGACCTGGAGGTCGACCTTCTTGCCGGCGCCGATCTTGCCGACCGGTGCGCCGGTGCCGTTGCGGGTGTCCAGCAGCCGGGCCGGGGAGACCGGGTAGTAGGCGCCGGTCACGTCGTCGAGGGCAGCCGCCTTCTGCAGCGGCGCGGAGACGGGAGCCGCGGAGGCCGTACCCGGCACCACGGCGAGTGCACATGCTCCGGCGAGACCGACGCCGAGGAGAGTGCGAATTTTGCGCATAGAGACCCCGTGTTCGAAGAGGAAGGGATTGGCTGCCCCAGCGTAGGGGCCTGGGTCAATGCCGGCAAGGCCGTTACAGATGATCTCCGGGTGACGTTCCGGTGAGGACGAATCAGACGTAACGCCATGGTGGTCGTCGGGTCGCCCACCGTCATCCACAGGCCGGTCGCCTTGTCCACAGGTTGTCCACAGCCCCGGTGGACGACACTTGACATTCGGGTGGGGCGGACGAGACTGCCCGGGTGACCGCCGACCACGACCCCGAACCGCCACCGGTGGACCCGGGGCCGCCGGCCGTCCGGTCGACCGGACGGGTACGGATCGTGCTGGCCGGCGTCTCCCGCCGGGACACCCGGGCCGCCCACACCCGCACCGAGCTGACCCAGCAGACCCGGGTCGGTGAAGCGCTGGTCCGGGGCCTGGTCCGGGCACAGCTCACCCTCGCCCTACGGCTGAGCCTGCTGGTGCTCATCGGGTTGGGCGGGCTGCCCTGGCTGTTCGCCATCGCGCCCCCGGTCGGCCGGGTCACCGTGCTCGGCGTCAACCTGCCCTGGCTGCTGCTCGGGGTGGTCTCGTTCCCCTTCCTCATCGCCGTCGGCTGGGCATACGTGCGGCTCGCCGAACGCAACGAACAGGACTTCGTCGACCTCGTCCAGCGACCGGAACGCTGAGATGGGCAACGGGTACGTCGTACCGGCGATCGTCGCGGTCACCCTGATCACCGTCGGCATCGGCTTCTACGGACTGCGCCTGGCCCGGACCACCTCCGACTTCCTGGTGGCCTCCCGGACGGTCAGTCCGACCTGGAACGCCGCCGCCATCGGCGGGGAGTACCTGTCGGCGGCGAGCTTCCTCGGCATCGCCGGGCTGGTCCTCAAGTACGGCGTCGACGTGCTCTGGTACCCGGTCGGTTTCGCCGCCGGCTACCTGGCGCTGCTGCTGTTCGTCGCCGCGCCGCTGCGCCGCTCCGGGGCGTTCACCCTGCCCGACTTCTGCGAGCTGCGGCTCGGTTCCCGCCGGCTGCGCACCCTGGCCACCGTCTTCGTCATCTTCATCGGCTGGCTCTACCTGGTGCCGCAGTTGCAGGGCGCCGGGCTGACCCTGGCCACGGTGGCCGGCTCGCCGTACCCGGTAGGGGCGCTGCTGGTCGCCGCGGTGGTCACCGCGAACGTGGCGTTGGGCGGGATGCGGGCGATCACCTTCGTGCAGGCCTTTCAGTACTGGCTGAAGTTGACCGCGCTCGCCGTACCCGCGATCTTCCTGGCCCTGCAGTGGCAGGCCGACGCCCGCCCGGCGGTGACCCCGCCCGACGGGCCGGCGTTCCGCACCGCCACCACCGTGGTGGTCGAGCACCGCGCGGCCCTCACCTTCCCCGACGGCACCATCCGTGAGGTACGCCCCGGCGACGAGTTGAGCTTCGCCGCCGGTGATCCGGTGCCCGAGGTGTCCGGGGTCGCCACCGGGGCCACCGACTGGTTGCTGCCCAGCGCCGCCGGGGACGACGACCGAGGTCTGTTCGCCACCTACTCGCTGATCCTGGCGACCTTCCTCGGCACCATGGGACTGCCGCACGTGCTGGTGCGCTTCTACACCAACCCCGACGGCGCGGCGGCCAGGCGGACCACCCTGGTGGTGCTGGCCATGGTCGGCGTCTTCTACCTGCTGCCCACGCTCTACGGCGTGCTCGGCCGGATCTACACCCCGCAACTGCTGGTCAGTGGGCAGACCGACGCGGTGGTGGTGCTGCTTCCCGAGGCGGCGCTCGGTGCCGGCGTCACCGGGCGGCTGCTCTCCGCCCTGGTCGCCGCCGGGGCGTTCGCCGCCTTCCTGTCCACCTCGTCCGGGCTGCTCACCAGCGTCGCCGGGGTGATCTCCACCGACGTGCTGGGGCACGGCTCGGTACGCGGCTTCCGGCTGGCCACGGTGATCGCCGGCGGGGTGCCGGCGGTGCTCGCGCTGAACGTCTCCGGGCTGGACGTCTCCCAGGTGGTCGGGCTGGCCTTCGCGGTCGCCGCGTCCAGCTTCTGCCCGCTGCTGGTGCTCGGCATCTGGTGGCGCGGCCTAACCGATCTCGGCGCGGCGGCCGGGGTGCTGGTCGGTGGCGGCGCGGCGATCGGCGCGGTGCTGGTCACCGTGCTCGGGCCGCCGCTGACCGGCTGGCCGGCGACCCTCACCACCCAGCCCGCCGCCTGGACGGTGCCGCTCGCCTTCACCGTGATGATCGCGGTGTCGATGGCGACCCGCCGCCGCACCCCGGTCGACGTCGGAGCCACCATGCTCCGCCTGCACGCCCCCGAGTCGCTCCGTTCCTGACGGTTCGTCCCGATCAGTCGGCGTCCCGGCCCACGTCCTCCCGGCACCACCCCCGCCCGATCGTCCGCCTGCGGGATGAGCCGGGATCGTCCCCTGGCGGGAGCAGCCCCTCGCCCGGCCCGGATACGGTCGGGGCATGACTGGTGAACACCCTGCGCTGGCACTCCGTGGCTTGGCCAAGCAGTTCGACGGCAAGGTGGCGGTCGCCGGGGTGGACCTGGCCGTCCCCGCCGGCTCGTTCTACGGCCTGCTCGGCCCCAACGGCGCCGGCAAGACCACCACCCTGTCGATGGCCGTCGGGCTACTGCGGCCCGACCACGGCAACGCGTGGGTGCTCGGGCACGACGTCTGGGGCGACCCGGTCGAGGCGAAACGGCTGCTCGGCGTCATGCCCGACGGCGTACGGCTGTTCGACCGGCTCAGCGGCGCGGAGCTGCTGGCGTACCACGGTCTGCTGCGCGGCATGGACCCGGCGGTGGTCGACCAGCGGGCGGCGGAACTGCTCGACGTGCTGGCCCTCACCGACGCCGGCCGGACCCTGGTCGTCGACTACTCCGCCGGCATGAAGAAGAAGATCGGCCTGGCCTGTGCGCTGCTGCACGGCCCCCGGCTGCTGGTGCTCGACGAGCCGTTCGAGGCGGTCGACCCGGTGTCGGCGGCGCTGATCCGCGACATCCTGCACCGGTACGTGGTCGGCGGCGGGACGGTGGTCTTCTCCAGCCACGTGATGGAGGTCGTCGAGCGGCTCTGCTCGCACGTGGCGATCCTCGCCGAGGGCACCATCAAGCGGGTCGGCACCCTCGCCGAGGTCCGCGGCGACCGGTCCCTGGAGGACGTCTTCGTCGAGGTCGTCGGCGGCCGGACGGCGACCGGTGAGGAGCTGGCGTGGCTGTCCCGGTGACCGCGCCCGCGCCCGCCGCGCCGGTCCGCGCGGTCTCCCCGCGCCACTTCGTCCGGCTCAAGCTGCGGGTGATGGGCAACAACTTCCGGGGCCAGGGCTGGCGGGTCGCCCTGTTCGTGGTCGGGGTGCTGGTCGGGCTCTGGTTCGCGGCCGGCGGTTTCCTCATGTTCGCCGCCCCCGGCTTCGCCGACGAACCCCGCTACGCGGTGATGGCCGCGGCCTTCGGCGGCGGGGTGCTGGTGCTCGGCTGGCTGCTGCTGCCACTGGTCTTCTTCGGCGTCGACGAGACCCTCGACCCGGCCCGGTTCGCCCTGCTGCCGCTCTCCCGCCGCACCCTGGTCACCGGGCTGTTCGCGGCGGCCCTGGTCAGCGTCCCGGTGTTCGCGGTGCTGGTCGCGGTCACCGGGCTGGTGGTCAGCGCCGCGCTGCTCGGCGGCGCGGTCGCCGGGGTCGTCGCCGCCCTCGGCGTGGTCGCCGGGGTGCTGCTCTGCGTCGCCGCCAGCCGCGCGGTGACCAGCGCGTTCGCCACCATGCTGCGGTCGCGCCGGGTGCGCGACCTGGCCGCCGTGCTGCTCGCCGTGGTCGCCGCGCTGCTCGGCCCGTTGCAGCTCGTGGTGCTGGCCGCCGTACGCACCGCCGACTGGGACCGGCTCGTCGGGGTGGCCCGGATCGTCGGCTGGACCCCGTTCGGCGCACCCTGGACGATCGGCCTGGACGTGGCCGAGGGCCGGGCCTGGGCCGTGCCGGTCAAGCTGCTGATCACCGCGTTGACCATCGGGGCGCTGCTGCTGTGGTGGTCCCGGTCGCTGGAGTCCGCGATGGTCGGCGCGGCCAGCGCCGCCCCGGCCAAGGCCCGCCAGGCACCGACCGGCGGCGCGGTCGCCCAGCTCTTCCCCCGGGCGGTCGGCTGGGCCCGGCGCGACCGGTTCGGCGCGCTGGTCGCCCGCGAGTGCCGCTACTGGTGGCGGGACGCCCGACGACGGGCCAACCTGATCACCATCGCGGTGGTCGGGATCTTCGTCCCGGTGATGGTCAACCTCGGTGGCGCCGGGTTCGCCGTCGGCGAGGAGGGCTTCGAGGCCACCGGGGACCCGTCGCCGGTGCTGCTCAGCATCTCGATGCTCTTCGTCGGCGTGCTCGCCTCGGTGACCCTGGCCAACCAGTTCGGCTTCGACGGCAGCGCCTACGCGGCCAACGTCGTGGCCGGGGTGCCGGGTCGGCTGGAGCTGCGCGCCCGGATGACCGCCTTCTCCGTGTACGTGGTGCCGATGCTCGGCGTCGTCTCCCTGATCATCAGCGGGGTGCTCGGCCGACCGGAGTGGTTCGGGGTGGCGGCGGGCGCGCTGCTCGCCTCGTACGGGGTGGGGTTGGCGATCAACGGGTTCATCTCGGTGCTCGGGGCGTACTCGCTGCCGGAGACGAGCAACCCGTTCGCGATGAACACCGGTTCGGGGATCGCCAAGAGCATGCTCACCCTGCTGTCCATGGTCGGCTCGGCGGCTGCCGCCGTACCGATGGTGGTGGCCGCCGGGCTGCTCGGCGACGTCTGGCTCTGGCTGGCCCTGCCGGTCGGCGCGGCGTACGGGGTGGGGGCGGCGCTGCTCGGGGCGTACCTGGCCGGGGACGTGCTGGACCGCCGGATGCCGGAGCTGCTGTCGACCGTCACCCCCCGCCGCTGATGCCCGTCGTCGAGGCGGTGACCACCGTCGCGGTCCCGCCGGAGGTGGCGTTCGCGGTGTCGCAGACCGTCGCGCCGGTGCGCTACCGGTGGGACCCGTTCGTCCGCGAGCAGCACTTTGTCGACGGGGCCACCCGGCCCGGCAAGGGGGTGCGTACCTTCACCCGCTCCCGGCACGGCCTGGTGATGATCAGCGAGTACGTCTCCTTCGCCCCGCCGACGAACGTCGGGATGAAGATGGTGCGCGGCCCGTGGTTCTTCGAGATGTTCGCCGGTGGCTGGCGGTTCGCCCCCGCACCCGAGCCGGGCCACACGGTCGCCACCTGGCGGTACAGCTTCCGCTGCCGGCCGGCGTTCCTGCGCCCGGTCGCCGACCGGGTCGGTGTCTGGCTGCTCACCCGGGACATCCGTCGTCGGATCGCCGGTTACGCGGCCGGCTGCGCCGACCCGGAGGTGCTGGCCGCCGCCCGCGCCACCCTGTCCGCCGGGCCGGACGGCACACGCCGGGAGGCGGACCTCACCCCTCGGGGTGCTGACCCCGCCCCTCGGGATGCAGCGGACGACGACGCGGGACGACCCTCCGGTAGCTGATCCGCCAGCCCGTCGCCGGCCGCCGCGCGCCGGCCGTACCCGCCGGGGGCTGTACCTCGACCCGACGGATCACGTCCTCGTAGACGACGGTGCCCACCGGGCCGTCGACCGGCACGCCGAGCCCCTTCGAGCGGACCCGGACGGTGCCGTCGGCGTCCTCGCTGACCACGACGTTGGTCACGTGGTGGCCGAGCGGGTTGCCGTCGCCCAGGGTCCGCGCCGCCTCGGCGAACGCCGCGTACCCCCGCAGTACGCCGAACCCGTAGGCGGTGACGTCGTAGGCGAAGTCGTCGGTGAACAGCTCGGACAACCGGTCGAACGCCCCGTCGTCCATCAGGTGGCCGTGCAGCGCGACGAGTTCGTGGATCGCCAGCCGGTCATCGGCGCTCAGCGGCACGCCCGTCGTCCCTCCAGCCGGGCGGCGGTTCCCGTCGAGGTGACGAAGGAACGCCAGGTGTCGGGGGTGAAGTGGAGCGTCGGGCCACAGCGGTCCTTGCTGTCCCGGACCAGCACCACCCCGGGCAGATTGTCCGCCACCTCGACACAGTTACCGGAGTCGTCGGAACGCGACGAGGTCCGCCAGCATGGCTCGTCAGAGATCATGGGGTCACCTTCAGCTTGTTGACCAGATCGAGCGAGGCCCGCTCGGCCAGCGCCTCACCCAACAGACTCTCCCACTTGCGCAGCATCAGTCGAATCCATTCCGGATGGTCCGCGATCTGCCCCCGGGCGGTGTTGTCCAGACACAGGACCTGCTCGCTCCCAGGCAGTTCCGCCAGCACGAACCCGCCGCCCAGCGAGACGTGCGCGCCGGCATCGAGCGGCAGCACGTGGAGCCGCACGTGAGCCGTGCCGGCTGGCAGGGCCAGGGCGCGCCGCAGGCCCTGGGCACGCTGATGGTGGAGGCCGGCGACCAACTCGGCCAGCTCACCGGCCACGTCCGGCCCGCCGACCTGCACGAACGCTTCCTCGGCTGGGCCCGCGCCCGCCCGGCGGGGAGTTCCGGAGATCATCTACGCGGGAGCGGCACCGAACCGGCGTGTCGTGGTCGCCCCGGCGTAGACGATCATGGAAGCTCGGCCGGCTCTCGCCCCGACCGGGCAACGCGGGACGGGGCGGGGGCCACAATGTTTCACGTGAATCCAGAACCGGGTGCCGAGATCCACCACACCGACCCGTTCGCGGTGCCGACCGGGCAACGCTCGCCAGCACGTCGGCTGCGGGGGCGGCTCGCCGCGCCGGTCACGCTCTGGACCGCTCCCGGCCCGGCCGGGCTGACCGTGTCGTCCACCCTGGTCGCCGAGGGGGAGCCGGACCGGCTGCTCGGCCTGATCGACCCCGAGGCCGACCTGTGGCCGGCGATCGGGGACGCCGGTCGGTTCGCGGTGGCCCCGCTCGGGCCGTCCCACCGGCAGCTCGCCGACCGGTTCGCCGGGCTCTTCCCCTCGCCGGGTGGGCTGTTCGCCACCGACGCGTGGACCGACACGCCCTACGGGCCGGTGCCCGCCGACGCCGGAAGCTGGGCCGGCTGCCGCCTGGACACCGCCCGGGAGTACGGCTGGGCCCTCCTCGTCGAGGCGACCATCGAGACGGTCGAGATTCTCACCGACACCCCGCCCCTCCTGCACCACCGGGGCCGCTACCACCAGCTTCCCTGACCCGTCGGGGGTGGTCGGGTCGCAATGTCACCGAAATAGCGGTCTCCTGGACGGCGGATACCGCTATTTCGGCCCAGGCGGGTGGATCATCGCCCGGTCAGCCCGGTCCGTCCGTGCCGTGCGGTCCGTCCGGTGAGCGGGGTGACGTGGGTCACTGGGCGCAGGTGGGGGACCGTTCGGCGCAGGGGACTGCCGGGATCGATCTGCACCTTTTCTTGCCGGCGGGCCGCTCTCTACGGTGCGCGAAACTCCCGATGCCTGTGAAGGTGGTGATCCACAGATGTCCACGGACACACCCACGCCCGCCCCGGCCGACTCGGCGGCGGAGCGTTATCTGGCCGTACAACGGTCGGACGAGTTCGTCGGGTTGCGCCGCGCGCTGCGCAGCTTCGTCTTCCCGATGACCGTCGCGTTCTTCCTGTGGTACGCGCTCTACGTGATCCTCTCCGCCTACGCGCGGGACTTCATGGGCACGAAGCTGTTCGGCAGCAACATCAACGTGGCGTTGATCTTCGGGCTGCTCCAGTTCGTCTCGACGTTCCTCATCGCCTGGCTCTACTCCCGGTACGCCGACCGCAAGCTCGACCCGACCGCCGACCGCATCCGTGCCGAGATCGGGGAGGTGAACCGTGAACACGGTCCTCGCGGTTGAGGCGGGCGGCGGCACCGCCCGCAACCTGACCATCACCCTGTTCCTGGTGTTCGTGGCAGTGACGCTGGCGATCACGATCTGGGCCAGCCGGCAGACCAAGACGGCCACCGACTTCTACGCCGGCGGCCGGTCCTTCTCCGGTTTCCAGAACGGCATGGCGATCGGCGGCGACTACATGTCGGCCGCGTCGTTCCTCGGCATCGCCGGCATCATCGCCCTGTACGGCTACGACGGCTTCCTCTACTCCATCGGCTTCCTGGTCGCCTGGCTGGTGGCACTGCTGCTGGTGGCGGAGCTGCTGCGCAACTCGGGCCGCTACACGATGGCCGACGTGCTGGCGTTCCGGATGCGTCAGCGGCCGGTGCGTACCGCGGCGGCGGTCTCCACCATCACCGTGTCGATCTTCTACCTGCTGGCCCAGATGGTCGGCGCGGGCGCCCTGGTCGCGCTGCTGCTGGGGATCAAGCCGGGCACGACGTTCCTCGGCATGGACGCCGACACCGCCAAGGTGGCCACCATCATCATGGTCGGCGCCCTGATGATCATCTACGTGACCGTGGGTGGCATGAAGGGCACCACGTACGTCCAGATCGTCAAGGCGTTCCTGCTGATGTCCGGCGCGCTGGTGATGACCGTGCTGGTGCTGGCGAAGTACAACTTCAACCTGTCGGCGCTGCTCGGTGACGCCGCCGCCACGTCGGGCAAGGGCAGCGCGTTCCTCGAACCCGGACTCCGGTACGGCGTCGAGGTGGCCGGCAACTCGACCCAGACCTTCTACAACAAGATGGACCTGCTGTCGCTGGGCATCGCCCTGGTGCTCGGCACCGCCGGCCTGCCGCACATCCTGATCCGCTTCTACACGGTGCCCACCGCCAAGGCGGCCCGTAAGAGCGTGCTCTGGGCGATCGGCATCATCGGCACCTTCTACCTGCTGACGCTGGCCCTGGGCTTCGGTGCGGCGGCGCTGGTCGGCGGCAAGGAGATCATCGCGCAGGACAAGGCCGGCAACACCGCCGCGCCGCAGCTCGCCGAGGAGCTGGGCAAGACCTTCCTCGGCGGCGACCTGGGCGGGGCGACCCTGTTGGCGATCATCGCGGCGGTCGCGTTCGCCACCATCCTGGCGGTGGTCGCCGGCCTGACCCTGGCCTCGTCGTCCAGCCTGGCCCACGACTTCTACGCCAACGTGATCAAGAGGGGGCAGACCTCCGAACGCCAGGAGGTCCGGGTGGCCCGGATCTCGGCGCTGGTCATCGGCGCGGTCTCGATCGCCCTGTCGATCTACGCGCAGAGCCTGAACGTGGCCTTCCTGGTGGCGTTGGCGTTCGCGGTGGCTGCGTCGGGCAACCTGCCGGCGATCCTCTACAGCCTGTTCTGGAAGCGGTTCAACACCTCGGGCGCGGTCTGGGCGATCTACGGCGGCCTGGTCTCGGCCGTGTTCCTGGTGTTCTTCTCGCCCGTCGTCTCCGGCGCACCCACCTCGATGTTCCCGGACCACGACTGGCAGTGGTTCCCGCTGTCCAACCCGGGCCTGCTGTCCATCCCGTTCGGGTTCCTCTGCGGCTGGCTCGGCACGGTGATCTCCAAGGAGCACGACGAGGACAAGTACGCCGAGTTGGAGGTACGTGCCCTCACCGGCGCGGGCGCGCACTGAACGACCGGCACCACGGGCCCCCGAACGCGACCGCTCGCGTCGGGGGCCCACCCGTCGGTCACCCCGGGGAGTCGTCCACCGGGCGGGGACGGGCAGGGTACGGGCCACGCCGGGGCCTCGGGTCGACCGGACCCCGGGCGGCGGGGAGAAGTAGGCTGGCCGCCATGAAGGTTGCCCAGCGGTTCGGAAGCGGTCACCGCGTCCTGGTCACCGGCGGTGCCGGGTTCGTGCCGTCACACCTGGCGGACGCCCTGGTCGAGCGCGGGTGCACGGTGGTCGCGCTGGACAACTTCGTCACCGGCTCCAAGGACAACGTCGCGCACCTGGCCGAGCACCCCCGGTTCACCCTGGTCGAGGCGGACATCTCCGACGGCCTGCCCACCCACCACCCGGCCCTGGCGCAGCGGTTCGACGCGATCATGCACATGGCGTCCCCGGCCAGCCCGACCGACTTCGAGAAGTTGCCGGTGGAGATCCTCCGGGTCGGTTCGGTGGGCACCCTGCACCTGCTCGACCGCGCGGTCGCCGACGACGCCCGGTTCCTGATGGCCTCCACCTCCGAGGCGTACGGGGACCCGAAGGAACACCCGCAGCGGGAGACGTACTGGGGCAACGTCAACCCGATCGGGGTGCGCAGCGTCTACGACGAGGCGAAGCGCTTCTCCGAGGCGGCCACCATGGGTTACCACCGCAGCCGGGGGCTGGACGCGGCGATCGTCCGGATCTTCAACACGTACGGCCCGCGGATGCGCCCGGACGACGGCCGGGCGATCCCCACCTTCATCTCCCAGGCGCTGCGCGGGGAGCCGATCACCGTGCACGGCACCGGTGACCAGACCCGGTCGATCTGTTACGTCGACGATCTGGTGCGCGGCATCCTGCTGCTGCTCGACTCGACGCAGACCGGCCCGATCAACTGCGGCACCGAACACGAGATGTCGATGCGGCAACTCGCCGAGACGATCGTGTCACTCTCCGGCAGCACGTCACAGGTGACCTACGTCACCCGTAGCGCGGACGACCCGGAGATGCGCCGTCCCGACCTGACCCTCGCCCGGGACCTGCTGGGATACCAGCCGGAGGTCTCGCCCGAGGAGGGCCTGCGACGCACCATCGACCATTTCCGCGACCGGCTAGGGTAACCCCACCGCGCCACGCGGGACGGTCGGCGGGCTTCACATTCAGCGAACGCTCGACCCGCCTACGTACGCTGAAACGCATGTCAGCGACCTCGTCAGCCGGCGCCTCGCTCCCTTACCTGCACCGCGGCGCGGGCCGGGCCTCGGTGCCCGGCACCGACCGGGGCGCCACCGGGCGCGCCCGGGCGTCCGACGCGCAGTGGTACCCGTCGCACCAGGAGAGTCAGCCCCGGTCGGGCGGGCCGGGCGGCCCCGGCACACCCTCGGGGCCGGGCGGGCCGGGAAACTACGGCCGGCGCGGACCGCGCCCGCGCTGGGGGCGGATCGCCCTGGTGGCCGGCGTGACGGTGCTGGTGGTGGCGCTGCTCGGCGGGATCGGGGCCTGGTTCTACACCCGCAACCTCAACGCGGACCTGGCCCGCACCGACCCGTTCTCGGAGATCACCGGTGGCCGGCCGGCGAAGGCGGTCGACGGGGCGCTCAACATCCTGCTGGTCGGCACGGACTCACGGGACCCGGACGCGGCGGTCGACAAGCCGGGCGAGTGGCGGGCGGACACGCTGATCGTCATGCACATCCCGGCCGACCACAAGTCGGCCTACCTGGTCTCCGTCCCGCGTGACCTGTACGTGCCGATCCCCGAGAACGCGGGCGCGGCCTGCGACTCCGGTCAGCGCGCCAAGATCAACGCCGCGTTCGCCTTCGGTGGCCTGCCGCTGGCGGTACGCACCGTGGAGTGCTTCACCGACGTCCGGATCGACAACGTGATGGCGATCGACTTCGGCGGCTTCAAGGAGGTCACCGACGCGCTCGGCGGGGTCGACCTGAAGGTGGAGCGGAGCATCACCTCGATCCACAAGCCGTACCGGAAGTTCACCAAGGGCACCATGCACATGGACGGCGCGACGGCGCTGGACTGGATCCGCCAGCGCAAGCAGTTCCCCCAGGGCGACTTCGCCCGGATGCGCCACCAGCAGGAGTTCCTGCGGGCGCTGATGGACAAGGCGGCGAGCACGGGCACTTTGACCAACCCCAAGAAGCTGAACGCGTTCCTCCAGTCGGTGACCGACGCGGTGACCGTCGACAACGACTTCTCCCTCGGCGACATGGCAATCCAGTTCCGCAACCTGCGCGGGGAGAACCTGACCTTCCTCACCAGCCCGAACAGCGGCAGCGACACCATCAACGGGGAGTCGGTGGTGGTCTCCGACCGGGAGAGGGCGCTGGCGATGTACAAGGCGATGTCCGCCGACACGATGGCGGACTGGGTGGCGGCCGACAAGAAGGCGACCGCCGGCAACGGCAACTGAGGCGTCGCCCGGCGGGGGCGGGCCGTGACGGTCCGCCCCCGTGTGTCAGGCAGATGTCGACGAACGTCATCAGAGGTCATTTCCGGAACGCTTGATCATCGGACGCCAACGGCCGTCCGGTCGCATCGATTCGCCCGAACGGATGAATCATGGGGCTAAAGGTCAGGTTGTCTGGGATTTGTGCGTGTGACGACCTCGCCTTGCCGGGAAGCGGTACGTAAAGTGGTCCCGCCCCCCGATCACGCGAGCTGGAGCACGCATGCCGGTTCAGACCAGCCCCCGCCCATCGCCGCCGAGCGCCGATCCCTACCGGGCGTCGGCCGCCGTCCCGTCACCGGGCGGTCGCGGTGGCCGGCCCTCCGCCACGGCCCGCAAGCGCGCCCGGCGCAAGGACCCGCTCTGGGCGCGGCTGACCGTGGTCTTCGGTGCGGTGCTGATGCTGACCAGCGGTGTGGCGATCGTCGGCAGCAAGGCGCTGATCAGTCAGGCGACCGGCAACATCGCCCAGCGCAACCTGCTCGGTGGGGCGGGCAAGACCGAGGCCGAGGGTGGTGCCAACCTCGACGGCCCGATCGACATGCTGCTGCTCGGCGTGGACGCCCGGGAGCGCTGGGCCGCCGACGACGTCCGCTCGGACAGCATCATCGTGCTGCACATCCCGGCCAGCCACGACCAGGCGTACCTGATCTCGATCCCCCGGGACACCGAGGCGCAGATCCCGCCGTTCAAGAAGAGCGGGTTCAAGGGCGGCACCGACAAGATCAACGCGGCGTTCCAGGCCGGCGCGCGCAACGGCGGCGGCTGGGAGGGCGGCGCCCAGCTGATGGCCCAGACCATCAAGAACATGACCGGGGTCAGCTTCGACGGGGCCGCCATCATCAACTTCGGCGGCTTCAAGAACGTCATCGACACCCTCGGCACGGTGCGCATCTGCGTCAGCCACGAGGTGAAGTCGCACCACATGATGATGGTCGACGGCAAGCAGATGTGGAACGCGGACGCCAAGAAGACCGGCCGTCCGATGACCCCGGTGGTCTACAAGAAGGGCTGCCGGGAGATGAACGGTCTCCAGGCGCTCGACTACTCGCGGCAGCGCTACGGCCTGCCGAACAGCGACTACGACCGGCAGCAGAACCAGCAGCAGCTGATCAAGGCGATGGCCCGTAAGGCCACCGACAAGGGCATGATGACCAACCCGGTCAAGGTCAACCAGCTGATCAAGGCGGCCGGCAAGGCGTTCATCCTGGACACCGGTGGCGTGCCGGTGGCCGACCTGGTGTTCACCATGCGCGGGGTCACCGCCAACGAGTTGACCATGCTGCGGACCAACGGCGGCACGTTCAACGGCAACGCCAACAACCGCGAGGCGCTCAGCCAGCAGACGCTGGACATGTTCCAGGCGATCAAGGAAGACCGGCTGGGCGAGTTCGTGTACGCCAACCCGAGCGTGCTGTCCACCCGCAAGTGACCGGCCGGTAGTCGCGGCGAACCGGCCCGGGGGCCGGGCGATCCCCCGTAGCCTGACGTGAGAGATATTCACGTTGCGGCCACGGGAGGACGTCACGGCCAGGTCAGCGCGATCCGACCGGGGGCGGGGCACACCGCCTCCCGGCCGGCGCGGGGCACGCTGGCCACGGGCCCTGCTCGGCGTCGGCCTCGCCCTGGTGCTGCTCGCCGGGCTCGCCGTGGTCGGGGTGCGGCTGCTCGCCCACCGCTACGAGCGCACCGTCAGCAAGGAGCAACTGCTCTCCCCCGACGCCCGGCAGGCCCGCACCGAACTGGACACCGGGCTCAACTACCTGATCGTCGGCTCCGACCGACGCCCCGGCGCACCCGGGCCGGACCAGCGGTCGGACACCATCCTGATCGTGCACGTGCCGCCCGGCCTGCGGCAGGCGTACCTGATTTCCGTCCCCCGGGACCTGCTGGTCAGCATCCCCCCCGACGGCGTCGGCTACGCCGGGGGCCAGGACAAGATCAACGCAGCGTACGAACACGGCGGCGGCGGCGAGGGCGGCACCCGCCTGCTCTCGGCCACCCTGACCCGGCTCACCGGCATCCGCTTCGACGGGGCGGCCCTCGTCGACTTCGCCGGCTTCCGACGCGTCATCGACCTGCTCGGCGGCATCCGGATGTGCGTCGACACCGAGGTCCGCTCGATCCACACCGGCGTCGTCTTCCCGGTCGGCTGCCAGCAGATGGACGGCGCACGGGCGCTGGACTACGCCCGGCAACGCTACGACCTGCCCAACGGCGACTACGACCGGCAGCGCCACCAGCAGCAGATGCTGCGGGCGATGATGGACCGCGCCGGCGAGACCCACCTGCGCACCGACCCGGTGCAACTCGACCGGGTGCTGCGGGCGGTCGGCAACGCGCTCACCGTCGACACCAACGGCGTACCCATGGACGAGCTGCTGTTCGCCCTGCGGTCGCTGCCCGCCGACGCGCTGCGCGGGGTGCAGCTCCCGTCCTACCCACAGACCATCGACGGCGTCTCGTACGTGGTGCTCGACAACGGCGGCGGCGGGCTCTTCGAGGCCGTCCGCACCGACCGGCTGCCCGACTGGTCCCGGGCCAACCCGCGCTGGGTCAACCGGCTCTGACCGTCAGGCCGTACACCCGCCGACAGGCCGCCACGCCGAGCGCCGACGTGCCCTCGCCGGCACCGAGGATCTAGGCTTTCGACCGTGTTCGGATCCCAGGTTCCCAGTGTCCCCGTGACCGCGATCGACGACGACACCTACCTGCTCGACGTCCGCGAGGACGACGAGTGGGCGGCGGGCCACGCGCCCGGCGCGCACCACGTACCGATGATGGAACTGCCGGCCCGGCTCGCCGAGGTGCCCACCGACCGCGACGTCGCGGTGATCTGCCGCTCCGGCGGGCGCTCCGCCCAGGTCGTCGGATACCTGCTCGGCAACGGCTGGGAGCAGGTCCGCAACGCCGACGGCGGGATGCGGCAGTGGGCGGCCGTCGGCAGGCCGGTCGTCACCGGGGACGGGCAGCCCGGCCAGGTCATCTGAGCGGCGCAGCATGGCTGATCCACTGGTCTTCGCGCACCGGGGCGCGTCGGCCGACCTGCCCGAGCACACCCTGGCGGCCTACCTGCGGGCCCTCGACGAAGGCGCCGACGGGCTGGAGTGCGACGTCCGGCTGACCCGCGACGGGCACCTGGTCTGCGTACACGACCGGCGGTTGAACCGGACCAGCAACGGTCACGGCCTGGTCAGCGCCCGCACCCTGGCCGAGCTGGAGACCCTGGACTTCGGCTCCTGGCATCCCGGCTGCGCACCGGCCGAGGGCGACACCGCACCTGACGACACCCGTACCCGGCTGCTCACCCTGGACCGGCTACTGACCGCCGTCCGCGACGCCGGACGCCCGGTCAAGCTGCTGGTGGAGACCAAACACCCGTCCCGCTACCGGGGCGACGTCGAGCGCCGGCTGGTGACCATGCTGCGCCGGCACGGACTGGCCGAGCCGCGCCCGGACGACCTGGTGCAGGTCACCGTGATGTCGTTCTCCCCACTGGCGGTACGCCGGGTGCGTGAACTGGCCCCGGCGCTGCCGACCGTGCTGCTGCTGGAGGTGCTGCCGCGCTGGCTGCGGCTCGGTCGGCTGCCGTTCGGGGCACGGATCGCCGGGCCGGGCATCGGCCTGGTCCGGGCCCGCCCGGAGCTGGTGCCGACGCTGCGCGCCGCCGGCCACCCGGTGTACGTCTGGACGGTCAACGAACCCACCGACCTGGAGCTGGTCCTCGACGCGGGGGTGGACGGGGTGATCACCGACCGGCCCGCGCGCACCCTGGCCCGGCTGGGCCGGTGACGCCCGGCTCACACCGGTCCCCGGCCGACGCCGGTGGTTCGGGCCGGCACCGGCTGCCGGAGCCGGGTGACCTGCGGGGGGTGCCCGAACCGCCCGGTACGGGGCAGACTCGGGGCATGCCGGAGCGCCCCGATCTCGCCACCCTCATCGCCGACCACGGCGCGGTGATCGAGATGATCAACTCAGGTGAGGCCGGCCTGCCGGTGCTCACCTCGCTGCTCCGGGCGGCCCGCCCCACGCTCGGCGCGGCCTGTGTGGCCTTCGTCGAGTTCGCCCCGACCGGCGGCCGGGTGATCGCCGCCAGCGGCTGCGCCGAGTGGACCATCGGCCGCCCGCTGCCCGCCTCCGACCCGGCCACCGTCTGCCTGCTCACCGGGCCCCGGGTCCGGCAGGCCCGGCTGGACCGCCTCGACGGTCCGCTCGCCGCGGAACTGGTCGGCAACGGCCTGCGCCGCATGATCGTCGCCCGCGCCGAACTCAACGGGCTCACCGTCGGCACCCTGCACGCCCTCTACGCCGACGACGACGAGACCGAGGACCGCGTCCAGCACGCGACCCTCGGCTACCTCGCCTCCTGCATCGCCCACATGTACGGCGACCAGAGCGGCCTGCCGGTGCACGGCGACGGCCCGGTCGTCGCGGCGCTGGCCGACGGCCTGGCCGTGGTCGACCGGGACGGTCGGGTCCGGCTGTGGAACCCGGCCGCCACCCAGGTCACCGGGCGCAGCGCCGGTGACGCGATGAACCGGCCGCTGCCGTTCCCGCTCCCGCCGGCCGGCCAGCTGCTCGACCACCAGCTCCCGGACGGGCGGTGGCTGCGGATCACCACCGGCGAGCTGGTCGGGCCGGGCACGCTACGGGTGATCACCTTCCGCGACATCACCGACCAGCGACGCCGGGAGTCCGACCGGGACCTCTTCGTCGCGGTCACCAGCCACGAGCTGCGCACCCCGGTCACCGTCATCAAGGGGTACGCCGACACCCTCACCGACCACTGGGAGTCGCTCACCGACCACGACCGGCGGCAGGCGGCCCGGGTGATCGGTCAACGGGCCAACGAACTGGCCCGGCTGGTCGACCGGCTGCTCACCTCGGCCACCGACGTACGCTCCGACGGCGAGCCGGCCGTCCCGTTCGACCTCGGTGAGGCGCTGCGCGCGGCGGTCCTGGACCTCCCCGGCGACCTGCGTCGACGCCTGTTCCTGCACGTGCCCGCCGACCTGCCCAAGGCGCTCGGGGACCGGCGCAGCCTGACCACCGTGCTGACCGAGCTGTGCACCAACGCGGGCAAGTGGGCGCCGGCGGACTCCCCGATCGAGGTGTTCGCCTCGGCCGACGGGCAGACCGTGTCGTTCCGGGTGACCGACCGGGGGGTGGGCATCCGGCCGGAGCACGTCGAACGCGCCTTCGACCGGTTCTGGCAGGGCGAGTCCGGCGACCGGCGGGCCTATCCGGGTGCCGGACTCGGCCTCTATCTCGTCCGCCGGATCGTTGAACAGCAGAATGGATGGGTATCCCTACGTCCACGCGACGGTGGCGGTACCGTCGCAGAGGTGCGGCTCCCCCGCGGGTGAGCCGCCCGGTGGGCCGGACGACCCACCGCGGGCACGGGCCGAGAAGGAGCCGGAGTGTCGACGGGACGAACCGAGCGTTCGTGGTGTGTGGTGGTCCCCCACCACGCCACCGGCGCGCGGCTGGCCCGGCACCGGCTCGCCGACGAACTCGCCGACCTGGTGCCCCCGGCACTCCTCGCCGACCTGGTGGCCGTCCTGGCCGAGCTGGTCGGCAACGCGGTCCGGCACGCCGACCCGCTGCCCGGCGGGGTGGTCCGGGTCGCCTGGCGGCTGCGTCCGACCCGGACCGGGCCGGGCCTGTCCGTCCGGGTGACCGACGGCGGCGCCGGGGCCGGCCCCCGGATGCGGGCCGCCGGCACGGACGCCGTCGACGGCCGGGGCCTGCACATCGTCGCCGGGCTGGCCAGCCGCTGGGGGGTCGACCGGGACGGTCTGGGGCAGAGCGTCTGGGCCGAGTTCGACCCCGCCGACTGCCGGCCGGACCTGGTCGCCGCCGGCTGACCGGGGCGGGTCCTTCCCCCACCGCCGCCCGCCGGGCTCTAGGCTGTCTCGCCGTGAGCAAGCGTCGAAAGAACCAGCGCGCCGAGTCCGCTCCCCGCCGGGAGAAGATCCGGGACGTCTTCGTCCCCCGTCCGTTCGAGGGGCTGGTGGACGAGCCGGAGTGGATCGCCCTGCGCGAACTCGTACCGGCCGCCTCGGCACCGCTGCGGCTCACCCCGGACCTGGTGGAGGAGCACGGCGACCGCCCGGTCACCCTGGCGACCGTGCTGCCGATGGCCGCCCCGGCGATGACCAAGCCGGACGGTCGGGTGTTCATCGGCCTGCAACGGCACCAGCAGTCCGGCGACGTCTCCCGGGACCTGGCCGACGCGCTGCTCTGCGCGCTGCGGACCGAGCCGGGCGGGGCGGTGACGGTGCCGCCGCTGCCGGGCCCCGGCCCGCGCCTGCAGGACATCCTGGTGGACGGTCCGCTGGAGATCACGATGCACGACGGCTTCGAGTTCTGGCTCGACCCGGGCGCGGCCGACGACCCGACCGTGCAGGCGTCCCTGGAGCGGGCGAACGCGGCGATCTACCCGACCGTGAAGCTGGCCGCCGCGCGGGCCGCCTACTGGTGCCAGGTGCCGGAGAAGGCGCACGTGCGCTGGGTGCTCGGCGACGACGAGGACGCCGCGCTGGACGCGCTCTCCCGGCTCTCCGCCGCCGGTGCGCTCACCCTCGGCGACGGCACGAGGTTCGCCGGCATGTTCCGGGCGCACGGCCGGCTGGCACCCGTGTGGGACCTGCCGGAGGACGTCCCGGCCGCCGAGTGGGAGGAGCCGGTGGCCGCGTTCGCCAAGCGGTACGCCGACGCGCTGGCCGAGAAGGAGCCGTTGGACGCCGCCGGCCGCCGGGCCCGTCAGGGTCTGCTCGGCCGCCAGCTCACCCTCCGCTAGCCCGCCGGCCGTCTCGTCCGCCGGCCGGGCCGGTGCGCCGGGGTCGTCGGTCCGGGCCGCCGCCCCACCCGGGGCGGCCCCGGCCGCCGGGCCGCCCCGGGTGGGGCGGTTCAGCCGGCCGTCGGGTGCAGCGGCTCGCGGACCAGCGGGCAGGACATGCAGCGGGGGCCGCCCCGGCCGGAGCCCAGCTCCGAACCGGCGATCGGGATGACCTCGATGCCGGCGCGCTCCAGTTGGGCGTTGGTCTCCACGTTGCGTTCGTAGCCGACGCAGAGCCGGGGGGCCAGGGCGAGGGTGTTGTTGCCGTCGTCCCACTGTTCGCGTTCGGCGGTCACCGGGTCCAGGCCGGTGTCGATCACCCGGAGCTGTTCGAGGTCCATCGCGTCGGCCGCCGCGCGCAGGAACGGCGCGGGGCCGTCCACCCGGGGCTCGCCGTCCGGCCCGGCGATCACCGTGTACGCGGACAGCGTGCTGGCCACGTTGGGGTACATCAGCACCGCGTCGACGTCGACCATGGTGCAGACGGTGTCGAGGTGCATGGTGGCCCGTTCCTGGGCGATCGGCACCACCAGCATGGTGTGCGCCAGGCCGGCGGCGAAGACCTGCCGGGCCAGTCGTTCGGCACCGGCCGGGGTGGTCCGCTCGCCCACCCCGACGGCGAGCACCCCGGGGGCGAGCAGCAGCACGTCGCCGCCTTCGAGGTGTTCCAGGCCGGGGTGGTAGACGGTCCTGGTGCCGACGAAGCGGGGGTGGTGCCGGTAGATCGCGTCGGTCAGCGTGGTCTCCCGGCGGCGGGCCGGCATGGCGAGGCTGGTGACCCCGACCCGGTCGCCGATCCACAGTGACGAGTCCCGGGTGAAGAGCAGGTTGGGCAGCGGGTCGATGACGAACTCGTGGCGGTCCATCATCGTCCAGACCAGACCGCCGGGGCGTTCGGCGCTGATCCGCACCTCCTCGTGGGCGAGGCCGGCGATGAGCACGTCGGCGAGCGCGACGGGATCGAGGTAGGTGAGGTGGTCGGCGACCCGGCGGCGCAGGGTGTCGCCGAGCCGGGGTGACGCGAGCACCTGCTCGGTGAGTTCGGCGCGGGCCTCGGCGACGGCGAGGGTCTCGGCGAGCAGGGTGGCGAGGTAGAGCACCTCCACGCCCCGTCCGCGCAGCTCGGCGGCGAAGGCGTCGTGCTCCTCCTGGGCCCGGCCGACCCATGGGATAGCGTCGAAGAGCAACGAGTCGTTGTTGCGGGGGGTGAGGCGGGCAAGTTCCCGGCCCGGTCGGTGCAACAGCACCGTGCCGAGTCGACCGACCTCGCTGTCCACGTAGTGGGTCACCCCCGCAGCGTAGGGCAGTGATGAACGATGTTCAGCGGAAGAACTGCGGATGAATATGGCATTCATCCGCACTCATTCCGGCGTTCCAACTTGCCGTACCCCCACAGTGGCGACGTAGGGTAGTGAGAACATAACTTTCGAGGGACCTTTTGCCGGAGGTCGCGATGACTGTCTTTCCCGCTCGTCGAGCCGTACCCACCCGGGCACTGCCGCCCGTGGCGGTGCCGCACCCCCGTCCCGACGGGTCCGCGGCTCTCGACCCGGTACGTCCGACCCCACTGGAGTGGGCACGTCGACGCCGGGCCGAGCGGGGCGCCCGCCGGCTGGAGGCCGCCGGTGCGCGGGCGCTCGGTCAGCTCGACCACCTCGGCCCCGCCTGGCACGTCATCGAATGGCCGCGCACCGACGTCTCCGACGTCCTGCGCGACCACGGCCAGGACGAACGCGCCGGGTTCCTCGCCATCGGCCCCAGCGGGCTGTTCGCGGTGAGCATCGCCGACCACGGCCGGGCCCGGGTGCTGGTCGCCGGGGACGTGGTGCAGATCAACGGCAAGCGCCCGCCGTACGTGGCCGAGGCCCGGCGGGACGCCAAGCGGGCCAGCAAGGCACTCAGCCAGGCGGTCGGCCTGCCGATCCCGGTGACGCCGGTGCTGACCTTCGTCGGCTCCGGCGTCATCAGCGTGTACGGCCTGCCGAAGGACTGCATGATGGCGACCCACCGGGAGCTCGACCGGCTCCTCGTCGCCGGAGGCAACCGGATCAGCCCGGCCACTGCCGAGAAGCTGTCCCGGGTCGCCCAGGCCCCGCAGACCTGGCACAACGGCACTTACCGTCCCACCGGCGACTACCGGTGGTACGACGAGGGCCGAACGGCCGCTGACAAGCCGGCGGGTCGCCGGTAACGTCACCGGCGACGCCCCGCGGTACCGGTCCCCCCGACATGCCGGTCCGCGCCGTCGCCGGCCGCCCACCAGGGCACTTGATCCCTCCACCGGCGGCCGGTGGCTCCCGCGCGGTCGGCGACCGTCACGAAGACCGGCTAGCGTGGACAGACCGTCGGTGTACCTAGGAGGCGCGGTGGCCCACGTCGAACTCTCGCTCCCGGACGTGTTCGTGCCGGCGGCGCGGACGCCGACAGGGCCGGGGTGCGACAACGTCGGGAAGTGGTCGGCGAGCGTGTCGCACGCCGAGGAGCCCTGCCTGCTGATCGACGCCGACACCCTCGTGGTGGCCATCTCCGCCGCCGGCTGCGAACTGCTCTGCCTCGGTGCCCCCGAGGACGTGGTCGGCCTGCCGCTGCTCGAAGGGGGGCTGCGGCTGCTCGACTTCACCGCCGCCCGGCACGAGCTGCCCGAGCAGGAGACCGACAAGATCCCCCCGCTGCTCGCCCTGCACTCCGGTCGACTCGCCCGGGGCCTGCTGCGGGTGCAGCCCGCCGGCGACGCCAGCACCTACGCCACCGTCGACGCCGTCTCCACCCCGATGCTCACCGGCGGCTCGGTCACCGGTTCACTCACCTTCTTCTCCCCGATCTGACCGGCACCGCCCGCGCCGAGCCGCCCCGCATCAGGCGGCGGCGTCGGGCGTCGCGCCGGCCTTCACCGGGCGGACGGTTTTTCCTACGATGGGCTCACCCCACCGGCCACACGACCGGCCCCCTCCCACGGTCCTGACGGTCGGCCCCCGTCGCGACGCCCCCGCGCCCGAATCCCCCGAGGACCGGCCCGTGCCGCCTGACCCCGCCCACCGTCCCCCGTACCGGCGGCCGGTCGCCGCCCGGCTCGCCGTGGCCCTGCTCGCCGTGTCGCCGTTCACCGGCTGCGCCGCCCCGCCCGAGCCTGAACTGCCGGCCCCGGTCGCCCCGCCCACGCCGGCCGTGACCCTGCCACCGACGACGACGCCCCCAACCCTGCCGGTGACCCCCACCCTGCCGCCGACGTCGACGCCGCCGACCCCCACCGTCGCTGCGGTCGCGGAGTCCTGCGGCGGCCGTCCCCCGGCCGACCGGGTGATCGGGTTGCTCCGCGGGAACGTGCTGCCCCGCGACGTGTCGGTGCGGGCCGTCGACGGGCCGCTGTGCGCCGACGGCTGGCAGTACACCGTGCTGTCGGTCAGCGGGCACGAGGAACTCCAGGCGGTCAGCCGGGGGGAGCCGGGCGCGTTGCGGCTGGTCACCGCCGGTACGGACGTCTGCTCGATCGAGGTGAAGGCCGTCGCGCCGCCCGCCATCCGGACGTTGGCCTGCGACACCGGGACCGGGCTGCCGCCGGGTGCGTAGGCTGGGCGGCATGCCCGGAACACCGCCGACCCGCTACGTCTACCTGGGCCCCGAGGGCACCTTCGCCGAGCAGGCGTTGCGCACCGTCCCGGCCGCCGAGCGCGGCAGTCGTACGCCCGCCCGCAGCGTCGGTGAGGCACTGGAGAGCGTACGGGCCGGTGAGGCGGACGCGGCGCTGGTGCCGATGGAGAACTCGATCGGCGGTGCGGTCGGGGTGACCCTGGACGAGCTGGCCGAGGGGGACCCGCTGGTGATCACCCGCGAGGTGATCCTGCCGGTGGAGTTCGTGCTCGGCGCCCGCCCCGGCACCGACCTGGCCGGGGTGCGCAGCGTGGCCGCCCACCCGCAGGCGTCCACCCAGTGCCGCAACTGGCTGCGCGCGCACCTGCCCGACGCCACGGTGATCGACGTGCTGTCCAACGGCGCGGCGGCGGCCGGCGCGGCCAACGGCGAGTACGACGCGGCGATCTGCGCCCCGATCGGGGCGGCCCGGCACCGGCTGACCCTGCTCGCCGACAAGATCGCCGACCACCCGGACGCGGTGACCCGGTTCGCCCTGCTGTCCCGCCCCGGCCCGCCCCCGCCGCCCACCGGCGACGACGTCACGTCGCTCGCCGTCTCCATCGCCCACGACCGGGTGGGCGCGCTGCTGTCGGTGCTGATGGAGCTGGCCGTACGGGGGGTCAACCTGACCCGGATCGAGTCCCGCCCCACCGGGGAGGCGCTGGGCCGGTACGTCTTCTTCCTCGACTGCACCGGTCACGTGGCCGACGCCCGGCTCGGCGAGGCGTTGCAGGGGCTGCGGCGGGTCTGTGCCGAGGTGCGTTTCCTCGGGTCGTACCCCCGGCACCGGTGGGCCGACGCGGCGGGTGACCGGCCGGTCCCCGCGCCGGCCGGGCTCTCGGACACCGACTACACCGACGCGGCGGCCTGGCTGGCCCGGCTGCGCGCCGGCGAGCTGAGCTGAGCCCGCGCGACCGGGGTTCCGGCGGCGGCGCGGCACCGGGTGCGGACCGCACCGGTCCGGCCGCGCAGACGACCGTGGGGCGGTCCCGGCCGGGACCGCCCCACGTCGTCAGTCAGCTGAGCAGGCCGCCGAGCAGGCCCTGTTGCTGCTGCTGGCCGCCGCTGCCCTGGACCGGCGGCTCCTCGGACGGCTGGACCACGACGAAGCCCTGGCCGGCGAAGCTCATGGTGAACGCCTCACCGGTGCTGCGGCCGAGCAGGGTGCCCAGGCCGAGCTGCTCGGCCCGGTGGTAGCCGGTCTGGAGGTTGGCCGACCAGCACACCGCCGCCTGCGGGTCGACGTAGGTGGGCGCGTCGACGTTGAGCACGACCGGGGTGCCCTTGGTGGTGATGGCGATCCGGCCGTAGCCGCTGAACACGCAGTTGAACAGGCCCGACGAGGCCATCCCCGCGCCGCCGACCATCTTGATGTCGTACGACAGGGTGGAGTCGAAGGCCAGCACGCTGGACCCGTTGATCGACAGCGCGTCGCCCGGCTCCAGGTCGATGATGTGCACGTCCTTGGCCAGCTCGGCCAGGAAGACGTCGCCGTGGCCGCTGAGCTTCATCAGCGGCACGCCCTCGCCGGTGAGCCGCTGCTTGATGAACTTGCCGATGCCGCCCGAGCCCAACGCCTGGAACTGCACCTGCCCCTGGTAGGCGACCATCGACCCGACCCGGGCCATCGCCTCGCCGTTGAGTTCGATCTTCAACATCTTGGAGTTCTGCAGCCGCATGCCGGGCTGGGCGGACTCCTTCTCCAGGTTCTCCGCGGAGAACAGCGCGCTGCGCATTGGGTCTTCCTCCTGATTGGGGGTGTGCTCACCACACGGTAGGCAGCCCCCGCAACCCGCCGCATCGGCCGAGCGGCGGGCCGGGCCGACTACGCGCACGGAACCGGTCAGGTGCACGCAGACGACCGGCCGCACGAGTGGGGTGGCGGGCTCAGCCCCAGCCCAGCGCGTGCAACCGCTCGTCGTCGATGCCGAAGTGGTGGGCGATCTCGTGCACCACGGTCACCGCCACCTCGTCGACCACGTCGTCCTCGGTGGCGCAGATCCGCAGGATCGGCCGGCGGTAGATGAAGATCCGGTCGGGCAGCACGCCCGAGTAGTTCCAGCCGCGTTCGGTCAGCGCGTGCCCCTCGTAGAGGCCGAGCAGGTCCTCCCCGGGTGGCGGGTCGTCCTCGACCAGGATGACCACGTTGCTCATCAGCCGGAGCAACTCCTCGGGCACCTCGTCGAGGGCCTCGCCGACCAGCTCCTCGAAGCGTTCACGGCTCATCTCCACGGGCACCTCACCCATTGTGCCCGACCGGACGGCCGCCCACCGGTCCCGCCGGAGCACCGCCCGTACCCCGTCCGTCGTCGGGCCCGCGCGGGCCCGACGACGGACGGGACGGATCAGGCGAGGCGGGCGGTGAGGCTGATCTGCGCGCCGGGGGAGAGCAGCCGGGAGATCGGGCAGCCCTCCTTGGCGGCCTCGGCCAGCTTGGTGAACTGGGCCTCGTCCAGGCCCGGGGCCTGGCCGACGGTCTCCAGGTCGATCCGGGTGACGGTCATGCCCGCGTCGGTCTTGTCGAAGTGCACCTTCGCGGTGGTCTCCACCGAGGTGCCGGACACCCCGGCGTCGGCGAGCTGCTTGGAGAGCGCCATCGAGAAGCAGCCCGCGTGGGCGGCCCCGATCAGCTCCTCCGGATTGGTCCCCTCGCCCTCCTCGAAGCGCGACTTGAAGGAGTAGTTCCCCTCCAGGCCACCCTTGCCGGTGCGGACGGTCCCGGCGCCCTCGGTGAGGTTGCCCTGCCAACGTGCGGATGCGGTACGGATAGGCATACCCGAACGCTAGTCGAAAGCCCCGCCCGCGGCGACCGACCCGGCGGGCCCGCACCGGCCGACGTCCGGCGTTTCGGGGCGTCGACGCTGCCGGGCCGGGGCGTACCGGCGTGGGATGATGCGGGTCAGGCCCGCGACGCGGAAGGTGGCCGATGTCCCAGGATCTCCCCATCCCGAGACAGGACGACCGTTCGGACGACACCCCCGTGCTGGAGTGGGGTGACCCCGCACGACCAGCCGGCGGACGGTTCGGGCACTGGCCCGCCGCGCTGCGCCGGGACCGGCGGCTGCCCCCGGTGCTGGCCCTGCTCGGCGCGGTCGCCGCCACGGCGTCGATGGCCGGGGAGTGGCTGGTGATGACCGTGCCGAACGGTGGTCCGGAGGACAGCGGCACCATCCGGGTGCCCGGTGGCGTGGCCGAGGTGGGCGGCTTCGGGATCGCGTACCTGGTGGGGATCCTGCTGCTCAGTGTCGCGGTGGCGCTGACCCTGCGCGGGCGGCCGGCGGTCGGGCACGACGCCCGGGTGGCCGGGCTGGCGGTGGCGGGCGCCCTGGCGGTCCTGCTCACCGTCACCGCCTTCTCGTTGGACGACTCGGGCCAGCGGGCGCTGTTCTACTCCCCGGAGGACGGGTTCCGGGTCGACTACGGCCGGGGGCTGGTGATGGCCTTCGTCGCGGTCGCGCTGGTCGGGGCGGCGCTGCTCACCGCCGTCGCGCAGCCGGACGGTCCGCCGGCCGACGCCGCCGGGCCGCGGGCCGACCCGGACGCGGTGGACCGGGACGGGGTCGGCCCGGACGGGGACGACGAGCGGCCGGCCGCGCCCGCCGGCCTGACCGTCACCCCGACGGTCCCGTTCGCCCGCCGCGAACCGCACCCCTGAACCCCGCCGGGCCCGAAGCCGGTCAGTGACCGCGTCCCGGCCGAGGGCCGCGCGGCGGTCACCGGGCGTTGCCTGCTGATTCGCCCGGAAGCCATGGTTGCGACCCGGACGGCGAGGTACGGTTGCTGCCCGCCGTCACACCGGGTCGGACGACCGGTACGGACGGCGGCGGGCAAGGAGGAACGATGACCCGCCCGGGACTGCCCAAACTCATCGCCACCGACCTCGACGGCACGCTCGTGCGCAGCGACGACACCGTCTCGGCGTACACCCACGGGGTGCTCGACCGGGTGCGGGCCGCCGGTATCCCGGTGGTCGGCGCCACCGGCCGTGGCCCCCGGTTGAAGGAACTCACCCGCAACGACATCCGGGCCGCCGACTTCCTGGTGATGGCCGGTGGTGGCTGCGTGGTCGACCAGAGTGACCCGGCCGGCCCGGTGGTGCTGCGCGACGAACGCCTCTCCGCCGAGGTGCTGGCCGGCGTGCTGACCGACCTGGAGGCCGCCGTCGGCCCGCTGACCGTCATGGTCGAGGGCTCCGACGAGCACGACGCGCCGCT
This sequence comes from Micromonospora sp. WMMD735, assembly GCF_049178995.1. Taxonomy (NCBI): domain Bacteria; kingdom Bacillati; phylum Actinomycetota; class Actinomycetes; order Micromonosporales; family Micromonosporaceae; genus Micromonospora; species Micromonospora sp. WMMD735. The sequence continues at coordinate 5,010,934 of NZ_JBMHMJ010000002.1, forward strand.
CTGGGGCGACTACCACCCATCCTGGCCCTACCCCGATCGGTTCGAGGCGCGCAGTCGGGCGGAATGTCTCGCCCTCGACGTGATCAAGGCGTTCGTCCGGACCGCCGACCACGACGTGGACGAGTTGCTGGCCGCCGCCCGCCGGATCGTCCCGCCGCAGGTCGCCACCCTCACCCAGGCCGGTCTCGGCTTCGTCGAGATCACCCCGGCCGGGGTGGACAAGGCCAGCGGGCTGACCGTGGTCGCCGAGCGGCTCGGCGTCGACCCGGCGGACGTGCTGGTCTTCGGGGACATGCCCAACGATCTGCCGATGTTCGCCTGGGCCGGCTGGTCCCGGGTGGCCGTGTCCAACGCGCATCCGCTGGTGCGGGCCGCCGCCGACGAGGTGACCCTGCGCAACGACGACGACGGGGTGGCGGTCTACCTCGACCGGCTACTCTCCCGGTGATGGCAGAGACACCACGGCTGGTCGCCAGCGACATCGACGGCACCCTGCTCGGCGACGAGCGTCGGCTCAGCGCCCGTACGGCGGCGGTGCTGGAGCGGATCTCCGCGGCGGGCACCCCCGTCGTGCTGGTCACCGGCCGCCCGATCCGCTGGCTCCAACTGGTGTACGACCAGCTCGCAGCCCCGCTGCCGGCGATCTGCGCCAACGGCGCGGTGGTCTACGACCCGGACACCGACCAGGTGCTGCGGGCCGACCCGCTGGCCCCGGAACTGCTCGCCGAGGTGGCCCGCCGGCTGCGGGCGGAGGTGCCGGAGGTCAGCTTCGCGGTGGAGATCGTGGACAGCCGGGAGATGCGGCACGAGGCGCACTACCCGCTGCGCTGGGACGCCGACCACGAGGCCATCCGGGCGGTCGAGTCGCCGGAGGAGCTGGCCTCGGTGCCGGCGGTGAAGCTGCTGGCCCGCGCCGGCACCCAGGACCCGGACGCCTTCGTGCAGGTGGTGGCGGGGGCCCTGGAGGGGCTGGCCGAGGCGACCCACTCGTCGTACAGCGGGCTGGTGGAGATCTCCGCCGCCGGGGTGACCAAGGCCGCCGGGCTGGCCTGGTACGCGGCCCGGATCGGGGTGGCGCAGGCCGACGTGCTCGCCTTCGGTGACATGCCCAACGACGTACCGATGCTCACCTGGGCGGGGCGGGCGGTGGCGGTGGCCAACGCACACCCCGCCGTGCTGGAGATCGCCGACGAGGTGACCGGGGCGAACACCGCCGACGGTGTGGCGGCGTACCTGGAGAAGGTCTTCGGGGTGGGCTGAGTTCAGAGGTACTGGCCGGTGTTGTGGCCCTCGCCACCGGGCTGGCCCATGCCGGGCATGCCGGGGATCATCCCCCCGCCGGGACCGCTGGGCAGGGCGGGACGGCCACCGGAGCGCATCTGCTCGAGCTGCATCCGGGCGGCCATCTGCTGGGCCACCAGGGTGGCCTGGATGCCGTGGAAGAGCCCTTCCAGCCAGCCGACGAGCTGGGCGTGGGCGATCCGCAGCTCACCCTCGCTGGGCGCCTGGTCCTCGGCGAACGGCAGCGAGAGCCGTTCCAGCTCCTCGCGCAGCTCGGGGGCGAGGCCCTCCTTCAGCTCGACGATCGACCGCTGGTGGATCTCCCGCAACCGGTGCCGGCTGGCGTCGTCGAGCGGGGCGGCCTTGACCTCCTCCAGCAGCTGCTTGATCATGCTGCCGATCCGCATCACCTTGGCCGGCTGCTCGACCAGGCGGGTCGGGTCCTCGCCGGCCTCGTCGGTCTGCATCGTGCCGACCGGGCGGCCGTCCGGGCCGACCACGACCACGGTGCCCGACTGCCCGTCGGGGCGGCCCGGCTCGTCAGCTTGTCCAGTGGGGTGCGCTTCGGTCATGGCCCCATCTTTACCCACCCGCTCCCGTCGCACCCACCCGGACCTCCACCAGCCGCGCTACCGTCGCCGGCATGTCCCACGACCCCCGGGCGGTGCTCAGCCGCCCCGCCCCGCCGCCGGACCTGACCGTCGCCTACGGCGACCAGCCGGAGCAGCTCGTCGACCTGCGCCGCCCGGCCGGTGGTGGTCCGGTCCGGCCGCTGGTGGCGGTGGTGCACGGGGGCTTCTGGCGGGCCGAGTACGACCGCACCCACACCGGCCCGCTCGCCGCCGCCCTGGCTGAGGCGGGTTGGCCGGTGGCCCAGCTGGAGTACCGGCGCACCGGCCAGCCGGGCGGTGGCTGGCCGAACACGCTCACCGACGTCCGGGCCGGGGTGGCGGCGCTGCCCGGGTTGGTGGCGCATGCCCTGCCGGGGCTGGTCGCGCCGGGGCCGCCGCTGCTGCTGGGGCACTCGGCGGGTGGGCAGCTCGCGCTGCACGTGGCGGCGCACGCCCCGCAGGACGTGGCCGGGGTGCTGGCGCTGGCCCCGGTCGCCGACCTCGCCGAGGCGTACCGGCTGGGGTTGGATTCGGGGGCGGTGGCCGCGCTGCTCGGCGGCGGCCCGGTCGAACACCCGCAGCGGTACGCGGTGGCCGACCCCTGCCTTTCGGTGCCGCGACGGACACGGACGGTGATCCTGCACGGCGGCGGGGACCGCCAGGTGCCGGCCGCCCTGAGCAGGTCATATGCTGCCACCGCACGGGCCGTCGGTGCCCCGGTCACCCTCATTGAGCTGCCGGAATGCGAGCACTTCGGGTTGATCGACCCGCTCTCGGCGGCCTGGCCCCAGGTAAGGGCTGCGTTGCAGTCGCTGCTTGAAGATCAAGATCCATTGACGCAGGGTCGCCCACCAGGTAGAACGCCGGAGGGGCGGTGACGCCCGGCAATGCTCCCGGAAGGATTTCGGTGTCGCAGATGAACCGCAGGCGGGCCCTTCAACTGCTGGCCGCGCTCGGCACGACCGGACTCGTCGCCGCCTGCGGCACGGACGACACCGAGACGCCGGCCCCGGGCAAGCCGATCAAGATCGGGCTGATCCGGCCGGAGAACGGCGACGGGAAGTCGATCGGCATCGACATCGAGAACGGCTTCCAGCTCTTCCTGGCGATGAACGGGCAGCAGCTCGGCGGCCACCCGACGACGGTGGTGGCCGTCGACGAGGGCGACAACGCCAAGAGCGGCCAGGCCGCCGTCGACAACCTGCTCGCCCAGAACGTGCTCGCCATGACCGGCGTGGTCGACTCGACAGTGATGTCCGGCATCAGGGACGCGGTGGAGAAGGCCCGGGTGCCGCTGATCGGGTCCAACGCCTCCCCGCCCAGCCTGCAGAGCGTCGTCTACATCTGGCGGACGTCGTACGTGCTGGACGAGCCCGGCCGGGCGCTCGGGTCGTACCTGCGGCGAACACTTCCCACCGGAAGCCGGCTCGCCATCGTCGCCCCCGAGGGCACCGCCAGCCAGGACGTGATCAACGGCTTCCGGGACGGCTTCGGCACCGACGACCCCCGGATCATCGGTGACCCCATCCTCACCACCGCCAACCCCGCCCCCGGCGACAACGAGTTCCGCGCGCAGATCGACGAGGCGCTCAGCCGCCAGCCGGACGGGATCTTCTGCTTCTACTCCGGCACCGCAGGTGAGCAGTTCATCAGGCAACTGCGGCGCAGCCGCTGGTTCGGTGACATCTACGCGCCCGGCTTCCTGACCGAGGGCAACATCCTCACCGACCTGCGCTCGACCCTGGTCAACGCGGACGAGAGCCTCAAGGCCGGCACCATCCAGACCGCACTGAACTACTCGGCCGACCTGAACAACAACGCCAACCGGATCTTCGCCTCGGCCTACCGGAAGACCTACAACGTCTCGCCCACCACCTACGCGATGGCCTCGTACGACGCCGCGCAGGTGCTCGACAAGGCGATCCGGCTGGCCGGTGCCGAGCCGACCGCGCAGCAGGTCAACCTGGCGCTGGGCAAGATCGGTCAGATCGACAGCCCGCGCGGCCCGTGGCAGTTCAACCAGCCGCGTACCCCGCAGCAGAAGTGGTACCTGCGCAAGGTGCAGTTCGACGGGCGGCTGCTCTCCAACGTCCTGATCAACGAGATCGCCACCCTGGGCTGAGCCGGCCGGCCCCGGTCGGGCCGGCCACTCGTGGTGCCGACGCCGGTCAGGGGCGCAGCTCGGCGATGCAGCACTTGACGCTGCCGCCGCCCTTCTTCAGCTCGGCCAGCTCCACCGGGACCGGGGTGTAGCCGGCGGCCTTGAGCTTGCCGGCGAGCCGGGTCGCGTCGCTGTTGAGCACCACGTTCGCCCCGTCGCTGACCAGGTTCAGGCCGAAGGCGAGCGCGTCCTCGTCGTCGGCGAGCACCGCGTCGGGGAAGAGCTGGGCGAGCACCCGCTGGCTGGCTGCCGAGAACGCCCCCGGGAAGTACGCGACGTTGCCGTCGTCGATCGAGGCGAGCGCCACGTCCAGGTGGTAGAAGCGCGGGTCGACCAGGCGCAGCGACACCACCGGACGCCCCAGCGCCTCCTGTGCCTCGGCGTGCGCCGGCAGCTCGGTGCGGAACCCGTGCCCGGCGAGGATCAGCCCGCCGTGCGCCTCGGGCAGGTAGGCGAAGTCGCCCTCACCCTCGTTGGTCTCGCTCGGCGCGATGAAGTGCCAGCCGTGCTTCTGGTAGAACTCCCGGTGCGCGACGGCCTCGGCGGCCCGCTGCTCGTGCTTGAACTGCGCGCCGTAGACCGTCCCGTCCACCACGAAGGCGCCGTTGGCCGCGAAGACCATGTCCGGCAGCCCCGCCTGCGGGGTGAGCACGTGCACGTCGTGACCGAGGTCCACCAGCGTGTCCCGCAGCCGGTCCCACTGTTCGACGGCCAGTGCCACGTCGACGCCGACGGTGAGGTCCATCCACGGGTTGATGGCGTACTCGACCGCGAAGTGCTCCGGGGCACACATGAGATATGTCCGCTTTCGCGGCACACGCTGCTGGTTCACGGTGACCAAGGGTAGGTAGCGTAGAACTTTGGTAACAGCCAGAACCGTTGCTTCCCCGAGGCGGAACGTTGCAGATAGACGCGGTCGACCAGCGAATCATTGCGTTGCTCGTGGCGGACGCCCGAACCTCGTACGCGGACATCGGCGCCCGGGTGTCACTCTCCGCTCCGGCGGTCAAGCGACGGGTGGACCGGCTGCGGGCCACCGGGGTGATCCGGGGCTTCACCGCCGTGGTCGACCCGGCCGCCGTCGGCTGGACCACCGAGGCGTTCGTCGAGCTGTTCTGCGCCGGCCGGACCACACCCACCCAGCTCGGGGTGGCGGCCCGCCGGCACCCCGAGGTGGTCGGCGCGTACACCGTCTCCGGTGAGGCCGACGCGCTCGTACACCTGCGGGCCGCCGACATCTCCCACCTGGAGGAGGCGCTCGAACGCCTGCGGGCGGAATCGTTCGTCACCTCCACGCGGAGCACCATCGTGCTGTCCCGGCTGGTCGAGTCGCCAGGCGTCGGCCCGTCCACCCCCTGACACCGGCCGGGGGGCGGGCGGGCCGGCGCGCGCCTGCGGCCCGGCGCGCGGCGGTGGATCAGAGGTACATGCCGGTGCGGTGCCCGGTGTCGCCCCGGCTCGCCTTGTCGCCCTCACCGAAGAACCGCTTGCCGCCGAACTCGCCGTGCAACCGGTCGTCGAGTTCGTCGGCGAGCCCGGTCATCACCTGCACGGCCAGCATCAGGTGGGTGGCCTGGAAGTTGCGCCCGAAGACCGGGATGGACGCCCACACCGTGTCGTCGGCGCAGTACAACCGGCCGATCGGCATCCGGTTGGTCAGCTCGGAGAGCTTCACGTACAGCCGTTCCGTCGGCTCGACCTCGGTCAGCACCGGCGAGAAGACGTCCACCAGCGGTGGATTGTCCCGCACCCGGACGAAGACCATCGCCGACCCGGCCCGGATGTTGATGTCCCCGTCGGAGTCGATCTGAAGGTGCTCGGAGGTCGACTTGAGCATCGTCGACACCACCGTCCGGACCCGCTCGGGCAGGTCCAGCACCTCCTGATCTTCGCTCTGGGCGTTCGCGGCGGCGGCCAGCGCCTCGTCCAGGTCGGCCTCGACGTCCCGGTCGGGGCCGAACTCGCTGCGCGCGGTGCCGAGCGCCTCGATCGGCAACGGCTCCCCCTCGGCGTCCTGGCTGAGATAGACCAGGAAGGCCGGGTGCGGTGCGCCGTACACGTCGCGCAGGGTGCGGGAGAGCAACCCGGCCAGCCTGCTGGCGTCCCCGGTCGACCCGTCCAGGCCGAAGTGCTCGCCGGAGCCCGCCACCACGCCGGGCGGCGACCAGCCGAGCGCGATCATGTCGGCCACCGCGGCACGGTCCAGCCGGAAGCCCTGCGGCAGGGTGGCGTTGCCGACCGCCCGCGCGGACAGCCGTCCCTGCTCACCCACGGCCATACTGATCGAGTAGACGGCGTCGCCGGTGCCGGAGGCGGTCGGGTCCAGGGTCACTTCGAGCTGCGCCCCGGCGGGCAGCTCGCGCAGCCGTTCGGCGAGCGCCCGGGCGAACTCCCGCCACGCCTCGGTGACCTTGGCCCGCAGGTCCGCCGTGCTCGGCTCGTCCAGCAGGACCGACTCGTGGTGGTCGTGGTGCGCCGGCGCGGTGCCGGGCTGGTCACCGGTCGGCTTCGAGGGGTGGTCCGCCGTCATGATCGCCTCCGTCCGTCAAGGTCACCCTACCCAGGCGGGCCGGAGAACGAATCCACCGCGACCGGCATCGGACAACCCCACCGGTCGCCGTTCCCGCCGCCCGTCCCGCCCCGGGGCGCGGCGTACCGGATCGTGCGCCGGTCCGTGCCAGGTCGGTCAGGAGGCGGGGCGCCCGCCGCCCAGCTCCACCGGCCACTGGGCGGCCAGCCCGGTGAGCCGGGCCGCCGCCGCTGCCGGGTCCGCACCGCGTCCGACCGCCACCCCCAGCAGGTACGCGGTGACCGGCGCACCCGGCCGCAGCACCTGGTGCGCGACGTCCCTGGCCAGGTCCAGCACCATCGGCACCGACACCTCGGCCGGGTCGAGACCCAGCTCGGCGCAGGCAGCCGTCACCCAGTCGTCCAGCACGGTCATCGCGTCCACTCCTCCGCCCGGCGTACGTCGGAGTCAGTGTCGCAGTCGAACCACGGTGGCGGACCGGCAGCGGACCAGGCCAACTCGCGTACGGTCAACTCCCCCAGCAGTTCCCGCATGGACGCCCCGGCGAGCGCGGCCGCCTGCCCGGCTCTGCCGGCGTCCTCGGCGCTCGCGGGGTTCCCGGCGCTGGCGGACCCGTCGGCCCCGGCGGCGGGCCCGGAGCGGCGGGCGGCGACCCGGTCCAGCGCGGCGCGTAGCGCCGGCACCCGCCACACCCCGCACAGCGGCTGGCGTCGCCCCCGGTCGTCGACCAGGCAGACGCCGTCCGCCGCCGCCGGACCGGATTCGGCGGCGAGCGTGTCGAGCAGCGCGCCGACGGCCGGGCGGGTGAGCAGCGGCAGGTCGGCGGCGAGCAGGGCGACGATCGCCGGGCCGGGACCGAGCAGGGCCAGCCCGGCGGACGTGGCGGCCACCGGCCCCCCACCGGCCGGTTCCTCCCGGGTCACCAGGACGTCGGCCGGCAGCGCCCCACCCGGCCCGACCACCACCCGGGGTACGGCGTCGGCGACGGCGGCGAGCACCCGGTCCCGCATCGGCCGGCCGTGCACCGGCACCGCCGGCTTGTCCCGCCCACCCATCCGGCGGGCCGCCCCACCGGCCAGCACCACCGCCGCGTACGCCGTCACCCGGCCACGGTAGCCGCCCTGCTCCCCTCCGGCCGGCCGCCGTGATCCGGGTGGCGCGGCGTCCCCGGCCCCGTCGGCGTCCCCAGCGGCACGGGGTTGCCGGGTGGGCGCGGTGGGGCCGCAGCCAGGGTGGTCAGCGTGCGGGGGGCCGGGCGGGCGGGGCAGGATGGCGGGATGGGACGGGCCACTGACCGGCGGAGCGTGCTCCGGATCGACCTCGACGCGGCGGACGACGCCCAGGTGGCGCTGCGCCGGCCGGACACGCTCGCCGTGGAGGAACCGCTGGAGATCCGGGTCGGCCCCGGCGGGCCGGGTCGACGCCGCCCGCTGGCGGTGACCATGCGTACCCCCGGGGACGACCTCGACCTGGCCATCGGCTTCCTGCTGACCGAGGGGCTGATCCGCGGCGACGCCGACGTGCACACCGCCCAGCTCTGCTCCGGGGTGGAGACACCCAACACGTACAACGTGGTCGACGTGGTGCTCTCCCCCGGTGTGCCGGCACCGGCGACGGACCCGGCGCGCAACTTCTACACCACCAGCTCCTGCGGGGTGTGCGGGAAGGCCAGCATCGACGCGATTCGGACCCGGTCCCGGTTCACCGTCACCGACGACCCGCTCACCGTGCCGGCGAAGCTGCTGGCGGAGCTGCCCGACCGGCTGCGCGCCGCGCAGCGCGCCTTCGACCGCACCGGCGGCCTGCACGCGGCGGGCCTGTTCACCCCCGATGGCGAACTGGTGGTGCTGCGCGAGGACGTCGGCCGGCACAACGCGGTGGACAAGGTGGTCGGCTGGGCGGTCCGGCAGCGACGGCTGCCGCTGTCCGGACACCTGCTGATGGTGTCCGGCCGGGCGAGCTTCGAGCTGACCCAGAAGGCGTGGATGGCCGGGCTGCCGCTGCTGGCGGCGGTCTCCGCGCCGAGCACCCTCGCCGCCGACCTGGCCGACGAGGCGGGGCTGACCCTGGTCGGCTTCCTCCGGGGACGGACCATGAACGTCTACACCGGCACCCACCGCGTCACCCCCTGACCCGCCTGCGGTCGGCGCGGAGTCGTCAGGCGTGGGGCGTGATCGTGGAGACTTCTTGTCGCTGGGGCCGCAACAACTCTCCACAATCCACCGGCAACCGTTCCCGGCCCCGGTAGCGGGGGAGGGATCAGCGGGAGGGCGGGCGGACCCAGGTGAGGAAGCGGTCGGTCACGTCGATCCGGCGACCGTTGTCGAGCTGCGTCAGGTGTTCGGTCGCCTCCACCGACCACCCGGTGAGCAGGGCGAGCAGTCCGGGCAGGTCGTCGCCGTACCGCGCGAGGAGGGCGAGTTTCGCCTCCCCGCACGGCCACGGGTTCGCATCGACCCGGCACAGCCAGATCGGCCGCAGCGGCGTGTGCCGGCCGGGCAACGCCCCGGTCACCGCGTCCCCACCGGCCTGAGCCGCCGCCCCCGGCCACCCTGCGGGAGCGGCACCCCTGCCGGCCGGTCCGGCTGCGCGAGCCGGCGCGCGCCCGCCGGCATCAGGAACAGGGTCCGCCGCCGGACCGCGTCGCCTGCGGCATTCAGCTCGTACGCGTCGATCCAGACCCAACCGTGGTACGTGTGCCAGTCGGCCAGCACCCGGATGACCCGGACCATGATCGGCCGGATGAACTGCACACTGGCGGTACGCGACAGGTGCAGCACGTCTCCCGACCTGACCTCCGGCCCGGTCACCGGGGCCCCTGGTTCCGGCCATACGCCCAGCGGGGTGCCGGCACGACGCCTGTCATCCGCCCCGGCCCCCGGTACGGCGGCACGAACGGCCCGATCGGGCCGGGGACGATCGGGCGCGCGGGCGGCCCGGGATCGGGTACGGGTTCGGGGCGGGGTGCGGGCTTCGGGCTCGGGGCGGGGTTCGGCTTCTCCCTGGGCACGGCGTCTCCTCTGTGTCGGTGCGGCCGCATCGGCGTATCCGCGTCGATACATCCGCGCGGTGTGGAGGAGGGGCCGGCCGCCCTTCCACGGCCGGTCCCTCCGGCAGACGCCGCCGCCAGCTCTCGACCGCTACCGACAGCGCCGCCCCGGTGACACTCTGGTGTGGAGGTCACTAGGCTCGGAAGGTACGACGAACGTTCGGGCTGAGCCGGATGAGGAACCGCCGACGAGGTGGCGGCATGAATAGTCGATCTTCAGATTGGGGCGCCGTGTATGGCTGACGTACCAGATCCGCTCGCCGATTTCGTCGTTGCCGAGATCCGCCGTGCCCGGGGTGCCGCCGGTATGACGCAGGAGGCGTTCGGGCGGGGTGCCGGCTTCAGCGCGTCGCACGTCAGTGCCGTCGAGGGTGGCACCCGGGCGCTGACCCTGGATTTCATCAAGGGAGCTGACCGGGCGCTCAGCACCGGCGGGCTCTTCGAGCGGCTGGTGAGCAAGCTCGGCACGCCGTCGTGGTTCCTGCCCTGGCTCGACGCCGAACGCAACGCGACCCAACTCAGGTACTTCGAGCCGAACCTGATTCCCGGCCTACTACAAACCGAGGCCTACGCCCGCGCGGTGCTTCGAACTGTCGACAGCCTCACCGACGACGAGGTGGAGCAGCGGGTGTCGGCACGAATCGACCGACAGAGAATTCTGACCGGCGGGCATCCTCCGCAATTGGTGGCGGTGCTCGACGAGAGGGCGATACGCCTCGCCGGAGAGGGCTTCGGTGTCGTCATGGGGCAGCAGATCACGCAACTCATCGCCAGGGCAGAACTGCCGCATGTTCATGTGCACGTCATCCCGGCAGTCACCGGGCTGCATGTCGGACTGTCCGGGCCGTTCGCTCTGGCGCGCTCCGCCGGTGGGGTGTGGGTCGGGCACCTGGAGAACCAGCTTGGCGGCGTTGTGGTCGACAAGGATGATGAGTTGGCTACGCTCCAAGCGCGGTGGGAGAACGTCCGGAACGAGGCCCTTCCGCGTCGGCAGTCCATCGATCTGTTGAAGGAAGTTGGGAGCCAACATGGACCTCAGTAACGCCACGTGGCGGAAGTCCACCCGCAGCGGTGCGAGCGGTGGGAACTGCGTCGAGGTTGCCGACAACCTTCCTGGCGCGGTCGCCGTACGGGATTCCAAGGACCCGGACGGGCCGGCCCTGACGTTCGCCCCGACCTCATGGCGCGCGTTCGTCGCCGGGTTGGCCGATCGCGCCTGACCGACCTACTCGGCGAGGTGCCTGCTCCGAGCCCGGGGCAGCCACCGCACGCCAGCTACCAGGAACGCGTAGACGTTCGGCGGTCTCCCGTTTCCCTCGCGGCGCCGGAACACTGCCTACGCGTCGCCAAAGACGCTCCTGGATGGGGAATCTGAGCCACCAGCCCAGAGACCGGCATCTGACCGAAAGCCTGCGAGAGGGGACAACCCGTGAGACTGACTGATGCGCGGTGGCGGAAGTCCACCCGAAGTGGCACCAGCGGCGGGAACTGTGTCGAGGTTGCCGACAACCTTCCCGGTGCGGTCGCCGTGCGGGACTCCAAGGACCCGCACGGGCCGGCCCTGACGTTCGCCCCGACCTCATGGCGCACATTCGTCGCCGGGTTGCCCGATCGCGCCTGACCGACCTGCCGGCGAATGCCTGCCCCGAGGTCCGGGGCAGGCATTTCGCGTCAGGAAACGACCCGGCATCCCAGGTCTGAACTACCCGACCCGGTCGGTGGATAGCATGGGCGGCTGTCAATCCGGCCAGGTGTCGACCGTGTCCGTCCCAACACCATGCCGCTGACAGCCGTATTCCTGTCAGGCATGAATATGACTGCGAGGCATATCCCTCTCAGGGACCACATAGCCCCGACCATCCCCACTGACAGTGACCCTGCTGCCGGCCGGGCCAGCGAGGCCCGCCGGACCGGCGGATCAGCGGGGGCGGCGCAGCCGCCCGGTCAGCGGGGGCGGCGGGGCCGGCGACGACGGCGGCGTAGCACTTCCGGCTCGGTCACGGCCGGCCATCCGTCCAGGTCGGACGGCGGAACACCGCGCCTCAGCAGATCGTCGAGGAGCCGGGCGAGGGTGTAGTCGGGGCGAATGGCCAGCGCCCGCTCCAGGGCCACGGCGGCGAGCGCACCCTGGCCGGCCCGCCAGGCGGCGAAGGCGAGCAGGCAGGCGGGGGCGGGGACCAACTCCTCCTCGGCGCGGCGCAGTACCTCGCTCCACAGGGCGATGTCTTCCTCCCGGCCGTCGGTGCGTTCCCACGCGTGGTCGCGTACCGGCAGGTGGGTCAGGAGCAGGGTCAGCCAGGCCACCTCGTCGTCGGTGAGCCGGTCGCCGCGCCGGTGCCGGCGTTGCGCCTGGCGTACCGCGGTGGTGCCGGCCCTGCGGATGGTCCGCTCGCCGGACTCGTCGGTGTCGGGGGCCGCCTCCAGCAGTCCCAGCAGGCGGCGTTCGGCCCGGTCACCGGCCCGGCGCAGGGCGGCCCGGTCGATGCCCCCGGCGGGGGCGATCCGGGCGGCGAGTGCCGCCCGGTCGGGCAGCGCCACCTGACCGGCGTAGACCGCGGCGGCGGCGACCTGGCTGGCATCCGGGTCGTACGGGGTGCCGTCGGGCGGGCAGCAGTCCGGCGCTTCGCAGAGGTAGGACCAGTAGCGGCGACCGGTCACCCGCAGCGCGTCGAGCACGGGCAGGTCGAGGTCGGCCAGCGCCGATCGGACGGCGTCCACCGCCGGGGTGACCCGTTCGGGCGGGCCGAACCCGACGACGGTGGTGGATTCGGCGTCCTGCCGGCCGATCACGTCGCCGAGATGTCGGGCCGGCAGGGCCGGGTCGGTGCCCGGTCCGGGCAGGTCGGCGCGGGCGGCGAAGACGATCCGCCGGCCCCGCATCGCCACCACCACGATGCTGTCGACGGGGTGGAAGCCGATCAGGTACGGCACGGCGGTGATCAGGTCTGCGGGCGAGCGGACGGTGAGCCGGGGGCGGTCGGTCGCGTTCATGTCCGGCAGCGTGCGGCGGGCGGCCACAGCGCCGACAGGCCCTGTGGACGACACGCGAGTTATCCACAGATACGGAGAGTGTTGATGCAGGTCACCGCCATCCGGCAGGCGACGCGGCCCACCGGGGTCGGTCCGAGCGGCTACCTTGCGCTCATGGACCTGGCGTACCTGCGGGCGCACCCGGAGCACCTGCCCACCTTCCTGACCCACCAGCGCATCCGGGAGACCCCGGTGGCGGGCGGGGACAGCTGCGTGGCCTCCCGGTTGACCCTGGACGACGGCCACTCGGTCTTCACCAAGACCTGGCCGGAGCGGGCCGGGCGCCCCGTCCCGGCGGGCTTCTTCGACACCGAGGCCGCCGGGCTGCGCTGGCTGCGGGAGGCCGGCGCGGTGGCCGTACCGGAGGTGGTGGTGGCGCTGCCGGAGCTGTTGGCGCTCGACTGGGTCGACCCCGGCGAGCCGACGCCCGAGGCGGCCGAGCGGTTCGGCCGGGAGCTGGCCGGCACGCACCGGGCCGGCGCGGACCGGTTCGGGGCGGCCTGGCCCGGGTTCATCGGCACTCTCGCGCAGGACAACACCCCCGACGACGGGCCCTGGCCGGAGTGGTTCGCCAGGCGACGGCTCCTGCCGTACCTGCGGATGTCGGTCGACGGCGGTGCCCTCGACGGCCCGGACGCCGCGCTGGTCGAGCAGGTGGTGACGCGGATCGGCGAGTTCGGCGGCGACGAGCCGCCGGCCCGGCTGCACGGCGACCTGTGGCCGGGCAACCTGCTCTGGGGCACGGACGAGCGGGTGTGGCTGGTCGACCCGGCGGCGCACGGCGGGCACCGGGAGACGGACCTGGCCCAGTTGGCGCTCTTCGGTGGTCCGCCGCATTGCGACCGGATCATGGCCGGCTACCGGGAGGCGTGGCCGCTGGCCGACGGGTGGCGGGAACGGGTGCCACTGCACCAACTGCACCTGCTGCTGGTGCACACCGCGCTGTTCGGCGGGGCGTACCGCGATGCGGTCGTCGGTGCCGCCCGAGCGGCGCTGCGGGGCGTCGGCCGCGCTACGGTCGACGGGTGACCGCCGCCCCGACGACCGCCGGCGTCCTCGTCGACCGGTACGGCCGGATCGCCCGGGACCTGCGCGTGTCGCTGACCGACAAGTGCAACCTGCGCTGCACCTACTGCATGCCCGCCGAGGGGCTGCCCTGGCTGGCCGGGCCGCAACTGCTCACCGACGAGGAGATCGTGCGGCTGGTCCGGGTCGCGGTGCAGCGGCTCGGGGTGACCGAGGTGCGGTTCACCGGGGGAGAGCCGCTGATCCGGCCGGGGCTGGTCGGCATCGTCGCCGCCGTGGCCGCGCTCACCCCCCGCCCCCGGATCTCGTTGACCACCAACGGTCTCGGCCTGGACCGGCTCGCCCCGGCACTGCGCGACGCCGGGCTGGACCGGGTGAACGTGTCGTTGGACACCCTGGATGCCGCCCGGTTCGCCGCGTTGACCCGGCGGGACCGGCTGGCCGACGTGCTCGCCGGGCTGGCCGGGGCCGCCGCCGCCGGGCTCACCCCGGTGAAGGTCAACGCGGTGCTGATGCGCGGGGTCAACGACGACGAGGCACCGGCGTTGCTGCGGTTCGCCCTCGACCACGGCTACGAGCTGCGGTTCATCGAGCAGATGCCGTTGGACGCCCAGCACGGCTGGGACCGGGCCACGATGGTCACCGCCGACGAGATCCTGACGTCGCTGGCCGCCGGGTTCGACCTCACCCCCGACCCGGCGCACCGGGGTGCCTCCCCGGCCGAAACCTGGCTGGTGAGCGGCGGGCCGGCCCGGGTCGGGGTGATCGGCACGGTGACCCGGCCGTTCTGCGGCGACTGCGACCGGACCCGGCTCACCGCCGACGGTCAGCTCCGCAACTGCCTGTTCGCCACGGAGGAGTCCGACCTGCGTGGCGCGCTGCGGGCCGGTGCGGACGACGCCGACATCGCCCGCCGCTGGCAGGCCGCCACGGCGGTCAAACGGGCCGGGCACGGCATCGACGACCCGACGTTCCTGCAACCCGTCCGGCCCATGTCGGCGATCGGAGGCTGAGGTGGACCTCACCGTCCGGTACTTCGCCGGGGCGCGGGCCGCAGCCGGCCGCAGCGAGGAGACCGCATCCGCCGGCCGGCCGCTCGACGAACTGCTCGGTGAACTCGCGCACCGGCACGGCCCCCGGCTGGCCGCGGTGCTCCAGGTGGCGAGTTTCCTGGTCGACGGCGTGGCCTGCCATGATCGTCAGGCACCGTTGCCGGCCGGGGCCACGATCGACGTGCTGCCTCCCTTCGCGGGCGGCTGAGAAAGGGCTGCCGTGTTGGCGATTCTGGGGTTCGTGGGCACGATCGGCCTGATCACCGGCCTGATCCACTTCTACCTGTGGAAGCGGCTGGTCAAGGACACCACCGGGCCGGGCCGGTGGCGGCGGGTCGGCACTGTCGTCGCGCTGGTGCTGGCGGTGCTCGTCCCCGCGACGATGGCCGGCACCCAGGTCGCCGGGGCGTTCTGGCTGGCCTGGCCCGGTTACCTCTGGCTCGCGGTGATGTTCTACCTGCTGATCGTCCTGCTGGTGCTGGAGGTGCCGATGGCGGTGGCCCGGTTGGTGCTGCGCCGCCGCAGCGCCGCCGCCGAGGCGACCACCGCCGCCCCGGAGCCGGCGCTGGTCGGTGCGGCCGGCAGCGCCGACCCGCCGGCCGCCGAGGCGGTGGACCGCCCCGACCACGACGAGTCCCGCCGGTTGCTGCTCGCCCGGGGGGCCGCGATCTTCGCCGGTCTCACCGCCGCCGGCATCACCGGGTACGGGGTCCGCACCGCGGTGGGTCCACCGCAGCTCGACCGGGTGCGCATCCCGCTGGCGAAGCTCCCCCGCAGCATGGACGGCCTGCGCATCGCCACCGTGTCCGACATCCACCTCGGCCCGTTGCGCGGTCGGGCGCACACCGAGCGGATCGTCGCGATGATCAACCGACTGGACGCCGACCTGGTCGCGGTCGTCGGTGACCTCGTCGACGGGTCGGTCGCCGAGTTGGGCGAGGCCGCCGAACCGCTGCATGACCTGCGTTCCCGCTACGGCAGCTTCTTCGTCACCGGCAACCACGAGTACTACTCCGGGGTCGAGGAGTGGGTGGCCGAGGTCGACCGGCTCGGCCTGCGGGTCCTGCAGAACGAGCGGCAGGAGATCCGGGCCCGGGGCGGGGTGCTCGACCTGGCCGGGATCAACGACGTCACCGCCGACGGCACCGGCGTCGCCGGCCCCGCCGACTTCACCGCCGCGCTCGGCGGCCGGGACGCCAGCCGCCCGGTGGTCCTGCTCGCCCACCAGCCGGTCGCCGCCCGCGAGGCGGCGAAGTTCGGCGTCGACCTGCAACTGTCCGGGCACACCCACGGTGGGCAGCTCGCGCCGTTCAACCTGGCCGTCAAGCTCCAGCAGCCGGTGGTCTCCGGCCTCGGTGAGGTCGACGGCACCAAGGTCTACGTCACCAACGGGGCCGGTTTCTGGGGTCCACCGGTCCGCGTCGGCGCACCGCCGCAGGTGACCCTGGTCGAGCTACGCGCCCCGTGACCTGCCGGATGACTCCACGGCCCGGCCCATACCGCGTCCGGGCGGCGGAGTCCAGCACCGGATTGCACTCCTCACGCGTACGCGTGGCGGCAGGCGGGTAGTGGACCAGCCGTGACAGGATGCGGCGTGCCTCCGTTCAGCGCCGCTCCCCCTGGTGGCGTCCCGCCGTTCGTCGCGGACCTGCACATCCACTCGAAGTACTCCCGCGCGTGCAGCCGCGACCTCACCCTGCCCAACCTCGGTTGGTGGGCCCGACGCAAGGGCATCGGGGTGCTCGGCACCGGGGACTTCACCCATCCCGCCTGGTACGACCACCTGCGGGAGACCCTGCAACCGGCCGAGCCCGGCCTGTACCGGCTCGGCCCGGAGGCCGAGGCGGACATCGCCAGGCGACTACCACCCCGGCTGGCCGACGCGGCAAAGGCCGACCCGGTCCGGTTCATGCTGAGCGTGGAGATCTCCACCATCTACAAGCGGGACGACCGGACCCGCAAGGTGCACCACCTGATCTACCTGCCCGACCTCGACGCGGTGGCCCGGTTCAACACCGCGCTGGGCCGGATCGGCAACCTCGGCTCGGACGGCCGGCCGATCCTCGGCCTGGACTCCCGGGACCTGCTGGAGATCACCCTTGATGCGAGTCCGGACGGTTACCTGGTGCCGGCGCACATCTGGACGCCGTGGTTCTCCGCACTCGGCTCGAAGTCCGGCTTCGACGCGATCGCCGACTGCTACGCCGACCTGGCCGAGCACGTCTTCGCGGTGGAGACCGGGCTCTCCTCCGACCCGGCGATGAACTGGCGGGTCGGCAGCCTGGACCGCTACCGGTTGGTCTCCAACTCCGACGCGCACTCCCCGCCGGCCCTGGCCCGGGAGGCCACCGTCTTCTCGTCGGCCCGTGACTACTTCGCCATCCGGGACGCGCTGCGGACCGGTGACGGGCTGGCCGGGACGATCGAGTTCTTCCCCGAGGAGGGCAAGTACCACGCCGACGGGCACCGGCTCTGCGGCGTCAACTGGGCGCCGGAGCGGACCCGGGCGGCCGGCGGGCGCTGCCCGGAGTGCGGCAAGCCGTTGACCGTGGGAGTGCTCAGCCGGGTCGAGGAGCTGGCCGACCGGCCGGACGGGCACCGCCCGGAGCACGCCCGCGACGTGACCCACCTGGTGCCGCTGGCCGAGATCCTCGGTGAGATCAACAAGGTGGGGCCCCGGTCCAAGAAGGTCGAGGGGAAGCTCAACGAGCTGGTAGCCGCGCTCGGCCCGGAGTTGGAGATCCTCACCCGTACCCCGGTCGACGAGATCAGCCGGGTGGGCGGGGAACTGCTCGGCGAGGGCATCGGCCGGTTGCGCCGGGGCGACGTGCGCCGGGTCCCCGGCTTCGACGGCGAGTACGGCGTGATCACCCTCTTCGACCCCGCCGAGCTGGGCGGGGCCGCCGGTTCCGGGCAGGAGACGCTGTTCGACGTACCGGTGCCGGCGCAGCGCAGGCCGACGGAGCCGGCGGCGAAACCGAAGGCCAAGCGGCCGGCGGCGGTGAAGGCCGAGCCGAAGCCGAAGCCCGCGCCGACCCCGCCGCCGCCACCGATCGCCTCGACCCCCTCGCCGCACGAGCCGTTCGAGCCGATGCTCGCCGGGATGGAGGAGGTCGGCACCGGCCTGCTCGACCGGCTGGACGCGATGCAGCGGGTGGCCGCCTCCGCGCCCGGCGGCCCGCTGCTGATCGTGGCCGGGCCGGGCACCGGCAAGACCCGCACGCTGACCCACCGGATCGCCTACCTCTGCGCCGAGCTGAACGTCTTCCCCGAACAGTGCCTGGCGATCACCTTCACCCGGCGGGCCGCCGAGGAGCTGCGGCACCGGCTCGACGGCCTGCTCGGCCCGGTCGCCGAGGACGTCACCGTCGGCACCTTCCACTCGCTCGGGCTTGCCATCCTGCGGGAGAACGCCGCCGCGGCCGGCCTGCCGGAGGGGTTCCGGATCGCCGACGACGCCGAGCGTGCCGCCGCCCGGACGGAGGCCGGCGACGACCCGGCCCGCTACACCGCGCTGCTGCGCAAGCAGGACCTGGTCGACCTGGACGAGTTGCTGACCCTGCCGGTCGCGCTGCTCAAGGGCGACAGGAAGCTGGTCCGGGACTACCGGGAACGCTGGCGGTGGATCTTCGTCGACGAGTACCAGGACGTCGACGCCGTGCAGTACGACCTGCTGCGGCTGCTCAGCCCCGCCGACGGCAACCTCTGCGCGATCGGTGACCCGGACCAGGCGATCTACTCGTTCCGGGGCGCCGACGTCGGCTACTTCCTGCGCTTCTCCGAGGACTTCACCGACGCCCGGCTGGTCCGGCTCAACCGCAACTACCGCTCGTCCGCGCCGATCCTGGCCGCCGCCGTCCAGGCCATCGCGCCGTCGTCGCTGGTCCGGGGCCGCCGGCTCGACCCGGCCCGGCTCGACCCGGAGGCCCCGCTGGTCGGCCGCTACCCGGCGGCGTCCGTCGCCGACGAGGCCGACTTCGTGGTACGCACCGTCGACGACCTGGTCGGCGGCCTGTCCCACAGGTCGTTGGACTCCGGACGCATCGACGGCCGGTCCACCAGTCTGTCCTTCTCCGACATCGCGGTGCTCTACCGCACCGACGCGCAGGCCGCCCCGATCGTGGACGCCCTGGCCAGGGCCAACATCCCGGTGCAGAAGCGGTCGCACGACCGGCTCCGGGACCGGCCCGGTGTCCTGGCGATCGCCCGGGAGCTGCGGCACGCCGACGGCTCCACCGGTGGGCTGCCCGCCCGGGTCCGGGCCGCCGGCCAGGTGCTCGCCGAACGGTTCGCCGCCCCCACCCTGGACGCCGCCGGCACCGTACGCCCCGAGGACGTCCGGACCGCCGTCGACCTGCTAGCCCCGCTGGCCCGACGCTGCGGCGACGACCTGGAACTCTTCCTCTCCCAACTCGCCACCGGGGCCGAGGTGGACGCGTTGGACCCGCGCGCCGAGGCGGTCACCCTGCTCACCCTGCACGCCGCGAAGGGGCTGGAGTTCCCGGTGGTCTTCCTGGTCGGCGTCGAGGACGGTCTGCTGCCGCTGCGCTGGCCCGGCTCGACACCCGACGACGACGCGATCGCCGAGGAGCGGCGGCTCTTCTTCGTCGGGCTGACCCGCGCGCAGGACCGCCTCTACGTCAGCCACGCGGCCCGCCGGGTCCGGCACGGAACGGAACGCGACTGCCGACCGTCTCCGTTCCTCGACGTGGTCGACCCTGGTCTGTTCGAACGGTTCGGCGAGGCCGAGCCACGCCGCCCCAAGGACCGTCAGCTCCGCCTGATCTGACTGCCCGTAGACCGACGGCCCGTCGACCGACCTACGGGGTCGAGGTAGCGGTATCCGCCCGCGCTGATACCGCTTGCTGCGTGACGTTGCGGTCCGCCGGGCCGCCCCGCCTAGCCGACCCCGCCGGGCCGGCGGGCCGGTCAGGCGAGAAGGACGGCGAGCCAGACGCCGGTGAGCAGGGCCGGGCCGAACGGCAGGGCGGTGTCCCGGCGTACCCGGCCGGCGACCAGCAGCGCCAGCACCAGCACCCCGTTGAGCAGGTGCGGCAGCAGCAGACCGAGCCAGAGGGTGGGCCAGCCCAGCCAGCCCAACGGCAGGCCGAGCACCGCCGCCAGTTTCACGTCACCGAAGCCGAGCCGGGACCGGGGCAGCAGCGCCAGCACGACGTACAGGAGGAAGGAGAGCGCGGCACCGGCCAGCGCGAGCGCCAGACGGCCGGGAGTGCCGGCGGCGACGGCGGCCACGGTCAGCGCGGTGCCGCCGCCGAGCGCGGCCACCCCGACCAGCGGGTCGGGCAGGCGGAGGCTGGTCAGATCCACCACCGCCAGCACCACCCCCACCGCCGCCACCAGCAGGAACGCCGGCAGTGCCGGCTCCGGACCACGCGCGGCGGCCAACCCGCCGCAGACCACCGCCCCCAGCACGACCGGAGGCGTGCCGCGCCCGGGTCCCCTGGCCGCCGGGGGAGCGGCCCGCCCGGCCTGCGGCGGTCGCGGGGGCGCGGACGGTGGGAAGGCGCAGGCGATGCGGGGTGCGGCGAGGCCGGCCAGCGCACCGAGCGCCGCCGCCATGGTCACCAGGCCGGTCGACGCCCCGGTCATCGTGGCTCCGGGCAGCAGGCCGCCGGGCTCCGTACGGCCGGCGGCAGGCCGGAGCGCGCGCTCGGGATCAGCCTGCCGGAGCGCGCGCTCGGGATCAGCCTGCCGGGGCGCGCGCTCGGGGTCGGCGGGCCGAGGGGCACGGCCGTCGACGTTACCGGCGGGACGGCTCCAGGACCGCCCCGTCGACCACCGGCCGGCGGGGCCGCTCGGTGGTCACCACCAGCGCCACACCTGCGACGATCACCGCGCCGCCGAGCAGCACCTGGCCGGTCACCGGCTCGGCGACCAGCAGCGCGCCGAGCGCCACCGCCACCACCGGATTGACGTACGCGTAGGTGGCGGCCAGCGAGATGGGGGCGTTCGCCAGCAACCAGACGTACGCGGTGAAGGCCACCAACGACCCGGCCACCAGCAGATACGTCAGCGCCAGCCAGGACCGGGTGGTGACCTGCCCCGGGGAGAACCCGCGCAGCTCACCCCGGGCCAGCGACAGCACGAACAGGGCCACCGCCCCGGCGACCATCTCGTAGACGGTGGCGACGAACGGATCGGCGGGCATCCGCAGCCGGTTGGACAGGAACGACCCCACCGACCAGCAGACCGCCCCCGCGACCACGGTCAACGCCCCGACCAGCGGCACCGCACCGGACCCGCCCCGGGGGAGCACCAGCAGCACCAGCCCGAGGAAGCCCAGCGTCACCCCGGCGAACGTCCACCCCGGTGGTCGGTCCCCGGTGACCGTACGGAGCAGCACCACCAGCAGCGGAACGGTCGCCACCAGCAGCGCGGCGATCCCCGACGGCACCGCCACCCCGGACGGACCGGATTCGGCGAGCACCACCAGGCCGTTGCCGCCAGCCAGGAGCAGCACCCCGACCAGTGCGGCGGAACCGAGCTGCCGGCGGTCGACCCGTAGCGCGCCCCTGCCCCGTCGCAGCCGCAGCACGACCGCCAGCACCAGCGCGGCACCGCCGAACCGGGTGGCGGCCGACCCGAGCGGCGGCATCGACTCCACCACGACCCGGATGCCGAGGTACGTGGAACCCCACAGCACGTAGACGAGAATCAGTGCCGTCCAGATCAGGGCTGGTCGGGCGGGTGTCGCGGCCGAGGGAGATGAGGTCATCGCAGGACCACGCTACGGTGACCACGTCGGTGGCGTCTTCCGGATAACCGGCATCTCGGCACGCGGGAGGACGGGCATGGCGAACTACGGACCACCGGGGGGCTCCCCGGAACCGTGGGGTGGGCAACGCCCGGACGACCGTTGGAGCCGTCCCGCACCGGAGCAGCCCCCGACCGTGCCGTCGCAGCCGTCCGGCCACCCGTCGTACGACCCGTCGTACCGGCAGTCGGAGGCGTACGGTTCGGCAGATCCGTACGCGGTCAGCGGGCCGGCGGCGTACCCGGATGCTCCGACGCCGGGGCGCGGTCGTGGTCCGCTGGTCGCGGTGCTGGTCGTACTCGCGGTGCTGGTCGTCGGCGGTGGCGTCCTGTGGTACCTGCTGGGTGACGACGACGGATCACCGTCCACGACCGGGGCCGTCCTGCCGACGACACCGGTCGAGCCGGACGGGGCGACCTCCGGTCCGACAGCCACCACGCCCGCTCCCGCCTCGTCGGCCGACCCCCGGTTCGTCAAGGCGGGCCAGTGCGTCCGCAACGAGGGCCCGGCCGGTGGCAAGCCCAAACTGCTGATCACCGCGTGCGCTCCGAAGACCTACGAGGTGCTCCGCCGTTTCGACGGAGCGACCAGTGGTGAAAGGGACGCCGAGGCGAAGTGCGGCGTGGTGGAGGGCTACACCAACTGGTACTTCTTCGACAGCGAGCTGGACACCCTCGACTTCGTCCTCTGCCTGAAGCAGCGCTGAGCCCACCCCTGGAGAGAGATTGTCAACCTTCGGCCCACCCGACTCCGGCCGTCCCGACAAGGAACACCGGCCCACGGCTTCCGAGTCCGAGCCACCCACCGAGCCCTTCGGCTCCGAGCCGCCCACCGCGCCGATCTCCCCGGAACCAGCGACGGAACCCATCGACCGGTCCGACCCCGAACCGCCGACCGCGCCCCTCGCACAGGCCGACCCCGAACCGCCGACCGCGCCCCTCGCACAGGCCGACCCCGAACCGCCGACCGCGCCCCTCGCACAGGCCGAGCCGGAGCCGCCGACCGCGCCCCTCGGCCGGTCTGAGCCGGAGCCGCCGACCGCACCTCTGGCCGGGGCCGCGTCCGGGGGAGGCGCGGCTGACGCGGACACGCCGACGGCGTCGATCCCGTCGGAGCCGGACGACGCGCCGACCGCTCCCTTCGCCCGTGACCAGGACGAGGCACCCACCGCGCCGACCGCCCCGGTCCCACCGACCGCCGACGACACGCCGACCGCGCCGATCTCGTCGCCGCCCCCGCACCCGGCCGACGAACCGCCGACCGCTCCCGTTGCGGCCGACCCCGACGACCAACCGACCGCGCTCATCACAGGCAGCCCTGACGACCAGCCGACCGCGCTGATCACGGGTGGACCGGACGACCAGCCGACGGCGATGCTGTCCGCCGGACAGGTCCCGACGGGCCAGGACGACGAGCCCACCGCCGTGTCGACCGGGCAGGTCGCCGGGTCGGCGGGGTCGACGGCCGCACCCGACACCGCCCCGGGCGAGGCGGCAACCGAGCCGATCCGGGCGCAGGACCCGGAGCCACCGACCGTGCCCGTGTCGCGGGAGGCGGACGAGCCGGCCACGGCCCCCGTACCGGCGGTGGAGGAACCCCCGACCTCCCCCCTGGCCGCGTCACCCCCGGAGCCACCGACCGCGCCGATCTGGGCCGGTACGGACGACGCACCGACCACGGCGCTGCGCAGCGAGCCGCCGACGGCCCCCGTGACCGGTGATGCGGCAACCACCCCGATCGCCACGTCGCCGGAACCGCCGACCACCCGGCTGCCGCCGGTGTCGGGAGCCGCCCAGCCGGCCCCGCCAGCACCGGCCGGCGGCTACTCCCCGACCACGCAGATGCCCGCGTCGACCGGCGGGTACTCCCCGACCACGCAGATGCCGGCATCGGAGGCTCCCCAGCCCCCACCCACCTCGGGAGCGGGTTACCCGCCACCGCCGACCTCGGGGGCGAGCTACCCGCCACCGCCCACGTCAGGGGCGAGCTACCCACCGCCCCCCACCTCGGGAGCCGGCTACCCGCCACCGCCGACCTCGGGGGCCGGCTACCCGCCGCCGGACACCTACCTGCCGCCGACCGGTCAGCCGGCGGCGTCCTCGGAGGCCGGTTACCCGCCACCGGGGCCGTTCCCGCCCGCCGGGCCGACGGCCGCGCCGGCAGCGGGCGCGTTCTCCGCACCGGCCTCGCCACCACCGACGGGCCACTCCGGTCAGGCCGCGCCACCACCGTCGCCCGGGTTCCCCGGAGCGACCGCGCCGACGTCCGGCTACCCGGGGCAGTCGACCCCGGCACCGTCCTCCGGATTCCCGGGACCCGCCGCGCCCACGTCCGGCTATCCCGGTCAGGCTGCGCCGGGCTTCCCGGGACAGCAGCCGCCGGGCTTCCCGGGGCAGCCCGGGCCGGGGTATCCGCCCCCGCCGCCGGCGAAGGGGCGGGGCGGCCGGATCGCGCTGATCCTCGGGCTGGTGGTGGTTCTGCTGCTCTGCGCGTGCCTCGGGGTGGGCGGCTGGTTCTTCCTGGCCGCAAAGGACGGCGACGAGCCGGCGACCCCGACGGGCAGCTCCGCCACTCCCACCGAGAACGGGCCGACGCAGGCCAGCCCGACGGACGCGCCGGAGCCGACCGGGGAACCGACGACGGCCGAGCCGACCCCCACGCCGACCAGGGCGGCGCAGATCGTCCGGGGCGACTGCGTGGTCAACGACGGTACGGCCAGCGACGCCGAGCTGCGCAAGGTGCCGTGCGGCCCGAACACCTACGAGGTGCTGCTGCGCATTCCCGCGTCCACGAACGGGGAGCGGTGCCGGTCGTTGGCGCCGGAGTCGAACGCCAACTACGTGCACGACAACTCGGTCGACCTCTTCGACTACGTGCTCTGCCTGCGCAAACGAAGCTGAACAGGAAAGTATGGGGCTGTCTAGCGTGGATGCTAGACAGCCCCATATTCCGGTCGAGGGTGGGTCGGCGACACGCCGGTAGCCCCGTCTACGCATCTCTAGTCCGCAGGCTAGAGCGCCCGATACTGTGCGATGCGTGGATCCGGTCCGCAACCCGTACGCCCCGGGCGCCGGTCAGCGCCCGCCCGAACTCGCCGGGCGGGGGCGGGAGCTGGACGTCTTCGACGTGGTGCTGGAACGGATCGCCAGGGGACGCCCCGAACGCAGCCTGATGCTCACCGGCCTGCGGGGGGTCGGCAAGACGGTGCTGCTCAACACCCTGCGTTCGCAGGCGATCAACCAGCTCTGGGGCACCGGCAAGATCGAGGCCCGGCCGGACCAGTCGCTGCGCCGGCCGATCGCCGCCGCCCTGCACATGGCGGTCCGGGAACTGGCCCCCCGGCACCGCGCGCCGGACCGGATCGACGCCTTCCTCGGCGTACTCAAGGCGTTCGCGCAGCGCAGCGTGCCGACCACCGGGCGGGCCGGCGCGGCCCCCCGGTTGCGCGACAGGTGGCAGCCGGGCATCGACGTGCCGGCCAGCAGCGGCCGGGCCGACTCCGGCGACATCGAGATCGACCTGGTGGAGCTGCTCACCGACGCGGCGGCGGTCGCCGGGGACGTGGGCACCGGCATCGCCGTCTTCATCGACGAGATGCAGGATCTCGGCGCGGAGGACATCTCGGCGCTCTGCGCGGCCTGCCACGAGCTGTCGCAGCTCGGTGCGCCGCTGATCGTGGTGGGCGCGGGCCTGCCGCACCTGCCGGCGGTGCTCAGCGCCGCCAAGTCGTACTCCGAGCGGCTGTTCCGCTACCTGCGGATCGACCGGCTGGACCGGATCGCCGCCGACCAGGCACTGTGCGCGCCGGCCGGGCGGGAGCAGGTGGAGTACGAGCAGAAGGCCCTCGACCTGCTCTACGAGTCGTCAGGCGGCTACCCGTACTTCGTGCAGGCGTACGGGAAGGCGACCTGGGACCACGCGCCCCGCTCCCCGATCACCGCCGCGGACGTGCGGGTCGCCGCGCCGGAGGCGGAGGCGGAGCTGGCGGTCGGTTTCTTCGGTTCCCGGTTCGAGCGGGCCACCCCCGCCGAACGCGAGTACATGCGGGCGATGGCGACCCTGTCCCAGGTGGCGGGCGAGGTCGACGGCGGTGGTCGGGACGACATGGACGCCGCGGTGCCGACCGCCGAGATCGCCCGTGCCCTGGGCCGCAAGCCGGCGAGCCTCTCCCCGGCCCGGGACGCGCTGATCAAGAAGGGGCTGATCTACTCCGGGGAACGCGGCACGGTCGCCTTCACCGTCCCGCACTTCGGCCGCTACCTGCGTACCCAGCCGGCCTGATCCGCGCCGGCCGCGCTGCGACCGGAACCGCCGGCCGGCACCGGACACAGGGACCGCGAGGCCCCCGGGGTCAGACCCGGGACCAGGGGGGCGGGAAGACCACCTCGCCGCGCGGTGGCGGCGGCGCGTCGCTGACCTCCGGCGGCAGCACGAGCGCCTGCCACGGCTCCCCCAGCCCCGACCAGGGGCTGACCAGCCCCATCCGGTCGGCCCGGGTGAAGCCGAACCGCCTGTAGTACGCCGGGTCGCCCAGCACCACCACCAGCCGTTCGCCCAGCTCGGTGGCGGCTTCCAACGCGGCCTGCACCACCGCCGTGCCGTGCCCGACCCGTTGCCGGTGCGGGGCCACCGCCACCGGCCCGAGCACCAGCGCCGGGACGCGGACCCGGTCGGCCTCGACCTGCACCCGGGTGAGCAGCGCGTACCCGACCACCTCGCCGCCGTACTCGGCGACCATCGCCAGTTCCGGCAGCCACGCCGCGCTGCCGCGCAGCTCGTCGACGAGCGCGACCTCACCGGGGGTGGTGCGGTCGGGGCGGGCGAAGGCGGCGGCCAGCACCCGACGGACCGGGCCGGCGTCGGCCGGGCCCTCGGGACGCAGCCGAAGGGTCGTCACCCGCGCGACGTTACCGGTCGGAGCCCGTCCATCAGCGACGGTCGCTCCATTCGGCGTGGCGCACCGCCTCCGCCTGCCGGTACGCACGGCCGCCGGCCCGCGCGGGGGTTGACGCGCCGATGCGGACCGTCGACACGCGGACCGCCGCGGATCGGCCATTGCCCGGATAGCAGGGCGTCAAACGGGGTATGACTGAGCCATGAAACCCGTGCGCTCCCTCGCCCGTGTCATGTTGAGCGGCATCTTCGTGGTCAGTGGCGCCCGCAACTTTCAGCACCCCCACCGGCTCGTCCCGGCGGCCAAGCCGGTCACCGACCGGGTCACACCGCTGATCCAGCAGGTCGCGCCGCAGCTCCCCACCGACACCGAGACCCTGATCCGGGCCAACGCCGCCGTGCAGTTCACCGCCGGTCTGATGCTGGCCACCGGGAAGTTCACCCGGCCGGCCGCGCTGGTCCTGGCCGGTACGCTGGTGCCCACCACCGCCGCCGGTCACCCGTTCTGGAGCAACGACGATCAGGCGACCCGGAACAACAACCAGGTGCACTTCCTGAAGAACCTCGGGCTCTTCGGTGGTCTGCTGCTCGCCGCCGCCGACACCGAGGGCAGGCCGGGTCTGCGCTGGCGGGCCGGTCACCGCATCGGCCACTCCCGACGCTCGGTGGGGCGCGCGGTGCGCACCGCCCGGCGGGAGGCCCGGATCGCCGTCCGGTCGGCCGCCGCCGCCCGTCGGCTTCCCGGCTGACCTGCATCGATTCGGCCATCACCCCCCGCAAGGCCACGAATTACCTGAACCGCCCGACACCCGTTAACGCGGTGGAAATGTCAAAAACTGGTGTGGGATCGGACACGGTCGGATAACGCGGGAGGCAGCAACGTGAGGCGCCGTTCTAGGCTCCCTACCGGACCTGGACGGGTAGGACGACCTTGGTACGGGGGTGGCCACGCCATGCCGACAACCGTCGGTAGACGTGCGGACCGCCTCGCCCCGGTGCGTCGCGCAACGCGTGGGATCGATCGTAGGACAGTCGTACGGACCGGCATCGTGGCCGCCGTCGCCTATGCCGCATGGCTCGCCATCGGTGCTTTCGGGCGGCCGTACAACTTCTTCGACATGAAGATCTACCACGGCGCGGTGGTGTGGTGGGCGAGCGGGCACGAGTTGTACGAGTTCATCGCGCCCACCACCACGCTGGGTTTCACCTACCCTCCCTTCGCCGCGCTGGCCATGCTGCCGATGGCGGGGCTGCCGATCGAGGTGGCCGGGTGGATCAACGCGGCCGGCAGCATCGCCGCCCTGGCGGTGGTCCTCGCCGCGCTGCTGCGTCCGATCGTCGACCGGCTCGGTTGGCCGCTCTGGTTCACCGTGGCCATCGCCACGCCGATGGCCACCGCCATCGAACCGGTCCGGGAGACCCTGGGGTACGGCCAGGTCAATCTGCTCCTGTTCGCGTTGATCATGGCGGACCTGGTGGGCCTGCGCTGGCGTTCCCGGCGCGGCAGCCACGGGCGCGACACCGACGGCCCGTTCCTGCGGCTGCTCTACAGCGGGTCCTGGGCCGGAGTCGGCATCGGCCTGGCCACCGCCGTCAAGCTCACCCCGGCGCTGTTCATCGCCTACCTGCTGATCACCAGGCAGTGGCGGGTCGCCGCCACCGCCGTCGGCACCACCATCGGCGTCACCCTGGGCAGCTTCGCCCTGGTCGGCACCGAGTCGCGGGCCTACTTCGGCGGCGTGCTGTGGCAGACCGAACGGGTCGGGGCGGCCGACATGACGCCCAACCAGTCGCTGGCCGGTCTGCTGGCCCGGCTCTACGACTCGATCGAGACGCCCGGCCTGCTCTGGCTGGCGTTCTCGGTGCTGATCCTGGCCGTCGGGCTGTCCCGGGCCGCCAACGCCCGCGCCGACGGCGACGAGTTGACCGCGTTCACCCTGGTCGGACTGACCGCCAACGTGATCAGCCCGATCTCCTGGTCGCACCACCTGGTCTGGGTCATCCCGGCGATCGTCGTACTCGCCGACGCCGCCGTGCGCCGCCGTGAGGCGAGCCGGGGGTTGTCGCTGCGCACCGGCCAGCAGGCGTTCGGCGGGCCGCCCGGGGTGAACGGGCTGCGCCCGCCGATCTGGTACCCGACGCTGACCGGGCTGCGGCACGGCGTGGCGGCGCTCGGGTTGTACCTGCTCTTCCTGATCTCACCGATCTGGCCGTACGAGCACAAGCTCCCCGAGGTGTCGCACTACCAGAACGGCCTGTTCGGCGCGCTCATGGAGAACTCGCTCGCGCTGGCGCTGATCGTGCTGGTCGCCGCGCTGCCCTGGCGGCCCGGTGCCGAGCCCGCCTTCTACGCCGACCGCCCGTCCCGCGCCACCGCCGGCCGCCGCTGACCCCGCCCGTCCCGCTCCACCGCGGACAGCCGACCCCGGCCGGCCCGGCGACTCCCGACGGCGGGCTCAGGGGCAGTTGACCCACTCCTCGGTGCCGTCGGCGAAGACCTGCCGCTTCCAGATCGGCAGTCGCGCCTTCACCTCGTCGACCAGCCGCGCGCAGGCCACGAAGGCCGCCGCCCGGTGTGCCGTGCTGACCGCCGCCACCAGCGCCACGTCTCCGATGTCGAGCCGGCCGATCCGGTGCGACACGGCCACCGCGTACACGTCGGGATCGGCGGCGATCTCGGCGGCCACCGCGCGCAGCGTCTCGACGGCGCTCGGGTGGCCCTCGTACTCCAGCAGCGTCACCGGTCGACCGTGGTCGTGGTCGCGGACCACGCCCTGGAAGGAGACCACCGCGCCGGCCCGCCGGTCGGCCACCGCCGCCTCGTGCGCGGCCAGGTCCAGCGGCTGGTCGGTGACCGCGAGCAGGGCCGTCGCCGGGCCGGTCGTCACCACGTACGCTCCCCGGGCAGCAACGGCAGCGGTACGACCGGCACCCGGGCCCCGACCTCGCCGGAGGTGCCCGGCCGGATCACCGCGAACCCGTCCGCGCCGGCGAGCCCGCGCAGCATCGCCGACCCGACGTGGCGGACCGGGTGGGCGGTGCCGGCGGCCCGGTCCAGCCGGACCAGCGCCAGGTGGGTGTAGTCGCCCCGACCGGGCACCGGCCCGGCGAGGGTGGCCTGGGGCAACGCCGGCAGCGCCCGGCCCTGGAGCCCGGCGAGCAGCGGCGCGACCAGCGACACCAGGGCGACGATCGCGGACTGCGGGTTGCCCGGCAGCCCGGCCACGAAACGCACCCGCCCGTCGGCGTCGACCAGCCGGGCCAGCAGCATCGGGAAACCGGGCCGCACGGCGACCGTGTTCACCACGTGGTCGGCCCCCAGCGCCTCCAACGCGGGGTGCAGGTGGTCGACCGGGCCGTGCATGGTGCCGCCGGTGGTGCAGACCAGGTCGGCCCCGGCGAGCGCCCCGCGCAGGGCGGCCACGTGGGCGGGGAGGGTGTCCGCCACCGGGCCGACCACGTCGGACGGCCGCACCTGGCAGCCGTAGCGGCGCAGCCAGGACGGTACGGCGGGGCCGAGCGCGTCGCGGACCCGGCCCGACCCGGGCGGACCGGCGGTGAGCAGTTCGTCGCCGAAGACCAGCAGCGCGGCGCGCGGTTGGCGGCGCACCGTGAGCTGGTCGTGCCCGCAGGAGGCGGCCAGCCCGATCAGCGCCGGGTCGACCGGGGTGCCCGCCGGCAGCAGCTCCTCGCCGGCCACCGCCTCCTCGCCCGGCTCCCGCCACTCCGGGTTCGGGCGTGGCGTGCCGGTCACCCGGCCGTCCGGGGTACGCCGC
Organism: Micromonospora sp. WMMD735; assembly: GCF_049178995.1. Taxonomy (NCBI): domain Bacteria; kingdom Bacillati; phylum Actinomycetota; class Actinomycetes; order Micromonosporales; family Micromonosporaceae; genus Micromonospora; species Micromonospora sp. WMMD735. The sequence continues at coordinate 5,041,118 of NZ_JBMHMJ010000002.1, forward strand.
GAGTCCTCGATCCGCAGGATGGCGGTCGTCCCGGTGGGAACCATCGCGCCGGTGGCGATCTCCACGGTGGTGCCGTCGGCGGTCAGCCCGGCCGGGGTCTGCCCGGCGAGCACCCGTCCCACGACGTCCCACGGGCCGGCCCCGCGTACCGCCCAGCCGTCGACGCTGGAGGTGGGGAAGGCCGGCAGGTCGGTCCGGGTCGTCAACGGCGCGGCCAGGGTGTACCCGTCGGCGTCGGCCAGTGCCCGCTGCACCGGGGGCAGGGCGGCGGCGAGGCCGACCGCGTACACCCGGGAGCGGGCCTCCTCCCAGCCGGCCGGCGGCGGCGCGGCGACCTGGGCCGCGGCGGCGGCGGTTTCCGTGCTCACCGGGGGCCTCCGTTCGGACGGGACGCGGCGCTCCGCGTACACCCCCGCGAGCCTATCGCCGCCGTGCCGGGCGTGCGGTCAGTGGTCGCCGCCGCGCAACTGGTCGACCGCGTGGCCGAGGATCGGCCCGAGCACGGCCAGCCCGTCCTTCGCGCCGCCCCGCGAGCCGGGCAGGTTGACCACGAGCATCCGGCCCAGCACCCCGGCGACCCCCCGGGACAACGCCGAGGTCGGCACCCGGTCCCGGCTGTACGCGCGGATCGCCTCGGCGATGCCGGGGATCTCGTGGTCGAGCAGCGCCCGGGTCACCTCCGGGGTCCGGTCGGTCGGGTTGATGCCGGTGCCGCCGCTGGTCAGCACCACGTCGATCCCGTCGGCGTGGGCGGCACGCAGCGCCTCGCCTACCGGTTCGCCGTCGGGCACCACCACCGGCTCGTCGACCTGGCAGCCCAGCTCGCGCAGACCGGCGACGAGCAGCGGCCCGCTGGTGTCGGCGTACACCCCGGCGGCGGCCCGGTTGGACGCCACGACGACCCGGGCCCGGATCACGGCCGGTCCTGCGGGCGGACCCACTCGCCGGTCTTGCCGCCGGACTTGCTCAACACCCGGACGCCGTCCACGGCGGCGGCCGGATCGACCGCCTTGACCATGTCGATCAGGGCCAGCCCGGCGACGGCGACGGCGGTCAGCGCCTCCATCTCCACCCCCGTCCGGTCGGCGGTGCGGGCGGTGGCGGTGATCTCGACGGTGTCGTCGGTGAGTTCGAGGTCGACGGTGACGCCGTGCAGGGCGATCGGGTGGCACAGCGGGATCAGGTCGGGGGTGCGCTTGGCGCCCATGATGCCGGCGAGCCGGCCGACGGCCAGCGCGTCGCCCTTGGGCAGCCCGTCGCGGCGCAGCAGCTCCACCACCTCGACGGTGGTGCGCAGCCGCCCGGCGGCCACGGCGACCCGGCCGGACACCGGCTTGGCGGAGACGTCGACCATGCGGGCCGCACCCGCGGCGTCGACGTGGCTGAGCTGCGCGGGATCGGTCACGTCAGCGAGCCTAGCGGGGTGCTCCGATCCGGGGGTACGTCCGGGCGTGACGGCGACCCGGGAACAGGAGTGCCGAGCGCGCGGGGACGATTCGTGATCGGTGGTTCATCGTCGATTTCATCGGCCGCCACTAATAGGTTCTCGTGTCGGCGGTAGAGCGGGAAACACCATCACGCGCGAGATCGTCACACCCGAGAAACCCTCCGTCGCGTCGCGGTCGCGAATCGCCACCGGGCCGCTTCGCCCCCGTTGGCACCACCGCGCCGAGACGACTACGCTGCGTTCCACAATCGGGTGATCTGTCGCACTCACACAGCCGGTCACCTCGACGTACGGCAAACGGCCCCTCTCACCCGATGTCGCGAAGCCGCCGCCTGCACCATTATCTAGCGTTAACGAGAACCGTCGGGAGCGCTCAGCACTCCGTTTCCCCGCGGAAACGGAAAGTCACCAAGGTGCACTCAATTCTCACCTATCGCTCATAGTTACATTTATACCTCCAAAAACGGCCTAACCGCCCTTAGGCTGTCCCCTGTCAGATCCCGACCGCAGGGTCGGCGACAACGATCAGGGGAGGGCGAACGCGATGTCCGCACACGAGTGGCTCTGAACGATTGTGGTGGCGGTGTGACCCCACGTAGCCTTGGCCTCTGCTCAGCGACACGGAGTGGTTGTCGAGGACACGGTGGCGCGACCGGACGAAGGCAAGACGGAGGCCGAGCGGCAGCTGACGCTGCACGTCGGCCTCGTCTGCGTGGTGGCCACCGCAGCGGCGGTCGTCGCCCTCTACCAACTGGTCCACCTCGACCTCACCGGCGGCGACCTCACCCGGTCCGTCGCGCTGGCCTTCATGGCCGCGCTCAGCGTCCGGATCAACTGGCAGATCCGCATCCGGGCCACCGTCCACGCGGTCTCCTGGAGCGAGACGGCGATCGTCCTCGGGCTGGCCGTCGCACCGGCGCCCCTGGTCGTCCTGACCACCGGGACGGGCGTCGCGGTCGCCCTGCTGTCCATGAAGCGCGGACCGCTGAAGACCACCTTCGGCATCGCCAAGAGCATGCTGCTGGCGGCCGCCGGCGGCGTCGCGCTGCACACCCTCGGCTGGTCGCCGCAGGACACCGACCTGCCGAACGCCATCGGCATGATCGGGCTCGCCTACGTCGTCGCCGTGGTCCTCGACGAACTGCTCACCCTGCCGGTCATCGCGATGGCCACCGGCACCCCGCTGCCCCGGCTCTTCTCCGACGACCTCGGCCTACGCCTGACCAGCGCGCTGGCGCGGTTCGTCCTGATCGCCGTCACCCTGGCCATCCTCCAGGCCGACCCCCGGCTCCTGCTCGCCGTGCCACCCCTGGTGCTCAGCCTGCACCTGCTCTACTCCAACCAGGTCAAGTCCCGCACCGAGCAACAGGCCTGGCAACGACTGGCCCGCACCACCGACGCGCTCAACGTGGTCGACCTGGACAAGGTCCTCACCACCGCCGTCACCCAGGCCACCGAACTCTTCTCCGCCGACGAGGTCGAGATCGAGCTGCGCGACGCCGGCCGCACCGTCCGGGGCGCGAGCGGCACCATCACCTACGACGGCCCCTCCGGCACCCCGAGTGAGATCGAGGGCACCGTCCTGCCCGCCCGCCTCGAAGGCCACGACCGCACCGTCGACGTCGGGATGCTGCGGCTGCGGTTCCGCGGGCCGGTCCGGCTCAACGAACGCGAGCAGTACACCCTGCGCACCTTCGCCTCCGCGTTGTGCACGGCCGTCCGCAACGCCCAGGCGTACGCCGAACTCGCCCGGGTCGCCGCCGAACACGCCCACGCCGCCAGCCACGACGCGCTCACCGGCCTGGCCAACCGCCGGCAACTGCTCGACCGGGGCACCGAACAGCTCGGCACCCGGCACGCCGAGGGGGTGACCGCCCTCGTCCTGATCGACCTCAATCACTTCAAGGAGGTCAACGACACCCTCGGCCACGCCGCCGGTGACCAGGTACTGATGCGGGTCGCCGACCGGCTGCGCGCCGCCGCCCGCGACGAGGACCTGGTCGCCCGCCTCGGCGGCGACGAGTTCGCCGTACTGATGCGCAACCTGCCCGCCCCCGCCATCGCCGCCCACCGGGCCGAGACCCTGCTCGGCGCCCTGCACGAACCGATCGACGTGGACGGCATGCGGATCAGCGTGGAGGCCAGCGGCGGCATCGCGGCGGCCCCCGCCACCGGCGGCATGCCCGAACTGCTGCGCCGCGCCGACGTCGCCATGTACCAGGCCAAGCGGGCCGGCCAACGGATCGCCACGTACGCCCCCACCCGGGACACCGCCGACCTGCGCCGGCTCACCCTCGGCGGTGAACTGCCCCGCGCGGTGGCCGACCACGAGTTCACCGTCAACTTCCAGCCCATCGTCGACCTCGGCACCGGCGAGGTGACCGGAGCCGAGGCACTGGCCCGCTGGCACCACCCCCGGCACGGGGTCATCGACCCGCTGCGCTTCATCGAGGCGGTGGAACGCTCCGGCATGCTCCCCGCGTTCGCCGAGGCCATCCTCGACCAGGCCCTCGTCGCCGCCGTCGGCTGGCGGACCGCCGGCTTCGACCTGCCCGTCTCGGTCAACGTCTCACCCCGCAGCCTGCTCGACGCCCGATTCCCCGGCGCGGTGCTGGCCCGGCTCCAGGCCCACGACTTCCCCCCGGACCGACTCGTCCTGGAGCTGACCGAGACACTCACCCTCAGCCAGCTCGACGTGGTCGACCGGGTACTCAACCGGCTGCGCGACTCCGGCATCCGGCTCGCCCTCGACGACTTCGGCACCGGCTACTCGTCGCTCTCCCTGCTCTCCCGCATCCCCGTACACGAGCTGAAGATCGACCGCAGCTTCGTCACCGCGATGGAGAGCTCCGCCGAGGCGGCAGCCGTCATCCGCTCCACCCTCGACCTCGGCCGCAGCCTCGACCTGGCTGTCGTCGCCGAGGGCGTGGAGAGCGAACCGCAACGCCGGGCCCTGTGGTCGCTCGGCTGCGCCGCCGGCCAGGGACACCTGTTCGCCCGCCCGCTGCCGGCCGGCACGCTCCTCGCCGCACTGCAACGAGGCTCCGGTGGCCGCCCCGGCAGTCTCGCCACCCCGCTGCACGACACCGGCGCGGTCATCCGACTCAGCACCCCCGGCCGCCGCCAGCCCGCCCGGAACCGTTCGACGGGTCTGCCACACTTGCCGGCGTGACCGCCGCCGACCGTGCCGCCCGCCGCCTGCGGGCCGTCGACACCGCAGCCGGCGGACTCGCCCTCGACCTCGGCCTCTACCTGCTCTCCGCGACCTTCGCCGCCGTCACCGCCGCCACCTCCACCCTGCCCCCGCACCGGGCCTGGGGTGGCGTCGCCGCCGTCGGCTACCTCGCCGCGACGATCCTGGTCGCCACCCAGTTCCTCCTCCGCCGCCACCGACCCGGGCTGGCCGGCACCACCGCCCGCGCCGTGGTCACCGGCCTCGCCTGGGCCGGCACCGCCCTGCTCCCCCTGGTCGTACAGGCCGGGCAGCGGGCCGCCGGGCGCACCGACCGGGCCCAGGAGGAGGTGGTGGTGGTCGAGCAGGCCGGCATCCGGCTCGCCGAGCACGGCACCCCCTACCTCGGGCCGGACGCCATCGCCGCGCTGCCCGCCGACGAACGGCTGCTCGGCTACACCCCCTACCAGCCGGGGATGGCGCTGTTCGGGCTGCCCCGGGCCGCCGCCGACACCTGGTGGACCGACTCCCGCGTCTGGTTCGCGCTGGTCACCGCCGCAGCCCTGGCCTGGGCCGTGGCCGCGCTACGCCGTCCCGACCCGAGCACCGGCGGGCGGGCCGGGCCACCGGCGGTGCTGCGCGGCGTGCAGGCGGCGACCGTCCTGCCGATCTGCGCGCTCACCCTCGCCACCGGCGGCGACGACCTGCCCGTACTCGCGCTCTGCCTGTTGGCGCTGGCGTTCGCCGCCACCGGCCGGCCCGGCGGGGCCGGGCTGGCGGTGGGGCTGGCCGGCGCGTTGAAACTGTTCGCCTGGCCGGTCGCGCTGGTCCTGATCTTCTGGGGGGTGACCCGACGGGCCGGGCTGCGGGTGGCGGCCGGCGCGCTCGGGCTGCCCGCCCTCGCCCTGCTCCCCGCCCTGCTGGTCGACCGGGACGCGCTGGTGGAGAACGTGCTGCGCTTCCCGCTCGGCCACGGCCAGGTCACCAGCCCCGCCCAGTCCCCGTTCCCCGGCCACCTGATCGCCACCGCCCTGCCCGGCGGCCGGGTCGTCGCCGCCGCACTGCTCGTCGCCGTCGGCGCCGCGATCGCCGTCCGGCTCGTCCGCCGCCCGCCCCGCACCGCCGCCGCCACCACGCTGCTCTGCGGGTACGGCCTGCTCGCCGCGATCCTGCTGATGCCGACCACCCGCTTCGGCTACCTGCTCTACCCGATCGCCCTGCTGGCCTGGGCCGCCGCCCTCACCACCCGCCCGGCACCGGTTCCGCCGAGTTCCCGACGCATCCTGCCCACAGGGCGTAGACCTGAGGACATGAGCAGCTACCGCGACCGCGTCGACGCCGGCCGTCGCCTCGCCGAACGGCTCACCGCACTGACCAATCGGCCCGACGTCGTCGTGCTCGGTCTGGTACGCGGCGGGGTGCCGGTGGCCCGGATCGTCGCCGACCGGCTCGGCGTACCGCTCGACGTGCTGGTGGTCCGCAAGCTCGGCCTCCCCGGGGCACCCGAGGTGGCCTTCGGCGCGCTCGGCCCCGGCGGGGTCCGGGTCCTCAACGACCAGGTCGCCGCCCCGCTCGACCCGGCCGACCGCGCCGAGGTGCAACACCGTGAACAGGCCGAACTCGACCGCCGGGAGGCCCGTTACCGGCACGGTCGACCCCCGCTCGACCTGACCGGACGTACCGCCCTGATCGTCGACGACGGGCTGGCCACCGGTGCCACCGCCCGCGCCGCCGTGCAGGTCGCCCGGCAGCTCGGCGCCCGGCGGGTGGTGGTCGCGGTGCCGGTCGGCGCGCAGCAGGCGTACGAGATGCTCGCCGCCGAGGCCGACGAGGTGGTCTGTCCGCAGCACCCGGCCGGCTTCACCGCGGTCAGCGCCTACTACGACGACTTCCACGAGGTCGACGACGACGAGGTGATCTCGGCGCTGATCGCCACCGCCTGAATGCTGCGCCGACCGGGTACCGTCGAACGATGCAGCTCACCTGTCCCAAGTGTCACGGAGATATGCGCCAGTACGAGCGCAGCGGAGTCGTCATCGACCAGTGCGGCGAGTGCCGGGGGATCTTCCTGGACCGCGGCGAACTCGAAAAGCTGTTCGAGGCCGAGGCGAACTGGAACCGGCAGCGCAGTGGGGCCACGCCCGGTCAGCCGGGGGCCGCTCCCGGTCAGCAGCACGTCCAGGCACCGGGCGGATATCCGCCGCCACCTCCACCGCCGCCCGCCCCGAGCCACCAGCCGGGCTACGGTGCCGTGCCGCCGCCCCCGCCGCCGCCGGGTTACCCGCCGCAGCCCGCGTACGGCGGCCACGGTGGCTACGGCCACCCGCAGCACCACGGCTACCACGGCCACTACAAGCGCAAGAAGCACAAGGGTTTCCTCGACGAGATGTTCGGCTGACCGGTTCCGTCGACGGCCGGGCCGGGTCCTCCCGCGCCCGGCCCGGTCCCGTCACCGCCGTCGACCGCACAGGGTTACGGCCGCCGTCGGGTGACCAGGCTGAGCGCCAGGAACAGCGTCTCCCGGGTCCGGATGCCGGAGCATGCCGACCGTGCGACGCTGCACGGCATGACGTTCGTCCGGCAGCACACCGCGTTGGCGCAGGCCTACGACGGCATCACCCGGGTGGTCGCCGACCTCGACGACGACGCCCTGCAACGCCCCACCCGGTGTCGGGGCTGGGTCGTCGCCGACCTGCTCTTCCACCTGCTCGGCGACGCCCAACGGGCGCTGGTCACGCTGGCCAGCCCCGCCGAGGGGCCGGCCGACACCGACGACGTCAGCTACTGGCGGTCGTTCCCGGCGGGTGCCGATCCCGACGCGGCGGCCCGGCACGCGTGGTGGATCCGCCGTTCGGCCGCCGCCTTCGACCGGCCCACCGGCGTGGTCCGGATCTGGGCGGACACCGCCCCGGCCGCCGTACACGCGGCGGGTGCCGCCGACCCGCAGGGCTGCGTCACCACCCAGGGGCACGTGCTACGGGTGCCCGACTTCCTGGCCACGCTGACCACCGAGGCCGTCGTGCACCACCTCGACCTGGTGCCCGACCTGCCGGCCGCACCGCCGCCCGGAGTGCTGGCCGTCGAGGTCGCGGTCGCCACCATGGACGGCCTGCTCAGCGACGACGCGGTGCGGCCCGCCGACTGGGACGACCTGACGTACCTGGGCAAGGCCACCGGTCGGGAGCCGCTGACCGACCGGGACCGGGTGGCGTTGGGCGAGGCCGCCGGCTGGTTCCCACTACTCGGCTGAGTCGCCGACCCGGCGTCGGGTCAGACGATCGCCATATCGACGAAGCGGGACAGGTGCAGTTGGGCCGCCACCGTGATCGAGTCGGTGGGCCCATTTCTGTGCTTGGCAACAATGAAATCCGCCTCCCCGGCGCGCGGCGATTCCTTGTCGTAGTAGTCGTCGCGGTGCAACAGGATGACGACGTCCGCGTCCTGCTCGATCGAGTTGTGGGTGGCGATCCCGTTGGCGACGAAATTGTGTGTGCCGAGTACCGTCGCGTCGAAAACGTCCTGCTCGCCGAGCGACTCGATCGAGGTGATCTCGTCCCAGAAGATGTCGTTGGTGGCGTGCAGTTCGAGGTCGGCGGCGTCGAGCACCGAGGCGATCTTCGCCAGTCGGGATCGGCTCGGTGCGCGCTTCCACAGCGCGCTGCCGCAGAATTGTGTACCTATTGCCCGGGCGAACTCGCGATGGCTGATGCCCCGCTCCACCAGGACATCCCGAACCTGGTTCCACACCTCGGTCGGCACCGTGTCGACGTTGGTGTTGCTCACGGCCGTCTCCAACACGGTAAGCAGCGCTTCGCATGCAGCCGCGCGCTCCCCGTGCACCCCGATCTCCCGCAGGAACCGCAGTTGGTCGTCCCGGCCCGAGATGTCGAGGGTGTACTGGGGACGGTGGTCAGCCACCGGAACGACTTTGAGGCGTGCGGTGATGCCGTACCGCAGGAGGAGCCGGGAGATGTCTTCAAGCATTCGGCGACTGGTGGAGGAGAAGTAGACACGTCCGCCCCTACCCGACTTGTTGACATGGACCGAGCCGTCGGTCGACCACAGGTGGTGCAGGAAAAGCGTTACCTGCTCCTTGGGCATACTGAAGATCGTCTGCGGAATGAACTTCTCGTGCGAACGCAGGCCGAAGAGCCCCAGCCCGTCGAGCCATTCTGCAATCGGATTACGCCGTCCACGGGCCAGTCGGTACGGTGCGGGCAGCCGGAGCGTCGTGACCCGGGCGGCCTCGTACTCGTCCCGTACGGCGCTGATTCCGAAGTGCTTCGCGGCCTCGGCCACTGCCACCAGGTTTTCCTCGTCCCTGCTGGCGTACCGGATCGGCTGGCGTCTGACGAACGAACCGTCACCAAGCAGGTGCGCGAGCAGTACCACCTCCGCCTCCACCCACGGCCGGATCGCCAGCGGCGGGGGCAGGTGTCTCGGCGTAGCCAGCCGCGCTCCGACAGCCAACTCACCGAGCGGCACCCACCCGGCGAAGGTGAGGAAAGGATGGTTCGCCGTCGCGTCGATCTGCTTTCCCGACGCGAGGGTCAGCCGGAACACCTCGCGCCGACCGCTGGGGAAGACGTGCGTCATGGTCCGGGGCGAGTACCGCAGATTCTCGTCGAGCGCCCAGACCGGGATTTCCCTCGTCCCGGCCTTCAGCAGCTCGCCCATGGTGACTTCCGCATTGGTGTCGGCCCGGATCAGTCGGGTCTCCGCAGTCAGACAGCCCGATTCGCGCAGGTCGGACAACTGAGGCCGCTTGTCGGTACGTTGCTCCGGGCCACGGTTGAGCTGGCTGACCGCGATCACCGGGCACTCGACCTCCTTGGCCAGCAGCTTCAGGCCACGGGACAGGTCCGCGACCTCCTGCTGACGGCTCTCGGTGCGCTTCGGTGAGGTCATCAGCTGGAGGTAGTCGACGACGATCATCTTGAGGTCGTGCTTCTGCTTGAGCCGCCGCGCCTTCGCCCGGATCTCCATCAGGTTCATGCTCGGGGTGTCGTCCACGAACAGCGGCGCCTCGCTGATCTCACCCATGCAGCGGGCCAGCTTGGTCCAGTCGTCGTCGGAGAGCTGACCGCTGCGCAGCACGTGCAGCGGGACCCGCGCCTCGGCCGAGAGGAGCCGCATGACGATCTCGACCTTGCTCATTTCCAGCGAGAAGATGGCGGCGGCCTGGTTGGCCCGGATCGCCGCGTTACGGGCGAAGTCCATGCTGGCCGTGCTGTTGTGGGTGGGGATCATCGACCGGCCGGCCAGGTAGAGGTGGTCCGGGTTGTCGACGGTCACGCACCGCACCGGCACACTGGCCACCGGCCGGACGTCCACCACGTACCGCACACCCGGGTCGGTGCGCAGGCGGACGGCCTCGGCGGATGCCCTGGGCTCCCGGCGGAAGACGGCGTCCGGGGTGGCGAAGGCGACCGTGTACGTCGTCCCGGTCCGGCCGGGTGCCGGCTGCTCGGTCAGCGTGCAGCGGTAGCCGAGACCCACCACGAGTTCCCGTACGTCGCCGGCGAGCCGCCGCGAGACCGAGGTGTACCGGTGCTCGCCGGTCGGGGTGAGGGTGCCGGCGGTGTCCATCAGCCCGGCGAGCAGCGCCCGACGTTGCGCCTCGGAGCCGCGCAGGTAGTCGCGGGGGATGTGCTTGTCCGCGAGGACACCGATCTCCCGCAGCGTCGTCAGGAAGGATGCGGCCAGGTGCCCCGGGTCGGCCCGGCCGTCGCCGAGCCAGCCGCCCAGGCCGTACGGGGGGATGGGCACCGCCCGCTCGGGCAGTTGCAGGGGGGCGCAGGTGGCGACGGCGTGGCGGGGGCGTCCCTCCGGTCCGGTACGCAGCGTCGCCGCGATCTGTGCCGTGGTGAGTACGCCGTCCCCGACCTCGGCAGGGTCCTGGGCCGCGTCGGCCGGTGTGCCGCCCGCCGGGGCGAGGGCCCGCGTCCGGGTGGTGGTCCGCCACAGGTGCCCGGCGTCGGCGACGATCACGCTGCCGTCGGAGAACTCGACCTCGTAGCAGGGCCGCCCGTGCATCACGGCGAAGGCGGCGGTGACGGTGGTCGGCGTGCCGTCGGCGGCGAGCAGCCGGTCACCGACCTCGACCTCGCCCATGGTGGTCCAGCCGTCCGGGGTGGGCAGCAGCGTGTCGAGCGCCAGCGCCTTTCCCAGACCGGGGCGGCCGGCCACGATGATGAGCTGCCCCGGGTGCAGGCCGTTGAGCAGCCGGTCCAGGTCGGTGAAGCCGGTCGGCACGCCGGTCATCACGCCGCCCTGCGCGCCGACCGCCTCGATCTCGTCGAGGGTGGGCTGGAGCATGTCGGCGAGCACCGCGAAGTCCTCGCTGACCCGCCGTTCGGTGATCTCGTAGACCGCCTGCTGGGCCAGGTCGACGACGTCGTCGACGTCCCGGCTGCCACCGGCGGCGGTGCCGTAGCCGAGCTGCACGATCCGGGTGCCCGCCTCGACCAGGCGGCGCAGCACGGCGCGTTCGCCGACGATCCGGGCGTAGTAGGAGGCGTTCGCTGCGGTCGGTACGGCCGCCATGCAGGTGTGCAGGTAGGGGGCGCCGCCGACCCGGGCGAGGTCTCCGGAGTCGGCCAGGGCCGCCGCGACGGTGATGCCGTCGGCGGGCTCACCGCGACCGTAGATGTCGAGGATCGCGTCGAAGATGGTGGCGTGGACGGGCCGGTAGAAGTCGGTGGACTTGAGGATCTCGACGACGTCGGCGATGGCGTCCTTGGAGAGCAGCATGCCGCCGAGGACGCACTGCTCGGCGGCGACGTCCTGTGGTGGGGTCTTGTCGAACTGGCCGTCGCGGGGCGGCGGGGCGGACGACTGCCCCGCGGCCCGGGGCTCCGCCCGCATGTCGTCGGTGATCGACACGGTTCCCCCTCCACAGCGTCGCGGTTGCCCCGGCGGTACGCCGGCGGTGACACCGTCCGGTCAGGTCGATCGGGGGGCCATCGCGCGACCGGTCGGTGCCCCACGATACGGACCGCGAGGTCAGACCCTCAACCGGCGCGGTGGACGAGCCTCGGGACAACCTGTGGACGCGCGTGGACAACCATGTGCGCAGCGTGTGCACAGCCTGTGGAAAACTGTGGGGGAATTCTGGGCTGCAACGCTGTGAGCTGCTGGTTCACTATCCACACCCTGTGGACGAATATTTTCCGGTAAGGCTCTTGGGTCGGTCTTCCCGTACTATCTCTGCGAAACGGCTACACCTGGACAGCGGATTGCACTTTCGGTTGAGAAGGGTCACGCTCCGGCCGTGAGTTACCGGGACTGGGAGCGCGGGGAGGGCAGCCCGCGCGCGCGTCAGCCGATCGCCCCGTGGGACGACCTCGGCGACCCGGTTCCGTCGGATTCATACTCCTCGACGGACCGCTACCGTACGCCGAGTCGGCGTCGGGCGGTCGAGCGTGGCCAGCAGGAGCCTGTCGACGCCTACCTGCCGCGCTGGGCGGTCGAGTCGGGCATCGCGCACGCCGACGGCCGGGGCCGGCACGCCGCCCCGGACGAGGACGAGGACGACACCCGTCGGGCCGCCGGGGTGGGCCGGCGGGCGGCCCGGCGGCGGCGGGAGAGTGAGCGCCGGGAGTCGCGGGTGACAGGCGCGGGCCCCGGCTCCGACGACCACACCCGGGAGTGGACCTTCGACCGTCCCCAGCAGGAGCAGGGGTACGTCGGGAGCCGACGGGCGGACGCCGACGAGGGTGAGCCGGTCTCCGGGGCGGCGCCGACGGTCCGTCCGCGCCGGGCGTCGTCGCGTCGTCCGGAGGTGATCTGGTCCGGTGGTGACGATTCCGACCTGCCCGTGGAGTCCGTTCCCGAGCAGCCGCCCCGGCGTCGGCGACGCAACACCGACGAGTCGTGGGCCCGGCCCCTGACCGACCCGGCGAGCCGTCCGGCGGCCGACCCGTGGAGCCGGTCGGCCGAGCCGGAACCGGACTACCGTCCCGCGGTGGACCCGTGGGACGCCTCCGGTGTGCACGATTGGCAGAGTCCCGCCACCGACGACCGGTGGGACCGTCTCGGCGGGTCGTCGCGGTGGGGGCAGAGCGACAGCACCGGCCAGTGGGACCGGTTCACCGACACCGCCCAGTGGGACCGGACGGACGTCGGCCGCTGGGGTCCGGTGAGCACGGACCGTGATGGGTGGGACGGCCGGGACCCGGGCCGGGTAGACCGTCCGGACCGCGCGGGCGTCGACCCGTGGGACCAGGGTGGGCCCGACCGGCGGGATGCTGGCGGCGGGGGTGGGTGGGAGCGGTCGGTGCCGCCCCGGTCGTCACAGCCGGTCACCGGGGAGGGCTGGCCGTGGGGCGAGCAACCGGAGGGCTTCTGGTCGGGTACCCGCCTGGCGGGAGACGACCCCCGTTGGATGGACCCGCCGACGTCGGCACCCCGGTCGCCGGTGGTGGGTTACACCGCGCCGCGTCCCCGGGCGGCTCCGCGTCGTCGGGCCGAGCCGGTGTCCGGGCGGGCGGCGGGGTCCGGGCGGGCGGCGTCGGCGTCCTCGCTGCGGGAGCGGATCGGCTCGGTGGGTGCCGGCTCGTGGAACCGTCGTCTGGAGGACGACCTGCTCGACCCGGACCCGGGTGGTCCGCTGCGTCCGTTGGTCTACACGGCCGCCTGTTACCTGGTGCCGGCGGTGCTGGTGTTCCTGTGGTTGTTGACCCTGGACGGTCAGCCGCCGGCCGGTTGTGTCACGGACATCAGCGGGGGCGGGTGTGAGCCGCCCCGGGCCCACGCGCTGGGTTCGCTGGTCGCGGGTGGTCCCCGGTTCGGTCTGTCGTTGCTGAGCAGCCTGGTGGTGGCGGTGCTGCTGCGCCGGGTCGGGACGACCTGGCGGCCGGCGACGGTGGCGTTGGCGGCAGCGGTGGTCGGTGGCGGCCTGTCCACCGTGATGATCAGCGCGGTCACCGGACAGCCGATCGGCTGACCGGGCGTGACACGGCCGGCCCGGCCGTGTGCGACTCGTCGTGGAAAGGCGTAGTGGCCCGCACCGGATGCCGGTGCGGGCCACTACGGGTGATGCCGTGTGCGGTGAGGTCAGCCCTGGACGACGTTGAGGTCGAACGTGGCGGACACCTCGGGGTGCAGCTTGATCTTCACCGGGTAGGAGCCGGTCGACTTGATGTGACCGGGCATCTCCAGCCGACGACGGTCGAGGACCGGGCCACCGGCCGCCTTGACGGCGTCGACGACCTCGGCCGGGGTGACCGAGCCGAAGAGCCGACCGCCGTCACCGGCGCGGACCTTCAGGCTGACCTTCAGACCTTCGAGCTGGCCCTTGACCTCGTTGGCGTGGCCGAGGTCGCGGATCTCCCGGGCCGAGCGGGCCCGCTTGATGACCGTGACCTGCTTCTCCGCACCCTTGGTCCAGCTGATCGCGAAGCCCTGCGGCAGCAGGTAGTTACGGCCGTAGCCGTTCTTGACCTCGACGATGTCGCCGGGGGCACCGAGACCGGAAACTTCCTGAGTCAGGATGATCTTCATGTCGGTGCCTCCTCTCAGCGGGCCGTGGCGGTGTACGGCAGGAGCGCCATCTCACGGGCGTTCTTTACCGCACGGGCGATCTGCCGCTGCTGCTGGGAGGTGACCCCGGTCACCCGCCGAGCGCGGATCTTGCCGCGGTCGGAGATGAACTTGCGCAGCAGCGCGGTGTCCTTGTAATCGATATAGGTGATCCCGTCCTTGTCGAGCGGGTTCACCTTCTTCTTCGGCTTGCGAAGTGCCGCAGCCTTGGCCATTGCACGTGCTCCTGGTTTGCGATCGCGGGCGCTCGGCGCCATTAGAACGGAGGCTCCTCGTCGAAGTTGCCGCCCGAACCACCGCGGGAGGAGGGGGCCGGAGCAGCAGAGGCCCAGGGGTCGTCGAAGTTGCCTCCGCCGCCGCCCTGGTTGCCACCGCCACCGGAGCCGAAGCCACCACCGCCGCCACCGGAGCGCGACATCTTCTGCACCTTCGCCGTGGCGTAGCGCAGCGACGGGCCGATCTCGTCGACCTCGAGCTCGATGACGGTGCGCTTCTCGCCCTCGCGGGTCTCGTACGACCGCTGACGCAGCCGACCCGAGACGATCACGCGGGCGCCCCGCTGGAGCGACTCGGCGACGTGCTCCGCCGCCTGCCGCCACACGGTGCAGGCCAGGAAGAGCGGCTCGCCGTCCTTCCATTCGTTGGTGGTCCTGTCCATGAACCGGGGCGTCGAAGCGACCCGGAACTTGGCGACCGCCGCACCGGACGGGGTGAACCGCAGCTCGGGGTCATCGGTCAGATTGCCGATGACCGTGATGGTGGTGTCTCCTGCCATGACCAACTCCTCGCGCACTCAGCGTTCTGCCGTACAGGCTCTCAGAGCCCTCCGACATCACGATGAGGTTGATCCGGGCGAACCGGGTTGGATGCTTAGCGCATTTCCGGTCGGATGACCTTGGTGCGCAGCACGGACTCGTTCAGCCGCAGCTGGCGGTCGAGTTCGGCCACCGCCTCCGGCGTCGCCTGAAGGTCGACGACGGCGTAGATGCCCTCGGCCTTCTTGTTGATCTCGTACGCGAGGCGCCGGCGGCCCCACACGTCGGTCTTCTCCACCGAGCCACCCGCGGTCCGGATCACGTTCAGGTACGTGTCGAGCGACGGGGCGACGGTGCGCTCCTCGAGACTGGGATCGAGGATCACCATGACTTCGTAGTGACGCAAGACGTGCTCACCTCCTGTGGGCTAGGCGGCCACGGTCCTTCCGTGGCAGGAGGTCGTGCGTCGTGCCCGCCCCGCGCCGGGGGAACCCGGCCGGACGCGGACAACCGGACCAGGATACCCGGTCCCGACGATCACCCCCGGGCAGGTCGACCCGGCAGGTCGGCGGTGGGGACGACGACGGCGACAGGGGCCCGCCGCGACACCCGAAGGCCGACGGCGGACCCCTGTCCACGGGGCCGCGGGGCGTCCCGTCCGCATTCCTTGGGTGGGACCTGGGGAGGAACGACCACACCGATGAGGTTGGATCGAGGACACCCCGCGGAGCTTCATCCTGTTGTTATCTGACGATACAACGGCAATCGTCACGTGATAGCCGAATTGAAACTATTCGTCCGGCTGTTCCACTCCCCTCAACGATCGCCGACCCCGACCGGTGACGCCGCACGCGGGCTGACAGGCGCGACTTGCCCACGACCGTCACCTCTCGCACGTCGGGGGTGGGACGTAGGCTCGCCTGCATGCGTATCGGAGCCCACGTCGACCAGGCCGACCCGTTGGCGGAGGCGGCCACCCGCGCCGCCGAGGCGGTGCAGTTCTTCCTCTCCGACCCGCAGGGCTGGAAGGCCCCGAAACCCCGGGAGGACGCCGACCGGCTACGCGCCGCCGAGGTCGACGTCTACGTCCACGCCCCGTACGTCATCAACGTGGCCACCCTCAACAACCGGATCCGCATCCCCAGCCGCAAGCTCCTGCTGGGCCACGCCACCGCGGCGGCGCAGCTCGACGCCCGGGGGCTGATCGTGCACGGCGGCCACGTCAACGCCGGTGACGACCTCGCGGTCGGCTTCGACAACTGGCGCAAGACCTTCGCGTACGCGGCCGACTCCGGCGGGTTCCCCGTCCCGGTCCTGATCGAGAACACCGCCGGTGGCGACAACGCATGTGCCCGGCGGCTCGACGCGCTGGCCCGGCTCTGGGACGCCCTCGGCGACTACGAGGTGGGCTTCTGCCTCGACACCTGCCACGCGTACGCCGGTGGCGAGGAACTGCTCGACCTGGTCGACCGGGTCAAGGCGATCACCGGCCGGATCGACCTGGTGCACGCGAACAACTCCAAGGGCGGGTTCAACTCCGGGCAGGACCGGCACGACAACCTCGACGGCGGCACCATCGACCCGGAGCTGCTGGTGGCGGTGATCCGGGCGGCCGACGCCCCGGTCATCGTGGAGACCCCCGGCGGGGCGACCGGTCAGGGCGCGGACATCGCCTTCCTCCGCGAACAGCTCGGCACGGGGGCCTGAACGCCGATGACCACCAACGCGACGGGCGGCAGCCCACCCCCACGGCAGACCGGCAGTACGGACCCGACCCCCGGGGGCGGGACGGGGTCGCCGCAGGACCGGCCGGCACCCGACGCGCACGACAGCCCAGAGCCGGGCAGGACCGACCCGCCCCTGACCACCGGAACCGACCCGAAGCCCGGTGGAGCCGGCGCGGGACCGGCCGGATCGAGCGCGACGCCCGACGGTCCCGACCCGGAGCCCGCCGGATCGGACGCGGAGCCCGGCGGAGCCGACCCGAAGAGCGACGGGGCCGACCCGAAGACCGGCGAGGGCGGTCCGGTGGCCGACGAGGGCCGGGCCGGGGGCGGTAAGGGCGGGGCCGCGCCCGGGCCGGCCGCGACGGAGGTCCAGCCGACCGGCACGACGGCGGAAAAGGCCGGGGCGGCTGCGGCAGCGCACGGCCAGGCCGGCACACCCGGCCGGACCGGCACGCGCCGGACCTGGAAGGACACGTTCCGCAGAAGCAGGACCGGGCAGGACGGGGCCGACAAGGGCCGGGGCGACGGGCCCGCCGGGGACGCAGAGAAGAAGCCGGCCGCCGAGGCCGATCCGTGGACCTCGTTCGCGCCCGCGCCGGAGCCGGAGCCCGGCCGCACCGGACGGGCCGTCCGCGCCACCGGCCGGTTCCTGGTGCACGAGTGGACGCTCGCCGTCCTCGCCTCGCTGGCCCTCGCCGTGGGGATGACCTGGCCGACCCTGCGCTACCCGCTCTACACGCTCCCGCAGGACTACTGGGACCCGAGCCTCCAGGCGTGGCAGATGGCCTGGTCCGGGCACGCCCTGCTGACGAATCCGGGGCAGTTGTTCCAGTCCAACACGTTCTTCCCGGAACCGTGGAGCTTCGCCTTCTCCGACATGCTGCTCGGGTACGCCCCGGCCGGCCTGCTCGGCACCGGCCCGGACGCCGCCGTGCTCCGCTACAACATCATGTTCGTGCTGGCCCACGCGATGGCCACCTTCGGGGCGTACGTGCTGGCCCGGCAGTTGGGCGCGGGCCGGATCGGCTCGGCGGTCGCCGGGGTCAGCTACACGTACGCGCCGTGGCTGCTCGCCCAGGCGGGGCACCTGCACATCGTCTCCAACGGCGGTATCCCGCTGGCGTTGGCCATGCTGGCCCGGGGCCACGGCTGGTCACTGCGGCACGGCTACCGCCCCGAAGCCCGCCGGGTCGGCTGGGCGTACGCCGGGTGGGTGGTGGCCGCCTGGCAGCTCAGCCTCGGCTTCGGCATCGGCCTGGTCTTCGCGTACGTCCTCGCACTGACCCTGCTGGTCTCGGCGGCGGTGTGGTTCTGGCGGCGGCGACGCGTGCGGCGGCCCTTCGGTCGCCGGCTGTTCGTCGCCGACCTGGTCGGCGGGCTGCTCTTCGCCGCCGTCGGCGCGCTGCTGGCGGTGCCGTACTTCAAGGTCGCCGAGCTGCACCCGAACGCCGAACGCACGCTCGGCGACATCGGCGTCTACTCGCCACCGGCCAGTGGTTTCTTCACCGCGCCCGCCGAGTCGTGGATCTGGGGCGGGCTGCACGAGGGGGCGCGGGCGGCGTTGCCCTGGCACCCGGAGATGACGCTCCTGCCGGGTTTCGTGCTGTACGCGCTGGCGGCCGGTGGGCTCTTCTTCTCGGTGTGGCGGCTGCGGCACCGGCTGCTGATGCTGGCCGGGGTGATCGTCACCATGGTGCTCGCGATGGGGACCCGGTTCTTCGACGGCACCTTCACCTACGCCCCGCTGTTCGAGCACCTGCCCGGGTTCAACGGGCTGCGTACGCCGGGACGGATGATGCTCTGGACGACGCTCCTGCTCGGGCTGCTCGCGGCCGGCGCGGTGAGCGCCTTCGCCCGGCGGGTACGCGAGATCAGCGCCGACCGGGTGCCCTCCCGGCCGTCGCCGTGGCTGCGGGCGGTCGCCCTGCTACCACTGCTGCTGGTGCTGGTGGAGGGGCTGAACGACACCCCGCACCCGGTCGTGCCGGAGCAGCCGGTGGCGATGCGCACGGTGGAGGGTCCGCTGCTGGTGCTGCCCAGCGGCCAGAACCAGGACCAGCCGGTGATGCTCTGGTCGACCACCCGCTTCCAACAGGTGGTCAACGGGGGCAGCGGCTTCACCCCGAAGCAACTCGACGACGTGCGCCGGGTGTCGGCGGCCTTCCCCGACCAGACCAGCGTCGACTACCTGCGCACCCTCGGCGTCCGCAACGTCGTGGTGCTACGGGACCAGATCGTCGGCACGCCGTGGGAGGTGACGGTGGACTCGCCGGTCGAGCAGTTGGGCATCACCCGTCAGCAGGTCGGCAACGCCGTGGTGTTCCGTCTCTGAGCACCTGCTCCCGTCGGCCCGCCTGCCTTCTAGTCAGCCAGCTTCACGATCCGGCGGTCCGACCCGTCGGGGATCCCGGGGCAGCCGGTGTCGGTCATCGTCACCTGCGGGTCCTTCTCGGCGACGCCGGTCAGCCGCACACAGAGCCGGACGTGAACCTCGGCGGCGACGAATCCACCGCCGTTGGCGGTTCCGTCGTAGAAGACGTCCACTTCCAGCCGCTCATCCGGGGAGGACCGGCTGGCAAAGACCGTGCCGAACCGTTCTGCGCTGCCCACCGACCCGGTCAGAGCGGCCAGCTGGCCTGCCGGGTCACGCTCGGCGGTGTGCGGGTCGGCGAGGACTGCGACGGCGGTACGCCGGGCCAGTTCGGCGCGGGACCGCACCGAGTCGGTCGCCGTGTCGATCGCCCGCGCCTCGGAGTCGAAACCACAGCTGGTGAGACAGAGCAGTGCGGTGCCGGCGAGGAGGAGCAGCCTCCCCGCCGACACCGCCCGGAGAGCTTTGATCACAGGCCCATGAAATCGACGACGACGTGATTCATCACCGAAGCATAGCGGTTGGAGCCACCCAGGTTGGGGTGGAATGATTGCTGCGAAATGCCGTACTTGTTCCAGCTTTCCGGATACTCGTCCGGCAATTCCCCGTCTTCGCCCGGAGTCAGGGCGTAAACCACCCTGTGGATTTCCTCCGTCGGGGCACAAACACCATGGCCGGAGAACGCGAAGGTGGGATCACCGAAATAGGTGGGGATGCCCTCGGAGCTGGCTTCAGTAGTGGCCTGACCCATCACCGACGCCAGCAGCATTCCCGTGTTGTTCAACCACTTCCGCTCCCCGTCGCTGATCTCAGGCAAGCAGAGTGGCCCGGTGTCCTCGAACAGCTTCGGATAGCCCATCAGCATGATCTGCGCACCTGGTGCCTTCTTGTGGATCTCCCGCAGTACTGTTTTGATGGACTGCTTCACCGGCCCCTCGATGTCTTCCTTGACCTGCGCAGCAAGCGGCTTGGTGTCACCGGGATAGGTGTCGGTGTCGCAGTTGAAGCTGTTCAGGAAGCAGAATTGGAGCACGTTGGCGAAGCGGGCGTCATTGCCGCCGATCGACAGTGTCACCAACGTGGTGTTCTCGTCCAGGAAGCCTCGGTCGAGCTGCGACATCTCACCCGAATGGTACTCGGCCGCCTCACCCCACGCATTCGTCGGCAACGGCTGCCCGGCTGGGACGGTGTAGCCGGGAAGCAACTGCTCCGTCTGAGCACCGGAACAGGCGAGGAACTGATAATCCAGGTTCGGATCCCAACTGTCCGAACGACTGCCGATGCTCGACGTACTGTCGGAGAATTTCGCCAAGCGGGACCAGGCAGACCGGGATCGATGGCAGACGTCCTGATAGCGAACCTCGTCGTTGACGATCTGCTTGTAGTCGGTCTCCCGGTAATAGTCGGACCCGTTCGAGCTCGAGACCCCCTCACCAGAGGAGTACGAATCACCCAGAGAAACGACCTGGTGGCGGGGCTTGGCCGTCAACTTCTGGATCGCGATGGCATCCCACGCCACGTCTTCGTCCCCGGTGCCGTCATACGCGTCGTTGGTCAGCCGCACCTTCGGAGTTCCGGTGAACTTGAAAACCCCGAGCGACACCCATTGATTGCTCTGCACCCGTTGCAGGACGACCCGCTTCTTACCGGCCCCGAATCCCTGCCCGAGGTCGATCTCGTAGGCGGCTTGCCGGGTGTGCGCGCCGTGATCCGGAATATGCACCATCACCCGCGCCCAACCGGTGACTGCCTGGTTGAGGGTCCAGGTGCCGGCAACCTTCATCTTGCCGCCCAGATCACCTGGAGCCCAGGTATGGGCGAACCAGAAGTGTCCACCGAAGCCCCCACCGATCTGATGGAAGTCGACCTTGGAGGGCAGATTGCCCACCGAGTCGGTGGCGAAGCTCAGTCCAAAGGTGCCGGAATTGGTCCAGCTGTTCGTACAGCCCGTACGGACGGGTGGGGTACCCCCGGGCACATCGTCGATCACCAGGCTGCCCGCCGGCAGTCCGGTCAGATCACACTTCGGCAGATAGGTCGACGCGTCGTCCTGGTACGCGTAGCCCGGATCGAAGCGCAGCACCTCATTACCGAGCTGGCTGCTCCCCTTCCAGCTGACTGATTTGTGGAACCAGCACACCAGGTCGTACTTGCCTGCCGCGTTCTGATGTGCACACGGCCCCGCCGGCTCACCCACCACGTCCGGATCGTCCGGGGTGTGCAACTCCCCAGGATGACAGTCGTTGGACGCGTCACAGAACAGGTTGACCGGCGGCTTGACCTTCTCCCGGTCCTCGACGGTGCCCCACCAGGCAGCCCGGAAGCCGGCCACGAAGGTGTCCGGCCCCTCCAGCAGGTTCGGCGGATGCCCGGCGAAGCCCAGCACCTTCTCCTGATAGGGCCAGAACTGTGGCTTGGCCGCGTCGGCATAGCTGTCCTCAAGGAACGGTCGGCGGTCCGGCCGGTACCGCGGGTTCGCCGGGTTGTTGCCCCAGCCGAGGCCCCATGGTTCGCCGGTGCCGAGGTTGGGATGCAGCCCCGAGTTGTACGCCCAGAGGGCGTAGAACCAGTTCTCCAAGCCGGCCGGGTTCCCGTCGTTGATGATCAACGAGGCGCTCCGGGTCTGGTTCCACTTGTCCTGAAGCACCCGCAGGCCCGCCGCTACATTCGCGGCGAAGTCGAGCGCCACCGCCCGCTGGGAGTCGTACGGCAGCAGCACCTCGCCGGGTTTGGCGTGGCCGGCCAGGCGCATGCCGTCGGTGAGCTGGGTGACGCCATAGCCACAGTCCGCCTTGTCCCAGTGCACGTCCCAGTCGTCGGCGGTCTGGGCATTGTAGATTTCCAGCCCGTAGTAGTTGCCGATCAACGGATTACCGGTGACCCCGGGCAGGGCGTTTCGCGATGCCTGCCACATGTTCGACTCCTGAGCGGCGATGCCGAGCATCACCTGGGCCGGAACCCGCCCACCGCCGAGCAGGGCGTGCGGGGGGAAGAGGCCCTGCGGGGTGTACGCGGGCATCCCCAGGTTCTTCCAGTTGGCCGGCCGCTGTACGTACAGCGAATTGGTGATTGCCTGGTCGATCGCCCATTCAACCTGACGCGGCTTGGGCTGCAATACCTGGTTACGCGGATCATTGCGGGGTACCGAACACCACCGCTCCGCCTCCGAGGGGTTGGTGGTCGAGCCGGTCGGCGTCGCAGCCGTCCCCGAGGCCCGCGGTTCCGATCCGGTCCTTCCCGCCCGGGAGGGGACGCTTGCCGGAACGGATCTCGCATCGACCTGGAACGCAAGTACCTGACCGGTATCGGGAACCTGCGCCTGGATCGACACCCGCCCCATGATGACCGGCCCGGTCGACACCGCCTCGGCGGGCGTCTGGTCCATGCGTCGCACCCGGGTCACCGCGAGTTGCCCCTGCGAGGACACCTCGGCTGACGGGGGCACCTCAAGCCGACGCACGCCGGCCGGCAATGCCTGCACCTCGGTGGCCCGGCCGGTGATGAAGCTCCGGCCGGCCGCGCCCGCACCGATCGAAAGCTCGCCGAAGCCGCCCGTCGCCAGCGTCCGTGCTGTCGCTCCCGGCGTCAGTTCGATTCGGCGGACGCGGGTCTGATCACCGGAGCGGTCCTGGAACAGGACGTCGCCCCCCTGGTCGGTGGTGAGCCGGAACGGGGTGCCGCCCGTGCGGGCCAATGAGGTCAGTCGCCCCCCTTGCTCCACCCGCACCAGTCGGGAGCCACCGGCGGCCACGATCCCCCTGCGAGTGGGTATCGCAGAGGTGAGCTCGGTGTCGACAACCCTCGACGCGGAGAGCCTGCCACTGGCGGCGTCGACCGTCGTCAGCCGGGTCCGCGGCTTGTCGGTCAGCTTCTCTTCGCGTTCGCCACCGAGCTGGGTGAGCACTGCGGACTCCCCGACTCCGCATCCCGGATTGAAGTACGCCAACGACGACCGGATCGGCAGCTTGGTGACGACGCCGGACGACAGATCGACGACAGCGGTGAAGCCGCCCCGGTCGAAAAGATCCGCCCGATTGGTGAAGGTCCGTGGCCCGTACACCACCACCAGTCGACGGCCGGACGCGGTCAGACAGGCATTGCCGATCCACTGATCGGCCTCGACGCCGGGCTCCACGAGATCGGCCACGCCACGCCAGGTGTAGCCGCTACGTGCTGTGGCGGTGAGCAGGTGAAACCCGTCCGCGTCGCCGATGGTCGTCCATGCCAGGTCGGACGACCTCGACCAGTTCTTGGGGAGAACCTGGTCACGGCGGGCGGGTGGAACGGTGGAGGATTCGACCGTCTGCGCCGCCCGGGGCGACGGGGACGGTTCGGGGGTGGCCGCCGCGACCGCCGGGGCCCCGGGGGTTACCGACATGACGATGGCGGCAACTACTGCGAGTGGGACACGTCTTCGGATCATGGTCTTCCTGCCTGTCGTCCTGAACAGCGGAGTGAGCGCATGATGACAAGCGACGTCACCGCCACGTCATCGCCGCGATCACCGGCCGTCACCGTCCGGGATGAACCCATGTCAAATGCCTGAGCACGGGTGAGGCGGCGATGACATGCCCGTGCCTCGCTGTGGTGCCGGCGGGTGTGGAGAGCCGTGTCTCCGCAGCTCGCCCCGATCCATGGCGCTCTCCGTGAGCACCTGTTGTCGGGGGGACCTGCGTCCACACACGTCGGGGGCGGCCGTCGACCAACCGACGCCGCATTTTCCTCGGCAGATTCGTAGGCGCACATCCCAGCGCACCACTGCCTGATCATCACTTGGCCCGCATCGATCCCCACTGGAGATCACCCACCCTCAGGAGGCGCACCGACCTGCGTCGATGACAAGTTGGACAGCGCTGACTGATCGGCAGAGATATCGACAAGGTGAAGAACATCTCGACTACATGGCATCAAATAGATGCTCAGTGATGCCGACCAGGGTATGGTTCGGCAGGGATTCGCTTCGCAACTACCACGGGGGTAGTCTTGTATTTCAGTTTCCTGGGTCCACTGACAGTGACGTCGAATCGCTCCCGGGTTTATTTGTCTGGTGATCGCGGTCGCAGGCTGCTTGCCGCACTCGTCGTCAATGCAAATTGCCCAGTTTCTACCGAAAAGCTCATCGACATCGTCTGGGACGACCAACCGCCGATCACCGCCCGTCGACAACTCCAGAACCGCCTGGGGCGCCTCCGAGCCTTTCTGCCCACTGACAACTCGACTCCCAAGATCGTTCGCCAGGGCAGCAACTACATTTGGAGGTCCCAGAAGACCATGTCGATGGCCTGCACTTCCGCCGCCTTTGCGCGGAGGCCGAATCAGCCCGGCAGAACACTCGCAACGACCTCGCCGTCACCCTGCTTCGGCGTGGCCTGAGCCTGTGGCGAGGTGATGCCCTGCAGGACGTCAGTTCTTCAGCACTACAGGCCGACGCGATCCGCTGGCAGGAACACCGGCTGCGCGCCATCGAGCACCTGGTCGAGTTGGAGTTCACCCATGGTAACCGGGTGAATCTCATACACGAGCTGCAATACTGGGTGACAGTTCATCCTTACCATGAAGCCCTGCACTGCCGACTCGCGGAGGCCCTGCACGAAGCCTCCCGCACCGCCGAATCTCTCGCTGTTTTGCGGTCCTTGAGAGGGCGCCTGGGCAAAGATCTCGGGATTACAGCAGGCGTCGCCGTCACTGAAGTGGAAAGACGGATCCATGTCGACGGCCAGACAGCTTCTGAGTATGCGGGAATCCACTTGGATCAGCGCGCAACCGAGGCGCTGCATCGAGCCCTCAGTGAAACCTCCAACGCGCTCAAACTGCTCACCATGGCCCTATCCTGACCACGCCCTTCAAGGATTTCGCCGGCAAGGTCCATGCTGGTTTGCATGCCACCAACACACGGGGGTGAATTCAGCGTTCATGCTCATGCCGCATTGCCGAAAAATGTCAGGGCATTTTCCAGCCAAACCAGTTAAGGGGTTGAGATGAAGAGATCTATCCTTACGCCCGCCATCATCGCGGCGCTCATCGTCGCCGTTACCGCCACCCCCGCCACAGCTACCACAGGCGTGCCGGTCGGTGTCGAGACAAGGATGGCGGCCACTTCTCAGGCCCACGGGAAGGACATCACCCTAACCGGACCGCCAGCGCCTCGTGGCGCTCACATTTCGGCGACCCCGACGATCTCGCCATCGGTGAAGACGACGACCGTGCCGGCCGGCGGAACCTACTCGTGCCCCTCCGGGACCTTCTGTGCCGCAGTCTGGAACGGGGCCGCCTGGAAGATCTTTCTTCTGTACTCCTGCCACATCTACGACTTGTACAACTGGACAGGCACGGGCTACTGGGTCAACAACCAGAGCCCCGGGGCTCCTTCCCCGTATCTTCTTGACAGCCAGGGAATCCCGTCATCAGTCCTTGCGAGAAGTCCTTCCTATGACACTGCCGACTGGGACCCCGTTTACTCCATCTCGAACTGTTACTGACCTCGTTCTCGACAAGGTTGCTGGAGGCAGAAAGACGCTCCCTGAGCAATCCCTCGTCGCGACAGGAAAGCCGACGCTGGCCGAACTACGTGCCTCGCGGGCCCAGACCCGCGAGGCACGCCTATACCCGGCGCTCCGCGAAGGCGGGTACTCTGCCGCAGCCGTTGATGGCCGGCAGGTCGGTCGGAGCCGTTTGCGTGGTCGGCCAGGTCCGTGACCGTTGACGAATCGTGTCGAGCAGTGCCAGCAGTTGGGGGTTGTCACCGGCCTGGCCGGGCGTGAGCGATCGACGAGTCGATGCTGATCGCCACTGCATCTCGTCGTGGACCTGTGCTGCGGCGAGGATCCGGGCCCATATCCGGCGCGATCACCGCCCAGGCCTGATCGGTCAGGTCACCACGAGCGCACCACCAGGACATCCTCAACGCCCACCACTACAGGATCGGCAGACACGCCCCTACCCCGTCAGGGCCCCTCGGCGGGAGAGACCTGTTGAAGATTGCTGGTGGACACTATGGGCACGTCGCGGCGGCGGAGTTTGGACAGCCAGGGGGCGTCGGGGGCGCCGTCGAGGACGCCGCCGTCCGGGTCGTCGAGGTAGGTCTGGCGGACCGCGTCGCGCTCCGGGTGCAGGATGTCCTTGACGATCAGGACGCAGAGCACCACCACCGTGCCGAGCCGCAGCGACGAGGCCAGCACGAAGACCCCCTCGGGGAAGACCGGGCGGCTGGTGGCCGAGCCGAGCAGTTCGCCGTAGAAGGCGACGAAGTAGCAGACCTCGGCGAACTGCCAGGCGAGGAAGGCCCCCCAGCGGGGACGGGCGAGCACCGCCAGCGGCAGCAACCACAGCACGAACTGCTGCGACCAGACCTTGCTGAAGATCAGGAAGGCGGCCACCACCAGGAACGCGAGCTGGGCCAGCCGGGGCCGTCGGGGTGCCCGCAGCGCCAGTACGGCCACCCCGATGCAGGCCAGCCCGAACAGGGCGTACGACAGGTTGTTGAGGGTCGGGATGTTGGCGTTCAGCCACTGGAACGGGCCCTGGTCGCCGGGGGCGCCGGTGTTCACCTTGCCGTCGAGGTACCGCCCGATGTACCAGAGCGTGCCCCAGTCGATGGGACGGGTGGTGTTCAGCTCGAAGAACCGTCCCCAGTTGTCGGGGTAGCGGATCGCCGCCGGCAGGTTCACCGCGACCAGCGCGACCAGGCCGGTGGCGACGGCGGTGAGCGCGGCCCGTAGCCGACCGGCGCGCAGACCGAGGATCAGGATCGGGCCGAGCAGGAACAGCGGCCACATCTTCGCCGCGCCGCCGAGGCCGAGCAGGATGCCGGCCAGGACGGGTTGTCGTTTCGCCCAGGCGGCCAGCCCGAAGGCGGCCAGCCCGATAGCGAGGAAGTCCCAGTTGACGGTGGCGGTGAGGAACAGCGCCGGGGCCAGGGCGAACAGGGCTCCGTCCCACGGTCGTCGGCGGCGCAGGGCGAGGATCACCCCGACGGTGGCGACGGCGAGCGCGCCGAGGGTCAACGCGTTGGCGTTGTAGAACCAGCGCCCCTGGTTGATCGTCGGGTCGTCGACGCCGAGCGAATGCACCGGAAGGCCGAGCGCGCCCATCATGTAGCCGGTGAGCACCGGGTACTCCACCGGGTGGTCCCGGTAGGGAACCTTGCCCTCGTGCAGGCCCTCGGCGTAGTAGAGGGCCAGCACGTCGGTGTAGCACATCCGGGTGTACTGGATGTTGTTCTGCCAGGCGCCGTTCTGGCAGGGTGCCTTCTGCACCCAGTGCAGCGCCAGGGTCAGGCAGGCCAGGGCCAGCACGATCCGGGCGGCCGTCCAGAACCGGCTCTCCCGGCCGGCGGGCCGGTCGACGGCGACGGCGTGGTCGCCGAGCGGTCCGCCGATCGCCTCGGAGACGCCTCGGACGAAGCCGTCCGATCGGGACGGGTGGTCGCTGCTCCCGGCGTCGTCGATGCCGGCCGTCGGCTGGGTGCTCATGAGAATGCATCCTGCCCTATGAATGGCTCCCGGACGAGCAGCATGTTGCGGTGCGGACTCCGTTCGCCCGACGCGGAGCACCCCACCCGCGACATGCCGCTGCCGGCGACCGCAGGTCTGCGGATCGCCAGCAGCGGCATTGACGCTCGTCGGTACGGGTTTCGGCTCAGTCCCGGGCGCGTGGGGTCGGCAGCAGTCCGCCGCCGTTCCCGCCGTTCTGGCCGGGGAGGTTCTGGTTGGGCGGGGTCAGCGGATCGCCGCCCTGGTTCCCTCCCGGATTCCCTCCCTGATTGCCGCCCTGGTTTCCACCTTGGTTCCCACCCTGATTGTTGCCACCCTGGTTACCGCCCTGGTTGTTGCCGCCCTGGTTCCCGCCGCCGAGGAGGCACTGCAGGTCGGTCGGGGCGCAGTTCTGGCCGTTCGGGTTCGGCGGCGGCGGCGGGGGCGGCGGCGGGGTGCCGTTGCCGGACTCCGGGTCGCCGACCTTCGCCGCCGGCGGGAAGTCCAGCTTCTCCTCGCCCTTGAGCGCGCCGTTCATGACCCGTTCCCAGATCTCGCCGGGCATGGAGGAACCGGTCATGTTGGCGCCGTTGTTCAGCTTGATCGCTTCCCGCTTGCCCTTGTTGCCCACCCAGACGGCGGTGGCGAGCTGCGGGGTGTACCCGACGGTCCAGGCGTCACCGTTCTGGTTCGTGCCCTCCTTGAGCTCCCAGGTGCCCGTCTTGGCGGTCGCCTTCCGGCCGTCGGCCAGGGTGTGGTTGATCCGGCCCGGGTATGCCTCCAACACGTCGGTCACGTCGGCGACCACGTCCGGGTTGATCCGCTTCTGCGGCTTGAGCTGCTCGCCGCCCAGCTTCTCCCACTTGCCGGTCTCCTTGTTCTGCTTCTCGGCGGAGATCAGGAAGTGGGCCTTGTTGTAGATGCCCTTGTTGGCGAAGGTGGCGAGGCCGTTGGCGTGGTCGAGCACGGTGATCGGGTACTGGCCGTAGGCGACCACGTGGTAGAAGGGGTCAGGCGCCAGGTCGGAAGCCTTCTCCTTGGTCAGGTCGTGCCCCTTGGGCGGGCTCACGTTCGTCTGCCACATCATGCTGACGCCGGCCTTGGCCGCCATGTCGACGATCTTGTCGGGCCCGATGTCCAGGCTGACGTGGTAGAACGGCACGTTCAACGACTGCAGCGTGGACTCCCGCAACGTGCAGGAGTCCCCGCACTTGGGGTTGTCGTTGCCGGCGTTGCTGACCCGGAACTTGTCGCCCTCCGGGGTGAACGCCCGGCCCTTCCAGCGCGACTCGACGGACTTGCCGGCCTCCAGCGCCGCCGCCAGCGTGTAGATCTTGAAGCTGGAGCCGGGCGAGTGCCCACCGGTGACGTTGCCGTTGGTGTCGGTGTTGGTGCCGGCGTAGTCGGTGCCGGTGCCGTCGTCCCCGCCGTAGTAGCCGAGCACCCGACCGTTGCGCGGGTCGATGGAGACCACGGCGGCCATCAGGTTCTTGCGGGCCCCGTCCAGCTCCGAGCCCTTGGTGCTGCGCTGGGCGGCACCGGTGACGGCCTTCTGCACCTTGTTGTCGATGGTGGTCCTGATCCGGTAACCACCCTCGCGGAGCATCGCCGAACAGCGCGGCTTACGCTCGGTCACTTCCGCGTCGTTGTCGGTGCAGAGCTTCTTCTCCCGCATCTCCGCCGACACGTAGTTGATGACGTTACCGATCGGGGTGTTGACCCCGAACTTGACGCCCGACCGGGACTCCTTGGGGGTCTGCAACGTCTTCGTCGGGTACTCCGTCGGATGCGCCGGCCGGCCGGGGGCGTCGACCCAGCGCATCTCGATCATGTTCTTGATGACGTAGTCCCAGCGGCTCTTGGCGTCGGTCGGGTTGATCGACGGGTCGAAGCCCTTGTGCGTGCTACTCGGCTCCGGCTGCTTGATCAACGCGGCCAGCACGGCGGCCTCGGCCACGTCGACCTTCGACACCGGCTTGCCGAAGTACGCCCACGCCGCCGCCTCGATGCCGTACGCGTTGCGACCGAAGTAGATGGTGTTGAGGTAGTGCTCCATGATCTGTTCCTTGGTGAACTGATCGTTGAGCTTGGAGGCGACGATCGCCTCCTTCACCTTCCGCGCGTACGAGTCGTCCTGGAGGTTCTCGTAGGCGTTACGGGCGTACTGCTGGGTGATCGTCGAGGCGCCCTGCTTGTCGCCGTTGGAGAGGTTGTTCCAGGCGGCACGGGCGATGCCCTTGTAGTCGACACCGGCGTGCTCGTAGAAGTTCTTGTCCTCCGCCGCCGCCACCGCGTCCCGCATGTGCTGCGGGATCTGGTTGATCGAGACGAAGGTGCGGTTCTGCTCGCCCACCTTGGCGATGACCGTCTTGTTGTCGCTCGCGTAGATGGTGGTGGCGAGCGGCAGCTTGATCTGGTTCGGCAGCACCACGGTGGTGGAGTAGTAGGTGAACCCGACCACCCCGAGCCCGGCGAGCATGATGAAGACCGCGAAGCTGGCGATCAGCAGGTTGATCCGCTTGCGCCGCTTCGCCCGCGCCATCGCGTCCGGGTCACCAGGACCACGCCCGCGCCCGCCGCCCGCACCGCCGTAGCCACGACCCGGCCCGTTCGGCCCGTTCGGGCCACCCGGCCCGCCGCCGGCCTGCGGGACGCCGGCCCGCGCCACGGAGGCCCGCCCGGCGGAGCCGACCGAGGCCGCGCCGACGCTGGCCCGCCCCGCGGAGGCCGTCCCCACCGAGGCCCGGCCGGAAGGCCCGCCCGCCGGGGAGACCGGCACCGACGCCCGGCCCGGGCCACCCCACCCCGGCGAAGCCGGGGAGACCGGCACGGACGCCCGACCCGGCCCGGCCGGCGAGACCGGCACCGAGGCCCGGCCCGGGACGGCCCGGCCGACGGAGGCCGATCCGGCGGCACCACCTGTCGCGCGCGGCGGGGGGACCGCCGCCGAGGCCCGCCCGGTGGGCGCGGCACCGCCGACCGAGGCCCGGCCCGCCGGGGCCGCGCCCCGGGCGTCACCGCCCCGCCGGGGGTACCCGTCGTCCGCCCCCGGTCCGGGGCCGCCGTTCGAACCCGGAACCTGGGCCCGCGCACGCGGGGAACTGGGATCGCCGTACGAGTTCATTCCTCACACCCTGCCGGTCGCGGTGGGACGCGGGGGCGTCACCACCGGGTTGCCGTGAGTTGACACACGCGTCGGGAGGCCGGCGCGGAGCCGGGGACGCGCTGCAAATTCCACATCATTCGGGCCATTCGGGCCGAAGGGCCGCCGGTCACGGTGACTGTGTCGTACGCCACCCGAATCGACCGGATCAGCCAGGTTCACCGTTGCGCCTCTCGCCTTCGCCCCTGCGTGGCAGCGGTGGCGGCGTCCGCCGCCCCCTGCTCCGGGCCGCCCTCGGCCAGCCCGTCCCGGCCGAGCAGGAACTGCTCGACGAGATGGTTCCAGTCACAGCCGAGGCACACCTCCACCACGAAGACCTGGAACTCACGCAGCGTCATCGCCAGCACGGGCAATTCGGCCAGGGAACGCGCCTGGCCGGCCGACTGCCTGAGTTCGTCCCCGTAAATGTAGTGGACGTGGGTCAGGTTCTCGCTCCGGCAGATCGGACACCGTTGGTCGGTCGGTTCGCCGTGGAAGCGGGCCGCGTTCTTGAGGTACGGCGACGCGTCGCAGACGTCGTACGTGCCGACCCGCCCGGCGTGGAGGTCACGCAGCACTGCCCGCTTCTGGAGCGAGTAGTCGACCACCTGGCGAGACGTACGCATGCGGCAAAGGGTACGCGCTCCGGTCGGGTGGGGCGACCACCGTCACGATCCGTGAAGAGGCCGGCGCGTAACGGGGGTTTGCCCGAACGCCGATCGAGGTACTAACGTGCGATGTATCGGTCCGATACATCGAGGCGGTTGACCTTCCGCCCCGACGGCAGGGGAAGGGTGGCCCGTGCTGGAACTCGCCATCCTCGGCCTCCTCCAGGAGTCCCCGATGCACGGCTACGAACTCCGCAAGGAGCTCGCCGCCAAGCTCGGCGCCATCCGGGCGGCGATCAGCTACGGCTCGCTCTACCCGACCCTGCGCCGGTTGCAGGCGGCGGGTTGGATCACCGAGGCCACCGACGCACCGGCCTCCGCCGAGGAGGTGCCCGCGCTGACCAGCCGGCGCGGTCGGGTGGTCTACAAGATCACCGCCGAGGGCAAGGAACGGTTCGCCCAACTGATCGCGCAGGCCGGACCGGAGACGTACGACGACACGGGTTTCGGCGTGCACTTCGCGTTCTTCGCCCGCACCGACCAGGCGACCCGGCTGCGCATCCTGGAGGGCCGCCGGCGCACGATCGAGGAACGTCGCGAAGGACTTCGGGACGTGCTGGGCCGGGCGGCCGAACGGCTCGACGCGTACACCCTGGAACTGCAACGCCACGGCCTCGACGCCTGCGAGCGTGAGGTCCGCTGGCTGGAGGAGCTCATCGCCAACGAGCGCTCCGGCCGTGCCCCGACCGCCCCGCGACCCGGGGTGGCCGACGGTCCACGAGACAACAACAGCCCGCCTCCGCCTGGAGAGTCCAGGAAAGAGCGGCCGTGATGAAGAAGAAGGAGGCAGACGCTATGGGCTCCGTCCGCGTCGCCATCGTCGGTGTGGGTAACTGCGCCTCGTCCCTCGTGCAGGGCGTGGAGTACTACCGCAACGCCGACCCGAACGACCGCGTCCCGGGTCTCATGCACGTCACCTTCGGCGACTACCACGTATCGGACGTGGACTTTGTCGCGGCGTTCGACGTGGACGCCAAGAAGGTCGGCATGGACCTCGCGGAGGCGATCGTCGCCAGCGAGAACAACACCATCAAGCTCTGCGACGTGCCGCCCACCGGCGTCAGCGTCCAGCGCGGCCCGACCTTCGAC
Organism: Micromonospora sp. WMMD735; assembly: GCF_049178995.1. Classification (NCBI taxonomy): domain Bacteria; kingdom Bacillati; phylum Actinomycetota; class Actinomycetes; order Micromonosporales; family Micromonosporaceae; genus Micromonospora; species Micromonospora sp. WMMD735. The sequence continues at coordinate 5,073,503 of NZ_JBMHMJ010000002.1, forward strand.
GGCCTGGGCCAGTACTACCGCGAGATCATCGAGGAGTCGGACGCCGAGGCGGTCGACGTGACCAAGGCGCTGCGCGACGCCCAGGTCGACGTGGTCGTCTGCTACCTGCCGGTCGGGTCCGAGCAGGCGGCGAAGTTCTACGCCCAGGCCGCGATCGACGCCGGCTGCGCCTTCGTCAACGCGCTGCCGGTCTTCATCGCCTCCGACCCGCAGTGGGCGCAGAAGTTCACCGACGCCGGCCTGCCGATCGTCGGTGACGACATCAAGAGCCAGGTCGGTGCCACCATCGTGCACCGCGCGCTGGCGAAGCTGTTCGAGGACCGTGGGGTCGAGCTGCTGCGCACCTACCAGCTCAACTTCGGCGGCAACATGGACTTCATGAACATGCTGGAGCGCAACCGGCTGGTCTCGAAGAAGATCTCGAAGACCCAGTCGGTCACGTCCCAGATCCCGCACGAGATGGTCAAGAGCGACGTGCACATCGGCCCGTCGGACCACGTGCCGTGGCTGGACGACCGCAAGTGGGCGTACATCCGCCTGGAGGGTCGTTCCTTCGGTGACACCCCGCTCAACGCCGAGCTGAAGCTCGAGGTGTGGGACTCGCCGAACTCGGCAGGTGTCATCATCGACGCCGTCCGGGCCGCGAAGATCGCGCTGGACCGCAAGATCGGTGGTCCGATCCTGTCGGCCTCCTCGTACTTCATGAAGTCCCCGCCGGTGCAGTACGCCGACCACGACGCGCACGCCGCCGTCGAGGGCTTCATCACCGGCGACGTCGAGCGCTGACGCGCCGACACCGCACCGTCGAGGGCCGGGTCCGTTCGGACCCGGCCCTCACGCGTTCGGTCCGCCGTCTTCAGGTGCGGCGACAGCTGCCGGCAGAGGTGCGCCCGGCAGGGTCGCGCCGGTTCCAGGATCGATCCGACGGGCTGTCCCTCGTTCAACAGACCCGGTAGACCTTGTCCGCCCTGTTCTGCTTCGGATAGACATCGCTGATGGATCTCTTCGAGGCGCTCACCGTGAAGAGCGGAGTGCCGTTGCTCTCGTAGAACGTCACCGAACCGCTTTTCAGGTTGTAGTAGACCGCTTCCGTACGGTCCTGCCAGCCCCAGGTGGCCAGGTTCTGCCAGCCGCAGTCGGACAGCTTGCCGTAGGGGGTGCCGAATCGCACGTCGTCGTAGAAGCAGAACCACCCGTCCGGGCAACTGGGGGCGGCGAGCACACCTGGCGACGCCGCAGCCGCAGGGGTGGCGGCGGAGAAGCTGCCGAATATGATCAGGAAATTGATCATCACGCCGGCCAGCAGGCGGCGAACGACACGGACCATGGTGGCTTCCCTCCCTCGGTCGAGCGACAGCAGGGCAGGTCGGGAGCACCTAATGAACGCTCCGAGATCGAGTGACAACGCTCCGTGACGCCCGTTGGCTCAGGGTAGAGTCGCGCCCCGAATGATCGCCAGGCCGGAAGGGAATCGCGATCGACCGTAGGACGGCTACGATCATCGATATCCGCTAAACTGTCTGCCGCCTCGGAGCGGATGGATCAGACCCGGTGCCGGCGATCAAGGGCATGACCATGTGGGATCGACCCGTGGGCAGCGATCACCGGAACCATCCGCGCCGGAAACCGTCACCGGCGGCGTCATTCTTCACATGGCGCATCCCCGATTCGCCTTTTCGGGGCCGCGTTTCCGACACCTCGGCTCGACGGTACCGCCGCCCGGGGTGGGTTTCGCCGAAGACCCACCCTCCCCGGGCGGTTGCTCAGTCGTGCCTCTTCCTCAGCTCGCAGTCCACGAACGTGGTTCCGGATTCGACCACCGGCACCGGCGTCTCGGGACGTACGGTCTGCTCGTGGAACAGGAGTGCACCGTGATCAGGGTCGATGACGAGCGTGTCCCGGGTGCCCACAGGATTCTCCGCGGCTTCGCCGTCGATGCTGAACGCCAGTCCCTGCCGACCTGTGGCGTCTATCGACCAGTCACGGAACACCAGGCCAGGTAGACCGGCCAGCACCCGCAGGACCGCCGCTCGCTGTGCGGAACCGAGACAGTGCTCCTTGTTGAGGTTGGCTATCCCCCGGAGCACGGCCAGCGACTCGGCCGTTGATCCCGGCTCGGCTCCCTGATCGACCAGGAGCTGCCGGCTGAGTTCCCGGGGGTCCGTCGACGGGTTCGGGACCCGCAACCGGGTCAGCGCGGAGGCAGTGCACTGCGTCGGCTCAGGCTTCCGCCGGTCGTTCGCGTCGATCAGCGTGCTGGACTCGCAGTCCTGCCCGTCAATGACGGTCCTCCGGAACTCCCGTTTCTCGTAGTCGTCCACCTGGGACGAGGTGGTCGTCCGGGAGACGACCAGCCGGGTGAGCACAGCATCCTCCCGGGCGAACGCCGGCTGCGGAGTGACCACTATCCGCTGGCCCAACACGAAGACCTCGTACCGACCGTCCGGCGCCTCCTCCACCACCGGACCACCGGACCGCTCGTTGTCCGGCGCGACACGGTCGCGCCTGCGGTCGGCCGTCGCCATGCCCAGGAGAACCAGGGAAACGGCGGTCAGTGCCACCGCCGCCAGCATGTGCCACCGCCGCCGGGGTGGTCGCACGATCGAGGGTCCAGGAGTCCCCTCGGCCGCCGCACCCGAGGCGATTACTGCGTCTGCCGTCGAGGCCGACGCGACGAGCGGATCAGGCAACGGGTCCCGCTGTTCCGTCCGCTGTTCGCCGAGGCGATCGGCCAGCGCACACCAGGCGCGGACCTGGCTCTCGTGTGCACCGAGGCAGAGGACGAGGTAACCCAGTGCATCCGGATCGAGGGCGACCTCGCCGGCCAGGATGGCGTCAACCTGCGCTCTTCCCGGCACCGAACCCGACAACGCGCCCTTCAGTCGCTGCCCACTCACCGCGTCGAGTCGCCGTTCGAGTTCCTCGTCGGTCAGCCGCTGCTCCGCCCTGAGCCGACGCAGCGCGGCGAGCAGACCTGACGACGAGGCGATGCGGCCGTCCGGCTCGAACCGCTCGGCGGCCTCAACTGCCTTCTCGCGAAGTCGTCGCCAGTCGCGCGCGACCTCGTCGGTGACGCCGATACCGACGAGGAAGGCGTCCAACACATGCGACGTGGGGATCCTCCGACCACTGAGGTTCTCCGACAACGTACTCGTGCTCACGTCGCCCATGCGCGCCACGCGTTTCATGGGCGGCTCACCAGCGGCCAGGTACGCGCCACGCAGCTCTTGAGCGAGTCGGGCGGCCGGGCCGAAGCCCACCACCGGATTCAGCGGCCGGCCCGTCCTTCTGGTTGTTCCGTGTTCGGTCGGCGGTGCCGCCGGGCTGTGCACTCTCGTTCTGACCTTCCTGCGTGCGTAGGACGACCGTCACCGGCCTTCGGGAGTCTGTCCGTCGGATCGACCCGCCGGTTCTGCGACATCCCGGCCTCCGGGGCCGGTCTCCGCACCCAGGATGTCGAACAGCCGGCGCAGCGTCCGCTGGTGGCTGCGGCCCCAGGTCTGCGACGTCCAGCGGGCCATCTGGACCGCGACGATCCCCAGGATCGCCGGCATGGCGACCGCCACCCGCCAGGACCCGCCGTCGCGCATCACCAGCGCCGAATAGATCATCAGCATGGCCAGCAGAACGGCCACCAGGGCACCCCCGTCGGTCCCACGCCGCCGCGGACGGCCGCCATCCAGCTGCTGTCGAGAAGACATGTCGGAACTCCTTGCCGGCACGACGGTGTCACGTCGCGCGTTGGTTCGTTGGAAGATTCGGCGCAGGGAGTCGGATCCGACGGAACACCGTCGTCGAACTCCGCCCGCACCTCCGATCTTGCTCCCCCCACTCACCGAATCTCAATGCCGGACTGAGTCGTCACGCAGCCCAGATAATTGCTTCCGGGAACAACATGGTGATTGTTCGGGAGGCGACGGAGGCGGGTTCCTGCTATTCGGGCAGGCCAGCCGAAAAACTCGCCAGATAGCTGTGAGCTGGGAATTCATCAACCAACGACGGGCTCGTGCCCGGCTGGCCGACCACCATCCGAGCCAGGGACCACGGTTGTCCGGCGGCGATCGCCCAAGCGCCCCACGCCCGGCACGCGCACCCGGCCCCGCACCTCGTCCCGCTGCCGCCGGCCGCTCAGAAGAACCGAAAAACACCGCCGTCCACGCCCACCCGGTTCTGCCGCGCTGATCGGCGATCTGATCGTCACGACCAGGCGCGGCGCAGCGCCACCCCCGCCTCCAACTCCAGCAGGGTCACCTTGCGGGGCAGGCCGCCGCCGAAGCCGACCAGTTTGCCGCCCGCGCCGACGATCCGGTGGCAGGGCACGATCACCGGGACCGGGTTGCGGTTGCAGGCCACCCCGACCGCCCGTGCCGCGCCGGGGTCGCCGACCAGCCGGGCCACCTCGCCGTAGGTGAGCGTCTCCCCGTACGGGATGCGGGTCATCTCCCGCCACACGGCGCGCTCGAACTCGGACCCGCGCGGCACCGTCACCGGCACGGTGAACCCGGTCAGCTCACCGGCGAAGTACGCCCGCAGTTCCGCGACCGCCCGGCCGGCCAGCCCGTCGCCGGGCACGTCGTCGGCCGACGCGACCCGGCCGAAGTGCGTGCCGCAGACCGCCGTCCCGTCGGTGGCGACGGAGAATTCCCCGATCGGCGAGTCGAGCACGGTCCAGCGCATGCCGACCATTCTTCCCGGCCCGACCGACACCGGGGGTGGCAGGCCGGGCCGGGCGGCGGGGCCGGCGCTAGTTGCCGTACGAGATGGTCCAGCCCTTGCCGTCGAAAATGGCCTTCGCGCTGGTCATGCCGCTGGGATACGACACCTGCGCCGGCGTGGTGAGTTCGGAGACGTCCATCACCTCGCTGCTGGAGAAGCTACCGAAGGCCACCCAGTAGGTGGGCTTGGGGTCGAACTCGACGCCGGCGTTCGGCAGGGTCGGTACAACGAACGTGCCGGCCCCCGACATGCCGATGCCCACACTGCCCTGCTCCTGGTTCCCCGGCCCCGGAACGGTGTCGTCCTCCTTGATGATGAGGCTGCCGTTCTTTCCGGAGGAGCTGGTCGGGCCGAATTCGAAACCACCGTCAACGTAGGAGAGGGTGACGAGGTTGTTCTGCGTCAGGTCGGCCGGCAGGATCTGACCTGCCACGAACTGTGTGCCGGGAACGAGCGTTCCGACCTGACCCCAGACGAAGTTGTAGTCGATGCTCCACTGGTATTCGACGACAGTCGACGGGTGGCACATCTTCGACATCCAGGCGAGCGTGACGGCGTCGCTCGGAAGGACGGGGGTTTCCTGGAACAGGATGGCGTTCATTCCGTCGAGCGCAGAATTGTTCATAATCGTGACGCTGTAGCCGACGGCATCCTTCGGGGGCGGGCTGGTCGACGTGCCGCCCCCGGCTGCTCCGGCGCTCGCACGGCCTGCGGGACCCGCGCCGAGCAGCGCGGCACCCAGGCCCGCGCCCAGCGCGACGAAACCGTCCCGTCGGCTGATTCGGATTTCTTTCATACACCCACCTCGTTCGGGAAGAACGCCCCTGCTGGCGCCCCCTGGAGAGGAGAGGTACGCGTCAAGGCTCATGTTATCCGGATCTTAACCTCGGGATCAGCAATTCGGCGTTGTCGATATGTTATGTAGGGGGTGCCGCAAACACAAGGGCTTCCTGTTTGTGCGGAAAAGCCAACTCCCACCCGACGGAAATTGCGCGACCCGAGGGTGCTGCGTCAACTGCCGTCCGAAGGACGGGCAGAATCGTCCCGCCGCACCCGGCCGGGTGGTCACCGGGACGTCGTCCTCGCCGACCCCGCCGGACACGAGCCGCAACGGTTGCCGCCGCCGAGGGAGTTGGCCGAACGGACGGCGTCCGTCGCCCCCGAATGATCACGCGGAACGTTGCGTCGGGTCGCTACCGTGCAGGTCGTGGCCACGGGGACGCTCATCTTTCTGATCATCGGTGGGGCGGGCGTCGGCGTGCTGGCGCTCGCCCTGCTCGGCGGCGAGATCCTGCATTTCGGTCATCCCGACGTCGACGGTCCGGTCTCCGTCGAGGCGGTCGCCGGCTTCCTCGGCGCGTTCGGCTTCGGCGCGGCCATCGTCAACGAACTGCTCGGTGGGCGTACCCCGGGGATGATCGCGGCGGCGGTCGGTGGCGGCGCGCTCGCCGCGGTGCCCACCGCGTGGCTGGCGGGGCGGCTGAGCCGGGCGGCGCGCGACATGCGCACCGACGCCACCCCCACCCGGGACGACCTGGTCGGCGCGCTCGGCCTGGTGGTCACCCCGATCCCGGCCGGCGGCTACGGCGAGGTCCGGGTACGCGTCGCCGGCCAACCCGTGAAACTCAACGCCCGCGCCGACCGGCCCATCCCGCTCGGCGCGCAGATCTTCGTGGTGCAGACGCTGAGCGAGACCAGCGTGCACGTCGAGACCTACTGACCCCTCTTCTCGCAGAGACGGAACCACCATGCCTCTCCTCATCGCCATCGGCGGCGCGGTCGTCCTCGCCCTCGTCCTCGTGTTGTTCGTGCTCTCCCGGATCAAGGTGGCCGGGCCGAACGAGGCGTTCATCGTCACGGGCCGCAAGGGTCGGACCACGCAGACCGCCGACGGCGGCCGGTCCACCGACAACTCCGGCCAGAAGGTCGTCCTCGGCGCGTCGGTCTTCGTCCTGCCCGTGGTGCAGAAGCTCCAGTCGCTCGACCTGTCCAGCCGCCGCATCGACGTCGGCATCCGGGGCGCGGTCAGCAAGCAGGGCATCCGGGCCGACCTGCACGGTGTCGCGATCGTCAAGGTCGGCGGCACCGAGGACGCGATCCGCGCCGCCGCCCAGCGCTTCCTGCACCAGCAGGACGAGATCGACAACTTCACCCGGGAGGTGCTGGCCGGCGCACTGCGCTCGATCGTCGGCCGACTCACCGTCGAGGAGGTCATCCGGGACCGGGCAGCGTTCGCCAACGCGGTCGCCGAGGAGGCCGAGCACTCGATGACCAACCAGGGTCTGGTGCTGGACACCTTCCAGCTCCAGGACATCCTGGCCGAGGGGTCGTACCTGCAGGATCTGGGGCGGCCGGAGGCGGCCCGGGTGCTCAAGGACGCGGCCATCGCCGAGGCGCGCGCCCGGCAGCAGGCCGAGCAGGAGCGGCTGCTGGCCGAGGAGGCGATCGCCGAGGCGAACCGGAACCTGTCGCTGAAGCAGGCCGCGATCCAGGCCGAGATCGACGCCGCGAAGGCCAAGTCGGCGGCGGCCGGACCGCTCGCCCAGGCCGAGCGGGACCAGGCGATCCTCTCCGAGCAGCAGAAGGTCGCCGAGCGCAACGCCGAACTCAAGCAGCGGCAGCTCGACACCGAGGTCCGCAAGCCGGCCGACGCGGCGCGGTACAAGGTGGAGCAGGAGGCGGAGGCGTCCCGCAACGCGGCGGTGCTGAACGCCGACGCGCAGCGGCAGGCCACCATCGCCGCCGCCCAGGCCGCCGCCGAGCAGGCCCGGCTCACCGGTGAGGGTGAGCGGGCCCGCCGGGCGGCGCTGGCCGAGGCGAACGCGATCGAGGGTGCCAAGGAGGGTGAGGCCGAGCAGCGGCGGCGGTCCGCGATCGCCGAGGCGGTCGAGCGGGAGGGCCAGGCCGAGGCCACGGCCATCCTGGCCCGGGGTCAGGCCGAGGCCGACGCGATGGCCCGCAAGGCCGAGGCGTTCGCCGCGTACGGCGAGGCGGCCGTGCTCGACCTGCTGGTCAAGGTGCTGCCGCAGGTGGTCGAGGCGGCCAGCGCCCCGATCGGCGCGATCGACAAGATGACGGTGATCTCGACCGACGGGGCGTCGTCGCTGACCAAGTCGGTGGCCGGCAACGTGGCCCAGGGCCTCCAGCTCGGCTCCGACCTCACCGGCATCGACCTCGCCGGTCTGCTCGCCAAGCTCGGCGCGGCGTCGGCCGGGTCCCCGGCCAACGGCAAGCCGCCGGTCGAGGGCAGCGCGGTCGAGACCCGCTGACCCGTACGCGACGAGGGGCCGTCCGGCGTGCGCCGGGCGGCCCCTCGCGTCGTTCAGGTCAGCTCAGGCCCTGCTCGGCGGCCCAGCGCCGCAGTTCCGCCTCGGCCTCGTCGCGGTCGAGCGGGCCACGTTCCAGCCGCAGTTCCTTGAGGTGCTGCCAGGCCTGGCCGACCACCGGCCCCGGCGGCACCCCGAGCAGTTCCATGATCGCGTTGCCGTCCAGGTCGGGCCGGACCCGGGCCAGGTCCTCCTCGGCGGCGATCCGGGTGATCCGCTCCTCCAGCGCGTCGTAGTCGGCGGCGAGCTGGGCCGCCTTGCGCCGGTTGCGGGTGGTGCAGTCGGAGCGGGTCAGCTTGTGCAGCCGGTCCACCAGGTCACCGGCGTCGGTGACGTACCGGCGCACGGCCGAGTCGGTCCACTCGCCCCGGCCGTACCCGTAGAACCGCAGGTGCAGGCCGACCAGCTTGGTGACCTGGGAGGTGACGTCCTTCGGGTAGCGCAGGGCCTTCATCCGGTTCTTGGTCAGCCGGGCACCGACCACCTCGTGGTGGTGGAAGCTGACCCGACCGTCGGGACCGACCGCCTTGGTGGCCGGCTTGCCGACGTCGTGCATGAGCGCGGCCATCCGCAGCACGAAGTCGCAGCCGTCCGTCTCGTACGACACCGCGTTGCTCACCACGGTCAGGGTGTGCTCGTAGACGTCCTTGTGCTGGGCGTGCTCGTCGATGGTGAGCTTGAGGCCGGTCAGCTCGGGCAGGAACCGGTCGGCCAGCCCGGTGTCGACGAGCAGCCGCAGCCCGGTGATCGGGTCGGTGCCGCACAGCAGCTTGGTGAACTCGTCGCGGACCCGCTCGGCGGTGATCCGGTCCAGGTCGGCGGCCATCGCCACCATCGCCGCCCGCACGTCGGGGTGGACGGCGAAGCAGAGCTGGGCGGCGAACCGGGCGGCCCGCAGCATCCGCAGCGGGTCGTCGCCGAACGACTCGGCGGGCGTGCCGGGGGTACGGATGATCTTCGCGGCCAGGTCGTCCAGCCCGCCGTACGGGTCGGTGAACCGGTGGTCGGGGAGGCTGACCGCCATCGCGTTGACGGTGAAGTCCCGCCGCTTCAGGTCGTCGGTGAGGTTCGTGCCGTACTCGACGACGGGGTTGCGGCTGACCTGGTCGTACGCCTCGGCGCGGAAGGTGGTGACCTCCAGCCGGAGGCCGTCGCGCTGGCAGCCGATGGTGCCGAACTCCCGACCGGTCTCCCAGATCGACTCGGCCCAGCCCCGGACGATCCGTAGCGTCTGCTCGGGGTGGGCGTCGGTGCAGAAGTCCAGGTCGTCGCCGAGCCGACCGAGCAGGGCGTCGCGGACGGACCCACCCACCAGGTGCAGTTCGTGCCCGGCGCGGGCGAACCGGCGGCCCAGTTCGTCGGCGACCGGGGAGACGCGGAGCAGTTCGGCGACGGCGTTGCGCTGCACGGTGGTGAGTTCACGGCGTGCGGCGGCGTGGGGTGTGGAGGCTTCGGACATGGGATCGCCAGCCTATCGGGCGGGGACGGGAACCGATCCGCCGGGCGCGGATGTCGGGTACGGGTTGACTATGGTCATGGACGTGCGGACCGGTGCCGGCTCCGACGTACCCCGGGGAGGCTGGAGATGAGCGGCGGGCTCTACCGCAGCGCGAACGCCGCGCAGGGGGGTGACGGTCCCCGGCCGTACGACGACGGTGCGACCTTCATCTCCGCCGATCCGTTGAACCAGCCGGGGGTGGAGGCGACCGCGCCGCCGCAGGAGGTGGTCGCCGAGACCAGCGCGGCGGCGAACAGTGCGGTGATGGCGGTCGGCAGCCTGGTCAGCCGGGGCACCGGCTTCATCCGGAACCTGATGATCGGCGCCGCGCTGGGCAGCGCCGTCGGCGACGCGTTCACCACCGCCCAGTTCCTGCCCAACCAGGTGTACGAGTTCCTGCTCGGCGGCGTGCTGACCAGCGTGCTGATCCCGGTGCTGGTACGCCGCAGCAAGACCGACCCGGACCGGGGCGAGGCGTACGCCCAGCGGCTGCTGACCCTCGCGGTGCTGGCCCTCGCGGTCACCGTGGTGCTGGCCCTGCTGCTGGCCTCGACCCTGACCACGCTCTACGCCGGCGGCAAGAACGCGGCGTACACGAGCCTGGTCACCAACCTGTCGTACCTGATGCTGCCGATGCTGTTCTTCACCGGCATCAGCGCGTTGATCGCGGCGGTGCTGAACACCCGGGGGCACTTCGCCGCGCCGATGTGGGCGCCGATCCTGAACAACCTGGTCGTCATCGGCACGTTCGGCCTCTACATCGTGGTGTACGGCGCGCAGGCGCTGGGCCCGGAGGACATCGGCTGGGACCGCGTCCTGCTGGTCGGCGGGGGCACCCTGCTCGGCGTGGCGGTGCAGGCGGCCGGGCTGCTGCCGGCGCTGCGCAAGGTGGGTTTCCGGTGGCGGCCGCGGTTCGACTTCCGCGAGCTGGGCCTGCGTGAGCTGGCCCGGCTCGGTGGCTGGATGTTCTGCTACGTCGCGGTCAACCAGCTCGGCCTGTTCGTGGTGGTCAACCTGCTCACCCGGGCCGCCGGTGGCGACGAGAGCAACGCCGGCCTGCTGATCTACAACAACGTCTTCCTGCTGCTGATGATGGCGCACGGCATCATCGCCGTCTCGATCATCACGGCGCTGATGCCCCGGATGAGCGCCGCCGCCGCCGAGGGCCGGTTCACCGACGTCACCGCCGACCTGTCCCGGGGCACCCGGATGGTGACGGCGGTGCTCGCCCCGATCGCGGTCTGCTACGCGGTGCTGGCCGGCCCGGTCTCCGTGGTGGTCTTCCAGTACGGCGCGTTCAACGGTGACAACGCGCTGGCCACCTCGCTCGTGCTGCTGGTCGCCGCGCTGGGTCTGGTGCCGTTCGCGATCAGCCAGCTGTTCACCTTCGCCTTCTACGCGCTGCCGGACACCCGTACCCCGGCGCTGGTCAACATCCCGGTGGTGATCCTGCGGGTGGCCGTGCAGATCGGGGTCTTCGTCACCTTCTCGGCCACCTTCGCGGCGGCCGGCATGATGCTCGGCAACGCCATCTCGTACGTGGCGGCGGCGGTGCTCTCGGCGATGCTGCTGCGGCCCCGGGTGGGCCGGATCGGGCTGGGCCGGATCATGCGGACCATGGGCAAGGTGCTGGTGGCGGCGCTCGGCGCGGCGCTGGTCGGGCTGCTGGTGGTCAACCTGCTGCCCGGCGACCCGGAGAACCTGAGCCGGCTGGCGGCGGCGGTGCGGCTGGTGCTCGGCGGTGCGGTGATCGGCGGGACGTACCTGGGCCTGGCGATGGTGCTGCGGATCGGCGAGATCACCGAGGTGGTCGCGATGGTGCGCCGGCGGCTCGGCCGCTGAGCCGCCGGCCAGCCCTCGACCGGGCAGGGGACACGCAGGGTGAACGAGGATCACCAGCCTGGGGACACGCCTGTGGATAACTTGGTGATTGCCCGCTCAGTCACCGTAAAGGGCTGTGGATAACCAACCGTAAGGCTGAGCATGTACGACCGTTCGGCGGGAACCAGACCTGCCGACGCCTGATCGTTCCCGGCGGGTCGGCCCGGACGCCGGTGGTTTGCGACGGGCGTCTAGATTGGCCAGTACATGTGTCAGCAACGTGGGAGAGAGTGGCGTTAAACGGACTTTCCGCCCCATATGCGACAGGCCGTCGCGCGCGGCGGGAAGATGACATGTCGGTATGACGGGCGGTCCGGGTAAGGTCGCTGTCGACGGACACGGCAGGTGGCCGACGCCCGAGTCGACGCCGCCGGTCGGTTCCAGCGACGGCGGAGCGGGAAGCCACATGCCCAGCAGCGCGGGTCCATCGATCGACACGATCACCGAGGGAGGACGGGTGACCCAGGTCGGCGAGGGTCAGGAGGCGGAGGAAACTGCTCCTCCGGTCATGACCTTCGGTGCTCCCACGGCCGGTGAGATCCTCGCCGAGCGGTACGAGCTGGTCGAGCACATCAACAACGACAGTGCCGGGCGCCTGGTCTGGCGGGGGGTCGACGTCATCCTGCGCCGACCCGTGGCGGTGGTGCTCCGCTACCCCGGCGGCGACTCGGCCACCGAGATGCTCCAGGCCGCCGTGGCGGCCAGCCGGGTCATCCACCCCAACCTGGTCGGCGTCTACGACGCGATCGACGAGGACGTCCGGGCGTACGTCGTCCGGGAGTGGGTCGACGGCCGTTCCCTGCGTGAGCTGGTCGCCGAAGGGCCGATGGACCCGGCCCGGGCCACCGCCGTCGGCAACGCGGTCGCCAGCGCCCTCGCCGCCGTGCACGCCACCGGGATGGTCCACGGCAACGTGCACCCCGGCACCGTGATGATCAGCGACGACGGCCGGGTGGTCCTGGCCGACGCCCGCACCGACGGCGACGACAGCCAGGAAGCCGACATCCGCGCGGTGGGGGGTGTCCTCTACTTCGCCCTCACCGGTCACTGGCCGCACGCCGAGGCCCCGCTGCGCGGCGCGACCGCCGGCCACGGCCGGGCCGCCATCCCGGACGCCGTCCGCGACGCCAGCGGCGCCATCGCCGCACCCCGGCAGGTCCGGGCCGGCGTCCCGGCGTACCTCGACGACCTGACGATGGACCTGCTCGACGCCGAGATCGCCCCGCCGTCGTCGGACGTGCTCTCCGCCGAGCTGGGTCGCCTCGACATTCCCGCCGAGGACCACTTCCTCGACCAGACCGGCACCATCCGGTTCACCGCCGACGGCGTCGAGGACCGTTCACCGCTGGCCGCCGCGGGCGGCCGGAAGGTCGCGATCGGCATCGCCGGGCTGCTGGCGGTCGCCCTCGTCGGTCTGCTCATCGGCATCACCACCCTGGGCGGCGACGACAGCCCCGAGACCGAGCCGGTGGCCCGCCCCTCCAACAGCGCGCCGGCCGGCGACGCCACCCCGGCCCCCGTGGTGCGCAAGCTCGCCATCCAGGACATCCGGATCATCGACCCGGACAGCCGGCAGCGCAACGAGCTGGACGACGCCGAGAAGATGATGGACGGCGACGAGGACAAGGGTTGGGAGACCGACACCTACTACTCGGCCAACTTCAGCAACTACAAGAAGGGCATGGGGGTCTGGATCGACCTCGGTGCCCCGCACACGGTCAAGTCGCTCACCGCCACCCTGTCGGACTCCGGCGTCTCCGCCGCGCTGTTCACCGGCAACGGCGACTTCCCGTCCACCTCGCAGGGCGACAAGGACCTGGTCAAGGGCTTCAAGACCCGGATCGGCCAGCCGTTCGAGCAGCACGACGGCACCAAGATGGCCTTCGACGGTTTCGACCCCGAGCAGAAGTACCAGTACCTGCTCTTCTGGATCACCGAGCTGCCCTCCACCGAGCGGGGCTTCAAGCTGGGCGTCCAGGAGATCTCGGTCCAGGGATCGTGATCCGCCGGCCGCGACCCCGTCACCGCCTCCGCCGGACGTGGTGATGGTCGGTCGCGGCGGGCAGTCACCCGACCCGACGACCGGTGGGCCGGCGTCGGTCGTGGTGTCGCACCCCGAGACCACCGACCTGGATCTGCTCCGCGCCCACGTCGCCGGTGACCGGGACGCCTTCACCGAACTCTTCCACAGGCACCGCGACCGGCTCTGGGCGGTGGCTCTGCGAACCACGGGCGACCGGGAGGAGGCGGCCGACGCCCTCCAGGACGCGCTGCTGTCCGCCCACCGCGCCGCCGGCCGGTTCCGGGGCGACTCCGCCGTCACCACCTGGCTGCACCGGATCGTGGTCAACGCCTGCCTGGACCGGCTCCGCCGCCGGCAGGCGCACCCCACCGTCCCGCTGCCCGACGGCAACCACACCGACGACGCCCGGGGGACCGGCGGCGTCGAACCGGCCGCCCCGGCCACCGACCACGACACCGCCCTGGTGGTACGCCAGGCGCTGGCCGGGTTGCCGGTCGAGCAGCGGGCCGCGCTGATCCTGGTGGACGTGCAGGGCTACCCGGTCGCCGAGGTCGCCCGGATCCTCGGCGTGGCCGAGGGCACGGTGAAGAGCCGGTGCGCCCGGGGCCGGGCCCGGCTGGCCGGCGTGCTGGGGCACCTGCGCACCGGAGGAGACCACCCCCCGGTCGGGTCGGCCACGCCGGACGGGTCCCGCCGGACGGGTCGGGACGTTCCCGACGTCACACCCGGGAACCGGCAGCCGGCCAGCGACGTCCGATCGGGGTCGGGGCAGGCCCGGCGGGACGCCATCCAGGAGGAGCAGTGACGGGCCGGGAGTTCAGGGAGGTCGACCACGACCTGCTCGCCGACTACGTGGGCGGGGCACTGGACGGCACCCCGGAGCAGACCGTCGTCGCCCGCCTGATGGCCGAGGACCCGGCCTGGGCCGAGGCGTACGCCGCCCTGACGCCTGCCGTGGCCCGGGTGCACGACGCATTGGCCGGCTGGGGTGCCGCCGCACCGGAGATGCCGCTGGCCGTGGTGGAGCGACTCACCGCCGTGCTCGCCGGTGCCGGTCCGGCCGCCGACCCGCCCGCCGACGACGACGCGACGACCCGCCGGGCCGCACCGGGCGACGTCCGGCCGGTCCGGGCAGCCGGCCCGGTGCCGACGCAGCCGGGCGGTCGGCGTACTCCCGGCGGTCGTCCCGACGAGGGACGTGCCGATCCGTCGGGCCCCGGCCGGCGGCGACGCTGGGCGCGGCTGGCCGGGCCGGTCACCCTCGCTGCGGCGTCGCTGGCCGCGGTGGGTTTCGGCGTCGCCCACCTGGTCGACGGCACCACCGACCGGGACGGGGCCACCTCGATGGCCGGCCCGGCGCAGGAGCGCGCGGATCGTGGGTTCCGGTTCAGCGGTGAGACCCGGCGCAGCGGCGTCGACTGGTCCCCGTCGACGCTGCGGGGCACCACGGAGGCCCCGTTGGTCCAGACCGCCACCCCGCCGGGTCTCCCGCCCGGTGACGGCCCGGGGGTCACCACCCAGATCAGCCCCGGCGCGCCGGAGAGCAAGCGGCTCGCCGCCCCCGCAGGGCTGGACCGGCTGACCGGGCGGGCGGCGCTCGACGCCTGCCTCGCCGACATCGCAGCCGAGCACAACCGGGGGCCGATCGCCATCGAGGTGGTCGACTACGCCACGTTCAACGGCCTGCCGGCGGTGGTGGTCCGCTTCACCGATCCCAGCGGTGGACGCTGGGCGTGGGCGAGCGGCGCGGAGTGCGGTGTGCCGGGGTCCGGCGCGGACACCCGCTACCAGTCGCGGGTAGGGTGAGGGCCCGGTCACCGCTCGTCCCGCATCGCGTGACGTGACCCACCGGACGACCGGTCCGGGAATCCCCGGTTCGTACGATGACGTTCTGCAAGTCAGCCGCCGACGTCGTTGAACCGTCGGCGCTCGGATCGACGTCGGTACGCCGCCGATGTCGTACACACACATCGGGAGACGGCAGTGGACGAGGTCCGCAACCTGATCATCATCGGCTCCGGGCCGGCCGGGTACACGGCGGCGGTCTACGCCGCACGCGCCAACCTCAAGCCACTCGTGATCGAGGGTGTGCAGTCCGGCGGTGCGTTGATGACCACGACCGAGGTGGAGAACTTCCCCGGTTTCGCCGACGGCATCCTCGGCCCCGAGCTGATGGACAACATGCGCAAGCAGGCCGAGCGGTTCGGTGCGGAGTTCCTGACCGACGACGTCACCCGGGTCGAGCTGAAGGACACCGGCGACACCGGTTCCGACGCGGTGAGCACCGTGTGGGTCGGGCAGACCGCCTACCGGGCCAGGGCCGTCATCCTCTCCACCGGCTCGGCCTGGCGTCCGCTGGGCGTGCCGGGCGAGCAGGAGTACCTGGGCCACGGCGTGTCGTCCTGCGCCACCTGTGACGGGTTCTTCTTCCGCAACCAGCACATCGTGGTGGTCGGCGGCGGCGACTCCGCGATGGAGGAGGCCAGCTTCCTCACCCGGTTCGCCGAGTCGGTCACCATCATCCACCGGCGCGACTCGTTCCGGGCCAGCAAGATCATGGCCGACCGCGCGCTGAGCAACGACAAGATCCGGGTGGAGTGGAACAGCACCGTCGAGGAGGTGCTCGGCGCCGACGGCAAGGTGACCGGCGTCCGGGTCCGCAACGTGCACACCGGCGACGTCAAGGTGCTCGACGTGACGGGCGTGTTCGTGGCGATCGGCCACGACCCGCGCAGCGAACTCTTCCGCGGCCAGGTCGAGCTGGACGACGAGGGTTACGTGAAGGTGCAGTCGCCGAGCACCCGTACCAGCGTGCCGGGCGTCTTCGCCGCCGGTGACGTGGTCGACCACACCTACCGGCAGGCGATCACCGCCGCCGGCACCGGCTGCGCCGCCGCCCTCGACGCCGAGCGGTTCATCGCCACCCTGAGCTGAACGACTGCAACACCACAACTGAGAAGGAGGGTCATAGTGGGAGCGACCAAGGTCGTCACCGACGCCAGTTTCACCGCTGACGTGCTCAAGTCCGACAAGCCGGTCCTGGTGGACTTCTGGGCCGAGTGGTGCGGGCCGTGCCGCAAGGTCTCGCCGCTGCTGGAGGAGATCGCCGGCGAGATGGCCGGCCAGGTCACCATCGTCAAGCTCAACATCGACGAGAACCCGGAGACCGCCCGCGCCTACCGGGTGATGTCCGTACCGACCCTCACCATCTTCAAGAACGGCGAGCCGGTGCAGTCGATCGCCGGTGCCAAGCCGAAGGGCGAACTGGTCCGGCTGATCGAGTCGGCGCTGTAACCGCGCTCCACCACCGGGAACCCCGCACCCCCACCGGGTGCGGGGTTCCGGCTGTTCCGGTCCCTGACCTGCACGAACCCCCGGCCGACGGCAACCGGCCACGGTACGCTCCGTAAGCGCTGGTCCTACCGGACGCGCAAGCGTGGCCGTCATCGAAGGTGCCCGGCAGCCAACCTCTGAGGGGGTCCTGCGTGCGTCCGATCCGACCCGGTGACCGCGGACCGGCAGTGACCGAGATCCGTGCCGTCCTGACCGGCCTGGACCTCCTCGCCGCGCCCGGCGACGAGTTCGACGCCGCCACCGAACGGGCCGTGCGGGCCTTCCAGCAGTCCCGTGGGCTCAGTGCGGACGGGCGGGTCGGTGCCGAGACCTGGCGGGCCCTGGACGCCGCCCGCTGGCGGCTCGGCGCGCGCACCCTCTACCACGCGGTGCCCGACCCGCTGATCGGCGAGGACGTCCGGTCGCTGCAGGAACGCCTGCTGGAGATGGGGTACGACGTCGGCGGCGCGGACGCCGTCTACGGCGTCCGCACCTCGCGGGCGGTGGCGCAGTTCCAGCGGGAGGTGGGGCTGAAACCGGACGGCTCCTGCGGGCCGTACACGATGGGCGCGCTGCGCCGGCTCGGCCGCAAGGTGGTCGGCGGACGCCCCCAGTGGCTGCGCGAGTCCGACGCGATCCGACAGTCCGGGCCGACCCTGGTCGGGCGCACCGTGGTCATCGACCCCGGCCACGGCGGCACCGACCCGGGCGTGGTGGTGCCCGACGGGACGCTGCGCTGGACCGAGGCGGACCTGGTGCACGACCTGGCCAGCCGGCTGGAGGGGCGGCTCGCCGCGGCCGGCGTCCGGGTGCAGCTGACCCGGGGCCCCGCGCCGCGTACCTGCCTGCCGGACATCGACCGGGCGGAGCTGGCCAACTCCCTCGGCGCCGACGTGTTCATCTCGCTGCACACCGACGGCCACGTCAATCCGGCCGCCGACGGGGTCGCCACCTACCACTACGGCACCGACAACGGCGTCACCTCGGCCACCGGGGAACGCCTCGCCGGGCTGGTGCAGCGGGAGATCGTGGCGCGGACCGGGCTGCGCGACTGCCGTACCCACGCCAAGGCGTGGGATCTGCTGCGGCTGACCAGGATGCCCGCCGTACGGGTCGAGGTGGGCTACCTGACCTCGCCGCAGGACCGGGCCCGGCTGGTCGACCCCCGGTTCCGGGACCGGATCGTCGAGGCGCTCGTGGCGGCCGTACAGCGGATGTTCTTCCCGGTCGAACGGGACGTGCCGACCGGCTCGATCGACGTGAGCGCGCTCCGCGCGGTGGTGGCGGCCGGCGCGGGCCGGGACTGAACCGGCGCCCCGGTCGGCGGCCCGCTCAGCCGGCGCTGGAGCGGGTGGCCGGGGCGGGGCGCACCGGCCGCAGCAGGCTCTCCGGGCTCATCGAACCGAGCAGCTTCTCCAGCGCGTACTCGACGTCGGACTTCCAGCTCAGCGCGGTGCGCAACTCCAGCCGCAGGCGCGGGTAGCGGGGGTGCGGACGGACCGTCTTGAAGCCCACCGAGAGGAAGAAGTCGGTCGGGGCGACACAGGCCCGGGTGTCGTCCGGCTCGTCACCGAACTTCGCGTCGCCGAACGCCTCGATCGCCTTGATGCCCCGCTTGGTCAGGTCCCGGGCGACACCCTGCACCAGCATCCGGCCCAACCCGCCGCCGGCGAAGGCCGGCACCACGTTGGCGGTCATCAGCAGCGCGGCGTCCGCCGAGACCGGCGAGGTCGGAAACGCCATCGACCGGGGTACGTAGGCCGGCGGCGCGTACATCACGAAGCCGGCAGGCATCCCGTCGACGTACGCCAGCTTGCCGCAGGAACCCCACTCCAGGAGCGTCTGGGAGACCCACGCCTCCTTCTCCAGCCCCGGGTCACCGTTCGCGCAGGCCCGCTCGGCGGAGACCGGGTCCAGCTCCCAGTAGACGCACTGCCGGCACGGCCGGGGCAGGTCTTCCAGGGTGTCCAGGGTCAGACTGACCAGACGTCGCGACATCAGAGCATCCCCACACTTAGGCTCGGAGGCGAGACCAGCCCGCGGCGGCAGCATCGCCCGCTGCGTCCCCGACGAGCGATCGTACGCCGACTGGCGACCGTACGGGAGGGGACGCGCGAATGGCCACCCGGGACGGGGAGGGGACGTCCGGGATGTGGACCCGACCCGGATCGTGACCGGCAATCTGCCGAACGGGGACTACGATCGGCCGACCGGCGTCCCGCGCCGCCATGGTCGCCGGCACCGCGGGTACCCCAGCGGGCGGGAGCCCGACCGACACCCGATCGAGGTGATGTCATGACCGGCACGACGCTCGACGACTACACCGACCGGTACGCCCGGCGGGTCCGGGGCATGACCGCCTCGGAGATCCGGGCCCTCTTCGCGGTCGCCAGCCGGCCGGAGGTCGTCTCGCTCGCCGGTGGCGCACCCTACATCGCCGCGCTGCCGCTCGACGCGGTCGGCGAGATGCTCGGCAGGCTCGGCTCCGAGTTCGGCTCCACCACCCTCCAGTACGGCATCGGCCAGGGCAGCCCGGAACTGCGCGAGCGGATCTGCGAGGTGATGGCGCTCTCCGGCATCGACGCCTCCTGCGGCGCCTCCCCCGACGACGTGGTGGTCACCGTCGGCGGGCAGCAGGCGCTCGACCTGGTGGCCCGGCTCTTCCTCGACCCGGGTGACGTGGTGCTCGCCGAGGGTCCGACGTACGTCGGCGCACTCGGGGTGTTCCAGGCCGCCCAGGCCCAGGTCGTGCACGTGCCGATGGACGACGACGGGCTGATCCCGGAGGCCCTGGAGGTGGCCATCGCCGACCAGGCCCGCGCCGGCCGTCGGGTCAAGTTCCTCTACACCATCCCCACCTACCAGAACCCGGCCGGCGTGACGCTGAGCGACGAGCGGCGGGAACGGGTGCTCGACATCTGCGAGCGGGCTGGCCTGCTGGTGGTCGAGGACGACCCGTACGGCCAGCTGGGTTTCGAGGGCGACGCGCCCGCGCCGCTGCGGGCCCGTCGCCGCGACGGGGTTTTCTACCTGAGCACCTTCTCCAAGACCTTCGCTCCCGGGCTGCGGGTGGGTTGGATCCTCGCCCCGCACGCCGTCCGCGACAAGCTGGTCATCGCCAGCGAGGCGCAGATCCTCTGCCCCAGCGCCTTCGCGCAGGCCGCCGTCTCGACGTACCTGTCGACGATGCCCTGGCGCGAACAGCTTAAGGTCTACCGGGAGGTCTACCGCGAGCGGCGGGACGCGCTGCTCGGCGCGCTGCACGACCAGATGCCCGAGGGCACCACCTGGACCAGGCCCACCGGCGGGCTGTTCGTCTGGGCCACCCTGCCCGACGGGCTGGACGCCAAGGCGATGGTGCCACGTTCCATCGCCGCCCGGGTCGCCTACGTGCCGGGGACCGGTTTCTACGCCGACGGCACCGGCACCGGCAACATGCGGCTCAACTTCTCCTTCCCCACCCCGGAGCGGATCCGCGAGGGGGTGCGCCGGCTGGCCCGGGTGATGGAGCAGGAGCTGGCCCTGCGGCAGGTCTTCGGCGCGGTCACGCCGACCGGGAGCCGGCGGGGTGGTCCGGACGTCCCCGGCCCCGACTTGGCATGATTCCGGGATGGCTGCCACCCCCGTCGAGCGCTCCCTCGTGACCGGTTCCACCGCCGCCGACCTGCACGTGCTCGTGCTCGCCGGCGGCCTGTCCTACGAGCGGGACGTCTCCCTGCGGTCCGGCCGGCGGGTCCTCGACGCGTTGCGCAGCGCCGGGGTGGAGGCGGAATTGCGGGACGCCGACGTGGCGTTGCTGCCCGCGCTGGCCGCCGACCCGCCCGACGCCGTGGTGATCGCCCTGCACGGCGCGACCGGCGAGGACGGTTCGCTGCGGGGTGTGCTCGACCTCTGCGACGCGCCCTACGTCGGCTGTGACGCGCGGGCCGCCCGACTGGCCTGGGACAAGCCGTCGGCCAAGGCGGTGCTGCGGGAGAACGGCATTCCCACCCCCGACTGGGTGGCCCTGCCGCACGACCGTTTCTCGGAGCTGGGTGCGGTGGCGGTGCTCGACCGGATCGTGGACCGGCTCGGGCTGCCGCTGATGGTCAAGCCGACGCAGGGCGGTTCGGGCCTCGGTGCCGCCGTGGTCAAGGACGCCGCCGCCCTCCCGGCCGCGATGGTCGGCTGCTTCGCGTACGACTCGACGGCGCTGGTCGAACGGTACGTGGCGGGGATGGACGTCGCGGTGTCCGTGCTCGACCTGGGCGACGGACCGCGGGCGCTGCCGCCGGTGGAGATCGTCCCCCGCAACGGCGTGTACGACTACGCGGCCCGCTACACCGCCGGCCGTACCACCTGGCACGCGCCGGCCCGGCTCGACCCGGCCGTCGCCGGTGCGGTGGCCGAGGTGGCGTTGGCCGCGCACACCGCGCTCGGGCTGCGTGACCTGTCCCGCGTCGACCTGATCGTCGACGGGGACGGCCAGCCGCACGTGCTGGAGGTCAACGTCTCACCCGGTATGACGGAGACGTCGCTGCTGCCGTTGGCGGTCCAGGCGGCCGGGCTCGACCTCGGCCAGGTCCTCGGCACGCTCGTCGGTCGGGCCGCCGCCCGCCGCTCCTGACCCTTGGCCGGCTTGCGGCCGGCGGTCCGTCAGTGTCGGACGGTGTCCCGGGTGACGGTTCCGCTGCTGTCCTCCCCGGTTCCGCCGCTGCCCTTCCCGGTTCCGGCCGGCTCGTCGGTCCCGGTGATCTCCGTCGCCGGATCGTCGGGACCGCTCGACGCCGAACCGGTACCGGTGCCCTCGGACCCGCCGTCCGGGTGGGCAGCCTCGGCGGGCTGACCGTCGGCGTCCCGGCCGGTCTCCGGCTCGGGGTCGTCGCCCGGGGTGCCGTTGCCCGGCTCTTCCACCGTTCCTCCCCCCGACGCCGCGTGTTCCGCCACGGTGTCGACCGAGGCTCCTCCCGACCCGGTGGACAGGTCCGGGGTGGGCGCGTTCTCCGTGACCGGGAGCGGGGTCTCCTCCGCCGACTCGATCACCGAGACGGCTTCCTCGGCGGCTGCGGCCGCAGCCTCGGCCGACGACTGCGCGGCGATGCTGGAGGGCGTCTGCCACTGGATGCGCGGCGGCTCGGCGAGCGGGCGTCCACCGAACTCGGCCAGCCAGGCCGCGACGTGCGCGAGGTTTTCCCGCCACTGGGATTCCGAGATGGGGGGCAGGATCGAGTCCCAGAGCGACAGGAACGTGCCGCGCAGTTGTAGCCGACCGTACGGCCGGGCCAGGAACCACATGTGCAGGTGGGCGGACCCGTCGCCCCATCGGTTCACGTGTACCCGGGCGACACCGTCCAGCGAGCGGATGGCGCGCTCCAGCCGAACCGTCATCACCCCGAGTTCGGCGGCGAGCAGGTTGGGTAGGTCGCCCAGGTCGAGGTGGGACCGCGACTCCAGGATGAGCACCATCGGCAGGCCGGTGGGACGGTCCATCGCCCGCACCCGCCAGCGTTCACCCACCCAGATGTACGCGTCGTCCGGCGCGTTGCAGGCGATGCATTCCCGGAGCCCTTCGCCCTTGCGGGGAGGCTCGACCGCTACCGGCTCGTCGAGCTGCTTGACCCGGAGGTCACCTTCGAAGGGGAACGACGGCCACTGGGTGAAGTCCGGAACCGAGGGGGGAGGGGTGTCGTGCACGACGCTGACCCTAACCGAGACGAGGACTGCTGTCCCTACCCCGAACGCCGCTGATCATGAGGGGATTTCGGCCAACGGGAGGCGACCGACGGGGGCGTGCGGAGGGGTGTCATGGCGGTTGTCCACAGGCTGATGAGATCACCAGCACACCCCGTCATCCACAGGCTGGCGAGCGTTCTGACGCGCTGTTTCACGTGAAACGGGCGCAGCCTGTGGAAAACTTCTGTGGATAACTCCGGTGCTTCATCCACAGCACTGTTCACAGGAACCAGGGGTCCGTCTTCTTCAACGATCGAGGGGTTCGCCGGGCTGCTGGACGGCCGCCGTTTTCCCCAACGGATGCCTGGGATCGTCGACTCACGGGGGGCTCCTTGTCCGCCTCCAGGAGACCGGGCGGCCCCGTATGGCTAGTGGTGGGGACCGATCGCCATCCACACAGGCCGCCCTCCCCCTCTCGCTTCGATGTCGTGCCGCTGTTCGTGGTGAGCCGGTCGACGGGTTTCACGTGAAACAGCACCGGGGCGGAGTGTCGGGGCTCGCCTGGGCTGGCGTCGTGCCTCGGTGCTGCGTGCCGCCTCTCGGCACCACTCGCCTGCTGGCGGGTCGAGCACCACCCGTGCGGAGGTGCCGCCGCCACGAGATTCCGTCCGACCCTGGCAGCAGGTCCGTGGGAAGCGACCGTGCGGATGCCGGGAGACGGTCGGAGCACCGGCGGGTAGGTGCGGGGAATGTGGCCAGAGGGTCGACGTCGACATCGGGGCACCGGGTCGACATCGGTTCTCGGGTGGTGAGCGGTGGCGGGTCCCGGCGGGCGGCGGGCGGCGGGCGGCGGGCGGCGGGCGGCGGGCGGCGGGCGGCGGGCGGCGGGCGGCGGGCGGCGGGCGATCGTGCACCCCCGGTGCCCCCTGTTCCACGTGAAACGTTGCGCCGTCGGACACGTCTGTCTTCTTTCCCGACGCCCCATCGGACACGGCCAACCGCTGGCGGCCCTCAGATCAATCGTGTCGGCCTCTGCGCCTATCGGACGGACCCACTTGTGGGTCGGGGTAGTCGTCGCGCTCCAGGCGATCTGAGCGGCCAGCAGATTACCCCCGAGGGGTGAGGCGACCATCGCGGCCTTTCCGCTGGCAACCCCGGATCGGGCCGGCCCACGAGCAGGTCCGTGGCGGGTGTCGCGTCGGTCGGCCGGGCCGAGTCCCACCGGGCCGAACCCACCGGGCGGCCTGCGCGCCGTCAGTCGCTGGGAGCCCGGGGAGCGACGGGGCATGCCGCCCGCCGCTCCCCGGACCCGGGCAGTCGTCACGACCGGCGTCGGTCGGAGACGGCACTGCCTCCGCAAGGCTCGTCCGGTCATGCGACGGGCGAGCGGGGATCTGGTTGCCTGGCCGGTCATCCACGGCCCCTGCCCGCCTTCGTCGCACGCGGTGTCTCATCGCCCGGCACTACTCGCCCCGATACCGCAGGCATCGAGGCGGGTGGTCTCGCGACCCGCTAGGCGCTGCCCCCGACCGCTCGTGCCCGACGAGCCTGACCGTCTCCGCTCCGACCTTCACCGGGGCACCATTACCCTGCGGCCACCACGCCACGAATCCCTGCGGTCTCAACGCTCCGGGCACCACCGCCACGCCCCGGTTTCACGTGAAACCGGGCCTGCGGAAGTGGCTCGTGAAAGTCGCTGCCAAACGGCCACGCCCTCCACGGCAGCGAGCCCGACAACGGTGACGAAGGCTGTCCGGGGCCTACCCGACGAATGCGTGGAGCCTGGAGGAGCCAGCTGCCGCACACCCGGTCCCATGCCCTCCCGGGCAGGTCGGCCACCGACGGTCCAGCCGCCCGGCCGGACGACTCCATTGGGCAGCAACCGGCCGCGTACCCGAGCGGATACGCGGCCGGGAACGACGACTGCGCGGCAGAGGCGGGCGGCCGGGCCGTACCGGCGAAACCGGACCCGGTGACCCGGACGGTCGTCAGTCCTCGGGTTCCGCCTGTTCTTCCTCGCCGACGCCGATGATGCCGACGATCCGCTCCAGATCGTCCACCGTGGCGAACTCGATGGTGATCTTTCCCTTGCTCCGACCGATGTCCACCTTCACCCGGGTGTCGAACCGGTCGGAGAGCCGGTCGGCCAGGTCGGTCAGCGCGGGCGCGTGCGGCTTGGCCCGACGCTTGGCAGCCGGCGTCTTCGTGGGGCCGTCGCTGAGCGCCAGGGCGACGATCTCCTCGGTGGCCCGTACGGAGAGTCCTTCGGCGACGATGCGCAGGGCGAGCTGCTCCTGGGCCTCCGACTCGTCGAGGCTGAGCAGCGCCCGGGCGTGACCGGCCGACAGCACACCGGCAGCCACCCGCCGCTGGACCTGTGGGGGCAGGTTCAGCAGTCGGATCGTGTTCGAGATCTGCGGACGGCTGCGCCCGATCCGGCGGGCCAGTTCCTCGTGGGTGGCGCCGAACTCCTCCAGCAGTTGCTGGTACGCGGCGGCCTCTTCCAGCGGGTTGAGGTTGGCCCGGTGGATGTTCTCCAGGAGCGCGTCCCGGAGCATCGCGTCGTCCTTGGTTTCCCGGACGATCGCCGGGATGCTCTCCCGGCCGACCGCCTGGGCGGCACGCCAGCGCCGTTCACCCATGACGAGTTCGTACTTCTCGCCGTCGAGCTGACGGACGACGATCGGCTGGAGGAAGCCGACCTCCTGGATGGAGGTTTTCAGCTCCTCCAACGCCTCCTCGTCGAAGACGTGCCGGGGTTGCTTGGGGTTCGGCACGATCGCGTCGACGGAGATCTCCGCGAAGCGCGCACCGGGTACCGGGCTGAGTTGGGTTTCCTCAGGCTGCGGTGGCGCGCTGACCGTCGGGGTGGGCATCGACGGGGCCGGGCTCACGGGATCGGCGGACGTTTCGATCACCGGACGCGCCGGGTCGACCTCCACGGGCATGGTCGCCGTGGCCGTACTGCTCTCCTGCACCGGCCCGGTCGGGATCAGCGCACCGAGCCCTCTACCCAGACCGCCCCGGGGACGGTTCTTCATACGACGCCTCCCAGCGACTCGTCCGCACTACGCATTCCGGTTCACCGGCTCCTTGGCACCGCGCTCGGCGATCTCCTGGGCGGCCTCGAAGTAACTCGTAGCCCCCCGCGATCCGGGATCGTAGGTCATCACGGACTGCCCGTAGCTCGGGGCCTCCGACACGCGGACGTTACGGGGGATGACCGCTTGGAGAACCTTGTCACCGAAGTGGTTGCGGACGTCCTGTTCCACGGCGTCGGCCAGCCGGGTACGGCGGTCGTACATGGTGAGCAGGATCGTGGAGACGGCCAGCTTCGGGTTCAGGTGCTGGCGTACCAGATTGATGTTGTTTATCAACTGGTTCAGCCCCTCCAGCGCGTAGTACTCGCACTGGATCGGGATCAGCACCTCCTGGGCGGCCACCAGAGCGTTGACCGTCAGCAGGCCGAGAGAGGGCGGGCAGTCTATGAAGACGTAGTCGAAGTGCCCCGGGTACGCCTCGATCGCCCGGTTCAGCCGGGACTCCCGGGCGACCACCGAGACCAGTTCGATTTCGGCACCGGCCAGGTCGATGGTCGCCGGCACGCACCACAGGTTGGGGATGCCCTCGACCTCCTGGGCGACCTCGGCCAGCGGCACGCTGTCGATCAGGCAGTCGTAGACGTCCGGCACGCCCGTGTGGTGCGGGACGTTCAACCCGGTGGAAGCGTTGCCCTGCGGGTCGAGGTCGACCACCAACACACGGTTCCCGTGCAGGGCCAGGGCCACCGCCAGGTTCACCGTGGTCGTGGTCTTACCCACGCCGCCCTTCTGATTGGCAACGCACATCACCCGGGTCCGCTCGGGACGGGGCATGGTCACCTCGCCACTCGGATTAAGGATCTGCACGGCGCGCATCGCCTCCATAGCCAACGGTGGATCATCCTCTTCGCGCGTCGGGGTTTCACGTGAAACGTACGCGGCGTCCGCCGCATCGACGGCCCCGGGAGCGGGAGCGCCGACCATGGTCACGGCATCGGGCACCGCGCCGGGATGGGGTTGTACGGGCACCGGTGGCGTGTTGCCCTGCACCGGTGCCTCGAAGCGCGAGGATGCCCCCGCGTTCCGTCGTACCGGGGTGGTCGTCCGGTCGTCAGGGGCGTTGACCGGTCGACCGTCGGGGCCGGGCGGCACGGGAGGCGGTGGCACGTACGACTCGGGAACCGGACGGGCGGCACCCACCGCGGGCGGCTCCCGGCGCACCCCGGGATCGCGCTCCGGCGGCCGGATCATGGGCTGCCCGCCCGTCGTCCAGCCCTGCAGATGGTCGGTTTCACGTGAAACAGGGTCCACGCCTGAGCCCGGCCCCTCGGGCCGGTTCACCCGTGGGTCGTCGTACCTGCCGTCGTCATGCACCTGTCATCCCTACCCGCTCCGGATGGTCGGTCCGCACCCCGTCTCGCTTGCCGTACACGCGCTCGCACCGCAGGGCGTACGGCCCGGCGGGGGCGATCGGTATCCGGTGCACCCGAACATCCGCCCGCCCCACACTATCGACGCGCGGTCAGCCTACGGGGGACGGGCGCGGCGGGTCCATCTTCGTTATCCGGACGGTTGGGTGGTCCCCGCCCGTCGGCCAGCCCACCACGCCGCGCGGCACTCCGCACCGACAGGTCAGGGTCAGCGGACGCGCTTACGGCCTCCACGCGACCGCTTCGGCGCCATCTTCACGCCTGGGGTACGGACCACCCGCTCCCGGACGACCTTCACCACGGTGGTGGGCGGGTCGAGGAGTTCGGTGCCGCAGAGTCGTACCGTCGGTTCGCCTCCGCCCAGCGCGGCGACCGCCCCGGCATGCTCGACGATCTCGTCCGCCGCGGAGGCCCCCTTGAGGGCGATCAGTCGTCCACCGCGGACGACCAGGGGAAGGCACCAGGTGGCGAGCCGGTCCAGCGGTGCCACCGCGCGGGCGGTGACGACGTCGGCGGTGAACGGGCCGACACCGTTCGCTCCGGTGGCCGCCTCGTCGGCCCGCCCACGGAACACCCGGACGGTCCTGGCCAGTCCGAGCCGCTCCACCGCCTCGACGAGGAACGAGGTGCGCCGGGCCAGCGGCTCGACCAGTACGACGTTCAGGTCCGGACGGGCGATCGCCAGCACCACCCCGGGCAGGCCGGCACCGGAGCCGACGTCGATCACGCTGGCGTTCTCGGGGATCAGCTCGGCGACAGCCGCGCAGTTGAGCAGGTGCCGGTCCCAGATCCGAGGTGCCTCGCGGGGGCCGATCAGGCCGCGTACCACGCCGTCGGTGGCGAGCAGTTCGGCGTACCGGACGGCCAGGTCGAGCCGGTCCCCGAACAGCGTCCGCGCGGCGGCGGCCAGCTCGGTCGGGAGCGCGGCGTCCTGCGCCGAGGGTACGGGCCGATCGGGCGACGGCCCGGGTGGTGGTGCACCCGGGCCGGCAGCGGTATCGGTCGTGACGTCGTCGGTGGGCACCAGTTCAGTCCGCCGGCCGGACGACGATGCGCCGGGTCGGCTCGACACCCTCGGACTCGCTCTCCACACCGCTCATCGCGTTGACCACGTCATGTACGCACTTGCGCTCGAAGGCCGACATCGGCTCCAGCCGGACCGGCTCGCCGTGCTCCTTGACCTTCTCCACCGCGTTCTTGGCGACGGCGGCGAGTTCCTTGCGCCGGGTGGCGCGGTAGCCGCCCACGTCGAGCAGGAGCCGGCTCGGGGAACCGGTCTGCCGGAACACGGCCAGCCGGGCCAGCTCCTGGAGCGCCTCCAGGGTGGCACCCCGCTGACCGACGAGGTTCTGCAACCGGCCACCGACCACCTCGACGACCGGACGGCCGCCGGAGACCAGCTCGTCGATGTCGCCGTCGTAGTCGAGGATGTCGAGCAGGCCCTCGATGTAGTCGGCGGCGATCTCGCTCTGGGCGAACAACTCACCCTCACCGGCGGACTTCTTCTCCTTGCCGCCGTCGGCAGGCTCACCCTCACCGGTCGCGGCGGTCGGAACGGTCTCCTCGTCGAGCGAGGCGTCCGCGCTGGGGATGCTGGTGTCGGTCACGGTGTCATCTCCGTACTAGCTCGGCCGGACCGTCGGGTCCGTTGGTCTCCCGGGGCGGCCGGCGGATGGGGGCCGGCTCGACACGGGCACGTCTGGTGGGGGCGGTCCCGGCCGCCGCGTCGGGCGCGGCGGGTCCGGTCCGGCGCCGGCCGTCACGGCGGCTGCGCGGTACCGGAGGCTGCCGCCGGTCGTGCCGACGGCAGCCCGGCGGCTCAACCCTGGCGCTTGGCCGGGCCCTTCTTCGGGTTGACCGGCTTGGCACCGGGCTTCGGCCCGGCGACCTTCGGCGCGGCCGGCTTCGCCGGCACCTGCGCGACGGGCTTGTTCCGGTTGAGGAAACCACCGGACTTGGCCGGCTGCACCGGGTTGCGGCCACCTGGGGTCGTCGCCTTGCCGCCGGCGACCCCCTTGTTGGTCACCAGCGGCGGGAACTTGCGGAGCACCCACTGCTGCTGGCCGAGGGTGAACAGGTTGTTGGTGACCCAGTAGATGATCACACCGATCGGGAAGATCGAGCCGGAGACCAGCAGGGAGAGCGGGATGCCGTAGAGCATCAGCCGCTGGATCATCCGCTGCTGCGGGTCCTCGGCCCAGCCGGTCTTGAGGATCATCTGGCGGCTGGTCAGGTAGGTGGTGCCCATCATGACCAGGACCAGGATGCCGGCGATCACCTTCACGGTGGTGCCGTTCGCGCCCAGCCGGGCCAGTTCGTCGGCGGTGGAGCCGAACTTGCCGGCGATCGGGGCGGTGAAGATCTTCGCGCTGGAGGCGCTGTCGAACTGCTCGGCGGTCCAGCCGTAGAGGCTCTTGGCCTCCTTGGCCGGGTCGAGCCGGCGCAGCACGTGGAAGAGCCCCAGGAAGACCGGGATCTGGAGGAACATCGGAAGGCAGCCCATCAGCGGGTTGGCCTTTTCCTTCCGATAGAGCTCCATCATCTCCTTCTGGAGCGTCTCCCGGTCACCCTTGTGCTTCTCCTGGAGCTCCTTGACCTTCGGCTGGAGCGCCTGCATCGCCCGCTGGGACTTGATCTGCTTGACGAAGACCGGGAAGAGGATCACCCGGACGGTGACCACCAGGAAGACGATGGCGAGAATCCACGACCAGTTGGTGCCGAGGACCGCGTCGACCGGCACCCCGATGGCGTCCCACGCCGAGTGCCAGGTCAGCAGGATCCACGAGATCGCGTAGTAGATCCAGTCGAGACTCAATTCTCAGACTCCAGTCACGTCGGCGCGTCGGCGGCGGCCCGGCTCCGGCACCGGGTCGTGTCCACCAGGGTGGAAAGGGTGGCAGCGCGACAGCCGCCGGACCGTCAGGCCGGCTCCCCGCAACGCACCGTGACGGGTCACCGCCTCCAGGGCGTAGGCACTGCACGACGGGTAGAACCGGCAGCGGGCCGGCAACGCCGGACTTATCCAACGACGGTACGCGATGATAGGGCCACTGAGCATCCGGGCACCCATGCTCCGGCGCGGCGGCACGATCGGGCTGCTGCTCACCGCGACCTCCGGCCCCGGGGCTGCCGGGCGGCGGCGATGGCCGCGTCCAGGTCGCCCGCCAGCCGGGGGTACGGCGTCCCGGCCGCGGTGGGCAGGGCGCGTACCACCAGGGTGCTGCCGGCCGGCAGCTCGGCCAACCGCTCGCGGACCAGGTGCCGCAGCCGGCGGCGGACCTTGTTGCGGACCACGGCGGGACCGACGGCCTTGGACACGACGAAGCCGGCGCGGCTCGACTCGGAGATCAACTCCGGATCGGTGGTCCGCGCCGGCTCCGGCGGGGTTGTCCCGAGGGGTGTGGCCGCGGGTGTGGAGGTCGCCGGCACCGTCAGGTGGACGACGACGGCACCACGACCGACGCGTCGACCACCCCGGACCGCTGCGGCGAAGTCGGTGCTACGCCGCAGTCGCTGTGCGGCCGTCAGCACGACTGTCCACGTCCCCGGACCGGTCGGCCTCAGGCCGACAGGCGGGCGCGGCCCTTGGCGCGGCGGGTCGACAGGATGGCGCGGCCGGCCCGGGTGCGCATGCGCAGCCGGAAGCCGTGGGTCTTCGCGCGCCGGCGGTTGTTCGGCTGGTAGGTGCGCTTGCTCACGTCAGGCTCTCCGTTTTCGTACGTCCCCGGTGCGGGTTCGCCCGGGGTCGTTTGGTGGACCAGACCACCTCGGCGGTGGCCTCCGATCGGCGCTGCCCGGCGGCACGGAACCTCGACGGGGCGAGGCGGCGACCACGGACAGCAAGCACCCATCACCCTAGCAGAGGGCGACAGAGCAGCCGCTCCAGCCTACGCAGGGGGGCAATGACCGTCAAACCACCCTGGGCTGCGGCTCCAGGGGGTCGCGGCACCGCCGATCCGGCGTCGCGTCCCGATCCTGACGGGGGCGTCGGTTGATGGCGGACAGCCGTCGCTGTTACCGTGCGCGTTTGCGGTCAGCTTCAGGTCCGGGTTGTCGTTCGGAGCGCAAGACCGGACCCGGCAGTGAATCGTTCGGCACGGTGAACCCGCTTCAACGCCCTCCCCGACAAGGGGGGCAGGTCCGACCCGCGTCCGGCGGGCGGCCACAATCGGTCGGTACACACAGGCTGTGGATAACTTGTGGATGCCGGCCGGTCAGCCGTCCGGTGGGTGAGAGGTACCACCCGCTCGAACGCGGTGGCGGGCCCGGCACGATCCGCTGGACCACAGCGGCGGCCGGGAGCAGAGGCGAGGGGGTGGCACGACGGTGGCCGGAACGATCGACCTTGCCGCGGTGTGGACCGCGGCGACGGACGAACTCGCCGACGAGATCATCTCCGCCCAGCAGCGCGCCTACCTCCGACTGACCCGGCTGCGGGCGATCGTCGAGGACACCGCGTTGCTGTCGGTGCCGGACGCCTTCACCCGGGACGTCATCGAGTCCCGGCTACGCCCGGCCATCACCGAGGCGCTCACCCGTCGGCTGGGCCGACCGATCCAGGTCGCGGTCACCGTCCGGATCGCCGAGGACGCCGCCGGGCGACCGGCCGGCACCGTCTACCGCAGCGGGCCCGAGGCCACCCCGGTGGTGACCGGACCGTCCGTCGACGACCATCCCGGTTACCGGCCGCAGGCATTCGACGAACCCGACCCGCCGTACCAGCAGGAGGCGGCACCGCCGTACCAGCGGGAGGCCCGGCCGCCGGAGCAGTCCGGGGCGGAGCCGCCGCCGGCCGGGCCGCCGGAGCGCGACGGGCACCGCCCGCCCCGGGTCCCGGCGAGCCGGGACGGCGGCCAGGACACCCTCTTCGGCGTCGCCTTCACCGAGCCGCCACCACCGCACCACCCCGCCCCCGAGCGGCACGGTGCCGAGGAACGCCACCGACCCACCGGGCCGGACACCGACCCGCGCGGCTACGAGCCCGCGTACCGGGACCAGGGGCGCACGCCACGTGACCCGCAGGGTCCGCGCGGCCTGGCCCGCGACGGCGCCACCGACAGCGGGCCCGGTCGGGCCGGCGTCGACCACCGCCCCGGTGCCGGCGACCGACGCCCCGGCGGTACGGAGTCCGGTGGCAACCGGCTCAACCCGAAGTACATGTTCGAGACGTTCGTCATCGGCTCGTCCAACCGGTTCGCCCACGCGGCGAGCGTCGCGGTGGCCGAGTCACCGGCCAAGGCGTACAACCCGCTGTTCATCTACGGCAGCTCAGGGCTGGGCAAGACCCACCTGCTGCACGCGATCGGGCACTACGCCCAGACGCTCGGCAACGCCCGGTCGGTCCGGTACGTCTCGACCGAGGAGTTCACCAACGACTTCATCAACTCGCTGCGGGACGACAAGACCAGCGCGTTCCAGCGCCGCTACCGTGACGTCGACATCCTGCTGATCGACGACATCCAGTTCCTGGAGAACCGCGAGCGGACCCAGGAGGAGTTCTTCCACACCTTCAACACGCTGCACAACGCGAACAAGCAGATCGTGATCACGTCCGACCGCTCGCCGAAGCAGCTGGCGACGCTGGAGGACCGGCTGCGGACCCGCTTCGAGTGGGGGCTGCTGGCCGACATCCAGCCGCCCGACCTGGAGACCCGGATCGCGATCCTGCAGAAGAAGGCCGCCCAGGAGCGGCTGTACGCCCCACCGGACGTGCTGGAGTTCATCGCCTCCCGGGTGTCGAACTCGATCCGGGAACTGGAGGGGGCGCTGATCCGGGTCACCGCGTTCGCGAGCCTGACCCGCTCCAACGTCGAGCTGTCGCTGGCCGAGGAGGTGCTGCGGGACTTCATCCCCGACGGCGCCGGCCCGGAGATCACCGCCGACCAGATCATGGTCTCCACCTCCGAGTACTTCGGGGTGAGCCTGGAGGACCTGCGCGGGCACTCGCGCTCCCGGGTGCTGGTGAACGCCCGCCAGGTGGCCATGTACCTGTGCCGGGAGCTGACCGACCTGTCGCTGCCCCGGATCGGGCAGGCGTTCGGCGGACGAGACCACACCACGGTGATGCACGCCGACCGGAAGATCCGCCAGCAGATGGCGGAGCGGCGCTCGCTGTACAACCAGATCGCCGAGCTGACCAACCGGATCAAGCAGAACACCTGAGACGTACGCCACTCCCGCCGCACCACCGACGCCCGGCCGAGCCCCTCGGCCGGGCGTTTGCGTGCCGGTACGCCCCGGCAGGGTTGACCCTCGACCGGGTCGAGGGGCCACGATCGGCGCATGACGTCGTCTTCTTTGTCCACAGGACCACCCGGTTGTCCACACCCCCTGTTCCACAACCGGTGGATAACCACGCTCCGTCCGGAGCCGGTTACCCACAGACTGTGGACAAACCCTGGGGACAGTGCTGTGGACGGCTGGGGACAACCCCGTCGTTGTCCACCGACGACGGTGGGCCTGTGGGCAACCTGTTGAAGGTTCTGGGGACGACGGCGGTCCGGGCCCGACCGGTTGTCCACAGCGTTGGGGGTAAACCCGGTGGATTACCGGTGGACAACCGGTGGACAACGGTGGACAACTCTGGGGACACCGGGTGCCTGTGGACCACCGACCGGGTTTACCCCCCGGTTCTCCACAGCGAACCCACCGGTGGATAACGTGTCTGAGCTGCGAGGACGCGAGTTACCCACAGTTTGCACAGGTGCGATGAAGACGATGAGTTATCTCTTCTGAAGAATCAAAAACCAATCATCACCGTTGGACTTCCTGTGGATCGGGCCGCAGCGCTGCCGTCGGCAGTCACCCCGGCACCGGAAGCACGGGGTCGGGCGCACAGCCGATGCCCACGCGCCCTAAGGTGCGATGGGTACCCGCACGGTCGGGCGGGACGGTGGGCAGCGGTCGGCATGAGAGAGTTGTCGCTGACGTCGACGCGGAGGCATTGATGAAGTTCCGAGTGGAGCGCGACGCGCTCGCCGAAGCGGTGGCGTGGACCGCGAAGAGCCTGCCCAGCCGGCCGTCCGTACCGGTGCTCGCCGGGGTGATGCTGCGGGTCACCGACGGCAACCTCCAGGTCTCCGGCTTCGACTACGAGGTCTCCAGCCAGGTGAGCGTCGAGGTGCAGGGCGACGCCGACGGGGCCGCCCTGGTCTCCGGCCGGCTGCTCGCCGAGATCACCAAGGCGCTGCCGGCCAAACCGGTGGACATCGCCGCGGTCGGCGCCCACCTGGAGCTCGTCTGTGGCAGCGCCCGGTTCACCCTGCCCACCATGCCGGTGGAGGACTACCCGGCCCTGCCGGAGATGCCGGAGAGCGCCGGCACCGTCGAGGCTGCCGCCTTCGCCGCCGCCGTCGGCCAGGTGGCCATCGCCGCCGGGCGCGACGAGACGCTGCCGATGATGACCGGCGTCCGGCTGGAACTCTCCGGTGGCACCCTGGCGATGCTCGCCACCGACCGCTACCGGCTCGCCCTGCGCGAGATGGAGTGGAACCCTGACGACCCCGAGATCAGCATCAACGCCCTCGTCCCCGCGCGCACCCTGAACGACACCGCCAAGGCGCTCGGTCCGCTCGGCGGCCAGGTGACCATGGCGCTGTCCCAGGGCGGTGCCGGCGAAGGCATGATCGGCTTCTCCGGCGGCACCCGCCGCACCACCAGCCGGCTGCTCGACGGAGCCAACTACCCGCCGGTCCGCTCGCTCTTCCCGGCCACCAGCAACGCCGAGGCCCGGGTGCCGGTGAGCACCCTGATCGAGGTGGTCAAGCGGGTCGCCCTGGTCGCCGAGCGGACCACCCCGGTACTGCTCAGTTTCAGCTCCGACGGCCTGGTCGTCGAGGCCGGCGGCACCGAGGAGGCCCGCGCCAGCGAGGCCATGGAGGCCACCTTCACCGGCGAGCCGCTGACCATCGGGTTCAACCCGCAGTACCTGATCGACGGCCTGGCCAACCTGGGGGCCCAGTACGCCCTGCTGCGCTTCGTGGACGCCTTCAAGCCGGCGGTGATTTCCCCCGCAGGTGAGGATGGCGAGGTCATCCCTGGGTACCGGTACCTCATCATGCCGATCCGCGTGTCCCGCTGATCGGCACCGGCAGCACCCGGACGCACGGAGGTAGGAGCAGATGCAGCTCGGCCTGGTAGGACTCGGCCGGATGGGCGGCAACATGCGCGAGCGGTTGCGCGCCGCCGGCCAGGAGGTCGTCGGCTACGACCGCAACGCCGACCGCAGTGACGTCGCGAGCCTCGCCGAACTGGCCGACAAGCTGCAGTCGCCCCGGGCGGTGTGGGTGATGGTCCCGGCCGCCGTGACCGACGCGACGATCGACGCGCTCGCCGAGGTGCTGGGCGAGGGCGACATCATCATCGACGGCGGCAACTCGCGGTTCAGCGACGACGCGCCCCGGGCCGCCCGGCTGGCCGAGCGGGGCATCGGGTACGTCGACGTCGGTGTCTCCGGCGGTGTCTGGGGCAACGTGAACGGCTACGCCCTGATGGTCGGCGGCGCGCAGGAGCACGTCGACCACCTGATGCCGATCTTCGAGGCGTTGAAGCCGGCCGGCGATCACGGCTTCGTGCACGCCGGCCCGGTCGGTGCCGGCCACTACGCCAAGATGGTGCACAACGGCATCGAGTACGGCCTGATGCACGCCTACGCCGAGGGCTTCGAGCTGCTCTCCGCCGCCGAGATGGTCACGAACGTGCCGGGGATCATCAAGTCCTGGCGGGAGGGCACGGTCGTCCAGTCCTGGCTGCTCGACCTGCTCGACCGCGCGTTGGACGAGGACCCGGACCTGGCCACGCTGACCGGGTACACCGACGACACCGGTGAGGGGCGCTGGACGGTCGACGAGGCGATCCGGCTGGCCGTCCCGCTCAACGTCATCACCGCCGCCCTGTTCGCCAGGTTCTCCTCCCGGCAGGACGACTCGCCCGCGATGAAGGCGGTCGCCGCGCTGCGCCAGCAGTTCGGCGGGCACGCCGTGCACAAGCGCTGAGCGGCATCCACAGGCTGTGTACGTCCGCCGGCTCGAACTGGTCGACTTCCGCTCGTACGAGCGGGTCGGCGTCGATCTGGAGCCGGGTCCGAACGTCCTGACCGGTGCGAACGGCGTCGGCAAGACCAACCTGGTCGAGGCGTTGGGTTACGTGGCGACCCTGGACTCGCACCGGGTCGCCACCGACGCCCCCCTGGTCCGGCTGGGCGCGACCGCCGCCGTGATCCGCTGTGCGGTGGTGCACGACGGCCGGGAGCTGCTGATCGAGCTGGAGATCGTCCCCGGTAAGGCCAACCGGGCCCGGCTCGGGCGCTCCCCGGCCCGGCGGGCCCGGGACGTGATCGGCGCGTTGCGGCTGGTGCTGTTCGCCCCGGAGGACCTGGAACTCGTCCGGGGCGACCCGGCGGAACGCCGCCGCTACCTCGACGACCTGCTGGTGCTCCGGCAGCCCCGGTACGCCGGGGTGCGCGCCGACTACGACCGGGTGGTCAAGCAGCGCAACGCCCTGCTGCGTACGGCGTACCTGGCCCGCAAGACGGGCGGGTCGCGTGGCGGTGACCTGTCGACCCTGGCGGTCTGGGACGCCCACCTGGCGCGGCACGGGGCCGAGCTGCTCGCCGGCCGGCTGGAACTGGTCGCCGCGCTCACCCCGCACGTGGCGAAGGCGTACGACGCGGTGGCGGCGGGGGCCGGGGCGGCGGGCATCGCGTACCGGCCATCGGTGGAGCTGACCGGGGTGGGCACCGACCGGGAGGTACTGGCTGGGGCGTTGACCGCCGCGCTGGTCGAATCCCGGTCGGCCGAGATCGAGCGGGGCACCACGCTGGTCGGGCCGCACCGTGACGACCTCGTGCTCACCCTCGGCCCGCTGCCCGCCAAGGGGTACGCCAGCCACGGCGAGTCCTGGTCGTACGCGCTGGCGCTGCGGCTGGCCGGGTACGACCTGCTGCGCGCCGACGGAATCGAACCGGTGCTGGTGCTCGACGACGTCTTCGCCGAGCTGGACGCGGGCCGCCGGGAGCGACTGGCCGAACTGGTCGGCGGGGCCGGTCAGCTCCTGGTCACCTGTGCGGTGGACGACGACGTCCCGGTGGCCCTGCGTGGCGCCCGGTACGCCGTCGGCGAGGGGACGGTCCGCCGTGTCGACTGAACCGGAGCAGCCCACCGGGTCGACGGGCCGCCCGGGGCGCACCACCCCGGGCGGGGCACGCGGTGCGCGTACCCCCGGGGGAGCTGGCGGGGGCGCAGAGGGTGCGCGGTCCCGACCGGCCGGGACCGGCGCGGACGCCGGGGCCGTTGGTGCGGAGGCCGCCTCCCCGGGCCGCGCCGAGGCCGCCGGTGGGCGGGCCGGTGGTGGTTCGGGTTCCGGCGGAGCGTCGGGTGCCGACGCCGGGGCGAGCGGACCGGAGCTGGCGCGGGCGGTGCTGGACGCGGCGCGGGCCCGGCGGGAGGCGGCGGCCCGCACCCGGCGACCGGGGGTGACCGGCGCGGCCGACGGCGGTGGCCGGCGGCTGCGGGGCTACTCCGGGCCGGGGCCGGACCCGCGTGACCCGCAGCCGTTGGGCGCGGTGCTGGAACGGCTGATGAAGGCGCGGGGCTGGCAGCAGCCGGCGGCCGAGGCGACCGTCTTCGGCGCCTGGGAGAAGGTCGTCGGGCCGGAGATCGCCCAGCACAGCCGTCCGGTCAAGCTGGAGGACGGCGAGCTGACCGTGGAGGCCCGCTCGACCGCGTGGGCCACCCAGTTGCGGCTGCTCGCCGGATCGCTGTTGAAGCGGATCGCCGGGGAGGTCGGCCACAACGTGGTCCGCAAGCTGCACATCCACGGGCCGGCGGCGCCGTCCTGGTCGCGGGGGCCGCGCCGGGTGCGCGGTCGGGGGCCGCGCGACACGTACGGCTGAGGTTCACCGTTCGGCGCGGCGGGCCTCCCGTTCGGCGCGTTTGCGTTCCCGCTGCTCGCGGCTCCACTGCTTGCGTCGTTCCAGGTCCTCTTTCCAGGCGTCGCGGGCCTGCCGGGAGCCGCCCTGCACCGCGCCGGCCACCTCCGGCGGACCGGCCAGGTTCTTGAACGCCCAGGCCAGGAGCCGGCCACCCTCGCCCGGGGCCTTGGCCGCCGGCTTGTCCTCGCTCATCGGCAACGACCCTTCCTTGAAGCTTGGTGTGCAAACAATTGGTACACCAAGCATTGGTAGCATCGCAACGGCGACGAGGAGGAACACGTGGACGGACAACCCGACGGGGATCCGCTGGCGCTGGAGGAGCAGGTCTGCTTCGCGCTCTCCGTCGCCGCCCGGGGCGTCGTCGCGGTCTACCGGCCGCTGCTGGAACCGATGGGGCTGACCCACCCGCAGTACCTGGTCATGCTGGCGCTCTGGCAGCACGCGCCGCTGTCGGTCCGGGAGCTGAGCCGACTGCTGCAACTCGACCCCGGCACCCTGTCGCCCCTGCTCAAGCGGCTGGAGGCGGCCGGCTACCTGCGCCGGGAACGGGACCCGGCCGACGAACGCAGCCTCGCCGTGTCGCTCACCGGGACCGGCCGGGCGCTGCGGGCACAGGCCGAGCAGATCCCCCCGGCGGTCGTCGCCCGGCTCGGACTGCCACTGGCCGAGCTACGCGACCTGCACGCGGCGCTGACCCGGGTGATCGCCGCCGCCAACGGCGCGGTGACCTCCGCACCGACGCCGGACAGCCCCTAGAGCCGGGACCCGCTCAGTGCTGCGGACCCGGACGACGACCGGGCTCGGCGTCGGCGTAGATCGCGAAGCCCCGGTCGGCGCAGCGCCGGTAGAAGGCGGCCAGCACCCCCAGCTCGGCGCAGGTGAAGTCCCACTGCGGCGGGTCGCCGTTCTCGTCGCGCAGCCGGTCGAGCCGACTGCCCAGCCAGCGCAACTGCTGCTCGGCCAGGCGGCCGTCACCGAGCAGCGCGCGGAGCACCTCGCTGACCGACTCGAAGGTCACCGCCTCGCCGTGCGGCCGGTGCTGGGCGACGAACTTCTCCACCCCGTCGGCGATCCAGGCGCAGCCGTCCGGGTCGATCACCGGATCCTCGTCCTCGGCGGCGGCGTCAGTGGCGTAGAGCACATTTTCCAGGCCGAGGATCAGGTCGACCAGCTCGGTGTACGCGGTCGCCCGGACCGTGCCGGTCTTGGCGATGTGCTCGGCGAGCGCGGCGGTCGGCGCGGAGATCCGGGGAATGTCGACGATCTCGCCGAAGTCGACGAACTCGGCCGGCGCGACCGGGTCGTAGAAGCGGC
This sequence comes from Micromonospora sp. WMMD735, assembly GCF_049178995.1. Lineage (NCBI taxonomy): Bacteria > Bacillati > Actinomycetota > Actinomycetes > Micromonosporales > Micromonosporaceae > Micromonospora > Micromonospora sp. WMMD735. The sequence continues at coordinate 5,112,647 of NZ_JBMHMJ010000002.1, forward strand.
CGGTCCGCGGCCAGTGCACCGCGACATTGTCCAGCCCCATCTGGTGTCACCTCTCGAGAGCACGTGTCGGATCGATCGGGTCCATCGTCCCGGTTACGGGTGGAAAAGATCAAGACGAGCGACTTGGTCGCGCGCCGCAAAGCTACGGTATGACCACCGCCCGACGCGACCCCGCGCCACCCGGCGAGCCGGACTATCCGGTGGCGGCGGGCACGGAAACCGGGCCGGGGCGTGTAGGGGGAGTCGCGGACAGCGAGATTCGGCCCGCTACGAGGGTCTGAGCCGCCTTCAAGGGGTGCCGAGTGGCGGTTATGTCGTGTGCGCACAGTAAGATTGACGCTGAGACGACGACCTGACGCGGTGCGACGGACGGGGGCCCTCACCGGCCCTTGATCAACGTCCCGGGTCGGGTCTGGCCGATCGCGATCCGCGGGCAACCGCGGCGACCGGCGCGCACGATCTGCGACGGCCCTGTGGGGCCGTCACCCGTGCACGCCGACGTCGCGTCCTGTCCGCCGAACCCGCGCCCCCGCGCCCTCGGCGCGGACGGTGCGAGAAAGTGGCCGAGGGTGGCAGCGCAGGACAAGCAGGATTACGGCGCAGAGTCGATCACCGTCCTCGAGGGTCTGGAGGCGGTCCGCAAGCGACCCGGCATGTACATCGGGTCGACCGGCGAGCGTGGCCTGCACCACCTGGTGTGGGAGGTCGTGGACAACGCGGTGGACGAGGCGCTCGCCGGCTACTGCGACACCATCGACGTGGTGCTGCTCGCCGACGGCGGGGTCCGGGTCACCGACAACGGCCGTGGCTTTCCGGTCGACCTGCACCCGAAGCTCAAGAAGCCGGGTGTCGAGGTCGCGCTGACCGTGCTGCACGCGGGCGGCAAGTTCGACGGCAAGGCGTACGCGGTCTCCGGTGGTCTGCACGGCGTCGGCGTCTCCGTGGTGAACGCCCTGTCCACCCGGATGGCCGTCGAGATCCACAAGTCCGGCCACGTGTGGCGGCAGCAGTACCACAACTCCAAGCCGGAGCCGCTGGACAAGGGTGAGACCACCGACCGCACCGGCTCGGCGGTCTCCTTCTGGCCCGACCCGGACGTCTTCGAGACGGTCGACTTCGACTTCCAGACCATCTACCGCCGCCTGCAGGAGATGGCCTTCCTCAACCGGGCCCTGTCCATCCACCTACTCGACGAGCGGGTCGCCGAGGGCGAGGAGGGCAAGCCCCGCGAGGTCACCTTCTTCTACGAGGGCGGCATCGCCGACTTCGTCAGGCACCTCAACGCCTCGAAGAACCCGATGCACAAGACGGTCGTCGAGTTCGCCGCCGAGGAAGAGGGCATGTCGGTCGAGATCGCCATGCAGTGGAACGAGTCGTACGGCGAGTCGGTCTACACCTTCGCCAACACGATCAACACGCACGAGGGCGGCACCCACGAGGAGGGTTTCCGGGCGGCGCTGACCAGCGTGGTCAACCGCTACGGCACCGACCGCAAGCTGCTCAAGGGCGACGAGAAGCTCTCCGGCGAGGACATCCGCGAGGGGCTGGCCGCGATCATCTCGGTCAAGCTGGCCAACCCGCAGTTCGAGGGCCAGACCAAGACCAAGCTGGGCAACACCCCGGTCAAGAGCTTCGTGCAGCGGGTCTGCAACGACCGGCTGGTCGACTGGTTCGACCGCAACCCGGCCGAGGCCAAGACGATCATCCAGAAGGCGTCCCAGGCGGCGCGGGCCCGGATCGCCGCCCAGCAGGCGCGCAAGCTGGCCCGCCGCAAGTCGCTGTTGGAGTCCGGCTCGATGCCCGGCAAGCTGGCCGACTGCCAGTCCACCGACCCGCGCGAGTCCGAGGTCTTCATCGTCGAGGGCGACTCGGCCGGCGGCTCGGCCAAGCAGGGGCGCGACCCGCGTACCCAGGCGATCCTGCCGATCCGCGGCAAGATCCTCAACGTGGAGAAGGCCCGGATCGACCGGGTGCTCAAGAACAACGAGGTCCAGGCGCTGATCACCGCCCTGGGCACCGGCATCCACGACGATTTCGACATGGAGAAGCTGCGGTACCACAAGGTGGTGCTGATGGCCGACGCCGACGTCGACGGCCAGCACATCCAGACGCTCCTGCTCACCCTGCTGTTCCGCTTCATGCGGCCGCTGGTCGAGCTGGGGCACGTCTACCTGGCCGCCCCGCCGCTCTACAAGATCAAGTGGAACAAGAAGGGCGACGACGCCCAGTACGCGTACTCCGACCGGGAGCGGGACGGGCTGATCGCGCTGCGCCAGCAGAAGAAGCCCAACGCCAAGCCGGACGACATCCAGCGGTTCAAGGGTCTCGGCGAGATGAACTATCCCGAGCTGTGGGAGACCACGATGAACCCGGCCACCCGGACGCTGCGTCAGGTCACCCTCGACGACGCCGCGACCGCCGACGAACTGTTCAGCGTGCTGATGGGTGAGGACGTCGAGGCACGCCGCTCGTTCATCCAGCGCAACGCCAAGGATGTGCGGTTCCTCGACATCTGACGGCACGGTCGGCCGGTGCTCCACCGGCCGACCGTCGTCCACCGGGTTATCCACAGCCTGGCCGGTTTCCACAGCGTTATCCACAGCACGAACACGACTCTGAGTCTGATAAGGGTTAACAGTGACCGATACTCCCGAGTCCACCCCGAACGAGCCGGAGACCACCGAGACACCCCTCGCGGCGGTCGTCCAGCACGACCGGATCGAGCCGGTCGGGCTCGAGGTCGAGATGCAGCGTTCGTACCTCGACTACGCGATGAGCGTGATCGTCGGGCGGGCCCTGCCGGACGTGCGGGACGGGCTCAAGCCGGTCCACCGCAAGATCCTCTACGCCATGTACGACTCGGGTTACCGGCCGGACCGGGGCTACGTGAAGTGCTCCCGGGTCGTCGGCGACGTGATGGGGCAGTTCCACCCGCACGGCGACTCGGCCATCTACGACGCGCTGGTCCGGATGGCCCAGCCCTGGGCGCTGCGCTATCCGCTCGTCGACGGCAACGGCAACTTCGGCTCGCCGGGTAACGATCCGGCTGCCGCGATGCGCTACACCGAGTGCAAGCTGGACCCGCTGGCGATGGAGATGCTGCGGGACATCGACGAGGACACCGTCGATCTCCAGGACAACTACGACGGCCGGGCCAAGGAGCCCACCATCCTGCCGTCGCGCATCCCCAACCTGCTGGTCAACGGGTCCGAGGGCATCGCGGTCGGGATGGCCACCAAGATCCCGCCGCACAACCTGCGCGAGATCGGCGCGGCGGTGCAGTGGTGCCTGGAGAACCCGGAGGCAGACGAGGCGACCACCCTCGAAGCGCTGCTGGAGATCGTCAAGGGTCCGGACTTCCCGACCCACGGGCTGATCGTCGGTCAGTCCGCCATCCAGGACGCGTACCGGACCGGGCGTGGCTCGATCCGGATGCGCGCCGTGGTGGAGGTCGAGGAGGACAAGCGGGGCCGGCCGGCACTGGTGGTGAGCGAGCTGCCCTACCAGGTCAACCCGGACAACCTGGCCGAGCGGATCGCCGAGCTGATCAAGGAGGGCAAGCTCGGCGGCATCGCCGACATCCGGGACGAGTCCTCCGGGCGTACCGGCATGCGGATCGTGCTCGTGCTCAAGCGCGACGCGGTCGCCAAGGTGGTGCTGAACAACCTCTACAAGCACACCCAGCTCCAGGAGACCTTCGGCGCCAACATGCTGGCCCTGGTCGACGGGGTGCCGCGCACGCTCAACCTGGCCCAGTTCATCAGGTACTACGTCGAGCACCAGATCGAGGTGATCCGGCGGCGGACCGCGTTCCGGCTGCGCAAGGCCGAGGAGCGGGCGCACATCCTGCGCGGTCTGTCCAAGGCGCTTGACGCGCTGGACGAGGTGATCGCCCTGATCCGGCGGTCGCCCACCGTCGACGACGCCCGGCAGGGCCTGATCCGGCTGCTGGAGATCGACGAGATCCAGGCGACCGCGATCCTGGACATGCAGCTGCGCCGGCTGGCCGCCCTGGAACGGCAGCGCATCCTGGACGACCTGGCCAAGCTCGAACTGGAGATCGCCGACCTCAAGGACATCCTCGCCAAGCCGGAGCGGCAGCGGAAGATCGTCTCCGAGGAGCTGAGCGAGATCGTCGCGAAGTGGGGCGACGAGCGGCGCACGAAGATCGTCCCGTTCGACGGCGAGGTCTCGATGGAGGACCTCATCGCCCGCGAGGACGTGGTGGTCACCATCACCCGCACCGGGTACGCCAAGCGCACCAAGGTCGACCTCTACCGCTCGCAGCGGCGCGGCGGCAAGGGAGTGAGCGGCGCAACGCTGCGGCAGGACGACATCGTCAGCCACTTCTTCGTATGCTCCACGCACGACTGGATTCTGTTCTTCACCAACAAGGGCCGCGTGTACCGGGCCAAGGCGTACGAGTTGCCCGAGGCCAGTAGGGTGGCCAAGGGCCAGCACGTGGCCAACCTGCTCGCCTTCCAGCCGGACGAGCAGATCGCGCAGATCATCGAAATCCCGAACTACCAGGTGGCCCCCTACCTGGTACTCGCCACGAGAAACGGCCTGGTGAAGAAGACCCGACTCGAGGAGTTCGACTCCAACCGGTCCGGCGGCGTCATCGCGATCAACCTGCGCGATGAGGACGAGCTGGTCGGTGCCGTGCTCGCGGCACCGGAGGAGGATCTGCTGCTCGTCTCCAAGAAGGCCCAGGCGATCCGGTTCAACGCCTCCGACGAGGCGCTGCGCCCGATGGGCCGGGCCACCTCGGGTGTGATCGGCATGCGCTTCACCGACGACGACGTCCTGCTGGCCATGGAGGTCGTCCGGGAGGGCCTGGACGTCCTGGTGGCCACGAACGGGGGATACGCGAAACGTACCCCCATCGAGGAATACCCGGTTCAGGGCCGGGGAGGTAAGGGCGTGTTGACTGCGAAGATCACCGAGCGCCGCGGTGGTCTGGTCGGCGCGGTGGTGATCGACCCGGACGACGAGCTGTTCGCGATCACCAGCAACGGCGGCGTCATCCGGACTCCGGTGAAGCCTGTACGCCGTACCCGTGACCGGAACACAATGGGGGTCAAGCTGATGGACCTCCCGGACGGCGTGACTATCGTGGCGATTGCTCGCAATGCCGACGAGCCTGACGAACAGGACTAGTTGAATGACGGAGACACAGGCGAAGTCGGGGAACAAGGGGACCTCGGCCACCCCGGTCGACGAGGAGGCCGCCAAGAGCGGTACAACCCCCGCCGGCCGCGCCGCCGTGGGTCGGGCCACCGTCCCCGCCGACGCGCCTGCCCCGAAGTTCACCCGGGCACCCGGCATGGCACCGCCGCCGGACAAGCCCGGTGAGGACTCGGGAACGACCGAGAAGCCCCAGCCGACGGGCACCGACGCGCCCTCCTCAGCCACCCAGCCGGTGGCTGCGGCGGCCCGGTCGAGCAACACGACACAGCCGATCACGGTGGGGGCCGCCACCTCCCCGTCCACCACAGGCACCCAGCCGAAGGTCGGCGGTTTCCGGCCGACCCCGGACAACGCCGCCCGCCCCGCCAACGGTGGCGGTCTGCCCCCGGGCATCGGTGGCGCGTCCGCCGTCGGCGCCGCGCGGGTGGGTGACGCGGTACGCGCCGCGCGTACCTCGGTCAGTTCGGCCGCCTCCCGGGGGCCGCGCCGGGCCCGGCTGAACCTCAAGCGGATCGACCCGTGGTCCGTGATGAAGTTCGCCTTCGCCGTCTCCGTGGTGCTGTTCATCGTGGTGGTCGTGGCGACCTCGGTGCTCTATCTCGCGCTGGACGCGATGGGCGTGTTCCAGAGCGTCAACGACAGCCTGACCGACCTGGTCAGCGCCAGCGGCGGGCAGGGCACCAACAGCGGCTTCCAGATCACCGCGAAGGGCGTCATCCTGACGTCCGCCCTCGTCGGTCTGGTGAACGTGGTGCTGTTCACCGCGCTCGCCACGCTGGGGGCGTTCATCTACAACGTCTGCGCCGACCTGGTCGGCGGGATCGAGTTGACGCTCGCCGAGCGCGACTGATCCGACCCGACGCCGGGGCGCCGCGAACAGCGGCCGCCCCGGCGTCGTGCTTTCCCCGGCCCGTTTGCGCCCCCTCCTGGGTCGCTCGGCCGGGTCGTGGCCGCTCGTGGGTCGATTCAGCGGTGTCCGGGTCGCCCGATGCCGCTGTTTCCCGTCGCAGGAGTGGATCTCTGACCCCCTGGACCGGGGGAAAGGGCTCGCCCGGTCGTGAGCCGACCGGTACGGTCGGGAAGGCGCGGGAGCGTCGGCCACCCCGATTTGGGAGCGGACGACGCGATGGGTTAATCTTGCTCGTCGCCACGCGGGGCTATAGCTCAGTCGGTTAGAGCGCAGAGCTGATAACTCTGAGGTCGCTGGTTCGATTCCAGCTAGCCCCACCGCACACCGTTCCGACGGGCAGTCGAGTCGAGCGCGAGGGGTCGCCCCATGTTCAAGAAGCTTCTGTTCCTGGTCGGCATCATCGGCGTCGCTGCTGTGGTGGCCAAGAAGGTCAAGGAATCCAACGACGAGCGCGCCCTGTGGCACGAGGCCACCACCTCGCCCGACCTGCGCTGACCAGCCAGCACCCGGCGGCTCGTCCGCCCTCGGGGGCCCTAGCTCAACTGGCAGAGCACTGCCTTTGCAAGGCAGGGGTTAGGGGTTCGAGTCCCCTGGGCTCCACCAGCACTTTCCTTGGTTGATCTCGACCCCGAGTACAGCCATTCGTACAGCCAAGCGGTTCACGCCGTCCCTTCCTCGCCGAGCACGCGATCGATGGCCGAGGCAGCCTGACGAGCCCGCGCCGGCAGGACGTGCCCGTAGGTGTCGGCCGTCATTCGGATCGTGGAGTGCCCGAGCAGTTCCATGACGGTCCGCAGCTCCTCGCCCTGGTCGAGGAGGAACGTCGCGAACGCGTGCCGAAGATCATGCAGGTGCAGCCACTCCAGACCTGCCGCCGAACGGAGCTGCTCGAAGCGACGGTTCACGTTTCGCGGTTCCATCGGCGTACCGATCGTGCTCGCGAAGGCCAGGTCGTGATCCGACCACACCTCACCGGCGGCAAGCCGCTCCCTGGCCTGACGCACTCGTTGCGACTCCAACGCCCGAACCGCCAGCGCCGACAGCGGCAGCGGACGACTCGACCGATGCGTCTTCGGCGGCACGAACTCAAGACCACGGTCGGTCCGCTGGAGGGTCTGACGCACGAACAACGCCTTCCCCGGCAGGTCGACATCCGACCAGCGCAGGCCCAACAGCTCAGCCCGCCGCAGACCGGTCGCCAGGGCGAGCACGAACAGCGATTCCAACCGGTCGCCCTTGAGAACCGACAGCAGCGTCTTGGCTTCCTCCGGCGTCAGGGCACGCCGTTCGACCCGGCCGAGAGCCGGAGGCTTGGCCGCTTTGGCGACGTTGCGTGGGACCAGGTCCATCCGTTCGGCGTCGGCCAGGGCGACACGAAGAACCGCGTGCACCTTGACGATGCTGGCCGGCGCCAGCTTGCCCCGCAGACCGGTCAGGAATCGCTGCACGTCCCGAGGCGTCAACCGATCGAGCTTCACCCGGCCCAGTCCCGGCACCAGGTGCTTGGTGACCGCCAGGCGGTAGCGCGTCAGCGTTGAAGGACGAGTACCGTCATGCGCCTTCACATCGCGCAGCCATTCCGTCAACCAGGCTTCCAGAGTTCGGGGCGGCGTGGCGAGGTCGACGCCCAGCTGTAGCTGACGCCGCAGTTCGTCCCGCTTCCGGACCGCCTCAGCCTCACTCTTGGCGTAGACGTACTTTCGCTTCCGCTTCCCGTCGACCCAGCCTAGATCGATCACCGCCGCCCAGACGCCGGGGCGCTGCTCGTACACCGAACCCTCACCATGAGCACGACGCCGCCGGCTGGTCACGCTGCAAACTCCTCATCAGCCGACAGGAACTCATCGATTGCCGCCAGCGGGATCAGCCGAGCGCGACCCGCCTTGATCGACCGGAGTCGCCCGGACCGCATCAGGACGTAGACGGTGTCCCGGCAGACGCCGAGGAGCGCAGCGGCTTCGGCGGGGCGGACGCTCTTGGGCGCGACCGTACGAGAGTGGTTGGCGATGGTCATCACTCCATCTCCTTCGGGTCGGCAGCACGACCGCTGTCGGGGCTGGGTACTGCTGGTAGTAGTCCTCGGCGAAGTAGTTGACCTGTCTCGGGAGAAGCGGAGCTCGCTCGATCCTGGGCAGCGCGTAGGGCGGCTTTCCATTGGGCGCGTTGGGACAGCGCTTTGAGGAGCCGGTGTTGTAGGGGTGGGATGTCCGGGTCATCGGGCCGGGCGAGTTCCCAGGCGAACGCGGGTGGGTCGTCGGGGCCGGTGGTCGGGGCGTCGTCGGCACCGACGGTGACGCCGAGGAGGTTTCGCACCCAGGCGCGTGCGTCAGCGCGGTGGTCGGCGAGGGTTTTGCCGGACCAGTCGCGAGAAACGAGGATGCGGCGTCCACCGATGCCGAGGGTGGCCCGTTGGTGGACCTTGCCCTTGCACCGTCCGGCCTGGAGGCGGCTGTGGGCCTTCTTCGGTTGGACGCCGTAGAGCAGCCAGTTGGCGCACCGCTCGTTGCAGGGGGTGATCCGGAGTTGCTGCCAGAGCCGGTCGAGGTGGTCGCGCTGCCGGTCGGTGTTCGCGGTGTGGCAGTCGGCGGCGGACTTAGTGATGTACTTCGTGATGTAGCCGATGGTGCGCTGTGCGTGGACGGTGCCAGGGGTAACGCCTTCGGCGCGGACCTGGACGCCGAACCGGGCGACGTGAGCCGGCGATGCGTCGGGGTCGGCGTCGACCAGGTCCAGAGCGTCAGCCCACGACGGGAGCGGCGCGCGGGTGTCGGGGTCGACCCAGGCGTTCGCGTCGTTGTCCCACACCGGCGGCCGATCCAGCGGATACACCAGTTCATCGGCGGGTGGCCACCACACCTGGTGATACGTCGCGGCGGCAACTTGCTTGAGCACCGCGCGAGGGATGGTGCCGCGGATGGCGAAGTGTGCATGTGGGGCGAGGCGGCGTTGGGGTTCGACGCAGCCGGCGTATTGGACGTTCCAGCCGACGCAGCGGCGGAGGTTCTGCCAGAACCGGTCGAGGAGCCGGGCGAAGTGCACCGCGTCCCACGCCGCGCGCTGGTAGTCGTAGGTGTCCGGGTCGACGGGCGTGCCGTCGGGCAGGACCCGGCCGTAGGAGTCGAGGGTGAGGGTGAGCCACATCGACGGCCGGTGTTCGGTGCCGTCGGGGGCGACGTACACCTTGCCGAGGGTGCGGGGTTCGACCTTCTTACGCGGCAGGTCGGGTGCGTCCTGGCGGCGGCGGGTCGACCGCTTCCGACGCGGCCCCGCATCATCCTCATCGGGGTCGTGGGAGGGGGCGACCCGCCCGCGTAGGCCCTCAGCGGCGATGGCTTCTTCTACCTCGGCGATCGCTTGGTCGATGCCGGGGATCTGGTCGTGTTGGGCGGCGCGGTGGGCTTCGTCGCGGGCGAACTCCAGATGACCGCGCAGCAGGATCAACTCTCGCTGCGCGTCGGTGGCCGGTTGGGGTGCGGGGGCGGGTTCGTCGGTGCGGTGCCAGCCTTCCCGGATCTGCGTGCGCCGCAGCCGCTGGGCGCGTTTCGCGCAGGGCGGGCACTTGTCGTCGCGGGTCGACCCGCAGGGCAGGTCCACGACTTCGGTCTGTCCGGTGTGCAGGTCGGTGCGGCGCAGGGTGACCGGGTGCAGGCACACGCCGTACTCGGCGGCCATCTCCTTGAGCACCTGCCGGGACATGGGCAGCGCGAGACGGGCAGCACGCGAACCCGGGGTCGGCGGCGGGGTGTCGGGGGTGAGGCCGGGCAGGGTCGGGGCGGTCAACGGGTCACCTCCGGTGGTAGCGGCAGGGGGGTTGGCTGGCCCACCCGTGGCCGGGGTCGGTCAGGGGTGGGCCAGCCGGGCGGGTTAGTGGTGGCAGCCGGGGCAGTGCAGGCCGGGGCAGCAGCGGCCCGAGCTGCGGCGCAGCAGGACGGCGATGACGGCCAGGACCAGGACGCCGCCGGCGATCAGCGGCAGCATGGTGAGGGCCGCGCGGACGAGCTGGACGGTCAGATAGCCGGCCACGGCGACGAGGCCCACGGCCGGGACGGCGATGGCCAGGCCACGGCGGGACCGGCGAACCCGGATGGGGCGGGGGTCGAGGAACCGGATGGTGACGGTCACCCGGCGCCCATCGGGGAGCTGCTGGGGTCGGGTCATGGACAGCAGGCGGCCGGAGTCGCGGACGAGGGCGATGGTTGCGGCGACTTCGGCGGGGGTGCCGACGACCCGGCGAACGAGCGCGCCGGAGGCGGGGGGTCGGGTGCGGGCAAGGTGGGTGCGCGTCACTGGATCACCCCGGCGGCGTAGACGTGGCCGTTGGTGCGGGCCGGGATCACGGGCGAGGGCACGTAGACGGACGGGACCGAAGGAACGGGAGCGGGTACGTGGACCGGTTCCGGAGCCGGGGTGGGCGGCACGACGGGGGCCGGGGTCGGGTTGACGGGGGCCGGGGCGGTGTCGGTGTCGTCCAGGTCGATGGGGTCAGCAGGCTTGGCCGGCGCAGGCACCGGGGCCGGGGTGGGGGTGGTGTGGCCGGTGAGGACGAGTTTGGACAGGGCGAGGAACGCCAGCGCGGGCACGGAGGACAGCAGCCGGGACGAGAAGCTGTCGTTGGCCACGGCGATTTGCGCGGCGAGGGACAGCACGACGGAGGCGATCAGGATGGCCAGGGGGTAGAGCACGGAGGCGTCCGGGTCGCGGCGGCGTCGGCGGCGGATGACGAGCAGTGCGGCGGCGGGGGTGAGTTCGGAGATGACGGCGTTGGCCCAGCCGAACCAGTCCCCGGTACCGGCGGGGGCGTGGGCCATGGTCCAGTCGTGGACGTGGGTGAACGACGCGGCCCCGGCGAACCCACCGACGGCCAGGAGGATCAGCACGAGCAACGCCGACTCCAACCGGTCAGCGATCGTGGCGGGGCGCATCACGACACCTGCCCGACGCTGCGCAGGGCCGGGTTCAGGTCCCGGGTCAGGTAGTACGCGGCGAAGTCAGCATCGGTGCCCGGGGCCGGGTCGACGCCACAGCGGCCTTCATCCGTGATGGCCCGGTCGGCGCAGGGCAGGCACCAGGGGGCACCGTCGTGCCAGTGTGTAGCCGGACGGAGGCAGGAGGCGGACAGGCAGCGCACCGGCCCGGAGTGCGACCGCACCACCGACGATCCCCGGCCAACGGACGACCGAACGGGATCGCGAGCCGGGGCGGGAACCGGGTCGCCCTGGACGTTGGTGGGCGGAGTGGGGTGGAGCCAGGCGCGCAGGTTGCGGATGTAGACCGCGCCGTAGACGAAGCAGGAGGCCAGGAAGCCCCACTGCTCGGTCACGAGGGAGTAGGCCAGCCACAGGAACTGTCCGGCGAGTCCGATCGCCCAGCCGACCCAGGAGCGTTTCCCGGCGAGGTAGAGGCCGGTGACGCCGACGGCCATGAGGAGCCAGGACCAGAGTTGGTGGTTCACTGCGGGGCCTCCCAGGTGATGAAGTCGTGGAACCGGCAGACGGGGCACGGGGTCACCCAGATCCGGTGCCGGGGCGGGGTCAACTCGAAGGTGAGTTCGTCGCGGATGGCGGCGGGGTTCCAGACGTTGACCTCACCGCGCTGCCCGCACAGGGAGCAGTCCTCGGGATTGGTGACCAGGTGCAGCACCCCGGCGGGGCCGGCGATCATCACGGAGAGGTCGCGGCCGAACGGGCCGGCCATGGGGCGGGTCATGCGGCCCATCCCCAGGTTTCGGCGTCCTCGGCGGCGATCTCCGCGTGACGGCGCAGCGCGGTTCCGATCACCGCGTCCAGGACGGGGTCGGGGGCGCAGTAGGGGCAGGACTGGTCGGGGTCGGTGTGGTGCAGGTCGAGACAGATCCGGCGGATCGGACGCATGGTGAGCCGACGGGTAGCCATCAGGGGACTCCTCGTTTCGGGCGGAACGGAAAGGTCAGCGGGTGGTGGGGCGGATGTGCACGCGGATCCACTCCGGCGGCTCACCGGTGGAGGCGACCGCTTCGGACAGGCACCGCCACAGCGCCCACGCCTCAGCCGGCGTCAGATACATCCGGCGACGCCCGGCACCAACGGCGACGTACAGGTCAGCGTCGGGAGCGACCCGGACCGTCACCGGCACGGACGCCTTATCCACGTGCGGAGCACGCAGCCGGTAGAACCGGCGATCGGCGGCGGGCGCGTCGAGCGGAGGGTCGGCGTACGGCATCCGCACCGGGACGTCCTCGGGCAGCTCGTGAGCGGTCATCGGGAGTCACCTCCATTGCGGGTGCCGTTGAGGTCCAGGGCGTTGAGCAGCGACGGCGGCAACAGCGGCGCATCCTGCTTCGGCCGGTAGGTGCGCCCACCCACGCCGGTGCCGTTGCCGTTGCGGGCAGCCGGGACCGGACGGGCCGGGGCCGGAGTCGGTTCCGGGTGGGACTGGGTCTCGGGTGGGGCGGGAAACGTCGCGGCCATCTCCCGGATCACGTCGTCGGGGATGAAGGAGAACCGCACCCGGGCCGGTTCGGGCTGGCCGTCGAGCAGGACATACGCCACGCCCGGAGCGGACAGGGGGATCTGATCGGCCAGGGCACCCCGATCCCGCGCACCCTCACCAAGCAGCAGATCGACGTGACTGCGTTCGGTCAGGCCGAGCGCGATACGGGTGGGGAAGAAGTCCCGCACCGACACGACTTCCTTACGCGGGTCCTGGGTCGCGGCGACGACCAGCACCCCGAGCCCGGCGCCCTGCGTCAGGAGCAGCCCCAACGCCTGAGTGATCCGGTTCCGCAGGTCACTGTCGGGCAGGAACGCCAGCAACGCCGCAATCTCGTCGATGACCACGACGATCAACGGTTCGTCGGTGGTGGGGGTGTGGACGCGGACCTTGCCGCGCAGCACCTGCTGACGGGCCCGCATCCTGGCGACGGCGTCATCGAGCATGTCCGCCATCCGGGTCCAGTCGTCATCGACGTAGCGGGAGAACAACGCCGCACCGATGGCCAGTTCCATGCCGCCCTTCGGGTCGATCGCCCACACCCGCACCAACCCGGAGCGGATGCCGGAGGCCAGCGCCCGCAGCAGCGACCAGATGACCGAGCCCTTGCCCATGCGGGTCGCGCCGCCGATCAGGACGTGGGTGGCCAGCAGCCGCAGCGCGTACACGGCCAGGTCCTCTCGCATCCCGACCGGCAGGGCGGTGAAGTCCGGGCGCGACGGCACCGGCCACGGCTTCACGATCTGCCGCAACGGGTCCCGGCGGATGAACACCAACCGCAGACGCCGCGGCCGATCCCGGAACCGGATGCCGTCGACCAGGCGCAGCAGCCACGCGAGATGACCGGAGCGAGGCGGAGCCACCGGCCGGCCGGAGCGGACGCGGCAGTGCCGGGAACCGAACGAGTGCGCCAGGTCCCGCGCCGCCTTGTGGTAGACCTCCGGGTTCTGACCCCGAGGCATCCGCACCACCAGTTCATCGGTGGCGTGGGTGCACCGCACCGACAGCAGGACTGGCAGCTTCTTCCCACCGTCGTACTTCTTCACCAGCCCACACAGCGACATCACCTCGTGCCACTGCCGCCGATACACCCACGAGCGACGCCACAGCCCGATCAGCCGCAACACGACCAGCCGATGAAACGACTCCCGGCCACGCCACCACCACACACCCGAGCCACCCGCGACGACGACGGCGGCCAGGAGGTGAGGCCACCAGCCATACGACCGGTAGACATCTACGGCGAACAGGACCACGGCGACGACGAGCACCGATCGCCAGTTCCGCACCGCAGCTACACCCAGCCGCACCACGCCGACAACGAGACGCACCAGCAGGAACAGGCCGGTGACGGTCCAGACCAGCGGCCACGGAGCAGCGACCTGGAACCTACGGAAGTTGACCAGCGGGGCCCGCATCAGGCCACCGCCTTACCGGCCGAGCGTCGCTCGGTCCACACCTCGGCGCAGACCTTGTGCACTGGCTTGCCAGCGGGACTCCGACAGATCGCCGGCTTCCCGCAGATCACACACGGAGCCGGCTCGCCGGCACCCGCACCGCGCGTCCAGTCCAGGACGATTGGCATGATGAACCTGCCCTTCCAGGCCGAGAGGATTGGTGAGGGCAGCGGGGCGGCCAAGCTTTCCTAGGGCCAGGGCCGCCCCGCGCCACACATCGAACGTCAGTAGCCGTGCCGCTTGAGCGCGTCGAACGCCGCGTGCTGCTCCGCCGACGTCGACTCACCGAGCGCGGATTCGAAGGCGTCTTTCGCCTGGCGGAACTCCGGGCCGTCGATGTCCATGTCGGCGGCGTCGGTCTCCCGCATCCCGAGGTTGACCAGACGCAACACCTGATCCCGGCGTACCGGGTCCGGCTGAGGCTTCTTCCTGCCGAACATCAGGCAGCCTTCCCGCGCGACTCCGCGAGGGTCTTCGGGGCCACCAGCGCCGTCGCCCGGTAGGAGTACGCCAACCGGCCGTTGCTTCCCACGTACGGCGTCACCGTCAGGCCCTCGAACTCCACGGGCTGGAACGGACCCACCGGCGGCACCGGCTGCACCGGCGACAGGATCTTCACCGCCACCTCACGCGACCGCGCCCCAAGCTCCGGGTCCATGTCCATCACCCGGCATTGCCACACCCGCAGACCCGTCACCTTGTCCTTCGCCGGGGTCCGTACCCGCGTCTTCTCGTCGAAGTCCTGCGCCTCAGCGATCGAGTCCGGCACGAACACGCACCCGTGCGGGAACACCGCCTCGAACGACAGCCCGATCCGCGCACCACCCTTGAGAGCCACGCTCTCCACCTCCATACCGATTGGTGCCTCGCCTACTCCTGTAGACCTGTAGAGGACTGTAGCTGCCTCGTTGGGCGTCCACAAGTCCTCTATAGGACTGGGTTTGGCTGGTGGCGCAACAAGCGGCCATGCGTTGACCGGCTAGCGCACGTACAGTGAAGTAGAGAGGTTGTCCTAGAGAGGACTACCGGAGTGAGGGCGGCGATGACCGACGAGTTGGGCGCAAGGGCACCCAAGTACCTCCAGATCGCAGCAGAGCTGCGGCGAAGCATCCGCGACGGCGACCTGAAGGCGGGAGAGCGCCTGCCGGCCGAGACCGCGTTGGCCGAGCGCTTCCGAGTGAGTCCGATCACCCTGCGTAACGCAATGGGGGTTCTTCGCGCCGAGGGACTGATCGAGTCCCGTCATGGCGTGGGGACCTTCGTCCGAGAGAGCCGGCGGTTGCAACGCCGCTCGCGGCATCGCTATGGCCGGGCGCGCAGCGACCAGCGACTGTTAACAGCTCACCTGCGACACGACATCGTGTTCGCGGGGAAGGCTCCGGTGCGCGGCGAGATCGCTGCCGCGATGGGAGTGCCGGCAGGGTCCGAGGTGGTGGTACGTCGGCGGCATCTCTACGACCAGGAGACCGGCAGGCCGGAAGAGATCGGCGCGAGTTACATCCCGACCGACATCGCCGGCGGAACCTACCTGGAGACTCCCCAGGTCGTGCCCAAGGCTCTCTTCCTCTGCATCGAGGAACTCAGCGGCAAGCGCTACGCAACGGCCCGTGATCACTGGTTCTCCCGCCTTCCCACGGCGGAAGAGGCTGCCGCACTGGAGTTGCCCACAGGTGCACCCGTCATGCAGGTCATCCACGTTGCGAGGGCCGACGATGGGAGCGTCTTGGAGGTCTCCGAGTCAGTCTGGCCGGCGGATCGGATTGTCGTCATCGACGAGTACCCGGTAGAGCCGGAGCCGGCCCAACCTGACACCCCGTCGGAAGTCTGAGGAGGCTAGATGTCGCTCGTTGACCTCGCCCCAGGCCAGCACGCCGATCACGTTCGCAACCACTGGTGGTGGCGTCCAGGGTGGCACGTCGGCAGACGCTTCTACGCCTTCCACATCACCTTTGAAGATCAGCACCAGCTCTACCGAGCCGCGAAGGCGTACCGAACAAGCCTGGCGGAGATGCCGAGCCTCACCCTGATCCCGAACCGGTGGTTGCACCTCACCATGCAGGGCATCGGCTTCGCCGACGAGATCGCCCAGGATCTCGCCGAGAAGATCGCTGACGAGGCCCGCTCGCTGCTGGCCGACGTTCCGGCATTCGAGGTGGAGTTCGGCCCGATCGTCGTAGCGGATGAGGCGATCGTGATACCAGCCGAACCCGCCGAGCCAGTTCACGAGCTGCGCCACCTTACCCGGCAGGCAATCGGCCGGGTCCTCGGCGATGACCGGATCGGCGAAGACCCGGACCGGTTCCGGCCTCACGTGAGCGTCGCCTACATCACTGCCGAGGGTTCCGCAGCGCCGTACGTCGAGGCCGTGGAGCGCACGAACGTTGAGCCCGCTCGCGTGGCGATCAAGCACGTCGACCTGATCGAGATGCACCGAGACCAGCAAATGTACGAGTGGACAACGGTCGCCAACCTGCCACTGAGGTAGGCGAGCAACGACCAGCAGGGGCGGCTTCCCACGGGAGGCCGCCCGAGCTGTTTGGCGTGAAGGGTGCGAGGAAGGAAGGCGCAGACGTGCAACGAGGCAAGGTTCTGGGCCGTCATGAGTCGAGGGGTAGGGAAGCAGGCAGCAGGGTTGCGATGACGGGCGACTCCCCGCGGACGACGGACGCTGGCACGAGTCACGGGTAGCCGTCGCTGCGGGTGGAGATGCACGTCGGTGATTGGTGTCGTGTTGGCCTTGGTCGGCTCGGAGCTGCCTGTGATCTGTTGCCGAATTGGCCTGTACTAGATCAAGCGCGCTCCGCGCGGCGCGGGCCGGGGCGCGGCAAACGGCTCCTGCGGAGCCGCCGCCCCGGCCGCCTACGGCGCCGGGGCGGAAAATCAACCGGCCCGAACCCCACGCCCCGCCCCGCGCGTCACACCTGGGTCAGTGAAGTGACCCGGTGACGAGTCCCGAAGGACGACCAGGGCCAGGCGGACACGCTTCCACCCGATGCCGACGATCCCGAAGCGGCACGAGATCCGGCAGGCAAACCGCGGCGGACGAAGTTGCCGAACGGTTCCGCACGGTCGCTCAGGCCCAGGGTGGGGAAGGGGTGGAGGTGGGTGTGAGGGTGGTGGGGTGAGGGGGAGGGCGGGGTTAGAGCTGTGCCTCCGGCGGGGGCCAGACGACTCCAGGATGGAATTGCCGAACGGTTCCGGTTGTGGGTGGTTGAGGTGGGATGCCATCCCGTCAGCCACCGACCCAGGCAAGCCGAGCAGACCAGGGCCAGGGCGACAAGGTCGTACGTCCGGTAGGGCGCTCCACCTTGTCACCCTGGCCCTGGCCCGCTCCACGGTGTGTGGGTCGGCGGCAGACGGGATGGCATCAGCACGAGTGGTGGGCTGGTCGGAATGTGTCGGATGGACGGCAGTGCCCTTGGACTATGTCGTGGCAGGATAGTAGGCATCGATGACTCTAACCAGAGCCCAGAGGAGAGCGATGGCCGTCGACAATTCTGGCGAGTCTGAGACCCCGCCCGAGGTGTACGCCGTTGGACGGGGGGTGCAGCAAAACGTATTCTACGGCACTGTTAATGTCGGGTCCGGTAGTTATCAACTTAATAGCACTCGCCGCCTCGCGAGCGAACGGCAAAAGCTATACTTCGGCTTCTTTCGGCAGGCGTTGCAGCAGGCAGAGACGACTTTCCGCCTGAGTGTTATATTCATGTCGTGCGGTGCTGCGATTATCCTTGCCAGTGCAATTCTGGCGCTGATCAACGCCGGGAACCCGAATGTTGATTACTTGCCGTTGGTTACAAGCCTTACCGGCTTGCTGATTACGGTTGGTGGAGGCGCGTTGGCTATTCATTCAAACCGCGCCCGGCGGCATCTGGCTGAACAGGCGGAAAGACTTGATGTCAAAATCGAGCAAGACCATAAACTTGAGCAGGCTAGCGTGTTCATCGAACGTGTCGACGACGCGCGCCTTAAGGATCGCCTGCGGGCAATGACGGCAATGCAGGCGCTAGGCATTAGCCCGGATCCGGACCTGACGGCTAATCAAATTCTTCCGGAGCAAGGCGAGAGCGCTAAGGAGATCGGTCGGAAGCATCCGGGGAATAGTGCCTAAAGTGAGACATGCAATCTGTTGCTTGGCTCTATCCCTATACCCGATCGGCGAACAGTAGCCGACGCAGGCGGGGCGGGCGGTTAAGCGAGCTGGTTGGAACCCTTGGGGCTGACCGGGCGCCGATTTTTGAGCGGCCTACGGAAAGCAACCACGTTATCCTGCGACTCCGCATCTGATGCCGGCTCAAGTGGCAATTCATCGACGGTCGCATACTGCTCAAGAACTGCAAAGGCTAGTTCCTGCGACCAGCCTGCATCCCGCGCCATTGCCTCTACATTCGGACCGCTGCCATAGCTAATTTCTAGTAGCTTACGGAAGGCGCGTGGCTTCTCGCGGGGGACATAACCAGGCTCGGACCGGTTCCACCCTCGCGCGCTCACCTGCTTGTAAAGACTAGTTGCTCTCTCCTGGTCAATGAAGCCTGATTCCTTAGCACGTCGAATCAGGCTTTTCACCGACACGCCCCATTGCGTCTTGAGCATCGTCAGAGTGCTCAGTGTTATCCGCGAAGGCATGGCCCGCTCGATTGCGAACCTTGGCGTCAGGAGTTCCGCTGCGAACTCGTCTGCCTCAGCCTCAATCTGTTTACCTGCGTGTTGACCCCTGTGCAATACAAGGTGCCCAAGCTCGTGGGCGACGCTCCAGCGCAAGCGATCCCCAGGCACGCCGCTGAGAAGGCCCACAACAGGCGTGCCATCACGCCATGCGCAGAATGCGTCAAGCGCAGCGGCGGAGTAAGGAAGTCCGAGGACTGTGACACCCAAGCGCTCAACCGCTAGGAGTAGGTAGGGAAGCGGCTGGTCCAGTGAGAACCCTAGGAGTGGCCGAAGCTCTTGCGCTGCCTTCGTTGGTGATGCGCCTGGCATAGCTGGAAGCCTGACAGGTAGCGGGCTTGCTCGAAGCTTCATGCGCTCGTACTCTTCATCGATTAGACGAGCCCATTGCAGGGCAGATGATTTCACGCCCTGAGTCAACCTACTACTTCTCGCCCGAAGCTGCGGCGATTGCGCTTCTAAATGAGGTGACGGTTGCCTCTCGAAGAAGTCAACCGTCACTCCAAGCGTTGCCGCGATCAGGGCAATGGTCTCGGCATCTGGAATCGCCGCACCTGATTCGATTCTAGATACCTGGTACTGGCTGAGTTGGGGAATCATTCCGGCGAGCGCAGACTGGGTGAGGTGCTGCATCTCCCGCACCTGCTTGACGCGCTCGCCGTAAATCATCCCGCTTCCTCGAATCCAATCTGTGGATAAACGTGGTCGGGCTCAAGCTCATTGAGGTCCGCCGCGCGCATGGTCGCCATCTTGCGAGACAGCTTGCCATCCCAACTCAGCTTAAGGCTATGCCTTCGATGATCACCGCTTGCCGGCGAGGCCAGTAGCATCGGATCCAGTAGCTGACCGTGATCATCCTGCCACAGAAGAAGTAGGTTCTCGGTGCTCATTCCCTCGAACGGCTCTTGGCGCCAGAACGCCTGCTTCGCCTTCGATCGCCCGGGAATCGGAACCCGCGGTGGAAACCCCTTCCTCTTGCCCTCCTTGTCGATCTCGCCACCCTCGGCATGGAGCACCCGGACCATGTAGCCGCCGAAGGCAACCAACAGGCCGGACAGGGGGAGGACGAACCGGTGTCCATCGAGCGTCGCCTGCAACCCCCCGGACCGGAGCTCCTCGCACGCGACGCGGCGGACCGTGTGGAGGTAGTACCACGGGTCGTCGAGCCGGAGGAACTTGGCGCGAGTGTGTTGTTCTGCGGCTGCCTTCAGCCCCGCCTCAAGCGAGTCAAAGACCGGCTTGATGATCGGCTGGAGACTCTTGACAGCCTCGCCGTAGCTTCCCATCTGCATAAGATGCCACAGGAGTTCACATCCGTTCCACTCGACACGCCGGTCCAACTCATCGATGAGCCCTGCTCATGATCGTATCGAACACGTGTGCGACTAGCAATGATGTCTGGCCCCAGCGGGCCGGGTAGGTGCTGCGGAGGCCAACGGTTGTCAGGTGGCCTCCATCGATCTAGTGCCCGGCAAGGATGAGTGGCTGTACAGCCATCCGTACAGCCAAGCCGACCGACGGGCGCAGCCGGAGGCCGGCGGCGGGCGACAGGCTGAGCAGGTCAGCAGCAGTCACCGACGCTGGCAGACAGCAGGCTTGATCTTTGCAAGGCAGGGGTTAGGGGTTCGAGTCCCCTGGGCTCCACCAGCACGAACACCGGTTGATCTCGGTCCCGGGTACAGCCAATCTGCTCAGGCCGTTTCCTGTTCGGGCACGACTGCGTATGAGGCTGCGGTGTCCACGCGGAGGCCCTCCGGCGTGAGCGCCGGGCCAGCCCAGGCAGGTGGGGCAGCTACCAGGCGGAGAACCACGGCGGTGCCGGAGGTTTCACCAGCCTCCGCGAGCCCTTCCCATGGCTATGGCGCATTGCTCTGATGGCCATCAGAGCAATGCGCCATCAGAGCATCGGCTCAGGCTGGACCAGCTTCACCCTGCCACCCGGGTTGCCCGGGATCACCTTGCCTGTGGCCGCAGCGTCGAGCACCGCGTCGAGGAGTTCTACGGACAGCTTCGGATGGCAGCTGGTGGATGCGACCCGCAGCGCCGGGACAGCCCCTCGTTCAGCCCGGATCAGGCGGTGGGTGTCTCACGTTGCCGACGCCTGATGATGACAACAGAGCGTGCAGGTGAGCGGTGATCATCGGCGCAGCCCGACAGAAGCCGTGATCTACGCAAGAAGATGTCAGGGTTCGGGGCTGCGATCAGTAGCCGGCCAGCCTGGGTGCCAATGCGATCGCGACGAAGCGGACCGAGCGGCCCAGCAGGCATGTCACCCCGAATGCGGCCGGACGCAGGGGCGTGCGGCCCAGGTAGACGCTGGTGGCCAGCAGTGGTGGGAATCCGGTGATCGCGCTGACCAGAAGGACACCGATGGCCTGGCGGGGGCGTTCCGTCACCTCGACGAGTCGTGCGCCGGCCGCCTTCGGGCGGGCGAGCAGCGTCCCCCAGCGGCTCACCGGTCGGGGCGCGGTCGGCGTACGTCTGCTGAGCCGGCGTCGCAGCCACGGTGAGTGGAGCGCGCCGCGTGTGCTGAGGAAGATCAGGAACTTGCCGGCCGTCTGACCGGCTGCGGCGGCGACGCCGAGCGCCACGGGCGGCGTGCCGGTGGTCGCTACCGCCGCCACCAGGTACGGCTCGGCGGGGGTGAACGGCAGGAACGCCGACAGGAGCCCGACGGCAGCAGCCGCCAGCACAGCGATCATGGCTGGGCGGGCGGCGGGTCGACCGGCAGCCTGGCGGTGGATACCAGCGAGACGAGCTTCACCACGGCGACTCCGAGGGCGAAGGTGACGGCGGCGACGGTCGGCGCGAAGATCGCCAGGAGCACGACCGCTGCGGTGTTCAGCGCCTTCGCCGGTGGAGACCAGTTCCACCGGTAGATGCGGCGGTCGACGCGGGCGAAGTGGTTCGGGCTCAGCAGCGGCCAGCGCAGGAACATCAGGCTCAACAGCTGGTCGATGACCATGAACTGGACGAGGAAGACCGCGATCGGCAGGGCGGTTTCGGGCCGCAGCGCGACGAGTGCCGCAGCGCAGGCCGACGTGCAGGCCCGGTCGGCGACGATGTCGAAGACCGCGCCGGTGCGGGTCTCCTGTCCCAGGGCGCGGGCGGCGACACCATCGAGGACGTCGCCGACCCAGTAGATCAGGTAGGCGGCGACGAGCAGGTGGGCGTCGCGGTGGGTCAGCGCCGCCACCGCGAGCCCGAAGGAGCCGACCGTCCGTACGGCGGTGATGGTGTTGGGGACGTTGAGCAGCGTGACCGGCGGTGCGAGCCCGAGAGTGGTCATTCGGCGTCTTTGAGGATTCGTTGCATGTCGGCGGTGCGCCGGTGCAGGTCGGCCAACTGTGCGCTCATCTCGGTGAGCAGTCGCTGTGTCTCGGCGGCCTGCTCGGCGTACTGCCGTTGCAGTTCGCCGGACACCTCGGTCCGCTTGCGGACGCCCGCATACCAGACGACCGAGATGAGCACGGCGGCGACGACGATCAGGAAGACCGATGCGGCGTCCATCTAACTGGTTCCCTTCGGTGGGGCGTCGCCGTCTCCGGCGTTGCTCAGGGTCGCGGCGGCAGCGGCCACCACGTCGGGCGTGAGCTGTAGCGAGAACGGTGCGACCTCGTAGTACTTGAGCGCCTTGCCGTCCCCGGACAACTCCAGGTGAGCGGTGACCAGTTCGGCGCGTTCCAGCTTCTTCAGGTGCACCTGGAGCAGCGCGCGGCTGATGCCCAGATCGCGGGCGAGTTGTGAGACGTAGGCGCGTCCGCCGGTCAACGCGGCGAGCACGCGGAGTCGGTGTGGGCTGGCCAGCGTGGCGAGAACCTCGACCAGCCGGTCGCCGCTCAGGTCACCCATAGCTCACCTTGGCTCATGCCAACTATTATTTGCATGTGCTGTGATGGGATGTCAACTCCCGGTCGGGTTGGCGGGCTGCGGAAGCTGCGGATCAGCCGCCCGTCTGCCACCCTGGGTCGTGCTGATTTACAAGATCCTCCTGCCCGCCGAGTGGGCCGAGTTCGAAGCCGCCGGGCGCTTCGACGGCTCGCCGTTCGACCACAGCAGCGGCTTCATCCACTGCTCCTCGCGCGAACAGGTGGGTGCGACCGCCCTGCGGTTCTTCGCGCAGGAGCCGGCGCTCGTGATCGTCGCCCTCGACGCCGGGCTGCTCGACGCGGTGCGCTGGGAGGACACCTCCGACGGCGGTTCCTTCCCGCACGTCTACTCGGCGCTACCGCGCGCCGCCGTCGTCGCGGTCCACCACGTGGCGGGGGCGTCGTCGGTGGACGACACGCTGGGGCGGAGCTAGGCAACGAACCCGACCGAGAGACGGGAGGAGGAACCGGAACCTGCTCAGACCTGACGCAGCAGGGCCAGCAGGCCGTGGCCGTCCTCGACCCGGGCGTCCGGTACGACGGCGGGGTGCGGCGACTCCCGGTCGGTGCGGGGTGAACGCATCAGGATCGCCGCCCCCGCCCCGGCCCGGCGGGCGCACTCGACGTCCCGACCGAGGGTGTCCCCGACGAACCAGCAGTCACCGATCGGCACGCCGACGGCCTCCGCCGCCAGCAGCGCCAGGCGCGGGTTGGGCTTCCGGGGGCCGGCCTCGTCGCTGTAGAACTGGGCGGCGAACGACCCGGCCAGCCCGACGGCGGCCAGGAAATCCCGGTGCGCGGCACCGCAGAGGGTGTTGCTCACCACGGCCAGCGGAAGGCCCGCCCCCGTGGCCGCCCCCAACGCCTCGGGGATACCCGGGCGCACCGCCCAGTCCGCCCGCCACGTCCAGGCGTACGACAGGGGGGTCGCCTCGCGGTCGACGGCGTCGCGGGCCGGGCGGGGCCACGATCCGGTGACGAACTCGGCCCACACCCGGGAGTGCGGCAGCTCCACCGGGTCGGCGGTCCGGCCCGCGTCGTCGCGCCAGGCCGAGTACCGTCGCGCGCCCTCGGTCAGGTCGGCGGCGATCTGCCCTTCGGACACGGCGCCGTCGACGAGCTGGCAGAGCCGTCGGACGAGCTCCGGTGGGGCGGGCGGCTGCGGTGGCGCATCGGCCAGGACACCGCCGAAGTCCAGCAGGAGGGCGCGCGGCGAGCGGAGCATGCCGGCGATTCTCCCGCAGGCTGACCGACCGCGGGACGGTGCGGTCGGCGTACATCCCCTAACCTCTCGGCATGGGAGCACTCAGACCGTGGCACCTGGCCGTCCTGATGCTCTGCTGCCTGGTGCCCACGGCGCTGGCCATCGGCGGGGGCGTCCGGGTGATGCGTCGCTCCGGTCGGAGCCGCTGAGCCGCATGCCGACCGATGGTGACCCGGGCAGCCGCCGTCTCAGGCTCTACTGCCGGATCGACGTCACCGTGACCGACCCGGCCGCGCTGACCGGCCACGCGGTCGCCGAGCTGTGCGCCGCCGACATCGACTGGACGCAGGAGGAGGACGACCTGCCGTCCGCCAGCGCGGAGCTGCGGGCTGACCTCACCAGGGCGCTCGCCTCCGTCGCGGACGTCACCCGGATCGTCGACGGAGTTCCGGGCATCGAGGTCCGGGGTGGCGTCTGCTGGGCGGAGACCGGCCCGCCACCCGCGCCGGTCCGGGCGTCGACGGCAGGCTAGCGTCGGGGGGTGACCACTGGCTCTTCCCGCGTCCTGCCCGCCGAACACGACGGTATCGCCGAGGCCGCCGACGTGCTGCGGGCCGGCGGGCTGGTGGCCTTCCCCACCGAGACGGTCTACGGGCTCGGCGCGAACGCGTTGGACGCCCGGGCCGCGGCGCGGATCTTCGAGGCGAAGGCGCGGCCCAGCTTCGATCCGCTGATCACCCACCTGGCCGACACCGCCGACCTGCCGGCCCTCGTCGGCGTGTTGCCCCCGACCGTCGCGGTGCTGGCCGAGCGGTTCTGGCCGGGGCCGCTCACCCTGATCGTGGACCGGCCGGCCGCGATCCCGCCGATCGTCACCTCCGGCCTGGACAGCATGGCCGTGCGGGTGCCCGACGAGGCGTCCGCCCGGGCGTTGATCAGGGCCGCCGGGGTGCCGGTGGCCGCCCCGAGCGCCAACCGGTTCGGGCAGCTCAGCCCCACCCGGGCCGAGCATGTCGTTCGCGGGCTCGGCGCGGCGGTCGACGTGGTGCTCGACGGCGGTCCGACCCGGTGCGGGATCGAGTCGACCATCGTGGACGCGCGTGGCCCGCAGCCGGTGGTGCTGCGCCTCGGGGCGCTCGCCGTGGAGGACCTCGTCGCGGCGGTCGGCCCGGTGACGATCCGGCCGGGCAGCTCCGGGCAGCCGGTCGCCCCCGGCACGTTGGCCGCGCACTATGCGCCGCGTACCCCGTTGCGGGTGGTGCGGGGTGCGGTGCCGGCGGCGGACGACGGCGTCCGACGGGGCTACCTGGCCTTCCGCGCGGCCCCGGCGGCGGACTACGCGGCGGTGGAGGTGTTGTCGCCCGCGGGTGACGTGACCGAGGCCGCCGCCCGCCTCTTCGACGCGCTGCACCGGCTGGACGCGGCCGGGGTGACCGAGATCCTCGCCGAACCGGCCCCCGAGGAGGGGGTCGGCCGGGCGGTCAACGACCGGCTGGGTCGTGCCGCCGCCACCTGGGCCCCGCCCGGCTGAGCCGGCGGGTGCTCCTCGACGCCCCGGCGGACGGGCGGGCACCGCAGCGGTCAGGCCGGCGGGGTCAGCGAAACGGTCTGGCCCCGAGCCACGGTGCGTACGGCCGAGACGAACCCCCGACGTCGTGCCTCGTCGACGAAGTGCCGCAGCGGGGACCGGAACACCGGGTAGTCGTCGTAGTGGATCGGGACGGTGAGCCCGGGACGGATCAGCTCGGCCAGGTCGGCCCCCTGCCGGGCGTCCATGGTGAGCAGCACGCCGGCGATCCGGGTGCCGCCGAGGTGGATCAGCATGGCGTCGACGTCGGGGAAGCGTTCGGGGATCTCGGCGAGCTGCGGGCGGAACAGGGTGTCCCCGGTGACGTAGAGCCGGAAGGCGGGCTGCCCCGGCCGTTGCAGGTCGACCATCGTGCCCATCACGTCGGGGAGGAGCCGGTCCAGCACACCCGGGCCGTGCTGGCCGGGCAACGCGGTCAGCCGCAGGGTACCGCCGTCGCGGTGCAGTTCCCGCGACTGCCAGGTCGGTAGCCCCTGCGCGGCCCGGAACCCCCACCGGCGCAGCCGGCGTTGCGCCGCCGGTGTGGTGACGATCGGCAGTTCCCGGTCGAGCCCCCGGCGGGCCACCCGGTCGAAGTGGTCGCCGTGCAGGTGGGACAGGAGCACGGCGTCCAGGTCGGGCAGTTCGCCGATGGTCAGTGCCGGGTCGGTGCGCCGCCGGGACCACAATCCGTGCCCGAGGTACGCCCGCTGCCCCCGGTGCAGGAAGTTGGGATCGGTGAGCAGGGTGAACCCGCCGAGCCGCAGAATCGTCGTCGCAGTGCCCACGAAGGTCGCCTCAGCCGGTCCCATGGTCCGTCGGTACCCGCCCAGCGGGCCGCCAACCGGACCGTCGGTCAGGCCGGTGACGGCGACGCGTCGGGCCGTCCCCGGGCCGGCAGGTGTTCCACCAGCCGGGTCAGCGCGCCGTTGGCGAAGGTCGCGCCGAGCGCCGACCCGGCGGCGATGGTCCACCCCACCGGGCCGAGCGGGGTGCAGCCGAAGAACTGGCTCACCCCGGGCGTCTGCACCACGGCGGCGAGCACCCCGACCGACGCCGCCGTCGACGCGAGCACCGTCGGGCTGGTGCCGCCGGCCAGGACGGTCTGCCCCAGTTGGGTGCCGACCAGCGAGACCAGGGCCACCGTGCCGGCGCGTCGTTCCCGGCCGGTCCACCGGGCCACCGTCCAGCCGGCGGTCGCCCCGAGGGTGGTGGCGGCGGCGCGCAGCCCGATCTCCCGGGTCATGGTGCCGCCGAGGGAGGCGTCGGGCCCCTCGCGGAGCAGGCCGTCGGCGTGGTCGGCGTCGGGCGGCCGGACGGCGATGGCCAGCGCCGGCGCCAGGTCGGTGAGCAGGTTGACCAGGAGCAACTGCCGGCCGTTGAGCGCCGACCGGCCGGTGACGGCGGCGCTGAGCACACTGAACGCGATCTCGCCGAGGTTGCCGCCGACCAGGATGCTCAGCGCGTGGCGTACCGACGACCACATCGCCCGCCCCTCGACCAGGGTGGCGATGATGGTCTCCAGCCGGTCGTCGGTGACCACCAGGTCGGCGGCGGCGCGGGCGGCCGGGGTGCCCCGCTGGCCGAGGGCGATGCCGACGTCGGCCAGCCGGATCGCCGGGGCGTCGTTGGCGCCGTCCCCGGTCATCGCCACGGTCCGCCCGCACCTCTGCAACGCCTGGATGATCCGGACCTTGTGCGCCGGGGTGCACCGGGCCACCACGTCGGTACGGCTGAGCCGTTCACCCAGCTCCGTGTCGTCCCACTGGTCCAGGTCGGTGGCGGTGACCACCCGTTGACCGTCGGCATCCGGGCTGATCGCCGACGCGATCGCCTCGGCGGTGGCCGGATGGTCCCCGGTGATCATGATGGTGTGCACGCCGGCCTGCCTGATCCGGCGGACCGCCGGGGCGGCGCTGTCACGTATCCCGTCGGCGAGGGCGAGGAAGCCGACGAAGACCAGCCCGCGTACCTCGTCGTCGGTGACCGTCTCGGCACCGACCCGGCACTCCGCGACGGCGAGGATGCGGTGCCCCGCCCCGGCCCGGTCGGCGAGCACACCGTGCAGCCGCTCCCGGCGCTCGTCGTCCAGCGGCTCGTCCCGGCCGCCCGGCAGCCGCCACGCGCCGCACCGGGGCAGCACCGTCTCCGGGGCACCCTTCACACTCAGCAGCAGACCGTCGGCGGCACGCCCGACCGTCGCGTGGTAACCCCGGGACGGCTCGAACGGCAGCCCACCCACCGCCGTCCACCCGTGCGCACCGGTCTGCTCGGTCGTCGCCGCCTGCTGTGCGCCGTACCGGACCGCCCGGTCGGTGTGCTGGGGCAGCTCCTGCGGATCGTCCGCGTACGGGGTGGCGCGCAGCCCGGCGGCGAGGACCCGGCGCAGCTCGTCGTCGAGCCGGTCGACGGGGGCGAACCGGTCGCCGTCGCCGACCCCGGCGAGCAGCAGCCGGCCCTCGGTGAGGGTGCCCGTCTTGTCGAAGCAGAGCACGTCGACCCGGCCCAGCGCCTCGATGGTGCGCGGGTTGCGGACCAGCGCGCCGTGCTCGGCCAACCGTCGCGCAGCGGCCAACTGGGCCGCGCTGACCAGGAACGGCAACCCCTCCGGCACCGACGCCACGGCCAGGTTCGCGGCGGTCGCCGCCGTCTGTCCCAGCGGTACGCCCCGCAGCAGCCCCGCCCCGGCCACCGCGACCGCCGACGCGACGGCCAGCGGGACCGCCGAGCGGGTGAGCCGGCCGAGCCGGGCCTCCACCCCGCTCTCCGGTGGGGCCTGCCGGGCCAGCGCGAGGCTGCGCCCCGACTCGGTGGCGGCACCCGTGGCGACCACCACGGCGGTGCCGTGGCCGGTGGCGACGGTGGTGCCCTCGTACAGCATCGAGGTGCGGTCGGCGAGGGCGGCGGCGACCACCGGGGCGGCCCCCTTGGGCACCGGCAGCGACTCGCCGGTCAGCGACGACTCGTCGGCCTCCAGACCGTCGGCGGTGAGCACCCGGCAGTCGGCGGGCACCGCGTCCCCGGGGCCGAGGATCACCACGTCACCGCAGACCAGGTCCTCGGCGGCGGTCACCCGTTCGGCACCGTCGCGCAGCACCTTGGCGGTGACCGCCGAGCGGGACAGCAGCTGGGCCAGCGCCCGGTCGGTGTTGCGCTGGTGCACCGCCCCGACCAGCGCCGACCCGCCGACCACACCGCCGACCAGGGCCGCGTCGACCAGCGAGCCGAACGCCGCGGACAGGACGGCACCGGCGGCCAGCACCGGCGTGAGCGGGTTGGCCAGCTCGTCGACGAACGCCCGGAACAGGCCGACCGGCCCGGCCGACGGGTCCGGGTCGGTGCGGTGTCGGCGCTGCGCCTCGGCGTCGGTGAGCCCTTCCGGGCCGGTGTCGAGGTGGCGCAGCACGGTCGGGACCGGCATCAGGTGCCAGGCGGTGGTGGCCGGCGTCGGGGCCACGGCCGGGTCGGGTAGCCGGCGGGCCCGCCACACCCCGTTGGCGAAGGCCAGCGCCGCCGCGCCGTTGACGGCGGCGAGGCTACGGCCGGGAAGCTGCGTCGGCGCGGCGGTGAACGCGCCCAACGCGCCGAGCCCGGTGCCGGCCATGGCGAGGCGGATGCTCTGCCCGGTCATCCGCCGGGCCACCCCGACCGCCTCGATCAGCAGCGCCGCAATCCGCAGGTCGGTGCCGACGAGCAGGTGGGCACCCCACGGGGGCAGGTCGTCGGGGGCGGCCACGCCGAGGCCGCAGTCGGACGCCGCCAGCGCCGACCGGTCGCCGGAGACCAGCATCACCACCGCCCCGTCGCGTTGCAGGGCCCGTACGGAACTGGCGAGCCGGTCCCCACCGGGCAGCACCGCGTCGGCGAAGCCGTACCGCTGCGGGTCCGGGCCGGCGACGACCAGGCGCAGGCCGGCATGCCGGGCGGCGGCGGGCAGCGCGTCGACGCCGGGCGCCGGCTCGGGGGTGACCCGGACGACGGCGGTGAGGGTGCCGTCGTGGACGAGACCGAGCAGGGGGCCGTCCGTGGCGCGCAGCCGCCGGCTCTGCGGGGTGTCCCCCGGGTCGACGGCGTCGAGCCCGGCCAGCGGCCCGAGTCGCCAACCCTCGGCCTCCCGGACGTCGTCCGGGTGGTCGGGGTCGAAGAGGGCGAACGCCCGACCGGCCACCTCCCCGGTGTCCGCGCCGGCCAGCGGGGCCAGGTCGGCCAGGACGCCCCGGGGCGAGCCGAGCACGGCCGCGTCCAGCACCACCGTGTCGATCCGGTCGAGTTCCCGCAGCACACTGCGGTCCATCGCGATCACGCCGCGCCGGGCCAGCACCCGGCCGAGCTGCGCGGCGTACCCCTCGCGGCCACTGCCGGGGGCCTTGGGCAACGCGGCGAGCCCGAGCGCGGCGGCCCGTTTCGGGCCGGCGACGGGCCACGCGGCGGCCCCGGCGGTGGCCCCGGTGGCGAGCATCGTCGAGACGTACCGCTCGACGGGGCCGTCGGGTCGGGGACAGGGACGGCCGGGGCCGGGTGACCGGGCGACGGCGCGTCGCGGGTCACCGGTCAGCCTCGGCTCGGCCCGGGTCCATGCGGTGAGCTGGGCGCGCGCCTCACCCCACTGCACGATCCGCTGCGCGCCGTCGAGGACGATGCCGGCCCAGCCGCCGGTCAGCCCCTGCACGACCGCCTCGGCGAGCGGGAACAGCACCTCGGTGCGCGGGTCGGCACGCCACCCCCGACCGGCCAGGTCGTGCAGCTTCGGGTGCAGGTCGACGGCGGTGAGCAGACCGGCCACCTCGCCCGGTACCGGGGTGAACGGCAGGATACGGGTGGCGGCGGAGATGGTCAGGCCCAGCGCGTCGGAGGCGAGCGCGCCGAGGGTCCGGGGGGTACGCGGCCCGTCCTCCGGCGGGTGCGGGGGCGGGATCTCCGGGTCCGGCTCGTGCGGGCAGACCCGCTCGACCCGGGCCACCGTGTCGATCAGGGTGGCGAGTTTCGGCTTCGGGTCCTCGACGGCCACCACGACCCGGCCGGAGGGGGCGTTCACCCGTGCCCAGGCCACCCCGGGCAGCCGCTCCAACGCCGCCTCGACCTGGCAGGCCAGCCGGTCACCGCCGTCCTGGCAGACGCCGTGCACCTCGATGTGGTGCCGGCCGTCGCGGGACCAGACCCGACGGCGGGTCAGCCCGGCCACCCGGGCCAGCCGGCCGGCGGCCGAACCGACGGTACGGGACGCCCCGCCGAGCAGCGGCGGCACCGGCACCGACGGCAGGACCCGGCCGGCGACCCGGCCCAGCGTGGTCATCGGGGGGTACGGGCGGATCGGTCCCGCCCACTGCCGCCGTACCCCATCTCGCCTCCCGCGTTCGTCAGGCGGCCTGGCTTCCCGGTCGGGCGTCCGTTATGCCCCCCGGCCGGGCGAAGTTTCCGCCGGTGGCGGGGCATGGACGGCGGTGCCTGTGGAATCCCCCTGCCGACCCGACGAGTGGCAGGGAGGCCGGAATGAGCACGATCACGCGTCATCTCAGCGGCGGTCACGAGATGGTCCGGGCGTACACCCGACGGGTGGAGGTGCCGATGCTGGGTGAGGTGGCGGTGCCGCCACCGGACAAGATCGCCTATTACGCCGGGCTGGGGGTGCTCGCCGCCCTCCAGGTCATCGAGTGGCCGCTCGCCCTGGTGATCACCGCCGGTCACCTGCTCGCCGACCAGCACCTGTCGGGGCTGGCCAAGGGGCTCGGCGAGGCACTGGAGTCGGCCTGACGAGACCGGGCTCACCCTTGACCTGAACCGGGGTGCAGGTCGCAGGCTGGGCGCATGTCTGACGTACCGCCCGGCGTCACCCGGTGACCGCCACCCTGACGCCGGCCACCCGCCTCTACGACCCGCGCCTGCGGGCGATGACGGTGGGCAGCGTCGCCCTGGTGTCGCTGCTCGCCTTCGAGGCGCTGGCGGTGGGCACCGCGATGCCCACGGTGGCCCGCGCGCTGGACGGGCTCGGGCTGTACGCGCTCGCCTTCGGTGGCTCGTTCGCCGCCGGCGTGCTGGCCATGGTGCTGTCCGGGATCTGGTGCGACGCGCGGGGCCCCCGGGGGCCGATGTGGGTCGGGGTCGGACTGTTCGTCGCCGGCTTGTTCGTCGCCGGCAGCGCCGACGCGATGGGCACCCTGGTGGTCGGTCGGGCGGTGCAGGGCTTCGGCTCCGGCCTGCTCTCCGTCGCGTTGTACGTGGTGGTCGGGCAGGCGTACCCGCAGGAGCTGCGGCGTCGGGTGTTCGCCGCGTTCGCGGCGGCGTGGGTCGTACCGTCGCTGGTCGGGCCGGCGCTGGCCGGGCTGATCGTGGAGTACCTGGGCTGGCGGTGGGTCTTCCTCGCCGTGCCGGTGGTGGCGCTGCCGGCGGTGCTGCTGGTGGAGTCGGGTCTGCGGACGCTGCACCGCCCGCCGCCGGCCGGGCCGCCGAAGGGCGCGGCGGCCCGGATCGGGTGGGCGGCCGGGGCGGGGGTGAGCGCCGCGCTGCTGCACCACGGGGGGCAGCAGCGCGGCGTGCTCGCGGTGACCCTGGTGGCGGTGGCCCTGGCCGGTCTGGGGGTCTGCGCGCCCCGGCTGCTGCCGGCGGGGTTCCTGCGGGCGGCCCGGGGCCTGCCCACGGTGGTGGGCCTGCGCGGGTTGGCGGCGGCGGCGTTCGCGGGCGCGGAGGTGGTCATCCCGTTGATGCTGTCCCGGGAACGCGGCTTCTCGCCGACCGCCGCCGGGCTGGTGCTGACCGTCGGCGCGCTGTCCTGGTCGGTGGGTTCCTGGACGCAGGGCCGGCTGCCGCCGCCACGGTCCTCGGCGACCCTGCCCCGGCTCGGGCTGGCCTGCGTGGCGGCGGGCACGGCCACCGTCACCCTCGCCGTCTGGCCGGCGGTGCCGGTGGCGGTCGGGGTGGCCGGCTGGGCGGTGGCCGGGCTGGGGATGGGGTTGACGTTCCCGGCGCTGTCGGTGTTGACGCTGGCCCTGTCGGCCCCGGACGAGCAGGGCCGCAACAGTTCCTCGCTGCAACTGGCCGACTCGTTGTTCACCGCCACCGTGCTGGCGTTGACCGGCACCGTGCTCGCCGCCGGGACGACGCCCGGCCCGGCCGGGTACGCGGGGACGCTCGCCGTGGCGGTGGCGTGTGCGCTGCTCGGCGCGCTGCTCGCCGGTCGGGTGGTGCCGGCCCGGGAGCGGGCCGCCTGATCCGGGCGAATCCCGCCGGGTCGGCCGTGCCGACGGCGAGGATGGTGGGCGATGAACCTCCTGACGATCCTGCCGATGGCCGTGGTGATGGTGGCCGGTACGCAGCTGGTGGCGGCGGTCTTCCTCGCCTCCGGCGACCGGCCCCGGCGGGCGTCGGCGGGTTTCCTGGCCGGCGCGGCGCTCGTGGTGTCCGCCGGGACGACCCTCGCCTGGCTGGTCTTCCGGCTGGTCAGGGGTGCGGCCGGCGGCGGCGGGGGTGGTGGCCGCAAGCCGGTCGAGACGGTCATCGACTGGGTGGTGCTGGCGCTGCTGGTGGTGCTGGCGGTGGTGGTGTTCCTCCGGCGGCACTCGGCCGGCGAACCCCGGTGGATGGGTCGCCTCCAGCACGCCGGCTTCGGGTACGCGTTCCGCCTGGGCCTGCTGCTGTTCGTGGTGATGCCCTCCGACGACCTGACGATGGTGACGGTGGGGGCGACCGCCGCCCGGCACGGGCTGCCGTGGTGGCACCTGGTGCCGTTCGTGCTGCTGACCCTGTTGTTGCTCGCGCTGCCGCTGCTGGCGTTGCTGCTGCTCGGCGACCGGGCGGACCGGGTGCTGCCCCGGATGCGTGACTGGGCGGACCGGCACTCGTGGATCATCAGCGAGGCGGTGGTGGCCTTCTTCCTCGTGCTGACCGTCGTCGACCTGCTGAGGTGAGGCCGCGCCGGGCGGCCGGGCGGGTAGGGCGCGGATCACCTGGCCGACACGTACGGGGGAACCGACCGAAGATGAGCCTGCTACGGGTTACGGCCCTGCCTACCGTGGCCCCATGGTGGTCTTCGTCGTCACGGTGCTGCTCTACGTCTTCGGCCTGGTCTTTCTCTACGGGGTGATCCGTCTCGCCGTGCGGCACGGCATGGAGGATCTGGAGGCCCGCCGACCCCAGGTGCTGCGGGGTGCGCAGTCGGCGTCGGCCGACGACCGGGCGTTCCTGCGGGAGAACTCCTTCCTCGGCGGTAACTGACCCGCCGGACCCGTGGCGGTGTGCCCGGTGACCAGCAGGCGTGGCCCGACGGGCGGCCCGTGGCCCGGGGTGCGAGGATCGCTGCCGTGATGGGAACGTTGCAGACCGAGCCCGCCCGCACCCGCCCCGACCTGCTGGCGGCACCGGTGGCCGCCGCGCTGGCGTCCTGGCCGGCGCAGGCCCCCGTGGACGTCGACGCCGTCCTGGTCGCCCCGATCGACGCCACCCTGGCCGACACGGCGGCGTTCTGCGCGGCGTACGAGGTGGGGCTGGACGTGTCGGCGAACTGCGTGGTGATCGCCGGTAAGCGGGAGGGTGAGATCCGGTACGCCGCCTGCGTGGTGCTCGCCACCACCCGCGCCGACGTCAACGGGGTGGTCCGCCGGACGCTGGACGTGCGCAAGGCGAGCTTCGCTCCGATGGCCGAGGCGGTCGAGTCGACCGGGATGGAGTACGGCGGGATCACCCCGATCGGGCTGCCCGAGTCCTGGCCGATCCTGGTCGACGCCCGGGTGATCGCCACCCCGCACGTGATCATCGGGTCCGGCGTACGACACAGCAAGATCGCCCTGCCGGGGCCGGCGCTCGGCGCGTTGCCCGGGGCGCGGGTGGTGGAGGGCCTGGCCCGGCCCGCCTAGTCATTTGCGTTCATCGATGTTGTTGCACGTGAAACATCGCACCGGTCGATGCCGCCCCGGAACGCCGGGCGTCAGGCGGCCGACTCCCGCTGGGCGACCTCGGTCAGGGCGGCGAGGAGTGTCTCGGGTTCCTGCGCCCCGGTGACGCCGTACTTGCCGGCGAGGACGAAGGTCGGCACGCTGGTCACCCCGAGCTGGTGGGCGGTGCTCAGGTCGGCGGCCAGTTCGCGGCGGCCGGCGTTCGACGCCAGGTACTCGCGCGCCCCGGTCTCGTCCAGCCCGACGGAGGCGGCCAGCGCCACCAACGCCTCAGGTGACCCGACGTCGACCCCGTCGGTGAAGTGCGCCCGGTAGAGGGCCTCGACCAGCTCACCCGCCCGACCGTGCTCGTCGGCGAACCGGACCAGCCGGTGCGCCTCGAAGGTGTTGGCGCTCACCGCCCGGTCGAAGTTCAACGTCAGCCCCACCCCGGCGGCCACCTGGGTCACCTGGCCGGCCATCGACTCGGCCCGCTCCCGGCCACCGAACTTCGCGGCCAGCGCGTCGAGCAGCGGCCCGGGCGTGCTCACCGGCGACGGGTCGAGCTGGAACGGCCGGTACCTGACGGTCACCTCACCGTCGTACGACGCGAGGGCCTGTTCGAGGCGGCGCTTGCCGATGTAGCACCAGGGGCAGACCACGTCGGCGTAGATCTCGATCTCCATGATCGGAGACAACCCCCAGCTCAGCCCGCTTGTTCCCGCACCTGTCGCTTGAGTCGGGCCAGGATCGCGGTGCCGCCGCGCACCCGCAGCGGGCTGATCGCCTGGGCCAGGCCCATCCGCTGGTAGAGGTCGTCCGGCACGTCGAGCACCTGCGCGGCGCTCGCCCCGGCCAACCCCTCGGCGAGGATGCCGGCGAAGGCCCGGGTGGTGGGTGCCTCGGGTGGGCAGTCGAACACGGTGGTCACCGTGCCGTCCGGGGCGACCTCGGCGCGCAGGAAGAACGCCGTCTGGCACTCGGGGACCTGCTCCAGGTCGTCGCGGTCCATCCCGGCCGGCAGCGGTGGGACCACGTCGGCGTACTCCAGCAGCATCTCCAGCACCACGTCGCGGGGCGCGTCGGCGAACTCCTCGACGATCTCGGCCAGCTTCGTCGGCATCTCGGGCATCCCGCCAGGCTACCGCCGCCCCTGGCGTCCCGGCCCGACGGTCGGCACCGGCCGGGGGTGGGTCCACCCGCCCCCGACCACGTCACCTGTCCGCACCGACCGTCGTTCCCGCCCGCACCGCCGGCCGTCGTGCCCGGCTCAGTTGTTCGGGGCACCCTCGCTGATGTCGGCCAGCGCCGAGCTGGGGTCGAGCTGCATAGCCAGGTCACCCAGGGAGACGATGCCGACGAGCTTGCGTTCGTTGTCGCAGACCAGGATGCGCCGGATGTTGCGCTCGCGCATCAACGCCACCGCCTCGCCGGCCGTGGCGTGCTGCTCGATCATCACCACCTCCCGGGTGATGATCGAGCCGATCGAGGTGCTGGTCGGGTCGCTGCACTCGGCCACCGCCCGGACCACGATGTCCCGGTCGGTCAGCAGACCCGCCAGCGTGGAGCCGTCGGTGACCACCACGTCCCCGATGTCGGCCTCTTTCATCACCCTGGCCGCCTCGTCCAGAGTGGTCTCCGCCGACAGATAGACCACCTGCTTGGTCATCACGTCACTGACCCGGTACATGAGAGCCTCCGTACAACACCCGTAGTCGATCCGACTTCGGTACCCCGTGGCGCGTCCGCTACACCCCGTTGCCGCGAACCCGACCCAGTAGTTGGTCGGCCAGGCCGTCCCACGGCACCTCGTCGCGTCCGCCGGTCACCCGGTCGCGCACCTCGACGTACCCGTCGACGAGTCGGCGGCCGACCACGACGACGCACGGGATGCCGATCAGCTCGGCATCGGTGAACTTCACCCCGGCCGAGACGGTGGCCCGGTCATCGACGAGCACCCGCAGGCCGGCCGCCGACAGCCGGCCGCCGAGGTCGAGCGCCGCATCGAGCTGCGCCCCCTTGCCCGCCACCACCAGGTGTACGTCGCACGGCGCGACCGCCACCGGCCAGACCAGCCCCCGCTCGTCGTGGTGCTGTTCGGCGATCGCCGCGACCGCCCGGGACACCCCGATGCCGTAGCAACCCATGGTGGGCCGGACCGGTTTGCCCGCCGCGCCCAGCACGTCGAGGGCGAACGCGTCGGTGAACCGGCGGCCGAGCTGGAAGATGTGCCCGATCTCGATCCCGCGCCGGATCGTCAGCTCACCGCCGGTGCCGTCCCTCCCGGCGGCGGGGCCGTCGGGAGTTCCGGTGGCGGCGCAGGCCGGGCAGGGGTCACCGGGGCGGACCTCGGCGGCCTCGATGGTGCCGTCGGGGACGAAGTCCCGCCCGCACACCACGTCGGTGGCGTGCCGCCCCGGCTCGTTGGCCCCGGTCAGCCAGGCGGTGCCGGTGACCACCCGGGGATCGACCAGGTAGCGCAGGCCGAGCCCGGCCAGCACCTGCGGCCCGAGATAGCCCCGGACCAGCCCGGGGTGGGCGGCCCAGTCGTCGAAGACCGCCACATCGGCCGGGTGCAGGGCCGCCGCGACCCGCCGGAGGTCCACCTCCCGGTCGCCGGGCAGCCCGATCACCAGCACCTCGGGGGTCTCCGCGCCGGGCCGGCGTACGGTCAGCACCACGTTCTTCAGGGTGTCGGCGGCGGTCCAGTCGTGCCGCCCGGCGAGCTTCCGGTCGTTGGCGACGGCCACCAGCGCGGCGATGGTCGGCGTCTGCGGGGTGTCGTGCACCTCGGTGGGGCGGTGCGCGTCCGGGTCGCCACCGGCCGGGACGGGGGTCGTCACCGCCTCGGTGTTCGCCGCGTAGTCGCAGACCGTGCAGCCGACGTAGGTGTCCTCACCGACCGGGGTGCCGGCCAGGAACTCCTCCGAGGCCGAGCCGCCCATCGCTCCGGAGACCGCCCGCACCACCGTGTACGCCAGCCCCAACCGGTCGAAGACCCGCCGGTACGCCGCCCGGTGCCGGGCGTACGACGCGCGCAGGCCGTCGTCGTCCAGGTCGAACGAGTAGGCGTCCTTCATCAGGAACTCCCGCCCGCGCAGCAGGCCGGCCCGGGGGCGGGCCTCGTCGCGGAACTTCGTCTGGATCTGGAAGATCGTCAACGGGAGGTCCCGGTAGGACGAAACCAGATCCTTGACCAGCAGCGTCGCCAACTCCTCGTGGGTCGGGGCGAGCAGGTGCTCGGCGCCGCGCCGGTCGGCGAGGGTGAAGATGTCGTCGCCGTACTCCGCCCACCGGCCGCTGGTGCGGTACGGCTCCGCCGGCAGCAGCGCCGGGAAGTGCACCTCCTGGTCGCCGATCGCGGCCAGTTCCGACCGGACGATCTCGGTGACCCGGTCCAGCACCAGTTTGCCCAGCGGCAGCCAGGCGTACCCACCCGGGGCGACGCGGCGGATGTAACCGGCGCGCAGCAGGAGCCGGTGGCTCGGCACCTCCGCGTCCGCCGGGTCCTCGCGCAGGGTCCGCAGCAGGGTGGTCGACGTACGAAGCAACATCGACGCAGCGTAAGGCCGCACCCCCCACCCCAGCGATCCCTTTCACCTCATCCCCTCGCTCCCGCCGCCGCCCCGACGTTTCGCGGTGATCAAGAGGTTTGCGTCAGGATTCCGGGAGCGGGTGACGCAAACCTCTTGATCACCGGGGCGGGAGGGGGCGGGGGGCAGGGGGCGGGGGCGAGGGGGTAATTCGATCGACATGGGTTTCCGGGGCGGTGAGCATCGGGGCATGCGGCAGGACGAGATCTGGGACGACGAGGCCGCCCGGCACTACGACACGCCGGGCGAGGGCATGTTCGCGGCCGAGGTGCTGGAGCCGACGGTGGACCGGCTGGCCGCGCTCGCCGGTGACGGGCCGGCGCTGGAGTTCGCCATCGGGACCGGTCGGGTCGCCGTCCCGCTGGCCGCCCGGGGGGTGCCGGTCACCGGCATCGAACTGTCCGCCCCGATGATCGCGCAGCTCCGCACCAAGGTGGACGCGGACACCATCCCGGTGGTCGCCGGTGACATGGCGAACGCCGTCGCCCCGGGTGAGTTCTCCCTCGTCTACCTGATCTACAACACGATCGCCAACCTGCTCACCCAGGCCGAGCAGGTGGCCTGCTTCCGCAACGCCGCCCGGCACCTCGCCCCAGGTGGTCGGTTCGTCGTCGAACTGTGGGTGCCCGAGCTGCGTAAACTGCCGCCCGGCCAGCAGGCGGTGGTGTGGCACTCCGAACCCGGCTACGTCGGCCTGGACACCTACGACGTGCTGAACCAGCAGGTGGTGTCCCACCATTTCCGGTTCGACGACGGCCGGCAGGCGGAACTGTTCCGTACCCCGCACCGCTACGTCTGGCCCGCCGAGCTGGACCTGATGGCGCAGCTCGCCGGGTTCACCCTGGAGAGCCGGCACGCGGACTGGGCCGGCGGCGAGTTCACCGCCGAATCCCGCTCCCACGTCTCCGTCTACCGGCTGCCCTAGCCGAGCCCGCGTCCACATCGGGTCTGCACCCCTTCGGGTCTGCCGATCACCTGGGCCCTGGCCACGCCGAAGGTCGACGAGCGGGGGCTGGTCTGCCGGCGGCGGGCACCGCGTCTCGACGTCGCAGTGCCCGCACCGGCCGGGCCGCGCTGCCCGCAGGGGCAACCCGGACTGCCCGCAGGACCGGCCGGCGACCGGGGAGCGGGCCGGCAGATCCGGTGCACGCTGGTGCGGACCCGCCCACCGACCGGGAGACAGGCGTGCATCCGCATCAGGACGTCCAGCCGGCGCCATGGCAACACACGTTCGCCACGACCTTCGCCTGGATCGCCGAGCACGAGCCGGCGTACTTCCAGCGCCTCACC
The DNA here is from genome assembly GCF_049178995.1 of Micromonospora sp. WMMD735. NCBI lineage: Bacteria > Bacillati > Actinomycetota > Actinomycetes > Micromonosporales > Micromonosporaceae > Micromonospora > Micromonospora sp. WMMD735. The sequence goes on from NZ_JBMHMJ010000002.1 coordinate 5,151,724, forward strand.
TGGGCCGACACCCAGCAGAACCCCACCTGCCTGGCGATGTTCCACGCCTGGGCCGACGAGCAGGCCGCCCACACCGGCGTCGACCAGTTGCGCCGTAGCCTGGCCACGGTCACGCTGCTCCAGCAGCACGCCAGTGGGCAACTGGACCGGGACCACCTCGTCGTCGCGCTGGTGGACACCGTCCGGCCGCCGTGGGTCGACCACCCCCTGGCGTTGGCGTTCGGGGAGGTCGATCCGACGCTCGTCGCGGAGTTCGCCCAGATCGACGACATGTACGCGCTGGTCGCCCGGTTGACGCAGGTGTTCGAGGTGGACACCGGGTTCACGTTCGCCCTCTGGTCGGTGGCCGCCGAGGCTCTCGCCGGCGAGGTCGCCGGGGCGTACCTGCCGTACTTCGCCGCAGCCTGCGACGAGCACCTGCGGCAGTGGTACCTGACCGCCACCGTCGCGCAACCGGACCTGCCCGGTCAGCCCGGGGACCCGGCACCTGACGGTGGCGACCAGCCGGCGCCCCGGTGGCTGGACTACCTGGACCCCGACCAGTTCCCGCAGGTGCTGGCGGACTGCCCGGACCTCGCCACCGACATCGCCGACTACAACACGCAGGCGTACGCGTTCAGCCTGGCCGGGCCGTACCAGGAGGAGTACCGGTCGTCGGTGCACGATGCCATCGCCCGCGTCCTGGCCTGGTACGCCCACCGTCAACCGGTGATCCTGGGTCGCCTCCAGGCGTTCGGCGGACCGCAGGGACAGCCCGACGATCCGGCAACCGCCCACCTGCTGGCCCTCGCCCCGCAGTGGGAGCAGCTACGCCAGGCCTGCGGGCTCCTCACCGCCGCCCTCGAACCCGGCTTCACCGGATATCCGCCGGCCCAGCCGTTGCCGGTTCGGGAACAGATCGCGGCGGCGGCGCGGGCCCGGCTGTCGGCCAGGGAGAGCCGGCAGGCCAGTGCGCAACCGCCGCAACCGGTCGAGACGCCGGAAGCCGTCGAGGTGCCGAGAGCCGTCGAGGTGCCGCGACCACCATCCCGCCGGCCCGAGCAGCACGGACCGTCGACTCCGGGCGGCATCACCGACGAGCAGTGGCGGCAGATCGCGGCGATCCTGCCGGGCAGCGACGCGCATGGGGGCCGGCGGTACGACCGCCGGCTGATCGTGGAAGCGATCTACCACCGCAGACGCACCGGCTGCACCTGGCCGGACATGCCGGCGCACTTTCCACCCGGCTCGACCGTCGCCAACTACCAGTCGATCTGGGAGCGCGACGGCACGATGCGCCTGATCGAGGCGATCCTGGGCCAGTAGCCGCCGGCCGCGCCGGGGGCCGCTGCCCTCGGTGGGCCGGGTCAGTGGGTGCCGCTGCCGGTGGCGGCGACGAACGACCGCCAGGCCCGGCGGTCGAAGGTGAGGACGGGCCCGGTCGGGTCCTTGCTGTCGCGCACCCCGACGAGGCCCGGCAGACCGTCGGCGACCTCGACGCACTCACCGTTGCCGCTGCGGGTGGACTTGCGCCAGGTGGCACCGGTCAGCTCCATGACGTCATCACTTCCTTCATCAGCAGTGCCGACTGGTTGTGGGGCAGGGCCTCGCTGCGGACGCTCTCCCACCGTGCAATCAGGATAGTCAGCTCCCCGTCCTTGTCGATCGTGGTGCCACTGAGCTGGTTCTCCAGATGGCCTACCCAACCGCTGTCGTTGCCGAGCGCCAGCGTGAACGGGCCGGCGAGGCCCACATGGGTGCTGACCTCGGCGGGTATCACGTGGATGCTGACGTTCGGCTGGTCGACGCACTCCAGCAGGTGGGCGATCTGCTGCGTCATCAGGCCCCGGAAGCTCTCGTCCGCGCGCCGGAGCACCGCCTCCTCCACCACCGCGATCAGCTTCGGCGGCTGCGGACGACTGAGCACGCCCTGCCGGTCCAACCGGACGGCGAGCCGCCGCTCCACCTCGTCGTCGCTGAGCATGTCGTCGGCCCGGATCACCGCACGGGCGTAGTTCTCCGTCTGCAACAGACCCGGAACGAGCGTCGGGTGGTAACACCAGAGCTGCTGTGCCTGGCGTTCGGCTTCCAGCCAGGGCCGGAACCAGTTCGGCTGCGAGTAGCGCTCGGCCAGCCTGAGCAGTGAGGTGAGCAGCCCGCCGGTCGCCAGGACCTCGTCCGCCCGCCTGAGGAAGAGCCTGTCGAACGGCCGCTGGCCCAGCTCGATGGCCGAGATCTGCGAGCCGGAGAAGTGGACCAGCTTGCCGAACTCCTCCTGGCTCAGCTCCGCGTGCAGCCGCAGTCTGCGCAGTTGTGCCCGGATCAGGTCGGCGGTCGGTTCACTTTCCACACGTCCTCCACGGTTGTCCCGGCCGCCTCCCCGGTCCGACCGGGCGGCCCTCGCCGTCGACCCGACCTCGCCCCGGCCGGCGTCGATGCCTTCCGAGAGTAGTGGTGTCATCACCAGAATGTCACCAGCGGGTCGCCTTCCGTCCGGCCCGCTGCGGAGCCGCCCCGTGCCGGGCGGCTCCATCCCCGCCACCATCAGGAGGTCGAGACCGGTGAACTCCCGTCCGTTTCCGGTGCCGCGCCTCGGCCCGTATGCCGACCGGCCCCGTTCCCGCCCGCCGGGCGGCCGACCGCACCTGCCGCTGCGACCGCTGTGGGTGTGTCGGGCCTGCGGCGGCCCGTGGCCGTGCGCCGAGGCCCGGCTGCTGCTCCGCATCGAGTACGACGCACACCCCGTCGACCTGGCCGTCTATCTGTCCGGGCTCTATCACGAGGCGAGTCACGACCTGTTCCGGCTTGACCCGCAGGACGGGCCGACGCCGCGTGACCTGTTCGAGCGGTTCGTCGCCTGGGCCCCCTACCGCCGGGGACCGGCCACCCCGCCCCCGTCGGGCTGAGCCGGTCCGGGCCGGGTGGAGTGGGCGGCGGTATGGGGCCGACATAGCGGTGTCCGAAGGTGCGGGATACCGCTGTGTCGACCCAAAAGAGTCGATCAACCCCGACCGCAGGCGAGGCGGGCAAGGGCGCGGGGTGCTGGTCGATGACCTGCGCCACGTTGGGGCGGTGGGCGGCGGCAGGCGACGGTCGGCCGGTGACACACTGGTCGCCGCAGTCGACGAGGGCATGAGGGGGCGGCGTGCGCTGGCGGAGCTTCGTGGCGGTCGGGGACAGTTTCACCGAGGGCATGGACGACGCGTACCCCGACGGCACCTACCGGGGCTGGGCGGACCTGGTGGCGACGCGGCTGGCCGCCGAGGCCGGGCCGGACTTCGGCTATGCGAACCTGGCCATCCGGGGCCGGCTCTTCCCGAGTGTCGTCGCCGAGCAGGTGCCCGCCGCGCTCGCCATGAAGCCCGACCTGGTCAGCTTCGCGGCCGGCGGCAACGACGTGCTGCGCCGTACCTTCGACCCGGACGCGTTGGCGACCCGGTTCGACGCCGTGGTGGCCCGACTGCGCGCCAACGGTTCCGACGTGATCCTCTTCCGGTTCGCCGACGTGCTGGCCCGGCTGCCCGGCCAGCGCCTCGTCTCCCCCCGGATCGCGCTGATCAACCGGATCATCGGCGAGATCGCCGAGCGGCACGGCGCGATCCTGATCGACCTGTTCGCCGACGACACGTTCCGGCTCAACCCGATGCTCTGGAGCCCCGACCGGCTGCACCTGTCCGCCGCCGGGCACCGGCGGGTCGCCGCCCAGGTGCTGACCACGCTCGGGGTGGGCTGCGACGAGGAGTGGCTGATGGTGCCGGAGCGCCCGGCCGCCACCCCGTGGCTCGCCGCCCGCGCCGCCGACCTGAGCTGGGTCGGCCGGCACCTGGCCCCGTGGATCACCCGTCGACTCACCGGCCGGTCCTCCGGCGACACGGTCACCGCGAAGCGTCCGATTCTCGGCCCGGTCACCGACTGACGTGCGCACCCTGCACACCGCCCCCCTGCTGCGCCTCACCCGGAACGACGGGCCGCCGCCGGGTCAGCCGGCTCCGGCCGAGGGTGAGTCGCTGCCCGACCCGCCCGCCGCGGGCGACGGTGGGTCGCTGTCGGGCTGGGCGGTGCTGGTCGACGGGGACCGGATCGAGGCGGTCGGGCCGGTCGGGGAGCTGAAGCAGGCGTACCCGACGGTGCGGGTGCGGCGGTGGCCCGGCACCCTCGGGCCGGCGCTGGTGCACGACGGGCCGCTGCCCCCGGCGGCCAGCCCACGGGAACGGGTGCACGCCTTGCTGCGGATGGGCGTCGGTGCGGTGCTCGCCGGGCACCTGACCGACCCGGCGCTGCGGGCGGCGGCGGCCCGTAACGACGTGGCGGTCCTCGACGTGGCTCGACCCCTGGCCCTCACCGTCGGTAGCCGCGCCGACCTGGCCGTCTTCGCCGACGACGGCCAGTGTCTCGCCACCGTGGTCGCCGGCCGCCTGGTACACCGCCGCGCCTGACCGCTCGGCCCGCCGCTGACCGGGCCGACCGCCGCTGGCCGGACCACCGACAGCCGGACCACCGCCGGCCCGGCCGGCGGTGGTCCGGTGCCGTTGGGCGGTCGACGCCCCGGATTCCGGCGTAACTTGGGGCTCATGTCTGTGCCGAGTGATCCGCATCCCCGCCTCCAGTCGTACGCCGACCCGCAGCGGCTGGTCACCACCGAATGGTTGGCCGAACACCTCGGCGACGAGGGTCTCGTCGTGGTCGAATCCGACGAGGACGTGCTGCTCTATGACACCGGTCATATCCCCGGGGCCGTCAAGGTCGACTGGCACACCGAGCTGAACGACCAGGTGACCCGGGACTACCTGGACGCGGAGAGCTTCGCCGAGCTGTGCGCGGCCAAGGGCATCGGCCGCGACGACACGGTGGTCTTCTACGGCGACAACTTCAACTGGTGGGCCGCGTACGCGCTGTGGGTGTTCACCCTGTTCGGCCACTCCGACGTGCGGCTGCTCGACGGCGGCCGGCAGAAGTGGATCGCCGAGGGGCGTGAGTTGACCCGGGAGAAGACGGTCCGGCCGCGCGCCGACTATCCGGTGCCGCAGCGTAACGACGCGCCGGTCCGGGCGTACCGGGAGCAGGTGATGGCGCACGTGGCGGCGGGCCGGCCGCTCGTCGACGTCCGCTCGCCTGGCGAGTACACCGGCGAGATGCTGCACATGCCCGACTATCCGCAGGAGGGCGCGCTGCGCGGCGGGCACATCCCGGGCGCGGTGAGCAAGCCGTGGAAGTCCGCCGCGAACGACGACGGCACCTTCAAGTCGGCCGACGAACTGCGGGCCATCTACACCGACCAGCTCGGGCTGAGCCCCGCCGACGACGTGGTGGCCTACTGCCGGATCGGTGAACGGTCCAGCCACACCTGGTTCGTGCTGCACCACCTGCTGGGCTTCCCGCAGGTACGCAACTACGACGGTTCGTGGACCGAGTGGGGCAACCTGGTCCGGGCCCCCGTGGTCCGGGGCGACCAGCCCGGCGGCCTGGCCGGCTGACCGGCCCTCCGCCGGGCCGACCCCGGCCGGCCCTCGATCGCACTTGGGCGGATGTTGCGGTGTCCCCGATCCGGGATACCGCGACATCCGCCCACTTGCGTCCCCCGCCCGTCCGGCGGTAAATCGGCGGTTCCCCCCGACCGGGGGCACCGGGCGGGGGAATCTGCTGGTGGAGCCCCGGATACCCGGTGAGGAGACAGGGCGTGCACCGACCGCGAGCCCGGCTGATGGCGCTGTGCGCCCTGGCCGCCCTGCCCCCGGCGATCGAGGCGTTGCTACTGGTACGCCTCGGGTTCGTCGCCGCCGAGGGGCTGTCCTCCCAGGTGACCGCCGTCTGGCCGTACGACACCTACCACGACCTGCGCTGGCTGTACGTCTACCACGACTCGTGGCCCGACTTCCTGGTCGGACTGCTGCTGGTGATCGGGTTCCGGGCACTGCTCACCACCGGGCTGGTCGTACTCGCCTGGCCCGCCGAGGCGGCCCGGCCCGGCCTGCGCTGGCTGCTCGGACGCAACCTCGGCCTGTCCGCGGTGGTCGTCGTGCTGGTCGCCCCCTGGGCGTTGATCTCGGTGGCCGCCTCGGTGGTCGCGCTCTCCTGGGTGCTGCTCGCCTCGCTGCTGCCGATGTTCCTGCTCGCGCCGTTCCTGCAACGCGCCGCCGTGGTCGGGCCATGGTGGCGCGGATTGCCGTCGATCTCCCTGGTCGGTTGGTCGCTGCTGAACTTCGTGGTGCTCACCGTGGCCAGCGCGCTGTGCTGGAGCGTCCCCGGCTGGTGGACGGTGCCCGTCGCGCTGCTCGCCGGAGCGGCCAACGGGCTGCTCTGGGAACGCACCGTGCACGTCGCCGTGCTGACCTCCCGGGTGCGCTGGGCGCGGGTGCCGGTCACCCCGATCGCCGTCGCGCTGGCCCTCGCCGTGCCGCTGACGATCCCCCTGCTGGTGCAGGTCGTCCCGGCCGGGGTGAGTATCGAGCAGGTGGTGCTCGGGCAACGGCTGCCCACCGACGTACGGCACGCGGTGATCGTCCTCGCCGGTCACGGGTCCGCCTACGACGGCACCCCGCCCGTCGACGCGAACGTGGAACGGTTCTCCTACCGGGGGCTGGGCGGGGACGGTCGACCGCTGCCGTACCGGTCGTCGGACACCAACCGGTCGCTGGAGAGCGGGACCGCCCTGCTCCAGACGCAGGTGGACCGCCTGCACGGGCGTACCGGCCGGCCGGTCGCCCTGATCGGGGAGAGCGAGGGGGCGATGCTCGCCCGCACCTACCTCGCGCAGCGCCCGCACCCGGCGGTGGACACCCTGGTCATGTTCAGCCCGTTGATCAACGCGGGGCGGGCGTACTACCCGCCGGCCGGGGCGTCCCACGGCTGGGGGGTGGCCACCGGCTGGCAGCTACGGGCCCTGCTCGGGGCGATCGGACTGTTCGGGGTCACCGACGCCGGGCCGGACGAGCCGTTCATCCGCTCCCTGCTGGACAATGCGCCCTTTTACCGCAACCAGTTGATGTGCCAGGTGCCGGGCGTGCGGATGGTGGCCTTCCTGCCGACGACCACGGCCACCGAGGCGCCGCCGGGCGACTACACAGGCATCCCCGTGTTCCAGATGCCCGGGGTGCACGGCGGGCTGCTGGGCCGCTCACTGGTCCAGGACCGTCTGATCCACTTCCTCGCCGGGGTGCCCGAGAGCCGGATGCGGCGGGAGTATCCGCTGCTCCAGCAGCTCGGCGCGGGCTGGCAGGCGCCACCACTGGCGATCCGGGTCAACCCCGCCTGGAACGACGTCCGCCAACCGGACCCGTCCTTCACCGGGAAGGTCTGCCAACCTTCCTGACCTGAGCGTCGTCCCGGTTGCCGCGTCGGTGTCGGACGACCAGCCGGACGGCGGCGAGGGTCAGTCCCATCACGATCAACGCCTCGATCGGGTGGTACGGCGCGAACAGCAGGTGCACGACGACGACCGCCGCGCCGACCACCATGGCGGCGGTCACCCAGCGGCGGCGGGCGAGCGCGACGACCAGGCCGGTCGCCACCAGCAGCACCCCGCTCGCCACGTGCAGCCAGGCCCAGTTGGTGAGGTCGTAGAAGACGAGCCCGTCGGCGTGCAGCGAGACGTAGACGTCGCCGCTGTCGACGTCGCCGATCCCGGACAGCACGTCGAAGATGCCCGCGCCGACCAGCAGGCCACCGGCGAGCAGCAGCGACCGGTCCGGCCGTCGTGCCGTCATCCCACCCTCCCTCCCCTTCCAGGCTAGGGCCGGCGGGGCACGCCGTCCGGCGATCACCGGCGGCACCCGACGGCCGCCGCCGGCACCCGGTCCGGGGGCGCGACCCGGGGCGCGTCCGGCGGTCGCTGTCCGCCTGGTGAACCCGCGGGTAACCGAGGGGCCCCGGTGTCCGGGTCGAGGTCTACGCTTGCCAGGTGACTGTGGGGCAGCAGGCAAGGGGCAGCGCAGGCAGCGCGGGCCGGCGCCGGTCGAGGCGCGACGAGATCCTGGAGATCGCTGTCGGGCTCTTCGCCGCCCGTGGCTACCACGGGGTCTCCATGGACGACATCGGTGCGGCCGCCGGGGTGACCGGTCCCGCCCTCTACCACCACTTCGCCGGCAAGGAGGCGATGCTGGCCGCCGCGCTGATCCCGGTCAGCGAGGGGCTGCTCGACGGTGGCCGGGACCGGGCGGCGAGCCGTCCGGGCGACCCGCGTGGCGCGCTGGAGTCCCTGATCGACTTCCACGTCGACTTCGCGCTGGCGAACCCGGCCGTGATCGCCCTGCACCTGCACGAGCTGGACCGCCTCCCGGACGAGCCGCGCCGCCGTATCCGCAAGCTCCAGCGGCTGTACGTCGAGGAGTGGGTGACCGTGCTGACCGCGCTGCACCCGGGGCTGCCCGCCGGAGAGGCGCGGGTGCTGGCGCACGCCGCGTTCGGCCTGATGAACTCGACCCCGTTCCTCGGCGGCGAGGTCGACAGGCGGCGTCGGGCGGCGCTGCTACGGGCCGCCGCGTCGGCCGCCCTGCTCGCCGAGACCGACTCCTGACCCTTCCGCCCGACTCGTGGCCGCCGGCCCGACCGTGGTTTCCTGGCATCCGTCCCCACCCCGGACGTTGAGCATCCGTCCCCACCCTGGACGCTGGAGGAAACATGATCGAGTCGCTGTTGGTCGCCAACCGGGGCGAGATCGCCCGCCGGATCATCCGTACCGCGAAGCGGCTCGGCATCCGCGCGGTCGCGGTGCACTCGGAGGCCGACGTCGACCTGCCGTTCGTGGTCGAGGCCGACGAGGCGGTGTGCGTGGGACCGGCGAACCCGGCCCAGAGCTACCGCAACGTGGAGGCGATCCTGGCCGCCGCCGGGTCCACCGGCGCGCAGGCGATCCACCCCGGCTACGGCTTCCTGTCGGAGAACGCCGACTTCGCCCGTACCGTGCAGGACCGCGGGCTGGTCTGGGTGGGGCCCGGCGCGGACGCGATCACCGCGATGGGCGACAAGATCAACGCACGGAACCTGATGGCGGCGGCCGGGGTGCCGGTCGCGCCCGGTACCACCGAACCGGCCACCGACCTCGACGCGGCGGTCGCCGCCGCCACGGAGATCGGCTACCCGGTGATGGTCAAGGCCGCCGCCGGTGGCGGCGGGATGGGCATGGCCGTGGCCGCCGACGAGGCCGCGCTGCGCACCGAGTACGACAAGGTCCGCGCGTTCGCCGAGCGGATGTTCGGCGACGGCTCGGTGCTCATCGAGCGCTACTTCCCCCGGGTACGCCACGTCGAGGTGCAGATCCTCGGCCTGGCCGACGGCCGGGTGGTGGCGCTCGGCGAGCGGGAGTGCTCGGTGCAGCGGCGCAACCAGAAGCTGGTCGAGGAGTCCCCCTCCCCGGCGGTCTCGCCGGAGCTGCGGGCGCGGTTCCTGGCCGCCGCCGTGCGGGCCGGCGAGGCGGTCGGCTACCGCAACGCGGGCACCGTCGAATGCCTGCTGGACCCGGCCACGCAGGAGTTCTTCTTCCTGGAGATGAACACCCGGCTCCAGGTGGAGCACCCGGTGACCGAGCTGGTCTACGGCGTCGACCTGGTCGAGGAGCAGCTGCGGGTGGCGGCCGGCCTGCCACCGACCTTCGACCCGGACGCGCTGACCCCGCGCGGGCACGCGATTGAGCTGCGGATCAACGCGGAGGACCCGAAGCGGTTCCTGCCCGGACCCGGCGTCATCAGCACCTGGGTGGAGCCGACCGGCGAGGGGGTACGCGTCGACTCCGGGTACGTCGCCGGCAACACCGTGACCCCGTTCTACGACAGCCTGCTGGCCAAGCTCGTCGTCACCGGGGCGGACCGGGCCGAGGCGATCGGGCGGGCCCGCACGGCGGTGGCCGACTTCGCGCTGGCCGGCCCGAAGAACAACCTGCCCTTCTTCGCCGAGCTGCTGACCAACGAGGAGTTCGTCTCCGGCGACTACGACACCGGCATCGTCGGCCGGATGCGCTGACCCCGGCGCGGCGTGGCGGCGGCGGTCGGTCAGGTGGTTCCCTGGGGGGACCACCGGTCGTCCGGCGTCGCCGGTCGTCGTCCCCACGAGGGGCGGCGGCCCGGGACCACTCTCCGGCGACCCGATGTCACAGCGAGGTGACCATGAGTCAGATGCCAGCGGCGGTGTCGATCCGCGAGGTCGGGCCCCGTGACGGGCTCCAGAACGAGGAGCCGATCCCCACCGGGGCCAAGGTGCGGTTGCTCGACGCCCTCTCGGGCACCGGCGTGCGTCGGATCGAGGCGGTGTCGTTCGTGCATCCCAGGGCGATCCCGCAGATGGCCGACGCCGACGAGGTGTGGCGGCAGGCCGGGAGGGCCGAGGGGGTCCGCTACTCGGCGCTGGTGCCCAACACGAAGGGTGCCCAGCGGGCCCTGGCCGCCGGATTCACCGAGATCGAGGTGGTGGTCTCGGCGAGCGACACGCACAACCGGCGCAACGTCAACCGCTCCACCGACGAGTCGCTCGACGACATCGCCGAGCTGATCGACCTGCTGCACGGCGCGGGCGCGCGGGCCGAGGTGATCGTGGCGACCAGCTTCGGCTGCCCGTACGAGGGGGACGTCGACCCGGGGCGGGTCGCCGGGATCGTCGAGCGGGTGGTCCGCGACGGCGCCGACCGGGTCGCGTTCGGCGACACCACCGGCATGGGTACGCCCCGGCGGGTCCGGGAGCTGGTCACCGCCGTCCGCGACCGGGAGCCCGACGTGCCGGTGCTGCTGCACTTCCACAACACCCGGGGTACCGCGCTGGCGAACCTGCTGACCGCCCTGGAGCTGGGGGTCACCGAGTTCGACGCCAGCGTCGGCGGTCTGGGCGGCTGCCCGTACGCGCCGGGGGCGAGCGGGAACCTGGCCACCGAGGAGGCGGTGCACATGCTGCACGACATGGGCATCGACACCGGCATCGACCTGGACGCCCTGATCGGGGTCGCCGAGTTGGCCGAGGAGCTGCTCGGCAAGCGGCTGCCGTCGGGAGTGCTGCGGGCCGGCCCGCGTACCCGGCTGACCGCCCGCTGAGGGGCGACCCGGTTGATCGACTCCGTTGCGTCCCCGTAGCGGTGTCGGCAGGTGGTCGATGCCGCTACAGCGCCGTCGTGGCGGCAACGTGCGACCCCCGGGAGACGCGGGGAGGGGCCGGCGCGGTGCCGGCCCCTCCGTCGGGTCACGTCGTGGGTCAGCCGACGCTGAGCAGACCCGGCCAGCTGTCCTTGAAGACCTGGCTGCCGGTGCTGCTGCGGCGGTCGTTGGCGCTGAGCGTGCCGGCGAACAGGCTGCTCACCCGGTTCGCCTCGGTGGTGCTCGGGTACGGGTTGGTGCAGCTCGTGCCGGCGCTGCCGCCCGACATCAGGATCGCGCAGTTGCCGTTGTAGTTGTCGGGCAGGCCGAGGATGTGCCCGATCTCGTGGGTCATGATCCGCAGCGGGCTGTACTGGGCGGCCTGCTGGGTGTCGATGTAGACCCGGCCGTTGCCGAGGCTGGTGCGCTGGGCGTACGAGCCGCCGCCGGTGATCTGGTAGATCCGCAGGTTGGTGCCGCAGTTCGCGGTGAGCGTCAGGTTGGTGGTGGCGTTGTTCCAGATCGACGCGGCCTGGTTGGCGATACCCGCGTAGCTGGGCGCCTGGCTGGTGTTGTAGCAGATGGTCATCGCGGCGGAGGCGGGCGCGGGGTTGGCGACCGTGAGGCCGAGGGTCGCGGTCGCCGTCGCCAGGGCGGCGACGGCGAGGCGCTTGACGCGTGAGTTCATGACTCACTCCAATCCGGAGGGGGTGTCTGGAGCGTAGCCATATCGATAGTTGAGTATCAATATCCGGGGCGGAAGTCGGTCGGGTGGTCGGGTGGGGCCCGGATGCGCTAGCCTAACGATCGTTCAGGCTGGTCGGCGCGTCCACCACGACGCCCCCGGCGGCATGGCGGGCGGGCGCGCCCACGAGGCGCGGGGCGAGGGGGTCGGCGTGACGCTCGACGGTGAGGCACTGGAGCAGCTACGCAAGCGGGCCCGCTCCGGCGGCGCCGACAAGTACCACGCGGCCAACGCCGGCAAGGGCAAGCTCTTCGCCCGCGAACGGGTCGCGCTCCTGGTCGACGAGGGCTCCTTCGTCGAGGACGGGCTCTACGCCAACGCCCTGGCCGAGGGGCTGCCCGCCGACGGCGTGGTCACCGGCACCGCCACCATCGACGGTCGGCCGGTCTGCCTGATGGCCAACGACTCCACGGTCAAGGCCGGCAGTTGGGGCGCGCGTACCGTCGAGAAGATCATCCGGATCATCGAGCGGGCCTACTCGACAGGCGTGCCGATGGTCTACCTGGTCGACTCGGCCGGTGCCCGGATCACCGACCAGGTCGACCTCTTCCCCGGCCCCCGGGGCGCCGGCAAGATCTTCTGGAACCAGGTCCGCGCCTCCGGGGCGATCCCGCAGGTCTGCGCGCTGTTCGGGCCGAGCGCCGCCGGAGGGGCGTACATCCCGGCGTTCTGCGACGTGGTGGCCATGGTCGAGGGCAACGCCAGCATGTACCTCGGCTCCGACCGGATGGTCGAGATGGTCACCGGGGAGAAGACCACCCTGGAGGCGATGGGCGGGGCCCGGGTGCACTGCGCCGAGTCCGGCGTGGGGCACTTCCTGTGCAGGACCGAGGCCGACGCGCTCGACGTGGTGAAGACCTACCTGTCGTACCTGCCCTCCAACTGGCAGCAGCAACCGCCGGCCGCGCCGGCCGTCGCCGCGCCGGAGAAGGCCGATCTCGCCGCGTTGGTGCCGGCCAGCGAGCGGCAGGCGTTCGACATGCGCCGGTACGTCAAGGGCCTGCTCGACGAGGGTTCGTTCTTCGAGATCCAGGCGCTCTGGGCGAAGGAGCTGACCATCGGGTTCGGCCGGCTGGACGGCGAGGTCGTCGGCGTGGTCGGCAATAACTCGATGTTCAAGGGCGGCGTGCTCTTCGTCGACTCCGCCGACAAGGCGACCCGGTTCGTGCAGCTCTGCGACGCGTTCAACGTGCCGCTGCTGTTCCTGAGCGACGTGCCCGGGTTCATGGTCGGCAGTGCGGTGGAGAAGCAGGGCATCATCCGGCACGGGGCCAAGATGATCACCGCGATCTCCGAGGCGACCGTACCCAAGATCTGTGTGGTGGTCCGCAAGGCGTACGGCGCGGGCCTGTACGCGATGGCCGGCCCCGGCTTCGCGCCGGACGCGACGATCGCCCTGCCCACCGCGAAGATCGCGGTGATGGGGGCCGAGGCGGCGGTCAACGCCGTCTACGCCAACAAGATCGCGGCGATCGCCGACGAGGCCGAACGGGCCGCCTTCGTCGCCGCCAGGCGGGCCGAGTACGAGCGGGACATCGACGTGGTGCGGCTCGCCAGCGAGCTGGTCATCGACGCGATCGTCGAACCGCACGAGCTGCGCGCCGAACTGGTCCGCCGGTTCGCCGCGGCCCGCAGCAAGGACCGGCACTTCTCCCGTCGCCGGCACGGGGTCACCCCGGTCTGACCGGCCGGGGACCCACCACCGGCCCGACCGGCCGGCACCGAGCCACCGCCAGCGAGCCACCGCCGTCGACCGGGTCCGACCGGTCGTCCAACCGATCCGTCGTCCCGGCGTCACGAGCGTCCGGGGCGGCACCCGTACAGGAGGAACCGATGGACTTCCGGCTCAGCGAGGAGCACGAGGCGCTGCGGGAGAGCGTGCGGGACTTCGCCCGCGAGGCGGTCGCCCCGGTGATCGCCGAGCACTACGAGCGGCACACCTTCCCGTACGAGATCGTCCGGCAGATGGGCAAGATGGGGCTGTTCGGCCTGCCCTTCCCCGAGGAGCACGGCGGCATGGGCGGCGACTACTTCGCGCTCTGCCTGGCCCTGGAGGAACTGGCCCGGGTCGACTCCAGCGTGGCGATCACCCTGGAGGCGGCGGTCTCCCTGGGCGCGATGCCGATCTTCCGGTTCGGCACCGCCGAGCAGAAGGCCCGCTGGCTGCCGAAGCTGCTCAGCGGGGAGGCCCTCGCGGGGTTCGGGCTGACCGAGCCGGGCACCGGCTCGGACGCGGGCGGCACCCAGACCCGGGCCGTCCTGGACGGCGACGAGTGGGTGATCAACGGCTCGAAGGCGTTCATCACCAACTCGGGCACCGACATCACCGCGCTGGTCACGGTCACCGCGGTCACCGGCACCAATCCGGACGGCTCGAAGGAGCTGTCCACCATCATCGTGCCGTCGGGGACACCCGGCTTCACCGTCGCGCCGGGGTACTCGAAGGTGGGGTGGAACGCCTCGGACACCCACGAGCTGACCTTCGACGACTGCCGGGTACCGGCCGGGAACCTGCTCGGCGCGCGGGGCCGGGGCTTCGCCCAGTTCCTGCGGATCCTCGACGAGGGGCGGATCGCCATCGCCGCGCTGGCCGTCGGCCTCGCCCAGGGCTGCGTCGACGAGTCGCTGAAGTACGCGAAGGAGCGCCAGGCGTTCGGGCAGCCGATCGGCAACTACCAGGCCATCCAGTTCAAGATCGCCGACATGGAGCTGAAGGCGCACACCGCCCGGCTGGCCTACCACGACGCCGCCGCGCGGATGCTCGCCGGTGAGCCGTTCAAGCGGCAGGCGGCGATCGCCAAGCTGCACGCCAGCACCGTCGCGGTGGACAACGCCCGGGAGGCCACCCAGATCCACGGGGGCTACGGCTTCATGAACGAGTATCCGGTGGCCCGGTTCTGGCGGGACTCCAAGATCCTGGAGATCGGCGAGGGCACCTCCGAGGTACAGCGCATGATCATCGCCCGCGACCTGGGCCTCTGACCGTACCTCCGGACCGGGGCCGCCGCCGGGCGGAAACGGGGCTCTGTCGGGTATCCGCAGCCCTTCGTCAGTAGACCGACGAAGGGCTGCCCGGCGTCGTATCCCGTCCGTACCCTTCCTGCCCATGACCCCGGATCATGATCACTCGCCCGCGGGTGGTCGTACCCCGATCGGGGAGCTGGTGCGGGCCCACCGCCTGGCCGCCGGTCTCACCCAGACCGACCTGGCACAGCGGGCCGGGGTCGGCGTGCGGACGGTCCGCGACCTGGAACGCGGCCGGGCCCACCGGCCGCACCGCACCACCGCCGAGCTGATCGCCGGGGCGCTCGGCCTGACCGGCGCGGCGCGCGCCGGCTTCCTCGCCAGCGCCCGGGGCCGGGCGGCGGCCGTCCCGACCCCGGGCGTCGCCGGGCTGCCGCACCGCACACCCGCCGGCACCGTCCCCCGCGACCCCGACCTCCCGGGTACGCCGATGGCGCTGCCCCCGCCGGTCGAGCTGATCGGCCGGGAACGGGAACTCGACGAGCTGACTGCTCTGCTGACCGGCGACGGCTGGCCGCCGGTGCTGAGCCTGGTCGGCCTGGCCGGGGTGGGCAAGACCGCGCTCGCCCTGGCCGTGGCGCACGCGGTGGCCGACGCCCACCCGGGCGGGGTGGCCGGGGTGCTGGTCGGTACCGGCTCCGACGCCGGCGACGTGCTCGCCGCGGCCTGCGCGGTGCTCGGCGCGGCCCGGCTCGCCGAGTTGGCCGCCCGGCTGCGGGGTCGCCCGGCGCTGCTGCTGGTCGACGCGGTCGAACGGGCCCCGGACCCGGTGGCCGAGGTGGTACACCTGCTCGTCGCGGCGGTGCCCACCCTGCGGGTGGTGGCGACCGGTCGGCATCCGGTCGGCGTCCCCGGCGAACTCGTCCGCCCGGTGGCCCCGCTGGAGGTGCCTCCCGCCGGGGTGGTCGACCCGGACGAGCTGGCCCGGTGGCCGGCGGCGGCCCTGTTCACCGCCCGGCTGACCCGGGTCCGCCCGGAACCACCCGGCCCGGACGAGCTGCCCGCCCTCACCGCGCTGGTCCGCCGGCTCGACGGCCTGCCGCTGGCGATCGAGCTGATGGCGGCCCGGGGCCGCATCCTCGACCTGCCCGAACTGCTCGACAGGTACGGCGACCGGGTGCTCGACCTGGCCGGCCCGGATCTCGGCGGGCGGGGGTGGGAGGCCGCGCCGCCGGGGCGTACCGACGACCCGGCCCGGTCCACGGTCGCGGTGACCCTGCGCGAGGCGGTCGCCACCAGCTACCGGCTGCTCGACGGGTGGGAGCAGGCGGCGCTACGCCGGCTCTCGGTGTTCGCCAACCGGTGGTCGGTGGAGCTGGCCGAGGAACTGCTCGCCGACGAGGCCGACCCGGACCCGTCGGGGGTGGTCGACCCGGTGCCGCTGCTCGACCGGCTGGTCGAGTTGGGCCTGCTCAGTGTCCGGGGTGCCGGGCCACTGCGGTTCCGTCTGCTCGACGCGGTCCGTGAGTACGCCGTCGAACAGGCCACCGGCCGGGGCGAGCTGACCGCCATCCGCCGCCGGCACGCCGTGGTGATCACCCGGTTGGTGACCCGTACCGCGCCGGACCTGGTCGGGGCGCGACAGCCGGCGGCGGTCCGTCAGCTCGACGAGGCGACCGGTGACATCGGCGCGGCGCTGGCGCACGCCGCCGGCGACGATCCGGTCACCGCGCTGCGGCTGGCCGCCGAGCTGACCCGCTGGTGGCGGATGCGGGGGCGGGACGTCAGCGGCCGGCAGTGGCTGTGCCGGCTGCTCGCCGATCCCCGTACCGCCGACGCCGATCCGGTGCTGCGGGCCTGGGCGCTGCTCGGGGTGGCCCGGCTGGCCGCCGAGCACGGCGCGGCGGCGCAGGAGCTGCCCGCCGCCCGTGCCGCGCTCGCGGTGCTCGCCGGGCGGGCCGACGTGGCCGGGGAGTTGGCGGCGCGGACCGTCCTCGGCACCCTGCTGGTCGCGACCGGTGGCTACGACGAGGCGGCCGAGCAGGCGCAGGCGGTGCTGACCCTGGCCACCCGGCACGGTCGGACCAGGGACATGGCGGTCGCCCAGCACCACCTGGCCTGGCACGAGATCCGCCTCGCCGATCTGTCGGCGGCCCGGCGTCGGCTGGCCGCGGTGGACCGGCTCGCCGCCCAGTGCGGGGAGCCCCGGCTGCGCCTGCTGGCCCGTGCCGACCTGGCCGAGGTGGCCCGGCTGGAGGGCCGTCACGGTGACGCGGTGGACCAGGGCCGGCGGGTGGTCGCGGCGCTGGCCGGGGTGGGTGATCCGGCGCACCGGCGGCGGGTGCTCGGCACGGTGGGCCTGGCGTTGGCCCGGTCGGGCCGGCTGGACGAGGCCGCCGAGATCCTGGCCGAGCTGCGCTGCGACGGTCGTCCGTCGCCGCCCGGGTCCCGGTCGGAGGCGGGCGTGGCCGGGGGGCGTCCGGGCGGGGGCGGGCCGGTCCGGGCGGAGGAGTCGGTCTGCGCGCTGATCGAGGGCACGATGGCCCGGCACCGGGGGGACCGGGAGCTGGCGGCGGAGTGGTTCGCGGTGGCGGAGGCTGCCGGTGCGGCCGGTCAGGACCGGCGGGACATGGTCGAAGCCCTGGTCGGGCTGGCCGTGAGCACCGGTTCCGCCGAGGTGCGGGAGCGGCTGGCGCAGGCGTGCCGACGCGGCGGCATCCGGCTGTTACCGGACGAGGAACGCCTGCTGGGCTAGGCGCGGGGGTGGCGCGAGCGAACGGGCCCCCTGGTCAAACCCCTCGCTCGATCGCTCGCGCCAGCACCCCCCGGTGCTCCCCCGCGCGATGAAGGCTAGCCAGCCGGGCCGTCCGTTTTGCGGCGATCGGCGGCTCTGCGACCGGTGGGTCCGACGAGTTCTGCCGCTTTTTCTGCCGGTCGGCCCGGTGTCTTGTTGGCGGATGGTCAGCAGGCCGACGGCGGCTCGTCGGTCGGGGCCTGGTCGGTGCTGCCGGCGGTCGCCCCCGGGTGGACGGCGTCGCGTACCCGGCGCAGGCCGTCCAGCATGGCGGCGAGGGTGTCGGGTTCGAGTTGGCCGGTGAACCACTGCTCGATGATCTGGAGATGGCCGGGCAGGGTCTCGTCCAGCCGCTGCATGCCGGCCGGGGTGACCACCGCGTACGAGCTGCGCCGGTCGGACGGACAGGCGCGGCGCCGGAGCAGCCCGTCGCGCTCCATCCGGTCCACCACCCGGGTGACGCCGCTGGTGGACAGGGAGGTCTGGGCGGCGAGGTCGGTCATCCGCAGTTGGTTGCCGGGGGAGCGGGCCAGGCGCATCAGCACCTCGAACTCGACCGCGGAGACGCCGTGCTCCTCGTACTGCGCGGTGAACCGGGCGGTCAGCCCGGCGTGCGCCTCGACCAGGAGGCCGACGGCGGTGATCCGGGGGTCGTCGAACACAGTCTCGTCCACCTGGCCATCCTAACAGTGCTTGACACGGGGAATATTGCTGCGGTTATAGTTGCTCAGGCAGTCGTTGGGCTACTAAACAATCTTCCCCGGAGGGCAGTTACATGACCAGCACCGAGTCGGTTACCCGCGACTGGGACGGCCTCACCATCCCCGCCGCCGGCACCTACCTGCTGGACGCCGCGCACAAGCGGGTGGGCTTCGTCGCCCGGCACATGATGGTCAGCAAGGTACGCGGCGAGTTCGCCGACGCCACCGCCACCATCACCGTCGCCGAGAACCCGCTGCAGTCCTCGGTCACCGCCACCATCCAGGCGGCCAGCATCAACACCGCCCAGGCCGACCGGGACGGCCACCTGCGCAGCCCCGAGTTCCTCGACGTCGAGCAGTTCCCGACGCTGGAGTACCGCAGCACCGCCGTGAAGTCCCACGACGGCAACGAGTTCGTCCTGCTCGGTGACCTCACCATCAAGGGCGTCACCCGCCAGGTCGAGCTGGAGGTCGAGTTCGAGGGTGTCGGCCGCACCCCGTTCGGCACCGACGTGTTCGGCTTCACCGCCAGCACCGAGATCGACCGCGAGGACTTCGGCCTGACCTGGAACGTCGCCCTGGAGACCGGTGGCGTACTGGTCGGCAAGAAGATCAAGATCGAGATCGAGGGCGAGGCCATCCGGCAGGCCTGAGCCCGGCACGCCGGGGCCCCCGCTCACCACGAGCGGGGGCCCCGGCGTTTGCGCGTGCGGATTGTCACTGCCCGGCGACGGCGACATCCGGTGCTGGTGGACGGCCGCTGGGTAGAGAAGCGGGACAGCGCATACCCGGTGGGCACTGGCCTCGGCGCGTGGGCGCTCTTATGGTGGTTCACACTGCGCGCCGGGACGGTCACCGTCCCGCGCGTCTCACGCCTGGAGGAAACATGGGTAGGGACGTCGAGCAGGGCGCGTTCTCCCGGGAGGACCGGGTCCGCTACCGGCAGAAGGTGCGGCGCTGCCTGGACGTCTTCGCGTTGATGCTCGACGACTTCGGCTTCGACGCCGACCGGCCGATGACCGGACTGGAGATCGAACTCAACCTGATGGACCCGGACGCCGAACCGGCGATGCGCAACGACGAGATCCTCGCCGCCATCGCCGACCCGCTCTTCCAGACCGAACTGGGACAGTTCAACCTGGAACTGAACGCGGCACCCCGGCTCATCGAGGGGGCCGGCTTCGCCAACTACGAGACCGACCTGCGTAGCAGCCTCACCCGGGCCGACGAACGGGCGGCCCGTTCCAACGCCCGGATCGTCATGGTCGGCATCCTGCCCACCCTGACCGAACGGCACCTGGTGGCCGACAACCTGTCCACCAACGAGCGGTACCGGGTGCTCAACGACCAGATCGTCGGCGCCCGGGGCGAGGACATCGAACTGGACATCAGGGGGGTCGAGCGGCTGCGGACGCACACCGACTCGATCGTCCCCGAGGCCGCCTGCACCAGCCTCCAGTTCCACCTCCAGGTCGCGCCGGACAGCTTCGCCGACTACTGGAACGCCTCCCAGGCCATCGCCGGCGTCCAGGTCGCCGTCGGCGCGAACTCGCCGTTCCTCTACGGCCGGCAACTCTGGGCCGAAACCCGCATCGCCCTGTTCCAGCAGGCCACCGACACCCGCCCCGACGAGCTGAAGGCCCAGGGGGTACGCCCCCGGGTGTGGTTCGGTGAACGCTGGATCACCTCGATCTTCGACCTGTTCGAGGAGAACGTCAGGTACTTCCCGCCGCTGCTGCCGATCTGCGCCGACGAGGACCCGGTCGAGGTGCTGCACGCCGGTGGCGTCCCGCAACTGTCCGAGCTGCGGCTGCACAACGGCACCGTCTACCGCTGGAACCGCCCGGTGTACGACATCATGAACGGCCGTCCGCACCTGCGGGTGGAGAACCGGGTGCTGCCGGCCGGCCCGACCGTGGTCGACATGCTGGCCAACGCCGCCTTCTACTTCGGGCTGGCGCGCGGGCTGGCCGAGTCCGACCGGCCGATCTGGAGCCAGCTCACCTTCAGCTCCGCCGAGGAGAACTTCCACGCCGCCGCCCGCCGGGGCATGGACGCCGTGCTGCACTGGCCCCGCCTCGGCGAGGTGCCGGTCACCAAGCTCGTCCTCGACACGCTGCTGCCGAAGGCGGCCACCGGGCTGGACCGGTTCGGTGTCGCCCCCGCCGAACGGGACCGGCTGCTCGGCATCATCGAGCAGCGCTGCCGTACCGGCCGCAACGGGGCGGTCTGGCAGACCGAGACGGTGTGGGCCGCGCAACGCCACCGCAACCTCGACCGGGACGCGGCGCTGCGCCACATGGCCAACCGGTACGCCGAACTCCAGCGCAGCAACGAACCGGTGCACACCTGGCCGGTGGACTGAGCCACCGGTGGGCGGGGCTGTCGCCACGTCCGGCCGGGGAGGCCGTACCCGGGTCAGGGGGTACGGCGTCCGGTGCGGGGCCTGGGCACCGGGCCCGGTCCCGTCGGCGGGGCCCCGCCCCCCTGGTCGACGCCCTGTTGCCCGCCGTCCGGCGAACCGGGGTGCTGGTCGGTGACCGGGCCGGCCGGCGCTGCACCGGCGCGGGCGTCACCGGCCGGGGCTGCACCGGGTGACGGAGCCGGCGGGGTGCTTCGACCCCGGCGGACCGGCCGGGCCTGGCCCACTGCCGGGGGCCCGGCATCGCCACCTGGTTCCGTCACCGGCGTCGGGGAATCCCCGGCCGGGTCGTCCGCCGGGGCGGCGGGTGGCCCGGCAGTGACCTCCGAGGTGTCGCCGGGGCCCGGGTCGTCGGTCGCCGGGTGGTCGGTCCCCCGACCGGGGACGTCCGGTTCGGAGGGTACGGCCGGGTCGGTGCCGGCCGGCAGTTCGTCCGGTTCCCCGGTGCGGGGGTGCGGCACCGGGGGCGTGGTCCGTGCGGCGGCCCGTCGCTCGGTCCGCTGGGCGAGCGAGGCCACCAGCACCGAACCGGCCGCGCCGACGATGACCGCGTACGG
This sequence comes from Micromonospora sp. WMMD735, assembly GCF_049178995.1. Lineage (NCBI taxonomy): Bacteria > Bacillati > Actinomycetota > Actinomycetes > Micromonosporales > Micromonosporaceae > Micromonospora > Micromonospora sp. WMMD735. The sequence continues at coordinate 5,172,937 of NZ_JBMHMJ010000002.1, forward strand.
CGCGACGAGGTGGGCCGAGACCTGGGCCGGGGAGATCGTGGCCAGCCGGGGCACGGCGAGGAAGTAGGCGACCGCGACGAGCAGCGGCCCGGCGGCCCCGGAGACCACCGCACCGAGCCGCAGCTCGGGCGTCCGGGCGGCCCGTCGGGCGGCCGACGCGCCGATCAGCAGGGCCGAGCCCAGGGCGAGCAGTGCTCCGGGCCAGTAGAGGTGGTCCCGCCACCAGAACCGGGGGCTGTCCTGGGCGATCTGCCAGATGCCGAGCTGGGCGCTGGTCAGTCCCCGACCGGCGAGTACCCCGTCGACGACGGAGACGACGGCCAGCAACCACAGCCAGCCGACGGTGGCGATCACGTTCGTCGCGGCGGCCCGCGAGTGCAGCGCCCAGACCGCGACCACCAACCCCACCAGTACACCCACCCCGGCGTAGCCGGCCGCGACGGTCTGCGGCGAAAAGGTCTCCGGTACGGAGGCGGCCCGGGACGGCACCGCGACCAGCAGGACGGTGATCAGCGCGCCGACCGCGCCCGCGACCGCGAGGGTGACCCGGTGCAGGGTGCCACCTGCGGCGACGTCCCCGCTGCGTTCGTGCAGCCGTTGGGCGCAGACCGCCCCGGCGACGGTGGAGACGGCGGCGATCCAGGTCGCCCAGGCGAGGCTGGCGAACCAGGACGGCTCGGTGGCGCCGGCGTCGGCCGGCGCCCAGTTGATGATGCCCAGGCCGTAGCCGAAGCCCAGCTGCGCGGCGCCCACACCGGCGGCGACGCCCAGCGCGGTGAGCACCGATCCTCCCCAGCCCCGTCCCGCCATGCCGGGACTGTAGCGTTCCCTGGTCGAGGCGGCGAGTCGGACGAGCGCCGGAGCACGGCCGGTGACCGCTGGGCAGCGGCCGGTACCGTTTCGGGGACGAGGCGGGGGAGCGGCATGGACGACGACGAGTACACCGGACAGGACACTGCGGACCGGGACCGGCCGGACCGGGGCAGGCTGCTGCTCGGCGGCGCCCTGGCGACGGTCCTGCTGGCCGCCGTCGGGGGCACCGTCGGGTGGGTGCTGGCCGACCCCGGCGACCCGGAGACCGGCACCACCCCGGCAGCGGCGGCCAGCGGACCGTCCACCCCGGTCGACGAGCCGACCACCGCCGGACCGACCGCCGTGCGGACCACCACCCCGCCGCCACCCGCCGCCCCCGGTGGCGGGCTGACCGTGCCCCGGCTGGTGGGGCTCGACTTCGAGAAGGCGCGGGACACCCTGCACGACCGCAAGCTCGGCTGGCGGCTGGTGTTCGGCACCGGGTCGGGCCGGACGGTGACCCGTACCGTGCCCGCCCAGGACACGTCGGTGAAGCCGGGCACCACCGTGCGGGTGGAGGTCAGCGGGCCGGCACCTGAGGTCGAGGTGCCGGACCTGGTCGGCGAGGACTGCGACGACGCCGCCGACGAACTGGGCGAGGTGGGCCTGTTCCCCCGGTATCCCACCGGCAACCGTGGCGAGGTCACCGCCCAGGTGCCTGCGGCCGACGCGACCGCACACTGGAACGACCAGGTCGCCATCTCCTGCGGTGACCGACCGACGCCGACCGCCGAGCCGACACCGACGCCGACGCCCTGACGGGCGGGTCGCCGCGCCGGTACCGGTGATGACCGGCGTCGGCCGTTACCGTGGTGGGGCGAGTGCCACGACCGCCGCGCCGGCCCGGGGTCTCGCCCGGTGGGTCGAGCGCCCGCCGTCCGCCAGGTGGCGAGAGGACGTGCGATGAGCGACGACCGCCAGGACCCACCCGCCGACGACGCGACCCGCCCACTGCCCCGTCCCCCCGACGACGCCACCGGCCGGCTGCCGGCTGCGGACCGGACCGCGCCGTTGCCGGCGGACCGGCCCCCGGCGGGCGGGACGTCCCCGGTCGACGCGACCGCCCGGCAGGAGCCGGTGGACGCGACCCGCCCGCTGCCACCGGCCGGCGGGTCGCCGCCGCCCGGTGCGACGGACGCGCCGGTCTGGTCCGGCCGGGCCGGGGTGCCGGCGGCACGGGCGGACGACCCCGGCGAGCCGACCGAGTGGTACGCCGAGGAGCAGCGCGGCCGGCGCTGGTGGACGCCGATCCTGCTGGGCGTGCTCGGGCTCGTGCTGCTCGGGCTCGTCGGAGCGGGGATCTGGCTGGCCCTGCGGGCGGTGGACACCTCGTCGGACGGGACACCGACCCCACCGCCGACGGCCGTGCCGACGACGGGTGCCGCCCCGACCACCGCACCACCCAGCACCCCGCCGACCACCGGGCCGCCGACGACCCCACCGACCACCGCGCCGACTACCGAGCCGGCCGGAATCCCGGTGCCGCCGCTGGTCGGCCTCTCCCAGGAGACGGCGGAGGCCCTGCTGGGGCGGCTCGGGTTGTCCTCCCGGGTGCAGACGCGGGAGTCGGACCGACCGCCAGGCACCGTCCTGTCCACCGATCCGGGCGCGGGTCAGACGGTGTCGCCGGGGGACGAGGTGACCCTGGTGGTGGCCGCCGAGCCGTCGGTGTCGCCGTCCGGCACCGCCACCCCGACCGGCACCCCCACCGGGTGACCGGCCCGGCTCACCACATCCGGCGTCGGGCCCCCACCAGGCCCAGGCCGGCCAGGGAGATGGCCAGCCCGAGCAGGCCGGAGTAGAACAGCGACCGGGCGACGGTCCGCCGGTCGTCCGACGGGTGCCGGGGCTGGGCGAGCGCGGACGCACCGCCACCGCCGACCCCGGACTGCGCCGTCCCCGGATCGGCCGCGGCACCTCCCCCGGGACCGGTCGCCGGGTCGCCCTCGGCCGTCGGGTCGTCCCCGGTCTGTACGGCGTCCCCGGGCGGGTCTTCGACCCCGGCGTCGGTGTCGGCCCCGAGCGGGGCGCTGGCACGCCGGTCGGCAGGTACGGCCGGATCGGGCGGTGTGCCGTCGGCGTCGTCGGTGCCGGGGGCGTCGGTGGGCCCGGCCACGGTGATCTCGGGGGCCGGCACCGGCTCGGCGAGCCGGGTGGCCGACTCGGCCGGGTAGCGGGTCACCACCACGAGGGTGAGGACCACGCCGATCAGTGCGAGCATCCCGAAGGCGGGTCGGAGGCGGGACCTGTGGTGCCGCCGCGCGGCGGGCAGATAGACCATGGCCATCCCAGGTTCAGGGGCCGGATACGCGCGGGGTGGAGACTTCGCCGGGGTGGGCGTACCGATTCTATGGCGGCGGCACGCCCTCCGGCCGGGTAATCGGCGAGTCAGCCCACCGCGATCGGCGCGCGGTTGACCGGCCGGCGCGACCGTGCGGTGTGCTGACGCGGTACGGCCGCGGCCCGCAACTGGGTGAGCCCGGCCCGCTGGACGAAGATCGAGCGGCGGCTGACCGCGTCGCCTGCGGCGTTGAGCTGGTAGCCGTCGAGCCAGAGCCAGCCGTCGTACGTCGGCCAGTCGAGCACCCGGATCACCCGGAAGGTGATCGGTCGGAGGAACTGCACACTGGCGGCGCGGGTCACGTGCAGAACGTCACCGGAGCGGGGAAGCACATGGGCTCCTGGGAGGATATGGCCGGCGTCGCGGGGCCGGTCGGTGCGGAACAGGGACGGATGCGGGTCCGGCGACGGGGTTGTGCCTCGCGGGCCGGTGCTCGATGTGGTGGTGGCCGGGGGCGTACCCGCTGGTGGTGGATCGCGCCACCCGACCATCACCCGGCTGCTCACGGGTGTTACCGCTCCCGCCGCCGCAGCCTTCGGGCGTGCAGCGGCGGGGTCATCAACCCGGGGCGGGCCTCGTGGATTCCTGCGGCCCGGGGCAGCCCTCCGGCCGGGCGAGCCCGGGGCGGTGATCACACCCGGAAATCGACCGGAAACGGTGAGTGACTCGAACCATACGGACAGAGTGCATCAGTGTGATGCGGGATGCAAGTTGCACGTCGACTTTTGCCGATACGTGAGGGCGACACGTGAACCGGGCGCTTGATCACGCTGACTCCGGAGCGGCACACTGGACGCGGTTCCGCCCGCCGCGGCCGGTCGACGACCGGTTCCACCCCTTGCCGCGAACGATCGCCCGCCGTCCGTCGGTCGCGCCCCCGGCGGGTGTGGACGCAGGCGCGACCGACCGGAGGTAACCGGGTGAGCGCGAGGCACGAGCTTTCCCCGTCATCGACACCTGGGGCGATGCGATGAGCGAACGGCGGAGCCCCACCATCCGGCGTCGTCGGCTCGGGGCCGAGCTACGCCGCCTGCGCGACGGTGCCGGCATCACCATAGAGGTCGTCGCCGAGCAGTTGGAGTGCTCCGCCTCCAAGATCTCGCGGATCGAGACCGGCCACACCTCCGCCACGCCCCGTGACGTGCGGGACATGCTCCGGATCTACGGGGTGGTGGGAGCGGAGAGCGAGGAGTTGGTGCAGATCGCCCGCGAGGCGCGGCAGAAGGGGTGGTGGCACCCCTACAGCACCGTGCTCGTCGGGGCGTACGTCGGCCTGGAGGCGGCGGCCGGCTCCATCCGCGCGTACGAGCAGCAGGTCGTACCCGGTCTGCTGGAGACCGAGGAGTACGCCAGCGCGATGATCCAGGCGGCCCGCCCGGACTTCACCGCCGACCAGGTGCAACAACGGGTGCGTGTCCGACTGGGCCGTCAGTCGTTGTTGACCCAGGACGATCCGGTCGATCTGTGGGTGGTGCTCGATGAGGCGGTGTTGAGTCGGCCGGTGGGCGGGGACGCGGTGATGCGTAACCAGCTCAGGCGGCTGGTGGAGGTGGCCGAACTGCCGAACGTGACGTTGCAGGTCCTGCCCTTCGAGGTGGGGGCGCACGCCGGCATGGACGGGACCTTCACCATTCTCAGCTTTCCCGAATCGGTTGATCCGGATGTCGTGTACGCGGAGAACGCCACGGGTGGGCTCTTCCTGGAGAAGAGCGACGAGCTACAGAAGTACAGCTTCATCTTCGATCACATTCGAGCAGCAGCCCGGGAGCCGGAGGAGTCCATAGCACACATCGCAGAACTGGCAGAGGAGCCGTTGTGGAAATGGCGACCAAGAGGTTCCCCGAGGACCTGACGCAGGCGACCTGGTTCAAGAGCTCAAAAAGCGGGCCGAACTGTGACAACTGTGTCGAGGTGGCTTACGTGATCGGGGCGGTCGGGGTACGGGACTCGAAGGACAAGACAGGTCCCGCCCTCGTATTCGCCCCCGGGGAATGGAACGCCTTCGTCGCCGACGCTCGGAACGGCGCGTTCGGCCAACACTGACCAACGCAGCGTGGCGTTGACCGCGGGCCGGTCGGGGACACTCCCCGGCCGGCCCGTCGCCACTTCCGCCCCGGGTCGTTGAACCCTCGGTACGGCGCTGGTCGACGATCCGCCGCAGGTGGCGGCAACCGAGCGAGGCAGGCGATACGCAGATGACGACGATCGGCTCAGACAACCTCACCCACGGCCCCGGCAAGACCGAACGGTTCGGCGGGAAGTACCGCAGCGCCCGGCGCGACACGATGCTCACCGAGGTGGGTGCCGGTGACACCGAGTTGGGCCGCGACGGTTACCCCGTGTCCGAGCACGGCGGACCCCTGTCGCTGCCCTCGGCCCACCCGGGCCCGTTCGCCGAGCCGTCGCTCCGGCAGGCCGGTTGGCCCGTGGAGCCCTCCGAACCGCTGATCGACCACCCGCTGTTGCGGGGCCTGCTGCTGGAGCTGCCGCCCAAGGGCAGCGTCCCACCGCCCGGCTGGCTGGACCGGTGGTTCGAGGCGACCCGGGCGATCCTGGAGCTGCTATACGTGCAGGGAGCCGGCCGCGGCCGATGAGGCGGGCAGCCCGGCCAGCGCGGGGCGGGTGCCCGGCAGGGTCCGCTCGGCGAGCCGGTTGTGCCGCAGCCCGTGGCGCACCCCGATGGCGAGGACGGCCAACCCGCCGACGGTGAGCGCCACCCCGGCCACCCCGTTGCCGGCGCTGAGATCGAGCCCACCGGCCCGCAACAGGCCCGGCAGGGTGGCCAGCGCGGTCACCTGCACGGGCAGGCCGATCAGCGGATGACCGGCGGCGGCCCGCAGGCCGTACGGCGCGGGGGTCTCCGGCGCGGAGTTGAACGCGCCCGCCCCGGCCCGCAGCCGGCGGACCCGGCGCACCGTGCAGGCGGCCACCGCGAGTGCCGGCACCGCCACCAGCGGAAGCTGCCCGGCGGCCCGGTCGACCGGGGTGTCCCCGCCGCTGATCGTGCCGGCGACCAGCACCGTCGCGGTCAGCGCGAGCCCGGCCAGGGAGAGGGCGAGCAACCATCCGGTACGCCGTCGCAGGGCGCTGGCCCGGTCCAGCCGGGGTAGTCCGTCCGCCACGACGCCGGCGGCGAGCCAGACGGCGGCGATCGACAGCAGCACGATGAGATGCCCATCCATGGACACAGCCTTGCCCACAACGGCGGGCGGCGAATCCGGGACGAGCCCCTGTTCCCACCCCGGAGCATCCCGTAGGGGTGGCCGTGTCCCGGCCGGTCGGCCCAGCGGCACGGAACCGACCGGGTCGTCGTACCGGCCGGTCGTCCGTCGTGGACGGATCAGACCGCGAAGGTGGCCGGCCGTTCGGTGGCCGGGGCCGGCGGACGGGCCTTCCACAGTCCGGTCTTCTGGCCGGCGAGGCGGGTCAGGTAGGCCGGGTTGAGGATGACGTACCGCCGCCAGAGCCGCTTCGGCTCCAGGCCGAGCCGCCAGAACCACTCCAGGCCGGCCCGCTGCATCCACGGCGGCGGCTGCCGGAGCAGGCCGGCGTGGTAGTCGAAGGCCGCGCCGACGGCCATCAGCGGCATGTCCAGCAGGGGCCGCATCGCGTACGTGAAGACCTCCTGGCGGGGGCAGCCCAGGCCGACCAGCACGAGCCGGGCGCCACTGGCCCGGATCCGGTCGGCGATCTCGACGTCCTCGCCGGGCTGCACCGCGCGGAACTTCGACGGCTCCACCCCGGCGATCTTCAGGGCCGGGAACATCCGCTCCAGCGCCGGGAGGAGCTTCGCCAGCGTCTCCTCGGTCGAGCCGTACAGGTAGACCGGAAGGCCCTCGTCGGCGAAGCGGCGCAGCACGTGCAGGGTCAGCGTCGGGCCGTAGACCCGGTCGGTCAGCCCGGCGTGGTGCAGCAGGTTGAGCGCCCAGCGCACCGGCTGGCCATCCGGGGTGACCACGTCGAAGGAGTTGAGCCGGGCGTTGTGCGCCGGGTCGAGCACCCCGGTCATCACCCCGTGCACGGCCAGCGCGGTCAGCGCCAGCGGCCGGCGTTCCCGGGCCGCCGCGACCACCTGCTCGGTCGCCGAGGCGTAGTCGGTGGCGTCGACCAGGACGCCGAGGACGTTGCGCTTGCCCTGTGCGGTCATGCCCCCGGCACCCACTTGTCGACGTTGGCCTGGTAGATCTCCCGCATGATCATGGGTACGTCGTAGACCTGCTTCCAGCCCGGGTAGTCGGCCTGGAACGCCTCGTTCGAGCCGATCCACCACTTGTGGTCGCCGATCCGGTTCGCGTCGACGTACTCGGTGATCATCTCCTGACCGGTGATCTCCTCGGCCAGGGCGAACGCCTCCCGGTTGGAGGTGTTGGAGTGCCGGCCGCCGCCCAGGTTGTAGACCGCCGCCGAGCGCGGTTCCCGGAAGAACGCCTCGAACGCCGTCACCACGTCCGAGCTGTGGATGGCGTCGCGCACCTGCTTGCCCCGGTATCCGAAGATCTTGTAGGTGCGGCGCTCCATGTTGGCCCGCATCACGTACCCGAGGAAACCGTGCAGCTCGGTCGCCGAGTGCGCCGGGCCGGTCAGCGTGCCGCCCCGGAAGCAGGCCGTCCGCATGTCGAAGTAGCGGCCGTACTCCTGCACCATCACGTCGGCGGCGACCTTGGAGGCCCCGAAGACCGAGTGCAGGCAGGCGTCGATCGACATGTCCTCGCGGATGCCCTGCTCGTACGGGTGGCCCGGCTCGATCTCCCACCGGGTCTCCTGCTCCACCAGCGGCAGGCTGTTGGGGCGGTCGCCGTAGACCTTGTTCGTCGAGCAGTGGATCACCGGCGCCTCGATGCAGTGCTCCCGCACGTTCTGCAGGACGTTGAGGGTGCCACCGGCGTTGACGTCGAAGTCGGTGAACGGGTCCCGTACCGCCCAGTCGTGCGAGGGCTGGGCGGCGGTGTGGATCACCACGGCGATGTCCCGGCCGTACCTGGCGAAGAGCTTGCCGAGGCTGTCCCGGTCGCGGATGTCGATGCTGTGGTGCGCGTACGCCGACCCCAGCTCGTCGGTCAGCCGCCGGACGTTCCACGCGGTCGAGGCCTCGGCGCCGAAGAACTCCTGCCGCATGTCGTTGTCGATGCCGACCACGTCCAGGCCGAGCCCGGCGAAGTGCCGGACCGCCTCGGAACCGATCAGACCGCCCGACCCGGTCACCAACGCGACACTCACACGACACTCCTGGTCAAGGTAGGAGGCTGGAAAAAACCATCGGAGCATAGCCTGACGTCCGGTACGCCCCGATACGAAGTGAGGGCCCCGCGTCTGCGGAGCCCTCGTCTGGTGGTGGGGATGGGGGGAGTTGAACCCCCACGTCCTTTCGGACACACGGACCTGAACCGTGCGCGTCTGCCATTCCGCCACATCCCCGTGGCACGACCCTTGAACCTCGGTAGTTCGTGTCGAACCCGCCGTCTCCGGCGGGCCCGGAACATCCTACCCGGTCCTGCGGTCTCGCCCCGACCGGTTACCGTTCCTACGAGCGGTCACCCTTCGTGGCGGACGAAAGAGTAGCACGGTCCGGACGGCCGCTCCGAACGGGCCGCCGCGCGGTGGCCGAGCGGCGCGCGAGCTGCATGCGCGCCGTCCAGATACCATCATGTCCTCGGGACCCGAGGAGGAGCCGGTGAGCGTGCTGCAACGCTTCGAGAAGCGTCTGGAAGGCCTGGTAGAAGGGGCCTTCGCCAAGGTCTTCAAAGGGGTGGTCCACCCCGTGGAGATCCTCAACGCCATGCAGCGGGAGGCCGAGGCGCACAAGGCCATCCTCGCTGGTGGCCGCACCCTGGTGCCGAACCGCTACGTGATCGATCTCTCCCCGTACGACCACAGCCGGTTGGCGCCGTACGCCGCCGCGCTGGCCCAGGAGCTGGCCCAGTCACAGGCCGAGTTCATCGGCGAGCAGGCGTGGACGGTCTACGGCGACGTGATCGTCGAGGTCGAGCGGGGCGAGGGGCTGGACACCGGCATGTTCCGGGTCACCGCCGAGGTCTACACCGGTGGCGAGGTCGCTCCGGTCTCCTCCCCGGGCGGCTACGACCCCGGCCCGCCGGCCTACCCGTCGTACGACCAGGGGGGCGGCTACGGCCCGCCGCCCGGCCACGGCGGCGGCGCGCGCAACGTCCGGCTCGTCTCGGGTGACGGCCGTACCTATCCGTTGCAGATGGGCTCGACCGTGATCGGTCGGGGCGACCAGGCCAACCTGCGCCTGCCCGACGTCGGGATCTCCCGGCGGCACGCCCGGCTGGACTTCGACGGCGGCCAGGTCGTGCTGACCGACCTCGGGTCGACCAACGGGACCATGGTCAACGGCCAGCGCGTCTCGGCCGTCGCCCTGAACCCGGGCGACATGATCCAGCTCGGCACCACGACGCTGACCTTCCGCGTGGACGGCTGACCCGCCTTGCCGGAACTCGTCATCACCGTCGCCCGGTTCGGGTTCCTCATCCTGCTGTGGATCTTCGTGTTCACGGTGGTCGGTGTCATCCGTCGGGATCTCTTCGCGGGCGCCAGGTCGGGGCGGCTGGTGGCCGCGCCGCGCGCGGTCGGGGCCTCCACCCAGCAGCAGACGGCGAAGCCGGCGAAGGTGAAGCGGGGTCGGGCGGCCCACCAACTGGTGGTCACCGCCGGCCAGCTCGCCGGCACCCGGATCACCCTCGGCGAAGCGCAGATCACCATCGGCCGGGCCGAGGACTCCACCCTCGTCATCACCGATGACTACGCCTCCGCCCGGCACGCCCGGCTGGTGCCCCGGGACGGGCAGTGGTTCGTCGAGGATCTCGGTTCGACTAACGGCACGTACCTCGATCGCGCTAAGGTCACCGGACCAACCCCCGTCCCCCTCGGCGTGCCGATCCGTATCGGCCGCACCTCTCTCGAATTACGGCCATGACTCTGACCCTGCGCTATGCGGCCCACAGCGACCGCGGTCTGATCCGAGACGGAAACCAGGACTCCGTCTACGCCGGGCCGCGGCTCCTCGCCGTCGCCGACGGCATGGGCGGCATGGCCGCCGGTGACGTCGCCAGCAACATCGTCATCGGTGCCATGGCGCCGCTCGACGAGGACGTCCCGGGGGACGCGCTCGTCGACGCGCTGCGATCGGCCGTGGGCACCGCCAACCAGCAGCTCCGCGACACGGTGGACGCCAACCCGCAGCTGGAGGGGATGGGCACCACGCTCACCGCGACCCTCTTCTCGGGCAGCAAGCTCGGCATGGTCCACATCGGTGACTCGCGGGCCTACCTCCTGCGCAACGGCGAGTTCTCCCAGATCACCAAGGACGACACCTACGTCCAGATGCTCGTCGACGAGGGACGGATCAGCGCGGAGGAGGCGAGCAGCCACCCCCAGCGCTCGCTGCTCACCCGCGCCCTCGACGGCCGGGACATCGACCCGGAGTACAGCGTCCGGCAGGTGCTGCCCGGGGACCGCTACCTGATCTGCAGCGACGGCCTCTCCGGCGTGGTCAGCGCGGAGACCATCGGCGACAGCCTCCGCGAGTACACCGACCCGCAGCAGTGCGTCGAGCGGCTGGTGCAGCTCGCCCTGCGCGGCGGCGGCCCGGACAACATCACCGTGATCATCGCGGACGCCACCGACCAGGACATCGTCGAGGCGAGCCCGATCGTCGGCGGGGCCGCGGCCCGGGACCGGGGGATGGCCACCGCCGCCGACGACTCGACCCCGGCCGCCCGCGCGTCGGCGCTGTCCGCGCCGCGCCCGCCCGCCCCGGAGGAACCGGCGGCCAGCCGGGACGACGACCCGGAGCGCCCGCGCCGGCCGCTGCGTACCGCGGCGATGCTGACGGCCCTGCTGGTCATCCTCGGTGGCGGCCTCTTCGCCGGCTGGAGCTACACCCAGCGGCAGTACTACGTCGGGGCGACGGACAGCGGTCAGCTCGCGGTGTTCCGTGGGGTTCCCGGCCAGGTGGCCGGCCTCGACCTGTCCAGCGTGCACTCGACCAGCCAGGCCAAGCTCGACGACCTCACCCTGGCCGCCCAGGAGCAGGTCAAGCAGGGCATCCAGGCCAAGAGTCGACCGGACGCGCTGCGCAGGCTGGCCGAGCTGACCAGCGACGACCCGACCAATCCGAACCTGAAGCCGGTCTGCCCGCCGGTGCCACCGCTGGTCACCGGCTCACCCGTGCCGGCGAACTCGTCGGCACCGGCAGTCCCGGGCTCACCCAGCCCCGGCGTGACCGGGCTCCCGAGCGCCACCAGGCTCCCGGGCGCCACCGGCACCCCCACGCCGCCCACCACACCCGACGCCTCGGCCTCCGACGCGGTTCCGCCGGCCGGAGACCCGGCGGGCTGCCGGTCGCCCGAGTGACCGTCGGCTGAGAACCGAGGGACACCTCCTTGACCGCAGCGGCCCAGCCGGTAGTCTCGCCCGTCACGACGGGCGAGCGGCCCGGCGTACGTCTGGCGCGGTCCCGGCGTAACGCCGAACTGTCCCTGCTGGTGCTGGCGATGGTGCTGGTGGCCGCGTACGGGGCGATCGTCGAGGCGAACCTGCTCGACACCGTCACCCGCGACTTCTGGATGCCGGCCGCCGCGCTCGGGCTGGTCTTCTTCGGCATGCACCTGGTGATCCGGTGGCTGGCGCCGTTCGCCGATCCGGCCCTGCTGCCGGCGGTCGCCCTGCTCAACGGCATCGGGGTGGGCTTCCTGCGCCGGCTCGACCTCGGCAAGGCCGCCCCGGCCGACCGGGAGACGCTGGCCATCTTCGCCGGCACCGGCGGGCGGCAGCTCGCCTGGACGCTGGCCGCGGTGATTCTCGCCGCCGGCCTGCTGGTGCTGATGCGCGACCACCGGGCGGTCTCCCGGTACGCGTACACGCTGGGGCTGGCCGGCATCGTGCTGGTGATGATCCCGGCGGTGCTGCCCGGCCGGTTCTCCGAGATCAACGGCGCGAAGCTGTGGATCAGGGTGGGTGGGTTCAGCATCCAGCCCGGTGAGTTCGCCAAGCTGGCGCTGCTGGTCTTCTTCGCCTACTACCTGGTCCGCAAGCGTGAGGTGCTGTCGCTGGCCAGCCGCCGCATCCTCGGCATCGACTTCCCGCGCGGCCGGGATCTCGGGCCGGTGCTCGGGGTGTGGATGATCAGCCTGCTGGTCCTGGTCTTCGAGAAGGACCTCGGCACCTCGCTGCTCTACTTCGGCATGTTCGTGGTGACCCTCTACATCGCCACCGAACGGGTCAGTTGGCTGCTGATCGGTCTGGTCCTGTTCTTCGGCGGCGCCTACCTCGCCTACGTGCTGGGCGGCACGGTGGGTGGCCCGTTCGCCAACTTCTACACCCGCGCCGAGATCTGGCTCGACCCCTTCGCCGAACCGTACGACCGGGGCTACCAACTGGTGCAGGGCCTGCTCGGCCTGGGCAGCGGCGGCCTGTTCGGCTCCGGGCCGGGCGCCGGGGAGCCGCTGGAGATCCCCGAGGTGCAGAACGACTTCATCTTCGCCGGCATCGGTGAGGAGATCGGCCTGTTCGGGTTGACCGCCCTGCTGGTGGTCTACCTGCTCATCGTCGAGCGCGGGCTGCGGGCCGGGCTGGCGGTGCGGGACTCGTTCGGCAAGCTGGTCGCCGGTGGTCTCGCCTTCACCCTGGGCCTGCAGGTCTTCGTGATCGTCGGCGGGATCAGCAAGCTCATCCCGCTGACCGGTCAGACCACCCCGTTCCTGTCCGCCGGTGGTTCGTCGTTGATGGCGAACTGGCTGCTCATCGCGGTGCTGCTGCGCATCTCCGACGCCGCCCGGCGGCCGGTGGCCCAGGGCGGCGGCCCGGCTGGCCGACCCGGTGGCGGGCCGCCGGAACAGCTGCACGGTGCTCCCACGGAGGTGATCCGCCCGTGAACGCGCCCCTGCGCCGCGTCGGCGTCGTCGTCATGGTCCTGTTCGGGCTGCTCTTCGCCAACCTCAACTGGATCCAGGCCTACAAGGCGGACGAATACCGCAACAGCGACTACAACGGCCGGGTCCAGGTGGCCGAGTACGAGCGTCGGCGGGGCAACATCGAGGCCGGCGGCACCGCCGTGGCCACCAGCAAGGAGACCGGCGGCAAGCTGCGGTTCCAGCGCAGCTACCCGGCGGGGACGAAGTACGCGCACGTGCTCGGCTACAAACCGGTCAACCTGGCCGACACCGGCATCGAGCGGCTGGAGAACGACTTCCTCGCCGGCACCAGCGACGCCCTGCTCGGCAACCGGATCAAGGACATGTTCACCGGCGACGAGAGTGGCGGCGGCAACGTGCTGCTGAGCATCTCCAAGCGCGCCCAGGACACCGCCTACGAGCAGTTGCGCAACAACCGCAACGGGGTGAAGAAGGGCGCGGCGATCGCCATCGACCCGCGTACCGGTGCGGTGCAGGCGCTGGTCTCGATGCCCAGCTTCGACCCGAACCCGCTGGTCGACCACGACACCAACGTGGCCTCGGCGGCCTACAACAAGTACGAGCAGGACCCGGAGGGCCCGCTGAAGAACCGGGCGCTGTCGGAGACCCTGCCGCCCGGCTCCACCTTCAAGATCGTGATCGCCGCCGCCGCGCTGGAGAACGGGGTCGGCAAGGACACCGAGATCCCGGCCGGGCCGAGCTGGACCCCGCCGACCTCGGGCACCGAGATCCGCAACGCCGCCCCGTCGATCTGCCCGGAGGCGCAGGTCACCCTGATCGACGCGGTCACCGAGTCGTGCAACACCGGCTTCGCCCAGCTCGGCGTCCGGCTCGGCGCGGACACGGTCAAGGAGAAGGCCCGGCAGTTCGGCTTCGAGCAGGACGACCTCACCGTCGGGCAGCTCGGCGAGGGCGGCCTGCCGGTGGCGGCCAGCCGGACCGGCGACATGCAGAACCCCGACGGCGGCACCGACCCGGCTGCGCTGGCGCAGTCCTCGATCGGCCAGAACAACGTCCGGATGACCCCGTTGCAGGGGGCGCTGATCGCCGGTTCGGTCGCCAACAAGGGCCGGCAGATGCGCCCGTACCTGGTCAAGCAGCTCCTCGGGCCGGACCGCACCACCAGCTACTACAACGCCCAGCCCCGCGAGCTGCGCCAGCCGGTCAGCGGTCAGGTCGCCGACGACCTGCGGGACATGATGGTCAGCGTGGTCAAGAACGGCACCGGCAGCTCCGCGGCCATCGACGGCTACACCGTCGGCGGCAAGACCGGCACCGCCCAGTCCGCGCCGGACCGCCCCGACCACGGCTGGTTCATCGGCTTCGCCCTGGACAAGAACGGCAACGCCGTGTCGGCGGTCTGCGTGGAGCTGGAGCAGGCCGGCAGCGGCGGCAGCGCCGAGGCGGCCCGGATCGGTGGCAAGATCATGCAGGCGGCCATCGCCGATGCGGGGGGCCGCTGACATGCTCAGCCCCGGGGTGCAGCTCGGCAACCGCTACCGTCTCGACGAGCGGATCGCCAGCGGCGGCATGGGCGACGTGTGGCGCGGCACCGACCAGGTGCTGGGCCGTACGGTCGCGGTCAAGAGCCTGCTCCCGGCGCTGCTCGACGAGCCCGGCTTCGCCGAACGGTTCCGCGGCGAGGCGCGCACCATGGCCACCATCAACCACCCCGGCGTGGTCGACGTCTACGACTTCGGCAGCGACCAGGAGATCGCCTTCCTGGTGATGGAGTACGTCGAGGGCGACGCCCTGTCGGCGACCCTCAACCGGGTCGGCCGGCTCACCCCGGCTCGGACGATGGCCCTGCTCGCCCAGGCCGCCGACGCCCTGCACGCCGCCCACGAGAAGGGCATCGTGCACCGCGACGTCAAGCCGGGCAACCTGCTCGTCCGGCCCAACGGCACACTGGTGCTGACCGACTTCGGCATCGCCCGGTCCGAGCTGGTCGGCCAGCTCACCGCCGCCGGGTCGGTGCTCGGCACCGCCTCGTACATCTCCCCCGAGCAGGCCACCGGCGCGGTCGCCACGCCCGCCTCCGACGTCTACGCCCTCGGTGTGGTGGCCTACCAGTGCCTGGCCGGCCGGCGACCCTTCGAGGGTGACAACCCGCTCGAAATCGCGATGAAGCACGTGCGGGACACTCCCCGGCCACTGCCCGGGGACATCCCGCCGCAGGTCAAGGCGATCGTGGAGCGGGCGATGGCCAAGGAGCCGGGCCACCGCTGGCCCAGCGCCGCCGCCCTGGCCTCCGTCGCCCGGCAGGCCAAGCAGGCCCTCTCCCAGCAGGCCCGCGCCGGTGGCGGCCACCCCGGCCCGGTCTCCGGTGGCCCGGTCTCCGGGGCCCCGGCGTCCCCGGCCGGCCCGATGGCCCGCGCCCAGGTGCCCGCCGTACCCCGGCAGCAGCCCGGCGCGCCGGTCCACCCGCACCGGCCGGCGGTCAGCGGGCAGGCGCGGCCCCCGATGGGCGGGCAGGCCCGACCGCCGATGGGGGGACAGGCCAGGCCGCCGGTCGCGGCCCGGCACCCGCAGCCGCCGCCGGTGACCCCGCAGCGTCCGCCGGTCCAGGCCACCCCGATGACCCGGCCCTATCCGCAGCAGCCCCGGGGGGCGGCCTCCGTCCCGCCCGCCCAGCTGCGTGCCGACCGGCCCGTGTACGCCCGACAGCCCCTCCCGCCGCCCGCCCCACCTGCCCGTTCCCGGTCCGGCATGGTGACCCTGGCGATCCTGCTGGCGGTGCTGGTGCTGGTCTGCTCGGGTGTGCTCGCGTACGCGAGCCGGCAGGGCAACCTGGCCACCGACCCCGGTGCGCCGGGTACGACGTCCGGCGCGCTGAGTGCCCTCGGACGCGACGATCCGGCCGGAACGTCGTACCGTCGGGTGGTACGGCTCGGACCGGGTGCCGGCGAGACGACGACGAGCGAAGGACGACGAACGCGATGACAGCCCAGGCCCGCCTGCTCGGTGGCAGGTACCAGGTCGGCGAGCTGCTCGGTTACGGCGGCATGGCCGAGGTGCACCGCGGTCGGGACCTCCGGCTCGGTCGGGACGTCGCGATCAAGATGCTCCGGACCGACCTGGCCCGGGACGCCACCTTCCAGATGCGCTTCCGCCGGGAGGCGCAGAACGCGGCCTCGCTGAACCACCCGGCGATCGTCGCCGTCTACGACACCGGCGAGGAGACCGCCCCGACCGGGGAGACCCTGCCGTTCATCGTGATGGAGTTCGTGAACGGGCGGACCCTCAAGGAGGTCCTCGGCGTCGAGGGGCGGCTCCAGCCGCGCCGGGCGCTGGAGATCTGCGCCGACATGTGCGCGGCCCTGGAGTTCAGCCACCGGCACGGGATCATCCACCGGGATATCAAGCCCGGCAACGTCATGCTGACCCAGACCGGCCAGGTCAAGGTGATGGACTTCGGCATCGCCCGCGCGCTGGCGAGCGGTGCCACCACGATGACGCAGACCAGCGCGGTGATCGGCACGGCCCAGTACCTCTCCCCCGAGCAGGCGCGCGGCGAGGCCGTCGACGCCCGCTCCGACGTGTACGCCGCCGGCTGCGTGCTGTTCGAGCTGGTCTGCGGCCACCCGCCGTTCGTCGGCGACAGCCCGGTCAGCGTGGCGTACCAGCACGTGCGGGAAGCCCCGCCGACGCCGAGCGACATCAACCCGGACGTCACCCCGGCGATCGACGCGATCGTGCTCAAGGCGCTGTCGAAGAACCCGCTCAACCGCTACCAGAGCGCCGGCGAGATGCGGGCCGACCTGCTCCGCGCCGCCGCCGGCCGGCCGGTGATGGCCACCCCCGTCCTGAGCCAGGACGAGACGACCCCGATGGCCGCGGCGGCGAGCGGCTACCCGACCCAGGTGGTCGGCCAGCAGACCCGGCAGATCCCGGCCCGGGTCGGCGACCCGCAGCGGCGCAAGAGTTCGGCGTGGGTGATCGCGGCGTTCGCGGCGGTCGGCGTGCTGGCGGTGATCGCCCTGGTCGCGGCGCTGCTGATGAACGGCCAGGAGCCGAAGAAGAGCCCGGTGCCCAACCTGGCCGGCAAGACGCAGGACGTCGCGTTCGCCGAGATCCGCAATTCCGGCCTGGTGCCGGCGACCGGCGACCAGGTCTTCGACAGCACCTGCAAGGTGGGCACGGTGGTCAGGCAGGACCCGCCGGCCGGCACCGCGCTGGAGGAGAACGGCCAGGTGACGGTGAGCCTCTGCGGCGGCAAGCCCGAGGTCAGCATCCCCAACGGCCTCAAGGGCAGCAAGGTCGACAGCGCGCAGGCTCGCCTGAAGGACGCGAAGTTCGTCGTCACCGTCGTGGACAAGGACAGCGAGGAGAACGAGGACATCGTCCTCGACGTGTCCCCGCCCGAGGGGGAGAAGGTGCCGGAGGGCACCAAGGTGACCCTGACCGTCTCCCGGGGCAACGTCCGGGAGGTGCCGAACGTCAAGGACCTCAGCCAGGCGGAAGCCATCCGGGCCATCGAGAACGCCGGCTTCAGGGCCAACCCCGAACTCGGCTCGGAGGTGCCGGCGGACGAGGCCGGCAAGGTGCAGAGCCAGAACCCGAAGGCCGGCACCAAGAAGACGAAGGGGAGCACGGTCACCATCGTGGTGAGCGTGCCGGAGGCCACCGAGTCGCCGACGCCGCCGGCACCGACCACGCCGGTGCCGACCACCACGCCGCCCGGCGACGGCACGGGGGGCGGGTTCCCGCTGCCCACCCCACCGTTCCGCAGCGACGACGACTGAGCCGTACCGCCCGTCGTGCCGGGCCCGCCTCCGTCAGAGGGTGGCGAAGGCGGCCCGGCGGCGGGCGTCGACCTCGGCGGCCAGCTCCGGCGCACGCTCCAGGGCCTCCGGGTGGCCGCAGGCGGCGACCCAGTTGGCCAGCATCAGGTGGCCGCCCTCGGTGAGCACCGACTCCGGGTGGAACTGCACCCCCTCGATCGGCAGCGTCCGGTGCCGCATCGCCATCACCACGCCAGAGGCCGTCCAGCCGGTGACCTCCAGCTCGTCGGGCAGTGTCTCGGGCAGCACCGCCAGCGAGTGGTAACGGGTGGCGGTGAACGGGTCGGGCAGGCCGGCGAGTACCCCGACCGAGTGGTGCCGCACCTCGGAGGTCTTGCCGTGCAGCAGCTCTGGGGCCCGGGTGACGGTGCCGCCGAACGCCTCCCCGATCGCCTGGTGCCCCAGGCAGACGCCGAAGATCGGCAGCTCGCCGGCGTACCGGTGGATGACGTCGAGGCAGATGCCGGCGCGGTCCGGGCTGCCCGGCCCCGGTGAGAGCAGGATGCCGGCCGCGCCGACCCGGCCGACCTCGGCGACGTCGATCTCGTCGTTGCGCCGGACCTCGCACTCCACCCCGAGTTGGCCGAGGTACTGCACGAGGTTGAACACGAAGGAGTCGTAGTTGTCGATCACGAGGATGCGCATGGGGCTCACCGGCTTGGAGTGGGGGCGGGCGGGGTGTTGTTCCGGTCGGTGTCGTACGGCAGGTCGTGCCCGTCACCGGCCGGCGCGTCCGGGTCGACCGCGGAGTCACCACCCGGGTTGCCGGAGTCCTGGGTGACCTGCACGTCGTCGAAGGGCAGCAGCGGCTCGGCCCAGGGGAACACCACGAACCAGAGCAGCGCCACCGTCGCGGTGGCGAGCAGCACCGAGCCGGCCAGCTTGCCGGGCACCCCGAAGGGCAGCTTTCGCCAGATCCAGGAGTACATCGTCAGCCCTCCAGCTCCGGCGGCGGGCCCTGCGACTTGGGCTGCGTACGGTCGAGTTCGGCGTGGATGATCAGCCGCTGGTAGTTGTCGAACTTCGGGTTGCAGGTGGTGAGGGTGAGCAGCTTGCGGGTGGCTTTCGCGTTCGGCTCGCCGGGCACCGGGGCCACCACCTCGACCTGGTCGGGGCGGACGATCCGGGACTGGTACACCTTGTAGACGTACCAGTCCTGCTTGCCCTCCAGGAGGATCGCGTCGCCGGACTTCAGCTCGTCCAGCCGCCAGAAGGTGGCCCGGTTGCGGTGCCCGGCGACGGAGAAGTTGCCCACCTCGCCGGGGAGCGCGCTCTTCGGGTAGTGGCCCGGGGCGTACCGGATGTCCTCCTGGCTGACGCCCTCGACGACGACCCAGTTCTTGTCGAGGCTGGGGATGTAGAGCCCGGCGATCGGCTTGCCCTCGGCCGGGGCGACCGCCTTGGCCGGGCCGGTCGGGCTGACCGTCGGATCGCCGGTCGGGCCCCACGCCTGGGCGAGTTGCTCGTTGAGCTTGCTCTGGTGGGCGTCGACCAGGACGGACTTGCCCCAGATCTCGTACCCGGCGAAGAGGAGCACCACCAGGCCGAAGGTGATCAGCACCTCGCCGCTGACCCGGACGCCGGTGCGCAGCCGGGAGGCGAAGGTGGGTCGGGTCAGCTCCGAGTAGACGCTCTTGTAGCCCTCCCCGGTCTGCTCCGGGCGTAGCTGCACCACCCGTTCACCCCGGCGGGGCGGGGGCGGGGGCGGGACGGGGTCGTCGGACCCGCTCGGCTCGGGCGCGGGTGGCACCGCACCCATCAGGGCGGTGGAGTCCATCGCCGGAGCGGTCGGCCGGGCCGGCAGCACCGGGAGCAGCGCCGTCGCCGCCGGGTCGACCGTACGGCCCGGCTGCTGACCGGGGGGCGCGGGCGGGGCGGGGCGACCGGGCGGCTGCTGCCGGTCGGCGGGCGTGGGTCCGACGGGCCGGCCCGGCCAGGCGGGCGGCGGCTGGCGGGTGGGCAGCACCGGTGCGGGCCAGGGGCCGGCGGGCTGCGGGTGGCCGGGTGCCGGGCGGGCGGTGGCGGGCGGCGTGGACCGGTCGACCGGGGGGAGGAAGGCGGTCGGCCCGTCGTGCTGGTCGCCGTGGCGCTGGTCCCCGCCCTGCCGGGTCATCGCGGCACCGTCGCCGATCGCAGCGCCGTCGAGTCCTCGAACGCGGGCACGGTGACGGAGCCGACGTTCTCGGAGTAACCGAGCTGGTAGTGGTCGACCGCCTGCTTGAACAACCCGACTCCCTGAGAGCCGGCGAGGGCCTGCTGGAGGGCAGCGGGATCGCCGATTGCTACGATCTTGAATGGTGGCGAGTACACCCGGCCGTGCAGCAGCAGGGTGTTACCGACGCAGCGTACCGCGCTGGTGGAGAGCACGCGGACGTTCATGATGGACATGGCCTCCGCACCTCCGGCCCACAGCGCGTTGACCACCGCCTGCACGTCGCCCTGGTGGACGACCAGGTCGTCGTTGGTGGCGCCTTTGGGCAGGGTGCCGTCGCTGCGCCGGGGGGCGTCGTTCAGTTCGACGGTCACCCCGGGCCCGGCGAGCGCGGTGAAGCCGGCCGCCTGCTGGAGCGCCCGGGCGCGGTCGCGCTGCTCCTTGATCGGTTCGTCGGTGTCGGCCAGGGCCGCGGTCTCGCCCTCCACGTCGGCGCGCAGCCGGGCGGCCCGCAGTTCGCTTTCGGCCACCTGTTCGCGGCGGTCCTCGATGAGCTGGGTGAGCTGGGGTCGGCGGTCCTCGCGCAGGGCGGTGCCGCCGGCGGTGGTCGCCGTGGTGGTGAAGAGCAACCCGGCCGCGGCGGCGATCAGCGGCACGCCGATCGACCAGCCCGGCCGGCGCTGCCGGGGGCGTCGTGGCAGGAAGGCGGCGACCGCCCGGCGCATGGCCTTCTGCCAGGACGCCGCACCGGATGTGTACTCCACCGAGCGTTCCTCTCCCGTCGTGTGGTGACGCCCGTCACGACCCGGGACGGTCACCGGCGTCGCGTCGACCCGCCCGATCCGGTCACCGCGTGCACCGGATCGACCCCATTCATGGCCTGGAGCGGCCTTCCGGACTACGCTAGCTGTCGAACATTATTGGCCATGGACCGTCGCCCCCGCGCCCGGTTGTCAGGCCGGACGAGGTCGTCACCCCTCTGGAGAGCGTCGTGCCCAAGTCTCAGGTCCGTAAGAAGAAGGTGTACACCCCGCCGACGGACGTTCGTCCGACGACGACGGCGGCGACGCGCAAGCCTAGCCCGGTGTGGCTGCCGGCGATCGCCGTCGCGCTGATCGTCGGCGGCATCGGCTGGCTGGTGGTCTACTACCTCTCCGAGCAGGAGTACCCGGTCGCCTCCTGGGGCTACTGGAACCTCGCGGTCGGCTTCGGCGCGATGGTGGGTTCGCTGGTCCTGCTCTCCCGCTGGCGTTGAGCGCGGCGCTCCGGCGCTTCCCGCGACACGTCCCAGGTCACCCCGGACGGCCCCGACCCGGCGCTTCGGCGTCGGGAGCCCTATGGTGTCCGCAGGGCGGCGTGGCCTGGTGCGAGAAGACTCACGTTACCGTTGGGTAACTTTCGCGTAGGCTGCACTGCATGACCGAGCGGAGCGAGGTCATCGACCGGTCCGGTCGGGGGTGCGGCGGCGGCACGCCGGCCACCCCCTGAGCCGGCCCCCGGTCGCCGAGCCGCTCGACAGGCAGCAGACCGGGAGGCCAACTCGATGGGCAGCGTCCAGATCGTCACCACGGTCCTCGCCGCCGCCATCACCGCCGTGGCGGTGTGGCTCGCGGTGCGCGCGGTGCTGAAGATGGTGGCAGTCATCCGGCTGGGGCAACCCGCGCCGGAGCGGTTCACCGACAAGGGCACCCGGGCGAAGACGATGCTGGTCGAGACGGCCGGCCACACCCGGATGCTCCGCTGGGGCGTGGTGGGGGCCGCGCACTGGTTCGTGATGGTCGGCTTCATCGTGCTGTCGCTGCTGGTGCTGGAGGCGTACTTCGAGGTCGTCTCGCCGACCGGTGGCCTGCCGCTGATCGGCGGCCTCGCCGTCTACGGCCTGGTCACCGAGGTGATCGCGGTGCTCGGCACGCTCGGCATCCTGGTGCTGATCGCGATCCGGGTCCGCAACCGGCCGACCCGGCCGGGCGGGCGCTCCCGGTTCACCGGCTCCACCATGTGGCAGGGCTACTTCGTCGAGGCGGTCGTCCTCGCCGTGCTGGTCATGGGGTTCGTGATCCGTGGCTTCAAGGTCGCCACCGACCACTTCGAGTACCCGCTCTGGGCCACCCCGGTCAGCCACGCCCTCGGCGCGCTGCTGCCCGCCTGGCCGGCCGGCGTGAGCGTCGCCGCCCTCATCAAGATCGTAATCTCGATGACCTGGCTGATCGTCATCGCGTTGAACGTGACGATGGGCGTCGCCTGGCACCGCTTCCTGGCGTTCTTCAACATCTTCTTCAAGCGGGAGCCGGCCCGGCCCGCCGGCTCCGGGCTCGGACCGCTGCGCCCGATGACGAGCAACGGCAAGCCGCTCGACTTCGAGGAGGCCGACCCCGAGAAGGACCAGTTCGGCGTCGCCCAGGTCGAGCAGTTCACCTGGAAGGGCCTGCTCGACTTCAGCACCTGCACCGAGTGCGGACGCTGTCAGTCGCAGTGCCCGGCCTGGAACACCGGCAAGCCGCTGTCGCCCAAGCTGCTCGTGCTCAGCCTCCGCGACCACGCGTACGCCAAGGCGCCCTACCTGCTGGCCGGCGGCGGCAAGGACCTCACCGGCGAGGAGAAGGCCACCGCGGCGCAGCTCGCCCACCTCGACGTGCTCACCCTCGCCGAGGCCGACAAGCCGCTGATCGGCGACGCCGAGGCCGGGGGCGTCATCGACCCGGACGTGCTGTGGTCCTGCACCACCTGCGGGGCCTGCGTCGAGCAGTGCCCGGTCGACATCGAGCACGTCGACCACATCGTCGACATGCGGCGCTACCAGGTGCTGATCGAGTCGAGCTTCCCGTCCGAGGCCGGCGTCATGCTGCGCAACCTGGAGAACAAGGGCAACCCGTGGGGTGC
This sequence comes from Micromonospora sp. WMMD735, assembly GCF_049178995.1. NCBI lineage: Bacteria > Bacillati > Actinomycetota > Actinomycetes > Micromonosporales > Micromonosporaceae > Micromonospora > Micromonospora sp. WMMD735. The sequence goes on from NZ_JBMHMJ010000002.1 coordinate 5,195,878, forward strand.
CCCGCAGAACACCCGCGAGGACTGGACCAAGGGGCTGGGCTTCGAGGTGCCCCGGGTCGGCGAGGTCGACGACTTCGAGTACCTCTTCTGGGTGGGTTGTGCCGGCGCGTTCGAGGACCGGGCCAAGAAGACCACCCGCGCGGTGGCCACCCTGCTCAACGAGGCGGGCGTCTCCTTCGCCATCCTGGGCGAGGGCGAGACCTGCTCCGGTGACCCGGCCCGCCGGATCGGCAACGAGTTCGTCTTCCAGATGCTCGCCCAGCAGAACGTCGAGACCCTCAACGAGGCGTTCGAGGGCCGGGAACAGGCCAAGCGAAAGATCGTCGCGACCTGCCCGCACTGCTTCAACACCCTCGGCAACGAGTACGGCCAGCTCGGCGGCGAGTTCGAGGTGGTGCACCACACCCAACTCCTGGCCCACCTGGTCAGCACCGGGCGACTCACCCCGGTGCAGCCGGTCGACGGCGGCGTCACCTACCACGACCCCTGCTACCTGGGCCGGCACAACCGGGTCTTCGCCGCCCCGCGCGAGGTGCTCGGCAGCGCCATCAACGGCGGCGGCAGGGCCGACACCGACCTGATCGAGATGCCCCGCAACAGCGAGCGCTCCTTCTGCTGCGGCGCCGGCGGCGCCCGGATGTGGATGGAGGAGAAGATCGGCAAGCGGATCAACGTGGACCGGGTCGAGGAGGCCATGTCCACCGGGGCGCGGACGGTCGCCGTCGGCTGCCCGTTCTGCTCGACGATGCTCAACGACGGGGTCAACGGCAAGGGTGCCGGCGAGCAGGTCGAGGTGGTCGACGTGGCCAGCGTGCTGCTGCGTTCGGTTCGGCCGGACACCGCGCCCGGCCAGCAGGAGACCGCGCCGGCCGCCGGCTGAGGCCGTACCGTCGCGGTCGGGGCGGACGCACGACGGCGGCGGCACCCACCGGTGCCGCCGCCGTGGCGACGGTCAGGACGACGTGACGGTCAGGACGACGTCGTGGTGATGATGGCGGCCGTGGTGGCGACCGTGGTCGCCGTCATGATCGCGGCCTGGGTCTCCTCGATCGCCTTCTTCGTCGCCGCGGACGCCCAGTCCCCGTCGGCGATCTCCGTGGTGCGGGCCTTGAGCCGCTCCTTCGGCAACTCCCGGAAGAGCTTGCGGTCCAGCCCCACCGCGCGGGTCAGGCCGAGCAACGCGGCCGTCCGGGCCTCCACCGCGCCGTCGGCGAGCAGCGCGTCGACCATCCGCTGCCGGGCCGCCGTCTCCACCGCCGGCTCCGCGCCGGTCGGCGACGGATAGCGGGTACGCGGGAAGACCAGCAGCACCCGGTCGGAATCCCGGCGCAGCACCCCCGCGTCGACCAGGCCCGACAGCACCCGGTCGGGCAGCCCCTTGGCCAGCCGGCTGATCCAGTCCTTGGGCCGGCGGCGCTTGCCGTCGGCGGCGACCCGGGCGAGGGCGTCGTCGAGCACCGGGTGGCCGACCGGCGTCGGGTCGGTCACCACCAGCCGGTCGTCGGTCACCTCGACCCGACCGGCGAGCGCCAGTTCGAGCAGCACCGCGCCGGACAGCCCGTAGTCGAGGTGCGGCCGGCCGAGCCGGTTCACGCCGGCGTCGTCGTAGGCGAGCAGGACCAGTTCGTCAGCGAGGGTGAGCGGTGCCATGCCGTCCACGCTAACCCCGGAGGGCGAACCCCGCCCGTGGGCGGCCCGGCGGCGACACCGGTGACCGTGTGCCACGCCCCGGTGACCGCCGGGGGCGGATCTGAAACAATCACGCCCATCGACTCACTGCTGCTCGGCACGCTGCTGCCCCTGGCCGGCTTCGTGCTGCTGACCGCCGGCAACGCGTTCTTCGTCGCGGCCGAGTTCGCCCTGGTCACCGTCGACCGGTCGGAGATCGACAGGCGGGCCGAGGCCGGCGACGCCACCGCCGCCACGGTACGCCGGGCGCTGCGCGAACTGTCCTTCCAGCTCTCTGGGGCGCAGCTCGGCATCACCCTCACCGCGCTGCTCACCGGCTACCTGGCCGAGCCCGCCCTGTCCCGGCTGTTCGCCCCGCTGCTGGCCCCGCTGGGGGGTGCCGACCGGTTCGGCCCGCTGCTCGCCCTGGCGCTGGCCACCCTGCTGTCGATGCTCTTCGGTGAGCTGGTGCCGAAGAACCTGGCGCTGGCCCGGCCGATGCCGGCGGCGCTGGCCACCGCCGGGCCGATGCGGGCCTTCTCCCGGGCCTTCGGCTGGCTGATCAGGGGGCTGAACGACTCGGCGAACCGGCTGGTCCGCCAGCTCGGGGTGGAACCGCAGGAGGAACTGGCAAGCGCCCGCTCCCCGGAGGAACTCGGGCTGCTCGCGGCCATCTCGGCCCGGGCGGGCGCGCTGCCGCCGGACACCGCGATGCTGCTGCGCCGCACCATCCGCTTCGGCGACAAGCGGGCCGCCGAGGCGATGACCCCCCGGGTGGACGTGATCGCGTTGCGGGCCACCGCCACCGTCGCCGAGCTGCTGGACCTGTCCCGGCGGACCGGCCGCACCCGGTTCCCCGTCTTCGAGGAGACCCTCGACCTGGTCACCGGGGTCGCGGCCGTGCCGGACGCGCTCGGGGTGCCGCTGGCCGCGCGGGCCCGCACCACCGTCGCCTCGGTCGCCCGCGAGCCGGTGTACGTCCCGGAGAGCCTGGACCTCGACGGCGTGCTGGCGGCGCTGAAGGCCGCCGGGTCCGACCTGGCCATCGTCGTCGACGAGTACGGCGGCACCGACGGGGTGGTGACCGTCGAGGACCTGGTCGAGGAGCTGGTCGGGGAGATCGCCGACGAGTTCGACCCGGCCACCGTGGACGACGCCCACGCCACCGGGCTGACCGTGCCGGGCGGGGAACGGACCGTCCTGGTCGACGGGGTGCTGCGCGGGGACGAGTTGTTCGAGCAGACCGGCTTCCGGCTCCCCGAGGGCCCGTACGAGACGTTGGCGGGCTTCCTGATGGCCCGGTTGGGGCACATCCCGTTGCCGGGCGAGACGACCGGTGCGGACGGCTACGCGTTCACCGTCGTCGAGGTGGAGCGGCACCGGATCGAACAGGTGCGGGTGGTCCGTCCCGAGGAGTCGCACGCCGATGACTGAGCTGCTGGTCGCGGTGGTGCTGCTGCTCGGCAACGCGTTCTTCGTGGGCAGCGAGTTCGCGCTGATCGCGTCGCGTCGTACGGTGGTGGAGCCGTTGGCCGCCACCTCGCAGCGGGCCCGGTGGGCGTTGTCGGCGATGAACCAGATCCCGCTGATGATCGCCGGGGCGCAGCTCGGCATCACCGTCTGTTCGCTCGGGTTGGGGGCGATCGCCGAGCCGGCCCTGGCCCACCTGCTGGAGCCGGTGTTCCACGCGGTGCTGCTGCCGGCGGGCGCGGTGCACCCGGTCTCCTTCCTGATCGCCCTGGCCGTGGTGGTGTTCCTGCACACCGTGGTGGGCGAGATGGTGCCCAAGAACATCACCCTGGCCGGGCCGGAGCCGTCGGCGCTCTGGCTGGGGCCGGCGATGCTGGCGTTCTGCCTGGCCACCAAGCCGTTGCTGCTGGCGATGAAGTGGGCGGCGCGGCAGGTGCTGCGGCTGTGGGCGGTGGAGGCGACCGACGCGGTCAAGACGGTCTTCACCGCCGAGGAGCTGTCCGGGCTGGTCGCCCAGGCCCGCACCGAGGGGCTGCTCGACGCCGAGGAGCACGCCCGGATCACCGGGGCGCTGGCGTTGCACGACCGGACGGCGGCCGACGCGTTGCAGCCCTGGTCCACGGTGACCACGGTGGCCGAGGACGTCTCACCGGCCTCGCTGGAGGTGCTGGCCACCAGCACGGGCCGGTCCCGGTTCCCGGTGGTGCAGCGTTCCACCCGCCGGGTGCTGGGGTTCGTGCACGTCAAGGACGTTCTCGGGTACGCCGGGGTGGCCCGTCGCGCGCCGGTGCCGGCCGAGGTCTACCGGCCGCTGGCGGTGGTTCCGCCGGACCGTACGTTGGCCGATCTGCTGCTGGCGATGCGGCGCGAGCGGCGGCACATGGTGCTCGTCAGCGACGGTCGCCGCCCGCTGGGCGTGGTCACGCTCGACGATGTATTGACTGCCATCGTTGGAAATTGAATGGACACCCTTTGTGTGCAAGCGATTGCACTGATGTGATGGAGTGCCCACCCGCCTTGATTCCCCACCGTCACTGCCCCTAATGTTGCACCGGCCGCTGTGGGACGTCTGCCTCCTTCTTCCCCTTAGCGAGGCGCCCGGCGGTCGGTTGCAAAGGAGTCGACGCCGGTGGCAACCATGCCCCCTCACCGTCACGCCCAGGGCCAGCCGCCCGCCCGGCCGGCAGCCCTCCGGCGGGTCGCCCGCCGCCTGCTCACCCTGGTCGCGGCCGTCGCCGTCGGTGCCGGGATGCTCGCCGTGCCGGCCCACGCCGCGCCGTCGCCCGAGGAGATCGAGGCGGCCCTCGACAAGCAGTGGGAACAGCTCGAACCGACCATCGAGGACTACAACAAGGTCCGGGCCCAGCTCAAGGTCAACCGCAAGAAGTCGGCCGACCTCCAGAAGAAGATCGAGCCGCTGGCCCTGCAGAGCGAACTCGCCCTGGGTCGGGTCGGTGACCTCGCCTCCCGCTACTACAAGTCCGGCCCCTCGCAGGAGCTGAGCGCGCTGCTCACCACCACCAGGCCGGGCACCCTCGCCGCGCAGCTGACCATCCTGGACCGGCTCGCCGCCGAGCAGCGCCGGGAGGTCGAGGCCGTGCTCGTGGTCCGCCGCAAGTACGACGCCGAGAAGCAGAAGCTCGACACCCTGATCGCCGCCGAGGTGAAGCAGGAGAAGGAACTCGCGGCCAAGAAGACGCAGATCAACGCCGAGATCAAGCGGCTGCAGGCGGCGATGCCGAAGACCACGGTGAAGGTGAACGGCTGCCCCACGATCAACGGTGTGGTCAGCTCCGCCGCCCGGACCGCGATCGCGACCGCCTGCGCGCAGGTCGGTGACCCGTACGTCTGGGGTGCCACCGGGCCGAACTCGTTCGACTGCTCCGGGCTCACCCAGTTCGCGTACAAGGCGGCAGGCATCTCGCTGACCCACTTCACCGGTGCGCAGTGGAACGAGGGCAAGGCCATCCCGCGCTCCGAGGCCCGCCCCGGCGACCTGGTGTTCTTCTTCAGCGACCTGCACCACGTCGGGCTCTACCTGGGTAACGACATGATGGTGCACGCACCCCGGACCGGTAAGCCGGTCCAGGTGACCAGCATCAACTACATGCCGGTGGCCGGCTTCCGCCGTCCCTGACCAGCGCATACGTCAACCCCCGGCCCGACGGGCCGGGGGTTGCGTGCTTTCCGGTCACGGAGTGTGCCGGCACGGCGGGTTGCGGATCGATAACGAGCGTCTCTACTCTGGTCAATCGTCGGTCGGCACCAGGTCCGCCCCACCCGGGGCGGCGTCGGCCGGCACCGCCGAGTCGCCTCCGGGCGAGCCGGGGACCCAGGTACGCCGGGGTGAATCCGCGACCACCGCGGTAGGGCGCTCCCTTCCCGCCCGAACCCGTCAGCTAACCCGGTAGGCGGTCGAGGAAGAAGGAGCCCGGAGCCCGGTGGCACACCATGCCCCGCGGCCACCGTCGCACCGGACGACCCAGGTCGCCCGGAACACGACGGTGCCGCGCCCACGCTGGTCCCGCTTCACCACCACCCTCGCCACCCTGGCCGCTGCCGCAGTCGTGTTGACAGGTGGCCCCACGGCGGCGCACGCCGACCCCTCGGTCGCCGAGATCGAGCGACAGATCGACCAGGACTGGAACAAGCTCGAACCGCTCATCGAACAGCACAACGCCACCCGCATCGACCTCGCCGCCAAGCGCCGGCAGGCCGACGCGCTCGGCAAGCGGATCGCCCCCCTGCAACGCCGCGTCGACCAGGCGATGAACCAGGTCAGCGGCCTCGCCGTGCAGGCGTACAAGGGCGAGAACGTGTCCACCGTCAACGCCCTGCTGGGCAGCCGCAGCCCGAGCCAGGTGGTCGAACAGTTGGGGCTGCTGGACCGGTTCGCCAGCCGCCAGCAGCGCGAGGTGCGGGAGGTCGCCCAGCTCCGCGACGAACTCGCCGCCACCAAGGCGCCGTTGGACGAGATGGTCGCCCAGCTCACCCGTACCGAAGCGCAGCTCGCGGCCCGCAAGAAGCAGATCAACACGGAGATCGACAGGTTGCAGAAGCTGCGGCTGACGGTCTACGGCAACGGCGGCGGCGGCAAGCTGCGCCCGGCCCCGTGCCCCGCCGGCTACCCCGGTGGCCCGGCCGGTACGGCGGTCAAGTCCGCCTGCGCCCAGATCGGCAAGCTGTACGTGTGGGGCGCGGCCGGCCCGAACAACTACGACTGTTCCGGGCTGACCATGGCCGCCTGGGCGAAGGCCGGGGTGTCGTTGCCGCACAACGCCCGGCAGCAGCGCCAGGTCACCGACCGGGTGAGCCGGGCCGACCTGCGCCCCGGCGACCTGGTCTTCTACTACTCCGACCTGCACCACGTCGGGATGTACGTCGGGGGCGGCTGGGTCGTGCACGCCTCCCAGGCCGGCAAACCGATCACGATGAAGCGGGTCGACGACGGGCCTGTCAACAGCTACGGCCGACCCGGCTGAGCCACCGCGTCCGGGCCCCGGTCCCGGGGCCCGGACGCGGCACGCCGCGTCAGCCGATGGGCCAGGTACGCCAGTTCTGCCAGGAACGGCTGGGGGTCGGTCCCCGCTGGCCCTGGTAGCGCGATCCGTACACCGCGGAGCCGTACGGGTGCTCGGCCGGCGAGGAGAGCCGGAAGATGCAGAGCTGGCCGATCTTCATGCCCGGCCAGAGGGTGATCGGCAGATTGGCCACGTTCGACAGCTCCAGCGTGACGTGGCCGGAGAAACCCGGGTCGATGAAACCGGCGGTCGAGTGGGTGAGCAGCCCCAGCCGGCCGAGGCTCGACTTGCCCTCCAGCCGGCCGGCGAGCTGGTCGCCGAGCGAGATGACCTCAAGCGTGGAGGCGAGCACGAACTCGCCCGGGTGCAGCACGAACGGCTCGCCCGCCGGCACCTCCACCATCGACGTCAGGTCGTCCTGCTGCACCGCCGGGTCGATGTGGGTGTAGAGGTGGTTGTTGAACACCCGGAACAGCTTGTCGAGGCGCACGTCGATGCTGGAGGGCTGCACCAGACTCGGTTCGAACGGCTCCAGCGCCAGCGCGCCCGCCTTGATCTCGGAGACGAGGTCCCGGTCGGAGAGCAGCATCGGGACACCTTATCCAGCGGGCCGGCCGGACCTGCCTACCGGGCCGCCCCACCGGCCGGCGTCGTCGCTGCGCCGAGGCGTACGTCGGGCCGTTCGACCTGCGTGTCGGGCTGATTCTCGAACGTATGTTCGATAGGATGACCGCATGGCATCCTGGTCCGCATTCGCCGCCGACGAGCCCCGCCTCGCCGACGGGATCCGCCTTCTTCTCCAGCAGTACGGGTCGGGTTTCGGCTACCTGGCCACCGTCCGCGCCGACGGCGGTCCCCGGGTGCACCCGGTCTGCCCGCTGGTCACCGACGGCGGGTTGTTCTGCTTCGTCGTCGACTCGCCCAAGCGGCGTGACCTCGAACGCGACGGCCGCTACGCGCTCCACTCGTTCCCACCGGAGGAGAGCGACGACGAGGCGTACGTCGCCGGTCGTGCCGAGCCGGTGACCGACCCGGCCCGGGTGGCACTGGTGGCCGAGATCGGTCGGGCCGCGCCGCAGGTCGACTGGCGGCTCTTCGAGTTCAGCGTCGACGTCGCCATGCTCACCCGGCGCGAGCACGGCGGCCCGTTCGGCGGCGACGCGGGGCGTCCCGCCGTGCAGGTCTGGCTCGACCCGGTCCCCGGTCGGCACGGTGTCGCCGGCCTGCCCGACCAGCGACCGTCCCGGCGTGGCCGGCACGGGTTCGACACCCGCCGCACCGCCGCCTGACCCCGGAAACGACGGTGCCGGCCCCGTCCCGAAGGGACGGAGCCGGCACCTGACGCTGTGTCGTGCCAGCCGGGTCAGGCCGACGCGCGGTATGCGCTCCAGGCGTTCACCATGCGGCTCGCCTGCCCAGCGGTGAACTGGTACATGCACGAGTCGTAGGTGTAGTCCATGAAGTTGGTGATCGGGTCCTTGCCGGTCGCGGTGCAGGTGTCCCGACCGGTCGGGCACTGGTAGGCCGGCTCACGCTCGGCCGGGGTGTCCGAGACGCCGTCGCCCGAGCCCGAGCAGCCACCCTGGAAGGTGTGGTAGAGGTTCAGCCAGTGGCCGACCTCGTGGGTGCCGGTGTCGCCCAGGTTGTAGTTGGTGGCGGTGCCGTTCGGCAGCGACTCGCCGAGCACCACGACGCCGTCCATCACGTCCAGGGTGCGCTTGGGGAACGTCGCCCAGCCGAGCAGGTCGTCGCTCAGCTCACCCAGGTACATGTTGAGGGTGTTCTTGCCGCCGGTGCGCAGCGAGGTCTTCATCGCCCGCTCGGCGGAGGAGCCCTGCACGATCGGGTACCACGAGGCGTTGGTGACCCGGTTGATCTTCTGAAGCTGGAAGGTGAAACCCGTGGCGGCCCCACCGGTCGCACCGCTGTACGCCTGGTTGAGCACGCTGATCTGCGAGTTGATCATCGAGTCGGGGATGTTGCCCCCGGCCCGGGTGCTGTCCCGCTGGATGACGTGCACGACGACCGGGACGCTGATCGCGGCCAGCGCCACCGTCGTGCCCTCGGTCGAGCCGCTGCGGTGGCTGGACTTCGACCGCAGCTTCGCGTTGCGCAGGGCGGCGGCGAACTCCGCCTCCCGATCCTGGACCTGCTTGGTGGTCAGCTCGTTCGGGTCGTGCCGCTTGTGGGCGGCCTTGCTGCCGCCACGGACGCGGGCGTCGGAGTGGACGTCCGCGTGGGCGTCGGCCGGCTCCGCACAGGACGTGTTGTCGGGGGCTGCGGAGTACGCGGAAGCCGCAGGTACGACGCCCACCGCAGCGGTGCTCAGCAGCAGCGCGAAGGTCGTCGACGCGACACCGGCGGCACGCCGGGTCAGCAGGTTGGGACGCAGTCCCATGGGCCCACCTCTTTCTGGCGGCGCGACAGGGGGTATGTCGCACCGAGGTCGTGAACGTGGGGGTGACGTTACAACTGATCGACACGTTTGAGAACGTCCCCAAGCTGCTTGTGTGAAACATCTGACCGTTTCTTTTGTACCCTGCGTGCACTGATCGTCACGATTGGCTGTCGACGACGCGCGGGGGTGCCCGGGTGCGCGGGCGTGGTCACCTCAGGTACAGTGGTGCCGCTTGCGGGTGTAGTTCAATGGCAGAACATCAGCTTCCCAAGCTGACAGTGCGGGTTCGATTCCCGTCACCCGCTCCACCACGAAGGCCCTGACCAGGATGCGAATCCCAGTCAGGGCCTTCGATGTTCCAAGGTCAACGATCATGCGCCGTGCCATTGGCGTGCCATTAGCCCTGCTCGCCGCCAGCCTCGTCCCGGTCAGTCGGCCGCTTCCTGCCCTTCTTCCCGCCGGCCTTCTTCCCGCTCTTGCCCTTGCCGCCGGTCGCCTTCGTGGTCTTTTTCCGATCGGCCCGCACCGCCTCGTGCAGCGCCTGGGCGATGGCCCGGTCGGCTTCCGCCGTGGCGTGCTGGTAGATCAGCGCCGCCTGCGGCGAGTCGTGGCCCATCCGGGCCATCAGGTCCCTGGTGCTGGCCCCGGTCTGGGCGGCGAGGGTGTTCCCGGTGTGTCGTAGGTCGTGGAAGTGCAGGTTGGGCTGCCCGATCCGGGAGACGTTCGCCTTCCAGTCGATGAGCTTGTTCAGGTTGCCCCGCCAGATCGGGCGCCCACTCTCGGTGGTGAACACGAGCGCTTCCGGGTTGTCGTCGACCTCAGCGGCCAGGTGGTCACGGACGACCGCAACGACCGCCGGGGGCAGGGTGATCGTGCGCCGGCCCGCCCGGGACTTCGGTGGCCCGAGCACCAGGCCGACCCCGCGCTGTTCGGTGTACGCCTGCCGTACCCGGATGGTGCCGGCCACCGCGTCGACGTCCTGCCGTTGCAGCGCGGCGACCTCACCCCAGCGCAGGCAACCGAAGGTGGTGACGAGGACCAGGGCGCGGTACCGGGGCGGCACGATGTCGGCCAGCTTGAAGACCTGGGCGAGGGTGAGCACCGGCCTTTCCGCCGGCTTTTCCTGGTCGGCACCTGGGATGCGGCACGGGTTCCGGGGCAGGATCATGTCTTCCTTCACCGCCGTCATCAGCACCGCCCGCAGCAGCCGGTACGCCTTGGCCGCCATGCTCACCGAGACGCCGTTGCCGAGCAGACTGGCCCGCCAGTCGCGGACCATCGGGGTGTCCAGCCGGCCCAGATCCACCCCGCCGAGGTACGGCACGATGTGCTTGTCGAGCAGCCACCCGTACAGGTGCACGGTCCGGGGGCGCAGGTTCGGCCGCTGGTCGATCCAGCGCCGCGCGTAGTCGGCCAGCTTGATCTTGGCCCGGGTCGGGTCGGTCCACTCGTGCCGGGCAATCTGCGCCTCGACCAGCGTGAGGTACCGGTCCGCGTCGGACTTCCGGGCGAACGTCTCCGGCGCGTTGCGCATCTGCCCGTCCGGGCCGGGGTACCGGGCCTGATAGCGCCCCGATGGCAGCTTGCGGACGCTGCCGAACCGGCGGTGACCTTCCTTGTTCGCCATCACGCCACCCGCTGAAGGTCGCGCCACACATCCGAGGCGGTCAGCGGCTCCACCCGCCCGGACTCGACGTGCGCGGCCAGGTCGACGGCCTTGATCCGGACGCTACGGCCGAGCTTGTGGAACGGGATGCGCCGTTCGGCGACCAGCCGGCGGACGTACCGCTCACTCATGTTGATCCGGGCCGCGGCCTGCTCGATGGTCAAAACCTCGTCCACTGTCGCCTTCCTCCCCGTCGTGCCGTGCGTTGTGCTGAGTTGCCGAAAGGTCTGTCGACCCCTGGGCGGCCCGGTCCTTTGCGGCGAGTAGTTCGGATCGCCAGCGGGCGCGTTCGCTGATCGACCGCATGAGCCGGTGGGACAGCGGTCCCACGTCCGGGTCGTCGGGGCGGGCGAGTTCCCAGGCGTGCCGGACCCGTTCGACGGTGTCGCCCTGGTCGTCGACGAGCTGCCGGGTGTTGTCGGCCGCGCCGCTGTCGGTGGTGGTACCGAGCAATGCCCGCACCCATGCCCGGACGTCGTGCTTGTGGTCGCTGAGGGTCTTGCCGGACCAGTCGCGCGAGATGAGGATTCGCCGGCCGCCGATGCCGAGGGTGTCCCGTTGATGGACCTTGCCCTTGCAGCGGCCCGGCTTGAGCTTGGCGTGTGCCTTCTTGGGCTGGACGCCGTAGAGCAGCCAGTTCGCGCACCGGTCGGTGCAGGGCGTGACGCGCAGTTCCCGCCAGAGCCGGTCGAGGTGTTTGCGTTGCCGGTCGGTGGTTGCCTTGTGCACGTCGCCGGTGTGTTTGGTGATGTACTTCGTGACGTACCGGATGGTCCGTTCGGCGTCGGTGGTGCCGGGCATGACGCCCCGCGCGTCGACCTGGGTACCGAAGCGGACGACGTGTACCGGTTCCGCATGCGGGTTGTCGTCGATGGCGTCGAGTGCTTCCGTCCAGGTGGTCAGCGGCTGGTGGGTGTCCGGGTCGACCCACGCCGCCGCGTCCTCGTCCCACACGGGAGGCCGGTCGGCGGTGTACTGCTGGACGTCGACGGCCGGCCACCACACCTGGTGATAGGTCGCGGCGGCGACGGTGCGCAGGGTGTCGCGGGGGATGGTGCCCCGGATGGCGAAGTGGGCGTGTGGGGCGAGTCGGCGTTGCGGCTCGACGCAGCCGGCGTACTGGACGTTCCAGCCCTCACACCGTCGCAGGTTTTGCCAGAACCGATCGAGGAGTCGGGGGAAGTGGACGGCGTCCCAGGCGGCGCGGCGGTAGTCGTACCGGTCGGGGTTGACCGGGGTGCCGTCGGGGCGGACGGGGCCGTAGGAGTCGAGGGTGAGGGTCAGCCACATCGACGGCCGGTAGGTGGTGCCGTCCGCAGCGGTGTACGTCCTGCCGACCGTGCGCCGCTCGACCTTGCGGCGGGGCAGCTCTGGTGCGTCCTGCCGCCGTTTGGTGGAGCGCTTGCGCCGGCGGCCGGTGTCGTCGTCGGCGTCCTCGTCGACGCCCGCGTGGGGTGGCCCGACCCGTCCGCGTAGGCCCTCCGCCGTGATGGCCTCTTCGACCTCGCGGATTCCTTCGTCGAGTTCTTCGACCTGCCCCCACTCGGCGGCGCGGATGGCCTCGTCGCGGGAGAACTCCAGGTGTGCGCGGAACAGGATCAGCGCCTTCTGTTCCTCGGTCGCCGGTTCCGGTGGCGGTAGCGGTTCGTCGTCGCGGTGCCAGCCCTCGCGGATCTGGGCCTGCCGCAGTCGGCGGTTCTTCTTGGCGCAGGGGGCGCACTTGTCTTCCCGGGTGGCGCCGCAGGGCAGGTCGATGACCTCGGTCAGGCCAGTGTCGAGATCCGTGCGGCGCATGGCCAGGGGGCGCACGCAGACGCCGTACTCGGCGGCGATCTCCTTGAGCACGTCGACCGAGCGGGGTAGCGCCATGCGGGCCGCCCGCGACCCCGGCCGAGGAACAGCAACCGGGGTCGGGGCGGCGGGTTCGAGGCCGGGCAGGGTGGGGGCGGTCATCGGATGATCCCGACGACGTGCGGCCGGTTTGAGAGGACGACACGCGGAGGCAGCGCGGCCGCCGGGGCAGAGATGGCAGCCGGAGCAGGGACAGCCGGCGGGACCGGGTCGGCCGAGCGCTCGGGTTCGGTGGTGGCCTGTTCGGGCACCTCGTACCAGTCGCCCGGGGGTTGGTCTGGTGCGGGAGCCGGCGGCAAGGCGGGGGCGTTGGACAGGACGACCTTGACCAGGGCGAGGAACGCCAGGGACGGCACGGCTGCCACGGTCCAGCCCCACACCGACGGTTCGGCTTCGGCGACCTGGGCGGCGAGGGACAGCAGCGCGAACGCGACCAGGAGCGAGCCGACCAGGCCGACGGGCCGACCGGCACGACGTCGGGCGCGGAGTTCCAGGCCGAGGTAGATCGCCATCAGTTCGACGGCTACGGCGTTGGCCCAGCCGATCCAGTCGGGCTGGCCGTGGGCGACGGACAGGTCGTGGACGTGGGTGAAGGCGGCAGCGCCGGCCATGGTGCCGATGGCGAGCAGGATCACCAGGCGTACGGCGGTTTCGGTGCGTGCGGTCATCGCCACTCCTGCATCGGCTTGTCGCGGATGGTGAGGTCGATGCGGATGCGTCGGTCGGCCATGTCGGGGCGGCGGTTGACCATGTGCGCGAGGCCGTGCAGGGCGGCGGCGGTCTGGTCGGCGGGGCCGACGAGCCGGATGCGCAGCGGACGCCGGAGCCGGTTGATGACGCGGGTAAGGGTGGTCATGGCGGTTACCTCCGGGCCGGTCGGATGTCAGTGCGGATGTAGTCGGGAGGGGTGCCGAGGGTGGCGACTGCTTCGGACAGGCAGCGCCACAGCGCCCACGCCTCGTCGGGGGTCAGGGACATCCGCCGCCGGCCGGAACCGACCGCGAGATGGACGGGGTACGGGTCGGGTCGGTCGGGGTCGACGCGGACGGACACGGCGGTGACCGGTTCGGGGGTACGCAGCCGGTAGAAGCGTCGGCCGTCGGTGCCGGTCATAGTGGTTCGCCCTGGTCGGCGTCGAGGATGGTGCGCAGCGCGTCGGGGAGCAGTGGCCCGCGTCGGGGCCGGGGCAGCGCCGGCCGGGCCGGTTCCGAGGTGGACTCGCGGCCGACCTGGGCGAGGATGTCTGCCGCGTCGGCCGGGGCCGGGTACCGCTGGGCCAGGTCGCGGATGTCGTCGTCGCTGACGTAGGAGAACCGGACCCGCATCGGTTCCGGGGTGCCGTCGAGGATCACGTACCCGACGCCTTTGGCCCATCGGGGCATCTGATCCGCGAGAGCGCCCCGGTTGCGGGCACCGTCACCAAGCACGAGATCAACCTGAGCGGCTTCGGTGAGGCCGAGGGCGATGCGGGTCGGGAACAGGTCCCGGAACGGCAACACCTCCTTACGCGGGTCCTGCAACGCGGCCACCACCAGCACCCCGACCCCGGCACCCTGCGACAGCAGCGACCCCAGCGAGGACGCGATGCGCTTACGCAGGTCGACGTCTTGCAGGTACGCGGTCAGTGCGGCCATCTCGTCGATGACGACCACGACCAAGGGGTCAGCCTCGGTCGGCGTGTGCACCCGCACGGTGCCGGCGAGTCGGGTCTGACGCTCCCGCATCACGGTCACGGCCTCGTCGAGGAGATCCGCCATGGCCTCGAACGACTTGCAGGCGAACCGGGCGAACAGCGGCCGGCCCATGGCGAATTCCATCCCGCCCTTGGGGTCGATCACCCACAGCCGCACCAGGCCCGACGTGATGCCCCCGGCCAGCGAGCGGACCAGCGACCACAGCACCGAGCCCTTCCCGGAGCGGGTGGCCCCACCGATCAGCACATGGGTGGCGAGCAGGTGCAGCGACCATGTCCCCAGGTCCTCCCGCCGCGCCAACGGCAGCGCCGTGAAGTCGGGGACGGCCGGGGTGTCGAACGGCGGCACCACCGGCCGCAGCGCATCGGTGCGGACGAGCACCAGGTACACCAGCGTCGGCCGGTCCCGGAACCGCAGCCGGTCCACCCAGCCGAGCGGCAGCGCCCAGTAGCCGGTACGGGTCGGCGGGGTGTCGGGCCGCTCGGAGTAGACCCGGGCGTGCCGCCGGCCGAAGGCGTACGCAAGGTTCGCGGTGACCTGTTGGAAGTCGGCCGGGGTCTGTCCCCGGACCATGCGCACGGTCAGCACGTCCAGGGCCTGATCCGAGCGCACCCGCAGCAACTGCGGCAGGACCGGCCGGTGGTCGTACGTTGCGGCCAGGCCGCACAGGGTCATGGCCTCGGGCCAGGCCCGCCGGTAGATGACGGCGTGACGGAACCGGCCGAGCAGCGGCCCGGCGCACCACCGCCACCAGGACGCCTCATCGCGCCACCGCCACACCGCCGACACCGCCGCCGCCAGCACCAGCGGCACGACCAGGCCCGGCCAGCCGTGGTCGGCGTAGAGGACGACGGCGGCCAGGGCCAGGCCCACGGTGACCGGGTGACGCAGGCACCACCAGCAGAACCGGGCGGCCCAGCGCAGCACCAGGCCGAGCACGACCAGCCACATCGGCAGGACGAACCGCTTCGGTCGGACCACCATCAGGTCCCCGGCGGTCACCATCACGACCCCGCCACGAGGCCGGCGCATCATCGCCCACCCCGCAGGGACACGAACCGGCCCGATGCATCCCGGACCGGAGGAAACGGAAGAACGAGCTGCCCGACACACCCGGCACACCGACCGTCGGAACCGGTGGCCGGGTCGAACCGGGACTGACACACCTCGCACCGAGGCGAAGCCGGGGCAGCCGAACGCCTACGCTTGGACACGTCACTACCTCTCTCGACAGAGCAGGGGAAAGAGACACCAAGGGGGCGGGGCTGCCGTCCGCCAAGACCAGACAGCCCCGCCCCCAACCTTCAGCGGCTACGCCGCCGCCTTCTTCGCCACACCCGCCGGGGCACGCATCCCGGTCGCCCGCAGCGAGTACGCCATCCGGTTGTTGTTCGTCACGTACGGCGTGACCGTCATGCCCTCGAACTCCACCGCCTCGAACGGCGCACCCGTCGGCGGCACCGGCTGGTAGTCAGCGGAGATCTTGACCGTCGTCTCCCGGGACCGCTTGCCAAGCTCCGGGTCCAGGTCCATCACCCGCACCTGCCACACCCGCTGACCGGTCAGCTTGTCCTTCGCCGGGCTACGCCGCCCGGTCTTCTCGTCGTAGTCCTCGACCTCACCCAGCGACTCAGGGACCAGGGCGCACCCCGCCGGGAAGACGTCCTCACAACGCACGGCGAACCTCGTACCGCCACGCAGAGCCATCGCTCAACCTCCAAGTCGTTGGCATGTCTGCCAAGTGGAGACTCCAAGGTAGACCCTACTTGGCAGACAAGTCAACAACCCTGGATGGCACCGCACCCCCGCCTCCGGACAGCCAGCAGCGCGTACCTCACGGGCGAAGCCTTGAATACAAAGTGGCCACCCCCAGGGGTGGCCACTGCTCTTTCCGCCGAAAGATCCGCACGCGAGGAACCTTCGGGCAAGTTATCGACGCGGCAAGGGCGTGATGTTGAAGCCCTCCACAAGGCCACGGGCATGCATCACAAACATGACCACTAGCCGGTTAGCTATCATCCCGCTTCTTGCGAAGGTACTCCGCCACCACCTTGGTAATAACGGCCGAGGCGGCAAGAGCGACACCAATCGCAGGGACCGCAGCCACTCCGGCCGCCACAGCTATAGAAGCCACTGCGCTGCCAAAAGTTGCAGCCGCACCTGCGGCCGCAGCCACCTTTTCGGATTGAGAGTGACCTTCGAAATTGTCGGAGTCATTCCTATTGCCGGTCATAAACTGCCACCCCTGCCCAAACGGCGCTCAAGAGAACGAGCACTCCAAAGGCATTAGCCACTAGGACCCACCCAAGCCCCCACCAACCCCAAGGCTTAATCTCAGCATTAGGCCCGTAGGCGAATATTCTCAGGAAAAAGGGGAGGCCGCTGCAGCCGAAGAATATTGCAACGAAACATAGGAAGAGTTGCAGCTGAGGAATCTGCTTGCCCTGACTCGCTGACACGACTATTGATCCAGAGAGTGCAAGCGCTGCCGCAATCACCCAATCGGACCAGAAGAGGGCATCGTCTCGACTCAAGCCGTGGTTTTTCCCTGCATAATTGGTCCGACTGAGACCCTTCATTACAAGCTGGAGCGCTGCGGTGCCCAGTGCCATAACGACAGTGGTAACGACTTCTCGCAGCGGAATCACCTCCTTCTCAACAACTTCGCGGCACGCTTCGACAGCCTGCATCCATCTTCGGATTCCAGGCCAAGATCGCAGCCGGCCGCTTGCTGAGCCTTGCATCGATAGTGGGCGAGTCGCAACCTAAGGGCAACCAGACAACGCAATTGTCAGAAATTTGACAACATCTCGCGTTGCATCTCGTGGTCACGGATTGATCGCAGGAGCGAACAGGTGAGGTCCCTGCTGTGTGGTTCAGCCAGAGCTAGTCGACCTGAATTTCGGTGCGGGAGTGCAACGTTTTGGCGAATAGATGGACTTTCCAGGTCGCGGAACAGTCCAATGACAGTCTTAACGCACGGCCCAGGGCATCACACGGGCCGCGAGTACCGGTGGCGGGGTAAAAGAGACGCAGAGGTATACGTATGGGATACCGGGACACAGAGCTACGCCTTTGCGCCGCCGCCACCGAAGTTGGGGATCATCGAGGTCAGGGCGTTGGCTCTGGCCTCGATGATCTTCATGCGTGCCTGGTATTCGGCGGGTTCGCGGTGTGCGGCTTGGCTGGTGACCTGGCCGGGCCATTTGCGGTAGAGCAGGCCGTACTCCCGGGTGAAGTAGCCGGCGCTGACGGCGTTGGCGGCGAGCAGCAGGCCCGTGTCCTCGGAGGCGGGGAGGGCCATCCAGCCGCCGAGGGCGAAGACGAGGTCCCGGCGTAGGCACAGGGTCGCTGGGTGGACGGATGCCCGGTAGTCGTTGGCCTGCCAGAAGGCCAGGACCGCTCCCCGGTCGATGACCCCGCCGGCCGGGTCTTTGTCCCATCCGGCGGTCGATCCGTCGGGTAACAGGTCGAGCACGCGCGAGGTGGTCCAGCCGATCTGTGGGTGTGCGTCGAACGCGGCGATGTCCCGCGCGAGCGCGCCGGGGGTCAACTGGTCGTCAGCGTCCAGAACTTTGATGAGGTCACCGTCAACCCGGGACAGTGCAAGGGTTCGGGCAACACCAGGCCCACCAGGTCGGCCGGTGCCGAGGCTGATCCGTGGGTCGTCGGGCAGGACGTCGGCTAGGGCTCCGGTCTGTCCGTCTTCCTGGACGAGCCATTGCCAGTCCCACCCCGGCGGCATCTCCTGCTTGGCCAGCGATGCGCACGCGCCAGCCAGGTATTCGATGCTGGGCGCGTGGACCGGGGTGATGACCGAGACGAGTTGCGTCAAGTTTTCCACCGCTGGAGTTTGTGGGAGTAGACAAGCTCGGTCCGGTCACCCGGCATCACCACGTCAGCCACCTCGACCACCCGGCCGGTGGTGTCGACGGACGTTTTCCGCACGGTGAGCACGGAGACGCCCGGGTCGATGTCCAACAGCTCAGCCTCATCCGGCGACGGCGGACGCGCCCGGATCTCGTCGTCGATGCGGTCCAGCTCGATACCGAGGGTGTACAGCTGGTGCTGTGTGCCGCCGGGCCAGGGTTCCTTGCTGGCGTCGAGCAGGTCCGGGTTCGCGGCGACCAGGTCGTAGGGCAGGTAGGAGTACGACACGGTCAGCGGCGCGTTCTCGTGCCGCGAGGACGTCCAGTAGACCCGGCGCAGCAGCGGCGTACCCGGCTCGACCTGGAGGGCCGCCGCCATCTCGTCATCGGCGTCCACGGGGGTGTACTCGGCGTGGAACTTGAGGTCATCGACGGTCAGGCCGGTGTCGTGCTCGGTCGCGCCGGTCTTCAACCGTTCGTCCTCGTCGAGCAGGACCCGGTCCTTCTCCCACTGGTACCGCTCGGTGTTGCGGCGACGTACCCGCTGGCGGGGTGCCCGCACGTAGGTCCCGCGCCC
This sequence comes from Micromonospora sp. WMMD735, assembly GCF_049178995.1. NCBI lineage: Bacteria > Bacillati > Actinomycetota > Actinomycetes > Micromonosporales > Micromonosporaceae > Micromonospora > Micromonospora sp. WMMD735. The sequence continues at coordinate 5,214,592 of NZ_JBMHMJ010000002.1, forward strand.
CTGCTCCGCGCGGACCAGGCCCCATTCGCGCAACTGGCGGATGGCGTTGCGCACGCTTGTGCGGGACAGCCCGGATGACTCGGCCAGCTCGGTTTCGCTGGGCATCAGCGTGCCGGGGGCAAGCTCCCCGCTCATGATCTTTACCCGCAACTCTTCCGCGAGTTGCAGGTAGCGAGGGCGCCAGTCCCGGCCATGCACACCGGTCACCGTACCCCCTAGACGTTCCAACGTCTGCCAGGTGGTCCCCCCAGCCGGCCGCTCCGGCACCGCCGGCACCACCCCCGCCCCTGCTCGCGGGGGCTGCCCACGACGCCCACTAGGACCACGCGCAGCAGCGCCCCGCCGGCCGTTGGTGTTCACCGCGTCTCTCCCGTCCGCCCGTGTCGCCTGGCCTGCGCCTGCATGGCGTGTCGGGCGTGGGTCAGTTCCTCGATGAGCCGGTCGACGTGGGACAGCGTCAGGAGCACGGTTTGCGTGGTGCCGTAGTGGGTCGCGTCGAGCTTGATCGCCGGGTCGCGGCGGGTGAACCGGTCGATGAGCAGTTGCAGACTCACCCACCCGGTCCCCTCCCGCCCGATCGTGGCCAGGTACCCCCGGTGCATCGGATCGTTCGGCCCGCAGCCCCGACACCACGGCGGACACACCACCGGCCGAGGCGACGCCGGCAACCGCCGGTTCATGGGAAAGCCGTCACTCATCGCCGGCCCCCTGCCCGCCAGCCTGCGCCAGCAACCCGCGCAACTGCTCCAGCAGCTCGGCCGCCTCCGACAGCGACAACTCTGCCCAGGCGTTCCCCGCCCGACACGACGCGTGCACGCACACCAGCGGAGCACCCGGAGCCTCCGCACTGATCAGGTACGTGACGACGAGCCCACTCGCCCGCTTCTCACCAACCCGCAGCATGTGGCCGCGATGACGACGGGCCATGTGCGCCATCACCGGCGGCACCAGGTAGCCGCAGCGCTCCGGCGTGCACCAGTCCGGGTGACTCGTCACCGGGGCCGGCTTGCTCGGGCGGGTCATCGTGTCCACCGCCCGCCTTGGCCCCGGTGCGCCTGCGCCACCGTCATCAACGGCGCATACCGCAGCACGGGCAGCTCCCGCGTGACACCGACCGACCACCACGACCCAGGAACCACCGATCCGCCGGACGACGCCGACAGCGTGTCACTACTGGTGGTCGGGATCGGTGTACGTCGGCGGACCCACCAGGACGACAACCAACCGCGTCGACGATGAAAGCCGGACATCGCACCTCCACAGGTAGACGAGGAACCGGCGGCCGACCACGAGCTTGGTTGTGGCCGACCGCCGGCCCGCATGAAGGCACGGCGCACCGTCCGACGCCGGACAGGTCGGGTATCGCCGAACCAACTTGTCTACGCGACTACCGCAACCGGCCCCACAGGGACGCCGCGCATAGGTGCGGCCAGGGCCGACAGCACGACCATCCCTGACACGAGCCGTCACCCCGGCCGCACACCAGGAAACGTATCTACAAGTGGACGAGTTGTCTAGACGTCGAAACGCGTCGCTTGCTTGGCACTTGGTACAACAAGTGCCAGGTACGGTGAGCAGGTGCCCACCCCGCACTACGGACAACCCCGCTACCGCGCCATCGCCGAACAGATCAGGGAACGCATTGAGCGCGGCCTCATCTCGCCGGGCAGCCTCTTGCCGCCCGAGAGTGCGCTCACCGCCGAGTTTCAGGCCAGCCGAGGCACAATCCGCCAAGCCCTTGCGGTCTTACGGGAATCCAACGTGGTTGCCACTGAACATGGACGTGGCACATACGTGGCTGGGCCTGCCTGCACACAAAGGTCGGACTGGGGTTCCGAATCGGAATTACGATACCGCAAAGTGCCAGCCGACTCGGAACTAGCAGTTCTCTTTGCCGTCGATGCTGGAACGACCCTAATCGAGGGGCAGGGAATCACCCAAAAGAACGGTGCAGTCGAAACAGTTGTCAGAATCTATAGGATTCCACGAACGGAGTCGTAGCGCCTGGCCCCCTCTCGCAACGGTTCAAGTTGCACCTAGTGGCCGGCACTCCTTGCCGACATGACATGCTATCGACATAAGGTTCGGCAGCGATCGCACCTTCACCCCAGCGAGTCAGAACTGAGGCAGTTAAACGAATATTAAGCGATCCGATGGGACGGCTCCGCGAAAATTCCAGCACCCATGTTGCATGCAAAGACAAATCCGAAGACCCGCTGGAGCGCATCCAGAAAAGCATTATTTAAGTAGCAGTGACCTCCAAAGCTACGCTCAGTAACTGGCGACAGATTTGACTTGACCAACCGGCAGAACCAGGCGTTAGCCGAGTGCCGTGACGGATGGCGACGACGCCTTCACATATGCCCCGGATGGGTCGAATGCGGCTTACGCTGCTATTTGTGAGCTGAGGTCAGCGCTCTGCCTCGCATGGCTTCCCGATGTTCGAGCCCCCATGGCGATATTGGATCATTAAGTCTGGGTCTTGATAGAGCTCCAGGCCGACAAAGACCGTAGCCAGCCTTCACCGCAGCTCAGCTACCCTGGCAGACGCATGGTGCCCCCGCATCAAGGATGCGGGGGCACCATGACCAACGGGTGATGTGACCTTGGGGCCAACCATTAGTCACATCTGTGTAGAGCCTTCGCCACTCAGCCCGAGGGGCAGTGTGGCGTGCTTACTTACGGCGTCACCATGCATGATCAGGCAGCTTGAACACAAACCCTTGGCACGAAAGTCGGCCGCGTTTGGCCTGTTCGGGCTAGTGAGGACTGTCAAGATCTACCTGGCGAGGCCGCACGAAACTAGAGTATCGTGCTTGACCAACGGCACGAAACTAGGAGCGCTGCATGTCGCCCAACCATCCATCAGGCCGAGCTGGGCTGTGTCTCGCCTGCGCCAAACCTCTGCCGCCCGCCGAGACGACTGGCAGGCCTCGCGTCTACTGCTCCGCGACATGCCGTTCTGCTGGCCGCCGCCAGCGGGAACACCGCTCGCCCTCCAGAGTAGCTAGACCGACGGAGCGGGGAGGCGCCACTTCCCTTGCTCAGGAAAACGCAGGCTTAAGATCTACAGTGGACGGCCTGATACAGAGATTGGCCGCACGAGAACAGCGGATGAGTGTGCTTGAAAGGCGGCATGCCACCGTCGATGCAGAGAACGAGCGATTGCGTAAGAGCATAGAGAATGAAATCGCGTGGGATATCCGGCAACGCCAAGCGTCTGAGATGCAGAGGCGGATGGACACCGAGTTTGAAGGGCGCGTCGCGGTCGAGGTTATGAGGCGAGTGCGTACCGCCCTGCGCGCCCCCAGCTCTCTAGTGCTCTACAGTGATACGCCTGTTGCAAGTCGTTCATTGATTTCGGTTGCTCGGCGATTCGGTGTAACAAGCAATGTCCGTGCCGTCTACAACGAGGCCAACGCGCTCGAAGCTGTGCGGTCGCTTCCTCGGGCGACCATTCTGATAGACGCCAGCGGAGACGTGCAGCTCGGGGATTTGGTACGCAGCATTAAGAGCGTAGACCAGGAATGCGTGGTGATCGCTTTGGGGGTCAAGTCTTCGCTCGACGCCCGAGCTGCCGTTCAGAGTGGCGCACGAGGAGTCATTCGGCATGGCTGGTACAGCGAGCTTGAATTTGCAACGCGCCTTCTTGTCAGTTTGATGAATAATGAATCTACTGCCGATCGGCCAATGCTAGCCGTCGGCATAGCCGCACCCCCCGGCAGGCCATCGCTCCTGAGTCCAGACCGGCACATTTTGTCAGATCGGGAGATAGGAGTTCTGATTGCTGTCGCTCAAGGGAAGACCAATACCGAGATCGCTCGCGAGATGTGGATATCAGTACACACGGTCAAGACTCACTTGGGAAGAATTCTAAAGAAATTGAAGGCGAGGGATCGGGCGCACGCGGTCGCACTCGCCTACCAAAACGGATATTTTAAGTAAAACGGTTATTCTACACTAAACTCTCTAAACGCGATAATTATTATCGAATAATTACTTTCCATCTTAAAATAAGATTTACCGTGCTATTCAAGTGGACGGTTTGGTCGAAACTTGCCCCGGGCTCGGGTTTCCGGGAACATTTCCGTGGGATCGCTCGCGGAGCAGCAAGCGGGCCCGAACGTCCAAGCTGGAGGTTTCTTCGGGTTCTCGGTGTAGTTGGCGGCGGGCCGCCGGCGGAACGCCAATCGAGGATCGCGAGAGGCTGATGGCGGAAGACGAACAAGGCCCGCAGAGGGAGAGAGGGAGACGCGAGGGTGGCTCAGATTTCGGGGGCGGTGACCCTTCGGAGGAGGGTGACTCTGGCGGATCAAGCTCTCTTCAGCAGCGTGGCAGCAAACCAGCCGAGGTTTGGGCTGGGGTGCGGCCGGTAGTCGAGGCGTACGGTCTGATAGCGGCCTTGAGGGGACGTGAGGACCATGCAAGTACGGCTCGGGTTATCGTGATCCTGGGTGATGTGATCTGGGGGCCAAAGTAAGACAACCATTGATCACATCTGTGTAGAGAGGGGGGAGCTCGGTTGCCACGCCGGCGGTCACCGCCGCCGGTTAGGCACCGGGCTCCCTCTGCTTGCGGCACTGGCTCTGGAGCGACGTAGATGAGGTGGCGGACGACTGCGGAGGACACGCTTCCGAAACCGTACTGAGCGGTGGTGTGCTGACGGGCGCGTGAGAGGGCTTTCCTAAATCCTCATCGTTCTCCCGTTGAACGACAGAGCCGCCTCGCACATCCGTCTCGCAATCGCTGCCGATTTCTTCTGTCCTTAATCAAGGCACCGTGCTGCGCACGGTGCGACGCGGTGGTCCCGTCCGGCGGCAAGCCGCCCCGGCCGCCTCCGGCACCCGGGGCGGGAAGCCGCCGAGAACCGACGGGCTGCCGCGTCCGGCCCGTCCCGACCGGCTCGGGACCAGGCCGTGACGATCGCCAGCTTGGTTGGTCTCCGTCGGGCTTCCGGCGATCGACTGCCGCACCGGCTCCGCCGGCTTGCCCTCGAATCGCGTAGACGAGCCGATCGGGTGTCCGGAGACTGCACTCCATGAGAGAGCCGTTCGTGCTGCGCCGCCCTGGTGGCGCGCGGTGGGTCGTTCATCCACCTGAGGACCCTTACGGCGACGGTTACGTGTTCACTGTCGCCACCGAGCTGCACGAGGACGGGATGACGGCTTTGACCGTGGCGATGATCGACGGCTTGTGCAGCAGCCCGGACATTGTCGCTCTGCGGGTCTTCCTCGACTCCCTGGCCGCAGGGTGGGAGGGGTGGCAGGGCATCCGCACCTGGACGTCAATGGAGCGGGAACTTTTCTTCGACGCGCGTCACGACGGGCGCGGTCACGTCTCGCTCGGCGTAACCCTCCGTCCGCCGGGGTTCGACCCCGATGACACGGGATGGTCGGCCAGAGCGGTCTTCGTGTTGGAAGCGGGGGAGGAGATGACCCAGATGGCCGCCGACCTCAGCGCCTTGCTCCGGCTGTAGCAAGCCCTTCGTGGCGTGCCATTAGCGTGCCATTAGGGCAGGACAGCCGGGGTCAACCCAGGCCACCAAGGACCACCGCGACCAGGCCGCCGGCCTCATGACCTGCCGCCCATCGTCGATTCCCAAGCTGACAGTGCGGGTTCGATTCCCGTCACCCGCTCCACCACGAAGGCCCTGACTCGGATGCGAATCCGAGTCAGGGCCTTCGATGTTCAGTGGCCAACCAGGGCGCACCGTGCCGATGGCAGGCGCTTACGGGCTGGTCAGCGGTGGTGGCGACGGCCCTTGGTCGGTGGGGCCGGTAGCCACTTTCGCCTGTTGGCTTTGCGGTTCGCCGCTCACACCACCGGGGTCTCTGGCTGCCAACACGGCGATCCCGTGAAGGCCGCGCGTGATGATCCGCCAGGGCAGCAGCACATCTCCCCAGCTCCTGATGTCGAATGCCTCGATGACCTTCGGGGCTTGCCGAACGAGCACCTCTCCGTTGGGCAGGCGGGCGATCGCGTAGCAGAAGGTGAGCCAGGCGACGAACGAAAGGAAGATGATCCCGGCGAGTAGGAGCAAAAGCACGCCAAAGGCGTGGATCGTCTCCGAGTTCAAGGCGTTGATCCTTTACGTAGCTGTACTGACGAGCGGGCATGCGGGACGCAGGGGCAAGTGCCCGGCGTACCGCGTGCGACCCTGAGGTCGCGGCTACGTCTCCCTTCGCTCCTCTGGCCCTTTTTCGTCAGCGCTACGTGGCGCCGATATCGAGCGCCCTCGCTTCAGGCCCGGTGGTCGGGCATTGACGAGGGAACCCCATATCGAGTCACGTTTCGCTCACTGAATGATGACATGCCCGACCGACCTTCACCAGGGCTCGTGATCCGGCGGAGCTGTATCGCACCCCACACCGCACCGGAACTGAACACCTGCGTGAAGTGGCTCCTGCTGGCGAGTTGTCAGGGCTGACGCTACCCAGGCGGTGACCCCGGCGGCCTGAAGCCGTCGGGGCCAGTGTTGCGGCGGAGCGGACACACACGTGCGTGTCCTTTAGACCAGATGACGTGAACGATTCGCACTGGTGGCCGCAGCGGTGTCAACGTCAGCACAGCACGCCGTTCGTCGCCTGCCATCCGCCGGGCCACCTGTCACGCCCCACTCACCGCGCCTGATTCGTTGACGACATCAGCTCGAAAGGACGCGCCAGGACCACCCGACCCGCGCTCCCGGGCCGACCTGGATGACGGCCACGGCGGGAACCTCGACACTTCCCCGTCGAGGATCATGTGGGGTGCCATCGACCCTGCTCCGAGGAGGTCGCCGTGCCGGCGAGGCTGACCCGGGACGAGGCCGTCACCCTCGTCGAGCGGATCATGCGGCTCGACTATGCCGACGACGGCGAGCTGAACGACTGGCTGGACAGAGTCGCACGCGACCTCGTCTGCCCGGACGTCGCCGATCTGATCTTCACGACCACCCCGGAGCTGACGGCCACCGAGGTGGTCGACCGTGCGCTGGCCTACCGGCCGATCGCGATGCAGGCCACCCCGTGGCCGGAGACCGAGGAGCAGACCCGACCTGACTTGACCCGCGTGGGCGCGGACACCCGGCGCGGGAAGGGCGGGGGCGGGGGCGGGACGTACGCTGGCGATCATGCGGATTGGCATCGTGATCCTTCCCGACCAGCGCTGGCCGGAGGCGCGTCGGCGCTGGCAGCAGGTGGACGAGTGGGGCTTCGACCACGCCTGGACGTACGACCACCTGGGTTGGCGGGACCTGGTCGACGGTCCCTGGTTCGACTCGATGTCGACGCTCACCGCCGCCGCCATGGTCACCGAACGGGTCCGGCTGGGCACCCTGGTCGCCTCGCCCAACTTCCGGCATCCGGCGGCGTTCGCCCGGCAGGTCACCACCCTCGACGACGTCTGCGGCGGGCGGCTGCTGCTGGGCCTCGGCGCGGGTGGCATCGGGTTCGACTCGGCGGTGCTGGGCGGGGAGACGCTGCCGCCCCGGCCACGGGTGGACCGGTTCGGCGAGTTCACCGAGCTGCTGGACCTGATCCTGCGGGAGGACGGCACCACCTGGCGGGGCGACTGGTTCAGTGCGGTGGACGCCCGCAACAACCCGGGCTGCGTGCAGCAGCCCCGGGTGCCGTTCGTGATGGCCGCCAACGGGCCCCGGTCGATGCGGCTGGCCGTCCGGTTCGGTCAGGGCTGGGTCACCACCGGCACCGGTGAGGAGGAGCTGACGGCCTGGTGGGACGGGGTGGCGACGCTCTGCGCCCGGATGGACCGTACCCTCGACGAGGTTGGCCGCGACCCGGCGGGCCTGCCCCGCTACCTCTCCCTGGACTCGGCGCCGGTCTTCTCACTGCGCAGCGCCGACTTCTTCGCCGAGCAGGTGGCGCGGGCGGCGGCGCTCGGCTTCACCGACGTGATCACCCACTGGCCCCGGGCCAGCAGTTGGTATGCGGGCGACGAGGCGGTGCTGGCCGACGTCGCCACCCGGCTGCTGCCGGAGCTGCGGACGGCCTGACCGGGTGCCGCCCCGGCGGTGGTTCAGGTGCCGAGGTCGCCGGTGGGCGTCCCGCCGTCGCCGGCCGAGACCAGTCGGAACCGGATGCAGACGATCTCGGTGTCGTCGGTGACCGGGGTGCCGACCCGCGCCCAGTAGCCGGCGTGGCCCGCCCGCCAGTCCTCGATGGACCGGTCGCCCTCCCCCTCGGAGCGGGCGAAGTCCCAGGAGACGCCGGCGAAGGGAACGACCTCGATCCCGGTCACCTCGACCACCCCGACGAGGGCGTCCCGGTCGTCGACCAGGGCCAGCCGTTCGCCGACGTGCTCCAACTCCTCGGTCTCGTCGGCGTACTCGGTGAGCAGGCCGGCGGTGGCCGTCTTCACCCCGGCCAGCACCAGCGTGTTGAGCGTGGTGCGCAGCTCGCCGGGGGTGCCGAGGGCGAGCGTGCGGAGTCCGCCGATCCGTGGCCACATGCGGCCGAGGCTACCGCCGCGCCGTTCGCCCGTCGCCGGTTTCGACGCCCCCACGGTCGGCTCCGCCGTCGCTACGGTGGGTCCGACGACGGGAGGAACCATGGACCGACGCGCGGTGCTCGTCCCCGGGCGGGGCTACGACACCCACTACCCGCTGTTCGCCTACCCGGGTGAGGGCCTGCGTCGGGCGGGCTTCGACGTCCACGAGATCGGCTGGCAGCCGCCGGAGGGGATCGGGATGGACGGTGCGCCCCCGTCGGTGGCGATGGACTGGGTCGCCGGGCAGGTCGCCCCGACGCTGGCGACACCGACTGATCTGCTGGTCGCCAAGTCGCTCGGCACCCTGGCCGCCCCACTCGCCGCCGACCGGGGGCTGGCCGCGATCTGGTTGACGCCGCTGCTGCACCGGCCCGAGGTGGTGGCGGCGCTGGACCGGGCGTCCGCGCCGTTCCTGCTGGTCGGCGGTACGGCCGACGGGGCGTGGGACGGCGCGGTGGCGCGGCGGCTCACCCCGCACGTGCTGGAGGTGCCGGACGCCGACCACGGGCTGCTGGTGCCCGGCCCGCTGGCCCGCTCGGCCGAGGTGCTCGGGCGGGTCTGCACGGCGGTCGAGGAGTTCGTGCGGCTCACCTGGCCGGGCTGACACCGGAGCGTGGGTCAGGGCAGGTCGGCGGGGGTGAGCAGCCCGTGTGCGCCCAGTTCGGCGGCGACCGGATCGGGCAGGTCGACGACCACGGCGGCGACGCCCACCCAGTGCGCGCCCCGGGCGGCGCACAGGTCCCGTACGGCCCGCACCTGGGCGCCGGTGGCGACCCAGTCGTCGACCATGAGTACCCGGTCGTCCGCGCCGATCCGGTCGTCGCGTACCGCGAGGTCGACCTGCCGGCCCCGGAAGTCGGGTGGGCTCTGGGCCCAGGTCAGCGGGCCGGCGGGGAGGCGTCCGTCGCCGGGCTTGTGGGCCGGGACGAAGCCGACGCCCAACGCGGTCGCGGCGAGCGGTCCGAGCATCAGCCCGGTCACCGCAGGGGCGACGACGACGGTGGGCCGGTCGGTGCGGAACGGCTCGACCAGGGCCGGACCGAGCCCGGCCAGCACCTGCGGGTCCCGCCACCAGCGGGAGACGTCGCTGACCAGGTGGCTGCTGCCGGGCCCCGGATCGACCCAGGTAAACAGCTCGGCCAGGCGGTCACGCAGCGCGATGGTCATGTCCACATCCTCGGTGGTGAATGCCAACCGTGGCATTCTGGCCCGTGCGGCCCAGCGGTCCTCGGCTGATCGGTCACACGTATCACTGTAATTCCGGGCATACCACCATGATCACGTTGACTTCGGAAGTGCTTCCTTCGTTACGGTCCGAGCCGTCATGCAGGCTTACGAAAGGACCGCGCCGGTGGTTGGCAGGCACGCCCGTACCCGGATCTTCTCCTCGCCCGCCGGCATCGCCGCGACCGCCGCGATCGGTGTCGCGCTCGCCGTCGGCGGCACCGTCGGCGCGGTGCAGTTGACCGCCGACGACGCGCCGGCCCCCGTGGTGGTGGACACGTTCGCCCCCGGCACGACCGCCACCACCGACGCGCCGACCCCGAGCCCGTCCCCGAGCGCCACCGCCTCCCCGAGCGCCAGCCCGTCGCCCACGGTCACCGCCAGCCCGAAGGCCACCCGCACCCAGGCCGCCTCCCGGAGCAAGCCGCGCACGACCGCGCCCAAGCCGTCCGCCACCACGAAGAAGGCGACGCCGAAGCGCACCGTGGTCGACAGCGGCTCCTGCGGCGCGTCCTTCTACGACGAGGGTCAGTTGACCGCCAACGGGGAGAACTTCGACCCGAGCGCGTTGACCGCCGCCCACAAGACCCTGCCGTTCAACACCAAGGTCCGGGTGACCAACCCGGCCAACGGCAAGTCCGTCACCGTACGGATCAACGACCGTGGCCCGTTCATCGACGGGCGTTGCATCGACCTGTCCCGGGCCGCCTTCGCCGCGATCGCCTCGGTCGACGTGGGTGCGCTGACCGTCAGGTACGAGGTGCTGGGCTGACGGCGAACGGTGGCAGCAGCGGGACGGGTGGGTAGAACACCCTCAATCGTGGGGCTAGGTTCATTCTCCGGCCCGCTTCCATCAGGCATGCTGTCCCACGTACGTAAACATGCCTTCCAGTTGGGCCGAGGCCCACTGAGTCCCGGGTCCCGCGCCGGCGTCGGCGCGGCCGTCGGGCTGCTCGCGCTCGTCTCGGCGATCGAGGCGGCCGACGGCCGCGCGGTGCACTACGTCGCGCTGATGACGGTGGCGCCGATCCTGGCCGCCGGCTTCGCCTCGTGGCGTGCGGTGGCCGGGGTGGGTTTCCTCGCGCTGCTGGTCGGGGCGGGTTTCGCGGTGGCCGATCCGGCGATGGAACTACCCACGGCGGTGTCCCTGGTCGGGATCGCCGTCGCCACGGTGGTGGCGGCGAGCGTGGCGGCGGTCCGGCAGGGGCAGGTGGAGCGGATCGGCGAGTTGTCCAAGTTGGCCTCGGTGGCCCAGCAGGCCGTGCTGCGTCCGCTCGGCCCGCAGGTGGGCACCCTGGCGGTGGCGGCGCGGTACATCTCCCCCACGGCCACCGCCGAGATCGGCGGCGACCTGTACGAGGCGATCGACACCCCGTACGGCGTCCGCATGATCATCGGGGACGTGCGGGGCAAGGGGCTGGACGCGGTCCGGCTCGCCAGCATCGTGCTCGGCTCCTACCGGCACGTCGCCTACGAGCGGCCCGACCTGCGGGCGGTGGTGGCCGACCTGGACCGCGCGGTGGCCCGCAACGTGGGGGACGAGGACTTCGTCACCGCCGCCGTGGTCGAGGAGCGCGGCGGGACGCTGACCATCGTCAACTGCGGCCATCCGGCGCCGCTGCTGCTGCGCCGGGGCGCGGTGATCCCGCTGGAGCCGCCCGCCCCCGCCCCGCCGCTGGGGTTCATGCCGGTGGTCCGACCCCGGGTCGAGCGGCTGGAGCCGGGGGACCGGCTGCTGCTGTTCACCGACGGCCTCGGCGAGGCGCGGCGCGACGGCGAGTTCTTCCCGACCGCAGACCGGGCCTGGCGGCTGCTCGGCCACGGCACGGTCGGCGACGGCCTGGCCTCCCTGGAGACCGCGCTGGTCGAGTGGGTGCACGGCCGGCTCGACGACGACATCGCCCTGGTCCTGATGGAGTACACCGGCCCGCGCAGCGGGGTGACGGTGGCGGTGCCCTCGTGGGAGGTCGGCGCGGCCGAGAGCTGAACCGCCGGGTGTGTAATCGCCGTCACTTCCGCGACCGGGTTGTCGCTGCCTACCCGTGAGTAATACAGTGGGGGTTACTGATCGGTAACACCTGTCCGGAAGCGGGGCCGCGAACATGACCCACTACAAGAGCAACCTTCGGGACCTTGAGTTCAACCTGTTCGAGGTCTTCGGGGCGGACCGGACGTTCGGCCAGGCGCCGTACACGGACCTGGACGTCGACACCGCCCGCAGCTTCCTCTCGGAGGTCGACCGCCTGGCCCGCGAGGACCTCGCGGCCAGCTACACCGACAGCGACCGCAACCCGCCGGTCTTCGACCCCGCCACGCACACCGCGCCGCTGCCGGAGTCGTTCAAGAAGTCGTACCAGGCGTTCATGGACTCCGAGTTCTGGCGGCTGGACCTCCCCGAGTCCCTGGGCGGCAGCAGCGCCCCGCGTGCGCTCTGGTGGTCGCTCGCCGAACTCGTGCTCGGCGCCAACGCCCCGGTCTGGATGTACGCCTCCGGCCCGTCCTTCGCGCACGTGCTGCACGTCGAGGGCACCGAGGAGCAGCAGAAGTGGGCCAAGCTCTTCATCGACAAGCAGTGGGGCTCCACGATGGTGCTGACCGAGCCGGACGCCGGCTCGGACGTCGGCGCCGGGCGCACCCGCGCCGTCCAGCAGCCCGACGGCTCCTGGCACATCGAGGGCGTGAAGCGGTTCATCACCTCCGGTGAGCACGACCTGAGCGACAACATCGTGCACTACGTGCTGGCCCGTCCGGTCGGTGTCGAGGGCGTCGGCGGGCCGGGCACCAAGGGGCTGTCGCTGTTCGTCGTGCCGAAGTTCCACTTCGACGCCGAGACCGGTGAGCTGGGCGAGCGCAACGGCGTCTTCGCCACCAACGTCGAGCACAAGATGGGCATCAAGGTCTCCAACACCTGCGAGGTGACCTTCGGCGAGCACGGCGTACCGGCCAAGGGCTGGCTGCTGGGCGACAAGCACGACGGCATCCGGCAGATGTTCATGATCATTGAGTACGCCCGGATGATGGTCGGCACCAAGGCGATCGCCACCCTGTCCACCGGCTACCTCAACGCCCTGGAGTACGCGAAGAACCGGGTGCAGGGCGCCGACCTGATCCAGCAGGCCGACAAGGCCGCGCCCCGGGTCACCATCACCCACCACCCGGACGTCCGCCGTTCGCTGCTGATGCAGAAGTCGTACGCCGAGGGCCTGCGGGCGCTGGTCTGCTACACCGCCACCTGGCAGGACAAGGTCGCGATCGCCGAGGCGGCCGGCGACGAGAAGGCGACCAAGCTGGCCAAGCGGGTCAACGACCTGCTCCTGCCGCTGGTCAAGGGCGTCGGCTCGGAGCGGGCGTACGAGCTGCTCGGCCACGAGGCGCTGCAGACCTACGGCGGCTCGGGCTTCCTCCAGGACTACCCCCTGGAGCAGTACGTCCGGGACGCCAAGATCGACACCCTCTACGAGGGCACCACCGCGATCCAGAGCCTCGACCTGATCTTCCGGAAGATCGTCCGGGACAACGGCCGGGCGCTCACCGCCGTCGCCGGTGAGATCCAGGAGTTCATCGCCACCGAGGCCGGAAACGGGCAGCTCAAGGAGGAGCGGCTGGCGCTCGGCCGGGCGCTCGCCGAGATCCAGAACATCCTCGGCGTGCTGACCAGTTGGCTCGGCGAGGCCCAGGGCGGCGACGCCCGCAGCCTCTACAAGGTGGGCCTGAGCAGCCGCCGCTTCCTGCTCGCCCTCGGCGACCTGGTGGTCGGCTGGCTGCTCCAGAAGCAGGCCGACGTGGCGCTCAAGGCGCTGGCCGGCGAGGTCTCCGCCACCGACCGGGCGTTCTACACCGGCAAGGTGGCCGCCGCCCGGTTCTTCGCCCGCGAGGTGCTCCCCCGCATCGGCGCGGACCGCCGGATCATCGAGGGTGCCGACCTGGACATCATGGACCTCCCGGAGGAGGCATTCTGATCCCGGCCGGTCGATAGTTCGCAACGGGGCCGATGTTGCGGTATCCGAACGCCTGGATACCGCAACATCGGCCCCGTCCCCCAGATTGCCCGCCCCAACCCCGATAGCCGGGAGGCTGGGCGGGTAAGCCGCGCGGACCACGTCGTCAGGGCACGCCCAACGGCCACCGCACGGGGGAGTGCAGCGCACATGGGTATTGGTAGCGCCATCTTTCTCATCGCGCTCGGCGCGATCATGACGTTCGCGATCCGGGCCAACGTCTGGTGGATCGACCTGCGCGCAGTCGGCTGGGTTTTCATCCTGGCCGGGCTGGCCATACTGCTGACCACGCTGTGGTTCTGGCAGGACCGGCGCAAGCGCGCCCGCACGCTCATCGTCGAGGAGAACCGGCTCTCCCACCCGACCGCGATGATGCCGCCGCCGCCCGACCCGCCGCCGCCCACCGCGCCCCCGTCCTGACCGCGCGACTGGTCCGCTGCCGCTGCCCGTGACCGGTGTGGGTCCGCTGTCCGTGACCGGCCGGGCCCGCCGCCGCTACCCGCGCCCGGCCCGCTACCCGCGCCCGGCCCGCTGCTGGCGACCGGCCCGCTGCTCGCGCCCGGCCCCGCTGCCCGCGAGCCGTGTGGCGGCCCGGGAGGGTCAGCCGCGGGCGGTGTGCCGGTCGACGATCGGGGCGCCGCCGGGGGTCAACTGCGCCCACGGCACCGCTGCCCGGTGCACCACCAGGTCGCTGGTCCGCAGCCCGTCCCGGTCGGCCCGTTCCGGGTCGAGCAGCGCCGAGAGCAGCGAGACGCCCGGATTGTGCGCGACGAGCAGCACCGTGCCGGCCTCCGGCTCGACCGTCCGCACCAGGTCGAGCAGGTCGTCCGGGTGCGCCTCGTACGCGGCGGCGGCGTACCGCACCACCGGAGCCGTCCCCGCCGGGCCACCCTCCGGCGGGGACCCGGTCATGCCCAGCGCCACGTCGTGCCAGGTCTGCCTGGTGCGCCGGGCCGCCGAACAGATCACCACATCGGGGAGCAGACCCTGCCGGGCCAGCCACGCACCGGCGGCGGCGGCGTCGGCGTGCCCGCGTGCGGTGAGCCTGCGCTCCACGTCAGGGCCGGTCGTGGGCTGTTCGGCCTTGGCGTGCCGGAGCAGCACCAGTGTCCGTGTGTCGGCCTCGCCGTCCGTCATGGCACCAGCTTGCCTGATTGGGGCGGGGGCCGCCTGGGTAAGTCGATGGATGCCACTCGCTCATCGATGCCCTCGATGGCCGTGGCGGGTGGGTAACGCCAGCTGACAGCCAAGGAGGCGACGTCATGGGCATCGGTGCCAGCATCTTCCTGATCGCGGTGGGCGCGATCTTCGCGTTCGCCATCGACGCCAACCTGGGATGGCTCAACCTCGACGTGGTCGGCTGGGTGCTGATGCTCGCCGGCCTCGTCGGGCTGCTGACCACCCTCTACTTCTGGAACAGCCGCCGCCGGGCCGTCGTCACCACTGCGGTGCGGCAGGACCAGGTCGTCGCCGACCGGGTCGTGCCGGTGCAGGGCGGCCAGGTGGTGCGCGAGGAGTACCGCGAGACGCGCGGCTCGGGTTACCCGGTCTGACCGTCCCGCACCCCACGATCTCGAGGGCCCCGCAACGGCGCGGGGCCCTCGAACTGTCTGCGGTTCTTTCCCGGGGTCAGGCCGGGGTCAGGCGAAGAGGGCGAAGTAGATCGCGATGTGGTGACAGAGGGCGGCGATCAGGGTGCAGGCGTGGAAGAACTCGTGGTGGCCGAAGACGGTGGGCCACGGGTTCGGCCGGCGCAGCGCGTAGAAGACGGCACCGATGCTGTAGACCGCGCCGCCGGCGGCGAGCAGCACCAGCACGGTGACCCCGCCCTGGCGCAGGATCTGCGGGAGGATCGCCACCGACACCCAGCCGAGGGCCAGGTAGAGCGGCGCGGAGACCCAGCGTGGGGCGTGCGGCCAGATCAGCTTGACGGCGACACCGGCCAGCGCCCCGCCCCAGACCAGGCCGAGCATCAGAATGGCCATCCGCCTGTCGAGCAGCAGGACGCAGAGCGGGGTGTACGTCCCGGCGATGAACACGAAGATCATCGAGTGGTCCATCCGGCGCATGATCTGGTAGCCGCGCTCCGACCACACCCGGCGGTGGTAGAGGGCGCTGGTGCCGAACAGACCGCAGACTGTCACGCTGTAGATCAGGCAGCTGACCAGGGGTGTCCAGCCGGGCCGGGTGGCCGCGACGGCGCTGAGGACGATGCCGCAGACGAGCGCGACGAAGAACGCGTAGGTGTGCAGCCAGCCGCGCATCCGGGGCTTACCGATGTCGACAGGCTTGAGTCGAAGCGGTGCGGAGGTGGTCACGCAAACAGGTTACGGCACCGTAGGTTACTTCTAGGTAGTGCGACAGGTCACGACCCCGGTCGGGTCCACCTACCCTGGACGGTGCATCGATCGGAGAGTATGGCGCAATGCGGATCCGACCCGTGGGCCGGCACGCCCTCCTGCTCGACTGCGACGACCCCGCCCAGGTGGAGCAGTGGCGGGCCGAACTGTGGCGACGCCGGGAGGCAGGTGAGCTGAGCGCCACCGAGATCGTCCCGGCCGCCGGCACCGTCCTGCTCGACGGAGTGCCCGACCCGGAGTCGACGGCCGCCCGGATCGCTCGCTGGACCCCCGGCCCGGCCGTCGTCGCCGCCGGGGCCACCACCGTCGAGGTGCCCACCGTGTACGACGGGGAGGACCTGCCCCGGGTCGCCGCGCACTGGCGGGTGACCGTACCCGAGGTGGTGCACCGCCTGGCGGGCACCGAGTTCCGGGTGGCGTTCTGCGGTTTCGCCCCCGGCTTCGCCTACCTGACCGGGCTGCCCCCGCAGTACGCGGTGCCCCGACTGCCCACCCCACGCCCCCGGGTACCGGCCGGCTCGGTGGCCCTGGCCGGGCCGTACGCGGGGATCTACCCGAGCGCGTCGCCGGGCGGCTGGCTGCTGGTGGGGCGGACCGCGCTGACCCTGTTCGACGTGTCCGCCGACCCACCCGCCACCCTCACCCCCGGCACCCGGGTCCGGCTGGTGACCGGATGACCGCACCGCAGGACACCGCAGGCGTGATCGAGGTACGGCGGGCGGGACCGCGTACCACCGTGCAGGACCTGGGGCGGCCCGGGTGGGCGCATCTCGGCGTACCCCGGTCGGGGGCGCTCGATCCGGCGGCGCTGGCGCTGGCGAACCGGCTGGTCGGCAACCCGGCGGACGCCGCCGGTCTGGAGCTGACCCTCGGCGGGTGCGAGCTGCGGCTGACCCGGGCCGGCACGGTGGCGGTGACCGGGGCCGACGTCGACGTCCGGATCGACCGGCGGCCCGGTGACGTGGGCCGTCCGCTGGCGGTGCCGGCGGGGGCGGTGCTGCGGATCGGCACACCCCGGCACGGGCTGCGCAACTGGCTGGCGGTCGACGGCGGGATCGCCGTCCCGCCCGTGCTCGGCAGCCGGTCCAGCGACACCCTCGCCGGCCTCGGCCCGCCCCCGGTCCGCGACGGCGACCTGCTCCCGCTCGGCCGACCGGCCGGCCCACCCGCGCCGGTGGACTTCACCGCCGGCCGGCCGGTGCCGGACGAGTTGTGGCTGACCCTGCACCCCGGCCCACGTGCCGACTGGTTCACCACCGGGGCGATGGCACTGCTGCTCGGCACGGCGTACACGGTGAGCCCGGTCAGTGACCGGGTCGGCGCGCGACTGGTCGGCGCGGCGCTGCCCCGCGCGGTGGCCGGGGAGCTGCCCAGCGAGGGCGTGGTGCTCGGGGCGGTGCAGGTGCCCGCCGACGGCCAACCGTTGATCTTCCTGGCCGACCATCCGACCACCGGCGGCTACCCGGTGATCGGGGTGGTGGACGACGTGACCGGGCTCGCGCAGGCCCGACCGGGGACTACGGTGAGGTTCCATGGACCTCAACGCTGACCTCGGCGAGGGATTCGGCATCTGGCGGCTCGGCGACGACGAGGCGCTGCTCGACCTGGTCACCTCCGCCAATGTGGCGTGCGGCTTCCACGGCGGCGACCCGTCGACCATGCGCCGGGTCTGCGCCGCCGCCGCCGAACGCGGCGTCGCCGTCGGCGCGCAGGTCGGCTACCGGGACCTGGCCGGTTTCGGCCGCCGGCACATCGCGTACGGCTTCGACGAGCTGCGCGACGACGTCACCTACCAGCTCGGGGCGCTCGACGCGTTCTGCCGGCCGTACCGCACCCGGGTCCGCTACCTCAAGCCGCACGGTGCGCTCTACCACGCGGCGGCCACCGACGAGGTGCAGGCCGCCGCCGTGGTCGCCGCCGTCACCGGGTACGACCACGAGCTGCCGATCCTCTGCGCGCCCGGCTCCACCCTCGCCCAGCTCGCCGTCGGCGCGGGACTACGGGTGGTCGCCGAGGGTTTCGCCGACCGGGGTTACCTGCCCACCGGGGCGCTGGTGCCGCGTACCGCGCCGGGCGCGCTGGTCACCGACCCGGAGGAGGTGGCGCTGCGGGCGGTCCGGATGGCCACCGAGCGGACGGTGGTGGCGGTCGACGGGACCGTGGTGCCGTGCCCGGTCGCCTCGATCTGCCTGCACGGGGACAGCCCCGGCGCGGTCGCCTCGGCCGCCCTGGTGCGGGCCGCGCTGATCGACGCCGGGGTCACCCCGACCCCGTTCGCCTGACCGTCCCCGCCCCCGTCCTCGTCGCCTGCCGCCCCGTGGCCCGGGGGCGGGTCCGGTGTGCCCGCCCGCCGGGCGCGGTTCTGCCCCGGCGGCGCTCAGGTGTCCAGGCCGCGCAACACCAGCGGGACGCGGGTCGCGCCGTCGTCGACGACCCGCACCGGGACGCCCCAGTCCTGCCGGGTCAGGTGGCAGGCGGCATGCTCGACGTCGGCGTCGCAGGTGGCGGCCTGGGCGGTCACCTGGAGCACCCCCTGCGACACGGCCGGGTCGACCACCAGCCGACGGGACAGCTCGGTGCCGGTGCCCGCCCCCTCGACCAGCAGCTCAGGCGGCGAGGCCGAGACGACCAGCCGGGTCGACGGCCCGTACGTCTCGTCCAGCTTCTGCCCCGGCGCCGGCGTGAAGATCACCTCCAGGGTCACCTCGCCGGCCGCGACGTCGGTGGGTTTGCGTTCCAGCCGGTGCCGGGGACCGTCCACCGTGTCCGCCCCGGCGGCGGTCAACGCGCCCGGGGCGAGCCGGGTCAACCGGTGCGCGGCCGACTCCACCACCAGCACCCCGCCGTCGGCGGTGAGCACCAGGTCGCTCGGTTCGGCCAGCCCGTCGGCCACCGTGGCGACCAGGCCGGTCGCCGGGTCGAAGCGGCGGACCGCGCCGTTGTAGGTGTCGGCGATCAGCACCGAACCGTCGGGCAGCGCGCACACCCCCAGCGGATGCTGGAGCAACGCCCGGTCGGCCGGCCCGTCCACGTGCCCGAAGTCGAACAGCCCCTGCCCGACGGCGGTGCCGAGCACGCCGTTCTGCACGAAACGGATGGCGCTGGTTTCGCTGTCGGCCACCCACAGCCGTGCGCCGTCGGCGGAGACGGACAGGCCGGACGGTTGGGCCAGCCACGCCTCGGGCAGTGGACCGTCGCGCAGCGCCTCGACGGTGGTGCCCGCCCACATGCCGGCGGTCCGCTTGACCGGGTCGAACCACCAGAGCTGGTGGATGCCGGCCATCGCCACGATGACCCTGTCGTCGTACCAGGCCAGGTCCCAGGGGGAGGAGAGGTCGACGGAGAGCGCGTCGTGGGCGTGGTCGTCGACCGTGGACCGCCACTGCCGGCCGGTGCCGGCGACCGTGGTCACCTCGCCGGTGTCCAGGCGTACGCCGCGCAGCAGGTGGTTGACCGTGTCGGCGACCAGCAGGTCGTAGCCGGCGACCTCGGCGACGTGCGCGGGCAGCAGGCAGAGCCCCTGCGGCTCGGCGAAGCCTGCCGAGGCGGCCGGCCCGTCGACCCGACCCCGCTCACCGGAACCGATCCGCCTGATCAGCGTCTCGCCGTCCGGGGCCAGCTCGACCAGGCTGTGCCGGGCCGAGTCGGAGACCATCAGGTTCCCGCCGTCGAGCAGCACGGCCTTGCCGGGGAAGCGCAGCGTCGTCTCCGGTGGCGTCGGCGGCACGTACGGCCCGTCGCCCCGGTGCAGGGTGCCCTTGGCCTCGTGGGTGGCGATCAGGTCGTCGACCAGCCGGACCAGCCCTTCGGCGTGGCCCTCGCCGGCCATCGTGGCGACCACGTACCCCTCCGGGTCGACCACCGCCAGGGTGGGCCACGCCTTCGCCGCGTACTGCTGCCACATGTCCAGCTCGGGGTCGTCGAGCACCGGGTGGTGCACGCCGTACCGCTCGACGGCGGCGGCCAGCGCGGCCGGGTCCTTCTCGTGCTCGAACTTCGGCGAGTGCACCCCGACGACGACCAGCACGTCGGCGTACTTCTCCTCCAGCGGGCGCAACTCGTCGAGCACGTGCAGGCAGTTGATGCAGCAGAAGGTCCAGAAGTCGAGCAGAATGATCTTTCCCCGTAGGTCGGCGAGCTTCAGCTCCCGCCCACCCGTGTTCAACCAGCCCCGACCACGCAACTCTGGTGCCCGTACCCGTGCGCTCATGCCCCCATCGTGCCGCACCGCCTGCCGACGGGTCGCACGAAGGGCTCAGTGGTCGGGTGGCCGTGCCCAGGACAGGAATCGGTCGGTGAGATTGTTCGACCGGCCGCTGTCGAGCTGGGTCAGGTGATCTTCCGCCTCCCGTTGCAGCCTGGACAGCAGGGCCAGCAGAGCCGGCCGATCGTCGGCGAACGTGGCGAGCAGGACGAGTTTCGCCTCCCCGCACGGCCACGGGTTCGCGTCGAGGCGGCACAGCCAGATCGGGCGTAGCGGCCGATGGGCGAGTCCGTCGAGCGGCGTCACGCCGACACCGCCGAGCCGCGAGCTGCCGACCTGGTCGCTGCCCGTGGTGCGGGCTGCCGGGCCGCTGCCGGAGGCGGGCAGGAGAGCCAACGCACCCCGGCGCGGCGGACGTACAACTCGCGCCGTCGTCGGGCCAGGCCGTCCGGCCCCAGCTCGTACGCCTCGATCCAGGTCCAGCCGTCGTACGTGTGGCGGTCGGTCAACTCGCGGATCACCCGTACCGTGATCGGCCTGACGAACTGCGGGCTGACCTCGCGGGTCAGGTGGAGCAGGTCGCCGCCCCTCAGTCTCGGTTCCTTCATCGCCCCGGCCCCCGGTTCCGGCTCTCCGTCCAGCGACCCGCCAAGACGACGTTCGTCATCCGGCCCGGCCCTCGATAGGGCGGGATGAACGGCCCGATCGGGCCGGGGACGATCGGCGGCGCGGGTGGTGGTGGCGGTGGGCTTGGCTGGGGCTGTGGAGCGGGCTTCGGCTTGTCGTCCGTCGGCACGGTGGTCCCCTCTGTCCGATGTCAATGGGAGGAGGCCAGTGACCCCTCCGCCGAAACCGTTTCGTCGCAGCGGGCGTCAACAGCGGTTTCGTTGGTGGAACTCTCGTCGGCGAAGCCCTAGTCTCGGAAGCAAATCGGCCAACATGGAGAGCCACTGACAGGATGCGATACCGCTGCTGAAGGCCGATTGACGTAAGTCCGTCGGGTATTGGGGGAGGCTTGGGGAATGTGAGCATGTCGGCGGCGGAGATCCTGCTCGACGAGTTGCGCCATGCTCGGACGTCGCGGGGAATGAACCAAGGTGAGTTCGGCAGGTTCATCCGCTACTCGGGCACACACGTCAGCGCGGTAGAGACGGGCACTCGTCCACCCACAGAGCACTACGTGGCGGCAGTCGACAAGGCGCTCAGGACGGGCGGCATGTTCGGGCGACTTCTGGAAAGACTCGCAGGGCTCGACATGGCTCCGGTATGGCTACGTGAGTGGATCAACTTCGAAGATCAGGCCAAGGCTCTGCGATGGTACGAGCCAGCCTTCGTCCCCGGCATCCTTCAGACGGAGACGTACGCGCAGGCGACGCTTCGGGCCAGCGGGCTGCTCGGGGCTGAGGAAGTCTCTCACCGGGTCCGGTCCAGGATGGAGCGTCAGTCGATCCTGAGTAGGGAGGACCCGCCGCACGTGGTGGTCGTTCTTGACGTGGCTGTGCTTCGCCGGACGGTCAACGGCGACCGGCCCCTGATGCGCGAGCAAGTCGATCATCTTGCTTCTGTCGCCGAACTCCCGCACGTCCAAATTCACATCGTCGCGGACGATGCCGGGCTCTACCCTGGCTTGCAAGGCGGCTTCATCCTCGCCACGATGCCTGATGAGACCACGGTCGGTCACATCGACTATCAGGTGAGATCGCAGACCGTCAGCGGAACAACCGAGATTGCTACCCTCCAGAAGACCTGGGAGGCGGTTTTGCGGGATGCGCTTCCCCGCAGACCGTCTCTGAGTCTGATCAAGGAAATGGCGGAGAAATGGACATGACCGGCGCGCGATGGCGCAAGTCCACGAGGTCCGGCACCAACGGCGGCAACTGCGTCGAGGTGGCCGACAATCTGCGCGTTGTCGTCGGCGTACGGGACAGCAAGGACCCGGGCGGCCCCGCTCTCGCCTTCACTCCCGAAGCTTGGCGGGCATTCGTCGCCCGAGTCCCTGATCGAGTCTGATCGACCGGCCACCGGTCATGAGTGCACGTCGCCCCGGGACGGACCGGGCATCGTGACCCGGACGACGGCCGCCGTTGTCAGCGGGTCAGGTCGACGGTGACGGTGACCCGGCCCCGGTCGTCCCGGCGGGCCACCGCGTGCCCGGCCCGGTCGACCCCGTCGAGGTTCAGCGAGATCGGACCGCCCTCGCCCAGGAAGTTCCGCCACCACTGCTTGGCGTCGGGCATCGCGACCTGGATGACCACCGCGTCGCCGGTCTGTCGGTAGGCGACAGGCGTGCTGAACGTCCGCCCGGAACGGCGACCGGTGTAGGTGACCACGGCCAGGTGCCGCCGAAGGAACCGCCCCCAGCGTGGCGACGACCGCAGCGCCATGATCCGGGTGTTGAACGACCGCGCCAGTCCCGAGGGGAACGATCCTCGTTGACCCATCCGGGCCTCCGTCGTCGATGTGAAAGCTCCACGCCGACCGTAACACCGCCCGGTCCCCGGGAACGTGAGGGAGAGCCGCGATCGCCGGCCGCCACGGGGCCGGGGGAGTGATACCGGCGTACACCGATATTCCTGCCAGGCATATTTATGCCTGTCAGGCATACCGCTCTCCCTACCCGGTGTGGGTCGCCGCCGCCGCGCCCGGAAGGGCGGGGTGCGGGTCGCCGTTGCGTCCGGCCTGGCGGTCGGTCGTCACCGCCATCCTGAAGGGCCGGCGGCCAGGAGGGGACGGCGGTCACGACGGAGGGGCGGCCGTCACGACGGAGCCGCGCGGGAGGGTGCGAACCCCGCCCGCGCGGCCCCGGCCGGGACGGTCAGCAGCGACCGACCATCGTCTTCACGTCGTAGGTGGTGTTGACCCAGGTGTCGGCCACGTAGCCGGTCACGCCCGTCGCCGGGTTGGTGATCCGGTCCCAGGTGGACGACGGCCAGTAGCCACCGCTGACGTACTCGCCGAAGGTGTAGCAGGCGATCCGCACGGTGGTGCCGTAGGCCACGGAGCCGGCGATGCCGTAGGTGGTACCCGGCCCGGTGCGGATGTTCAGCGACGGGTTGGCCAGGATCGTGCCCGTCACGGCCGGCGGGTCGCCGGTGCCACCCAGGCGGGCCACCGCCGCCTGCGCGGCGGACAGGTAGGCGGCGTAAGCCCCGTTGTTGTACGTCGACCAGGGCTGCCAGTTGCTGCCGCCGCTGGAGATGCTGTAGGCGGCGTTGGCGTTGCACTGGGAGTTGTAGGCGCAGGTGTCGTTGACGGTGGGGTGGTAGCAGTTGTTGATCTGCCACAGCCCCCGGTCCAGCGAACCGTTGGGGCAGCCGGCGGTGGGGCCGTTGCTGCCGACCGCCGACGGGTTGCAGGAGGACTCGGCCATCGCCACGGCAATGGCGGTGACCAGCGGGTTGTTCCGGAACCCGGCGGCGTACGCCACCTGGGCGCACAGGTCGATACCGACCGCGTTGACGCCCACCCGGTTCGCCTTCGCGCCGATGGCGGGGCCACCGACGCTGGCCGGCTCGGCCTGGGCGGCCGGGCGGGGGGCCGACGCGGCCTGGGCGGCCGGACCGGTGGTGGCGGGTGCGGCGGTGGCGGGGGTGGGCATGACACCGACGCCGACGGCGGCGGCCAGTGTCAGGCCGAGGGCCAGGCGCAGGGTGCGCCGGGCCGCGCGGGTGGGAAGGGGGAGACGCATCGTGATCCTTTCAGCGGACGACCGGGAGGGGAGCCGGGCAGGGTGGGGCGTCAGCGCCCGGTCCACTCCGGGTCGGCGTAGGACCAACCGAGGTACGGCGCACCGGGCCAGCTCTGCGAGACACGGCGGACGGTGGCCGCTGAGGTGATGTAGTTGCCGTTGCCCTCGGAGAGCATCACGTGGCCGTAGTACCCGTTGATCGACGCGGCGGCGTAGAAGACCAGCGCGCCGGACGGCGGGGTGCCCGTGGTGCGGATCATGCCGCGCGACAGCAGTGCGTTGTAGTGCACGATCGCCGAGGCGTAGCCGCTGGCCGCCCGACCGTAGGCGTGCCCGACGAAGTTGTCGCACCAGCCGTCCCACTGGTGGTTGGAGTCACCCAGGTCCCCGTTGGTGTACGCCTGGCCGATGACCGACCGGGCCCAGGCCATCGCGCGGTCCTCGCGGGTGCCGGTGGGCGGCGGGGTGGTGGTGCACTCCGGCTCGTTGGGCAGGTACTGGTTGAACCCCGGCGTGTTGGTGTAGTAGTCGCTGATCCAGCCGCTGGCCGGGGAACTGATCCGGTGCCAGACCGAGTTGCCGGAGATGTTGCGCCCGCGTACGGCGCACTCGGCGACGAACCCGGTGCCGTCGCCGAGGAGCGCCACCGAGCCGGCGTTCGCGTCGTACGGGCTGGTGCGCACCATCAGGCCGGCGCCGCCCGTACCGGCGACGCTGTAGCCGGAGATCCCGGCGAACGACGGTGCGGCCGTGCCCACCAGGACCATCGCCGTGACGCCGCAGGCGGCGAGGACCCGTACGGCGAGTCTCGGCAGTGCGCGGCAGGATGTGCGACCCGGGGGGTTCGAGTCGTTCGGCTGGTACACGCGGTTCTCCTGTCGAGAGGTCGGCGCCGCACCGGAAGTGGTGCGGCGTACCCGTCGGACGGTGGTCCGTGCGGTCCGGTATCCCCGGGGCGAACGTCGATTTCGAGCCGAACGGAGGCGTGTCAGGCCCGACACTCGCCGTGAGATCATATTTACCGGCACCTATCCGGCGGGTGGCTGCTCCGGGGTCGATCCTGTCGTGGCACCCGCCTGTAAAGCACTGGCTTGACGTGCGTTGACACCAGGGTTTACACGCAGGGGAGGGTCCATGACGGGTCGAAGCGGACGAGTCGGCGAGCAGGTCTCCGGCGAAGCCCGGCACCACCAGTTCGTCGCTGATCTCGCCCGGCTCCGGCGCGACGCCGGGCAGCCGTCACTACGCAGGATGTCGGCGACCGCCCACTACTCGCACACCGCGCTGGCGGGGGTGCTGTCCGGCACCCGCCTGCCGTCGCTGGAGCTGACCCTGGCCTTCGTCCGGGCCTGCGGCGGCGACGAGGCGGCCTGGCGGGACCGGTGGCACCGGGAGGCCGCACTGGACCGGCCCGCCGGACCGGCCCCCGACGGGCCAGCGCTCGCCGGGCCGGCAGCCGACCGGCCGGCGGAGGAATCGGTGTCGGGGCTGCCGCCGTCGTCACCGCGGGCGGCCGCCCGGCGCACACCGGGACCCCGGTGGGCACCGCTGCCCCGGTGGGCGCTGGTCGCGGCGGCCGGGCTCACCGTGCTCGTCGCCGGCTCGGTCGTACCGATGATCGCCGACCGGGAACCCCGGACGAACCGGCCCTCGGACCGGGCGGTCGACGCGTCCGGCCCGGCACCCACCGACCCCGCAGCCACCGGCGGCACGCCGGTCCCCGACGGGGCGGACCCGCAGGAGGAACGCTGCCAGGTGGACGCGGTCAGCACGGAGACCGTCCCGGTGCCGGACCCCGACCCGACGCAGCCCAGCTACGGCAGCCTGACCCTGCGGTACTCCCCGCGCTGCCGGGCGGCCTGGCCGCTGTTCGTCTCCACCGAGCGGGTGCCGACCGGGGCGACCATCCGACTGGCGGCCACCCGCCCCGCCGACGGCGCGGCCAGCCGGTTCGACTACCCCTTCATGATCAAAAGTCAGGTGTACAGCGTGTTCGGCAACGTGCTGCGGACCACGAGGGGCTGCGTGTCGGTCACCGTCGACATCACCGCAGCCGACAACCGCAGCGTCCTGGCCAGCGCGCGTACGCCGTGCGTGCAGCTCGGTGCCCGGACATGACACTGCTGCCCGGACATGACACTGCCCCCCGCGCCGGTGCGGAGGGCAGTGGTCGGCCGGTCGGTCAGACGTGCTGGGTCTCGGTCGTCGACGGGTGCAGCTCGGCGGTGGTCTCCGTGACGAAGCGGCCGGTGCTCGCGCTGCGGTTGACCTCCTGCTCCCCGCCGTTGCCGACCTGCTCGGTGGTCGTGTGCCGGGGGTCCCGCTCGGTGGTGCCCTCCGTGACGAAGCGGCCGCTGCGCGCGCTGCGGTTGACCTCGTTCTCGTTGCCTGCCATGGGGTGACCTCCTCGGGCTACGTCAATGTCCTCATAGACTGCCCACTCCGCACGGCCCGAAACACCGACGGCGGGGACCCGGTCCACCCGGGTCCCCGCCGTCGGTACGCCGTTACTGGCCGGCCGGCTTGAGGCAGAGCACCCGGTCGACCCCGCCGCCCTGCAACACCACGTGCGGCTGGGTCGGGTCGGTGCACTTCTCCTTGGCGTCCACCTTGGAGACGACCGTGAAGGCACCCTGCTCGTCGCAGTTCGCCGCGCTCGCGCCGTTACCGGACTGCTTGACGCAGGAACCGACGGCCGGATTGAACGGGGCCGGCTTGTCGTCGTCCGAGCCGATCTTGCCGAGCAGCATCAGCAGACCCAACGGGACGGCCAGGATCAGCACCGCCGCGATCAGCACCAGGGCGAGCACCCGCCCGTTGCGTACCTTCGGCGTGGGCTGTTCGGCCTTCTGCTCCGGCTCGGCGTCCGGCTTGAACGCGTCGAAACGCCCCTGCTCCTGCTCCGGCTCACCCGGCCAACCCGTGGGGCCGGACGGCTGCCCACCCGGCCCGAACTGCTGCCCGGCGGGCGGGAACGGGGAGGCGTACCCACCGTGGGCCGGGTCGTGCGCCGGGTGGCCGTACCCCGGCACGGGTGCGGCACCGGCCGGTGCGCCGCTGGTCGGGCCGGCCCCGAACGGGTCGGCCGGCCGGTCCGCCGGGCCGTGCGGACGGGTGCCGTTCATGGGCCGGTTGCTGCCCGCCGGGTCGGCGAAGGCGGGGATGCCGCCACCGAACGCGGGCGGGGCGGCCGGTGGCGCGGACGACGGCGCCTCACCGCCGAAGCCGTGCTGCCGCTCCTGGTCGTCGAAGCGGGGACCGTCGAACCGGGTCCGGTCCTGGTCGTCGAAACGCGGCCGTTCCGGCTCATCGAAGCGGGGCTGCTCGGGGCCATCGAACCGGGTGCGGTCCTGGTCGGTGAACCGGGCGTCGTGCTGCTCGGGCCGGCGGGGGTCGTGCTCCTCCGCCTCCTCCGGCGGCTCCGGGCGGGCCGGCCGACCGTACACCCGGGGTTGTGGAACGACCGGGCCGGCCGGGTGCGCCGCCTGGTCGCTCGGGGGTGCGACCCGGCTGGCCGTCGGCACCGAGGCGCTGGCCGAGGCGCGGCCGACCGCACCGGGCTCCCCGGCGTCGGCCGTCGGCACCGCCGCGCGGCCGGCATCCTCGGACTCGGGCGAAAGCCGCTGCGCGGGCAGGGCCGGGCCGGCCGGCAACTGCGGCTGCTCCGGCGCGCCCCAACCGGCCGCGTCGCGGCCGTGCGGCTGCTGGCCGCCGGGACCCCCGAACGGGGCCGGCGGCACGTAGTCGGCCGGCGGCGCGGCGGCCAGGCTGGCCCCCGGCACGCGCTGCTCCTGAGGCGGGAGCGGCACCTTGTTGGCCGGGGAGATGCCGGGAGCGGGCCCCGGCTGGTAGATCGGCTGGTCATCGCCACGGCGGGGTTCCCAGCCGCCCTCCGCCGGCTGGCCCGCAGGCTCGGCGCGACCCCATGCCTGCTCGGGTGCCCACGGCTCGCCCTCCGGCACGACGGGGCGCTCGGCCCCCGGCCACGGCGGCTGCTGGTGGTCGTTGCCGGCCCAGGCGGGCGGACCGTCCGGCGCGGCGACCGAGGCGGACGCGCGTGCGGGCTGCTCCGGTGCCGCCCAGGCGGCACCGGACTCCGGGTGCTCCGGCGACGGTACGGAGGCCGCACCCCGCTGCGCGACCGGTGCCGGCCACTCCTGACCCGACGCCGGGTCGTCCTGACGCGACTGGTCGGCGCGGGCGGGAGCGCCGCCCGCCCAGCCGTCGGGGGTGGCCTGTTCGCGTTGACCCTCCCACCGGGCCGTGGCGGGCTCGTCCGGCGCACCCCACGGCGGCTGCCGGTCGTCCCGCGTGCCGTCCGGCCAGTCACCGGGGCGGCCGGCGTCGTCCGGGCCGGGCCGGTTCGCGGCCCAGCCACCCGAGCGGGACGGATCGTCCTCGGTGGACCGGCTGTCGACACCTGCGGCGTTGCCCGCCGCCTGCGCGCCGGCCTCCGGCTGCGGCCAGGCCGCCGTCTGGTTCGTGGGCTCCGCCGGGGCCGGCACGGGCACCGAGGCCCGGCCGGCGGGGCGGTGCGCCTCGTCGGGGCGGGCCGGCCCACGGGTGGCCCACCCGCCGGAGTTGCCGGGCCCGTCCTGCGGGCCCGCCGGCCAGCCAGCCCGCGCCGGGTCGGCCCCGGCCCGGTCGTCGGCCGGCCAGCCGTTGCCCTGACTGGCATGGCCCCGGTCGGCGTCGGCACGGCCGGCCCCGGCCCGGTCGTCGGCCGGCCAGCCGCCGGAGCGGGCCGGGTCGTCCTGCTGCGGTGCGGGGGCGGTGCCCCAGCCGTTGGTACCCGGGGTCGCTTCGCGCGCGGCGGCGTCCTGACCGGACCAGCCGGCGGGAGAGGTGGGGGCGGGGTCGGCCGGCGGGGACCAGCCACCGCCGGCCGGGTTGTCCGGCTGCGGCACCCGGGCGGCGCCCCGGGCACCGGCCTCGGGCTGCGCCCAGGCCGGTGCGGGCTGCTCGGCCTGCGCCCAGCCGGGTTCGTGCGACGGCGCCCAACCGGGCTGTGGGGAGGAGTCGGGCTTTCCGGCGGACGGCGCGGGCGCGGCGGCCCAGGCGGGCTGCTCGGGCTGCCCCGCCCAGGCGGGCTGTGGCGGGCCGGCCGGTGGGGTCCACGCCTCGGTGGGCGGTGCCCCGCCGGGCGGTGGGGTCCACGCCTCGGTCGGCTCGGACTGCTGCGGAACCTGCGCGCCGCCCCAGGCCGCCGGCTGGTCGGGTGCCGACCAGGACGGACCGGGCGGGTTGCCCCGGCCGGTGGGGGGTGGTGGGGCCCAGCCGAGGTCCGGGGTGGCGGGGACGCCGTACCCCGGGTCCTGCGGGGGCTGTCGGTCGCCGTACGGCGCCGGTCCACCGGAGCCCGGCGGCGCCTCGCCCGGCTCCTGGCCGGGACGGTGCTGGCCCTCGGACGTCATGGGTGCGCCTCCTCCATCACATGTCGGCCGCCGATGCCGTCCGTCCGGTCGGCCGTGCCGCCGGTGCCCGGCGGTTCGGCCGTGCGGTCTCCCCGCACGGTATCCGGTACGCGCGCGCGGCCCCCATGCAGCACCGGCCGTCACTCCGCGTCGCCGGACGGTGTCGATCGGCTTCCATCCGTAGCGATCGGTGTCCGGGTCGGCGGGTGGCGACCGGAACCACCGTACCGGGCGTCGTGGCGAGGTGGAATCCCGGTCTCAGCGGGTCCGGAACGCCGATGACCCGCCCGGGGCCCGGGCGGGTCATCGATCTGGAGGAGGGAGGGGAAAGTCGGTGCCGCGTCAGCTCATGTGACGCTGGGCGATCGCGAGGATCTCCTCGCGGACCGCCGGCGAGTTGGCGGAGCGCAGCGCGTGCTCGATGGCACGGGCCCGACGGTTGGCGTCACGACGGGTGCGGATTCGCTCGATCATGCTCATGGTGGTCTCTCCTCCGGCTATTCGGTTGTCAGCCCCTTGATGACTCCATTGAACACCCATCGGGCGGCGATCGCCATCGATTATTAGGTGAGCTGCAACACGGGCCTAAGGATCGTAGGTCAAAGAGCGATCTGGGCCACTGTTTCTTCCCCCAATGGCAACGGCCGGTGTGCCGGGCGTTCACCCTGTGCACACCGGCCGTGGCCGGAACGTCGCCGGTCAGGTCCAGGCGAGCAGCGCCGCCTCCGGGTCGGCGAGGAAGTCCCCGATGTCCCGCAGGAACTTCGACCCCAACTCGCCGTCGATGATCCGGTGGTCGAAGGAGAGCCCCAGGGTGGTCACCTGACGCGGCTTGACCTTGCCCTTGTGGACCCACGGCAGCTCACGGACCGCGCCGAAGGCCAGGATCGCCGACTCGCCCGGCGGCAGGATCGGGGTTCCGGTGTCCACCCCGAACACCCCGACGTTGGTGATCGTCAGGGTGCCGCCGGACATGTCCGCCGGGGAGGTCTTCCCCGCCTTGGCCGTCTGCACCAGACCCGTCAGCGCATCCGCCAGCTCACGCAGCGTGAGCCGGCCGGCGTCCTTGATGTTCGGCACGATCAGGCCGCGCTCGGTGGCCGCCGCGATGCCCAGGTTGACGTACTCCTTGACGACGATCTCGTCGCCGGCCCAGGTCGAGTTGACCATCGGGTGCCGCCGGACCGCCAGCAGCACCGCCTTGGCGACCAGCAGCAACGGCGAGACCCGCACGTCGCGCCAGTCCCGCCGTTCGCGCAG
The DNA here is from genome assembly GCF_049178995.1 of Micromonospora sp. WMMD735. NCBI lineage: Bacteria > Bacillati > Actinomycetota > Actinomycetes > Micromonosporales > Micromonosporaceae > Micromonospora > Micromonospora sp. WMMD735. Next base: position 5,245,227 of record NZ_JBMHMJ010000002.1, read on the forward strand.
CCGGTCCAGCGCCTTCATCGTCCGGGTCACGTCCACGGTCAGGAACTCGGTGACGTGCGGGGCGGTGAACGCCGAGCGGGACATGTTCTCGGCGGTCAGCCGGCGTACCCCCTTGACCGGGATGCGCTGCTCACGGTCCGCGCCGAAGCTCGCGGCCGAGGTGGCAGGTGGCGTCGCCGCCGCCGGCTCGGCCACCGCCGTGCTCCCGGCCACCGCCCGCTGGACGTCCTCCCGCGTGATCGACCCCAGCGGCCCCGACCCCACCAGCGCACCCAGATCGACCCCGAGATCCTTGGCGAGCTTGCGCACCGGCGGCTTCGCCAGCACCGCACCACCCACGCTCCGTCGATCATGGACTGGTGGTGCCGGCTCTGCCACGACAGGGACGTTTTTGTCCCCCACCACAACTCCATGATCGACAGGAGCGGGGGTGGAGGTGGGGGTGGGGGAACGGCGGGGGCGGCGTTTGGCGGGGGCGTTGCGGGGGCCGTAGCCGACCAGGACGGCCGTTCGGCCACCCGGGGCTACGCCGCCGATCAGGCCGGGCTCGACCATGCCCTCGGCCGGGGCGACCTGGACCGCGGCCAGGGAGGCGGCCGAGGGGGTGGGCAGGTCGGACGTGGCGGCGGCGGTCGTCGACTCCGGCACCGGACCGGCACCCGGGTCGGTGTCGATGGCGATGATCGGCGTGCCGACCTCGACCGTGCTCCCCTCCGGGTGGAAGATCGAGCGCACCTCCCCGGCCCACTTCGCCGGGATCTCCACGGCCGCCTTGGCCGTCTCCACCTCGACGATCGGCTGGTTCAGCTCGATGACGTCGCCCACCTTGACCAGCCAGGCGAGGATCTCGCCCTCGGTCAGGCCCTCGCCCAGGTCGGGCAGGTTGAACTCCTTGATCCGGGACATCGCGCTCACCAGCCGAAGGTGCGGTCGACGGCGTCGAGCACCCGGTCGAGGTCGGGCAGGTACTCCTCCTCCACCCGGCTGGCCGGGTAGGGGGTGTCGAAGCCGGTGACCCGCAGCACCGGGGACTCCAGGGAGTAGAAGCACTCCTCGGTGATCCGCGCCGCGATCTCCGAGCCCAGCCCCAGGTTGCCCGGTGCCTCGTGGACGACCACACACCGGCCGGTGCGCCGCACCGACTCGTAGGCGGCGGTCAGGTCCAGCGGGGAGAGCGTACGCAGGTCGACGACCTCCAGCTCCCGGCCGTCCTCGGCGGCGGCGGTCGCCGCGTCCAGCGCGGTGCGCACCATCGGGCCGTACGCCAGCACTGTCGCGTCGGTGCCCGGCCGCACCACCCGGGCGGCGTGCAGCGGGTACGCCCCGGACAGCGGGGTGTCCAGGTCGACGGGACCCTTCTCCCAGTAGCGGCGCTTGGGCTCCAGGAAGACGATCGGGTCGTCCGAGGCGATGGCCTGCTGGATCATCACGTACGCGTCCTGCGGGTTGGCGCAGGTCACCACCTTCAGCCCGGCGGTGTGCGCGAAGTACGCCTCCGGCGACTCGGAGTGGTGCTCGACCGCGCCGATGCCGCCGCCGTAGGGGATCCGGATCACCATCGGGATGGTGACCTTGCCCTGCGAGCGGTAGTGCATCTTGGCCACCTGCGACACGATCTGGTCGTACGCCGGGTAGACGAAGCCGTCGAACTGGATCTCGCAGATCGGCCGGAAGCCCCGGATGGCCAGGCCGACGGCGGTGCCGATGATGCCGGACTCGGCCAACGGGGTGTCGATCACCCGCTGGTCGCCGAAGTCCTTCTGCAGGCCGTCGGTGATCCGGAAGACGCCGCCGAGCTTGCCGACGTCCTCGCCCATGATGACGACCTTCGGGTCGTTCTCCAGGGCGCGGCGCAGGCCGGTGTTGAGGGCCTTGCCCATGGTGAGGGTCTCGGTGGCCATCAGTGCGCGCTCCCCTCGAACGACTCCAGGTACCTGCTGAACTGGGCCCGCTGGGCGTCCAACTCGGGCGAGCCGTGCGGGTAGACGTGGTCGAACATGCTGACCGGCTGCGGGTCGGGCAGGTCGAGCACCCGTTCGCGCAGGTGCACGGCCTCGGCGCGGGCCTGCTCGTCGACCTCGGCGAAGAAGTCGGCGTCGGCGAGCTGCTGCCGTTCGAGGAACGCCTTCATCCGGGCGATCGGGTCCTTGGCCTGCCAGGCCTCGACCTCGCTGGCGATCCGGTAGCGGGTCGGGTCGTCGGAGGTGGTGTGCGCACCCATCCGGTAGGTGTACGCCTCGATCAGGCTGGGGCCCTGGCCGAGCCGGGCGTTGTCCAGCGCGTGCCGGGTCACCGCGTACGAGGCGAGCACGTCGTTGCCGTCGACGCGGACGCCGGGGAAGCCGAAGCCGCCGGCCCGCCGGTAGAGCGGAACCCGGGTCTGGCGCTCCAGCGGCTCGGAGATGGCGTACTGGTTGTTCTGGCAGAAGAACACCAGCGGGGCGTTGAAGACGCTGGCCCAGACGAACGCCTCGTTGACGTCGCCCTGGCTGGTGGCGCCGTCGCCGAAGTAGGCGATCACCGCCTCGCCGTCCTCGGTGCCGGTCTTGCCGTCCATGTGGACGCCCATCGCGTACCCGGTCGCGTGCAGGGTCTGCGCCCCGATGACGATCGTGTACATGTTGAACTTGAACTCGTTCGGGTCCCAGCCGCCCTGATCGACGCCGCGGAACAGGCCGAGCGGCATGATCGGGTCGATGCCCCGGCAGTAGAGCACACCGTGCTCCCGGTAGGTCGGGAAGGCCATGTCCTGGCTGCGCAGCGCCCGCCCGGAGCCGACCTGGGCCGCCTCCTGGCCGAGCAGCGAGGCCCACAGGCCCAGCTCGCCCTGCCGCTGCAACGCGGTCGCCTCGGCGTCGAGCTTGCGGACCAGCACGAGGTCGCGGTAGAGGCCGCGGTACTCCTCGTCGGTGAAGTCGACGCGGTACTCGGTGCCGTCCGGGCCGGTCGCGCTCTCGATCCGGTCGCCGGCCGGGGTGAGCAGCTGTACGAGTTCCGGCTCGCCGGTCGTGGCCCGCCGGGACCGGGGTGCGGCTCGCCGGCCGCGGCTGGAGACCGCAGGGTCGCCCTTTGCCATCCGTCTCTCCCTGTCGTGTCTGTGCCCGAGCCGGGGGGTCACCCGTCCGCGCACAACGTGCGCCGGCCCGGCTGTTGCCGGACTGGTTCCTGGCGGTCGTGCCTGGCCCCGGTAGGGGTTGCCGCACGACCTGAGCCGGATCCATGGGTCGAACCCGGTTCGGGAGCGTCGGCCACCAGCCACGCCTGCCACGGGGTACGCGGAGGGGCGGCTGCGTTGCCGTCGTGCCTGAATGATTGCAGAGGAGGTGAGCGGCCCCACAGTATGGCCCTCCTGCCGGTGACGACATGTCCGCTTGGTGACCCGTGGACTTTTTTGTCGTGTCGCCGGCCGTGCTGCCGTGACCGTGGCGGCCGGGTGACGGACTTTTTGTGTGTCGACACGCTGTGGTGCCTGGTGAACTGGGCGTCACTGGGTCAAGCTGACCGGTATTGGTGGGCGTTTAGCGAATAATGTCCGTTCTAATCCGTGCTGCCCACCGACTAACACATCCAGGTCGACGAGGGAGTGTGCGGTGTCCGAGCCAGGTGACGGTCCTCCGATCCCCCTCCTCGGGCGACACCGGGCCGGCGGCGGCAGCTACCGGCGGATGATCGGCGTCCACCGGGCCCCGGGCCTGGGTGGCCCGCACCGGGGCTACCTGTTCACCGTCGCCCTGCTCGCCGGGGCCGCCTCCATGCCGGTCCTCGCCGCGATCAGCGCCGGCTCCGCCACCGTGGGCAGCACCGCGCTGCCGGACGGCGGCACCCCGTTCCTGCCCACCCCGTCGGTCGGGCCGGTCGTCGTCCCGGTGCCCGCCACCGGCCAACCGGCCCTGCCGCCGACCGGTCCCGTCGGCGCGCCCCCACCACCCACGCCGGCCCCCGTCCCGGGCACCGGCGGCACCGGCGTCACCCACCGTCCCGCGCCGCCCCCGGCCGCCCCCGCCGCGACCCCCCGTCCCGTCCCCCGGACGCACGCGCCGGCCGCCCCGGCCCACCCCACCCCCACCCCCACCTCGCCGAGCCCGAGCGCGGAACCGAGCCCGAGTACAGAACCGAGCCCGAGCGCGGAACCGAGCGCCGAGCCGACGACCACCTTCTCCGAACCGCCCCCGGACCCGTCGCCGACCTCGGCCCCCTCCGACACCCCCACGCCGGCACCCACGCCCGAGCCGACCCCCGGCCCGACGTCGACCCTGGAACCCGACCCGACGCCGGGGCCCACGGTCGGACCGGGCCCCACCGTCACGGTCACCGTGGTCCCCACCCCGCGCCCCCGGCCCACCGTGACGGCCGTCCCGACCCGGGCCCCCCGTCCCGTCCGGCTGCGGGACGAGGCCCGTCGCGTGCCGCGCGTCGGAGCGCCGCCGTGGGTGCGTCGACCCCGGTCGACCGCCCGTCGGCCACCCCGGCCCCCACGCCGCAGACGCCCGCGATGCCCGCGCCGACCAGCCACGACGGCACCGATCCGGACGGTACGGTGACGAACGACGCCGGCTGAACCGCCCACGGTGCGGACGCCGACGCCCGGCCACCCCGGCGACGGACCGGTCGGCACGACATGCGGGGGCGGAACGCTGAGTACGCGCGACGAGGGCGGTGACCGGCCCGCGGGCGACCCCGGAGCCTCCCCGGCCCGCGACGTCCCGTCCGCCCCCGGTCAGGTCCCTGTCGGGCCGGCGGGGGCGGCGACCCGGGTGGCCCGGTGGGTGACCGAGGCAACCGCGCCGGCCGTGCTGGTCACCGGGCTGACCGTGGTGATCGGTTGGCACGGCGCGGGTGGCGTACGGGGGTTGGCCTGGGGGCTGCTCGCCACGGTCTTCGCCGCCGGCATCCCGTTCGCGTACGTCCTCAACGGGGTGCGTCGGGGTCGGCTCACCGACCACCACATCGGTCGGCGTGAGCAACGCCGGGTGCCGCTGCTGTTCGGCCTGGTGTCGGCCGCCGCCGGGCTGGCCCTGCTCGCGGTGCTCGGTGCGCCGCGCCCGGTGCTGGCGCTGGTCGCCACCGGGGTGGTCGGTCTGGTGGTGGCGGTGTCGGCCAGTCACTGGTGGAAGATGTCGATCCACTCGGCGGTGGCCGCCGGCACGCTGGTGGTACTGGTGCTCACCTTCGGCCCCCGGCTGCTGCCTGCCGTTCCGCTGCTCGGCCTGGTCGGCTGGTCCCGGGTGCGGCTGCGTGACCACACCGTCGCGCAGGTCGTGACCGGCGGGCTGGTGGGTGCACTGGTGGCCGGGCTGGTCTTCGCGACGCTGTCCTGAGCCTGCCGCCGCCGGGCGGCCGGCACGCCGGGGTCGTCAGGGTTCGGGGCGGAGCATGGGCGGGTGGAGCCGGGTCGCCGGGCCCCGGCGGAACAGTTGGGCGGGTCGTCCCCGGTCGCCCTCGGTGGCGCGGCCGACGGGGCTGACGAAGCCGGGGGTGCCGGTGACCTTGCGGTGGAAGTTGCGCGGGTCCAGCCGGGTGCCCCAGACCGTCTCGTAGACCGCCCGTAGTTGGGCCACGGTGAACTCGGGCGGGCAGAAGGCGCCGGCCAGCGGGGTGTACTCCAGCTTCGCGCGGGCCCGTTCCAGGCCGTCGGCGACGATCAGGTCGTGGTCGAAGGCGAGCTGGCCGGGGGTGAGCCGGGTGACCGGCACCCACTCTGCCGAGGCGGCGTCCGAGCCGGCGACCGGGGCGGGCAGGTCGGGGAGCAGCGCCAGCCAGGCCACGGTGACCACCCGCCCGCGTGGGTCCCGGCCGGGCCGGCCGTACGTACCGAGCTGCTCCAGGTGGCCGACCGGCTCCGGTAGCCCGGTTTCCTCGGTCAACTCCCGGGCGGCGGCGTCGGGCAGGTCCTCGTCGATGCCGACGAAGCCACCCGGCAGCGCCCACCGGCCCTGGTCCGGCGGGATGCCCCGGCGGACGAGCAGCAGGTGCAACGCGTCGGCGCGCACGGTGAGCACCACCAGGTCCACCGTCACGGCGAAGGGCGGGTAGTCGGTCATCGTTTTATCACCACCTTGACGATAACTTAGCAGAGTGGTTATCGTCGTAGCGACGAAAAAGGGGAGGGTGAAGCCATGGCCGACGTGACGCGACGACTCTTCCTGCGCCACCTGCGCGGGACACCTACCAACTGGGTACGGCTGCACGTCGCCGGGCGGGTCCGGCGGGAGGGGACCGGCCAGTCGTTCTGGTACCGGCCGCTGACCGCCGTGCTGAGCGAGGTGCCGGTGGACGACCGGGAGCTGCCGCTGCTCTTCCACGCCCGGACCGGCGACTTCGCCGACATCACCGTCCAGGCCACCGTGACCTACCGGGTGGCCGACCCGGCCCTGGCCGCCGCCCGGCTCGACTTCTCGGTCGACCCGCGCACCGGTCGGGCCCGCTCCCGCCCCCTCGACCAGGTGGCCACGCTACTGGCCGAGCTGGCCCAGCAACCCGCCCTCGACCTGCTCGCCCGGGTGCCGCTGGCCGAGGCGCTGACCACCATGGCACCCGTGCGGGAGGCGGTCTCCGCCGCGCTCGGCACCGAACCCCGGCTCGCCGACATCGGCGTCGCCGTGGTCAGCGCCCGGGTCGTCGCCGTCCGGCCCGAACCGGAACTGGAACGCGCCCTGCAGACCCCCACCCGGGAGGCCGTGCAGGTGGAGGCCGACCGGGCCACGTACGCCCGCCGGGCCCAGGCCGTCGAGCAGGAACGCGGCATCGCCGAGAACGAACTCCAGAACAAGATCGAACTGGCCCGCCGGGAGCAGCAGCTCGTCGAGCAGCACGGGGCGAACGCCCGCCGCCGGGCCGAACTCGACGCCGCCGCCGAACTGGCCGGCGCCCACGGCAAGGCGGAACGGGAACAGGTCGCCAACACCGCCGCCGCCGAGCGGGCCCGGGTGCTCGCCACCGCCGAGGCGGAGAAGGAGCGCCTGCTCGCCGCCGGTGCCGCCGACAAGGAACGGACGCTCGCCCTGGCCAAGGCCGAGACGGTACGCGCCGTCGGCGCCGCCGAGGCCGAGGCGGAGGCGGCGAAGCTGGCCACGTACGCCGAACTGCCGCCGGCGGTGCTGCAGGCCCTCACCGTCCGGGAACTCGCCGGTCAGCTCCCCCCGATCGGCCAGCTCACGGTCACCCCGGACCTGCTCGCCGACCTGCTCGGCCGGCTCACCGGCCCGACCGGGACGCTCACCGGCCCGACCGGGACGCTCACCGGCCCGACCGGGGCGGTCGACCGGTGAGCGCCACCCTGGCCCCCCGGGTGGTGGTCGTGCGCCGCCCCAGCGAGCTGGACGAACTGCTCGCCCGGCACGGCACCCGGGCGGCGGCCCAGTGGTACCTGCGCGCCCGGGGGCGGGACCTGGCCGAGGTGGTGGACCGGCACGAGGCACTCCAGTCGGCGCTGACCGCCGTCGCGGCCGCCGTCCCTGCCGACTGGCGACGCGGCACGGTGAACCGGGACGACCTGCCCCGGTTCCTGTTCGGGCCGGAGGACGTCGTCGTCGCCGTCGGGCCGGACGGCCTGGTCGCCAACGTGGCGAAGTACCTCAGCGGGCAACCCGTCGTCGGCGTCGACCCGGAGCCGGGCCGCAACGCCGGGGTGCTGGTCCGGTGCACCGGCGACCAGGTGGCCGCGCTGCTGCCGGCGGTGGTGGCCGGGGCCGCGCCGCTGCGGCACCGGGCCATGGTCCGGGCCACCCTCGACGACGGCCAGGAACTGGTCGGCCTCAACGAGGTGTACGTCGGGCACCCCTCCCACCAGTCGGCCCGCTACCTGCTCGACGTCACCTCCGACGGCCGACCCCGCCGGGAGCGGCAGTCGTCCTCCGGGGTGGTCGTCGGCACCGGCACCGGGGCCACCGGCTGGTGCGCCTCGATCGCCCGGGGCCGACCGGCCGCCGTCGCGCTCCCCGCCCCGCAGGAGCCGGCGCTGTGCTGGTTCGTCCGGGAGGCGTGGCCCTCCCCGGTCACCGGGGCCGACCTGGTCGCCGGCCGCCTCGACGGCACCGACACGCTGGAGCTGACCGCCGAGTCGGACGGCCTGGTGGCCTTCGCCGACGGCCTGGAGACCGACCGGTTGACGCTGCGCTGGGGGCAGCGCATCCGCCTCGACGTCGCCCCCGGCCGGCTGGCCCTGGTCGAACCCTGACCGGCGGTCCGGCCGGTCAGGGGATGTCGTCGCCGAGGCGCTGCCGGTTGGCCTCGATCCAGGCGTCCAGCGCGACCGGGTCGTCCGGGTCGACACCGTCGGCCATCAACTGGGCCACCGCCGCCGTCGCCGGGCTGCGCCGCTCACCTGTCGAATAGAGCCTGGCGAACTCCGGCACCAGCTCCTCGATCGCCTCGTCGGTCTGGGCGACGGCCCGCTCGGGCAGCCCGCGTCGCCGGGCCGCGAACGCCGCCCAGGCACGCAGCACCCGGGGCAGCATCGCCGCGTCGTCCATGTCCAGCACGGCCCGCCGGTGCACCCAGTCGAGCAGGAACAGCCCGGCCACCGCCGGGCTCCAGCGCAGCGGATCGGCGTCCGGGAAGCTCGCCGCGTGGTCGAAGAGCAGGCCGAGGCAGAAGTGCAGCGAGGCCAGCTCGGCGTCGCCGTCGAGGGTGTTCAGCCCGTACCGGGCCGCCTCGGGGGCGGCCAGGAAGGCCCGGACCAGCGCGGTGCGTTCGTCGCTGGAGAGCGGCTCGGTGGGCCAGCCGGTGGAGTCGGCGCCCGCCTGCGGCAACACCGCCAACCGCGCCCCGACCAGCGCCCGGTCGGTGGCGAGCGAACCCTCGGCGGGCAGGTCACCGAGGTCGTCGGTGATCTCCAGGTGGCGGCCCACCTCGCCGTGCATCCGGGCCGGGTCCTCCTCCCGGAACCAGGTCAGGTCGTCGTCGGCGCACATCTGCCGGACCTGCGCGAGGATGCGTTCGGCCGGACCGCCGACGAAGACGTCCTTGGTGATGCCGATGTTGTGGTCGATCAGCGCGACCAGGGCGTGCTCCGGGCCACCCGACTCGTCGTCGTAGGCGAAGGTGGCCAGGTAGGAGGTCTGGTCGCCGTACACGTCGCCGTAGGACCAGGTGCCGGTGAGGTGGACCCGGCCGAGCTGGCCGGCCCAGGCCGGCGCCTGCGCGCCGGGGCGGACCTTCGCCGCGCCCTCGGCGGTCGGGACCAGCGCGGCGAAGACCTGCCGGATGGTGGTGGCGGCGGCCGTGCGGCGGCGGGAGGTGGCGGCGAGGAAACCGGAGACGAACTCCCGGACCGCCGTTTCCCGGTCGGTCTCGGCGATCGCGTAGACGCTGCCCAGCAGCGCCGTGCCGAGCATCTCGGCGTCGAGCGCGCAGTCCAGCCTGGTCACGTCGCGGGCGGCGGACAGCACCGCGTCGTAGGGGGTCTGTGGCGTGGCCATGGCACGACCCTACGCCGCCGCGCCGCCCCGGACACCCGTGCCGACGTCCGCGTTCGCCGGCCGGTGGTCGGCGTCCGTCGATGGCCGTCGGGCCGGTGGCGTTCCCCGCCGGTGCCCGTCAGCCGGCGGCGTCCTGCCAGGCGCGGCGGGCGAGGGCGTACCGGTCGACGAGGTCGCGTACGGGGGTGAGGACGTACTCCGCGCCGACCCGGGCGACCTCCTCGGTGAGCCGCCCCTCGGCCCGCTGCCGGGCCCGCCGGGCCGCCCACCGGATCACCGGCCCGGTCACCGCCGCCACCAGCAGGCCGGCGAGCAACCCGCCGAGCAGCAGCACGGTGGGCAGCGGCGTCTCGCCCACCCGGGGGTACTCCAGCGCCGGCAACCCGAGGGCGCGCAGCGCGTACCCGAGCACCAGCCAACCCAGCCCGACCACGGCGGCGAGGGTGACCAGCCACTGGACGCCGCCCACCAGCCGCCACCACAGCGGCCGGCGCTCCATGCCCAGGTCGGTGCCGGCGACCGCCGCGTCCAGCGCGTCCGGCAGGTCGGCCAGGCGGGACCGGGCGGCGGCGGTCACCGCGGCCGGCCAGGGGGCGGGCAGATCCCCGCCGGAGCGGTCACCGACCGCGCGGATGGCCAGCCCGAGGGCGGACTGCTGGGCGGCCGTCGGTTCGGGCACCGAGGTCGCCGCGAGCGGGGCCTGCGCCGGCTGCTGCGGATCGGTCGTCGGGCCGGCCAGGTGCAGCCGGCGCAGCGGGTCGGGTCGCAGCCGCCGCCACCCGCGGACCAGCGGCCAGCCGGTCGCGGCACCGGCTCGTTGCCGGTACGCCCCCTCGACCGCCCCCGTCACCGTGGGCACCCCGGCCGCGTCGGCCAGCGCCCGGTCCAGGGTGCGGATCGTCTCCGCGTCCGGGGTGTGCCCGGGTGCCTCGACGGCGACCAGTTCCCCCAGCGCGGCCGTCACCGTGTCGGCGTCGCCCCAGAGCCGGCGCAGCGCGGCCTGCCGGTCGGAAACCGCCCGTTCCAGCGCCTCCCGCAGCCCGGTCATCCCGTCCGGCTCGACCGCCGTGGTGGCCAGCAGCGGCACCCCGTCGAGCCCGTCGACGTCGAGCAGCCGGCGCAGGTCGGCCAGCACCCGGGGCAGCTCGGCCGGGGGCAGCCGGTCGGCCTGGTTGAGCACCACCACCGTCACGTCCCGGTGCCTGTGGAACTCGCGCAGGTAGCTCGTGTGGATCACCCGGTCGGCGTACTTCTGCGGGTCGACCACCCAGACCACCAGGTCGACCAGGCCGAGCAGGCGGTCCACCTCCAGTCGGTGGGACCGCTGCACCGAGTCGAAGTCGGGCAGGTCGAGCAGGATCAACCCGTGCAGGGCGGACTCGTCGTCGCCGTCCAGCGCGCTCTCCCGGACGAACCGGTGCCGGGGCAGCACGCCCACCCAGTCGAGCAGCCGGTTGCCGCCGTCCAGCGGCCCCCACACGCAGGCGTGCGCGACACCGGTGGTCGGCCGGCGCACCCCGACCGGGGAGAGTTCCAGTTGGGCCAGGGCGTTGAACAGGCTGGACTTGCCGCTGCCGGTGGCCCCGGCCAGCGCCACCACGGTGTGGTCCCGGGACAGCGACAGCCGGGTGCCGGCCCGCTCGACCAGGGTGTGCGCGCCGACCAGCCGGGTGTCGGGCACCTCGCCGTCGACCGCGTCGAGGAACCGGCGCACCGCGTCGAGCCGGGCCACCAGGGCATCGGCGTCGACACGCTGGTCACCCCGGAGCGCCTCGCGCATCCGGCCGACGATGTTGGTCACCGGATGCCGTCCTCGGGGGTCGGGGTCGGGGTCGGTAGCGCCGGACCGGCCTGGTCGGCGAGGCCGCTGCGGTGCCGGGCCACCTCGACCCGGGCGGCGGCCCGACGCAGGCCGGCGGCGGCCTCCGGACCGGGCCGGGCGGCGTCGGTGCGGGCCAGGTAGCGGGCCGCCTCCTCGTCGAGCAGCGCGCGGACCCGCTCCAGCAGGTCGCCCCGGGCCTTCGCGGCGAGGGTACGCACCGCCTGGTCGCCGAAGATCGCCTGGAGCACGGCCTGCGCGGCGACCGTGGTGCCCGCCCCGGTCGCCACCTCCAGACCGGTGGGGATGAACGCGGTGGAGGCGAAGACGGCGATCATCACGGCCAGCCCGGTGGCGTTGACCGCGTACGCGGCCGTACGGGCCACGAACCGCCGGTCGCCGCCCTCGTCCCGGACCAGCTCCAGCACGGCACGTTGCCAGTCCCGGACCAGCCGTTCGGCCCGTTCGGGCAGGTCGGCCGAGGCGTGCGCCAGTGACGGTTCGAGCAGTGCGGCCCCGGCGGGGTGCGCCTTCCAGGCGGTGTACGTGTGCTCCGCCGCCTCGGCGGCGACCCCGCGCAGCAGGGTCACCAGTTGCGACTCGATGGCGTTGCGCAGCTCGGTGGCGGGGGTGGCGGGCCGGCCGGTGACCGCGGCGACGAGCCGGTCGCGCAGCCTGCCGATCCGGGCCTCCAGCGTCCGGAAGAACTCACCGGTGCCGACGAACTCCTGCCAGCGGGCGAGCACCTCGCCACGCAGCAGCCGGCCGTCCTTCATCCCCTCGGCCACGGTGCGGTGCGCGCCCTGGTAGGCGGCCCGGACCCGGTCGTCCAGCGCGTCGGCGGCGGCCACCTGCTCGTCGGCGGCGTCGGCGAGCGCCTCGACCGTGGGGTGCAGGGAGGCGAGCGCGCCGTCCAGGGTCTGCCGGACCACGGCGGCGCGGGCCTCGGCGTCGGCGGCGAGCCGGGCGAACCAGCCACCCAGCGGCGCGGTCACCCGGTCGGGCAGCAGGCCCTGGCCGTCGACCCAGGTCTCGGGCAGGACGAACAGCGGCGCCGCGCCCAGCTCCTGGGCGGCGAGCATCTCGGACAGGTGGGCAGCGATCTCGTCGGCGGCCTCGGGGGGCACCCGGTCGAGCACCATGGCGATCGAGGCCCCCCGGGAGCGGGCGGCGCGCAGCAGCTCCCACGGGACGGCGTCGGCGTACCGGGCGGCAGTGGTGACGAAGAGCCAGAGATCGGCGGCGGCGAGCAGCTGGCCGGCGAGGGCGCGGTTGGCGTCGACCACCGAGTCGATGTCGGGGGCGTCGAGGAAGGCCAGCCCCGGTGCGAGCGCGGGGGCGGTGACCAGGTGCAGGGTGCCCGGGTCCTCGCTGGGCTCGTTGGTGCGGGTCAGGCCGGGCAGCAGCTCGCCCTGGCGGAACCAGGCGGCGTCGGCGGGGTTGCAGACCAGCACCGGGGATCGGGTGGTGGGGCGCAGCACCCCGGCGGCGCTCACCCGGGCCTGGACCAGGCTGTTGACCAGTGTGGACTTGCCCGCGCCGGTGGAGCCGCCGACGACCACGAGCAGCGGGGCGTCGAGCCGGGCCAGCCGGGGCAGCAGGTAGTCGTCGAGCTGGTCGGTCAGCGCCCGGCCGGTGTGCCGCGCCGGCTCGGCCGAGGGCAGCGCCAGCGGGAACCGGGCCGCGCCGATCGCGGCCCGCAGGCCGGTGAGGGCGGCGGGCAGGCCGTCTCCGGTGGGGCCGGGCGGCGTCTCGTCGGTCTCCGACGACCCGGTGCGGGCGGCGACGGTGGGCGCGCCGGACCGGGTGGCGGGATCGCCGTGCGTCGTCACCGCTAAAGCGTGCCCGACCGATGCAACAGAGACAACCGGAGGGTAGTAACGGTCAGGTTGCGTCGGGTCGGCTCAACTCGACTTGCGCTTTGGCGATCGCGTGGCACTATTGAGTCAAGTTCACTCAACTTGTGGTGCGGTCGCTCCGGGCGGCCCGCCGGGTAGGCCCTCTGACCTGCCCATCCGTTACGAAGCGAGGAAGCGAAGATGGCACGTGCGGTCGGTATCGACCTCGGCACGACGAACTCCTGCGTCAGCGTTCTCGAGGGCGGTGAGCCCACCGTCATCGCCAACGCTGAGGGCTCGCGGACGACCCCGTCGATCGTCGCGTTCGCCCGCAACGGCGAGGTGCTCGTCGGTGAGGTCGCCAAGCGCCAGGCGGTGACCAACCCGGACCGGACCATCCGCTCGGTCAAGCGGGAGATCGGCACCAACTGGACCGTCGACATCGACGGCAAGAAGTACACCCCGCAGGAGATCTCGGCGCGCACGCTGATGAAGCTCAAGCGGGACGCCGAGGCCTACCTGGGCGAGCAGATCACCGACGCGGTGATCACCGTGCCCGCCTACTTCAACGACGGCCAGCGCCAGGCCACCAAGGAGGCCGGCGAGATCGCCGGCTTCAACGTGCTGCGGATCGTCAACGAGCCGACCGCGGCGGCCCTGGCGTACGGGCTGGACAAGGGCTCCAAGGAGCAGACCGTCCTGGTCTTCGACCTCGGTGGCGGCACCTTCGACGTGTCCCTGCTGGAGCTGGCCGAGGGCGTCGTCGAGGTCAAGTCGACCAGCGGTGACAACCAGCTCGGCGGCGACGACTGGGACCAGCGGATCATCGACCACCTGGTGAAGACGTTCCGGGGCGAGCACGGCATCGACCTGGGTCAGGACAAGATGGCGCTGCAGCGGCTCCGCGAGGCGGCCGAGAAGGCCAAGATCGAGCTGTCGGCGGCGACCACCACCAACATCAACCTGCCGTACATCACCGCCGGGTCGGCCGGCCCGCTGCACCTGGACGTGACGCTCAGCCGCGCCGAGTTCCAGCGGATGACGCAGGACCTGCTGGACCGCTGCAAGGGCCCGTTCGAGCAGGCCGTGAAGGACGCCGGCATCAAGATCGCCGACGTCGACCACGTGATCCTGGTCGGCGGCTCCACCCGGATGCCGGCCGTGACCGACCTGGTCAAGCAGCTCACCGGCCGCGACCCCAACAAGGGCGTCAACCCGGACGAGGTCGTCGCCGTCGGCGCGGCCCTGCAGGCCGGTGTGCTCAAGGGCGAGGTCAAGGACGTCCTGCTGCTCGACGTGACCCCGCTGAGCCTGGGCATCGAGACCAAGGGCGGCATCTTCACCAAGCTCATCGAGCGCAACACCACCATCCCGACCAAGCGCTCCGAGGTCTTCACCACGGCCGACGACAACCAGCCGTCGGTGCTGATCCAGGTGTTCCAGGGCGAGCGCGAGATCGCGGCGTACAACAAGAAGCTCGGCACCTTCGAGCTGACCGGCCTCCCGCCGGCGCCGCGCGGCGTGCCGCAGATCGAGGTCACCTTCGACATCGACGCCAACGGCATCGTCAACGTGCACGCCAAGGACCTGGGCACCGGCAAGGAACAGAAGATGACGATCACCGGCGGCTCGTCGCTGCCGAAGGACGACATCGAGCGGATGCGCCGGGACGCCGAGGAGCACGCCGACGACGACAAGCGTCGCCGGGAGGAGGCCGAGACCCGCAACGTGGCCGAGGCGCTCCAGTGGCAGACCGAGAAGTTCCTCGCCGAGAGCGGCGACAAGCTGCCCACGGAGAACCGGGAGCAGCTCAACGAGGCCCTCGGTGAGCTGCGCGGCGCGCTCGGCGGCCAGGACATCGAGAAGATCAAGGCGGCCCACGAGCGGCTCGCCCAGGTCTCCCAGCAGGCCGGTTCGCTGCTCTACTCGCAGCAGGCCGAGCAGGGTGAGCAGCCGGGCGCGGCCGGCGCGGGCGCGGGTGCCGGAGCCGGCGCGGGTGCCACCGGTGCCGCCGGGGCCCCCAAGGCGGGCGGCCCGGACGACGTGGTCGACGCGGAGATCGTGGACGAGGACAAGAAGTGACGCTCCGCGCCACCGCACAGGGAACGAGGTAGTCGCATGACGGAGAAGCCACGAGCCGCCGACCCGGACACCTCCGGGTCGACGCCGGGTGGCTCCGCGCCCACCGACGACGGGCCGCGGGTCGTCATCCGGGACAACCGCAAGCTCGGCAAGACCGAGGAGACGCCTGCCGCCGCCGACGCCGGGGCCGACGTCCCGGCCGAGGGGCTGGTCGAGGAGTCCGAGGTGGTGGTCGACGAGATCGAGGCCGAGGCCACCGCCCTCGACGACCCGGCACCGACCGGTCCGCCGGTGGTGGACGCCCCCGCGCAGCCGGTCGACGGCAGCGCCACGGGCTCCCCGCTCGGTGCCGAGCTGGAAGCCCTCCGGGCCGAGCTGGACGAGCGGACCCGGGACCTGCAACGGGTGTCGGCGGAGTACGCCAACTACCGCAAGCGGGTGGACCGGGACCGGGGCGTGGTCCAGGAACAGGCGACCGGCTCGGTGCTCGCCGCGCTGCTGCCCATCCTGGACGACCTGGACCGGGCCCGGGAGCACGGCGACCTGGTCGGGCCGTTCGGCACCGTGGCCGAGCAGCTCACCACGGCGCTGGGCAAGTTCGGCCTGACGCCCTTCGGCGAACAGGGCGACCCGTTCGACCCGACCCGGCACGAGGCGGTCGCGCACCAGACCTCACCGGACGTCGACGAGCCCACCTGCGTGCAGGTGATGCGTCGGGGTTACCTGCTCGGCGAGCGGCTGCTGCGGCCGGCCATGGTCGCGGTCGCCGACCCGGAATAGTGCACGGCCATCCGGTCGCCCCGCCCGCCTACCGAGGCGGGCGGGGCGACCGGGCCACATCTCACGGAAGGGGGTGGACCGGTGAGTTCCAAGGACTGGATCGAGAAGGACTTCTACGCCACGTTGGGCGTGGAGAAGTCCGCCTCCTCGGACGAGATCAAGAAGTCGTACCGGAAACTGGCCCGGGAGTCGCACCCGGACCACAACCCCGGTGACCCGAAGGCCGAGGAGCGGTTCAAGGCCGTCTCCGAGGCGTACGCGGTGCTCGGCGACGACGCCAAACGCCGCGAGTACGACGAGATGCGCTCGCTGTTCGGTTCGGGCGCGTTCCGGCGGGGCGCCCGTGGCGCGGGTCAGCCCGGCGGGGTCCCGTTCGACGTCTCCGACCTGTTCGGCGGCGGTGGCGGCGGGGACAACCGGTTCGGTGGCGGCGGCTTCACCGACCTGTTCAGTTCGATCTTCTCCGGTGGCGGTGGCGGTGGCGGTGGCGGTGGCCCTGCCCGGGCGCGTGGACCGGCCCGGGGCCGGGACGTGGAGGCCGAGGTCGCGCTCGACTTCGGCGACGCCGTCCGGGGCGTCACCCTGCCGTTGACGTTGCGCGCCCCCGGGGTCTGCGACACCTGCCACGGCAACGGCGCGAAGCCGGGCACCCAGCCGATCGCCTGCCCGGTCTGCCACGGTGCCGGGGTGACCACCCGGGACCAGGGGTCGTTCAGCTTCTCCGAGCCGTGCCGCAACTGCCAGGGCGTCGGGACGGTCGTCGAGGAGAAGTGCCCCGAGTGCCAGGGCACCGGCGGGGTCACCAAGACCCGCACGCTCAACGTCCGGTTCCCCGCCGGAGTGGCCGACGGCCAGCGGATCAGGCTGGCCGGGCGGGGCGAGCCGGGGCAGCGCGGCGGGCCGGCGGGTGACCTGTTCGTGCAGGTCAAGGTTCGCCCCGACGACCTGTTCGGGCGTACCGGTGACGACCTGACGCTGGCCGTGCCGATCACCTTCGCCGAGGCGGTGCTCGGCACCGACCTGCGGGTGCCCACGCTGGACGGCGCGGTGACCCTGCGCGTGCCGCCGGGCACCCCGTCCGGGCGGGTGCTGCGGGCCCGGGGCAAGGGTGTCGTACGACGGGACGGGCGGGCCGGCGACCTGCTGGTCACGCTGGACGTGGTGGTGCCGGCGACGGTGTCGGACGAGGCGCGGGCGGCGCTGGAGTCGTTCGCCGGGGCGACGCCGCCGGCAGCCCGGGAACATCTCGACGCGCGGGTGCGTCGGATCGGTTGACCGGTGGACGGGTGCGGAGGTGAGTGGGATGTCGGACGGGTTCGTCGGTTCGGGTGACCCTGCCTACGAGGCCAAGGTGCTGATGATCTCGGTTGCGGCACGGATGGCGGGAATGCACCCGCAGACGCTGCGCCAGTACGACCGGCTCGGCCTGGTGCAGGCCGGTCGGGCGGCCGGTGGCGGACGACGGTACAGCGTGCGGGACGTCGTCCTGCTGCGCGAGGTGCAGCGGCTCAGCCAGGACGAGGGCGTCAACCTGGCCGGGGTGAAGCGGATCATCGGGCTGGAACGTCTGGTGGAGCAGGCCCAGCAGCGGGTGGCCCGGCTGGAGGCGGAGCTGGACGCCGCGTACCGGCGGATCGCCGAGCTGGAGACGCTGGCCAGCGGCTTCTCCCGGGGTGATTTGGTGCCGACCAGCCGCACCTCGACGGCCCTGGTGGTCTGGCGTCCCCGCCGCACCGGCCCGACATGATCGACACTTCCGGGCGGGTGGTCCGGTGCCCTCGCCGCATCCGACCGGCATGATCAACACTTCTGGGCGCGAATAGCGGCATCCCTTCGACGGGGTGCCGCTATTCGGCGTATCTGGAGTGAATCTCCCCGAGGCGGAACTCCGGCCCGGCGGGGTTCAGGCATTCCCCCGCCGGGAGCAGGGCTGTCCCGTTAACCTGTGAATCAGGCGCAAGCGAACCAATTCGGACTCCGACAGCGGGGGGAACCGTGGCGGAATCGGCGAAGAAGGTGGCCCGGCAGGCGGAGGAGCGGCTCAACCAGGTGGCCGAGAACGTCCGGGAGAAGTTCGACCGGGTCACCCGGGGCACGTTCTCCGACACGGTGAAGGACGGCAGGTTCGCCGACCGGAACGCCCGCAGGGCGAACCGGGGGCAGGTCGAGCCGAAACGCGGCAACCAGGGCGGACCGCGACGCTGACGATCCGCCGACGTGCGGGCCGGGACCCACGGGGGGTCCCGGCCCGTTCGCCGTCCGGGCGTGGTGGGGCTGGTCCGGCCCGACCGACGTGGTGGGGAGGCTCCGGCCTGATCGCGACGTCAGCCGAGGCGGCGGTTGTCCCGGACCAGGCCACCCTCGCACCAGTCGTGGTAGGTGAAGAGTTCCTGCCGGGCCAGCAGCATCCGGCTGTTGTGCGCCCAGTTGCGTACCAACTCGTCGCCGTCGCGCTCGGCCTGCTCCACCAGCTTGCGGAACCGACGCCGGGGGTGGGCGCGGAACTGCGTCCGGATGCCGTCGGCGGCGTAGATGTAGAGGCAGTGCAGGGCGAAGCGGCGGGCCGGGCAGGCCGGGTCCAGCGCCAACTCGAAGAGGGTGACCACCAGGTGGTCACCCGCCACCAGCAGGTCCCAGTCCCGGGGCAGCGAGGTCAACGGCACCGAGTCGGGTTGGTACGCCCAGGCCCGCAACTCCGCCGGTGACGGGTCGACGGGGTTGGCGAAGCCGCGGAACGTCGGACCGTGCGCGCTCACCCGGCAACCTTCCCGCTCACGCCCGCGGGATGCCTCCGTCCGCCCGCGAGTCCCTGGCCTGCTGGGGCGCAACGCTAGCCGCCGTCACCCGGGCGGCGGAAGACCTGCCGGGAAGCAATTCGGCAACGGATGCCCTGGCCAGGCCGACCCGTGCGGGGTCGGCCCGGCCAGCCGAAACTCAATCGGTGGCGGGCACCGGTCGGGGGTGCTGGGCGGCGATCCGCCGACGGAGCCGCTGTTTGAACCAGCGCATGTCGGGCAGCCGGGCGAGCATCGGACCGGTGATCACGGTGATCAGCACGTACGCCGTGGCGAGCGCGGCCAGCTTGGGTTCGACGGTGCCGGCGGCGACCGCGAGACCTGCGATGACGATGGAGAACTCACCACGGGGCATCAGGGCGAAGCCGGCCCGCCACCGGCCGGGCTCGGCGATCCCGGCCCGCCGGGCCGCCAGGTAGCCGGTGGCCAGCTTCGTCCCCATGGTGACCACGGCCAGCACGATCGCGGGCAGCAGCACCGGCGGCATGTCCCGGGGGTCGGTGACCAGGCCGAAGAAGACGAAGAAGACGGCGGCGAAGAGGTCCCGCAGCGGGGAGAGCAGTTCGGTGGCGTGGTGTGCCACCGGTCCGGACAGGGCGATGCCGACCAGGAACGCCCCGACGGCGGCGGAGACCTGGAGCCGGGCGGCGATCCCGGCGACCAGCAGGGTCAGGCCGAGTACCCCGAGCAGCAGCGCCTCCGGGTCCTTCGCCGACAGGGCGGCGGAGATCAGGTGGCCGAAGCGGATGGCGACGACCAGCACGACCACCACGGTGAGCACCGCGATGCCCAGCGCCATGCCGCCCTTGACCAGGCCCACGCCGGCCAGCAGCGCGGTCACCAGCGGCAGGTAGAGCGCCATCGCCAGGTCCTCGATGACCAGCACGGACAGGATGACCGGGGTTTCCCGGTTACCGACCCGGCCGAGGTCGCCGAGCACCTTGGCGATCACGCCGGAGGACGAGATCCAGGTGATGCCGCCGAGCACCACGGCCGCCACCCAGCCCCAACCGAGCAGCAGCGCGAAGCCGAAACCGGGCAGGGCGTTGAGGACCGCGTCGATCAGGCCGGCCGGTGCCGCCGAGCGCAGGTTGCCGACCAGTTCGTTGGCGCTGTATTCCAGGCCGAGCATGACCAGCAACAGGATGACGCCGATCTCGGCGCCGACGGCGAAGAACTCCTCGCTGGCGGCCAGCGGTAGCAGCCCGCCGTGGCCGAACGCGAGGCCGGCGAGCAGGTAGAGCGGGATGGGGGAGACGCCGAACCGGCGGCTGAGCCGACCGAGCAGCCCGAGCAGCAGGAGGAGAGCGCCGACCTCGACCAGTAGGGTTGTGGTTTCGTGCATCCGCCTCAGCCGTCCGGGTCACTGTCGGCGAGGATGGCGGTCACCCCGTCGAGACCCTGCCGGGTACCGACCACGACCACCACGTCACCGGCCGCGAAGCGGAAGGTGGGATCGGGCGAGACGTTGACCTCGCCCTGCCGGAGTACCGCCACGATCGAGGCGCTGGTGCGGGTGCGTGCCTTGGTGTCACCGAGCCGCTTGTTGACGTACTTCGACCCGGCCGGGATGGCGATCTGCTCGGTGAGCAGCCCGGCCGCCTGCTCGCGCAGGCCGGAGAGCTGACCCAGCATCAGCGACGCGCCGAGGATGTCGGCGAGCGCCTCGGCCTCGTCGTCGGTCAGCGGGATGTCGTGCTGACAGGAGTCGGGATCGTCCGGGTCGTAGAGGACCAGGTCGCGGCGGCCATTGCGGTGGGAGACCACACCGAGCCGGCGGCCGGACTCCGTCATCAGGTCATGACGGACGCCGATTCCCGGTAGGGCGGTCTGTTCGACTCGTACTCGCACGGACGAGAGGCTATACCCTGCCCTCCACCTCGGCCCGACGGATGTCTGCCCTGCTCGCGAGCGTGCCACCCCCGCCACCGCCCGTGTCCACCCACCCCCCGACGGGTCACACCTCTCACCGCGCGGCCTGCCCCGCCCGGTCACCGCGCCCGCACCCACCGCACCGCTCCGCCCGGAACGACCGACCGCCCAGGAGGAACCGCGATGACAGATCCACTCGTCGGGGGCGATGCTGCGGGGTCCGACCCCGTTCGACACCGCTACCGGGCCGATGTTGTCCATGCCGCCCGCCGCGCCTGCCGGGGGCGGCGGGGATGACCGGGCGGTACCTCGTACACCTGTCGGTCGTTGCCCCCCGTCCCCGGAGATTGTGACCCACGCCACGTTGGCAGAGTTGAGCGGAATAGGCTCAACTCTGATGGTGTCTCTTACTAGTGGACACGCCGATCCCGGGGGAGCCCATGAACACGGAACGACTCACCACAAAGAGCCGCGAAACCATCACCGGTGCGGTCGCGCTGGCCAACCAGCGTGGTCACGCCACCGTGGAACCCTGGCACCTGCTGCTGGCCCTGCTCGACACCGACGGCTCCACCGCCGCCGGCCTGCTGCGCGCCGTGGGTGCCGACCCCGCCGAGCTGCGCCGGGTCGCGCAGCGCTCGGTCGACGCGCTGCCCGCCGCCCGGGGTTCCAGCATCGCCGAGCCCACCCTGGCCCGCGAGTTCGTCAACGCCATCGGCGCCGCCGAGCAGATCGCCCGTCCGCTCGGCGACGAGTACACCTCCACCGAGCACCTGCTGGCCGGCCTGGCCCGGGTCGGTGGCGCGGTGTCCAACGCGCTGAAGACCGCCGGGGCCACCGAGGAGAACCTGGTCGCCGCGTTCCCGACCGTGCGGGGCGGGGACCGGCGGGTCACCACCGCCGACCCGGAGCAGACCTACCAGGCGCTGGCCAAGTACGGCGTCGACCTCACCGCCAGCGCCCGGGACGGCAAGATCGACCCGGTGATCGGGCGGGATTCGGAGATCCGCCGGGTGATCCAGGTGCTCTCCCGGCGTACCAAGAACAACCCGGTGCTGATCGGCGAGCCCGGCGTCGGCAAGACCGCGATCGTCGAGGGCCTGGCCCAGCGGATCGTGGCCGGCGACGTGCCCGAGTCGCTGCGGGACAAGAAGCTGGTCTCGCTCGACCTCGGCGCGATGGTCGCCGGCGCGCAGTACCGCGGCCAGTTCGAGGAGCGGCTCAAGTCCGTCCTGGAAGAGATCAAGAACTCCAACGGGCAGGTCATCACCTTCCTCGACGAGCTGCACACGGTGGTCGGCGCGGGCAAGGGCGAGGGCTCGATGGACGCCGGCAACATGCTCAAGCCGATGCTGGCCCGGGGTGAGCTGCGGATGGTCGGCGCGACCACCCTCGACGAGTACCGCGAGCACATCGAGAAGGACCCGGCCCTGGAGCGCCGGTTCCAACCGGTGCTGGTCGGCGAGCCGACCATCGAGGACACCATCGGCATCCTGCGTGGCCTCAAGGAGCGCTACGAGGTGCACCACGGCGTCCGGATCACCGACGCCGCCCTGGTCGCCGCCGCCGCGCTGTCCGACCGCTACATCACCGACCGGTTCCTGCCGGACAAGGCGATCGACCTGGTCGACGAGTCCGCGTCCCGGCTCCGGATGGAGATCGACTCCCGGCCGGTGGAGGTGGACGAGATCGAGCGGGCCGTCCGTCGGCTGGAAATCGAGGAGATGGCGCTGGCCAAGGAGCCCGACGCCGCCTCGGCCGAGCGGCTGGATCGGCTGCGCAAGGAGCTGGCCGACAAGCGTGAGCAGCTCACCGCGCTGTCCGAGCGCTGGCAGACCGAGAAGAGCCACATCACCAAGCTCTCCACCGCCAAGGAGGAGCTGGAACGCCTCGGCGGCGAGGCCGAGCGGGCCGAACGCGACGGCGAGCTGGAACGCGCCGCCGAGCTGCGCTACGGCCGGATCCCGGCGCTCAAGGCCGACCTGGCGACGGCCGAGGAGGAACTGGCCCGGCTCCAGGCCGACGGCGCGATGCTCAAGGAGGAGGTCGGCGCGGACGACATCGCCGCCGTCGTCGCCTCCTGGACGGGCATCCCGGCCGGCCGGCTGCTGGAGGGCGAGACCGCCAAGCTGCTGCGGATGGAGGAGTCGCTGGGCGGCCGGGTCGTCGGCCAGGCCGAGGCCGTCGGGGCCGTCTCCGACGCGGTACGCCGGGCGCGGGCCGGCGTCGCGGACCCGGACCGCCCCACCGGCAGCTTCCTGTTCCTCGGCCCCACCGGTGTCGGCAAGACCGAACTGGCCAAGGCGCTCGCCGAGTTCCTCTTCGACGACGAGCGGGCCATGGTCCGCATCGACATGAGCGAGTACGGCGAGAAGCACTCCGTCGCCCGCCTGGTCGGTGCCCCGCCCGGCTACGTCGGCTACGAGGAGGGCGGGCAGCTCACCGAGGCGGTGCGCCGCCGGCCGTACTCGGTGATCCTGCTGGACGAGGTGGAGAAGGCCCACCCGGACGTCTTCGACATCCTGCTCCAGGTGCTCGACGACGGCCGGCTCACCGACGGTCAGGGTCGTACGGTCGACTTCCGCAACGCGATCCTGATCCTCACCTCCAACCTGGGGTCGTCGGTGATCAGCGACCTGACGCTCGCCGACGAGCAGCGCCGCGAGGGGGTGCTGGCGGTGGTCCGCTCGCATTTCAAGCCGGAGTTCCTCAACCGGCTCGACGACATCGTGGTCTTCGCCGCGTTGCGCGGGGACGACCTGCGGTCGATCGTCGACATCCAGCTCGACCGGCTGCGCCGCCGGCTCGCCGACCGCCGGTTGGCGCTGGACGTCAGCGAAGCCGCAGCGACCTGGCTCGCCGAGCACGGGTACGACCCGATCTACGGTGCCCGGCCGCTGCGCCGCCTGGTCCAGTCGGCCATCGGCGACCAGCTCGCCAAGGCCCTGCTGGGTGGCGTGGTCAGGGACGGCGACACGGTGCGGGTCGACCTGTCCGACGACAAGAGCGGCCTCACCGTCACCGCCGCCTGATCCCTGCACCACCGGGCCGGCCCCGCCACCCCGGCGGGGCCGCCCCGTCCACCACTGCCCCTCCCCTCCCCGTCCCCCCGCCGACCACCTCCCGCCCCGGCCCTCCCGCCCCGGCCCTCCCGCCTCGGCCCTCCCGCCTCGGCCCTCCCGCCTCGGCCCTCCCGCCTCGGCCCTCCCGCCCCGGTGATCAAGAGATTTGCGTCACGAGAACGCCTCCCCCTGACGCCAACCCCTTGATCACCTCCGCGCCGGCCCCCGTCCCGACGATCAAGAGGTCGGCGTCATCGGGAGCGCTCTCCGGTGACGCCAACCTCTTGATCACTGCGGTCGGGCGGAGGGCTGAGCGCGGGGCGCAGTGGGTCGGGCGGGGGTGGGGTGGGTGGTCAGGGGTGGGGCGGGGAAAGGAAAGAGGCATGTTCGGGATGCGGAAGAAGAGTGGCGATCCGGAGCTGGACGCCGCCGTGCGGGAACTCGCCGGGGCGGACACCGTCGCCTTCGGCGGGGTGGGATTCGCCGGCACGCTGCTGCCGGTGACCGAGGCGTACCGGCGGGTCGAGGAGGCGTTCGCGCAGCGTCCCCGGCAGGCCCGCGAACAGGTCGACTGGCTGCTGCGGCACGGTTCGCCGGCCGGGCGGGCGTACGCGGCGACGCTGCTGGAGCGGGTCGACCCGGCGGCGGCGCGGGCGGCCTGGACGGCGCTGGGCGACGACGACGCCGAGTTCACCACGTTCGCCGGCTGCACGATGGGGACCACCACCCTGCGTGGGTACGCGGCCGACCGGCTGGCCGGCCCAGCTACCGGCAGACACGTTGAGTAGCTGACCTCTCACTCAGAATTCGCTGAGTTTCCCCAGGTGCGCGGGGTGCGCGGGGTTGTTACCGTCTCCGCCGATGCACTTGGGGAGGTGGTCGGGGTGAACGGTTCAGTCGCGTACGTCGTGGCGGCGTTGGGATGTCTGATCGGGGTCGCCGGGATCGTGGTGGCAGCGGTGGCTTACAGCCGGAGCCGCAAACCGGCCTACCCGACACCGGCGAAGGACCCGTTCCGCGACACCGACTCCGACGCGCTGCGCGGTGACCCCCGCAAGCTCAAGCCCGGCGACATCGTCGAGATCCGTGGCGTGTCCTACGCGGTCCGGGGCTCGGTGCACCTGGTCGAGGGCGGCTGGAGCTGGGCCGAGCACCTGCTGGACACCGTCGAGGGCGACAAGCGCTGGCTCTCCGTCGAGGAGGACCCGGACCTGGAGCTGGTGCTCTGGACGGCCGAGCCGGCCGCGACGATCACCCCGGGCGCACCGACCCTCGACTTCGCCGGCCGCCGCTACTCCTGGGAGGAGTCCGGCCAGGCCCGCTACTCGGCCACCGGCAGCACCGGTCTCGACCCGTACGGCACCGTCCGCTACCAGGACTACCGGGGCCAGGGCGGCGAGCGGCTCTCCTTCGAGGCGTACGGGGAGGCCGGCTGGGAGGTGGGCCGGGGTGAGCGGCTGCACCGCGCCGACGTGATGGTGTACCCGCAGTCCGGCCCGGTGGGGTCCTGATCGTGCTGGTCAGCCTGGACACCCCGTACGTCGACACGTGCGCGGCCGACCTGAGCCTGGCACTCGGTGGCCCGGAACGCCCCGCCCTGCACGTCCGTGACCTGACCCTGCCCGGTGACGTCCGGCTGCGGCTGCGCCTGCTCGGTGCCTCCCACCAGGTCGTCCTCGCCGTCCCGGCGGCAGGTGCCCACGCGATCGCCCCCGACCGGCCCGGCGGGCTGGTCGAGACGGTCGCCTGCCTGCCCGGTCGGCCCCCGCACCTGCCCGGCGACCTGCACGACGAGGCGGGTGGTTACCGGTTCACCGCCACCGTGTTGCGCCCTGCCGAGGGGGAGCTGCACACCCGGATCGCCGCGCTCCGCGCCGACCTGGCCGACGACCCGTACGCCCTGGTCGGGGTCTTTCCCGGGGACCCGGACGCGGTGACCGCGCTGGCCGTACGCCCCGACGCGCCGGACGGGACGGTGGTCTGGCGCACCTGGCACGCGTACCCCCAGACCAACGAACTGGTCCTGACCGAGACGGCGGTGACGCTCCCGCACGCTCGGCGAGCCCCGCAGTCGCGAACGAGGGAGACGCCGTGAGCGCGAGGAGTGAGCCGGTTCTGCGAGCCCCGCAGTCGCGAACGAGGGAGACACCGTGAGCGCGAGGAGTGAGCCGGTTCTGCGAGCCCCGCAGTCGCGAACGAAGGAGACACCGTGACGTACCGACGCTGGTTCGTGGTGGGAGTGGCCTTCGCGGTCGTCGGCGCGCTGGTCGCCGCCTTCGCGATCTTCTACGGCAACTTCTCGCCCCGGGGCTACATCGAGGACCGCTACACCCGGGCGGCGAGCCGGGACATCGGGCGGGACGCCATCGCATACACCTCGAACCGGACCCCGAGCCAGGTGGCCAAGGATGTCACCGACGCCTGGAAGCCGGCCGACCAGTACGTCGACGGCAGCGGCGTCTACCTGCGCTATGACGATGACTCGCTGGTGATCCTGCCGATCGCCGCCGGCTCGCTGATCCTGCTGGAGCGGATGCGCACCGCCTACCCCCGGTACCACTCGACGGTGGGCAGCCACTGGGGCTGGGGTCGGGGCAGCACGGTACGCGGTGGCGGCCCCGGCTCCGGCAAGTGACGCGTACCGACCCCGACCGAACGAACCCCTGGAGCACGCTGTGCAGAACCTGGTCACCGACCTGCTGGTCACCCTCGCCTACGGGGTGGTCGGTGTCGTCCTGATGGCCGTCGGCTACGTGCTGGTCGACGTGGCCACCCCGGGCAAGCTCCACGAGCTGATCTGGACCGAACGCAACCGTAACGCCGCGCTGCTGCTCACCTCGAACCTGGCCGGCGTCGGCATCATCGTGGTCGCCGCGATCGCCGCCAGCGAGGACGACTTCCTGCTCGGCCTGGTCGGTTCCGCCGCGTACGGGATCGTCGGGCTGGTCATCATGGCCCTGGCGTTCGTGCTGCTCGACGCGTTGACCCCGGGCAAGCTGGGCACGCTGCTGGTCGACCCGCAGCCGCACCCGGCGGTCTGGGTGTCGGCGGTGGTGCACCTCGCCACCGGCGCGATCATCGCCGCCGCCATCAGCTGATGACCACGGCGAAGCAGCCGGCGAAGCCGAAACAGAACACGGGCGCCTGGGTCGTCTGGCTCTTCATCGGCGTGATGGCCGTGGTCTGCGTGGGCAGCAGCATCCTCAACCGGGACTCCGGGGGCACCACCGTGCCCGGTCCGGCGGCCGACGAGCGCGCCGACACCGTGCCGCTGCTCGTGCAGGCGGCCGACAGCCAGGGCATCTGTTACGGATGGCGGTTGGAGAGGTCGTCCGGCGCGGAGGTCAGCGTCGGCTCCAACCTCGGCGACGGGGTGCCGGTGACCGGGGACGCCCGCTGCCCGCGTTGGGTGGAGGTCCGGGCCCGGATCATGTACACCTCGTCCAGCAGCGAGAGCAACGACTGGGCGACCGTCACCGTCTCCGGCTCCGACGACCTCGACCGGGCCGACCTGTGGGCGGTCGACAACGGGCTGAGCCGGTTCGGGCTGGACACCGACACGTTCATCGACGATCCGGGCTGGGCGATCTGCCGGGCCGCGGTGACCCTGCCGCTGCTGGTCGCCGAGGCCGGTGTCGCCCCGCCCGCCGCCACTCCGACCGCCGACCCGGCCGCGCCGGCCGGCGCGCTACCGGACGCCGGGAACGACTTCCTGCGGGACCGCTGGGGCTGGCTGCTCGCCACCGCCGGCCTGCTGCTGGTTGCCGCGCTGCTGATCACCGTCGGGTTCGTCCAGCGCGGCCGGCAGCGGGCGGCGACGCCGGCCGGGCGTATCCGGGGGGCGCGGTGACCACGGTCGACGACACCCCGGCCGTCCGGCCGCGCTGGCGGCTGGCCCGCGCGTCGGTGCTGCTCGCCGTCTTCGTCTGCGCCGCCTGCGGCCTGGTGTACGAGCTGGCCCTGGTCGCGCTCGGCAGCTACCTGATCGGCGACACGGTCGGACAGGCGTCGATCGTGCTCGGCGTGATGGTCTTCGCGATGGGGATCGGAGCGCTGGTCGCCAAGCCGTTGCAGCCCAGGGCCGCCGCCGCGTTCGCGGTGATCGAACTGACCCTGGCCCTGCTCGGCGGCCTGTCCGTGCTCGGCCTCTACGCCGCGTTCGCCTGGCTCGACCTGTACGGCCCGGCCCTGGTCGGCACCGCGTTCGTGCTGGGCCTGCTGATCGGCGCGGAGATCCCGCTGCTGATGGTGATGCTGCAACGCATCCGCGAGCAGGCCGCCGGCAGTGCGGTCGCCGACCTGTTCGCCGCCGACTACGTCGGCGCGCTGCTCGGCGGGCTCGCCTTCCCGTTCCTGCTGATCCCGGTCTTCGGCCAGCTCAAGGGCGCGTTGGTGGTCGGCGCGGTGAACGCGGTGGCCGGCCTGGCCCTGGTCTGCACGGTGTTCCGCGCCGAGCTGAGCCGCCGGGCCCGGCTCGTGCTGGGCGCCGGCTCCGTCGTGGTCGCCCTCTGCCTGGGGTACGCCTGGGTCACCGCCGCCGACTTCGAGGTGACCAGCCGCCAGCAGCTCTACCGGGACCCGGTGGTGCACGCCGAACGCTCCCGCTACCAGGAGATCGTGCTGACCCGGTCGGTACGCGAGATCGGCCATGCCGACACCGACCTGCGGCTGTTCCTCAACGGCGACCTCCAGTTCAGCTCGATCGACGAGTACCGCTACCACGAGGCGCTGGTGCACCCGGCGATGCGCGGCCCGCACGGCGAGGTGCTGGTCCTCGGTGCCGGCGACGGTCTCGCCGTCCGCGAGATCCTGCGCTATCCGGACGTGCGCCGGGTGACCGTGGTCGACCTCGACCCGGCGGTGGTGGCGCTGGCCCGCTCCGAGCCGCAGTTGCGCGCGCTCAACGGCGGCTCCCTCGACGACCCCCGGGTCCGGGTGCTCAACACCGATGCGTTCGGCTGGTTGCGTACCGCCGGCGAACGCTTCGACGTGGTCGTCGCCGACCTGCCCGACCCGGACGAGACGGCCACCGCCAAGCTCTACACCGTCGAGTTCTACGCGTTGATCCGTTCGGTGCTCGCCGAGGGCGCCCGGCTGGTGGTGCAGTCCGGGTCGCCGTACTTCGCGCCCCGGTCGTACTGGTCGATCGAGGCGTCGATCCGGGAGGCCGGTTTCGCCACCGTGCCGTACCACGTCGACGTGCCGTCGTTCGGTGACTGGGGGTTCGTGCTCGCCGCCCCGGGCGGCACCCCGCCGCCGCTGGAACTGCCGGCCGACGCGCCCCGGCTGCGTTTCCTCGACCCGGCGGTGCTGCGGGCGGCGGCGGCCTTCCCCGCCGACCGGGGCCGCCTCGACGTGCCCGCCTCCACCCTGTTGCGCCCCAGGGTGCTCGACTACGCCCGCAGCGAGTGGCGCGGCTACTAGCCTCGGAAACGATGTCACCGTCGTTGCGCCGCCGGCTGCCACCGCGTGCGGTGGACGCTGCGGCGTACCTGCAGGCTTTCGTGCTGTCCGGGGTGGCGACGGTGCTGGTCACCCGGGCGTTCCTGCGGGCGACCGGCTACCCGCAGCTCGGCGGCGGCGGCCTGCACATCGCGCACGTGCTCTGGGGTGGCCTGCTGATGACCGTCGGCCTGGGCGTCGCGCTGGTCTTCCTCGGCGGGCCCGCCCGGATGGCCGGGGCGGTGCTCGCCGGGATCGGCTTCGGGCTGTTCATCGACGAGGTCGGCAAGTTCGTCACCGCCGGCACCGACTACTTCTACCGGCCGGCCGCCGGGATAATCTACGCCGTCTTCGCCCTGCTGGTGGTGATCACCCAGGCGCTGCGCGAACGGCTACGCCCGACCCCCGGCGAACGGGTGGCCAACGCGTTGGACGTGATCGTCGGCGGGGTCGGCCGGGGGCTCACCGACCGACAGCGAACGGCCACCCTGCGGCTGGTCCGGGGTGCCGGCCCGGAGGTCGAGTCGGGGGTGTCCGCACTGCTGGACGTGGTGCCGCACCGGGAACCACCGCCGCGGCGGTTCTGGCAGCCCTGGGTGGACCGGCTGCGGGACGCGCTGATCCGGCTGACCGCCCAGCGTTGGGTGGTCCTGCTGGTGGTGGCCTACCTGGTCGTCGAGCCGGTGGCGACGGTGGTGGCGGTCGCCACCGAGGGTGTCACCGGCGAGCTGGACCAGCTCGGCGAGTGGGGCGCGGTGCTCGGGGTGTCCGCCTCGGCGGTGGTCGCCGGGGTGCTGAGCATCCGCGCCGCGTTCCTGCTCCGCAACGACCGGCGGGCCGCGTTCCGGCTGTTCAAGCTGGCGCTCCTGGTCGACCTGCTGTTCGGGCAGATCTTCAACTTCACGGTCAACCAGTTCGGCGCGGTGACCGGGCTCGCGGTGGACCTGCTCCTGCTCGCCGTGGTGACCGCCGAACACCGCCGACTGGTCCGCCAGTCGTGACCTCAACGGCCCCGGCCGGTCTCCGTCCGTGCCCGACAGCCGTGATTCGGCGGCTCCACCAGCGGGTACGGCTCCGTCGTACCCGGTGCGACGGGACTGCGGACGTTACCGTGGTGCGGTGATCTAGGAAGGAGAATCATGGTCGATTCCCACAGCACGCCCGCCCGGACCCGTCCGGGTCTGGTGACGCTCTCCAGCTACCTGCTGATGTTCTTCGCGGCGCTCCAACTGATCGGGCTGATCCTGACCCTGGCGATCAGCGGGAAGCTGCGCCAGGCGTTCGAGGACGCCTTCGAGGGGACCGCGAGCGAGGTCGAGGGCCTCGGCACCGCCGTCGTGGTCTTCGCCGTCGGCGCGTCCGCCGTCCTGCTGCTGATCGCGCTCGCCCTCGTCGTCCTGGCGATCTTCAACAACCGGGGCAGGAACGGCAGCCGGATCGCCACCTGGGTGGTCGGCGGCATCATGGTCTGCTGCGTCGGCGGTGGGCTGGTCAACGGTGCCGCCGGTTTCAGCGGTTCCACCGGCTCCACCTCCGGGGACGCGCCGAGCGCCGAGGAGCTGGAACGCAGCATGAACGCCGTGCTGCCGTCCTGGTACAACCCGGTCAGCACGCTGCTCGGGGTGGTCAGCCTGCTCGCCCTGCTGGCGGCGCTGATCCTGCTCGCCCTGCCGCAGTCCAACGAGTTCTTCCGCAAGCCCAAGGCGGGCTGGGAGCCGCCGGTCCCGGGTGCCACCTACCCGGCCGCGCCCGGCTACCCGCCCACCCCCGGCTACCCGGCTACGCCGGACTACCCGCAGCCCGGTGCCCCAGGCCAGCCCGGTGCCCCAGGCCAGCCCGGTGCCCCCGGCCCGTCGCCGGCCCCGGGCCAGCCCGGCCCGTCGTCGGCCACCCCCGGCGTACCGGACCAGCCGCAGTCGTCCGACGGCCCGTCGTGGTCGCCGCCGTCGGGTGGGGAGCCCGACCGGCCCACCGGAGGCAGCGGCCCGGACGACCCGCAGCGCCCCGCCGGCAGTTGACGGGCGCGTAACAGCGACACCGACGATTCCCTCCGAGTAGGTTGCACACCGACGCCTACCGGAGGGAATCGTCGTGTCGTACCCGGATCAGGTGCCGGACCGTCGTCCGCCGGTGGTCACCGTGGCGGCGGCGCTGCTCGGGCTGATGGCGCTCGCCGCCGGGGTCTACGCCGTCACCAGCCTGCTCGCCCTGGGCGGCACGATCGACCGGTTCCGGGGCGCCGCCGCCGGTACCGACGCCGACCCGGGCGACGTCGACGGGCTGGTCCGGCTGCTGCGGCTCGGCACGGTCGGTGCGGCGGTGTTGACGGTGCTGGTGGCGCTGCTGCTGGTCGGCCTCGCCGGTGGGCTGCTCGCCCGGCGTCGGGCGGCCCGGGTCGGCGTCTGGGTGGTCTGCGGGCTGGGCCTGCTCGCCGGCGGGTGCGCCCTGGCCGTGCTGGTCGGCCAGCGGGCCAGGCCGGTGCGGCTGGGCAGCGGTGACCAGGGGGTGGCCGCCCTCTTCACCACCCTCGACGACGCCTATCCCTCGTGGTGGGTGCCGGTGAACGCGGGCGTCTCGGTGGCCCAGGCCCTCGGCTACCTCGTGGTGGCCGTGCTGCTGGCCCTGCGACCGGCGAACACCTGGTTCACCGGCGGGCGGCCGGCGCGGCCCGGATACGGGCCGTCCTCGTTCACCGCCGCGCCCTACCCGTCTCCCGGGGCCGCGCTGCCGCCGGTGTCGAGCTGGTCCGGGTCCGGGGCCGCCGCCCAGGATGCGGTACCGGCCGCGTCGCGACCCGGTCCCGGGTCGACCCCCACCGAGCCCGGTGCCGGGCCGGTGGCGTCCGGGCCCGAGCCCGGTGCCGGAGCAGCCGCGTCGGGGCCTGATGTGGTCCGCCGTCCCGTCGAGGAGCAGCCGTGACCGTCGATCGAACCGTGCCCGGCCGGTGCGCGTTGATCACGGGTGCCACCGCAGGGATCGGCGCGGCGTTCGCCGGGCAACTCGCCGCCGAGGGCTGGGACCTGGTCCTGGTGGCCCGGGACACCGCCCGGCTCGACGCCACCGCCGCCGAGCTCACCGGCCGGTACGGCAACCGGGTGGAGGTGATCTCCGCCGATCTGTCCACCGACGACGGATGCGCCCGGGTGGAACGGCGACTGGCCGCCGACGAGCCGGTGGACCTGCTGGTCAACAATGCCGGATTGAGCCTGAACCAGCCGTTTCTGCGGTCCACCGTCGCCGACGAGACGCGGCTGCTCCGGTTGAACGTGCACGCGGTATTGCGACTGACCCACGCCGCGCTCGGGCCCATGACCAGGCGCGGTAATGGGACAGTGATAAATGTCTCTTCGGTCGCCGGCTTCGGTCCGGTGATGCCGGGCTCCACCTATCCGGCCAGCAAGGCATGGGTCACCAGTTTCAGCGAATCGATCGGGCAGTCGGCCCGCGCGGCGGGGGTGCACGTGATGGCGCTCTGCCCGGGCTACACCCGCACCGGCTACCACGAACGCACCGGCATCGACATGTCCGGCATGCCGCGGTGGATCTGGCTCAAGGCCGACGACGTGGTCGCCGAAGCCCTACGTGACCTGCGGAAAGGCAAAACCGTAAGCGTTCCCGACTGGAAGTACAAGCTGGCCGTGGCGAGCCTGCGGCACGTGCCGCGCCGGCTGCTGCGCGGTGCCTTCCGGGACCGGCGCGGGCAGGTCGACCCGGCCGGGCGGTGAGCGGCAGGCGGTGCCGGTCGACGTGCCGGTACCTCCGGCCTGGCAGCGCAACTCTGCCGGTGCGGTCGCGCAGCGTAGCCGTCCATCGCCAGTCATCGAGCACCCGCGTGGTCGGTCCGGGTGGGCCGCACACACGACCCACAGACTTGAGCAGTACCCTCTATCGCCATGGGGGACCACGACGACCTGCGTAAATTCATCACTGACCTGGCTGTGGTCCATGGCCGGGTCGTGCTCTCCTCGGGGCGGGAGGCGGAGTGGTACGTCGATCTGCGTCGCGTGACTCTCCATCACCGGGCCGCTCCCCTGGTCGGTCGGGTGATGCGGGAGCTGACCGCCGACTGGAATTACGACGCGGTCGGTGGGTTGACCCTGGGTGCCGATCCGATCGGCATCTCGATGTTGCACGCCGCCGCAGAGACCGATCGACCCCTGGACGCCTTCGTCGTCCGCAAGGCCGGCAAGGCGCACGGTCTCCAACGGCGGATCGAGGGTCCTGAGGTGGCCGGCCGGCGGGTACTGGCGGTGGAGGACACCTCGACGACGGGCGGCAGCGTGTTGACGGCCGTCGAAGCTCTACGCGAGGCCGGGGCGGAGGTCGTGGGCGTGGCGGTGATCGTCGACCGTGGCGCCAGCGACGTCGTACGTGCCGCCGGACTGCCGTATCGGGCGGCCTATACGTTGGCTGACCTCGGCCTTGTGGCGTAAAAATTTGCCGATTCGGATCTGCTGATATGCAGGCGGATCGATGCTGCTGGTGGAAGGATGGAATACGTGGGAACTGCGTTGGCTGAAATGACCATGCCTCAGATCTCGCCGCTTGCCGGCGAGCCGATCGAACGTGCCGACGCCGAGCGGCTGGCGGGGGTCCTCAAGGCCCTCGCCGACCCCGCCCGGCTGCGGCTGCTCAGCCTGATCCAGTCGGCGCCCGAGGGCGAAGCGTGCGTGTGTGACCTCACCGCGCCGCTCGGCCTCTCGCAGCCGACGGTCAGCCACCACCTCCGCATCCTCACCGAGGCCGGCTTGCTGGAGCGGGAGAAGCGTGGTGTGTGGGCCTACTACCGGCTGGTGCCGTCGGCGATCGCCACGATCGCCGACCTCCTCACGCCGCCGCGCAAGCGGGCCACCAAGAAGGCCCGCTGACTGAACCCGTTCGTCCCGTCCAGGGGCGACGTCCGATGGCGGACCAGGGGTGGCGTCATCGGGTGGTGACGGCTGTCCGTCACCGGTCAGTTCGCTGATCCACCACCGTGCCCGCGGTGGCGTACGCGTACGCAACGGCCGGTCCTCTCCCCGAGGGCCGGCCGTTCGTCGTCCGCCGTTCAGTGGCCCTGCCCGTGGTCCGGGTACCGCCCGCCGTCCTGCGGCGGGCGCTGCCCGTACGTCTGCGGCGGGAACCGCTGGTCGTGGCCGGGCTGCTGGCCGTACGGCTGCGCGTGGCCGGCGGGCTGCCCGGGGTGCGGCTGCCGGGTCTGGTCGTGGTGGTGGTGCTCGACGGCGTCCCGGACGGCCTCGATCGTCCCGACCGCCGTCGCGGCGGTGATCACGGCCACGGCCTCACCGCGTCGACGCGCCTTGCGGTCGCGGAGGAACTCGAAGAAGATCGGCAGCACCGAGAGCAGGACGATCAGTGCCACGACCGGCAGGATGTACCTGTCGATCTTGTCGCCGATGGCGTTGTAGATCTGATCGGCGAGCAGGTAGCCGATCAGCAGGATGCCGTCCACCCAGAGGATCGCGCCGACGACGTTCCAGAGGAAGAACTGCTTCGCCGGCATGCCGAGCACCCCGGCCACCGGGTTGAGGAACGTCCGCACGATCGGAATGAACCGGGCCAGCACGACGGCCTTGGCCGGGCCGAACTTCTGGAAGTAGTACTCCGCCTTCTCCACGTACTCCTTCTTGAAGAGGCGGGAGTTGGGGCGGTCGAACATCCGCCGGCCGTAGCGGGCACCGAGCCAGTGCCCGAGCTGGGCCCCGACGATCGCGCAGATCGGCCCGCCGATGAGCAGCCCGACCAGCGAGAGCCGGGTGCCGTCGCCGAAGATCGCGTCGGCCACCGGTGAGGCGGCGACCCCGGCCAGGAAGAGCAGTGAGTCACCGGGGAAGAAGAACCCCACCAGCAGACCGGTCTCGGCGAAGAGGATCACCCACACGCCGATCAGCCCGAAGGTCTGGAGCAGATCCTTGGGGTCGAGCGGGTTCAGCGCGACCGTCTCGGCGACCACCCGCGTCTTCTCACCTGTGTCCACGGCCACACACCATACCGAGCCCGCGAACCGCCGGTCGCGGCACGCGCCCCTTCGACCGGCGACTCACCCCACCGGACCCGCCCGGCCGGGCCATGACAAGCGCCCGGCCGGGCGGGGCCGGTCAGGCCACGAAGCGCGCCCGGCGACGCCGCGCCGCCAGGTAGCTGCCCGTCCCGGCCAGCAGCAGCAACCCGCCGACCCCGGCGACCA
This sequence comes from Micromonospora sp. WMMD735, assembly GCF_049178995.1. Classification (NCBI taxonomy): domain Bacteria; kingdom Bacillati; phylum Actinomycetota; class Actinomycetes; order Micromonosporales; family Micromonosporaceae; genus Micromonospora; species Micromonospora sp. WMMD735. Next base: position 5,280,523 of record NZ_JBMHMJ010000002.1, read on the forward strand.
GGACGGTCGGGGAACCGGTGATCGGCAGCGTGCCGTCGTCCCCGCCCTGCCCACCCGAGCCGGCGTTGACCAGGATCTTCGCGGTGTCGTTGCGCGGGTCGAGGTCCGTCGTGGTCGTCGGGCCGTAGAGCAGCTCGGTCCGGCCGGTCAGGGCACCGGCCCGGTCGATCCGGAACGAGAACGGTAGGGCCACCTTCCCGCCCTTGCGGATGACGTCGTACTGGTAGCAGAGGTAGGCGCGGGCACCCGGCCGGCCGCCCTCCTCGTCCTGGATGTCGGCGTCGAGGCAGTTCCTGGGGGCCTTCACGGCGGTGACGCCCTTCGGCACGGTCATCTTGACGATCGTGTAGAAGTCACGGCCGCCGTTGGACGACGAGGCCGGTCCCCGGTTGGTGTAACCGATCGTGACCGGCACGGTCTCGCCCACCCCGGCGGTGATCCGCACCTCGTCGGCCGCCAGGTCGGCCCGCTGGTTGCCGGTGACGGTCAACTCGATGGCGGTGTCGTTGTCGGCCGGGTCGACGTCGGTCTGCGCTGCCCGGGACGCGCCGACGGGCAGTCGGGTACCGACCTGCTCCAGCCGCAGCACGTCACCGGTGCCCTGCTGGTCGAGCGTGTACCTGGGCTGCTGGTCCGCCCAGTCCTGCGGGGTGAACCAGGTGGCGGTGCCGGTCTGGGTGTTCGGTGCCGAGACGTCGCCGGGCACGGCGACACCGAAACCGCCGCCTACCCGGAACACCCGGCCCGGCGCGATCTCGTCGTCGAAGGTGCACACGAACAGGTTCGGCGTGAAGTTGGTCAGGCCGCCCCTGCTGCCGTAACGGCAGTTCCGGTAGCGCTGCGACGGGGTGAGACCGTACATCGCCGACACGAGCAGCACCGCGCCCCGGGCGGTCTCCTGCCCCTGGTTGCCGACCGACAGCCCCACCGGCAGCCGGGCACCGGGGCCACCGGTCAGCGTCACCGCGGGACCCGCCACCAGGTCGACCGCCTCGCCGACGAGGACCGTCGACGTGGTGCTGCTCGTACCCGACCTGCCGGTGGTGACGGTGAACCGGAGCAGGCCCTGTCGACCCACCGGGGCACCCGCGCGCGGGCGTACCGACAACGAGAGCAGGTCCGGTGCGTCCTCCTGGTAGGCCAGGCAGGTCAGCACGGTGCCGGTACGGGTGCAGGCCGGGGCGGCGGGACCGCTCACCTCGGCGAACGCGTCGACCGCGCCGTAGTCGACGGTGATGGTGTAGCTGTCCTGGAGTTTCTCGCCCGGCACCCGGAGCACCACCGTCCTACCGGGCCCACCCGGAGCCAGGGTGACGTTGTTGGCGGACGTGGTGAACCCGGCCGTCGCCACCTGGTCGGGGGAGGCCCCGGGGCTCGCGGGGGCGGCCGGGGCGGGAGCGGCGGAGGCGGCGACACATGCGCCCACCACCGCAAGTCCGGCCAGCCAACGACGCGTCGCGTGCTTGCGCATCAGCGGATCCTGTCCTGAGGAAGTGCTACGGCGGTCGCCGCAGCCTAAGGAGTTCGTCCCCGGCCGGGCGTCCCACGCCGACGGGTGGCGGCAGAATGGACCGAACGGCCGGCGGATCCACCCCGAAGGCCCACCCCGCCCGTCCCGCCGTGGGCGGGGCGGTCAGAGCCGGGGGTCGACCGGCTCCGACTCGCAGGCGAGGATCGCGAAGACCAGCCCGTGCCGACGCCACAGCGGGGCGTCGGCGACGTAGGCGTCCAGGGCGGCCAGGCCGAGCGCGTGCTCGCGCAGCGCCAGGCCCCGCTTGCGCCCCAGCGAACGGCGACGCAGCGCGGTGAGCTGTGCCGGATCGGTGTAGCCCGGACCGTAGATGATCCGCAGGTACTCCCGGCCCCGGCACTTGATCCCCGGCTGGAGCAGCGAACCGCGTGCCGACCGGGCGGCCGGACCCGCGTACGGCTTGACCACCATCCCCTCGCCACCGGCCGCGGTCAGCGTCGACCACCACCCGGTGGCCGCCGCCACCGCCGCCTCGTCGTCAAGCTCCACCACCTGCCGTCGGGTCGGCGTGAAGAACTCCGGGTCGGCCGCGCAGAGCCGGTCGGCCAACGCCAGGTGCCACCCGTGGTCCCGGTCGGTGAAGGTCACCGTCGCCCCGGCCAGCACCGCGAACGGCGCCAGGGTCACCCCGCGCAACCCGTCGGTGGGTGCCACGTACGCGCGGTAGGCCGCCGAGTAGCCGTCGACCTCCGCCTGCCGGGCCGCCATCCGGTCCCGCAGCGCGGCCACCGGCAGTCCCCGGGCCGCCGCCGAGTCCAGCGCGGCGAGAGCCGCCGGCAGCGCCGCCCGCCCGGCCGCCCCGACCCCGGCGTACTGCTCGCGGATCAGCCCGGCCGCCTTCGCCGACCAGGGCAGCAGCTCACAGTCCAGCAGTAGCCGGTCGGTGCCCAGCTCGTCCCACAGGCCGGCCGCGCCGACCGCCGCCCGGACCCGGTCCAGCAGCTCCCCGTCCAGCGGCGGGCCGAAGAACGGCCGACCGGTACGGGTGTGCACCACCCCACCGCCGAACCGGTCGGGTTCCCGCTCGACCAGCACCACCGCCCGGGAACCCATGTGCTTCTCCTCGCACACCACCCGCTGCACGCCGGCCGAGCGGTAATCCTCGAACGCCTGCGTCGGATGCTCCAGGAACCCCGGCACGGTCGACGTCGAGCAGGGCGCCATCGTCGGCGGCAACCAGACCAGCCGACCCGGGTCCACCGCGAACCGGCTCATCACCTCCAGCGCGGCGGCGGCGTTCTCCGCCGGCACGGTCAGCGTGCCGTAGGCGTGCTCCAGGTGCCGCCGCCCGGTCACGTCGGCCAGGTCGAGCACCGTGTCCGGGCGGGTCGGGGCGAACAGCGGCCGCGCCGGGGCGTACCACTCCCGCTGGGCGTCGACCGCGACCAGCTCCCGCTCCGGGTAGCGCAACGCGGTGAGCCTCCCGCCGAAGACGCAACCGGTGTCGACGCAGATCGTGTTGTTGACCCATTCCGGGGTCGGGGTCGGGGTGTGCCCGTACACGACCGTCGCCGCACCCCGGTAGTCGCGCGCCCACGGGTAGCGCACCGGCAGGCCGTACTCGTCGGTCTCGCCGGTGGTCTCGCCCCAGAGCGCGAACGAACGGACCCGGCCCGACGCGCGGCCGTGGTAGGCCTCCTTCAGGCCGGCGTGCGCCACCACCAGCCGGCCGCCGTCCAGCACGAAGTGGCTGACCAGACCGTCGATGAAGGTCGCCACCCCGGCCACGAACGCCGGGTCCTCGGCGTCGAGCTGCGCCATCGTCTCGGCCAGACCGTGGGTGAGCCTGACGTCCTGGCCACGCAACTTGCGCAGCAGCTTGTGCTCGTGGTTGCCCGGCACGCAGATCGCGTGCCCGGCCGCCACCATGCCCATCACCAGACGCAGCACGCCGGGCGAGTCCGGGCCGCGGTCCACCAGGTCACCCACGAAGACGGCGGTACGACCAGCCGGGTGCACCGCGTCCACCGGGCGACCCGCGTCGTCGCGGTGCAGCACGAAGCCCAGCCGCGTCAGCAGCGCCTCCAGCTCCGCCCGGCAGCCGTGCACGTCACCGACGATGTCGAACGGCCCGGTCAGCTCCCGCCGGTCGTTGTGCAGCTTCTCCAGCCGGACCTGCGCGGCGTCGATCTCCTCGACCCCGCGCAGCACGTGCACCCTGCGGAACCCCTCCCGCTCCAGTTGCCCGTACGACCGGCGCAGGTCACGCTGCATCCGGGCCAGCACCTGCCGGCCGTGTGTCCGGTCGGCGCGGGCCTGGGTCCGTTCCCAGGCCAACGCCTCCGGCACGTCCAGCATGATCGCCACCGGAAGCACGTCGTGGTCCCGGGCCACCCTGACCAGACCGGCGCGGGCGTGCGGCTGGAGGTTCGTCGCGTCGACCACGGTGAGCCGGCCCCGGCGCAGTCGGACCCCCGCCACGTGGTGCAGCGCCCCGAACGCGTCGGCGGAGGCGGACTGGTCGTTCTCGTCGTCGGCGACCATCGCCCGGAACGCGTCCGAGGCGAGCACCTGACTCGGCGCGAAGTGCCGCGCCGCGAAGGTGGACTTGCCCGAGCCGGAGACGCCGACCAGCGCCACCAGGGCGAGTTCGGGAATGTCGAGAATGGTCATCGGGTCGTCTCCTGGCTGGCCACGGCGGTGAGGACGGCGAGCTGGGTGGGGTGGCCCAGTTCGGGGTCGTGGTCACCGACCCCGCTGATCGTGGCCGTGTAGCCGTGCTCGGCGGCCACCCGGTCGACCCACGCCGCGAACTCGGCACGGGTCCACTCGAACCGGTGGTCGGGGTGCCGGAACCGGCCCGCCGGCAGCCCCTCGTACCGCACGTTGTACTCCGCGTTCGGGGTGGTCACCACGAGCGTGCCCGGCCGGGCGTGACCCAGCACGGCGTCCTCCAGCGCGGGCAGCCGGGCCGGGTCCAGGTGCTCGACGACCTCCATCAGCACCGCCGCGTCGTAGCCGCGCAACCGGTCGTCCCGGTAGGTCAACGCCGACTGCCACAGCCGGACCCGGTCCTGCTGCCGCTGGGGCAGCCGGTCCAGCCGCAGCCGGCGGGCGGCCACGGTCAGCGCCTGGGCGGAGACGTCCACCCCCACCACCTCGGTGTAACGCCGGTCGGCGAGTAGCCCGGTGAGCAGCGCACCGCCGCCACACCCCAGGTCCAGCACCCGGCTCGCGCCGCTGGCCGCCAGCGCGGCGAGCACCGCCTCGCGCCGCCGTGCCGCCAGGGACGCCCGCCTGGGGTCGGCGACCGCCGGGCCGGTGGCCTCGTCGACACTGTCGTCCGGCACGGGTACGTCGGCCAGCCGCAACTCGGCCAGCCGGGCCATCGCCCGCCCGGCCAACGCCCGCCGGTGCGCCAGGTAACGGCGGGTGATCAGCGCCCGCTCGGGGTGGTCGGCCAACCAGCCCGCCCCGGCCCGCAGCAGTTTGTCGATCTCGTCGGGGGCGACCCAGTAGTGCTTGGCGTCGTCCAGCACCGGCAGCAGGACGTACAGGTGGTTGAGGGCGTCGGCGAGCCGCACCGTGCCGGTCAGGTTGAGGTCGACGTACCAGCTGTCACCCCATTCGGGGTGCTGCTCGTCGAGCGGGAGCGGGGCTGCGGTCACCGCCCAGCCGAGCGGGGCGAACAGCCGTACCGCCAACTCCGCGCCGCCCCGGCAGCGCAGCACCGGCACCCGGATGCTCAGCGGGATCGCCGAGCCGGCCAGCTCCGGGCGGTCCCGGGACACCCCGCGCAGCGCGGAGCGGAACACCGTCGACAGCGCCGAGGAGAGCAGGCTCGACGCGGCGTAGGCGCGGTCGTTGACGTACTGCCCGAGGGTGAAACTCTCCGGGGTGGACGCCGCCCGCCGCCGCCCCACCCCGAGGCGCTGCGGATCGACCTCGACCAGCAGGGCGGCCGTGCACCGCTGCTCTGTCGCCTCCGGGTAGAAGACGTGCGCGGTGCCCGCCGGCAGGTCGAACTCCTGCACCCGGTCGGGGTGCTTGACCAGCAGGAAACCGAAATCCGTCGCCGGCTGGTGGGTGGTGGTCAGGGTGAGCAGCACGCGCCCATGATCCCAGCGGGGCCGATCCGGCGTCGTCCTCATTTCTCCCCCAGGGCCGCCGCTCCTCGGGCCTCAGCGGTCCGGGTGAGCGGGCGGCGACGCGCAACGCCCGGTGGGCCGGCCCGGTCGGGTACGCGGGCGGTGCAACGCGACACCCCGCCGACCCGGGTGGGTCGGCGGGGTGTCGGAGGTGCGGTGGAGATCAGGCCACGAAGCGGGTCCGGCGGCGGTGGGCCACCAGGTAGCCGGCGGCACCGGCGACGAGCAGCAGTGCGCCGATCCCACCGACCAGGGCCGTCGAGCTGCCGGTGATCGGGAGCGGGCCACCGGCGCCCGCACCCCCGTCACCCCCGCCGGGGCCGTCCGTGCCCCCGTCGGGGCCGGTCGCGTTGACGAGCAGCTTCGTGACGTCGTTGGCCGCGTTGGTGTCCTCGGTGAACCCGTCGCACTCGCACTTGGCGTTGATCGTCACGGTGCCTGCGGCGTCCGGGACCACCTTGTCGATCCGCAGGTCGAACGAGAAGGTCTGCTTCTCGTTCACGGCGAGGTAGATCTCCGGGAGGCAGCGGTACGCCTTGGCGCCGGGCGTGCCGGCGTCCGACCAGTCCGCGTCACCATCGTCGAAGGGCATGCAGGTGTCGGGCACCTCGACGGCGGTGGTGCCGGTCGGCACGACGACGTCCACCTTCGTGACGGGGGTGCCGCTACGGCTGAAGTCCAGCGACGCCGGTCCGTCGTTACGGACACCGACGGTGGCCTTGACCACCGCACCGGCCTTGCCCTTCACCGAGTCGCCGACGGCGGCCAGGTCCGTCCCGTTCTTACCGGTGGCCTTGACCACCACGCTGGACCAGTTGTTGTACGGGTCGGTGTCGGACTGGAGACCCCGGCGGTTGCCGCCCTTGCCCAGGCTCAGTTCACCGCCGTCGCCGGGCTTGCCGATCGAGATGCCCAGATGCGCCAGGTACGTCGTGAAGTCCTCGAACTCCGCCACCGTCATCCAGTTGTGGTAGCCGTAGCTGCGGCCCGGGGCGTAGGCGTCCTTGCCGAGCAGGTACGGCACGTCAGCGGTCCAGCTCTCACCGGGAGCCGCGACGAGGTCGGTGAAGCTGCACGTGCGCAGCTGGTCACCCTCGTAGGTGCAGTTGCGGTACTTCTTGCCGGGGTGGATGGCCCGGTCGTGGTCGAAGACCGCCACGGCACCCTTGACGGTGCTCTGCCCGACGTTCTGCACCGTCAGCGGGGCGGTGAAACTCCCACCGGGGGCGGTGGACCGCGTCACCTCGGTGCCGCCGGCGAGGTCGACACCCTCGCCGACCCGGACCTTGGCGGTGTGGCTCGCCGACTCGGCACCGTCCGCGCTGACCGTCACCTTCAGGTCGCCGCTGTCGCCGTCCTGCGCGTCGGCGGTCGGTGCGATGACGACGCTGAAGTAGCCACCGATGCCCCATTCGCCGAGTTCGACCTCGAACGGGTCGGTGCAGACCAGGACGCCCTGCTGCGGCGAGGTGCAGTCACCGCTCGCCCCGCTCTCCGGCTTGACCGTCACCTTTCCGCTCAGCCCGGTGTAGTCGTAACGCACGCTCAGGCCACGCAGGACGACCGGCACGGAGCTGTGCAGCGTGGGCGAGTTCGTCTTGCCTTCGGAGCCGAGTGCGACGGTCGTGTCATCGAAGTAGATGCCAAGATCGACCTTTGCCTGTTCGGCCGACGCCGGGGTGGCTGAGGCGGCGACGAATGCTCCGGCCACGCTCAGCCCGGCGAGTAGACGCCGGGTCGAGTGCTTGAGCATATGGATTCCTCCCGTGGGTGACAGTGAAGCCTGCGAATCCTATGGATCTCGTGCTTCCTGTGTTGCCCGTGATGCCGCGCAGGTCGAGAGATGGGCCGAACGGGCCGGCTGAACCGGCACAACGGCCGGGTCGAGCCCGTGGACGGTTGCAGCGACCCGCCGCCCGGGCCGCCGACGGGACTCGGATGGTGGAGGAGGATCAGGCGACGAAGCGGGTCCTGTGCCGGCGGGCCACCAGGTAGCCGCCGAGGCCGGCAACGAGCAGCCCTCCACCCAGTGCGGCGAGAGATGCGGCGGCGCTGCCGGTGATCGGCAGTGAACCGTCCCCGTCCGGTTCCCCACCACCGGTGCCGTCGGCGGCCGGCAGGAACACGATCTCCGCCCGGTCGTTGCGGTGATCGGTGTCACCGTCGAGGGCGGTGGTCACCGCCCCGGCGGTCCGTCGGGTCAGCCGGTCGACGCGCAGCGTCAATTCGTACGAGAAGGTCTCCCCGGGGCTGGCGAGGTCTCCGGGACCACCGCACCCGTAGGACCGGGCACCGGGCTCGCCTATGTCGCCACCGTTCCACTTCCCATCGGTGACCGGGTAGCAGTTCCAGACGATGTCGACCACCGTCAGGCCGTCCGGGATGTCGACCTGCACCAGGGGTTGTTCCCGCCACGTCTCCACGGCCGTCGGCCCCAGATTGCGGAAGCCGATCGTCATCTTCACCCGGTCACCGACCCGCACCCGGGCCTCGTCACCCACGGCGGCGGCGTCCGCCGTCCGGTCGCCGGTGATGGTCACCCGGACGTCGGTCCAGCTGTTCCGGACGGCCGGATCGGTCCGCGCCGCGGACGGTTGGGCGACCAGGCGCAGCTCGATGCCGTTGCCGGGAGTGTCGGGCGGTTTCGGTGCGGTCGGATCCTTCTCGACCAGCGCCCAGTCGTCGGTGGTCCACCACTGGAGCCGGTTGGTCAGCACCAGGCCGCTGCGGGCGATCCTGTTCACCCGCAACGGCAGCGGATCCGAGAGGCGGTAGGTGACCCCCGGTTCGAGTTCCGTGTCGAAGTGGCAGACGAGCGGGGTGCCCTCCCTCCACCGGCAGTTGCGGAAGTTGTCGCGGTACGTCAACAGCCAGTCCGGGTCCATGGTGAGCACGACACCGCGTTCGGGTCCGGGGCCGGCGTTGCGCACGGTGCCGGTGACGTCGAGCAGGTCGCCGGGCTCGACGCTCAGCTCCGCCTTCGGCGTGGTCTGGAGGTCGACTCCCTCGACGACGGTCACCGTGGTGGTCCGGGTGCCGCTGGCCGCGGACGACGTCACGTCGAAGCGAAGCTCGACCCGGGTGTCCAACGACGCGTCGGACCGGGCGTCGATCTGGAAGAACAGGGTGGGGAACTCGTTCGACATGGCCGCCTTGCCTCTTCTGGCGGTGCAGCTCAGGTGCCTGGCGGGTTGGGCGCAACTCCAGCCGTCGCCCGAGGTGGTGAGGCGGCCGACCTTGTCCAGCTCGGACAGGTCCATGTCGAGGTGGAATGGCTCGCCCTCGGCGATGTGAGAGATGTCGATGCGCACCTGGCCCGAGGTGCTGTGCCCGGGCGCGACCAGCAGGTCCCGCGATTCGATCTTCACCGCCCCGGCTGCGACCGGCACGGCGGCGGTGGGGACGAACGCGCCAGCGGCCACGGCGGGTCCGGCGGCGGTGCCGAAGAACGCGCCGACGACGACGAATGAGGCGAACCAGCGCCGCAGGTGGTGCCGAAACATGAGGACTGCCTTCCGGCGGGTGACGGAACGTGGTCAGCCTCTCACGGTGGCCGCGTTCCGCGTCGTCCCGCCGCGCCGGGGCGTCGTCGGCCGTCCCGCACCGTCAGCGGTAGTCGTCCTCGTCGGCGGTGACCACCCGGGCCTGCTCCATGGCGTCCCAGTCGGCGACCTCCAGGCCCCGGTGCGGCTCGGCGTCGGTCTCGTCCGGGCCGACCACGGCGGCCTGCTCGACCGCGTCGGCCGGCTCGGCCTCCAAGTCGCGTTCCTGCGGGTCGAGGTGGTCGCTCGGGGTGAAGTCCTCGTCGGGCTGACCCATCGTCCCTCCCTGGTTGCGGCGGCCTGTCCACCCCACCGTACGGGCTGGTGGCGGAGGTCGCCCGGTGGGCGCGGGAACGCGGGAACGTCCCACCGGCGACGCCGGGCGGTGTCAGGATGGACCGGTGGGTTTCCTGATCCGGTTGGTGATCACGGCGATCGCGCTGTGGGTCACCACGCTGATCGTGCCCGGGGTCGACGTCTCCGGGCGCAACGGCGCGAACACCGCGCTCACCCTGCTGCTGGTGGCGCTGATCTTCGGCGTGGTCAACGCGGTGCTCAAACCGGTGATCAAGGTGGTCGGTTGCGTGTTCTACCTGCTCACCCTCGGGCTGTTCGCGCTGGTGGTGAACGCCCTGCTGTTCCTGCTGACCGACCGGATCGCGCGCGCGGTCGACCTGTCGTTCCGGGTGGACGGTTTCTGGCCGGCCTTCTGGGGAGCCATCGTGATGGCCGTGGTGACCTGGCTGATCAGCGTCGCCGTGCCGGACGGCCGGGAGGCCCGGTGAGGCCGGGCGGTGGACGGTCACCGGGGCGGTTGTGTCCGCCGACGCCTCCTACGGGATACTGCCGACGGTGGACAGCGCGGTCCGGCGCACCGACGGAAGACAGCGGCCAGCGCGGCCGAGAGCGGTAAGTAAGGAGCGTTTCACATGCCCATCGCTTCCCCCGAGGCTTACGCGGAGATGCTGGACCGGGCCAAGGCCGGCCGGTACGCGTACCCCGCGATCAACGTGACCTCGTCGCAGACCCTGAACGCGGCGCTGAAGGGCTTCGCCGACGCGGAGAGCGACGGCATCATCCAGGTCTCCACCGGTGGCGCGGAGTACCTGTCCGGCCCGTCGGTCAAGGACATGGTGACCGGCGCGGTGGCGTTCGCCGCGTACGCGCACGAGGTGGCCAAGAAGTACCCGGTCAACATCGCGCTGCACACCGACCACTGCCCGAAGGACAAGCTGGACGGGTTCGTCCGGCCGCTGATGGCCATCTCCCAGGAGCGGGTGAAGGGCGGCCAGGAGCCGCTGTTCCAGTCGCACATGTGGGACGGCTCGGCAGTGCCGGTGGCGGAGAACCTGGAGATCGCCGCCCAGCTCCTCGACGAGGCCGCCAAGGGCAAGATCGTCCTGGAGATCGAGGTCGGCGTCGTCGGTGGCGAGGAGGACGGCGTCGAGAACGCCATCAACGACAAGCTCTACACCACCGTCGAGGACGGCCTGGCCATGGTCGAGGCGCTGGGCCTGGGCGAGAAGGGCCGCTACATGGCGGCGCTGACCTTCGGCAACGTGCACGGCGTCTACAAGCCGGGCAACGTCAAGCTCCGGCCGGAGATCCTCAACCAGATCCAGGAGGCGGTCGGCGCCAAGTACGGCAAGGACAAGCCGCTCAGCCTGGTCTTCCACGGCGGCTCCGGCTCGCTGCTGGAGGAGATCCGGGAGGCGCTCGACTACGGCGTGGTGAAGATGAACATCGACACCGACACCCAGTACGCCTTCACCCGGCCCGTCGCGGACCACATGCTCCGCAACTACGACGGCGTCCTCAAGATCGACGGCGAGGTCGGCAACAAGAAGCAGTACGACCCGCGTGCCTGGGGCAAGCTGGCCGAGGCCGGTCTCGCCGCCCGGGTCGTCGAGGCGTGCGAGCACCTGCGCTCCACCGGCACCCGGATGAAGTGACCCTGACGTACCCCGTCGACGGCCGGCTCCCCACCCGGGGTGCCGGCCGTCGCCGTCCCGGGTCCCGACCGGCCGGGCCGGACGTCAGGCGGTCGCGGTGAGCACCCGGACGGCCTCCCGTACGTCGTCGGTGAGGTGGATGCTGCCGGACAGGTCACCGAAGGGCGACCCGGCGAACAACGGCCGCAGCAACGACTCGATCGGCAGCTCCCGGGTCCAGTACGCCTGGTCGAGGAAGACGTACGCCCCGCTCGCCCCGTCCGTGCCGTAGTACGTCTTCGTGGCCGCCTGGAACACCTCCTGCACGGTGCCGGCCCGGCCGGGCGCGAAGACGATCCCGCCCCGGGCCAGCCGCAGGATGGTGTCCTCCCGGATGGCGTTGGAGAAGTACTTGGCGATCCGCCCGGCGAACAGGTTCGCCGGCTCGTGCCCGTACAGCCAGGTGGGGATGGCCAGCCCGCCGGAACGGGCCCAGTCCAGCCCGGGGCCGCGCTGCTGCGGCACGGTCGCCGCGTAGCGGTCCCGCACGGCCAGCGCGGCGGCCGTGTACCGGTCGTGGTCGGTGAAGTCGGGGGCCACCGCCAGCAGGTCGATCGCCGTGTTCAGCTCCTGCGCCGGCCAGGCCGACAGGAACGCGCCCAGGTTGGCCGCCTCCATCACCCCGGGGCCGCCGCCGGTCACCACCAGCCGGTCGGCCCGCGCCAACTCCCAGCCCAGCACCGCCGCCATCCGGTACGGCACACTGCCGCGCTGGACCGCGTGCCCGCCCATCACCCCCACCACCGACTGCGGCCCGTGGGTGGCGAGCCAGGTCCGGGTCGCGTCGGCCAGGGCGTTGTCCACGCCGTGGTCGTGCAACCGCTGGCCGAGCGCCTCCTTCACGTCCGGCAGCGCGCCACCGTGGGCGCGGAAGTGGTCGTAGACCCGGGTGTCGTACATTCCGGCGAACCCGGCGGTGGCGAACCCCTCGGCCAGGTCGGTCGGGGTGTAGAGGTGGGCCGGCTGGGTCGGGTACGGCAGGCCGGAGAAGGGCGGTACCACGTTCGCGCCGCGCCGGACCAGGTCCGCGCCGACCTCCCGGCCGGCGAACCGGCAGCCGACGAAGAGGGTGCCGGTCACGTCGGCGGCGGTCAGGTCGGGGACCGGGTCGAGGTCGAGGCGGAGACCCTGCACGGTCAGCCCGGCGAGGCTGTCGGCGGCCAGGTGCCTGTCGAACTCGGCACGGGTCTCGATCTCGTCATGACTGGTGTCGTGCGGCGCGATGACGTCCGCCGGAGGTGGGGTGGGCACCCCGCCATCCTGCCCCCACCCCGCCACCGCGCACCGGGGCAGGGGTACCGACGACAGGAGCCCGGCGACCGAGGTCGCCGGGCTCCTGCGTAACCGGGTCCTGGGGAGGCTCCGGACCAATAGTTGTAGTGGAAAATATCTTCGGGTGGCATGGGCCGCAGGGCCGGTACGGTCGGCCGAGGGTTCACCCGACGGGGCCGAGGGTTCACCAGGTGGGGTCCCCGACGTGACGTAGACCTCCACCGTTCAGCCAGCGTACCCACCCGACCCCCTCGCGCCGCGCAGGGCGAAGCGGGTTGAATGGGGCGATGCAGAACCTGTTGCCTGAGCCTCCGGCCACCCTCCTGCCCGCGCACGACGAGGCGGACGCCGCGCTGGCCGCTGCCGCAGAGCAGGGCACCGACGAGGCGTACGCCGAGGTCGCGGCCCGCTTCCCGACGCACAGCGCGGCCTGGGCGGCGCTGGCCACCCGGGCCCTGGACGGCGGCCAGGTGGTCGCGGCGTACGCGTACGCCCGCACCGGCTACCACCGGGGCCTGGACCAGTTGCGGCGCAGCGGCTGGAAGGGGCACGGCCCGGTGCCCTGGTCGCACACCCCGAACCGGGGTTTCCTGCGCTGCCTCTACGTCCTGTCCCGGGCCGCCGGGGAGATCGGCGAGGCGGACGAGGCCGCCAGGTGTGCCCAGTTCCTCCGCGACTGCGACCCGGCCGCCGGGGACGCCCTCGCCAGCGCCTGACCGGCCCGTCCCCGGTCCGCCCCGACGACCGTCGGGGCGGACCGGCCGACCGGGGTCAGAGGCCCTCGGCCACCGCCGCCGCGATCTTCAGCCAGGCGTCCCGGGTGGCCGAGGAGAGTCCGCCGTACCGGATCGGCTCGCCGGTGTCGATCAGCCGCTCGTACGGCGCGAGCAGCACCGCCCTCGTCCGGGCGGCGAAGTGCTCCTGGATGGCCGGCAGGTCGATCTCCTTGCGTGACGGGGGCATCGACACCACCGTCACCGCCTGCCGGACGAGCCGGTGCCGGCCGCTCTGCTCCAGGTGGTCGAGCATCCGGGCGGCCGTCTCCGCCGAGTCGTTACGGGCCGACATGGTGACCACCAACTGGTCGGTGGCGTCCATCGCGGCCTGCCAGTTCTGCGCCCGGACGTTGTTCCCGGTGTCCACGAAGATCAACTTGTAGAACCGGCTCACCACCTCGCGGATCTCGGCGAACGCCGCCGCCGTCAGCATCTCGCCCCCGGTGGCCGACTCGTCCGAGGCGAGCACGTCGAACATCCCCTCGCCCTGCGAGCGGACGTACTGCGACAGGTCGCCGATCCGGCCGTGCGGCCCCTGGAACTGCCCGAGGTCCCGCAGCATGTCGCGCACCGTACGGGAGTGGAAGTCCTGCTGCGCCCGCATCCCCAGGGTGCCCTGGGTCTCGTTGTTGTCCCAGGCCAGCACGTAACCCCCGCGCTTCTGCCCGAAGGTCATCGCGAGCAGCAGGATGGCCACCGTCTTGCCGGCCCCGCCCTTGGGATTGACCACGGTCACCTGGCGCAGCCCGCCGAAGTTGCGGCGCACCATCTCGATGTCCCGCTTCACCTCCTGCTCGTGCTGCCCCGGAGGGAGCTTCACCAGGCCGATCCTGTTGACCATGGCCCGGACGCCCATCGTGGCGATCGGCTCGGCCGGCCGGATCTGCCGGCGGCGGGCGAAGTCCTCGGCGGTCGGCGCGATCCCGCTCTCCGGTGACCATCCCATCTCGGGGTAGCCGGCCGGGGCGAGCGGATCGGGATAGACCGGCGCGGGCGTCGGCGTCGGAGGCGTCCCGCCGGGGGCCGACGGCTCCGGCCAGGACGGCCGGTACCACCCGCCGGTCACCTGCTGTCCCGGCGCGGGTGGTACCGCTGCCGCTTGCGGCCCCGGAACCGGCTGACCCGTCGCCTGCTGCGGTCCGGTCTGCTGTCCTCCTGCCTGCTGCGGTGCGGTCTGTTGCCCCGTTGCCTGCGGCGGTCCGGGCACCGGCTGGCCGGGTCCGGGTTGCTGTCCCGGTGCCGGGTACCCGTGGACCGGCTGTTCGGGCAGCGCCAGGCCGGGTTCCCACGGCTCGGGCAGCGACAGGTCAGGCGCCGGCGGCTCGGGCCGGGACAGACCGGGTACCGACTGTTCAGGCAGTGGGAGGGCGACTGCCGGCGGCTCGGGTCGGGACAGGCCGGATGCCGGCTGGGTGGGCAGCCCGGGGCCGCCAGGGTCCGTCGACTCCGGTCGGAGCGGGCCGGGAACTGCCGACCTGGTTACGGGCGGATCGAAACCAGGGCCGTCCGGTCCCGCTGCGGTCGGCTCCGGCCGGCCCGGTGCTGTCGGTTCCGGTCGGTCCGGACCGGTGTCCCCGGCTCGGAACTGTTCGGGGACGCCGGGGCCGGCGGTGGCCGGAGGGGGCGGCGGTGGTCCGACGGGTGCCGGGTGGGGCGTGCCGTCGGCTGCGGTCGGATCCTCCGGGGACGGCTGCGGCCCGACGGCGACGCGGCCCACGGGCTCGTGCTGTCCACCGCGCAGGTGCGTCGGCCCGGCTGACGCGTGGGTCGCCCCGCCGGGCAGGTGCGTCGGCCCACCTGGCACCTGCTCCCGCCCGCCGGATCCAGGTGTCGCTGCCGCTGGGTGGTCGGCCCCGCGTACCGGTGCGGTGGCCGGACCGGTGATCCGGTCGGGCTCGTCGGTCCCGGTGGAGAGCCGCTGGGGCGGCAACGCCCAGGGTGACTCGCCCCGCCCCGTGAACTGTGCCGGCACCGCCGCCACGACCGCCGGGTCGGCCTCCTGGATCTTGGAGGATTTCGGCCCCGCCGGGGGCCCGAACCTTCCAGGATTCAACTCGGTCGGGTCATCTCCGTGGGCCACGACGCTCCCGTTGCGCGGAGGGGTTGGTGGGGCGGGACGGGACGGACTGTTCGGCGGGGGCGTCGCAGCAGCCGACATCGACGGTCCTGGCCCGGCGGGCGGGGCGGCCGGAGTCAGCGGCCCGGGCCCGGCCGGCGCAGCAGCCGTGGAAGGTCCGGGCGGCGTAGCGGCGGGGGCCGGCGGTGCCGGGGGACCGGCGAGCGACGGGTCCAACGTGAAGGGCAGGTCGAGATCCACCCGCCCGGTCCGGCCCGGACCCGTCCCACCGGCCGGTGCGGTCGTCCGGCCCGCACCGCCACGATCCGCCGGGGCGGCGTACCCGGGAGGGTCGTAGCCGGGAGGGGGGTCGTAGCCGGGGGAATCGTCGTACCTCGGGGAGTCGTCGTACCGAGGGGGAGTTTGGGTCGACGGGGTCGGCTCGGGCAGGTCGGGCACCCAACCGTCCCCGGGCGGGGTCCAGCCGCCGTCGGTCGGCAGGGGCGCGACCTCCGCCGCGAGCGACGGGTACGCCGTCGGCGGGTAGACCGGCGTGGGCTCGGCGGCCCAGTGCGGCACCGGGGGGTCGGGCGGCCAGAGTGGTTCGATGTCCCGCTCCGGCCCGGGCTGCTGGCCGGGCTGTGCGGCCCGGTCGGCGTTGTCGTCCACCACGGATCCTCCCCACTCCTCCCGCCGAGGATAGGCCGTCCCGTTCCCGTTACGCCGGGTGACGGACGCGGGGGACGGTCAGCCGGTGAAGACCGCCCAGGCCCCGGGCTCGGTCCACCAGGACCGCTTGCGGCTCAGCTCACCCTCGACCCCGTCGTCGAGGAAGGGCACCCGCTCGTCCCGGGGGATCACCGCCACCGCCCGGCCCCGGGCCCGCCGGACCTCGTACCGGATCTTCTTCTTCCTACCCAACGTCGGGCGGGTCGGCACGGGAACGGCCACCGCGACCTCCACCCGACCGTCGGCCGGGTCGCCGGCGGTGAGCAGCGGCAGCGAGTCGAGGGTGGCGTAACCGCCGGCGTTGCCGATCGCGCAGGCCAGGATCGGGTCCGCGCCGTCGGAGAGCACCGCGTCGTCCACCTCCACCCGACCCCGCCAGTGCAGCGGCCGGCCCGCCTCGTCGGCGGCACCGAGCAGCGCCCCGTCCAGGGTCACCGAACCGCCGTCGTTGCGCAGCAGGTCGAGCCGGCGTACCCCGCCGTCGAGCACGGCCGCCGCCACCGCCGCCGGGTCCCGGGGCAGGCCGAGCTGCGCGGCCAGGTCCCAGTGCGGGCCACCCCGGGCCGGATCGAGCGGGAGTACGCCGATCGGCGGCAGGTCGGGCACCGTACGGTCGCCGGCCAGCTCGGCGGGACGGCGGCTGGGCGGTGGGGCGTACCGGCGGACGAGCCGACGCACGACGGCGCGCAACTGGGCGTCGCTGGCGACGGCGACGACCAGCCTGGTCTTGCTGTCCGGGTCGGGCCAGGCGAGGCCGTCGGGGCGGGCCGGGGCGTCCAGCCGGGCCAGCACCTCGTCGACCTCGGCGTCGGAACGGGCGACGACGGTCTCCACCCGGGCACCCCGCGCGGTCAGCGCGTCCGCGCAGGCCAGCACCGGTACGCGCGGCGTCTCGCAGCGCTCCCTGTCCGGCGGCGCGGCCGGTTTCCCGGTGGCCTCGGGAGCACCGCCGCAGCAGGCGTCGCCGCTGCCGCAGCCCCCACCGGGAGTGTCCCGCTCGGAGCCGAGGGTGAGCAGCACCACGTCGTACACTCCGGGCCTCCTGCCTCGCGACGTGAACCCCTGCCGGCCACGCCGTTTCTACTTGTTAGCCTGACACCCCGGGCTCGCCAACCGGTCGCCACCTGGCACCCGAGCCTTCTGGAGGCGGACAAGATGCCAGCGATCGTGCTCATCGGCGCTCAGTGGGGCGACGAGGGCAAGGGCAAGGTTACCGACCTGCTGGGTGAGCGGGTCGACTACGTCGTGCGCTACTCCGGCGGCAACAACGCCGGCCACACGGTGATCACGCCGGACGGGCAGAAGTACGCGCTGCACCTGATGCCGTCAGGCGCGCTCTCCCCGAGCGCGATGATCGTCATCGGCAACGGGGTGGTGGTCGACCCGAAGGTGCTGCTCGCCGAGATCGACGGGCTCGCCGAGCGGGGGGTGGACGTGTCCCGGCTGCGGATCTCCGGCGACGCGCACCTGATCATGCCGCACCACCGCGCGCTGGACCGGGTGGTGGAGCGCTACCTCGGCTCGGCCCGGATCGGCACCACCGGGCGCGGCATCGGCCCGGCGTACGGCGACAAGGTCGCCCGGATGGGCATCCGGCTCCAGGACCTGCTCGACCCGGGCATCCTGCGCAAGAAGCTGGAACTCGCGCTGCGCGAGAAGAACCAGCTGCTGTTCAAGGTCTACAACCGCAAGGCGATCGACGTCGACGAGACCGTCGAGGAGTACCTGCGCTACGCCGAGCGGCTGCGGCCGTACATCGCCGAGACCCGGGTGATGCTCTGGGACGCCCTGGACCGGGGCGAGACGGTGCTGCTGGAGGGTGCCCAGGCCACGATGCTCGACATGGACCACGGCACCTACCCCTTCGTGACCTCGTCGAACCCGACGGCCGGTGGGGCGTGCGTGGGTGCCGGCATCCCGCCCACGGCGATCACCAGGGTGATCGCGGTGAGCAAGGCGTACACCACGCGGGTGGGGTCGGGCCCGTTCCCGACCGAGCTGTTCGACGACAACGGCCAGCACCTGCGCAAGGTCGGCCACGAGTACGGCACGACCACCGGCCGGGAACGTCGGTGCGGCTGGTTCGACGCCGTCGTGGCCCGGTACGCGTGCCGCCTCAACGGTGTCACCGACCTGGTCGTCACGAAGCTGGACGTGCTCACCGGCCTGCCCAAGGTCCCGCTCTGCGTCGGGTACGAGATCAACGGCGAGCGCTTCGACGACATGCCGATGACGCAGACCGACTTCCACCACGCCACCCCGATCTACGAAGAGCACGACGGTTGGTGGGAGGACATCAGCAAGGCGCGCACCGAGGACGAGCTGCCGGAGAACGCCCGCCGCTACATCGCCCGCATCGAGGAGATCACCGGCACCCGGGTCAGCGTGGTGGGCGTGGGCCCCGGCCGCGAGGAGAACGTCGTCCGCCACCCCCTCCTCCCCTGACCCCCGCCTCCCCTCCCCGCGCTGTGCGCGGCCCCGCTGCGCCCCCCGCTGTGCCCCGGTGATCAAGAGGTTTGCGTCACGGATTCGCCCTCCGACGACGCAAACCTCTTGATCACCTGTGGAAACCCGAGGGTTGTCCACAGGGTTATCCACAGGGGTGGAAGTGGGGGTGGGCGGGGCGTGAGGGTGGCGGGGTGATGCCGCTCGAAATTCTCCGTCGGATCGCCCTCGGGCAGGACGGCATGGTCACCATGTCGCAGGCCCTCGCGGCCGGGTTGACCCGGCACCATGTCCGGCAACTCTGCCGCTCCGGGCGGTGGAGGCGGCTGTCCCGTGGTTGCTACGCCCCCGCCGGGCCGCCACCGGACAAGGACGCCCCGCGGGCCCGCATCCGGGCGGCGGTGACGAGCCTCGGCCCCGGAGCCTTCGCCGTCCTCGACAGCGCCCTCGCGCTGCACGACATCGCCGGGCCACGCCGACCCGCCGTCCACGTGTCGGTGCCGGTGGACCGGCCCCGGCCGCAACGGCACACCGACCCCATGCTGGTCGTCCACCAGTTCACCGTGGCCCCGGGCGACGTCGTCGACGTAGCCGGCGTTCCCACGACCTCGCCGTTGCGCACGGTGACGGACATGATTCTCCGGCTCGACCGGTACCCGGCGGTGTCCGTGCTCGACTCGGCCCTGAACCGGGGGCTCGTCACCCCGGAGGACCTGACCACCGCGCCGACGCTCGTCCGGGGCCGTCGGGGTGCCCCGGCGGCCCGCAGGCACCTCGCCGAGGTGGACGGTCGCGCCCAGTCACCGCTGGAAACGTGGTCGCGGCTGCGCTGCGTCGACGGCGGAGTCCCACCCGACGTGCTGCAACAGGAGGTCCGGGACGGAGACGGTCACCTGCTCGGTATCGGTGACCTCGGATGGCGGGCGGCGCGGTTGATCGCCGAGGCCGACGGGGCGGGCCCGCACGGCACCCCGGAGGCCCTGTTCGCCGACCGTCGCCGGCAGAACCGCCTGGTCAACGCCGGTTGGCGGGTGCTCCGGTTCACCTGGTCCGACGCGCTGCGCCCGGACTACATCCCGCACACCGTCCGCCAGGCCATGGCCCTCACCCGCTCCCGCCCCTAGCTCGTCGAGCGTCGCGCCCGGCCTGCCCCAGGCTTCCCCTCTCCTCGCCCCCTCTCCTCGGTGATCAAGAGCTTTGCGTCAGTTGACCAAGAGGTTCGCGTCAAAGTCGATCTTCAACGTGACGCAAACCTCTTGATCACCGGGGAAAGCCGGGGCGGGGGCGGGAGAGGCGGGGTGCGGGGGAGGCGGGTGTGGGGCAGGGGGGAGGGGAGGGTGGGGGTGGTGGGTAGGATTCGTCGCCGTGCGCGTACTTCTTCTGGGTGGTGGCGGGCGGGAGCATGCGCTCGCGCTCGGGTTGGTCGAGGACCCGGCGGTCGAGGCCCTGTTCGCGGCACCCGGTAACCCGGGGATCGCGGGTGTGGCGGAGCTGCGGCAGGTCGATCCGTCCGATCCCGCCGCGGTGGCCGGGTTGGCGGTGGAGGTCGGTGCCGACCTGGTGGTGATCGGGCCGGAGGCCCCGCTGGTCGCGGGGGTCGCCGACGCGGTACGCGCCAAGGGCGTCCCCGTGTTCGGCCCGTCGGCCGCGGCGGCCCGGCTGGAGGGCTCCAAGACCTTCGCCAAGGAGGTCATGACGGCGGCCGGGGTGCCGACCGCCCGCGCGTACACCTGCACGGACGCGGAGAGCGTCGGGCGGGCGCTCGACGAGTTCGGCACGCCGTACGTGGTGAAGAACGACGGGCTGGCCGCCGGCAAGGGCGTGGTGGTCACCGACGACCGGGACGTCGCGCTGCGGCACGCGCAGGAGTGCGGTCGGGTGGTGATCGAGGAGTATCTTTCCGGCCCCGAGGTCTCCCTGTTCGTGGTGACCGACGGTGAGGCGGCCCTGCCGCTGCTGCCGGCGCAGGACTTCAAGCGGGCCGGCGACGGCGACACCGGCCCGAACACCGGCGGCATGGGGGCCTACGCGCCACTGCCGTGGGCACCGCCGGGCCTGGTCGACGAGGTGCTGGCCGACGTGGTCCACCCGACGCTCGCCGAGATGCGCCGCCGGGGCACCCCGTTCGCCGGGCTGCTCTACGTCGGGCTGGCGCTCACCGCCGCCGGCCCCCGGGTGATCGAGTTCAACGCCCGCTTCGGCGACCCGGAGACCCAGGTCGTGCTGGCGCTGCTGGAGACCCCGCTCGGCGGCCTGCTGCACGCCGCGGCGACGGGCACGCTGGCCGCGCACCCGCCGCTGCGGTGGCGGGACGGTGCGGCCGTCACGGTGGTGGTGGCCGCCGAGGGTTACCCGGCGACCCCACGTACCGGTGACGTGATCACCGGCGCCGACCACCCGGGCGTCATCCACGCCGGCACCGTCCGCCGGGCCGCCGACGGCGCGTTGCTCTCCGCCGGCGGCCGGGTCCTCTGCGGTACGGCCACCGGCCCGGACCTGACCGCCGCCCGGGACGCCGCCTACGCCCTGGTACGCGGCATCGAGCTGGCCGGCTCGCACCACCGCACCGACATCGCCGCCACCGCGATCGACGGCCGGATCACCGTCCCCGACTGACCCCTGCCGGCCCGGCCGGGTGCCGCCCGTCGGGCCGCACGGTCAGAGCAGGGACAGGGCGGGGACAGGGCGGGTCAGAGCAGGGACAGGCGGCTCAGAGCTGGCGCAGGGCGGGTCAGAGCAGGGACAGGGCGGCGGCGATGACCCGTTGGGCGGTGGCGCTGAGATTCTCGCCCTTGGCGTCGGTGCCGGTGATCGAGTACTCCATCCGGAACCGGCCGTCCCTGGTGGAGGCGACCCCGGCGAGGTAGCCGTACCGGGAACCGGTCTTGATCCACAGGGTTTCGCCGTCGGGCAGCGGGAACGCGGTGAGCCCCGCGCTGTAGCGGGCCGGCCCGCCGCCGACGTCCGGCACGCCCGGCAGGGTGAACATCGTGTCGAGCTGGGCCGGTGGCACGATCCGACCGGCGAACAGCGCGGTGAGGAAGGTGTCCAGGTCGGTCAGGCTGGAGACGACGTTGCCGGCGGCCGGGGTGAAGGTCTGGCTCCAGGTGGTGACGTCGACCAGTTCGGTCCGACCGTCGCGGACGACGGCCTGGTAGCCGTGGGCGTGCGGACCCCGGAGGCGCGGGTCGTCACCCGGCGCGTACGTGTCCTTCAGGCCGAGCGGCCGGGCGATGCGCCTGTCCAGTTCCGTCGCGTACGGGTGGCCGGTGACCTTCTCGATGATCATCCCGGCGACGATGTACCCCATGTTGGTGTAGTGCTGCCTCGTGCCGGGGTCGAACTCGCGGGGGTTCTCCAGCCCGAGCCGGACCAGTTGCCGTGGGGTCCACCTGTCGTACCGGTGGGCGAGCTGCCACTCGATGTCGTCCGGCACGCGGGGGCTGGGCAGGCCGCTCGTGTGGTCGAGCAGTTGCCGGACGCTGACCGGCGGGTAGTCGGCGGGGAGCAGCCCGGGCAGGAGCCGTTGCACCGTCGCGTCGAGGTCGATCCGGCCCTCGGCCACGAGTTGCAGCACCATGGCGGCGGTGAACGCCTTGGTGACGCTGCCGACCCGGAACCGGGCCTGCGGCGGTACGCCGGTCGGGCCGCGCAGGTCCCGTACGCCGGTGGCGCCGGTCCAGCAGCCGTCGGGCGTGGTGATCCGGACCTGGGCGCTGGTGGCGTCGGCGTCGGGTAACCCGGCTATCGCCTGCGCGACGGGGGTCGGGTCGAGGGTGCCGGGCCGGCAGCCGGCAGCCCCGCGCCGGTCACCGGCGGAGGCGGGAGCGGCGGCGGAAGCGGGCACGGGGGCGGCGACGGCGAGCAGGGCACCGAGGGTCGTGGCGACGAGCACGGCCCGTCGATTCATGATCTTCATGGCGTCGAGCCTGCCGGTGACGGGGAGCGACGACATCGGGGAGAGTCCCCCGCCGCACCCCGATCGTCGACTCGGGGGACCACCGGGGGGAGGATCAGCCGTAGTAGCGGCGGAGTTCCCGGGTGAGCACCTTGCCGGTGGCGTTGCGGGGCAGGTACTTCACGAAGACCACGTCCCGGGGTACGGAGAACCGGGCCAGGTAGCGCCTGACGTACTCGCGTACCGCCTCCGGGTCCAGGGTCTCGCCGGGGTGCAGGGCGAGGAACGCGGCCAGCCGCTGCCCGTACTGCGGGTCCGGCACGCCGAGCACGGCCGCCTCGCGGACCTGCGGCAGCCGGGCGAGCAGGTCCTCCAGCTCGGACGGGAACACGTTCTCCCCGCCGGAGACGATCATGTCGTCGGCGCGGCCGTCGACGAAGAGCAGTCCGTCGGCGTTGACCCGGCCGAGGTCACCGGTGTCGAGCAGCCCGTCGTGGGTCTCCCGGCGGGCCCCCGAGGTGTAACCCTCGAACAGCATCTCGTTGCCGACGAGGATCCGGCCGACCCGCCCGGCCGGCACCGGCTTCCCGTCGTCGTCGACGATCTCCAGGCGGGTGCCGTGCGGGGGGCGACCGGCGGTGGTGGGGGCCTGGCGCAGCTCGGCGGGGCCGGCGATGGCGGCCCAGGAGACCTCCGTGGAGCCGTACAGGTTGTAGAGGACATCACCGTAGGTGTCCATGAACCGGGTGGTGAGGCCGCCGGGCAGCGCCGAGCCGCTGACCGCGACCACCGTCAGCGGCGGTCGCGGGTCCGGCGGCGGCACGTCGAGCAGACGCTGCACCATCACCGGTACGGCGAACAGCGCCTGGCAGCGGTGCGCCACGAGCGCGTCCAGCGTGGCGGCGGGGTCGAACCGGCGGTGCAGCACGATGGTGGCGCGCAGCGCGAAGGCGACCTGGAGTGCCGCGTACCCCCAGGTGTGGAAGATCGGGGCGGCGATCAGCACGGTGTCGTGGGTGTGCAGCGGGATGCGGTCGATGATGGACACCAGCGGGCCGAAGCCGTTCGGGACGGGCCGGCGGGCGCCCTTGGGGGTGCCGGTGGTGCCGGAGGTCAGCACGATGGTCCGGCCGTCGTGGGCGGGCGGGGAGAGCCGGTCGGCGGGGAGCGCGGCGGCGATCAGGGCGTCGAGGCCGGGTTCGTCGACCCGGTGCACCTCGGCGGGGACGCCGAGGAGCCGCTCGGCGAACTCGGTGTCGTGCACCAGCACCCGCAGCCGTTGCTCCTCGGCGACGGTGGCGAGCTGCGCGGCGGACAGTCCGGTGTTGACCAGCACCGCGTCGGCGCCGAGCAGGGTGGCGGCGACGATGCCCTCGATGAGCCCGTGGTGGTTGCGGCACAGCAGCCCGACCCGGTCCCCGGCCTGTACGCCGAGCACGCTGCGCATCGACCGGGCGAGCCGTTCGGCCCGGTCGAGCAGTTCCCGGTAGGTGAGTTCGTGGCCGTGCTCGTCGACGACGGCGACCCGGCCCGGGTCGCGGGCGGCTGCCTGCCGCAGTTCGCCGGCCATGCCCCAGCCCCACTGGCGCAGCGCGGCGAGTTGCGAGGCGACCCGGACGGGGTGCCCGGGGGTGAGCAGTCCCCGCCTGGTCAGTGTGGCCACGATGAACGGCAGGTCCATCCGGCGACCTCCTTCGGGGTACGACGTGGGGCCGGCCGGGGCCCCCACCAGGGATTCCTTTCCGATCATGCGTCGTCGCCGGCCGACCGCCCAGTCGGCGTCGCCCGTGGTGGACGGGCGGTGACCGGGCGGTCGACCGGTGGCGACGGTCAGCGGATCTGGACGCCGGAGATGGCGCGGGAGATGACCAGCCGTTGGATCTCGGAGGTGCCCTCGAAGATGGTGTAGATCTTGGAGTCCCGGTACCAGCGTTCGACCGGGTGGTCGCGCAGGAAGCCGGCCCCGCCGAGGAGCTGCACGGCCCGGTCGGTCACCGCGACGGCCACCTCGCCCGCCTTGAGCTTGGACATCGAGCCCTCGCCGGCGGTGAACGGCCGGTTGTTGCGGCCCATCCAGGCCGCCCGCCAGACCAGCAGCCGGGCGGCGTCGATCTCCATCTTCATGTCGGCCAGGGCGAACGCGACGGCCTGGTTGGCGATGATCGGCCGGCCGAACTGGACCCGGTCCCTGGCGTAGTCGAGGGCGTACTCGTAGGCGGCGCGGGCGACGCCGAGCGCCTGCGCGCCGACCGTCGGCCGGGACAGTTCGAAGGTGCGCATCGCGGCCTGGCCGCTGGCCCGTTGCCCGGACCGGGCGCGGGCCAACCGCTCGTCCAGCGCGTCCTTGCCGCCGAGCAGACAGCGTCCGGGCACCCGGACGTCGTCGAGGAAGACGTCGGCGGTGTGCGAGGCGCGCAGTCCCAGTTTCTTGAGCTTCCGGGTCGCGTGCAGCCCGGCCGTCCCCGGCGGTACGACGAACGCGGCCTGCCCGCGCGAACCCAGCTCGGGCGCGACGGAGGCGGTGACCACGTGCACCCCGGCGATCCCGCCGTTGGTGGCGTACGCCTTCTGCCCGCGTAGCACCCACTCGTCGGCGGCCTCGTCGTGGACGGCGCGGGTACGCATGGCCCCGACGTCGGAGCCGGCCTCCGGTTCGGTGGTGCAGAACGCGGCGACGGCGGGGGCGTCGACGGTGCCGAAGCACTGCGGCACCCATTCGACCATCTGGTCGGGGGTGCCGGTGCCGTAGATGGCGGCGACGGCGAGCGAGCTGCCGAAGATGCTCAGCCCGATGCCGGCGTCGCCCCAGAAGAGCTCCTCGCTGGCGATCGGCAGGGACAGCCCGGTGGGGTCGGCCCAGCAGGTGGCGAGGAACTCGAAGCCGTACAGGCCGATCTTCGCCGCCTCCTGGATGATCGGCCAGGGGGTCTCCTCCCGGGCGTCCCACTCGGCGGCGGCCGGGCGCACGACCTCGGCGGCGAAGCCGTGCACCCAGTCCCGCAGATCCCGCTGTTCCTCGTTCAGGTCGAGCGAGAACTCGGCCATCGTCAGGCCTTGGGGATGTCGAACAGGTTGGCGATGTTGGCGGCCAGGCCCAGGTCACCCTTGGCCTTGAGCTTGCCGGTCATGAACATCATCACCGGGTTGGCCCCGCCGGAGACGATCCTCAGGAACTCGACCGGGCCCATGGTGAGGCTGAGCTTCGGGTCGCGGGTGGGGGTCTCGGAGACGGTGCAGGTGCCGTTCTCGATGACGATCTCGTAGGTGTCGGCGCCACCGTCGGGGCGGCCGGTGATGTTCCAGTGGATGACCGCGTTGGTGGTGCCGGCGCGGTCGGCGCGGAAGATCTGCGGCATCCGGCTGAAGACCTCGCTGAGTACCTTGCCGCGCAGGTCGCCGGACATCACCTCGGCGATCTTGTCGTCCGGGGTGGACTTGACCAACTGGGCGAACTCCTTCGGGCCGAAGTTGGCGAAGTTGGCCGGGTCGAAGTCAGTCATGGTAGGTGCACCTCTCGGGACGGACCGGTTCTGGTTACTCTCGCGTAACCTTACGCACGAGTAGGTATGCTCGCAAGGGTGTCCAGCACGCCGAGCTTCAAGCGCCTCCCCCGGGCCGTCCGCGAGCAGCAGATGCTCGACGCGGCGGTCAAGGTCTTCTCCCGGCGCGGCTTCCACGCCGCCAGCATGGACGAGATCGCCGAGGACGCGGGCATCTCCAAGCCGATGGTCTACGCCTACCTCGGCACCAAGGAGGAACTCTTCATCGCCTGCCTGCACCGGGAGACCGCCCGGATGATGCTGGCGATCGCCGGGGCCGCCGCCCCCGACCTCCCGCCCGACCAGCGGCTCTGGCGCGGCCTGCGGGCCTTCTTCGGCTTCGTCGGGGCGCACCGCGACGGCTGGGCCGTGCTCTACCGGCAGGCCCGGGGCTCCCAACCGTTCGCCGCCGAGCTGGCCGCGATGCGCGCCCGGCTGGTCGACGTGGTCGCCGGGATGCTCGACCACGCGCTGCGCGCCCGGGGCCGGGAGGTCGCCGCGACCGAACTGGAGGTCGTCGCGTACGCCCTGGTCGGCGCGAGCGAGTCGCTGGCCGACTGGCTCGCCGACCACCCCGAGGCCGAACCGGAGAAGACCGCCACCCGGATGATGAACGTCGCCTGGCTCGGCGCGGCC
This sequence comes from Micromonospora sp. WMMD735, assembly GCF_049178995.1. Classification (NCBI taxonomy): domain Bacteria; kingdom Bacillati; phylum Actinomycetota; class Actinomycetes; order Micromonosporales; family Micromonosporaceae; genus Micromonospora; species Micromonospora sp. WMMD735. The sequence goes on from NZ_JBMHMJ010000002.1 coordinate 5,307,026, forward strand.
CAGCTCCTCGACGGCGTCACCTGGAGACCCCCGGCGGACTGACCGCCCCGCCCGCCGGCTCCCGGCCCCGGCCCACCGGACCCGGCGCAGAGAGGTCAGCGGTGGGCGGCGGCGCGACGACGGGCCCGCAGGCGCATCCAGCGGACCAGCTCCAACACCCCGGTGACGGCCAGCGAGAGCCCGACGCCGACGAGCAGCCCCCGGAGCGGATCGCGTTCGAATGCCAGCCCACCGAAGTAACCGAGCAGCCCGCAGTACAGGCTCCAGACGGTGGCGGCGACGGCGTCGAACACCAGGAAGCGCAGGAGCGGATACCGGACGGCACCCATGGTCAGGGTGACGGCGGTCCGGCCGCCGGGCACGAAGCGGGAGGTGGTGAGGATCGAGCCGCCCCGTCGGTCCACCGCCCGACGGGCCCGGTCCGAGCCGCTGCGGCGGCGGCTGCCGTCGGGTAGCCGGGCCAGCCGCTCCGCGCCGCCGCCCCGGCCGATGCCGTACGACACGTGGTCGCCGGCGAGCGCGCCGAGGGCCGCCACCGCGATCACGGCCACCAGGTTCGGGTGGCCGCTGGCCGCGAACACCCCGGCGGTGATCAGGACGGTTTCGCCGGGCACCGCCGGGAAGAACGCGTCGACCGCGGTCACCACGAAGATCACCAGGTACACCCAGGGCGAGGTGACGGTGTGGTGGAGCAGGTCGAGCACCGACTGCATGCCCTCATGCTCGACGCTGGGCCCCCGGCCGGGGGCCCAGTCGCCGGATCAGGCCACCCGCCGGATCAGGCCACCCGCCGGGGAACCGGCAGCGGACCGGCGGCCGACCTGCCGTGCTCCCGCTTGTCGGCGGCGGTGGGGCCGTGCGAGGTGAGCACCACCGGGGCGGCCAGCGCCTCGGACACCGCCACCGGCCAGTCGGTCGGCGGGGCGTCGTACACCGGGCGGGTGGTCAGCAGGCGGGCGGTGAGGTCCGCCTGCCGCTCCAGGTCACCGGGCGGGCCGGGGCGCAACCGGTCGGTCCCGTCGTAGCGGCGGCACAGCTTCAGCGCCGGGCGGGCCGGGTCGGGGCGGGTCAGGTCGAGGTGGGTGAGGGCGAGGCCGTCCACCCCGCCGGCCACGTCCAGGGCGTACCGGTGGGCGACGGCGTCGAAGTGACCGAACCGGAACCGGCCCTGCCACGGGTTGGTCGGGTTGCGCGGGTCGGTCAACGGCAGCGTCCGGTCCTCGGTGACCAGCGGGCCGGGCCCGTGCCGGGTGGTCACCGTCCGCACCACCCCCAGCCGGTACGCCGACCCGGCCGCCCCCACCTCGGCGAGCAGCTCCTCGGCGTTGGCGAAGGTGGTGGTGCTCCACGTGGTGTACGGGTGGAAGCCGTGCCACTCGTCCAGCAGCACCCCCTGCGCCCCCTCGAACACCACCGTCCCCGCCCGCAACACCCCGGCCAGGTACGACCGGTCGACGATCGCCACCCGGTCGGCGAAGGCGGTGAACGCCGGCAGGCAGTCGGCCACCGGTGGGGCGTCGAGTGGGCCGAGTTCGGCGGTCAACCGCTCCCGCAGCACGGTGAGCCGGCGACGCAGCAGCTCCCGGTCCCGGCAGTCGGCCACCCGGGGCGCCTCGTCGGGGTGGGCGAGCCCGTACCGGACGGACTCGCCCACCCCCAACCCGCAGGAGCCGTGCCGGGCGGCCCCCCGGGCGATCTCCCGGAGCCGGTTGGCGGCCCGGTGGTACGGCGTGGCCAGCAGCGCCTCCCCGTCCACGGTGAGCCGGTCGAGGGCGTCGGGCACCCCGACCGAGGCCAGGTGGTCGGCCTCGGCGGCCAGCGCCAACGGGTCCACCACCTGCTGCCGGGCCAGGTGGGTACGCACCCCCGGGCGGAACGTCCCCGCCCCGAACTGGGCGAACGTGTGGTGCCTGCCGTCGGGCAGCACCACGTTGTGGGCGGCCTGCGCACCCCCGTTGAACCGCACCACGGTGTGCACGTGGCGGGTCGCGCAGAGCCAGTCCACGACGGTGCCCTTGCCGGCGTCGCCGTAACCGAGGTCGACCACGATCACGTGCCGGCCGGGCTGTCCGGGGTCGGGGAGGGCGGTCACAGCCGGGTCACCCCACCGGCCCGGCGCGACGTGGCCGGCAGCGTGGAGACCTCGGCCCGCCGGCCGCCGCCCAGCGGGGCCAGCGCCTTGGACACGGTCCGGCCGGCGGTGGAGCCGGCCCGGTCCAGGTCGCGCAGGCCCTCGTCCAGGTCGATGGCCTGCTCGCCGAGGCCGACGGTGAGCGCGATGGTCTCGCAGACCGCGTCCAGGTCGTCGAGGACGACGGCACGCTGCCCGAGCAGGTCCCGCCAGAAGTCGAGCACCGTGGCGTTGCCGGCGTAGTGGCTGCCGGCGGGGAGCAGGTAGTAGGTGTCCCAGCGGCGGGTCACCTCGTCGACGATCTGCCGCAGCGGCACGTCCTCGCCGAGGTCGTCGCCGATCAGCCGGCTCACCTCCCGCCGGTTCACCCGGGGGTACGCCAGCTCGTCGCCGATGATGAACAGGTAGCCGCGCCGGCCCCGCTTCTCCCAGCTGTCGGTGACCGTGTGCCGGGCCATGAAGTACATCGCCAGCTCGTACGACTCGGTCATCTGACCGCCGCCACCGCCCTCCAGCACGATCCGGCCGAGGTCGTCGTCCATCCGGTTGTCCGACTCGAACTGCCCCACCTGCAACGGCACCCGGTCGCAGGTGGCGTCGCCGATCGCGCCGAACAGCACCTGCGGGTCGCGGGCGTAGCCCTGGCGCAGCAGCAGCCCGAGCAGTTGCGGCAGCTTGGCCTGGAGGGTGCGGGGCACGTGCCCCATCGAGCCGGTCACGTCGAACAGCACCGCGATGGGTGTCGACTGCGGGTGCTCGGCCGAGTCCCGGCTCTCCCGGACCGCACCGCGCGGGTCGAGCGCCGGGTGCACGGTCCGGGCTCCGCTGTCGCTGTAGGAGAAGGCGCTCTTGCCCTTCTTCTTCCGGTAGCGGTCGGCGGCGTCGTACACGTCGGTGGACCAGATTCCGCTGCCCATGGCAGCCTCCCTAGGGGTTGAGGGTGAACGGTCGGAAGGTGCGCGGCCCGTAGAGCCGGTCGAGCACCTCGTCGAGTTCGCCGAGCAGTCGCCAGGCGTCGTCGGGTCGGGCGGCCAGTGCCGGGCGGCGGCAGCCGTCGGCGAAGGCGCGCAGTTCACGGGGGGCGCGGTCGCCCATCAGCCAGCTCATGCACGTCGCGGCCATCGCCAGGTCGGTGCCGGGGCCGGCGGGTCGCCGCGCGGTGACCTCCGGCGGGTACCAGTCCTCGTGGCCGGGGACCAGCGCCGGGACGGTGCCGCCGTCGACGGCGGAGAAGCACCAGTCGACGAGCACCACGCCGTGCGCGTCCGGCTCGATCAGCACGTGCCGGGGGAGCACCGCGCCGTGCACCACGCCGGCCCGGTGGGCCAGGCCGAGGGCGACCAGCAGCCGCCGCCACATCCAGGCCGCGTCCCGGGCGTCCAACCCGTCGGGGTACGCCCGGCGTACCGCGTCGAGGTCGTGCAGCCCGGGTACGGCGGCGAGCACACTGATCCGGCGTTCCGCCCCGCTGGCGGCGTCGCGGTGCCGGAAGCTGTCCACGAGCCGGGGCACGTACGGCAGGTGGCGCGGGTCGCCCCGGTCCTCGATCTGCCGCAGCGCGTACGCCTCGCGGGCCATCAGGTCGTTGTCGGCCGGGTTGCGGGGAAGCTTGAGCAGCCGGTCCGCGCCGACGTCGTAGAGGTCGGCGAGGTCACCGGCGTGGGCGAGCGCCCCGAGCCGGTACTCGCCGAGCACGACCGTCGCCGGGTCGGGTGTGCCGGTCGCCTGCCAGCGGGTGGTGACCTGGACGAAGGCGTCGGTGGCCGCGGCGCGTACCCGGGCGTCGAGCGCGCCCAGCCGGTCGGGGTGCAGGGCCGCGACCAGTTCGCGGTAGCGCCGGGCCGGGCTGTCGACGCCGAACAGGTCGGCGTCGGTGCGGGCCGCCGCGACCAGCCGGATCGCCTCGTCGGTCCTCACCTGACGGTCTCCTCCCGGGCGGGGCGCAGCAGCGCCGGGTGCAGCAGTCGGGCGTCGCCTGACCGGTAGAGCCGGGCCCGGGGACCGCCCCGGGCACCGCCGCGTTCGGTGTTGCCGCCGGTGCTCTCGACGAAGCCGGGGACGGAGAGCACCTTGCGGTGGAAGTTGCCGGCGTGCAGCGGGTGCCCCCAGACCGTCTCGTAGACGCCGCGCAGCTCGGCGATGGTGAACTCGGGGCCGAGGAAGCGGGTGGCCAGCGGGGTGTACTCCAGCTTGGAGCGGGCCCGTTCCAACCCGTCGTCGACGATCCGGGCGTGGTCGAAGGCGAGCTGCCGGCTGGGCAGGGCGGTGACGGGCAGCCACCCGGCCTCGTCGGCGTCGCTGTCGGCGACCGGGTCGGGCAGGTCGGGGGCGAAGGCGAGGTGGGCGACGGAGACGATCCGCATCCGGGGGTCCCGGTCCGGCGCGCCGTAGCTGGCGAGTTGTTCCAGGTGGACGCGGCGCAGCCGGTCGCCGCCGAGGCCGGTCTCCTCGGCGAGTTCGCGGCGGGCCCCGGTGGCGAGGTCCTCGTCGGGCTGGACGAACCCGCCGGGCAGTGCCCAGTGCCCCTGGTACGGGGGTTGGCCACGCCGGATCAGCAGCAGGTGCAGCGCGCCCTCGCGGATGGTCAGCGCCACCACGTCCACGGTGATCGCGGTCGCGGGGTAGGCGCTGGGGTCGTACCCGGCGAGGAAGTCCTGCTCGTTCACGGCGTCCCTCTCGGGTTGAGAATTACTCGATCTGAGAACAACCTAGCTCACGAAAAAGTGCTCCGCAACCGGTGGGACCGGCGCGGCGGCCGAACCGCGTTGTGCGTCCCGTCACGTGGCCGCCCGGCACGATGCCGTGCCGGGCGGCGTCCGGGCAGCGTTCCCACCGCGCCCGCCGGGCCTCAGCGGACGGTGCCCACCAGGTGCGGGCGGCCGGTCCGGGCGTCGTGCAGGGCGAAGTCCCACCCCGGCACGGCGCTGAATGCGACAGTCGAGGGCAACGGCACCGGCAGCTTGAACGCCACCTCCACCGTGTACGCCTCCGGCAGCCGGCTCTCCAGCGCGGCCAGGCAGCGGGCCTTGCTCCACATGCCGTGCGCGATCGGCCGGGGGAAGCCGAACAGCCGCGCCCCCAGCCGGGAGGTGTGGATCGGGTTGTGGTCCCCGGAGACCCGGGCGTAGTCCGTACCCACCCGGGGGGTGACCCGCCAGTGCGCGGTGGCGGCCGGCGGCGCGGGCCGCTCACCCGGGTCGCGCCCGGCACCCCCGCCGGCTGCGCGCTCCCGGCCCAGGTACGTCGACACCCCGCGCCACACCTCCTCACCGTCGACCGAGCCGACCAGGACGACGTCGACCTGCCGACCCCGGGCGTGCGGCCGCAGATTCTCGGCGTACGCGACGAAGTCCCACGGCACGTCGGCCGGAACCGCCCGGTGGACGGTGATCCGGTTGCCCACGTGCACCACCCCGGCCAGCGGGAACGGGAACTCCGGCAGGGTCATCAACCGCAGCGCCAGCGGGAACCCCAGCACGTGCGGGTAGGTCGCCGGCAGCGCGTCGGTCAACCGGAAACCGCACACCCGGTCGTACCCGCTGAGGTGGGCACGGTCCACGGTGACCCCGGCGACGGCCAGCTCGACCGGGGGCGCGGCGTCCGGCCGGCGGGACCGGCCGATCCCGGGCAGCGCGTCGCGCAGCGCCCGCCGGCGGAGCGCACCCGGTCGGGGGAGCCCCGGCAGCACCACCCGGGGCCGCGCCGCCGGCCCGCCGTCGTGGCCGTCCGACCGGTCCGTCAGGTCCTCGGTGCGGTCCGTGCCGGCTGTGGGGGTCAGGTCCCGGGTGGCGTACGCCGACAGGTCGTGGGTCTCGTCGACGCTGCGCTCCGGTCCGGGGCCGGCGGCGCGGGCGGCGGCCAGCGCGGCCGGTGAGATGACCTCGGTCGGCCCCTCGATCAGGTCGCCGACCGACAGCTCGCCGTCGCCCGACTCCTCGGGTCGGTTCCTGCGCCGTGCCATCACGCCCCCAGCAGACTCTGGCCGCAGACCCGGACCACGTTACCGCTGACCGCCGCCGAGGCCGGCCACGCCAACCAGCCGATCGTCTCGGCGACGTCCACCGGCAGGCCGCCCTGGGCCAGGCTGTTCATCCGGCGACCCGCCTCCCGGATCACCAGCGGGACGCGGGCGGTCAGCCGGGTCTCGATGAACCCGGGTGCGACCGCGTTGACGCTGATCCCCCGCCCGGCCAGCGCCGGGGCGAGCGCGTCGACCAGGCCGATCACCCCGGCCTTGCTGGTCGCGTAGTTGGTCTGCCCCCGGTTGCCGGCGATCCCGGCGATCGACGAGACGGCGACCAGCCGGCCCCCCTCGGGGATCAGGCCCCGCTCCAGCAGCACGTCGTTGATCCGCTCCTGGCTGGAGAGGTTGACGTCGAGCACCGCGTCCCACCGGTCGGCGTCCATCCGGCCCAGCGTCTTGTCCCGGGTGATGCCGGCGTTGTGCACCACCACGTCGACCCGGCCGTGCCGGTCGGCCAGGTGGTCGGCGAGCCGGGTGGGGGCGTCCGCGCCGGTCAGGTCGAGCTGTACGGCGGTGCCGCCGATCTCGTTGGCGACCGCCGCGAGGGCGTCGCCGGCCGCCGGGACGTCCAGCGCGACGACCTGCGCGCCGTCGCGGGCGAGCACCCGGGCCACCGCCGCGCCGATGCCCCGGGCCGCGCCGGTGACCAGCACCACCTGCCCGGCCAGCGGCCGGTCCCAGTCCGCCGGGACGGCGGCCGGCCCGGTGCCGACCCGGACCACCTGCCCCGAGACGTACGCCGACCGGCCGGAGAGCAGGAACCGCAGGGTCGCCTCCAGGCTGGTCGTGGTGCCGGCGTCCCCGTCCGGGGTGACGTACACCAGTTGGGCGGTGACACCGCGACCGAACTCCTTGCCGATGCTGCGGGTCAACCCCTCCAGGGCCCGCTGGGCGGTGGCCTCCCGGGGTGGGCCGCACTCGGCCGGCGGGGTGCCCAGCACGATCACCCGGCCGCTGGGCAGCACCGAGCGGGCCTGCGGGTGGAAGAAGTCGTAGAGCTGACGCAGGCCGGTGGAGTCGGTGATGCCGGTGGCGTCGTAGACCAGGGCACCGAACCGGGCGGACGTCCCGCCCCCGGCCGGTGCGCCGCCGTTGCCGGCCCGCTCGTCCCGACCGGCCGGATCGGCGGGTCCGTCGGCTGCGGCGGAGTCGTCGTGCCCGGCGGCGGGTGGGGTGGTGCCGGTTGCGGTGCGCACGTCGGCCCCGGCGGCGGTGAGCAGGGCGGCGACCTGGTCACCGAGCCGACCGCCGGTGGCTGCGCCGAGCAGGACCGGGCCGGGCAGCAGCGGGTCGCCGACGGCGTACCGGCGCAGTCGCGGTGGGTCGGGCAGCCCGAGGCGCTTGACCAGCGCGCGGCCGGCCCCCGATTGGACGAAGCTCGCGTACCTGTCGGTCATAGGCGTAGCCTACTGGCCAGTAGGTTGTGGGCAAGTCCTGAAACGGAGGCGGGATCGTGCAGAGCATCCGGCGGGTCGCGGTCATCGGCGGCAACCGCATCCCCTTCGCCCGGTCCAACTCCCGGTACGCCAGCGCCTCCAACGCCGACCTGCTCGGCGCGGCGCTGGACGGGCTGGTCGCCCGGTTCGGACTGGCCGGGCAGCGGGTCGGTGAGGTGGTGGCCGGGGCGGTGCTCAAGCACTCCAAGGACTTCAACCTGACCCGGGAGGTGGTGCTCGGCTCGAAGCTGGACCCGCACACCCCCGCGTACGACATCCAGCAGGCGTGCGGCACCGGCCTGGAGGCGGCGATCCTGGTCGCCAACAAGATCGCCCTCGGGCAGCTCGACGTGGGCATCGCCGGTGGGGTCGACACCACCTCCGACGCGCCGCTGGCGATCAACGAGGACATGCGCCGCACCCTGCTGAAGCTCAACAGCGCCCGGACCCTCGGCGAGCGGCTGAAAATCGCCGCGAAGCTCCGTCCGCACCAGCCGTTCCGGCCCGAGTTGCCGCGTAACGCCGAGCCCCGCACCGGGCTGTCGATGGGCGAGCACGCCGCCCGGACGGCGCTGCGCTGGCAGATCGACAGGCAGTCCCAGGACGAGTTGGCGCTGCGCTCGCACCAGCGCCTCGCCGCCGCGTACGAGCGGGGGTTCTTCGACGACCTGATGACGCCGTACCTGGGGCTGACCCGGGACCAGAACCTCCGGCCCGACACCAGCCTGGACAAGCTCGGCGCGCTCCGGCCGGTCTTCGGCACCCGGGGCCCGGACGCCGGGCAGGCCACCATGACCGCCGGTAACTCCTCCCCGCTGACCGACGGCGCGTCCACCGTGCTGCTCGCCTCCGAACAGTGGGCGCGCGAGCACCAGCTTCCCGTGCTGGCCTGGTTCTCCTGGTCGGAGACGGCGGCGGTGGACTTCGTGCACGGCGACGAGGGGCTGCTGATGGCCCCCGCCTACGCGGTGCCCCGGATGCTGGACCGGGCCGGGCTGACCCTCCAGGACTTCGACTTCTACGAGATCCACGAGGCGTTCGCGTCGCAGGTGCTGGCCACCCTGGCCGCCTGGGAGTCGCCGGAGTTCGGCAAGGACCGGTTGGGGCGGGACGCCCCGCTGGGCGCGATCGACCGGGACCGGCTCAACGTCACCGGCTCGTCACTGGCCGCCGGGCACCCGTTCGCCGCGACCGGTGGCCGGATCGTGGCGACGCTGGCGAAACTGCTCGCCGAGAAGGGCGGCGGTCGGGGGCTGATCTCGATCTGCGCGGCTGGTGGGCAGGGCGTGACCGCCATCCTGGAGCGCTGAGCCGCAGCTCAGGGCGGCGTTGCCGGGGCTCCCTACGGTGGTGTCAGCCCGCCCGGACGTCCTGGTGGCGGTGCCCCGTAGAGGAGTGTCATGCCTGGTCGTGCCCTGCTGCGTACCGCTGCCGTTGCCCTTGCCGGCGTGCTCGCGGCCAGCGGTTGCGCCGCCACCACGCCGCGCGTCGAGGGACCCCGGACCGCCGGGGCGAAGAGGGCGGACGGTGGCCCGGTGGGGCTGGGTGAGGCGACCGGCCGTGGAGACACCGGCACGGCTGTCGACGGCGGGACCTCGGCCGGTGGGGTCAGGGAACCCGAACCCACCGGCAGCCCCACGGCCGGCGGTGGCGGGGACGACGGCGGGGACAAGTCCGGTACGAAGGCGAACGGCCCCACCATCGGCTCCTTCCGGGTCACCCGCAAGCCGAGCTGCCCGGCCGGCACCACCGTCAACCCGATCCCCGGCAGCGGGGTGCGGATGGAGTGGCAGGTCGGCAACGCGACCTCGGTGGCCCTGTCGGTCGACGGCCCCGGCGTCTACCGCGACGACTACCCCTCGTCCGGCAGTGAGGAACTCACCTTCCCGTGCTCGGGTGGCGAGGGTGACGTCCAGCGGCACACGTACACGTTGACGGCGCGCAACGCACACGGCAAGCAGACGAAGACCATCGTGGTCACCGCCCCGGTGCACGACATCCCGAAGGTCTGACGCCGAACTCCGTGGCCCACGTGGTCGGGCCGGCTCCCCGCCGGCCGCCGCCGGGCGGCCCCGCTCCGCCCCTGGTCGGCCCGACCAGGGCGGCGGTCGTCGGGTAGGCGAGAATGAGGTACGTGACGACGATCCCGAACGTGCTCGCCCACCGGTACGCCTCACCCGAACTGGTCGCCCTCTGGTCCCCGGAGGAGAAGGTGCGGATGGAGCGGCGGCTCTGGCTCGCCGTGCTCCGCGCCCAGCGGGACCTCGGCGTGGCGGTGCCCGACGGCGTGGTGGAGGCGTACGAGCGGGTGGTCGACCAGGTCGACCTGGCCTCGATCGCCGAGCGGGAGCGGGTCACCCGGCACGACGTGAAGGCCCGGATCGAGGAGTTCAGCGCGCTCGCCGGGCACGAGCACGTGCACAAGGGGATGACCTCCCGGGACCTCACCGAGAACGTCGAGCAGCTCCAGGTGCGCGCCTCGCTGGAGCTGATCCGGGACCGGGTGGTCGCCGCGCTGGCCCGGCTGGCCTGGCTCGCCCACGAGCACTCCGGCCTGGTGCTGACCGGCCGTTCGCACAACGTCGCCGCGCAGGCCACCACGCTGGGCAAGCGCTTCGCCTCGGCGGCCGAGGAACTGCTCATCGCGTACGAGCGGCTGGAAGACCTGATCGGCCGCTACCCGCTGCGCGGGATCAAGGGTCCGGTGGGCACCGCCGCCGACCAGCTCGACCTCGTCGACGGCGACGCGGAGAAGGTCGCCGAGCTGGAGCGTCGGGTGGCCGGTCACCTCGGGTTCGCCCGGGTGCTGGACAGCGTGGGGCAGGTCTACCCGCGTTCGCTGGACTTCGACGTGCTCTCCGCGCTCGCGCAGGTGGCTGCCGCGCCGTCGTCGCTGGCCACCACGATCCGGCTGATGGTCGGTCAGGAGCTGGCGACCGAGGGCTTCAAGCCGGGTCAGGTCGGCTCCAGCGCGATGCCGCACAAGATGAACACCCGGTCGTCGGAGCGGGTGAACGGCTTCGCGGTGATCATCCGGGGTTACCTGTCGATGGTCGGCGAGCTGGCCGGCGACCAGTGGAACGAGGGGGACGTCTCCTGCTCGGTGGTCCGCCGGGTGGCCCTGCCGGACGCCTTCTTCGCCGCCGACGGGTTGTTCCAGACCTTTCTCACCGTGCTCGACGAGTTCGGGGCGTACCCGGCGGTGATCAGCCGGGAACTGGAGCGCTTCCTGCCCTTCCTGGCCACCACCAGGATCCTGGTCGCGGCGGTGCGCCGGGGCGTCGGCCGGGAGGTCGCCCACGAGGTGATCAAGGAGCACGCGGTCGCCGTGGCCCTCGCCATGCGGGAGAAGGGTGCCCCCGACAACGACCTGTTCGACCGGCTGGCCGCCGACTCCCGCCTCGGCCTCACCCGCAGCGAGATCGACACCCTGGTCGCCGACCCGGCCACCTTCACCGGCGCCGCCCAGGCCCAGGTGGAGGCGATCACCCGCCGTATCACCACGGTCGTCACCGCCCACCCCGAAGCCGCCACCTACTCCCCACCCCCCATCCTCTGACCCCCCGGCCCCGCGCTTCCCCCGGCCCGCCCTCCCCGGCCCGCCCTCCCCGCCCGCTCTCCCCGCCCGCTCTCCCCGCCCGCTCTCCCCGCCCGCTCTCCCCCCGGCCCGCCCTCCCCGCCCGCTCTCCCCCCGTGATCAAGAGGTTTGCGTCACCAATGAAGATCGAATTGGCGCAAACCTCTTGATCACCGAGGCCAGGGAGGCGGGCGGAAGGCCGGTGGGCGGGTCAGGAGTCCCGGGTGGGGGTTTCGGCGGCGGAGGAGAGGTTGGGGGCGCTCGCCGGTTCGGCGATGCCGCCGGGGGCCTCGGCGAACCCGGGGTCGTGGGCGGTCTCGGCGGCGACCAGGGGCTGGTCGTGCGGCATGACGTCGGGGACCTTGGGCACCACGATCACCGCCGTGCCGTAGGCGCAGATCTCCATCCACATCTCGCCGCAGTCCCGGCTGTCGAAGCGCATCCCCACCACGGCGTTCGCTCCGATGCGCAGGGCCTCCTCGCCGAGCCGGGCCACCGAGTCGGTGCGCCAGCGGGTGAGGTTGTCCGGGGCCATCGGGTCGTACGCGCCGCCGCGCAGGTTCTTGACCCCCTCGCGGTACGGGTTCCGGGTCCGCGCCATCGACGACACCACTTCGCCGAGGATCTGGCGGATCTCGTAGCCGGGCAGTTGATCCGTCGTCACGACCAGCACGGTTCCGATGCTGTCAGTAGCGGTACGGCGTCGAAGCGTCCCGTTGGCACCTGGTCGGATGCTGCAAAACCAGGCGGCGCGGACGGCCGGCACGCGACCGGCCATCCGCACCGCCTGCGGTGGTAACCGTCAGACACCGGCCGTCGAGGTGATCCAGGCCCGGTTGTACGCGACGCTGCCGTAGTTCTGGATGCTCGATCCGTCGGCGGTGGAGGCGACCCCGACCTGCCGGCCGTTGTAGAACTGCGGGCCGCCCGAGTCGCCGCGCCACGCGTTGCCGTTGATCCGGGTGCTGCGGATCGCCTGGCCGCCGTACGCGTCGGTGGCGTTGGTGCTGGTCACCTGCACCGAGGCGGTCTTGAGCTGGCTGGAGGCCCCGCAGCCGCTGTAGCAGGTCATGCCCCAGCCGTAGATGGTGTTGGTGGAGCCGACCGGCGGGTTGCTGCTGGCCAGGCTGACCGCGGTGGTGCTGACCGTGCTGGACAGCCGCAGCAGGGCGAGGTCGTTGCGGGTGTAGGAGGCGCTCACGGTGCGGGTGGTGCCGCCCGAGGCGTAGTAGACGCTGCCGACCCGGACGGACATGGTGCCGCTGACGCAGTGCCTGGCGGTGAGCACCCACTGGGCGGAGATGACGCTGCCGGAGCAGGTGAACGACCCGTTGCTGAAGACCGCGGCGGCCCAGGGGGCGGAGGAGACGGTGCTGCCGCCGATGATCGGCTGCGGACCGGCCGGGGCGGCGGTCGCCCCGGAGGCGGCGACGAGGACACCGGCGAGGGCGGTGGTGAGCACCGCGAGCGTGGAGCGGAGACGCATCGGGGGGACTCCTTCGGGTCGGGCCCGGGGTGGCCGGGCGGGGGTCGGACGTCGGGGTGGGGGTGGCCCCTCGGGGACGCCGACCATGCATCGATGTATCTCGATGAGGCTAGGGGGCGGTGAGCGGCTTCACAAGGGTGGCATCGAGATCAACCAATGTGACAGGAATGACCCGGGATGTGCTCGTCCCTGTTTGTCGGATACCGGTCGTAAATCTGGCGTTGAGCCGCGTATTGCCTGCTCAGGTAGGGTGTGTCGGAGCGACGCGACGGCAATCGGCAACAAATCCGTATCAGAGCGGCAACGAACGGATCTCGACCGCACGTCCCGGCGACCGGTAACGTCGATCACTGCCTGAACTGCGCCCGGCCGGTGCGTCCGGACCGGAATCTGCCAGGTACGCTGGCCTCGCTCGCCCGTAGTGGGCCGGCACCCAACTGCGTACACAGTCAGGAGTGCCCAGTGCCTCGCGTCGTCGTCGACGTCATGCTCAAGCCCGAGATCCTCGATCCTCAGGGCCAGGCCGTCGCAAACGCGCTGCCGCGGCTCGGCGTCGGTGACGTCGCCTCCGTCCGCATCGGCAGGCGGATCGAGATCGAGTTCACCGGCGAACCGGACCTGGACCGGGCCCGGGAGATCGCCGACAAGCTGCTCGCCAACCCCGTCATCGAGGACTTCACCGTCCGGGTCGAGGCCGACGAGACCGCGGACGCGAACTCGTGACCGCCCGCGTCGGAGTGGTGACCTTCCCCGGCTCGCTGGACGACGGGGACGCCGCCCGCGCCGTGCGGATCGCCGGCGCGGAGCCGGTCCGGCTCTGGCACGGTGACCCGGAGCTGCACAGGGTGGACGCCGTCGTCCTCCCCGGTGGCTTCTCCTACGGCGACTACCTGCGCTGCGGCGCCATCGCCCGGTTCGCACCGGTGATGGAGAGCCTGGTCGACGCCGCCCGAGGCGGCCTGCCGGTGCTCGGCATCTGCAACGGCTTCCAGATCCTCTGCGAGGCCCACCTGCTGCCCGGCGCGCTCACCCGCAACCAGCACCTGCACTTCCGCAACCGCGACCAGGTCCTGCGCATCGAGTCGGTCGGCACCGCCTGGACGAACACCTTCCAGCCCGGCCAGGAGATCCTCGTCCCGGTCAAGAACGGCGAGGGCTGCTACGTGGCCGACACCGCCACCCTCGACGCCCTGGAGGCCGAGGGTCGGGTCGTCGCCCGCTACGTCGGCGGCAACCCGAACGGCTCGCAGCGGGACATCGCCGCGATCACCAACGCCGCCGGCAACGTGGTCGGCATCATGCCCCACCCCGAGCACGCGGTCGAGGCGCTCACCGGCCCCTCCCTGGACGGCCTCGGCTTCTTCACCTCGGTGCTCAAGCACCTGGTGGGGACGCCGGCGTGACGGTGCGCGGCGGCAACATCGGTCGGCTCCACCGCCCCACCGGCGGGTACGAGCGCAGCGAGGAGAGGTCATGACCACCCACCAGGACCCGGCCGTTCGGGCAGCCGCGGGCGTCGCCCCGGCGGAACCGCACGCGGCCGTCGCGCCGGCCGACGCCGGTCGGCACAGCGGTCCGACGCCGGCCACCGACTGGGCCGACGGCGTGGACACCGTGCAGCGGGCCGCCGACACCGGCGACGAACTCCAACCGTACGCCGAGCTGGGCCTGCGCGACGACGAGTACGACCGGATCCGGCACATCCTCGGCCGCCGCCCCACCCAGGCCGAGCTGGCCATGTACTCGATCATGTGGAGCGAGCACTGCTCGTACAAGTCGAGCAAGGTGCACCTGCGCCAGTTCGGCGAGAAGGCCCCGCCCAGCGACCGGCTGCTCGCCGGCATCGGGGAGAACGCAGGCGTCGTCCGGGTCTCCGACACGCTGGCCGTCACCTTCAAGGTCGAGTCGCACAACCACCCGAGCTTCGTCGAGCCCTACCAGGGCGCGGCGACCGGCGTCGGCGGCATCGTCCGGGACATCCTCGCGATGGGCGCCCGCCCGGTCGCGGTGATGGACCCGCTGCGGTTCGGCGCGGCCGACCACCCGGACACCGCCCGGGTGCTGCCCGGCGTGGTGGCCGGCGTCGGCGGCTACGGCAACTGCCTCGGCCTGCCCAACATCGGCGGTGAGCTGGTCTTCGACCCCTGCTACCAGGGCAACCCGCTGCTCAACGCGCTCTGCCTCGGTGTGCTGCCGGTCGACCGGTTGCAGAAGAAGGACGCCGCCGGCCCCGGCAACGTCGTGGTGCTGCTCGGCGCGAAGACCGGCCGGGACGGCATCGGCGGCGTGTCGGTGCTGGCCAGCGCCACCTTCGACGAGGGCAGCGAGCAGCGCCGCCCGTCGGTGCAGGTCGGTGACCCGTTCATCGAGAAGCTGCTGATCGAGGCGTGCCTGGAGCTGTACGACGCCGAGCTGGTCGTCGGCATCCAGGATCTCGGCGGTGCGGGCCTGACCTGCGCGCTCACCGAGACCGCCGCGTCCGCCGGCACCGGGATGCGGGTCTGGCTGGAGCGGGTCCCGCTGCGCGAGCCGTCGATGGAGCCGCACGAGATCCTGGCCAGCGAGTCCCAGGAGCGGATGCTGCTGGTGGTCACCCCGGACAAGCTGGAGGCGGTGCTCAAGACCGCCGAGAAGTGGGGCGTGCTCGCGACCGCGATCGGCGAGGTCACCCCGCCCGCGCCCGACGGCCGGCCGGGCCGGCTGCTGGTCACCTGGAACGACCACGTGGTGGTCGACGTACCGCCGGGTTCGCTGGTCGACGACGGCCCGGTCTACGCCCGCCCGATGCGCGAGCCGGCCGACCTGATCCTGCTCCAGGCCGACCGGGCCGAGACGCTGCCCCGGCCGAGCAACCCGGAGGCGCTGCGGGAGACCCTGCTGCGCATGATCGCCTCGCCGAACCTGGCCGACAAGACCTGGGTCACCGAGCAGTACGACAGGTACGTGCTGGGCAACACCGTGCTGGCCCAGCCGGAGGACTCCGGCGTGATCCGGATCGACGAGCAGACCGGCCTCGGGGTCGCCCTCTCCGTCGACGGCAACGGCCGGTACGCGCGCCTCGACCCCTACCAGGGGACGAAGCTGGCGCTCGCCGAGGCGTACCGGAACGTGGCGGTGACCGGCGCGAAGCCGATCGCCGTGACCAACTGCCTCAACTTCGGCTCGCCGGAGGACCCGGGCGTGATGTGGCAGTTCGCCGAGGCCGTCCGCGGCCTGGCGGACGGCTGCCTGGAACTGGGCATCCCGGTGACCGGCGGCAACGTCAGCTTCTACAACCAGACCGGTGCCGCCGCCATCCACCCGACCCCGGTGGTCGGCGTGCTGGGTGTGCTGGACAACGTGGCCGACCGGGTGCCGATGGGCTTCGTGCCCCGCGCCAACGGCGACCACGACCAGGTCTACCTGCTCGGCGACACCCACGTGGAGCTGTCCGGCTCGGAGTGGGCCTGGGTGACGCACGAGCACCTCGGCGGCATGCCGCCGCAGGTCGACCTGGGCCGGGAGCGCCAGCTCGCCGAGCTGATGGCCGAGGCGGCCCGGGTGGGTCACCTCAGCTCCGCGCACGACCTGTCCGACGGCGGCCTGGCCCAGAGCCTGGTCGAGTCGAGCCTGCGCCGGGGTGTCGGGGTCCGGATCGGCGTGCCGGAGCGGTTCGCCGACGGTTCGCTGCCGTTCGTCTTCCTGTTCAGCGAGTCGGCCGGTCGGGCGCTGGTGACCGTGCCCCGGGGGCACGAGAAGGCGTTCACCGCCCTCTGCGACGAGCGGGGCGTGCCGTGGGAGCAGATCGGCGTGACCGACCCGGCGAGCGGTGTCCTGGACGTGCACGGCCAGTTCCGGATCGGCCTGGACGAGTTGCGGGCCGCGCACACCGCGACCCTGCCCCGGCTCTTCGGCGGCCCGGAGGCGGCCCAGGTGCAGGTCGAGGCGGTCCGGACGGGTACCACCACGATCGCGCCGGCCACCGCCACGCAGCCGGTGGACGTGCCGGAGCGGCAGCAGCCGGCGGACGCGGACGACCCGGCCGCCGAGGCGGTGGCCGCCCCGACGACCGACGCCCCGGTGTCGGGCGGTCCGACGTCGACCGGCCCGGGGTCGGACGCCCCTGAGGCCCGCGCCACCGTGGCGGACGAAGCCGCTGGTTCCGCGCCGGCACCGGACGCCCCGGCGGCAACCGCGCCGCCGTCGGACGCCCCCGCCGGCCCGGCGACCGGGTTCACCCCGCAGGCCGACGCGGCGACCTCCGACGCCGGTGACGGGCAGCGCCCGACGCCCGATCAGCGCTGAGGCGGTGGCCTCGGCCGTCCACGTTCAACCCGGGTCGGGTGCCCGCTTCGACTGGGGGCTGACCGGGGCGGCGGAACTCGGCCGGGTCTGTGCCGTACTGGTGGTGGTGGACGTCCTGTCGTTCACCACCGCCGTCGAGGTCGCTGTCGCCCGGGGGGTACGGGTCCACCCGTTCCCCTGGGGCGAGCAGGCGGCCGACTATGCGCGACGGGTCGGCGCGGTGGCGGCGGTGGGCCGTCGGCAGACCACCAGCGAGCACCCGTGGTCGCTGTCCCCGGCGGCCCTGGCCGGCGCACCCGTGGTCGGCGATCTGGTGCTGCCGTCGCCGAACGGCTCCGCGATCAGCGCCGCCGCCAGCGCCACCGGCCGGCCGGTGGTCGCGGCCTGCCTGCGCAACGCCCGCGCCGTCGGGCGGTGGCTGCACCACCAGGGGTACGGCACGACGGACGCCCCGGTCGGGGTGATCGCCGCCGGTGAACGCTGGCCGGACGGCACCCTGCGCCCCTCGGTGGAGGACCTGCTGGGCGCGGCCAGTGTGCTGGATGCCGTCTCCGGGGTGCCCGGTGGGCTGTCGGTGGAGGCGGCGATGGCGCTCGCCGCCCTGGCCAGCACCCCGGACGTGCCGGCGGCGGTACGTGGCTGCGTCTCCGGCCGGGAGCTGATCGAGAGCGGCTTCGCCGGGGACGTCGAGGCGGCCGTGCAGCGGGACGTCTCGACAGTGGTGCCGCTGCTCCGCCAGGGTGTCTTCTCGGCCGGCTGACCCGGCCCGCCGGAACCGTGCCGGCCTGCCTGGAGGAATCGACCCGACCCGCGACGACGGTGGGCCGCCCCGATACGCATCGGGGCGGCCCACCGTGGTTCGTTGTCGCCGGTCCGGGTCAGTCGTCCAGCCAGTCGAGGCGGCGTCCGCCGCGCTCCGGGGGCGGGCCGTCGGGGCGGGCCCGACCGGACGGGGGCTGCTGGTCGCGACCGGGCTGACCCTGCTCGCCGTAGTAACCACCCTGCTGGTCGTAACCCTGCTGGTCGTAGCCGCCACCGCGCTGCTGCGGGGGCTCCTGGCCGTAGCCGCCCGGCTGCTGCTCGGCACCGTAGCCACCGGCCTGACCGTAGCCGCCCTGCGGGGCGCCGTAGCCGGGCTGCTGGTCGTACCCGCCGCCGCGCTGGTCGTAGCCGCCCTGGTGGGCACCCGTCGGCTGTTCGTACCCGCTCTGGTGGGCGCCACCCCGCTGGTCGTACCCGCCGCCGCGTTGGTCGTAGCCGCCCTGGTGGGCACCCGTCGGCTGGTCGTAGCCGCCGTGCTGGCCGCCCTGGTGGGCACCGGGCTGCTGGTCGTAGCCGCCACGCTGGCCGCCGTAGCCCTGGTCCGGGCCGGCGTCGTACCCGGCCTGCTGGCCGTACCCGCCACCGGCGTAACCACCGGTCGGCTCGGCACCCCGACCGTAGCCACCCTGCTCGGACTGGCCGTAGCCGCCCGCGCCCGGCTGGCCGTACGCGTCCGGCTCCGGCTGGTAGGTGCTCGTCGGGTACGGGTCGGCAGCCGGCGCGTACGAGGTGCTGTCGCCGGTGTAACGGCCGGTGGGCTCGTCGTAGCGTTGCTCGCCGCCGAAGCCGCCGGTCTGCTCCTGCGCCGGGTAGCCGGCACCTGCCGTCGCGCCGTAGTCCCGGCCGCCGTAACCGCCACCGGAGGCGGGCGCGTTGCCGTAGCCACCGCCCGACGCGGGCGCGTTGCCGTAGCCGCCACCGGAGGCGGGCGCGTTGTCGTAACCACCGCCCGACGCGGGCGCGTTGCCGTAGCCACCCCCGGAGGACGGCGCGTTGCCGTAGCCGCCACCGGCCGGGTTCGCCGCGCCGTACGCGCCTGCGGCGGCACCTGCGGCTCCGGCCGCGCCGTAGCCGCCGCCGGAGGCGGGTGCGGCACCGTAGCCGCCCGGCTGTCCGCCGTAGCCGCCCGGGCCACCGGGCTCGTCGCCGTAGCCGCCGGCACCGGCCCAGTTGTCCTGCGGTGCGCCGTAGGGCTGCGGTGGCGCGGCGTACGGGTCCGGCGGGACGTCGTCGACGACCGGTCGCTGCAACATCGTCGGCGCGTCGCTCAGCGCGGAACTGCCGACCATCGTCGGGTCGGGGCCGGCACCGACCCGGTTGACCACCCGGGTCTGGTCGTCGGTGCCGCGTGGGCTCCGGGGGCCGGGGACGTCACCGGCCGCAGCGGCGCCGGCCGGTCCGTTCCCGTCGTCGTCGGCGTTCCTGCGGCGGATCCAGAGCAGCACGATGGTGCCGACTCCGGCCGCCACCAGCAGACCGCCGAGCAGGATGATCAGGAAGGAGCCGAACCCGCTGTCGTCGTCCTGCGAGGCGGCCTGCTGCTGCCCGCCGGTCGGTTCGGCGCTCTCCTCGGTGGTCTCTGCGGTCGTCTCCTCCGAGGGGGTCGGCTCGGCGGAGGTCGACGGGGTGGCGCTCGGGCTCACCTCGACCTTCAACGCCAGGCTGATCCGCTGGTTGCTCAGGCTCTGCCCGGCCCCCGCGCTGATCGGCTTGGTGGCGACGACGCCGTCCTTGCTGGCCCCGAGCACCATCGAGCCGGGCGCGATCGGGTTGGAACTCGACCCGGTGATCCGGAAGTTTCCGCTGCCGTCGCTGGTGGTGTTGAACTGCTTGCCGGTCGAGTCCTCCAGCCCCACCACCGCGTTGGGCACCGCGTCGCCGGTGGCCGCCACGACCACCTTGCCGGAGATCGACTTGACGGTCGGCTTGTCCTGCGGCGCGGTGGTCTGCGGCGCGGCCTTGGCCACCAGGGTCACGGTCGTGCTGGCCGAGTTCTCGGCGCCGTTGGCGTCGACGGCCTTCACGGTGATCGTGGCGGACCCGCTCGACGCGTCGTCGGCGAGGGCGAAGCTGGCGCTCGACCCACCGCTCTGGTCGACCTTGTTGCGACTGCAACCGTCGACGCAGCGGAGCTTGCCGTTGCTGGAGGAGACGGAGACGTCGACCGGAGAGCCGTCACCCACGGTGAGCGAGTAGTTGACCCGGGTAGTCTTCCCGGCCTCGACGGAACTCGGGGACGCCGACACGTTGTTGACGCTCGGAGCGGCGAAAGCGGGTGTGGCGGGGACGGTGAGCAGGGCGCCGGCCACCAGCGCTACGACCACACCGGCCCGCTGCGTCCAGGCACGTCGGTGTGTTGACACGTCCACCGCCTTCCGGTCTGACCTCCCCGGCGGGGGCCGGGGATCATCACGGTACGAATACGCCGTCGGCAACTATGCCTTGTCTGACCGGATCGGCGCGACCCAGGGGCCAGCGTGGCGCTCCGCGGCCAGGGGTCGTATCGTCCCGTCGTGTCCTCTCCGCACATTAAGTCCGCCGCGGTGTTGGCGGCGCTGACGGCGCTCGATGAGGGGCGTACCCCCGAACGACAGGTGTACCGCGAGGCGGTCCGTGCCCTTCTGACCGCCCTCGCGGAGCGTGCCCCCGGCCGATCGGTGGAGGTGCGTGTCCCACCTTACGGTGCAGTTCAATGCGTGCCCGGGCCCCGACACACCCGGGGTACCCCGCCGAACGTGGTGGAGATGGCACCGGACACCTGGTTGGCGCTTGCCACCGGACGGCTGTCGTGGGCGCGGGCGGTCACGGACGGTCGCGTACAGGTGAGTGGAAACCGGGCGGATCTCGCTGACCATCTGCCGCTCTAGCTGCACCGTTCCGCTCGACGGTGTGACGGTGTGGAGGCAGATCGTGACTTTCTGTATCGACTCGTGTTCGCGTACACTGTCAGGCGACGACAGTGGTCCAGGGCCGAAAGGTGCGGAGCAGCCCCCCGGCTCCGCCAGGCCAGTCCAGACCAGCATGAGGGAGCGGCAGTGCCCCGAGGCGATGGCCGGCTGAGCCACGACCTTGACCCCCAGCGACCCGGCCCCCAGGACGCCTGCGGCGTCTTCGGCGTCTGGGCGCCGGGCGAAGAGGTTGCCAATCTCACCTATTTCGGACTCTACGCACTCCAGCACCGGGGCCAGGAGGCCGCCGGCATCGCCGTCAGCGACGGCTCGGGAGTGGTGGTCTACAAGGACCTCGGCCTGGTGGCCCAGGTGTTCGACGAGCCGACCCTGAAGAGCCTGCGTGGCCACCTGGCGATCGGGCACGCGCGTTACTCCACCACCGGCGGCTCGACCTGGGAAAATGCCCAGCCGACCATCCGGTCGACCACCTCCGGCACCACGATCGCCCTGGCGCACAACGGCAACCTGGTGAACACCGCCGAGTTGCAGAAGGAGGTCGCGGAGCGCGGCCTGCTCGACGACGGGGCAACCAACGACACCTCCCTGGTGACCATGCTGCTGGCCAGCCGCCCCGACCTGTCGGTGGAGGCCGCCGCGCTGGAGGTGCTGCCGCAGCTGCGCGGCGCGTTCAGCTTCGTCTTCATGGACGAGTCGACCCTCTACGCCGCCCGCGACCCGCACGGCGTCCGCCCGCTGGTACTCGGCCGGCTGGAACGCGGCTGGGTGGTGGCCAGCGAGACCGCCGCGCTGGACATCGTCGGCGCGAGCGTGGTCCGGGAGGTCGAGCCGGGCGAACTGATCGCGATCGACGAGGAGGGCCTGCGGTCCAGCCGGTTCGCCGCGCCGGAGCCCAAGGGCTGCCTCTTCGAGTACGTCTACATCGCCCGCCCGGACGCCACCATCGCCGGCCGCAACGTGCACGCCGCCCGGGTGCAGATCGGCCGGCAACTCGCCAAGGAGCACCCGGTCGAGGCCGACCTGGTGATCCCGGTGCCCGAGTCGGGCACGCCGGCGGCCATCGGCTACGCCGAGGCGTCCGGCATCACCTACGGCGCCGGCCTGATGAAGAACCCGTACGTCGGGCGGACCTTCATCCAGCCGTCGCAGACCCTCCGCCAGCTCGGCGTGCGACTCAAGCTCAACCCGCTGCGGGAGAACGTGCGGGGCAAGCGGCTGGTCGTGGTCGACGACTCGATCGTGCGCGGCAACACCCAGCGGGCGATCGTCCGGATGCTCCGCGAGGCGGGCGCGCTGGAGGTCCACGTCCGGATCTCCTCCCCGCCGGTGAACTGGCCGTGCTTCTACGGCATCGACTTCGCCACCCGGGCCGAACTGCTGGCCAACGGGCTGGACAACGAGGGCATCCGGCGCTCGATCGGCGCCGACACCCTCGGTTACGTTTCGCTCCCCGGTCTCATCGCCGCGACCGAACAGCCCAGGAGCAGGCTCTGCCGGGCCTGTTTCGACGGGGAGTACCCGATCGACCTGCCGGCCGGGAACCTGATCGGCAAGCACGTGCTCGAAGGGGTGGGCCGGCGGGTCGCCGACGCCCCGGACACCTCCGCCGAGCACCACACACCGCTCGTCGCCACTCCGGGCGGCGCGACCGCCCACCGCCCGTAGCACACCGGGGTCGCCCGGCCACCGTCGGCGCGGCACCGAGAACCACAAAGGGGAGAACCGTGACCTACGTGTCCGAGCGCAGCGGCGCAGGAAGCAGCCCGAGCGGTGCCGGTGGCGACCGCCAGCCCTGGACGGCGGGGACCGGTCGCACCACCCGCAAACGCTCGGTCTCGTACGCCGACGCCGGGGTGTCGATCGAGGCGGGCGACCGGGCGGTCGAGCTGCTCAAGTCGAAGGTGAAGGAGACCCGGCGGCCGGAGGTCATGGGTGACCTGGGCGGCTTCGCCGGCCTGTTCCGGCTGGACACCAAGAAGTACAAGAACCCGATCCTGGCGTCCTCCACCGACGGGGTGGGCACCAAGCTGGTCATCGCCCAGCAGCTCGACATCCACGACACGATCGGCATCGACCTGGTCGCGATGGTCGTCGACGACCTGGTGGCGTGCGGGGCCGAGCCGCTGTTCCTCCTCGACTACATCGCCACCGGCGAGGTCGTGCCGGACCGGGTCGCCGAGATCGGCGCGGGTATCGCCGACGGCTGCCGGTACGCCGGCTGCGCGCTGCTCGGTGGCGAGACCGCCGAGCACCCGGGCGTGCTGCGTCCCGACGAGTACGACGTCTCCGCCACCGGGGTCGGCGTGGTCGAGGAGAGCGAGATCCTCAGCCCGGACCGGGTCGAGGTGGGCGACGTGGTGATCGCGATGCGCTCGTCCGGCCTGCACTCCAACGGCTACTCGCTGGTCCGGCACGTGCTGCTCGGTGCCGGCCGGATGCGGCTGGACGTGGTGATCGACGACTTCGGCCGGCAGCGCACCCTCGGCGAGGAGCTGCTCACCCCGACCAAGATCTACGCGCAGGACTGCCTGAAGCTGATCACCGAGGCGGAGGTGCGCTCGATCGCCCACGTCACCGGCGGCGGCATCCCCGGCAACCTGGTCCGGGTGCTGCCCGAGCACGTCGACGCGGTGGTCAACCGGGCCACCTGGAAGCCGCAGCCGATCTTCGACCTGATCCAGTCCAAGGGCCGGATCGAGGATTCGGAGATGGAGTCGACGTTCAACATGGGCGTCGGCATGTTCGCCATCGTCTCCGCCGAGGACGCCGACCGCGCGCTGGCCACCCTCGCCGGCCGGGGCGTGGACGCCTGGCAGGCCGGCGAGATCATCGAGGGTACCGGCAACGTGCAGATGGTCGGCCAGCACACCCGGGGCTGAGTGGCGTGGCCGCTCGGCCGGCTGCCTGGTCGGGGGTTCACCCGAGCAGCCGTCGCCGCCTAGCCTGAAGGACACTTCGGGCACGGGGGAGGAGGGTCGATGGCTGCTCGGTGCGGGTCCGTGGCGGGAATGCGGGGGATCGCGGCGGTCCCGTCGTACGTGGTGATGCAGCCGACGACGCTGTGCAACCTGGACTGCGCGTACTGCTACCTGCCGCACCGGGCGGCCGACCGGCGGATGCCGGTGACGGTCGCCGAGGCGGTCGCCGCCGCGGTGACTCCCTGGGCGGCGCGGGGCCGGTTCTCGGTGGTCTGGCACGGTGGTGAGCCGCTCGCCGCCGGCCGGGAGCACCTGGCGGCGCTGATGGCCGCGTTCCCCGCCGGGGTGGAACACCACGTGCAGACCAACGCCACCCTGATCGACGACGCCTGGTGCGCGTTCTTCGCCGCGCACGGGGTGCGGGTGAGCGTGAGCGTGGACGGCCCGCCCGCCCGTAACGGCGACCGGGTGACCCGGGCCGGCCGGCCGGCGTACGACCGGATCGCCCGGGGGGTCGCGGCGCTGCGCCGGCACGGCCTGCCGTTCTCGGCGCTGGCGGTGGTGAGCCGGCCGACGCCGGGGCTCGCCACCGAGCTGTACGACTACTTCCTCGACCTGGGCTGTGACGTGCTCGGGCTGAACATCGAGGAGACCGAGGGGGTCAACACCCGCAGCAACGCACACGACGCGGCGGCGGTGACCGCGTTCTGGGCGGAGCTGGTGACGGCCTGGCGGCGGGCGCCCCGGGTGCACCTGCGGGAGATCGAGTGGTCGCTGCGGTACGCGGCGGCGGTGCTGGACGGCGCGCAGGGCGACCTGCTGCCCCGGCAGCTCGACCCGATCCCGACGATCGGGTACGACGGCTCGGTGACCGTGCTCTCCCCCGAGCTGGCCGGCTTCTCCGACGCCCGCTACGGCGACTTCAGCAGTGGCAACGTGCTGGCCACCCCGCTGGCCGAGATCCTGGCCGGGGCGGCGGGCACGGACTGGGTGGGTGAGTTCCTCACCGGCGTCGAGGCGTGCCGGTCGTCCTGCCCGTACTTCGGCTTCTGCGGCGGTGGTCACGCGGCCAACCGCTACTTCGAGCAGGGACGGTTCGACGGTACGGAGACCGAGCACTGCCGCAACAGCAAGATCCGCCTATTGGAGGGAGTGTTGGCGCATGCCCGAGACCACGAGTCACCGGCCCGCTGAGCGGGTCGGCACCGGCCCGGACCAGGTCACCGACCGGGTGCGGGAGGCCGCTGGAGGACTCTCCGCCCTGCTCCACGAGGCCGAGGCCGCCCGTCGTTCCCGCGCCGAGGTGTCGGGCGCGGAGGGTGCCGGCGCGGTCTGCGCCTGGAACCACTTCGAGAACATCCCGACGTTCTACAACTGGAACAACCGGCCGCGCTGAGCAGGGACGCCCGGCCTCGCCGTACGACGACGGGTCATGGCCACCGGTGATCAGGGACCGCGCCGACCGGCCGGAGTGTGCTCCGGGCTGGCGGGTTCCCTGATCACCGGTGGTGACGCTGCTCTGGTCGGGCACATGCGTGAGCACGCGGAGAGTTGCCGCGTGCTCAGTGTGACCGGAGGTCAGCGGGTCGGAGGAGCCCAGGGGTCCGGGTCGTCGTCCGCATGATCCTCATCGTCGTCGTCGACATACTCTTTGTAGTCGTCGTCGAAGTGCTGCTCAGACTTCCCACCAGCACCCGCCAGTTCGCGCTGCAAGGCGGTGAGGTCGGTGTTCGGGGAGTGGTACTTCAACTCCCGCGCCACCTTCGTCTGCTTGGCCTTAGCACGGCCGCGCCCCATGGCTCGACCCCCTCGCACAGAATGCGGGGCAGCCCGAAGGCGGGCCCCGATGACGTCAGGCATCTCTCGTGGCTCTTACGGTACATGGGGATGCCACCGTTCGGCACCTCGGGTTACCGTCTGCCGGCCCTGCGCGTCGCAGTCACCCGGCAGTCACCGAGTGTACCCGGTAAGGGGTAGGCGCTGGACCGCCCGTGACACTGGTCAAACTACTGAAAAAGCCGCGAAAAGCCATGCTACCGCGTGCTCCGCCCGCCGGTGGCCGGCAGCCGCACCGGGCCGGGCCGCTCCGTCCGGGCGTCCCGGGCGCGGACCGTCGCCACGCCCGGGACGCGCGCTCAGCCCAGGTGGATGGCGCGCAGCCGACCCACGTCGGCCATCCGGCGCTCGGCCAGCCGGTCGGCGGCCACCGCCGGGGGCACACCCTCATCGTCGGCCAGCCGGAGGATCTGCCGGGTGGTGTCGAAGATCCGGGTGGCCCGCAGCTTGGCCCGGTCGAAGTTGAAGCCCTCGATCTCGTCCGCGACCTGGATGACCCCGCCGGCGTTGACCACGTAGTCGGGGGCGTAGAGGATGCCCCGGTCGGCGAGGAGCTTCTCGATGCCGGGATGGGCGAGCTGGTTGTTGGCCGCGCCGGCGACCACCCGGGCCCGCAGGGCCGGCACGGAGTCGTCGTTCAGGGCGCCGCCCAGCGCGCACGGGGCGTACACGTCGATGTCGGCGGCTACCAGCGCGGCGGTGTCGGCGACCAGGGCGACCCCGGGGTGGTTGGTCCGCGCCCACTCCAGCGCCCGCGGGTCGACGTCGGTCGCCACCACCTCGGCCCCGTCGTCGACCAGGTGCCCGGTCAGGTGCCTGCCGACCTTGCCCAGCCCGGCCACCCCGACCCGGCGTCCGCGCAGGCTGGGGTTGCCCCAGACGTGCTCGGCGGCGGCCCGCATCCCCTGGAAGACGCCCCAGGCGGTGAGGACCGAGGAGTCCCCCGCCCCGCCGTGCTCCACGCTGCGACCGGTGACGTACCGGGTCTCCCGCGCGATCACGTCCATGTCGGCCACGTAGGTGCCCACGTCGCAGGCGGTGTAGTAGCGCCCGCCCAGGGACTGCACGAACCGTCCGTACGCGCGCAGCAGCGCCTCGCTCTTGACCTGGTCCGGATCTCCCCAGATGACCGCCTTGCCGCCGCCCAGGTCCAGCCCCGCCAGCGCGTTCTTGTACGCCATCCCGCGCGAGAGGTCCAGCACGTCGGCCAGCGCCGCCTCCTCGCTGGCGTACGGGTAGAACCGGGTGCCGCCCAGCGCGGGCCCCAGCGCGGTCGAGTAGATCCCGATGATCGCCTTGAGGCCGCTCTGCCTGTCCTGGCAGAAGACGACCTGCTCGTGACCGGCCGGTCCGGGGTCGTCGGTGCTCACGAATACGCCCATGGCTCACTCCTGGTGTCGGTGTGCGCCCTTGTGGGGCGCGGACCTTCTCGGCCGGCGGGGATGCTGCCGGCGCTGGTCAGCCTAATATCGGTCGGAAATGGTGCCGTCGTCCACGTCGCGCGCGACCCGGTCGTCCGGGCGTCGTCCGTCGGCGGCGCGGTGGGCGTCGCCCGCCGGTCCGCTCCGGGCGTCGCCCGCCGGTGGCGTTCCGGTCGCCTCCGACGGCGGCGGCACCGGTAAGAGGTTTCGTGGGAGGATCGCGCGGTGCCGTCGCTCTTCGCTTCTTACCTGCGCGTGTACGAGCCGCTGACCGCCTTCGACCGGGACCGTCAGTCGTACTGGCGGCGTTACGTGCGGGAGGGTCGGGCGGTGGCCCCGTTGGAGGGGCCGGGCCGGCAACGGAGCGCGGTCATCGCGGCGCTCGGCGCGGGCTGGACGCGACTGCCCGACCTGCCCGACGAGGCGTACGTGCTGGAGGTCGACGACGCGCTGCTGGTCTGCCCGTGGAACCTGCGGGTCCGGGTGGCCGAGGCCGCCCTGAGCGCCCGGGAAGGGGTGCCGTCGGTGATCGCCGACGCGTTCGTCCCGCCGGTGCTGGCCGGGCAGGCCAAGACCGTGGTGGAGGACTGGCGCAGCGGTGCCCGGGTGCTGGAGCACGGGGTGCCCCGGTTGCACGAGCAGATCGCCACCTGGGGGGTGCCGCTGCGGTGGTTCGTGCTGGTCGAGGCGGGCGAGCGGGAGCTGGTCACCCGACCGGACCGGCGGGCGCTGCGCTACCGCACGGAGATCTCCAAGGCCCGTCGGCGGGCCTCGCGGGCGCTGGCGGTGCTCAGGAAGTCGATAGGTGCCGCGCCGATCACCGAGGCGGTCGAGGAGGCCGCCCGGTGGCTGGAGGAGTTCCACCCCCGGTCGGTGGTCGAGTTGGACTACGGCGGCCTGGTGCAGTTGCTCTCCGACGAGACGTTGGCCGCGGACGACTCTCCGGAGCTGGTGGCGGGCGGCCTGGCCGGGCTCTCCCGGGGCGAGACGGACGAGGCGTCGGCGGCGTACGACCGGTTGGTGGCGCGGTGGCGCGCGATCCAGTTGCTGGAGCGGTGCAATTGACCGTATATCGCCCATTCGAGCTGTCAATTATGAGTCACACTCGTAGTTGACGCATCACGAACCGTGATCATGAGTCCGAATAAGGTACTTTCTGCCGTGTAAAAGTCAGATAAATCGGGCATGGTTCATCCGTCCGTCTAGGGACCTTCGGCCGTTCGGCCCATGTCGGACATCGGGGACTAGCCGGACCATGGGAGACGCGTCGGCCGGCGGGACCCCGGCCGATGTCTATCCATGTGGAGGAGTGACCGATGGCATCGCGAACGCACGAACCAGAGCCGCTACTCACGCCGGCCGAGGTGGCGTCGATGTTCCGTGTCGACCCGAAGACGGTGACCCGGTGGGCCAAGGCGGGGAAGCTCAGCGCGATCCGAACCCTGGGCGGACACCGTCGGTACCGTGAGTCGGAGGTGCGGGCGTTGCTACAGGGCCAGATCCCCCAGCAGCGCCAGGGAGACTGACCCGGTCAGAACGTTACGGACCTCAGGGGCGGGCGGACGTCGCAGCAGCGACGTACCACCGCCCCTGAGTCGTCTCCACCCCCGGCCGCTCCGGCGAGCCCGCCCGCCGGACCCGGTCACCCCGGCGGGCCGGTCAGGCTGATCCGGATGCCGACGGTGCCCGCCTCACCCCGGCGCAGCCGGCTGCCGAGCAGGGTCAACCGCCCCAGCAGCCGGTACTTGCGCTTGAGCAGGTCGCGGATCCGGCTGCTCTCCTGCGGACCGCAGAGCACCGCGTGACCCGGCACCGCCTCACCCAGCGGACGGCCGCGCACGTCGCACGGGGCCACCGTCACCGTGCCGTCCCGCCGGATCCGCTTGACCTTGCCCGAGTCGGCGACCGTCCAGACCGCCAGCGTGTCGTCGTCGCGGACCGCCCAGACCGGGGTGGACACCGCGCGGCCGTCCTTGCGGAACGTCGTCAACAGGATGTACTTCTCCGCCGCCAGGCGGTCCAGGTCGGTCACGCCGCCCAGGATACGGCGGACGGACCCGGATACCGTGCAGGTCGTGACCGGAGAACCTCGACTCGGCGACGTGTTCGGCGAACTGCTGCGTGACGCGTACGCGGTGCACACCGGGGTCGGCCCCCGGCCGCTGGTCGGCGGGCGGCTGCCCCGACCGGTCATCGAGATCATCGAACGGGACGACGGACTGGTCAACGGGGCGCCCGCCGCGCACTACCTGGACGGGCCGGAACACTGGCAGCCGTACGACCACCGGGCCGTGGAGCGGACCCGGGGCGCCACCCTGGACGTCGGCGTCGGGGGCGGGCGGATCGCGCTGGTGCTCCAGGAGCGCGGCATCCCCGTCACCGGGCTGGACACCTCGCCCGGGGCGCTGCGGGTCAGCCGGCACCGGGGCGTGCGGGACCTCGTCCTCGGCACCGTCGACGAGCACGTCGCCGACGGCCGGCGTTACGACACGTTCCTGCTGCTCGGCAACAACCTGGGGCTGTTCGAGGGGCGGGAGCGGGCACCGGCGTTCCTCGCCGCGCTGGCCGCCCTGGCCCGGCCCGGTGCGCAGATCATCGCGCACGGCACCGACCCGTACGGCACCACCGACCCGGTGCACACCGGCTACCACGAGCGCAACCGGCGGCGGGGGCGGCTGGGCGGGCAACTGCGGCTGCGGCTGCGCTACCGCGAACTCGGCACGCAGTGGTTCGACTACCTGGTCTGCTCCGCCGAGGAACTGGCCGAACTGGTCCGGGGCACCCCGTGGCGGCTGACCGACGTGGACGACCGCGACGCCCCGTACTACCTGGCCACCCTGCGGTTGACCGGGCGGTGAGCGGGGGGCCCGGACGGGCCCCCCGCGCCCGCGTCAGACCTGGACGGTCGGGGGAAGCGGCTCCGGGGGGAGGCCGCCGTCGCCGTCGACCACCTCGTCCGGGGTGCCGTCCTCGTCGATGTCGACCATGGTGATGTCGACCTTGCCGTCACCGTCGGTGTCGAACTGGAACAGGTCCGCCCGGCCGTCGCCGTCGGTGTCCACCACCCACACGTCGGTCTTGCCGTCGTTGTTGGTGTCGGCGCGGAGCAGGTCGATGCGCTCGTCGCCGCGCGTCTCCACGACCGCCGTGCCGTCGGTGGTGCCGCTGTCCACGGTCTCCGGTGCCTGGCTCATGTCGACTGGTTCCTTCCCTTGGCGTTGGCCCGTCAGTACCCGGTGCGGCGGTCCCCCACGCATGCCGCCGGGAACGGTGCTGCATAGGGTCGCACCCATGAGCCAGCGGAGCGAGCGGCAGGGCGTGCCGGAGACCCCGTACGCCGCCGTGCGCAGTGAGGGAGCGTCCATGAGTCGTCTTGTCGTCGTCGGGGCCGGCACGATGGGGCTCGGCATCGCCTACGTGGCGGCCGGTGTGGGCTACACGGTCGAACTGGTCGAGGTGGACCGGGCGCGGGCCGGGGCCGCAGCCGACCGCCTCGACGAGCTGTGCGCGCGGGCGGTGCAGCGGGGGAAGCTCGACGCCGAGGCCGCCGCCGCGCAGCGGGACCGGATCACCCTGCGGGGGGCGCTCGCCGAGGTCGCCCCGGCACCGGAGGTGATCGTCGAGGCGGTGCCCGAGCGGCCCGACCTGAAGCGGTCGGTGCTCGCCGAGGCCGAACGGCTGCACCCGGCCCTGCTGGGCAGCAACACCTCCAGCATCCCCATCGGCGAGCTGGCCGAGGGGCTGGCCCGGCCGGAGTCCTTCCTCGGGCTGCACTTCTTCAACCCGGTCTGGGCGATGACCCTGCTGGAGGTGGTGGTCGGCGCGGCCACCGCGCCGGAGACCACCGTGGCGGCCGTGGCGCTCGCCGACCGGTTGGGCAAGGACCCCGTCGTCGTACGCGACCTGCCCGGCTTCGCCACCTCCCGGCTCGGGGTGACCCTCGGCCTGGAGGCGATCCGGATGGTCGCCGACGGGGTGGCCGCACCGGCCGACGTGGACAAGGCGATGGTGCTCGGCTACCGGCACCCGGTCGGCCCGTTGGAGCTGACCGACCTCGTCGGGCTGGACGTGCGGCTGGACATCGCCCGTACCCTCCAGGCCGCCTACGGTGACCGGTTCGCCCCGCCGCCGCTGCTGGTCGAGATGGTCGCCGCCGGGAAGCTCGGCAAGAAGTCCGGCCAGGGCTTCTACGTGTGGAAGGACGGTCGCCGGCAGTGAGCGGGCTACGGGTGGAGGAGCTGCCCGACCGGGTGGTGGTGACGCTGGACCGGCCGGAGAAACGTAACGCCATCGACGCCGACCTGATCGGCGCGCTGCACGACGTCTGCGCCGCGCTGGAGGCCCGGCCCCGGCTGCTGCTGCTCACCGGCGGAACGGACGGGCTCTTCGCCGGCGGGGCCGACATCGGTCAGCTGCGTGAGCGGGGCCGGCTGGACGCGCTCGCCGCGATCAACTCGGCGGCCTTCGCCCGCCTGCGGGCGCTGCCGATGCCGAGCGTGGCGGCGGTGGACGGCCCCGCACTGGGCGGCGGTGCGGAGCTGGCGTACGCCTGCGACCTGCGGGTGTGCACGGCACGGGCGGTCTTCGGTCAACCGGAGGTGCGGTTGGGCATCCTGGCCGGCGCGGGGGCGACCCACCGGTTGCCGGCCCTGGTGGGCGAGGGCCGGGCCAAGGAACTGCTCTTCACCGGCCGCCGGGTCGACGCCGACGAGGCGCTGCGGATCGGCCTGGTCAACCGGGTGGTGGCGGAGCCGGCGGAGCTGCTGCCCACCGCGCACGGGCTGCTCGACGAGATGGCGAAGGGTTCCGCCCTGGCGTTGCGGCTGACCAAGCTCGCGGTGGACGCCCCGCCCGGTGCCCACCCGCAGCTCGATCTGGTCAGCCAGGCGGTGCTCTTCGAGGACGAGGAGAAGCACCGCCGGATGACCGACTTCCTGGAACGTCGCCGGCCCCGCTGAACGTCGGCGGGGGCGGCACCTCGACCGGTGCCGCCCCCGCCGACGTCGCGTCAGTGCCGGATCGGTACGCCCGCGTCGGCCAGTGCCTTGATCAGTCCGGCGGACTCACCGAAGCCGATGACCAGCACCGCCTCCGGCTGGTAGTTCTTGATCTCGCCGGCCAGGCTGCCGAAGTCGACGGGCGGGGCCTTGGCGTCGGCCGGCGGCTCGTAGGTGAGCAGCTTCACCCGGTCGGTGCCGAAGCCGGCCCGCTCCAGCTCGGCGCGGACGGTCTCCTGGAGGCCCTCGCCGTAGGAGTCCTTGCGGGCCACCACCACGATCTTGTGCGGGCCGTCCCGGAGGATCACGTCGGCCAGCGCCCGACCCTGGAGGCTGTCCGGCGGGGCGGTCCGGAAGTAGAGGCCCTTGTCGTCGGCCTGGCTCAACCCCGCGTCGGTGTTGGACGGCGAGAACAGGATCTTGCCGGCCGCCACCACGTCCGGCAGCACGGCGGCGGAGATCCCGGACGCGGCGGCCCCGATGATGACCTGGACCTTGTTCCTGACGTGCGAGGCCACGGTGGCCTTGGCGACGGCCGGGTTGGTGCCGTCGTCACCGTCGAACCAGGTCACCGGGTCGCCGAGCACCCCGCCCGCGGCGTTGATCTCCTTGATCGCCAGTGCCACGCCGGCGGCCAGCGGCGGATAGGCCAGGGCCAGGTCGCCGGTCTTGGGCAGCAGGCCACCGAGGATCAGCGGGGAGCCGTCGCTGCGGTCGTTGCGCCCGCCCCGCTGCTTCTTCGGCTTCGGCGCGGCCTTGGTGCTCACCCCGGACTCGTCCCCCGCGCCGACGAACTCGGTCTTCGCGTCGTTGATCTTCTGGTTGTCGAAGTGCAGGGTCGCGTAGCTGGCGGTGGCCGGCTCACCGAGATCGGTGAACCCGGCCCGGTTCAGCGACGGGCCGCGGTACTCGATGTCCTGACCGTCCCGGGCCAGCGCCAGGCAGCTCGCCGCGTCCGTGCAGCGCTGGCCGTTGGTGGTCACCCCGACGATCTGCTTGGCGATGTCGGCCGGATCGGTGCTGCCGGCGAGCTGGGCGGCCAGCGCGCTGATCATCACCGCGTCGTACGACTCCGCCGCGTAGAGGTAGTCGGTCAGCTTCGCGTCGACGGTGCGCAGCCGCTGCTTGAAGTCGTCGCTGAGCGGCGTGAGCGGGGTGGTGCCCTTCATGCCGTCGACGAGGTCGGCCCGGTCCTTCAGCTCGGCGGCGAAGGAGTTCTGCATGTTGCCGTCGGTGCCGTACAGACGCACCTGCGGGGTGGCCGCCTCCTCGGGCTTGTCGGTCGTCCCGCACGCGCTGACGGCGAGCAGCAACGACGCACAGGCCGCCAGGATGGCCGCGCGCGGGCCGCGGGTTACGAGCATGGTGGTCCTTCCTCCGGCGCAGGTCCGGTGCGCACCATAGCGTGCCGGCGGGGGCCGTGGGACCAGGGAGGCGGCCCTCGTCGTCGGCCCGACAGTGCAGCGCACGCTGCGTCACGTTGTCCCGGCAGGTGGTCACCGTTTCCGGTGCCCGAGCGCTTGACCTGGCGTCCTACTGTGCCGCTGGTGACCGACGTACCGGATCAGACGCTCGCTGACGCTACCGCCGTACTCCATTCGGCGCTGACCGGGGACGGCGCCGCCGTGGTCGGCACATTCGACGCGGTGGTGGACCGGTCGGGGCTCGCCGGGGCGTACACGGTCGCCTGGACCC
Source organism: Micromonospora sp. WMMD735 (assembly GCF_049178995.1). Lineage (NCBI taxonomy): Bacteria > Bacillati > Actinomycetota > Actinomycetes > Micromonosporales > Micromonosporaceae > Micromonospora > Micromonospora sp. WMMD735. The sequence continues at coordinate 5,340,562 of NZ_JBMHMJ010000002.1, forward strand.
TGGCCGCGACGATGGTCGGCGACCCGCCGCCGCCCGGCGCGTGCGCGTTGGACTTCCCCGGCATCGACGAGGCGGGGTACGACACCCGCTGGGTGGCCCGGTTCGTCAGCGCGTACGCCAACCACGACGCCGACACCGGCGAGGCGCTGTTCGGGGCGGCGGTCGCCGACGGGCAACTGCCGGACTGCCTGCTCACCCTCGCCGGTTCGGCGGTGGCGACGCTGCGCAGCCGGGCCGGCTGACCCGCCCGGCCCCACCGCCAGTCGGCGGCAGGGCCGGCGGCGCGGATCAGTACGCGTGGTACGCCACCAGCGGCTCGTACTCGTAGCGCAGGTTGGTGAAGCGGACCTTGAAGTTCGCGCCGTCGCGCACGTTGGTGGCGACGGTGATCCAGTCCGACTTCGCCGGCAGGTAGGTGAGGTAGTTGCACTTGTTGGTCTTGTCGATGAAGACCACGCACGCCTCGGTGCCGAACTCGCTGCTGTTCTTGACGTTGACGTCCTTGCACCTGGTGCTCGCCTTGTACGGCCCGGCGTCCCCGCCCCACCCGCCGACCTGGAAGTACGACCGGACCGCCCCGCCGTAGCAGGTGGCGGCCGACGCGGAGAGGTTCGTCTCCGGGGCGGCCTGGGCGGGTGTGCCGAACCAGAGCAGGGGCAGGGTGGCGGCGAGCGCGGTCAGCCGGGCGGTCCGGGATGCCATGGTGGTGCCTCCAGGGGAAGAGGGGCGGACCCTGAGTTGCGAACAGGGTGCGGTGAGTGGCGATGATATCTGTCGATCTCTGATCCCGCTGTGACAGAACCGTGAACCCGCTGTGGTACCAGTGACGCATGTCCGAGGCGATGCTCAGCAAGGTGCGCAAGCTCCTGGCCCAGGCCGAGGACCCGGCCTGCACCCCCGCCGAGTCGGCCGCGTTCACCGCCAAGGCCACCGAGCTGATCGCCCGGTACGGCGTCGACCGGGCCCTGCTGGCCGCCCGCGACCCCACCACCGACCCGGTCGGCGACCGGGTGGTCGACGTCGTCGCCCCGTACGCCCGGGACAAGGCCGGGCTGCTCGCGGCGGTGGCCGACCCGCTGCGCTGCCGCTGCGTACGCCGGCCGGACGGCAGCGGGTTCGCGCTGCACCTGTTCGGCTTCGCCAGCGACCTGGAACGGGTCGACCTGCTGTTCACCTCGCTGCTCGTGCAGGCCGCGCACGGGCTCGCCGGCACCGCCGTACCGCCCGGTGAGCAGCCGGCCGCCTTCCGCCGCTCCTGGCTGGCCGGCTTCGCCCGGGTGGTCGCCGAACGGCTGCGGGCCGCCGAGGCGGGCGCGGCGGCGGAACGCGGCACCCCGTCGGTGGCGCTGGTGCTGGCCGACCGCTCGGACCGGGTGGCCCGCCGGGTCGCCGAGGTCTACCCCCGGCTGCGTACCGCGCCGACCCGCCGGCTCGCGGGCTCCGGTTTCGGCGCGGGCGCGGCGGCCGGCCACCGGGCCGACCTCGGCGGTCCCGATCCGGTCGGTCGCCCGACCGGCCGGACGCCGCTGGGCGGTCCGCCCCGCTGACCGGCCCGGTCCTCCCGCGTGGTGCGCCCGCCCCTCAGAGCGGGTCGGGGGCGGTCCGGCTGACGGTGCCCTGGTAACGGCCGAGCAGTTCGTACCAGCCGGCGGTCAACGCCGCCCGGTAGCCCTCGGCGGCCTCACCGTGCCTGTCGAAGTGGCGGTGCTCCAGCTCGACGCGGGTCCGTCCGGACTCGTCCGGCAGGAACAGCACCTCCACCTCGCTGGCCCGCGCCGGATCGGGCACCGGCACCCGGTCGGGGCCGAGCTGCCAGGTGAACACGAGCCGACGCGGCGGGTCCCAGGTGAGCACCCGCCCCCAGTCTCCCCGGAAGCCGTACGGGCCGATCTCGTAGAGCATGCCGCCGGCCCGGGGTTCCATCCCCAGCTCGGCGAGCGCCGCCGGCCCGGACCAGGTGTACTCGCGGACCCACCAGTCGGCCAGCGAACCGGTGAAGACCGCGAACGCCTGCTCCGCCGGGGCGGGGACGAGGAGGGTGCAGCGCAGCGAGTACCGGTCGACGTCCTGATGGACGCCCTCCGGATCTGGCTTCTCCTGTCCCATAGGCCCGGACCATACCGGCTGGGGATGCGCTCCGCAGCGCCATGTACCGGCTCTTTCCGGTCAGTGGGCAGCGAGGCTCCTGGATGTCCCGGGGTGGGCGGTGCACGGCGGTGGTCGATGCCGGACAGGGCCCGGATACACGAAAACGGTGACCGCGTTTCCGCAGGTCACCGCTCTCTGTAGCCCGGCGAAAGGCTATGTGGCCAGGGGCGGGGTCGAACCGCCGACCTTCCGATTTTCAGTCGGACGCTCGTACCAACTGAGCTACCTGGCCTGGTACTTCGGGACATGGTACCCGGAGGGCGGGGTCTCCGCCGACAGGGTGCCGCGTCCCGATACGCAGAACGCCGCGCATTGGTGCACGCGGCGTCGGCGCTGGCGGTCCTGACGGGACTTGAACCCGCGACCTCCGCCTTGACAGGGCGGCGAGCACTCCAACTGCTCCACAGGACCTTGCTCTGTTGCCTCCGGCTGGGCCGGATCGTGCCCCCAACGGGATTCGAACCCGTGCTACCGCCTTGAAAGGGCGGCGTCCTGGGCCGCTAGACGATGAGGGCGGCCCCGCCATCATTGCACACTCGCAACTTCAAGCGGACTTGCTCCCATCCGGCCCCGCCGGAGGCATGAGAAGCATATGCCATGCCCCGGCGGTCGACCAAACCGGTATGCCCGCCGGGGTGCGGCCCGGCAAAGTAGCAGGTCAGCGAGGTGGAGCGATGCCGAAACGGCGCTTGAGGTCGCCGATGACCTGTGGAACGGCACCCAGGGTGCGGCTCCGGTCGCCTCCGCCGTCGTGCATCAGCACCACCGCACCGGGTCGGGAAGAACTTTTGATCCGTCCGGAGATCACCCCGGACGTGGGCTTCGCCCAGTCCTGGGGGTCGACGGTCCAGTGCAGCGACCGCATGCCGAGTTCCTTGGCGACCTGCACCACCTCCGGCGTCCACCGGCCACCGGGCTGCCGGTAGAACGGCACCTTCGCGCCCGGGACCGCCTTGGTGATGGCCTGGTTGGTGCGCACCAGGTCGGCCCGGATGTCGGCGACCGGCCGGCGGCCCAGGTCGACGTCGTGGTGCCAGCTGTGGTTGCAGAGCTGGTGCCCCTCGCGGACGATCCGGGCCACCAGCTCCGGGTGCTTGCGCACCTGGGTGCCGACCACGCAGAACGTCGCCTTGACCTTGTTCGCCCGGAGCTGGTTGAGCACCCGGGGCGTCCAGGTCGGGTCGGGGCCGTCGTCGAAGGTCAACGCCACCGCGCGTACCCCGGTCGCCTTGCGCAGCCCGGCGGGGAGCGTCTTGGGCTTCGGCCGGAGCCGGGGCTTCGACTTGGTGGTGGGCGCCGGCCTCGGCGACGGGGTGTGGGCCGGCTCCGGCGCGGTGGTGCTCGGGGCGGGTGCCGCTGCCGGCCGGACGTTCCGGTGCTGGTCGCCGCAGCCGGCGACCAGCAGGAGCAGGCCGAGGGCGACCGCCAGGACGGGGCGTGAACGCATCGTCACTCCGGGGGATGGGGTACGCGGACGGCCCCGACGGTAGTTCACGAAAGCGAAATGTGTCAGGTCCGGTCGGCCCCCGTCGACTGGTCCAGCGAGTCCCGTACGGCCAGCGCGAGCGAGACCGCCTCGGCCAGGTCGACCGGGCGGACCACCCCGGCGGGCAGCGTGTCGGCCCGCCAGCCCGGCCCGGCGGCGAGCACCAGCAGCGGCCGGCGGGGCACCGCGAGCAGTGCGGACAGCTGCGTCGGGTCGGCGGTCGGCCGGGTGTGCGACCAGACCACCACGGCCGCCGGCCCGGTCCGGTTGACCGCCTCGACGAGCGCCGCCGCCGGCACCCGGGCCCCGAGCATCCGGTAGCTCACCCCCGCCTCGGCGAGCGCCGCGGCCAGCGCCTCCAGCGGCAGGGTGTGCTGCTCCTCGTCGGCGCAGGAGAGCAGGATGCGGGCCGGCCCGGTGGGCCGGCCGGCCCGGGCGACCGCCGCGAACGCCTCGGAGACGCACCGGGACACCAGGTGTTCCACGTCGATCAGACCGGCGGTGGCGACGTGCCGTTCCCCGATGCCGGCCAGTACCGGCCGGAGCAGCCCCTCCCAGGTGGCGACGACCCCGTCGGTGGCCAGGGCGTGCGAGATCGTGTCGCTGATCACCGCCGAGTCCAGCCGCATGGCGGCGCGGGCCAGTCCCCGGGCCGCCGGACCGGCCCGGCCGACCGGGATGGTCTGCCCGCCGCCGTCACGGCCGGCGCCCGCCCGCAGCCCGGAGGCGACCCCGGCACCGGGGACGACCGGGCTCTGCTTCGCCCAGCGGGCCGCCTCCGCCGGGGTGACCCCCTCGGCGGTGAGCTTGCGCATGATCTCCAGGCGGGCCAGATCGGCAGCCGTGTAGCGCCGGTGGTGGCCCGGGACGTGCTGGCTGGGGCCGAGGCCGTAGCGCTGGTGCCAGGTGCGCAGCGTGGTGACCGCCACACCCAGCCGGCGTGCCACGGCCCCCGCGCTCAGCGGCTCATCGACCACCCGACCGCTCCGACGCGTGGTCCACCCGGTGGCCGGACGGGGTGGTGGAGGCGGCACGGGGATCGCCGGTGGGGGCTTCGGGACCGGTCGGGGTCGGGTGGAGCAGCCGGCTCACCACCCCGCCGAGCCAGGGGGAGTACGTGCGTGGGTCGGCGTCGATCTGGGCCATCAACCGGGCCGGATCGGCCCAGCGCAGCTCGGCCACCTCGTCCGGGTCGGGCCCGAGGGGGAGGTCGGCCGGCACGTCGGCCCGCAGCACGTGGTCGTACTCGAACTCGACCCGACCGGTGGCCGGGTCCTCGGCGTAGTAGAGATAGACGCCGACCTCGGTCAACGACACCGGTCCGGTGCCCAGCTCCTCGGCGAGCCGGCGGTTGGCCGCCTCGGCCAGCGACTCGCCCGGCAGCGGGTGCCCGCAGCAGGAGTTGGCCCAGCGCAGCGGGAACCGGGTCTTGACCCGGGCCCGTTGCTGCAGGAGCACCCGGCCGTCCGGGTCGACGAGCAGCACCGAGAAGGCCCGGTGCAGCCGCCCGGGTGCCTGGTGGGCGGCGGCGACGGTGGCCTCGCCGAGCACCTGGCCGGTGTCGTCGACCAGCTCGACGAGGTGGCCCTCCCGGGATTTCACGCGGTCACCGACCCGCGCCGGTGATGCGGTTGGCGGCCAGCTTGCCGGAGATCAGCACCATCGGCACGCCCACGCCGGGCTGGGTGCCGGAACCGGTGAAGACGACGTTGGACAGGCTGCGGTGCAGGTTGGACGGGCGGAACGGCCCGGTCTGGAAGAGGCTGTGCGCGGCGGCGAACGGCGTACCGGCGGCCATTCCCTGCTCCTCCCACTCGGCGGGGGTGATCGTACGCAACACCTCGATGCCGGCGCCGAACCCGACGTACCCGCGTTCCTCCAGGGTGGTGACGAGCTGGTCGGCGTAGCGCCGGCTCAGGTCACCCCGCCAGTCGAACGGGGCCCGGTCGAGGTTGGGCACCGGGGCCAGCACGTAGTAGGTGTGCCGGCCGGCCGGGGCGACCGAGGGGTCGGTCCGGCTCGGGTTGGTGACCAGCAGCGACGGGTCGGTCATCAGCTCACCGCGCCCGATCACCTCGTCGAAGGTGCCCTTCCAGGACCGTCCGAAGTGGATGTTGTGATGAGCGATCTTCCCATACCCCTGCGTCGATCCGACGTGCAGGACGACGCAGGACGGCGAGTAGGTCAGCTTCCGCTGCCGACCCTCGGGCAGCAGGTCGCGGTAGGCGACCGGCAGGTCCGGGTTGAGCACCACCACGTCGGCCGGGATCAGCTCGCCGTCGGCGGTGACCACGCCGGTGGCCCGGCCGTTGGCGGTCTCCACCCGGGCGACCGTGGTGTCGTACCGGATCTGGACGCCGTGCTTCTCGGCCGCGCCGGCCATCCCCTTGGAGACCGCGTGGATGCCGCCGCGCGGGAAGTAGACCCCGGCCACCGAGTCGAGGTACGCGATGACGCTGTAGATGGCCAGCGCGTCGTGCGGCGCGAGCCCGGCGTACATCGCCTGGAAGGAGAAGATCCGCTGGGTGCGCGGGTCGGAGAAGAACTGGTTGATCTTGGTTTGGAGGCGGCGGAACGCCCCGTTCGCCAGCAGTTTCAGCAGGTTGCCGGTGAGCAGGTCGGTCGGGGCGTCCAGGTTGCGGTCGATGAAGTCGGCCCGCTCCCAGTTCCACAGGTTGCGGGCATAGTCGACGAACCGCAGGTAGCCGTCGGCCTCGCGCGGGCCGCAGACCCGGGAGATCTCGGCCGCCATCCGGGTGGTGTCGGTGATCACGTCCAGCGTGGAGCCGTCCGGGTAGTAGGCCCGGTAGGCGGGGTCCAGCGGGGTCAGGTCGAGCCAGTCGTGCAACTCCTCGCCGACCGCACCCAGCGCCTCGGCGATCAGGTCGGGCATGGTGAGCACGGTGGGGCCGGTGTCGAACTCGTACCCGTCGACGCTGAGCCGGCCGGCCCGACCGCCCGGCACCGGTTCGCGTTCCAGCACGGTCACCTGCCGGCCGCTGCCGGCCAGGTGCAGCGCGCACGCCAGCCCGCCCAGGCCCGCGCCCACGACCACCACCCGGTCCGTACGTCCCGTCACGGTCCGCACGCGACCACCTCCTTCACGAAGTTGCCCATCAAGCCCGCCGCGTGGTGGCGGCGGTGGCGAGACCGGTCAGCGCGGTGCGCGCGGTCTCGTCGATCGACGCGGTCTCCAGCGCGGCCAGCGCGTCGGCGACCCGGTCGGAGATCATGTGTTCCACCCGGGCGACCGCCCCGGTGTCGGCGACGAGGTCGGCCAGCCGGGCCAGCTCCCGGACGCCGGTGGGGCTGCCGGCCCGCTCCAACGCCCGCCGCTGGCCGCCGGTGGCGAGCTGCCGGGCGAGCATCAGCAGCGTGGTCGGCTTGCCGGTACGCAGGTCGTCGCCGGCCGGCTTGCCGGTGGTGGCCGGGTCGCCGTAGACGCCGAGCAGGTCGTCGCGGAGCTGGAACGCCTCACCGACCGCCAGCCCGTACCGGGTGTACGCGGCGATCAGCGGCGCGTCGGCGTCGGTGCCGGCCAGGCAGGCACCGAAGAGCAGCGGACGCTGCACCGTGTAGCTGGCCGTCTTGTAGCGGGCCACCCGCAGCGCCCGGTCCACCGACCAGTTCGCCGCGTCGTTCTCGCCGAGCACGTCGAGGTACTGCCCGGCGATGGTCTCGACCCGCATCTGGTCGTAGCAGCGCCGCACCTCCATCAGCCGGGACGGCGGCAGGGCGGCGTGGGCGAGCAGCCGGTCGGCCCAGACCAGGCAGAGGTCGCCGATGAGGACGGCGACCGACTCGCCGAACCGGTGCGGGTCGCCGGTGTGTCCGGCGGTGACGTGCCGCTCGGCGGCGGCCCGGTGGGCGGTCGGCAGGCCGCGCCGGGTGTCGGAGGCGTCCATCACGTCGTCGTGCACCAGGGCGAAGGTGTGCAGGAGTTCCAGTGCGGCGAGCGCGGGCAGGACCGAGGGCAGCGGCTCGTCGCCGCCCACCACCCCCCGCCAGCCCCAGTAGGCGAAGGTCGGGCGCACCCGCTTGCCGCCGGCCAGCACGCAGTCGCGTGCCGTCGCGGCGAAACCGCCCATCGCTGCGTCGATCTCGGTCAGCGCGTCGACCTCGCGGGCGAGGAACGCCGACAACGTTTCGTCGACCCCGTTGACCAGGTCACGGGCGTAAGCGGCCAGTACGCCGCGGACCGGATCGTCCGTCGCTCCCGGCTGTTCCGGTGCGACGCGGAGCGCATTACCCGCAACTGCGTCGTTGGCCATGTGGGGGAGCGTACCCTAGGGTTACGAGTTGCGTCGATTGCTGCGTCGAATCCGAGGAGGCCCGGGTGGACACCGATCTCACCGCTGCCTATGCCCGCTCCCAGGAGCTGCACAAACACCACGGCCGCACCTACTATCTCGCCACCCGGCTGCTGCCCGCATGGAAACGGCGGCACGTGCACGCCCTGTACGGATTCACCCGCTACGCCGACGAGATCGTCGACCGCACCGAGGACCTGCCGCCCGCCGAACGCGCCGCCCGCCTGGACGCCTGGGGTGCCCGCTTCGTCGCCGGACTGCACGGCGAACCGGTCGACGACCCGCTGCTGCCGGCGGTGCTGCACACCATCGCCGTGTTCGACCTGGACCGCGCCGACTTCGCGTCGTTCCTGCGCAGCATGGCGATGGACCTGACCGTCATGGCCTACCCGACCTACGACGACCTGCTCGACTACATGGAAGGCTCGGCGGCGGTCATCGGCACCATGATGCTGCCCATCCTCGGCAGCACCGACCCGGTCGCCGCCCGGGAGCCGGCCCGGCAGCTCGGGTTCGCCTTCCAGCTCACCAACTTCATCCGGGACGTCGCCGAGGACCTCGACCGGGGCCGCACCTACCTGCCCGACGAGGACCTGGCCAAGTTCAACGTCACCCGCGAGGACCTGCTCGCCGCGCGGGCCGCCGGCCGCAGCACCGACCGCATCCGCGACCTCGTCGAGTACGAGGTGACCCGCGCCCAGGCCCACTACGCCGCCGCCGCGCCCGGCATCACCCTGCTCGCCCCCGCCTCCCAGGCGTGCATGCGCACCGCCTACGCCCTCTACGGCGGCATCCTCGACGAGGTCGCCGCCCAGGACTACGACGTGTTCGCCCGGCGGGCCGTGGTGCCCCAGCGGCGACGGCTCGCGGTGGCGGCGAAGGCGCTGCTAACCCGTACCGGCACCCCGGTCGTGGTGCCCGGCCCGGCGGTGTCGTGAGCGGCCGTACGGCGGTCGTGCTGTTCACCCGCGACCTACGGGTGCACGACCACCCGGCTCTGGCGACGGCCTGCGCCGCGTTCGACCGGGTGGTGCCGCTGTACGTCCTCGACCCGGCGCTGACCGGCCACTCGCCCAACCGCAACCGTTTCCTGCACCAGTGCCTCGCCGAACTGCGGGACACCCTGCGCACGCTCGGCGGTGACCTGGTGATCCGCCGGGGCGACCCGGTCGCCGAGACGATCCGGCTCGCCCGCGAGGTCGACGCCGAGGGGATCGGGCTGTCCGCCGACGTCAGCCGCTACGCCCACCGCCGGGAACGGCGACTGCGCGCCGAGTGCGACAGGCACCGGATGTTCCTGCGGCTCTTCCCCGGGGTGACCGTCGTCGAACCGGGGGAGCTGCGGCCCGGCGGCGGCGACCACTACCGGGTGTTCACCCCCTACCACCGGGTCTGGTCGGGGGCGCGGTGGCGGGAGGAGCTGGCCGCGCCCCGGCGGGTCACGCTGCCCACCGGGGTCGCCGTCGGTCGGCTGCCGGCGGCACCGCAGGGGGAGTCGCCGGACGCCGCGGTCGGCGGCGAGTCCGTCGGGCGACGCCGGCTCACGCGGTGGTTGCCCACCCTTTCCCGGTACGACGACATCCACGACGACCTGGCCGCCGACGAGACCTCCCGGCTCAGCCCGTACCTGCGGTTCGGCTGCCTGTCCCCGCTGACGGTGGCGAACCGGGCCGACGACCGGGGGCACCCGTTCGTCAGGCAGCTCTGCTGGCGGGACTTCTACCACCAGGTCACCGCCGCCTTCCCCGAGATCGCGGCGAAGGCGTACCGGCGCGGGGCCACCGAGGACTGGCGGTACGACGCGGCGGCACTGGACGCCTGGACCGACGGCCGCACCGGCATGCCGATCGTGGACGCCGGCATGCGCCAACTGCACGCCGAGGGCTGGATGCACAACCGGGCCCGGCTGATCACCGCCGGCTACCTGACCAAGGTGCTCGGCCTCGACTGGCGGCCCGGCCTCGCGGTCTTCTCCCGCTGGCTGCTCGACGGCGACGTGCCCGACAACTCCGGCAACTGGCAGTGGGTGGCCGGCACCGGCAACGACAGCCGTCCGTACCGGGGGCTCAACCCGGTCCGCCAGGCCGAACGCTACGACCCCGACGGCGGGTACGTGCGCCGCTGGGTGCCGGAGCTGGCGACGGTCGCCGGCAGGGCCGTGCACCAACCGTGGCGGCTGCCCACCGAGGTCCGCCGTACCCTCGACTACCCGCCACCGCTGGAGGTGCCCGGCGCCGACCCGGTCTGGCTCCGCTGACCCGGTCCGGCTGCGCAGGCCCGGTCCGGCTGCGCAGGCCCGGTCCGTTTCGCTGGCCTGGGCCTGTCTGCTGTGCCGGCCCGGTCCGCCGGTGCCGGCCGGGGGCGGCCGGCGCACCGGGGCGGGAATTCCGGGGTGGAGCGGTGGCCGGGGCCCGGACCGTGCGCAATGCTGGCGGGATGGCAGAGCCGGAACTGGTGGACGTGGTCGTGGTCGGGCTCGGCGTGGGCGGCGAGGAGGTGGCCGGGCGACTCGCCGAGGCCGGCCTGAGCGTCGTCGGCGTCGAACGGGACCTGGTCGGCGGGGAGTGCCCGTACTGGGGCTGCATCCCGAGCAAGATGATGATCAGGGCGGCGAACGCCCTGGCCGAGGCGCGACGGGTCGACGGGCTGGCCGGGTCGGCGCAGGTCCGGGCCGACTGGGCCCCGGTGGCGAAACGCATCCGGGAGGAGGCCACCGACACCTGGAACGACCGGGCCGCCGTGGACCGGTTCACCGGCAAGGGCGGCCGTTTCCTGCGCGGCAGCGGCCGGCTGGACGGCCCCGGCCGGGTCCGGGTCGGCGACCAGGTGTTCCAGGCCCGGCACGGCATCGTCCTCGGCACCGGCACCCGCCCCTCGATCGCGCCGATCGACGGGCTGGCCGACACCCCGTACTGGACGAACCACCAGGCGATCGAGGTGGCGGAGCTGCCGGCGAGCCTGCTGGTCCTCGGCGGCGGGGCGATCGGGGTCGAGCTGGCGCAGGTCTTCGCCCGGTTCGGGGTCCGGGTGACCGTGCTGGAGGCGTCCGGCCGGATCCTCGCCCTGGAGGAACCGGAATCGTCCGAGGTGGCCGCCGCCGCGCTGCGCGCCGACGGGGTGGAGATCGCCACCGACGTCAAGGCCGAGCGGATCGACCACGACGGCGACACGTTCACCGTGCACGCCGGTGACCGGTCGTTCGCCGCCGACCAGCTCCTGGTGGTCACCGGCCGCCGGGCCCACCTGGACGAGCTGGGGCTGGACACCGTCGGGATCGACGCCGGGCAGCGCTACCTGCCGGTGGACGACCGGATGCACGTCACCGACGGCATCTGGGCGGTCGGCGACGTGACCGGCGAGGGCGCGTTCACCCACATCGCCATGTACCAGGCGTCGATCGTGGTCGCCGACGTGCTCGACCGGGTCCGGCGGGCCGAGGGCGGCCCCGACGCCAGCGGCACCGCCAGCGTGGTCGGCGGCGCGATGGGCGCGGCCAGCGCCGTCGGAGGGTCGATGGGCGCGGCCGGCCCCAGTGGCGCCGCCGGCACCGTGCCCCGGGCCGACTACCGGGCACTGCCCCGGGTCACCTTCACCGACCCCGAGGTGGGCGCGGTCGGGCTCACCGAACGGCAGGCCCGCGAGCGGGGCATCAACGTGCAGGTCGGGTTCACCGAGCTGTCGTCGTCCACCCGGGGCTGGATCCACAAGAGCGAGCCGGGCGGCTTCATCAAGGTGATCGCCGACGCCGACCAGGGGGTGCTGATCGGGGCGACCTCGGTCGGCCCGGCCGGCGGCGAGGTGCTCTCGGCGCTGGTGGTGGCGGTGCACGCGGCCGTACCGGTCAGTCAGCTCCGACACATGATCTACGCGTACCCGACGTTCCACCGGGCCATCCAGAGTGCCCTGGACGATCTGGGCTGAGCCACCGCGCCGCCCGGCTCCGGCCGGGCGGCGCTCCCGGTCGGTGCGGGCCGGCTGGCGGGTGGTTCCGGTGCGGGTCGGGTCACTCGCCGTGGCGGCCGGCACCGGCGGCGAACCGGGCCGCGCCGGCAGGCGCGTCGGCCGCGAGCGAGTCCATCCCGTAGGCGAGTTCGGCGGCGAGCGCCTCCGGCTCGGGCAGGTGAGCCCCGGCCAGCACCGACGCCCGGTCGTTGCGTAGGCAGGTCTGCGGGTGCCTGGCGATCTCGGCGGCCAGCCGCTCGGCCGCCGCCCGTGCCTCACCCGGCGCGACCACCCGGTTGACCAACCCCATCGCGTACGCCTCGTCGGCGGGCACCGGACGGCCGGTGAGGATCAGATCCATCGCCCGGCTCTGGCCGATCAGCCGGGGCAGCCGTACGGTGCCCCCGTCGATCAGCGGCACCCCCCAGCGTCGGCAGAACACCCCGAGCACCGCGTCCGACTCGGCGACCCGCAGATCGCACCAGAGCGCCAGTTCCAGGCCGCCCGCCACCGCGTACCCGGAGATCGCCGCGACGACCGGCTTGGACAGTGCCATCCGGGTGGGACCCATCGGGCCGTCGCCGTCGGGCTCGACCCGGTTGCCGCTGGGCGTGCCGATGGCCTTGAGGTCGGCACCCGAGCAGAACGTGCCGCCCGCCCCCCAGAGCACCGCGACCCGGGCATCGGGGTCGGCCTCGAAGGCGCGGAACGCGTCGGCGAGCGCCCGCGCGGTCGGCCCGTCGACGGCGTTGCGGGACGCCGCCCGGTCGAGGATCACCGTGGTCACCGCCCCGTCCCGGACAACATGCACCGCCATCCCCCCAGCATCCCGCACGCGCGGGGCTGGCGGGGGATGGCGCTGGTGGGGCGATGGTGCGGTGTCCTGGGCCGCTGATGCCGCTGTCGGGACTCCGTTGAGTGGATCTTCGCGGCCGGACGACGTGCGCGCCGCTGGATGGCGGGGCGGGTCGGGAGCGCCAGGGGCAGGTCAGGGCGCGACGCGGTGGTGGGATGTTGCGGGGTCGATGGTGCTGCGTGGGCGCTGTCGGGCTGATCGGGGCGGGAACCCGGATCGGTGCCGGTCGCCCGGTTTGCGACCCGGTCAGGCGGGAAGTCGGACAGGGTGCGAGCGTTGATGACGAAACTCGAACAGGCCACCGCCCTGGACCGCACGGGCGACCGGTTGCAACGTGCCGTCCAGGCGACCCTGCGCCCGCAGCGGGTACGCGACCTGCTGCACGGCGTCTTCCTGGGCCACCCGCTGCACCCGGCGATGGTGCAGGTGCCGGTGGGGGCCTGGATCAGCGCCGCGGTGGTCGACCTGCTCCCCGGCCAGCGTCGGGCGGCCACCACCCTGGTCGCGCTGGGCACCGTGAGCGCGGTTCCCGCCGCCGTGGCCGGGCTCAACGACTGGGCGGAACTCTCCCGGGACCAGCGCCGGGTGGGGCTGGTGCACGCCGCCGCCAACACCGTCGGCCTGACCCTCTACGCCGGCTCCCTCGCGGCCCGGTTGACCGGCCGGCACGGCGTCGGGCGGGCCCTGGCCTACCTGGGGCTGGGCGCGGCGAGCGCCGGGGCGTACCTCGGCGGGCACCTGGCGTACAAGCAGGGGGCACAGGTCAGCCAGAGCGTCTCCGAGCTGCACCGGATGGGCGACGGGTGGCGGCCGGTGGCCGACCTGGCCGGGCTGCCGCAACGCAAGCTGGTGACCCGCGAGGTGGACGACGTCTCGGTGATCCTCTACCGGCACGGCGACGAGGTCACCGTCATGCTGGAGCGCTGCCCGCACCAGAGCGGTCCGCTCGGCGAGGGCGAGGTGCAGGAGATCGACGGGCATGCTTGCGTGGTCTGCCCCTGGCACGGCTCGGCGTTCCGGCTCAACGGCGGCGAGGTCGTCCACGGCCCGTCCGCCACCGACCAGCAGATCCTCCCCACCCGCGTGGTCGACGGCACCCTACAGACCCGCCTCCCCTGACCCCCACCCCGCTCCCGCCTCCACCCCGCCCCGCCCCGCTCTCGCTTTCAGAGGTCGATCAAGAGGTTTGCGTCAAAGTCGATCTTCAACTTGACGCAAACCTCTTGATCACTTGACGCAAACTTCTTGATCACCGGGGCGACCCCGCTGGGGCGGGCTCGCTGGGGCGGCCCGGGGTTGGGCGAGTTGGGGGGTAACGGGCGAAGGGGAATCGGGTCAGTCGCGGCGGTGGCGGCCGGTCACCAGGTCCCGGGCGGCGGAGGCGCGGCTGCCCATCGAGCGGCCGGGGGTGCGACCGGTGGTGGACGTCCGGGCGGCGGCGATCCGGGCGGCCGAGGTGCGGCCGGCGGTCACCCGGACGGGGCGGCGACGCAGGCCGAGCACCGCACCGATCTGCGCGCCGACGATGCTCGCCACGGCCAGTACCGCCGACACGGCCAGCGGCCTGTTGATCGGGTCGTCCGGGGTGCCCCGGGACGCCCCGGCGGCCATCGCCGGTGGCACCCCGACCGGTCGTTCGGCGGGCGGTTGGGCGGTCTGCGGGGTGGCCGTCTGCGGCGTGGCCGGCCCGACCTTCCCGGGCTTCGGGGTGGCCGGACCGGTCGGCTTCGCGGCGGCGGGTCCGGTCGGCCTGCCCGGGGTGGAAGGCGCACCCTGATGCTGCGGGTCGGCCTGGCCGCCGGGGGTGGTGGCGGGCGGGCGCGGCGACGGCTTGCGGGGCGTACCCGGGACGAGGTGGCCGCTGGCGTGCCGCCGGGCACCGGTGTCGTCGGCCTCGGCGGGGAGCCTGATGAGCTGGCCCGGCCTGATCCGGTCGGCGTCGCGCAGGTCGTTGAGCCGGGCCACCTCGGGGTAGCGGTCGAAGTCGTCCAGGTACCGTTCGGCCACCTCGCCCAGGTAGTCGCCCCGGGCCACCCGGTAGACCGGCTTCCCGGCCGGCTTCTCGGCACCCGGGACGGGACCGAGACCGGTGCCGGGGGCGGCACCGAGGGCGGCACCACCGATGCCGGCGCTGGGGGCTGCCCCCAGGCCGGTACGCGAGGCGTCCAGCGTCGTCGCCACGCCGGTGCCGGCGGCGGCCGGCATCGGGTGGGTCAGGGTCACCGCCGCGCTCGCCGCCGGACTGGCCGCGATGATCAGCGCGACCGAACCCAGCAGGGCCGCCGCCGCCCGCTGCTGCCGGCGCATACCGGGCAGCCGGGGTGTCTGCCGGCGGGTCACCTGGGCGCCGATCTCCACCAGCACCGAGAAGGCGAACGTCGCCCAGCCGAACCAGCCCACCAGCGCGAGCGCCCGGATGAAGAGCTGACCGTCGTCCCGGCTGGTCAGCACGGTGCCGACCTCGCTGAGGGTGGGCAGGTGGTCGGGCAGCGGGTTGCCGGCGAAGGCGAGCAGCGCCACCGGTGCGCCGACCAGCAACGCCACCAGGACCACCAGCGACCCGAAGCCGGTGAGCAACTGGCCGGTTCGTCGGGCGGTGGAACCACGCGGTGTGGTCATGCTGCCCTCCTTCCTACGGTCTGCCGGTGCGGGGGCACCGGGTGCGTGGGCCGACGGGGCCGTCGGGCCAGCGGGTTCATGGTCGGTCGGTGAGGGTGCGGGCGGTCGCCTCGCCGGCCACGGTGACGGTGCGGTCCATGCCGATCAGGCCGAGCAGGTGCCGGCGGTAGACGACGGTGACGCGTACCCGGATCTGCTTCTCGCCGGCCACCACCGGGAAGCTGACCTGCTGCCCGGTCACGTCGGAGTTGCCCCGCAGGTACTGCGTGACGGCCGCGCGGGCGCCCGGCTCGTCGATCACCTTGGGGCGGCCCTCGATCGCGGCGGCCCGGTCGATCACCTGGCCGCCGCTGCGGGCCGCCTCGGCGGCCAGGTCGTCGGCGCGTTGCAGGGTACGCAGCTGACCCGCGCCGTCGTACGCGATGCCGATGACCGCCAGCACGCCGATCATGGCGACGGCCAGGAACAGGCTGATCCGGCCCTCGTCACCGGTGGGGCGGGCGGTCACTGCCGGCTCCGGTAACGGTCCAGCGGGGAGCCGAACGTGGCCTCGACCCGCTTGTCGCCCATCGGCAGGCCGGGGAAGCGCATCCCGGCGAACGAGACCGTGCAGCTCACCCGGACCCAGACGCTCGCCGGCTCGCCGAGCTGGCTGCGGAACGCCGCGCCCAGCGACGTGTGGTCGGAGTTACGGGTGGAACCCCAGACCGTGACCTGGGGTGCGCTGGCGCAGTTGAGGCCCCGCCAGTCGAGCTGCCGGCGGGCGGCCGACCGGGCGGCGCTCTCCGCCGTGCCGGCGTCGCGGGCGATCGAGGCGGCCCGCGCGGCGTCGTGGGCCGCCGCCTCCACCGCCTCGTCGGCGACCGCGACCCGGCCGGCCACCCCGGCCAGCATCAGCAGCGCCAGGAACGCCGGGGCCAGCACCGCCACCTCCACCGACACCGACCCCCGGGTACGCCCCGCAGCACGGTCGGCCGGTACGTCGCCCGGGATGCGGCCGGCGGCGTGCACGACCGTCTCGGCGGGGCAGCCGGACCGCGGGGCGTGGGCCACGGCCCGCTCCCCCCGGGCGGGCCGGGTCAGCAGGTCACGCCAGGTTCGCCTGGTGCGTGGGGGCAGGTGGCCGGTCACGGGTTCGTCCACCGTTCGACGGTGCCGTGGGCGGTCTGCCGGACGTCGAACCGGACGGCCGGGATGACGCTCAGGGACTTCCCGGTGACCGTGCAGGTCACCTCGGTCGCGGTGGTGGCGCAGGTGGTCTTCGCACCGACCAGCCAGTCCCCGGCGGCACCGAGGAAGTGCTTGGCGCGGGTCTCACCCGCCCCGGCCGGCGCGTCGAGGACCCGTTGCGCGTTCACCCCGCTCTGGGCGGCGTGCATCGCCGTGGACCGGGCCACGAACCATGCGGCGATCTGGATGGAGCCGAAGAGGAGCACCAGCACCGCCGGCATCACCACGGCCAGTTCCACGGGGTTGGCCCCCCGGTCCGTACCCCCGGCGGTGAGCCGGCGACGGGCGGCCCGGCCGGCGGCACGGAGCCAGGCCGGCACGGCACGCCCGGCGTCGGGTGCGCGCAGGGGTGCGCACCGGGACCGGGCGGTGGGGGCCGTCCGGTCCCGGCACGGGCGGGCCGGGGGTGCGCCTGTCACTTGGTCGGGATGCCGTTCATCCAAGCCGTGGCCTTTTCCTTCACCAGAATGGTGACGGCGATCCCGGCCGCCACCAGACCGGCGATGATCACGGCGGTCGGGACGGGGCTGTCGCCCCGCTCCGACTCCCGGCGTAGCTCGGCCAGGCGGGCCACGGTGGCCACGTAGAGGAAGGTGACGAGGTGCATGGCGGGACTCCTTGGGGAGGGGATTGCTCAGAGGCGGGCGACGAACGGATAGAGGATGAACGCCAGCAGCACGAAGACCAGCAGCGAGCCGGGAATGTCCAGCCGGCTGGTGACGCCCTCGGCGCGGGCCAGGTTGTCGGTGCGGATCTGGTCCCGGAGCGACTCGGCGCGGCTGCGCAGCGTCTCGTGCACCTGGGCGCCCTCGCTGCCGGAGGACCGCATGATCGCCCCGACGTCGCCCAGCTCCGGAATGCCGATCTTCTCGGCCAGCTCCTGCAACTCGTCCCAGGGCGAGTGCATCTGCATCTGGGCGATCCGCAGCGACTCCCGGATGCGGGCGAAGACCCAGCCGTCGCAGACCGCCGCCGCGCGTTCCAGCGACTGCACCGGGCCGTGCGCCGCCGACAACTGCAACGCCACCAGGTCCAGGTAGGTGCAGACCGCGGCGCGGAACTCCTCCCGGGCGGTGTCCGCCTTGGCCAGCACCGACCGGTGCGCGAGCAGCGCGCAGAACAGCGCCAACCCCAGACTCCCCAGCACCGGTACGACCACCGGCATGCTCACCCCGGCCAGGAAGAGCAGCGCCCCCGCCACCGTCGGGGTGGCCAACCCGACCAGGGCGGAGAGCAGGATCGACATCGTGTACTGCTCGGGGGTCTGGTCGAGCAGGGCGAGCTGGCGGTGCGGCGGGCGCAGCCAGCGGGCGAAGCCCCCCAGCCAGTCCGGCCCGCGTCCGGCGGCGACGGCGGTGCCCGCGGGCTGGTGCAGCCGGCGTAGCGCCGGGCCGAGCGCCGGGGAGGCCGGCAACGCCTCCCGGACCAGCAGGAACAGGCCGAGCCCGATGGCCGCCCCGCCCAGCACCGCGATGGTGAGCTGCCAGTTGAGCGTCACGCGACCACCTCCGCCGGGTCGGGCCTCGGCAGGAACCGGGGCGGCGGCGGGGGTTGGCTCATCGCGCGTACCCAGGCCAGCAGGGCGATGAACGCCGTGGCGAGCACCGCCATCAGCACCTGGCCGAAGAACGTCCCGTACGGCCTGACGTACTCGGTGTTGACCAGCCCGTACGCCAGCACGGCCAGGGTCATCCCGGTGAGGAAGCGGACCGCGAACCGGGGCTGGGTGCGCTTGGCCTCCACCTCGCGTCGGGTGGCCACCTCGGCGGAGGCGGCCGACGCGATGGAGCCGAGCACGTCGCCGAGGCGTTCACCCCGGTCGGTCAGGTGCAGGATCAGCGCGGCGACCACCTGGTCGCAGACCGGGTCACCGATCTCGTCGGCGAACGCCAGCAGGGCGGACCGGGCCGTCCAGCCGGCCTGGAGGCGGGCGGCGAGCAGCCGTACCTCCTCCTGGATCTCCTCCGGGACGGTGGCGATGGTGGTGACGATCGCCTGCTGGAGGCCCTGCCCGGTGTTGGAGACGTCCTTGAGCCGACGGGTCCACTCGCCGACCGCCTCGATCCGGGTGATCGCCTGCTGCTCGGCCCGGCCCACCGCGAACAGCCAGGGCACCCCCGGCACCGCCACCGCCACGATCAGCCCCACCACCGGCAGCCCGGTCAGCAGGAACGCCAGCGCCCCCGCCACCGCCGCCGCGCCCAACGTCATCTGGTGCGCCCGCTGGTCCCGCCGGTTGGTGCCGGAGCCGAGCCAGAGCCGGCGCAGCCCGGTGGTCGAACTGCGCGCCGGACGGGTCGGTCTGGTGGTGCCGAACAGCGCCACCACGGCCAGCACGATCCCACCGACGCAGGCCGCGCCGGAGACCACCGCGAGCAGTTCGATGGTGCTCATCGGCGCACCGCCGGGGCGAGTCGGCTGTGTCGGGGACGACGCCACGCGCCCGCGCCGGCCTCGATGAAACGGGACAGCAGCCGGGCGTCGTAGCCGACCCGCAGCAGTTGCCCACGGACCCGTTCCGGCAGGTGGCGGGGGATGGCCCGACCGTCGGGACCGGGCCCGAAGACGGTGGTGGTGGTGATCCGGTTGGCGTCGCCGACCCCGACCACCTCCTCCACGTGGGAGACGAACCGGTGCTTGCGTCCGCCGATCGCGGTCTCGTCCTCGACGGTGACGTAGACGATCAGGTCGAGGGCGTTGCCGGCCATCCGGCGGGCCTGGTCGACGGTCATCTCCCGGCCGTGCGCCAGGGCCAGCTCGATGATCCGCTCGCTCACCCCGGCCGGGGTACGGGCGTGGATGGTGCACATCGACCCACGGCTGGTGGTCATCGCCTGGAGCATCGGCACGATCTCCCGGGACCGGACCTCACCGACGATGATCCGCAGCACGCCCATCCGCAGCGACACCGGGATCAGGTCGGCGATGCTCACCTCGCCGGCGGGGCGACCGTCCATGCCGCGTTCGCCGTGCCCCTCCCGGGACTCGAAGCTCATCACCGCCCGGTGCTTGTCCCCGCGCCGGGCCGGCAGCAGCTCCCGGCTCTCCTCCAGCAGCACGTAGGGCTCGTCGGGCGGGATCTCGTCCATCAACGCCCGGATGACAGTGGTCTTGCCGGCCCCGGCCAGCCCGGCGACCATGATGTTCAACCCGGCCCGCATGGACGCCCGGAGGAAGTCGCGCAGCAGCGGGTCGATCATCTCGTCCAGGTCGGGGCGGCTGCCGGCCAGGTCGTCGAGGCTGACGTCGAGCGTGTTGTGCTTACGGATCACCGCGTAGGGGCGGTGGCTGACCAGGAACACCGCCGCCAAGCGGCTGCCGTCGGGCAGTTGCAGGTCCAGCGTCGGCTTCGAGGTGGACAGTGACCGCTCGGTCGCCCCGGCCCGCCGGGCCGCCGCCTGGAGGATCTCCACCAGCTCGTCGTCGCTGTCGGCGATCGGTTCACCCCAGTCGACGCCGCCACCGTGCCGGGTGATGCGCACCTGGTCGCAGCCGAGGATGTGCACCTCCTCGATGGTGTCGTCGACCAGCAGGGTCTGCAGCCGGCCCAGCCCGACCAGTTCGGCGGTCACCTGGTCGAGCAGGGTCCGTTCCTCGTCGGCGCTGAGCGGGGTGCCGGCCCGGCGTACCGCGTCGGCGTAGCCGGAGACCACGGCGACGGCGAGCCGGGCCCGCTCGACCTCCTCGGCGTCGGCGTCGAACTCCCGGCCGCGCTGCCACTGGGTCAGCCGTTCGCTCAGCTCCCGGCGCAGCTCGCGGACCACCGCGAAGTCCACCTTCGGCCGGGGTGGCGCGGCCGGCGGGGGCGTCTGCGGGGCGGCGGCCGGCGGCGTCGCCGCAGCGGTGGCGTGGTGCCGGCCGTTCACCGGGGCCAGCGGCGGCATCGTCGAGGTGACCCCCGGCGGCGGGGTGCGCGGGTCGTGCGAGACCGGTTCAAACCGCATCCGGCACCCCCTGCGCCGGGGCCGGCCAGGCCAACCGGGCCCGCCGTTGCTCCAGGATCTCCCGTACCGGGGCCTCCAACCCGGCCGCCGCGCGCATCAGCGGCCGTCCGGCGCGGACCGTGCCGCCGAAGCTGAGCGCCTGCGCGGTACGCGGGTCCTCCGGCAACCGGGCGATCACCGGCACCCCCAACGCCTTGCCGATCTCGGCCTTGCCGTGCCCGTCGCCGACCACCACCAGCCGCAGCGTGCCCGGGGGCACCCGGTGGTGGGTGAAGTCCCGTTCGATGGCGCGGATCATCGACCGGGTGCCGGAGAGCCCGGGTAGCTGCGCCCGGGTCACCAGCAGCACCACGTCGGCGGCGCGCAACAGCGGCCAGGGCGGCCCGAAGACCTGGAGCCGTCCACAGTCGACGATCACGTCGTAGCCGGGACGGCCCTTCTCCAGGGTGCGGAAGAAGTCGGCGAACCGTTGCCACAGCGGGGCGACGCTGCCGGCCTGCGCCGGGTCCACCACGCCGGGCAGCAGCAGCCGCTCCCGCCTCGGCGCGTCCAGGTCGACCAGTTGCGACCAGAACGTCGACTCCAGGCTGCCGTCGCGCAGCTCACCCACGGCCAGCTCGCCGATGCCGCGCGGCCCGTCGAGCTGGCCGCCCAGGTAACCGGCGAGCACCGAGCCGCCGGCCGGGTCGCACTCGGCGAGCACCAGCCGCCGGTGCCAGCTCAGGGTGCAGGCCAGCGCCGTGGTGGTGACGCCGGGCGACCCCTTCGCCGAGACCAGCGCGATGATGGCCATGGTCAGGCCGCCTCGGTCAGCACGAGGGCGATCCGCTCCTGTGCGGCCAGCACCACCACCGCCGGGACGTCCCGGACGGCGAGCGCCAGGTAGATCACCACGTCGTCGTTCTCGGGGGCGAGGGTGTCGATCACCGTGGCGGTGAACCGGGTGGACGACGGCGCGTTGTCGGAGTCCTCGTCCGGGGTGCTGACCAGCAACACCTTGTCACCGGGGTGCAGCTTGCGGGCCGGCACCTTGCTCGGCTCCAGGCCCAGCGCGATCTGCTGCTGCCCCTGACCGAGCAGCGGGGCGTCGGTGAGCTGCGCCATGGTGAGCAGCGACCCGGGGACCAGCGACACGGCGGCCCGCTTGCCGACCACCTCGTCGCGTTTCTTCGCCGGCACCGGGGACAGCCCGGCACCCCCGGAGACCTGCACGCTGACCAGGTCGTCGGCGGTCAGGATGCGACCCACCTCGACCGGCCGGGCGATCGCCAGGTAGCTGCCGGTGGCCCGCACCGAGGTGACCGCGAAGGCCGCGCCGAGGCCACCCAACGCGATCAGCAGTACGGCGAGCCCGAGCAGGCCGGGCCGGGTACGGCGCTGCCGGACCACCTTGGGCGGGGCGATCGGCGCATCCACCGGAACTCCATCGCGGGTGGCCAGACTCACTGGTACATCTCCGTTCGCGACTGCGGGTCTCGCAAGATCAGCTCGGCACGGGCGCTCATCGGGTCACCACCTGGAGTTCCTTGATCTGGATGTCGACGACGCCGCTGGTGCGGGTCTGCGCGATGTCGCCGCTGCGGCCACCGCCGACCCAGTGCACGTTCCAGAACGTGGTGGCGCTGACCCGGTAGTTGCCGACCCTGGGGTAGCCGTCGTAGCCGCAGGTCGGCGACTTCTTGCCGGCGTTCGGACCGGTCGCCTTGTAGGGCGTACCGGGGCCGCGGCAGGTGATCTTCTTACCGTTGCCCATGTCCCACACGATCCGCTGGACCTGCGCGGTGATCTCCACGGTCAGGCCCCGGTCGCTGGCCGAGGCGCGGAGCGGGCCGAAGTAGTTCCGGCCGCTGCTGGCCCACATCCAGACCGGCAGGCCGACCAGGCCGGGGCCGAGGCTGCGCCGGGGGGCGACCGACGCGCGGGGCGGCAGGAGGCTGATCGAGGCGAGCGCCCGCCGGGCCAGTTCCTCCGGGTCGGGCGGGGTGCCGAACCCGGGCGGCGGCCCGTCGAGCAGCACCATCGACTGTGCGCCCAGGTCACCGCCGTTGCAGGTCTGGACGTACCACACCTGACCCTCGGGGGCCTCCTCCTGTGGCTCGGCGACCTTGTAGTAACAGCCGCTGGAGTTGTCGAACCAGCCGAGGTTCGGGTTGTAGCAGGGCAGCGGCTTGCCGTTCCACTGGCACTTCGGAGCCGCGCCGGGGCTGTTCGGGCTGCCCGGCCCGGTGCCACCGCCCGGGTCACCGGGGGTGCCCGGGTCGTCGTCCCAGATGCTGCAGTCGTTCTGGCCCGGCGGGCACTCCACCCCCGGGCCGGCGGCCCGCACCGGGGCGGGTGGCGCGGCCACGGCGACCAGCACGGCCAGCAGCAGGCCGGCGAGCACCCGGCGGGGCACGCCGCCGACGGGTCGGAGCAGACGGGGAGCGGCGGGCTCGGGGCCGGCCGGGGGCAGGGCGGCGCAATGGGTCGGCACGGGCGTTCCTTCCCGGGTCAACATGGCTGGTCCTCATGGGCGGCACCGGAATTGATCAGCCAGCGGCCGTCCGGGTAGCGGGTCGCGGTGGCGGTCGCCAGGTGCCGGGTGCCGGCCGAGCCGGGCACCACCCGGTTGTCCTTGCGGTAGACCAGCCGGTAACCCGTGGCGTCCAGGCAGTCCTGGATCTCCACGGTCGGCGGGTCGCTGTCGAGGCTGACCGAGGTGACGGAGGGCTGCGAGGTCAAGGTCCCGGTGCGGACCGCGCCGTGTCGGCGGGCGTCGTCGATCGCCACCCGGACCCGGGTGAGCAGCGGGTCGCCCAGGAACCGGGTCAGCTTCGGATGGCGGGGATCGCTGTTGCGGCTCGCCTCCCGGGAGGCTTCCAGATATCCGGCGTACGCGGCCAGCGCGGCCCGCTCGGCGGCCTGCTCCGCCTCGGTGGGCGGACGGTCGTCGCTGGCCGCCCGGGTGGCGGGGGCGGAGGTCGTCTCCGGCGGGTCGGCGCAGCCGGCGAGGGCGGCCACCACGACGACGACCAGGCAGCTGGTCCAGTGGCGGGATCGCCCTGTACGCATTGCCGTGCCCTCCTCGGTGGCGCCCGGTGGCGACGGTCGTGGCGGCCTCCGGGCATGCGGCGGTACTCCGGGATGATGTCGATCGGACAATTCCGGGTGCTGCGGCATTTACCTGTGTGGATCTTGTGTGAATGGGTGGTTGTGGCGTCCGACGCGGCTGCGCGGGGTTGCGTCGTACTCAAGGGGCGAGCATAGGCTGACGTGCGCCGATGCAACAGAGGCAATTCATCCGAGCACTCACCGTGATGGGCAGGAGTGACCGAAGGTGGGCGATGTCCAGGGAGTCCGACCGGTGTCACCGGTGCCCGCCGATCGCGGGTCGGTGCCCGCCGAAGGGGTCGGCCCGATCGGCGAACCGCCTGCGTCGCCGGAGGATGGGGGACGGGTCGAACGGGCCGGTCCGATCCGCTCCCCGAAGGCAGCCGTCGATGCCCCGGAAACGCCCGACGGGGCGGCGGGCGCTCAGGTCTGCACCGGGGACGCCGAGCTGATATCGGACCGTTACGTCGACCCCGTCCGGACGTCACGCTCCGTGTCTGTCGTCCGGCGGCTGGCCGGGATGCTGGCGGTCGTACCGGTGCTGCGGCTCGCGGTCGCCCGGTACGCCGTACCCCCGGGGGTGGCCGACCGGGCCGGGTGCGACGGCTGCGGCGCGCCGGTCGGGCTGGACCGGCCGCTGCCGGCGCTCGGGCCGACGGCCCGCTGCCCGGTCTGTGCGGGCCGGGTCGGCGCCGCGCCGTTCGCGGTCGAGGCGCTGCTGGTGGTGGCCGTGGCGGTGCTGGCGCTGGTCGACGGCGCGGTGGCCGAACGGGCCGCGCTGGCCTGGTGGCTCGGCTGCGCGGTCCCGCTCGTGCTGGTGGACCTGGCGGTGCACCGGCTGCCGGACCGGCTCACCTGGCCCGCCGCCCTCGGCACCTGGACGTTGCTCGGGGTGGCGGCGGCGACCGGGGCGGGTGCCGGGACGTGGCTGCGGGCGGTGACCGCCGGGGTGGCGCTCGGCCTGGCCTTCGCCGCCACCACACTGCTGCTCGGCCGGCGGGGCTTCGGCCTCGGCGACGCCAAGCTGGCGCTCGGGGTGGGGGCGTTGCTCGGCTGGCAGGGGTGGGGTGCGGTGGTGACCGGGCTGGTGCTGACCTTCCTGCTGTCGGCGCTGGTCGGGGTGGTGCTGCTGGCCAGCCGCCGGGTCGGGTGGTCGAGCCACCTGCCGTTCGGTCCGTTCCTGGTCGCCGGCACCTGCGCGACGCTCCTGCTGACCGGCTGATCCCGCTCAGCCGACCCGCTGACCCTGGTCGACCTTCCGGGTGGCCGGGCCGGAGTGCCGGCGCAGCATCTCGGCGAGGAACCGGGCCGCCGGGAGGCCCACCAGCAGGGTCACCGCCAGGCCGAGCAGCAGGCCGGCGAGGACGTCGTGCGGGTAGTGCACGCCCACGAAGACCCGGGAGAACGCGGCGAGCAGCGCCAACGGGGCGGCCAGCAGACCCCACCGGGGGGACAGCAGCAGCACGGCGGTGGCGAGCGTCCCGGCGATCGTGGCGTGGTTGCTGGGGAAGGACCAGTCGCCTGTCGGCGGGCACGGTGCGGCCAGGATGGTGACCGCCCCCCGACAGGGCCGCTCCTCGTCGATCAGCGACTTGAGCAGTTCGCTGCAGCCGTACGCCAGGACGACGGTGGCCGGCGCGACCAGGGCGAGCGCCCGGCCCCACGGGTCGGGTCGGCGCAGCCGGGGCACGGCGACGGCCACCACCAGCAGGCCGAGCAGCAGGATCACTGCCTCGGTGAAGTGCACCGCGAACCACTGCACCGGGGCCGGGGCGGCATCGGCCACGTCGACGACGTCGCGGTACCACTCCTCGCTGATATCGGGAATGTCTGTGGTAATCGTTTGAATCACTGCTCACCTCACCAAACTGTCATACCTCTTTTAGTCCCATCGAGGTGCAGGAACCGGGTGGACCGGTCACATGGTGCGCGATGCCGGGGCGGATCCCCGCCCCCGTCACAGCGAGTTCACAGCGGTCCCCGCGATTGGCCGCCCACCACCACCGGGTACCTCCCCGCCGTGCAGATGGACGAGACCTGGCAGATCCGGCGGACCGCCACCGACCTGGACCGGCTCGGCGAGACCGAGTCGGTCTTCGCCCTGTCCAACGGGTGGGTGGGCTGGCGGGGCACCCTCGACGAGGGCCAGCCCTACGGCATGCCGGGCAGCTACCTCAACGGGTTCCACGAACGGCGGCGACAGAGCTACCCCGAGGACGGGTACGCCTTCCCGCAGGAGAGCGACACCGTGATCAGCGCGCCCAACGCCGCCCTGATCCGGCTCTGGGTGGCCGGCGAGCCCCTCGACCTGCGCACCGGCACCGTCCGCGCCCACGAGCGCACCCTCGACCTGCGCGCCGGCGTGGTACGCCGACACACCGAGTGGATCTCACCGGCCGGGCACGGGGTACGGGTCCGCAGCACCCGGCTGGTCTCCCTGCCCCGGCACGCCGTCGCCGCCGTCGACTACCAGGTCGAACCGCTCGACGACCGGCCGGTCGAGATCCGGGTCTGCTCGGACGTGCTCGCCAACGAGCGGGTGCCCGAACGCGCCGACGACCCCCGGGCCGCCTCGATCGTGCACGACCCGCTCGACGCCGAACTGCACCGCCCCGACGGCCACCGGGGCGTGCTGGTGCACCGCACCGACCGCAGCGCCCAGCGGGTCGCCGTCGCGGTGACCCACGAGACGGACGTGCCGGCGGGGTTCGCCGACGGCGACGACCACACCCCGGACCGGCTGCGCACGACCCTCGAAGGACGGCTCGCCCCCGGGCAGCGGCTCCGCCTGACCAAGTACGCCGCGTACGAGTGCGCCCCGGTCGACGGCGGCACCCCCGACGAGCTGGCCGACCTGGTCACCGCCGAGGCCGACGCCGCCCACCGGCACGGGTTCGACGCGCTCCTGGCCGACCAGCGGGCCGTGCTCGACGAGCGGTGGCGCACCGCCGACGTGGAGATCGACGGCGACCCGGAACTCCAGCAGGCCGTCCGGTTCTCGGTGTTCCACCTGCTCCAGGCGGGCCGGACCGACGGCGACCGGACCATCGCGGCGAAGGGACTCACCGGCAACGGCTACGACGGGCACGTGCTGTGGGACACCGAGAGCTACGTGCTGCCGGTGCTGACGTACCTGCTGCCCGGGGTGGCCCGGGGCGCGCTGCGCTGGCGGCACGCCCACCTGCCGCAGGCCCGGGAGCGGGCCGCCGAGCTGCGGCTCACCGGGGCCACCTTCCCCTGGCGGACCATCGGCGGCCGGGAGTGCTCCGGCTACTGGCCCGCCGGCACCGCCGCCCTGCACGTCAACGCCGACATCGCCGACGCGGTGCTGCGCTACGTCACGGTCACCGGGGACCAGGAGTTCCTCGCCGACACCGGGCTGGAACTGCTGGTCGAGACGGCCCGGCTGTGGGCCGGCTACGGCCACTGGTCCGACGACGGCGCGTTCCACGTCACCGGGATCACCGGCCCCGACGAGTACGCCGCACTGGTCGACGACAACGTCTTCACCAACCTGATGGTCCGGCGCAACCTGCGGGGCGCCGCCGACGCCGCCGGACGGCACCCGGAGCGGGCCGCCGCGCTCGGCGTCGACCCGGCGGAGATCGCCGGCTGGCGGGCCGCCGCCGACGCCGTGCACCTGCCCTACGACCGCAAGCGCGGGGTGCACCAGCAGGCGGCCGGTTTCACCGAGCAACCCGAGTGGGACTTCGCGGCGATGACCGACGACGACTACCCGCTGCTGCTGCACTACCCCTACCTGGAGCTGTACCGGCGGCAGGTGGTCAAACAGGCCGACCTGGTGCTCGCCATGCAGCGCTGCCCGGGGGAGTTCACCGCCGAGGCCAAGGCCCGCAACTTCGCCTACTACCAGGCCCGCACCGTCCGCGACTCGTCGCTGTCCGCCGGCTCCCAGGCGGTGCTCGCCGCCGAACTGGGCCACCTCGACCTGGCGTACGACCTGTTCGCCGAGGCGGCGCTGCACGACCTCGCCGACCTCGGCGACAAGACCGGCGACGGGCTGCACCTGGCCGCGCTGGCCGGGGCGTGGACGGCGGTGGTGGAGGGCTTCGGCGGGCTGCGCGACGACACCGGCGTGCTGTCGTTCGACCCCCGGCTGCCGGCCCGGATCGACCGGCTCGCCTTCCACCTGCGCTGGCACGGGCAGCGGCTGCGGGTCACGCTGACCCGCGACGGGGCCCGCTACGAGCTGCCCGACGCCGACCCGGAGACGACCGTCGACCTGCGGCACGCCGGGGAGCCGGTCACGGTCACCGGTGCGGCGGCGGTCACCCGGCCCCTGCCGCAGGTGCCCGACCCGGGGCCGGAACCGCCGTCACCGCACGGCCGGCGGCCCGCCCGCCGGGCCTGACCCGCCCCGCATCCGCTCCCGCACCACCGCCAGCTCCTCGAAGGCGTACGCCCAGTTGTGGCACTTGAAGCTGCGCAGGCCGGTGACCGGGGTGTGACAGTCGAGGCAGTGCACCCCGGCGATCGCGTCCGGGATCTCGGTGTTGACGTAGCGGCGTTCACCGAGGATCACGGTGGCGATCATCAGCGGGTCGTGCACCCCCTTGAGGGCCGAGGCGACGATGTCCAGCCAGGTGGCCCGGCGTCCGCACTTGGGGCAGTCCGGCTCGTCGCCGCTGACCCACAGGGGCGCGCCGATGCTCTGCGCCGGCATCCCGAGCAGCTTCTCCAGCCGGCGTACGTCGTGTTCCGGGGTGGTCCAGCGGTGCCGCCCCGGCAGCGAGGCGGGTGAGTCGTACACGGCCCGGAACAGGGCCGGATCCACCTCCACGGTCTCCCGGGCAGTGTTCATCGGATGCCTCCTCGCCGACAGTCGGTGTCACCGTCATACCGGCAGGTGACGGTCGTGTGCTGCCGGCTCGCCGACACGGGGGGTCAACATGTCGTCGCCCCGGGTGCTAGACATCAGGGCGCGGGGTGCCCGCCGCCCGGCGGTGGGTCGTCCCGCAGCGACGACGCGAGTGGAGGGAGAGGGCCGGTGACCGCGCCGACCGATGCCGAGCTGGGACCGAACGTGGCCCGGATGTACGACTACTACCTCGGCGGGTGCCACAACTTCGCCGCCGACCGGGCCGCCGCCGAGCAGATCCTGCGGATCTTCCCGGACACCGGGATCGCCGCCCAGGCCAACCGGCACTTCCTGCGCCGGGCCGTCCGGCACGCCGCCGAGCTGGGCGTACGCCAGTTCCTTGACATCGGTGCCGGGCTGCCCACCCAGGGCAACGTGCACGAGATCGTCCGTCAGGTCGCCCCCGACTCGACGGTGGTCTACGTCGACTACGACGAGGTCGCCGTCACGCACGCCCGACGGCTGCTGCCGGCCGACGGGCGGACCACCGTCGTCCACGGCGACCTGCGCCGGCCGGACGAACTGCTGGCCCACCCCGACGTGCGGGCGGCGATCGACTTCGACCGCCCGGTGGCCGTGCTGCTGGTGGCGGTGCTGCACTTCGTCACCGACGCCGAGCAGCCGTGGGACGCCGTCGCCCGGCTGCGCGACGCGACCGTCCCCGGTAGCCCGCTGGTGGTCTCCCACCTCACCACCGACGGGGCCCCGCCGCTACCCACCCGGCAGGGGCAGGCGGTCTACCAACGCAGCAGCGCTCCGCTGGTGCCCCGCCCGCACGCCGACGTGCTGCGCTTCTTCGACGGCTACGACCTGGTCGATCCGGGGCTGGTCCGGGTGGCCGAGTGGCGACCCGACGGGGAACCCCGGGAGCGGATCTCCCACGGCTACGCCGGGATGGGCCTGCGCCGCTGACCACCGTCCCGGGCCGGCCCCGCGAGACCCCACCGTCGCCGACCGGCCGACCCGATCCGCCCGCCCGGCGACGGTCAGGGTGGGGTGGGTAGCAGGAGGGTGCGTACCCCGTGCAGGCCGTCCTCGGCGCGGCGGTGCGCCTCGGCGGCGGCGGCCAGCGGGAGCGTCTCGACGGTGCGGGCCCGCAGCCGGCCGTCGGCCAGCAACGCGTTGATCGCCCGCGCCGCGTCGGCCAGCTCGGCGACGGTGGCGTGCGAGATCACGAAGCCCAGCACCGCGCCGTCACGCAGGTACAGCTCACCGGCGGGCAGCGTCGGGGTGGTGCCCAGGCCGGCCAGCACCAGCACCCGGCCCCGGGGGGCGAGCAGGCCGACGGTGCTGGTCAGGTCGTTGACCCCGGCGGCGTCGAGCACCACGTCCACCCCGGACGGGCAGGCCCGGCGGACCTGGGCGGCCCAGTCGGCGTCCCGGTAGTCGACCACCGGCTCCGCGCCGAGGCCGGCGCAGTGGTCGGCGTCGCGGGGGTGCGCGGTGGCCACCACCCGGGCTCCGGCGGCGCGGGCCAGGGTGACCGCGGCGCTGCCCACATTGCCGCCCGCGCCGATCACCAGCACCGTCTCACCCGGCCGGACCCGGGCGTGGGTGACCAGGGCGAGGTAGGCGGTGGCCGCCGGGTGCGCCACCGCCACCGCGGCCAACGGGTCCACCCCGGCGGGCACCGGGTAGAGCCGGTCGGCGGGCACCGCCACCCGCCCGGCGGCGGCACCGGGTCGGCCGGCGTGACCCATGCTGTTGCACCACACCCGGTCCCCCGGCGCGAAACCGGTGACGGCCGCGCCGACCCGCAGCACCGTGCCGGCCAGGTCCCGGCCGATGACGAACGGGAAGGTCAGCGGGGTGCGGAACGCGCCGGACCGGACGAAGGTGTCCACCCGGTTCACCGGGCTCGCCTCGACCCTGACCAGCACCTCGGTCGGCATCGGTTCGGGCGCGGGCAGCGGGCCGACCCGGATCGTCCCGGCGGGCCCGGTGCGGTCCACGTACGCGGCGGTCGTGGTGTCCGTCGCGCCGGACCGGGGTGCCGGCGGGGCCGACCTGCCCGCACCCGGTGTCGGCCGGGCGGCGGGGACCCGGCCGGTCACGACGTCACCGCCGGGGTACGCCCGGTGATCCGCCGTCCGAGGTGGAGCACCAGCAGGGCCAGCACCGCCCCGGCCGCGCCGAGGGCGTACATGGTGGGCACGCCGGAGGTGAGGGTCGCCCCGCCGACGGTGGTGCCGAGGCCGATGCCGATGTAGATGGCCGACGAGTTCAGCGACACCACCAGCGGGGCCTGCTGCGGCGCGGCGGCGATCAGGCGGTGCTGCTGCGCCGGGGTCTGACACCAGCTCGCCGCACCCCACACGCCGACGAGCAGTCCGACCAGGAGGACCGGCGCGGAACCGGCGGTGCTGAGCGCGCCGAGCACGCCCAGTGCGACGACCATCGCGGCGTAGCCCACCACCAGCACCGGCACCGCGGCCCACCGGTCGGTGGCGTAGCCGGAGGCGACGTTGCCGGCGACCGCACCCGCCCCGTAGACCAGCAGCATCAGGTTGACCTGGTAGGCACCGACGCCGAGCGCGCCGAGGGTGGGCACCGCGAAGGCGTACACCGTGTAGGCGGCGGCCATGCCGATCACGGTGAGCGGCAGCACGGCGAGCACGCCCGGCCGGCGCAGCGCGGTCAACCGGTCGCGCAGCGGCACCGCCGCCGCGCCGGGCAGCGCGGGCATCACCAGCCGGACGGCCACCGCCACGGCCAGCGCGAGCAGGGCCACCGCGACGAGCGCCGCCCGCCAGCCGAGCCACTGGCCGGTCAGCCCACCCAGCGGGACGCCCAGCGCGGTGGCGACGGTGAGCCCGCCGATCACCACCGCGAGCGCCCGCCCGCGTAGCGCCGGTGACACCAGGGAGGCACCCGCCGCACCCGCGTTCGGGGTGTACGCGGCGGCACCGGCGGCGGCGACGATCCGGCCGACGATCAGCACCGGCAGCGTGTCGGCGGCGGCCGAGACCAGGTTGCCGGCGGCGAGCACCAGCAGCGCGGTGACGAGCAGCGTACGGCGCGGTAGCCGGGCGGTCAGGGTGGACAGCACCGGGGCCAGGACCGCGTACGAGATGGAGAAGACCGTCACGGACTGCCCGGCGGCGGCGGTGGAGACGTGCAGCGCGGCGGCCATGTCGGGGAGCAGCCCGGCGACCACGAACGCGTCGGTGCCGACGGCGAAGGTGCCGGCCGCGAGGATCAGGGTGAAGCGCAGGCCCCGACCGGGCCCGGCGGTGGTGGCCGGCTCCGGGCCGGTGCGGGTGTGCAGGTGGGACATGGGGTCTCCGGATACGGGACGGCATGCGGCGGCGCGGCGGAGCGCGCCGGGCACGGGATTCGGGTGTGGACGACCACCGGGCCGACGGCGGGGGTCCGTCCGGCCCGGCGGCCGGTGCTGCGGTCGCGGATGGCCCCGGCCGGTCGCGGGTGGACCGGTGGTCGGCGGGTGCGCGGGCCGACGGTCGGTCGGCGGTCGCGGCGGTGACGGGCGGGGCGTCAGCCGCGCAGCAGCGCGTAGCGGCGACGGGTGCGTTCGGCCGCCTCCGGCGGTGCCGAGGCGAGCAGGTCGGCCAGGGTGTGGCCGGCCAGCTCGCGTCGCCAGGCCAGGTCGGCGCGGTGCATGACGGTGCTGATGGCGCACGGGGTGCGGAACTCCGGCGCGGAGGGGTCGACCCCCGCGCCGCGCTGGCGGATCTCGGTGCACCGGAACGGGTTGTCGGCCCCCTCGATCGCCACCGTCACGTCCATCACCGTCACGTCCGCCGGTTGGCGGGCGAGCCGGAACCCGCCGCGCGCACCGGGCACCGACTGGAGGATGCCGGCCCTGGTCAGGGCTTGGAGGCACTTGGTGAGGTAGGCCGGAGGCAGCTCGAACCACTCGGCGAGCCGGACGGCGGGCATCGGGTGTTCGCCGCCGATCCAGGCGAGGGTGAGGCAGCAGTGCAACCCCCACTCGACCTGCTCGCTCATCCGCATAACCTGGATAGTACACGTCCTGGTTAGCTTCGGGAGTCGACGCCGACGGCCGAGAGCATCCGCGCCGCGCCCGGCAGCGGCAGGACCCGCAGCAGTTCCCGCAGGATGCCCACCCCGTCCTCGGTCAGGATCGACTCCGGATGGAACTGCACCGACGCGAACCCGGCCGCCCGCAACGCGTACACGTCGCCGGTCGCCGGGTCCCGGCTCACCTGCACCGTCCCGGCGTGCCGCCCCGCCGGCAGCAGCGAGGTGGGACAGCGTCCGGTGAAGGTGTTGTAGAAGGCGACCCGGTGCCGCACGCCGAACAACCGGATCTCCTTCTGCACCCCCTGGTTGGGCACCGGCAGCCGGTGCAGCGGGATGCCCAGCAGGTCGCACAGCACCTGGTGGCTCAGGCACACGGCGAGGAACGGGCGGCGACCGGCCAGCAACGTGCCGATGGTCTCCCGCAGCAGCCGCACCCTCGCATCGGCACCGTCGCACGGGTCACCCGGACCGGGCCCCAGCACCACCAGGTCGTACCCGTCGACGGTGAACGGCTCGTCGTGCCGGCACACCGTCACGTCCAACCCCAGCGAGCGCAGTTGCTGGCCGAGCATGACGGCGAAGGTGTCCTCGGCGTCGACCACCAGCACCCGCCGGCCGTCGAACAGCGGATCGGCGTCGCCGGCCCGGTGCGGGCCCTCGGTGCCGGGCTGGTCGGAGGCCAACCAGAACCGGCCGACCCGCTCGTTGCGTCGCCGCAGCGCCCGCCGCACCCCCGGATGCCCGGCCAGCCGGCCGAGCGGTTGGGCGTGCAGGGCGGTCAGCAGGCCGGCGGCCTTCGCCCGGGTCTCCGCCGCCTCCGCCACCGGGTCCGAGTCGCGCACCAGCGTCGCACCGACCGACAGGCGCAGCCGGCCACCGGAGTCGATGTCGGCGGTACGGATCACGATCGTCGAGTCCAACGTCCGGCGGCCGTCCCGGTCGTGGCCGATCAGGGCCAGCGCGCCGCTGTAGTAGGCGCGGCCCGTCGGCTCGTACCGGCCGATCACCCGGGTCGCGTTCTGCAACGGGCTGCCGACCACCGTCGGGGCGAACATCGTCTCCCGCAGCACGTCCCGCACGTCCGCGTCGGTGTCCCCCTCGACCAGGTACTCGGTGTGCGCGAGCCGGGTCATCTCCCGCAGGTACGGCCCCCGGACCCGGGCGCCGTCCGGGCAGATCCGGGCCATCATCTTCAGTTCCTCGTCGACGACCATGAACAACTCGGCCGTCTCCTTGGAGGTGGCGAGGAAGTCGAGCACGCCGGGCAGGGTCGGCCCGGACTCCGGGTAGCGGTAGGTGCCGCTGATCGGGTTCATCACCGCCCGGCCGTCGGTCAGGCTGACGTGCCGTTCCGGGCTCGCCCCGACCAGCGTCCGGTCACCGGTGTGCACCAGGAACGTCCAGTACGCGCCGTTCTCCGCCGCGAGCAGCCGACGGAACAACCGCAGCGCGGCGGTCAACGGGTCCCCGCTCAGGTCGGCGATCCAGGTGCGCTTGAGGACGAAGTTGGCCCCCTGGCCGCTGCCGATCTCGGCGTCGAGCACCGCACGCACCAGCCCGGCGTACGCGGCGTCGGACAGGTCGTAGTCGCCGGGGCCGACCGGGATCTCGCCGTCGGGGATGCGGCGCAGCACCTCGGCCAGCGGCAGCACCTCCTGCTGCTCGACCCGCATCGCCAGCAGCGGGGTGCCGTCGTCGGGGGCGTCGAACCCCCGCTCGGCGAGCTGCCGGTAGGGGATCAGCACCAGCAGGTCCTCGCCGGCCGGGGAACCGGCGGGGTCGGGCAGGGGCAGGTCGGCCAGCCGGTCGACCGGGGCGACCGGCCCGGCGAGCACGTCGACCCAGCCGTACTCGTGCGCGTACGGCCGGTGCAGCAGGGCGAACGGTCCATGACACCCGGCCCGGTCGGCGGGTGGCAGCGTGACCGGGTCGGACGACGGTGGTCGGTGCTGCGTGGACATCGGCCGCCTCCTCTCGTGGTGGTGGGTGCCCGACCGGCCGGTACAGGTTCCGGCCGGCCGGGCATGCGACGGTGGTTGCGACCCGGCCCGTGCTCAGGCGTGGGCGGCGGTGGTGACGGACAGCGCGGCGAGCAGGGTGTCGGTGTCGGCGACCACGGCGCACCGGTTCGCCGCGTAGGTCAGGGCCATCCGGTGGTCGTCGGCGGTGAAGTCGGCCACCGCGTCGGCGGCGACGAACGTCTCGATGTCGTGCGAGAACGCGTCGCAGGCGGTGGCCAGAACGCCGACGTGCGCGTACACGCCGCAGACGACGAGCTGGTCACGGCCGGCGGCGCGGATGCGGTCCAGCAGGTCGGTGCGGTGGAACGCGCTGTAGCGCCACTTGGTGAACACCCAGTCCCCGACGGCGGGGGCCAGCGCCGGGTCGACCCGGCGCTGCTGCGGCTCGGCGGTCATCCCCGGCCCCCAGAAGTCGGCGAGCAGGCCCCGCTGCAGCGGGGTCATCGAGCCCGGCTGCGCGGTGTACGCCACCGGCACCCCCAGCTCGGCGCAGCGGGCCCGCAGCCGGGCCGCGTTGTGCCGTAGGGCCCGGCCCGGCTGCGCGTCGGGCGGGAACGGACGCAGGAAGTAGCCCTGCATGTCGTGGACGAGCAGCACCGCGCGGGCCGGGTCGGGCACCCAGCCGACGGTGTTGCCGGGCAGGTCGGGCAGGTCGTACCGGATGGTGTCCGGGATGCCCACGGTTGCCTCCTCGGTCGGGTTCAGACGCCGAGCGTGGCGCCGCCGTCGACGGTCAGGTGCTGCATGGTGATGTGCCGGGCGTCGTCGGAGATGAGGAACAGCACGGCGGCGGCGATGTCGGCCGGGTCGGCGATCCGGCCGAGCGGAATGCCCACCCGGTACGCCTCCGGCACCCCGCCGATGGTGGAGCGCCGGGCGGCGTCGTCGGGCAGCAGCGCGGCCAGCATCGGGGTGTCGGTGGAGCCGGGGGCCACCACGTTGCACCGGATGCCGTACCTGGCGAGTTCCAGCCCGAGCGCCTTGGTGAACGCGGTGGCCGCCGCCTTGGACGCCCCGTACGCCGACATGCCGGCGCGGGCGGTGCCGGCGGCGTTGGAGGCGACGGTGACGATGGTGCCGCGCCGTCGGGGCACCATCCGGTCGGCCACCGCCCGGCAGGTGTGGAACACCCCTGTCGCGTTGACCGCGAAGGTGTGCTGCCAGTCCTCCTCGGTCAGCGTGCGGGCCTCGCCCGAGCGCAGCACCCCGGCGGCGTTGACCAGCGCGTCGATCGGTCCGAGCGTCCCTTCGACGGTGTCCACCAGGTCGCGTACCGCCGCACCCGAGCGGACGTCGGCCGGGTACGCGGTCAGCGGCAGCCCGGCGGAACGGGCCTCGTCCACGGTGGCCCGCAGCCGGTCGGCGTCGCTGTCGACGGCGGCGACCGGGGTGCCGCGCCGGGCCAGCGCCCGTGCCACCTCGGCGCCGATCCCGCCGGCCGCGCCGGTGACCAGGGCCGTGCCGACGGTGCTCACCGACCGACACCTTCGGCGACGAGCGCCCGGGCCAGCTCCAGCCGCTTGATCTTGGTGGTGGCGGTGTGCGGCAGGTCGGCCAGCCGGCGGTGCACCGGGTCGGCCATCGGCGGCAACCCCCGGGCCGCCGCCTGCCAGGCGTCGAGGTCGAGGGGTTTGTCGTCGCGCGTGCACACCACCGGCACCGGCCGGCCCTCGGTGCCCACGATGATCACCTCGGTGAGGTCGCTCATCCGGGCCAGCAGGTGGTCCTCGGCGACCAGGGTGCTGCCGAAGCCGGGCACCACGTCGACCTCGCGGTCGAGCAGGTGCAGGCAGCCCCACCGGGTGCGGTAGCCGACGTCGCCCATGTTCCACCAGCCACCGTCGACCTGGGCCGCGTAGCGTTCCGGCTCGCCGAGGAAGGTGACCGCCCGTCCGTCGCTGCGGGCCTCGATCCGACCCGGCGACTCCCGGGTCGGGGGCCGGCCGTCGATCGACACCACCCGGATGTCGGTCATGCCGGGGAACGGCACGCCGACGCAGCGCCCGTCGTGCTCCGGCTCCCACCGCCTGCTGTACGTCCGACCGACCACCGGGCCGGTCTCGCTCTGGCCGTAGAGCTGGGCGAACTTGGGGTTGCGGTGCTCGGAGGCGGCGAGCATCCGGCGGATGGTGCGCGGGTGGATGGCGTCGAACGTGCTGCTGAAGTAGCGGACGCTGGCCAGCGGCCGGCGCGGGTCGTCGGCCAGTTCCTCCCAGCGCAGGAACGAGTTGGGGTGCGCCTCGATCACGCCGGGCCGGAACCGGGTGAGCAGTTCGGCGGCGCGGGCCGGGTCGTCGTCGGCGAGCACGATCAGCGGTACGCCGCGCGACAGCGCCAGCGTCATCGCGCTGATCGCCCGGGAGTGCACGAACGACACGTGCAGCAGCAGCGGTTCCCGGCGGCGGACCAGCGCGGCGATGGTGGCCTGCGGCCGGTACCGGGCCTGGAGCGACCGGCCGGTGTGCACCGCCATCTTGGGGATGCCGGTGGTGCCGGAGGTGTGGGTGACCAGCGACGGGTGGTCGGCGGGCATGGTCACCGGCGCGACCCGGGGTGCGCCGGCCAGCTCGGCCAGCGCGGTGCCCGCCGGGTGGCTGCCGGCGGCGAGCAGCACCCCGTCGGCCAGCTCCCCGACGCCCTCGGGCAGGCTGCCGGTCAGCTTCGTCCCGTCGGTGAGCAGGTACGCCGGGGCGGCCCGGCGCAGCAGCTCGGCGACGGTCGCACCGTCCAGCTTGGGGGAGAGCAGCACCGGTACCGCGCCGATGCGGGCGATGGCGACGGCGAGCAGCGGGATGTCGAACCCGTCCGACTTGTAGACGACCACCCGGTCGCCGGGGCGGATGCGTGCCGCCCACAGCCGGGAGGCGAGGTCGTCGACGAGGTCCGCGAGTTCGGCCATCGCGATCCGGCGGCCGAGTTCCGGGGCGACGTCCAGGTCGTGGTCGAGGATGAGCAGGTTGGCGGGGTGCCGGGCGAGTGCCCGGTCGAACACCGTGCCGAGTCGGATTCCCTGGTTGGCGACGCGTTGCAGCAGCATGGCTACTGTCCTCCGGAGGGCTGTTCGAGGTAGGTCTTCAGCCGCGCGAGGGTCAGCTCGATGTCGCCGCGCAGCTTCTCGGTCCACTGGGTGAAGAACCGCTCGGTGGCCTCGGCGTCGAGGTCGGCGGTGATGCCCCGGATGCCCTCGGTCGCCTCGCCCATCCGGAACCGGTGGACGAGCAGGCTGCCGCCCGGGGCGGCGCCGATCTCGTACGACCAGACGCTCTCCTGTCGTTCACCGGCGCTGTTGCGCATCGCCCAGGCGAACTCCCGACCGGGTTCGGCGCGTACCACCTCGGCGGTGGTCTGCCACTCGCCCCGGACCACCGGTGCCCAGGGCACCACGTCGTCGCTGCGCACGTTGTCGCCCCGGAACACCGCACCGACCGTGCCGGGAGTGCCGGAGATCCATTTCCCGCCCCGGCACTCCGGGCTCCACCGACCGCTGCCCGCCAGGTCGCTGACCACTTCGTAGATGTGCTGACCGGTGGCGTTCACCTCGATTTCGCCGTGTACCGCGAACAATTCGCGTTGGCCTTTCGCACTCGCCACGGAAACCTCCTTCCGAGGGCGTGCCGGGTCACCGCGCATTGGCGGCGACGGCACGGGGGACGGTCGACGACGACCGGATGTTCGTCGGCTACGCGCGGTGCGGGGAACCCCCGTGACGCGGCGGCGCCGGTGACTATGAGTGCCGCAATGATCACTGTCGATCAGGCGTGCGGGTAGACCATAGGTCGGTTGCGGGGGCCGTGCAATGCATCTCTTCGCCCCGGGTCGGCTCGTCACCGAGTGTCGAAGCCCATCGCGCCTTATCTATTCCCTGGCCACCGGCAGGGCCTCGTCCGTGACCCGCAGTCATCAATTGACCTGTTCAAGTGTCCCGCGATTCGGGAACGATGATCTGCGGAGGCGGTTTCCCGGTTCGTTCGGGTGTCTCCGGTCGAACCGAACACGTGTCGGATCGGCGATCCGGCCCACCCGGGTGAGCGGCGGGGGAGCGGTCGGTGGCGGGAATGATCTGGGTCACTCCGCAGCGGCGGTCGTCGGGTGCGACGGGGGTGTGCGGTCGACTACGTCTCAGGATGCGGAACGCGGGGACAGATTACCTCGGTCACCCTGCGCCACTTCGAGTGGCGGCCGGCCCGGCGGGCGGTGCTGGTGGGAAGCGGCCCGCAGGCGGTGCGGGTGGGCTGCACGCGGGTGTCGGTGGTGATTTGGCTACCGTGCGTATCCACCGACGACGACCCGCCGGAAGTCAACCGGGACATTGCTTGTCAGGGTTCTGGTCGCGTCCTAGACTCGGCGACCGACAGATGTGTGAGACACCCACTTACGGGGAGTTGCGGTGTTCAATGCAATGGCGGGCCTGCGCTAGCCAGATCATCTTTCTCTGACCATGGAACGGCTTTCGCCGAGCTTCCGCCCGGAGGCTGCGGCGGACCAGTCGTGCCCATTTTCCGTGACGATTTTCCGCTAGCGAAGTGTCCTGGAGTTCGGCATGCGCCTCTCAACGGCCAACGCACCGGTCGCTGTCCTGTCCACCATTCCCTCCGACTCGCACACCTGGAACCTGGTCTACCTCCACCTGCTGCTGGAGGAGCACGGCTTCCGGGTGGTCAACCTCGGCGCCTGCACGCCGATCGACGAACTCGTCGCCGCCCACCTGCGGCACACGCCCGACCTGGTCGTGGTCAGCACCGTCAACGGGCACGGCGCGGTCGAGGGCGAGCAACTGGTCCGCCGGCTGCGCCGGCACGACCACACCACCCCCGTCGTGATCGGCGGCAACCTCGGCGTGGCCGGGTCCGCCGACGAACGGCACGTGCCCGCCCTGCTCGACGCCGGCTACACCGGCGTCTTCGTCGGCGACCGGGCCGTCGACGACTTCCGCGCCCACCTGCACACCCTGCACGCCCACCCGCACCTGGCCGCGAGCCCGGTGTGACCCGGGGACGGTTCGCGTCGTACGTGGCCGACAACCAGGCCGCCGGTCGGTTGGTGGTGCAGCCCCGGATGGGCTTCGCCACCACCGAACAGATGCGCGGCGGCCTGCTCGCCGTCCGCGCCGCCCGGGCCACCACCGCCGGCACCCTCACCCTGGACAGCTTCACCCGGGTCGGCGACCACGCCAGCGCCGCCCGTGCCCTGGTGCACGGCCACGACCTCAACGGCTATCCGCTGGTCGCGCACGGGGCGGTGATGACCCGGGCGATGCTGGAGGACATCGCCGCCGACGACTTCCCGGTCCAGGTACGACACGGTTCGGCACTGCCGCTGGGCATCTTCCACGCCCTGCTCGACGCCGGCCTCGACGCCACCGAGGGCGGGCCCGTCTCGTACTGCCTGCCCTACAGCCGGGTGCCGTTGCGGGCGGCGATCGACGAGTGGGCGGCCTGCTGCGAACTGCTCGCCACCGTGGGCGACGGGCGGGGCGCCCACCTGGAGAGCTTCGCCGGCTGCATGCTCGGCCAGCTCTGCCCGCCGTCCCTGCTCGTCGCGCTGGGCATCCTGGAGGGCCTGTTCTTCCGCCGGCACGGGGTGCGCAGCCTGTCGCTCAGCTTCGCCCAGCAGACCAACCCCGGGCAGGACCTGGACGCGCTGCTGGCCCTGCGGCACCTGGCCGCCGAGTTCCTGCCGGACTGCGACGTGCACCTGGTGGTCTACACGTTCATGGGGCTGTTCCCCCGCACGCCGGCCGGTGCCGCCGCGATCCTGGCGGAGAGCGTCCGGCTCGCCGTGGCCGGTGGGGCCGCCCGGCTGATCGTCAAGACCTCGGCCGAGGCGTTCCGCATCCCCACCGTGGCGGAGAACGTCGCCGCCCTGGAGTTCGCCGCCACCCAGGCGGCCCGCTGCGCCGCACCGACCCGGCAGTCCTTCGACCCGGCCGCCTCCCCCGCGTACGCGGAGGCGCGGCTGCTCGTCGAGGCCGTGCTCGACCTGCACCCCGAGCCCGGTGCCGCCCTCGCCGCGGCGTTCGGCACCGGCCTGCTCGACGTGCCGTTCTGCCTGCACCCGGAGAACGCGAACCAGGCCCGCAGCCGGGTCGAACCCGACGGGACGCTGCACTGGACCCGCACCGGGCGGATGCCGCTGCGGCCCGCCACCGGCCACGCCGCCGACCTCGGCTCGGCCGAACTGATCGACATGCTCGCCTTCAACCAGCGCCGCTTCGACACCCCGACCACCGAGCCGACCACGCCGGCCCTGAGCCCGGCCCGTTGACAGGGAGACCCGATGACCTCGGTCCTGACCAGCACGACCGCCCGCCTCGACCGGGTCCGCCGCCACGGCGCGGTGCGCGCCGGGGTGAGCACCGGCATCCGTGGCCTGTCCGCCCCCGACACCGACGGCCGGTGGCAGGGCCTGGACGTGGACACGGCCCGTGCGGTGGCCGCCGCCGTGCTCGGTGACGCCAACGCGGTCGAGTTCGTGCCGCTGACCCCGGACCAGCGGATGCCCGCCCTGGCCGGCGACGACATCGACCTGCTCACCTGCAACGCCACCTGGACGGTGAGCCGGGAGGCCGGCTTCGGGGCCACCTTCGTCGCCACCACCTGCTATGACGGCGGGGCGTTCCTGGTGCCCCGGGCGGCCGGTGTCACCGCCGCCGCGCAGCTCGCCGGACGCCGGATCGGGGTGCTCGGCGGCACCAGCAGCGCCGCCAGCCTCGCCCGCTACTACGCGCCGCTGAACGCCGAGGTCGAGGTGGTGCCGTACCCGGACGCGGCGGACGCGCTCGTCGGCTACCGCGACGGCGCGGTCGACGCGTACGTCTGCGACGGGGTGGTGCTGGCGGCCGAGAAGACCCGGCTGCCGGACCCCGACGCCCACGTCGTCCTGCCCGAGCTGATCTCCCGCGAGCCGATGGGCCCGGCGGTCGCCGACGGTGACTCGCACTGGCTCAAGACGGTCCGCTGGATCATCTTCGCGCTGATCGCCGCCGAGGAGGAGGGTCTGACCTCGGCCACCGTCGGCCAGGGCGCGGCGTCGGCGCTGCTGGACGCGCAGGCCCACCTCGGCGACACGCTCGGCCTGCCGCGGACCTGGATCGGCGACGCCGTCGGTCAGGTCGGCAACTACGGCGAGGTGTACGACCGCAGCTTCGGCGCGGCCAGCGGCCTCGACGTGCCCCGCGGCCTCAACGACCTGTGGACGCGCGGCGGCCTGATGTACGCCCCGCCGTTCGCCTGAGCACGGCCGCAGCCGAGGGGGCGGCGACCGCAACCGGAAGGGACACCATGGAGAACCACCGCAGCAGCAGGACACCGATGGTCCAGATCATCGTCGCGATGGCGGGCTGGGGCACGATCGGGGTGTTCGTCCTCGAATCCGGGCAGCCGGCGTTCAACGTGGTCTTCGCCCGGTGCGTGCTGGGCGCGGTCGCCCTCGCCGTGGCCTGCCTGGTCGGCGGCTACTTCCGCAACACCGGGCTGACCCGGCGCAACCTGCTGCTCGCCGCCGGTGGCGGGGTCTGCCTGGTGTTCAACTGGGTGTTCCTGTTCTCCTCGTTCGAGCAGACGTCGATCACCATCACCACCGTCGTCTACCACACCCAGCCGTTCTACGTGCTGTTCCTCGGCGCGCTGCTGTTCAAGGAACGGCTCACCCGGGCCAACGTCGGCTGGGTGGTGCTGGCCTTCGTCGGGCTGGTGCTGACCACCGAACTGTGGACGGCACTGCGCGGCGAAGGGCTGGACTCCCGGCAGCTCCTGGGCATCCTCAACGCGCTTGCCGCCGCCGTCCTCTACGCCCTGGCCACCATCGCCGCGAAGCAGCTCAAGGGGGTACGGCCACAGATCACCGCACTGATCCAGGTGTTGATCGGCATTCCGCTGCTGCTGCCGTTCGTCCGTTTCGCGGCGCTGCCGGCACCGGGCGCGAGCAGCTGGATCTGGCTGGCGGTGCTCGGGGTGTTCCACACCGGCGTGCTCTACCACCTGCTCTACTCCGCCGTCCCGCACCTGCCCAGCTCCACCATCGCGGTGGTGGCGTTCGTGAACCCGGCGGTGGCGATCGTCTGCGACGTCGTCGTCTACGCCCACCGGCCCACCCTCGCCGAGATCGTCGGCATCGTGCTGATCGTGCTGTCCAGCCTCGGGGTGACGTTGCGCTGGCAGCCGCTGGCCGCCCGCCGCCCGGACCCCGCGCCCGGCGGCACCCCGACCGGGCCCGCGGTGCCCGAGCCGGCCGAGGTGCCGGTGGCGACCGGGGCACCCACTCCTCTGGTGACCGTCGACGAGGCCGGGTCACCCCACTCCGTCCTTCGAAAGCAGGGCTGACGTGACATCCTCCACCGACACCCCCGCTCTCCCCGAGACCGCCCCGCGGGCCGCCACCGGCGCCGCGTTGCCGATCGCCGTCGTCGGGGCCACCGGCGCGGTGGGTCGTACCCTGATCGACCTGCTCGTCCAGCGGGGTTTCCCGGTCGGCGAGTGCGTGCCGGTGGCGTCGGCGCGCTCCGCCGGGCAGCGCATCGACGTGCCGGGCGGCACCGCCACCGTCCACGACCTCGACCGGTACGACTTCTCCGCCGTACGGCTGGCGTTCTTCTCCGCCGGCACCGGGGTCAGCGAACGGCACGCCCGTCGCGCCGCCGCCCAGGGCGCCCTGGTCATCGACAACACCAACGCGTTCCGGATGGCGGCGGACGTGCCGCTGGTGGTGCCGCAGGTCAACCCGGACGTGCTGCACCGGCGGCCGGACAGCGGCATCATCGCCAACCCGAACTGCTCCACCATTCCCCTGGTGCGCCTGCTCGCCCCGCTACGCCAGCGCTACGGCCTGCGCCGGGTCACCGTCAGCACCTACCAGGCGGCCTCCGGCCGGGGTAACCGGGGAATGGCGGAACTGCGCGCCCAGGCCGCTGCCGCGACCGACGACCCGACCCGCACGGGCCCGGTCGAGGCGTTCGGGGTGCCGCTGGCGTACAACGTGATTCCGCTGATCGACACCCTGCTCGCCGACGGCTTCACGCTGGAGGAGCAGAAGATGCGGCAGGAGAGCCGCAAGATCCTCCGCGACCCGACGCTGGACGTGACCGCCACCTGCGTCCGGGTGCCGGTGCTCAACGGGCACAGCGAGACCGTGGTGGTGGACTGCGACGCGCCGGTCGACGCCGGTGAGCTGGCCGCGCTGCTGGCCGGTGAGCCGGAGGTCCGGGTGTGGACGGACCGGCCGCCGACCCCGCGCACCCTCGACGACGCCGACCTGGTGCACGTCGGGCGGATCCGGGTCGACCCGGAGCACCCGAACCGGGTGGCGTTCTGGCTGGTGGCGGACAACCTGCGGATCGGTGCCGCGCTGAACGCGGCGCAGATCGCCGAGGTGCTGGTGGCGAGGGGGGTCCGGTGAGCCGGGTACGGGTGGTCAAGTTCGGCGGCTCCAGCTTCGCCGGTCCGGAGCACTTCCACACCGTCGCCGCCCACCTCGCCGGACGGGTCCGCGACGGCGAGAAACTGGTGGTCGTCACCAGCGGGATGCCCGGGGCCACCGAGGAACTGCGTCGCCTCGCCACCGAGCTGCATCCCGAGGTCAGCAGCCCGGCCCTGCTCGGCCTGCTGCCGTTGGCCGACACGGTCGGTGCGGCCCTGCTGCGGATCGCGCTGGAACGCGCCGGTCTGCGCGCCGAACTGCTGCCGCCGCACCACATCGGGCTGGCCAGCAGTCCGGCGGGTGGGCAGGCCGCCGCGCTCACCGGTGTCGACCCGGTCTACCTGCACGGGCACCTGGCCGCCGCCGACGCGCTGGTGCTGCCCGGCGGTCAGGCGGCCGACGCCCACCAGCGCCCCACCTGGCTGGGCAAGAACAGCTCCGACCTGTCCGCGGTCGCGGTCGCCGCCGCACTACGGCTGCCGGGCTGCGACATCCACTCCGACGTGGAGGGCGTGTACGACGCCGACCCCCGGCAGGTCCCGGCGGCGCGACTGCTGCCGA
Organism: Micromonospora sp. WMMD735; assembly: GCF_049178995.1. Taxonomy (NCBI): domain Bacteria; kingdom Bacillati; phylum Actinomycetota; class Actinomycetes; order Micromonosporales; family Micromonosporaceae; genus Micromonospora; species Micromonospora sp. WMMD735. The sequence goes on from NZ_JBMHMJ010000002.1 coordinate 5,385,067, forward strand.
CCCTGGCGTACGCCGACGTGGTGACCATGGCGCGGGCCGGCGCGAAGGTGCTGCACTCCGGGGCCGTCGAGTTGGCCGCCCGGCACGGTGTGACGGTCACCTGCCGGCTGAACACCGGTGACTTCCACGTCGGTTCGGTGATCGGCCCGACCGGTGACCCGGCGTACGCGGTGGTGGCCGACGCCCGTTCCGTGGTGCTCACCGGCGACGACCCGGACGCCGTCGAGGCGGTGCTCGCCGCCGAGGGCCTGGCCACCCTCCGGGTGGCCGGCGCGGTGGTGGCGACCGGCTCGTTCGCGGACGTGCCGGCCCTGCTCGCGGCGCGGGGCAGGACCTGCACCGTGACCGGGCAGAAGCTGCTCACCGTGCTCCGCGCCGGGGTGCCCGAGTACGAGCTGGTGCCGGCCACCGAGCTGGCGGTGGTCGCCCGGTCGCGGCACGCGGCCCTCACCACGGTCGCGGCCGTGGCCTGACCCGCCCCCGGCGGTCGTCGTCCCCGGGCCCGCCTCGGGCCGTGGGGTGCCCGTATCCGCAGCGCATAATGGGTACGGCCTCCGCGTGGACCGGCGGGGGCGGGAAGCAGCGACGGCCGCCGGGCGGGGCCGGGGCGACGAGCGGAGACGGCGGTACGGTGACCCAGGCGATGCCGAACGTGACCCGGAACACGCGTCAGCGCGGCGAGGTGCTGGCGCTGCTGCGCGAGGTCGACGGTTTCCACACCGCGCAGCAGCTGCACCAGATGCTGGTGGCCCGCAAGGCCCGGGTCGGGCTGACCACGGTCTACCGCACCCTGCAACTTCTCGTCGACGCCCAGGAGATCGACTCCACCCGGTTGCCCGGCGGGGAGCAGCTGTTCCGCCGGTGCAGCCAGAGCCGGCACCACCACCACCTGGTCTGCCGCCGGTGCGGCAGCACGGTCGAGGTGGCCGGGCCGGCGGTCGAGCGGTGGGCCGACCAGGTCGCCGCCCAGCACGGTTTCACCGAGGTCGGGCACACCTTCGAGATCTTCGGCACCTGCGCGGAGTGCGCCCGCTGACGACCGGTGGCGGGTCAGCAGTTGCGCAGCTCGGGTGACTGGTTCAGGAGCTGGCCCCGGGTGGAGACGAACCGGCGGTAGGACCCCGAGTCGACCGCCGCCGGACGGAACGCGGCGACCCGGTGGCAGTTCTGGAACGCCAGCTTCACCCCGAAGTGGCGTTCCAGGCTGGCCCGGATGGCGTCGCTGGCCATCGCGCGCAGCAACTGCCCCCGCTCCGCGTCACCGGGCGGCGGTACGACGTTGTCCGCCCGGCCGGCCCGAGCGTGACGCACGCCCACGATGGGCATCGGGCCGTGGCCCCCCACTCCGGCCCGAACGCTCTTCAGCGTCGCTCCACGGCGCGTGCGGTGGGCGGCGCGACGGGATGCGGCGCGTCGTGTCGGGCCGGAGGGCCAGCCGGTCACGCCGAGTGACAGTCACCCGGCTTCATATCGGACCTGGCGGGCGGACGCCCTGGGTGAGGCTGTTCTCGCCAGGGCGTCCTTCGCTCGGGAGGATGGAGGATCACGCCAAGTCGCGCTGGTCTCGTAGGAGCAGGGTACTGGTGGCTAGCCCCACCAGTTGGCGCTCGCCTTGTTGTTCATTCCGTAGTCGCCCAGGTTTCCGATCCGAATTCCTGGACCGAAGCTGACCTTGCTTCCGCGGTTGAACGAGTGCTCCCACAGCGTGGCCACCGCCCAGCTGTACTTGTTCTCGGCGGAGCTCGCGGCGTCGTTGATGGATCGCGACGTTCCCCACCAACGCTCGTTCGTGAAGTTCGAGACGCTGCCACTGTCGTCCCAGCGACCACCGCTCCACGACGTGTCTTCGTAAAGGCACACGTCACCTGAACCGCAGACCCCGTCGTTAGCTGTAGCCGCACTTGCCCCGGTCAACACCATGATCGCTGCCGTGGTGGCGACAACGACGGGCGCTGAAACGGTTCTTCCAAACCGCCAAATTTTCACGACGACTCCCTTGTCTTGATTTTATTGGCGGTTCCAGCCTATGGAAAGCAAGAGGGTGCGGCAAGGATCTGATTAATTCTTACGGTTCTCTGCAAGTGGATCGACTAGGGTGAAGAGGTCCCGGATCCGTTGGCCATGATGGTGATGTTTGTCGTCTCTCCCTCGCGGGGAAGGACGAGATTGGCCTCTTTCCGGCCACCTTCAATCAGCGGGGACACGGCAATCACCCGCGCCTCGCCCACGGCACCTCCTGTCGCCAGCACCAACTTTCCCGCGTCGTCGGATTTTCCGGAGGCGATGGTCTGCCCGTCGGCATCCACCAGCGAGATCTCGGCTTCAGAAAGCCCCAACGCAAGGCAGCTCGCCTTCTGCGTGTTGCAGGAGTTGAGGCGGATTTCCACATCGACCTCGGTGCGGGCGGGACCTCCGCAGGCGGCCAGGGCCAAGGCTGACAAAACGACGCAGGCTGCTGACCGTACTTGCGGGTGACCAATCTTCACAGCGCCCTCCTGATCGGTAGATGTCACTTCTTACGCTACCTCATCGCCGCATTGCGTCGGCTGGTTCGATACGCGCCGCACGACGTGCTGGGTAGAGCCCTGCCGATAGCCCGATTGCCAAGCCGAGGCAGGGTGCCAGGGCGACCGTCCAAGGTTCGATCACCGCGGTCCACCTCCGCGCGATGGCGATGGCCAAGACGAGGGAGACGCCGAGGGCGGTGCCGATGAGCCCGCCGGTCGCGCCGAGCACGGCGGATTCGGCTATGAACTGGACACCTATGTGCCACGGCCGCGCGCCCAGCGTCCGCCGCAGCCCAATCTCCTCGACCCGTTCCAGGACTGACACGAGCATCGTGTTGGCGATACCGACCGCGCCAATGACGAGACATACGACTGCCAACACGATGATCATATCGTCGAGATCGCCGGTGACCTTCGCGCGTAGCGACTGAGGGTCGCCGGCCGCTACCACCTTGAACATTTCCGGAGCTTCCGGCCGCAAAGCCAACGCTATCTGGGATGCGACGAGGGAAATTGCCCCGGCCCTCGTCTCCACCAGCATTCGGGCACGAGGTTCCTCGGGCGTGCCGAACGCGACCACGGCCGAGTTCGGGGGGATGATGACGCTGAGGAGCAGTTCGGGCAACCTCTCTACCGAGTCGACAACCGCCATCACTGAGAACGGCATGTCATTGATGAAGACCGTGGGCTGGTAGGCGAGGGTCGAGATCCCGAGCCTGTCGGCCGCCGCAGCACCCAGGATGGCCACCCGTTCCGCACGTTCTTCGTGAAAGGTGTCGAAGATCCGACCCGACCGGAGTTTGATCTCCGCTGCGGCCAGCGCGCCACTGTCCGCAGCCATCACGCCCACATTCGTGTCGTTGCGGACTCCGGGCGCTGCCGCAAGGTGATACCGCTCGTTCGGTACCGGCCACCACACTCCCGCAGCCGTCACGCCGTTCAGGCGGGCAATTTTCTCCGGTGCGTCCGGGAGAAAGGACGGCGGAGAGGAGATCTCCCCGGCTCTGCCGATATCCTCGACCGTGATGGTCGTCGCGGCGAGTTCGCTGAAGTGGTCATCAATCTGCGCCCCGGCCGTAGCGGCGAGGCCGAGGACCGAGACGAGCGAGGTGATGCCGAGCACCGCGCCGAGTGCCGTCAGGACCGATCGACCGGGCCTCTGCAGCAGGCCGGCCAAGGCCTCGGACATCAGGTCGAGAAAGCGGACACTGGTGCGGCGATTCACGTGACCACCCCGTCCATGACGGAGATGGAGCGCGGTGACCGATCCGCCACCGCCATGTCATGAGTGACGACGATCAGCGCCAGACCGTCACCGTGAAGTTCGTCGAAGAGATCGAGGACGTCAGCCGCGCTCCGGCTATCGAGGTTTCCGGTGGGTTCGTCGCAGAGCAGCACCTGCGGCCGTCCGACGATGGCCCGCGCCACAGCGACCCGCTGCCGCTCCCCTCCGGAGAGATTGTTGGCCATCGCCTGTGCTCGACGGGCCAGTCCGACACGCTTCAGCGCCTCCGTGGCCGCTGCCCGGCGCGTCTCACCCGCTACGCCCCGGTAGAGCAGGCCGAGTTCCACGTTCTCCAACGCCGAGCGCCGGGGCAGCAGATGGAACGCCTGGAGGACGAACCCGATCTCGAAAGCGCGCAGCGCGCATCGCTTCCCTTCCGACAGCGAGCCCACATCCCTGCCCCGGAACTCGTAGCGCCCGGCTGTAGGCCGGTCCAGCAGCCCGATGACGTTCAGCAGGGTCGACTTTCCGGAACCGGAGGCGCCTACCACGGAGACTCGTTCGCCGGCCGCGATGGATAGGTTCACGTCGTTGAGCGCTCGCACCGGCGGCGGACCGGGATAGGTGAGTCCGATCGCACTCAGGCGCATGAGGTCGTTCATGCGCCGGTACCCACCACGACGACGTCGCCCTCCCGCAGGCGTGCCTGGTGTAGTGGGGTGACCTCGACGAATCCACCCGCACTCGCCCCGGCGCGTACCTCGGTCCTGACGGGGACGCCGGCAGCCGGCTGGACGAGCACGGCGGATGTTCCGTCCGCACCGGCAAAGATCGCGGACGCCGGCACCACCAGGACCTTCCGCGCGCTTTTGGCGGAGGTCACCGTGACCCGCACGTCGAGATCGGCCCAACTTGACGGCAACCTGCGCAGCGACTGCAGGAGGACGACACAGTGTGGAGCCGCCCCACCCGTGCTGTCCACCACCGGCTCGCCAACCGCAGTGACCTTCGCGGCGGTCTCGTCACCGGTGATCTCCGACGCCACGATCGCCCCCATCCCGGGTTGCACCAGGGTGGCCTGGTCCGGGGGCAGCTTCGCCTCGATGCTGAGATTCCCGGCGCCGAGGGTGAGCAGGGGCTCCTCGATCTTGCGGCCGACTTCCGCTTTCGTGTCGATGACCCGGGCCGGGAACGCTGGGACGAAGACAGCCTCCGCCAACGGCAGCATCGGCCCCGTATGCGCAATCAGTTCCGTCTCTGCCGCCTTCGCGCGTTCGAGACGACGACGGGCGATGTCGACGGCGTCGTGACCTGCGGCGTCGCGAGCCGCGGTCCGTAGCTCGTGTTCCGCTGACTCGATGGCCGACCGAGCGGCGTCCAGGGCGGGACGATCGGCTGCTCCGCCGCGGCCTCCTGTGTCAGGAACGTCGTAACCTATCGAGCGGTACAGTCGTCGCACCGCTGACTTGGTCGATGCACCGAAGTACCCTGCCCGGTCGCCACCCCGGTAGTGGCCCAGTTCTTTCAGGGCATGCTGAAGCTGCGTGACGTCTTCACCACTGTCTCCCGGCTTGAGGTCACGGTAGCCGGGCGTGCGCCCCGGCAGCACCACCAAGGGCCGTCCCGAGACGGCGAGAAGGACCTGCCCCGCGCGCACGGTGGCACCGGTCCTCGCCCTGACCTGGGTCACCACCTGAGCGCCGACATCGGACACCACGGGCGTGACCTCTATTCGCCGCTCGGTGACCACGGTCCCCCGTACGACTACGGTGTCCGCCAGAACCTTGCGCTCGACGGGCGCGGTCAGCACGGTGGGAGTTGGCGGCGCGGCGGCCGCTCGCCGCTCCGCCGGCGACTTCACATAGGTCGAGCCCACCAGACCGGTCACGGACAGGACAGCTGCCCCGGCGGTCAGTGCCAACCACCGTCGTCTTGTCGCCAGGCCAGCCTTCGCGGACCCGCACCGGCAAACGCCGTTGTGTGTTTCACCGCTCATCGCGTTGTCCTCCCCCTGTGCCCGTCGAGTTCGGGCGCGGCGTGCTGGCATCGGGCCCGGAGGGCTCGCCAGCCTGCCACGGTCGACCGGTGGGTACCGCCACCGCAGCGGTTGTCGCGATCAACGCGGTGCGACGTGAGGGGACCATGTTGTCCCACTCGACATGACGACGGATGTGGCAGCGCGAAGCTCCGCATCCATCGTCTGCTTGACCTCGTCGAGGCGGGTCTCGTTCTCCTCGATGGAGCGCGTCTGGTAGGCCGCCTCCACTGCCATCCAGATGTTGATCAGATTCGTCTCGCGCTTGCACGTGACATCGGCGACCGCGACCTCCCTCTCGGTTGCCGTCGCGACGTTCGAACCCTGCCACCGCACATCGTCATTCGCCTTCCAGGGGTCCGGATAGTCATGGCCCCGCTTCGACATGCAGTCACGCCAGTCGTCGAAGGCGGCCAGGAGGCGACGGTCCTGCCTGGCCCGCGCCGTTGCTTCACCGGCGAGCGCGAAGGGCAGCGCGAAACTCTCCGCGGAGGCTGACCCCAGCGCCCGGCGTCCCTCCCCCAGACATCCGCCCTCCGGAACCTGGCCGGCTTCGCTCCTGGCGACCTCGCCATGCATGATCGCGTAGGCCCCCGGGGGTAACTCCGGCTCCCGCCTCGGGCCGGCCAGCCGGCTGGGAGGCGGGTGGTAGCCGTAGCGTCGTGCCTCCGCCTCGTCCGTGATGCCGAACCTGTCGGGATGACCGGGGCGTCCCTCGACCAGCGGTGGTGGGACGACCTGGTAGCCGAAGCGAGCCAGGCATTTCGCGGCGATCAGGGAAGTTGCGTAGGTGACTATCGCCTCGCTCCGCGCGTCGAGCATGTAGGCGTCGAGTGGGAGGGCAACCTTCTCGGCGAGCACCGGTCCCGTACGGACACTTATCTCCGGCTCACCCGCAACTTCGGCGGTCGGCCCTGCGCAGCCGGAAATAAAGGTCACCACAACGACGGGGAGTAAAGTTCTCAATCGTGGCATGGCCTACCTCTGCGATTGAGGCGCTGGTGGCCGGCAGGGCCACCAGCGCCTGACGCATCACAATTATTCCTCAATTCCGCCACTTGCGGAATGTTCAGTAGTCGTTGGAAGAAGCCTTGTTGTTGAACCCGTAGTCGGAGAAGTAGTAGACCTTCTCCCCCGGGAGGATGCGGAGCCAGGAGCCTCGGTAGTAGGAGTGTTCGTAAAGGTAGGCGTCCCAGAAGCTGTACTTGCTCTGTCCGGAACTGGCCTGGTCGTTGATGGAGATCGTCGTCCCCCACCACTTGTCGCCACTGGCGTAGTCGCTGTCGCTGCTGCCCAGGTCCCAGCGACCACCGCTCATGTTGTTGCCCTCGAAGAGGCACAAGTCGCCAGGTCCGCAGTTGCCGTCGTTGGCCAGGGCGGGTGAGGCGACGCCGAGGGTGGCCGTCAGCACTGCCGCCGCGACGAAAACGCCACCGGATGCCCTGGAGAAGGCGCCGGGACTCAGCACGGCCGCACGACGTTCGAGGGCTGGCTGCCCTTGTCCCAACCCTTGTCGGTCGGGTTCCACGAAACGCTGATCGAGTCGATCCCGACGCCGATGCCGGTGATCTGTGCGGTCGACCAGGTGTGGGTGTACTCCGAGAAGGCCTGGAGCTCGCCGCAGCCGGGAGTATTGATCGAGTACACGATCTGGCCGTTGTACATGTTGTAGTCCAGCGCGCCACAGCCGGATCCACCGCAGAGTCGATCCTGCGCCCTGGCCGCGACCCCGTCGGTCCCGCCGGAGACCATGGTCAGGCTGAAGGACGGGAACGTGCTGGACGCGCCCCATGCGGTCGAGGAGTATCCCGACACCGAGGAGACGTTACGGCTGAAGGAGATCGCGAACACGTCGTATCCACCGACATTGCACGTGGTCGTGCAGCCACCGTCACTCTTGAGTGAGGTGAGACTGCTGAACTTCCACGTTGCGATCGCGTAGTACTTACTGGTGCAGGTGTCCCTGTAGATGGAGGGCGCGGGCACGCTGACGATGCTTTCCGACGACATCGGAGTAGCGGTTCGGGGCGTCGGGGTCGAGACGAGCCTGAGTCCCTCCTCGGCGAACAGCGTCCGGTCGATCTCCGCCTGCGACTTGCCGGAACGACGCAGGGCGACGAGGGTGCGGTCCAACGCCTTTGCCCCGCCGTCGCCGGCTGTCGCCCTGTTGGCCGCGGAGTTGCTGAGACAGAGGGGCTCAGGTGCCGCCTGCGCTCCCGTGGCGCTGATGATTACCACACTCCCGGACACGAGGGCCGTGAGGGCGACAATGCGGCCGATAATCCCTTTGGCGAACAAGATGCATCCTCCCGATGGAACCGATAGTTGTCACGGGAACTCCCGTCGATGCAGACTGGCCGGACCCATGGGGCCACGACAAGCCTGCCGGGGAAGGGTTGCGGATACCCGCAGCAGTGCTGCGACCGTGTCCGGTATCGAGCTTTTGGCGTATTTGTCGGCATTGACAGTCGGGGATGGGTGCTGCACCCTAGGCTCTTGATTACCGATGCCGGGATTCTCAGCCGGAGGTTGTCATGTCCACGGGGGACAGAAGTGTTAGTGGCCAGGAACACGAATTACTGCGACTACTGTTGTTGGGGCAGACCGTCGCCGCTGCGGCAGCAGCACTCTACGTCAGCACGAGGACGGCAGAAAGAATGCTCGCCAGGCTCCGCCAGCGCGCAAACGCACCCACTCTCTACGCGCTGGGAGCGAAAGCGGAACAGCTTGGTTGGCACGAAGAGGGAGAGGTGGTGAGTATCCGCCGCAGCAACGCCGAACCCTTGGGCCCGATTGCCGGGGCCGCCTGAGGCGCCGATGCACCCTGTAGCCGGGCAGGCAGGGCCGGTTACATCGACGGCTGGTCTCGGAAGTCAGGGTGGTCAGTCGTCGGTGGGGTGGGACCCGATCTCGAAGGCGAAATGGAAGGCGTCCAGCGGTGCCCTCCAGCGCACGGCCCACCGGCGTCCCGGCCGACGCCGGTGGGATCGGGCCGCCAGCCTGCGGAGCACGTACAGACCTACGTTCAACGGGTGCCCGAAGAAGGACCGGCCGCGCGGCCCGGTGGGTGGCCGCAGGCGGGAGACGGGCAGTGCTCGGGGTCTGCGTGCAGACGAGGACCGGGGCTGCGTCGTGCCCCGGCTGCGTCCGGTGACCTTCGTCAGACGCTTTCGCGTCCAAGGCGGATCGTGGTGGGCCGCCAGGGACTCGAACCCTGAACCTAAGGATTAAAAGTCCTCAGCTCTGCCATTGAGCTAGCGGCCCGTTCGCCCACAGGTTACCCGACCACGCCCTCCCGGTCGGGTACGCCTGCGGGCGGCCCCGGAGGCCGGGCGGCGGTCGCCCACCTCACCCGGCGGCCGGTTCCCGGGTGTCGGCCGGTACGACCATGGGCGCTCCGGTGACCGGGTCGGGGACCACCTGGTTCGGCATCCCGAACACCTCGGCGACGAGCCCGGCACCGACGGTCGACGCCGGATGCCCCTCGGCCACGATCCGGCCGTCGCGCATCGCCACCAGGTGGGTGGCGTACCGGGCGGCGTGGTTGAGGTCGTGCAGCACGGCCACCACGGTGCGTCCCCGGGTGACCAGGCGGTGCAGCACGTTGAGTACGTCGATCTGGTGTGCCACGTCCAGATAGGTGGTGGGCTCGTCGAGCAGGACGAGGGGCGTCTCCTGGGCGAGCACCATGGCGATCCAGGCCCGTTGGCGTTGCCCGCCGGAGAGTTCGTCGACCCGCCGGTCGGCCAGGTCGGTGGTGCCGGTGGAGTCGAGCGCCGACTCGACGGCCTCCTCGTCGGCGTGGGAGAAGCGGCGCAGCACCCGCTGGTGGGCGTAGCGGCCCCGGCCGACCAGTTCGCGGACGGTGATCCCCTCGGGCGCGGTCATGGTCTGCGGCAGCAGCGCGATCCGCCGGGCGCGTTCCTTGGCCGGCAGGGTGACCAGGTCCGACCCGTCGAGCGTGACCCGGCCCCCGGCGGGGCGGAGCAGCCCGGCGAGGGCGCGCAGGAGCGTCGACTTGCCGCACGCGTTGGGCCCGATGAGCACGGTGAACGAGCCGTCGGGCACCGCGAACGACAGGTCGGCGCTGACGGTCCGCTGGTCGTACCGGAGGGTGACGTGCTCGGCCCGCAGCCGCGCGGTCAGCTGGTCGACCATCGGGTCCTCCTGATCTCGTGGACGAGCAGCCAGAGCAGGTACGCGCCGCCGAGGGTGACCGTGACCACCCCCACCGGCACGGTCAGCGGGATCACGTGCTGGGCGACCAGGTCGGCGCCGAGCAGCAGCAGCGCACCGACCCCGGCGGTGGCGGCGAGCGGCAGGCCCGGTGCCCGGACGAGCCGGCGGGCGATCTGCGGTGCGGCCAGGGCGACGAAGGAGATCGGGCCGGCGACGGTGGTGACCGCGCTGACCAGGACCACCGCGATGACCACGAGGACGGCGCGGTTGCGCTCGACCGCGACTCCGCTGGCGGCGGCGACGTCGTCGCCCAGTTCGAGCTGGGCCAGGGCCGCCGCCCACAGCGGGGTGACCGCCAGCAGCACCAGGATGATCGCGGCGGCCGGCCAGACCACGTCGGCGGTGGCCGCGTTGAGCGAGCCGGCACCCCAGGCGGCGGCGAACAGCGCCGTCTCCAGGTCGGCGCGGAGCAGCAGCCAGGTGTTGGTGGCGGCGAGCATCGAGGAGACGCCCACCCCGACGACGATGAACCGGAACCCGGAGAGCCCGTCCCGGTAGGCGAGCAGGTAGATCGCCAGCGCGGCGAGCAGGCCGCCGGCGAGCGAACCGAGCATCAGCAGGTGCCAGCCGCCGCCGAGCAGCAGCAGGGCGATCAGCATGCCGGTGAACGAGCCGTTCGCCAGGCCGATGATGTCCGGGCTGGCCAGCGGGTTGCGGGTGATGGTCTGGAAGATCGCCCCGGCGACGCCGAGGGCCGCGCCGAAGGCGACGGCGGCGGCGATGCGGGGCAGCCGCCACTCCAGCACGACGGTGCGGGTCAGCCCGTCGATCCGGCCGCCGAGCACGCCGAGCACCTCGTCGAGGCGGAGCGGGAAGTCACCCAGCCAGAGGCCGACCACCGCCAGCGCCGCGACGACGAGCGCGGCGGCGGCGCAGACGGCGGCTTCGCGTACGCCGACGGTCACGTGCCGGTGGTCGGTGCCGAGCAGCAGCCGGCGACCCCCGGCGGTGCGGCGGACCGGCCGGTTCACAGCGCGGTCGCCCGTCGGCGTCGGGCCAGCGCGATCAGCATGGGCGCACCGACGAACGCGGTGACGATGCCGACGGGCATCTCGCTGGGCAGGACGGCGATCCGGCCGAGCACGTCGGCCAGCAGCACCAGCATCCCGCCGGCCAGCAGCGATCCGGCGAGGATGCGGCGCTGGTCGGTGCCGACGCCCCAGCGCACCAGGTGCGGCACGACGAGACCGACGAACGAGATGGGGCCGGCGATGGCGCTGGCCCCACCGGCGAGCAGGGTCACCGCGCCGAGCACGAGCAGCCGGGTCCGGACCAGGCTGACGCCCTGGGCGGCGGCCAGGTCGGGGCCGAGCGCGAGCGCGTTGAGGCTGCGGGCCGCGACCAGCGCGGCGAGCAGACCGGCCACGATCAGCGGCAGCACCGGCAGCACCACGGCGGTGTCGCGTTCGAGCAGGCTGCCGGCGTTCCAGCCGCGCATCCGGTCGAAGGTGTCGGGGTGGGTGAGGGTGATCCCGGTGGTCAGGCCGGCGAGCACGGCACCTGTCGCCACCCCGGTCACCAGCAGCCGGGTCGGGGTGGCCCGCAGGTCGGCGGCACCGCCGACGGCGTACACGGCGACGGCGACCAGGAGCGCGCCGAGCAGGGCGAGCCACATGTAGCCGGCCGGCGAGGTGATCCCGAAGAAGGCGATGCCGGCGGCGACGAACGCGGCGGCACCGGCGTTGACGCCGAGGATGCCCGGTTCGGCGAGCGCGTTGCGGGTGAACGCCTGCATCAGCGCGCCCGCGACGCCGAGGCCGGCTCCGACGAGCAGCCCGGCGAGGGTGCGCGGCAGGCGCTGCCCCCAGACGACGTACTGCGCGGTGTCGCTGCCCGCGCCCCGCAGCGCCGCCCAGACGTCCGCCGGGGGCACCGGGTTCGCGCCCACGAAGACCGACAGCACCAGCGACCCCACGAGTACGACGACCGCGCCGACCAGCCACCGCCGGGTGGTACGGCGACGCGCGGTACGGCCGGTGTCCGGCCGTACCGCGCGGGCGGGTGTGGTGGCGGTCAACTCGACGCGGTGAGGATGCGTTCGAGATCGTCGAGGACGACCTTCCCGCCGACCGTGCCGACCCCGGTGATCCAGAACGACTGGTCGACGAGGTGCAGGCGGGGGAAGGCGGCGGCGTTGGCGGTGATCGAGGCGGGGATGGTGCTGCGGTCGTTGACGTCGACGGTGGTGACGAAGACGTGGTCGGCCTTGGCCTCCAGCACCCGTTCCGGGGAGACGTCGACCGAGATGGAGTTCTCCCAGTCGCGCTTCGGGGTGGTGAAGCCGACGCACTCCAGGGCGCTGCCGGCGAACGAGGTGGGGCCGTAGAGGGTGAGGACACCGTCGCGGGGGCGGATGAGCTGCGCGGTCTTCCCGGCGGTGCCGAACTTCTTGGCGATGTCCGCGCACCGCTGCTGGAAGCCGGCGAGGAGCTTGTCGGCGGAGTCCGCGCCGCCGAGCGTGGTCGCGGTGAACCTGACGTTGTCCTGCCACGGGTCGGCCTGGGAGGCCATGAACACGGTCGGGGCGACGTCGGTGAGCTGCTGGTACAGGGCGGAGTGCCGGGACTCGGTGCCGATGATCAGGTCGGGCTTGAGGGCCGCGATCTTCTGCACGTTGGGTTCCTGGACGGTGCCGACGGTGGTGATGCCGGCGGCCTTGTCGCCGAGGTACTTGGGCACGCCGGCGGCCTCGTTGAGCACGGCCGCGCCGACCGGGGTGAGCTCCAGGGCGATGGCGGTGTCGAGCTGGACCGGTTCGAGGACGACGACCCGGGTCGGCTTGTTCGGCACGGCGGTCTTGCCGCGTGCGTGTTCGACGGTTCTGGTGTCGCCGACGCTGCCCGCCGGGTCGGAGTCGTCGGAGCCGCAGGCGGCCACGGCGAGCACGGCCGCCGAGGCGACGGTGAGGGCGAGGAGTCGTCGGCGGATTGTTCGAGGGGTCGGCGTGCGCATGGTGCAGGTTCCCGTCTGGCTACTGACAGTGATTACTCACGGCGATGTTTAGGTTAGCATTACCTAATCATCGATCTCTTCGCGGGCCGGCCGGTCGTGCCAGTAGCCCTGGGTGTGCACCTGCCGTAAATCAACGTTCGCCTCGGTGAAGAGCCGACGCACCAGGGCAATCTTGCTACTCTCCGTAGCTGCCCAGGCGTAGAAGTCCGTCCCCGCGGTCGCCGCCGTCCGGCCGTGCCCGGCCAGCCAGTCGGCCACCAGCCCGGTCAGCGTCGTCCCGCCCCGGGCGTCGCCCCGCAGCCGGACCTCGACCCGGTGGCCGGCGGTCACGTCGTCGAGGGTGGCGGCATCCGCCGCGTCGCCCGCCTCCAGCAGGACCGTCGCCCGGACCCCCGGGCCGAGGCCGGACAGGATGCCGCGTACCGCCGGGTACGCCGTCTCGTCCGCCGCGATCAGCACCCGCGTCGCCGGCCCCGGTTCCCACTGCACGCCGTACCCGGGTTGGCCCGCCCCCACGTGCGGGCCCGACAGGAGCAGCCGGTCACCAGGCCGGGCCGCCGCCGCCCAGCCGCTCGCCGGACCGTGCGGCTGGTGCAGGTAGAAGTCGAGGTCCAGCTCGCCCGCCGCCGGCCGGGTCCGGTACGCGGTGTAGCTGCGCAGCCTCGGGCGCACGTCGCCGGGAATGGACCGCCACTCGCGTCGCCACGTCTGCTCGGGCAGCCCCGCCCGCAGCTCGGCCGGGTAGCCGCCGTCGACCGGGAGCATGATCTTGATGCGCTGGTCGAGCTGGTACGGGGCCATCTCCCGCAGCCGCTCGTCGCCGAGCGTCACCCGGACGAACCCGGGCGACAGCCGCCGGGTCGCCGTCACGGTCGTCGCGAACAGGACGTTGGGCGAGTTGCCGAATGCTGACATGCCGGCAGAGGCTAGCGTGCCCCGTCCGGGCAGCTCACCGCCCCGGACCCGGCAGTGACCCAGGCCCACCCGGCCGCCGCCCGCCGAACCGGGTCGCCCGGTGCCGGCGCGACAGGCCGGCACCGTCCCGGTCCCGGCGCGGCACACCGTCAGCGGGCCTGCCGGAGCGCGTCGGCGAGTTCCGTGGCCGTCGTCGCGGTGACCCGGGGCTGGTCGACGAGCATCGCGTCGATCACCCCGGCCAGCCGTGGCGGCACGGCCCCGACCCGCTGCCGCACGGGCACCGGCCGGGTACGCAGGACCACCGCGACCGGATCGGCCCCGGCGGGGAAGTCCCGGGGCGTCGCCCCGGTCAGCATCCAGTAGAGACAGGCGGTGACCGCCCAGAGGTCCACCTCGGGGCGGGCGTACCGGTAGTCGACCAGTTGGGCCCGGGGCTGGAAGGCGAGGCTGCCGCCGGTCGCGCCGGTCCCGGTGTGCCCGGACAGGCCCGCCTTCTCGAACGCCTTCGCCAACCCGAAGTCGGCGACCTTGGTGACGACCTCCCCTGCGGGCCCGGTGGTGAGCAGGAGGTTGTGCGGGGTGACGTCCCGGTGCACCAGCCCGTGGGCGGTCTCCGTCCGGCCGTCGGCCAGCACGACCGCGAGTTCCGCCCGATGGGCGTAGGCCAACGCGTCCAACGCGTCGAGCGTGATCGGCAGCGCCTCGTCGACCGTGAGCCGGCCGCCGCGCCGGGCCACGAACTCGGCGACGCTGCCACCCGGGCAGTACTCGCAGGTGAGGAAGAACGCGGCGTCGGCCACACCGCTGCTGTGCAGGGCGACGATGTTGGGGTGCCGCAGCCCCCGGGTGCAGGCGATCTCACGGCGGAAGGCGTCCCGCGCGGCAGGGTCCACCGCCCGGTCGGCGAGCAGCGTCTTGAGGGCGACGAGCCGGCCGGACGGCTCGTGGCGGGCCAGGTAGACGACACCGTGGCCGCCCCGCCCGAGCTCGCGCAGCACCAGGTGGTCGGCGAAGCCGTCGAGGGCGGGGGCCCCGAGCGCGGCGGCCGCCGCCAACGCCGGCAGGGGCCGGCCCCGGTCCGGTCCGGTCGCTGCGGCGGCCCGCGTCCCGTCGTCGGAAAGGGTGACGCGTACCGTCGCGCGCCCGATCCGCACCTCGTCACCGGCCGACAGGAGCCGCCCGCCGTCGACGGGCCGGCCGTCGAGCCAGGTGCCGTGCCGGCTGCCGAGGTCGTGTACCCGCACCTGCGGCGGATCGATGTCGAGCCGGCAGTGCCGGCGGGAGACCCGCAGGTGCCCGTCGTCGACCCGGATCCCGCAGTCGGCGGCCCGCCCCACCACGACCGAGGTGCGGCGGTCGAAGACGTACGTGTCGACGGTGGACCCGGCCAGGACGGTCACCGTGACGGGCGGGGGAGCCGGCACCGCCCCGGCGGGTCGCCCGGCCCCGGGGTCGTCGGTGTCCACGCCCGGCCGCCCGGTCAGTCGACCAGCGCCACGTACAACGGGCTGCCGAGCAGCACGGTCATGCCGGGCCGCCCGTCGAGTTCCGGGTACGGGCTGGGCCCGTGGAGCAGCCGCTTGGCGAGGAACTCGACGTTCTGCGTGGGTCCACGCAGGCGGGTGCCGGCCTGGTGCACCGAGGCCAGCGCCGCCACCTCGGCCGGGTCCGGCTCGTCCACCCCGGCGGGTGGGGGGCCCGGTGCCGGCTCGGCCTCCTCGTCGACGAGCCCGGCGAGCAGCGCCGGCATCGTGGACGAACCCACGAGCCCGCGCACTGTCGACTCGGCCGCCGGGGTCGCGCCGATGAGGTGCGACGGTGACCCGCCGAGCCCGACGATGGTGTCGTCGGTGCGGCCACCGAAGTAGACGAGTGACAGCTCGCCCGTGGTCGGGACGATGCCCCACCGCATCGGCAGCAGCCCCCGGAAGAACTGCCCCGGCTCGTCCACGGAACCGACGTCGGCGTGCTCGTCCAGGTAGCGGGTGACCCGCTCCAGGCGGGCCAACCGGTCGGTGCCGGGGTTCTCGACGCTGCGTTTCACCCCGACGACGGTGAGGTTCACGCTGAACTCGGCGGCCCTCCTGCGCTGGTGACCCGGGTCGATCTGGGACAGCAGCATGTCCACCTTGGCGTCGCTGACGTAGAGGTAGTAACGAAAACTCACGGTCACTCCCTGACGACGCGGCCCGACCCCCGAGGTTACCGTCCGCGACCAACCGACGGTTGTCCCGTGTGCCGGGCGGTGCCAGGCTCGAACCATGCCGTGGCGTCCCGGGGACCGGATTCTGGACCTCTACGAAGTGCTCGACGACCCCCTCGCCGGTGGCATGGGCCTGGTCTACCGGGTACGGCACCCCGGCTGGGAAACCGACCTCGCCGTCAAGGTGCCGCGCCCCGAGCAACTGTCCACCGAGGCGCGACGGGCCCGCTTCGAATCCGAGGCGGGCACCTGGGTCGGGCTGGGCCTGCACCCCCACGTGGTCAGCTGCGCGTACGTGCGCCGGGTCGACGGGCTGCCCTGCGTGTTCGCCGAGTGGGTCACCGGCGGGTCGCTGG
This sequence comes from Micromonospora sp. WMMD735, assembly GCF_049178995.1. Classification (NCBI taxonomy): domain Bacteria; kingdom Bacillati; phylum Actinomycetota; class Actinomycetes; order Micromonosporales; family Micromonosporaceae; genus Micromonospora; species Micromonospora sp. WMMD735. The sequence goes on from NZ_JBMHMJ010000002.1 coordinate 5,401,502, forward strand.
ACCACCTGGTCCGGGCCGGGCGGCTGCACGGGGGGCCGGACGGCCCCGACGGCGGGTTCCTCGCCCGGGCGCTGGACCTCGCGGTGCAGTCGGCGTGGGGCATCGACCACGCCCACCGGCAGGGCCTGGTCCACCAGGACGTCAAGCCCGCGAACATCATGGTCGGTCTCGACGGCGACTGGACCGCGAAGGTCACCGACTTCGGTCTGGCCGGTGCCCGCGCCGCCGTCGACGGGGCCGACGGCACCGGGCCGGACGCCAGCCTGGGCGCGAGTTTCGGCGGCATGACCCCCGCCTACTGCTCGCCCGAGCAGGCCGAGGCGGCGGCCGGCGCGCGGGTCACCCTCACCCGGGCCACCGACGTCTGGTCGTGGGCGCTGTGCGTGTGGGAGATGTTCGCCGGTCACCGCCCCTGCCGCTACGGTCAGGCGGCACGGGAGGCCTTCGCCGAATACCTGGCCGCGGGGGAGGCCCGCCCGGGGGCGCAGCCGATGCCACCGGGGATCGTCGACCTGCTCCGGCGGTGCTTCGACGTCGACCCGTCGACCCGCCCGCACAGCCTCGCCGACCTGGCCACCGAGGTCGCCGGGACGTACGCCGACCTGCTCGGCGTCCGCTATCCACGGGTGCCGCCGTCGGCGGCGGGCCTGCTCGCCGGCAGCCTCTCCAACCAGGCGCTCTCGCTGCTCGACCTCGACCGGCCGGCGGAGTCGGAACACCTGTGGCGCTCCGCCGTCGACATCGACCCGCACCATCCCGGCGCGGTCTACAACTGGGCGCTGTACCGGTGGCGGCAGGGCCGGATCACCGACGAACAGGTGCTGGCGGAGCTACTGGCGGCACGGGAGATCGCCGGGGAGAACTGGCGGGCCGACCACCTGCTGGGGTTCGTCCACGCGGAACGGGGTGACGACGCGGCGGCCCGGACGCTGCTGGCCACCGCGCCCGCCGGCCCCGAGGTCACCGAGGTGACCGCCGCCCTGGCCCGGCGCGGGACGCAGCCCGGGTCGCAGCGGCTGCCCGGCCACCGTCGCCGGGTGTCCGCCGTCGCCGTGGACGCAAGCGGCCGGGTGGCGGTCACCGGCGGCGCGGACGGCAGCCTCCGGACGTGGTCGCTGACCGGGCCGCCGGCGGGCACCGAACTCGGTGCGGACGCCACCGGTGCCGCGGTCACGGCCCTGACGGTCGACCGGGACGGCCGGGCCGCGCTCGTCGCCCGCAAGGACGGCCGGGTCGAGTGCTGGGACCTGGCGCGGGGCGGGTGCGTCCGGGTGCCGTCCGACCGGGGGGCGGCGGTGACCGCCCTGGCGCTCACCGCCTCGGGCACGGCCGCCATCGGGTACGACGACGGCCGGATCGAGCTACGGGACACGGCGGACGGGCGGCTGCGGCGCACCCTGGAGCATCCGCCTGGCACCTACCAGCGGCTGGACCCGGCGACGGGCCGGATCCTGCCGGAGATCCAGGAGAGGCCCGCCGAGGTCACCGTGCTGGGCCTGAGCGAGGACGGCACGGTCGCGGTGTCGGCGGCACCTGGCGACGGCAGCGTGGTGGTCTGGGAGGTCGACACCGGGCGCTGGCTGCACCGCCTGGTCAAGTCCGCCGACATGCGGATGACCGGGGTCGACCAGGTGGCGTTGGGCGGGTCCGGCAGGTACGCCCTGCTGATCGGGCACCAGACGCGGGTGGCGCACCTGTGGGAGACCCGACCCAACCGGGTGCGGGGTCCGGTGCCGAACACCCTGAACCGGTACTCGACGGTCGTGCTCAGCGTTGACGGCGAACGGGCGGCCTCGGTCGGGTACGGCAGTGCCGGCCAACCGCTACGGGTCTGGGAGACGGCCTCCGGCCGGTGCCTGCGTACCGTCGCCACGCGTACCGACGGGCTGCCACCGGAGCTGGTCGGTCTGCTGTCGCTCACCTGTGTGGCGATCAGCGCCGACGGCGCGCTGGTCGTGGTCGGGGACGAGTACGGGGGGCTGCACGTCCACCGGCTGCCCCGTCCCGACCTGCGTGCGCCGTGGAGCTACGAGCGGCCCCTGGCGGCGCGGGCGGTGCTGGCGGCCGAGGCGCAGGTCCGGCAACGGATCGTCCGGGCGGAGGCGCTCGCCCGGGAGGGCCGGACGGCCGACGCCGTCGGGGAACTGCGGGCCGCCCGCGACCTGGTCGGGTTCGAGCGTCACCCGGAGCTGCGGGACCTGTGGGAGCGGCTGGGGCGGGCGGCGGGCGAGCGGACCGCGCCGCTGGGCATCTGGCAGCGCTACGAGCTGCGCGGCGGCCAGTTCACCTTCGTACCCGGGCTGGAGCCGGCGCTCAGTGTCGACGGCGAGCTGGCGGTGACCGGCGGCGCCGACGGCCTGATCCGGGTGTGGGAGCTGCCGACCGGCCGGCAACGGCACACCTTCGCGGAGCGGGTGGGCAAGGCGCACACCCTCGTGCTCTCCACCGACGCCCGGCTCGCGGTCAGCGCGGACTGGGCCGGGACCGCCCACCTGTGGGACCTGACGGCCGGCCGGCGGCAGGCGGAACTGCACGGCGACCACGGCGCGGTACGGGCAATCGCCCTGGACGGTGCGGGCCGGTACGCGATCGTCGGTGACGCCGAGGGCAACCTGTGCCTGTGGAGCCTGCACCGGTTGCACCTGAGCCGCACGATGGTGGCGCACCAGGGGCCGGTGGGGTCGGTCCGACTCAGCGACGACGGTAGGTACGCCGCGTCGGCCGGTGCGGAGGACCGGACGTGCCGGCTGTGGCGTACGGGCACCGGAAGCCCGGTGCTCACGGTCCCCGTCGGGTTCGGGCGGACGACGCTGCGGTTCACCCCGGACGGACGACAGCTCCTGGTCAACTCGGCGAGGGAACTGACCGCGTGGGACGTGCACACCGGCCGCCAGCGGTACGCGCTACCGAGCCGGGGCGACGCCGTAGCGTTGAGCCGGGACGGACGGGTCGGGCTCGTCGCCGCGTACGACGGGTCGTACGGGCGGGTGGTGTCGGTGTGGGAGACGGCGACCGGGCGGGTGCTGTGCGAACTCGCCTCCGAGGCGGACGTGTTCGACGTGAGCCCCGACGGGCGGCACGCGGTGACCGCCGACGCGGACCGTACGCTGCGCATCTGGGACGTGCGGACGGGACGACGCGTGCACACGTGCGACGGTCATCCGGAGCCGGTGACGTCCGTGGCGTTCACGGCGGACGGCCGGAGCCTGGTGTCGATGGACAACCGGCCGGCGATCCGGCGGTGGGAGCTGGACTGGGACTACGACTTCACGGGTTGACCCGCAACCGGGCCGCGCCGAGCCGGGTGCTGAGCCGGGTGCTGAACCAACTGCCCGCCGCGGGTTCCATCGGCTGGTCGTCGTACGCCGCCGCGCGCAGCGCTTCGTTGTGGGCGACCCGTTGCTTGCGGGAGAACCGGCTGCGGTCGACCGCGAGGTCGGCCACGACCGGCGGGACGAGATCCCGGAACTCCGCCGGCAGCCCTGCGGTGTTGCGTTCGTAGTGGGGATCGTCGGGGTAGCTCAGCGTCAGGGTGATCGGTGGCTCGCCGTGCAGCCGACCGCCCAGGGCGCGCAGGGAACCGGCCAGGAACTCCAGGGCGATGTTCACGTCACCCGACAACGTGGCGTTGTTGGACTCCGGCTGGTATCCGGGCGGCGCGTCCTCGGGCACCACGAACCGTACGGTGACCCGCTTGTCGGGCAACTCCAGCAGCAGTCGGGGCCAGGGTCCGCCGCCCTCGATGGTGACGTCGACCCGCTGCGGGTCGACGGACAGCTTCAGGCTGAGCCAGTCGATCATCGTGAGGGCCTCGGGGGGCAGGTTGTCCGGACTGTAGGGGCCCCGGCTGCGGGTCCGCAGCGCCTTGGCGTGCATGGTGGTCAGCACGCGTGCCCCGGTGCCGTCGATCTCCAGGGCGAGCGGGTGGACCGCCAGGTCCCTCATGACGCGCACGACCGCGCCGATCAGCACTGATGGTGCCGCAGCGGTGGCCATCGCCCGCCCCTCCGTTCGGTGTGTGACCGGTGTCGCACCGTGACGGACAGTGTCGCACATGGATGTGTTGGTGGTTGCCGGCCGACGCGGCGGCGGCGAGCGGGGTGGGACCCGGAAAACTGATGCCCCCGCGCGTTCATCAACTCGGTGTGACGTATCCTGTACGCGACTCTGGGTAATTGTCCGAGGTGATTTGCCGGTCTCGCTCCCGTTATGTCATTGCAAGTTGTGATCAATCTTGACCTTGTCGTGAAATGCTTCCTAAGGTCTCTTTTGGTCGGCAGCCTGATCGGGAGAGGGAATTGATGGACGAGGTGTCCCTTTCCGATCGTCTGGGCGACCAGCTGAGGCGATTGTGCGAGGTCGGCGGAATCGCTGCGGCAGAGCCGGTGGAACTGCTGGAAAGCCTGCTCGGAACAGCCGGTTCGCAGCCGTTGTCGGCCCCGCCACGCTGGCCGTCCGACATCGCCGACGACCACACCCCGGTGGAGTTCTCCATCGCCTTCAGCGCCACCGAACCGCCGACCGTGCGCATTCTCGGCGAGACCCTGGGTGCACCACCCGGCCGGTCGGCCAACATGGTCGCCACCCGACGGTTCCTCGACCGGCAGGCGCACCGTGCCGGACTGTCCACGTCCCGGCTGGAATCGGTACGCGACCTGTTCACCACCGACGACCCGCAGGGCGCCTTCGCGCTCTGGTGCTCACTGGTGTTCCGCAGCGGCCGGCGGCCCGAGTTCAAGGTCTACCTCAATCCGGAGCTGCGGGGGGCCGACCGGGCGCCGGGCCTGATCGCCGAGGCGCTGCACCGGCTCGGGCTCGGCAGGTCCTACCGGGCGATGCTCGACCACGGCGTCCGGCCGGGCGAGCTGGGCCGCCGGGACCGGCTGACGTTCTTCGCCCTCGACCTGCACGACGACGCCCAGGCCCGGGTCAAGCTCTACCTGACCCACCACGACGCCGAGGTGCGCGACGTCGTCCGGGCTGCCGGGATCGTCCACGACGTGGACGCGACCCGGCTCACCGAGTTCGTCGAGTTGGCCGGTGGCGGCCGGACCCGGTTCGCCGGTCTTCCCCTGGTGGGCAGCTACACCCTGGTCGAGGGGGTCGACCGGCCGGTCGGCTACAGCCTCTACGTGCCGATCCGCGGCTACGTCGACGACGACGACGAAGCGTACGACCGGGTGGTGGCGGTGCTGGACCGCTACGGCTTCGGCCACACGCTGCTGGACCGGGCGCTCGCCGCGGTGGCCCGACGGCCGCTGCGGGACGGCGTCGGGCTGATCCCGCACCTGTCGTTGCGGCTGGGCGCGCCCCGGCCGGGGGTGACCGTCTACCTGTCCGCCGAGGCGTACCGGGTGACCCCGCCGGTACGCCGCCCGCTGACCGTCGACCGCACGGCGCTGGCCACCCCGACCGGCCGGGCCGGCGCGGGACACCCCTGACCGTCCATCGAGGAGCGAACAGTGCCCGTCGACGCCTACGCGATGCTGCCCCCGTACCGGATCAAGGTGGTCGAACCGATCCCCTTCCTCGACCCGCAGCAGCGGCGGGAGGCCCTCGCGGACGCCGGATACAACCCGTTCGAGCTGCGCGCCGACCAGATCACCATCGACCTGCTGTCGGACTCCGGCACCGGGGCCACCTCGGCCGCGCAGGAGGCCGCCGCCGCGCTCGGCGACGAGTCCTACGCGGGGGCGCGCTCCTGGTTCCGGTTCCGCGACGAGGTACGCGACCTCACCGGCTATCCGCACCTGCTCCCCGTGCACCAGGGGCGGGCCGGCGAACGCGTGCTCTTCACCAGCCTGCTCGAACCCGGTCAGCTCTGCCTCAGCAACACCCACTTCGACACCACCCGGGCCAACGTCACGCTGGCCGGCGCGGAGGCCCGGGACCTGCCCTGCCCGGCCGCGTTCGACCTCGACAGCGCGGACCCGTTCAAGGGCGACATCGACCTCGACGCGTTGGCCGCCACGCTCACCGGGCCGGAACGCGACCGGGTCGGGCTGGTCCTCATCACGATCACCAACAACGGCCTCGGCGGGCAACCGGTGTCGATGGCCAACCTCACCGCCGTCCGTGACCTGTGCCGCGCGCACGGCGTGCCGTTCTTCCTGGACGCGGCGCGGTTCGCCGAGAACGCCTGGCTCGTCGGGCAGCGCGAGCCCGGCTACCGGGACTGGACGCCCCGGCAGATCGCCACCCACGCCTTCGGGCTCGCCGACGGCTGCGTGGTGAGCCTCAAGAAGGACGGTCTGTCGGCCATCGGCGGGCTCATCGGGTCGCGCGACGACGACCTGTTCGCCAGGTGCGAGGCCAACCTGATCGCCACCGAGGGGTTCTCCACCTACGGCGGGCTGGCCGGACACGACCTCGAACGGCTCGCCCAGGGGCTGCGCGAGGTGGTCGACCCCGCGTACCTGCGGGCGCGGGCCGCCTCCACCGCCCGGCTGGCCCGGCTGGTCAACGAGGCCGGGGTGGACACCGTGCAACCCGCCGGCATCCACGCCCTCTACCTCAACGCCGGCCGGTTGCTGCCCCACCTGTCCCCGGCGGAGTTCCCCGGGCATGCCCTCGGCTGCCAGCTCTACCTCGACGGGGGCATCCGCTGCGCCGAGCTGGGCTCCCTCTACCTCGGCGGGATGGACGACCGGCACCGGCTGGTCACGCCGGCCCCCTTCGAACTGGTGCGCCTGGCCATCCCGCGCCGCGTCTACACCGACACCCACTTCGAGTACGTGGCCGCCGTGCTCGCCGACATCGCCAAGGAACCCGGCCGGGTCCCCGGCTACCGGGTCGTCTCGTCGCCGCCCCTGCTCCGCCACTTCAAGGTGCGGTTGGCGCAGCTCCCGACGGGAGGCGGCGGTACCGACTGAACCCGGTACGGCCGGCTCCGGCCGGCGCGGCCGGAGCCGGCCGACACCGCGGGACGGGGTCGCTCAGGCGGTGGCGGGCAGCCGGGACAGGGCGTGCCGCACCAGCTCGATCAGCGCCTGCTTGCTGGAGGCCCGGTCCCGGGCGTCGCACCACAGCAGCGGCACGGTCTCGTCCAGCTCCAGCGCGGCGCGGATCTCCTCCTCGGTGTAGGGGCACTCACCGAAGAAGCGGTTGACGGCGGCGACGAACGGGATGCCCCGACGCTCGAAGTAGTCGACGGCCGGGAAACTGGTGCCGAGCCGACGGGTGTCGACCAGCACGATCGCTCCCACCGCGCCCTGGGCCAGCTCGTCCCAGATGAACCAGAACCGGTCCTGCCCCGGGGTGCCGAACAGGTAGAGCACGACGTCGTCGCTGATGGTGATCCGCCCGAAGTCCAGGGCGACGGTCGTGCTGGACTTGTCCTCCACGCCGGTGAGGTCGTCCACCCCGATGCTGGCCTGGGTGAGGACCTCCTCGGTGACCAGTGGTGGGATCTCGCTGACCGAGCCGACCAGGGTGGTCTTGCCGGTGCCGAAGCCGCCCGCCACGACGACCTTCACCGATTTCCGATCCACGCGTATCAGTCCCTCTTCTATATCCGCTGCAGGCCGGCGAGAACCGTTTCCAGCAGCCACCGGTCGGCGATCTTCTCCTGTGCCGGTGAGCCGATGTCCAGGAACCCCTGTTCGTGGAGCACGTCGACCATCACCTTGGTGATGGCGAGCGGCCGGTGCAGGTAGGCGCCGATCTCGGCGATGGAGATCCACCCCGTGCACTGGTGCAGGATCTCCCGGTACTCCAGTTCCAGCCGGCTCTGGTCGGCCGGCAGGGCGATGACCTGGGTGGCCAGGTCGAGGCTGGTGTTGCGGGGGCTCGTCCGCCCGTTGACGAGGATGTACAACGGCACCAGCCGGCCGGCCTCCGCCTCGTCGTCGCCGTCCCACACGTCGTGACTCATGGTTTCGACCCGGGTCGGTCGGTGAGTAGGGGGCCGTCGAGGCGGGCCTCGGAGCCGAGGTAGTCACCGATGCGGGTCACCAGGCGGCTCATCTCGTACGCGACGGTGCCCATGTCGACGGACTGTTCACAGAGCACCGCCAGCCGCGCGTTCTGGCCGGCGGCGGCGACGAACAGCGTGCGTCCCTCGTACTCGATGATGACCTGTTGGACGGGGCCGCTGTCGAACCGGCGGCCCATCCCCGCGGCGATGCTGTGCAGGGACGACGCGCCGGCGGCCAACAGCTCCCCGGCATCCTGCGGGAGCGACGTGGACTTCTGCACGATCAGCCCGTCGGTGGACAGGACGACCGCATAGACCACGTCAGGGACCTCCACCAGATCGTCGAGGATCCAGGTCAGATCGTTCTGCGATGCGGAGTGGGTCATACGTTCCTGCCTCGGTCGTCTCTGCTGGCGGAGTCCCCGTTTTTCGCTGCCCGGCCGGCGGCCCAGGCCTTCTGGTATCTGCTGAACCGGTCCCGGGCCTCCTCGGGTGAACGGGCGGGAGCCGGCGCGGCGTCGGGCTTCGGCCCGGGCAGACCCTCGTCGCGCAACTCGGGGGCGAGGTGCTGCTGCGGCCGGCGGTGCGGCAGGGGCGGCCGGTCGGCGACCTGCGGGCCGGACGAGCCGCCGCGGGCCGGGCCACGCTGCGCCGGAACTTCGGTCATGATGCCCCCGCTGCGGTCGGAGTGTCGCTCCCCGGTGGGATCTGCCGGCGTCCGCCCGGCCCCGCCCGGTGCGGTGGTCGCCACGGCGGTGGGTCGGGCCCCGGCGGCCGGATGCAGCTCCCGCCGGCCGCCGCCGACCGGCAGCACCGCGCCGACACCGGGGCGGGACATCGCCGTGGCGACGCCGCCGAGCGGCAGGACGCCCGGGTCGGTGCGGTCCAGTTCGGCGGCGTACGACTCGGTGACGATCACCCGGTCGGGCAGCAGCACGATCGCCAGCAGGCCGCCGTACGCCGACGCCCGCAGGCTCACCTGGACGCCGTCCCGCTTGGCCAGCTCCGCCACCACGTGCAGGCCGACCTGCGCGCCGTCCTTCAGCGCCGTCACGTCCGGCGTGGGTGCGGTGGCGAGCAGGTCGTTCGCCCGCTCCAACGCGTCCGCCCGCATGCCCACGCCGGCGTCCTCGATCTCCACCGCGATGCCGCGCTTGACCTCGATGCAGGTCACCCAGACCGTGGTCTCGGGCGGCGAGAACGCCAGCGCGTTGTCCAGCAACTCGGCGATCAGGTGGACGGTGCCGGCCACCGCCGGCCCGGCGACCGCCACGTCCGGCGCGCTGCGCAGGGTGATGCGCTGGTACTGCTGGGCCTCCGCGAAGGCCGCCAGCAGCACCCGGCGCACCGGCACCGGGTTCTGGAAGCGGCGGCCGATCTGACCGCCGGCCAGGATGACGAGGTTCTCCAGGAACCGGCGGGTCTGGGTGAGCTGGTGGTTGATGTCGAACAGTTCGGCCAGCAGCTTCTCGTCGCCGATCCGGTTCTGGAGGTCCTCGATGACCTTCAGGCCGCGTTGCAGGGGGCGCTGCGGACGGCGGGCCACACCCATCAGCATCGCGATACCCGCCGCCCGGGTCTTCGCCTCGTCGACCGCCGCACCCGCCGCCGCCTGCAACGACCGGTTGATCACCTCGGCCACCCGGCCGATCTCGTCGCTGCCGTAATCCGGTAGCGGCAGCTCGGAGGCGAGGTCGACCTTCTCCCGTCGGCGTAGCCGGTCCATCATCGCCGGCAGCTGCTTGTCGACCACCGCCTCGGCGTCCCGACCGAGCTGGGCGAGGCGTACCGACAACGCCCGGTCCACCAGGATCTGCGACTGCCGGATCGCCCAGATGATCGCGGCGATGACCACGAGCAGGGCGACCAGACTGCCCAGGGAGGCGGTGAAGAGCTGGGTGTTGCCGGTGCGCAGGGTCCGCGCCGAGACCGTGTCGGCCTGCACCACGGTCAGGTTGATCAGATCGTCGGACACCTGCCGGGTGAGGGCTTCCCACCGGGCCCGGTTGAACGTCAGGGCACGCGGTGCGCCGGAACGCCACGGCCCATTGCTGACCAGGGCGTTTTCTGCCGCGACTAGTTCTTTCCAGGAGTCGCTCCCGGTGATCGCGGCAAAGCGTTCCCGGGCTTCCGGTTCGAGGTGCGGAGCCACGTTGGTGAGGCCGGCGTGATAGGCCCCGACCAGGTTGGTGAAGTCGAGATGGTCCTGCGGGCTGAGGGTGCGGGCACCGAAAGCGCCGTCAATGGTGGAACCGGCCCGGGACATCAGGTCACTGGCGCGGAAAGTCTCGGTCGCCGCGATACCGCCCTGGGCTGCGGCGGGGTCGGGGACGATTCTCGCCTGGGTGTCGAAGAGGTCGGTCGCGGCGTCGAGCAGACGGTTGTAGAAATCGTAGACACCCGTCCCGTTGGCCGACCGGGAATCGATGGTGCTCCGCACGCTCGCCAATTCGTCGAGCAGGCCGGCGAGCGTCTCCCACCGGGTCACGATCGAGTCCGGGGCGTTGCCCAGCGCGGCGTTGGCGGCGGGACGCAGGGTGGCCACCCGCTGGTCGGTCTGCTGCCGCTGCTCGATGAGCCGGCTGAGATCCCGGGACGGCTGGGTGAGGTAGCTGACGCTCAGCCGCCGTTCCTGCTGGATCGAGGACAACGCGGAGACCGCCGGGATCGACACCTGCCGGACGCTGTTGGCGACCTGGCGGTTGTAGAAACCCTGGAAGATGAGATAGCCGGAGGCGACGAGCCAGACCACCAGGGCGACGACGCTGGGAATGAGCACCAGCCTGATCACGCGTCGTTTGATCGACTGCGGTCGACCGGCACGGCGACCCGGTGTCGTCGGTGCGGCCTGGTCGTCTGAGGCGCGGCGCGGTTCTTCGCGGTCGGCCTGTTTGTGCGCCAAAGTCGTCGTATCCAATCCTGGTCAAGCCACAGACAGCGGCGGTCCTACGCCACTGGTCGACGCCGATGTGTGCCAACCCTACCGTCTTATCGGACCCGTACCCGCCCACGATTCGACGACAGTGGACGGTCGTGCCGTTCGTACTGGTCAGCCATTTGGCAGGGGTCACCGTCGATGGAAAACACGGCATTGACGTGACCGGGGTCACTGTGGACGCCGCCGCCGGAACCGGTCCCGGCCGGCCGCCGGCCCCGGTACGCGGCGGCGCAGATAGATTCGGGTTCTCCCGGGTACGGGGAAACCGCCGGGGGGTCACCGGCGTCCAGTTCGATGCTGTGGCGCGTCCATCGTCCGGGTGGAGCGCAGTGGACACCCCGCGCCCGCGCGGGGTCGCCGGTGGAGGAGCAGGGGATGTCGAAGCTGAAGTGGGTCACCGGGGTCGCGGTACTGGCGTGCTCCGGGGCGTTGGTGGCCTGCGGGGACGGCGGCACGCCGGCCGCTGACGGGTCGGCCACGGCCACGCCGTCGGGGTCGGCGACGCCCTCCGACGCGGTGACGCCCACCGCCACGACGGCACCCGACCCGACCGCGCCCCCGGCGTCGACGTCGGCGAGCCCGTCGCGGCCCGCCGGGAAGCCGTCGGCCACGGCCGGTGCCGGCGGGGTGCTGTCCGGCAAGCGGGAGGTCACCATCGTCCGGGTGCAGGCGACCGAGTCCGGGGTGGCCCTCGACGGCGGTGCGCTCGTCGAGGTCGACGACGACAGCGGACGCCAACTGTTCGTCCCGACGCCGGCCGGCGGCGGCAAGTACCTGGTCAAGGCGTACGGCCGGCGCGACGGCCACCCCGCCAACGACGACCCGGCCTGCTGGCAGGTGGTCAACCCCGGCGACGGCACGCCGCTCACCGTCGAGGGGTCGGCCTGCGACAAGCGTAAGCCGACGCAGCTGTTCAGCATCGTCAGCAAGGGCAAGGGCGCGTACGCGATCAGCAACGACTCGGCGTTCCTCCAGTTCTCGCCCAGCCGGGGCCTGATCCTCGAAGAGTTGGGCGACGCGCCGCTGCGCAGCACGTTCAAGCTGGTCGACAACGGTCCGGCGCGTACCCCGGCCGGCGGCTGACCCACGATCCGCCCCCGGCGGGGTTGGCGGACGGTCCAGCGGGTACCGCACCCGGCATGCGGATCGTGATCGTGGGGGCCACCGGCAACGTGGGCACGGCGGTGCTGCGCCGGCTGGGTCGGGAACGGGGGCTCGACCTGGTCGGTGTCGCCCGCCGGCTGCCCGGCCCCGACGCCGGAGTGCCCTACGCCGGGGTGCGGTGGCACTCCTGCGACATCGGCGCGCCGGGCGCGGTCGACCAGCTCACCGCGATCTTCGCGGGGGCCGACGCGGTGGTGCACCTGGCCTGGCAGATCCAGCCCAGCCACGACCAGCGCACCCTGCACCGGACCAACGTCGGCGGCAGCCGCGCGGTGATCTCGGCGACCGTCCGGGCCGGAGTGCCCGCCCTGGTGTACGCCTCGTCGGTCGGCACCTACGCGCCCGGCCCGAAGGACCACCCGGTCAGCGAACGGTGGCCGGCGACCGGGGTGCCCGGCTCCTCGTACAGCCGGGACAAGGCCGAGGTGGAGGCCGTGCTGGACGCCGTCGAGGCCGCCCAGCCGCAGCTGCGGGTGGTGCGGCTGCGCCCCGGACTGATCTTCCAACGGGACGCCGGCACCGAGATCACCAGGTACTTCCTCGGGCCACTGGCCCCGGTACGGCTGCTGCGGTACGGCCGGATCCCGCTCGTACCGGCCAACCGGCGGCTGCGGATGCAGGCGGTGCACGCCGACGACGTCGCCGACGCGTACGCCCGGGCGGTCCTCGGTGCGGCGCGCGGCGCGTTCAACGTCGCCGCGGACCCGGTGCTGACCCCGGAACTGGTGGCCCGGCACTTCAAGGGCTGGACGGTGCCGGTGGCCGCCCCGGTGCTGCGCGCCGCCGCCGCGCTGACCTGGCGGTGCCGGCTGCAACCGGTGGACGCGGGCTGGGTCGAGCTGGGGCTCGCCGCGCCGCTGATGTCCAGCGAACGGGCCGAGACCGAACTCGGCTGGCAGCCCCGGGTCGACGCGGTGACCGCGCTGCGGGAACTGTTCGCCGGGATGGCCGACGGCGCGCACACCGCCGGCCCGCCGATGTCAGGCGTCGCCGACCTGCCCGGTCGGGCCGCCGGCCTGCTCCGGGGCCGCGTCCCCGGCCAGGGCGACCCCTACTGACCCCCGCCACCGGCCGCCGGTCCGTCAGGCGTGGGAGAGGGCGAACGCGGTCAGGAAGCCCAGCACGGTGATCAGGCCGACCAGCAGGTGGGCGTCCTCGAACGCCTCCGGGACCATGGTGTCGGTGATCATCGCGAGGATCGCCCCGGCGGCCAACGCGGTGATGGTGGCCAGCAGCTCCGGCGGCGCACCAACCAGCAGGGTGTTGCCGAGCAGCGCGGCGACCCCGCTGACCAGGGCGATCGCCGTCCAGAGCCCGAAGACGTACCGGCGGGAACGGCCGGCCCGGCGCATGCCGGCGGCGCTCGACAGCCCCTCCGGCACGTTGCTGAGGAAGACCGCGGCCACCGTGACCAGGCTGACCGGGCCACCGGCCAGCAGGCTCGCGCCGATCACCACCGACTCGGGTACGCCGTCGAGCAGCGCACCCACCGCGATCGCCGAACCCGAACCGGGCTGCTCCCGCTCGGAGGGTTGTTCCGCGCCGGAGCGTTTCCGGTGCCGGGCACCCCGTCGGGCGAGGAGCAGGTTGGCCCCCGTGTACGCCAACGCCCCGCCCGCCGCCCCGATCGCGGTCGGCAGCAGTCCACCCTGCTCGTGCGCCTCGGCGATCAACTCGAACGAGACCGCGGAGAGCAGGACCCCCGCACCGAACGCCATGATCGACGCGACGACCTTGCGGGGCACCGGCAGGAAGAACCCGACGGCAGCCCCGACCAGGAGCGCGGAACCGGCCAACAGGCCCCACGCCCCGGCTTGCAACCACTGCGGCATTCCGGGGACCGTACCCGCCCCCGCACCGCGTCAACCAGACCCGGCGGCCCTGCCGGGGCCGGCCGCTCAGAAGTCGGCGAACAGGTAGGGCAGTGCACGGGGGAAGAGCCGGCGCAACTCGTCCGCCGCCTCCGGGCCGACGTCACCCAGCCCCCGGATGTGCACCTCGGCCGGGTCGAGCACCCCGTACGCCAGCGCGGACAACCCGGCGGCGGTGAGCGTCGCCGTCGGCACCCGGCCACCGTCGGTCACCGCCGACCGGCCGCCGGGCGCCAACGCCATCCGCCCGTCGACGCCGTCGAGCAGGTGGGTGCCGGCGAGCCACCGGTCGTCGACCAGGTCCACCCGCACCCGGCCCGGCCCGGCGGGCAGCCCGGCGAGGGCGTCCACGCTCAGCAGGCGGGCCATCGGCGCCGGCGACCCGGGCCGGGACACCCGGGCCTCGACGTGCACGGCCAGGTCGGTCAGCCACAGCTCGGGCAGCTCGTCGGCGGGCACCCGGAGGCTGATCCGTTCCACCTGGTCGACGTGCCGGGCGAGGAACTGCAACAGCAGGGCGCGGGCGTACGGGTCGGCGGCGAGCAGGTCGTCGCCGACCAGTTCGCCACCGTGGTCGTCGATCCGGTAGGTGAGCGCGCCGACCACGCTGCCGTCGATCGTCGCGGTGATCAGCCACCTGTCGTCCCGGTCCCGCAGTCCCACGTCCCGGAAGTCGGGGAAGATCGCGAAACCGTGCCGCTCCCGCAGGCACCGCTCGGTGAACGAGCGGTAGTGCGGATAGCCGCCGCCGATCCGTTCCCAGCCCACCGTGCCGGGCAGCTCGGCGCGCAGCAGCGGGCCCAGGTCGGCCGGGGAGAACCGGACGGTACGGGCCCGGGGCAGCCCCACGTAGCCGAACCGCTCGTAGAAGCTGGCCCGGAACGGGTACAGCGCGGTCACCGGGTGCCCGCCGTCGCGCATCTCGTCGAGGAGTTGGCAGAGCAGGGCGCGGACGTACCCCTGACGGCGGGCCAGCGGGTGGGTGGCGATCCCGGCGACCCCGGCCATCGGCAGCACCGCGCCGCGCAGGTTCTGCCGCATCGGCACCGCGCTGGCGGTGGCCCGCGCCTCGCCGCCCTCCTCGACGACCAGGGTCCGGTTGCCCTTGTTGTACGGCAGGTAGCGGTGGAACGCGTCGACCCGCTCCCGGCTCAGCGGGGTCGCCTCGAAGGCGTACGCCTGGAGCGGGAAGCTGGTGGTCAGTCGTTCCTCGGCGGCCAGGCGACGGATGAGCATCCGTCCATCCCAACCCGGCCGGCGGTCGGCCGCAACCCGGTTGGCCGGGTTCAGCCCTCGGTCACGTCGGAGACCACCACGGTGACGTTGTCCGGTGCGCCGGCCTGGTGGGCCAGCTTGACCAGTTGCTCACCGCAGTGCCGGCGGTCCTGGTAGGTGACGAGCGCCCCGTGGATCGCCTCGTCGGCCACGTAGTCGGAGAGACCGTCGCTGCACAGCAGCACCCGGTCCCCGGCGAAGACGGTCAGCACCCCGATCGCCGGGGGCGCGTCCGCTCCCTGCACCGCCCGGGTGACCAGGGAACGCTGCGGGTGGTGGCGGGCCTGGTCGGGGGAGAGCGCCCCCTGGTCGACAAGCGCCTGGACGAAGGTGTCGTCCCGGGTGAGCTGGGTCAGTTCCCCGTCGCGCAGCAGGTAGCACCGGGAGTCGCCGACCTGCGCGAGGACCAGGGTGTCCCCGGCGAGCAGGGCGGCGGTCAGCGTCGTACCCATGCCTTCGCGGGCCGGGTCGGCGGAGATCGCCGCCCGGATCCGCCGGTTGGCGGTGGAGACGACGGCCCGCAACGCCTCGGCGGCCTCGTCGGTGCCGGTGGGGGGGACCAGCTCGTCCAGGATGCGGATGACGATCTCGCTGGCCACCTCGCCGGCGGGGAGCCCACCCATGCCGTCCGCCACCGCGACCAGGCGTTCACCGGCGAGGGCGGAGTCCTCGTTGTTGGTGCGGACCAGGCCGACGTCGTTGAGGATGGCCGAGCGGAGGATCAGCGTCATGGGACAAGCTTGCCGGATACACCCTCGCTCCGTCTCTACGCACTAGTACGTAGGGTGGGAGAAATGATCCCGGTGTCCATGGTGGGTCGCGTCGGAGAGCTCGCCGAGCTCGACCGGGCGTGGTCCACCGTGGCCGGTACGGGCCGGTCGGCCCCCGCCGTCACGGTCATCACCGGGGCCGCCGGGGTGGGCAAGAGTCGGCTGGTCGCGGCGGCCGTCGAGGGTCTCTCCCCCCGACCGGCGGTGATCCTCGCCGGGACGGCACGGGTGCACGATCCGGCCCCGTACGACTGGCTGGCGGCGGTGCTCAGCGTCCGCGACGTCGGCGCGCTCGACCTGCCGTCCGACGCGCTCGCCTGGTTGGCCCAGCATCCGGCCGCGCCGCGCGAGCGGTACGCCCCCGGCACGCTGCTCCGGCTCGCCGTGCGTACCGTCCGGTCGCTGGTGGGTGCCGGCCCGGCCGTGCTCGTGGTGGAGGACCTGCACGATCTCGATCCGGCCAGCCTCAACCTGGTCGTCGAGCTGGCCACCGCGCCGCAGTTGCCGGCGCTGCTGGTGGTGGCGAGCCGGCCGCCGGCCGACGCGGTCGCACCCGACCTCACCCGCCGTGTCCTGGCCCGCCTCTGCGGGGTACGCGGCGCGGTGCGCCAGCACCTCGGCCCGCTCGGCGTCGCCGAGGTGGCCGAGATCCTCACCCAGGTGTACGGCGACAGCCCACCCCCGGCGCGGGTCTGTGCCGACGTCTGGCAACGCACCGGCGGCAACCCGTACGCGCTCACCGAGTTGCTGGCGGTGCACGCCGGCCGGGGGCTGGACGCGCTGGTCCGGGAGCCGTTGCCGGAGCACCTGCGGATGCCGTCGCCCCGGGCCGCCGCCCCGCCCGAGGCCGAGCTGACCGGCCGGGAGGTCGAGGTGCTGGGCTGCCTGGTCGCCGGGATGTCCAACAAGCAGGCCGCGCGGGCGCTGGGCATCTCGGTGCGGACGGTGACCGTGCACGTGTCGAACCTGCTGCGCAAGACCGGCTCGGCGTCGCGTACCGAGGCGGCGATCTGGGCGGTGCAGCACCGGGTGCCCGGTGCGGGTCAGGTGCGGGGGTAGCGCAGCAGCAGGCTGGCGGCGACCTCCTCGTCGCCGAGGGCGGCGTAGCCGTGCGGTACGTCGGAGGTCCAGCGTAGGTGGCCACCGGCGGCGGCGGTCAGCGGGGCGTCGACCGGGCCGGCGCGGAGCACCCCGGCGAAGACCGTGACGTGTTCGGTGACCCCCGACTGGTGGGCGGGGGAGACCTGCTCTCCGCCGGGGCGGACCCGCAGCCGGTACAGCTCGTAACTGGCGTCGGTGTCGGTGAACGACTCCAGCAGGGTGGCGACGACGCTGGTGCCCCGCACGGTCGGGGTGGCGGCGGGCCCGGCGAGCACGGCCGCCAGCGGTACGCCGAGCTGGGCGGTGATCGCGTAGAGCGTCTCCAGGGTGGGGTTGCGGGTGCCGTTCTCCAGCGCCGAGAGGGTGGCCTTCCCGACCCCGGCGGTACGGGCCAGCGTGGAGAGGGAGACCCCGCGTTCCATCCGCAGCGCGCGCAACCGGTGGCCGACCGCCCCGGCGTCGGTGTCGAGCGCGGGCCGGCGGGCTGGGCGGGGCGGGGTCATCCGGCTATGGTGCTACACGCCGCTGTTCCGTAAACGGAACGATGGGTGGCCGGCGCGAGGGGGAGTGTGGTGGGGGATCGGTTGCAACCGCTGCTGGCCGGCGTGGTGACCGCCGTGGTCGGCTTCGCCAGCTCGTTCACCGTCGTGCTCGCCGGGCTGCGGGCGGTCGGCGCCAGCGAGGCGCAGGCCGCCTCCGGGCTGCTCACGGTGAGCGTCGCCGCCGGGATCTGCGCGACCTGGCTCGGCCTGCGGCACCGGATGCCGATCGCGATCGCCTGGTCCACGCCGGGCGCGGCGCTGCTGGTCGCCACCGGGCCGGTCCCCGGCGGGTGGCCCGCCGCTGTGGGCGCGTTCGCGCTGTGTGGGCTGCTCATCGTCACCGCCGGCCTTTTCCCCGCCCTGGGGCGGGCGGTGGCCGCCATCCCCGCCCCGGTGGCGGCCGCGATGCTGGCCGGGGTGCTGCTGCCGCTGTGCACCGCCCCCGTACGCGCGCTGGTCGAGGTGCCGGCCCTGGCCGCCCCGGTGATCGTCACCTGGCTGGTGCTGCACCGGCTCGCCCCCCGGTGGGCGGTCCCGGCCGCGCTGGTGGCGGCGGCGGTGGTGATCGCCCTGACCACGTCCGGCGTGGGGGTCGCCCTCGGCGACCTGCGGCCGGTGGTGTCGCCGACCGTGCCGGCGTTCACCCTGCCCGCCGTGATCGGCCTGGCGCTACCCCTGTTCCTGGTCACCATGGCCGCGCAGAACGTGCCCGGCACGGCGGTGCTGCGCGGTTTCGGCTACCGGCCGCCGCTCGCCCCGGCGCTGCGCGCCACCGGGCTGGCCAGCGCGCTCGGTGCCGCCACCGGCGGGCACGCGGTCAACC
Organism: Micromonospora sp. WMMD735; assembly: GCF_049178995.1. Taxonomy (NCBI): domain Bacteria; kingdom Bacillati; phylum Actinomycetota; class Actinomycetes; order Micromonosporales; family Micromonosporaceae; genus Micromonospora; species Micromonospora sp. WMMD735. The sequence continues at coordinate 5,419,901 of NZ_JBMHMJ010000002.1, forward strand.
TCGCCGCGATCACCGCCGCCCTCGCCGCCGGCCCCGACGCCCACCCCGATCCGGACCGGCGCTGGATCGCCTCGGTGACCGCCGGCGTCGGCCTGGCGCTGCTCGGGCTCGGCGCGGGCGCGGCGACCACGCTGGTGCTGCTCTCCCCGCCGGTGCTCATCGAGGCGGTCGCCGGGCTCGCGCTGCTCGGCGCGTTGGCCGGTGCCCTCTCCGCGGCCCTGTCCGCGCCCCCCGCCCCCGCTGCACCCCTCGTTCCCGTCACGCCCCCCGCTCCCGCTGCACCCCTCGTTCCCGCGACCCCTGGCCCGGCGTCCACCGCTCTGCCGGCGTCCGTGACCCCCGTCCTGCCGGCACCGGCGTCCACCGCTCTGCCGGCACCGGCGTCCACCGCTCTGCCGGGGTCCGCGTCCACCGCTCTGCCGGAACCGACGACCGCCACCGCGTCGGTGGTCATTTCCGATCCCCGGAGCCGCGAGGCCGCCGTGGTCACCTTCGTGGTCACCGCCTCGGGGGTCAGCCTGCTCGGCGTGGGCGGGGCGTTCTGGGGACTGGTCGCCGGCTGGCTGATGCTGCTGCTCTTCCGTCGCCGCAGGCCCGTCCCTGCCGCCTGATGGGCCGACGGCGACCGGTCCGACCGCCCCACCGCCGCGCCCCCACCCGGGACGCGACGCGACGCCGCTCCGCCCGCCGTCCCGGTGCCTGCTCCCGCGTCAGGAGGGCGTGGCACCGCGCCTTCTCGGCCACCGTTCGGCCAGGGGGTAACTACCTCCGCGCGTCCTTTCGACCTGACGGCGTCAACGACTCATCCGCATCCTGCCGGGTGCCGGCACGCCCGCTCACCCCTTGGCTGCCCGATCGCCGGCTTTCCCATGGCGCCCGCCCGCCCGTTCGCCCCCAGGCACCCGCTCGCCCGCTCGCCCGCTCGCCCGCTCGCCCGCAGGCACCCGCTCGCCCGCTCGCCCCCAGACACCCGCTCGCCCGCTCGCCCCCTGGCTGCCCGCTCACCCGCTCGTCCGCTCACCCCCCTGGCTGCCCGCTCACCCACTCACCCGGGCGAACGGTCCCGGCTTCGCTGTCGCGCCATGCCTCGGGCAGGTGATTCGTTGACGCCGTCAGGTCGAAAGGGAGCGCGACAGGTACTGGTGCCCCGGTGGCACCGCTGTCGAGGTGCGGCTTCGAGTACCCGCCCCGACCGGGCCCCCACCGACGCCGACACTGACGCCCCCACCGACGCCCCCACCGACACCGACGCCGACGCCCCCACCGACGCCGACACCGGTGGGACCGCTGTCGAGGTGAGGGCTCGGCACGCCGGAGCGGACGCCGCCGGCGCGTCGGTGCCACGGTGGCCGCCCGGGTCGCCACCGACACCGCCCGGCGGTGCGGGGCGGGTGGATCACTCCTCCGGGGGCAGGTCACCCACGGGGACGTGCAGGCGTACCTGGTCGTCGGTGACCGTGGCGATCTGGTCGGCCAGCACGTACACCGCGCCGGTGCGGGCCAGTTCGGTGGAGACCTTGAGGTAGCCGGTGCGCAGCAGGCGGGCGGCGAGGTCGGCTGGGACGTCCGGCTCCTCGACGGCCACCGACTCGATCAGCTCGTCCAGGCTGCCGCCCGGATCGGCGGTCGACGCCTGCACGGTCACCGCGTTGGGATCGCCCCGCTGGACCAGGTCGACGGTGCCGATCTCGACCCCGACCGTGTCGACCACCCGCATGCCGGTGGTGATCCGCGAGATGACCGCCTGCTCTGCCATGCCCTGCTGCTCCATCCCCGGGCGGTTCCCTGCCCCACCCACCGCTAAACCGCCGGACCCCAGGCACCGGGCGGACGCGGGGACAGCTCCCGCCAGGCGTCCGTCCCCTCCAGCAGGGCCCGGACGGTCTCCTCGGCCTCGTCGGCGCTGCCGTACTCGTAGAACTGGGAGACCCCCTCCGCGCCACCGGCGCGCTGCTCGACGTGCCACCGGTCGGCGTCGACGCGGAGGAAGACGTCCCGCCGCGCCAGTCGTCCCCATTTGCCGTTCCACCAGTGCCTACGCTGCTCCATGGCCGGACTCTATCGAACATGTGTACGACAGAAGGCGGCCCCTGCGGGAATCCGCAGGGGCCGATGTGCGCCGGTCGGGTCAGCGCGGGGCGGGCGGCTCCGGACGCCGGCCGAGCACGTCGTCCAGCGCGCCGCGCTGCCCCGGGGTGGCGTGTCCGCCGGCGAGCAGCGCGTCGCGGATCTCGGTGAGCAGCTTGACCTCCTCGCTCGGCGCGGCGGGCGGCGGCTCCTCGCCCCGCTTGCGCCGCTCGGCGAGCCGGTTCATCGGGTAGACGACCAGGAAGTACAGCGCCGCCGCCGTCAGCGCGAAGGTGATCGCCGCGTTGACGAAGGCGATCCAGTCGAACGGGATGCCGCGGAACTCCGGCGTCGAGCCCTTGAGGCCGTCCTTCTGGCCGGTGATCAGCACGATGACGACCCGGACCAGTGGTTCGAGGAACGACTTGGTCAGCTGGGTGACCACGCCCGTGAACGCGGCGCCGATGACGACACCGACCGCCAGGTCGACGACGTTGCCGCGCATGATGAAGTCTTTGAAGCCCTTGAGCATCCCTACTCCTGTGCCGTCCGATTCTCCGTCGGGGACAACCTATGCCCCGGACAGGGGCTCCAGAAAAGCACCGGCCTCGAACGCCGCCCGTCCGGGATCGCCGTCCCGGATCGCGGCCACCAGCCGGCTGTGGTCGACGTACCGCTGCGGTTGCAGGGAGTCACCCGTCACGTAGGCGACGGTGCTGCGCAGTGCCGCGCCGACCGAGGCGTACAGCTCGGCCAGCATGCCGTTGTGCGCGGCGGCGACCACCGCCGTGTGCAGCGTGACGTCGGCCTCCACGAACTCGGCGACCCGGCCCGACCGCCAGGCGGCCTCCCGGGCGGCCAGCGCGCTGTCGAGCGCCACCAGGTCCTCCGGGGTACGCCGCAGCGCGGCCAGCCGGGCCGCCTCGACCTCGAACGCCCGGCGGACCTCGACCACCTCGGCCATCCGGTCGTCGGTGAGCCGGCGGGCCACCACCGGGGCCAGTTCGTCGGTCGACACCACGTACGTCCCGGAGCCCTGCCGGCACTCCAGCACCCCGGCGTGCACCAGCGCCCGGACGGCCTCCCGGACGGTGTTGCGCCCCACCCCGAGCGCCGTCACCAGCTGCGGCTCGGTGGGGATGCGCCCGCCCACCGGCCACTCGCCGCCGAGGATCCGTCCCCGGAGCTGCTCGATGGTCTGCTGCACCCGCTGACCGCGCGGGGGCACGGGTGGGGAATCGAGCGACGGTGTCACCGGTTACACCAGCTGCCGAAATTCATCCCATGATTGTAGGTTCGAGGTCATGACCCCGCCAACCGCTCCCGCCGTCGAGGCACCCGAACCGCTCGCCCACCGGCCGGCCCACCGCACCCCGTCGCCGGCCACCGGCGGCGCGCTGGTGCTGGTGGGGATGCTGCTCGTCGCGCTCAACCTGCGGGCCGCGGTGACCAGCCTCGGCGCGCTGCTCGACGAGGTACGCACCGGACTCGGGCTCTCCGGCGCGATGGCCGGGTTCGTCACCACCCTGCCCACCATCGCCTTCGCCGGCCTCGGCGCGCTCACCCCGTGGCTGATCCGGCGCTGGCCGGCCGCCCGGGTGCTGGTGGTGGCTATGCTCGCGCTCACCGTCGGTCAGCTGCTCCGCGTCGTCACCGGCTCGGCGACGATCTTCGTGCTCACCAGCGCGCTCGCCCTGGCCGGCATCGCGGTGGCGAACATCCTGCTGCCGATGCTGGTCAAGCAGCACTTCCCGCACCGCACCGGGCTGGTCACCGGGGCGTACACGATGGCGCTGACCACCGGCACGACGGTGGCCGCCGCCTCCGCCGTGCCGGTGGCGCACGCCTTCGGCTCCTGGCGGGCCGGGCTCGGCGTGTGGGCGCTGCTGGCGGCGGTGGCCGTACTCCCGTGGGTGCCGCTGGCGCTGCGGGCCCGCGCCGCCCGACGGGCCACCACCCCGACGGCGGTCCCGGCCGCCCGCACCCGGGTCCGGCCGGCCCGCACCCGGCTCGGCTGGGCGATGGCGGTCTACTTCGGCGCGCAGTCGCTCAGCGGGTACGCGGTGATGGGCTGGCTGGCCCAGCTCTTCCGGGACGCCGGCTTCCGGCCGGAGAGCGCCGGCCTGCTGCTCGCCGGGGTCACCGCGCTCGGGGTGCCGGTGGCCCTGCTGATGCCGACGCTGGCCGGCCGGCTCCGGACGCTGCGCCCGCTGGTGTTCGGGCTGACCGCCTTCTCCGCGGCGGCCTACCTGGGGTTGGCGTTCGCGCCACGGAGCGGGGCGCTGCTGTGGGTGCTGCTGCTCGCCTTCGGCCAGGGCGCGTTCCCGCTGATCCTGACCACCATCGGCCTGCGGGCCCGCACGGCCGACGGCACGGTGGCGCTGTCCGCCTTCGCGCAGAGCACCGGTTACGTGATCGCCGCGCTCGGCCCGCTGCTCGTCGGGGTGCTCTACGAGGCGACCGGCGGCTGGACCGCGCCGATGGGCTTCCTGCTCGCCGCGCTGGCGGTGCAGACGACGGCGGGCATGGTGATCGCCCGTCCCCGGTTCATCGAGGACGAGCGCTGAGGAGACCGGTCAGGACGACGCGGGGGTGGGGTCACCCGCGACGGCCTGCTCGACCGTCGGATAGGTGTGCAGCACCTCCACCAGGCCGCTGACCTCAAGGATGCGCAGCACCCCGCGCTGCGGGGCGGCCAGCCGGACCACACCGCCGGCCTCGTCGCAGCTGTTCTTGGCCCGGACGAAGACCGACAACCCGGTCGAGTCGCAGAACGACACCTCGGCCAGGTCGAACACCAGCCGGCTGCGACCCTTGTCGAGCAGGTCGGTGATCTGGTCCTGCAGCTGCGGTGCGGTCGCCATGTCGAGTTCGCCCGCGACCGACACGACGACCACGTCGCCGCGCTGTTCCGTGTGCACCGTCAGGGACATTCAGACCTCCTGTTATCGGTGGAACGGTATCCCACGAACGGGGGGACCCGCAGAACGGGAGCGGTTCCGGTGGGAGCGATCATTCCTTTGCCGCGCGGCAACTACCGGGTCTGCCTCCGGTGATAGAGTCCGGCCGGCCCAGCTCACAGGAGGTAACCATGGCGTTGACCGCAGACGGGGGCGACCGGCTCGTCGGGCTGCTGAGTGAGCATGCTGAGCGGGTCGTGCAGCGGTGGACCGAACTCGTCGCCGCCTCGCTGCGCGGTCGGCTGAGCCAGGCCGAGCTGCGCCTGCAGGTGCAGGAACTGCACGCTAGCATGATCAACGCTGGCGGCGCGGGCCTGGCCGACCTCCAGAAGCCCGAGGCGGGCGAGCTGCGCGCGGTGCTCGCCGACCTGTCCCGCAGCCGGGCCCGGCAGAGCTTCACCGCCACCGAGACCGCGATCAGCATCTACGCACTCAAGGACGTCCTGGTCGACCTGGCCGAGACCGACGGCGTCGAGCTGTCGCTGCGGGACATCCTGGACTTCACCGGCCTGGTCGACCGGATGGGGCTGCTCACCTTCGAGACCTACGTGCAGGCCCGCGAGGGGCTGATCGCCGACCAGGCCGAGCAGCTGCTCGAACTCTCCACCCCGGTGGTGAAGATCTGGGACGGCGTGGTCGCCGTGCCGCTGGTCGGCACCCTCGACTCGGCGCGCGCCCAGGTGGTGATGGAACGGCTGCTCCAGACCCTGGTCGACACCGGCTCGCCGTACGCGATCATCGACATCACCGGCGTGCCGGCGGTCGACACCCAGGTCGCCCAGCACATCCTCAAGACGGTGGTGGCCGCCCGGCTGATGGGGGCCGACTGCATCATCTCCGGCATCCGCCCGCAGATCGCGCAGACCATCGTCGCCCTCGGCATCGAGTTCGGCGACATCGCCACCAAGGCGAGCCTGGCCGACGCCCTGCGGCACGTGCTGCGCCTCACCGGGGTCGAGACGTCCCGCCGGCACCCGCGCCGGGAGGCGTGATGGAACGGGTGCCGATCCTGAAGATCGGCGACATCCTGCTGGTCTCCATCCAGATCGACATGTCCGACCAGACGGCGGTCACCCTCCAGGAGGACCTGGCCGAGCGGATCGTGGCGACCGGCTGCCACGGCGTCATCATCGACATCACCGCCCTGGACATCGTCGACTCGTTCGTCGGCCGGATGCTCTCCACCATCGCCTCGATCTCCAAGGTGCTCGACGCCGAGACGGTGGTCGTCGGGATGCGTCCCGCGGTCGCCATCACCCTCGTCGAGCTGGGCCTGTCGCTCAACGGCATCCGGACCGCGCTGAACGTGGAACGGGGCATGGAGCTGATCGCGGCGACCCGTGACGACGACGCCGGGTACGCCGACGACCCCGAGGACGTCGAGTCCGGGACGGCGGCGACATCGCCATGACCGCGGGAGTCGACCTGGGCCCGAAGACCCAGGCGATCGGCAGCGACGAGGACGTCGTCCGGGTCCGCCAGTTGGTACGTACCGTGGCGGTGGCCACCAAGCTCTCCCTCGTCGACCAGACGAAACTGGTCACCGCCGCGAGTGAGCTGGCCCGCAACACCCTCATCTACGGTGGCGGCGGCACGGCCGAGGTGACGGTCGTCGAGGACGGCCGGCGACGCGGGGTGCGGATCGTCTTCGCCGACTCCGGGCCGGGCATCGCCGACCTGGACCTCGCCCTCACCGACGGTTACACCACCGGTGGCGGCCTCGGCCTCGGTCTGAGCGGCTCCCGCCGGCTGGTCGACGACTTCGACATCCAGACCGCCCCCGGCGAGGGCACCCGGATCACCGTCACCAAGTGGTCCCGATGACCCACGACGTGGTGCCGGACGCGGGTCACTGGTACCGGGTGGAGAGCGGCAGCGCCGCCAGCACCGTGCGGCGCGCGGCGGAACGCCTCGGCGGTCAGCTCGGCATCGGCGAGAACCGGGTCGCCGAACTGGCCATCGTCGCCGCCGAACTGACCAGCAACCTGGTCAAGCACGCCCAGGAGGGCGTCCTGCTGCTGCGGCCGGTGCGCACCGCCGACGCCGCCGGGGTGGAGCTGGTCGCCGTCGACTCCGGCCCCGGCATGGCCGACCTGACCGTGTCCTCCCGCGACGGCCACTCCACCACCGGCACGCTGGGCATCGGGCTCGGTGCCATCACCCGGCAGGCCAGCTGGTACGACGCCTGGTCCCGGCCGGGACGCGGCACCGTGTTCGCGGTGCAGGTGTGGGCGAAGGAGGTCGCGGTCACCCCGGCCTGGGCGGCGGGGTTGACCCGCCCGATCACCGGCGAGCAGGTCAGCGGCGACAGCCACGCGGTGCGTACCGGGGACGGTCGGCACCAGGTACTCGTCTGCGACGGCCTGGGGCACGGGCCGCTGGCCAACGTCGCCGCCGAGGCGGCCGTGGCCGCCTTCCGGTCCGCACCGGACGGGCCGCCCGCCGTGGTGGTGACGCACCTGCACCGGGCGATGTCGCACACCCGGGGGGCCGCGGTGGCGGTGGCGGAGCTGGACCCGGCGGCGGGCCTGCTGCGCTACGCCGGCCTGGGCAACATCACCGGGACCGTGCTGGCCCCCGACGGCACCCGGCGGGGGCTGGTCTCGCTGCCCGGCATCGCCGGCCACCAGCGCCCGACGGTACGCGGGTACGACTACCCGTTCCCGTCCGGCGCGACGCTGGTGATGCAGAGCGACGGGGTGGTGGACCGGTGGCGCGCCGAGGACTATCCGGGTCTGTTCGGGCGGGCGCCGGTCGTCGTCGCGGCGACCCTGCTGCGCGACGCCGGGATACGCCGGGACGACGCCTGCGTGCTGGCCGCGAGAATCCCGTCGTGACCGCCCGCGAAGCCCTGCTGCGGATGGCGTTGCGGGTGGAACAGGACATCTTCGGCGTACGCCAGCGGGGCCGGGAGGTCGCCGCCGCGATCGGGCTGGAGCACCAGGACCAGGTCCGGTTCGCCACCGCCCTCAGCGAGGTGGCCCGGGACCTGCTGCGCGCGGTGGACGGCGCGGACGTCACCTTCTCCTGCGTGACGGAGCCGGACGGTCGGCGGCTGCTCAGTGTCGACCTCGCCCCGCTGCGCCCGTTGCCGGACAACCGGTACGAGCCGCAGTCCGGCGCGGTGGCGCGGTTGGTGGACACCCTGGGGCTGGCGGACGTGCAGGGGGATACCGTCGTGAGGATGTCCCGACGTGTCCCGCACACCGCTGCGGCGCTGACTCCGCAGCGCCTGGCGGAGCTGCGCGCCGAACTGGGCGCCAGCGCGCCGGCCAGCGCCCTGGACGAGTTGGCCACCCAGAACGGGCAGCTCATCGCCGCCCTCGACGAGGTACGCCGCCAGCGTGACGAGCTGGCCGTGCTCAACGCCGAGCTGGAGGAGACCAACCGGGGTGTGATGGCGCTCTACACCCAGCTCTCCGAGGAGCTGGAGGAGACCAACCGGGGCGTGGTGGCGCTCTACGCCGAGCTGGACGAGAAGTCGGCCCAGCTCCGCGCGGCGAGCGAGTCGAAGAGCCGGTTCCTGGCCAACGTCAGCCACGAACTGCGGGCGCCGGTGACCGCGATCATCGGGCTGGGGCGGTTGCTGACCGACTCGGCGTCGGACCCGCTCACCGGCGAACAGGCCCAGCAGGTCGAGCTGATCCGGTCCTCGGCCGCCGATCTGCTCTCCCTGGTCAACGACCTGCTCGACCTGGCCAAGGCGGAGGCCGGCCGGATCGAGCCGGAGTGGGCGCAGGTCGACCTGCGGGCGGTGTTCGGGCAGCTGCGCGGGACGCTGCGTGCGCTCACCCTGCGTTCCGAGGTGGAGTTGGTGGTGGAGGAGCCGCCTCCGGGCACGGTGCTCCGCTCGGACGAGGTGCTGCTGGCCCAGGTGTTGCGCAACCTGCTGCACAACGCGGTGAAGTTCACCGACCGGGGTGAGGTGCGGATGCGCGCCGAACGTGTCGACGACCGGCTCCGCGTCTGCGTCTCGGACACCGGGCCGGGCATCCCCGCCGAGCTGCACGAACGGGTGTTCGAGGAGTTCTACCAGGTGCCCGGCACCAGCCGGCGCAGCGGCACCGGCCTCGGCCTGCCGTACGCGCGGCGGTTGGTGACGCTGCTCGGCGGCACCCTGACGCTGACCAGCGAACCGGGCCGGGGCAGCAGTTTCATGGTTGACCTGCCCGTGGCGGGAGGGTGAGGTGGCCGCCGCCCCGCCGACGATCCTGGTGGTCGACGACAGCCCCACCAAGCGCTACCTGCTGGTGAGTTGGCTGACCCGGGCGGGTTTCACCGTGCGGGAGGCGGAGAACGGCACCGAGGCGCTGGCCCGGGTCGGGGTGGACCCGATCGACCTGGTGGTCCTCGACGTCCGGCTGCCGGATCTCAGCGGTTTCGAGGTCTGCGAGCGGATCAAGGCGGACCATCCGGCCATTCCGGTGATCCACGTGTCCGCGCACGCGGTCGACGTGGTGGACCGGACCCAGGGCCTGACCCGGGGCGCGGACGCCTACCTGGCCGAACCGATCGAGCCGGAGGAGCTGGTCGCCACCGCGCACGCGGTGCTGCGCTACTACCAGGCGCGGCAGCGGGCGGAACTGCTCGCCGAGCGGCTCACCGGGCTGGCTGACACGACCGTGGCGGTGCACGCCGCGTCCACCTTCGCCCGCCTGCTGCTGGAGGCGGCGGCCGGTGCGGCCCAGATCTTCCGCAGTCCGGCGGCGGTGGTCGCGGAGACCTTCGACGGGGAGTGCCTGGCCGGGGTCGCCGCCGGGCCGGGCGCGGTGGCGGAGATCGTGCCGTGGGTGGTGGACGACACCGGCGTGCCGACCGGGGCGACCGTCCGGGTGGACGCCCCCGACGGCTGGGCGCTGGTGCGGTGGCCGGCCGACGACACGGTGACGGTGGCCGCCGCGAAGCTGAGGGAGGACCGCGCCCCGCTGTACGTGGTGGTGCCCACCGCCACCCAGACCGCCCGGACCCCGGTGCTGGTGCAGCTCGCGCAGGCGGTCGCCTCGGCGGTGGAGGCGCAGCGCTCCTACGACGAGGAGCACCGGATCGCGGTCACCCTCCAGCGGAGCCTGCTGCCCCGCCGGCTGCCCGACGTCGCCGGCCTCGACCTGGCGGTGCGCTACGAGCCGGCCAGTGCGCAGACCGAGGTGGGTGGGGACTTCTACGAGCTGGTGATGCTCGACGGGCACCTGCTGGTGGCGATCGGCGACGTCGCCGGCCACTCGCTGCACGCGGCGACGGTGATGGCCGAGCTGCGGCACGCGATGCGGGCGTACGCGGTGGAGGGGCACCAGCCGGGGATGATCGTGGACCGGCTCAACGTGCTGATGCGGACGCTGCTGCGCAACGAGCTGGCGACCCTGTGCATCCTGCTGCTGCACCCGTCGACGGGCCGGATCAGGCTGGCCAGCGCCGGGCACCTGCCGGCGTTGGTGACGGTGGACGGCCGGGTGGAGTTCGTCCAGCAGTCGGCCCCGCTGCTCGGGGTGCGCGCGGACCGCCCCGAGGACCTGGAGTTCACCCTGCCGGCCGGGGCGACGCTGGTGCTCTACACCGACGGGCTGATCGAGCGGCGGGACACCACCATCGACGACGGCCTGGCCGCGTTGGCGGCCTGCGCGACGGTGGTCGACGACGACCTGGACGGCTTCTGCCAGCGGCTGCTGGTGGAGCTGGCCCCGCCGGAGATCCACGACGACGTCGCGGTGGTGGCGGTCCGTCGCCGCTGAGGGGCCCTCGTGCGCCGGACCCGCCCCTGGCACCCCCAACCAGTATCGTGATTACTGAGAGTGATCAGGCGGCCGTCCGCTCTGGATGTTGCTCACCGTAATCGCCGACTGATCCCCGAGAACTCCCTTCCTCCTCCTTTGCTCTGCTGCCCTGTTCGCGCCAGCACGCTGAACTGCCATGACGCAAGACTTTCGAAGGTGTTGTGCAGCCGTCCGCCACGCTGAGTAATTATCGCCTTGATGTCAGCAGAGCAAAGGACGCGGGCGGGTCAGGGGTGAGTGGAATGATAACTACTTGTAGTTACTATCCCGGGCTGGGTTTGGCCGCTGCCGGACCGGCCCCCGTGTCAGGATCGGTCGGGGCGGCGGCACGATGCCTGCGAGCGGTGACGGTGCGGCGCGCACGCATCCGGATCGTGGAGAGTTCTTGCGGCCATGACGACAAGAAATCTCCACAGACGTGCCACTAGCCACCGAGGCGGTCGCCGGTTGGTCCGGCAGTGTGCGGTCGGGCCCGCCCTCGGACGGGTTGGGCCATCCAGCGGCGGAGCCAGCAGGATCGAAGCGCAGGCCGGCAGGGTCGGGGCGTGGGCAAGCAGGGTCGGCGGCGGTGCGGACCGCCGACTCTCCGTGCTCCTCGGGCGACGCCGCCGGCTGCGGCACGGGGGTCAACGCAGGGAGCGGGCGTAGCCGGTGGGGGTGTGACCGGTGACGGCCGCGAAGTCGCGGGCCAGGTGGGCCTGGTCGCTGTAGCCGAGGTCGGCGGCGAGGGCGGCCCAGTCGGGCAGCCCGATGATGACCTGTTCGATCGCCTCCAGCAGGCGGTAGCGACGGATCACCCACTTGGGGCTGACGCCGACGTGGTCCAGGAAGAGCCGCTGCAACCGCCGTACGGACAGGCCGTGCCGGCGGGCGAGGTCGTCCACCCGTAGCACGCTCCGGTCGGTGCGGATCGTCTCGGCCAGGGCGATCGCCTCGGCCGTCGCCGGGTCGGGCTGTGGCGCCCAGGCGAGCAGGAAGGCGTCCAACGCCCGCTGGCGCTCGTCGTCCGTACCCTCGCAGCGGGGTGACGCGACGGCGGACCGGGCGGCGCGGGCGGCGGCCGGGTCGGTGTCGAGCGGGACGTGCCGGTCGGTGAGACCGGAGACCGGGCGACGCCAGAACGGGCGGAAACCCCCGGGGCGGAACTGGATGCCGCTGACCGTTCCGGTGCCGGTCAGGGTGACGGTGAACAGGGTGCGGCCGACCCCGGCCACCTCGGCGGTCTCCGGGCCGGCGGCGTCGCGGCGGAACACCACGTTGACGGCCGGGTGCGGCACCACCTGCTGGGTGAACGGCGCGGTCAGTGCCCAGTCGACCAGCCAGTAGTGCTCCACCCACGGGCGCAGCGCGGGGTCCGGCAGGTACCGCCGGAACCGCAGCTCCCGGCGGAGCCGGGCCGGATCGAGGATGCCCCGGTGGTCCCCGCGTGGCTGTCGCATTCGTTCAAGACCACCTTCATACGCTGGCCGTATGCCAACGAAGACTAGTGAGCTGCTGGCCGCCGCCGCCCCGAGGACCGTGGAGTTGGTCCGGGCGGTCGGCGACGACCAGCTCGACCTGCCCACCCCGTGCGCGGAGTACACCGTCCGCGGGCTGATCAACCACGTGTACGACGTGGCGGTCAACTTCCAACGCCTGGCCGTCGGGCAGGAGACGGACTGGTCGGTCAAGACCGATCACGTGGCGGAGCCGGGCTGGCGGGACCGGTTCGCCGCCGAGGTGGAGCAGCTCGTCGTGGCCTGGGACGACCCGGCCAGCGAGGAGGGTGTCGCGCCGGCGATGGGGCTGCCCCGGTCGACGCTCGGCCTGATGGGAGTGGCAGACATGGTGGTGCACGGCTGGGACCTGGCGCGGGCGACCGGCCAGCCGTTCCAGCCGGCGCGGGAGAGCATCGCGGCGCTGCACGGCTTCATGGACGAGATGGGCCCGATGGGCCGGCAGATGGGCGCCTTCGGTGCGGAGGTGCCGGTCGAGGCGGACGGGAGCGAACTGGACCGGCTGCTCGGCCGCACCGGTCGCGACCCGGCCTGGACGAGCTGACCGCTCCCGTCCACCGGGTCGCCGCACCCGGTGGGCCGGGCCGCCCGCCGGACCGTCCACCGCCCGCCGGGCCACCCCCAGCCGGATCGACGGAGCTGCTTGACAGCGGCTATTCGCCGAATGAATAGTTAGCCCGGTGTCCACGTCGCACGTGCTGCTCGGGTTGCTGGCTGCCGGCAGCCGGCACGGCTACGAGCTGAAGCGGGCCCACGACACCCGGCTGCCCCGGGCCAAGCCGCTCGCCTTCGGGCAGGTCTACGCCACCCTGGGCCGCCTGCAACGCGACGGCCTGGTGGTCAGCGCCGGCCAGGAACGCGAGGCCGGCCCCGACCGGACCGCCTACACCCTCACCGACCAGGGCCGGGCCGCGCTCACCGGCTGGCTCGCCGCCGTCGAGCCACCCATGCCGTACGTGACGAGCGCGCTCTTCACCAAGGTGGCGGTGGCGTTGCTGGTCGCCGATCTCAACGCGGCCCGGTCCTACCTGATCGCCCAGGCGCGGGCGCACACCGAGCGGCTGCGCGAACTCACCGCCGTCAAGACGGCGCCCGCGTCCACCCTCGCCGACGTCGTCGCCGTCGACTACGTCATCGCCCACCTCGACGCCGACCTGCGGTGGCTGCGCACCACCCTGAACCGCGTCGTCGACTGGCACCGGGAGGTGCACCCGTGAGCGGACTCCAGGCACGCGGCGTGGTCCGGTCGTACGGTCCGACCCCGGCCCTGCGCGGCGTCAGCCTCGACGTCTTCGAGGGGGAGATCGTCGCGGTGACCGGGCCCAGCGGCTGCGGCAAGTCCACCCTGCTGCACTGCCTCGCCGGGATCCTGCGCCCCGACGAGGGTGAGGTGCACTGGCGGGGGGAGCGGATCGACACCTGGCCCGAGGCGGCGCGGTCCCGGCTGCGCCGTACCGAGTTCGGGGTGTTGTTCCAGTTCGGTCAGCTCGTCCCCGAGCTGACCGCGGCGGAGAACGTCGCCCTGCCCCTGCTCCTCGCCGGCACGGGGCGGCGAGGAGCAGGGCGGGTGGCGCGCGAATGGCTGGACCGGCTCGGCGTCGCCCACCTCGCCGACGTGCGCCCCGGCGCGATGTCCGGCGGGCAGCAGCAGCGCTGCGCCACCGCCCGCGCCCTGGTCACCGGGCCCCGGGTGCTCTTCGCCGACGAGCCGACCGGCGCGCTCGACACGCTCGGCGGCGAGGAGGTCCTCACCCGGCTCGTCCAGCTCGCCCGGGAACAGGGCACCACCATCGTCCTGGTCACCCACGAACCCCGGATCGCCGCGTACGCCGACCGCGAGGTGATGCTCCGCGACGGCGTGGTCGACCCGACCGGCCTCGGCCTGGACGAACCCCTCGCCCCGGTGGCCGGTCCCGGCGCGGTCGCCAGGTGACACCGGTCGTCGCGCTGCGGCTCGCCCTGGCCGGCAACCGCACCGACACCGCCCGGGTCGTCCTCACCGCGCTCAGCGCCGCCCTGGCCGCGCTCGCCGCGTTGGCCGCCCTCACCGTGCTGGCCATCCCCACCCCACCCGGCGGGCGGGGCGCGAACAACGCCGAGCAGTACGGCAACGCGCTGCTGCGCGAGCCCGGCCTGCGCGGCGGGACGGCGGTCGCGTTGCTGCTGCTCGCCGTCCCGGTGCTCGCCCTGGCCGGGCAGTGCGTCCGGCTCGGCGCGCCGGCCCGGGACCGGCGACTGGCCGCGTTCCGGCTGGCCGGGGCCACCCCCGGGCAGGTGACCGTGCTGGTCGCGGTGGAGACGGGGCTGGCCAGCCTGCTCGGCACCCTGGTCGGGCTGGGGACGTACCTGGTGGGCCGGGTGCTGCTGCACCGGCCCGACGCCCGGGGGCTCCTGCCGCTGCCGACCGACGTGCTGCCGTCGCCGTCGACGATCGCGGCGGTGGTGCTCGGCCTGCCGGTGCTGGCCGGGCTGGTCGGTGTCGTCCTGCTGCGCCGGGTCACCGCGACCCCGCTCGGCGTGGTCCGGCGGACCCGCCGGGAACGTGCCCCGAGGCCGTGGGCCGGCCTGCTGATCCTGGCCGGGCCGACCGCGTTCGGCCTGCTCGCCCCGATCAACAGGTGGTACGCCGAGCGTGCTCAGGACCCGCCGGCACTGCTGGAGCCGGCGCTGATGTTCGGTGGTGGGCTGGCCGCGCTGGTCGGGGTGGTGGTCGGCACCGGCTGGCTGTCGTACACGGCCGGGCGGCTGCTGCACCGGTGGGGTCGCGGGGCGGCCGTGTTGCTGGCCGCCCGAAGGTTGACCGCCGACCCGTGGGCCGGCAGCCGGACCCTGGCCGCCCTGCTGGCGGCGGTGATCGTGGGGGCGGGCGCGGCCGGGCTCCGCGCCTCGATGATCGCCGACATGACGGCGAACGAGGCCACCGGCCAGGGCCTGGCCGGCAGCGACGACTTCTACCTGAACACGATGGACCTGGTCGACCGGGCCGCCCAGGTCGCCGTGGCGCTGGCCGCTGGTGGCCTGGTCGTCGCCCTGGTCGAGGGGATCGTCGCCCGCCGCCGCACGTACGCGGCACTGGTCGCCTCCGGGGTTCCCCGGGGCGTCATCGGCCGGTCGGTGGTCTGGCAGGCGCTGGCCCCGGCGGTGCCGGCCATCGTGCTGGCGCTTGCCGTCGGTCTGCTGCTCATCTGGGGCGTCGCGGGCCGCCCACGCAGCTACGGGGCGCACTCCGTCCAGGTGTGCACGGGTGACGCCGTCCGGTGCGCCGACCCGTCGGCCCTGCGTGAGGTGTGGGTGCCCGAGGTCGTGGTGACACCCGAGCTGCCGTGGGCGCAACTCGCCGGGGTCGGTGCGGGTGCCCTGGCCGCCGTGCTGGTCACGGTCGGTGTCGGCCTGCTCTTCCTGCGGACGAGCACCGCCGTCGAGGAACTCCGCACCGGCTGACCGCGATCAGCCGGTGCGCAGCGGCAACCGCCCGCCGAGCCCTGCCGGCCCGCCGGTCCCCCGCCGGCCCGGGGACCGGCCCCGGCCCGGCGGGGGACCGGGGGCGGCGCTCAGGCCCGGCCCAGCCGGTCGAGGATCCAGGCGTTGATGAACGCCTCCTCGCGCCAGGCGTCGTACCGGCCGCTGGGGCCGCCGTGACCGGCACCCATCTCGGTCTTGAGCAGGTAGTCGCCCTGCGGGGCCACCGCCCGTAGCCGGGCGATCCACTTGGCCGGCTCGTGGTAGAGCACCCGGGTGTCGTTGAGGCTGGTCACCGCCAGGATCGCCGGATAGTCGACGGGGGCGACGTTCTCATACGGGGTGTACGACTTCATGTACGCGTACACCTCCGGGTCGGCGAGCGGGTTGCCCCACTCCTCCCACTCGGTGACCGTCAACGGCAGCGACGGGTCGAGGATCGAGGTGAGCGCGTCGACGAAGGGCACCTGCGCGACGATCCCGGTGAACGCGTCCGGGGCGAGGTTGGCCACCGCGCCCATCAGCAGGCCCCCGGCCGAGGCGCCCCGGGCGACCAGCCGGTCGGCCGCCGTCCAGCCGGACTTGACCAGGTGCCGGGCACAGGCTACGAAGTCGGTGAAGGTGTTCTTCTTGGCCAGCAGCTTGCCCTCGTCGTACCACCGGCGGCCCAGTTCACCGCCGCCCCGGATGTGCGCGACGGCGAACACCACGCCCCGGTCGAGCAGGCTGAGCCGGGCGACGGAGAACCACGGGTCCATGCTGGCCTCGTACGAGCCGTACCCGTAGATCACGGCGGGGGCGGAGCCGTCGCGCGGGGTGTCCCGGCGGCAGACCAGCGAGATCGGCACCCGGGTGCCGTCGTCGGCGAGCGCCCATTCGCGGTGCTGCTCGTAGTCGTCCGGGTCGTACGCGCGGCCGTCCGGGCCGGGGAGCACCGGCTTGCGGCGGCGCAGCGTCAGCTCCCGGGTGACCAGGTCGTAGTCGTAGACCGAGTCGGGGGTGACCAGCGAGGTGTAGCGGAACCGGAGCTGCCGGGTGCGGTATTCCGGGTTGGCGTCCAGCCCGACGCTGTGGATCGGCTCGGGGAACTCGATGTCGTGGGCGTCGCCGCCGCCGACGGGGAGCACCCGCAGCCCGGTCAGGCCGTTGCTGCGCAGCGAGACGACCAGGTGGTCGGCGAACGCGTCGACCGACTCCAGCCGGGTGCCGGGGCTGTGCGGGATCAGCGGCACCCAGTCGCCGGGCGCGTCCGCCGAGGTGTACGCCAGCGCGAAGTCCTCCGCGCCGTCGTTGTGCAGGATCAGGAAGCGGTGCCCGTGGTGCTCGACGCTGTACTCGACACCCTGCCGGCGCGGGGCGATCACCGCCGGCTCACCTGTCGGGTTGTCGGCCGGGATGACCCGCACCTCGCTGGTGACCTTGCTGGTGCTGTCGATCAGCACGAACCGCTCGGAACGGGTCAGCTCGACACCCACCCAGAACCGCTCGTCCTCCTCCAGGTGCACCACCACGTCCTCGCCCGACGGGGTGCCGACGGTGTGCCGCCACACCCGGTTGGGCCGCCACGCCTCGTCGACGGTGATGTAGAACAGCACGCTGGCGTCGGCCGACCAGGCGGTGCCGTAGAAGGTGTCGGGCACCTCGTCGCCGAGCAGTTCACCGGTGCTCAGGTTCTTGATCCGCAGGGTGAAGCGCTCGTCGCCGGAGAAGTCCGTCGAGTAGGCCAGCCAGCGCCCGTCGGGGCTGACGTCGAACGCGCCGAGGGAGAAGAAGTCGTGCCCTTCGGCGAGCTGGTTGCCGTCGAGCAGCACCTCCTCGCCGTCGAGCGGGGCGCCGTCCGCGCTGACCGGCGGGTCGGTCTCGCCGTCGCGGACGGGGCGGCGGCAGTGCACGCCGTACTGCTGGCCCTCGACGGTGCGGGTGTAGTACCAGTGGCCGCCCTTGCGGGTGGGCACCGACAGGTCGGTCTCCTGGGTGCGCTGCTTCGTCTCGGCGAACAGCGTGCCGCGTAACGCTTCCAGGTGCGCGGTGCGCTGCTCCGTGTAGGTGTTCTCGGCGGTGAGGTGGGCGATGGTCGCCGGGTCGTCCTTGGCGGCCAGCCAGGCGTACTCGTCGACGACGGTGTCGCCGTGGTGGGTGCGCTCCGCGCGGACCTGTCGGGCGACGGGCGGGGTGGTCTCGGTGGTCACGGCGTCACGTTACCGGCCCGTCGCGCTCCGCCGCGCGGTCGAACCACCACGCGCCGCTTTAGAACATGTGTACGATGACTGCCATGTCGACGGGAGCGGGTTCGATCGGTGCAACGGAGATCACCCAGCGGTTGGCCGCGATCTGCGGTCCCTCCTTCGCCCGGTTCGCGGGCGCGGCCGACGAGGTCGCCGGCCGGCTCGCCCGGTGGGTGGCCGTCCCCGGTGGGCCCCGGGCGGCGGCCGAGGTGCTGCGGCTCGCCGCCCGGCACGATCTGTCGGTGGTCCCCCGGGGCGCCGGCACGAAGATCGACTGGGGTGCGGCACCGGCCCGGGTCGACATCATGCTCGACACCGGCCGGCTCGCCGGGGTCGGCCACCGGCCGGCGGCCTCCCCGGTCGTCGAGGTGGGTGCCGGCACCCCGCTGCGGGCCGTGCAGGCCACCCTGGAGCGCACCGGCCGTCGGCTGGCCCTCGACCCGCCGTCGCCCGGGGCCACCCTCGGCGGGGTGCTCGCCGCCGACGAGTCCGGTCCGCTGCGGCACCGGCACGGCACCGCCTGCGAGCAGCTCGTCGGCCTGCGCTGGCTGGACGCCGACGGTGAGCTGGTCAGCGCCGGGCGTAGCGCGGCCGAGCTGGCCGGTGCGGCCCCACCGGTCGGCCTCGACCTGGGCCGGTTGCTCTGCGGTTCGCAGGGCGGGTTGGGCGTGCTCGTCTCGGCGACGCTGCGCGCGCACACCCTGCCGCCGAGCCGGGTGTGGGTGACCCGGCCGGTGTGGAGCCCGTTGGAGGTGCACGACCTGGTCCGGGCGGTGCTCGCCGCCGACCTCGACCCGGCGGCCGTCGAGCTGGACCTGCCGGCCGCCGGGTCGCCGCCCCGCCCGCCCACCGCCCCGGCGGCGGGCGCGACGTCGGGGCCGGGCGGTCGCCCGATGTCGGCCGCCGAGGCGTCGGCCCGCGCCAACCATCCCGCGATGGCCGGCCGCCGGGCCGCCCCGCCGCCTCCCCGGGGCAGCGCCGGTGAGCTGGCCGTCCTGCTGGAGGGCGGCCGGTCCGAGGTGGCCGAGCGGGCCGAGCGCCTGCTCGCCCTGCTCGGCGGCACGGCAAGCCTCGCTCCGGACGCCCCGGCCTGGTGGCGGCGCTACCCGTTCGCCCCGGGTGACACCGCGCTGCGGGTCGAGGCACCGGCCGCCGACCTGCACGCCGCCGTCTACGCGCTGCGCGACGCCGCCGGCGCCCCGCTGTCGGTGCGTGGTTCCGCCGGGCTGGGCGTGGTGCACGCCGCGCTGCCCGGGTCGCTCCCGGTCGACCGGGTGGCCGGCATCCTCGCCGCCGTCCGTGGGGTGCTGTTGACCCGCCGGGGCCGGTGCGTGGTGGTCGCCGCGCCCCCGGCGGTGCGTCGTGAGATCGACGTGTGGGGTGAGGCAGCGGTGATCCCCCGGCTGCGCGAGGCGAAGGAACACCTCGACCCGCACCGCCGGCTCGCCCCCGGACGCCTTCCCGGCGGCCTCTGACCGGCTCCCCGCCCGGGAGCGGGATGGGTGATGGCTCGTTGTCAGCCCCGTTGCGGTATCCGGCGCGCTCGACACCGCTGGTGAGGCGAAGTGGAGTGAATCAAGAGGCCGGGCGAGGGAGAGCGGGGGGGCGGGAAGGACCGGGGCGGGGGCGTGCTCAGAGGGCGTCGTTGCGCAGCACCAGGATGGCGATGTCGTCGCGGGGCGACTCGACCGAGAAGTTGATCGCGGTGGCTCGCAGCCGGGCCGCGACCACGTCGGCGGAGTAGCCGGCCAGCGGTGCGGCGGCCTCCCGGAGCCGTTCGGTGCCGAAGAGTTCCCGGCCGCGCCGCCGCTCGGTCACCCCGTCGGTATAGAAGATCAGCGCATCGCCCGGCGCGAGCACGATCTCCGCCGCCGGGGAGGTGATCGCGTCGAGCAGGCCGAGCGCCGTGCCGCCGATGCCGACGAAGTTGGCCCCACCGGCCCCGTGCAGCAGGACCGGCCGGTCGTGCCCGGCCAGGTGCAACGAGACGTCGAGCCGGTCGCCGTCGCCCGGCCCGACCGCCGCCAGGGCCAGCGTGCAGTACCGCCCCCCGCCCCGCTCGACAAGCGTGTCGTTGAGCCGGGCCAGCGCCTCGGGCAGCGGCTTGCCGTCCCCGACCAGCACCCGGATCACGTCCCGGACCAGCCCGGTCACCGCCGCCGCCTGCACGCCCTTGCCGGACACGTCGCCGACCACCACCAGCCAGCGTCCGTCCGGCAGCGGCACCACGTCGTAGAAGTCGCCGCCGACCTCGGCCTCGTCACTGGTCGGGACGTACTCGGCGGCGAAGCCGATGCGCTCGTCGACCGGGAGCACGGGCGGCAGCAGCGACTGCTGGAGGGTCTGCGCCACCCGACGCCGTTCGGCGTGGATGCGGGCGTTCTCGATGGCGAGCCCGGCCCGCCGGGCGACGTCCTCCAGCACCGCGACCTCGTCCGGGTCGTGCCGGTGCCGCTGGTGCCGTCCCACGGCCAGGGTGCCGAGGCGCTGGCTACGGGCGGTCAGCGGCACGGCGAAACCCTCCATCGGCCCGCCGAGCGGCACCTGGGAGCCGGTCCGCGACGCCTCCCGCAGCCGGGCCTGGACCGAGTCCGGCCCGGACTCCTCCAGCACCTTGTGCAGCTGGGGCAGGACCGACTCGTCGGCGTGACTGGCCGCGGCGAGCCTGAGCCGCCCCCACTCGTCGGTGGTGTGCACCGCGCACCACTGGCCGAGGCGGGGCACCACCAGCTGCGGGATCAGCGCCATGGTCAGATCGACGTCGAGTGACTGGGCGAGCAGTTCGCTGGCCTCGGCGAGGAAGGTCAGCCAGGCCGAGCGGCGGACGTCGGCCCGGCGCAGCCGGTCGTTCTCCAGGTGCAGCGCGAGCCGTTCGGCGGCGAGGACGGCCAACGGCCTGGCGTACGCCGACGGTGCGGCGTCCAGCTCCAGCTCCCCGACGTACGGCCGGTGCACGGCCAGCGGCACCCGGAGCAGCTCGTTGCCGGGGCGGGGTTGACGGCCGTAGCGGGCCAGCACCTGCGGGCCCTCGCCCTCGCCCCGGTCCAGCCGGATCACCCCGCCGGCCGCGCCCACCATCTCGGCGACCCGGGTGAGCAGGTCGGTGGCGAACTCGGTGAGCGGTTCGTCGGCGTACGGGTCGGGGCGGGTCTGGGTGAGTTCGCTCATCGCGGCGGCGCTCGGCGCGCTGGTCGACGGTTCGCTGTCGGTCCGCCCGGGTGGCGGGTACGGGGAGGGCGGCGCGTCGCCGTGGTCGCCGTGCCGGTCGAGCCGGAACCACACCCCCTTGCCGGTGGGCAGGTAGGTGGTGCCCCAGCGGCTGGCGAAGTGGTCGACCAGGAGCAGTCCCCGCCCCCGCGCGGAGACCTCGCCGATCTGGTCGGTGTCGTTGCGGATGCCGACGACCAGCTCGTCGACCGGCCCGGCGGCGAAGTCGGAGACCGTGACGGTCAGGCCGACCTGGTCGGCGACGACCTCGATGTCCAGTTCGGTGCGGGCGTGTTCGACGGCGTTGGTGGACAGTTCGGTGGTCAGCAGCAGCGCCTCGTTGAGCAGTTCGTCGAGGTCGGCTTCGGCGAGCACGGAGCGGACCACGGCGCGGGCGGCGGCCGGGGTGCGGTTGTCGGCGGGCAGCCGGACGCGCCGGACGTGCTCGTCCCGTCCCGCGTCTGTCCCGGCCCCCGGCTCCGTTGACACCCCCGTATCCTCTACCGCCACCGGCCGGGTGCCAAGCCGCACCACGTACCGTCACACCCGCCGCACGGGTCCGTCGGTGCCGATCACCCTCCGCCGGGCCCGTCTGCGGGCGGTGTGGTGGGAACACGCCGGTGTGCGGCGGGGCGGACGCCCCGCCGTCGCTGGGCACGTCCTATCCCGGGGGCACGCTATCCCGGGGGCACGTCGTATCCGGGGGTCCGGCGGCGACCCGGGCACAATGAGGGGAAGTCGGCGTGTCGGCACGTCGGGAGCCCTCCGAGTCGAGCGAGGAATGATGACCGCGAAACAGTCGGTGACGGCGGACGGGTCCGCTTCCGAGCATGACGCGCTCCTCGGTGAGTTGTCGGAGGCGCTGCGACGGGTCGGCCGGGGCGACTTCAAGGTGCGGCTGCCCCGGCGGGCGGGCGTGGCCGGTGAGGTGGCGGACGCCTTCAACGAGGTGGTGTCGCTCCAGGAGCGGCAGCACCTGGACCTGCGCCGGATCAGCCGGGTGGTGGGTCGGGACGGCCGGCTGACCGAACGCCTGGACGAGGAGGGCCTGGACGGCTCCTGGGCGGAGGGCCAGCGGGCGGTCAACTCGCTGATCGACGACCTGGGCCGGCCGACCACCGAGATCGCCCGGGTGATCATGGCGGTGGCCGACGGTGACCTCTCCCAGCACATGGAACTGGAGATCGACGGCCGCCCGCTGCGCGGTGAGTACCTGCGGATCGGCCGGACGGTCAACACGATGGTCGGGCAGCTCTCGTCGTTCTCCAACGAGGTGACCCGGGTGGCCCGGGAGGTGGGCACCGAGGGCAAGTTGGGTGGTCAGGCGGACGTGCGGGGCGTCGCCGGCACCTGGAAGGACCTCACCGACTCGGTGAACACCATGGCGTCGAACCTGACCGGCCAGGTGCGGTCGATCTCCCAGGTGGCGACGGCGGTGGCCCGGGGCGACCTGTCGCAGAAGATCACGGTCGGGGCGCGGGGCGAGGTCGCCGAGCTGGCCGACACGATGAACTCGCTCACCGACACGCTGCGCCTGTTCGCCGAGCAGGTGACCCGGGTGGCGCGCGAGGTGGGCACCGAGGGCAAGCTCGGTGGGCAGGCCGACGTGCCGAACGTCGCGGGCACCTGGAAGGACCTCACCGACAGCGTCAACTCGATGGCGTCGAACCTGACCTCTCAGGTGCGCAACATCGCGCAGGTCTCCACGGCGGTGGCCCGGGGTGACCTGAGTCAGAAGATCACGGTGGCGGCGCAGGGCGAGATCCTGGAGCTGAAGGACACCGTGAACACGATGGTGGACCAGCTCTCGTCGTTCGCCGACGAGGTGACCCGGGTGGCCCGCGAGGTCGGCATCGAGGGCAAGCTCGGCGGTCAGGCCCAGGTACGCGGCGTCTCCGGCACCTGGCGGGACCTGACGGAGAACGTCAACCAGCTCGCCGGCAACCTGACCAGCCAGGTCCGCAACATCTCCCAGGTCTCCACGGCGGTGGCGAAGGGTGACCTGTCGCAGAAGATCACGGTCGACGCGCAGGGCGAGATCCTGGAGCTGAAGAACACGGTCAACACGATGGTGGACCAGCTCTCGTCGTTCGCCGACGAGGTGACCCGGGTGGCCCGTGAGGTGGGCACCGAGGGCAAGTTGGGCGGTCAGGCGCAGGTGAAGGGCGTCTCCGGCACCTGGCGGGATCTCACCGACAACGTGAACTCGATGGCGTCGAACCTGACGTCCCAGGTGCGCAACATCGCCTCGGTGACCACGGCGGTGGCCAAGGGCGATCTCAGCCAGAAGATCACCGTCGACGCCCGGGGCGAGATCCTGGAGCTGAAGTCGACTGTCAACACGATGGTGGACCAGTTGTCGTCGTTCGCCGACGAGGTGACCCGGGTGGCCCGCGAGGTGGGCACCGAGGGCAAGCTCGGCGGGCAGGCCCAGGTACGCGGGGTCGCCGGCACCTGGCGGGACCTGACGGACAACGTGAACTCGATGGCGTCGAACCTGACCAGTCAGGTGCGTAACATCGCGCAGGTCTCCACGGCGGTGGCCAAGGGTGACCTGTCGCAGAAGATCACCGTGGACGCGCAGGGCGAGATCCTGGAGCTGAAGAACACGGTCAACACGATGGTCGACCAGCTCTCGTCGTTCGCCGACGAGGTGACCCGGGTGGCCCGTGAGGTGGGCACCGAGGGCAAGCTCGGTGGTCAGGCGCAGGTGAAGGGCGTGAGCGGCACCTGGCGGGACCTGACCGACAACGTGAACTCGATGGCGTCGAACCTGACGTCCCAGGTGCGCAACATCGCCTCGGTCACCACGGCGGTGGCCAAGGGTGACCTCGGCCAGAAGATCACCGTCGACGCGCAGGGCGAGATCCTGGAGCTGAAGAACACCGTGAACACGATGGTGGACCAGCTCTCGTCGTTCGCGGACGAGGTGACCCGGGTGGGACGCGAGGTCGGCATCGAGGGCAAACTGGGCGGTCAGGCCCAGGTCAAGGGTGTGAGTGGCACCTGGCGGGACCTCACGGAGAACGTGAACCAGCTCGCCTCGACCCTGACCACCCAGCTCCGGGCGATCTCCCAGGTCTCCACGTCGGTGACCCGGGGCGACCTGACCCAGCGGATCGCGGTCAAGGCGCAGGGCGAGGTCGCCGAGCTGAAGGACAACATCAACCAGATGATCGTCACCCTGCGGGAGACGACCAAGAAGAACGCCGAGCAGGGCTGGCTCGACTCCAACCTGGCCCGCATCGGTGGCCTGCTCCAGGGCCAGCGGGACCTGGGCGAGGTCTGTCGCATGATCATGATGGAGGTGACCCCGCTGGTCGACGCGCAGCTCGGCGCGTTCTTCCTGGCGGACACCTCCGAGGGGGTGATGCGGCTGCGGCTGACCGCGTCGTACGGCTACGTGGCGCGGGGGCACGACGTGACCTTCGGGCCCGGTGAGGGGCTGGTCGGTCAGGCCGCGCTCTCCCGCCGGACGATCCGGCTCAACGCGCTGCCCGACGGCCGGATCACCCTGCGCTCCGGGCTGGCCGAGACGCTCCCGTCCGACCTGGTGGTGCTGCCGATCCTGTTCGAGGGCGAACTGCTCGGGGTGATCGAGTTCGCCAGCGTGGCCCGCTTCTCGGAGCTGCACCTGGGGTTCCTGGAGCGGCTGGTGCTCACCATCGGCATCGCGGTCAACACCATCCAGGCCAACCGGCGTACGGAGGAGCTGCTGGCCCAGTCGCAGCGGCTGGCGCTGGAGTTGCAGGACCAGTCGGCGGAGTTGCAGCGCACCAACGCCGAGCTGGAGGACAAGGCGAAGCTGCTCAGCGAGCAGAAGGGCAACATCGAGACCAAGAACCGGGAGATCGAGCTGGCCCGGCTGGGGCTGGAGGAGAAGGCCCAGCAGCTCACCCGGGCGTCGGCGTACAAGTCGGAGTTCCTGGCGAACATGAGCCACGAGCTGCGTACGCCGCTGAACTCGCTGCTGCTGCTGGCCCGGCTGCTGGTGGAGAACTCGGAGCGCAACCTCACCCCGAAGCAGATCGAGTTCGCGCGGACGATCCACGGCTCCGGCTCGGACCTGCTGCGCCTGATCGACGACATCCTGGACCTGTCCAAGATCGAAGCCGGTCGGATGGACGTCGAGCCGACGGAGATCCGGTTCGCCGAGATCCGCAGTTACGTGGAGCAGGCGTTCGCCCCGCAGGCGGAGGACAAGAACCTCGACTTCCAGGTGCGGGTGGCCAAGGAACTGCCGCCGGCCCTGGTGACCGACGCCCAGCGGTTGCAGCAGATCCTGCGCAACATGCTCTCCAACGCGGTGAAGTTCACCGACAACGGCGCGGTCACCCTGCGGATCGCCCCGGCGGCGGAGAACGCGGTCTTCGACGTGCCGGCGCTGACCAACGCCCGGCAGGTGATCGCCTTCACCGTGATCGACACCGGCATCGGCATCTCCGACGACAAGCTGAGCATCATCTTCGAGGCGTTCCAGCAGGCCGACGGCACCACCAGCCGGCGGTACGGCGGCACCGGGCTGGGCCTGTCGATCAGCCGGGACCTGGCGCGGTTGATCGGCGGAACGATCACGGTGACCTCCGCGCCGGGGCAGGGTTCGACGTTCACCCTGTTCGTACCGGACGTGCTGGCGCCGGACGCGGTGGTGGCCCCGCAGTCGCCGTCGCCGGAGCGGGCGGGCCTGCCGTCGTCGCTGCTGATGCCGCCGGTGGAGCTGCTGGCCACGCCGGAGGCCCCGGCCACCAGGCAGTTGGACGGTGCCACCGTACTCATCGTCGACGACGACGTACGCAACGTGTTCGCGTTGACCAGCGCGTTGGAACTGCACGGGATGACCGTGCTGTACTCGGACAACGGCGCGGACGGGGTCCGCGTGCTGGCCGAGCATCCGGAGGTGGACATCGTACTGATGGACGCCATGATGCCCGACCAGGACGGTTACGAGACGACCCGGCAGATCCGCCGCAACCACCGCTTCGCCGATCTGCCGATCGTCTTCCTCACCGCGAAGGCGATGCCCGGTGACCGGGAGTCGGCGCTGGCGGCCGGGGGTAGCGACTACATCACCAAGCCGGTGGACCTGGACGGGCTGATCGAGCGGATGGCGTCCTGGATCAGCGGCCGCCGAGACAGGGAGAATTCGTGACGCAGACGGCCAAGGCGCTGCTGGTCGACGACCGTCGGGAGAACCTGATGGCGCTGGAGGCGATCCTCCAGGGGCTCCCGGTCCAGTCGGTGGCCGTGGAGAGCGGTGAGGCGGCGCTGAAGCAACTGCTGGTGGACGACTTCGCGGTCATCCTGCTGGACGCCCAGATGCCCGACATGGACGGTTTCGAGACGGCCAGTCACATCAAGCGCCGGGAGCGGACCCGGCACGTGCCGATCATCTTCCTCACCGCCGCCGACCGGGACGCCCAGTTGGCGTTGCGCGGCTACGCGGTCGGGGCGGTCGACTACCTCACCAAGCCGTTCGACCCGTGGGTGCTGCGGGCCAAGGTGTCGGTCTTCGTGGAACTGTGGGTGAAGACCCGGCAGTTGGCGGCGCAGTCCGACGTGGTGCGCGAGCGCGACGCCCAGTGGCGGGTGCTCACCGACGCGGTCGACGAGGCGAGCGCCCTGCTCCGGGACGAGGACGACCCGGAAGCCCGGCAGCGTGCCCTGGACGTCCTGGAGCAGGGCCGCTGGGGCAACACCCCCTGACGGTCAGGCGGCGGGTGGCTCGGCGTGGCCGGTGGCGGCCCGACGGGCCCGCCACCGTTCGCCGAGCGAGTCCAGTTCCTCCTGGACGAAGCAGAAGAAGTCCCGCATCTCGCTGACCCGCTCGCCCCCGGGGGTGGCCGCGCCGCCCAGCGCGTCGACGCCCGCGTCGGCGATGTCGATGAAGTTCTTGTAGAGGCCGGTCTTGGTGATGGTCCCCTCGTACCAGGGGTTGTCCGGCAGCCGGTAGTGGTCCCGGCGGGAGCGGGGGACCGGCTCGCGCACCAGCATGCCGAACTGGGTGAGGTGGCGTACCGCGCCGGAGACGGCCGCCGCGCTGACGCCGAGCCGCTCGCCGATCTGGGCGGCGGTCAGCGGGCCGTCGGCGCTCATCACGGTGAACAGGACCCGGCCGGCCATCCGGGGGAAGCCGACGTCGGCCCAGGCCATCGCCATCCGTTCGACGAAGAGGTGGACCTCGTCGTCGTGGCCGGGGCGACGGTCGTCAGGCATCGGCTCGGTGCTCCTCCGGGTCGGGGTGGTGCAGGCGATGGTGCCGTACCGGACACATGCTTCACAACTTTGTGAAACGAGTGTAGCTTCCGAACTATGGAAACCCCGATAGCGGTGACCGGCCTGGTGAAGACCTTCGGCCGCACCCGGGCCCTCGACGGGCTCGACCTGACCGTGCGGGCCGGCGAGGTGCACGGCTTCCTCGGCCCGAACGGCGCCGGCAAGTCGACAGCCATCCGGGTCCTGCTCGGGCTGCTGCGGGCCGACGCGGGGGCCGTCCGACTGCTCGGTGGTGACCCGTGGCGCGACGCCGTCACGCTGCACCGCCGCCTGGCGTACGTGCCGGGTGACGTCACCCTCTGGCCACAGCTCTCCGGCGGCGAGGTGATCGACCTGCTCGGGCGGATGCGCGGCGGGCTCGACCCGAAGCGCCGCGCCGAGCTGCTGGAGTCGTTCGAGCTGGACCCCCGCAAGAAGGGGCGCACCTACTCCAAGGGCAACCGGCAGAAGGTCGGCCTGGTCGCCGCGCTCGCCTCCGACGTCGAACTGCTCATCCTCGACGAGCCCACCTCCGGGCTGGACCCGCTGATGGAGGAGGTGTTCCAGCACTGGATCGACCGGGCCCGGCGCGACGGCCGCACGGTGCTGCTGTCCAGCCACATCCTCGCCGAGGTGGAGGCGCTCTGCGACCGGGTGACGATCATCCGCAACGGCCGGAACGTCGAGACCGGCACCCTGGCCGAGCTGCGCCACCTGCACCGCACCGCGATCGACGCCGAACTCGCCGGCCCGGTCGACGGCCTGGCCGACCTGCCCGGCGTGCACGACCTGCGGGTCGACGGCGGGCGGGTCCGGTTCGCCGTCGACACCGTCGCGCTGGACACCGCGCTGCGCCGGCTCACCGAGATCGGCGTGCGCAGCCTGGTCAGCCAGCCGCCGACGTTGGAGGAGCTGTTCCTGCGCCACTACGAGACGCCGGCCGCCGACACCCCGGCCGCCGACCAGCCGACGGGGGTACGGCGATGAGCACCCTCACCGGCACCGGTCACCTGGCCCGGTTGATCCTGCGCCGGGACCGGATCGTCCTGCCGCTCTGGGTGCTGCTGCTGACCGTCCTGCCGGTGTCGTACGCGGGCAGCTTCCTCGCGCTGTTCCCGACCGCCGCCGAGCGGGCCGCGTACGCCGACGGCACCGCCCGCAGCCCGTCGGTGGTGGCCCTGCTCGGCCCGGTCTACGGCGACAGCATCGGCGCGTTGACCGCCCAGCGGGGCGGCTTCCTCCAGGTGGTCGTCGGACTGGCCGCCCTGCTCACCGTCATCCGGCACACCCGTACCGAGGAGGAGGCCGGCCGACGGGAACTGCTCGGCGCGACAGTGCTCGGCCGGCACGCCGGGCTCACCGCCGCCCTGCTGGTGACGTACGCGGCCAGCCTGGTGCTCGGCCTGCTCACCGCCGCCGGGCTGGCCGCCACCGGGCTGCCGGTGGCCGGCTCGCTGGCGTACGGGCTGTCGGTGGCGTTGGTGGGGGTGGTCTTCGCCTCGGTGGGCGGGTTGGCCGCCCAGCTCACCCAGACCGCCGCCGGGGCACGCGGGATCGCCGTCGGGGTGCTCGGGGTGGCGTTCGCGCTGCGCCTGGTCGGGGACACCTCCGACCAGGGGTGGCCGAGCTGGCTCTCCCCGCTGGGCTGGGCCCCGCGCATCCGCGCCTACGCGGGGGAGCGCTGGTGGGTGCTGGCGCTGCCGGTCGCGCTGACCGTGCTGCTGGCCGTGGTGACGTACCCGGTGTCGGCGCGGCGGGATCTCGGTGCCGGCGTGCTGCCGTCGCGGCCGGGCCCGGCGCGGGCCGGGCGGGTGCTGTCCGGGCCGTTCGGGCTGGCCTGGCGGCTGCACCGGGGGCAACTGCTGGGCTGGTCGGTGGGCTTCGGCCTGCTCGGGCTGGTCGTCGGCGGTGCCGCCGAGTCGGCCGGCCGGTCGGTCGCCGGCAACGCCGCGCTGGAGCAGGTGATGGCCCGGCTGGGTGGCGCGTCGGGGCTGGCCGAGACGTACCTGGCGGCGTCGCTGGGGGTGGCCGGGCTGGCCGCCGCCGGCTACGGCGTCCAGGCGGCGCTGCGGATGCGGTCGGAGGAGGTCGCCGGGCGGGTCGAGCCGGTGCTGGCCACCGGGGTGCACCGGTCGGCCTGGCTCGCCGCGCACCTGGTGTTCGCCCTGCTGGGGCCGGTGGTGGCGCTGGCGCTGACCGGTCTGGCGGCCGGCCTGACCTACGGGCTCGGTGTGGGTGACGTGCCGGGCGAGCTGCCCCGGATGCTCGGTGCCGCCCTGGCGCAGGTGCCGGCGGCCTGGGTGCTGGCCGGCCTGGCGGTGCTGCTGTACGGGCTGCTGCCCCGGTTCACCGCGACGGCCTGGGCGGTGCTCGCGCTGGCGGTGCTGCTCGGTCAGCTCGGCGCGGTGCTGGAGTTGAGCCAGTGGCTGCTGGACCTGTCGCCGTTCACGCACACCCCGCAGGTGTTGCGGGCGGGCTGGAGTGTCACCCCGCTGCTGGCGCTGACCGCGCTCGCCGGGGTGCTCTGCGCGGCCGGCGTCGTGTCCTTCCGCCGCCGCGACACTCCGGTGGGCTGACCGGTCAGCCGGAGGGGGTCTCGTTACGGATCATCAGGGCGGAACGGAGGCCGGTGATGTCGAGGACGCGGAGCAGGAAATCGCCCACGTTGCTGAGGATCAACAGGCACTGGGAGTGGCTGGCCTTGCGACTGAGCACCACCAGCGTGCCCAGCCCCTGCGAGTCGCAGAAGGTCACCCCGGCCAGGTCGAGCACGATACGCGGCGGAGGATCGGTGAGCACCTCGTTCACGACGGTCGACAGCTGGGCGGCGGTGAGCATGTCGATCTCACCGGCCAGGCGCAGCACCACTTCGTCGCCCGTCCGGTGTACCGTGATGGACAGTTCGGCACGATCCACCCGGTCAGCCTATCGCGATCCCGCCAACCTGGCCCGGTGAGACGATCCGCCGTGCCGATCACCGTGCGGGCGGCAGCTCCGCCCACCGTCGTCGGGTGAGGTGAGCCGGGTAACCCGGCCCCGGGGTGGCTGCGGATTCCCCGGCCGGCGCTGACACAATGGGCCGCATCGTGACCGATACCTTTTCCGCCGGCACCGGCCGTTACCCCGCCGACGCGCCGGCCTCCGAGGCCCTGTTCGACCGCGCCCGCGCCATCGTGCCGGGCGGGGTCAACTCCCCCGTGCGCGCGTTCCGTGCCGTCGGCGGCACCCCGCGCTTCATGGTCCGGGGGGAGGGTCCCTGGCTGTACGACGCCGACGGGCGACGCTACGTCGACCTGGTCTGTTCCTGGGGGCCGCTGATCCTGGGCCACGCCCACCCCGAGGTGGTCGAGGCGGTGCGGGAGGCCGCCACCCTCGGCACCAGCTTCGGCACCCCCACCCCCGGTGAGGTGGAGCTGGCCGCCGAGATCGTCGACCGCACCCCGGTCGAGCAGGTCCGGCTGGTCAACTCCGGCACCGAGGCGACCATGTCGGCGATCCGGCTGGCCCGCGGCTTCACCGGCCGGGCCAAGATCATCAAGTTCGCCGGCTGCTACCACGGCCACTCCGACGGGCTGCTCGCCGCCGCCGGCTCCGGCGTCGCCACCCTCGGGCTGCCCGACTCGCCCGGGGTCACCGGCGCGGCGGCCGGCGACACCATCGTGCTGCCCTACAACGACCTCACCGCCGTCGAGGCGGCGTTCGCCGCGCAGGGCCCGCACATCGCGGCGGTCATCACCGAGGCCGCCGCCGGCAACATGGGCGTGGTCGCCCCCCGCGACGGCTTCAACTCCCGGCTCGCCGCGATCGCCCACGCCCACGGCGCGCTGCTCATCGTCGACGAGGTGATGACCGGGTTCCGGGTCTCCCGCGCCGGCTGGCACGGCCTCGACCCGTCGGATGCCGACCTGTGGACGTACGGGAAGGTGATGGGGGGCGGGCTGCCCGCCGCGGCCTTCGGTGGACGCACGGAGATCATGTCCCGGCTCGCCCCGGCCGGCCCGGTCTACCAGGCCGGCACCCTCTCCGGTAACCCGCTGGCCTGCGCCGCCGGCCTGGCCACCCTGCGGCTCGCCGACGACGCCCTCTACCGCAGGCTCGACGACACGGCCGCCGTCGTGGGCAAGCTCGCCGCCGACGCGCTGGCCGCCGCCGGGGTCCCGCACCGCCTGTCGTACGCGGGCAGCATGTTCTCGATCTTTTTCACCGACGCCGACGTGGTCGACTACGACAGCGCCCGCACCCAGCAGGTGCCCGCGTTCAAGGCGTTCTTCCACGCGATGCTCGCCGCCGGCGTCTACCTGCCGCCGAGCGCGTTCGAGTCGTGGTTCGTGTCGGCGGCGCTCGACGACGCCGCCCTGGAGCACATCGCCGCCGCCCTGCCCGGTGCGGCGACAGCAGCGGCAGCGGCAGGCCACGGGGGGTAGAACGCCAGTGAGTAAGACCGTCGTCCACGTGCTGCGGCACGGCGAGGTGCACAACCCGGACCAGATCCTCTACGGCCGGCTGCCCGGCTTCCGGCTGTCGGAGCTGGGCGTGCAGATGGCCAAGGCCGCCGCCCAGGCGGTCGCCGAGCGGGAGATCGTGCACGTGGTGGCCAGCCCGCTGGAACGCGCCCAGCAGACCGCCGAGCCGATCGCCGGCCAGTTCGGGCTCCCGGTCGGGGTGGACGAGCGGCTGATCGAGAGCGCCAACTGGTTCGAGGGCAAGAAGGTCTCGCCCGGCGACGGCTCGTTCCGCGACCCGCGCAACTGGTGGGTGCTGCGCGACCCGGTGACCCCGAGCTGGGGCGAGGCGTACCGGGCCATCGCCGAGCGGATGTTCGCCGGGCTGCACGCCGCCCGGGTGGCCGCCGAGGGACGCGAGGCGGTCATCGTCTCCCACCAGCTCCCCATCTGGACGCTGCGCCGCTACGTCGAGCGCAAGCGGCTCTGGCACGACCCGCGCCGCCGGCAGTGCGGACTGGCCAGCCTCACCTCCTTCCACTTCGACGGGGCGAAGGTGGTCGGCATCGGGTACTCCGAACCGGCCGCCCACCTGATCGCCATGTCCGCGACAGCCCGGACGGCCAAGGGGGCCTGAGATGCGTTCCCGGAGGCCGCTGGCCGTCCTGCTCGCCGCCGTCACCGCCGGGGCGGCGCTGGTCGGCTGCTCCTCCGGCACCGAGGAGAGCCGCTGCGCCAACAACGGCGGCATCGTCGAGTGCGCCCCCGACCAACGCTCCGCCGCCCCGACGATCGCCGGTGACCTGCTCACCGGCGGCCGGTACGACACCTCCCAGGCCCGGGGCCAGGTGGTGGTGGTCAACTTCTGGGGTTCCTGGTGCGCGCCCTGCCGCGCCGAGGCCGACGACCTGGAGGCCACCTACCAGGCCACCAGGGCGTCCGGGGTGACCTTCCTCGGCATCAACGTGCAGGACAGCCGGGACAAGGCGATCGCCTTCGAGGAGGGCCGGGTCACCTACCCGAGCCTGTTCGACCCGGCCAGCCGGCTGGCGCTGGCCCTGGACATCCCCCCGAACACGATCCCGGCCACCGTCGTGCTGGACCGGCAGGGCCGGATCGCCACCGTGATCCGGGCCGCCGTCACCACCGACGGGTTGCGGCCGATCGTCGAGCGGATCGCCGCCGAAGAGCCGGCGTCGACCGGTTCCCGCTGATGGGCGAGACGTTCCGCGAACTCGCCCAGTCCGGCCCGCTGCTGCTGGCCATCGGCGCGGCGGCGCTCGCCGGGCTGGTCAGCTTCCTGTCCCCGTGCGTGCTGCCGCTGATGCCCGGCTACCTGTCGTATGTGACCGGACTGGCCGGCACCGACCTGGAGGGCCGCGCCCGGCCGACCACCCCGGCCGGCGGCGGACCCGACCCGGACGACGGCGGCTCGGCACCGGCGGACGGCACGGTGGCGACGGCGACCCGGACGGCGGCCCGGCCGGTGGCGGCGGTCAAGGGCCGGGTGCTGGCCGGGACGCTGCTGTTCATCGCCGGGTTCACCGTCGTCTTCACCGCCACCGCGATCCTCTTCGCCGGGTTCGGCCGGATCTTCTTCGACTACGAGCGCACCTTCCAGGTCGTCATCGGCGCGCTGATCGTCCTGCTCGGGCTGAGCTACCTGGGGGTGCTCCCCGGGATGCAGCGGGAACTGCGGATCCGGCGGCTGCCCGCCGCCGGGCTGCTCGGTGCGCCGGTGCTCGGCGCGGTGTTCGCGCTGAGCTGGATGCCGTGCACCGGCCCGACGCTGGGTGCGGTGCTGGGGATGGCCGCCACCGGTGGGCAGACCGACCGAGCCGTGGTGCTGGCGGTGGCGTACTGCCTGGGGTTGGGGTTGCCGTTCGTGGTCTTCGGGTTGGGTTTCCACCGGCTGCTCGGGGTGTTCCGCGCGGTCCGGCGCAACAGCCGCTGGGTCACCCGGATCGGCGGGGTGCTGCTGATCCTGATCGGCCTGGCGCTGGTCACCGGCGGCTGGCAGAACTTCGTGATCTGGTTGCAGACGACAGTGGGCCCCGGCGAGGTGAGCATCTGATGACGACCGTCGAGGACCGTCCGGCCAGCCCACCCGCCGAGGCCCCCCGCCGCCGGCCGAACCCGCTGCTGGCCCTGCTGCGCAACTCGTGGCGGCAGCTCACCAGCATGCGTACCGCGTTGATCCTGCTGTTCCTGCTCGCGGTCGCGGCGATCCCCGGCTCGGTGCTGCCGCAGCGCGGGGTCAACCCGGAGAACGTCGACAGGTACTTCGTCGAGCACCCCGAGCTGGCCCCGCGGCTCGACCGGATCGGCGCGTTCGAGGTGTTCGGCTCGGTCTGGTTCTCCGCCATCTACCTGCTGCTGTTCACCTCGCTGGTGGGCTGCATCCTGCCCCGGATGCGCGACCACGTGCGGGCGTTGCGGGCCCGGCCGCCGGCCGCGCCCAAGCGGATGGACCGGCTGCCGCAGCACACCGTGCTGGAGTCGCCCGGGGCCGCCGACCCGCAGGCCATCGCCGCGGTGCTGCGTCGCCGCCGGTGGCGGGTGCAGGTGCGCGGCAACGAGGTCTCCGCCGAGAAGGGCTACCTCAAGGAGACCGGCAACCTGCTGTTCCATACCTCGCTGGTCGCCGTGCTGATCGGCGTCGCACTCGGCTCGTGGTACGGCTGGCACGGCAACCGCCTGCTCGTCGCCGACGAGGCCTTCTGCAACACCCGCCAGCAGTACGCCGAGGCGAAGCTCGGCCCGCGCGTCGACAGCGCCGACCTGCCGCCGTTCTGCCTCACCCTGGACAACTTCGACGCCCGGTTCCTGCCGTCCGGTCAGCCGGAGAGCTACCGCGCGACGGTGACCGTGGACCGGCCTGACGGCTCGGACCGGCGGACCGCCGACTTCTCGGTCAACTCGCCGCTGCGGCTCGGCTCGGCGAACGTCTACCTGTTGGGCCACGGCTACGCCCCGATCCTGAAATTCACCGACCGGTACGGCCGCAGCCAGACCAGCACGGTGCCGTTCCTGACCAGCGGCGACGCCAACCTCACCAGCGAGGGGGTGGCCGCCTTCCCGGACGCCAACGTCGACCCGGCCACCGGCCGCCGGGACGCCGACCAGCAGGTCGCCTTCGAGGGGCTCTACCTGCCGACTGCCCCGGA
Organism: Micromonospora sp. WMMD735; assembly: GCF_049178995.1. NCBI lineage: Bacteria > Bacillati > Actinomycetota > Actinomycetes > Micromonosporales > Micromonosporaceae > Micromonospora > Micromonospora sp. WMMD735. Next base: position 5,454,944 of record NZ_JBMHMJ010000002.1, read on the forward strand.
CACCGCGCCGTTCGTCTCGTCGCGGTTCCCCGAGGAACGCAACCCGGCCGTGGTGCTGGCCGCCTACCGGGGCAACCTGGGGTTGGACGCCGGCATCCCCGGCTCGGTCTACCAGCTCGACCAGCGCCAGGTGACCAACGGCAAGCTCAAGCAGGTCGGCGACAAGAAGCTCGCCCCGGGCGAGACGTGGACCCTGGACGACGGCAGCAAGCTGGAGTTCCTCGGCACCAAGCGGTACGTCACCCTCTCCGTCCGGCACGACCCGGGCGAGAAGCTGATGCTGGGTGCCTGCGTGGTGCTGCTGGTCGGGCTGATGGGTTCGCTGTTCGGCCGTCGGCGGCGGGTCTGGTTCCGGGTGACGCCCCCCGACAGTGGATCTCCGACGGGCGGTAGTAGTTTGGTGTCGGCCGGTGGGCTGCCGCGCACCGAGCATCCGGGGTTCGCCGAGGAGTTCGCGTCCCTCGTCGCCGCGGTACGCGACGACGGGCGGCCCGAGCGGCGGGCGCGAGAGGGAGTCGAGTGATGTCCGCAGTCTCCGACCAGTTGGTGACGTTCGCGATCCTGGTGTACCTGGTCGCGATGATCAGCCACGCCGTCGAGTACGCCCTGGGCAACGTCCGCGCGGTGTCGGCCCGGGTCGCCCCGGCCCGGGAACTGGTCGGCGCGGGCGTCGGCGGCGCGGGTGTCGACAAGGTCGACGGGCCTGTGCCGAGCGACACCGGCACCGGCACGCCGTCCTCGACCCGGCCGAGCCGGTCGGCGGGGCGGGCCAGGCTCGCCGGGCGGATCGCCGCCGGGCTGACCGTGCTCGCCGCCGCGCTGCACCTCGGCGCGCTGGTCACCCGGGGCATCGCGGCCGACCGGATGCCCTGGGGCAACATGTACGAGTTCGTGCTGACGGTCACCTGGATCGGAACCGCCGCCTGGCTCGTGGTGCTCTGGAAGCGGCCGTCACTGCGCCGGCTCGGGCTGTTCCTCACCCTGGTCATGGTGCTGCTGCTGGCCTTCGCCGAGCTGAAGCTCTACGTCCCGGTGGTGCCGCTGATGCCGGCGCTCCAGTCGTACTGGTTCATCATCCACGTGTCGACGATCGTCTTCTCCTCCGGCATCTTCCTGCTGGGCGTGGTGCCGGCGGTGTCGTTCCTGCTGCGCAACGGCTACGAGCAGGGGCGGCGCAGCTTCCCGTACACGTTGGCCCGGCGGCTGCCCGGGGCGGCCGACCTGGAGCGGCTGACCTTCGCACTGCACGCCTTCTCGTTCCCGATCTTCACGTTCGCGGTGATCGCGGGCGCGATCTGGGCCGAGGCGGCCTGGGGCCGGGCGTGGGGTTGGGACCCGAAGGAGACCTGGGCGTTCATCTCCTGGGTGGTCTACGCCGGCTACCTGCACGCCCGCGCCACGCCCAGCGTCCGGCGCAACGTGGCGACCTGGATCGCGGTGCTCGGCTTCCTGACCGTGCTGATGAACCTGTTCGGGGTGAACTTCTTCTTCACCGGCCTGCACTCGTACGCCGGGGTGGAGTGAGCCGGCCGGTGAGCACCCGGTCGACACCCAGGGTCACCTGGTAGGCGACCTCCGGCACGTCGGCCAGGTCGAGGCGCTCGGCCCGCAGGGCGAGCTGGGCGTGCAGCTCCCGGGCCACCGCGTCGCGGATCTCCCGCTGTAGCGGGGAGAGGCCGTCCGGATCGCCCACCGTGTACGCGTCGTCCATGCGCCCATCCTCCGCCGGAGAAGCGGGCTGTGTCGACGCCCCACGGCCTGCGGAACGTATAACTACAGTTCTTAGAAGTGTAGTTATACGAATTGCAGAGCCCGGAATCGGTGAGCGGGCGCCGCCGGACCTCCCCTGGATGCCGGGGATTCGGGAGCGGTGCCGGAGCGGGGCCGGGGAACACTGGCGGGACTGTGGAGCGGCGGGGTCTGACAGGGAGCTTCCTGATGACTACTCTGCGACACGGTGATCCCGTCCGCTGCCGGGTGGACGGTCGCCGTCCCGATAGGAGTGCCGGATGAGCGAGCAGGTGTCGACGGCGGAGCTGATCCGGGCCCAGTTGCGCCGGTCGCGGGCGACCGCCGGCCTGACCCAGGAGGAGTTCGGCCGCCGGGTGCACTACTCCCCGTCGACGGTGTCGGCAGTGGAGTTGGGGCAGGTCGTGCCGAACCACGCCTACCTGAAGCGCGCCGACGACGTGTTCGACAGCGGCGGCCTCTTCGTCGCCCTGCGCGAGCTGGGGCGGCGCGACGGTGAGCCGGTCTGGTTCCGCCCGTGGCTGGAGGCCGAGCGGACGGCCACCCAGCTGCGCTGCTTCGCGGTGTCGGTGGTGCCGGGCCTGTTGCAGACCGCCGACTACGCGCGGGCGGTGTTCCGGCTGGACCTCGGACACACCGCCGAGCGGGTCGAGGAGCTGGTGGCGGCCCGACTCGCCCGGCAGGAGATCCTCGACCGGGAGCATCCGCCGCAGCTCACCGCAGTGATCGACGAGACTGCGCTCCGCCGGTTCGCCGAGGGCTGCGCCGAGGTGATGGCCGGTCAGCTCCGGCACCTGATCGAGTGCGCCCGCCGGCCACACGTCAACGTGCACGTCCTGCCGGCTGCCGTCGGCCTGCATCCCGGTGTTGCCGGCCCGTTCATCCTGGGGCGCTCGGCCGACGGCGACTGGGTGGGCTTTCTCGACACGCAGACCGGTGGCACGGTGGTGGACGACATCGACGGGGTGGCGACCCTGCTGGGCAAATGGGAAACTCTGCGCAGTGAGGCGCTGCCCCGGCAGCAGTCGATCGACCTGCTTGAGGAGATCGTGAAGCCATGGATCTGACCGACGCCCGGTGGCGCAAGGCCACCCGCAGCGGCAACGACTCCGGCTCGTGCGTCGAGGTCGCCGACAACCTGCCCGGTCGGGTGCACGTCCGGGACTCCAAGGACCGCGACGGCGGGGTGCTGACCTTCGCCCCGGCCGCCTGGCGGGCCTTCGTCGCGCAGACCCGCCGCCGCTGACCGCCCGCCGACTGGCGGGCGCTCCCGTCGCACAGGCCGGCCCACCCGTGACTCCCGGGTCGGTCGTCGGGTGCGTTTCCGACTCCCGCTTCGGTCGTCGGGCAGGGTGTGCCCGGAGGGCGTTTCAGCTACCGAACCAGCCGGGGACGTCGAGTCGGAAGGAATCCGGCGGGGTGACCGCCCGCAGGTCGTCCTCCAGGGCGGCCACCCGCTCCGCGCCGAGCCGGCCCACCCACTGCTCCCGTAGCGCGTCGAAGATCGTCGCCGAGCGGCGCAGCCCGTCGACGCCTTTTTCGGTCATCCGGATCAGCTTCCGGCGGGCGTCGGCCGGGTCGTCGGCGCGTTCCAGGTAGCCGAGGGCCACCAGCCGGTCGACGGTCTTGCCGGCGGCCTGCTTCGACACGCCGAGGCGGTGGCCCAGGTCGGACGCCGTGGTGCCGGCGACGCCGACGGCCTGGAGCACGAAGCCGTGCGCCGGCCGCAGCTCGGGGTGCCCCTGTCGGGCCAGCTCGGCGTGCAGGTCGTCGACGAGGCTGCGGAATCCGGCGAGCAGCAGCAGCGGCAGCACGAAACCGGGGCGCTCGGGGTCACCCGTCGACATGTTCGACAACCTGGTTTACTGTTTCGACAACCACGTTGACTATCGTACGTGAGGGGTACCGTCATGTCCCGACCCGGCTTCACCACGCACACCCTCGACACCGCGCCCGACGCCGCCCGGCCGACCATGGCCGGCGTGCAGCGGAAACTCGGCCACCTGCCCGGCGCGGTCGGGCTGATGGCCGAATCGCCCGAGCTGCTCAGGGGGTTCCTGACCGCCTCCGCGACCTTCGAGGCCACCGACCTCGCACCAGTCGAACGGGAGGTGGTGGTGCTGACGGTCGCCACCCGCAACCGGTGCCACCTCTGCGTGGCGATGCACACCGCCACCCTGACCCGACTCGGTGCCGCCGCTGAACTGGTCACCGCGCTGCGCGACGGCACCGACCTGCCCGAACCCCGGCTGGCGGCGCTGCGCCGGTTCACCCTCGCCGTCCTCGACCACGCCGGCGACGTGCCGGACGACGAGTTGACCGCCTTCCTCGACGCCGGCTACCGGCCCCGGCACGCCCTGGACGTGGTGCTCGGGGTCGGGACGTACACCATCTCGACCCTCGCCAACCGGCTCTCCCGGGCCCCGCTCGACCCGCCCCTGGCCGCGTACGCCTGGGAGCCGGTGGCCTGACCGCAGTGATCCTGAGCGGTCGTATTACAACGTGTTACGCGTGAGAGGTATCGGATGGCGAGTATGTCTGGACCGACGAAGGTCTGGACAACGCCAGCCGCAACGGTTTCGGCGCCGACAGTGGTCGAGTGATCGCCGCACTGTGTGACCGCATCGGTGCGACGAGCACATACAAGATCATCGGGGCTCGGGCCCTGCGTGGCGCAGACCTCGACGAATGGAGGAGGCGAGTCCTTTGACCGAGCCGGACTTTGAGCGGATGACCAAAGACGAGGTCGTGGCATGGTTCCAGCACACCGACAGCCTGGCGCCGGTCATCAGGTCCATGACGGCGACGCCAGCCTCCGGCACCGCACCTGAGACACCGATGGCGCTGGTCAGCACCCGGCTGCCGGTGGCGCTGGTGAAGCAACTCGACCGCCTCGCCGAGCAGACCGCAGTCCGTCGCTCTGACATCATCCGCGACACTCTGACCAGGTACGTCACCACCCGCACCGAGCCGGTGAGCCACGCAGAAGCCGAACACGCCCTCGACGTGCTGCGCCGTATCGTCACCGCCCGCACCGCCGAAGGCCGGACGGAGACGGCATAACCCTTCGACGAACGCCTCCGCCCCATCGCCGACATCTCTGGGTCGACCTGATCTCGCCAGACCGAGGGCTGTCAGTCGTGCAGGAAGGGGAGCAGGAGGGCGGTCAGCTCGGCGGGGCGCTCCTCGAACAGCCAGTGGCCGCTGTCGGTGACCACCTGGCCGTCGACCGTGCGGGCGTAGCGGCGTACCTGGTCGGCGACCTGGCCGCCGAGGCTGGCCGCCGCGCCGACGGCCAGCACCGGCATCGGCAACGGGCTCTTCCGGTACGCGGTGTTGTCCTTGACGTCCTGCGCGAAGGCCCGGAAATAGTTGAAGCTGGCCCGCAGGTGGGCCGGGTCGCTCAGGTGCCGGGCGTACTCCTCGATGTCGTCCGGGCCGATGCTGCCCTTGTGCACCATGATCGAGTCGGTGAAGCGGTCCACCCAGCGTGCCTCCCGGCCGGTGACCAGTTCCTCCGGCAGGCCGTTGGTGAGGCTGAAGAAGCCGAAGTTCCACACCGCCGGCCCGGCCCGTGCAGCAGCACCAGGGTCGGCCCGCGACCGCCCCGGACGTAGTGACCGTCACGTCACCGACCTGCGCCCGCTGCTCGGCGAACCCCGCTGGAACCCGTCCGTCGCCCATCCCCGGCCCCGTCCCGACGTCGACGCCCGGCACCCGCCCCACCGTCACCCGTGCAACGAGCAACTGTCGGCGGGAGAGACGCCGGTGGACGCTGGCCGCCATGAGGGCCGTCCCTCCGCGTGTCTCTGAGCGTGGCGGCCGGCCGCCCGCGCGGGGAGGCGTTCCGGTCCGGGTGGGCAGGCGCACACCGCCGGGGCGTACCCGGCGTGGGCGCTGCCGTCGGGGGTGCGGGAGACTGGCCGTATGGCGGCTCGTGGCTTCCCGTACACCGATCTCAAGGACTTCCTCGCGGCGCTGGAGCGCGCGGGCGAGCTGCGGCGGGTGACCGTCCCGGTGGACCCCACGCTGGAGATCAGCGAGGTGGTCACCCGGACGGTCCGGGCCGGCGGGCCGGCGCTGCTGTTCGAGCGGCCCACCCGGGGCGAGATGCCGGTGGCGATCAACCTGTTCGGGACCGAGAAGCGGATGGCGATGGCGCTCGGCGTCGGATCGCTCGACGAGATCGGCGACCGGATCGGCGCGTTGATCAAGCCGGAGCTGCCGGTCGGCTGGTCCGGCATCCGCGAGGGGCTGGGCAAGGTCATGCAGCTCAAGTCGGTGCCGCCGCGCAAGGTCAAGACCGCCCCCTGCCAGGAGGTGGTCTACTCCGGCGACGACGTCGACCTCGACCGGTTGCCCGGCCTCCAGGTCTGGCCCGGCGACGGCGGGATCTTCCACAACTACGGGCTGACCCACACCAAGCATCCGGAAACGGGCAAGCGCAACCTGGGGCTCTACCGCCTCCAGCAGCACTCCCGCAACACGCTCGGCATGCACTGGCAGATCCACAAGGACTCCACCGCCCACCACGCGGTCGCCGAACGGCTCGGCCAACGCCTGCCGGTCGCCATCGCCATCGGCTGCGACCCGGTGGTCAGCTACGCCGCGTCCGCGCCGCTCCCCGGTGACATCGACGAATACCTGTTCGCCGGGTTCCTGCGCGGCGAACGGGTCGAGATGGTCGACTGCCTGACCGTCCCGTTGCAGGTGCCGGCGCACGCGCAGATCGTGCTGGAGGGCTACCTGGAACCCGGTGAGCGGCTGCCCGAGGGGCCGTTCGGCGACCACACCGGCTTCTACACGCCGGTCGAGCCGTTCCCGGTGCTGCACGTCGAGACGATGACCATGCAGCGCAACCCGGTCTACCACTCGATCGTCACGTCCAAGCCGCCCCAGGAGGACCACGGCCTCGGCAAGGCCACCGAGCGGATCTTCCAGCCGCTGCTCAAGCTGCTGATCCCGGACATCGTCGACTACGACCTGCCGGCCGCCGGGGTGTTCCACAACTGCGCGATCGTGTCGATCAACAAGCGCTACCCCAAGCACGCGCAGAAGGTCATGAACGCCATCTGGGGCGCGCACCTGATGTCGCTGACCAAGCTGATCGTGATCGTCGACGCCGACTGCGACGTGCACGACTACAACGAGGTCGCGTTCCGCGCCTTCGGCAACGTCGACTACGCCCGCGACCTGCTGCTCACCGAGGGCCCCGTGGACCACCTCGACCACGCCTCCTACCAGCAGTTCTGGGGCGGCAAGGTCGGCGTCGACGCCACCCGCAAGCTGCCCGCCGAGGGCTACACCCGGGGCTGGCCGGAGGAGATGACCATGTCGCCGGAGGTCACCTCGCTGGTCGACAAGCGCTGGAAGGAGTACGGGCTCTGATGGCCACCGCCGTCCACCCGGCCGCCCGCCCCGGCCGGGTCAAGTCCTTCCTCAAGCTCGTCGCGATCGAGCACTCCGTCTTCGCGCTGCCGTTCGCGTACCTGTCGGCGCTGACCGCGATGCAGGTCAACGGCGGTCGGGTGCGTTGGCTCGACCTGTTGCTGATCACCGTGGCGATGGTCGGCGCACGGACGTTCGCCATGGCCGCCAACCGCATCCTCGACCGGCGGATCGACGCGCGTAACCCGCGTACCGCCGGGCGGGAACTGGTCACCGGGGCGGTGAGCGTGCGGACGGCCTGGACCGGCGCGGCCGTCGCCCTGGTGGTCTTCCTCGCCGCCGCCGCCCTGCTCAACCCGCTCTGCCTGGTGCTCGCCCCGCTCGCCGTCATCCCGCTGGTCGTCTACCCCTACGGCAAGCGGTTCACCGACTGGCCACACGCCATCCTGGCGGTCGCCCAGGCGGTCGGCCCGGTCGGCGCCTGGCTCGCCGTCACCGGTACCTTCGCCGGCTCGGGGCCGGCCTGGCTGCTCGGCGCGGCCGTCGGCCTGTGGATCGGCGGCTTCGACCTGATCTACGCCTGTCAGGACGACGAGGTCGACCGTCAGATCGGCGTACGCAGCGTCCCCGCCCGCTACGGCCGGCGCTTCGCCCTGCACGCCTCCACCGTGGCGCACGTGGTGACGTTCGTGCTGTTCATCTGGTTCGGTGCGCTGGTCGGCTTCGGCTGGCCGTGGTGGATCGGGTTGACGTTCACCGCGGTCGCCTTCGGCTACCAGCACGTGGTGGTCACCCCGACCGACCTGAGCCGGGTCAACCGGGCCTTCTTCACCGCCAACGGTTTCGTCGGCATCGCCCTGTTCGTCTTCGCCCTGCTCGACCTGGTGATCCGCCTCGACCTCGCCGCCTGACCCCGCTCCTAGCTCACCCTGCGCCCGGCACTGCACCCCGCAGTGTCCTGCACCCGCGCGCGGCGCTGCACCACGCGGTGTCCTGCACCCCGCCGCCGGCGTTGTCCTGCTCTGCGTCCCGCCCGCCCCTGTCCTGCGCCCCTTGCTCCGCCTCTGTCCTGCCTGCCGTCCTCGGTGATCAAGAGGTTTGCGTCAGGTGATCAAGAAGTTTGCGTCAATTTTGATCTTCAAGTTGACGCAAACCTCTTGATCACCGGGGCAGGCCGGGGCAGGGCAGGGGCGGGGGGCGTCGGGTGTCAGGGGTGGGGGTGGACGGGGTAGCGGGCGCTTTCCAGGGTCCAGTCGATGGTGCCCCGGACGGCGTTCGCGATGCCGTCGAGGTGGGCGGCGACGGAGCCGTCCAGCGCCGGGCCGAACGACGGGACGGCGGCGCACTGCGCCTGGAACCGGGTCATCGTGTCCCGCCAGCGGTCGGCGACCAGCTCGGCAGCCCGCTCCACCGGCACGTCCCGCTCGTCGGCGAGTGCCAGCACCAGATTGTGCCCGCCGGAGGTGGTCCGGTCCCGTTCCATCGAGGCGAGGTCGTTGTACCAGGAGAGCAGGTCGTTGCCGAGTTCACCGATCCCGCGCAGCAGCGGATGGTGGTAGACCGCGTCCGGCAGCGCCCGGCCGCCGACGAACTCGATCAGGGGATACGACACGTACGCCGCCGAGGTGGCCCGGCGCAACGCGACGTACTCGGCCACGCCGGGTGTCCGGCCGCTCTCCTTCGCCACCGCCTCCCGCCAGTTGCCGTCCAGGTGGTCACCGACCGCGTCGGCGAACCGCAGCCGCCAGCGGGCCGGCATCCGGCGGCGGGGCATCCGCCACGCCTCGACCAGCAGCCGGCGCAGCGGCCCCCCGAACCCCGGGTGCCGCCGGCGGGGACCGTCGTGCAGCAGGGTCAGCGTCCCGCGGCGCAGCGCCCGGATCTGCTCCGACGGTAGCCGGTCCGGCCCGTCGCAGGCGTCGTCGACCAGGAAGAACCAGGTGAACAGGGCCGACACGGTACGCAGATCCGGCTCGCTGGCGTCGGGGTAGAGGCGGCCCGCGTACCTGGCGAAGCCGGCCCGGTCGAGCCGGTGCAACGCCTCGGCACCCAACGGCAGACCCAGCCGGGGCAGCAGCTCCAGCAACCACTCCTGCACCCCGTCGGCGTACGGGGAGAGCCGGGGTGGGATCGGGCACGCCGACCGTAACGACCAGAGGATCTCGTCGACCATTACCGATGTCTCCCCCGTACCGTGTGGATCATTCGTCCGCAGCATCGCAGGTCCAGCGTCGACGTGCCGTCCGGGCCTGCGGTGGGAGGCCCGGACCACCGGTACGGCGACGGTGGGTCGACCGGCCGGTACCGCACCGTGCTGGCAGGGGCGATTGCGGGGGTGGGCGTCGGCGGTCGGCGTACACCAGGCAGGCTGGGCGTATGCGCGAACCATGGGTGGTGGGGGTTTCCGGGGCGTCCGGCACCCCCTACGCGGCGGCCGTCGTCCGGGGCCTGCTCGACGCCGGGCATCCGGTGGACCTGATCGTGTCCCGGGCCGCCCGGTTGACCGTCCTCGACGAGACCGGCCGGCCGTTCCGGGACGGTCACTGGGCCGAGGACCTCGCCGGCTGGCTGGGCCGGGACCTGACCGACGACGACGTGCGGCACTGGCCGGCCGGCGACATCGCCGCCGGCCCGAGCAGCGGCTCCTACCGGGTACGCGGCATGGCGGTCGTGCCGGCCAGCACGGCGGCCTGCGCCGGCATCGCCATCGGCCTGTCGAAGGACCTGCTGCAACGCGCCGCCGAGGTCAACCTCAAGGAACGACGCCCGGTGGTGCTGGTGCCCCGGGAGACCCCGGTGACCCGCAGCCACCTGGAGCACCTGATCGCGTTGCACGACGCTGGCGCGGTGGTGCTGCCGGCCAGCCCCGGCTTCTACGGCGCGGGCGCGTCCGCCACCGCGCAGCAACTGGTCGACTTCGTCGCCGGCAAGGTGCTGGACGCCCTGGGCGTGCCGCACACCCTGTTCCGCCGCTGGTCGGGCGAGTTGGCCGCCGACCGCTGACCACCACGGCCACCGCCGTTGTGTCCGGACGTGTGTGCCCGACCGCCGTCGCCAATCGGGGCGAGTGCCCGGCCGGGCCACAACGGGTCAGCCGGGCCGCAATGGTCAGCCGGGCCGCAACGGTCAGCGGAGCCACGTCAGCCGAGCCACGGGGTCAGCCGGGCCGCAACGGTCAGTCCCGGCGGGTCCGCCGCCCGTTCAGTCGGCGGCGGGCCGGACCTTTCGGCCGGCCCGCGCGTCCGTCTCGCACCATTCAGTACATCCCGGCATTGGCCGGACCCGGCCCGGTCGAGGCGGCCGGGCCCACGTTACGTGGCTTGCCCATGTCTTCCGCCTCGTCCAACATGCCCTCCCCTTCCAGCAGGGCCCGCACCTCGGATTCCCGAAACCGGCGATGCCCGCCTGGAGTCCGGATGCTGCCTATCCGGCCGGCCGCCGCCCACCGCGTCACAGTCTTCGGGTCCACCCGAAACAGTGCGGCGACCTCACCCGGTGTCAGCAGGCGATCTCCAGTGTCCACAGCCCCCTCCTCGCGTCGACGAAGCCCTCGGCTGAACACACTGCCCCCGGCCGGTGCGAGCCCAGAGCCGTCATGAGGGACGTATGGCAATTACAGCACCAGCGAACTGGCCTGTCCGCCAAACGCGAAAAACGCACGGAGTGGGAAGTTAGTAAATGGTACCGGCGCGGGACTCCCTTGACCGTCGGTCTGCGAACTGTCACCTGCTGTCAGATCCAACGGATGCCGGTCGCCGGACGTTACGCCCCAACGGATAGGCTCACCCTCCGTGGACGCGATCGACCGGAGCCTCGTCGAACTACTGCGCGGTAACGCCCGCCTGTCGTACGCCGAGCTGGCCCGGCAGGTCGGCCTCTCCGCGCCGGCCGTGCACGAACGGGTCGGCAAGCTGGAGTCGAGCGGCGTCATCCGGGCCTACCGGGCCGAGGTCGAGCCGGAGGCGATCGGCCTCGGCGTGACCGCGCTCATCGGCATCGTCGAGGACTCCGGCGGGGACACCGACGACGTGCTGGAGACGTTCCGGCAGATGCCCGAGATCGAGTCCTGCTACTTCATGGCCGGCGTCGAATCCTTCCTGCTCAAGGCTCGGGTGGGCACCATCGCCGAGCTGGAACAGCTGATCGTGCGGCTGAGCCGTACCCCCGGGGTGGCCTCCACCCGCACCGGCATCGCCCTGTCGACCAAGTGGGAGAACCGGCCCCAGCCGATCGAGCCGCCGGCCTCCTGACCGGCCGACCGACGCTGGTGCGGGCAGGGCTGGTGCGGGCGGGCTGGTGCGGGCGGGGCGACGGCGATACCTTGCGCCGATGACGCCCACCACCGCCGTGGTGACCGGGGCGGCGGGTGGGCTCGGCCGGGCCGTCGCCGCCGCATTGCACGCCGACGGCTGGACCGTACTCCTGACCGACCTGGACCCCGACGCGGTCGCGCTCGCCGCCGGGCCGCTCGGCGGATGGTCCCGGGCGCTGGACGTCCGCGACCCGGCCGCCTGCGCCGCCGTGGCCACCGAGGCGGCCGGTCGCGGCGGGCTCGGGCTGTGGGTGAACAACGCCGGCATCCTGGTCACCGGCCCGTCCTGGACGCAGGACCCGGCCACCCGACGGCAGGTGGTCGAGGTCAACGCGCTCGGCGCGATGAACGGCACCCTCGCCGCCCTCGACGTGATGCGCGCCCAGCGGCACGGGCACGTGCTCAACGTCGTCTCCCTGGCCGGGCTGGTCGCCGCCCCCGGCGAAACCGTCTACGCGGCCAGCAAGCACGCGCTGCTCGCGTTCAGCATCGGCACCCTCGCCGACCTGCGGACGGCCGGGCTGCGTGACGTACACGTCTCCTGCCTCTGCCCGGACGGCATCTGGACGCCGATGCTGCACGACCGGCTGGACGACGACGGCGCGGTGGCCTCCTTCACCGGCACCCTGCTGCGCCCGGAACGGGTCGCGGCCCGGGTCGCCCGGCTCGCCCGCCGCCCCCGGCCGGTGGTCAGCCTGCCCCGCTGGCGGGGTGCCCAGGTACGCCTGCTGGACGCCTTCCCCCGGCTGGCGCTGGCGCTGCTCCCGGTGATCCGGGTGGCGGGCCGGGCAGGGCAGCGCCGGCAACGACGCCGGGCCGGCCCGAACCCGAGCTGACCTCGCTTGTACCGTTGCCGACGTGACTCATCTCGACCGGTGCGACGAGGCCAGCCGGGTGTGGGTGACCGAGGCGATCGCCGCCGTGGAGGCCGACGCCAACCGGTCCGCCGACACCCACCTGCTGCCGTTCCCGCTGCCCCGGCAGTGGGGGATCGACCTCTATCTCAAGGACGAGTCGGTGCACCCCACCGGCTCGCTCAAGCACCGGCTGGCCCGCTCGCTGTTCCTCTACGGGCTCTGCAACGGCTGGATCGGGCCGGCGACCACGGTGATCGAGGCGTCGTCCGGCTCGACGGCGGTCTCCGAGGCGTACTTCGCCCGGATGCTCGGGCTGCCGTTCGTCGCCGTGATGCCCGCCTCCACCTCACCCGAGAAGATCGCCCAGATCGAGTTCCACGGCGGGCGCTGCCACCTGGTCGACGACCCGGCCAAGGTGGTGGTCGAGGCGCGGTGGCTCGCCGAGGACAGCGGCGGGCACTTCATGGACCAGTTCACCTACGCCGAACGGGCCACCGACTGGCGGGGCAACAACAACATCGCCGAGTCGATCTACGCCCAGCTCTCCCTGGAACGGCACCCCGTGCCCGCCTGGATCGTGGTCGGCGCCGGCACCGGCGGCACCAGCGCCACCATCGGCCGGTACGCCCGCTACCAGCGGCTGCCCACCAAACTCTGCGTGGTCGACCCGGAGAACTCGGCGTTCTACCCGGCGTGGCAGGCCGCCGACTGGTCGGTACGCACCGGCCGGGGCTCGCGAATCGAGGGGATCGGCCGGCCCACCGTCGAGGCGTCCTTCCTGCCCTCGGTGGTCGACCGGATGACCCAGGTGCCCGACGCCGCCTCGCTGGCCGCCATGCGGGCCGGCTCGGCGGTGCTCGGCCGGCGGGTCGGTGGCTCCACCGGCACCAACCTGTGGGGGGCGTTCGGGCTGATCGCCGAACTGCTCGCGCAGGGGCGGCCCGGCTCGGTGGTGACGCTGATCTGCGACGCCGGGGACCGGTACGCCGACACCTACTACGACGACGACTGGGTGGCCGCGCAGGGCCTCGACCTCGCCCCGCACCTGGCCACCATCGACCGGTTCCTCAGCACCGGGAGCTGGCCCGGCTGACCCCCGGAGCCGGGCCGGCTGACCCCGGCGCGGCCGTGCCCGCCCGGTTCCGCCGTCAGCCCAGGTCGGCCCGGTCGGCCAGCCCGGGGTAGTGCCGGACCAGCCCCTCGCCGTCCACCTCCAGCTCGGTGCGGAAGGTGTCGCTGGCGAACCCCACCCGCCCCGGACCGAGCGCGGTGTAGACCTGCTCGCCGGTTACCACCTCCAGGCTGGGCACCAGCACCCACGCCACGGTGATCCGGTGCTCGGTGCTGGACGTGGCCCCCACCAGCCCCAGCCGACGGATCGGCAGGCTGTTGAACAGGGCCGAGCCGCCCAGGTCGACGTCGAGCGCCGCGTGCAGCCGGTCGGTGTCCTCGATGCCGGGCAACCCGGCCGGTGGCTGGCCGGCCGCCCGCAGCGCCGCGTCCAGGTCACCCTGCTCGCCGGTGCGCACCCGCCACCCGTCCGCGCCACGTTCCAGCCGTACGCTCCGCGACCAGCCGGCCCCCTCCACCTCCACGGCGAGCGAGGTGGTGGCCCCGTCCGAGCCGGTCTCCAACCGGTAGCGGCAGGTGTAGGGGACCGGGTCGACGGCCAGTTGGGTGCCGTGCGCGGCGAATCCGGCCCCGTCGTCGAGGACGGCGTGCTCGGTCCCGGCGGTGTCGGTCCGGCTCCAGAAAAGTGACCTCGGCATGGTCCGGACGTTACGCCAGCAGGGCGTCGACGGCAGCGCATGCGCGAACGCCGCCCCGGAACCGGTGCTCCGGGGCGGCGTCGGAAAACCTCGGGGATCGTGGCCGGGACGGCCCGCTCCCGATCCGATCAGTGGGTACGCGCCGGCGGGCGGCCGCCGAAACCCCGCCGGTCGTCGCGCGGCCGGTCGTCCCGGACCCGTCCCTCGGTGCGGAACCCGCCCCGACGGTCGGTGCCACGCGACTCGCCGCCGCCGAACCGGCGCTCACCGGACCGCTGCTCGCCCCGGGCGTCCCGGTCGCCGAAGCGTGGCTCACTGCGCTCGCCGAAGCGTCGGTCGCCGTAACCCCGGTCGCCGCGGTCGCCGTAGCTCCGGTCGGTCCGGGGACGCTCCGCGTAGCCGCGCTCGCCGCTCGGCCGCTCGCGGTGACCGCCGCCGGTCCGCTCGCCGAAGCCCTGCCCACCGAAGCCCTGCCCGCCGCCGGTCCGCTCGCCGTAGCCGGGCCCGCCGGTGGGGCGGTCGCGGTAGCCCCGGTCGCCACCGGTCCGGTCACCGTGATCGCGGTAGCCGCCGGTGCGGTCGCGGTAGCCCCGGTCGCCGCTCCCGGTCCGGTCGCCGTAGCCCCGGTCGCCGGTGGGGCGGTCGTCCCGGGCGGCGCGGTCACCGTACGGCCGGTCGCCGTAGCGGCGGTCCCCGGTCGGCCGGTCGCCACCCTGGCCGCCGTAGCTCCGCTCCCGGGCCGGGCGTTCCCCGCCGTAGCTGCCGCTCGGCCGTTCCCCGCCGTAGCCGCCGCGGCCGTCCCGGCTGCCGCCGTGGCCCCGGTCGCCGCCGTAGCCCCGGGCGTCCCGGTCGCCGAAGCGGCGCGGGCGGTCGCCGTGCCGGCGCGGCTCGGGCTCCTCGCGGACCGGGACACCGCTGGGCTCGCGGGCACCGGTCAGCTCGGTGAGCACCGCGTCGCCGGCCCGCACCCGGGTCTCGGCCGGCTCCACGCCGGCCTTCTCCAGCATCGCCAGCGTGGTCCGCCGCTGCTTGGGCAGCACCAGCGTGGCCACCGCGCCGGACTCGCCGGCCCGCGCGGTGCGCCCCGCCCGGTGCAGGTAGTCCTTCGGGTCCTTCGGCGGGTCGATGTGCAGCACCAGGGACACCCCGTCGACGTGGATGCCCCGGGCCGCCACGTCGGTGGCGACCAGCACGTCCATCCGTCCCTCGCGGAACTCGGCGAGGGTCTTGGTACGCATCCGCTGGGTCTTGCCGCCGTGCAGCCCACCGGCCCGTACGCCCACCGCGCCGAGCTGTTCCACCAGCCGGTCGACACCGAGCTGGGTACGGGCGAAGAGCATTGTCCGGCCGGACCGGGCCGCGATCGACGCCGCCACGGCGAACTTGTCGTGCGGCGGGATCAGCAGCAGGTGGTGGTCCATCGTGGACACCGAGGCGGTCGACGGCGCGGTGGAGTGCGTCACCGGGTCGGTCATGAACCGCTTGACCAGGGCGTCGACGTCACCGTCCAACGTGGCCGAGAACAGCAGCCGCTGGGCGCCCGCCGGGGTCTTGGCGAGCAGCTCGGTGACCTCGGGAAGGAAGCCCATGTCGGCCATCTGGTCGGCCTCGTCGAGGACGGTCACCTCGACGTCGTCCAGGACGCAGACACCCCGGTTGATCAGGTCACCGAGCCGGCCCGGAGTGGCCACGACGATCTCGACGCCCCGCCGCAGCGCGTCGATCTGCCGGTCGTACGGCACGCCGCCGACGGCGGTCTTGAGGAAGATCCCGACGGCCTTGCCCAGCGGCAGCAGCGCGTCGTTGACCTGCATCGCCAGTTCGCGGGTGGGGACGAGGACCAGGGCGCGCGGGTGCAGCGGCCGGGCCCGGTTGAGCTCGGCCAGCCGGGCGACGATCGGCAGGCCGAAGGCGAGGGTCTTGCCGGAGCCGGTCTGGCCCCGGCCGAGGACGTCCCGGCCGGCGAGCGCGTCGGGCAGGGTGGCCCGCTGGATCTCGAACGGGGTGGTGATGCCCTGCCGGGCGAGAGCGTCGACGAGCTGCCGGGGCAGACCCAGGTCGGCGAAGCCGACGGGGGTGGCCGGGGTGACGTCGTCGGTCGGGAGGTCGTGGACGGACGGACTGGTGCCGGGGTCAACGGAGGTGGTCAAGAAATGCCTTTCGAGCGGGGCGCATCTTCGCGATGGCCCGCCGCAGCATGGATACGCCGCCGAATCGCCCGCAAGATCGCCCAGGGGCACGCCACGCGTGCCGGGTCAGTGATCCCGACAAGTGTACGGCGCTCCGGCGACGTCGCCAGTGTGCCCCGAGCCGGTAGTGGGCGGACTCACCCGTTCCGGGCATCCCCCACCTGCCCGGCCGTCCCCTGCACCGGCGTGGCCGACGGCCGGCCTCACTGGGACAGCATGCCGCCGACCAGCCCGTCCATCACGTCGTTGGCGAGCAGGACGACGAGCACACTGATCGCCACCAGCAGCCCCAGCGAGGCGGCCAGCACGATCACCACCCTGGTGGTCCTGGACCTCGGGGCCGGCGTGTCGGACCAGCCCTGGGCCAGGATGTGCCCGGTCAGCGAGCCGGAGTTCTCCACCGGGTTGCCGGCCGGGAAGGCGACCGTGGCGTGCGCAGGGCCGTCGGTGCCGCCGTAGCCGACGCTGGCCAGGTCCGGGCCGCCCTGGTAGGGCGTGCCGGAGGAGGGGCGGGGCGTGCCGCCGGCCGTGCGACGTGGTGCGGACCCGGACGTCGGCCAGGTGGGCAGTGCGGGAGCCGGCACCACCGGCAGCGCCGAGGTCGCGCCGTCGCCCACCGGGTCGGGCACGACCGGGGCCCGGAACGTCGGCATCGCCGAACCGGCTGCCGTGCTGCCTGCCCCCACGTTGCCGGCATCCGTTCGGCCGGTACCCACCGGGGCGGGGGGCGGGGTGGAGGCGGAGGGCGCCGGGGGCGCCGACGTCGGCGGGGCGAAGGCGGAAGGTGCCGGGGATGCAGCGGCCGGTGGGGTGAACGCGGAGGGCGTCTCGAAGGCCGGCGGGGTGAAGCTGGCGGGTGCCGGGGGCGCGGAGGCCGACGGGGTGGGGCTGGCCGGTGCGGAGGGCGTCGCGGCCGGGGGTGCGGAGGTGGGCGGCCGGAAGACGGGGGAGGGCGCGGAAGCCGGGGGTGCCGAGGCCGGGCTGCTGCCGGCCGGGGGTGCCGAGGCGGGTGGGGCGACGGTGCCGCCGGCCGCGGGCACGGTGACGGACGCGCTGGCCCGGAAGGTCGTCGGGGTGGCCGGCACGGCCGGGGGCGGGGGGAACGGGGGCGCCGGCATCGGGCCGGGCGGCGGTGGGGGTGGGGGCACCGCCGGGCCCGGGGGCGGCAGCGGCGGCCCCGGTACGGGCGGGACCGGGCCGGGCGGGACCGGAACGGGACCGGGCAGCGGCGGGACCGGCGAGGGGAACGGGCCGGGGGCGGGCGGCTCGGGAGTGACCGGGCCCGGGGCCGGCTCGGGGGTGGGGGCCGGCAACGGTTCGGGGGCGGGCTCCGGCTCCGGCGTCGGCGGGGTGGGGGGCTGGACCGGCTCCGGGGGCCGCGCGGGCTCGGGTGGCTCCGGGTTGACAGGCGTCGACCGGTACACCCCGGGGGCGGCATCCCCGGGCCGGGTGCCCGCGCCGGCCGCCGCACCCTCCGCCTCGGCGGCGGAGACCCGGCTGAGCCCGGGGACGGAGACGCTGGCCCGTGCCGGGCGGCCGTCCGAGCTGTCGCGTTGTCCGGGAACGGTCGCCGGCCCGACCGGGGCCGGGCTGCCGTCGGCGGGGTCGTCCGGGTCGGATGCCCGGGAGGTCGGGGCGGTGAGCGGGCCACCCGGGGTCGACTTGCCCGGGGTCGGGTCGCCCGGGGTGGAGCCGCCCGGGGTGGAGCCGCCCGGGGTCGGGTCGCCGCTGGCGGAGCCGTCCGGCTCGGGTGTTCGGGAGGCCGGAACGGCCGGCTCGGTGGCCGGGGTGCCGGCCCGGTAGGTGGTCGCGGTCGCCGGCCCCGCCGGCAGGTCGCCGCCCTCGGGCGGGGCGGTCACGGTACGTACGCTGGCCGTGGCGCGGGCCGTGCCGTCGGCGGGCGGGCCGGGCCGGGCCGGGATGCTGGTGACCCGGTCGGGGCCAGGCGGGGCGTCGACGGGTTCCGGGGTGGCCCGCCCGGCGTCGGTGCGGACGGCGGGTTCGGCCGGGTCGGGCACCGGTCCCTGGTCGACGTGCCCCACCGGAACCTCTTGCTCGCCCATGCTCGCCCTCCGCGCACCCTCGCACCCGCGTCCCGCGAACGGTGACCGGATGTGCCTCGTGTCACCGTGCCACATCTCGTCCCGTCGGCACAGCCGGAGTGCCGATGGGACGGTCGCGACGGTGCCGGCCGGTCAGCTCCCGGTGCTCGCCGAGGCACCCGCCGACGCCGGGGCGGACGCCGACCGGCTGCTCTCCACCGCGCCGCTGTCCTCCGGGCTCGGGGTGCCGGAACCGGTGAGGCTCGGTGTCGGGTCGGCGGTCCTGGTCGGCGTGGGGGTCGGCGGCGCGGAGGTGACCGGCGGCCTCGGAGTGGTCGGCGGCTTCGTCGGCCCGGTGGTCGACCCTCCGGTCGGCCGGGGCGTGGGTGTGGTCGGCTTCGGCGACGCCGTGGTGGGCTTCGGCGTGGGGGTGGTGGGCTTCGGCGACGCCGTGGTGGGCTTCGGGGTGGGCGGCGGGGTGACCGGGGCCCCGGGGCTGGTCACCGCGCCGACGACGCGGGTGGAGGCGTAGAGGCTGGACCACCGCACCTGGGAGATCTTGACCACGTCTCCGCTGCGGGGTGCCTGCACCATCCGCCCGTTGCCGATGTACATCGCGACGTGGTGGATGGTCGTCCAGCTGCTACCCGAGGCGAAGAAGAGCAGGTCGCCGGGGAGCAGGGCGCTCTGCGAGACCGTCCGGCCGCGGGTGGCGTAGTACTGGTCGCGGGCGACCCGGGGCAGGTCGTAGTAGCCGGCCGACCGGTAGGCCGCCCACATCAGACCGGAGCAGTCGAACCGGTCCGGGCCCTCGGCCGCCCACAGGTACGGGTCGCCGAGCTGCGCCAGCGCGTACCGCACGGCGGCGAGCGCCTGCGGGCTGGCGTTCAGGCCGCTGCTGCTCTGCCCCTCGACGTACGCCGACCCGAGCTTCTGCTCGGCGGCCTCCTGCTGCTTCTCCAGGGCGATGAGCTGGGCCTGGTTGTCGGCCCGCAGCTTGGCGATCTTGGCATCGTTGTCGCGCAGCGCCTTCTGCACCGCGGCGAACTGTTCCTCGGCGCGCCGGACCCGGTCGGTGGCCGCGGTGACCGCCTGGGCGGCGACCTGCTCGGCCGTACGGGCGCGGGAGAGTTCGCCGGACGCCGCCGTGGTCTCGCCGTCGGCCTGCTCACCCCGGGAGACCCGTTGCAGGACGCTCAGCCCGTGCAGGTCGCGGGCGAACTCGCCGGGCGGCAGGGCGGCGGCGGCCTTGAAGGCGTTCGCGGCGACGGCGTTGGCCTGCTGCTCGGCCACGGTCAGCGCGCCCCGGGCCCGGGTCAGCTCGCTCTGCACGCCGGTGAGCTGCACCCGGGCGTCGTCGCGTTGCTTCTCGAGCTGGAGGAGCTGGTCGGCGAGCTGGCCGTTCTGCGCGGTCAGCGTGTCGATCTGGGACAGCAGCGGGCTGGTCGGCAGGCCGCCGACGGGCAGCGTGGTCGGGTAGCCGGGCTGGCCGGCGGCCGGGTAGCCGGGGGCCGCCGCGCCGGGCAGTTGCAGCGAGCCGGTCGCCACCGGCCGGGAACCGGTGTCCGGGACGGCGTTGGGCAGGGCCGGGTCGGCGTAGACCGGGGTGGCCAGGGCCATCGCGGCGACCGCGCCGAGCAGGGCCGACCAGAGCGCCGGACGCAGCACCGGGGAGATCACCGGAACCCGTCGTCGCTGCCGTCGCCTGTGCCCGCTGTCGACCATTCCGCTCCCTGTGCCGCGTGATGGTGCCACCGCGTGAGGTGGGGCGCGGCGACCCGGAACGCCGCCGGTGTGCGCCGCGTCCCATCCTGTCTTACCGCACCGGGACAACGATGTCGATGCGGTAGCGGCTTGGAGAACCCTGGGAGTGCGGGTGAGGTAGGTCGCTGGCGGTGCCCGTCCTGCCGACCTGTCGGTCGTCCGACGTAGGCTCGATCGGGACCGCAGGTGGAAGGGACGTGGCTTTTCGATGGACGCCGGACTCAAGCGTGAGCTCGAAGAGAAGGTGTACGCGGGGGAGCGACTGACCCGCTCGGACGGGATCGCCCTCTACGAGAGCGACGACCTGACCTGGCTGGGCCGGCTGGCCCACCACCGGCGTACCGAGTTGAACGGCGAACGGGTGATGTTCAACGTCAACCGGCACCTCAACCTGACGAACGTCTGTTCCGCCTCGTGTGCGTACTGCTCGTTCCAGCGCAAGCCGGGCGAGAAGGACGCGTACACGATGCGGATCGAGGAAGCGGTCCGCAAGGCCAAGGAGATGGAGGACGAGCAGCTCACCGAGTTGCACATCGTCAACGGCCTGCACCCCACCCTGCCCTGGCGCTACTACCCCAAGGTGCTGCGCGAGCTGAAGGCGGCGCTGCCCAACGTCAAGCTCAAGTGCTTCACCGCGACCGAGGTGCAGTGGTTCGAGAAGATCAGCGGCCTGTCGGCCGACGAGATCCTCGACGAGCTGATGGACGCCGGCCTGGAGTCGTTGACCGGTGGTGGCGCGGAGATCTTCGACTGGGAGGTCCGCCAGCACATCGTCGACCACAACTGCCACTGGGAGGACTGGTCGCGGATCCACGCGTTGGCCCACGCCAAGGGCATGAAGACGCCGGCGACGATGCTCTACGGCCACATCGAGGAGCCCCGGCACCGGGTCGACCACGTGCTGCGGCTGCGCGAGTTGCAGGACGAGACCGGCGGGTTCGCGGTCTTCATCCCGCTGCGCTACCAGCACGACTTCGTCGACTCGGCGGACGGCAAGATCCGTAACCGGATCCAGGCGCGTACCACGATGGCGTCGCCGGCCGAGTCGCTCAAGACGTTCGCGGTCTCCCGGCTGCTGTTCGACAACGTCCCGCACCTGAAGAACTTCTGGGTGATGCACGGCCTGTCGGTCGCCCAGCTCTCGCTCAACTTCGGCGTGGACGACCTGGACGGCTCGGTCGTCGAATACAAGATCACGCACGACGCCGACTCGTACGGCACCCCGAACACCATGCACCGCGACGACCTGCTCAACCTGATCTGGGACGCCGGTTTCCAGCCGGTGGAGCGGGACACCCGCTACAACGTGGTCCGCGAGTACGACCGGGCGCCGTCACTGGCGTCCCGGCGTGCCGAGCCGCAGCAGGTCTGGGCCTGACCCGGCCGTATGCTCGTCACACCATGACCGGACAGCAGCCGACCGCGCAGCAGCGCAGCGGGTTTCCCCGCCGGGACGCCGAGGGACGCATCCTGACCCTGGGTGACCTGCTCGGGGTGAGCCTGGCCGGTTGGGTGATCGGCGTGCTGGCACTGGTGCTCTTCGACTGGGCGTTCGCCGTGGCCGGCGCGGGTGACTTCGGCCGTACCAACGGCTGGCTGGCGGTGATCCTGCCGGCCTGGCTGTTCTGGGACGACTTCCGGGCCTGGGACTTCGGGGCGGCCCGGGTGGTGGCGGCCCTGTCCGCCGCGGTGGTCGCGGTGCTCGCCGGGCTGCTGGTGGCGGGCCTGGCGTCCGGGCTCGCGCCGCTGCTCACCGGCGGGCTGGCCGCACTCGCGTTCACCGTCGGGTACGCGGTCCTCTGGTTCCAGGGCGTGCACTGGCTGGCTCGACGCACGGGCTGAGCCACCGGTGTCGGAGCCCCGACGCAGAAGCAGGAATGGGGAAAGGCATGAGCGCGAGGAGTGAGCGGGTTGTGCGAGCCCCGCAGTCGCGAGTCGAGGTGGCCCGGTGAGCGCGAGGAGTGAGCGGGTTGTGCGAGCCCCGCAGTCGCGAGTCGAGGTGGCCCGGTGAGCGCGAGGAGTGAGCGGGTTGTGCGAGCCCCGCAGTCGCGGATCGAGGCGGTCCGGTGAGCGCGGCGGTCAAGTACACATTGGCCCGGATCGGGCTGTTCCTGCTGGTCGTGGTGGCACTGTGGCCGGTCGGGATGAACCTGTTCCTCAAGCTTATGGTGGCGTTGATCTTCTCGGCCGCCGCGTCGTTCTTCCTGCTCCGGGGCTGGCGGGACCAGATGGCCGAGGAGGTGGCCGCCGCCGCCGAGCGACGTCGGGCGGAGAAGGAGCGGCTGCGCTCCGCCCTGGCGGGCGACGACCACCCCGTCGAGGGTGACCCCCGCCCCTGACCCCCGCCCCTGACCCCTGACCCCCGCCCGACCCGCGCACTCGTTCGCACCCTGCGCGTTCGCGCCCTGCCCGCCCGTATCGGTCGCGCGCCCCGCTGCCCGGCCGGACGAGCCTGAGATCTACTCCAGTGCGGCGAAGTAGCGGTATCACTCAGCAGTAATGCCGCTACTTCGGCTCACCTGAGTGGATCTCTCGGCCGACCGGGGGGAGGGGGATCTGGGCCTGGTCGGGCGAGAGAACCACTCAGGGGCGGGCCGGTGGCGGTATCGCCGAGTGGCGATGCCGCTGTTTCGGCCCCCTGGGCGGATCGCCTCCAGGCTGACCTGGGTGGATCGGGGTTCTGGCGACCAAGATTCACCCTGTGGTGGCGAATCAGGGGTGTCGTCGGGCGGTTATGCCCCTACTTCGGCCCACGGGAGTCGATCATCCCGCCCGACCGGGCCCGCCGACCGTGTCCGCCGGGTCCGCTGACCGGGCCCGCCCGACCGGGCCCGCCGACCGGGCCCGCCGACCGTGTCCGCCCGGCCGGGTCCGCTGACCGGGCCCGCCGACTGTGTCCGCCCGGCCGTGTCCGCCCGGCCGTGTCCGCCCGGCCGTGGGGATCTCGGGCGGGCGGATGGGGGTCACCAGTTGGTCGAGCCGGGGACCACCGGCCAGGGGCGGTCGGTCGGCTTGATCAGGTAGGCGATGCCGCCCGAGCCGCCGGCCACCGTGCCGTCGGCCCGGTGCCGCTTGGTCCGTAGCCAGATCTGCTCGAACTGGTCGCGTCGGTAGACGTTGCGCACCTCGGCGTTGGACGCGGACGCCGGGTCGTTGACGATCACGTCGCCCTCGGCGGTGAAGCCGACGATCACGAACAGGTGCCCGGAGGTGCCGTAGTTCGACCCGTCCAGCTCGGTGTCGAGGAAGGACTGCGAGGTGACCACGGGGATGCCGGCGCGGATGAAGCGTTCCGCCTCGTCGAGGGAGTGCAGCCGGGTGACCCGGGCTTCGATGCCGGGGAAACTGGCGGCGTACGCGGTGTTGAACGGCCAGTTGCCCGCGCCCTCGTACTCGTTGTCCCAGGTCATCCGGGCGGCGTGGACGACCTGCGGGTCCGGGTGGTCGGGGTCGATCCAGGACAGGTCGGCCGCCGACGGGAGCTTGCCGTAGTACTCCAGCACCATCGTGGTGGACGTCGGGCTGCACCAGACCTGGCCACCGCCGCCCCACTCGGGGTAGCTGCCCCGGTGGATCATCTGGGAGCGGGCCGGCACCGGCAGTTCGGTGCCCCAGGCGATGCCGCCCCGGCTCGGCGGGACGGTGAACCGGTCGGGCACGTGTGAACTCATCGCGCCGAGCATCCGCACGCGGGGCGCGGCGGCCTGGCCGGGTGCGCGGTAGAGGGTCAACCGGAGCTGGTACGACCGCAGCAGCACCCCGGCGTCCGCGTCGTCGATGGCGAACGTGTCGGTCCACACGCTGGACCAGGGGTCGCCCTGACCGTCCAGGGTGGCCCGGGCGATGTCGCGGTCGCCGGAGGCCCAGCGGGCCATGACGTACCAGGGGGTGTGGTCGCCTGTGGAGTAGGTGCCCTGGAGTTCGACCTGGAGCCAGGTGCCGGCGGGGGTGTCGGCGTTCCAGGAGGCGACCAGTTCGGTGGCGTCGAAGCCGATCGGGGTGGACGGCGAGGTCCAGGTGGCGTATTCCCAGGTGCGGGTGGTGCCGGTGTGTTCGTCGGTGAACTCGGTGGTGCCGGCGGGGCGGCCGATGGTGAGACCGGCGTGGCGGCCGGGTGCGGCGTGGGTGCCCCGGTGGGTGCCGGCCCGCCAGTCGGGGTACCGGGACCACTCCTGGAAGGTGATCTGCTCGTCGTGCCCACCGGCGGGCGGACGGTCCCCGGTGGGCGGACGGTCTCCGGCAGGTGGGTGCGTTCCGGTGGGTGACGGACCGCCGGCCCGGACGGGTGCGGTGCTCGCGAGCAGGGTGAGGGTGGCGACGCCGACGAGGGCGACCGTGCGCAGGACTCTGCTGGACATGGCAACTCCGCAGGGTGGGGAATCGTTGCCGCTCACTGTCCCGCCTGGCAGGAAGTTTCGCCAGGGGGTTGCATCAGGAAAACCATTGCCGACATGACGATCCGGTCGGGATGGTTGGAGATAGTCACAGATATTGATATGACCATGTGACTGCTGGTGGAGTGGGCGCACAACGGGATACCCCGTACCCCGAGGAGGATGTCCATGGCCTTCCGCACCTCCCCCTTCCGGCGTCGCCTGGCGCTCGCCGTCGTCGCCGGCCTCGGCCTCACCGCCGTCGCCACCGGGCCGGTCTCCGCCCGCCCGGCCCCGGAGCCCGAGCCCACCGCCGTCAGCTACCGCGTGCTGGGTCCGCGTACCCTCGCCGACCGCAACGCGGTCGCCCGCACCGGCGCGGCCATCGACTCCGCCGAGCACGGCGTGCTGTACGTCTCGGCCAACCGGTCCGAGGCCGCCGCCATCACCCGGCTCGGCTTCCGGCTGGAACGGGAGGTCGAGCCGTCCCCCGCCGAGGGTGCCCGCGCCAACGCCTTCCCGCCGGCCGACTCGAACTACCACGACTACGCCGAGCTGACCACCGTGGTCAACCAGGTGGTCGCCGACCACCCGGCGATCGCCCGCAAGATCAGCATCGGTCGGTCGTACGAGGGCCGCGACCTGATGGCGGTGAAGATCTCGGACAACGTCGGCACCGACGAGGCCGAACCGGAGATCCTGTTCAACTCCCAGCAGCACGCCCGCGAGCACCTGACCGTCGAGATGGCGATCTACCTGCTGAACCTGTTCACCGACAGCTACGGCAGTGACTCGCGGATCACCAGCATCGTCAACTCCCGGGAGATCTGGATCGTCCCCACGGTCAACCCGGACGGCAGCGAGTACGACATCGCCACCGGCTCCTACCGGTCCTGGCGCAAGAACCGGCAGCCCAACAGCGGTGCGGCGGCGGTCGGCACCGACCTGAACCGCAACTGGGGCTACAACTGGGGCTGTTGCGGCGGCTCGTCCGGCACGCCGTCGTCGAGCACCTACCGGGGGCCGTCCGCGTTCTCCGCGCCGGAGACCAAGGCGCTGCGGGACTTCGTCAACAGCCGGGTCGTCGGCGGGGTGCAGCAGATCAAGGCCAACATCGACTGGCACACCTACTCGCAGCTGGTGCTCTGGCCGTTCGGCTACACCACGGCGAACACCCCCAGCGGGATGACCGCCGACCAGTACAACACCTTCGCCACGCTCGGGCAGCGGATGGCGGCCACCAACGGCTACACCCCCGAGCAGTCCAGCGACCTCTACATCACCGACGGCGACAGCCTCGACTGGATGTGGGCGACCCACAAGATCTGGGCGTACACCTTCGAGATGTACCCCGGGTCGTCCGGGGCCGGCGGCGGCTTCTACCCGCCCGACGAGGTGATCCCCGCGCAGACCTCCCGCAACAAGGAGGCGGTGCTGCTCCTGTCCGAGTACGCCGACTGCCCCTACCGCGTGATCAACAAGCAGAGCACCTACTGCTGAGTTACCGGACGTGATTCCGGGTGGGGTCCCGTAAGCCCCCGGCGGGGCCCCACCCACCCCTCCCGTCCGGACGATCTTCGCTGGTGGTGCGCTACCGTGGCACCCGATCGACCGCAGCGAAGCCGGTGCGAAACCGGCGCTGTCCCGCAACTGTGATGACCCACCAGGCTCCCCGCCCCGCGCCGGAGCCGCCGCGACGCCCGGCCCGAGTGGCCGGCGTCGCCGTGTGTGGGGACGAGCCAGGTCGCCTGCGGTCGGTCGCGACACGCGCTCTCGAGGAAGGGCGCCTCGCGGACGGGCGCGCACCACGCTCCCTGTCGGCGAAGCACCACGCTCCTCGACCGACAGGAGGCCAGATGTCCCGACGTACCCCCCGGTTGTTCGCCGCGACCCTCGCGGTGGCCGCCCTCGCCCTCGGCGCGTGCGCCGAGAAGACCTCCGACGACACCCCCGCCGCCGGCGGCAGCTCCGGCGCGGCGGCCTTCCCGGCCACGGTGGGCAACCTCACCCTCGACAAGCGGCCCGAGAAGATCGTCTCGCTGTCGCCGACCGCGACCGAGATGCTCTTCGCCATCGGGGCAGGCTCGCAGGTCACCGCCGTCGACGACCAGTCGAACCACCCGGCCGACGCGCCCAAGAGCGAGCTGTCCGGCTTCCAGCCGAACGCCGAGGCGATCGCCGGCAAGAACCCCGACCTGGTGGTCCTCGCCAACGACACCAACAAGATCATCGCTCAGCTCACCGCGCTGAAGGTCCCGGTGCTGCTCACCCCGGCCGCCGCCACCCTCGACGACACCTACCGGCAGCTCACCGACCTGGGCACCCTCACCGGCCACCCGACCGAGGCGGCGGACGTCACCGCCCGGATGAAGGACGAGATCGGCAAGCTCACCAAGGACCTGCCGCAGCGGTCGACGAAGCTGACCTACTACCACGAGCTGGGGCCGGAGCTGTACAGCGCGACCAGCAAGACCTTCATCGGCTCGATCTACGCGCTGGCCGGCCTGGAGAACATCGCCGACGCCTCCGACGCCGACGGCAAGAACGGCGGATACCCGCAGCTCTCCCAGGAGGTCATCGTCAAGGCGAACCCCGACTTCGTCTTCCTCGCCGACGTCAAGTGCTGCCAGCAGAGCGCCGACACGGTCAAGGCCCGCAGCGGCTGGGCCGGCGTCACCGCCGTCAAGAACAACCAGGTCGTCGCGCTCGACGACGACATCGCCTCGCGCTGGGGCCCGCGCGTGGTCGACCTGCTCCGGTCGATCGTCGACGCCACCGCCAAGGTACCGGCGTGACGGTCCGGTGACCGTGCGGTCCACCACACCCGCACCGGCCGGGACGCGCGACGCGTCCCGGCCGGCCCGCGTCACCGGTACGCCCCGGCCAGCCGGCCTGCGCAAGCGCTGGCTCGCCGCCGGGGTGCTCGCCGTGCTGGTGGCCCTGGTCGCCGGGGTGTCCCTCGGCCCGGTCAGCCTGCCGCCCGGCAGCGTCGCCGCCGAGCTGCTCAACCTGCTGCCCGGGGTACGCCTGGACAGCGGGCTCACCGAACGCGAGATCGCGATCGTTACCGAGCTGCGGCTGCCGCGGGTGGTGCTCGGCCTGCTCGTCGGCGGTCTGCTCGCCCTGGCCGGCGGCTGCTACCAGGGGGTGTTCCGTAACCCGCTGGCCGACCCGTACCTGCTGGGGGTGGCGGCCGGCGCGGGGTTCGCGGTGACCGCGGTGATCACGCTGGGCGGCGTCGGGGCCGGCGGGGCGCTGACCGGGATGCCGGTCACCATTCCGCTCGCCGCGTTCGTCGGCTCGCTCGGCGCGGTCGCCCTGACCTACCTGCTCGGGGCGGCCGGTGGGCGGGACCGCTCCCCGGCCACCCTGATCCTGGCCGGGGTCGCGGTGTCCGCGTTCCTCGCCGCCGGGCAGACGTACCTGCTGCAACGGCACTCCGAAAGCATCCAGCAGGTCTACTCCTGGCTGCTCGGCCGGCTGGGCACCGCCGGTTGGGGTGACGTGCGGCTGATCCTGCCGTACTTCGTGCTGACCACCGTGGTGGTGCTGCTGCACCGGCGCGAACTCGACGTGCTCTCCGTCGGCGACGACGAGGCGAGCGGCCTCGGGCTGCACCCGCAACGCTCCCGCTACCTGCTGATCGCCGCCGCCTCGCTGGGCACCGCCGCCGCGGTTTCCGCCTCCGGGCTGATCGGCTTCGTCGGGATCATCGTGCCGCACACCGTACGGCTGCTGGCCGGGTCGAGCCACCGGGTGATCCTGCCGCTGTCGCTGCTCTTCGGGGCGGCGTTCCTGGCGCTGACCGACGTGGTCGCCCGGACCGCCGCCGCCCCCGCCGAGATCCCGATCGGCGTGGTCACCGCCCTGCTCGGCGGCCCGTTCTTCGTCCTGGTCCTGCGCACCGCCCGCCGGGTGTTCCCGTGAGCGCGAGGAGTGAGCCGGTGTTGCGAGCCCCGCAGTCGCGAACAGAGACAGCCCCGTGAGCGCGAGGAGTGAGCCGGTGTTGCGAGCCCCGCAGTCGCGAACAGAGACAGCCCCGTGAGCGCGAGGAGTGAGCCGGTGTTGCGAGCCCCGCAGTCGCGAACAGAGACAGCCCCGTGAGCGCGAGGAGTGAGCCGGTGTTGCGAGCCCCGCAGTCGCGAACGAAAGCGGACCGGTGAGCGTGCCGGCGGTGCAGGTGCGGGGGTTGCACGTGCGGCTAGGCGGGGAGGTGATCCTGGCCGGCGTCGACCTGACGGTCGCCGCGGGCGAGTGGGTCACCGTGATCGGGCCGAACGGCGCCGGCAAGTCGACCCTGCTGCGCGCCGTCGGCGGCCTGCTGCCCGCCCCGGACGCGGTCTCCCTCTTCGGTACGCCGTCCGGCGCGCTGCGTCGCCGGGAGCGGGCCCGGGTGGTGGCGACGGTGGCGCAGTCCCCGGTGGTGCCGGCGGGGATGTCGGTGTTCGACTACGTCCTGCTGGGGCGTACCCCGTACATCGCGCCGCTGGGCCGGGAGTCGGCGGCCGACCTGGCCGTCGTCCACGATGTCCTCGACCGGCTGGACCTGATCGGGTTCCACGGGCGGGAGTTGGCCACCCTCTCCGGCGGGGAACGGCAGCGGGTGTTCCTGGCCCGTGCCCTCGCCCAGGGGGCCACCCTGCTGCTGCTGGACGAGCCGACCAGCGCGCTGGACATCGGCCACCAGCAGGAGGTGCTGGAGCTGGTCGACCAGCTCCGCCGGACGCACGGCCTCACCGTGCTCGCCACCATGCACGACCTCTCCGTCGCCGGCGAGTACGCCGACCGGATGGTGCTGCTCGCCGACGGCCGGGTCGTCGCGGCGGGCCCGCCCGATGAGGTGCTCACCGAGGAGTTGCTGTCCCGCCACTACCGGGCCCGGGTGAGGGTCGTCCCCGGCGACCACGGTCCGCTGGTGGTGCCGAGCCGCCCCGGCCCGCCGCGCCCCTGAGCTGCGGCGTCCCCGTCGTCAGGTGGGGTCGGCGGCGGGGTGGAGCAGCGAGAACCGGGCACCTGTGGGGTCGCGTAGGGTGCTCCGGCGGCCGAGCAGGGTGTCCCGGGGCGGGGTGAGGATCGTGCCGCCGAGGGTGGTGGCGCGGGCGGCGGTCGCGTCCACGTCGGCCACCGCGAAGAACACCGACCAGTACGCCGGCCGCGCGGGGCCGGGGGTGGGCAGCATCCCGGCCACGATCCGGGCCCCGCACCGCCAGCCGGTGTAGCCGGGTCCTCCGGCGGGCTGCTCCTCCGGGTGCCAGCCGAAGACCAGCTCGTAGAAGACCTTCGCGCCCTCCGGGTCGGGGCTGACCAGCTCGTTCCAGCACATCGCCCCGGGGGCGTCGAGCAGTTCGGCGCCGGGGGTCCGCATCGGCTGCCAGACGCTGAACACCGCGCTGGCCGGGTCGGCGAAGACCGCCATCCGGCCGGCGTGCAGGACGTCGAACGGGGCGACCAGCACCTGCCCGCCGGCCGCCTCGACCCGGGTGGTGACCAGGTCGGCGTCGTCGGTCGCCACGTACGTCGACCAGACCGGCTCCCGGCCCGGGTCGGCCGGTGGGCCGGCACCCGCCACCGCCCGGCCGTCCCGGTGGAAGGTGGTGTAGCCGGCCCGCTCGGGTTCGGGTGCGATCCGGCCGGTCCAGCCGAACAGCTCCGGGTAGAACCGCCGGGCGGCGTCCAGGTCGGGGGTCGCCAGGTCGGTCCAGCAGGGCGTGCCCGCGGCGACGGTGCGCACGTCGACCCCTCTCGGCTGTGGGGCGGGCCGGTGGCCGCCCTGCCGGCATCGTGGCACCGGGCGGCGGCCACCGGGCCGAACCGGCGTACAGGTCAACTGAACCGGCGACCCTCGTCCCGGCGGTACGCCCAGCCGGAGACCGTGGCGAGCAGCACGATCCAGACCCCGAGCATGGCCAGGGCGAGCGGGTCGGGCCGCCAGTCGCCGACCGCCGCCCACATCAGCTCGACCGCGCCCCGGGTGGGCAGGAAGGGGGCGACCGCCTGGATGAAGCCGGGCGCGTCGCCCGGCGCGGAGAGCAGGCCGCCGCCGAAGGCCAGCGGGAAGAAGATGACCTGTGCGACGACGATCGCCGCCTTGCTCGGCAGCGAGTAGCCGATGGCGAGCCCCAGCAGGGTGAACGGCACCGACACCACGGCCACGGTGGCCGCGCCGAGCAGCAGCCCGACCGGGGTGACCCGGGCGGCCGTGGCGACCGCCGCGATGACCACGACGGGCAGCATCGACAGGTAGGTCAGCACCAGCCCGGCGAGGATCCGCCCGGCCAGCCGGGGTCCCGGCCCGGCCGGCAGGGTCCGGGTGTACGGGTTCCACGGCTGGTCGCGGTCCTCGGCGACGCCGACGCCGTACTGGAAGATGTTGGCGCTCATCACCGCGAAGGTGACCATCGCGGCGGTGGCGTAGGTCGCGCCGGTCGGGTCGTCGCCGGCGAACGGGACGACGAAGAAGAGCATCGCGGCGGCGGGGAAGAACGCGCTGCCGACCACGGCGACGGGGATGCGGATGGTCTCCAGGAGCTGGTAGCGGGCGTGGACCAGGGTGAGCGGCACGGCGTCGACTCCTCAGGCGGTGGGTCGGGCGCCGACGGCGGCGCTCGTGGTGGTGGCCGGGTCGGTGGTGGTCGGGCCGGCGGTGATGGCGAGGAACGCCTCCTCCAGCGAGGTGGGGCGGACCTCCAGCTCGCGGAACGTCACCCCGGCGGTGACCATGTCGCGGACCAGTTGGTCGGCGTCGGTGGTGAGCAGGTGGGTTCGCCCCTCGGTGTGTTCGGTGGCGACCACGCCGGGCAGCGCGGGCAGGTCGTCGGCGACGAGGCTGACCCGGCGGACGCCGACGATGCCCCTGATCGCGTCGGTGGTGTCGTCGGCGAGCACCCGGCCCTGCCCGAGCACCACGACCCGCTGCGCCAACGCTTCGACCTCTTCGAGATAGTGGCTGCTCAGCAGCACCGTCCCGCCGTCGGCGTGGAACGAGCGGATGGCCTCCCACAGGGTGTGCCGGGCCTCGACGTCCAGCCCGGTGGTCGGCTCGTCGAGGACGACCAGCCGGGGCCGGCCGACGAACGCCAGCGCGACGGCGAGCCGACGCCGCTGCCCGCCGGAGAGCCCGCCGGTCTGTCGTCGTGCCTGGTCGGTGAGGCCGAACCGGTCGAGCAGTTCACCCCGGGGGACCGGGTCGGGGTAGTGCGCGGAGACGAAGTCGACCACCTCGCCGACCCGGAGGGTACCGGGCAGGCCGGTCTCCTGCGGGGTGACCCCGAGTTGCTGTCGGGACGCCGGCCGGCGGGGGTCGCCGCCGAAGAGTTCGACCCGCCCGGCGCTGGGGCGGCGCAGCCCGACCAGCAGGTTGATCAGGGTGCTCTTGCCGGCGCCGTTCGGCCCGAGCAGGCCGACGAGTTCGCCGGTGGAGACGGTCAGGTCGGCCCGGTCGAGGGCGAGGACGTCGCCGTACCGGCGGGTGGCCTGGTCGGCATGGGCGAGGATCATCGGGGCTCCCGGGGGTCGGCGGGGTCGAGCAGGGCGCGGATGTTCTCGGTGTATTCCTCGAACGCCCGCCGTCCGCGCCGGCTGAGCCGGACCAGGGTGGTCGGGGTGCGTCCGCGGTGGGTCTTGTCGATCTCGACGTAGCCGGCGTCCTCCAGCTTGCGCAGGTGGACGGAGAGGTTGCCGGCGGTCATCGCGAGCAGTTCCTGCAGGCGGGGGAAGGTGATCCGGTCGCCGTCGGCGAGGGTGGCCAGGGTGACCACCACCCGCAGCCGGGCCTGGGCGTGGATGACCGGGTCGAGTTCGCTCATCCGTGCCGCCGCCGGGCGAGTGCGCCGGCCACCAGCAGTCCGCCGCCGCCGGCGACCGACACGACCAGGGCGTGCCAGCCGGGGCCGGCGACGACACCGACGATGTTGACGGCGGTGAGCCAGACGCCGAGGCGGTACAGGGTGCGGTCGAGCCAGATCGCGCCGCCGGCCATGTGCAGGGCACCGGTCAACCCCACCGACAGCGCCGACCAGAGCAGCCCGGCGAGGTCGGACGGCAGGCTGTCGGTGACCCGGCCGATCACCACGGACAGGCCGAAGAACCCGAGGCCCCAGGCCGTGCCGTACCACCTGCCGCGCAGGGCCGACTCGCCGGCGACGTGCCGGTAGGCGCGGGCGCTGCCCACCCCGAAGACCACTGCGGCGGCGACGAGCAGCACGAAGAGCACGCTCAGCGGCAGCCAGGCGGGCATCGCGACGATGGTGCGGCCGTCGGGGGAGAACCGCAGGAAGTAGACCCCGAAGCCGATCAGCCAGGCGAACCCCCACGGCCAGTAGTGCACCCGGGGGTCGGGTTCCAGCCGGCGGACGGTGCTGGCCCGTTGCTCGCGGATCAGCCGCATCGCGGCGGCGGCGTCGATGGGGGCGTCGTCTTCGGGGGTCATGCAAACTACTTTAAAACACAAAGTCGAGTCGTCGGCCGGCCGGGTCGGCCACCGGACAGCAGGGCCCGACCCGACGGCAGGGCCCGACCCGACGGCGTCCGGTGGGCCGTCCGGGGCAGATGCGGTCAGGCCGACGTGCAGGTGCGGTCAGGCCGGCGTCGGGCCGTCCGGGGGATCGGCCAGCGGGCCGGGCAGCGGTGCGGTGTGCAGCACCGACAACCGGGACACCGCCCGGGTCAACGCCACATAGAGGCGGTGCAGGCCACGCGGCTCGGCGGCCACGATCGCGGCCGGCTCGACCACCACCACCTGGTCGTACTCCAGGCCCTTGACCAGGGTCGCGGGGACGACGGTGACCCGGGCCGAGGCCGCCACGTCGTCGGCGGTCGCGGTCGGCACCCCGGCGTCGGCGAGCGCCGCCCGCAGCCCGTCCACCGCGTCGTCGGCGGCGATCACCCCGACCGAACCGTCGTGCCCGAGCGCCGCGCGCACCTCGGCCACCGTCGCCGCCACCAGGTCGGTCACGGTACGCACGTCGAGCGCACCGTCGCGGCGCAGCGACACCGCCGGTGGCACGTCGACCGCCAGCGCCGGCAGCAGCCGGTTGGCGAACGCGACCACCACGGCGGGCACCCGGAACCCGACGCTCAGCGGCACCACCACCGCGTCCGGCTTGCCCAGGTGGGCCAGGGACTCCCGCCAGTCGCTCGCCGCCCACGGCGCGGTGCCCTGGGCCAGGTCGCCGAGCAGGGTGATCGATCCGTGCTCGCTGCGCCTGGCGATGGCCCGGCACTGCATCGGCGAGAGATCCTGCGCCTCGTCCACGACGACGTGCCCGAAGCCGGCGGGCCGTTCGATCAGCCCGGCCGCCTCGTCGATCAGCACCGTGTCGGCGGCGGTCCACCGGGTCGCCTTCGGCGTCCGGCCGAGCTTCGTGCCCGCCGCGCCGGCCCCCGACCGGCTCCTGACCGGCCCGGCACCGGTCGGGTCGGTGCCGGTCGGATCGGTGGGAGTCGCCCCGCCGCGCAGCAGGGCCTGCTCGTCGGCGGTGAGCAGGCCGTCGGCGGCGGCGGCGAGGACGGCCGGGTCGCGGAGCACCGAGTGCACCAGGCCCTCCGGGGTGAGCGCCGGCCAGGCCGCGTCGAGGAAGGCGGTCACCGGGCGGGCCCTGCCCATCCGGCGCAGCCAGGCGTCGCCCGGCGACTCGGCCCGGCGGGCCTCGGCCTGACGCTGCAACAACCCGACCACCCGGGCCCGGACCCGCTCCCGCCCGGTGTCGTACGGCAGGCCCTCCCGCCGGGTCTCCTCGATCACCCGGTGCAGCGGCTCCAGACCGATCCGCCAGCGGAACGACCCGTCCGACACCATGATCGGCTCGGTCGGCGCGGTGATCCGCTGGTCCGCCGCCCGGCGCAGCACCCCGGCCATCCGGGGATCGTGCTTGAGGACGGCGACCTCCGGATCGTCGACCGCGCGGACGGGCACCCGGGCGACCAGGTCCTCCACGGTGGCCTGGGCCACCTCGACCTCGCCGAGGGCGGGCAGCACCGCCGCGATGTACGCAAGGAACGCCCGGTTGGGGCCGACGATCAGCACCCCGGCCCGGCGCAGCCGCTCCCGGTGCAGGTAGAGCAGGTACGCGGCGCGGTGCAGCCCGACCGCCGTCTTGCCGGTGCCCGGCGCACCCTGGACGCAGATCGAGTCGGCCAGGTCGGCCCGGACCAGTTCGTCCTGCTCGGGCTGGATGGTCGCGACGATGTCCCGCATCGGTCCGACCCGGGGGCGTTCGATCTCGGCGGTGAGGATGCGGCTGGCCGTGCCCAGCTCCTCACCCCGGTCCAGGTGCTCGTCCTCGAAGCTGGTCAGCGCCCCGGCGTTGAACCCGAACCGCCGTCGTACCGCGATGCCCTGCGGGTCCCGGGCGCTGGCCCGGTAGAACGAGCGGGAGACCGGGGCCCGCCAGTCCAGCACCAGTGGTTCGCCCCGGTCGTCGGTGACGTGCCGCCGGCCGACGTGGTAGCCGCGCCCGGCGTGCTCCGGGTCGGCGGGGCCGAAGTCCAGGCGGCCGAAGAAGAGCGCGGTGGTCGGGTCGTCGGCCAGCTCGGCGACCCGTCGGGCCAGGTGCCGGCCGAGCTGCTCGGCGGTGTACGCGTCCCCGGCGACCTTGTCACCGGTGGCGAAGAGCGACTCGGCGCGGTCGCGCATCCGTCGTAGCGCCTGCCGGGAGGTTGCCAGGTGGGCCCGCTCGGCGGCGAGCTCGTCGTCCAGGGACTGTTCGGGGGCGTGCAGGGTCATCCTCGTACTCCTCGACACGGGAAGAACACTGCCGCTCGCGTTTCCGACCCGGGGTCGGCGCGGGGACGTCCGCTGCGGTGCTACACACCTCGGCCGTCGGGCGGGACAAAGTAGCCTACTACCGCGGGCCGTCCCGGCAACCGAATTACGGCCTGGCAGCGGGCGGTCCTCGATCCGACCAGGTCGGCGCGGTGCCGGCGGTGCGGGGTTGGCCACTGTCCGGGCCTCCCGGTGAGCCGGTACGGGCCGGCGGGGATACGGTCGGGGCATGGTTGAGCGCGTGGCACGTCCCCGGGTCGGGCACATCCAGTTCCTGAACTGCCTGCCGATCTACTGGGGGCTGATGCGTTCCGGCGCGCTGCTCGACGTCGACCTGCACAAGGACTCGCCGGACCGGCTCAGTGCGGCGTTGGTCGCCGGTGACCTGGACATCGGCCCGATCTCCCAGGTGGAATACCTGCGGCACGCCGACGAGCTGCTGCTCCTGCCGGGCCTGGCGGTGGGCAGCGACGGGCCGGTGCTCTCGGTCAACGTGGTCTCCACCCGGCCGCTGGCCGAGCTGGACGGCCGGCGGGTCGCGCTCGGCTCGACCTCGCGGACCGGGGTGCTGCTGGCCCAGCTCCTGCTCGCCGACCGGTACGGCGTCCACCCGGAGTACTTCCGCTGCCCGCCCGACCTGACCCAGATGCTGCTGGAGGCCGACGCCGGGGTGCTGATCGGTGACGTGGCGCTGCGCGCCCTCTACGAGGCACCGGGTCGGGGGCTCGCGGTGACCGACCTCGGTCAGGCGTGGCGGGAGTGGACCGGGCTGCCGATGGTGTTCGCCGTCTGGGCGGTCCGCCGGGACTTCGCCGCCGCCCACCCGGGCCTGGTCAAGGAGGTGCACGAGGCGTTCCTGCGCTCCCGTGACCTGTGCCTGGCCGAGCTGGACCAGGTGGCCGAGGCGGCGGCCCGCTGGGAGCCGTTCGACGCGGCGACGCTGGCCACGTACTTCCGCGCCCTCGACTTCTCGTTGGGTGAGCGGCAGGTCGCCGGCCTGCGCGAGTTCGCCCGGCGGGCGGCGGCGACCGGCGAGGCCCCCGCCCTGCCCGAGGGCGGCCCGGAGTTCTTCGCCGGCTGACCCAACCGGTTGTGCGGCGATGTAGCGGTATCCCCGGCCGGGGATACCGCTACATCGGCGTTCCGGAGTCGATCAACCCGGAGTCGATCGAGCCGGTCAGGTGCTGGGGCCGAGCAGGGCCTTGGTGATCTTCTGGCAGTTCTTCATGCCGTACTCGTAGCCCAGGTTGATCGGGTAGCGGACCATCACGCCCATCGTCCAGGTGTCGCCGATGGCCAGGCAGTTGATGTGCATCTCCTGCTCGCGGGTCCGGTCGATCCAGCCGTTCTTGATGGCGATCTTCTTCTGCTGGGCCGCCGGGAACGCCTTGCGGATGCCGAAGTCACCCGATCCCCGGACCAGCCGCATCTCGTTGATCAGCCACTTGGTCCAGGTCGGGCCGGCGGCGCGACCGTCGGCGATGCAGTTGCCGAGCCGGGCGGCGTCGCGGGGGGAGAGGTTGGTCCGGCTCCAGCCACCGTCGTCGGCCACGCTGCTGTCGGTGAGCTTGCACAGCGAGAGCAGCCGCTTGATCGAGGCGGACCGGCCGACCCCGTTGTAGAACTGCTCGGCCCGGGTGTTGTCGCTGTCCCGGATGATCCGGGTGGCGTCGGCGAGCTTGGCGTCGCTCGGGGTCTGCCCCTTCTCGGCCGCCCGGCGCAGGTAGTCGGCGACGATCCACGACTTGATCAGCGAGGCGGTGGTGCTGGTCTCGGCCATGTTGTCCGAGCCGATGATCGTGCCGGTGCGGCGGTCCAGGACGCTCCAGGCGTACCAGCCCTCGATGTCGAGGTCGAGGTCCCGGTCCGCGAAGGGCAGCGGGGTGAGCGAGGGGGTCGGCGACGGTGCCGGGGTCGGCCGGCTGCGGCGGTCGACGGCCGACCCGGTGGACCGGGACGCGGTGGACGTGTCACCCCAGCGCGAGGCGGCGGTGGACTCCATCGGCGAGCCGGGGAGCAGCCGCAGCGAGACGAGCACGAGGCCGGTGAGGACCGCGGCGACCGCGACGATCTTCAGCGGGCGGTGGTCCCGCCGGGCGGAGCGGCCGGGCCGCCGGCTGCCCGGCATCAGAGCTTCCCGAGCGGCTGCGGCACCTTGAGCGCGGCGCCGGGCTGCGGGGTGACGAGTTGGGTGGCGACGCTGGCGCACACCTTGGCGCCGTAACTCAGCGGCTGTCTGATCGAGTAGCGCATCATCACGGCGAGGCTCCACTTGTCGGTGACGGCGAGGCAGTTGACGTGCCAGTTGCTGTCGTAGCTGAGGGGGGTCCAGCCGTTCTTCATCGCGACCGGGCCCTGCTTGGTGATCTCGTCGGGCAGGCCGTCGATGATGCCCCAGCGGCCGCCGCCGGAGCGGGCCAGCTGCTTGCCCACGCTGCCCCGGACCTGGGCCATCTCGTTGAGCACCCACTTGGTCCAGTGGGGGCCGGCGGCCTTGCCGTCGGCGACGCAGTCACCGAGCCGGGCCGCGTCGCGGGGGGACATCCGGGTGAAGCTCCACCAGCCCTCGTAGCCGGGGACGTTGCCGGGCTTGGTGTCCTTGAGACCGCAGATGGTGATCGCCCGCTTGAGCACCGGGCCGGGCTGGCCGTTGTCCAGCGCCCGGTACGAGCCGCCCGCCTTCGCGTAGAGCTTGTTGGTGGCGTCGTCGTCGCTGTCCCGGATGGCCATGCTCGCGAGCTTCAACATCGATGCAGCTGGCTTCTCGTCGCCGAGTTCGCGCAGGAAGTCGGAGACGATCCAGACCTTGAGCATCGACTCGGTGGAGCTGGTCGAGGTCATGTTCTTCGAGCCGGAGACCTGACCGGTCTTGCGGTCCTGCAGGGCCCAGGCGAAGAACTCCCCCTTGAAGGTCACCGAGACCGGGGCGGCGGCCAGGGTGGGCGCCGGGGGCGCGGTCGGCGCGGGCGCGGGCACCTTCTCCGCCGTGCCGCCGCCGGTACCGCCGGTCGGGTCGTCGCCGGCGAGCTTGGCGTACGCGGTCGGCACCAGCAGGCCGGTGCCGAGCAGCACCGCCATAACGGCGAGCACCATGATCACGCGAGATCGCATGCGTGGGTGAACTCCAGATGTCAGGCCGGGGGGACCGGCTGCTTCCGCGGGTGTCGGCTCGACCGCCGAGGCCGGGGGAGTGGCCTGTGTCTCGCTGGCGATCGTCGGTAGCCGATCGGTGGTGACCGGGGAAGTCTACGTCCGGACAGCCGACTCGCCAGAATCCGACGCACGGCAAACTGCCGGTAAGTCGAGATATAGGCACGGTTTGCGCCCCTTGTGGGTATTCATCTTTGATCAGTGACCCAAGTCATATCCGAGGAGGTGTCCTGGTATCGACCGAGCGCATCCACCTGGTAACGGAAGCCGCTACTCAAATCCTGTTACACCCTCTGGTGTCATCGGAGGCGAGCTGTAACACTTGACGAATGTATGGCAACGACTTCGCCCCGGAGCAGGACACGCCCGGTGGTGGCCTGCTCGGTCAGGTCGAGGCCGCCGAGGCGGCGTTGCGCGAGGCGGCGGCCCGCGCCCGGGAGGGCACCGCCACGCCCGGCGTGGACCCGGCGGCGTACTTCGCCGACGTGATCGACGCCGACCAGAAGATCGAACCCCGCGACTGGATGCCCGACGCCTACCGTCGGACGCTCGTCCGGCAGATCGCCCAGCACGCCCACTCCGAGATCATCGGCATGCAGCCCGAGGGGAACTGGATCAGCCGGGCCCCCTCGCTCAAGCGCAAGGCCATCCTGCTGGCCAAGGTGCAGGACGAGGCCGGCCACGGCCTCTACCTCTACGCCGCCGCCGAGACCCTGGGCGTCAGCCGCGACGAACTGGTCGAACTGCTGCTCGACGGTCGGCAGAAGTACAGCTCGATCTTCAACTACCCCACCCTCACCTGGGCCGACGTGGGCGCGATCGGTTGGCTGGTGGACGGCGCGGCGATCGTCAACCAGGTCCCGCTGTGCCGCTGCTCCTACGGGCCGTACGCGCGGGCGATGATCCGGGTCTGCAAGGAGGAGTCGTTCCACCAGCGGCAGGGCTACGAGATCCTGCACACCCTGGCGCACGGCACCCC
This sequence comes from Micromonospora sp. WMMD735, assembly GCF_049178995.1. Taxonomy (NCBI): domain Bacteria; kingdom Bacillati; phylum Actinomycetota; class Actinomycetes; order Micromonosporales; family Micromonosporaceae; genus Micromonospora; species Micromonospora sp. WMMD735. The sequence goes on from NZ_JBMHMJ010000002.1 coordinate 5,494,278, forward strand.
GGCCCAGCGGGCGATGGCGCAGGACGCGCTCGACCGCTGGTGGTACCCGTCACTGGCGATGTTCGGCCCGCCGGACGGTGACTCCACCCACTCCGCGCAGTCGATGGCCTGGAAGATCAAACGGTTCTCCAACGACGAGCTGCGGCAGCGCTTCGTCGACATGTGCGTGCAGCAGGCGGAGGTCCTCGGCCTGCGCATCCCCGACCCCGACCTGCGCTGGAACGACGAGCGGCAGGCGTACGACTTCACCCAGCCCGACTACGACGAGCTGATGCGGGTGATCTCCGGTGAGGGCCCCTGCAACAGGCAACGGATGGAACACCGGCGACGGGCCCACGCCGACGGCGCCTGGGTACGCGAGGCCGCCACGGCGTACGCCGCGAAGCGGGCCGCGCAGAGCCGGGCCACGGACCAGCGGGAGAAGGTGGCCGCGTGAGCGAGCAGAACGAACCGCCCCGGGCGGCGGTGACCTCGCCGCTGTGGGAGGTCTTCGTCCGGGCCCGACGGGGGCTGTCCCACACCCACGTCGGCAGCCTGCACGCCCCCGACGCCGAGCTGGCCCTGCGCAACGCCCGGGACCTCTACACCAGGCGACAGGAGGGCGTCTCCATCTGGGTGGTGCCGGCCGGTGCGATCACCGCCTCCAGCCCCGACGAGAAGGACGCCTTCTTCGACCCGGCCGCCGACAAGGTCTACCGCCACCCCACCTTCTACGAGGTGCCTGACGGCGTGGCCCACCTGTGAGCATGAGGAGTGAGCCGGGTTTGCGAGCCCCGCAGTCGCGAACGGAGACCGGCCCTGTGAACGGCCCCTTCGACTTCACCCTCGCCCTCGGCGACGACGCGCTGGTGGCCGCCCAGCGGCTCGGCGAGTGGGCCACCCGCGCGCCCGAGATGGAGGAGGACATCGCCCTGGCCAACATCGCCCTCGACCAGCTCGGCGCGGCCCGCCTGCTGCTGTCGTACGCGGGGGAGCTGGAGGGCGCCGGCCGGGACGAGGACGCGCTGGCGTACCTGCGCGACGACCGGGAGTTCCGCAACTGCCTGCTGGTCGAGCTGCCCAACGGCGACTTCGCGGTGACCATGGTGAAACTGCTGCTGCTCGCGGCGTACCAGGTGCCGCTCTACACCGCGCTGGCCGGCTGCCCCGACGAGCGGCTCGCCGCGATCGGCGCGAAGGCGCGCAAGGAGTCCGCCTACCACCTGGACCACTCCGCGCTGTGGGTGAAGCGGCTCGGCGACGGCACCGACGAGTCGCACCGCCGCGCCCAGGCCGCGCTGGACCAGCTCTGGCCGTACCACCATGAGCTGTTCACGGCGGACCCGGCGGCCCCGGTCGACCCGGCCACCCTGCGGGCCGACTTCGAGGCCGTGGTGCACCCGGTGCTGGCCGAGGCCACCCTGACCCGGCCGGAGACCGGCTGGACGCCGGGCGGCGGCCGCGACGGTGTGCACACCGAGCACCTGTCCTTCCTGCTGGCCGAGATGCAGGTGCTGCACCGCGCCCACCCCGGGGCCCGGTGGTGAGCGGGTCGGGCCGGGGACGGCGGCGGTGACCGACCCCAGGACGGCCGTCGCGGCGGTGGTGGACCCGGAGATCCGGGTGATCACCATCGACGAGCTGGGCATCCTGCGGGCGGTCGACGAGGACCCGGCCACCGGGCGGGTGGTCGTCACGATCACCCCCACCTACACCGGCTGCCCCGCCATGGACGTGATCCGGGACGACATCCGGCGGGCGCTGACCGCCGCCGGGCATCCCGACGCCGAGGTCCGCACGGTCTTCAGCCCCGCCTGGAGCACCGACTGGATCTCCGCCGACGGCCGCGCCAAGCTCGCCGCCGCCGGCATCGCCCCGCCCGCCCCGCGCGGCGACGGCACGGCGGTGCCGGTGACCCTGGCGGTGCGCTGCCCGCGCTGCGGGTCGCCGGAGACAACCCAACTCAGCCGGTTCGGCTCCACCGCGTGCAAGGCGCTGTGGCGCTGCCGGTCCTGTTCCGAACCCTTCGACCACCTGAAGGCGCTGTGACTGTCACGATCTCCCGCCCGGTGCGCCGCAGGCCGGCCTTCCACCCGCTGCCCGTGGCCGCCGTGGACCGGCTCACCGACGACGCCGTGGCGATCACCTTCGCGGTGCCCGAGGAGCTGCGGGCGACCTTCGCGTTCTCCGCCGGCCAGCACCTGACCGTACGGCTGCCCGCGCCGCCGTCGGACGCGGCCGGCACCGGCGGCGGGCCCGGGGCCGGTGCGGACGTGCGGCGGTCGTACTCGATCTGCTCGACACCTGACGACCTGGCCCGGCACGGCCGGCTGCGGATCGGGGTGCGGGAGATCCCCGGCGGCGCGTTCTCCAGCTATGCCTGCGGCGCGCTGCGGCACGGTGACACCGTCGAGGTGCTGCCCCCGCTGGGGCACTTCACCACGGCGTTCGCGCCGGACCGGGTGCGGCACTACGGCGCGGTGGTCGCCGGTTCCGGGATCACCCCGGTGCTCGCGCTGGTCGCGACCGCGCTGGCCGTCGAGCCGGCCAGCACCTTCACCCTGGTGTACGGCAACCGCACGGCCAACACGGTGATGTTCGCCGAGGAGCTGGCGGACCTGAAGGACCGCTACCCGACCCGGCTGCACCTGGTGCACGTGCTGTCCCGGGAGCCGGGTGAGTCGCCGCTGCTGTCCGGCCGGATCGACGCCGAGCGGCTGGGCCGGCTGCTGGACACCATCGTGCCGGGCGACGCGATCGCCGAGTGGTTCCTCTGCGGCCCCTACCAGTTGGTGCTGGACGCGAAGGCGGTGCTGACCGGCCGGGGCCTGGCCGAGTCGGCGGTGCACACCGAGCTGTTCCACGTCGACACCCCACCGGAGCCGGTCCGCCGCAGCGGCGAGTCGACCGGCGGCGCGGAAGTGACCATCGTGCTGGACGGCCGGTCGTCCCAGTTCACGATGGGCCGCGACGAGCGGGTGCTGGACGCGGCGCTGAAGGTGCGCGGCGAGCTGCCGTACGCCTGTAAGGGTGGGGTCTGCTCGACCTGCCGGGCGAAGGTGGTCTCCGGCGCGGTGACGATGGCCCGCAACTACGCCCTGGAGCCGGACGAGGTGGCCGCCGGGTACGTGTTGACCTGCCAGTCCAGCCCGACCACCGACACCCTGACGGTCGACTACGACGGATAGCCGGGTCGGCGGCACTGCCGGCGGTGGTTTCGAGCCTCCGGGGGCCGGTGACCCTGTCCTCGCTCTCGGGCGGGGGTCCTGTGTCTGTTGCGGGCCCTGTCGAGCTGATGACGTCAGCGACTCGCCCGGGATCGATGGTTATGTGCCGGATTCGCGGCCCCGGCGCACTGTCAGTCGGTGCGGAGGTGGGCGGTCCAGTAGGGGAGGTCGGAGTGGTGCTCGATGAGGGCGACCGGCTCCCCCCAGGCCTCCTCGATCAGCCTGACCGCCTCGTCCGGGTGCGGCGGATTGCCGTCCCGGTCCTCGTCGCGGAACAGTTGCAGCCCGACCTCGCCCCGATCGTCGCCGAGCGCCTGCGCCGCGTCGGGTGACACCGGCACCACCGTGTAGCGGGCGGCCTCCCGCTCGGCCTCGCTCGGCGGCTCCGGCTCGTCCCGCCTGCGTCACCGGAACCGCTCGACCCCGGACGGGATCGGACCGGGCGAGTCAGCCGGATCGTACGGCCGCAGCCAGATGGGCTGCAGAATCCCCGCCGTTGCCGGGTTTTCCCGTAGTTTTGTCTTACCCTTGCTGGGAAGGGTTCGCTAAAACTGATGGGAAACTCCGATGACCGGCAAGGAGCCAGCAGAGGCGCTCGCCCGCATCCTCGCGGGGGAGACCGCCGACTCGCTTGAGTCGAGGACGCTGGACTTCAAGCGGCAGGGCCGGTCCCGGGAGGATGCGCTCCGGATGCTGGCGGCGGCAGCGGCCTGTTTCGCCAACGACATCGGCGGCGTGCTGGTGGTCGGAGTGCACGACCGGATCGCCGGTTCGGAGGCGTTCGAGGGCACCGACCTCGATCCGCTCCGGGTCGTTCAGCGGATCTACGAACTCACCGAGCCGTCGCTCATCGTCTCCAGCCACGAGATCGAGTACGCGGGGCGTCGGCTTCTCATGGTCTCCGTTCCCCGCAGCCCCGACATCCACCAGGTTGATCAGCGTACGACCCATCGGGTCGGCACCTCCTGCGTGCCGATGACCGCAGCGCAGATTGCTTCCGCACTGGCCGATCGACACAGCGTCGACTGGTCCGCTGGCGATGCGGAACTGGACAGGTCGGATGTGTCGCCGGTGGCGCTCGACATCGCGCGGGGGCTGCTCCGGCAGAGTCCCGACCCGGCGCGGCGGCGCTACGCCTCCGAAACCGACGGCGACCTGCTACGGATCCTGGGCCTGCTCGGTCCCGAGGGTCGTCTCAACCACGCTGGTGCGCTCCTGCTGGTGGATCCCGGCCCCCAGCAGGATGCCCGGGATCTCGCGGTCTACCAGTTCCGTAAGACCCCTGCGGGTGAGCCGACCGTCGTGCAGCGGATCGCCGGGCCGCTGCTGCGCACCCTGGTACGGGTGCTGGAGATCATCGACGCCCGGGTGGACAAGACACCGGTCAACCTGCCCGGTGGCCAGCAGGTGCAGTTGGCCGATCTGCCGGAGGCGGCGGTCCGGGAAGCGGTGGTCAATGCTCTCGTCCACCGTGACTACCGCCTTGGCGGACCGGTGCGTATCGAGCATGCCCCCACCCGACTGCTCGTGGCCTCACCCGGGCCATTGGTCTTCGGAGTGACTGTGGAGAACATCCTGACCACCACCTCCCGGCCACGGAACCCGGCGCTGGCCAGGGCTGTGCGGGTCTTGGGGCTCGCCGAGGAGGCGGGTGTCGGGGTGGATCGGATGTACCGGGAGATGGTCCGGGTGGGCCACCAACCGCCACGGTACGTCGAGGAACCCGACCAGGTGACCGTCACCCTGCTCGGCGGCGCACCCAACCGGCATGTCACCCGCTACGTCGCGGCGCTGCCCGAGGCTGAGCAGGACGACGCCGATACCCTGCTGATCCTCTACCACCTGTTGACCCATCGCGTCGTGTCCGCCGTCGACGCGGCCCCACTCCTGCAGAAGGACGTGGTCGAGTCGCAGGAGGTGCTGCTGCGACTGAGCACCGAGCCGGTGGCGATGCTGGAGCCCACGCGGGAGACCGCCCGACGGCGGGCCCCGAACTATCGGCTGCGTAGCCCGGTGCTGAGCGCTCTCGGCCCGGCGGTCCGCTATCGCCGAGGACAGGGCGACGACGCCGAGCGCAAGGTCGTCGAGCTGTTGCGGGCTGCTGGCCAGATCAACGCACGGATGGTGCGGATCGCTCTCGACCTCGACGCTCAGGCGACGTCACGACTGCTCAGCGACCTGGTCGAGCGGGGGACTCTGGTGCGGGTTTCCGAGTCACGCCGGGGGCCCTCGGTTACCTACGGCCCCGGCCCGGCGCTTCCGGCGGTCGGCCGGCGTCGATCGGGGCGGGGCCCGTCAGCCAGCGCGGAGGACAGCCCTCTGTTCTGAAGCGGGTGCCGGCCCGGACGCCCCACTCCATCGGCGTGGCTCGGCGACCTGGTAGCGAAGGGCCTCCCGCATCGTCTCCAACTCGGCCAGGATGCGCTCGTCAGCGTCGGAGTCAGGCGTAATGCCGGAATGATTCCAGCATTTGGTGTCGAGTGTTGCGGCGGACACCCACGCCTCTGCTCCCCGCCGGGCTTGGGCGAGTGCCCGAGGCTGGTGGTGCGGGACGCGTCACGGTCGACGCACCACCAGAGGGTGGGGCGGGAGGTCGGCGTACGCTCGGAGGCGTGACGGCGAACCGGGAGATCGACGACATCCTGCAGCGCGGCGCGGACGGCGGGCGGATCACGCCCGAGGAGGCGCTGCTGCTCTACACCGAGGCGCCCTTCCACGCGTTGGGCGAGGCGGCGGACGCGGTACGCCGGCGGCGCTACCCGGACAACATCGTCACCTACCTGATCGACCGCAACATCAACTACACCAACGTCTGCGTGACGGCGTGCAAGTTCTGCGCCTTCTACCGGGCGCCCAAGCACGCCGAGGGCTGGACCCACCCGACCGAGGAGATCCTGCGTCGCTGCGGCGAGGCGGTCGAGTTGGGTGCCACCCAGGTCATGCTCCAGGGCGGCCACCACCCGGACTACGGCGTGGAGTACTACGAGGAGTTGTTCTCCTCGGTCAAGGCGGCGTACCCGCAGCTCGCCATCCACTCGATCGGGCCGAGCGAGATCCTGCACATGGCGAAGGTCTCCGGCGTCAGCCTGGACGAGGCCATCGCCCGGATCAAGGCCGCCGGGCTGGACTCGATCGCCGGTGCCGGGGCCGAGATGCTGCCGGCCCGGCCACGGAAGGCGATCGCCCCGCTCAAGGAGTCCGGTGCGCGCTGGCTGGAGGTCATGGAGCTGGCCCACCGGCAGGGCCTGGAGTCCACCGCCACGATGATGATGGGCACCGGCGAGACCAACGCCGAGCGGATCGAGCACCTGCGGATGATCCGCGACGTGCAGGACCGCACCCGGGGGTTCCGGGCATTCATCCCGTGGACGTACCAGCCGGAGAACAACCACCTCAAGGGCCGCACCCAGGCCACCACGCTGGAGTACCTGCGTCTGGTGGCGGTGGCCCGGTTGTTCTTCGAGACCGTGCCGCACCTGCAGGCGTCCTGGCTGACCACCGGCAAGGACGTCGGGCAGCTCGCCCTGCACATGGGCGTCGACGACCTCGGTTCGATCATGCTGGAGGAGAACGTCATCTCCTCGGCCGGCGCGCGGCACCGCTCCAACCTGCACGAGCTGATCGGCATGATCCGCTCGGCCGACCGGATCCCGGCCCAGCGGGACACCCTCTACCGTCGGCTGGCGGTGCACCACACCCCCGCCGACGACCCGACCGACGACCGGGTGGTGTCGCACTTCTCCTCGATCGCCATGCCCGGCGGTGGCGCCGGCCGTACGCTGCCGCTCGTCGAGGCCCGCTGAGCCACCCCGACCGTCACCCCGAGTAACTGATCGGGCTGTTCCGGTGACTGGCTGAACGGGTCCGGGTGTCGGCCCGGGGGATATTCGTGGTCGCCGTTCGGCCGAGGCGGCGCGGGACCAGCCCCCACAAGACGCGGCAATTGGGGCGGCGTGCGGCACGCTGGGCGGATGTCCCGCTCCCGGCGCCCCGGCGCGGGGGTTGGCGTCGCGCGGCGGTGCCCGCTAACGTGCGCCCGACGTACCTCCGCCCACCGCCTGCGGCGAGCGGATGACGAGTGTCGTACGTCCTCCATCGGCCCGGGAGGGCCGTTCATATAAAACGGGGGCGGGACGGGTGACCGTCCCGCCCCCGCTCCTCGTCCGTTCGGCCCCGTCTGGGACAAAATCGCACGTCACGGCTGGCGTACCGACGTCGATCTCGGATAACGTCCGCTCGGTTCGCCACATCAGCCCCACCTTTCCCAGCAGTCCCTAGCCCCCCGGGGGATCGATGACTCTGTTCCACCGCTCGGCCCTGGCCCGCCTCGGTGCCGTGGCCCTGCTCGCCGTCGGTGGCCTGGCCACCGTCGCCGCCCCGGCCAGCGCCGCCGACCAGGCGACGCTCGACCTCGTCCCGCTCAGCTCCCAGCTGGCCCTGGGCGTCAAGGAGGCCAAGGCCAAGCCGTTCAAGTTCTCCGTCCAGAACGTCCGCGGCACGGTCGACGCCAAGGACGTGAAGGTCACCGTCGAGACCGCGGGCCTGAAGGCGAACAAGGTCGGGGTGCTCGTGCCGGACGGCTGCGCCGTCAGCGGCACCGCCTTCACCTGCTCCCTGTCCGACCTGGGCGGTACCACCGACGACATCGCCGCCGGCACCACCGAGGAGTTCGGCATCCCGCTGTTCGGCACCGACACGCGCGGCAAGGGTGGCGTGCTGAAGGTGACCGTGAGCGGGTCCAACACCACCTCGGACTCGGTCGACCACGACATCATGGTGGTCAAGCCCGGCTACGACCTGACCACCTGGGTGCAGGACGTCTACGCCGACGTGGTGGTCGACGGCGACGACGCCGGCGAAACCGGCCTGACCGGCGTCAAGCCCGGCGGCACCGCCCCGCTGGACTGGGCGGTCTACAACGGCGGCAGCCGCCGGGCCACCGGCGTCTTCTACGGGATCGCCCTGCCGGAGGGTGCCAGCTTCGTCGACCTGCCGGAGAGCTGCGTCACGCAGGACCTGGGCGGCGTGGTGGCGTACTGCGAGGACTCCGGCGCGGTGCTGCGGCCTGGCGAGTTCTACACCGCCGACGTGCGGGTGAAGGTCGGCACGGGCGTCACCGAGAAGGTACTCACCCCGGGCGTCCTGTTCGCCGCCGGGCTGACCGAGGCCGAGGGCACCCCGGAGGAGAAGCCGCAGGTCGCCAGCAAGGCGCAGCGCAAGGTCTTCACCGAGACCGACGACGTCGACAACACGTCGCTGTTCGACGTGTTCGTCGACCTGAGCAGCGGCCCGAGCCCGAGCCCCAGCCCGACCGGTGAGCCGAGCCCGAGCACCAGCGGTCAGCCGAGCCCGAGCACCAGCGTCAGCCCGACGACCGGTGGTGGCACCGGTGGCGGCGACGGCGGTCTGCCGGTGACCGGCGCGCAGGCCACCCTGATCGGTGGCATCGGCGCCGTCGTGCTGCTCGCGGGCGGCGCGCTGCTGATGCTCGCCCGTCGGCGTCGGCTCGTGCTGGTGACCCCGGGCGACGAGAAGCCGCGGAGCTGACCGGAGGCAGGTCTTCCGCACCACGGTAGGACGGCGGGCGGGGTGGTCATCCACCCCGCCCGCCGCGCGTCCGCCCCACCCCCGCGCCGGCACGTCGCCGGTCGACCCCGGGTCGGTCGGACCCAGCGGTGGGTGGGTGGGGTCGGGCTGGCAGAGTGGAGGGGTGAGTCGTACCCCGCAGGGCCAGCGCGCCGGCCTGGACAAGTCGCCACCCGAGGTCGCCGCGATGTTCGACGGGGTGGCCGCCCGTTACGACCTGACCAACACGGTCCTGGCCTTCGGGCAGGACCGGTCGTGGCGACGGGCCACCCGGGCGGCGCTCGGGCTGCTCCCCGGCGAGCGGGTGCTGGACGTGGGCGCCGGCACCGGGGTGTCGACGCAGGAACTGGCCCGCTCCGGGGCGTACGCGGTGGGTGTGGACCTGTCGCAGGGCATGCTGTACGCCGGCCGGCGGGTCCGGCCGGAGGTGCCGCTGCTGGCCGGGGACGCGCTGCGGCTGCCCTTCGCCGACGCCTCCTTCGACGCGGTGACGATCTCCTTCGCCCTGCGTAACGTCAACGACCCCGACGCGGCCCTGCGGGAGCTGGCCCGGGTGACCCGGCCGGGCGGGCGGCTGGTGGTCTGCGAGTTCAGCACTCCGGTGAACCCGGCCTTCCGGACGGTCTACCTGTCGTACCTGATGCGGTCGTTGCCGGTGGTGGCCCGGACGGTGTCCAGCAACCCCGACGCGTACGTCTACCTGGCCGAGTCGATCCGGGCCTGGCCGGACCAGGCGGCCCTGGCGGCCCGGGTCGGTGCGGCCGGTTGGGGTCGGGTGGCGTGGCGCAACCTGACCGGCGGGGTGGTGGCCCTGCACCGGGCCGTCCGGACCTGACGGAGGGTGAACGACATCTTTCGCTGATGTCCATATTTATCGCTTTTTGGCACGTAAGCTTCCCGGCATGACCGGAGTAGCGCCCACCGACCCGACGGCCCCCGCCGACGACGATGCCGCCGAGCTGGTCGCCCAGCTCAGGGAGCTGGCCGGCGCGGACCCGACCGAGGTCCGGCAGGTGGTGGCCGAGGTGCTGGGTGCGCTCGACCGGGCGGCCGGCGGAGCGCTGCGTGACCACCTGCCGGCGGCGATCCGGCCCGAGGGCGGGCTCGACGTCGCCCCGACTGAGGGGCGGACCCACCCCGACCGGCATGTTTCCAGGAAGTTAGGTACCCCTCACCCGGCAGCGGAGTAACCACGGTCATAGACTCCAACCCGATCGGGCTTGTGAAGCATTTCACGAGCGTGCGGGAGGAGGCGCAGATGACATCGGTGGAGAACGACGCCGACGTGATCGTGGTGGGCGCCGGTCCCGGCGGATCGGCGACGGCGTACCACCTGGCGCGGCACGGCGTACGCGTGCTGCTGCTGGAGAAGACCGAGTTCCCCCGCGAGAAGGTGTGCGGGGACGGGCTCACCCCCCGGGCGACCCGGCAGCTCATCCGGATGGGCGTGGACACCTCGCCCGAGGCCGGCTGGCTGCACAACAAGGGCCTGCGGGTGATCGGCGGCGGGGTACGCCTCGAACTGGACTGGCCCGACCTGGCCAGCTTCCCCAACTACGGTCTGGTCCGCACCCGGCTGGACTTCGACGACCTGCTCGCCCGACGGGCGGTCTCCGCCGGTGCCGAGCTGCGCACCAACGTCAACGTCATCGGCCCGGTGCTCGACGGCGACGACCGGGTGGTCGGGGTGACCGCCGAGGTCGGCCCCGACCGGGAGCCGGCCACCTTCCACGCCCCGCTGGTGGTCGCCGCGGACGGCGTCTCCGGCCGGTTCCCGCTCGCCCTCGGCCTGGCCAAGCGGGAGGACCGGCCGATCGGCGTCGCCGTGCGGCGTTACTACCGCTCGCCGGCCAAGCACGACGACGACTACCTGGAGTCCTGGCTGGAGCTGCGCAGCAAGGGCAGCGACGCGCTGCTGCCCGGCTACGGCTGGATCTTCGGCCTCGGCGACGGTCGGGTCAACGTCGGCCTCGGCGTGCTCAACTCCTCCTCCGCGTTCGGCAAGACGAACTACCGGCGGCTGCTCACCGACTGGCTGGCCAACACCCCGGACGACTGGGGGATGACCGACGAGGCGAACGCCGACGGCCCGATCCTCGGCGCGGCGCTGCCGATGGGCTTCAACCGGGTGCCGCACTACACCCGGGGGGTCCTGCTGGTCGGCGACTCCGGCGGCATGGTCAACCCGTTCAACGGCGAGGGCATCGCGTACGCGATGGAGTCCGGCGAGCTGGCCGCCGAGGTCATCGTGCAGGCGCTGGCCCGCCCGGCCGGCCCGGAACGGGAGCGGGCGCTGACCGCGTACCCGCAGGAGCTGAAGGCCCGGTTCGGTGGCTATTACCGGCTCGGCGGGATCTTCGTCAAGCTGATCGGCCGGCCCGAGGTGATGCGGATGGCGACCAAGCACGGCATGCCGCACCCGATGCTGATGCGCTTCGTGCTCAAGCTGCTGGCCAACCTGACCGACCCGCGCGGCGGGGACGCGATGGACCGGGTCATCAACGCGATGACGAAGGCGGCCCCGGCCGTGTGAGGCGTGACCGGGCCAGGGCCAACGGCGGCACCGGCACGGGCAGGGATCGACCCCCGCTGACGGCAGTCACGAGGGACGTGAATAGTGTGAATTTTGTCAAGCACCTGGGGCAGGGGAAGGACGAGCAGGAGAAAAGATGTCGCTCTCGCCTTACGCACCGATCATCGGGCTGTTCGCCCTCGCCGCGGCGTTCTCGCTGTTCTCCGTGGCCGCCGCCCGCTTCGCCGGTCCCCGGCGCTACAACAAGGCCAAGCTCGAGGCGTACGAGTGTGGGATCGAGCCCAGCCCGCAGCCGGTGGGCGGGGGACGGTTCCCGATCAAGTTCTACCTGACGGCGATGCTCTTCATCGTCTTCGACATCGAGATCATCTTCCTTTACCCCTGGGCGGTCTCCTTCGACGCCCTGCCGATCTTCGGCTTCGTGGAGATGGTCCTGTTCATCGTCGCGGTCTTCGTCGCGTACGCCTACGTGTGGCGGCGCGGCGGGCTGGACTGGGACTGAGGGAGGAACGTCAGATGGGCATCGAGGAGAAACTCCCCGCCGGCGTCCTGCTCACCTCCGTGGAGAAGCTGGTCAACTGGTCGCGGAAGTCGTCCGTCTGGGGCGCCACCTTCGGCCTGGCCTGCTGCGCCATCGAGATGATGGCGGCCGGTGGCCCGCACTACGACATGGGCCGCTGGGGCATGGAGGTCTTCCGCGCCTCGCCGCGTCAGGCCGACCTGATGATCGTGGCCGGCCGGGTGAGCCAGAAGATGGCCCCGGTCCTGCGCCAGATCTACGACCAGATGGCCGAGCCCCGCTGGGTGCTCTCCATGGGCGTCTGCGCCAGCAGCGGCGGCATGTTCAACAACTACGCGATCGTCCAGGGCGTCGACCACGTCGTCCCGGTCGACATGTACCTGCCGGGCTGCCCGCCCCGCCCCGAGATGCTCATCGACGCGATCCTCAAGCTCCGCGAGAAGATCATGTACGAGCCGCTGGGCCCGAACGGCCGCAAGATGCAGGCGGCCCGCCTGGAGCGCGGCGACGTGCCCGTGGTGCCGTACGGCTCGATGCCGTCGTCGTACCGCAACGACAAGGCCCGTCGTGCCGAGTGGACGAAGGCGGTCCGCGAGGGGCGCGAGGAGCAGTTGCGGATCGAGAACTGGATGAACGCCCAGAACCACCTCCAGTCGCAGAGGGGCCCCAAGTGACTGACGACCGCACCAACGACGGCGGGGTGCCGGTACCGGTCACCCCGGCCGGTGCGACCAGCGGTGCTCCCGCCGAGCTGCCGCCGTCCAGCCCCGCCGGACGCGGCATGTTCGGCATGCAGGGCACCGGCGACGTGTCCGGCTACGGCGGCCTGGTCCGCCAGCGCACCCCGATCGAGGAGGCCCCCCGGCCGTACGGGGGCTACTTCGACGAGGTGCGCGACGCGCTGGAGGAGGCGTACCCGCAGTTCGGCGACGCGATCGAGAAGGTCGTCGTCGACCGGGGCGAGCTGACCCTGCACGTCCGCCCGGAGCGGATCGCCGAGGTGTGCCAGGTGATGCGGGACGACCTCGCGCTGCGCTTCGAGCTGTGCTCCTCGGTGTCCGGGGTGGACTACCTCGGTGCCGACGAGCGCCGGCTGCACGTGGTCTACCAGCTCACCTCGATGACCTACCGGCGTCGGGTCCGGCTGGAGGCGGCAGTCTCCGCCGAGCACCCGCACCTGCCCAGCGTCACCGCCGTCTACCCGACGGCCGACTGGCAGGAGCGCGAGGCGTACGACATGTTCGGGGTCATCTTCGACGGCCACCCCAACCTGACCCGGGTCCTGATGCCCGACGACTGGGAGGGCCACCCGCAGCGCAAGGACTACCCGCTCGGCGGCGTCCCCGTCGAGTACAAGGGCGCGGAGATCCCGCCGCCGGACCGCCGGAGGTCGTACCAGTGAGCGCGAGGAGTGCAGCGGAGCGGAGCCCCGCAGTCGCGAACGGAAGGCCGGTGCTGTGACCACGTCCAACTACGCGACCGAGCGGGAGACCACCGAGGGCCGGGTCTTCACCGTCACCGGTGGGGACTGGGACCAGGTCGTCTCCGGCACCGACCCGATCAACGACGAGCGGATCGTCGTGAACATGGGTCCGCAGCACCCGTCGACGCACGGCGTGCTCCGGCTGATCCTGGAGCTGGAGGGCGAGACGGTCCGTGAGGCCCGCTCGGTCGTCGGCTACCTGCACACCGGCATCGAGAAGAACCTCGAGTACCGCAACTGGGTGCAGGGTTCGACGTTCGTGACCCGGATGGACTACCTCTCCCCGATCTTCAACGAGACGGCGTACAGCCTCGCGGTGGAGAAGCTGCTCGGCATCACCGACGACATCACCGAGCGGGCCACCACGATCCGGGTCCTGATGATGGAGCTGAACCGGATCTCCTCGCACCTGGTCTGGCTGGCCACCACCGGCATGGAGCTGGGTGCCATCTCGATCATGCTGTACGGCTTCCGCGAGCGGGAGTACATCCTCGACATCTTCGAGACCATCACCGGCCTGCGGATGAACCACGCGTACGTCCGGCCGGGCGGGGTGGCGCAGGACGTCCCGGACGCCGCGATCGTCAAGATCCGCGAGTTCCTCACGATGATGCCGAAGAAGCTCAAGGAGTACGAGGACCTCCTCTCCGGGCAGCCGATCTGGACCGAGCGCACCCAGGGCGTCGCGGTGCTCGACGTGACCGCCTGTGTCGCGCTCGGTGTCACCGGCCCGGTGCTGCGCTCCGCCGGCCTAGCCTGGGACCTGCGCAAGACCATGCCGTACTGCGGCTACGAGACGTACGAGTTCGACGTGCCGACCCACCCGGACGGCGACGTCTGGGGCCGCTACCTGGTCCGGCTCGCCGAGATCCGGGAGTCGCTCAAGCTGGTCGAGCAGGCGTTGGACCGGCTGCGGCCGGGGCCGGTGATGGTGGCCGACCGCAAGATCGCCTGGCCGGCGCAGCTCGCCATCGGCGTGGACGGCATGGGCAACTCGCTGGAACACGTCGCCAAGATCATGGGTCAGTCGATGGAGTCGCTGATCCACCACTTCAAGCTGGTCACCGAGGGCTTCCGGGTCCCGCCGGGCCAGGTGTACGTCGGCATCGAGTCGCCCCGGGGCGAGCTGGGCGTGCACGCGGTCTCCGACGGCGGCACCCGGCCGTACCGGGTGCACTACCGGGAGCCGAGCTTCGTCAACCTCCAGGCCCTTCCGGCGATGGCCGAGGGCGGCCTGATCGCCGACGTGATCGCCGGTGGCGCCTCGCTGGACCCCGTGATGGGTGGATGTGACCGATGACCGTCTTCAACGAAACCACGCGCGAGCGGGCGCGGGAGATCATCGCCCGGTACCCGGCCGACCGGTCCCGCTCGGCGCTGCTGCCGCTGCTGCACCTGGTGCAGGCCGAGGAGGGCTACGTCTCCCCGGCCGGGGTGGCGTTCTGCGCCGAGGTGCTGGGGCTGAACAAGGCCCAGGTCGGCGCGGTGGCCACCTTCTACACCATGTACAAGCGCCGGCCCACCGGTGACTACCTGGTCAGCGTCTGCACCAACACGATGTGCAACGTGCTCGGCGGGCAGGAGGTCTACGACACGCTCGCCGAGCACCTCGGCGTCGGGCACGACGAGACCACCGCCGACGGGAAGATCACCCTGGAGCACGCCGAGTGTCTGGCGGCGTGCGACTACGGCCCGGTGATGACCGTCAACTACGACTTCTTCGACGGCGTCGACCCGCAGGGCGCCCTCGGCGTGGTGGACGAGCTGCGCGCCGGTGGCCGGCCGATGCCGACCCGGGGTGCCCGGCTCTGCACGCTCAAGGAGATGGCGGTGCAGCTCGCCGGCTTCGCCGACGAGCGTGAGGGCGCGGTCGCCGACGGCGGACCGGGCGAGGCCACCCTGCGTGGCCTGCGCCTGGCCGAGCAGCACGGCATCACGGCACCGGGCTACGACCCGAAGACCCCGATCCGCAGCAAGGCCGAGGCCGACCGGGCCGCCGCCGAGGCCAAGGCGAAGGCCGAGGCCGCCAAGGCCCCCGCACCGGCCGCCCCGGCGGCGAAGCCGGAGCAGGTCACCGGCAGCACCGCGCCGGACGTCAAGGCCCCGGACGACAAGTCGCCGCAGGTGCGTACCGCCGAGACCCGGCAGCCCGACGCGGCCACCGCCGTGCCGGACGCCCCCGGCACCAAGGTCCCGACGGACGGCGCACCACCGGCCACCCGCGACGCGCAGGCGGCGCAGGCGGCCGGGGTGGCCGCGAACGCCCCCGCCGGTGACGGCAAGCCCGCCGGCGACGAGGCCGGCGCGCAGGAGCGCAACCTCAAGGAAGCCGAGGCGGAAACGGGCGCTGCGGGCGCGGGCTCCGCCGTCGCGAGCGAGACGGGGGCCCAGAAGTGACCACTCCCCGGCCGGAGACCCTGGCCAAGCTGACCCCGGTGCTGACCCGCCGCTGGCTCTCCCCGGACGCCTGGCGGATCGGTGCCTACGAGAAGCTCGACGGCTACGCCGCGCTGCGCAAGGCCCTCAAGGCCCACCCGGACGACCTGATCCAGCTGATCAAGGACTCCGGGCTGCGTGGGCGGGGTGGCGCGGGCTTCCCCACCGGCCTCAAGTGGGGCTTCATCCCGCAGGGCGACGGCAAGCCGCACTACCTGGTGGTCAACGCCGACGAGGGCGAGCCGGGCACCTGCAAGGACCTGCCGCTGATGACCCACGACCCGCACTCGCTGGTCGAGGGGGTCATCATCGCCTCGTACGCGATCCGGGCCAGCCGGGCCTACATCTACATCCGGGGCGAGGCGGTGCACGCCGCCCGCCGGCTGCGTAACGCGGTGGCCGAGGCGCAGGCCAAGGGCTACCTCGGGCGCAACATCCTGGGCACCGGGTTCGACCTGGAACTGGTGGTGCACTCCGGTGCCGGGGCGTACATCTGCGGCGAGGAGACGGCGCTGCTGGACTCGCTGGAGGGGTTCCGGGGGCAGCCCCGGCTCCGCCCGCCGTTCCCGGCCACCCACGGCCTGTACGCCAGCCCGACGGTGGTCAACAACGTCGGCACCATCGCCAGCGTGCCGTACATCGTGCTGGGCGGTGCGGACTGGTGGAAGTCGATGGGCACCGAGAAGTCGTCCGGCCCGATGATCTACTCGCTGTCCGGCCGGATCGCCAACCCGGGTCAGTTCGAGTGCGGCCTGGGCGTCACCCTGCGCGAGCTGATCGAGCTGGCCGGCGGGATGCAGCCCGGTCACCAGCTCCGGTTCTGGACGCCTGGTGGCTCGTCGACCCCGCTGCTCACCGCCGAGCACCTGGACGTGCCGCTGGACTTCGAGGGGGTGGCGGCGGCCGGCTCGATCCTGGGCACCACGGCCACCCAGATCTTCTCCGACCAGGACTGCCCGGTCTACGCGACCTACCGGTGGCTGGAGTTCTACCACCACGAGTCGTGCGGCAAGTGCACCCCGTGCCGGGAGGGCAACTACTGGATGGTCCGGGTCTACCGGCGCATCCTCGCCGGCCAGGGCACCCACGAGGACCTGGACACCCTGCTCGACACCTGCGACAACATCCTCGGCCGCTCGTTCTGCGGCCTGGGTGACGGCGCGACCAGCTCGGTGACCTCGTCGTTGCAGTACTTCAAGCAGGACTACCTCGACTACATCGAGGGGCGTACCGCGCCGAAGCTCTCCGACAAGTCTCTGGTTGGAGCCCACTGATGAGCGCGAGGAACGAGCTTGCGAGTCCCGCAGTCGCGAAGGGAAGGCGACTCTGATGACTGACGTAGCCAGGCAGACCGAGACCGTGACGCTCACCATCGACGGCGTCGAGGTCACCGCTCCCAAGGGGGCGCTGCTGATCCGGGTCGCCGAGCAGTTGGGCACCGAGATCCCCCGGTTCTGCGACCACCCGCTGCTGGCCCCGGCCGGCGCCTGCCGGCAGTGCCTGGTCGAGGTGGAGGGGCAGCGCAAGCCGGTCGCCTCCTGCACCCAGACCGTCGCCGAGGGCATGGTGGTCCGCACCCAGCTCACCTCCCCGGTCGCCAAGAAGGCGCAGGAGGGGGTGATGGAGCTGCTGCTGGTCAACCACCCGTTGGACTGCCCGATGTGTGACAAGGGTGGTGAGTGCCCGCTGCAGAACCAGGCGATGTCCACCGGCCGCACCGACTCCCGTTTCCACGAGCACAAGCGGGAGTACGAGAAGCCGATGGAGATCAGCACCCAGGTGCTGCTCGACCGGGAGCGCTGCGTGCTCTGCCAGCGTTGCACCCGGTTCTCCGAGGAGATCGCCGGCGACAAGTTCATCGACCTGATGGGCCGGTCGTCCGCCGAGGAGATCAACATCTACCGGGACGACGCGTACGGCGCGGAGGGCGACTCCGGCGACGTCCCGTTCAACTCGTACTTCTCCGGCAACACCGTGCAGATCTGCCCGGTCGGCGCGCTCACCGGGGCGCAGTACCGGTTCCGGGCCCGCCCGTTCGACCTGGTTTCCAGCCCGAGCGTCTGCGAGCACTGCTCGGCCGGCTGCGCGCAGCGCACCGACTGGCGGCGGGGCAAGGTGCTGCGTCGCCTCGCCGGGGACGACCCGCAGGTCAACGAGGAGTGGAACTGCGACAAGGGGCGGTGGGGCTTCCAGTACACCCGCGCCTTCGACCGGCTCACCACCCCGCTGGTCCGCGACGAGAAGTCCGGTGAGCTGCGGGAGGCGTCCTGGAGCGAGGCGCTGACCCGGGCCGCCGACGGGCTGCGGGCCGCCCGCGACGAGGGTCGCGGCACGGCGGTGCTGACCGGCGGCCGGCTGACCGTCGAGGACGCCTACGCGTACGCGAAGTTCGCCCGGGTCGCCCTGAACACCAACGACATCGACTTCCGGGCCCGGCCGGTCTCCCGCGAGGAGTCCGACTTCCTGGCCAGCACCGTCGCCGGGGTCACCGACGTGACCTACGCCGACGTGGAGAAGGCGTCCTCGGTGGTGCTGGTCGGGCTGGAGCCGGAGGAGGAGTGCCCGATCCTCTTCCTGCGGCTGCGCAAGGCGTACCTGAAGAAGAAGCTGACGGTCTACGCGATCGCCCCGTTCGCCACCCGTGGCCTGGAGAAGCTCGGGGCCAAGCTGGCCCGGGTGGTGCCGGGCGAGGAGGCGAGCGTGCTCGCCGAGCACGACACGGTGGCCGAGGCGCTGAGCGCCGAGGGCGCGATCCTGTTCGTCGGGGAGCGGCTGGCCGGTGTGCCCGGTGGCCTCTCCGCCGCCGCGGACGTCGCCCGGCGTACCGGTGCGAAGCTGGCCTGGGTGCCGCGGCGCGCGGGTGACCGGGGTGCGGTCGACGCGGGCTGCCTGCCCAACCTGCTGCCCGGCGGGCGTCCGGTGACCGAGCCGTCGGCCCGCGCCGAGCTGGGCGAGGCGTGGGACATCCCGGCCGGGGTGATCCCCAGCCAGGCCGGTCGGGACACCGACCAGATCCTGGCCGCCGCCGCGAACGGTCAGCTCGGCGCCCTGGTGGTGGCCGGCGTGGACCCGGCCGACCTGGCCGACCCGAGGCTGGCCGAGCAGGCGCTCGACGCGGTGCCCTTCCTGGTCAGCCTGGAGCTGCGCAACTCGGCGGTGGCCCGTCGGGCCGACGTGGTGCTGCCGGTGGCCCCGGTGGTCGAGAAGGCCGGCAGCTTCCTGGACTGGGAGGGCCGGCTGCGCACCTTCGAGGCGGTGCTGCACACCGCCGCGATGACCGACGCGCGGGTGCTGGACGCGATCGCCGCGCAGCTCGACGTCCGGCTCGGCACCGGCGACGTGTCGAGCATCCGCCGGGAGTTGGGCGCGCTGCCGCCGACCCGGGCGGACCGGCCGGTCAGCCCGTCGGTCGCCCCGGCGACCGTGCCCCAGCCGGGTGCGGGCGAGGCGGTGCTGGCGACCTGGCACCAGCTGATCGACCTGGGCAGCCTCACCGACGGCGACGAGCACCTCGCCGGTACCGCCCGTCCGCCGGTGGTCCGGCTGGGCAAGGGCACCGCCGAGACGCTCGGCGTGGCCGACGGTGACCCGGTCACGGTGGGCACCGACCGGGGTGCGGTCACCCTGCCGGCGGCCATCACCGAGATGCCCGACGGCGTCGTCTGGCTGCCGACCAACTCGCCCGGTTCGACCGTACGGCGCAGCCTCGGCGTCGCGTCCGGCACGGTGGTCCGGATCTCCGGAGGTGCACAGTGAACACCCTCCTGGCGCAGGACCCGACACTGGCGGACTTCGGCAGGGACCCGTGGTGGCTGGTCCTTATCAAGATCGTCTTCGCCTTCGTCTTCGGCCTGCTCGCCACCCTGCTCGGCGTCTGGTTCGAGCGGCGGGTCGTCGGCTACATGCAGGTCCGGCCCGGCCCCAACCAGGTCGGCCCGTTCGGCCTGCTGCAGACCCTCGCCGACGGCCTCAAGATGGCCTTCAAGGAGGACATCCTCCCGAAGGCCGCCGACAAGGTGGTCTACTTCTTCGCCCCGGTCATCTCGGTGGTCTGTGCGGTCACCGCGCTGTCGGTGATCCCGTTCGGCCCGATGGTGAGCATCTTCGGCCACCGGACCCCGTTGCAGGTCACCGACGTGCCGGTGGCGGTGCTGGTGCTGCTGGCCTGCTCGTCGCTTGCCGTCTACGGCATCGTGCTCGGCGGTTGGGCCTCCGGCTCGACCTACCCGCTGCTCGGTGGCCTGCGCTCCAGCGCCCAGATGATCTCGTACGAGGTCGCGATGGGGCTGAGCATCGTCGCGGTGTTCATGACCGCCGGCACCATGTCCACCAGCGGGATCGTCGCCGCCCAGGGGGACGCCACCCGGCTCACCATCGGCGGCGTCGAGATCCCCGCGCCGGGCTGGTACGCGATCCTGCTGCTGCCCAGCTTCATCATCTTCTTCATCGCCACCGTCGGTGAGACCAACCGGGCACCGTTCGACCTGCCCGAGGCGGAGTCGGAGCTGGTCGCCGGCTTCATGACCGAGTACAGCTCGCTGAAGTTCGCGCTGTTCATGCTCTCCGAGTACGTCGCCATGGTGACCATGTCCGCGGTCACCACGACGCTGTTCCTCGGCGGCTGGCGGGCCCCCTGGCCGATCACCCTGTGGGCCGACGCCAACACCGGCTGGTGGCCGATGCTCTGGTTCTTCGGCAAGGTGCTGATGCTGGTCTTCGTCTTCGTCTGGCTCCGGGGCACCCTGCCCCGGTTGCGCTACGACCAGTTCATGCGCTTCGGCTGGAAGGTGCTGCTGCCGATCAACCTGGTCTGGATCCTCGTCCTTTCCGGGCTGCGCTCCATCGAGGACTGGCAGTCGCGGGACCGGCTGCTCGCCACCGCCATCGGCGCGGGCGTGCTGCTGCTGGCGACGCTGCTGTGGCCGAGCCGCAAGCCGGCTCCGAAGCCGACCCCGCAGGAACAGGCCGACAACCGGCCGTACGGCAGCTTCCCGCTGCCCCCGCTGGATCTACAGGTACCACCGAGCCCGCGCACCAAGCGCGTGGTCGCCGAGCGGGAGCCGGCCAACATCGCCACCGGCTCGGACTCCAGGGAGGTGTGACGTGGGCGCGATCACCGGAACGTTCAAGGGCTTCGGGGTCACCTTCTCGCACATGTTCAGGAAGGTCGTCACCACCGACTACCCGTTCAAGCCGCCGGTTTCGGCGCCGCGCTACCACGGGCGGCACATCCTCAACCGGCACCCGGACGGCCTGGAGAAGTGCATCGGCTGCGAGCTGTGCGCCTGGGCCTGCCCGGCGGACGCGATCTACGTCGAGGGTGGCGACAACACCGACGAGCAGCGCTTCTCGCCGGGCGAGCGTTACGCCAGCGTCTACCAGATCAACTACGCCCGGTGCATCTTTTGCGGGCTCTGCATCGAGGCCTGCCCGACCCGTTCGCTGACCATGAGCAACGAGTACGAGCTGGCCCGGGACAACCGGCAGGACCTGATCTTCACCAAGGAGCAGTTGCTCGCTCCGCTGCTCGAAGGCATGGAGCAGCCGCCGCACCCGATGCGGCTCGGTGACAGCGAGAAGGACTACTACGTCGGCGCGCTGACCAACCCGGGCACCTCGGCCGGTGCCGAGCAGTCGCCGATGGGGCCCGGCCGCTACCAGGTCGAGGAGCACCCCGGGGTGACCTTCCCGGGTGCCGAGCAGGCGGCCCAGCGGGCGGCGGGCAAGGGAGCCGGAGCATGAACACGTCCACGGTGCTCGCCGCGGCGGGCCAGGTGTCCGGGGGTGAGGAGGTCACCTTCTGGATCCTCGCCCCGTTGGCGCTGATCGGCGCGATCGGCATGGTCTGGGCGCGCAACGCGGTGCACTCGGCGCTGTTCCTGGTGCTCACCATGCTCTGCCTGGGCGTGTTCTACGTGCTCCAGGCCGGGCCGTTCATCGGCATGGTGCAGATCATCGTCTACACCGGCGCGATCATGATGCTGTTCCTGTTCGTGCTGATGCTGGTCGGCCGGGACGCCTCCGACTCGTTGATCGAGACGCTGCGCGGCCAGCGGGTCGCCGCGGTGGTGCTCGGACTCGGCTTCGCCGGGCTGGTCGGCACCGGCCTGTACCGGGCGCTGAACGGGGTCACCGCCGTCGGCCTGGACCAGGCCAACGCGGAGGGCAACGTGCAGGGCATCGCCCGGCTGCTGTTCACCAAGTACGTCCTGGCCTTCGAGTTGACCTCCGCGCTGCTGATCACGGCGGCGATCGGGGCGATGGTGCTGGCGCACATCGAGCGGCGCAAGGAAGACAAGATGGACCAGGTCGCCACGATGAAGGCCCGGTTCCGCCCCGGCAACTACCCCGGCCCGAAGCCCGGTCCGGGCGTCTTCGCCACCTCCTCCTCGGTGGCCACCCCGGCCCGGCTGCCCGACGGCCGGCTGACCGACCGCAGCACCCCGGCGATCCTGCCGCAGCGGGAGCTGACCGCCGAGGAAACCACCCTGAAGGGGACGGAACGGTGAGCGCGAGGAGTGCAGCGAAGCGGAGCCCCGCAGTCGCGAACGGCGGCGTGGCCTCGGTGAGCGCGAGGAGTGCAGCGAAGCGGAGCCCCGCAGTCGCGAACGAAAGGTCGGTCCGGTGACCCCCGACTACTACCTGATCCTGGCCGCGGTGCTGTTCACCGTCGGCGCGGTCGGCGTGCTGGTGCGGCGCAACGCGATCGTGCTGTTCATGTGCGTCGAGCTGATGCTCAACGCGGCCAACCTGACGCTGGTCACCTTCAGCCGGATCAACGGTGACCTCAACGGACAGATCATGGCGTTCTTCGTGATGGTGGTGGCGGCGGCCGAGGTCGTGGTCGGGCTCGCGATCATCATGTCGATCTTCCGGACCCGGCGCTCCGCGAGCGTCGACGACGCCAACCTGCTGAAGTACTAAAGGGGCCCTGCGGTGGATGAGATTCTGACGTACGCCCAGGCAGAGCCGGCCGGCGCCGTCACCTACGCGGCGGCGGACGGGCTGCTGAGCAGCGTCTGGCTGCTGGTGGCGATCCCGTTGGCCAGCGCGGCGATCCTGCTGCTGCTCGGCCGGCGGGCCGACCGCTGGGGGCACTGGCTGGGCGTGGCCGCGATCGGCGCCGCGTTCGTGCTGGGGCTCACCTCGTTCTTCCAGCTGCGCGGGCTGGAGAACAAGTCCGTCGAGCTGAGCCTCTGGGACTTCATCACGGTCGGTGACCTGCGGGTGGACTTCGGTCTGCTCTTCGACCCGCTGGCCGCGGTCTTCGTCCTGCTGATCACCGGGGTGGGTTTCCTGATCCACCTCTACGCGGTCGAGTACATGGCGCACGACAAGGGCCGGCGACGGTTCTTCGCGTACTTCAACCTCTTCGTCGCCGCGATGCTGCTGCTGGTGCTCGGCAACAACTACGTGATGCTCTACTTCGGCTGGGAGGGCGTCGGTCTGGCGTCGTACCTGCTGATCTCCTTCTGGTACGGGCGGCCGAGCGCGGCCACCGCCGGCAAGAAGGCGTTCCTGATGAACCGGGTCGGCGACGCCGGCCTGGCGATCGGCATCTTCATCCTGTTCGCCACCCTCGGCACCACCCAGTACGACGAGGTCTTCTCCTCCGTCGGTGGGCTGGCCAGCGGCACGGTGCTGGTGCTGGGTCTGCTGCTGCTGCTCGGCGCGGCCGGCAAGTCCGGTCAGTTCCCGCTCCAGGCGTGGCTGCCGGACGCGATGGAGGGCCCGACCCCGGTGTCGGCCCTCATCCACGCCGCCACCATGGTCACCGCGGGCGTCTACCTGATCGCCCGGTCCAACCCGATCTTCTCGGCCAACGAGACGCTCCAGCTCGTGGTGGTCAGCGTCGGCGCGCTCACCCTGCTGATGGGCTGCGTCATCGGCGCGGCCAAGGACGACATCAAGCGGGTGCTGGCCTGGTCGACGGTCAGCCAGATCGGCTACATGTTCCTCGGCGTCGGCCTCGGCGGCGCGGCGTACGCGCTGGCCATCGTGCACCTGCTGGCGCACGGCTTCTTCAAGGCCAACATGTTCCTCGGCGCCGGCTCGGTGATGCACGGCATGAACGACCAGGTGGACATCCGCCGCTTCGGCGGGCTGTCGAAGTACATGAAGATCACCTGGATCACCTTCATGATGGGCTGGCTCGCCATCATCGGCATGTTCCCGTTCTCCGGCTTCTTCTCCAAGGAGCCGATCATCGTGGCCGCGTTCGAGCGGGAGGGCTGGACGGCCTGGCTGTTCGGCGGGGCGGCGCTGCTCGGCGCGGGGCTGACCGCCTTCTACATGACCCGGTTGTTCGTGCTGACCTTCCACGGCCCGAAGCGGTGGACCGAGGACATCGAGCACCCGCACGAGTCGCCGAAGCTGATGACCATCCCGCTGATCCTGCTGGCGATCGGTTCGGTCGGTGCCGGTTTCCTGCTCGCCACCTCCGTCCCGGACTGGCTGACCGCCACCGCCGGGCTGGGCGGCGAGCACGCCGAGCACGCGGCGGTGCTGCCGCACTGGCTGCTGACCGCGCTGTCGCTGGTGGTGACGGTGCTCGGTGCCGGGCTGGCCTGGGCGCTGTTCCGCAACGGCACGGCCACCGCGCCGCAGCCCGCCGGGGTGCTGGTCACCGCCGCCCGGCGCAACCTCTACACGGACGCCTTCAACGAGGTGGTCTTCGAGAAGCCGGGCATCTTCCTCACCCGGGCGCTGGTCTTCCTGGACAACCGGGGCGTCGACGGCCTGGTCAACGGCCTGGCCGCCGGGGTCGGCGGCGGGTCGGGTCGGCTCCGGCGGTGGCAGACCGGCTTCGTCCGGTCGTACGCGACCTCGATCCTGACCGGCGCGCTGCTCGTGGTGGCGGCGTTCCTGGCGGTGCAGGCGGGGTGGCTGGCGTGATCGACCTCAAGGCGACCGCCCCCGCCGGCGGACCCCGCATCCACGACGGAGATAAGGCCGCATAATGTCCAACTTCCCGTTCCTCTCGGTGCTGACCGTGGCACCGCTGGTCGGCGCCCTGGTCGTGGCCTTCCTGCCACGTCGCCGGCCCGACCTGGCCAAGCAGGTGGCGTTCGGCTGGTCGCTGCTGGTGCTGGCGCTGTCGGTGGTGATGTGGGTTTCCTTCCAGGCCGACGGTGACCGGCTCCAGTTCCGCGAGTCGTACCCGTGGATCCCCACCTGGGACGTCAACTTCACCTTCGCCGTCGACGGCATCGCGCTGGTCATGCTGATGCTGATCGCGGTGCTGGTGCCGCTGGTGATCCTGGCGTCCTGGCACGACGCCGACGCGTCGAAGCGCTCGGTGCCGGCCTACTTCGCCCTGCTGCTCGTCCTCGAATCCACGATGATCGGCGTCTTCGCCGCCGCCGACGTCTTCCTGTTCTACGTGTTCTTCGAGGTCATGCTGGTGCCGATGTACTTCCTGATCGGCAGCTACGGCGGCCACCAGCGGCAGTACGCGGCGGTGAAGTTCTTCCTGTACTCGCTGGTCGGTGGGCTGTTCATGCTGGCCGCGGTGATCGGCCTGTGGGTGGTCGGTGGGAAGACCTTCGACTGGCAGACGCTGACCCAGGTGGACATCTCCACCGGCACGGAGCGCTGGCTGTTCCTCGGGTTCTTCCTCGCCTTCGCGATCAAGGCGCCGTTCTTCCCGTTCCACACCTGGCTGCCGGACGCCGGTCGGGCCGCCCCGGCGGGTGCCGCCGCGCTGCTGGTCGGCGTGCTGGACAAGGTCGGCACGTTCGGCATCCTGCGGTACTGCCTGCCGCTGTTCCCGGAGGCGTCGAAGTGGTTCGCCCCCTGGGCGCTGGCACTGGGGCTGATCGGCATCCTCTACGCCGCGTTGCTGGCCGTCGGCCAGTCCGACCTGAAGCGGCTGGTGTCGTACACCTCGATCGCGCACTTCGGGTTCATCGGGGTCGGCATCTTCGCCTTCACCACCCAGGCAGGTACCGGCGCGGTGCTCTACATGCTCAACCACGGGCTCGCCACCGGCCTGCTGTTCCTGGTCGTCGGGATGCTCATCGCCCGCCGGGGATCGTCGCTGATCTCCGACTTCGGCGGGGCGGGCAAGCTGGTCCCGCTGCTGGCCGGGGTGCTCTTCTTCGCCGGTCTGGCGTCGCTGGCGCTGCCCGGCACCGCGCCGTTCGTCTCCGAGTTCCTGGTGCTGATCGGCACCTTCACGGTGAACAAGCCGGTCGCGGTGATCGCCACGCTGGGCATCATCCTGGCGGCGGCGTACGTGCTGTGGATGGTGCAGCGCACCACCCAGGGCACGCTCAACCCGGAGTTGACCGAGGTCAAGGCGATGCACCGCGACCTCACCCTGCGCGAGAAGGCAGTGGTCGCTCCGCTGATCGCCCTGATCGTGCTGCTCGGCTTCTACCCCAAGCCGGTCACCGATGTGATCAACCCCGCCGTCCAGGCGACCATGCAGGACGTCGGCAAGACCGATCCCGCCCCTGAGGTCGGCAGCGTCCAGGAGGCTGCGAAGTGAGCGCCGCAGTCGCGAACGAAAGGCGGCATCCGCAGTGACCGAACTCAAGTTGCCGTCGATCGACTACGCGGCGATCGCCCCGATCCTGATCATGTTGGGGGTCGCCCTGCTCGGTGTCCTGGTGGAGGCGTTCGTGCCGCGCCGCCGCCGGCACCTGGTGCAGCTCTCGCTGTCCCTGCTGGCGGTGCTCGCCGCGCTGGTGATGGTGGTGCTCAGCGCCGACGTCCGGCGGGTCACGGCGGGCGGGGCGCTGGCGGTGGACGGTCCCACCCTCTTCCTCCAGGGCACCATCCTGGTGCTCGCCGCGATGGCGCTGCTGCTGATCGGTGAGCGGTCGGTGGAGCGCGGCGGTGCGTTCGTCGCCCAGGCGGCGGTGACCGCCGAGTCGGCCGACGACCGGCAGCAGGCCGAGGGGCGCAACGGGGCGACCGAGGTCTACCCGCTGACCAGTTTCGCGATCGGCGGCATGCTGATCTTCGTGGCGGCGAACGACCTGCTGACCATGTTCATCGCGCTGGAGGTCTTCTCCCTGCCGCTCTACCTGCTCTGCGCGCTGGCCCGTCGCCGGCGGCTGCTGAGCCAGGAGGCGGCGATGAAGTACTTCCTGCTCGGCGCGTACGCCTCGGCGTTCTTCCTGTTCGGCGTGGCCCTGGTGTACGGCTTCACCGCCGGCATCCCGGGCCGTTCGGCAGGCGTCGACTTCGCCACCGTGCACGCCGCGGTGAACGAGTCCCCGGCCAGCGAGGTGCTGCTGTTCGCCGGGATGGCGCTGATCGCCATCGGCCTGCTGTTCAAGGCCGCTGCCGCCCCGTTCCACGTCTGGACCCCGGACGTCTACCAGGGCGCGCCCACCCCGGTCACCGGCTTCATGGCGGCCTGCACGAAGGTGGCCGCGTTCGGTGCCCTGCTGCGGGTCTTCCACGTGGCGTTCGACCAGGCGGCCTGGGACTTCACCCCGGTCCTCGGGGTGGTGGCGGTGCTCACCATGCTGATCGGCGCGGTGCTGGCGGTCACCCAGACGGACATCAAGCGGCTGCTGGCGTACTCGTCGATCGCCAACGCCGGCTACCTGCTCGTCGGGGTGCTCGCCCCGACCGGCGCGGGCGTCTCCGGCACGATGTTCTACCTGGCCGCGTACGGCTTCTCGGTGCTCGCCGCGTTCGCCGTGGTGACCCTGGTCCGGGACGCCGACGGGGAGGCCACCCACCTGTCCCGCTGGGCCGGGCTGGGCCGCCGCTCGCCGTTCTACGCCGGGGTCTTCACCTTCATCCTGCTGGCCTTCGCCGGTATCCCGTTGACCAGCGGCTTCATGAGCAAGTTCGCGGTCTTCGGTCCGGCGCTGGAGAGCGGACACGCCTGGCTGGTGGTGGCCGGTGTGCTGACCAGCATGGTGCTGGCCTTCCCGTACCTGCGGGTCGTGGTGATGATGTGGCTCTCCGAGCCGGGCGAGAGCACCCCGACCGTCGCGGTGCCGGGCGGGTTGACCGCCACCGCGCTGATGATCGGGGTGGCCGCCACCCTGATCCTCGGCGTGCTGCCGGCTCCCCTGCTCGACCTGGCGACGGACGCCGCAGCATTCGTCAGGTGATCCGTTCCGTTCGGCCGTGGGGCCGGTGCGCTCAGGCGTGCCGGCCCCACGGCCGTATCCCCCGGCCGGAGCAGGTCGAACGGGTGTGGCATGGTTGATGGCGTGGTGATTCCGACGGGGGAGCGTTCAGGTGCCGTCGGCTCCGGTGGTCGTCGGGGCCGGGCGGGCACGGGTCAGGTGGGTGCGCTCGGTGTGCACCTGGCCGATCCGCGGGTCGAGGCGTCCGTGCTGGGCCTGCTGGACGACGTCGAGGTGGAGCTGCGGGCCAGCGTCTCCAGCGCCGACCCGCTCGTCAGCGAGGCGGCCCGGCACCTCGTCGAGGCGGGCGGCAAGCGGTTCCGGCCGTTGCTGGTGGCGCTGGGCGCGCAGTTCGGCGACCCGGCGGGCCCGCAGGTGGTGCCGGCGGCCGTGGTGATGGAACTCACCCACCTCGCCACCCTCTACCACGACGACGTGATGGACGAGGCCGCCGTGCGGCGGGGAGCGCCCAGCGCGAACTCCCGCTGGACCAACTCGGTGGCCATCCTGGTCGGCGACTACCTCTTCGCGCGGGCCGCCGACATCGCCGCTGACCTCGGCCCGGAGGCGGTACGGCTCCAGGCGCGCACCTTCGCCCGGCTCGTGCACGGGCAGATCGCCGAGACCGTTGGCCCCCGCACGGAGGACCCGGTCGACCACTACCTGCGGGTGATCGCCGACAAGACGGGCTCCCTGATCGCCACCTCGGCCCGGTTCGGCGGCATGTTCGGTGGGGCGGCCGGGGAGCACACCGAGGCCCTCGCCGGCTACGGCGAGACCATCGGGGTGGCCTTCCAACTCTCCGACGACCTGCTCGACATCGCCTCCGAGTCGATGCAGTCGGGCAAGACACCCGGCACCGACCTGCGGGAGGGGGTGCCGACCCTGCCGGTGCTCTACGCACTGGCCGGCGACGACTCCGACGCGGCCTCGGTGCGGCTGCGGGAGATCCTGGCCACCGGCCCGCTGGTCGACGACGCGCTGCACACCGAGGCGCTCGGCCTGCTCCGGGAGTCCCCGGCGCTCAAGCGGGCCCGGGAGACCGTCCGCAGCTACGCCGAGGACGCCCGCGCCCGGTTGACGCCGCTGCCCCGGATTCCGGCCCGGCAGGCGCTGGAGTCGCTCTGCGACTACATCGCCGACCGCACCAGCTGAACCCCGCGCCACCCGGGTCCGGTCCGCTCAGGCCGTTGCGGAGCGGCGCAGCAGCCTGCTGCAGGTGAGCATGAGGACGGCGGCGAGGAGCATGGCGACCCCGGCGGTCAGCCACATCACCGGGTAGCCGCCGGCCGTGGCGAGCGCACCGAGGCCGAGCGGGCCGAGGCAGCCGCCGGCGTACACCCCGGTCTGGGTGATCGAGGTGGCGGCGGCCGGGGCCTGCGGGTGCAGCCGGACCACCGCGAAGTTCAGCAGGCCGGGCCACGCCCAGCCCAATCCGAAGCCGAGCACCACGCCGACGGTCAGCGGCACCGCCCCGGTCACCGCCAGCAGCCCCAACCCGACGGCCCCGAGCACCAGCATCACGGCGATCAGCGCGACGTGACCGGTGTCCCGCCGGTCGGCCAGCCAGCCGACGCCGATCCGGGCGGCCACGCAGACCGCGCCGCCCAGGGTGAGCACGAGTCCGGCCGGGCCGGGGGCGAGGCCCCGGTGCACCGACGAGTCGACCACGAAGGTGCCCAGCGCGTTGGCTGCGCCCGCCGCGAGGGTGGCGGCCACGCCGACCACCACCAGCGCCGTGGTGGCCCCACCGCCGCGTTCCGCCGCGCGCTCGCGTACCGGTCCGGCCGGCTGCGGGGGTACGGCCGGTAGCGCGGCCAACGCGGCCCCGGCGGCGGCCACGAACGCCCAGCGCCAGCCGGCGGTGAGGGCGATCGCCGGTACCGCCGCCCCGGCCAGCAGGGTGGACGCGGGGATGGCGGCCTGCTTCACCCCGAACGACAGGCCCTGCCGCCGGGCGGGCACGTGCCGGGCCAGCGCGGCGTTGCTGGCGAGCTGACCGAGCGCGTTGGCGGCGGCGCTGAGCGCGAGCAGGCCGACCAGGACCGGGTACGAGCGGGCCAGTCCGGCGATGGCGAGCAGACAGCCGGCGGCGAGTCCGACGGCGGCGCGGGCCACCACGGCCGGGCCGACCCGCTCCACCAGCCGGCCCGACGGCACCGCGGCGAGCGCGCTGACGCCGAAGTAGACCGACACGGCCAGGCCCAGCCCGGCGGGGGAGAAGCCGAGGTCGTCGCCCATCTGCACGGCGAGCCCGCCGACCAGGAAGACCGGCAGGACGCTGGCGATGGTGGTGGCGACCGCCCCGCCGCCGGCCCGCAGGGGGCGTACGGCCGGCGTACGGCTGAGGGCGGTGTCGGTCATCGTGGGCCCAACCTACGCGAGTCGTGTTCCTGACAACGCTCGGCGTGTCGCCTGGGAACCCGCCGTATACCGCCTGATCTGGCATCCTCCACCCGAACGGGCGTTCCGTCTTGGCCGGGTTTTTCATATGGTGTAAGTCCCCGGCTGCGGAGGTGGTTGTGCGTGACCCCCTGGCGGAACCTTCGGATCTGATCCGAAGTGTGTCCCGCGCGCTACGCGTGCTCGAGTCGGTCGGTCGTGCCCCGAAGGGCCTGACCGTCAAGCAGATCGCCCGGCGCTGCGAGCTGACCGTCGCCACCACGTACCACCTGGTGCGCACCCTGGCCTACGAGGGTTACGTGATCCGGCGGGAGGACGGCACCTACATCGTCGGACTGGAGATCGCCGACCGGTACCGGGAACTGGTCACCGCGTTCCGGGGCCCGGCCGCCGTCGGCGAGTCGCTGCGGCGGGCCGCCGTCGACACCGGCTGGAGCCACTACCTGGGTCGGTTCGTCGGCGGCCAGGTGGCGGTCACCGCCGTCGCCGAGGGGGCCCGCTCGCCGTACCTGGAGGACATGGTCCCCGGCTTCGACGAGGGCGCGCACGCCACCGCCCTGGGCAAGGCGCTGCTGGCCACCCTCACCACCGAGCAGCGCCTGCGCTACCTGCGCGACTACGGCATGCGGCCGTTCACCACCGCCACCCTGACCAGCCCCGAGGCGTTCGAGGCGGATCTGGCCGCCGGCGACCGGCGGGGCATGCAGTTGGAGCTGGGGCAGTTCCGGCAGGGGGTGGCGTGCGCCGCCGTCCTGGTCACCCCGGACAAGGACATGGAACGGCGGGTGGTGCTGGCCTGCGCCCTGCCCGCCAGCGAGATGATGACCTCCGCCCGGGTGGTCCGCGCCAAGCTGCTCACCGCCGCCCGCGCGGTCGCCGACGGCATCGCCGCCGACCTCTGACAGCCCGGCGTACGGGCGAAGGCCCCCTCCCGGACCGAAGCGGGAGAGGGCCTTCGCGGCCGGCCCGGCGGGGGCCGACCCGGGACGGGCGCGTCAGCTGCCGATCGGGCCGCCGTCGAGCCGCCAGGTGACCACCACGCCCGGCTTGGCGTAGTCGCCGTCCGGCCAGGTCGACGCCGGCTTCTCCACCGACGCGCCGGTGATCTCACCGGGGTGCTGCACGGCGACGAACACCGACCGGTTGTCACCGGTGATGAACGGCCCGCAGGTCTCCGCACCCAGCGGCACGGTGAGGAACTGCTTCAGGTGCCCCCGCTCCGGCCCCTCGACGGCGGTGGCGAACAGGCCGTCGTTGCTGCCCAACGCGTTGCCGTCGGTGGAGATCCAGAGGTTGCCGGTGGCGTCGAAGGCGACGTTGTCCGGGCAGGAGATCGGCGACACCTTCGTCTTGTCGTACCCGGCGAAGTAGGTCGACGGGTCGGCCGGGTCACCGGCGACGATCGGCAGCGACCAGGTGAAGGACTCGACCGTGTTGTCGCCCCGGTCCTCGACCAGTTCCAGGATCTGCCCGTGCTTGTTGAGGTTGCGCGGGTTGATCTCGTCGGCCGCCGGCTTGCCGGCCTTGCCCCGGTCGGAGTTGTTGGTCAGCGCCACGTACACCTTGCCGGTGAGCAGGCTCGGCTCGACGTCCTCCGGCCGGTCCATCTTCGTCGCGCCGACCTTGTCCCCGGCGAGCCGGGTGAAGGTGAGCACGTCGGCGGCGGTCATCCCGTCGACGTACGAGCGGTTGCCGCTGACCAGCCTGATCCACCGGCCGGTGCCGTTGAACGCGCCGTCGGCGGGTAGCTTGCCCGAGCCGTCGATCTCGGCGGCGCTGGTCTGGTTGAACTGCGCCACGTACAGGGTGCCCGACTCCAGCAGGGTCAGGTTGTTCTTGCGGGCCACCCAGGAGTCGCCAGGCATGAACTTCTTGTCGGAGACGAACTTGTAGAGGTAGTCGAAGCGTTCATCGTCACCCATGTACGCGACCACCCGCTTGTCGCGGGCCACGATGACGTTGGCGCCCTCGTGCTTGAACCGGCCCAGCGCGGTGTGCTTGCGCGGGCGGCTCTCCGGGTCGAACGGGTCGATCTCGACGATCCACCCGAACCGGTGCGCCTCGTTGGGGTGCTTCGCC
Organism: Micromonospora sp. WMMD735; assembly: GCF_049178995.1. NCBI lineage: Bacteria > Bacillati > Actinomycetota > Actinomycetes > Micromonosporales > Micromonosporaceae > Micromonospora > Micromonospora sp. WMMD735. The sequence goes on from NZ_JBMHMJ010000002.1 coordinate 5,526,622, forward strand.
AGGTCGAACCGCTCGTCGGCCCGCTCCCACTTCCGGCTGCCGCTGGGGTGGCGGGCGGCGGTGGTGATGCCGTACCTGTCGAACTTCGGCTTCAGCTCGGCGGGCGCGGCGTCGGCGCCGACGAAGTACTGGTTGAAGTTCTCCTCGCCGGAGAGCACCGTCCCCCACGGGGTGACCCCACCGGCGCAGTTGTTCAGGGTGCCGACCACCGTGCGGCCCTTCGGGTCGGCGGCGGTACGCAGCCACGCCGAGCCGGCGGCCGGGCCGGTCAGCTCGAACTTCGTGGCCAGCGCGGTGACCCGTCGGTTGTACGGCCGCCGGCCCTGGCCCACCGCCCGCCACTGCCCGGTGCCGTCGACCCGCTCCAGCTCCACCACGGACATGCCGTGCGCGGCCATCGCGGTGCGCAGCTGCTCGACGGTGAGGTTGTCCAGGCCGGTGAAGCCGGGGAACATCAGGTCCTCGTTGGTGTACTCGTGGTTGACCACGAGCAGCGCCCGCCTGCCCCGCCGGTCCAGCGGCAGCACCCCGACGAAGTCGTTGTTGTAGCCGAACTGCTTGGCCTGGGCGGCGGCGGTCTGCCCGTGCAGGTCGAACCGGGGCGCACCGGGCAGCACGGGGTCACCCCAGCGGATGACCACGTGGTGGTCGTACCCGTTGGGGACGACCAGGGTGTCGAGCTGGTTCGGCGGGATCGGCTTGAAGGTCAGCGCGCCGTTGCCGACGCCGCGCTGCGGCGCGGTCGGGTCGGCCACCTCCGGCACCACCGGGGTGGCCGGCGCGGCGGCGGCGGGGACGGCCCCGGCCAGCGCACCGGCGGCGGCACCGCCGAAGCCGAGCACCAGCGCGCCCACCGCACCCGCCCGGACCACGCCCCGCCGGGTCACCTCCCCCTCGACCAGGTCGCCGAAGTAGGTGTTGTCGGAGGTGTTGGGTACCGGATGGTCGCAGGCGTTGCCGCAGCGGTACAGGCAGGTCATCGCATCGCGGCTGCCGTGCCGGGTGGTGCCGAGCAGCGGGAGCAGCCGGGGGCGGTCGCTCATGGAAGAAAGCCTCCTGGAAGCAGGTCGGTGGCACGCCGTTGTCACCTGCGCGACGTGCGTACCGGCCGGACGCTGCCAGGACGGGGTGAGCGGCCACCGGACTCGGTGTGAACCGGATGTGAACAGCAGTCACCGCTGAACCGTTCGGGGTCACGGCGCGTAATAACCGGCGGACACGTTCGCCGGACCCGTCGGGCGGGAAGCGAGGGGATCACCATCAGCGACCACGACGCCCAACTGCTGCGCGCCCTGCACGACGAGCACGCCGAGGCGCTCTACGCGCACGCGCTGCGGCTGGTCAACGGGGACCGCACCCGGGCCGAGGACCTGGTGCAGGAGACCCTGCTGCGGGCCTGGCGGCACCCCGAGTCGCTGGACCCGCGTCGCGGCTCGGTCCGTGCGTGGCTCTTCACGACCGCCCGCAACCTGGCGATCGACGCCTGGCGGCGACGGTCGACCCGAGTCGGCGAGGTGTTCACCGACGACCTTCCCGAGCCGCCCGAGACGGTGGACGAAGCGGAGCGCGCGGTGGAGGCCTGGACCATCGCCGAGGCGCTGAGCCGGCTCAGCCCCACCCACCGGGAGGTGCTGGTCGAGTGCTTCTACCAGGGCCGTTCGGTGGCCGAGGCGGCGGCCCGGCTGGGGGTGCCACCGGGGACGGTCAAGTCCCGCACCCACTACGCGTTGCGTTCACTACGGTTGGCCCTGGCCGAGATGGGGGTGACCGGATGACCCGCTGCGAGTTCGCACACGACGACGGCGCGTACGTGCTGGGTGCGCTCGCCCCCGCCGACCGGGCCGCCTACGAGCGGCACCTGGCCGGGTGCGCGGCGTGCCGGGACGCGGTGGCCGAGATCGCCGTGCTGCCGGGTCTGCTGGGCCGGCTCGACCCGACCACGCTGGAGGAGTTCCTTCCGCCACCGCCCGAGGTCAGCCGGGTGCCCGACCTGATCGCCACCGCCCGGGACCGTCGCCGTCGGGAGCGGACCCGCAGCCGCCGACGGTACGCGCTGACCGCCCTCGTCGCCGCCGGGTTCGCCCTGGTGCTGGGCGTCGCCGGGGCGTCCGCCCTGCGTCCGGCCCCGACGCCCACGCCGACCACCCAGGCGGTACGGATGGTGTCGATGGCGCCGGTCGCGGCCAAGACCCCGGCGGTGCACGCCGAGATCGGGCTGAGCGGCACCAAGTGGGGCACCGAGGTCACCATGCACTGCGGGTACGACGCGACGGCCGGCTACGGCAAGGCGTACACGTTCCGGCTGGTGGCCCGGGGGCCGGACGACGCGACGGAGCAGATCGCCTCCTGGCTGGCCGCCCCCGGCGACGACGTGAACCTGCGCGGGGCGACCCGGTTCACCGACGCCGAACTGGTCCGCCTCGAACTGCTGCGCGCCGACGGGACGCTGGTGCTCAGCTACGACGTCCGCTGATCCCCGTAGGCCGCGCGGCGGTCGGGTGGTTCAGTGCACGGTGGCGGGCAGCGGATCGGCGGCGCGGGCGGCGGCCCGGGTGCGTCGACCGTTGCGCAGCGCGTCCAGGCTGAAGATCACCAGGGCCAGCCAGACCAGGGTGAAGCCGGCCAGCCGGGCCGGCGGCATCGGCTCGTGGAAGATCAGCACGCCGCAGCCGAGCTGGAGGACGGGGGCCACGTACTGGAGCATGCCGAGCGCGGTCAGCGGCAGCCGGTTGGCCGCGCCCGCGAACAGCAGCAGCGGGACGGCCGTCACCGCCCCGGCCGCCACCAGCAGCGCGGTGTGCCCGGCCGAGACCTCGCCGAACGTCGACCCACCCCGGCTCACCAACCAGCCCAGGTAGCCCAGGGCGGGCAGCGCCAGCACGGCCGACTCGACGAACAGCCCCTCCGCCGCCGGCAGCCCGAGCCGCTTCTTGGTCAACCCGTAGCCGGCGAAGCTGGCCGCCAGGATCAACGCCAGGTAGGGCAGCCGGCCGTAGTCGACGGTGAGCACCGCGACCGCCGCCGCTCCCACCCCGAGCGCCACCCACTGTGCCGGGCGCAGCCGCTCCCGCAGCACCAGCACCCCGAGCAGCACCGACACCAGCGGGTTGATGAAGTAGCCGAGGGCGGTCTCCACCACCCGGGCGGAGTTCACCCCGTAGATGTAGGTGCCCCAGTTCACCGCGATCAGCGCCGCCGCGACGACGATCCCGGCCAGCGTCCGGGGGCGGCGGGCCAGCGACCGCAGGAAGCCGACGTTGCGCAGTGCGGCGAGCAGCAGCGCGACGAACACCACCGACCAGATGATCCGGTGGGCGAGGATCTCCAACGGCCCGGCCGGCCGGAGCAGCTTGAGGTAGATCGGGATGAAACCCCAGAGCAGGTACGCGCCGAAGCCGTACAGGTAGCCGAGCCGTAGCGGAGTCACGATCCCACCGTAAGGGGTACGGCCGGATCGGGCTCCTTTCCGGTGAGCGGGGTCACCGCTGGTGCACCCACTCCATCCACCGCGCCGGGGACGCCGGGGTGAAGCCCAGCTTCGCGTACACCCCGTGGGCGTCGGCGGTCGACAGCGCGATCCGGCGTACGCCGTACCCGGCGAGATGGTCGCGGATCGAGCCGGCCAGCCAGGTGCCCAGGCCGCGCCCCCGCGCCTGCGGGTCGACGTAGAGGTCGCAGAGCCAGCCGAAGGTGGCCCGGTCGGTGACCACCCGGGCGATCGCGACCTGCCCGCCGTCCTGCGGTCGGTAGACGCCGTACGGGGTCGAGCCGGCGAGGGCCCGCTCCGTCGTCTCCCGGCTGCGCCCCAGCGCCCAGTAGGCGTCGGTGGAGAGCCAGTGGTGCACCCGGTCCCGGTCGATGCGCTCCGGGTCGGTGTCGAGCTGCCAGCCGTCGGGATGGGTCAACGAGAACACCCCGCCACGCTAACCCCGTCCGGTGGCCGTCCCGCCAGCCAATTCCCGCCCGGTGGCCGTCCCGCCGACCGGTGCCCGTCCGGTGGCCGCCCCGGCGGGGCGACGCCGGCCGGCCACCGCCCCGCGGGAGCGGCGGCCGGCCACCGGTTCAGTCGCGGTCGAGGATCGCCCCGAGGATCCAGGTCACGATGCCCACCAGGAGCGCGCCCAGCACCGCCTCGGGCCAGAACCCGTCCACGTGAAACGGCAGGTCCGCCTGCTCGGCGATCCAGCTGGTGAGCAGGAACAGCAGCCCGTTGACGACCAGGGCGATCAGCCCGAGGGTGAGCAGGTAGAAGCCGCAGCCGACGGTCTTGATGACCGGCTGGAGCACGGCGTTGACCACGCCGAAGATCACCGAGACCAGCACCAGGGTGACGATCGCCTCGCCGGCCGAGCCGGTGTCGAGCGTGATGCCGGGGATGAGCAGCGTCGCCAGCCAGAACGCCACCACCGTGGAGCCCAGCCGGATCAGAAGACCCTTCAGAAAATCCATGGCCGGGATCGTGTCACGTGCCGTCCAGCCAGGGAAACCACGGTGACCCGTGCGGTCAGCGCCGGCCGGGCCGACCGACCAGTTGCGACTCGATCGGGGTGGGCGAGAGCAGCGCCCAGCGCAGCGCCCGCCGGTTGACCACCGCGACCATGTCGTCCCGGATGCGGGTCAACCACTCCGCCGCACCGCCCAGCCCCAGCGCGGTGCCCGCCAGGGCGGCCTCCGACGGGTCGAGGGGTTGCAGCACCGCCAGGTCGGCCCGGCCGAGGGTGTCGACGTCCGCCGGGGTCAACCCGTCCCGGACCACCAGGGTGGACACCCACCCCGCCCCGGGCGGCGGCTCGCCGGCAGCCGTACCCGCGTCGGCCACCACCAGCAGCGGGCGCAGCGGGGAGCCGGTGACGCCGACCGCCCGCCCGCTCGGGACCACCACCACCCCGCCCTGCTGCCCGCCGACCCCGCGTACGAACGGCTCCCAGGCGCGTGGCCGACCGGTCTGCACCAGCACCCCGGCCCCCAGCGCCAACGCCCGCAGCACCAGCAACTGGGCCGCCGCCAGCCCGCCGACCAGCACCAACCGGGTGCCCTCGGCGCGGAACAACCGGACCGTCACCGCGCCGCCCTGCCGGTTGGCCCCCACCATCAGGCCCGCCCCGCCGAGGGTCAGTTCCGGCGGCTCGACCCCCGGCGTGGCCACCCCGGGCGCCGCCAACGGCAACGTGGCGGCCAGGCCGGGCAACTGCGCCCCGTCGAGTCGACGCAGCTCACCACCGGCGTCGGCGACGAGCCGGGACAACCCCTCGGCGGCGTGTTCCAGCGCGACCGGGGTGGTGGCGGCCAGCCGTACCGTCAGGCACGTCGCCGGTGCGGCGTCGCCGACGCGCGGGCCGGCCCCGACCGCGACGGTGGTGGCGGTCGCCGGCAGGGCCAGCAGTCGGGACACCAGGCGGCGACCCGGATCGACCCGAGCGTCCGGCCAGCGGACCAACCGGAAGGTGGCCTGGTGCTGGTCGCCGGTGCACAACCTCGACCAGCTCTCGCGCACCGGCCGGTCGGGGTCGTGGTGGGCGAGTTCGGCCAGCACCCGTAGCGCGGCGTGCCCGCCCAGCGGACGGGCCGGCAGTGGCCCCACCCGGCGGACGATCCGCCGCACCGTGCCGGCCAGCGCCCGACGCAGGTCCGCGTCGGACCAGCCGGGTGCCCGCAGCACCCGGACGGCGAGCAGGGCCCGCTCCTGACCCGGCACCCGCCCTTCGGTCAACTGCCGGTACGACGTGCCGGCCGCGCCACCGGCCGCCGCCGGGGCCGGCACGGCGTGCAGCAGCACCTGCACCCGCACCGGCGGCTGCTCCGGCCCGGCCGGCGGGAGCAGCGTGCCGGGCGCCGGCAACGGGTGGGACCGGTCACCGAGCAGATCGCCCGGGTCGCCCAGGTCGAGCAGGACGGCCAGCCCGGTGGCGTCGTCGACCACCCCCGCCGGCCCGTCGGCCAACTCCACGCCGGCCAGCGCGGCGTCGGGAAGCAGCAGGCCCAGGAGTGCCTCCGGGGCGGTGCCGGCGGGCAGGGCGTGCCGGCGGGTGAGGAACCCGACGGCGGTGCCCCACCAGTCGAACAGCCACCGCCCGTGCCAGCGCCCCCAGCCGAGACCGGCCAGGACCACCGCACCGACCGCGGCGAGCACCGTGGGCACCGGCCCGCGACCGTACGCGGCCACCGGTAACGCGAGCGCGACCTGCGTGGCGACGACCTGACCGGGGTGTACGGCGGTGCCGGGGCGGTGCCGGGGCGGGCCCTGGGTGGCCCGCCGGAGCGGTCGGTCGGTCGTGCTCGCCGTCACCGCGTCTCCTCCGTGTGCCCGCCCGTCACCGGCTGTCGGGTGCCCCGCCAGGATTCTCCGGCCGAGACCGGAACGCGACGGGAGCGTGACCCATCGTAGTGGTCGGCTGACCCGGTGGGGGTCCCGCCCGCCCGGCGTCGGGTGGGTTGTCCACAGGGGAGGTGGGCGGGGTAGCACAACGGCGACGGTGCGACTACCGTCAGCGACTGATTCGCCGACCAGGTCCGTCCGGTCCCATACCGACGGACGGCGCGTCCGTGGTGGACGGCCGGCGGTCGGCCCCGACCGGGGAGACGAGGTGACGTCCGGGTGTCCCAGACCCAGGCAGAAGCGGCGGTGATGCACCACACCGCCACCAGGTTCGAGCAGGTGGACCAGTCGTTGCAGGCCATGCTGACCGGCCTGATGGCCGAGCTGGAGGTGTTGCAGCAGGCCTGGCGGGGTGCCGGTGGGCGCTCCTTCGAGCAGGTCAAACAGCAGTGGGGGCGGGACCAGGCCGCGCTGCAACGGGCGCTGCGGGAGACCGCGACGGCCATCCGCACCGCCGGCCGCCAGTACGACGCCTCGGACACCGAGGCCGCCGGCCGGGTCGCCGGCACCAGTCGCGGCATCCAACTGCCGCTCTAACCAGAACCCCGGGGAGGAACGATCCGATGGACCACGGTGTGCTGGTCGTCAACTTCGCCGCGCTGCACCAGGCGGGCGCGGACATCCAGAAGGCACTGAACACCCTCGACGCGCAGCTCGGCCAGCTCGAACGGGACGCCGCCCCGCTGGTCGCCGGCTGGGACGGCGAGGCCCGCCGGGCGTACGAGCAGCGGCAGGCGCGGTGGCGCTCCGCATCGCAGGATCTCCAGGCGATGCTGCGGGACATCAAGCTCGCCGTGGACGACTCCGCCGCCGACTACCTCGACACGGAGAAGCGCAACACCGGCCTGTTCCAGTGAACGGGCCGCCCGGCGGATCTCCGGCGGCCCTGGCGGCTCCGGTGGCCCTGGCGGCTCCGCGAGGGTGACGCTGCCGGCGGTTCCCCGGCGGTGACGCCCGGCCGGCCGACGGTCGGGCGTCACCGTCAGGCCGGGCCGGCCGGGTGCCAGCGGCGGCGGACGCCCCGGGGAAGCACCACGGCCAGCAGCACCGCCACCACCACCGTCCCGCCGACGGCCGTGGCGACCAGCAACGCCCGCTGCCGGGCCGCCGCCCGCCGCTGCCCCCGCGCCAGCGACGCCGGGTCGGCCTGCGGCACCGGCAGGACCGTCGTCGGGCGGGCGACCGGCCGGGGAGCACCACCGGTCTCCACCACCGCCCGGTACGGGTTGAGCACGCCGGCACCGTAACCGCCCTCCCGGCCACCCGGTGCCGGATCGGTGGTGCCGACGATCCGGCGGGTCACCTCGGCGGCGCTCAGGTCCGGCCGGTACTGCCGCAGCAGGGCGGCGGTGCCCGCCACGAACGGGGCGGCGTAACTGGTGCCCTCGGCCCGCCGGTGACCCTGCCCCGGCGCGGCCATCAGCACGTCGCCGCCCGGCGCGACCAGATCGACGTACGGGCCGACCTGGGAGAACGAGGCGCGCACACCGTCCGGGGTGACCGCGCCGACGCCGAGCACCCCGTCGTACGCCGCCGGATAGGGCAGCGGGTCCCCGCCGTCGTGCAGGTTGCCGGCGGCGGCCACCACCACCACGTCCCGCCGCAGCGCGTAGTCGATCGCCTCGCGTACGGCGGGATTGTCGGCGTACAGGACGACGGAGAGGTTGAGCACGTCGGCGTCGTGGTCCACCGCCCACCGCACCGCCTGGGCGAAACCGGCGGCGCTGACCGTACGCCCCGACTCCCGCCCCTCGACGACCTGCTGCTCGCTCACCCGTACCGGCAGGATGCGGGCGTCGGGTGCGAGCCCCCGGAAGGCCACCCCGGAGCCTTCCCCGGCGGCGATGATGCTGGCCACCCCGGTACCGTGACCGGCGCAGTCCCGGGTGCCGTCACCGCCCGGGTCGAGGAAGTCCGCGCCGTCGAGGACCCGCCCCCGCAGTTGGGGGTGCCGTCTGTCGACGCCCGAGTCGACCACCGCCACGGTGACGCCGGAACCGGTGGCCAGCGGGGTGAGCCGCTGCGGGGCGTACCGTCGCTGGGGCCACGGGGCGGCGGCGACCGGACGGGCCGGCGCGGGCGACGTGGCGCAGCCGGGGGCGGCGCGGGCCGGGGTGACCGACGCCACGACGGCCGCCGGTGGTACGGCGAGCAGGGCTGCTGCCAGGGTGACGAACGGTCGTCGGCTGCCGGATCGGGACATCGACCGCCTCCGTATCGTGTCGACTCCGCAACGGGATGTTAGCGCCCGGTCCGCTACCAGGCCGCCCGGCCGGTGACCGACTTATCGTGATCTTGTTTTCACCTTGTAGGTTGTACGCGACGCCTGTGGCCTGATCCGGGAGGAGAGGTGGCCGTGACCGACTGGGAGCCGGCTACCGAGGCCGAGACGGCGATGCGGGACGCGCTGCACGCCGGTGACCAGGAGTTCTACTTCCGGATTCTGGCCGATTCGGAGCTTTTCCTCCCGGTCTCCGGTCAGGCCCTCGCCGGTGCGACGCCGATGGGCTGGGGCACCTGGACCACCGGTGGCCGCACCCACGTGCTGGCCTTCACCTCGGCCGCCGCGATGTACGCCTGTCTCGGGTCCTCCGCCGGCCCCTACCGGCGCAGCCGCTACGCCGACCTGGCCGCCGAGTGGCCCAACCACGAGTGGTGGCTGGCGGTGAACCCCGGGCTGCCGATCGAGGGCTACCTGCCCGCCTGGTTCGTCTCGCAGCTCTCCCGGGGTGACGTCCGGCTGCCCGGTCGCGCCCCGGGGGCGCGCCCCCGGGGGGAGGTCGACCAGACGCCGGTGCGGACCACGCCCGGTAGGCCGGCCGACGTCGAGCCGACCGCCGACCTCTCCGCCGGCCGGGCCCAACCCCGGCCGGCGTCGTCCGCCGCCGCGCCACCCGCCGGGGGTGGCATCCGCCCGGCGACGGGCGCGTCGCTGACCGACGAGCGGGGGCGTCCGGTCGCCCCACCCGGTGGTGGCCCGCCCGGTGGTGGCCCGCGCACCACCACCGCCGGTCCGCCCGAGCAGGGCCGACCCGCCTTCCCCGATCCCCCCGCCGTGCCGGGGACGACCAACGCCGGCTGGCCGGCGGTTCCCCGCCGCCGGTTGCTGGGCGAGGAGCCCGCCGGCCCGGCCAACGGGCGCACCTCGTTCTTCGAGCCGTCCAGCGCCCGTGGTGCCACCCGGTCACCCCGGGACAATCCGTTGCGCTCGGGTGAGCGGGCGGCCCCACCGACCCGGCCCGGGATGGGCGGTCAACCCTTTCCCCGACGTCGCCCCGCACCCACCCAACCGGGCGAGGACGAAGCCGCCCGCGCGTTCCGGGTGACCGATCCGCCGGCCCGGTCCGGTCCCGGCAACGGGGTGCCCCCGGCCGGCCGCTTCCCGGACCCGCTGGCCGAGGAGCCGACCCGGGCCTTCCGGGTGGACCCGCCCGGTGGCGAGCCCACCCGGGCCTTCCACGTCGGCCCGGCGGCGGAGGAGGAGGCGACCCGCGCCTTCCGTACGCCACCACCGGCGGCGGAGGCCAACCAGGCGTTGCCCCGCCGGCAGCCCACCCCGGACGGGTCCTCCTCCGGGGTGCGCCAGCCGCACCCACCGGTCGACCCGTTCGCCGCTCCACCTGCCGGTCCGGCTGCTCCGACCGGGCCGACCGCTCCGACCGGCCCGGCCGGGCCGACCGCTCCGGCCGGTCCCGCCCGGGGCGAGGCGGAGGAGCTGCCGCCCTCCGTCGCCGAGCCGGTCTCCGCGCCGCCGGTGTCCCGCCGGGGGTTCATGCCCATCGTGATAGAGGGTGTGATCCTGGAGTCCCGCGACCTCCCGGTCGCCCCCGCGCCGGCCCCGTCCGCCGCCCAGGGACCGCCGTTCGTCCCCCCGGCGGCCTCCGTGCCGCCGGTCGTCCCCCGGCCGGCCGCCGCGCCGTTCGTGCCCCCGGCCGCTCCCGCGCCGCCGCAGGTGCCGACGTCGGCACCCGCGCCCGCAGCGCCGCCGGCCGGGGGTCCGGGTGCCGAGGACACGGTCAACCTGAACGGAACGGCCGGGCCGTTCGGCGCTCCCGGCCGTCCGTCCGCACCCGGGCCGGTTCCCCCGCCGTCGCCCGCCGGCCCGCCACCGGTCGCCCGGTCCCGCCCTGCTCCGGGTGACCTGTGGACCCCGTCCGCCGAGCGGGCCGCCGCGAAGGCCCGAGCGGAGGTGGCGGCGGCCCCACCGGACGCGGCAGCCCCACCGGTGGCGGCGACCCCGCCGGTCAGCGCTCCGACCGTCCTTTCGTCCACGCCGGCACCGGCACCTTCCGCATCGGCGGCACCGCCCACCCCGGCACCGTCCGCATCCGCACCGGCGGCACCGGTCACCGGGCCGGCTGCGGGGCAGGCGTGGGCCGCTCCGACGGCCGACGACGTGGCGGCGGGCGGCGCGCCCGCCGGGAGCCCGGCGGCGGGGTCCGTCGCCCCCGCCCCGACGGGGGACGCCGCAGGTGGCGTCACCAACGGTGCGCCGGCCCGGCCCGCCGCCGGAGCCGCTCCGACGGTCGCCGCTCCGGACGCGGACGGCGCCGACCCGCGTTCCACCCCGGTCGACCTGTGGACCCCCGCCGCCGAACGGGCCGCGCCGACCTCCCCGGCGGCACCGACCACCGCCGCGCCGACCTCTCCGGCGGCACCGACCACCGCCGCGCCGACCTCCCCGGCGGCACCGGGCCCGGCCGCCGATCCGGCCGCGACCGGCGGCACGCCGCCCGGGGCCCCGTCGACGTCCGCCGGTGCGGACACCCCGACGACCGCCGACGAGCCGTTCCTGCCGGCCAACGAGGTCGAGGAGAACCTGTTGGACGCGGTCGGTGCGGGCAGCACCGACGGCTTCCTCTCCACCCTGCTGCTGGCCCGGGTGCTGCTTCCGGTCAACCCCGACTCGGTGGCCGGCAGCCGCCCCGGCGAGCCCGGTTTCCAGTGGCGTACCGGGACGACCGACGGTGAGACGTACGTGGTGGTCTACACCTCACCGGAGCGGCTGGCCGAGCACGACGTGCCGCCGGTCGACACGATCGAGGTGCGCTTCGTGCAGCTGATCCGGCGGTGGCCGGACCCGAGCTGGGCGTTCGCCGTCAATCCGGGCACCCCGGTCGGGGCCAAGCTCCCCGGTGAGCAGATCGTGGCCCTGGCCAGCTGGGCGGCCGAGGTCGGGCTCGGCGACGAGGCGGACGTGGAGCCGGTGGCCGCCGCCGAGGCACCCGCCGAACGCACCCGGTACGCCCCGCCCGTCACCGACCCGTCCCGTCCGGTGGTGATGCAGAAGGCGGTCGCCCCGAGCCAACTCGCCTACTACCTGGAACGCGGCTACGACCGGGTCTCCGGGTTCGTGCACCGGGCCGGCGAACTGGCCCACCTGACCACCCCTGCGGAGCTGCACGACGCCCTGGGGCTGGGCTACCCCGATTCGCCCTTCGCCCGCGACGCCGAGGCCACCTACGTGCTGCGCTGGCCCGCGTACCGGCCGAGTCTCTACCGCATCCCGTACGGCGGGCAGAACGAGGCGGCGATGCGGGCCATGGAGGGCTGGGTGATCGAGCGCGCGCCGTTCCGGGGTAACGGGTTCGCCCCCGGGGAGAGCAGCGACGTGGTGGCCGAGTTCAAGGTGGACAGCGCCCGGTTGCCGCACGGCGCACAGCTCTGGCGGATCGGCACGGAGGGCACCGAACGGGTGATCGCCATCCTGGACACCGACGCGCTGGTCTGGCGACGGGTGGGCGAGCCGTGATGCGTGACGGTTACGTGGCCCGCTGGCAGGGACGGGAGTACCAGGTCAGTCCGGACGGCGAGCACGTGCGGATCTACCAGCCGGAACCCGCCGACGGCTTCGAGGAGGTACGCCCCGGCCGGTACGTGCGGGTGGTGCCGGCCGGCGAGGTCGAGGACCTGGCGTACGTGCGGACCACCTGCACCTGGCAGGGGCAGCCGTTCATCGTGCTCGGCGAGCACGACGGGTGGCTGCGGGTCGAGTACACGGGTGGTCGCTGGCCGGTGGCGCAGGCGATGGGGCTGGAGGTCTTCGACTTCGGCGTCTACCAGGGCTGGGCACCGGCCGGCGAGGTCGCCGACCTGCGCGAACAGCGCGTCTGACCGCCGCCCCGACCCTGGCCGGCAAGTCCGCCCCGGAGGCCCGGCCCCGGCCCGTCCGGGACCGTCGACAGGGGACCGTCGACCGGGCCGCTCGGGTCAGGACTTGGTCCAGCGCAGGATCTCGCCGAGCACCACGTCGCCGGCCTCCACGTGGGGAAAGTGGCCCACCCCGTCGAGCAGCCGCCACTCGTAGGGGGCGCTGACGTACCGGCCGGAGCCCTGCGCGGTGCGCGGCAGGGACGCGACGTCGACCGCCCCGTGCAGCTGGAGGGTGGGGGTGACCAGGGGCTTCTGCATCAGCCGGACGAACCGGTAGCCGTGCAGCCGCAGCACCGAGCGGAAGGCCCACCGGTAGCCCTCCAGCGCGCAGAAGGCGGCCTGCGGGATCAGCATCGCCTCCCGGCAGCGAGACGCGTACCCGGCGAAGTCGGGGCCGTCCACCCAGCGGGGGCCGCCCCAGCGGCTCAGCATCTGCTGCACCTCGGCGGCGTCGTTGCGGGTGAGCACGTGCTCGTACCGGGGGAGTTGGAACTTCAGCGCCGGGGTGGAGGCGGCGAACTGCCCGCGCGGGTCGGCGAAGATGGCCGCGCGCAACCGCAGTGGATGGGGCGCGCCGAGCACCACCAGCCGGCGGACCAGGGTGGGATGGAACGAGGCGGCTGTCCAGCCGATCAGCCCGCCCGAGCCGGCGCCGACCACGGTGGCCGACCGTTCCCCGAGGGCGCGGATCAGGCCGGCGACGTCGGCGGCGAGGGTGTACCCGTCGTACCCCCGGGGTGGTTTGTCGCTGGCACCGTAACCGCGCAGGTCCACCGCGACGGCCCGGAAGCCGGCGTCGGCGATGGCGGGGAGCATCGCGTGCCAGGCCCACCAGTGTTCGGGGAAGCCGTGCAGGAAGAGCACCATCGGCCCGGTGCCCGCCTCGACGACGTGGAACCGGCTGCCGTTCGCGCCGACGAACCGGTGCGTCCACGGCCCCTCGGTGAGGACGCAGGACTCGTCGGTGGGCCCGCCACGCTGCTCGGTCATGGGCACAGCCTAGGACCTCGGCGCCTGTCGATCGCCCAGCCGACCCGGCCGGGCGGTCGTACCCGGGGTCGGACCGGAGTCCGGCGGGCTGAGCGGACTCAGCGGACGACGCTGATCCGGACGACGCCGACCGGGGTGCCGGGGCCGCAGGCGGCCGGTGGCGCGGCCGGGTCGACGGTGACCACGACGGTGCTGCCGGCGGTGACGGTGCCCAGGCCGGGACCGTGCAGCGCGTACTCGTGGCCGTCGTCGGTGACCAGGCCGTAGCAGGGGCCGTCGCCGCCCCGGGTGATCCGGCCGGCGAGCCGGTCCGGCCGGCGTCGGTCGGTGGGGTGCCGTGGGGGTGCGGCGGGCCGGCGCGGGGCGGGCGGCGGTGCGGCGGAGAGCGGTGCCGGTCGGCCGGCGGCCGGGGCCGCTGCGCCGGCGGGCATGGTTGGTGAGCCGCCGGGCGTGGTCGGTGCGCCGGGGGGCGGGGCCGGTGCATCGGCGGGCGGGGCCGGTGCGCGGGTGCCGGCCGGCGGATCGGTGGTCGGGGTCCGGTCGTCGGTCAGGGTCGCCTCCGTTCCCGGCGCACCCGTCACGGGTACGCGCAGAGCCAGCCTGCCACGGCAGCGGTGCAGCGGCATCCGGCCAGCCCCGGACGGGCCGATGCCCGGGCAGGAGTCCTGCCCGGGCATCGGGTTACAGCAGGTGGTGCGGCTGATCAGCGGATCAGGAGAAGCGGACCTTCAGCGAGGTGCCGTTCTGCTCCACAACCTTGATCTTGGTGCCGGTGGCCGGGAGCTTGACGCCGTGGTTCGGCAGCTCCGGGTACCAGTACTGCTTGGTGTCGTCGAACAGCGGCTGCGCGGCCTGGCCGCGGACGTACTGCGGCACGCTGTTGATGTGCAGCGTGAACGAGTCCGCCTTCTTCAGGCTGAACGGCGCGTCGTACACCTGGACGCGGGCCCGCCACGGGGCGCCGGTCAGGTTGTACAGCGGCTCCGGGTGCGCGTCGATGATCATGTTCCGACCCTCGCCCGGGTGGTCGAAGGTGTCGTTGTCGGCCCACCGGAGGTTCCAGTAGGAGATCAGCAGACCCTCCTGGTACGCGTAGTGGTCCACGTAGTCCGGGCGGCTGTTCGCGTAACCGAAGTAGTACGGGCCGGTCTTGAGGTACTGGTCGTACGACACGTACGACCGGTTGCCGGCGATGTAGTAGTTGTCGAACTTGCGGATGTAGGTCTCGGCAACCACGCTGAACCCGTTCAGGGTCCAACCGGCGGCACCGGCCTCCGCACCGTCGGTGAGCACGGTCTGCCCGTCGGCGGTGATGGTGATCGCGTCACCGTAGAAGCCGCCCTCGGAGACGCCACCGTCGGTCTGGTAGCGCAGCCGGAACTGCACCACCTTGCCGGCGGCCGCGTTCATCGGGATGTTGACGTCGACCCACTGGCCGTTGCTGGAGCCGTCCAGGGCGAAGCGCCCGGGGGAGATCTCCTTGAGGGCCTTGCCGTTGGCGGTACCCGGCAGGGTGGCCCAGGTCTGGCCGCCGTCGGTGCTGGCCTCGAAGAAGAGGTAGTCGTAGTCCGCCTCGATCGAGTAACGACCCTTCATGGTGAGCGCGGCGCTGGTCTTCCCGGTGAGGTCGATCGTCCGCGTCATCGTGGTGTTCAGGTCGTCGTCGTTGCCGGAGAAGAACTGCTTCGTCCCCTCGAACGGCTTGCCGTTCTGGAAGCTGTACTCCCGCTGCGGCAGCACGACCACGGCACCCTGCGCCTTGTCGGAGTTGTACTCCTGCGGGCCCAGGTTGAGGGTCTTCTGCTGGCCGGCCACCACGACCTCGTAGTCGAGCCAGCCGAGCTGGAGCTTGTTCCACGCGCCGAGGTCGCCGCCCCGGTCGCCGATGCCCTGGTCGTTCTTGGCACCGAGCCGGCTCTGGGCCATCAGGGTCCAGTGCTCGTTGTTGTTGTCACCGCTGTTGATGACGTTGTAGTCGTCCGGCAGACCGAGGTCGTGACCGTACTCGTGGTAGAAGACGCTCCGGCCACCGTTCTCCGGCTGGATCGTGTAGTCGCCGATCCAGACGCCGGTGTTGCCGATCTGGGTGCCGCCGGCCGGGAAGTTCGCCGGGCCGGTGTTGCCCTGGTCGCTGGCGAAGGCGTACCACCGGTGGCTCCAGATGGCGTCCTCACCCTGGATCGGGTCGCCGTCGGCCTGGTCGCCGCCGGAGTGGACGATCTGGAAGTGGTCGATGTAGCCGTCCGGCTCGTTGAAGTTGCCGTCGCCGTCGAAGTCGTACCGGTCCCACTCGTCCATCGACTTGACGTCGGCGGCGATCTGGGCGTCGGTGCGGCCGGCGGCCTTCTGGTCGGCGACCCACTGGTTGGCGGCGTCCCGGACCAGGGCCCAGGTGTTGTTGCAGACGTTCGAGGCGCAGGGGTAGCCGTTGGAACGGCCGTACCGGGCCTCGTTGTACTTCACCTTGACCCAGTCGGTGACCTCGCCCTCGACGCTGTAGCGACCCGAGGACTGGGCCTCGTAGTACTGCTTCAGCGACTCGTCACCCTGCCCGGTGCCGAAGTACAGCTTCCGGAAGTGGTCGGCGTTGTAGTCGGCCTGCCAGACGGTGGAGTTGTCCACCGCCCGGTTGGGGGCCGGGATCTCGTTGTGCAGCGGCCCGTCGAACCGGGTCGGGCCGGGGACGGCCGGGGCCGTGTCCTGGTCCGGGTAGCTCGGGTGCCGCTCGTTGCCGAACTCCGCGAGGATGACGAAGATCTTGTCGGTCCGCTCGCGGCCCAGCTCGACGTACTGGTCCTGCGTCTGGGCGACGCCCGAGGCCGTCGTCCGGGCGTTCTTGCCCGCAGCCTGGGTCTTGCCGACCTTGACGACCGTGCTGCCGTTGATCTTCTGCGCCTTGGCCTTGCCGGAGAGGACCTCGCTGAGGCCCTCCTGACGCAGCGCCCGCCGCTTGGTTTCGAGCGGGTTGGGCAGATCGTGGTCCGCGTTAGCGGGCTCCGCGACCGACGGGGCCGCCGTCGGGAGCTTCGGCGTCGGCGCGGCGCTGGCGGACGTACCCGTCACCAGACCTGTCGCCGTCAGCGAGAGCCCGAGCAGACCCACTGCGACTTTGCGCACGTGGTACCTCCGGTGTGAGGGAACCGGCCCAACGGGGGTACGGGCCGGCATGGACGTCCCACTAGTGGGACCCATGGTGAACATAGACACTGCTGGGACGGGTGGGAAGATGTCCGCGTCGATTTGTTGCAAGATTTTGATGGGAACGCTTTTCACCGTCACACACCGGGTGTTCACCAACGGTCATGAGCAGCGCGGACGGCCCGGTGGAGAATCGCAGTGATGTATTTCGATTCCGTTGCCGGGATGCGGGAAACAGTGGGCCGCCGGCTTGTCCGCCGACGGCCCACCGTTCACCGAATCAGTCAGTTACTGACCCTTACCACCGCATCGCCGGGCGTACCCGACGCGTGACTTCAGTACTTCGCCGGAGTGATCCGGACGACCGCGTACGAGTTGTCCGGCGCGGCCGACTCGATCTTGATGGAGACCCCGTTGCGGACCTTCGAGTCCGACGGGTTGCCGGTGCCGAGCACGATCGCCCCACCGCCCAGCGTCACGCCGTAGAACTCGGTGGCCGGCGTGCCGTCCGGGTTCACCACCCGGGTGGTGTACGGCTTGTTGCCCCGCGACGGGACGACCACCGAGGCGTCGTTGTCCCGGGCGTACGGCGAGCCGTCGCGGATCTCGATGCCCGGGTACCAGCCCTTGGCGTCGTTGAAGCCCGACACCGGGCGCTGCCGCGGGAACTTGGTGCAGTACGCGCTGTACGGCTCGTCCGCCGCCTCCAGGCACTCGGTGAACGGGTACGTCGGGTTCAGCGAGAACGCCGCGTTCGCCGACTGGGGCCGGCTCGGCAGGTTGTCCAGCACCGACGGGTCCTTCGCCGCCGCCTCACCGGTACGCCGCAGCGGGTCGTAGTGCGAGTCCACGATCAGCAGCCCGCCCTTGGCCCCGTAGCTGGGCAGTGCGGTCATCTGCCCGGTGACGTGGTTGACGTCGCCCAGCATCGTGTCCCGGTACCAGACCAGCATGCCCGGCGCGTTGTACGAGATCCGGTCCACCTTCCACGCCTCGTGCGAGTAGATGGTGTCGTAGGCGTACTTCAGGCCCATGTCGAAGCCGTCGAAGTTGCGCCACTCGGCCAGGTAGTACTGCGCCTTGACCTGGGTGCCCGGGTCGATGTGCCAGCCCGCGCCCGTGGTGTCGGTGAAGGTGCCGACGGTCTGCGTCCAGCCGTTCGTGCCGCTCTCCACGTTGTCGCTGAACGTGGTGGCCCCGCCGCCGGTGACCGAGATGTCGTCGGCGAACCAGCCCCGCTCCTGGAACGCCTCGTCGGTGGCGTACCGCAGCCGCACCTGCACGGTCGTTCCGGCGTACGCCGACAGGTCGATCCAGTCATGCCGCCAGCCGTCGGTGCTGCCGGTCAGGCCGTACTTCTTGTTGCCGAAGTCGACCATGCGGCCGTTCGGGTCGGCGTAACCGTCGTTCGTGGAGACCAGCGCGCCGGCCTCGTCGTAGACCTTCTGCTCGGCCCAGGTGGCCCCGCCGTCGGTCGAGACCTCCACGAAGCCGAAGTCCCAGTCCTCCTCGATGACGTAGTTGTTCCACATCCAGAACTTCGCGTCACCGGCGGCCGGGACGGCCACCTGCCGGCTGAGCTTGACGTCCGCCCATGCCTGGTCGGCCCCGCTGTACCACATGCCGGTGCCGCTGTGCGGCTGGGCGAGGGTGACCACCTTGTCCGGCAGGTCGATCTTGATGCCGTCCTGGGTGCCGACCGGGGTCCGCGAGGTCTGCCCGAGCGATGCCGTCCGGGTCCGGGTGCCGGGGGCGATGGTCAGCGGATCGGCCCAGCCCAGCACCCACTTGTCCCAGATGCCCATGTGGGTGGGCAGGGCCTGGAAGATCTCACCGGTGTGCGAGCCGGACGCCATCAGGTCCCAGAAGTCGACGTCCGAGTCGGCGTTACCCGAGGTGTCGTAGAGGTCCGGCAGACCCAGGTCGTGGCCGAACTCGTGGGCGAAGACGCCGACCCCGGCGTCCTCCGGCTGCACGATGTAGTTGGACACCTTCAGGTTGGTGCCGGGGATGGTGTAGCCGCCGGCGACCGTCGAGGAGTGCGCCCAGACCGCGTACACGCCCTGGTCGCCGCCGCCCCGGGACTTGCCCTGACCGGCGTGCACCAGCACCAGGTGGTCGATCACGCCGTCCGGCTCGTTGACGTTGCCGTCGCCGTCG
Source organism: Micromonospora sp. WMMD735 (assembly GCF_049178995.1). Lineage (NCBI taxonomy): Bacteria > Bacillati > Actinomycetota > Actinomycetes > Micromonosporales > Micromonosporaceae > Micromonospora > Micromonospora sp. WMMD735. The sequence goes on from NZ_JBMHMJ010000002.1 coordinate 5,545,439, forward strand.
CGGTCACCCTGGTCCTCGATGTCGTAGTCGGCCCACGGGAAGCTGGGGTCGCTGGCGGCCAGCGCGTCGATCGCGTCGGTGGCGAGCCGCCCCGCACCCTGCGGGTTGTCCGGGTGGCCGTTCATCGCCTGCTGCCGGCCGGCGACCCAGGCGCCGGTCTCGTCCTGGAAGCAGCGCGAGGCCGCGTACCAGCCCTCCGAGTGCGGCACGGTGATCCACGGGCTGGCCTGCCCGTCCACCGTGTACGCACCCTTGGACATCTCCAGGTACATGTTGTGCATGGTGCGGCCGGACAGGTCGATACCCTTCTTGCCGTCCGGTCCCTTGAGGTCCTTACGCACCCGCTCGGTGATGCCCTGCTTGGTGTAGAGCATCTTGTCGAAGTGGGCCGGGGAGAAGTCCGGCACCCACATCGAGTTGTTGTCCTCGTGCGGCAGGGTCGCCGGGTTGGGGATGTTGTTGTGCTTCGGTCCGTTCTGGACGGTGCCGGGCACGCAGGTGCGGTCCTCGAAGACCGTCTTGGGGACCATCACCCCGGTGAAGTCGTCGTTGGCCTGGTCGTTGAACTCGACCAGCAGGGTGAGCAGCTTGGCCGTCTGGGTGCTCTTGGCCTTCTTGAACGCGCGCGGGCTCTGCCCGGTCCGGATCGCCCGGGCCTCGTTACGGGCCAGCTCCCGGGCGGCCACCGGGTTGCCGCCGGCGAACTTACGGTCGTACGCGCGGGCCTCGTCCGCCGCCGGGGTGCGGATCCCGTCGGCGCCCCGGACCTCCTTACCCGCGGTGTCCGGCTGCACCTCCGGCTCGGCGTAGTTGAGGTAATGCTCGTCGGCCCCGATCCGGGTCGGTGTGGCCGGCCCGGCAGGTTGGGCCGCCGCACTGCCGGTCACGGTCAGTGACGAGGCGACGAGAGCGAGGGCGGGCAACGCGACGAGGAGCCGTCGACGTGCCCTGGTGGACGGGAGAATGTTCATGCCACTCCGTTTCTCGGGCATGGGAAAGGGATCGCCGGTGAGACCTCTGTCGAGCCCAGTCGATATCGCTGAACCTAAATGAGAAGGGTTCTCACCCGGAAGGGGGCGACGGTGCCTCTGCCCGTTCAGCCCGAGTCGGCTCGGCCTACCGACCGATTCGTACCCCTAAAAAGACGGTGGGTGCCGGCCCTCACGGACCGGCACCCACCGTCGGGTACGGCTGTCGTCAGTCCTCGTCGGACTTCCCACCGCTGAGCCCGGAGGAGATCAGCTCCATCACCGAGGAGTCCTGGAGCGTCGTCACGTCACCCAGCGACCGGTTCTCCGCCACGTCCCGCAGCAACCGGCGCATGATCTTGCCGGAGCGGGTCTTCGGCAGCTCCGGCACCAGCATGATCTGCCGGGGCTTGGCGATCGGGCCGAGCGTCTTCGCGACGTGGTTGCGCAGCTCGGCGATGAGCTGCTCACCCGCCTCGCCCGCGGTGTCGGCGGTGCCACGCGGGATGGCGAACGCGACGATCGCCTGCCCGGTGGTCGGGTCGGTCGCGCCGACCACCGCCGCCTCGGCCACCGCCGGGTGCGACACCAGCGCCGACTCCACCTCGGTGGTGGAGATGTTGTGCCCGGACACCAGCATCACGTCGTCGACCCGGCCGAGCAGCCAGATGTGCCCGTCGTCGTCCTTCTTGGCGCCGTCCCCGGCGAAGTACATGCCCTCGAACCGGGACCAGTACGTCTCGATGAACCGGTTGTCGTCGCCCCAGATGGTGCGCAGCATCGACGGCCACGGCTCACGCAGCACCAGGTAGCCGCCCCCGCCGTTGGGCACCGACTGGCCCTGGTCGTCCACCACGTCGGCGACGATGCCGGGCAGCGGGGTCATCGCCGAACCCGGCTTGGCCGCGGTCACCCCCGGCAGCGGGGAGATCATGATCGCGCCGGTCTCGGTCTGCCACCAGGTGTCCACGATCGGCAGCTCGTCCCGGCCGACGTGCTGGCGGTACCACATCCACGCCTCCGGGTTGATCGGCTCGCCGACGCTGCCCAGCAGGCGCAGCGACGACAGGTCGAAGCCCGCCGGGATGTCCTCGCCCCACTTCATCATGGTGCGGATCAGCGTCGGCGCGGTGTAGAGGATGCTGACCTTGTACTTGTCGACGATCTCCCAGAACCGGCCCTTGTGCGGGGTGTCCGGGGTGCCCTCGTACATCACCTGGGTGGCGCCGTTGGCCAGCGGCCCGTACACGATGTAGGAGTGCCCGGTGACCCAGCCGATGTCGGCGGTGCACCAGTAGACGTCGCTGTCGGGCTTCAGGTCGAACACCGCGTGCGTCGTCCACGCGGCCTGGGTGAGGTAGCCGCCGGTGGTGTGCAGGATGCCCTTCGGGCGGGCGGTGGTGCCGCTGGTGTAGAGGATGAACAGCGGGTGCTCGGCGTCGAACGGCTGCGCGACGTGCTCGGCCGACGCCGTCTCGACGGTCTCGTGCCACCAGTGGTCCTTCGCCGACCAGGCGACCTCCTCGCCGGTGCGCCGGACCACCAGGACGTGCTCGATCGACGGGCAGTTCGCCACCGCCTCGTCCACGGTCGGCTTCAGCGCCGACGGCTTGCCCCGCCGGTAGCCGCCGTCGGCGGTGATCACCACCTTGGCGCTCGCGTCCTGGATCCGGTTGCTCAACGCGTCGGCGGAGAAGCCGCCGAAGACCACGCTGTGGGTCGCGCCGATCCGGGCGCAGGCCAGCATCGCCACCGCCGCCTCGGGGACCATCGGCAGGTAGATCGCCACCCGGTCACCGGCGACCACCCCCAGGTCGGTCAGCGCGTTCGCCGCCTGGCAGGTCAGCCGGTGCAGGTCGGCGTAGGTGAGGGTGCGGGTGTCGCCCGGCTCGCCCTCCCAGTGGATCGCCACCTTGTCGCCCCGACCGGCCTCCACGTGCCGGTCCAGGCAGTTGTACGCCACGTTGAGCTGGCCACCGACGAACCACTTCGCGAACGGGGGGTTCGACCAGTCGAGCACCTCGTCCCACGGCCTGGCCCAGGCCAGCCGGCCGGCCTGCCGCTCCCAGAAGGCGAGCCGGTCCGCGCCGGCCTCGTCGTACGCGCCGGCGGTGACGTTGGCCTGGGCGGCGAGTGCGGCCGGCGGCGGGAACTGGCGCGTCTCGTTCAGCAGGTTGGCCAAGGCCTCGCTCATGCGGTGACTCCTTCGTCGGTGACCTGCGTCTCTACCCGGCCGAGGTTAGTCCGGGCCGCGCGGGACCGCGACACCCCCGGTGCCGTCCGGCGCGCTCAGCGGGCGTCCCGGCGCGCTCGGCGGCCCACCCCTGCCACCCTGATCAGGATCGGACCCGAGGTCCCGGTGGTGGGTGGCGTCCGCCCCGGAGTCACCCGGTCGTTAGCGTGGCGGGGTGACCACCGATCCGCTCGCCCCGCTGCTCGCGCTCGCCGACATCGCCCCCGCCGTCGAGCGGGCCCGCGAGCGGGTCGACCAGGCGATGCGGCACCGCGCGCTGCGCCGCCACGGCGGCCAGGTCGCGGCCGAGGTCGGCCTGCGCAGCGCGGTGGCCAGTGCCGCCCTGGAGGGGTACGACCACGAGCGCGAGGCGGTCCGCGCCGGCACCGTCACCGAACCGGTGCTCCAGGGGGCGCTGCGGGTGGCCGGGGCGCTGCCCGGGTTGACCGAGCTGTGGCCGAAGGCCCCCCGGCAGGCGCTGGCCCGGCTGCACGTGCTCGCCGCCCGGGACGTGGTCGCCGAGGACGAACTGGGGCGTCCGGTCGCCGACCCGGTGGTGGCCGCCCGGCTCGACGGGCTGGCCGGGCTGGTCGCCGGCGGGACGACGGTCTCCCCGCTGGTCCTCGCCGCCGTGGTGCACGGCGAGCTGCTCAACCTGCGGCCCTTCGCCGGCCCGTCCGGGGTGGTGGCCCGCGCCGCCGCCCGGCTGGTGCTGATGTCCCGGGGGTTCGACCCGCGCGGCCTGGTCGCCGTCGACGTGGGCCACCGGGAACGGCAACCCGAGTACGTCGGCGCGGCCGGGGCCTTCGCCACCGGCACCCCCGACGGCCTGCGCTCCTGGCTGCGGCACTACCTGACCGCCGTCGAGGTCGGCGCGGACCAGCTCACCGTCGTCGGCGACGAGATCATCGCCGCCGCCTGACCCGGTGGCCGTCCCCGCGGTCCCACCCGACCGGTGCCGGGTGCGCGGTCAGTCCCGGCGGGCGGCCCGGTTCACCCGCGAGCGCAGCGCCCGCCGGGCGACCGGTCCGAGGTCGTCGACGATCTCGATGAGCACGGCGAGCTGGTCGAGTGCCGACATCGCCTGCCGCACGCCCGCCCGGTCCACCCCGTCGTAGAGTTCCAGCCCGACGAACGCGGCGCAGACGGCCCGGGACAGGCCGGGCACGTCCGCGATCTCGGCGAAGGGTGACCCGGCGAGCAGCCGGCGCAGCACCGACTCGATCTCGTCCACCCAGAGTTGGAGCGCGGCGGCGGTGGGCGCGGCGAGCCGCTCGTCGGTCTGCGCCCCGGCCAGCAGCTGGGCCAGGAAGGAGACGTTGCCCAGCTCGCGTTCCTGTTCGTGCAGCTCCTGCCCGACGGCGAGCAGTTCCCGCAGCGAGCCCACTCCGGCCAGCCGGTCCGACCAGTGCGCGAGCCGGTCGGCGGTGCTGGCCCGGCAGGCCGCCGTCAGCAGGTCGTCGACCGTGCCGAAGTGGTAGAAGACCAGCGCCTGGTTCACCCCGGCGGCCGCGGCGATGGTGCGGGCGGACACACCGGCGATGCCGTGCGTGCGGATGGCGGTGATGGCGCCGTCCAGGAGTCGCTGCTTGGTGCCGGACATCGTCCTCCTCGTGGGCCCGCCGGATGCGGTGGTGCGATCATCGCATCGGTCACCAGCTGCGCCAGCCAACCGACCCCGGGCAGCCGCAGGACCCAGCCGACCACCGCCCATCCGAGGTGCAGGTGCCCGAGGGCGCGGGCGACGGCGGCCACCCCCCGTTCCGACCGGCCGCCGCCGTCGGTGTACGCCGCCCGCCACAGCACCCCGTCGGCCTCGGCGGCGGGACGTAGCAGCAGACCCACCGGGCGGCGACGGGCGACGAACCGCCAGGTCGCGGCGCACGGACCGCAGGTGTCGTCGAGGAACAGGACCGCTGCCGGCCCCACGTGGTACGGCCGCCGACGCGGCCACCAGTCCCTGACCTGCCGCCGGTACGCGCGCCATACCCCGCCGTGCCGGTCGGCCAGGTCGTGTTCCTCGTGCGGGCGGGCCACCGCCACGCTGAAGGCGACCGCCACCACCGCCGCCAGCACCAGCGCGGAACTGCGGGTGAGCGCGGCGGTGAGCAGCACCAGGGCCACGGCGCAGGTCTGCATCGGGTTGGCCAGATAGGCGTACGGCCCGGTGGTGACCAGCCGTACGGGCGGGTCCCACGGGTACGGCGTGCCGCCACCGTGGGTGACGAACTCGCGGACCGCGGCGAGCGCCGGGGCGGCCAGCACCAGCGCCACCTGGGCGAGGAGCAGCAGGACGGGTCGGGGCAGTTCGGCCGCCGTCGCCCAGGACCCGTCGCCGACCTCGAAGGCCAGGCTGGGGACGAACCACAGCAGCAGGGCGGTGAAGAGCCCGACCTGGAGCAGCGTGCGGGCCGCCAAATGTCGCCGGTCGGCACACCAGCGACCGAGCAGTTGCGCCGGCAGGGCCACCACGAGCAGCCCGACCAGTTCGCCGACCAGCCAGTCCGGGCCGAGCCGGACCAGCGGGTGCAGCGCGGGCATGGCTACCGCGTCGACCCAGAGCAGCAGGCCCAGCGCCACCGGCAACGGGAGGCTCCGGCGCAGCAGCACGGGCAGCGGGCCCCAGAGCACGGCCCAGCCGATCCACAGGTCGACCGGCATGCCCCGGTAGTTTCCCCGGACCGGGGTGAACGTGTACCAGCCGGCGTGCCGGGCCAGCTCGTCGAGGGCGGCGATGCCGATGCCGGCGGCGAGGAAGGCCAGCAGCGCCCCCGCCCGCCCGGCGCGGCTCCGGTCGACCCCGGCGCGGCTCCGGTCGACGCGGGCGGCGGCGAGCACGGCCAGCAACGGCACCGCCAGGCTGAGGTAGCGGGCGACGATCATCGCAGCGCCATCATGTCCAGCAGGTGTCCCGTTCCCGCGCCGAGCAGGACCTGCTGGATCGGCCCGAAGTACCAGGAGGGGTCGAGCCCCCGGGTGTAGTCCACCCGGATGCGCACCTCGGTGTGCCGCCCGTCGACGGCCCGCCAGCTCAGCGTGGCGTGCCGCCAACTGAACCAGCGCGCGGTGATCGAGCTGTCCTCGACGAACCGGAACCCGACCCGCTGCACCCCCACCGTCTCCACCTCGGCGAGGAGGTGACCGCCGGGGCCGTGCGCGCTGCCGTGGTAGCCGAACATCCACCTGTCGCCCGGGTCGAGCCCGTCCCCGCTGACCTGGCCGGGCGTGGGCACGCCGAGCAGCCGCAGCGGGACCGAGCGCACCGGTACGGGGCGAGGACCGGCGGCGAGTCGGGCGGCCACCTGGTCGACCGGCAGGGCCACCACCCGGGCCACCTCGACGGACTGGTCGGGTGCGATCCGGGGTGCCGGTCCACTGCCCTCCAGCCCCGGCAGGAGCAGCAACGGCACCGCGATGACGGCGTACGGGCGGGAGGCGTCGCGCAGCGCGCGGATCAGGGCGGTGGTCCCGTGGGACACCGCGTAGACAAGTGGGGCGGCGAGGATGACGCAGATCGCCCCCTCGTGCAGCGCGACCGCTGCCAGCAGCAGGGCGATCGTGGTGATCACGAAGACCCGACCGTGCGCGGTGCGACCGGGCAGCAGGGCGAGGGTGGCGGCGAGGGCCGTCGGGAGCAGCACGAAGAGCAGGGCGCTGTCGGCCCGCCCGTCGAGCACGGTGGCGACGAACACCACCATGCCGAAGGCCGAGATCAGGCCGGCGAGCACCCAGTTCGCGGCGGTCCGTCGGGGCGGTCGATCCTGCTCGTTCATCGCTACCTCCCAGCTTTGAGCACTCGCTCAAACCGAGCATAGGCTTGTTTGAGCGATCGCTCAAACGGAGGTGCGCAGGGAAAGCGCCGTGTGGTGTCGGGTGCCGGTCGTCACTCCGGGTGCCGCGCAGAGGTTCCGGCGGCCACCCGGCGGGCGGTGCGGTCGGCGACGGTGGGACCGGTCGGCCTACCCCGGAGGCGAGGGGCGGTCGGTCGGGCCGGGTACCGCGCGTCGGTCAGGTGGTCTGGGCGGCCGGGGTCGTCAGGCGGCCTGGACGGCCGGGGTCGTCAGGCGGCCTGGACGGCGCGGGTGCGGCGGTGCCGGCCGTACCAGGCGATGCCGATCGCCACCCCGACGCCGACGCCGAGCGCCGCTGCGGCCACCGGGACGGCCGGGCGCTCCCGCAGCCGCCGGCCCAGCGGGATCGGGTGCCGGAACTCCAGCACCGGCCAGGCGTTCTCCACGGCGAGCCGGCGCAGCGCCCGGTCCGGGTTGACCACGCTCGGGTGCCCCACGCACTCCAGCAACGGCCGGTCACTGTACGAGTCGGAATAGGCGTACGAGTCGGCCAGGTCGTAACCCCGGGCGGCGGCCAGCTCGTTGACCGCCTCGACCTTGCTCGGACCGGCCGCGTAGAACTCCACCTCGCCGCTGTAACGGCCGTCCTGCACGCTCATCCGGGTGGCGATCACGTCGGTCACCCCGAGCAGTGCGCCGATCGGGCGGACCATCTCCTCACCGGAGGCAGAGACCAGCACGACGTCCCGGCCGGCCGCCTGGTGCTCCTCGATCAGCGCGGCGGCCTCGGCGTAGACGTAGGGGTTGATCAGCTCGTGGAGCGTTTCCGCGACGATCTGGCGGACCTGTTCCACCCGCCAACCCTTGCAGAGTGCGGCGAGGTAATCCCTGGTCCTGGCCATGGTCTGCTCGTCGGTGCCGCCCAGCCGGAACATCAGCTGCGCGTACGCCGACTTCACGACGTCCCGTCGCGTGATCAGCCCGTCCCGGTAGAACGGCCGACCGAATGCCAAGGCGCTCGACTTGGCGATGACGGTCTTGTCCAGATCGAAGAAAGCGGCACTTCGGCCCACGGCGCGCAAGTCTAGTCCGATGCTCCAGGGTCGGCGGGTGCCGTGGGGCGAATACCCCCTCGACCTGCGGGAGCACTCCGGCGGCGAATGCTCAACGTGATCGCAGTCACACGCTCCGATCATAATTTCGCAATGAGTGGGGTCGACAGCACTCGACGTGAACAGTCCGCTCGGGCAGACTTGTCCCCACGACAACGATTCATGTGCCGGAAAGCTGAGAGACCCTCGGCGGTCGCACCCCCCGTGACCGCCGGGCCGGTTCGGCTCAACCCCCCCGGAGCCGAACCATTCGACGACCCCCGTCTCCCCCCGACGGGGGTCGTCCCTTTCCGCGAGGGCTCCGGGTGCTGGTCGACCGGCGAATACTTGTGCGGTAGCCGGTCGACCGGATGAAAACAGCCCCGTCCCTGTCGCGGGAACGGGGCGCGGGGCTGCTTCGCTGGCGAATTGCCGGTCCGGTGGTGGTGGCGAACCCGGCGACGATGGGTGCGTGGTCGGGCTCCGGCGCGTACGCCGGGTCCACGCGGCCGTGGCCCTCGTCGTCCCCGCTGTTCGGCCCTTCAAAGTCCCGGCCCCGACGGGTTACAGTCAAGCCGACTCCTTCCGTTGTACGCGGTCGAGTCGAATGCGGCGTCCGGTTGCAGCCGGGCGCCGCTGTGCTGTGGCGGCGCTGTGCCGATCGACCGGTCAAGCATCCCGCGTGCGGCGGCATAGCACAAGGCCCACGATTTGTCTGTCGGGTGGCTGACACTCGGTCAACTGAAGAGTCCCTGCTCAGCGGCTGTCCGTGGGAGGTGCGGGGGCGGGCCTGGCTACCGCACGACCGCCCGCATCGTCGTCCGGGCGGGCAGGAAGCAGGCCAGGGCCCGGCCGTGCCGGTCGGTGACCACCCACGGGTGCCCCACGTACGTCTGCTGGCGGTAGGACCGGCCCGCGTCGAGCACCTTGTACTGCCGGCGCTGCCCCTGGTGGTCGAGCCAGTAGACGACGACCCGTGCACCACGGGCGTTGACGAACTCGACGTACGTCGAGGGGCCGTTCGAAGTGGACCGCAGCGAGTGTTCCTGCCAGCCCGGCAGCGGGGTCAACTCGGCCGGCCCGGGCGGGTTCGTCGGCGGCTTCGGCGTGGGGCGGGGCGCGGCGGTCGTCGGAGTCGGCCGGGGTGGCGTGGTGGTCGCGGCGGGGCGGGACGTCGTACCCGTGGCGGGTTGGTGTGGCCGACGGGGCGGCGCGGCCGGGGTCGCGGCGCGGGTGGCCATCGACGCCGGGGCGGGCGAGTAGTCGGCGACCGGGGTGGGGCTCTCCACGGCCGCGAGATCCGGGCGGTCGGCGACCCACGAGGGTGTCATCGGGAGGGCGGCGTCGTCCCGCTTCGGCCCGGACCACAACGGTGACAGCGCCAGGACGAGGCTGGTGACCAGGCCGAACGCCACTCCGGCCAACAGCAGGGTCCGTCCGATGCCGGCGGGCTCGACGGCGTGCACGGGGGACGGCAACGGGTTGCCCGGTGATCCGGACGTCGGGACGTCGATCAGATGCCGACCGGCCGGGGGGACGAGGTAGGGCGGCAGCGTCTGGCGGTACCGGGGTGCCGGCAGCCAACCACCGATGCGCAGGGTGGGGGGTGTGTCGTCGGATGAGTCGGCCATGGCCCCGTTTCCGAGAGCGGCGGATGCCACCGTCGCGGTGGCGGTCACGATTATCGGCGTACGAGGCGGTATGCCGTCAATCACTCCGGCGGGGTGAACAGGACATTTTTTCGCGTTCTTCGTCGGGACCGTACCGCTGCTGCCGGCGTCGTTCGGTCGTTCCGACGCTCCGCGCGGTGTGCTGGAGCTGCCTCCGGTGCAGGTCACCCCCTCCTGCCGGGTCGACGGAGGCGTCGAACGGCTGACCGGGACGCCCCGACGACGAGCATGGCCCGCGATCCCCACCACCGGGGCGGCATAACAGATCACCGACCGTGGCGGGGGTTGTCCACAGGCCGCCCCGTCGTCCACAGGTGAGCCGGCATCGGCGGCGCGGACCGGCGACGACGGCGCAGGGTCTGTCCCAGCAACCCCGAGCGCTGGAGGCCGTGATGCCACCCCGTACCTCCCTTCCGCCGTACCGGCGACTGCCGCTGCTGGTCACCTCCGACGGTGACCTCCTCGACGAGTTGCTGCGGCTCGCCGCGGCGGGCGGCACCGAGGTGGAGGTGGCCGCCGATCCGGCCGCCGCCCGGTCCCGTTGGCTCCCCGCACCCCTGGTCCTCATCGGCAGTGACCAGGCCCAGGCCTGCCTGCGGGCCCGCCTGGCCCGGCGGCCCCGGACGGTGCTGGTCGGACGATCGGGGGAACTCGACCCGGGCTGGGAGATCGCCGAGTTGATCGGGGCCGAGCACGTCGCCACCCTGCCCGCCGCCGAACCATGGCTGGTCGACCGGTTCACCGAGTGCGCGCCCGGCGGCGAACCGGCGGCCCCGGCCCGGACGGTCGCCGTGCTGGGCGGCCGGGGAGGGGCCGGGGCGAGTGTCCTCGCGGGCGGCCTGGCCGTCACCGCCGCCCGCGCCCAGCTGCGGACCCTGCTGGTCGACGCGGACCCGCTCGGCGGCGGGCTCGACCTGGTGCTCGGCTGGGAGGACCTGGACGGACTGCGCTGGCCGTCGCTCACCGACGCCGACGGGCGGGTCGACCCGCCCGCCCTGGTCCGCGCCCTGCCGCACCGGGGCGACCTGGTCGTCCTCTCCTGGGACCGGGGCGAGCCGCTGGCCCTGCCCGCCCCGGCGATGGCCGCCACCCTCGACGCCGCCCGCCGGGGTCGGGACTTCGTCGTCGTCGACCTGCCGCGCCAGCTCGACGACGCGGCCGTGCTCGCCCTCCAGGCCGCCGACCAGGCGTACGTGGTGGTGCCCGCCGAGCTGCGGGCGACCGCCGCGGCGGCCCGGGTGGTCGCGGCGACGGCCCCGCACTGCGCCGCACTGGCGGTGATCGTCCGGGGTCCCGCCCCCGGCCGGCTGCGGGCGGCCGAGGTGGCCCGCGCCCTCGGGCTGCCGCTGGCCGGCACGCTGCGCCCCGAACCGGCCCTGTGCCGGGGGCTGGAACGCGGCGAGGCACCGGCCGCCGCCGGTCGGGGACCGCTCGCCGCGCTCTGCCGTCAACTGGTCACCGACCTGACCGGGCTGCCCGTGCCGGGTGCGGCGTGACCGGGCGACCCGAGGAGTTCGCCGCCCGGGTCCGGCAGCGGATGGCCGACACGACCACACCTGTCACCCCGGCGGCGATCGTCTCCGCCGTACGCGCCGAACCGTCCGCCGCCGTCCTCGGTGACACCGCCGTGCGGCGGATCGCCGACCGGGTGCACGACGATCTGGTGGGTGCCGGGCCACTGGCCCCGCTGCTCGCCGATCCAGAGGTCACCGACGTGCTCGTGAACGGGCTCCGGGTCTGGGTCGACCGGGGTGCCGGGCTGCACCAGGTGGCGCTGCCGCTCGGCACGGTCGACGACGTACGCCGGCTGGCCCAACGGCTCACCGCCGCCGCCGGGCGTCGGCTCGACGACGGCTCGCCCTGCGCGGACGCCCGACTGCCCGACGGCACCCGGTTGCACGCCGTGCTGCCGCCGGTGGCGACCGACGGGCCCTACCTGTCGCTGCGCACCTTCCGGCACCGGCCGTTCACCCTCGACGAACTGGTCCGGCAGGGCACCGTGCCGCAGCAGGTCGCCCCGGTCCTCGCCGCGGTGGTGGCCGCCCGACTGGCCTACCTGGTCACCGGCGGCACCGGCTCGGGCAAGACCACCCTGCTCAACACGATGCTCGGCCTGGTGCCGACGACGGAACGCATCGTGCTGGTCGAGGACGCCGCCGAACTGCACCCGGTGCACCCGCACGTGGTCGGTCTCCAGGCCCGGACGGCCAACGTGGAGGGCGCGGGCGTGATCGGGTTGAGCGAGCTGGTCCGGCAGGCACTGCGGATGCGTCCCGACCGGCTGGTCGTCGGCGAGTGCCGGGGTGCCGAGGTGGTCGACCTGCTGGCCGCGCTCAACACCGGCCACGACGGAGGGGCGGGGACCCTGCACGCCAACACCCCGGCCGACGTGCCGGCCCGGCTGGAGGCGCTCGGGTTGCTCGGCGGACTGCCCCGGGCGGCACTGCACGCACAGGTCACTGCGGCTCTCCAGGTGCTGGTCCAGGTGCGCCGGGGCCCCGACGGCCGACTGCTGGAGTCGATCTGTCTGCTGCTGGCCGACGGCCCCGACCGGCTGGTGACGGTGGTGCCCGCCTGGGTACGCGGGCAGGGCGTCGGCCCGGCCGGACCCGGTCTGGCGATGCTGCTCCGCGACCGGGGAGTACCGGTGCCGCCCCTGCTGCGGGCACCCCGACCCGGTACGACGGGGCGGACATGATGCCGTTGTCGCTGGTTGCGGCCCTACTGACCGGCGCGGCCCTGGTGGTCGCCTGGCCGGTGCACAGCAGCCGACGCCGACGCCACAGCGTGCTCTCCGCACCGCGACACCCCGGGGCGGAGCCTGTCGACCCCCACCGGCCGGCATCCGGTCGACGGCTGCTGACCCGGCTGGTGTCCGGCCCGCCGAGGCGGGTCCTGCTGTTGGCCGGTCTCGTCGGCGCCGGTACGGGCGGCCTCGCCGCCGGGCCGGTCGCCGCGATCCTCCTGGCCGGCTACGGGATGCTCGGGGCGCGTGCCGTGCACCGGCGGCGGCTGGCCGGGCAGGTCGGCCGGGAACGTCGTCGCCACCTGGACCGGCTCGGGGCGCTCGCCGCCGACCTACGGGCCGGCCTGCCCGTTCCCGGTGACGCCGCGCCGAGCGTGGAACCCGGGGCGGCCGGTCCGGACGACGATCCGGCCGGGACGGACCGGCTCGCCCGGCTGACCCGGTCGGCGGTCCGGCTCGCCGACCGCACCGGAGCGCCCCTGGCCGAACTCCTGGAACGCGTCGAGGCCGACGCGCGGGCGTTCGACCGGGGACTGGCCGGTGCCGCCGCCCAGGCGGCAGGGGCCAACGCCACCGCGCTGCTGCTGGCCGCGCTTCCGCTCGGCGGCATCGCCCTCGGCTACGGCATCGGCGTCGATCCGCTGGCGGTGCTGCTGCACACCCCGGTCGGGGCCGGGTGTGCCGTTGTCGCGATGGGCCTGCAGGCCGGCGGGTTGCTCTGGGCCGAGCGGCTGGGCACCGTCCCCGGCGGAGGCGGGTGATGTCCCCGACGCACCTGTCGGCCGGGTGCCTGGTCCTGGCCGCGTTGCTGGTCGCGGTGCGCGGCAACCGGGCCGGCCGGCGGTGGAACGGCCTGACCGGCCGGCGTGCCGCCCGGAGTCGGCCGGGCTGGTGGCCGGACCGGATACGGCTCGGGGCCGCCCTGGCGGGTGTGGCGGTCCTTTTGCTGGTGGGCGGTTGGCCCGGTGCGTTGGGCGGCACGGTGACCGCCCCGGTGGCGGACCGGTTACTGCGACGGATCACCCCGCCTGCGGTGCGGGAGCGCCGGTTGCGGGAGGCCGCTGACCTGCCGCTCGCCGCTGACCTGCTGGCGGCGGCGATGCGGGCCGGTGCCCCGGTGGACCGGTCGGTGCTCGCGGTGGCCGACGCGTTGGACGGCCCACTGGCCGCCCGACTCGCTCGGATCGGGCGGACGCTGCTGCTCGGTGGCGAGCCGTCGGAGGCGTGGGCCCACCTGGCACCGGTGCCCGGGGCGGACCGGATGGTGGCCGCCGCACTGCGCTCGTCGCGCAGCGGGGCGGCGTTGGCCGGTGCCCTCGGCCGCGTCGCCGACGATCTGCGGGCCGACCGCTCCACGGCGGCGGAGGCGTCCGCCCGGCGGGCCGGCGTGCTGATCGTGTTGCCGCTGGGCCTGTGCTTCCTGCCGGCCTTCATTCTCGCCGGCCTGGTGCCGGTGATCGTCGCCGTCCTCGGTGACGTGCTGTGACCCAACATCGAGAAGGGAACGAACGATGCGCAAACTCCTCAGCCGGCTGCGCGGGGACGCGGGGATGAACACCGCCGAGTACGCCGTGGGCACCCTCGCCGCCGTCGCCTTCGCGGGCATCCTGCTCAAGGTGCTCACCTCGGGCAACGTGCAGGCGGCACTGACGGCCGTCATCGACCGGGCGTTGAAGTGAGACCGCGCCGGCCGGCTGGTCGGGACCGGGGCTCGTTCACCGCCGAACTGGCGACCGGCCTGCCGGCGCTGCTCCTGCTCCTGTTCGCCGGAATCACCGCTGTCGACGCGGTCACCACGAAGGCGGCCTGCCTGGATGCGGCCCGGGAGGCGGCGCTCGCTGCCTCCCGGGGCGAGGACGGCACCGGCGCGGGCACCCGGATCGCTCCCGAGGCGGCGGACGTGTCGATCGCGGTGCACGAGGGGCGGGTCACCGCGACGGTCCGCGCCCCGGTCCGTGCGCTCGGTGCCCGGCTGCCCCGACTCACCGTCGAGGCCGGCACGGTCGCCGCCGTCGAACCCGGCGTACCACGGCCAGGCGCACCGGAAGCGGGTGCACCGCAACCGGGCATGTGGGAACTGCCTACGCCGGAACCGGGCCCACCGCGACCGGAGGCACCCCAGCAAGGCCCGCCGGGACCTGGCGCACCCCAGCCCGGAATGCCGCAACCTGGCGTACGGGCACCGGCCGTACCAGTCCTGGACGCAGGAATCCCCGATACGCCCGTCCCGGATGCATCCGCTCCGGGTGGACCTGGGGCGGGCAAGTGGGGAACCGGCTCGTGAGCCGCGCCTGCCGGCCCCAGCGTGTCGGGGTGCCCGGTTCCGGAGGGGCGAGGCCCGCTGGCGTCGCCGACCGGGGTGGGGCCACCGTGCTGGTGCTCGCCATCGGACTGGTCTTCGTGCTGGTCGGGCTGTTCGGGGCGGCGATCGGCGCGGCCCGGCTGGCGCGGCACCAGGCCCGGGTCGCTGCCGACTTCGGTGCCCTCGCGGGGGCCGGCGTTGCGCCGCAGGGTGCCGGGGTGGCCTGTGCGACCGCCGACGAGTTCGTCCGCGCCAATGCCGCCCGGCTGGTCACCTGCCGGGCGGACGGGCTCGACGTGGTGGTGACGGTCGAGGTGGCGGTCACCCCGCTGCCGGGGCTGCGGCGGTACGCGACCACCACCGCCCGCGCCGGCCCGGTCCGGGACTGACCGGTCAGCCCCGGACCGGTGTTGAGACCAGCCGGATCGGGCCGGCGCCCCGTGACACGGCGGGCCGGCGCGCCCCGTGACACGACGGGCCGCCCGACCCCGTGACACGGCGCGCCGGCCGACTCCGGAACAAGGCGGGCCGGACGACCCTGTGACACGGCGGGCCGGCCGACCCCGGAGCAGGGCGCGCCGGACGACTCCGGAACAAGGCGGGCCGCCTCGAAGCAGGTCGGGCCGGCCAACCTGGGAGCAGGATGGACCGGCCCGACCCGCAACCGGGCGGTGGGTGGCTCAGCGGCCCTGGAGCGCGTCCAGGCCGATGGCCATGGCGATCACCAGTCGCCTGTCGATCTGCGGGTGCGGCACCTCGACGACGTAACGGTCCCGCAGCCCCCACTTCTTGATCACCGAGAACACCGGCTGACCACCGGCGGTGAAGTCGAAGTGGTACGGCAGCCAGGACAGCGAGTCGACGAACCGGCGGAGCAGGGCCACCGGCATGCTGCGCTCCTGGCCGGTCATCGGCGGCAGACCGGCCTGCTCGACGTGCCAGGTCGAGCGGAGCAGCGACTGGGCGAAGTCCTTGCGGAACAGCCCGATCGGTGTGCCGGCGTGATCGGTCACGTCGTATGTGGCACCCAGGTCGAGCCGCTGACGGGCCTTGAAACCGAGCAGCGGGTGCTGCTTGGAGTCGTCGGAGTAGATCGTGACCTGCTCCTTGAAGGCGAGCCGCTTCTGCTGCGCGAACGCCAGCAACTCACCCTCGGTGCCGTCCGCCGCCACCGCCCGGACCTCGTACTGGTTGACCATCATCCGGATCCGCTGCCGGACGTGGAACTGGTGCTGGGCCTGCAAACTGTCCAACTGCATGAGAACTCCTCCGAAGGGTGCGCCGGAGTCTCGCACAACCCACCGACCAGCGCCCGCCGACGTCGATCGGCCGCACCCCGTCATCGCCGGCAGCCGGCCACCTCTGCGACTGCTGTCGCCGACCAGCCGTCCCCGGCGTCGCCGGGCGGCCCGACCCGCGATCAGCGACCGCCGTCAGCGTCCGTCGGCGGTCGCCTTGAGGGCCCAGGTGTTGAGCACCTGGTGGATGCCCCGCAGCCGCTCGTTGATCTGGTCCAGGCGTTCCGCCTGGGCCAGGCCGGCCAGGGCGGCACCCAGCGCGATCAACTGGTCGGGGGTGAGATTGTCCTGGTCGATCGTGTAGAGCAGGTCGACGGTCTCGGCGATGGTGTCGGCCACGGCTGTCTCCTCCGGGTCGGCATGGACGGCAGGGTCGGCGGTGAGAGGCACTTCCGATTATCGATGGAAGCGCTCCCATGCATCAATGCCCAGATGTCGTTCCGCCCAAGCACGATCCCAGGATTCAATGGCGGCCCGCCCCACGCAGTGAGACCGCCGGCCGGGTCTCCGCTACCGGTCGGCCGGGCCGGGCTGGGCGGGCGCGGTGGCGGACAGGTTGGCCAGGACCACGTCGAGGACCCGGACCGCGCCCGACTTGGACAGCGGGTTGTTGCCGTTGCCGCACTTCGGGGACTGGACGCAGGACGGGCAGCCCGACTCGCAGCCGCATTCGACGACGGCGTCCCGGGTGGCGCCCAGCCAGGCCGCCGCCGTCCGGTAGGCCCGCTCGGCGAAGCCGGCCCCGCCGGGGTGCCCGTCGTAGACGAACACGGTGGGTGCCTCGGTGTCCGGATGCAGGGCGGTGGACAGCCCGCCGATGTCCCACCGGTCGCAGGTGGCCATCAGCGGCAGCAGCCCGATCGCGGCGTGCTCGGCGGCGTGCAGCGCCCCCGGCACGTCCGCCGACTCCACCCCGGCCGCCGCCAGCGACTGCGGGGAGAGCGTGAACCAAACCGCGACGGTCCGCAGCTCCCGGGCCGGCAGGTCCAGCGGGCGGGTGTCGATCACCTCGCCGGAGGCGATCCGGCGACGCTGGTAGGAGACCACCTGACTGGTGACGTCCACCTCGCCGAGGAAGAGCCCGACCGGCCCGGCGTCCCGGTACGAGCGGACCGACACCACCGAGAGCGAGGTGACGTCCCGGGCGTGGGTGGACCAGTCCGGCTCCTCGGCGTGCACCAGCGCGCACCCGTCGTCGAGGTCCAACGCGTCGACCACGTACGAGACGCCCTGGTGCAGGTAGACCGCCCCCGGGTGGACGAGGAAGTGCGCCGAGCCGCCGTCGACGGTGCCGAGCAGCCGCCCGGTGGACGCCTCCACCACGCAGACCGGCGCCCCGCCCTGGCCGCGTAGGTCGATCTCGGGGCGTTCCCGGTGCCGCCAGTACCAGCCGGTGGGCCGCTGCCGCAGGTCACCGGCCTGCACCAGCTCGTCGACGGCCTCCTTCGCCCCGTCACCGAACAGTTCCAGGTCGGCCGGGGTGAGCGGGGACTCGGCGGCGGCGCAGGCGAGCTGCGGGGTGAGCACGTACGGGTTGGCCGGGTCGAGCACCGTCGCCTCGACCGGGCGACCGAACAGCGCCTCCGGGTGGTGCACCAGGTAGGTGTCGAGCGGGTCGTCCCGGGCCACCAGCACGGCGAGCGCCTCGTCGCCGGAGCGCCCGGCCCGCCCGGCCTGCTGCCACAGCGACGCCCGGGTGCCCGGCCAGCCGCAGATCAGCACCGCGTCCAGCCCGACCAGGTCGACGCCGAGCTCCAGCGCGTTGGTGGAGGCCAGCCCGAGCAGGTCGCCGTGGAGCAGGGCCCGTTCCAGTTTCCGGCGTTCCTCCTTCAGGTAACCGGCCCGGTAGGCGGCGACCCGCTCGCCGAGGCCGGGCACCGCCTCGTCCAGCGCCCGGCGGGCGTTCGCGGCGACCACCTCCGCGCCGCGCCGGGACCGGACGAAGGCGAGCGTGCGTACCCCCTCGGCAACGGTGTCGGCGAGCAGGTCGGCGGTCTCCCGCAGTGCCGACCGGCGGACCTGGGTCAGGTCGTCGACGGCGGCTCCGACGCCGGCGATGGCCCCGACGTCGGCGGGCGGCGGCAACAGCGGCGGTTCCCAGAGCGCGAAGGTGACCCCGCCGCGCGGCGAGGTGTCCTCGGTGACGGCGGTGACGGGCACGCCGGTGAGCCGTCCGGCGGTCGCCGCCGGATCGCCCGACGTCGCCGACGCGAGCAGGAACACGGGGGTACGGCCGAACTGGGCGCACCGGCGGCGCAGCCGACGCAGCACGTGCGCCACGTGCGAGCCGAAGACGCCCCGGTAGGTGTGGCACTCGTCGACGACCACGTACGTCAGCCGGCGCAGGAACCCCGACCAGTGGGTGTGCCCGGGTAGCAGGCCGTGGTGCAGCATGTCCGGGTTGGTCAGCACGAACCGGGAGTGCCGGCGGATCCACTCCCGTTCGGTGCGCGGGGTGTCCCCGTCGTAGGTGGCGGGGCGTACCCCGTCGAGGTCGAGACCGGCGACGGCGCGGAGCTGGTCGGCGGCGAGGGCCTTGGTGGGGGCCAGGTAGAGCACCGTGGCCCGGGGGTCGGCCAGCAGGGTAGCCAGCGTCGGGAGCTGGTACGCCAGGGACTTGCCGGACGCGGTGCCGGTGGCCACCACCACGTGCTGCCCGGCGTACGCCAGCTCGGCGGCCTCGGCCTGGTGCCGCCAGGGGGCGGTGACGCCGCGTCGGGCGAACGCCGCCCGTAGCTCCTCGGGGGCCCACTGCGGCCACGGCGCCTGCTGCCCGGCGCGCGCCGGCACCCGCTCGACGTGGGTGACCGGGTCGACCGGGTGGCGGGTGCGCAGCCGGTGCAGCAGCTCGGCCGGGCCTCGCCCGGTGCCGGGGCCTGCGGTGACGGTGGCTGCGGGGTTCACGTCCTGCACTCTCGCACTGGTGTTCGGTGCTGAACAACCGGGCCGGTGGGTATGGAGGAGTCGCCGCCGGTGACCTCGTCAGGCCGTCGGGCGGGGATGGTTAGATGCCCAGGAGAGTTTACGGCTCTCGGAGGAGGACTGATGGAGCTGTCGCTGGCGACCCGCACCGTGGGGGAACACACGGTGCTCGAGGTCGGCGGTGAGGTGGACGTCTACACCGCACCCCGACTGCGCGAACGGCTCCTGGAGTTGATCGACGGCGGTGCCCGGCGGGTGGTCGTCGACCTGGGGCGGGTGGACTTCCTCGACTCCACGGGTCTGGGTGTGCTGGTCGGTGCCCTGAAGCGGCTGCGGTCGGCCGGGGGGTCGTTCGCCCTGGTCTGCGACAAGGAGCCGCTGCTGAAGATCTTCCGGATCACCGCCCTGGACCAGGTCTTCCCCCTGCACCCGACGGTGGACGCGGCGATCGCCGCCGACCCCACCGTCCCCGGCGCGTGATGGCGACGGTCCGGCTCTCCTTCTCACCGGCGCCGGTGCACGTGCGCACCGCCCGCCTGGTCGGTGTGGCGGTGGCCCGTCGGGCCGGGGTCCGGGAGGATCTGCTCGACGAGGTGCGGCTGGCGATCGGTGAGGCGTGCACCCGGGCGGTCGCGCTGCACCACCAGTACGGTCTGGCCGACCCGGTGCTCGTGGAGATGTCCGACTCCGGAGCGTATTCGGTGCGGGTGGTGGACCGGGCGCCGATCGAGGCGGGGCTGGGCCTGGCCGCGTTGAACGCCGACGAGTTGGCCAACGAGGCGTTGACCGACGAGGCGCTGACCACAGGCGTGGGCTTCGCGCTGCTCGCCGGTTTCGTGGAGGACCTCCAGGTGCGGCCGGTGGCCGAGGGCATCGGAACCGAGGTCCGGATGGTGTGGCCGGTCGGTCGCTGATTTCACTGTACGTGTACGAGGCCGTGACCCTTGGTGGGTCGCGGCCTCGTAGTGTTGATGGCCTCCTATATCAGATTTTTCCTCATAACACAGTTACGGAGATCATCCGGACACGGTGTCCCCCAGGTGTGACCTCCAACACTGGCCAGGGCTACAGTCTGTGGGTTGTCAGTACGTGATCGTTCCCGCAGCCAGCGGATATGGATGTTGATCATCTTCCGTGGCGGCGGGTTCAGAGCACGTGCGCCACCGCATCCAGGCGTCGGTCATACGTCCACTGGCCGGCGCGACAGTGTTCGGTACAGGAGGACATAGATGTCCGGGACCTTGGCCGCCGAAGGCGGCGCGCTGTCCCTCACCGGAGAGAACGTGACGTACGTCGTCATCGCCGCGGTCATCGCGCTGGTGGCACTCGTCTTCGCCGCCGCCTTGACCAAGGCCGTGCTGGCAGCCGGTAAGGGCACCACCAACATGCAGGAGATCTCCGGCGCGGTGCAGGAGGGCGCCTCCGCCTATCTGCTCCGGCAGTTCAGGACATTGGCGATCTTCGTGGTCGTCGCCGTCGTGCTGCTCTTCCTGCTACCGGTGCACGACACCGACGGCAGCGAACTGGCGGTGAAGATCGGCCGGTCCGCGTTCTTCGTGGTCGGCGCCCTGTTCAGCGCGTTCATCGGCGGGGCCGGGATGTGGCTGGCCACCCGGGCCAACCTGCGGGTCGCCGCCGCGGCCCGGGAGGCGGCAGGCGGCCGGGAGGCCGCCATGAAGATCGCCTTCCGTACCGGTGGGGTGGTCGGCTTCCTCACCGTCGGCCTCGGCCTGTTCGGCGCGGCGCTCGTGGTCATGCTGTTCAAGGGCGACGCGCCGACCGTGCTGGAGGGCTTCGGCTTCGGTGCCGCCCTGCTCGCCATGTTCATGCGGGTCGGCGGCGGCATCTTCACCAAGGCCGCCGACGTCGGCGCCGACCTCGTCGGCAAGGTCGAGCAGGGCATCCCCGAGGACGACCCGCGCAACGCCGCCACCATCGCCGACAACGTGGGCGACAACGTCGGCGACTGCGCCGGCATGGCCGCCGACCTCTTCGAGTCGTACGCGGTCACGCTGGTCGCCGCGCTGATCCTCGGCCGGGCCGCGTTCGGCGAGGACGGCCTGGTCTTCCCGCTGATCATCTCCACCATCGGGGTGCTGATCGCCATCGTCGGGGTCTTCATCACCCGGCTGCGCACCTCCGACCGCAACGGCCTGACCGCCATCAACCGGGCGTTCTACCTCTCCGCGGTGCTCTCCGCGGTGCTGGTCGCGGTCGCCGCGTTCCTCTACCTCCCGGCCAGCTTCGGCGAGCTGGAGGGCGGGCTCACCGACGTCGACCAGAACCCCCGCGTGGTCGCCATCGGCGCGGTCGTCATCGGCATCGTGCTGGCCGCCGCCATCCAGGCGCTGACCGGCTACTTCACCGAGACCAACAGGCGTCCGGTGCAGGACATCGGCAAGAGCTCGCAGACCGGCCCGGCCACCGTCATCCTCGCCGGCATCAGCGTCGGCCTGGAGTCGGCGGTCTACTCGGCGCTGCTGATCGGCGCCGGGGTCTTCGGCGCGTTCCTGCTCGGCGGCAGCTCCATCACCCTGTCGCTGTTCGCGGTCGCGCTGGCCGGCACCGGCCTGCTCACCACCGTCGGCGTGATCGTCGCGATGGACACCTTCGGCCCGATCTCCGACAACGCGCAGGGCGTGGCCGAGATGTCCGGCGACATCGACGAGAACGGCGCGCGGATCCTCACCGAACTGGACGCGGTCGGCAACACCACCAAGGCGATCACCAAGGGCATCGCGATCGCCACCGCCGTGCTCGCGGCCACCGCGCTGTTCGGCTCGTACACCGACACGCTGCGTACCGCGTACTCCGACGCGGGCGTCGGGGACGTCGGCAGCGAGATCCTCAACGCGCTCAACGTCGCCAACCCGCGCAACCTGGTCGGTCTGATCATCGGTGCGGCGGTGGTCTTCCTCTTCTCCGGGCTGGCCATCAACGCGGTGTCCCGCTCGGCCGGCGCGGTGGTGATGGAGGTCCGCCGGCAGTTCCGTGAGCTGCCCGGCATCATGGACCGCACCCAGCGCCCCGAGTACGGCAAGGTCGTCGACATCTGCACCCGGGACGCGCAGCGCGAGCTGATGACCCCCGGCCTGCTGGCCATCCTCGCCCCGATCGCGGTCGGCTTCGGCCTCGGTCCCGGCGCGCTGGCCTCCTACCTGGCCGGGGCGATCGGGGCGGGCACCCTGATGGCGGTCTTCCTGTCCAACTCCGGTGGCGCGTGGGACAACGCCAAGAAGCTCGTCGAGGACGGCTCCTACGGCGGCAAGGGCTCCGAGGCGCACTCGGCGACGGTCATCGGCGACACCGTCGGCGACCCGTTCAAGGACACCGCCGGCCCGGCGATCAACCCGCTGATCAAGGTGATGAACCTGGTCTCGCTGCTGATCGCGCCGGCCGTGGTGGCCTGGAGCGTCGGCGACGACCGGAACACTCCGCTGCGCCTGACGATCGCGGTGGTCGCCACCCTGATCGTGGTCGCGGCGGTGGTGTTCAGCAAGCGCAAGGGCGTCGCCATGGATTCCAACCCGGACGGTGGCGGCACCGGCACGGGCAACGACCCGAAGCGGGTCGAAACCGCCAACGCCTGAGTCACGACGCAGCGGGTCCCCGTCCTGCGGGGGCCCGCCGCGTCGGGCGGTGCACCCGAAACCTGACCGCTGGCGCAATCGCCCGGAGGCCGTACGCTGCAACGCATGCGTACGTGTCGGGCGGGTGACGCCGGAAAGCTCACGGCGGTCCTCGTCACGGTCGTACTCGTCGTGGCCGGGTGCGGTGGCGGGCCCAGCCCCCGGGCCTGGGCGGCGTCGGTCTGCGAGGCGCTCACCCCGTGGCGGGCCGAGATCAGCAAACTCACCAGCAGCACCCACCAGCAGATGACCGCGCAGACCACCCCGGCGCAGGCGAAGGAGAACCTGGTGCGGCTCTTCGGCGGCGCCGAACAGGCGAGCGAGACGGCCCGCCGCCGGATCGCCGACGCGGGCATCCCGGAGACCGACCGCGGCGACGAGGTGTCGAAGGGGTTCCGCACCTCCCTGGCGAAGATCAGGGACGCCTACGGCCGCGCCGGGGACACCATCGACGCCCTGGACACCACGCGGGCCGCCGCCTTCTACGACGGCGTCCAGGCCGCGGTGGACACGCTCAACCAGGAGTACGACGCGAGCGCGCTGGACACCGGGCGGCTCAACTCGACAGAACTCAAACAGGCCTTCGACGAGGTTCCGGAGTGTCGCTGAGGCGTGCCGACCCGCCCGGGGAACCGGGGCGTCAGCTGTCGCTGTTCGGCACCGAGGCGGCCGACCCGTCCGTCGCCGACCTGGCCGGGCTGCTCGCCGGCCCGGGGGAGGTCCACCGGATGGGCCGAACCGCCCGGTTGTCCGTCGGGGTGGACGCGGCCTGGCGGGTGCACGTGCTCGTCGACGAGCTGGCCCGGCGGGGGCTCGCGGCGGGCTGGGAGTCGACCGGGGAGCAGCGTTACGTCGTGCGGACCCCGTACCTGACCACGCTGGCGCCGTTGGCGACGGCCTGGCTGGCCGGTGGGGTGAAGCGGCCACCGCCCCGGTTCCACCTGCACGGCCGGCGGCTGCGGCTGTGGCTGGCCGCCGCCGGGGCGGCCGACGACGCCGGGCTGCTGCTGCGCCTGGACCGGCGGGACGAGCCGTGGTGGCCGGTGGTGCGGGCGGCGCTCGCGGTGGTGGGCCTGCCGGCGGCGCTGCTGGAGCCGGAGGCGGGCGGCCCGGCGTACCGGATCGGTGGGCGGCGGCTGGCCCGGCTGGCCGAACTGGTCGGCGACCGCCCGCCGGCCGCCCCCGCCGACCTCTGGCCGTGACCGCCCCGCCCGGGCCCGCCGGCCGCCCGGGGGACGGATGGTGATCGGCTCTACGGGGGCTGTGTTGCGGTATCGGAGCGACCGGATGCCGCCACTTCGGCCCAGTGGAGTCATCAGCCGAGACCGGCCGGGCGTCCGATCATGGACGGTATCGCGGAGAGTATGCTAGTCGTCTCACTCTGTGAACACCTGGGTTCGCCCAGGTCGGAGGGGCGGCGTCGTCACCGTGGCCCACTTCGGGGCCTACCCACGGTGTACGGTGGCGCCGTCCGGTCACTGAGGCCGCGCGGCGCCGGCGGTGCCGCCGCGCGGACGCTGTTTGCCGCCCCCGGGGCCCGGAACCAGGGTGGCGCGTTACGTTGGACATCCGGACCGACGGTGGTCCGGCGGGCGCAACACGGCCCGAAACGGGCCTGGAGCAGGAGCGAGGTCGGGGAGAGACGTGCCGAGCAGAGCTGGAACCACCCGTCTGGTCATCGTCGAGTCTCCGGCGAAGGCCAAGACGATCTCGGGCTATCTCGGCCCGGGGTACGTCGTGGAGGCCAGCTTCGGCCACGTCCGGGACCTACCCCGCAACGCCGCTGACGTGCCGGCCAAGTACAAGGGTGAGTCGTGGGCCCGGCTGGGGGTGGACGTCGACAACGGCTTCCACGCCCTCTACGTGGTCTCGGCCGACCGTAAGCAGCAGATCAGCAAGCTGGTGAAGCTGGCCAAGGAGGTCGACGAGATCTTCCTGGCCACGGACGAGGACCGCGAGGGCGAGGCGATCGCCTGGCACCTGGTGGAGACCCTCAAGCCCAAGGTGCCGGTCAAGCGGATGGTCTTCCACGAGATCACCAAGCCGGCCATCCAGGCGGCGGTGGCGAACCCCCGCGAGATCGACCGGGACCTGGTCGACGCCCAGGAGGCCCGCCGCATCCTCGACCGGCTCTACGGCTACGAGGTCTCCCCGGTGCTGTGGAAGAAGGTCATGCCGAGGCTCTCGGCGGGCCGGGTGCAGTCCGTGGCGACCCGGATCGTGGTCGAGCGGGAGCGCCAGCGGATGGCCTTCCGCACCGCCGAGTACTGGGACATCCTCGCCACCCTCGCGGTGGCGAACCCGGGCGAGGGCCCGCGTACCTTCAACGCCACCCTGGTCGCGCTCAACGGTGACCGGGTCGCCACCGGCAAGGACTTCGAGCCGACCACCGGCCGGGTGCGGCCCGGAGCGGGCGTGGTGCACCTCGACGAGAGCGGGGCGCGGGGCCTGGCGGCCCGCCTCGACGGGCGGCCGTTCACCGTCACCCGGGTCGAGGAGAAGCCCTACCGCCGCCGCCCGTACGCGCCGTTCATCACCTCCACCCTCCAGCAGGAGGCGGCCCGCAAGCTGCGGTTCTCGTCGCAGCAGACGATGCGCACCGCGCAGCGGCTCTACGAGAACGGCTACATCACCTACATGCGTACCGACTCGGTGAACCTCTCCGAGACGGCCATCGCGGCGGCCCGCCGGCAGATCGTCGAGCTGTACGGCGAGCGCAGCGTGCCGCCGGAGCCACGTCGCTACACCGGCAAGGTGAAGAACGCCCAGGAGGCGCACGAGGCGATCCGCCCGGCGGGTGACAACTTCCGCACCCCCGGCGACGTGGCCAAGGAGCTGTCCGGCGAGGAGTTCAAGCTCTACGAGCTGATCTGGCGGCGCACCATCGCCTCGCAGATGACCGACGCGGTCGGCTCCAGCGTGTCGGTGCGCATCCGGGCGGTCTCCGTCGCGCAGGAGGAGGCCGACTTCGGCGCCACCGGCAAGACCATCACCGACCCGGGCTTCCTGCGGGCCTACGTCGAGTCCAGCGACGACGAGAACGCCGAGGCCGAGGACGCCGAGCGCCGGCTGCCCACCCTGGTCAAGGACCAGCCGCTGACCGCCGACGAGCTGGCCGCGCAGGGCCACCACACCCAGCCGCCGTCGCGCTACACCGAGGCGTCGCTGGTCAAGGCACTGGAGGAGCTGGGCATCGGCCGCCCGTCGACGTACGCGTCGATCATGCAGACGATCCAGGACCGGGGCTACGTCACCAAGCGCGGCCAGGCGATGATCCCGACGTTCCTGGCGTTCGCGGTGATCGGTCTGATGGAACGGCACTACCCGCGCCTGATCGACTACGACTTCACCGCCAGCATGGAGAACGAGCTGGACGAGATCGCCGGGGGCGACCACGCCGCCGTCGACTTCCTCACCGCGTTCTACTTCGGCAGCAGCAACGGCACCGGGGACCAGGCCATCGCCCACGCGGGCGGGTTGAAGAAGCTGGTCACCGAGAACCTCAGCGAGATCGACGCGCGTAGCGTCAACTCGATCCCGCTGCACACCGACGACGAGGGGCGCGAGGTCGTCGTCCGGGTCGGTCGGTTCGGGCCGTACCTGCAACGGGCCCTGCCCGGCGAGCAGCCGGCACCGAAGGCCGACGGCGAGGAGGGCGGCAGCCAGGGCGACCGGGCGCCGATCCCGGAGGGGTTGGCCCCCGACGAGTTGACCCCGGAGAAGGTGCACGAGCTGTTCCTCGGTGGGGGCGGCGAACGCAAGCTCGGCGACGACCCGGCCACCGGGGAGCCGATCGTGCTCAAGTCCGGCCGGTTCGGCCCGTACGTCGCCAGCGGCGAGCGCAAGTCGTCGCTGCTGCGCACGCAGACCCCGGACTCGCTCACCCTCGACGAGGCGTTGAAGCTGCTCAGCCTGCCCCGGGTGATCGGGGTCGCCCCGGACGGCGCGGAGGTCGTCGCCAACAACGGCCGCTACGGCCCGTACGTCAAGCGCGGTGACGAGTTCCGCTCGCTGGACTCGGAAGACAAGATGTTCACCGTCACCCTCGACGAGGCGCTGGCCCTGCTGGCCGCCCCGAAGACCCGCCAGCGTCGGGCCGCCGCGCCCCCGCTGCGCGAGATGGGCGTCGACCCGCTGACCGAGAAGCCGCTGGTGATCAAGGACGGCCGGTTCGGGCCGTACGTCACCGACGGGGAGTTCAACGCGTCGCTGCGGCGCGGGCAGACCCCGGAGGAGCTGACCATCGAGCAGGCGTCGGAGATGCTGGCCGAGAAGCGGGCGAAGGGCCCGGCCCCGAAGAAGGCGGCGGCGAAGAAGGCCCCCGCCAAGAAGACGGCGGCCAAGAAGGCCACGGCGACCAAGGCGACGACGGCGAAGAAGACCGCCGCCGCGAAGTCCACGGCCGCCAAGAAGACGACCACCGCCACGACCACGACGGCGAAGAAGACCCCGGCCAGGAAGGCCGCCCCCCGCAAGGCCACCACCGCCGCCGAGTGACCCACCCGTCCCCGGCCACCCACCCGGCGATCCTGGAGGTAGACGGCCCCTGAGGCCGTTTCCTCCAGGGTCCCGACGGGCCGTCGGTCAGGGGCCGAGGATGTGGTCGAGGTGGGGGTTGGTGAGGACCCGGCCGGGGTCGAGGCGGGCCCGCAGATCCTGGAAGTCGGCGAACTTCGGGTACACGGTCGCCAGGGAGGCTGCGTCCCGGTAGTGCATCTTGCCCCAGTGGGGTCGGCCGCCCAGCCCCGCAGCGACCTCCTCGAAGGCCCGGAAGTACGGCTCGTAGGGCATGCCGACGTACTGGTGGACGGCGAGGTAGGCGGAGTCGCGGCCGTAGCCGTGGGACAGCCAGATGTCGTCGGCTGCGGTGAACCGCACCTCGACGGGGAAGAGCACCTTGAACGGCAGCCGGTCGACGAGGCGGCGCAGTTCCGCCAGCGCCTGCGGTAGGGCGGCGCGCGGGATGCCGTACTCCATCTCCACGAAGCGGACCCGGCGCGGGGTGCAGAAGACGGTGTCGGAGCGGCCGGTGTAGGTGCGTTCGGTGAGTGCGCGGGCGGAGACCGCGCTGATCGTGGGCACCAGCGTCGGGACGGCCCGACCCAGCCGGCAGGCCCCGGCGAAGACGGTGTTGGCGAGGAGTTCGTCGTCCAGCCAGCCCCGCCAGCGGGGCAGCGGCCGGTCGTCGGCGGGCACCCGGTCGTTGGTCTTGAGCTGCACCCGGTCGGTGTACGGGAACCAGTAGAACTCGACGTGGTCGTGCCGGCCGATGAGACCGGACAGGTCGCCGAGCACCTCGTCGAGCGGGGCGGGGCGTTCGTGTGCGCGCAGGGTGAACGCGTCGACGCAGCGCAGGGTGACCTCGACGAGCACGCCGAGCGCCCCTAGGCCGACCCGGGCGGCGGCGAAGATGTCCGGGTGTTCCTCGGCCGAGCAGTGCAGCACCTCGCCGGTGCCGGTGACCAGGGTGAGCGCCTCGACGAAGGTGGACAGGCAGCCGTACGCGGCGCCGGTGCCGTGGGTGCCGGTGGAGATCGCCCCGGCGATGGTCTGCGCGTCGATGTCGCCCAGGTTGGGCATGGCCAGGCCGTGCCCGGCGAGCAGCGCGTTGAGCGCCTGCAGGGTCATCCCGGCGGGCACGGTGACCAGTCGGGCGTCCCGGTCGACCCGGACGCCGGTGTCGAGGGCGGACAATTCCATCCGCCGGCCGTCGGACAGGGCGATGGGGGTGAACGAGTGACCGCTGCCGACCACCCTGATCCGCTCACCCGCGCCCGCCGCGTCGAGGACCGCCTCGGCTGTGTCCTCGACGGTGGTAGGGCGCAGGATGGCGGTGGCGACACTGCGTTGGTTGCCCGCCCAGTTGGACCAAGCGGTGGTGTTACCGGCCATCGGCGCTCCTCGACATGAACGTGAACTGACTTCATATCAGGAACGTTGTGCCTGGTAAATACCGCAATCGAGGTCCGCTCGTTGTACCGGTAGTCACGGCCTCGTGACATGTGGATATGTTCTTCCGTCGAAGGGGGGTGGCGTCGAGTGTCCACACCAGCCGCCACGACCGGGCCGCTGCGCCGCGTTCCGGTGCAGGGTCGAAGTGTCGCGCGCGTCCAACGGATGTTGGACGCCTGTGCCGAGCTCGTCGACGAGGTGGGGTACGAGGGGTTGACCACCACGTTGCTCGCCGAGCGGGCCGAGGTGGCGATCGGGTCGGTCTACCAGTTCTTCCCGGACAAGCGGGCGATAGTGCAGGCGTTGACGCTGCGCACCATGGAGTCCTACCTCCAGCGGCTCGACGAGCGCTTCGCCTCCGACGACCTGACCCACTGGTGGGACGGCGTCGACGCGGGCATCGACGAGTACATCTCGATGCACCGGACGGTCCCGGGCTTCCGGACCCTGCACTTCGGTGACGTGGTCGACCTGCACCTGCTCGACGAGCAGCGGGACAACAACGGGGTGATCGCCGACCAGTTGGCCCGGGTGCTCACCGAGCGGTTCGGCATGGTCGACGAGCCGCGCCTGCGGTTCTGCCTGGAGATCGCCGTCGAGGCCGCCGACGCCCTGATCAAGCTGGCGTTCCGCCGCAAGCAGGAGGGCGACGAACGGGTCCTCGCCGAGGCCAAGGCGCTCATCCGGGAGTACCTGCACCGCCACGTCGAGGCTCCGGCCGAACCCGCAGCCCAGCCCTGACCGCCCGGTCCTGACCGACCGTACCGGCCGGTCCGCGAAGCCGCCCCTACCGGCCGCCGCCGGCTCCGTGCCGTCGACGGCTGGCCCGGAACCGGCACCGCGAGGGTGGGATCAGAGGAAGGCGTGGCCCTCGCCCCGGTAGGTGGGCACCGTGGCGACCACGCTGTCCCCGTCGACCAGGTGCAGGTCGTTGACCCGTTCGCAGAGTTCGCCGGCCTTGGCGTGTCGGAACCACACCCGGTCGCCGATCCGCAGGGCGGCTGCGGCGGCACCGGTGAGCGGGGTCTGCACCTCGCCCGCGCCCTCGGTGCCGACGAGTTCCAGCCCGGCCGGCAGCCACGGCCGCGGCAGCCGGCTCGTCGCCGCCGGTCCGGAGGCGATCCAACCGCCGCCGAGCACGGTGGCGATCTCCGGCGTCGGGCGGCGGACCACCGAGCAGGCGAAGAACGCCGCCGGGGTCGGCCGCCAGGCGCGGTAGGCGTCGAACAGCGTCGGGCCGTACAGCCCCGAGCCGGCGGTGACCTCGGTGACCGAGGGGTCGGCGCTGGTGGCGGCCACGCTGCCGGTGCCACCGCCGTTGACGAATTCCAGGTCGGCGTGTTCGCGGACGGCGGCGACCGCCGCACCCCGTCGGGCCAGCAGCTCCCGGTACGACCCGCGCTGGGCGATCCGGATCGCTGCGCTGAGCGCGGCCTGTCCGGGCGGGGCGTCCCCGAGCCCGGCGATCTGTGCCTCGTACGACATCAGGCCGACCAGCCGGAAGCCGGCCCGACGGGCGACGGCGGCGGCGAGCGCGCCGGCTGCCCGGGCGCTGTGCACCGGCGAGCGGCGGACCCCGACGTGCACCCGGCCGCGCAGGGGTCGCCAGGAGGCGTCGAGGTCGAGGCAGACCCGGATCTCGGGTCGGCGGCCCGGGGCGCACACGGTGTCGATCAGGTCGAGCTGCTCGGTGCTGTCGATCATGAGGGTGACCGCCGCGGCGAGCTGCGGATCACCGGCCAGGGCGGCGAGCGCCCCCCGGTCGGCGGTGGGGTACGCCACGAGCGCGTCGCCTGTCGCGCCGGAGCGGACCAGCCAGTTCGCCTCGGCCAGGGTGAACGCCATCACGCCGGCCCAGCCGGCCCGGCCGAGCGCCCGGTCGAGCAGGTCGCGGGACCGGATCGACTTGCTGGCGGCGCGGACCGGCTTACCGGCGCTGCGGGCGGCCAGTGCGGCGGCGTTGGCGTCGAAGGCGGTGAGGTCCACCACGGCGTAGGGCGGGTCGAGGTGGGCGGTCGCCTTGTCGAGGCGTTCGCGCAGGGTGTCGCTGTCGATGGCCACGAATGCACGCTAACTGTCCGGACGGCAATGCGAAATACCCTCACGTCCTACCGGGCTGCGGACGGTGGCGTCAGCGGCCTAGGCTCGGCGAGCAGGAGAATGTCGCCGGTGGGGAGGCCCCCACCGGGTCTAGAGTGTTGCACCGGGACTGCCCAGTGTTGGGCCGGCGCGTGGAGGTACGGCCATCGAAAGCCAGCAGAACGGCGAGTCGTCCGGCGCGTCGTCGTCCGGGCCCGCCGGAGCCGCCGCCCAGACCGACCGGTCCGGGGCTGCGGCGATCCGGTCCGTGCTGCGCATCCGGCCGTTCCGGCGGCTCTGGATCGTCCTCGGCGCAGCCTCCTTCGGTGACTGGCTCGGCCTGCTCGCCACCTCCGTCTTCGCCGCCGCGCAGGTCTCCGGCAGCACCGCCCAGGGGGCGGTGTTCGGTGGCGTGATCGCCATCCGGCTGCTCCCGGCGCTGGTGCTGGGGCCGGTGGCCGGTGTGCTCGCCGACCGGTTCGACAGGCGCTGGACGATGGTCATCTGCGACCTGCTGCGCTTCCTGCTGTTCGCCTCGATCCCGCTGGTCGCGCTGCTCGGCGTCCGGGGTGGCGTGGTGGTCACCTGGGCGGCGATCGCCACCTTCCTGATCGAGTCGATCACCCTGCTCTGGATCCCGGCCAAGGAGGCCGCGGTCCCCAACCTCATCCCGCGCGCCCGGCTGGAGACCGCCAACCAGCTCACCCTGATCACCACGTACGGCCTGACGCCGGTCGCCGCCGCGATCGCCCTGGCGGTGCTGGACCGCAGCGTGCGCGGGGTCACCGGTGGCGAGATGCCGAGCTGGGCCGAGCCCGCCCAGCTCGCCCTCTGGTTCAACGCCTTCTCCCGGCTGGCCACCGCGCTGGTGGTGGCCTTCGGCATCAAGGAGATCAGCCAGGCCCAGGCCCGGGAACGCGGTGAGCGCGCCGAGCAGGGCATGTTCAGCCAGTTCACCGAGGGCTGGAGGTTCATCGGCCAGACCCCGCTGGTCCGGGGCCTGGTGCTCGGCATCTTCGGCGCGTTCGCCGGTGGCGGCATCGTGATCGGCACCGCCAAGTTCTTCGCCGCCTCGCTCGGTGCCGGCGACGCCGCGTTCTACATGCTGTTCGGCGCGATCTTCATCGGGCTGGCGGTCGGCATCGGGCTCGGCCCGATGATCGTGCGGGACATGTCCCGCCGCCGCTGGTTCGGCATGAGCATCGTGCTGGCCAGCGCGTCCGTACTGGTGCTGGCCTTCGCCATCCACCTGTCGATGGCCATCCTCGGTGCGATCATGGTCGGCGCGGGCGCCGGCATGGCCTTCCTCGCCGGCACCACGCTGCTCGGCGGCGAGGTCGCCGACGAGGTACGCGGCCGGGTCTTCGCCGTGGTGCAGATCGGCACCCGGCTGGTGCTGATCCTGGCGATCGCGCTGAGCAGCCTGCTGGTCGGGGTCGGCGGCTCGCGTCAGCTCACCATCGCCGACCTGGGCATCTCGGTCTCCTCCACCCGGCTGCTGCTGCTCGCCGCCGGCCTGGCCGGCATCTTCGCCGGGATCAGCGCGTTCGGGCAGATGGACGACAAGAAGGGCGTGCCGGTCCTGGCCGACCTGTGGGGCTCGATGCGCGGTCGGCCGCTGATGCCGGCCGAGCCGTTCGTCTCCAACGGTCTCTTCGTGGTCTTCGAGGGCGGTGAGGGGGCCGGCAAGTCCACCCAGTTGGAGAAGCTCGCCGCCCGCCTGCGCGAGCAGGGCCGGGACGTCGTGGTGACCCGGGAACCGGGTGCCACGGCCGTGGGTGAGCGGATCCGGGCCCTGGTGCTTGAGGATTCCGGCGCGGACGCCCCCTCCCCGCGCGCCGAGGCGCTGCTGTACGCCGCCGACCGGGCCCACCACGTCGCCACCGTGGTCCGCCCCGCCCTGATCCGGGGCGCGGTGGTGATCAGCGACCGGTACGTCGACTCCTCCCTGGCCTACCAGGGCGCGGGTCGTACGCTGCCGGTCGACGAGGTCTCGTGGCTCTCCTCCTGGGCCACCGGCGGGCTCAAGCCCGACCTGGTGGTGCTGCTCGACGTCGACCCGCGCACCGGCCTGTCCCGGGCCGCCGCCCGCAACCAGGGGGCCGACCGGCTGGAGGCCGAGTCCGTGGCCTTCCACGAGCGGGTCCGCTACGCCTTCCTCGACCTCGCGGCCAACGACCCGAAGCGTTACCTGGTGCTCGACGCGGCCCGCCCGGTCGACGAGATCGCCGGCCAGGTCGGCCGGCGGGTGCAGGAGTTCCTGGTGGACCCGGCCGGCATCGTGCACCCGCGTCCCGCGCACGGGCCGGACACCTCGGTCCAGCCCGAGTTATCCGACACGGAGCTGGTGGGGATGGAGCACCGGACCTGATGCCGGACGTCTTCGCCGAGCTGGTCGGCCAGGACGACGCGGTCGACACCCTGCGCCGGGCCGCCGCGTCGGCCGCCGCCGTGCTGCGTGCCGCCCACCTCCCGGCACCCTCCTCCACCGTCGACCCGGACGACGACCTGGCCGCCCTGGCCGAGGCCGACGAGGGGGCCGAAGCCGGGGGGACCGGCACGGCCGTCGACCCGGGGGCCGGGATGACCCATGCCTGGATCTTCACCGGCCCGCCCGGTTCCGGCCGTTCGGTGGCCGCCCGCGCCTTCGCCGCCGCCCTCCAGTGCGTGCACGGCACCGGTTGCGGCACCTGCTCCGGCTGCCACACCACGCTCACCGGCACGCACGCCGACGTCCGCCTGGTGGCCCCCGAGGGGCTCTCCATCGGCGTCGGTGAGATGCGCGCCCTGGTGCTGCGGGCGGCGAGCACCCCGTCCGGCGGGCGCTGGCAGGTGGTGATCATCGAGGACGCCGACCGGCTCACCGAGGCGGCCGGCAATGCGCTGCTCAAGGCGGTCGAGGAGCCCCCACCGCGGACGGTCTTCCTGCTCTGCGCCCCGTCCACCCACCCGGAGGACGTGTCGGTGACGATCCGGTCGCGGTGTCGGGTCGTACCGCTGCGGCAGCCCTCGGCGGCGGCGGTCGCCGAGGTGCTGGTCCGGCGGGACGGCATCGCGCCCGACGTGGCGCAGTGGGCGGCCGCCGCCGCGCAGGGGCACGTGGGGCGGGCCCGACGGCTGGCCCGCGACCCCGAGGCGCGTCAGCGCCGGGACGCGGTGCTGGCGGTGCCGCGCCGGCTGACCGGGGTGGGCACCGCGCTGGACGCGGCGTCGGCGCTGATCGAGGCGGCCGAGGCCGAGGCGGCGGCCTCGGTGGCGGAGTCCGACGCGGCGGAGCGGGCCGCCTTGCAGACCGCGCTGGGCGCGGGCGGCACCGGCCGGGGTGCGGCGGGCGCGACACGCGGCTCCGCCGGCCAGCTCAAGGACCTGGAGAAGCGGCAGAAGTCGCGGGCCACCCGGGCCCAGCGGGACGCCCTGGACCGGGCCCTGGTGGACCTGGCCGGCTTCTACCGGGACGCGCTCACCTCGTCGTTGCGCGCGCCGGTCGCCCCGGTGCACACCGACACCGCCGCGCTGGCCGAGGCGGGCGGGCAGAAGTGGGCCCCGGAGGGGGCGCTGCGCCGGCTGGAGGCGGTCCTGGAGTGCCGGGCCGCGATCGAGGCGAACGTCAAACCCCGCATCGCCGTGGAGGCGATGATGCTCTCGCTCTGGCGCGGCTGACCCCCGGTTCCCGCCCATCGACACATGTTGACGGGGTGCGGTACGGTCCCGGTGGGCCGCGGTGATCGTGGTGGCACGCAGGGTGAGGTCGACCTGGGGGGAGATCGGATGCCGCGCGGCGAGATCGACGAGGCGTGGATCGAGGAGGCGGTGCGGCGGTACCGCCGGATCGAGTCCCTCCAGGCCGAGTTCGACCGGGCGGTGGAGACCGTCGAGGTGACCGTCCGCTCGCCCGACGGGCTGGTCGAGGTGGTGGTGACCGCCGGTGGGCGGATCACCGACGTGCGCTTCCTCGGGCCGCTGCACAACCGCCACCCCCGGGACGTGGCCGGCTCGGTGCAGGCCGCCGTCACCGCCGCCGCCGACGCCGCCCAGTGGGCCCGGGAGAAGCTGCACAACGAGACGTTCACCGCCTACCGTCCGCTCGCGGGGGCGTGAGATGGATCCCCTGCGCGCCCTCGCCGAACGCCTCGACGAGGCGAGCGCCACCCTCGCCGCGCTGTCCCGGACGGTCACCGCCACCGACCCGCCGCACCCGGCGTTCGGCGCGCACGCCGCCGGCCGTCCCGGCGAGGTCGGCCGGGCCCTGCACCGGCAGTGGACGACCGCCACCGACGGCCGGGCCCGCGAGGCGGGTGCCGCCGCCGCCCGGCTGGCCGCCGCCGCGTCGGCCGTCCGCAGCGCCGCCGACCGCTACACGTCCAGCGACGAGGCCGCCCGCCGCCGGCTGGCCGGGGAGGCGTGATGGACCCGCTGGACCGGCTCGCCGAGCCCGGCCTGGACCTGCTCGCCCGGGTCGACACGCTGCTCGCCGCCGGTGCGCCCGAGGCGCACCCGGTCTGGCCGCTGCTGCGCCGGATGCAACTGCTGCCGGGGGAGGCCCTGCGCGCCTTCCTCGACCTGCATCCCGCGCCGCTGGCGACCGCCGGCCACGCCGTGCGCCGTCTCGTGCGGGGGTACGACGACGCGTGCGCCGCCCTCACCGATCCGGGCATCTGGTCGGGCCCGGCCGGGGCGTCCTACGACGAGGCCCGTACCGCCCTGCTGCGCCACCTGGACGAGGGCCCGGAGAGCCTGGTGGGCCGGCTGGAGTCCACCGCCGGTTACGCCGACGCGCTCGCCGACTGGGTGGAGGGCAGCCGGTTGGCGGTGGCCCGGGTGCTGGCCGAGGTGCTCGGCTCCAGCGAGGCGGTCCGGGTGCGGGCGGCCGCCGGGGCGGGTGCCGGGCCCGCCGGGGCGGCCGCGGCGGCCGAGATCGCCACCCGGGTGCTCGCGGTGCTCGGGGTGGCCTACGACGGGGCGGAGACGTTGCTGCGCCAGTGGTCGCCCAGCCTCGCCGAGTTCACCTGGCGGCCGACCGGCGGGCCGTCGTACCACGGCGGCCCGGTGCGGATCGGGTGATGGGCCGACCGACCCGGCGGGGGGCCCGCCCGTCGCGCCCGGACCGGTTCCGTCGATCCGTCGTAGGCTGAACGCATGGGCATGCTCTGCGCGGTCAGCTTCAACCGGTACGGGCGGCTCTACTACCTCGACCCGGGGGAGTTCAGCCCGCAGGTCGGTGACCGGGTGCTCGTCCCCACCGACGACGGTCCCGAGGTGGCGGAGTGCGTCTGGGCGGCGCAGTGGGTCGCCGAGGAGACCGACGGCTTCCCGAAGCTCGCCGGGTTGGCCGGCGACGACGACCTGCGCCGCGACGAGCTGCTGCGGCGGCGCAAGGCCGAGGCGAAGGTGGCGGCGAAGCGGCTGATTCGGGAGCACGGCCTGCCGATGAAGGTGGTCGCGGTGGATCACGTCCTCGCCGCCGCCGAGGGCACCGGGGACCGGACGACCGTCTACTTCACCGCCCCGCACCGGGTGGACTTCCGCTCGCTGGTCCGGGACCTGGGCGCGACCCTGCACTGCCGGGTGGAGCTGCGGCAGCTCTCCGCCCGGGATTCGGCGCGGGTGCAGGGTGGCATCGGTTCCTGCGGCCGGGACCTGTGCTGCGCCACCTTCCTCAACGACTTCGAGCCGGTGACCATCCGGATGGCCAAGGACCAGGACCTCCCGCTGAACCCGCTGCGGATCTCGGGCGCCTGCGGCCGGCTGATGTGCTGCCTGAAGTACGAGCACCCGCTGTACACCACGTTCACCGAGTCCGCCCCGGCGATCGGCAGCCGGGTCAGCACGCCCGAGGGGGACGGCCGGGTGGTCGGCCACAGCGTCCCGAGGGACGCGGTGACCGTCCGCCTGGACGCTGACGGCTCGCGCTCCATGTGCTCCCGCGCGGACGTCTGTGGCTCCCGGAGCGCCTACGAGAGCCGCGACCCGGCCGGCCCCGGAGGGGCCGCGCGCTGACCGACGGTTCACGGGTGTCGGGCACGGCCCGTCAGGCGCGGTCGTGCAGGGTGACCTGGTAGCCGTCGGGGTCGGCGAGGGTGAATGTCCGGCCGAAGGGGCGCGACGGGTGACGCACACCTCTTGGTCGTCGACTTCGACGGGCGGCGGCGAGCGGCGGGTGGTCGGGCGGCGGTCGGTTGGTGGCGCGGGGTGGGCGGCGCGGTCCGTGCCGGGGTGCGGCCCGGGTGCGGCCGGGACGTCAGGTGAGGGTCACCGGGGGTTCGGCGAGGCGGGGGGTCAGTGGGGTGCGGGGGGTCAGCCAGGAGGCGGTCGGAGACTGGTCGGGGTTGAGCTGCCAGTCGTGGCAGACCCGGTCGACGGCGATCGGATAGACGGTCAGCGTGCCGTCCGGGTCGATCCGCATCCGCAGGAACGACTTCGAGTCCTCGATGCCCTGCCCGGCGAACAGTTCGTTGACGTTGACCCCGAAGGCCCCCGCCACCAGCAGATAAGCGGCCACCAGCTGGGTGGCGACCAGGCCGATCACCGGGCCGTAGACCACGGCGGCGGCGACCGCCGGCAGCGGCCACGGCCAGTGGTAGAACGGCAGGTGCAGCCACGCCCAGGTGCCGGCGACCCCGAGTGCCACGTGGGCCAGGCCGTGACCGATACCGAGCAGCCAGTGCCGGACGTGCCGTTTGCCGCCGGCGCTGGGCGGCTGGGCGAAGAAGGCCGCGCCGAGCAGCGTCACCCCCAACATGATCACCAACGGGACGCTGAACAGCCGCTGCTCGGTGCCGGTCCGGTTCGCCGCGACCCCGGCCATGGCGAGCATCAGCAGCGTGTGCAGGGTGCCGAGCAGGGTCCCGAAACCCGGGTTGCGCCGGGGCAGCCGGTGGAAGATCCCCCAGCCGTAGCGGCGGGAGCGGGCCGCGTCCGGAAACCGGGCCACCAGGTCGTACGCCCGGGTGCGGCTGGCGCGGCGGGACAGGGTGTCCTTCGGTGGCACCTCGATCCGCTCGGGCAGGGTGTGCGTCGGATACAGGTACGCGCCGCCCCCACCGCAGGTGATCAACTGCCGTTCCGGGCCGGCGTACCGGGCGTAGTGGTGCAGGTCGCCGGAGACCAGCAGCCGTACGTGCGCACCGGTGGGCGCGATGATCGTCCGGACGAAGTAGTCGATCGAGTCGTACGCGGTGGGATGGTCGACGGACTTCACCCAGGTCGGTGCCGGCACCGCCAGGATCACCCGGGACTCCGGGCCGAGCCGGCGGGCCACCTCGTCGAAGTACGACAACTGCGGGTCGTCCAGGTAGGACCCGGACTGGTCGTCCAGCCCCAGCAGCCACCACCCGGCCGGCAGTTCCACCGCGAAGTACGACCGGGACTGGCCGGTGCCCCAGCCGCCGAAGTTGCGGTCCCGGGAGCGGACGAAGAGCCGCAGGAACGCGGTCAGCCCGTCGTACCAGTCGTGGTTGCCGGGCACGGCGAACAGCATCGGCCGCTGCGGCGGGGCCACCGGCAGCGCCGCCTGGTACGGCCCCTTGCACCGGTCCTCGTACGCCTCGTAGGCCGCCGACGGGTAGACCTGGTCGCCGCCCATCACCAGGGTCTGCGCCCGGGGCAGCCGGTGCCCGTCCACGGTCAGCTCCGGCTGGGCCAGCAGGTACGCGACCGAGTACGTGGCGTCGAAGCCGTCGCCCAGGTCGGCCACGTAATCCAGCCAGAGACCCCCGTCCGGGCCGACCTGCGTGCCGATCCTGGCGTCGAGCGCGTTCTGCAGCTCCCGCTTGTCCAGGTACGCCCCGAACAGCATCGCCAGCAGGGTACGGATGCCGGTGCTGATCAGCAGGAACGGCGCCAGCCAGGGGACCGGTTTGCGGGGCGTGAAACCCAGCTCCACCGGATCGGTGCCGCGTGGCCTGCGGACGGCCCGCTCACCAGGGGCGTGCTCGGCGTCCGGGTCCGTTCCGGGGCCGAGCGGATCGGCGGGACGTCCGGGGGCGGCGGGGCGCTCGGGGGTGGCGGGGTCGTCGCTCACCCGGGCAGCCTAGCCGTCCCGCCCGACACGGATGTCCCTTGATGTCCGGGTCCTCCGGCGGGGAACCCCCTCGGTCGCGCCGGGGGTCGTACCGTACACTTGACGATCGTTGCCGCCTTAGCTCAGTCGGCTAGAGCGACGCACTCGTAATGCGTAGGTCGACGGTTCGATTCCGTCAGGCGGCTCGGTAGCCGAAAGGCCCCGTGACCAGGCGAAATGCCACGGTCGCGGGGCCTTTTGCGGTGCCGCCGAGATCAGCTCACCCGGCCGCTGCGTGGCGACAGCCAGCTTCGCCCGGCCGCAGCGTGTCGGCGGCGATCGGGGGCCGGCGCAGGACGGCCAGGTTCGCGTGGTGCACCAGGACCGACTGCCCGGCCGGGTCCGGGCGGGGCCCGGGTGGCGTCAGCAGGGCGGTGAGTCGCGCCAACCCGGCCGACTGCGCACCGGTCTGACGGGCGAGGTCGGCGCGCAGCGAGTCCTGTCCGGCCAGGATCACCCAGATCAGGAACTCCCTGACGTCGGTCGCGAGCTGGAGGTACAGCGTGCGGTGCCGCCTGCGCCCCGCCGACCGCTGCCGGCCCCGCCGCCAGGATCACGCCGCCGAGCAGGCTATCCAGAAGGGTCAGCGCCTTCGAGTCGTGCCGGCCGAGGAGACGCAGCGCGCCCTGGTAGGTGAGAGCGGGAACCATCCCCGAACTCCAGGCGGCTGCACTGATCGTGCCCGTCACCCCGGGCGGCCACGGTTGATCCAGGGGCGAACGGGGAGAGCCGTCTGCTACGTCTCTTTCATCGACGCCCGGTGCCCGGTGGCGGAAGGTGGCCGGGACGAGACCCGAGAAGAACCTGCCGCCGGAGCGGGTGCGGTGCCAGCGCTCCGGCCGCCCCGGCGAATCGCCGACGCGGCCGTTGCGGGAGGGGTGGGCTTCAGTTGCCGCGGGTCTTGGGGTTCTCGGTCTGTGCGGCGTACCTTTTCTCGGCCTTGCCGACCGCCTCGGCAGTGAGGTTGATGCCACCGGCGACCTTGATCATCTGTTCCTTGGTCAGGCCGGTACTGGCGTCGAACTGGACGGTGAGGTAGACCCTGGGCGACTGGACGACGTAGATCTGGGTGGCCTCGACGGTGGTTCCCTCGCTCGGGGTCCCCTCGTCGGTGTGGACGACACGCAGCGCGGCTGCCCTGCCGCCGATCGTGAACTGTTCGTCGCCGGTGGGGTCGACCGTGTAGTCCTTGTTCTGCAGATAGACGCCGATCTTGTCGGTGTACACCGCGGGGTCCGACAGGTGCGGCTTGGTCGGGTCGAAGGTCTTCGCCCTCTCCGGGGCGAGGAGCAGGTGGTCTTCGTTCTGGCTCTGGACGAAGAAGCCCTGCGGCACGGTGTCGATGGTGAACAGGTGGGGCTGTTCGCCCGTGTAACTGACCAACTGGACACCTGCGGTCGTGGCCGTGGCGAGACCGGCGTCGTGCGCCGTGGCCGGTGCGGCGGGACCGTGGGCCGTCCCGCCGGACAGCGACAGGGCGGCCACGACCGCCGCGACGGCGAACATGGAGCCGGCGCCGCTCTGCGCGATCCGGCGACGCCGTACGGCCCGACGTCCGCGAGCCAGGTCGCCCTGAATGACGGTGGTCGGCGTCTCGTCGGCCGGGCCGGCGAGGCGCTGCAAACGGCTGTGAAGATCCATCATCTGGCAAACCTCTGTTCGGGAAGGATGGTGTACGGCACAGGTGGAACATCAGGCACCCCGGCTGGCTGCAGCGCTGTCCGCAGCTTGTCCAGGGCCCGGGCGGTCTGACTCTTGACCGTTCCGGTCGAGCAGCCCAGCGCCGCCGCTGTCTCGGCGACGTCCAGCTCGTGGAAGAAC
The DNA here is from genome assembly GCF_049178995.1 of Micromonospora sp. WMMD735. Lineage (NCBI taxonomy): Bacteria > Bacillati > Actinomycetota > Actinomycetes > Micromonosporales > Micromonosporaceae > Micromonospora > Micromonospora sp. WMMD735. Next base: position 5,586,000 of record NZ_JBMHMJ010000002.1, read on the forward strand.
CGCAGGATGACCGTGGCCCGCATCCGCCGTGGCAACTCGCCCAACGCGCGCGACAGCTGCGGATCCAGGTCGGCTGGCGCATGCCCCACGGCGGCGTGTTCCGGCAGCCGCTCCGTCGGCCGCTCGAATCGCCACCACGAGCGGCGGCGTTCGTTCAGGAACGCGTTCACCAGCACCCGGCGCAGGTAGCCGTCCGGGTTGTCCGCCCGGCAGTACGCCGACCAGGACACGTACAGCTTGGTCAGTGCCGTCTGCACGATGTCCTCGGCCAGGTGCGGATCATTGGCCGTCAGCAGCCGCGCGGTCTGCAGCATCCACGGACGCCGGCCGGCCACGAACTCGGGGAACTTCTGGTCGCGCTCGGATGTGCCCGAGCTGCTGTCCTGTCTCACACCCACCTGACCCCTCCGTTCGGCTCAGGGTTGCACGGGGCCCGAACCTGTCGGTGGTGGTCGGCGCGGTCCCCACGTGCCGTCGGACTCCGGGCGGCCCGGGTCGCCGGTTCCGCGGCCCGCAGGGCCGCCGGTCACCATCGCAACGGGACCGGTCGATGCCCGTTGTCCGGTACGGCTAAGGTCAGCAGTCGGCTACCGTACGCATACGAGGATGGGACCCCTCGATGAGATGTGCCTTCTGTGGCCGGTGGTGGCCGCTGCCCTGGGCGTGCGGCCGGTGCCGGCGTGACCGTCGCCGGATGCGCCGCGACTACCTGCGCCGCGCCGCCCCGCAGGACGCGCTGCGCGACCTGACCCGCACCGACCCGGACCGCTGACCGGCCACCACGCCGCCCGGCGGCAGCCGGCGCGGGCGAAGGGGCAGGTCCCGCCGTGGCTATCCTGGGCGCGTGCTGCCCCTGCCGCCCGGCGACTTCCGGGCCTACCTGTTCGACTGCGACGGCACCATCGTCGACTCCATGCCGGTGCACCACCTGGCCTGGCGGGCGGCGCTCGACGAGTGGGGCTGCGACCTGCCGGAGGACCTGTTCTACGCCTGGGGTGGCCGGCCGGTGGCCGACATCGTCGTCGACCTCAACACGCGGCACGGGCTGGCGATGCCTGTCGACGTGGTGGCCCGTCGCCGGGAGGACGCCTACCAGAGCTTCCTGCCGCAGCTCACCGCCGTGCCGGGCGTGCTGGCGCACATCGAACGGGCACACCGGCAGGTGCCGTTCGCCGTGGTGTCCGGCAGCACCCGGGAGTCGGTGACCGCCTCGCTGACCGCGCTCGGCCTGCTCGACCGGTTCGACGTGCTGGTCTGCGCGGAGGACTACGCGCGGGCCAAGCCGGACCCGGAGTGCTACCTGATGGCGGCGCGGCTGCTCGACGTACCGCCGGAGCAGTGCCTGGTGTTCGAGGACACCGACCTGGGGGTCGCGGCGGCGACGGCGGCGGGCATGGCCTCGGTCCGGGTCCCGCCACCCTGGCAACGCTGAATCCCCACCGGCCGGGGGCCGTCACCCCCGGTAGAGCTTCTCCGCGTACGTCGGGCCGTAGTAGTGCTCCAGGTCGGCCAGGCTCTCGGTCGGCGTCTCCACCTCCTTGACCAGCCGGGCCCGCGACGGCAGCGCGTCCGGCTGCCAGGTCTCCGGCTGCCACAGCGCGGAGCGGAGGAACGCCTTCGCGCAGTGGTAGAAGATCTGCTCGACGGCCACCTCGACGGCGAGCACCGGCCGGTGCCCCTGGACCAGCATGTCGTCGAAGTAGGGCGCGTCGCGTACCAGCTTCGCCCGACCGTTGATCCGCAGGGTGTCCGTCCGGCCCGGGATCAGGAAGATCAGCCCGACGTGCGGGTTGTCGAGGATGTTGCGGTAGCCGTCGGCCCGCCGGTTGCCCGGCCGCTCCGGGACGGCGATCGTCCGGTCGTCGAGCACCAGCGCGAAGCCGGCCGGGTCGCCCTTGGGCGAGACGTCGCAGCTGCCGTCCGCGCCGGCCGTGGCTACCAGGCAGAACGGCGACGCAGCCAGCCACTGCCGGTCCCGCTCGTGCAGCACGGTGCGTTCCTTGGCCGCCGCGCGGGGCATCGGTGCCCCCAGCAGCGCGCGTAACTCCTCGTGCGAGGTGATCTCTGCCGTCACGTCCGCCTCCCCCGTCCGTTGGTCCCGGTGGCGGGCGGTGGCACACCGGCCGCCGTACGTCAGCCTAGGCGGGCGTGGCGAGCGGGTCCGCCCCGGACGGCGGGTACCGGCTCCACCCGCCCGCGACGACGCAGGGGAAGGGCCGCCATGGAGAGCCGACTGAAGGTGCTCGGGCACCCGGTGCACCCGATGCTGGTGATGTTCCCGGTGGCGCTGCTGGTCACCGGCACCCTCTTCGACATCGTGGACACGGTCGGCGGGCCCGACTTCCTCGCCGAGGTGGCGTACTGGAACATCACCGTCGGCCTGGTCGGTGGCCTGCTGGCCGCGGGGGCCGGCACGTTCGACCTGCTGGCCATCCCGGCCGGCACCCGGGCCAAGCGGGTGGCGCTCACCCACGCGGCGGCGAACGTCGCGGTGATCCTGCTCTTCGCCGCCGTCTGGGCGGTCCGGTTGAACGCCGAATCCCGGGCGGCCGGCGGCGCGCTGATCGCCATCGAGGTGGTCGGCCTGGCCATCCTCGGCGTCAGCGCCTGGCTCGGCGGGGAACTGGTCGACCGGTTGGGGGTGGGTGTCGACTCCGACGCCGGCCTGGACGCCCCCAGCTCGCTGCGGCCCGCCGCGACCGGCCGACCGGTGGGGGAGGTGCGGTGAGCGAGCAGCCGGGCCGGGGCTGGCGCAGCCGCCAGCAGGGCTGGGACCCGATGGGCGAGCTCCAGGCGTTACGCGCCGAGCTGAGCCGGCTGGTCGGCGGCCGGGGTGCGTCGCCCGACGTCGAGCTGACCGAGGTCGCCGACGGTTGGCAGGTGGTCGTCCGGCTGCCCGGGGTGGCGCCGGAGGAGGTCGCCGTCGAACTCGACGACCGGGAACTCTGCGTCCGGGCCCGTTCCGAGGCCGAGGTCAACGCCGACCAGGGCATCCCCGGCGGGTTCGAGACCCGGGGCTTCGAATACCGGGTGGACCTGCCGTCCCGGGTCGACCCCGACGCCATCGACGCGGTGATGGACCACGGCCTGCTCCGGGTCCACCTGCCCCGGGCGGCCCGGCCCGCGCCGCGCACCATCACCGTCGGCCGCGCCGGCTACCCGCCCGGCCCCACCCGCACCGGTACGCCCACCGGCGTGGACCCGGCGGCGGACCGGGAGCTGCACCACCCGGGTGCCGCCGTCGACCCGCTCGACCGGCCGTAGGCCCCGGTGGCCAGCCCCGCCCTGGGGGGCCCGCTGGGGGAGCGGGTGCCCGACGTGGCCCGGATCGCCGTGCTGCGGGCCAACGCGCTCGGCGACCTCGTCTTCCTGCTGCCCGCCCTGGACTCGCTGCGGGCCGCGTACCCGGCGGCGGAGATCGTGCTGTTCGGCGCGCCGTGGCACGCGGCGTTCTGGCGGGACCGGCCCGGCCCGGTCGACCGGGTGCTGGTCGTGCCGCCGGCCCCCGGCATCCGCGAGCCCGGCCCCGACGAACCGCCCGGGTCGCTCGACGACTTCCTGGCCGACGCCGCCCGGGAGGGCTACGACCTGGCGTTGCAGGTGCACGGCGGCGGGGCCAACTCGAATCCGGTGATGAGCCGGTTGGGGGCCCGGGTCACCGCCGGGTTGCGCGCCGAGGACGCCCCACCGCTGGACCGCTGGCTGCGTTACGTCTACTACCAGCCCGAGGTGACCCGCTACCTGGAGGTGGTGGGTCTGGTCGGGGCGGAGGCGGTCACCGTCGTACCGACGCTTACGGTGACCGACGCGGACCGGGCGCAGGCGCTCGCGGTGCTGGGCGAGCCGGACCGGCCCCGGGTGGCGCTGCACCCGGGGGCGACCGACACCCGGCGGCGCTGGCCGGCGCGGCGGTTCGCCGAGGTGGCCCGGGTGCTGCACGACGACGGGTACGAGGTGCTGGTCACCGGCACCCCCGCCGAGCGGGCGGTGGTGGACGAGGTGGTCGCGGCGGCCGGGGTGCCGGTCCGTCCCCAGGTCGGCACGCTCAGCCTCGGCGGGTTGGCCGCCGCGTACGCCGGATGCGGGCTGGTGGTCTCCAACGACACCGGCCCGCTGCACCTGGCCGGCGCGGTGGGGGCCCCGACGGTGGGCGTCTACTGGGTCGGCAACATGATCAACGGGGCGACGCCGTTGCGCGCCCGGCACCGCCCGATCGCCGCCTGGACGACACGCTGCCCGGTCTGCGGGGTCGACTGCACGCCCGGGATCTATCCGCACCGGCCCGGCGACGGCAACTGCCCCCACCGGGACTCGTTCGTCGCCGACGTGCCGGTGGCCGAGGTGCTCGAAGCCGCCGCCGACCTGCTCCGCCCCGGACCGGGCAGCGCCGCCGGCTGACGGCCTCAGCCCGGTGGTCACGCCGGTCGACGGCCCCGGACCGGGGCGGGTCGGTCGACGGCCCCGGGCCGGGGCGAGCCCGGCGGGTCGGCGGCCGGAACCGGCAGGGCTCAGGCCGGCTGCGGGGTGTCGGCGGCGACGACCTCCCACGCCTCGACGTCACGGTCGGTCACGGTGGTCGGTGACTCCAGGTGGTACGCGCCGCTGGGCAGCACACCCGCGCCGCCGTACCGGGCCAGCACCGCGAGCTGGGCGGCGACGTCCTCGCCCTGGTGGTTCGCCGGCACCCGCCGCCAGAACTCGAAGCCGCCCGCGTCGACCAGCGCCGCCCGGTCGTAGAGCACGCAACCGCCGATCCAGGAGACCTTGTACGCCCGCCACGCCCCCGCCGGCAGGCCCAGCTTCTGCTGGACGTGCAGCAGGTTCGCGGCCGGGTGGATGGCGGCCCGCTGCCACTGCGGGGTGTCGGGGCGGACCCGTTCCGGCACCACCGGCCCGTCCCACTCCTCGTAGTGCCGGTGCGTCTCGGGGCGGACGTCGTCGGCGTACGACAGGCCGTGCACCGCGTTGCCGACGAACCCGCAGCCCAGCTCCCCGATCGCGGTGACCAGCCGGTCCAGGGTGCCCGGTTCGAGCCAGACGTCGTCGTCGAGGCAGAGCACGTACCGGGCCACCGACCGGTCCAGCAGGTACGCCCGGTGTTCGGCCAGCCCGCGCCGGGGCAGCCGCCGGGTGAGCAGCACCGGGTGCCCCCGGTGGCGCAACGCCCGGACCATGGTGGCCGCCGCCGGGTGCGCGTACGCCGGGTCGTGGTCGGACTGGTCGCTGACCACCACCCCGAAGTCGGGGACCTCGACCTGGGCGGCCAGCCCGGCCAGGGTGACCGCCAGTTCGGCCGGCCGGTTGCGGGTGGGGATCAGCACGTCGAGCCGACGGGGTCGGCGGAACTCCCCGGTCGAGCCGAGGTCGAGCGGTCGGTTCACGTGGTCCTGCCCAGGTGTTCGGCGGTCGGGGTCGGGGTGGCCGGGGTCGACGCCGGGCCGGGTGTGGTCGGCGGATCGACGCCGGACGGCACCGTGCCGGGCCGGTCGGCGGCGGTGGCCCGGCCGGTGGTCGGGACGACGGCGGCCTGGGCGCGGATCCGGTCGATGATCGCCGAGGTGGACCGGTCCGGCACGTAGCCGAGGGTGCGCACCTGACCGCCGAGGCGGCGCACCAGCGGTGCTTCCGGGACCATCTCCGGCGGGTAGTCGCCGCCCTTGACGTACACGTCGGGGCGGACCGCCTCGATCAGGCCGGCCGGCGAGTCCTCCTCGAAGACCACCACGTGGTCCACGCAGGACAGCGCGGCGAGCAGGGCGATCCGGTCCTCCACCGGGTTGACCGGCCGGTCGGCCCCCTTGAGCCGGCGGACGCTGGAGTCGGAGTTGACCGCCACCACCAGCAGGTCGCCCAGCGCGCGGGCCTGTTCCAGGTAACGCACGTGCCCCGGGTGCAGCACGTCGAAGCAGCCGTTGGTGAACACCACGGACCGGCCGGCCCGCCGGTGGTCGGCGACGATCGCGTCCAGCTCCCCGGTGCCGACCAGCGTCGGATGGGTGCCGCCGCCGGACGTGCCGCCGAGCGCGTCGAGCAGGTCCTCCCGGCGGCACACGCAGGTGCCGGTGTCGGAGACGGTGATGGTGGCGGCGAGCTGGGCCAGTTGGGCGGCGGTCGGCAGCGGCGCCCCGGCGGCCAGCGCGAGGGTCATCGCCGCCAGGTACGCGTCGCCCGCGCCGACGGCGTGACTGGCCGGGACGGGGGTGCTGTGGCTGCGCCGGGGCGCACCGTCCGGGCCGCCGACGATGGCGCCCTCGGTGTCCAGGGTCACCGCGACCACGTCCGCGCCGGTGTGCGCCCGCAGCTCGGCCAGCCGCGCCTGCGCCAGCCCGGCCCGGTCGACCCCCTCGCCGACGGTGGCGTTGACGGTCACCCCGGCCCCGGTCACGCTCAGCCCGTCCCCGGTCATCGCGACCCGCCCCTCGCCCGGGGTCGGCTCCCCGGTCGGGCCGGTGGCCCGGCCGACGCCGCCCGGGGCGGTGCCCACGACCAGCTCCGACGGCCCGTCCGCCGGGTCGTTGGGCGGGTGGTCCAGGTGCAGGCCGGTGCCGCCGGTACGGGCCGGGGCGGGCGGCGCGCCGAAGCCGGCTGCGGCGCGGGCCAGCAGCCGGGTCGCCTCGGCGAAACTGGGGGTGACCACCGTCGGGTTCAGCCCCCGCCAGTCGGCGAGGTCGTGGGCGTCCAGGGCGACGGTGGCGTACCGGTGCCGGTGGGCGACCAGCCAGGCGCGGACCGGGGCGGGCAGCGCACCGAGGCCGTAGTCGCAGACCACCAGCGTGGGCGCGGCCCCGTCGGCCACCGCCCGCAGCTCCTCGGTGGCGCAGCTCAGGGCGGTGAGCAGCCGGCCGACCCCGTCGTCGTCGAGCGGGTCGTCCGGGTCGCCGGAGTCCTCGCGGAGCAGGATCTGGTTGCCGGCGAGCATCCGGCGTTTCACCGGCGTTGGCCGGTGCGGTTCGCTGACCGTACGGTCCCAGACGCCGGCCCGGTCCAGGCAGTCGTGCAGTTCGTCGCCGGCCACGTCCGCGCCGACCGGGGCGACGAGCAGGGCCCGCCCGCCGAGGGTGGCGATGTTGACCGCCGTGTTCGCGGCCCCACCGGCGGCGGTGATCCGTCGGCGCAGGGTGAGGATCGGCGCGGGGGCCTCCCGGCACAGCCGCTCCGACTCGGCGAAGCGCCACTCGTCGAGCATGGCGTCACCGACGACGAGGACGGCGCGTTCCCGCCAGCTCGCCACGACGGTGGCGAGCCGGCGCTGTTCCGCTGCTGCTCCTGCCATGCCCACCGGGGTCCCCCGCCCCGACCAGGCCAAACCCTCCGCCGCGACCGGCGACCGGGGTCACGTTTCGGGCCCTACGCCCCGGGAACCGACCAGAGGTATCCGGAGAGGGGAAAACCGACATGGCAGCCACGACATTGCAGGGCAAGCGGATCGCGTTCCTCGCCACCGACGGCGTGGAGGAGGTCGAGTACGTGCAGCCGCGTGAGGCGGTCGAGAAGGCGGGCGCGACCGCCGAGCTGGTGTCGCTCAAGCCCGGCACCATCCAGGCCTTCAACCACCTGGACCAGGGCGGGACGTACGACGTGGCGGTGACGGCGGCCGACGCGGACGCCGACGGCTACGACGCGCTGGTGCTGCCCGGTGGGGTGGCCAACCCGGACTTCCTGCGCACCGACCCGGACGCGGTCCGGTTCGTGCAGGCGTTCTTCACCGCCGGGAAGCCGGTCGGGGTGATCTGCCACGGCCCGTGGACCCTGGTCGAGGCGGGTGTGGTGGCGGGCCGCCGGATCACCAGCTGGCCGAGCCTGCGTACCGACCTGACCAACGCCGGCGCGACCTGGGTCGACGAGCAGGTGGTGACCGACGGCAACCTGGTCAGCAGCCGCAAGCCCGACGACCTGCCGGCGTTCTGCGCCACGATCGTCGACCGGTTCGCCGCCGGCGACTGAGTCGTACCACGACGGGCACGCGGGGTCCGCCCGCGTGCCCGCCGGTGGGTCCGGGGGCAGGTTTCCCCGGCCCGCAGGCATGTTCGCGGGGGAGCGGGAAAGAAGGCGGGATGACCGCCCAGACCCACGGCCAGCCGGTGCTCCAGGCCCGCCAGCTCCGCCTGTTGATGTTCGGCCTGATGACCGGCATGCTGCTGGCCGCGCTGGACCAGACCATCGTCGGTACGGCGTTGCCCACCATCGTCGGGGAGCTGGGCGGGATCGACCACTACTCGTGGGTGGTGACCGCCTACCTGCTCGCCTCGACCGCCTCCACCCCGCTCTACGGCAAGATGGCCGACCTGTACGGCCGCCGCCCGGTCTTCCTCTTCTCGATCGGCACGTTCCTGCTCGGCTCGCTGCTGGCCGGCCTGTCGCAGGACATGACCCAGCTGATCGTGACCCGGGGCGTACAGGGCATCGGCGCGGGTGGCCTGATGACGTTGGCGTTCACCATCATCTCGGACGTGGTGTCGCCCCGGGAGCGTGGCCGCTACCAGGGGCTGTTCGGGGCGGTCTTCGGCGTCTCCTCGGTGGCCGGGCCGCTGGTCGGCGGCTACTTCGCCGAGACGAGCTGGCGGTGGATCTTCTATCTGAACGTGCCGCTGGCGCTGCTGGCGATCGTGGTCTGCTACCACGTGCTGCGGTTGATCCCGTTCGAGCGGCGGGAGCACACCGTGGACTGGCTGGGCGCGGCGCTGCTGGTCGCCGGGGTGAGCGCGTTGCTGCTGGCGCTGAGCTGGGGCGGCAACTCGTACGCCTGGGGTTCGCCGACGATCGTCGGGCTGTTCGTGGCGGGCGCGGTGCTCGGGGTGGCGTTCGTGCTCCAGGAGGCCCGGGTCGGTGAGCCGATCCTGCCGCTCGGGCTGTTCCGTTCGGCGACGTTCGCGCTGGCCAACTCGGCCGGTTTCGTGCTCGGTCTGGTGATGTTCGGGTCGATCATCTTCATCCCGCTCTACCTGCAGATCGTCAAGGGCGCCTCGCCCACCCGCAGCGGCCTGCTGATGCTGCCGATGATGGCCGGCATCATCGTCACCTCGATCGTGACCGGCCGGGCGATGAGCCGGATCGGCAGGTACAAGTGGTTCCCGGTGGCCGGTTCGGTGGTGCTGGTCGCCGGCATGCTGCTGTTCACCCGGCTCCAGGTGGACAGCTCGCTCTGGGCGGCGTTCGGCTACATGGTGGTCATCGGCGTCGGGCTGGGCCTGTGCATGCAGTCGCTCATCCTCGGCGTGCAGAACGCGGTGGACGTCCGGAACCTCGGCGCGGCGACCTCCTCGGCGACGTTCTTCCGGTCGCTGGGCGGCTCGTTCGGGGTGGCCATCCTGGGCGCGGTGCTCTCCTCCCGGCTCGCCGGTGGCCTGGCCGACCGGCTGCCCGGCGCGATCGCCCAGCTCCCGCCCGAGCAGCGGGCGGCGGTGGCGGGCAGCGGCACGAACATCTCGATCAACGACCCGGCGACGATCCTGGTCCTGCCCGGCCCGGTCCGGGCGGCCATCCAGGCATCCTTCGTCGACGCGCTGCACCTGGTGTTCCTGACCACCGGCCTGATCGCGCTGCTCGCCGTGCTGGTCACCCTGGCCCTGCCGAACGACCAGCTCCGGGGTGCCGGCCCGCAGGGCGCGACCGGTGGCACCGACCCGCTCGGTGGAACGGCCCCCGCCCCCGGCGGCAAGCCCCTGACCCGGGAGTCCAAGGAGGAAGCCGCCGCCGACCTCAACGCCAAATCCCAAACCATGCTCTGACCCGGTCCCGCCCGGCCCGGCCCGACCCCATTCCGCCCGCTCTCTCCCGCTCTGTCCCGCTCCGGCCCACCCCGGCTCGCTCCGGTGATCAAGAGGTTTGCGTCAGAAATCGCGCCGAGGCTGACGCAAACCTCTTGATCACCGGGGAAGGCGGGGGAAGTGGGGGAAGGGGGAGGGGGTAGCGGGGGCTACTTCAGGATGAGGCGGTTGGTCTGGGTGAAGACGTCGAGGTCGGCGAGGGTTTCCGGGACCGAGAGGGAGAGCGGGGCCGGGAACTCGTGCGGGTGCAGGAAGGCCGCGTCGGTCGTCTCGTCGGTGACCCGGGCCAGCTCGCCGTCCCACTCGTCGACCCGGAACGCGGTGGTGAAGATCTGGTAGGTGTGGCCGTACATGTTGGTGTGGGTGCGGTCCGGGCCGGTGTAGAGGGCGAAGGCGCTGACCCGCAGGGCGCGCAGGCCGGTCTCCTCGCGCACCTCCCGCACCGCGCAGTCGGCGATCGACTCGCCGAGTTCCATCGCGCCCGCCGGCAGCGCCCACTGGCCGTTGTCGGAGCGCCGGATCAGCAGCACCCGGCCGTCGTCGTCGCGCACCACGGCCCGGGCGCCGACGAACATCAGCGTCCGGTCACCGGCCAGGGCGCGTAGTTGTCCCACGTACGAGTCGGCCCAGGAGATACTCACCCGGACAATCTACGCAGCATTCCGGGGACGGTTCGACGTTCCGGGGGTTCCCAACGTGTGACCGGCGACACTAGCTTGTCACCCATGCGTAGCACGATGATGGACGCCCCGCTGCAGGTCGCCCGGATCCTCGAACACGGTGTCACCGTGCACGGCACGGCCGAGGTGGTCACCTGGACGGGGGCCGAGCCGCGCCGGATGTCGTACGCCGAGGTGGGACGGACGGCGGCCCGGCTGGCCCACGCGCTGCGCGACGAGTGCGGGGTGACCGGCGACGAGCGGGTCGCCACCTTCATGTGGAACAACACCGAGCACCTGGTGGCGTACTTCGCCGTGCCGAGCATGGGCGCGGTGCTGCACACCCTGAACATCCGGCTCTTCCCCGACCAGGTCGCCTACATCGCCAACCACGCGCAGGACCGGGTGGTGCTCGTCGACTCGACGTTGATCCCGCTGCTGGCCCGGGTGCTCGGCGAACTGACCACGGTGCGGCACGTCGTGGTGGTCGGCGGGGGCGACCCCGGGCCGCTGCGGGCGGTCGCCGGTGACCGGGTCACCTTCCACCACTGGGATGAGCTGCTGGCCGGCCGGCCGGAGCACTACGACTGGCCCGAGGTCGACGAGCGGGACGCCGCCGCGCTCTGCTACACCTCCGGCACCACCGGCCACCCCAAGGGTGTCGCCTACTCGCACCGGTCGATCTACCTGCACTCGTTGCAGGTGTGCCTGCCGGAGGGGTTCGGGCTCGGGCCGGGCGACCGGGAGCTGGCCATCGTGCCGATGTTCCACGCGATGTCCTGGGGGCTGCCGTACGCGGCGTTCCTCTCCGGCGCGTCACTGATCATGCCGGACCGGTTCCTCCAGGCCGCGCCGATCGCCGAGATGATCGCCGCCGAGCGGCCCACCCTGGCCGGCGCGGTGCCGACCATCTGGAACGACCTGCTGGCCCACCTGGACGCCAACGACGTGGACACCTCGTCGCTCAAGGAGGTGATCGTCGGCGGCTCGGCGTGCCCGCCCGCGCTGATGCACGCGTTCGCCGAACGGCACGGCATCGAGGTGATCCACGCCTGGGGGATGACCGAGATGTCCCCGCTGGGGTCGGTGTCCCGGGCACCGGCCGGGGTGACCGGCGACGACGCCTGGCGGTACCGCTACACGCAGGGGCGGGTGCCGGCCGGGGTGGCGGCCCGGATCGTCGGCCCGCTGGGCGAGCCGCTGCCCGCCGACGGGACGTCCGTGGGGGAGCTGGAGGTTCGCGGGCCGTGGGTGACCGCCAGGTACGTCGGCGACGACGCCCCCGATCCGGAGAAGTTCCGCGACGGCTGGTTGCGTACGGGTGACGTCGGCACGCTCTCGCCGGACGGGTTCATCACCCTCACCGACCGGGCCAAGGACGTGATCAAGTCCGGTGGGGAGTGGATCTCCTCGGTGGAGCTGGAGAACGCGTTGATGGCCCATCCGGACGTGCAGGAGGCCTGCGTGGTGGGGGTGCCCGACCAGCGGTGGGGTGAGCGTCCACTGGCCACCGTGGTGGTCCGCGAGGGCGCGTCGACCAGTGTGGAGCAGCTCCGTACGTTCCTCGCCGGTTCGGTGGCACACTGGCAGTTGCCGGAGCGCTGGGCGGTCATCGACGCGGTGCCGAAGACCAGCGTCGGCAAGTTCGACAAGAAGGTGGTGCGTTCGCGGTACGCCGCCGGCGACCTGGAGGTACGGGAGCTGGCGGGGCCGTAACACTTTTCGGCGATCCGTCGCCGATGGGGTAGGGACGTCACTCCTGAAACATCCCTCCCCAGGGGCGGCCCCGGCGTTCGCACCGCGCCGGGGCCGCCCTTCCTTGCGGGGTGACCCGCCATGTCATTGTTGCGAGAATTACTCGCGTCTGTCCGGGCGATTGCGAAATGTCCTCAGATTCACCGGTCGGCGGTGTCCGGATCTACTGTCCGGCGGTGTCCAGCAGCACCTTGCCCACCACCGCGTCCTCCACCGCCCGGTGCGCGTCGGCGGCCTGCGCCAAGCCGAAACGGTGCAGCGGCAGGCCCGCCTCCGCGCCCACCCGTACCGCCCCCTGGGCGACCGCCGCCGCCACGTCGGTCACCGCCTGCGCCTTGGCCGCCTTCGGTGCCGTGTAGACCAGCACGAACTGCCAGCAGGCGTTCGGGGCCATCAACGGCCGGATCGGCAGGGTCACCTCGCCGCCACCGTCGTCGGCGTAGACGCAGACCGCCCCGCCGGCCCGCAGCACCTGCACGTCGGTGGCCGCGTTCCGGGCGGCGGAGACCTCGACGATGGTGTGCACCCCGTCGGGGGCTACCTTGCGGACCTCGTCGGCCACGTCCTGTTCCCGGTAGTCGATGACGAAGGACGCCCCGGCCGCCGCCGCCAACTGCGCCTTCTCCGGACTGCTGACCGTCGCGATGACGCAGGCGTCGGCCCAGCGGGCCAACTGGATCGCCGCGTTGCCCACCGCACCCGCCCCGCCCTGCACCAGCACCACGTGGTCGCTGAGCGCCCCGGCGTGCAGGGTGTCCGGCATGTACTCCCCGGCGGTCAGGCAGCGGTGCGCGGTGAGGAACGGGATGCCCAGGCACGCGCCGAGGTCGAAGGAGGCGTCCCCGAGCGGCACCACCTGCCGGACCGGCACCACCGTGTACTCGGCGGCCGTACCCCAGGGGCGCTGCCAGGCGGCCTCCCAGACCCACACCCGTTCCCCGGTCAGACCCTGGTCGACCCCCGCGCCGACCGACTCCACCACGCCCGCCCCGTCCTGCCCCGGGGTCTGCCAGCCGACCGGTAGCGGCTGCTGTCGCCGGCTCTTCCAGTCGGTCGGGTTCACCCCGGCCACCGCCAGCCGGACCAGCACCTCCCCCGGACCCGGCTCGGGCACCGGCCGGTCGACCAACTGGAGCACCGACGGGTCACCGGTGCGTTCGTACACGATCGTCTGCATGCCGTCTCCTCAGGCCGCCGGTTTGAGCACCACCTTCGAGTAGCCCTCCTCGCGGCGGTCGAAACGTCGGTACGCGTCCGGCGCGGCGTCCAACGGCAGCTCCTTGCTCACCACGAAGCTCGGGGTGGCCCGCCCCGCCATGATCAGATTCCGCAGGTACTCGTTGTAGGTCTTCACGTTGGCCTGCCCGGTGCCCATCCGCAGGCCCTTCTCGAAGAGCTTGCCCACCTTGAACAGCAGCTCACCCCTGCCGGAGTGCTCGTCCGGCGCACCCGGGTCGTTGGCCAGGTAGAGGCCGACCACGCCGATCGCGCCGGTCGCCCGGACCACCTCGACCAGGCTGTTCAGCACCGCCGCCGGCTGCTCCGCGCCACCCTCTCCGGTGGCCTGGTAGCCGACCGCGTCCACCCCGTGGTCGGTGCCCACCCCGTCGGTCCGGTCGAGGATCTGGGCGACCGGGTCCCCGGCCGAGAAGTCGATCGGGGTCGCCCCGATCGACTCGGCCAGCCGCAGCCGGTCCGGCACCCGGTCCACCAGGAACACCTCGGCGGCACCCATCAGGACCGCCGAGTACGCGGCCATCAGCCCGACCGGCCCGCCACCCATCACGGTGATCCGCTCGCCGGGCCGCAGCCCGGTCATCGCCACCCCGTGGTAGCCGGTGGGGAAGATGTCGGCGAGCATCGCGTAGTCGTTCTCGTGCTCGGTGCCGGGCGGCAGCTTCAGGCAGTTGAAGTCGGCGAACGGCACCCGCAGGTACTCCGCCTGCCCACCCCGGTACGGCCCCATCGCCACGTAGCCGTACGCGCCACCGGCGAAGCCGGGGTTGACGGTGAGACAGAAGCCGGTCTTCTGCTCCCGGCAGTTGCGGCAGAACCCGCACGCCACGTTGAACGGCATCGACACCCGGTCGCCGACCCTGATCCCGCGTACCCCGGTGCCGGCCTCGACCACCGTGCCCATGTTCTCGTGGCCGAAGACGATGCCCGGCTCGGCGAGCGTGCGTCCCTCGTACATGTGCAGGTCCGAGCCGCAGATCGCGGTCGTGGTGATCTGCACGACGACGTCGTCGGGGTGCTCGATGCGCGGGTCCTCGACCTGTTCGACCGTCACCTCGTGCGGCCCCTGGTAAACCACAGCTCTCATGGGTCCGACGCTAGGCGGCCCGGCCGGGTCGCGGAGGCGGTTCAGCCGAGCCGGTCCACCACCTCGGGGGTGAGGTCGTGCACCGAGGAGAGCACCGTCGCGGCCAGCTCCGCCGCGTCCGGGTCCAACGGGTACGACCCGTGCGGCACCGCGATGACCCGCATCCCGGCGGCGGCGGCCGAGCGGACCCCGTTGGAGGAGTCCTCCACGGCGGCACACCGGGCCGGGTCGACCCCGAGCCGCTCGGCGACGGCCAGGTACACGTCGGGCGCGGGCTTGCCCCGGGCGGTCCGCTCGGTCGACAGGGTCACCCGGAACTCGGCGGTGAGGTCCGCGGCGGTCAGCGCCGCCGCGATCAGCCGGGTCGGCGAGGAACTGGCCAGCCCCAGCGGCCAGCGCGCGGCCAGCCGGCGCACCACCAGGTCGGCGTCGTCGATCAGCGGTACGCGCACCGCGTACCGCCGGGCCATCTCCTCGACCACGTCCACGGCGACCTGCTCGGCGCTGCGGTCGACGCCCAGCTCACCGCTGAGGTACTCGGCCCACTCGCCGGTGCTCATCCCCATCAGCCGCCGCTGGGTGTCGGGCTGCCAGGTGCCGCCCCGCGCCGCCACGTACGCCCGGCGCACCTCCTCCCAGACCGGCTCCGAGTCCACGATCACGCCGTCCAGGTCGAACACCACCGCATCCACCGTCACCCCGCCATCCTCCCCGACGCCACCGCCCCGTTCCGACGCCACCCTCAGCGGTAGGCCGCGGCCTGGGTGCCGTAGAGGGTGGCGTACACGCCGTCGAGGCGGATCAGCTCGTCGTGGGTGCCCACCTCGCGTACCCCGCCGTCGCCGATCACGATGATCAGGTCGGCGGTGCGGACCGTCGAGAAGCGGTGCGACACGAAAACCGTCACCCCGCCGCTGTCGGCGGCGACCCGGGCCGCCCCGTCGGCGTACCTGGCGAACAACCGGTGCTCGGCCTCGGCGTCCAGCGCCGACGCCGGCTCGTCCAGCACCATCAGCAGCGGGGCGTCGCGCATCATCGCCCGGCCGAGCGCCAACTGCTGCCACTGCCCGCCGGAGGCGTCCACCCCGCCGTCGGCGTGACTGCGCCCCAGCCGGGTGTCCAGCCCGTACGGCAGCTTGTCGGCGACCTCGCTGTGCGCGCGGGCCAGGCCGGTGCGGACCGCGTCGTCGTCGGTGGCCCGGGGCAGGTCCCCGATGCCGACCGCCAGCCGGGCGGTCAGCTCCGGCCGTGCGTAGTCCTGGAACGCGGCGGTGGTCCGCGCCCGCCAGGCGGCCAGGTCGAGATGCCGCAGGTCGACCCCGTCGACCAGGATCGCGCCCCGGTCGGGTTCGTAGAACCGGTTGAGCAGCTTGACCAGCGTGGTCTTGCCCGCGCCGTTCTCGCCCACGACCGCCACGGTGCTGCCGGCGGGCAGCAGCAGGTCGACGTCGCGCAGCACCGGGGTGGCCGCGCCCGGGTAGGTGAAGCTCACCTGCCGCAGCCGGATGCCCTCCAGCAGGCGCGCGGGTGGGAGCAGGGGCGTGGCGGGCGCGTCGGGCGGGGTGACCGGCTGCGGCACCAGCTCGCGCACCTCGTCCAGGCGGCGCAGGGACCGGCCGCTGCGCGCCAACTGCTGGGTGATCGTCACGGCGGCGGCGACCTGGTGGTTGAGCTGCGAGGCGAGCATGATCGCCAACACCACGTCGCCGACGTCCGCCCGGCCGCGTACGGCGTCGCGGACGACCAGGACCAGGGCGGCGACGTAGCCGAGGGCGAACACCGCCTGCCCGGCGGCGCGCCACAGGCCGGCGGCCAGCTCACCGCGCCAGAGCCGGGCGGTGGCGCGCTGCCAGTGCGTGGCGTAGCGCTGCTGGAGATGCCCCACCAGGCCCAACAGGCGCAGCTCCTTGGCCGAGGCCGCGGTGGTGGTCAGCTCGAACAGGTGCCGGGCCTGCCGGGTGTCGACGACGCTGTCCGCACGGGCCCGGTCGGCGGCGGCCTGGGCCCGGCGACCGGCCAGCACCGGCAACGCGGCCAGCAGCGGCAGCAGCACCAGCGCCGGATGGGTCAGGGTGAGCAGCACGGTGGTCAGCAGCAGGCCGACCGCCAGCGATCCCCCGGTCAGCAGCGCCTGGAGGCCCTCGCCGATGCGTTGCAGCTCGTCCTGGGCCAACGCCATCCGGTCGGCGTGCTCGGGCCGCTCGTGGTGGTCCAGGTACGGGGTGCCGTTGCTGATCTCGATGAGCTGCTCGTCGGTGCTGAGCACGTTGAGCTCGGACACCTCGAAGTACCCGATGTGGGCGAAGTGCGCACAGGTCAGCGCCGCGATCGCGGCCACCGCGACGGCCAGCCCCGCCCAGGCCGCCGCCCCGGCCCGGCCGGCCGCCGCCGCGTTGGTGAGGTGCTTGAGCGCCACCGCGCTCGCCGGCACCGCCACCGCGTTGCCCACCATCAACGCCAGCGCCACGGCCATCTTGCGCCGGTCCTGCCGCCACGACAGCCGCAGCAGCCCGGTGATCGCCCGCATCATCGCTCAGCCCACCCGCTGCGCCAGCGGACCGGCGCCCTCGTCGGTCTCCCGGTCGGCCCCGCCGGTGTCCCGCTCGGCCTCGTCCTCGGCGAACCGCTCCGCCTGGAGGGTGAACATCGTCGCGTACCGGCCGCCCGCCGCCATCAGCTCGTCGTGGCTGCCCTGCTCGACGACCCGCCCCCCGTCGAGCAGGACGATCCGGTCGGCCAGCCGGACGCTGGACAACCGGTGCGAGATGAGCACCGTCGTGCGGCCCCGGGTCAGCTCGGCGAACCTGGCGAAGAACTCGGCCTCGGCCCGCACGTCCAGCGCCGCCGTGGGCTCGTCCAACACCAGCACGGTGCTGCCGTGGTAGAGCGCGAACAGGGCACGGGCGATGGCGATGCGCTGCCACTGCCCGCCGGACAGGTCGACCCCGCCGTCGTACGCGCGCGACAGCAGCGTGTCCAAGCCGTCCGGCAGCGCGTCGAGAGTGTCGAGCAGCCCCGCCGCCTCCGCCGCGCGGCGGATCCCGGCCCGGTCGTCGAGATGCTCCACCGCGCCGAACCCGATGTTGGCCGCCACCGACAGCTCGTAACGGACGAAGTCCTGGAACACCACGGCGATCCGCCGCTGCCAGTCCCGGGCCGGCAGGTCGGCGAGGTCGACGCCGTCGGCGCGTACCGCACCGGCGTCCGGCGAGTAGAGCCGGGCCAGCAGTTTCACCAGGGTCGTCTTGCCCGCGCCGTTCACCCCGACCAGGGCGGTGCAGCGGCCGGCGGGGATGTGCAGGTCCAGGCCGTCGACCACCGGCGCGGCAGAGCCCGGGTAGCCGAAGCGCACCCCGGTGAAGTCGATGGCCGGGGCGGCGGTGGCGGGCGGCCCGGCACCGCCCCGGTCGGCGGGTTCCGGGTAGCGTGCCATGGCCTGCTCGAACGCGGTGATGGCGGTCTCGGCGTTCATGCCGTACTGGGTCTGGGTGTCGGAGTCCGGGTAGAACTCGCCCAGCCGGATCAGGGCCAGCACCGCCTGCAACACCAGCGCCAGCGCGGCCAGGTCGTACGCCCCGTCGGCGGCGCGGACCCCGGCCAGCGCCAGCACGGCCGCGACGCCGACCAGCCCCACCGCCGTGTACGCCAGGTAGGGCCGCAGGTAGATCCGGCGGCGCTCGGCCCAGACGGGGGCCAGGGCCCGGCGGTAGACCTGCCGGTAGCGCTCGGTCAGCCAGCCGGTGAGCCCGAAGACCCGCAGCTCCTTGGCGGCGGCCGGGCCCATCGCCAGCCCCCGCAGGTAACGGCTCTCCCGGCGTAGGGCCGCCACGTCCCGGATGACCCGGGCGTAACGGCGCAACCCGCCGCGCTGGCCGTGCCGGAACAGCAGCACCACCGCCAGCATGACCAGCGCCGCCCACGGCCCCAGCACCACCGCCACCACCACCGTGAACCCGGCGACCTGGGTGTACGGCCCGACGAGGGCGATCAGCCCGGCGTACGCCGCACCCGGGGTGCGGAACGCGAACCGCAGCTCGTGCCCGGCCTCCCCCAGCTCGTCCAGCACCGCCGGGTCCTCCAGCGGGGTGATCTCCCGGGTCGACAGCGACGCCTGGATGAGCCGTCGGTACATGTGCCCGTCGACGCGGCGGCTGAGCTGCTCGGCGACGGCCTTCTGCGCCGCCTCCGCGAGTTGCGCCGCGATCAGCGCCGCCCCGGCGACGGCCAGCGGCCACCACACCCCGGACGGTCGGGCGGTGCCGTGCAGCACCGGGCCGATCCGGCCGACGGTGGTGCTGACGGCGATCGCGAAGACCACCGGCAGCACCCCCCGGGACACGCTGAGCGCCAGCGCGACGGCACTCCACCCGGCACCGGCGGCGGGCCACTGCCGGGCGATGCGCAGCCGGGCGGCGGCGGCCGCACGCCACTGCCCGACGCCGGAGGGGGAGGCGGTCATCGCGGTCAGCCGAAGATCTCGTCCCGCAGGGACGCGGGCAGGTCCAGCTCCTGCGCGCAGGACCGTACCGAGACCTCGTAGGACTCCACCACCTCGGGGCTGTCGGCCACGGCCAGCTCCGCGTCGGTCAGCACCGTCACCGACCGGGGCCGGAAGCGGTACTCGTCGGCGTTGCCGTGCAGACCGGGTACGACGTAGGGCTCCGGCTCCACCGGGTTGTGGATCTTCGACTGGTCGGAGTTGAGGTCGCCGGCCGCACCCCAACCGGTGAGCATCTCCGGCTGGTACAGGTGACCGATGCCGAGGCGGTCGAACAACCGGGACACCGTCTCCTGCGGGGCACGGCTGCACTCGTACGGGAAGTGCGTCACCGCCAGCCCCTCGGCCCCGGCCCAGGCGCGCATCCGCGCGTAGTTGAGCGTGCTGAGCACGAAGTTCTCCACCACCCGCTCGCGCCCGATCTTGCCCTCCCACTTGGCCATCCACGAGTCGAGCGAGGCACGCGGCTGCCGGTCCAGCACCAGCAGGCGCAGCCGGTCGACCGGCCAGCCGGCCTCGACGAGGCAGCGGGCCGGGTTGAACAGCGCCTCGAACGGCACGTACGGCCCGGCCATCTCCTTGGCGAACAACACCGGCTCGCCGTCGGGCAGCTTCCACGGCGAACCCTCGCCACCGGTCAGCGCGAACCGGCCGATGGTCTTGACCGGCTGGTAGTAGGCCGCCGCCCGCGCCATGCCGAACAGGTTGGTCACGGCGGTCGAGCCGACCCGGCAGCGCCCCCAGCCGAGCACCAGCAGCGGGTAGTCGGCCGGGCCACGGCCGGCGAAGCCGTCGCGCAGGGTGTCCACGATCTGGGCGGTCACCTCGTCGACGGTGGTGGTGACGACCTGGTAGCGACCGTCGGGCGGGAGCGGGACGCTGGTCAGGGCGTCGTCGCCGGCGGCGGCCAGCCGGTGCAGCAGCGGATAGGGGTCGGTCATCGGGACTCCTGGTGGTCGGAGGGGCGGGTGCTGCCGAGGTCGAGCAGCGCGGCGACGTCCCGCAGGGCCACCGGGCGCAGCGCGGCCTCGCACAGTAGCGTCTCGACGCCCCGCAGCGCCCGCTCGCAGACGGGGCCGGGCACCCGCCGGGTGTCGGCCAGCAACTGCAGCGCGCAGCCACCGGCCAGGTGGGGCATGGCCAGGAAGAAGGTCATGTCGTGGCGGGCCACGGCGGTGACCTGTCGCACGGTGGTCTGCGCCGCCAGGGCGGTCAGCGTGGCCCGGTCGGGCGGTTGTGCCGGCACGTCGAAGTCGCGGCCCAGCCGGGCGTCGTTGAAGTACACCGACAGGTCGGCCTGCGCGCCCTCGGCCGCGATCAGCTCGTCCAGGGCGTCCGGCGGGTAGGTGGCGTGGAAGTAGGACTCCGTCGAGTCGCGGTAGCAGCGCCGCACGGCGTCGTCGATGTCACCGTCGCCGATCTCGAAGACCAGCAGCGCGTTCTGGGCGATACCGGTGACCAGTTGTCGCTGGCGGGGGGTGTTCCGGTTGCCGGCGATCAGCTTCACCACGGCCCGGTCCCGGCCGGTCAACGCCGCCTGGACCAGCAGCGCGGCGGTCAGCACCACGGTGGACGACGATGCCCCCGTCCGCTCGGCCAGCGCGCCGGCCGCCGCGGCCACGGCGGTGGACTCCATCCGCCAGGTGACGACCGGCAGCGGACCCGCCTCCTGCTCCGGCCCGTCGAAGATCCGCTGCGGCACCAGGGGCAGCCGCTCCCGCCAGTACGCCAGGGACCGGTCGGCCCGACGCTGCCCGGCCGGTGACGCCTCGTAGCCGGCCTGGTCCAGCGGCTGCCAACCCGGTGCGGGCAGGGTCCGTTCGCCCTCGATCAGGGTGCGCAGCTCCGCCAGCAGCAGCTCCAGCGACCAGCCGTCCAGCGACACGTGCGAGGCGGCCACCGCCACGGCCTCGACCTGGCCGTCGACGCGCAGCAGCGCCCACCGGACCGGCCAGTCCCGGTCCAGCCGGAACGCGGTGCCGGCCAGTTCGGCGGCGGCGGCGTCCGCCGCCTCCGGCAGTTCGGCGGCGGTGGTGTCCCGCACCAGCGGCGCGTACGACCCGTCGGCGACCAGGTGCTGTCGGGGCCCGTCGGCGTCCTCGGTCATCAGGGTGCGCAGCACCTGGTGCCGCAGCACCAGCTCCGACCAGGCCGTGGTGACCCGCTCGGTGGTGACCGGGGCGGCCAACCGCAGCACCCGCCGGATGTTGAAGTCCCGGCTGGCCTCGCCGAACCACTGCATCGGCCGGTACATGGCCGTCTGTCCCCAGGTCAGCGGCGCGGAACCGGTGGACGCCCCGGAGAACCGGGCCTGCACCGCCGCGTCCCCGACCGCCGGCCGGCCGGTGTCCGCACGCGGGGACCGGTCCGGCTGCCCACCGGCGGGCGTCGCCGGGACCACGGGGGCCGGTGGTCGGTGGTCGGACATCCCGGCGGCCAGGGCGCGTACCGTACGCCTGTCGAACAGGTCGGCGATGCCCACCGGCAGGCCCAGCTCCTCGTCCAACCTGGTGACGACCTCGACCACCTGCATGGAGTCGCCGCCGAGTTCGAAGAAGTCGTCGTCGACACCGAGCCGGTCCACCCGCAGCACCGCGCCGACCACCCCGGCCACCGCCGTCTCCAGGTCACCGCAGGGCGCGACGTACGCGGTGCTCAGCGCGGGCCGTACCACCGGCGTGGTGGGCAGCCGGCGGGTGTCGACCTTGCCGTTGGGGGTGAGCGGGTACTGCGCCACGTACAGGAACCGGCTCGGGACGGACGCCTCCGGCAGCAGACCGGCGGCGTGGGCACGCAACTGCGCCTCGGTCGGCCGGGGCTCGTCCTCGGACCGCAGGTAGGCGACCAGGTGCAGGTCGTGGCCGTCGGGTTCGGCGATCACCACCGCCTCGGCGACGCCGGGGCAGCGGCGCAGCGCGTCCTCGACGGCGGGCGGTTCGACGCGCTGGCCCCGGATCTTCACCTGCCGGTCGGCGCGGCCGAGCACGTCCAGCACCCCGTCCGGGCCGAGTCGGCCCAGGTCACCGGTGCGCAGCAGCCGCCTCCCGTCGCCGCCGGGGTGCGGGATCCACCGCTGGGCGGTCAGCACCGGCTGGCCGTGGTAGCCCCGGCCGATCACCGCCCCGCCCAGGCAGATCTCGCCGGTCTGCCCCGGCGGTGCGGGCCGGCCCTGCTCGTCGAGGATGTGCACCTCGGCGTTGGGGATGGGGGCACCGACCGGCAGCCGCCGCCCGACCGTCCGGTCCGCGCCGATCCAGTACCAGGTCGCGCCGACGGTCTCGCTCATGCCGTAGTGGTTGCCGAAGCCCGACTTGGGACTGCCGCTGATCCACGCGTCGAACTCGGGGGTCAGGTACAGCGGCTCGCTGCCGATCATCACCTGGCGGGCGACGTCGTCGACGCCACCGAGGGCGGTCATCGCCCGCACGTGCGACGGGGTGAGCTTCAGGAACCCGCACGGGGCGGCGGCGGTCAACGCGATCAGGTCGTCGAACGCGACCGGCTCGGGCGCGACCTCCAGCTCCCAGTCCGCGACCAGCGCCGTGAACAGCGTCATCACCGACCCGACGAAGTACAGCGGGGCGTGCAGCACCGCCCGCTCCCCGGGCTGGAACGCGAACTCCTCGGCGCACCAGTGCACGTAGTTGACCAGCTGCCGGTGGGTGCCGAGCACCCCCTTCGGAGCGCCGCTGGTGCCGGAGGTGTACATGATGAACGCCAGGTTCTCCACCCGGCAGCCGCCGTCACCGTCGTCACCGGCCGGCTCCGGCAGGTCGGTCACGTCGAGCACGGCCGACGGGTAGCCGGCGGCCACGAGGCCCCGGTGCTCCGGGCCGGTCAACAGCACCGGATCGCCCGCGTCGGCCAGGATCCGGGCCCGCCGGTCCGCCGGGTCGTGCACCGACAGCGGCAGGTACGCCGACCCGGCCGCCAGCACCGCGAGGATCGCCACCACCGCGTCCACCGAGCGGGGGAGCAGCACCGCGACCGGGGTCTCCGGCCCCGCGCCGTGGCCCCGCAGCACCCGGGCGGCGTGCCGGACCCGGTCCCGCAGCTCCCCGGCGGTGACCGCGACCCCGGCGCAGCGCACCGCGACGCGCCCCGGGTCGGCCGCCAGCGCCCGGTCGACGAGGACGTGCAGCGGGGTGTCCCCGAACGGGCGGCGGGGGCCGGTCGCGACCGACGACGCGGGGTCCACCGTGGCCGGCTCCGGCCGGATGGCAGCGCCGGTGCCGGCCTCCCCGGCGGTACGCAGCGAGGCGGGCCGCAGGTCGGTCCAGTGTGCCGCGACGTGCTCCAGACACGCCTCGACGGGCCCGGTGAACACCGTCGTCCAGCCGCCCGGCAGCGGCCGGTCCGCCGGCCACAGGGAGTACTGGTCCTCGCCGTTGACGACGACCTGCTGCGGGTCGACGCTCACGCGAGCCCTCCGACCGCCTGCTGTGCCACGTCGAGCCGCTCGACGGCGTCCCGCCAGGACTCCTTGGTGTACCAGTCGCCGCTGAACGAGGTGATCGCCGGGGCCCAGCCGTCGTGCGCGTCGGCGTAGCCGGCGATCTCGCGCCAGAACACGTCCACCAGCGCCGAGTACCGGCAGGCGGTCCGCAGCTCGGCCAGGGTGAACGGCGGCCCGTCCATGCGGACCAGCCGGATGTCGAACGCGCCCCGGTACTGTCGGCCGCCGACCGTGAACGGCTGCTTCCACATCGCCGCCCCGGGGGCCCGCAGGGTGTAGCGGACGCGGGAGGTGCTGTGCCCACCGTGGCGCAGGTCGCCCCACTCGGCGATGTCGGGCACCAGCGGCGGGAAGAAGTAGTGCCGCTGGCGGGGCACCTCGACCCGGTCGAAGTTGCCGGGCACGAAGTGCCAGCGGTTGTACATCATCCGCTGCGCGACCTGCCACAGGATATCGGTGACGGCTGGGGCGGGCAGGTCGGCGGCCATCCGGGGGCTGGGCAGCACGCAGCAGAAGAAGTCGGGTTTCTTCAGCCCCGCCACCTCCTCGTCGTACCGACCGGCGGGACCGTCGAGGCGGGCCAGGTCGCGGATGCCGCTGGACATGCCGTAGTCGGCGCGACTGTCGACGACCGCGCCCAGCACGATGCCCTCCAGGATGCCTGTCAGCTCGCGCTCGTCGCCGCCCGCGTGCACGCTGCGCAGGGCAGCGGTGGTGGCGCGGCGCACCCAGGAGGCGGCGTCCTCGCCGTCGACCGGCTCGGGCCGCAGGCCGGTGGACGTCCGCAGGGTCGGCGGCAGCTCGACCTGACTGCGCTGCCCGCCCTCCCAGGGCAGCAGGTACTCGTCCTTGGCGTAGGTCAGCCCGTTGATCCGCCGGTAGCGGATGTGACCGCTGCCGTCGACGAGTTCGACCAGCTCACCGGCGAGCGTGGCCAACTCGGTCAGGGTCGCGGTGCTCAGCTCCCGGGTGGCCTGCCCGTCGAGCGCGCGCAGGTACGTCGCGCAGCGGCCGGTCAGCACCTTGCGGAGGCTGACCGCGTTGAGCTGGCGGCCGTTGAACTCCTCGAACCGGACCGCCCGGCCGGTGCGGAACAGCAACTGGATGGACGCGACGAAGAGCCGCTCCTCCGGGCGCCAGTCGGCCGGTGGACGGCCCCGCAACGCGGGCAGCACGCCGTCGCGGATGAGCGTGCTGGAGCCGGAGTCGGAGCGGGAGAACACCCGGCGCTCGACGAAGATCAGGACGGTCTCGACCCGTTCGACCCAGTCGATGACCTCTTCCAGCCGTTCCGGCAGGCCGCCGTCGGCATGCCAGGTGTGCAGCATCTGGTCGAGTTCGCGGCGCTGGTGCTCCTCCTCGACCTGGGCCGGCAGCCACTCCTCGTCGATCATCTCGACCATCCACCCGGGCAGGGCGAGCTCGGCCACCACCTCCTCGGTCGGCAGGTCGCCGCGCGCCGGTTCGTGGATGGTCAGCTTGCCCAGCGCCGAGTGGGCGAGCACGAACTGGGCGGCGGTGGCGTCGGTGCCCGGCGCGGTCAGCCGGAGCTGCTGCCGGCCGAGCAGGTGCCGGACGATCGCCTGCTCGCGCAGGGTCAGGCCGTCGAAGGCGGACCGGAAGGGCACCTTGCCGGCCATGGTGAGCAGTCGCAGGACGGCCGTCTGGGCGCTGCCGTCGAACAGTTCGACAGGGTCGCGCACGTCGCGCAGTTCCTGGCTCCACTGGTCGAATTTCGTACGTCGCACGGTCCCGCCTTTCTCGACCAGGGCAGGCTGCGGCGTTCGCACGATGAGGCTCGTACGACGACGGCCACCGCCGTGCGGTGACGACAGGGCATGCGGCGGCCGGCAGCCGACCTGGAGGGTGGAAGGCTCCCGTGGCAGTGCCACGGCGAGAAGGAGACGACACTCCACCCCGGTGTGGGAGCGCTCCCGATCACGAAGTCTTGCCGACGATGAAACATGTGTCAACAACGTGTGTCGGCCACCGACGACCTGCTACGACGCGACCATCCGGTACGACACCGATAGTCCGAATCGGGCGACGGGCCGGGGTGGTCAGGAGGAGAGCGCGGGGAGCCCGATCGGGCTGTCGGCGGGGATGACCGTGTGGCAGGCGCGGGCGACCGGCACCAGCAGCTCGCGGAGCCGCTGCGTGCCGTCCGGGCCGAGGGCCAGCCAGGGGCGGGCGGCAGCCCGGTCGGTCGCGTCCTCCACGGCCCGCAGCCCGGCGCGCCCCACCTCGGTGGGGGCACCCTCGTCGGTCAGCCACCCCCGGTCGACCAGCCGGGCCCGCGCCTGCGCCCACTCGTCCCCGGTCCAGCCCCGGCCGAGCAGGTGCTCCTCCGGCCGGTCCTGGGCGACCCGGAACGCCAGCGTCTCGACCGGGTCGAGACCGGCGGCGACCAGGGCCGCCACGTGCCCGTCACCGCGGTGCTCGCGCAGCGTGGTGGCCGCCTGCCAGAGCCGGGCCAGCGGGTAGTCGCCGCGCGGCAGGGCGGCGTTGGCCGCACCGAGCACCCGGCCGGCGGTGTCCGCGCCGACCGCCGCGACCTCCAGCAGTTCGGCCGCCTCGGCCAGGTGCGCCTCGGGGAGTTCGTAGGTGAGTTCGGCGAGCGCCTGCACGGCCCCGGTGAGCCGGGCGCGCAACGCCTCCTCGGGGGCGGCGAGCTGCCACACCGCCGGCAGCGCCCGGCCCACCATCGGCGGGGCGAAGGTGAAGAAGACGGCGGTCACCGGGGCGGCGTCGACCGCCCCCAGCGGGGCGGCCCGGCCCGCGAAGTAACCCCGCCAGTAGCCGCGCAGCCCGATCGCCTCGGTGGCGGCGCGGGCCCGGGGATGGAAGTAGGTGATCGCGTGCAGGGGTTCGACGTGCGTCCACATCAACCGGGCGGTGCGCCCGGGATCGTCCAGCGGCGGCACGCGCACCTCCGGGTCGGTGGGGGTCACCGTGGCGCGGACCGGCCGCCCACGGTGACCCCGAACCTACTGCCGGTAGGTGCCGGCCGGAAGACCCGTGTGGTCTACTGCACCGCCAGCACGTCGACGATGAACCGCAGCGGGCCGGAGGGCGCGCCGGGACGCTGCGGCTTGTCGCCGTACGCCAGGTCGGCGGGGATGTCGAGCTGGACCCGGCTGCCCACGGTCTGACCCTGCATGCCCTGGTCCCAGCCGGGGATGACGTTGCCCTGGCCGAGGCCGAAGGTGAACGGCTCGGACCGCTTCCAGGAGGCGTCGAACTCCTCACCGGTCTTGTACGACACACCCACGTAGTTCACGGTGATCTGCTGGCCGGCCTGGGCGGCCGGGCCGGTGCCCCGGATCAGCGGGGTGGCCTTGAGCCCGGTCAGCTCGCCCTCGCCCTTGGTGGCCTGCGGCTTGGTGCACAGCGCCTGGTCGGCCCCGTCGGGCAGCTTGGGGAAGTCACCCGCGCAGCCGGCCGGAGCCGCCGCCGGCTTCGGGTCGTCCTTCTCGCCGTTGCGGACCACCACGAACACCCCGACGATCACCGCGATGACGGCCACGCCGGCGACGGCGCCCAGCCACGCCTGCCGGCGCTTGCGCTTCTCGGCGGCCTTCTGGGCCGCCAACTGGGCGGCGAGTCGCCGCTGTGCCTTCGTCTCCGGGGCCTGACCCTGGCCCGCCGAACGGTTCTCCGTACGCTCGCTCACGTCCTCGACTCCCTGCTGATGTGGGTGGCCGGCCCGGCGACCCGGTTCCGTGGCCAGCGCACACGGTACCCGGATCGATGCCGAGGGTGGGCCGTCGCCCGCCCGTCGTGTCCGGTGAACGGACCGGGCCTGCCGGTTCGTGCCCGTCTTTCCGGGTGGCGGGGGCCGTCCGGCGGTAGGTTCTCGACCATGGCGATCCTCACCGACGAAGACAAGGCCCTGCTCACCGAACCGCAACTCGCCCACGTGGCGACCATCGAGGCGGACGGCACCCCGCACGTCACCCCGGTCTGGGTGGACGTCGACGGCGAGCACATCCTGTTCAACACCGCCAAGGGGCGGCAGAAGTACCACAACATCGCCCGCAACCCGGTGGTCGCGGTCTCCGTGGTCGACCGGGCCGACGACTTCCGCACCCTCTGGGTCAAGGGCACCGCCGAGTTCGTCACCGAGGGCGCCGACGCGCACATCGACCGGCTGGCGAAGAAGTACCTGGGGCAGGACACCTACCCGTTCCGGCGGCCCGACGAGGAGCGGGTGATCGTCCGGATCACCCCCACCGAGAAGCTCGGCCGGGGCTGACCGACGCACGACCCCGGCGGGACGGCCCACCGTCGCGCCGGGGGCGGGCGCGGGCCCGCCGCTCAGGCGCTGCGGCGCGGGGCGGCCTTCTTCTCGGCGGTCTTCTTGGCCGGGGCCTTGGTGGCCTTCTTCTCCGTGGTCTTCTTCGCGGCGGTCTTCTTCGCCGGCTCCGCCTTCGTCGCGGGGGTCCTCTTCGCGGTGGTCTTGCCGGCGGTGGTCTTCTTCGCCGGTCCGGCCTTCGCCCCCGGTGTCTTCGCCCCCGGTGTCTTCGCCGCCTGCTTGGCCGACCGGGCCGACGAGATCGGCGTCGGCTCGCCGGCCCCGCCGGAGGGTGCCTCGCCCCGGGCCACCCGGGCCCGCTCCACGGACGCCTTCAGCGCCGCCATCAGGTCCACCGCGGCGGCCGGCGCGGCCTCCTCCTCCGCCGGCTGGACCACCTCGCGGCCCTCCACCTTGGCGTCGATGACCTCCTGCAACGCCGCCCGGTAGTCGTCGGTGAAGGCGTCCGGCTGGAACTCCCCGGCCATCGAGTCGATCAGCGAGGCGGCCATCGCCAGCTCCGGCGGGCGGACCTTCAGGTCCTCGTCGAGGAAACCGAAGTCGGGGGTACGCACCTCGTCGGGCCAGAGCATCGTGTTGAGCAGCAGCACCCCGTCGCGGACCCGCAGGGTGGCCAGCTGTTCCCGCTGGCGCAGCGCCACCTTGACGATCGCCACCCGCTCCGAGTCGGCCAGCGCGTCGCGCAGCAGCACGTACGGCTTGGTGGCGGTCCCCTCCGGCTCCAGGAAGTACGCCTTGTTGTAGAGGATCGGGTCGACCTGCTCGGCGGGGACGAACTCCAGCACGTCGATCGCCCGGGAGCTGGTCAGCGGCAGGTCGGCGAAGTCGGCGTCGGTCAGGATGACCATCTCGCCGCCGCCCAGGTCGTAGCCCTTGGCGATGTCGTCGTAGCTGACCTCCTCGCCGCAGACCGAGCAGGTGCGCTTGTAGCGGATCCGGCCGCCGTCCTCACGGTGCACCTGGTGGAACCGGATGTCCTTCTCCTCGGTCGCCGAGTAGAGCTTCACCCCGATCGAGACCAGCCCGAACGACACGGCCCCCTTCCAGATCGCCCGCATCCCCGCTCCTCTCCCGCCCTGACCAGGATCGCAAACGATCGAAGCCCCCGCACGTGCTTCGGTGCGCAACTACAGTCGGACAGGTGCCCGGCGCGCCGTTGAAGCCGATGCTCGCGACGACCGGGCCGCTCCCGGTGGGTGCCGGCTGGGCGTACGAGTTCAAGTGGGACGGGGTCCGCGCGCTCGCCGACCTGACCGGGGGTCACCCGCACCTGTTCGCCCGCTCCGGCGTGGAGATCACCGCCGCGTACCCGGAGCTGGTGACGCTCGCCGAGCAGGTCGACGACGCGCTGCTCGACGGTGAGGTGGTCCTCTTCGACCCGGCCGGACAGCCCTCGTTCACCGCCCTCGCCGAGCGGATGCACGTCCGGGACGGGGCGAAGGCGGCCCGGCTGGCGGCGACCCTCCCCGTCACGTACATGATCTTCGACCTGTTGCGGTGGCGCGGCGAGGACCTCACCGGGTGGCCGTACCACGAACGGCGGGCGGCGCTCGACGGCCTGGGGCTCGGCGCGGCCCGGTGGACGGTGCCCCCCTGCTTCACCGACGGCGCGGCGACCTACCAGGCGGCCGGGGAACACGGCCTGGAGGGGGTGCTGGCCAAGCGGGCCGACTCGGTCTACCGGCCCGGGGTGCGCTCACCCGACTGGGTGAAGGTCAAACTGGAGGTGACCGGGGACTTCGTCATCGGCGGCTGGCGGCCCGGGGCCCGGAAGATCGGCGGGCTGCTGGTCGGGGTGCCCGGCCCGGACGGGCGGCTCACCTACCGGGGGCGGGTCGGCGGTGGGATCGGCGCGGCCCTGGAACGGGAGCTGCTGCGCGAACTCGAACCGCTGCGCACCGACGGGTCGCCGTTCGCCGGGGACGTGCCGCGCGAGGACGCCCGGGGCGCGATCTGGGTGACCCCCCGGATCGTGGTGGAGGTGAAGTACGGCCAGCGCACCCCGGACGGGCGGCTACGGTTCCCCCGGGTGCTGCGGCTGCGCCCCGACAAGCCACCCGGGGAGGTGGAGGATGCCTGAGCGGGTGAGGGTGGAGGTCGACGGCCGGACGGTGGAGCTGTCCAACCTGGACAAGGTGCTCTATCCGGAGGCCGGCTTCACCAAGGGCGAGGTGATCGACTACTACACCCGGATCGCCCCGGTGCTGCTGCCGCACCTGGCCGACCGGGCGTTGACCCGGATCAGGTTCCCCAACGGCGTCACCGGCGGCTCGTTCTTCGAGAAGAACGCCCCCGCCGCCACCCCCGCCTGGGTACGCACCGAGACGCTGCCGGTGCCCGGGTCGAGCAGGGGACGGGAGACCATCGACTACGTGGTCGCCGACGACCTGCCCACCCTGGTCTGGCTGGCCAACCTCGCCGCCCTCGAACTGCACACCCCGCAGTGGCGGATCGGCACCCACCCGGACCTGATGGTCGTCGACCTCGATCCCGGCCCGCCGGCGACGTTGCGGCAGTGCTGCCGGGTGGCGCTCCTGCTGCGCGACCGGCTTGCCCGCGACGGGGTGACGGCGTACCCGAAGACCTCCGGCAAGAAGGGCATGCAGCTCTGCTGCCCGGTCAGCGCCACCCAGGACGCCGACGTCGTCTCCGACTACGCGAAACGGATCGCCCAGGAGTTGGAGCAGGCACACCCTGACCTGGTCGTGTCCCGGATGGCGAAGAACCTGCGGCCCGGGAAGGTCTTCATCGACTGGAGTCAGAACAACGCGGCGAAGACGACAGTTGCGCCGTACTCGCTGCGGGCGCAGGCGGTACCGGCGGTGTCGACCCCGCTGACCTGGGACGAGGTCGAGGCGGGGGCGGCGGGGAAGCGGCCGTCGGCGAAGCCGTACACCGCCGGGGAGGTGCTGCGGCGGGTGGAGAAGTCCGGCGACCTGCTCGCCGCGCTGCTCGACGGCGGCCCGGCGCTGCCGACGGCGTGAGTCGCGTCGCGCTCCGTGCCCCCGGGGCCCGGTCGACCGGTCAGCGATCGATGATGGTGCCGTTCGGGTCGATGCCGTGGTCCCGCCAGTAGACGTCCCACTCGTCGTCGACGTGCTGCGGGACCTTGCCCTGCGGGTACCTGACGTACGGCGCGGTCGGCTCCTGGCCGTCGGGGAAGCAGGCGCTGCCGCCCTGCCCACCCACCGCGATCGCCGGGTACTCGCCATCGCTGCAGATGCTCTCCCGATAGCCGCAGCCGCTGGTCAACAGCAGGCCGCCCAGGCCCACCCCGGCAAGAACGATCATGATCCGCGTACGCATGGGTCGAGTCTCGTGGCGGCGGGCGGCGCTGTCATGCGCACGCGTACTCAACTCTCCCCGGCTGGGTAGGGTGGGACTTCTCCGTCCGGACAGGAGGCCCGATGGTTGCCCACCTCGCCGTCACCACGTCGACCGACGCGCCTGAGCAGGCAGAACGGCCGCTGCTGACCTACTGCGACGACGCGACCGGGGAGCGGACGGAGCTGACCGCGAAGCAGCTCGGTGACTGGGCGGCGCGCACCGCCGGTCTGCTGCGTGACGGGTGCGGGCTCGGGCCGGGCAGCCGGGTCGCGGTGCTGCTGCCGCCGCACTGGCGTACCGCCGCGGTGTTGCTCGGGGCCTGGTCGGTGGGGATGGCGGTGTCGTTCCGGCCGCGTGCCACCGCCGGGTTGCCGGTCCTCGAACCGGGCGGCGAGCGGCCGTACGACGCGGTCTTCGTCACCCCGGAACGCCTCGACGACTGGCTGGAGGACGTGCCCGACGGGGTGCACCGTTACCTCGTCGGCACCGCCCCCGGGCCGCTGGCCGACGTGCCGGTGGGGTGGCTCGACTGGTCCGCCGAGGTGCTCCGGCACCCCGCCGCCCCACCCGACTACGCCGCCGTCCACCCTGCCGCCCCGGCCACCCCCGACGGCACGAGCTACGGTGCCTGGGGACGCCTGGCGAAGGAGGTCGCCGCCCAACTCGACCTGCGCCCCGGCGACCGCCTGCTGGTCGACGCCGCCGAACACGAACAACCGGTGAAGTGGCTGCTCGCCCCGCTCGCGGCCGGTGCCTCCGTGGTCATCTGCGCCAACCTCGACTCCGCCACCCTGCCCACCCGGATCGCCACCGAACACACCACCCACACCCTCTGACCCACCCCGTCCCGCGCCCGCCTCGCCCCGTTGGGGGTGCGTGCGGTGATCAAGAGGTTTGCGTCAGTCTTGATCTTCAAGTTGACGCAAACCTCTTGATCACCGGGCTGGTGGTGAGGTGTGTGTCGGTCAGGGGTCAGCAGGTGGTGTTGGTGGCGGGGACCCAGCCGTCCAGGGACGGGTCCTCCGCGCCGTGGCCGTAGATCCAGGTGTCGTTGTCCTCGGACCAGCCCTGGCCGTGCCAGCGGAAGCCGCGACCGGCGGTCAGGGTGCGCAGCACCTGGCCGTGCGGTGCCGTGCGCAGCCAGGTGTTCTGCGTGAGATTGCAGACGAAGCCGGGCGCGTCGCTGGCCGAGGCCGGCGTGGCGGCCACGACGGTGCCCGGGGCGACGACGAGCGCGATCGCCAGGGCGTGCAGAAGTCGGCGTTTCACTCGGAATCCCTTCGACGGGTCGGAGTCACTGTCTACTGTGGACACCGTACCTGCCTGGGGGCGTTGCTGCCGGTCGGGCGCGGCGCACGGCGGCGGGACCGACCACTGAATCGTCGACGTCATCAGCTCGAAAGGACGCGCACCGACCCACACCAGCCGGTCCTGGTCGGACCGGCCGGGCGGGCGCGGAGCAGCGAGGCCTGAGCCCGGTCAGTCGACCGTGGGCAGCTTCGGGCCGAGGACGTCGTCGGCGTCGACGATCGTGTACGCGTACCCCTGCTCGGCGAGGAAGCGCTGCCGGTGGGCCGCGTACTCGGTGTCGATGGTGTCCCGGGAGACCACCGTGTAGAAGTGTGCCTGCCGGCCGTCGGCCTTCGGGCGGAGCACCCGACCCAGCCGCTGCGCCTCCTCCTGCCGGGAGCCGAACGTGCCGGACACCTGGATCGCCACCGCCGCCTCGGGCAGGTCGATGGAGAAGTTGCCGACCTTCGAGATGACCAGCGTGCGCAGCTCACCCGAGCGGAACGCGTCGAACAGCCGCTCGCGCTCCTTGTTGGTCGTGGAACCCTGGATGATCGGCGCGTCCAGGTACTCCCCGAGCTGGTGCAACTGGTCGATGTACGCCCCGATCACCAGCACCTGGTCGTCGGGGTGCCGGCCGACCAGAGCCTTCACCACCGGCAGCTTCGTCCGGGCGGTCGCCGCCATCCGGTACCGCTCCTCGGCCTCCGCCGTCGCGTACGACATCCGCTCCGCGTCGGTCAGGGTGACCCGGACCTCGGTGCACTCGGCCGGGGCGATCCAGCCCTGCGACTCGATGTCCTTCCACGGCGCGTCGTACCGCTTGGGGCCGATCAGGCTGAACACGTCACCCTCCCGGCCGTCCTCGCGGACCAGGGTGGCGGTCAGGCCCAGCCGGCGGCGGGCCTGGAGGTCCGCGGTGAACCGGAAGATCGGCGCGGGCAGCAGGTGCACCTCGTCGTAGACGACCAGACCCCAGTCGCGGGCACCGAACAGGTCCAGGTGGGTGAACGCGCCACCGCGCCGCGAGGTGAGCACCTGGTACGTGGCGATGGTGACCGGACGGATCTCCTTGCGCTCGCCCGAGTACTCCCCGATCTCGTCCTCGGTGAGCGAGGTGCGGGCGATCAGCTCCCGCTTCCACTGCCGGCCCGCGACCGTGTTGGTGACCAGGATCAGCGTGGTCGCCTTCGCCTCGGCCATCGCCGCCGCGCCGACCATGGTCTTTCCCGCCCCGCAGGGCAGCACCACCACCCCGGACCCGCCGGCCCAGAACGCCTCCGCCGCCTCCCGCTGGTACGACCGCAGCGTCCACGGTTTGCCGCCGTCCTTGCCGGCCTCGGTCAGTTCGATCGGGTGCGCCTCACCGTCGACGTACCCGGCCAGGTCCTCCGCCGGCCAGCCCAGCTTGAGCAGCGCCTGCTTCAGCCGGCCCCGCTCGGACGGGTGCACCCGGATCGTGTCGTCGTCGATCTTGTCACCGAGCATCCCGGCGAGCTTCTTGCTCTTGGCGACCTCGATCAGCACCATCCGGTCCAGCCCGCGCAGCACCAGGCCGTACGCCGGGTCGTTGGCGAGCTGGAGCCGGCCGTACCGGTCCATCGTGTCGGCCACGTCCACCAGCAGGGCGTGCGGCACCGGGTAGCGGGAGAACTTCAGCAGCGCGTCGACCACGGCCTCGGCGTCGTGCCCGGCGGCGCGGGCGTTCCACAGCCCCAGCGGGGTGAGCCGGTAGGTGTGCACGTGCTCCGGAGAACGCTCCAGCTCGGCGAAGGGCGCGATCGCCATCCGGCAGGACTGCGCGTCCGGGTGGTCGATCTCCAGCAGCAGCGTCTTGTCGGACTGCACGATCAGTGGTCCACCGCTCACGCCAGGTCCCCCTCCTCGGCCGGATTCCCCGACCTGCGGCGAATCCCGCCGCAGGTCGACCATCCAGTGTTGCACGGGGGTGGGAGACTGCCAGAAAATCTTCGCAATGGGTGCAACGTTTCCCGGGGGACACACGTCTACCAGTGGGACGACCGATCCGGGGAGGCACACTATGCAGGTCCGCCACAGAGCCCGGGTCGTCGCCCTGGCCATGGTCATGCTGGTCGGCGCCGGTGGGTGTGCGTCCGTGCCGCAGGCCGATCCGGGTGGCACTGGAGGAGGGCTCGCCCCGGTCGGCAGTGCGGAACAGGTAACGGGGGCGGGTGCCTCCTCCCTGCCCGACCAGCTGACCGGGTCCGACACGAAGCCCCGGCACCGGGAGAAGCCGCAGCCGAAGGTCCGCGCCACCAAGACCCCGAAGGCGTCGACCGGGCGTCGCCCGCGCGTCCCGCAGAAGTCCAACCAGACCCGCTGCCAGGTGGGCGAGCACCAGCGTGAGGTGGAGACGTACCTGGCCCGGCTGGGCGGGTTCGGCACGGTCACCGTGGACGGCCGGCAGACCGACGCCGACTGCGCCGCGATCAAGAAGTTCCAGCAGCGGTACGACATCCGCCCCGCCGAGGGCCGGGCCGGCCCGTTGACGCTCGACGTGGCGAAGCGACTGGCCACCACCGACGTCAAGCGCTGCTCCGCCGGCTCCGGCACCACCTTCTGCGTCGACCTGACCCGGCAGACCACCTGGGTGATGCGCGACGGCAAGGTGGTCGCCAAGCCCACCGTCACCCGGACCGGGATGGCCGGGTACGCCACCCCCGCCGGCACGTACAAGGTCAACCTGCGCAACCTGAAGGAGTGGTCCAACCCGTACGAGGTGTGGCTGCCCTACTGGCAGCGCTTCAACGGCGGGATCGGCTTCCACGAGACCACCACCTACCTGCACAACGCGGGCATCGGCTCGCACGGCTGCGTCAACCTGCTGCACGCCGACGCGGTGCGCTGGTGGGAGCTGGGCAAGGTCGGCTCCCGGGTGGTCCTGGTCGGTCGTCGCCCCGGCACCTGAGCCTTCCGTCCACCCTGCCCGTCTCGTCTCCGGCCCCTCGGTAGTTCTCCATAGGGGCCGGATCGGGGGTATTTCCCCCTGTCCGTCCTGGCGACCGGGTGCCACCCTGGAAGCCGGGGGCCGGACGGGGTGGGAGGGCTGGGATGAGCGTCGACCACGAGATGATCGCCGAGGACGCGGCGAACGGCGAGCAGGTGACACCGACCGACGAGGTGTCCACGGCCACCATGGTCGGGTACGCCGTCGCCGGGATCGCCGTCGTCGGCTGGTTCCTCTTCGGATGGCTGGTGCAGCGGCAGGGCTTCATCGACTCGGTAGGTGAGGCCGCCGGCACCGGTTTCGCCCTGCTGCTCATCGTCTCCGTCGTCGGCACCGTCCGCCGCAGCCGCCGCTGAGCCGCAGCGGAGGACGGCGCGGCCGGGCGGTCAGTGCTCCCGGACGGCCGCGGTGATCCGGTGCAGGGCGAAGGTGTGCAGCATCTCGGTCCGCTCGTCCTCGGCACGCAGGTAGCCGGCACCGATCGACACCGGCCGCAGCAGCCGGGACAGCGTCGCCCCGTGGGCGTCGACGTAGCCGACCCAGACCAGCGCCTTGTCCCGGACCGCCTGTTGGAGCACCGCCAGAGCCTCGGCGTGACCGTGCGCGGGCATCGGTCCGGCCGCCGCGCGGGCCGCACCGCCCCGGACCACCGCCGGTGCCCGCCGGGCCGCCCGCGCCGCCGCCTCGCCCCGCCGGATCTGCTCCACCACACCCAACAGCCGGGGCAGCGCCAACCGGGGCGTGGCCAGCGGGTCCACCGCCCGCCCGGTCAGCACCCGGGCCGGGGCCCGCCGCACCCGGGGTCGGGCCAGCACCGTCGTGCCGGTGGCGTCCTCCGGCACCGGGGAGTACCCGGCGTCCCGGAGCGCGGTCAGCATCCGGCCCACCTGGTACGGGGTGCACAGCACCGTCGGAGCCAGCCGGCGGAACGCCAACGCCGTCAGCCGCCGGTCGGCCAGCACCTCCGCGAGCAGCGCCTCGTCGTCGCTGCGCACGTACCCGCCGGCGGAGCCGACCCGCAGCCCACCGTGCTGCCGGGCCACGTCGTCCACCAGATAGGTCAACCCCTGCGGGACCGGGGTACGCGACCGCCGCCGGAACAGGTCGTGCAGGTCGTCGGCCGTGTAGCCGGAATCCAGGGCCCGTCGGACGCTGGCCGTGGTGACCCGGTGCACGCTGGCCCCACCCGCCGACTCCGGCTCGGTCACCGTCTCCAGCTCGGCGGCGAGCGTCGGGTCGGGTGGGCCGGGCACCACCACGCTCAGGTCGGCCTGCACCAGGAAGTGGTCGACCGGTGCGGGAAGCAGGGCGTCCAACGCCCGGACGGTGCCCGACGGATCACCGCTGTCGACGTCGGAGCGCAACCCCAGCGGGTCGTCCCCACCCCGCTCGTCGGTGTCCGTCACGTCGGCGAGCAGCAGCCGCCCGTACGAGGTGAGCGCGCCGAGGCCGGTCACCCCCAGCCGGGCCGCCTCGGTCAGCACCTCCCGGTGCGCGGCCTCCCGCCCCCGGCTGCGTCGGGGGGCCCGCCAGTCGAGCAGCGCCAGCACCTCCTCGGCGGTGGGTGCGGTGGCCGGCTCCAACTCGGCCAGCACCCCGAGCACCGCCCGCCGGGCGGCCGGCGCACCGG
This sequence comes from Micromonospora sp. WMMD735, assembly GCF_049178995.1. NCBI lineage: Bacteria > Bacillati > Actinomycetota > Actinomycetes > Micromonosporales > Micromonosporaceae > Micromonospora > Micromonospora sp. WMMD735. The sequence continues at coordinate 5,622,988 of NZ_JBMHMJ010000002.1, forward strand.
CCCGCTCCGCCTCGGCGGAGAGCACGCTGACCGGTCGGTCCCGGTCGTCGCGCTGCCCCACCAGACCGGCCTGCCGGCTCATCGTCAACCACGCGCGGGCCAACTGCTCCCAGCGGTGGGCCACCGACACCGCCCGCCACACCTCGTACGCACCGGTGGGCAGCACCTGCTGTTCGCCGCCGTACCGGCTGGCGGCGGCGGGGAGGTCCAGCTCGCCGAGGAGACCCGCCGCGTACGCCACCTCGACCAGCAGCGCGGTCGTCGACTCGTCCAGGGACACCGTGCGGGCCAGCCGGCGCAGGTCGCGTACCCCGATCCCGCCGGAACGCAGCACCGGTGCCGGCTCGGCGGTCAACGCCTCCAGCAGCGCCTCGGTGTGCCGTACCACCTCCATGGTCTGCCCGACCCCGGCGGAGTCGACGGCCTTGGGTTCCCGGGGCGGTGCCGCGACCGGCGGCGGGTCGATCCGCAGCGGTCCGAGCGGGCCGGTGTCCCGGCGCAGCAGCAGTCCTACCTCGCGGGGCAGCTCGACCGTCCCGGCGGAGACCGCCACCAGCAGCCGGGCCTCGACCAGCCAACGCACCGGCGATCCGGTCGGGGCGCCACCGTTGGTTGGGTCGGGCGGTACGTCGTCCTCCGCGCCGAGCGCCGGCGCCTGCAGCGATCCGGGCGGCACGCTGCCGACCGGTGGACCGGCGGCGAGCCGGTCCAGGATCGCCCGTGCCGACGGGGGCGCGGCGAGCAGCGTCCGGCGCAGTTTCGCGGCGTCCGCGCAGAGCGCCGCCGCCCGTAGGTCCAGCTCCTCCGCCGGCCGACCCAGCCCCGCCGGGTACGGGGCCAGCTCGTCCACGCTCCCGGTGACCCGCAGGGCCTGCTCCGGGCCGTACAGCAGGAACCGGGCGCGGAGCCGGTCGACGGCGCCACGGACCGTGGCCGGGGCGGGCGGGTGCGGCCCGGCGGTGGCCAGGGCGAGGACCGCCTCGGTGGAGGTGGTGCCCTCCGCCGGGTCCCGGGTGAGCCGGGCGGCGTCGAGGATCTGGAGGGTGAACTGGTCCAGCCCGTCGAGCGCGCGGGCGACCGACACCCGCGACTCGGCCCGCAGGGCGAGCGCGGAGACGTCGGCCGGCACCGGCACGACGAGGTCGGGCCGCAGTTGGAGCAGCGCGGCGAGCGCCTCGTCGGGCAGCGCGCGCAGCTGGTCGGCGAGTGAGGTGGTCATCGTCGTTCCACGCTAGCCCGCTGACGCCCGATCGCGCCGCCCGGACGTCCGGCTCGGGCGACCTGTCCGGGTACCTTCGCAGAATGTCCGTGCTGATGGTCGGGTTCGACCTCGACATGACCCTGATCGACTCCCGCCCCGGCATCGCCGCCGCCTACCGGGCGCTCACCGCCCGTACGGGTGTGCCGGTCGACGCCGAGCTGGCCGTATCCCGGCTCGGCCCGCCGCTGCGCACCGAACTCGCCCACTGGTTCCCGGCCGAGCAGGTCGAGGAGGCGGTGACGCTCTACCGGGAGCTGTACCCGGCGTACGCGATCACCCCGTCGGTGCCGATGCCCGGGGCCCGGGAGGCGGTGGACGCGGTGCACGCGCACGGCGGGCGGGTGATGGTCGTCACCTCCAAGATCGGCCGGCTGGCCCGGCTGCACCTGGACCACCTCGGGCTGGCGGTCGACGAGTTGGCCGGCGACCTCTTCGCCGAACAGAAGGCGACCTCGTTGCGGGAGCACGGTGCCGCGCTCTACGTCGGTGACCACGTGGCGGACATGGTGGCGGCCGGGGCGGCCGGCATCCCGGGCGTGGGCGTGGCCACCGGCCCCTGCCCGGCGGACGACCTGCGTGCGGCCGGGGCGCAGGTGGTGCTCGACGACCTCACCGGATTCCCGGCGGCGCTCGACCGGATCATCGGGCTAGCCTTGGAGCAGTAGTCGTATCGAGTGAAGCAGGGGTCTCCAAGGTGCCGACGGGGCGAGTGAAGTGGTATGACGCGGCCAAGGGATACGGGTTCGTCACCAGCGACGAGGGTGGCGACGTGTTCCTGCCGAAGGGCGCGCTGCCGGCGGGTGTCACCGACCTCAAGGGTGGGCAACGGGTCGACTTCAGCGTGGTGGACAGCCGGCGCGGCGCCCAGGCGATGGGGGTCAAGCTGCTGGACGCACCGCCGTCCATGGCCGAACTGCGCCGCCGGCCGGCCGAGGAACTGCACGGCCTGGTCGAGGACATGATCAAGGTGCTGGAGGCGAAGGTCCAGCCGGATCTGCGTCGGGGCCGGTTCCCCGACAAGAAGACCGCGCAGAAGATCGCTCAGCTGGTCCACGCGGTGGCCCGCGAGCTGGAGGTCTGAGGCACCAGCCCGGCGTCGGCGGCCCGGCCCAGCAACGCCTCCACGGCGGCGAACCCCGCGTCCCCCAGGTCGGCGGTGAACTCGTTGACGTAGAGGTCGATGTGCCGGTCCACCACGTCGGGCTCCATCTCCTGCGCGTGCGCGAGCACGTACTCCCGGCTGGCCGAGGGGTCGGCCCACGCCTGGCGTACCGACTCGCGGACCCAGCCGGCGGCGGCCACCGGGTCCACCACACCCTTGCGGGCCAGGATCGCCCCGAGCGGGATGGGTAGGCCGGTGTCGGCCTCCCACCACTCGCCCAGGTCCACCAGCGCGGTCAGCCCGTGCCGGTGGTAGGTGAATCGGGCCTCGTGGATCACCAGCCCGGCGTCGTACCGGCCGGCCGCGACGCCGGGCATGATCTCGTGGAACGGCACGACCTCGATCCGGGCCGGCGGCCGTCCGGCCGACCAGAGCCGGAACAGCAGGTACGCCGTGGTCCGGTCACCGGGCACCGCCACCGTGGCTCCGTCCAGGTCGGCCCGGTCGGTCTCCCCACGGGTGAGCACCAGGGGGCCACAGCCCCGGCCGAGCGCGCCGCCGCACGGCAGCAGGTGGTAGTCGTCGAGCAGCCAGGGGAGCGCGGCGTAGCTGACCTTCACCAGATCGAAGGCTCCCCGTTCGGCGGCCGTGTTGGTGACGTCGACGTCGGCGAAGGTCACCGCGACCGGCGGCGCGCCCGGCACCCGGCCGTGCACCAGCGCGTCGAAGACGAAGGTGTCGTTGGGGCAGGGCGAGATCGCCAGGGATAGCGGCACGTCCCCACGGTAACGCCGCTCCCGAGCGTCCTCCCGCCGAGCCCGCCCCGATGTGACCCCGCCCCCTGCCGATGGCAACCGTCCCGTCGGCGGCCTGCTGTGGTCGGGGGCCGCTGTGGCCCGGCCCCACCCGGCCCCGGCCCCACCCGGCCCCGGCCCCACCCGGCCCCGGCCCCACCCGGCCCCGGCCCCACCCGGCCCCGGCCCCACCCGGCCTCGGCGGGGCTGCTGGCCGCATGCTCCGATCGTTCCGCAGGGTCGGTCGGAGGGCGGGTTCCGGGCGGACCCGGGCGGGGTGGGAAGTACTCCCACGCGTCCTTTCGATCTGACGGCGTCAGCGATTCAGGAACCGGCTCCCGCGTCTGGGCATCTGCCCCGCCGGGTGCTTGGCTGCCCTGTGGCCCTGTGGCCCTGTGGCCCTGTGGCCCTGTGGCCCTGTGGCCCTGTGGCCCTGTGGCCCTGTGGCCCTGTGGCCCTGTGGCCCTGTGGCCCTGTGGCCCTGTGGCCGTGTGATTCGGTGAGGTCATCAGCTCGAAAGGACGCGAACTCGGTACCTTGTCCCCAGCTCCAGCGGGTTTCCACAGGGTTATCCACAGGTTGGGCGGGGCTGTTGAAACAGCGCTGACGCAACGGGAGCATGGTGGGGTGACGACGGAGGATGCCCCGCTGGCCGACCTGGGCCGGACGGTCCGGGCGCTGCGCCGTGCGGCCGACCTGAGCCAGCGGGAGCTGGCCCGGCGTTCCGGGGTGCCCCAGGCGACCATTGCCCGGATCGAGTCCGGCAGGGCGACCGACCCTCGGTTTCACACGGTCGAGCGCCTGGTGCGGTCCGTCGGCGGAACCCTGACGGTCGCACTGCCGGTCGAGCCGGCGTCGTCGGTGGCCCCGACCACAGCCTCGGCTACAGCGCCGACCACAGCCCCGGCTGCGGCCCCGACCACAGCCCCGGCTACAGCGCCGACCTCGGCCCCGACCACAGCCCCGCCTGCGGCGTCGGCTGCCGAGGTGACCTGTGCGCTGCCGCCGGTGCCACACGACGACCTGCGGGACACCGCCGGGCGGCGCTATCCGGCCCACCTCGACGTCTGGCCGGTGCGGGAGCCGAAGGACTGGCCGGGTGCCTGGTGGGCGGACTGGTACAACTTGCCGCCCCCGCTGTGGCCGCTGCGGTTGCCGCCGGCGGCGTACGTACGGAATCGGGGACACCGGGACCGGCGGCGGGCGGCGGAGCGGGTCCGTCGGGACGTCAGGGTCCGGTGGGCGGAGGGTGACGGTCGGCCGGCGACCGCCTGGCGGTTCGTGGCCGAGCTGCCCGACGGCACCCTCCTGGGGGAGTTGCGCGCCCACGAGCGTGACCCGCACCTGGTCCGTGGGGACGACGGGGACCGGCCGCGCGAACTCGTACTCGACGGGGTGCTGGTCGCGGTCGGGCACCGGCGGATCGGCATCGGTGACCGGTTGATGGCGGCCATGACACGGCGGATGGACGAGACGGGCATCGGCCTGGTCCGCACGGTGGTCGAGGAGCACATCGCCATCCGCTTCCTGTCGGCCTGCGGGTTCCGGGTCGCGTCCGCTCGTCCCCTCGCCATGGCCCTGGCACGCCCGGCAGGGCCCGCGCCCCGGCCACCCCGACCGCCGGGAACACTCCGACCGCCGTAGCCGCCCGGCCGGCCGGATTGCCGCAACCGTCCGGCCCCCGGGCTGGCGGGTGGCGGCTCAGGACAGCGCGCGGGCCGCCTCGGTCAGGGCGGTGAACGCCTCCCGCATCCGCCAGCCGTCGCGGTCCCGGGGGCCGACCGGGTTCGAGACGGTACGCAGCTCGGCGAAGGGGAGGCCGGCCTGCGTGGCGGCGACCGCCACCGCGTACCCCTCCATGGCCTCGGCCACCGCGTCCGGGTGCCGGTCGGCCAGGGCGGTGGTGCTCGCGGCCGTGCCGGTGACCGTGCTGACCGTCAGCACCGCCCCGACGACCGCCTGTGGGAGTGCGGCGCGCAGCGCGCCCAGCAGCACCCGGTCGACGTCGATGGTGGGGCCGCCACCGAGCAGTTCCGGTGGCATGCCCAACTCGTCGACGGGGATGAAGCCCGTCGGGGACTCGGCCCCGAGGTCCGCGGCGACGCTGCGGGAGGCGAGCACCGTGGCGCCGACCGGGGCGCGGCCGGCGAAACCGCCGGCGATCCCGGCGCTGACCACCGCGCGGTAGGGGCGACCGGCGGCCTCGGCGAGGGCCAGCATCCGGGCCGTGGTGGCACCGGCCACGGCTGGACCCACGCCGATCGCCCGGACGGTCACCGTCGGATCGGTCAGCCCGGCCCGGACGGCCTCCGCCTCGGCCGGTACGGCGGTCAGCACCAGCAGGCCCGTCACGACACCGACCCCGGCGACTGCCGTCGCTGGTCGTCGTCGACACCGCTGCCGCTGCCCGGGACGGCCGAGGACGGCCGGTAGATGTGGTAACCCGGCGGGGCCAGCCCGTCGGCGGAAGACCTGGAGTCGCCCGCCCCGCTCGGTGCCGGTGAGGTGGGCGCGGCGCGGGCCGCCGCCTCGGCCGCCGCGTCGTCGGCGCTCTCGGCCAGCTGATCGGTGGTCGGGCCGGCGCGGTCGCCGTCCGGTCGGTCGGCGGCGTCCCCACCGGTACGGGCCGCCGGGTCGTCGGTGGCGCCACGGCCACTGCGGGCGCGGCGTGCCGCGTCGTCGGCGGCGTCGGCCCGGTCCTGGGCGGCCAGTTCCTCGTCGGTGAGCGGCCGGCCGAGCAGCCGCTGGGCGCGGAGCCGGCCGGCCACGACGACCCCCCGGACGGCGGCGAGGACACCCACCCCGGCAGCGACCGCGATGCCGATCCGACCCTCGAACGGGACGAGGCCGAGCCCACCTCCGGCGACGAAGGCGAGCATCAGGACGGTCTCCGAGTGGGCGAAGGAACTGGCCCGCAGCCGTTCGGGAATCCGTTCCTGGATCGAGGCGTCCACGGCGAGCTTGGCGATCCCGCTGGACAGGGCGGCGACCAGGCAGAACAGTGCCACCATCGGCAGCGAGAACTTCAGCACGGTCAGGATGCCCACCCCGGCCACGATGATCATCGTGCTGGACTGGATCGCCGCCGGCCGGTGGATGCGCAGCCGGGTGCCGACCGCGGTGGCCAGGAAACCGCCCACCGCCAGCGCCCCGCCGATCAGGCCCAGCGCCGCCTGGTCGTTGAGTTCCCGGCCGAACAGGTCGTTGGTCAGGTCCCCCTTCTTCAGGGCGAACGCCAGGAAGAGCAGGAGGAAGCCGTAGAGCGCGCGCAGGCCCGCCGCCCCGATCAGGGTGGCGATCACCAGCCGGCCCGCCGGTCGCCCCCTACCCAGCGGACGGTCGCCCTTGCGGCGCAGCGCCCGCAGTGGTCGGGGCACCCGCTCGGGCGGCTCGGAGTCCGCCCGGGGTGGCAGCCGCAGCGCGATCACCATGCCGACCAGGAAGATGACCGAGGCGACCCGCAGCGGCCACTGCGGCCCGAACCAGAACGCCGCCAGCCCCAGCGGGGCCACCAGTGCCCCGGCCACCGTGCCGTAGACGCTGGCCCGCGCCCCCACCTGGGACAATCCGAGACCCTCCGGCAGCAACCGGGGTACGGCGGCGGACCGGGCCACCCCGTACGCCCGGGAGAGCGCCAGCACGCCGAACGCGGCCGGATAGAGTCCGAGGCTGCCGAGGTAGTCGGAGATCAGCCAGGCGAGGAAGGCCCGGCCGAGCATGGTGGTGGCCAGCGCGTACCGGCGGCCGTGCCGGAAGTGGTCGAGCAGCGGACCGACCACGGGGGCCAGCATCGCGAACGGCACCATCGTGACCAGCAGGTAGAGCGCGACCTTGCTGCGGGCCTCGCCGAGCGGGACGTCGAAGAAGATGGTCCCGGCCAGGCCGATGGCGATCAACGTGTCCCCGGCGCAGGAGACGGCGTGCAGGTCGAACAGGCGGACCATGCCGGTCTCGCCGCCGGCCCCCCGCGCGCGGGCCGAGCCGGCGCGGCGGGTCACCCAGCGTCCGCCGTTGACCGAGCCACGCAGCAGCAGGCGGGTGGCGCGGATGCCGGTGCCGACGGTCCGTCCCAGGACGGACGACCCGGAGCGGGAGAACAGCGGCATGTGCACCATCCTTGCCCATCTGCTCCAGGTACGCCGCACCACGGGGGAAGACTCACTCGGGGAGTGCCTGTCAGCGCGCGGCGCGCATGGGGAACAATGGTCGGGTGACCAGGCCCGCTCCCGCCCGTGCCGCCCGCCTCGACCAGGTCTGCGCCGCCGCCGTCGAGGTGGCCCGCGACGCGATCACCGAGGTGGAGCCCTCCGACATCGGCGACCACCTGCGGGCCGTCGCCGAGGGCGACCGGGTCGTCACCCACTATTTCGAGTGTCTGCTCGGTGGCTACCGGGGTTGGCGCTGGGCCGTGACGGTCACCCGGGTGCCGCGCAGCCGGCAGGTCACCATCTGTGAGACGGTGCTGCTGCCCGGCTCCGACGCGCTGCTCGCGCCAGGCTGGCTGCCCTGGCAGGAGCGCCTCCAGCCGGGTGACCTCGGCCCCGGTGACCTGCTGCCCACCCCGTCGGACGACGACCGGCTCGCCCCCGGCTACCTGCTCTCCGACGACCCTGCGGTCGAGGAGACCTCCTGGGAGCTGGGCCTGGGCCGCCCCCGGGTGCTGTCCCGCGAGGGACGGGCCGAGACGGCCCAGCGCTGGTATGACGGCGACCACGGCCCGTCGGCGCCGATCTCCACCGCCGCACCCGCATCGGCCCGCTGCGGCACCTGCGGCTTCTACCTGCCGCTGGCCGGTGCACTCCGGCTGGCGTTCGGGGCCTGCGGCAACTTCTACGCCCCCGACGACGGTCGGGTGGTCAGCGCCGACCACGGGTGTGGCGCGCACTCGGAGACCCTGGTGGAGACTCCCGAGCCGGTGGTCGACGAGCTTCCGACGGTGTACGACGACAGCGCGGTCGAGTCGATGACGGTGGACGTCGCGCCGACGGCCGACGAGCCGGTGCCGGTGGAGTCGACCGACCCCGCCTGACCGTCGGACGGTCAGCCCCGGGGGGCGGTTTCCCGACGGCGACGCCGGTGGGCGTCGTGCCGCATCATCGTGACCAGACCGGGAAAGCCCCACAGGAACCCGGCCAGACAGGTCCAGAGCCAGTCCTGGTGGCCGTGTTCGGTGAGCCACCCACGGAAGAAGACCAGCAGGAGGAGCCCGGCCACCGCCCAGGCGACCAGCCCGGCGACGGCGAACGGGACCATCGGCGGGTCGAGTGGTTCGGGTCGGGGTGGTTGCTCCTGCGGCACGGGCAGAAGCGTACCGCGAAGTACTTTCCCGGCCCGCCGCTGATCTGGGACGATGCGCGCGACAACGGTAGATCATTTGCGAGGACCTGATGGCCATTGCGCCGCCGGACAACGGCATTCCCTCTGATCCCGCTCGACCCCGGAACGGTTTCGACCGGTTCTTCGAGATCTCCGCCCGTGGCTCGACGATGAGCCGCGAGGTACGGGGTGGCCTGGCGACCTTCTTCACGATGGCGTACATCGTGGTACTGAATCCGTTGATCCTGGGCGGGGCCGTCGACGGTGACGACCAGAAGCTCTCGATCCCCGCGTTGGCCGCCGCGACCGCGCTGGTGGCGGGCCTGATGACGATCCTGATGGGGGTCGTCGGGCGGTTCCCGATGGCGCTGGCCGCCGGTCTGGGGGTGAACGCGCTCGTCGCGTTCGAGATCGCCCCGCAGATGACCTGGGCGGACGCGATGGGGCTGGTGGTGATCGAGGGTGTGCTCATCGCGATCCTCGTGCTCACCGGCCTGCGTACGGCGGTGTTCCGTTCGGTCCCGACGCAGCTCAAGACCGCGATCGGGGTCGGCATCGGGTTGTTCCTGACCATCATCGGGCTGGTCGACGCCGGTTTCGTCAGGCGGGTGCCGGACGCGGCGAACAGCACCGTGCCGGTGGGCCTCGGCATCAACGGCAAGATCGTCAGTTGGCCGATGCTGGTCTTCGTGGTCGGCCTGCTGGTGACCCTGGTGCTGGTGGTACGCCGGGTACGCGGCGCGATCCTGATCGGCATCCTGGCCTCGACCGTGCTGGCGATCATCGTGGAGGCGGTCGCCAAGGTGGGCCCGTCCTTCGTCGACGGCAAGCCCAACCCCGAGGGCTGGTCGCTGAACGTGCCGAAGCTGCCCGAGCGGCTCGTCGACATCCCCGACCTGTCGCTGCTGGGCAACTTCAACGTGCTGGGCTCGTGGAGCCGGGCCGGTTGGCTGATCCCGCTGATGTTCGTCTTCACCCTGTTGATCACGGACTTCTTCGACACGATGGGCACGATGGTCGCGATCGGCCAGGAGGGGGACATGCTCGACGAGCAGGGCACCCCGCCCCGGGCGAAGGAGATCCTGCTGGTCGACTCGATCGCCGCTGCGGCGGGTGGCGCGGCGAGCGTCTCCAGCAACACGTCGTACATCGAGAGCGCCTCGGGGGTCGCGGAGGGTGCCCGGACCGGGGTGGCCAACCTGGTCACCGGTGCCCTGTTCCTGCTGGCGATGTTCCTGTCGCCGCTGTCCACGGTGGTGCCGTTCGAGGCGGCCTCGACGGCGCTGGTGGTGGTCGGGTTCCTGATGATGACCGCGGTGCGGACGATCGACTGGACCGACTACGAGATCGCCATCCCGGCGTTCCTCACCATCACCCTGATGCCGTTCACCTACTCGATCTCCAACGGTATCGGCGCGGGCATCATCAGCTACGTGGCGCTGAAGCTGGCCAAGGGGAAGGCGCGGGAGGTCCACCCGCTGCTCTACGCGGTGGCGGCGCTGTTCGTGCTCTACTTCCTGCGGGGGCCGATCGAGTCCGCGGTGATGTAGCCCCACCCGTCGGCCTCCGGGCCGGGCGACCCGTCGGGATGCCCGGCCCGGGGCGGCGGCATTCCCCCTCGTGAGCATGGTCATATGGCATGTCATTAGCCAGGCTCATTAGTTAGGCTAACGACTGTGACGGAGCGGACGGTGACGGCGAACCGCGTGCCACCGGCGCAGCTGGCACCCCAGCTGCGTGATGCGATCACCCGACTCAACCGGCGGGTCCGGCAGGCCCGCCCGGTCGGCGACCTGACGGTCACCCAGCTCTCCGCGCTCACCAGCCTCCGGCTGGCGGGTGCGCTGACGCCCCGGGAGCTGGCCGACGTCGAACGGGTCCAGCCACCGACGATGACCAAGATCGTCGCGAAGCTGGAGGAGCGCGGCCTGGTGCAGCGCACCCCCCACCCGACCGACGGCCGGCAGGTCATCCTGGCGGCCACCGAGTCAGGTCGGGCCGTGCTCGACCAGTTCGAGCGGGCCCGCGACGAGTGGCTGGCCAGCCGGCTGGCCGCGCTCACGGAGGACGAACGCGACACGCTACGGCGGGCCGCCGAGATACTCCAGCAGCTCGCCCGCGCCTGACGCCCCACCGGGTCCGCGCCGTCCGCCGTCGATGACGCGTACCCGGCCCGAGGAGGCGCACCAAGAGTGCAGGCGAAGCTGAGCACGATGTTCCAGTCCCTACGAGTCCGCAACTACCGACTCTTCGCCACCGGACAGCTGGTCAAACTGATCGGCGTCTGGATGATGTTCATCGCCCAGGACTGGCTCGTCCTTGAGCTTTCGGACAATTCCGCCACCGCGCTCGGCGTGGTCACCGCCCTCCAGTTCACCCCGGTGCTGCTGCTCACCCTGCTCTCCGGCCGGCTCGCCGACCGGTACGACAAGCGGATGCTGCTGTTCGTCGCCAACGCCTTCTGGACGGTGCTGGCGCTGGGGATGAGCCTGCTGGTGCTCACCGGCCTGGTCGAGCTGTGGCACGTCTTCGCGTTCGCCGCCCTGCTCGGCATCGCCAACGCGGTGGAGACCCCGGTCCGGCAGGCGTTCGTCAGCGAACTCGTCGGCACCACCCTGCTGCCCAACGCGCTCTCGCTCAACGCGGCGGTGTTCAACTCGGCCCGGATCATCGGCCCCGCCGTCGCCGGCCTGGCCATCGCCGCGTTCGACGTCGGCCCGGTCTTCCTGTTCACCGCCGTCAGCTCCGTCGCGCCGCTGGCCAACGTGGTCCGGATGCGGCCGGCCGAGCTGTACCGCAAGGAACTCCCACCGCTCGGCGAACGGGACTCGGCCAAGATCATTGACGGGCTGCGCTACGTCCGCAGCCGCCCCGACCTGCTGCTGCCGATGGTGGTCATGTCGGTGATCGGGATGTCGCTGTTCAACTTCCAGCTCACCCTCGCCGCACTGGCCAAGACGGTCTTCCACACCGGGGCCGCCTCGTTCGGCCTGTTCAGCACCGCGCTGGCGGTGGGCGCGCTGGTCGGGGCGCTCGCCGGCACCGGCCGGCGCAGCCGTCCCTCGGTCTGGCTGGTGCTCGGCGCGGCCGTCGGCTGCGCGGTCTTCGGCACCCTGGTCGGCCTCGCCCCGGCGTACTGGCTGGTGGTGACCCTGCTGTTGCCGACCGGCTTCTTCATGGTCTTCTTCGCCCAGGCGGCCAACCAGCGGGTGCAGCTCGGCACCGACGCCGCCTTCCGGGGCCGGGTGATGGCGCTGTGGGTGCTGGTGTTCCTGGGCACCAACCCGGTCGGCGCGCCGATCATCGGCTGGGTCGCCGAGACCTTCGGCGCCGGGGCGAGCATCTGGATGGGTGGGCTCATCTCCCTGGCCACCGCCCTGCTCGCGCTCACCTGGCAGCTCCGCCGCTCCGGGGCCCGGCTGCGTTTCCGGGTGCTGCCCATGCCCCGCTTCTACGTGGTGTCCCGCACCGGGCTGCTCACCCCCAGCGGGCGGTGAGCGGTGCCGTGCGTCCCGGCGACAGACACGCACAGCGTTCAGATAGCAACAAAGCGGTGGCGCGCGGACCCGGCGGGCCTTAGCGTCGAGGTGTGGCAGGCGAGAGCGCACTGACGCTGGTACTGGCTATCCTCGCCGTGGCCTGCCTGCCGGCGGCGTTCGCCCTGGTCTTCTGTTTTGACGAGATTCTCGACCGGGTGGCCTGCGGCTGGGCCGAGTGGCGGGAACGCCGCCGGGAACGCCGCACCATCGCCCGGCTCGACCGGGCCCTCGCCACCGACCCGGTCACCGGCGAGGTCGACCTGACCGAGCTGGACCGGTCCGACCGCCGCCCCCTCGAACTCCTCGCCGCCGACCTGCACCGCCTCGGCCGGCACCGGCTCGCTGCGGGCGGCCGCTCGGTGGTCTGGCACAGCTCGGTCATCGAGGCGTACGACGACCGGCTGCGCGCCGCCTGCCGGGCACTGGGGATCGCCGAGCACCTGGCCGAGCTGACCGGGGTCGACCGGGAGATCGAACGGGTCCGGGTCGAGGGGCTGCTCGCCGACGCGGGGCTGGGACTGCCGGCCACCCGTGCCGACCGCCGCCCCCGTGACCGGCGGGCGTGAGACTCTTCGTCGCGGTCTACCCGCCGCCGTCCGCCGTCGCCGACCTCACCGCCCGGACGGCCCGGCTGCGGGTGGGCGCGGCCACCGCCGCCGGCCTCGACGTACGCCTGGCACAGCCGGCGCACCTGCACGTCACGCTGGCCTTCCTCGGCGAGGTGGCACCCGGTCGACTCGCCGAGGTCCAGGGTGCCCTCGCTGCGGCGGCCGGGACCGCCCGTGCCGGCTGGACGCACCCGCCCCGGCTGCGGCTGGGTGGCGGGGGCTGCTTCGGCAAGGGCCGCTCCACCGTGCTCTGGGTGGACGTGTCGGGGGAGGTGCCGGCGCTGCGTACCCTGGCCCGGCTGATCCGCGCAGAGCTGGACCGGGCCGGCCTGCCGTACGACGGGAAGCCGTTCCGCCCGCACCTGACGGTGGCCCGTCCCGGGGACCGGCTCACCCCGTCCGAGGTGGAGGCCGACCGGCTCGCCCTCGACGCCCACCTCGGCCCGTCGTGGCCGGCCACCGACCTGGTGCTGGTCCACAGCCGCCCCGGCCCGCACCACACCCCCCTGGCCACCTGGCCCCTGGCACCGCGCCCGCCTGCCCGCCCCGACGCGCTGCCCCGCCCCGACGGGCTGCCCCGCCCCGACGCGCTGCCCCGGCGCAACGGGGGCGACACAGCGGTGTCCGAGCGTTCGGACACCGCCACATCGCCCCCGTTGAGTTGATCACCCCGGCGGGTGGGTCACCAGGCCCAGGCCTCCGGACCGGGGCCGCCGTTGCCGACCGGCGGGAACAGTTCGTCGAGCCGCTGCTCCGTCGCCTCGTCGATCTCCACCGAGAGCGCCCCCAGGGTGTTGTCGAGCTGCGTCACGGTACGCGGGCCGATGATCGGGGCGGTCACCCCGGGCCGGGAGAGCAGCCAGGCCAGCGCCACGTCCGCCGGGTCCTGACCCCGCTCCGCGCAGAACTTCTCGTACGCCTCGATGGCCGGCCGGTGTGCGGCGAGCCCGTCGGCGGCGCGACCGGCGGTGCCCCGCGCGGCCCCGCCCTCGGCCATCTTGCGCAGCACCCCGGACAGCAGCCCGCCGTGCAGCGGCGACCACGGGATGACCCCCAGCCCGTAGTGCTGCGCGGCGGGGATCACCTCCAGCTCGACGTGCCGGGTGAGCAGGTTGTAGATGGACTGCTCGGCGACCAGACCGAGGAAGTTGCGCTTCCCGGCGGCGGTCTGTGCCTGGGCGATGTGCCAACCGGCGAAGTTGGACGACCCGACGTAGATCACCTTGCCCTGTGCGACCAGGGTCTCCATCGCCTGCCAGATCTCCTCCCACGGGGTGCTCCGGGAGACGTGGTGCATCTGGTAGAGGTCGATCACGTCGGTCTGGAGCCGGCGCAGCGAGTCCTCACAGGCCCGGACGATGTGCCTGGCGCTCAGGCCCTGGTCGTTGGGCCACTCGCCCATCTTGCCGTAGACCTTGGTGGCCAGGACGACCTTGTCCCGCCGGCTGCCGCCCTGGGCGAACCAGCGGCCGATGATCTGCTCGGTGATCCCCTCACCGGTCTGCCAGCCGTACACGTTGGCGGTGTCGAAGAAGTTGATGCCGTGTTCGAGCGCCCGGTCCATGATGGCGAAGCTGTCCGGCTCGGACGTCTGCGGCCCGAAGTTCATCGTGCCGAGGCAGAGCCGGCTCACCGACAGACCGGTGCGTCCCAGATTCGTGTACTCCATGACCCCACCCTGGCACGCGCGGCGGAACACCGCCGGGGTGGAGCCCCGGATCAGGAGGACTCGCGGGCCGCCGGGCCACTGCCGAACAGGACGTCGTCCCAGCTCGGCAGGCGCTTACGCGGCTTGCCCGAGGCGTCCGTCGACTCGCCGCCGGCGGCAGCCGCCGCGCCGGTGCGGCGCGGCCGGAGCACCGCCAGCGACGGCACGGCCGGGACCTCCTTCGGCGCGTCCGAGTCGTCGTCGAAGGCGGAACCCTGCCCACCGCCGAGCAGCGCGGCGGCGCCGCCGCCGACGGCCCGCTGACGGGGGGCGTCGGCCCCGGCCAGCGCGGCCGGGGAGCGTGGGTCGAGACCCCGCCCCGAGGTGCCGCCGAGCGGACGGTCCAGCGAGGCGAGCAGCGCGTCCCGGCCGGCCCGGATCGGGTCCCGGCCCGGTCGGGCCTGCTCGTTGGCGGCCGGCAGGCCGTGCCCGCCCCGGCTCGGCTCACCGCGCGACGGGCCGGGCAGCGCGTGGCCGCCCCGCTCCGGTGCCGGCTCCTGGCCGAGGATCGGGGTGGGACGCTCGGCGCAGAGGTACTGCGCCATGTCGTCGTGCGGGGTGACGTTCTGCCGGAGCTTGTCGAGATCCCAGACGGCCTGCGCGGTGGCCTTGCCCGACGGCCAGGTCGCGATGATCCGCCAGGTGCCGTCGTCGCGCCGGAAGGCGTCCCAGGAGATCTTCTCGGTGTCGATGCCGTGCTGGGCCAGCCGGCCGTTGACCACCTCGGCCAGCGGGGTGGCCTTCTCGGCGCCCTTGAGCCGGGTGCGCCGGGCGTGCTGGGCGAGCATGGCCCGCTCCTGGAGCACCGGACCGGCGTAGCGCAGCACCCGGTCGACGGGGACGCCGGCGATCCGGGCGACGTCCTCGGCGGACTCGCCGGAGCGGATGCGGGCCTGGATGTCCCGGGGGGACAACGACGGGGTCGGATCGACCCCGACCGGGACGACGGCGAGCGGCGGCGTGCCGGGCTCGGCGTGCAGCACGGTCGCGATGCGTTCGTCGATGGGGAGGGCGAGCAGGCGCCCGACCTCGTCGGCGAGCACCAGCGCCTGGCCGTCCTCGGAGAGGGCGACGAAGCGTACTGGGCGCATGGCGTAGCCTCCGTCCCGCTTCGCTGGCCGTCACGCCACGAGCCGGCCACCCGGGCGTCCTCGCACCACCGTACGCCCATCTGCCCACAGGTGGGGGAGGTGAATCCGCATGTCGCGACTGAGCTGCGGCAATGATCACAGTGGGTGGCCGCAGCAGCCGCTGCGACCACCCACCGTGACGGATGTGATCAGAGCCGCTCGACCACGTAGTCGATGGCGGCGGTGAGGGCCTCCACGTCGGACGGTTCCACCGCCGGGAAGAGCGCGACCCGCAGCTGGTTGCGGCCGAGCTTGCGGTACGGCTCGGTGTCGACGATCCCGTTGGCCCGCAGCACCTTGGCGATCGCGGCGGCGTCCACCCCGTCGGCGAAGTCGACGGTGGCGACCACGTTGGAGCGCAGCGTCGGGTCGGTGACGAACGGGGTGGCGAACGCGGACCGCTCGGCCCAGCCGTAGACGATCCCGGCGCTCTCGGCGGTGCGCTTGGCCGCCCAGCTCAGGCCGCCCTGCGAGTTCATCCAGTCGGTCTGCTCGGCGGCCAGGAAGATGGTCGCCAGCGCCGGGGTGTTGTACGTCTGCTCCAGCCGCGAGTTGTCGATCGCGGTGACCAGGTCGAGGAAGGCCGGGATGTAGCGGCCCGAGCCCTTGATCTCGGCGGCCCGCTCCAGGGCGGCCGGCGACATCAGGGCCAGCCAGAGACCGCCGTCGGAGCCGAAGCACTTCTGCGGGGCGAAGTAGTAGACGTCGGTCTCGCCGACGTTGACGTCCAGACCGCCGGCCCCGGAGGTGGCGTCGACCAGCAGCAGCGAGCCCGGGTCGGCGTCGGCGACCCGGCCGATCGGCACCGCGACACCGGTGGAGGTCTCGTTGTGCGGGGTGGCGTAGACGTCCACCCCGGCCTCGGCGACCAGGCTCGGGGCGCTGCCCGGCTCGGACTTGCGGACGGTCGGCTCACCGAGGAACGGCGCGTCGGAGACCGACTTGGCGAACTTCGCGCCGAACTCGCCGAAGCTGGCGAACTGGGCCCGGTCACGGACCAACCCGAAGGTGGCGACCTCCCAGAAGGCGGTGGTGCCGCCGTTGCCGAGGACCACCTCGTAGCCCTCGGGGAGGGAGAAGAACTCGGCCAGGCCCCGGCGGAGCCGGGCGACCTCGGCCCGGACGGTCTGCTGCCGGTGCGAGGTGCCCAGGAAGCTGGTCGCCACGTCGGCGAGCGCGGAGACCGCCGCCGGACGGACCTTGGACGGCCCGCAGCCGAACCGCCCGTCGGCGGGCTTGATGTCGTCGGGAATCCGGATGGTCGGTGCGTCAGCCACGGTTTTCTCGATCCTTCCGCATGGGCGAGGGCGGGCCCTTCAACGGGCGCGGAGCCGCCGCGGACGCGCGCTGGCGCACGTCGTGGCCGGGTCCGGGCCTGGTCCGGCGACACTGCCGGCCTTCATCCTCGCACCCGTGGCGGCCCGGATGCCGGCTGGTCCCAGGCCCGGGGCTGAGGCGTCGGACACACCGGGGGCGGGTGGCCGGCCACGCGCAGGGGGCGTCGACCGGCCGGTCGACGCCCCCTGCGGCAGGTGTGCTCAGACGCCGTGCGGGATGGCGTCCCAGCCCTCGACCTGCTGCGGCTTGCGGGTGCCGGGCCCGACGTAGCGGGCCGACGGGCGGACGAGCCGCTGGAGCTTCTTCTGCTCCAGGATGTGCGCCGACCAGCCGCCCATCCGGGCGCAGGTGAACATCGAGGTGAACATGTGCGCCGGCACCTCGGCGAAGTCGAGCACCACGGCCGACCAGAACTCGACGTTGGTGGCGAGGACCCGGTCCGGGCGACGGGCCTGGAGCTCGGCCAGGGCGGCCTTCTCCAGCGCCTCGGCGACCTCGAAGCGCGGTGCGCCCAGCTCCCGGGCGGTACGCCGGAGCACCCGGGCGCGCGGGTCCTCGGCCCGGTAGACGCGGTGGCCGAAGCCCATCAGCCGCTCGCCCCGGTCGAGGACGCCCTTGACGTACCCCTCGGCGTCGCCGCTGCGCTCGACGGCCTCCAGCATGGTGAGCACCCGCGACGGCGCGCCGCCGTGCAGCGGCCCGGAGAGCGCGCCGATGCCCGACGAGATGCAGGCCGCCGCGTCGGCCCCGGTGGAGGCGACGATCCGGGCGGTGAAGGTGGAGGCGTTCAGGCCGTGCTCGGCGGCCGAGATGAAGTACGCGTCGACGGCCTTGACGTGCCGGGGGTCGGGCTCGCCGCGCCAGCGCTTCATGAACCGCTCGACGATGGTCTCCGCCTTGTCGATCTCCTTCTGCGGCACCGCCGGCAGACCCAGCCCGCGGGCGGACTGGGCGACGAAGGACAGCGCGGTGACCGAGACCCGGGCCAGGTCGGCGCGGGCCTGGGCGTCGGAGATGTCGAGCAGTTGACTGAGCCCCCAGTACGGGGCGAGCATCGCGACCGCGGACTGCACGTCGACGCGGATGTCACCGGAGTGCACCGGCACCGGGAACGGCTCGGCGGGCGGCAGGCCGGGGCCGAAACGCCCGTCGACCAGCAGGGCCCAGACGTTGCCGAAGGAGACCTGGCCGATCAGATCCTCGATGTCCACGCCCCGGTAGCGCAGCGCGCCGCCCTCGCGGTCCGGTTCGGCGATCTCGGTCTCGAAGGCCACGACGCCTTCGAGGCCCGGTTTGAAGTCGGCCATGTCGTCTCCTGGCTTCTGGCTCGGTGCGCCCGCCACGGGCTCGGTCCGGCCCGGTACCTAAGGCGACCCTCAGTGATGTGTTCTCGCCATCTTGCCTGGTGAGTAACCAAGCGCGCGACCCGCTGCGACTGTGCTGCACGCGACATCCCCGCCGCTGGACGCCGGGGTGCGCTCCGTGAGACTGGTCGGTGGGCTGACCAGCGTCGTCGGGACGCGGACGGCCGGCGTGAGGAGGACGACGTGACGGGCGACACACCCGCCCTGGCGGCCATGCGGCACGAGTACGCCGCCGACCTGGGGCTTTCCGAGACCGACCTGGCCGCCGACTGGCCCACCCAGTTCGGCCGCTGGCTCGCCGACGCGGTCGCCGCCGGCCTGCCCGAGCCGAACGCGATGGTCCTCGGCACCGCCGACGCCACCGGTCGGCCCAGCGGCCGGACCGTGCTGCTCAAGGAGTACGACCCGCAGGGGTTCGTCTTCTTCACCAACCACGGCTCGCGCAAGGGCACCGAACTGGCCGACAACCCGTGGGCCAGCCTGGTCTTCCCCTGGTTCCCGATGCAGCGGCAGGTGGTGGTGACCGGCCGGGTGGCGCAGGTCGGGCGGGGTGAGACCGAGGCGTACTTCGCGTCCCGGCCGCGCGGCTCCCAGCTCGGGGCCTGGGCGAGCACCCAGTCGGCGGTGGTGCCGGACCGGGCCGCGCTCGAGGAGGCGTACCGGGAGGTGGCCGAGCGGTTCCCGGCCGGAACGCCGGTCCCGGCGCCCCCGCACTGGGGCGGGTTCCGGGTCCACCCCGAGACGGTGGAGTTCTGGCAGGGCCGGGCCGGCCGGTTGCACGACCGGCTGCGGTTCCGCCGGGTCGAGGGGGACGGCTGGACCGTCGAGCGGCTGGCCCCGTGACCGCCGTCACACCGATCCGGCCGGGGCGGGCCCGTCGGCTGGCCATCGACCTGCGCCCACTGCGGGTCCCCGCGTACCGCCGGATGTGGCTCGGCAACACGGTGGCGATGTTCGGGTTCCAGTTCACCGCGGTCGCCGTTCCGGTGGAGATGTACGCGCTGACCCGGGACTCCTTCTGGGTCGGGCTGCTCGGGGTGGCCGGGTTCCTGCCGCTGCTGGTCTTCGGGCTGTGGGGCGGGGCGGTGGCCGACGCCCGGGACCGGCGGCGGGTGCTGCTGGCCGGCTCGGCGCTGCTCTGGCTGTCGATGCTCGGCCTGCTCGGGCACGCGCTGTCCGGGCTCGGCAGCCCGGTGCTGCTGCTGGCGCTGGTGACGGTGCACTCGATCGCGTTCGCGATCAGCTCGCCGGCCCGGTCGGCGATCCTGCCCCGGCTGCTTCCGCCCGAGCTGGTCCCGGCGGGCAGCACCCTGAACTACACCACCTTCACCGCCGCGGCGGTGGCCGGCCCGCTCGCCGCCGGCCTGGTCTTCGCCGGGTTCGGCACCGACGCCGGGCTGCCGGTCGCCTACGCGGCCGACGCCCTGCTGTTCACCGGGCTGGTGGTGGCGACGGTACGGCTGCCCGCGATGCCCCCGGCCCCACCGGCCGAGGGTGAGGCGCGCCGGGGTGGCCTGGCGGGCATCCTCGACGGGTTCCGCTACCTGGCCACCACGCCGGTGCTGCTCTCGTCGTTCGCCATCGACCTGATCGCGATGATCCTGGCCATGCCCCGGGCGCTCTTCCCCGAGGTGGCGCAGGAGCGGTTCGGCGGCGGGGCGGCGGTCGGGTGGCTCTACAGCGCCATCGCGATCGGCGCGATGCTGGGCGGGCTGACCTCCGGCTGGATCGGCCGGCTGCGGCGGCAGGGGCTCGCTCTCGTGGTGGCGGTGGTCGGCTGGGGGCTGGCCATCGCGGCGGCCGGGCTGGCCCGGCAGCTCTGGCTGGTGGTGCTGCTGCTCGCCGTGGCCGGGGCGGCTGACCTGGTCAGCGCGGTGCTGCGGCAGTCGATGCTGCTGATCTACGCGCCGGACCGGATGCGCGGCCGGCTCCAGGGGGTGAACACGGTGGTGGTGGCCGGCGGGCCCCGGCTGGGCGACCTGCGGGCCGGGGCGATGGCCGCCGGGTTCGGTGGCTCGGTCGCCTGGGTGGCCGGCGGGCTGCTCTCGGCCGGGCTGGCGGTGCTGCTGGTGGTGGGTTTCCCGGCCCTGCTGCGCTACCGGGCGGGCACGACGGCACCGGGCCGTGGCTGAACTCCCGTGCCGGGTGGGACGGGTGCGCCGGGTCCGGCGGGCGGCCCGGGGCACGGACTAAGGTCACGGCATGGACAACGCTGCGCACCGCCCGCCCTCGGGGACACAGTGGACGATCGCCGCCGACGGCCACGAGGCCGTCATCGTCGAGGTCGGCGGTGGGATTCGGGCCTACCGGCGCAACGGGGTCGACTACCTCGACGGGTACGCGGAGGACGAGATCACCCCCGGCAGCGCCGGGCAGGTGCTGGCTCCCTGGCCGAACCGGATCAGGGACGGGCAGTACTCCTTCGGTGGCCGGTCGTTGCAGCTCGACCTGACCGAGCCGACCCGGGGGGTCGCCCTGCACGGTCTGGTCAACTGGGTGCGCTGGCAGCCGATCGAGGAGTCGGCCGACGCGGTGACCCTCGGCTACGACCTGCCGCCCACTCCCGGCTACCCGTGGTCGCTGCGGCTGCGGAGCCGGTGGAGCGTGGGCGCGGACGGGCTGCGCGGCGAGCACGAGGTGACCAACACCGGGGCCGAGGCCGCGCCGTTCGGCTTCTCCGTCCACCCGTACCTGCGGCTGGCCGGGGTGGCCGTGGACGACCTGACGATGCGCCTGCCTGCCCGCAGCCGGCTCCAGGTCGACGCCCGGTTGCTGCCGATCGGGGCGACCCCGGTGGCCGGCACCGAGTACGACTGGACCACCGCCCGGCCGATCGGCGACGCGCAGCTCGACCTCTGCTTCGGGGACGTGATCCGGGACGACGACGGTGGTTCGTCGGTGACCCTGACCGCCCCGGACGACGCGGACGGGGTGCGCCTGTGGGCCGACCACCAGTTCGGCTGGTGGCAGGTCTTCACCGGGGACGCGTTGACCGGCGAGCGGCACCGCCGGTCGGTGGCGGTGGAGCCGATGACCTGCCCGCCGGACGCGTTCCGCTCCGGTCGGGACGTGATCGCGCTGGCCCCGGGGGAGACCTGGCGGGGCACCTGGGGCATCCGGCCCGGGGTCTGAGCGTGGAGTTCGGCGAGGTGGTCCGGCGTCGCCGGATGGTGCGCAACTACGACCCGGACCGTCCGGTCCCACCGGAGGTGGTGCAGCGGCTGCTGGACCACGCGGTCCGGGCGCCGTCGGCCGGCTTCGCCCAGGGCTGGGGTTTCCTGGTGCTGGAGGAGCCGGCGGACCGGGACCGGTTCTGGGCGGCGGCCACGCCCGGCGGTGGTGGGCGGGAGCGGTGGCTGGCCGGGATGCGCCGGGCCCCGCTGATCGTGGTACCGCACGCCAACCGCTCGGCCTACCTGGAGCGGTACGCCGAGCCGGACAAGGGCTGGGTGGACCGCTCGGAGGACCGCTGGCCGGTGCCCTACTGGTACGTCGACACCGGCTTCGCCGCGCTGCTGATGCTGCTCACCGCCGTGGACGAGGGGTTGGGGGCGTGTTTCTTCGGCGTCCCGCCGGACCGGCTGGCGGCGTACCGGGAGGCGTTCGGGGTGCCGGGGGAGTACCACCCGATCGGTGCGATCACGGTAGGTTACCGTGCGGTCGATCACCGGTCACCGTCGTTGCGGCGGGGGCGTCGGCCGGTGGACGAGGTGGTCCGGCGCGGCCGGTGGAGTTGATGCCGGTTCGTACCCTGCGCGGTGGGTGTCGGGGCGAGGGAAACCGACAACAGGGAGCAGAACGTGGTGTGGCGGGGGCGGATAGGCTGGCACCGTGATCGGTGCCGCACGGTGCGGCAGCTCGGCGTGACCCGGCACCACGCCGAGGGTCGGCCCGACCACGGGGAGGGGAGCGTGCCGTGATCTTCAAGGCGGTCCGGGACGGGCGTCCCTATCCGGAGCACAACCTGACGCTGAAGCAGTGGTCGGAGATCCCGCCCCGCCCGTTGCGGCTGGATCAGCTCATCACCACCAAGCGCGAGCTGGCGCTGGACAAGCTCCTCGCCGAGGACTCCACGTTCTACGGCGACCTGTTCCCGCACGTGGTGCAGTGGAACGGTGGCCTCTATCTGGAGGACGGCCTGCACCGGGCGTTGCGCGCGGCCTTGCAGCAGCGCAACCAGATCCACGCCCGGGTGCTGGTCTACAACGGCCAGCCCGAGTGACGTCCGCCTGAGCAGTCGTTAAGGTGGCGGCCATGGGCACCCCGCTTGACCTGCTGGACGTGGACGCCTCGCTGAGCGAGGAGGAGCGTCAGATCCGGGCCGTCGTCCGCCGGCTCGTCGACGACCGGGTCCGCCCGCACGTCGCCGGCTGGTACGAGGACGGCGACGTCCCGGCCCGGGAGCTGGCCCGCGAGTTCGGCCGCCTCGGCCTGCTCGGCATGCACCTGACCGGGTACGGCTGCGCCGGCGCCTCGATGGTCGCGTACGGCCTGGCCTGCCTGGAGTTGGAGGCCGGCGACTCCGGCGTACGTTCCCTGGTGTCGGTGCAGGGTTCGCTGGCCATGTACGCCGTCCGGCGCTTCGGCGACGAGGAGCACAAGCAACGCTGGCTGCCCGCGATGGCCGCCGGTGAGGCGATCGGCTGTTTCGGGCTGACCGAGCCCGACCACGGCTCCGACCCGGCCTCGATGACCACCCGGGCCCGCCGCGACGGCGACGACTGGGTCCTCGACGGCGCGAAGATGTGGATCACCAATGCGCCGATCGCCGACGTCGGGGTGATCTGGGCACGGACCGACGAGGGGGTACGGGGTTTCCTCGTACCGATGGACACCCCCGGGGTGACGGCGCGCGAGATCCGTCGCAAGATGTCGCTGCGGGCCTCGGTGACCGGCGAGATCGCCCTCGACGGGGTGCGGCTGCCGGCGGACGCCCTGCTGCCCGGCGCGGTCGGGCTCAAGGCGCCGCTGAGCTGCCTGACCGAGGCCCGGCAGGGCATCGTCTGGGGCGCTCTCGGCGCGGCCCGGGACTGCCTGGAGACGGCGCTGTCCTACGCCGGCACCCGGACCCAGTTCGGCCGGCCGCTGGCCGGCTTCCAGCTCACCCAGGCCAAGCTCGCCGACATGGCGGTGGAGTGGAACAAGGGCCTGCTGCTCGCCCTGCACCTGGGCCGACTGGCCGACGCGGGCACGCTACGCCCGGACCAGGTCAGCGTGGGCAAGCTGAACAACGTGCGGGAGGCGCTGGCGATCGCCAGGCAGTGCCGGACGATCCTCGGCGCGAACGGGGTCTCCGGCGAATACCCGGTGATGCGGCACGCCAACAACCTGGAGAGCGTGCTCACCTACGAGGGCACCTCCGAGATCCACCAACTGGTCGTCGGGCAGCGGCTCACCGGGTTGTCCGCCTTCGGCTGACCACCGCCCGTCACCCGTTCGGGTCGCTCGCCGCGCGCCCGTCGTACGGTGGCCGTACCGTCATCGACAGAGGCACGTGTCTGACGAGGACGGTGAGGGCGATGGCCCGCGACGGTGAAACCCCCCAGAGTGAGTTCCCCGGCTACCCGACCGCCGACACACTGCGTACCCGGTCGGGCGACCCGGTCGACCCCGACACCCCACCGACCGACCCGCCCCGCTCGGGCGGCGGTCCGGCCCGGGGGCTGCTCTGGGTGCTCGGCGCGGCGGCGTTGGTCGTGGTGGTGCTGCTCGGCACGCAGGTGACCGGGATCTTCCCGGACTTCCGCAACCCGTTCGCCAAGGAACAGACCGACCGCAGCCAGCCGCCGCTGCTCAAGTCGATCCAGGATCTGAGCCGTTACGTGGCGGCCGAGGGCAACTTCCAGGTCGTGGTCGACCTCCAGAACGACCGCAACAACGTGCCGGAGTTCCTGCTCAACCAGCGGACGCTGTTCGTCGGGGCGGGCAGCGTCGAGGCGTACGTCGACTTCGGCAAGATCGGCGAGGGGGCGGTGGTGCCGTCCGCCGACGGCAAGTCCGTCGAGATCAAGCTGCCCGCGCCGCAGCTCGGCGAGACCAACCTCGACATGGACAAGAGCTACGTCTTCGCCGAGGAGCGCGGCCTGTTCAACCGGATCGGTGACCTGGTCAAGGGCGACCCCAACCGGCAGCAGCAGGTCTACCGGATGGCCGAGGAGCGGATCACCACGGCGGCCCGGGACAGCGGCCTGGCCAAGCGCGCCGAGGAGAACACCCGCAAGATGCTGGAGGGCCTGCTCCGCTCGCTCGGCTACGAAAAGATCACCATCACCTACACGGCCCCCTGACCAGAAGCGCCACCGCCACGCGGCCCCGGTGCCGCGTGGCGGTGGGCGCTGCCGGGGGTCCGACGGCGGTCTTGGTGATCAAGAGGTTGGCGTCATTGTCGATCTTTAAGTTGACGCGAACCTCTTGATCACCGGGCGCAACCCGGGCGGGGCCCGGGCGGGTGGGGCCTGGGGCGGTCAGTAGGTGGTGGTGGCGTAGCGGTCCTCGTTGGGCATCAGGATCCACAGCACCAGGTAGACGATCACCTGCGTGCCCGGCAGCAGCAGCGACAGCAGGAACAGCAGCCGGACCAGGGTGGCCGAGGTGTTGAACCGGCGGGCCAGGCCGGCACAGACACCGGCGAGCATGCGCCCCTCGCGGGGCCGGACCAGTTTGCGACTCATCGTCTAACTCCACTCTGCGGCGATCCGCCGCGCTGCATTCCACGGTAGGAAGGGGCGGCCACCGTGCCCTCCGTCCCGAGGGTGATCCGGTGACCCCGTACCCGTAGGTGGTTACCCGAGTCGACCCCGGCCGACGCCTACCCGCGGCGACGACGGGGTGCGGTGGGCCGGGCGGGTAGGCTCGCCGGTCGACACCGCCCCCATCCCGGGCGGGATCAGCAGGTCACCGGCGACCCCGGCGGCCACGGACCCGGCCCGACCCGGCACCACCCGGGCGACGGCGAGGAAGCGCAGCGATGATCAGTGTCTTCGACCTCTTCAGTGTCGGCATCGGCCCGTCCAGCTCCCACACGGTGGGCCCGATGCGGGCCGGGCGCACCTTCGTCACCGGGCTGAAGGCCGACGGGCTGCTGCACACCGTCACCCGGGTCCGGGCCGAGCTGTTCGGCTCGCTGGGCGCCACCGGCCACGGCCACGGCAGCGACCGGGCCGTGCTGCTCGGCCTGGCCGGCGAGAGCCCGGAGACGGTGGACACCGACAGCGTCGGCCCCCGGGTCGCCGAGATCCGCGCCCGGGGCCGGCTCGCCCTGCTCGGCACCCAGGAGATCGACTTCGAGCCGGACCGGGACATGGTGCTGCACCGCCGCCGGTCGCTGCCGTACCACCCGAACGGGATGGTCTTCTCGGCCTGGGACGCGGCGGGGGCGCAGGTCCGCGAACGGACCTACTACTCGGTCGGTGGCGGGTTCGTGGTCGACGAGGCGGCGGCCGGGGCGGACCGGATCACGGTGGACACCACCGCCGTGCCGCACCCCTTCTCGACCGGTGCCGAACTGCTCGACGTCACCACCGGCACCGGCCTGTCGATCAGCGGGGTGATGCTCGCCAACGAGCTGTCCTGGCGCAGCGAGCCGGACGTGCGGGCCGGGCTGCTGGACATCTGGCGGGTGATGCGGGAGTGCGTGGCCCGGGGCGGCACCCGCGACGGCGTACTGCCGGGTGGGTTGCGGGTCCGGCGGCGCGCCGCCGAGCTGCGCCGCAGCCTGGAGGCCGACGCCGGCTCGACGGACCCGCTGCGCGCGATGGACTGGGTGACCCTGTTCGCGCTCGCGGTCAACGAGGAGAACGCCGCCGGAGGCCGGGTGGTGACCGCCCCGACGAACGGCGCGGCCGGGATCATCCCGGCGGTGCTGCACTACTACACCCGGTTCGTGCCGGACGCCTCCGACGAGGGGGTGGTGCGGTTCCTGCTGGCCGCCGGGGCGATCGGGGTGCTGTTCAAGGAGAACGCCTCGATCTCCGGGGCCGAGGTGGGCTGCCAGGGCGAGGTCGGGTCGGCGTGCTCGATGGCCGCCGCCGGGCTGGCCGAGGCCCTCGGCGGCACCCCCGAGCAGGTGGAGAACGCCGCCGAGAT
The DNA here is from genome assembly GCF_049178995.1 of Micromonospora sp. WMMD735. Classification (NCBI taxonomy): domain Bacteria; kingdom Bacillati; phylum Actinomycetota; class Actinomycetes; order Micromonosporales; family Micromonosporaceae; genus Micromonospora; species Micromonospora sp. WMMD735. Next base: position 5,649,233 of record NZ_JBMHMJ010000002.1, read on the forward strand.
CGGCATGGAGCACAACCTCGGGTTGACCTGCGACCCGGTCGGGGGGCTGGTGCAGATCCCCTGCATCGAGCGCAACGCGGTGGCTAGCATCAAGGCGATCACGGCGGCCCGGCTCGCGCTGCGCGGCGACGGGGTGCACCACGTCTCGCTCGACAAGGTCATCAAGACCATGCGCGAGACCGGGGCGGACATGAAGGTCAAGTACAAGGAGACGGCACGCGGCGGCCTGGCCGTCAACGTGATCGAGTGCTGAGGGGCGTTCGTTCACCGACTGCTAACCTGTCGTCCGTTGTTGTCAGGCGGGAGGCGACGGTGACCGCAGGCGTCACGGCGTTGTGGTCGCACCGCAACTCACTGCGCATCCTGGTCAGACGCGATCTCGCGGTGAAGTACCAGCAGTCCGTGCTCGGTTACCTCTGGTCGCTGATCGAGCCGCTGGGGATGGGCGCGATCTACTTCTTCGTCTTCGGGGTGCTCTACTCCGGGCCGACCAACAGGCACCTCGGCGAGGCCGCCGGGTCGTACCCGCTGTTCCTGATCACCGGCATCTTCGCCTGGATGTGGACGAGTTCGGCGCTGAGCGAGGCGACCAACGCGCTGACCGGGCAGTCCCGCCTGATCACCACCATGAACGTGCCCCGGCAGGTCTTCCCGATCGGCCGGGTCACCGGCCGGTTCGCCGAGTACGTCGCCGGCCTGCCGATCCTGCTGGCCGTCGCCGCCGTCTACGCCGCCAACGGCCGGATCGGGCTGGGCTGGTCGCTGCTGAGCCTGCCGCTGGCCGTCGCCGTGCAGGGCACCCTGCTGATCGGGCTGGCCCTGCTGCTGTCCGCGGTGAACGTGCTGATGCGCGACGTGGAACGGTTCATGCGGCTGGTCATCCGGGTGCTGTTCTACGCCACCCCGATCATCTACCCGTTGAGCCTGGTCCGGGAGTCGGGCATGCCGGGCTGGATCAAGGTGGCGTACGAGCTGAACCCGCTGGTCGGCATCTTCCAGCTCCAGCACGCCATCTGGTACCCGGACGAGTTCCCCGACGCCCGGCTGCTGACCACCACGATCGCCGGGAGCCTGCTGGTGCTGGCGGCCGGCTGGTGGGCGTTCCGCCGGCTCGAACCGGCCGTGCTGAAGGAACTGTAGGTGCCGCCGATCATCGAGGCGCAGGGGCTCGGCATCCGGTTCGTCCGCAACCGGCGTCGGCAGCTCCGGCTGCGGGAACTGTTCATCCACCGGGGCGGGCGGGCCGCCACCGACCAGTTCTGGCCGCTGCGGGACGTCTCGTTCACCGTCGCGCCGGGCGACACGCTCGGCGTGATCGGGCGCAACGGCACCGGCAAGAGCACCCTGCTGCGGCTGATCGCCGGGGTGCTGATCCCCGACGAGGGGCGGATCACCGTCTCCGGTGACGTCGCGCCGCTGCTGGAACTCTCCGCCGGCTTCTCCAACGACCTGACCGGCCGGGAGAACCTCTACCTGGTCGGCGGGCTGCACGGGCTCTCCACGGGCTACCTGCGGCGGCACTTCGACGACATCGTCGGGTTCGCCGGTGAGCAGGTGGAACGGGCCATCGACACCTCGGTGCGGCACTACTCGTCGGGGATGAAGGTGCGGCTCGGGTTCGCGATCATCTCGCACCTGCCGCACCCGATCCTGCTGATGGACGAGGTGACCGCGGTGGGCGACGCGGAGTTCCGCCAGAAGTGTTACTCGACGATCGACCGACTGCTCGCGGAGGGGCGCACCTTGGTGCTGGTGTCACACAACGAGAAGGACCTGACCCGGTTCTGCCGTCGGGGGCTCTACCTCGACGGCGGGCGGCTGACCGTGGACGGGACGGTCGCCGAGGCGCTCGACGCGTACCACGCCGCGGTGCCGCGATGACCGTGGCGATCGTGCTCGCCGCCGGTGCGCCGGCCGCGGGCCTGCCCACCGGCACGGGCGAACCGCTGGCCGACCGGCTCGCCGGGCAGTTGCACCGGGCCGGGGCGGACCGGGTGCACACCGTCACCGACCTGCAGGCGCTCGCCGCCCTGGTGGACACCCTCACCGGCCCGGTCCTGGTCACCGGGGGCGACCTGGTCGCACACACCGCCGTACTGCGGCACCTGGCCACCAGCCCGGTCGGCCCGACGGTGGCCCTGGTGCTCACCGACCCGCCGGCCGCCGGCGCGACGCAGGTGCGCGAGGAGCGCGGGCAGGTGGTCGACGCCGGCCCGGAGCTGCCCGACGCCACCGGCGTCTTCGGCGGCGCGGTGCGGGTCGGCGCGGACGACCTGCCGGCGCTGGCCGCCGCCGCCCGCTCGGCGGCCGTCGCCCCGGCGTCAGGTGCCGCCGTGGACCGGCTGTTCGCCGCGCTGGCCGACCTCGGCACCCTGACCTTCGCCCACCGGGTACGCCTGCTCGTGGCGCACCGGGTCGCCGACCCGGCCGGGCTGGCCGCCGCCGAGACGGCCCTGGCCGGGGTGGACGAGGACCGGGCGCAGCTGCGGCTGTCGGTGAAGGAACGGGACGACTTCTTCACCACCTACTTCGTCAGCACCTGGTCGCCGTACGTGACGAAGGCGTGTGCCCGGCTGGGCCTGACGCCGACCGGGGTCACCATGATCTCGGTGCTGTTCGCGGTGGTCGCGGCGGTGCTCTTCGGTGCCGGCGGGCGGCCCGCCCTGGTGGCCGGCGCGGTCCTGCTCTACCTGGGCTTCGTGCTGGACTGCGTGGACGGGCAGTTGGCCCGCTACACCCGGCACTTCAGCGCCTGGGGCGGCTGGCTGGACACGATGGCCGACCGGGCCAAGGAGTACCTGGTCTACGCCGGGCTGGGCTACGGCGCGACGCACGCCGGGTTCCGCTACGGCTGGGCGCTGGCCATCGCCGCGATGACCTTGCAGACCGTCAGGCACATGACCGACGCCTGGTACGGGGTGCTGCACGACGAGGCGGCCCGGCGTCCGCGCCCGGCCGGCCCGGCCGCCGGGGGGATCGGCGGGAAGCTGAACGCCGCCTCGACCCGGGTGCAGGCGGACACCGGCTCGGTGTCGTACTGGCTGAAGCGGACGGTGGTCTTCCCGATCGGCGAGCGGTGGGCGCTGATCGCGGTCACCGCCGCGCTGTTCGGGCCGCTGGTCAGCCTGGTCTCGGTGCTGGTGTGGGGGGTGCTGGCCTTCGGCTACACGGGCGCGTTGCGGACCCTGCGGGCGCGCTGGATGTGGGTGCCGGTGCTGGACACCGTCGACGCGACGCTGCACCGCGACGATGGTCCGCTGGCGGCCCGGCTGCCGGTGGTCCGGCCGATGGGCCCGTTGACCCTGGCGGTGCTCGGGGCGCTCGGGCCGGCGGTGCTGCTGGTGGTGGGGTTGTTCCGGGCGGCCGGTGACGGCGATCCGGGCGGCCTGCGCTGGTGGCTGCCGGTGGCGCTGGTGGTGCTGCTGGTCGCCGGCCTGGGCGCGGGCGCGGCGCACAACGGGCCGCTGGACTGGCTGGTGCCGGCGGCGCTGCGGGCCGGCGAGTACCTGTTCGCCGCCGTGGTCGGGGTGGTCGGCGGGGTGCCGGCGTGGCTGGTCTTCGGGTACGTCTTCGTGCTGACCGTGCACCACTACGACCTGACCGCCCGGTTGGAGAAGCGGCAGGCGGCCCCGCCGTTGCACGCCTGGACGCTGGGCTGGGAGGGCCGTTCGGTGCTGCTGGCGGTGGCGGCGATCGCCGGATTTGCCGCCCCTGCCATGGCTACAATCGGTACGTACCTTCTAGTGGTGTTCGTGGCGAGTGTCGTGCTGGCCTGGGTCGTCCTGCCGGCGCGCGCGGGCCGGGCGGCTGCCGTACCGGTGCGGGGGGCTTCGCCGGGCTGACGACGGGGGCGGGGCGGATGACGCTGATCAGCTTCGTCGTACCGGCCTTCCGGGTGCAGGGCTACCTGCGCGAATGCCTGGACTCGCTGCTCGGCCAGCCGTACCGGGACATCGAGGTGATCGGGGTCGACGACGCCTCCCCGGACGCCTGCGGCGACATCCTCGACGAGTACGCCGCCCGCGACCCCCGGGTCCGGGCGGTACGCCTGCCGCGCAACGTCGGGCTCGGTCCGGCCCGCAACATCGGGCTGGACCGGGCCACCGGCGAGTACGTCTGGTTCCTCGACGGCGACGACCGGCTCGCCCCCGACTGCCTGCCCGAGGTCGCCGACCGGCTCACCGCCACCCGCCCCGACGTGCTGCTGGTCGACCACGTCCGGGTGCACTGGGACGAGCACGCCACCCGCAGCGCCCTGCCGGAGGTCTTCCCCGATCCGCCCGGCGCGGCGACGTTCCGGCTGGCGGAGCGGCCCGAGACGCTGCGCCTGCTGCACACCGCCTGGAACCGGCTGGTCCGCCGGGAGTTCCTGACCGGCCTCGGGCTGCGCTTCGCCCCCGGCTGGTACGAGGACGTCGCGTTCAGCTACCCGGTGCTGCTGGCCGCCGGGCGGATCGGCGTGCTCGACCGGGTCTGCGTGCACTACCGGCAGCGTCGGGCGGGCGCGATCACCCGGACCCTCGACGACCGGCACTTCGAGGTCTTCGACCAGTGGCACCGGGTGTTCGCCTTCCTCGACGGGCGACCCGACCTGGCGGGCCTGCGCCCGGTGGTGTTCGAGCGGATGATCTGGCACTACCTGACCGTGCTCGGCAACGGCGACCGGATCGCCCCGGCGCTGCGGCAGGCGTTCTTCCGGCGGATCACCGCCGACCACAGGCGCTTCCGCCCGCCCGGCGGCTACCCGGTGCCGGACGGCGGGGACGGGCTCAAGCACCGGCTGGTCGCCGCCGGCCGGTGGCACACCTTCAGCGCGTTGCGCGCCGTCAGCCAGGCCCGGGAGACCGCCCGGGTGACCGGGCGGCGGGCCCGGCCGGTGGCCCGGCGGACCGCCCGGCTGGCCCGCGACGCGCTGCTGCACGAGTACTACCGGGCCGAGCTGCGCCGGCCGATCGACCCGACGCTGGCCGTCTACGCCGCCTACTGGTACCGGGGGTACGCCTGCAACCCGGCGGCGGTGCACGCCGCCGCCCGCCGGCTCGCCCCGCAGGTACGGGGGGTGTGGATCGTCCGCCGGGACCGGGTCGACACCCTCCCGCCCGGCACCGAGTACGTCGTCGCCGGCACCCGCGACGCCCAGCGGGCGCTGGCGCGGGCCCGCTGGCTGGTCAACAACGTCAACTTCCCGGACTTCGTGCGCAAGCGCCCCGGCCAGGTGCACGTGCAGACCCACCACGGCACCCCGGTCAAGGTGATGGGCCTGGACCAGCAGCGGTACCCGCTCGGCGCGGTCGGGATGGACTTCGCCGGGTTGCTGCGCCGGGTGGACCGCTGGGACTACAGCATCACCTCCAACGCGTTCTCCACCCAGATGTGGGACCGCGCCTATCCGGCGGACTACGTCCGGCTGGAGGTGGGCTATCCGCGCAACGACCGGCTGGTCACCGCCACCGCCGAGGAGGTGCGTGCGGTCCGGGCCGGGCTCGGGATCGCCCCGGACGAGCGGGTGGTGCTGTACGCGCCTACCCACCGGGAGCACCTGCCCGGCTACCGGCCGCCGTTCGACCCGTACCGGCTGCTGGACGTGCTGGGGCCGGCCGGCCGGTTGCTGGTGCGCAGCCACTACTTCCACGACCGGGAGGGCCGGGTCCGGCGGCGGGCCGAGGGGCGGGTGGTCGACGTCAGCGACGTCGGCACCGTCGAGGACCTCTACCTGGCCGCCGACGTGCTGGTCACCGACTACTCGTCGGCGATGTTCGACTACGCCGTGCTGGACCGGCCGATCGTGATCTACGCGCCGGACCACGACGCCTACCGGTTGGCCCGGGGGGTCTACTTCGACGTGACCGCCGAGCCGCCGGGCGCGGTCGCGCTGACCTTCGACGAACTCCGGGAGGTCTTCCGCTCCGACGCGGTGACCGGTGCGTCGGCCGAGCGGGCCCGACGGGCGTTCCGGGAGCGGTTCTGCGGCTGGGACGACGGGCACGCGGCGGAACGGGTGGTCCGGCGGGTGTTTCTCGGCGAATCAGGGTGAGGATCCGGGCGGATCGCCGTACTGGCCCGTAATAGGGCTGTCATCAGCCGAACATGGCACGTTTACCCGATGTGCTAACCCGATGATGCTCGTCACAGTCAACCCCGGGGTTCGGCCAAGCTGGGGGAGGAGACGGTGACCACCGTCGCGCTGAAGGACGTCACAAAGGTATTCCCGGACGGGACAATTGCCGTCGACAACGTCAGTCTAGACGTCGTCGACGGGGAGTTCATGGTGCTGCTGGGCCCGTCCGGTTGCGGGAAGTCGACCGTGCTGCGGATGATCGCGGGCCTGGCCGAGCCGACCACCGGCGCGGTGATGCTCGACGGTGAGGTCGCCAACGACCTGCCGCCGCGCGACCGGAAGATCGCCATGGTCTTCCAGGACTTCGCGCTCTACCCGCACATGTCCGTCGGTGACAACATCGGCTTCCCGCTCAAGCTGTCCGGGGTCGAGCCGGTGCCCCGGGGCGAGCGGGTGCAGGATGTGGCCAGCGCGCTCGGCATCGGCGACGTGCTCGGCCGCAAGCCGAGCCAGCTCTCCGGCGGCCAGCGGCAGCGGGTCGCGATGGGTCGGGCGATCGTCCGCCGGCCGGGGCTGTTCCTGATGGACGAGCCGCTGTCCAACCTGGACAGCGGGCTGCGGGCCGAGCTGCGCGCCGAGATCTCCGCGCTGACCCGTGAGCTGGGCGTCACCACCATCTACGTCACCCACGACCAGGCCGAGGCGCTGACCATGGCCGACCGGGTGGCCATCATGCGCAAGGGCGTGCTCCAGGACGTCGGCACCCCCACCCAGGTGTACGGCCGCCCGGCGACCCTCTACGTGGCGGCGTTCCTCGGCAGCCCCCGGATGAACCTGCTGGAGGCGTCGGTCTACGTCCACCTCGACCGGTACGTCACGCTGACCCTCGGCGAGCAGGCGCTCTACCTGCCGTGGGACGACATCCGCAGCCGGGCCGTGGCGCACTACCACGGCGAGCGGATCGTGGTCGGGATGCGGGCCGAGGCGCTCACCCCGGTCGCCCCGGACACCCCCGGTGACGTGCTCCAGGGCCGGGTGCGTTACCTGGAGCACCACGGGCACGAGTCGCTGGCCTTCCTCGACATCGGCGCCACCGCCATCATGGTCGACGAGATGAGCGCCCCCGCCGAGGACGCGGTCCCGGGTCAGCGCGGGCTGCGCCGGTTCGGCCAGGTCATGTCCCGGCTCACCGGGCGGGCCACCGACCCGGAGGAGGTCGACCGGACGCCCGGCGGCAACCGCACCAGCGTGCTGAACGACCCCGGCCGGCACCACCGCCGCCCGGCGGAACTGGCGGTCCGGCTGGCCCCGTACCCGGCGATCTCGGCGGGGCACCCGATGGCGGTCGCGGTCCGGATGGACGCCCTGCACTTCTTCGACGAACGCGGCGACCGGATCGACGTCGGCTGGCGCTGACCCGTCGAGCCCTGGCCCGGTGCGGATACCGCAATGTCGCTGCAATTGCGGTGTCCGCAGGTTCTGATGCCGCAATTCCAGTGACATTGCGGGAATTGTGCGAGGGCTTGGCGGGGTGTTTACCCGCGGGTAACGTCGGGGGTATGACCGTTGACTCCCGGGAGGTGGCGGCCGGGGTCCTGCGGGCCGTCCCGTTCGCCCGCACGCTCGGCTTCGAGATCGTCGAGGTCGCGCCGGAGGCCGAGGGCGGAGTCCGGGCGGTCGTCCGGCTGCCCGACACGCCGGCCACCCACAACCACGTCGGTGGCCCGCACGCCGGGGCCATGTTCACCCTCGGCGAGACCGCCTCCGGCGCCGTGGTGATGGCGGCGTTCGGGCAGGTGCTCGACCGGGCCGTGCCGCTCGCCGTGCGGGCCGACATCGCGTACCGGCGGGTGGCGATGGGCGAGGTGCTGGCCACCGCGCGGCTCGGCCGTCCCCCGGCCGAGGTGCTCGCCGAGCTGGACGCCGGGCAGCGCCCCGAGTTCCCGGTCGCGGTCGAGATCGGCACCCCCGACGGGACCGTCACCGCCACCATGACCGTCCTGTGGACGCTGCGCCCCGACCGCTGACCCGCGTGGCGGGGGTTTGCCCGGGTGGGGCGGTGGATAGATTCGTAGCGTGCTGGGCCTACCTGCTCATGTGACCGCCTGCCTCTTCGACCTCGACGGCGTGCTGACCGCGACCGCCAAGGTGCACAACGCCGCCTGGAAACAGACCTTCGACGACTTGCTGCGCCGGCACGCCGAGGCCGGCGGCGAACCGTTCCGGCCGTTCGATCCCGGCCCGGACTACCACCGCTACGTCGACGGGAAACCGCGCGCCGACGGGGTGCGTTCCTTCCTCGCCTCCCGGGGCGTCACCCTGCCCGAGGGGAGCCCCGACGACCCGCCCGACGCGGAGACCGTCAACGGGGTCGGCAACCGCAAGAACGTCGTCCTGCTGGACCGGATCCACCACGACGGCGTGCAGGCGTACCCCGGGTCGGTGGCCTACCTGAAGGCGGCCGAGCAGGCCGGGCTGCGCCGCGCGGTCGTCTCGGCCAGCGCCAACTGCCGCGACGTGGTCGCCGCCGCCGGCCTGGAACCCCTGCTGGAGGTACGCGTCGACGGGCTGGTCGCCCGCGCCGAGGGGTTGCGCGGCAAACCACACCCGGACACCTTCCTCGCCGCCGCCGAGCTGCTCGGGGTGGACCCCGCCGACGCGGCCGTGTTCGAGGACGCTCTGGCCGGGGTGGCCGCCGGCCGGGCCGGCGGCTTCGGGCACGTGATCGGGGTGGACCGGGCCGGCCAGGCCGACGAGCTGCGCGCCCACGGCGCCGACGTGGTCGTCACCGACCTGGCCGAGCTGCTGCGCGGGCCAGCCGCATGATCCGGGAGCGCGCCTACCCGGTCGAGCCGTGGCACATCCGGGAGACCCGCCTCGACATGGACGTGCTGGCCCAGTCCGAGTCGGTCTTCGCACTCTCCAACGGTCACATCGGGCTGCGCGGCAACCTCGACGAGGGTGAGCCGCACGGCCTGCCCGGCACCTACCTCAACTCGTTCTACGAGCTGCGTCCGCTGCCGTACGCGGAGGCCGGGTTCGGGTTCCCCGAGTCGGGGCAGACCATCGTCAACGTCACCAACGGCAAGCTGATCCGGCTGCTCGTCGACGACGAACCCCTCGACCTGCGCTACGGCGAGCTGCTCAGCCACGAACGGGTCCTCGACCTGCGGGCCGGCACCCTCTACCGGGAGATGCACTGGCGCTCGCCCGCCGGCCGGGAGGTGAAGGTCCGCAGCACCCGGCTGGTCTCCTTCACCCAACGGTCGGTCGCCGCGATCCACTACGAGGTGGAGGCGGTCAGCGGCCCGCTGCGGCTGATCCTCCAGTCCGAGCTGGTCGCCAACGAGAACCTGCCGGCGCAGAGCCGCGACCCCCGGGTCGCCGCCGTGCTGGAGTCGCCGTTGCAGGCCGAGGAGGAGCTGACCACCGACGACGGCGGGCTGCTCATCCACCGCACCAAGGTCAGCGGGTTGCGGGTGGCCGCCGGGATGGGCCACGACGTGGACGCCCCGGGCCGGACCACCCTCGAGTCCGAGGGCTACGAGGACTGGGTCCGGACCACCATCGGCTGCGTGCTCCAGCCGGGCGAGACGGTGCGGGTGGTCAAGTACCTCGCGTACGGCTGGTCCAGCCGGCGCTCACTGCCCGCGCTGCGCGACCAGGTCGGCGCGGCGCTGGCCGCCGCCCGGCTGACCGGCTGGGACGGGCTGCACCGGGAGCAGCGCGAATACCTCGACGGGTTCTGGGACGCCGCCGACGTCCGGGTCGAGGGGGACCCGGAGGTGCAGCAGGCCGTCCGGTTCGGACTGTTCCACGTGCTCCAGGCCGGGGCGCGGGCCGAGCGCCGGCCGATCTCCGCCAAGGGGCTGACCGGTCCCGGCTACGACGGGCACGCGTTCTGGGACACCGAGATGTTCGTGCTGCCGGTGTTGACGTACACCCAGCCGGGCGCGGTACGCGACGCCCTGTACTGGCGGCACGCCACGCTGGAGCAGGCCCGGGAGCGGGCCCGGACGTTGAACCTGGCCGGCGCGGCGTTCCCGTGGCGCACCATCGAGGGGCCGGAGTCCTCGGCGTACTGGCCGGCCGGCACCGCCGCCTTCCACATCGCCGCCGACATCGCCGACGCGCTGCGCCGCTACGTCCTGGTCACCGGCGACGAGCAGCTCGAACGGGACATCGGCCTGGAACTGCTGGTGGAGACGGCGCGGCTGTGGCGTTCCCTGGGCCACCACGACCGGTACGGCCGGTTCCACATCGACGGGGTGACCGGCCCCGACGAGTACACCGCCGTCAAGGACGACAACATCTACACCAACCTGATGGCGCAGCGGAACCTGCTCACCGCCGCCGACTGCGCGATGCGCCTGCGCGACGAGGCCCTCGACCTGGGGGTGTCCGAGGAGGAGGCGGCCGAGTGGCGGGACGCCGCCACCGCCATGCACATCCCGTACGACGAGGACCTCGACGTGCACGAGCAGGTGGAGGGGTTCACCCGGCTCCAGGAGTGGGACTTCGCGCACACCCCGACCGAGAAGTACCCGCTGCTGCTGCACTATCCGTACTTCGACCTGTACCGCAAGCAGGTGGTCAAGCAGGCCGACCTGGTGCTGGCCATGCACTGGCGGGGGGACGCCTTCACCGACGCGCAGAAGCTGCGCAACTTCCTCTACTACGAGCGGCGTACCGTGCGGGACTCGTCCCTGTCGGCCTGCACCCAGGCGGTGCTCGCGGCCGAGGTGGGCCACGCCGAGCTGGCGCACAGCTACCTGCGGGAAGCCGCGCTGATGGACCTGCACGACCTCAACGAGAACACCCGCGACGGCGTGCACATGGCGTCGCTGGCGGGGGCCTGGATCGCGTTGGTGGCCGGGTTCGGCGGGCTGCGCGACCACGACGGCGAGCTGTCGTTCGCCCCCCGGCTGTCCAGCCGGTTGAGCCGGTTGGAGTTCTCGTTGCAGTGGCGGTCGATGCGGCTGCGGGTGGACGTCCGGCCGCACCAGACGACGTACTCGCTGCGTAACGGCGGCCCGGACACGGTGGTTGAGCTGCGGCACCACGGCGAGACCGTGCGGGTCACCTCCGCCGCGCCGGTGACCGTGCCGGTGCCGCAGCGCCACGGGAGCGGCCCGGCACCGGAGCAGCCGCCCGGCCGGGCCCCGCTGCTGCGCCTGCCCGAGTCCCCCGGCTGACCCCGCCGGTGGGTCGCCGTCGCGGGCGCGACGGCGACCCACCACCCGTGACTGATCAGCGGGTCAGAACTGGGGGCCGTTGGAGGGCCGGCCACCGGCGTCGCGCGGGGCGACCGCCCGAGGGTCCTCGGGGGTACGCGCCTGCGCCGCCTCGTCCGCCCAGTCGGGCTCGTGCCCGACGTCCGGTTCGGGGCGGTCCTGCTCGATGGTCCGGGTCTGCTGACGTGCCTTCCGCTTGGCCATGGCGAACCTCGTGATCCGTGCGCGGCGCGGCTGCGCCGGTGTCCCGCGCGTGTTCCCGCCGGAAACCCCCGCAAACCGCCGCCGGGCGCGGGTGGCGTCAGGTGTCGAGGTGGCGGGCGAAGGCGAGGCGCAGGTGGTTCTTCGGGCGGGCGCCGACGATCGAGCCGGCCACCTGCCCGCCGACGAACACCAGCATGGTGGGCAGCGACATCACCCCGTACGCCCGGGTGGTGTCCGGGTTCGCGTCGGTGTCCAGGGCGACCACCCGCAGCCGGTCGCCGAACTCCCCGGCCAACTCGGCGAGGTGCCGGGAGGTGCCGACGCAGGGCGGGCACCAGTCGGCCCAGAAGTCGACCACCACCGGCCGGTCGGCGGCCAGCACCGTGTCGGCGAAGGTGGCGTCGGTGACGGCGGTCAACCGGTGCGCTGCCGTGTCCTGAGGCATGTTTCCTCCCGTTGTGCGATGGCCTGGGCGAGCTGGTCGTGCAGCCGGCGGCGGACCGTGCCGAGCCGGTCGAGGTAGGCGTCCACCTCGGCCAGCTTGCGGCGAAGCACCGCCACCGAGTCGGGGCAGACGTCCCCGGAGGCGTGGCCGGCCCGCAGGCAGGCCACGAAGGGCCGGATGTCGTCGAGGCCGAAGCCGACCGCCAGCAGCGCCCGGATCTCGTGCACCACCCGCAGTTCGGCCTCGTCGTACACCCGGTAGCCGTTGGCCGAGCGGCGCGGCCGGACCAACCCGTGCGTCTCGTAGTACCGCAGCGTGCGGGTGCTCGTCCCGGCCCGCTGCGCCAGTTCGCCGATCAGCATCCCGACCTCCCCGGCGGCGTCTCCCGGCGTCACGCTAGACCTTGTCGCCGGTGTCAAGGCAACGGGTGAGAGCGGCCCCCGGGCGGGTAACCGCCACCGGCCGGCGAGCGGGAAGGGGCAACCACCATGGGGATACGCGCCGAGGCGACGGTGTCGCTGGGGGAGGTCAGGCTGCCGGCGGACGTCGACGGGCCGGACGACGCGACGGGGGTGGTGCTCTTCGCCCACGGCAGCGGCAGTTCCCGGCACAGCCCGCGCAACGTGGCGGTGGCCCGGGGGCTGCAGCGTCGCCGGCTGGTGACCGTGCTGGTGGATCTGCTCACCGCCGAGGAGGACGAGGTCGACGCCCGGACCGCACAGTGGCGCTTCGACATCGACCTGCTGGCCGACCGGCTCACCGGCACCCTCGACTGGCTCGCCGCCGAACCCACGCTGGGCCGGCTGCCGGTCGGCCTGTTCGGGGCGAGCACCGGGGCCGCCGCCGCCCTGGTGGCCGCCGCTGCCCGCCCGCAGCGGGTCGCCGCCGTGGTGTCCCGGGGCGGCCGGCCGGATCTGGCCGGCCCCGCCCTGTCCGGGGTACGCGCTCCGACGCTGCTGTTGGTGGGCGGCCTCGACGATCAGGTGATCACGGTGAACGAGCAGGCCGCCGAGGTGCTCGCCGCCCCGCACGAACTGCGCGTGGTGCCCGGTGCCGGTCACCTGTTCGAGGAGCCGGGCACGCTCGACCAGGTGGCCGACGCCGCCGCCGGATGGTTCACCCACCACCTCCCCGTCCCCGCCTGACCGGGCCGGGCCGGCGGGGCCGGGAGGCTAGGGGGGCGATGTTGCGGTGTCCGAGGGCTCGGATGCCGCAACATCGCCTCCCCAGCGACGACCGGGAGCATGCGTCCGGGGCGCTGGGCGGGCCGGCGGCCTCAGGCTGGGGCGGCGGGGGGTTTCTCGCCGCGGTGGTGGGGGCGGTCGGCCGGCGGGGTCGGGGCGACCTGCTCCCGGTGCCGCTGGACGGTGTCGACCACCCGGTAGGCGACCGCCGCGATCGGTACCGAGACGAAGGCCCCGGCGATGCCGGCGATCAGCGTGCCGGCCGTGACCACCACCAGGATCACCGCCGGGTGCAACTGCACCTGCCGTTTCATGATCAACGGTTCCAGCAGGTTGCCCTCGACCTGCTGGACGGCGATCACCGCGGCCAGTACCAGCAGCGCCGTGGTCGGCCCGTTCGCGGCCAACGCCACCAGGACGGCCACCGCGCCGGCCACCGTCGCCCCAATGATCGGCACGAAACCGCCGAGGAAGGTGATCAGGGCCAGGGGCAGCGCCAACGGCACCCCGAGCAGCACCAGCGCCAGCCCGATCCCGATCGCGTCGATGGCCGCGATGACCATCGTGCCCCGGCTGTACGAGCCGAGGGTGCGCCAGCCGACCCGGCCCGCCTCGGCGGCCACCGTACGGTTCGGCCCGGTCATCCGGCGCAGCACCCAGTGCCACATCGACCGGCCGTCCTTGAGCAGGAAGAACAGCAGCACCAGGGCGAGCAGGGTGGAGCCGAGCGCCTCGGCCGCCGTACGGGCCCCGCCGACCGGGTCGGGGGCGCTGCCGCCCAGCCCGTCGCGGACCTGCCCGATCAGCTTGTCGAGTTGGGCGTCACTGACCGGCAGGGTCCCGGTGACGAAGTCGCGGGAACGTTGCAGCCCCTCGTCGAGCTGCTGGCTCAGCTCGCCGAACTGGGCGGCCGTCAGGTTCCACACCAGCACCCCCACCCCGACCAGCACCCCGAGCAGCAGCAGGACGCTCAGCAGCGCGGCGAGCGCGGCCGGAACCCGCAGCCGGCGCAGGGCCAGCAGCACCGGGTCGAGCAGCGCGGTGAGGAAGAGGGTGACCGCCACCGCGATCGCCAGCGGCGCGAGCAGCACCGCCACCCGGCCCAGCAGGTAGCAGCCGAACACCACGACCACCAGGCAGGCGCTCCACACCACCGCCGTGCGGACCAGCCAGGGCAGCGCCGCCCAGGCATGCCGTGGGCTGGGGCGGGCACCCGCAGCCGTCACCTCGGGCGTCCGCCCGGCACCGTCGTCGACCACGTCGGTTCCTCCTCGGTCTCGGCGGGGTCGATACCCGACCGGGTCGGCCGCGACACCCGGTGGCTCAACGCCGCGCCGGCGGCCCGGTTCCGTTCAGGACGGTCGTTTCCGGACGGTGCCGCCGGCAGGACGACACCCCGGTCCGCCCACCGCGGCCGCGCCACGGTGCGCTGCGGGGTTTGCGCCCGGGTGGTGGGGGAACGCAGCAGACAGCGAACGAGGAGGGGACATCATGAGTGACTTCCTGAACAAGGCCAAGGACTTCGCGGACAAGCACGACAAGCAGGTCGACCAGGGCCTGGACAAGGCCGGCGACTACGCCGACAAGCGGACCGGCGGCAGGTACGACGAGCAGATCGACAAGGGTGTCGACGCGGCCCAGGCGCACACCGGTGAGGGCGACCAGGGCCGCTGACCGGTTTCCCGCTGCCGGGCCACCCCGAACGGGGTGGCCCGGCAGTGTCGTGTCAAGGGCTGATCACCTCTGGTAACCATCGAGGACTCTCGCTACTATCCGCATTCGGGGCATGACTCACCGTGGAGTCGTGTGGAGTGGGTCGGCGCGCGAGCCCGCGGGCCGTCGACGAGAGGGAGCATCCCCGGTGACCGAGACAACGCACGCCACACAGGCCCGGCCGTATCCGTTCAGCGATCCGCACCGGCTCGACGTCGACCCCCGCTACGCCGGGCTGCGCCGCGACGAACCGCTGGTCCGGGTGCGACTCCCGTTCGGGGAGCCGGCCTGGCTGGCCACCCGGCACGCGGACGTGCGGACCGTGCTGGGTGATCCGCGGTTCAGCCGGGCCGCCGCCGTCGGACGGGACGAGCCGCGCAGCGTCCCCTACCAGCGGGAGTCCGGCATCCTCGGGATGGACCCGCCCGAGCACAGCCGGCTGCGGCGGCTGGCGGCCAAGGCGTTCACCGCCCGGCGGGTCGAGGAACTGCGCCCACGCACCCGGGAACTGGCCGACGAACTCGTCGCCGGCATGATCGCCGCCGGGTCACCGGCCGACCTGGTCGCCCACCTCGCCACCCCGCTGCCGATCCGGGTGATCTGCGACCTGCTCGGGGTGCCGGTCGCCGACCAGGACCGGTTCCACACCTGGTCCGAGGCGATCGTGTCGACCACCTCGCTGCGGCCGGAGGTGGCCGAGAGCTACCTCGACCAACTGCTGTCGTACATGGCGGGGCTGATCGCGAAGCGGCGGGTGACCCCCACCGACGACCTGATCGGGGCGATGGTCCGGGCCCGCGACGAGAACGCCGACCGGCTCACCGAGGACGAGATGGTACGTCTGGCGGCGGGCCTGCTGGCCGCCGGCCACGAGACCACCGTGACCCAGATCCCCAACCTGGTCTACGTCCTGCTCACCGAGCCCGACGTCTGGCAGCGGCTGCTCGACGAGCCGTCCCTGGTGCCCTCCGCCGTGGAGGAACTGCTGCGGTTCATCCCGCTCGGCGCGACCTCCGCGTTCGCCCGGTACGCCCTGACGGACGTCGAACTCGGTGGGGTGCTGGTCCGCGCCGGGGAACCGGTGCTGGTCTCCATCCCCTCGGCCAACCGGGACGAGACCGTCTTCCCCGACGCCGACCGGCTCGTCCTCGACCGGGAGACGAACCCGCACCTCGCCTTCGGTCACGGCCCGCACCACTGCATCGGGGCCCAACTGGCCCGGATGGAACTCCAGGTGGTCCTGGAGACGCTGTTGACCCGTACCCCGGGCCTGCGGCTGGCGGTGCCCCCGGCGGCACTGACCTGGAAGAGCGGCCTGCTCGTCCGGGGTCTGACGGCGTTGCCCGTGAACTGGTAGCGAAAGGAACGGTGGAGCAGATGGGGGACAGCGGCTGGCGGGTGCACGTGGACCCGACCCGGTGCATCGGGGCGGGGATCTGCGCGAGTTACGCCCCGGCCCACTTCGTCCTCGTGGACGGGGGGTTGTCCCGGCCGGTGGCCGAACGGATCGACCCGGCGGAGGCGGTGCTGGACGCCGCCGAGTCCTGCCCGATGGAGGCGATCGTGGTGTCCGACGCGGCGGACGGCAGCCGGGTGGCCCCGGAGCCGTGACCGGACGCGGTGGTCACCTCGGGCGGGGTGCCCGCAGGTGACCACCGGCGACGGTCAGTCCTGCCCGTCGTGCAGCTCGGCCCGGTTGGTCGGTCGCCCGCTCAGCGTGTCCCTGATTCGGTCGATCAGCCCGGTACCGGGGTTGAGCAGCCGGTTCGCCGGTGGGTGGTCCGGTGCGCCGGGATGCGGGCGGGTCGGCAGGTGCCCCTTCGCCGTCACCACCCGGTCGGCCAGCTCCACCAGCTCCTCGTGGGCGACCGCGGCCCGCAGTCGGGGGAACAGCTCCGACTCCTCCTCTCGTACGTGGTGCCTGATGGTCTTCGCCAGGTGGCTGATCAGCGGCTCGAAGCGGGCGTCGGACGGGTCCAACGGCTCCAGTTCCTTCAGCGTCCGCTCGGCGGCGGCGTGTTCGGCGATCTCGTGTTCGGCGAGCTGGTCGCCGTCGGGCAGGGCCCGGCGGGCGGTCGGGTAGACGTACATCTCCTCGGCGACCGCGTGCCGGACCAGTTCGGCGATCAGCACGTCGGCCAGCCGGCGGCGGTGCTCGGCGGTGCCCTGCGGGTTCTCCAGCTCCACGAAGATCGCCTCGATCTCGTGGTGGTCGGCGGTCAGGACGTCCACCACGTCCTGAGCCGTGGTGGCCTGTGGGTCGCTCATCTCGGTGCCCCTTACCGGTTGCGGACGGATCGGCTCCTGGCGGGGCCTGTACCCACCGCCGGCCCTCCGAACCCATCACCGTCGATGAGCCACCACCTGTCGGCCCCGCCCGCTGGCGACGGTCAGCGACCCGTCCGCCGCGCCGGTCGGTCCGTCGCGCCGGGTCGGTCCTGTTCGGACGTCAGCGGCGGGAGGGAGCCGAGCAGCCGGGTCACGCCGATCTCGATGACCACCCGCTCCGGGTTCGGGCGCGGCGGGCGGTAGCGCTCGGCGTACCGGCGTTCGGCCTCGGCCACCGCTGCGGCGTCGGTCCGCAGCACCGCCCGGCCCTCGACGGTCAGCCACCAGCGGCCGTCGAGGTGGCACGCCGCCACGGGGACCCCCGCCGCACCGGCGGCGGCGACGTACCGGGCCTTCGCCGAACCGGCGGACGTGATCACCCGGGCCAGCCCGGCCGCCGGATCGTAGGTCAGCCCGACCGGTACGACGTGCGGCGTGCCGTCGGGCCGCAGGGTGGTCAGCGTGGCCAGGTGCCGCTCACGGCAGAACGTGAGGACCCGCTCGTCGTACGGGTCCAACCGATGCCTGCCGGCCATGTCCGTCCCCCGTCCCAGGGCCGGCGTGGCCCCGGCTCGGCCCCGATCATGACACGATCTGGCGGGACTGGCCCGGGCCGGGCGGGACACCCGTGCGGCCGGGTTGACCGGGCAGGCTGCGGCCGGCGGCCCGGCGGCGGTGGGCCAGCCGGGTCAGGTAGATCAACGCCCCGGCCAGCACGCCCATGTCGTCCAGGTAGATCGGGTCGGGCAGCAGGTCGACCGGGCAGATCGTGTAGATCAGCGCACCGTAGAACGCCACCTTGCCGCTCACCCCGAGGGCGCCGAGCAGCCGTCGGGTGCGCACCACCCGCACCGCCAGCAGGACCGCGCCGACCAGTGTCGCCAGCGCCAGGATCGCGCCGACGACGACGAGCGCCCACATCTCCCGGGACATGCCCGCAACGCTAGTCCAGCGCCGCCCACCGCGCCGCTGTCCGGTAGGCGACGCGCCGCCGTCACCGGCTGTGCGCGTCCGGCGTCGGCGGCGTCGCCGTCGTGAAGCGGGCCAGGTCGTGGAGGTGGGTCAGTAGGCGGGGACGGCGGCCCGGCCGCGCGCCACGACCGGGTTCTCCCGGGTGGTGTCCGCCGCCGAGCGGGGGGCCTCCGGCATCGGCAGCACCGACTCGGCCCGCTCCGGGCGGCGCTCCCGCGCGGCGAACGCCTCGTCGCGCAGGCTGCGGGCCGCCGCGCCGGCCAGGTCGGCGGCCCGCCAGGCCGCCTGCTCCCGGGCGACCGCTGCCCGGTGCCGGGCCGCCAGGTGGTCCCGGGTCGCGCGGCGCAGCACGAGTTCCTGCTCCACCGGGTGCCGGCGCGGGTCCCAGCCGGCCCGGTGGGCGAGGGCGTCGGCGAGCTGCGCGTCCGACAGCTCACCGCGCCGGTGCGCCGCCTCGGCGGCCCGGTGCAGCCAGCGTTCCCGGTCGGCGTACTCGGCGGGGGTCTGACCGGTGTGCGGCAGGGGCATGACCGCGGCGGCGGCGAGCCGGCGCAGGTGCGCCTCGGCCGCCTCCAGGGCGGTCCAGGCCGACTCGACCTCGTCCTGGGTGGCGAGCCACTCGGCCCGCAACCGGCTCGCCGTGGTGCCGGCCCGGTCGGCCGCCACGGCGACCTCCTCGGCGTACCGGGTGTGCTCCCGGTCCTGCTCGGCCCGTTCCGGGTCGTCGGGCAGGGCGGCGTCGCGGAACCGGCCGGCCACCGCCAGCCGGAGCCGGCCGGGCCGGACCACCAGGGCCGCGACGGCGACGGCGGCGAGGGCGAGCAGGATCAGCCAGATCGCGGCGGCGGCGGGGACATCGGGCAGGACGGCGGAGAAGACGGTCTGCATCACCAACACCTCACGGTGGACAACGATGTGGACGGACGGGGGCCCGGCAGCGGGCGGGGGAGCTGTGCGGCGCGTCCTGCGACGGGCGGACCGGTTCGGTCGACCGGATCTGCCGGACCGGACCTGTCCGGATCGCGGTCGGGCCGGCCGGGCATCCCGGGGCTGCGGTCGGCAGGGGCCCGGTCGTGGCCGGGACGGGCGGCGCAGGTGCCGCGCGGCTCAGCTCCGGGGCGGGCCGCGTCGGCCGGTGGCGTCCCGGACCGGGTCCGGCGTCGCCCCGGCGGCCGGCGCGACGGGCCGGGTGGCGGCCTCGGCGGCGGGCGTCGGCGGCTGGGGGCGCAGCGACCCGTCGTCGGGCCGTTCGTCACCGGGCCGGGCGTCGGCCCGGTCGTCGGTCGGTCGGGCGTCGGCGGGCAGCGTCGCCACCCGCGAGGTCACCACGGACGGTCGGGCGGCGACGGCGGCCGGGCCGCCGGTGACGGCGAGGAACCCGCCGAGGCCGGCGGCGAGCACCAGCGCGGTGACCGCCAGCCGGGTCAGGTCGCGCAGCCTCGACACCCAGACCGGCGGGGTGGGGGCTACGCGGATCACCCGTCCAACCTATCCCCGACCGGCCGTCCGCGCAGCGGCGGTGACCCGACCGGAGGAGTGAGTCGGGCCACGGTGTGCCGTGTGGACGGACTGTGCCCACCAGGGATACGGCCGTTGGCCTGCGTCCGGATGCATTGACAGGAATGAGAATGCCTACAGTTTCCGGCCGGTGGGTCCGGGCAATTCCGCCGACGGCGTGACGCTCCGTCGCGCCGGACCGACAGACCGGAGGAGACACCATGGGAGTACGCCGTCAGGCCGTCGCGGCTGTCGCGGTCGCCGCCGCGGCGGTGCTGGCCACCGCCGCACCCGCGCAGGCCGCGCCGACCGCCGTCGACACCGGACCGCTCACCCCGGTGGCCGACGTCGACGTCGAGCGCTACGCGGGTGACTGGTACCAGATCGCCGCCATCCCGGCGATCTTCGAGATCCAGTGCTACAAGAACGTGACGGCGCGGTACGACGTCCAGCCCGACGGCACCATCGGGGTCCGCAACGCCTGCCGCACCATCGTGGGCACCACCAGCGCGGTCACCGGGCGGGCCCGCAGTGAGAACCCGCCGGCCGACTCGGCGTTGACCGTGTCCTTCCTCAAGCTCGGCGGTAGGTGGATCTACCTGGGTGGGCCGAACTACGTGGTGATCGGGCTCGATTCCGGCTACCGGTGGGCGGTCGTCGGCGACCCGGACCGCAGCACCGGCTTCGTCCTCTCCCGGGAGCCGGCGCTGACCGGGGCGCAGACGGCGGCGGCGAAGGCGGTGCTCACCGCCAACGGCTACGACCTGTGCGACTTCCGCACCACCCGGCAGGACGGTGGCGGCGGAGCGGGCAGCTTCTGCTGACCCTCCACCCGCGACGGCCCGTCCCCGCCGGGGCGGGCCGTCGGCGTCCGGGCCCGGCGGCTCAGGACCCGGCGTCGGCCGGGTCGGGGCTGAACAGGGCGAGCAGGGCGCCGACCTGGCGGTCGGCCTCGGCGGGGTGCCGGAAGTGGCCGCTCGGGTTGAGCGTGTACTCGTTGCGCCGGCCGACCCGGGTACGCCGCAGGTAGCCGCCGGCCTCCAGGTCGGCGACGATCGCCTGGGCGGCCCGTTCGGTCACCCCGACCTCGTCGGCGACGTCGCGGAGGCGGGCGGTGGGGTTCCGGGCGATGGCGAGCAGCACATGGCCGTGGTTGGTGAGGAACGTCCAGTTCCGGGTGCTCCCCGTGCCGCCTGTCGCCATGCCGGTCATGGTATGGCCCGTACCTGGGAGACCCGTCGTCGGCCGCCCCGACGGGCCGCGCCCGGTCGGCCGGGTCGGGCCTGCGGGGTCGCCCGCCGGTCCGGTGCGCGCCCCGGCTCCGACACGCCGTCGACACCGCGCCGACCGACGCCTGAAACGTGTATCACGAAATCTTGACGTACCTTTAGCTGCGTGTGACCGTGGGGACACGGCCGTCGTCGCCGCCGGCCGGCGTGACCAGGTGCGATTCCGGACCGAGGTGAGGCAATGGCCCCGATCACTCCGACCCAGGCGTTGGCCGAGTTGCAGGCCGGCAACCGGCGGTTCGTCGCCGGTGTGCCCCGTCATCCCAACCAGGACGCCGGGCACCGCGCCGCCGTCGCCGACGGTCAGCATCCCTTCGCCGTCATCGTCGGCTGCTCCGACTCCCGGCTCGCCGCCGAGATCATCTTCGACCGGGGTCTCGGCGACCTCTTCGTGGTCCGGACCGCCGGGCACACCGCCGGGCCCGAGGTGCTCGGCAGCGTCGAGTACGCGGTCACGGTGCTCGGCACCCCGCTGGTGGTGGTCCTCGGGCACGACTCGTGCGGTGCGGTGCAGGCGGCCCGGGACACGGCCCGCACCGGCACCCAGCCCCCGGGGCACCTCTACTCGGTGGTCGCCGCCGTCGGGCCGAGCCTGCGTCGCGCGGCCCAGCAGGGGGTGCACGACATCGACGGGATCGTCGACATCCACATCGCGCAGACCGTCGAGGTGCTGCTCGGCAACTCGCCGGTGATCGCCGCCGAGGTGGCCGCCGGTCGGTGCGCGGTGGTCGGCATGTCCTACCGCCTCGCCGCCGGCGAGGTCCACCAGGTCGCCCCGGCCCCCGAGCCCGCCGCCGTGCTGTCCGAGCCCGCCGCCGCGGTGCCCGCACCGGCCGTGCCGGCCGGTGCCGCGTCGGCACCCGTCGCCTCCTGACCCGCACCGGTCACGACGAAGGCCGCCCGGCTCAGCCGGGCGGCCTTCGTCGTGCGTGGCCCGAACAACTCATCGGGGCCGGTGGCGCGGCGTCCAGGAACCCGGACACCGCACCATCGCCGCCGTGGTGTCGAAACGGTCGCTACAGCAGTGACACGTGGACGTGGTCGGTGTGGTCGGACGGTCCCGAGTACGAACTCCAGCCGTTGGCCGGGAACCAGATCTGCCGGTTCCAGATCACGTAGTAGATGCCCAGCCGGTCCGAGTTGCGGATCAGGAACGCGGCGAGGTTGTTGCCGTACATCCGGGTGTCGTTGTTGTGCCACGGGCTGAACCCGCTCTTCTGCAACGACCAGTCGCACGCCCTGCCCTTGGGGTGCTCCCACGGCCCACCGGGGCGGTAGCAGCCGACGAACCGGTTGAACCCGGCCCGCTTGACCTCCTTGTACATGTGCAGCGTGCGCGGGGTGATGCAGCCGGACGTGGTCGGGTCGTTCTCGCTGCACGACTCGCCACGCCAATCGCCGTCGGCGGTCTGGCCGGGGGCGACGCGGGCCACCGGGGACGTCGCGTCGACCAGGCCGCCGGTGAAGCCCCGGCCGCCGACCAGGGCCAGCGCCTTGTCGGCCTCGGTCTTCTTCTTGGCCATCAGGTTGGTCTGCTTCTGCTGCTCCCGGACCTCGGCGTCGACGGCGAGCTTGGCCTGCTCGGCCCGGGTCTTGACCTTGTTGACCTCGGCCAGCTTGCCGGCGTTGACCATGTTCAGCTCGTCCAGGGCGGCGGCCCGGCGGACGAAGGCGTCCGGCGCGTCGCTCTCCAGCAGCGCGGCGACCGCGCCGACCCGACCGGTCCGGTACGACTGGGCGGCGATCTCGGTGACCTGCGGGGCCAGCGCCGCCAGCTCCTGCTCCGCCTTCTCCACCTCGATGGCGTATTCGAGCTGGCGCTTCTTGGACTTCTCCAGCCGGGTCTTCGCCGCCGAATACTCCCGGTTGGTGGCCTCGATGACGTCGGTGAGGAGCTTCGGCTCGTCGTCCTCCTCGTGCCCCGAGGGGGTGGGCGCGTTGGGCGCGGCCGTCGCGGGGGCGGCGGCCGGTCCGGCGACGATCGCCAGGGCGGCGAGTACGGCCACTGCCGGCGTCAACCAGCGGCGTAGGGGTGCCGTCACAGTTTTCCCTTCCGTCGACCGCCGACCGGGTTAGCTGACGGGTTCGGGACGGAAGTGGCCCCTACCGCTGGCGCGGATTCACCCCAGGTGCTCGGTTCCCCGGCTCGCCGTACGGCGATTGGGCGGTGGCACCGCTGGCGCCGGTGGGCGCCTTCGGCGGTGACCGGCAGCGAGGTTACCCGAGAGTCGTACCGGGGATCTACGCCCGCAACCCGACCAAATGAGTATTTTCCCGATAGCGAGGGGTAATCAGTGACGCGACCGACAGCCGCGACCTCGCCTCCGGTCACGCAGCGCAGTGTCACCATGCGGTGTCCGTGCTCCTTTCCGGGTCCGGCCACCGTGCGGGGGCCGGGGTGGACGGTGCACCGTGCCGGGGCGCGCTCAACGCCTCCAACGCCTCGGCACGGTCGGGGGTGGGACGTGGGGTGGGTGGCGGCCCGGCCGTACCGGCGTCGGCCGGTCCCCGCCCGGCGGTCACGACCAGCGCGGCCAACCCGGTGGTCAGCGGCACCGCCGCCACCAGGCCGAGGGTCGCCACCGCGCTGCGGACGATCTCCTGGGCCAGGAACTCGCTGGTGAGGATCTGGCTCACCGGGCGGCTGTCGGCGGTGAGCAGGAGCAGCAACGGCAGCGACGCGCCCGCGTACGCCAGCACGATCGTGTTGACCGTGGACGCGATGTGCGCCCGGCCGACCCGGGTCGCCGCCCGGTAGAGCTGCAACCGCGACAGCCCCGGGTTGGCGTGCGCCAGCTCGGTGACGGTGGCTGCCTGGGTGACCGTGACGTCGTCCAGGACACCGAGCGAACCGATGATGATCCCGGCCAGCAGCAGGCCGTGCAGGTCCACGTCACGCTGGTACATCGACAGCGTGGTGGCCTCCTCGCTGCCGTACCCGGTCAGGTGGGTGGCGGCGGTGGCCAGCGTGCCCAGCACGCCGGTCAGCACCAGGCTGCCCAACGTGCCCAGCACCGCCACCGAGGTCTGCGCGGTGATCCCGTGGGTCAGGTACAGCACCACGAACATGATCAACGCGGCGCCGGTGACCGCGATCGGCAGCGGCGCGCCCCCGGCGGAGATGCCCGGCACCACGAAGGTCAACAGGATGGCGAAGCTGGCCCCGAGACCGGCCAGGGCGGCCAGCCCGCGTAGCCGGCCGAATGCCACGATCGCCGCCGCGAACAGGGCGACCAGCCAGAGCAGCGGCATGCCCCGCTGGTGCTCGGCGATGTGGTAGCTGCTCGCCGACGGATCGCTCGGGTCGGCCAGCGCGACGAGCACCACCTCGTCGCCGACCGCCACCGTCGGCGCTCCCGGCCCCGACGGCACCGGCGTCTGCACCTCACGGCCCGCGTCCGGCCCCTGCTCGACGGCGACGGTCACCGTCCCGCACGGCCCGTCGGCCACCCCGGAGGGGCCGTCGGGGGTCTGCGGCGCGGGCGGGCACGGCTCGGTCACCACCCGGGTCACCGTGCCGTGGTGGCGGGGCACCTGCTCGCCCTGGTCGATCTTCGGGGTCGCGCCGGGCCAGAGCACCAGCGTGGCGATCACCGTGACCACGATGAGCGGCACCACCGTCATGACGAGGAGCCGCCGCACCCGCGGCGGGGTGGACGGAGCGGGACGGGTGTGGTCGGCGCCCATGCGTGCGAGTTCTCCCAACGATCCGGGACGGGATACGTGTCAGCCGGCCATCCGGTTCACCACGGGCGGCGGGTCGTCGTCGGACGATGGTAGCCACCACCCCGGCCCGCCCGCCCGGTTCGCCCTGCCCACGGTAGGTCGAGGGGTGGCGGCGACGCGGGTCGGGCCCGACGCGCGCCGACCCACCCGTACCGGCCCGCCGGGCGGCCCGGACGGCTAGCGTGGAGCCGTGCGGCGGGCGGGTACGGCGACGACGACCGGGCGGTGGCTGCGGCTGCTCCTGCTCGTCGGCACGCTGCTGGGGCTCGCCGCGATGCACACCCTCGGCCACGACACGCACCTCGCCGGGGGTCACCCCGCCAGCCAGGACACCGCGACGGGTGGCCCGCACCGGTCCACCGCCGGGCACGACGCCCCGGTCGACCGGTCGTCCCTCCGCGAGCCGGTGCCGGCCGTCGGGGGATGTGCCGACGGGTGCGTGGCGGCGTTGCCCGGCGGTTCGCCCGACGGCCCCTCGACGGCGTGGGGCGTCTGCCTGGCGGTGCTCGGCGCGCTCACCGTGACGGTGCTGGTGCTGCTCTTCGGCGTGCGGTCCAGGCCGGCCGGGGTGTCCCGTCCGCCGTCGCGGCCCCGGGAGCCGCGCGCCCCGCCACCCCGCCCGCTCGGGCTCCGCCTCGCCACGGTGTCGGTACTGCGCAGATAGGACGCCCCGACGTGGCTCCGCCGCGTCCCGCGTCCGTCTCCGTCGTACCGAAAGGTCTGCCCGTGTCCACTCGTCGTCGCGCGTGCCGTGCCACCCTGGCCGGCGTCGCGCTCAGCACCGTCGTCGCCCTGTCCGCCTGCGGCGGCGACCATTCCACCGACGGCGGCCACGGCCGCCCGGCCGCAGGTGCCGCCCCGGCCGCCTCCGCCCCCGCCGGGGTCGACCCGGCCGACGTGATGTTCGCCCAGATGATGATCCCGCACCACCAGCAGGCGGTACGGATGTCGGAGCTGGCCGGGAGCCGGGCCGCCGATCCGGAGGTCACCCGGTTGGCCGAACGGATCCGGGCGGCCCAGGCCCCGGAGATCGCCACCCTGACCGGCTGGCTCACCGCCTGGGGGCGACCCGTCCCGGCCGGCAGTCCGGCCGGCGGTCACCTGCCCGGGATGGATCACGGCATGCCGGGGATGATGTCCGACACCGACCTGGCCCGGCTGGAGGGGGCGACCGGTCGGGACTTCGACCGTCTCTTCCTCGGTCTGATGATCGCGCACCACGAGGGGGCGGTCACCATGGCCCGGCAGGAGCTGGCGGACGGTCGGCACACCGGGGCGCGGGCCATGGCGCAGCAGATCGTCGCCAGCCAGCAGGACGAGATCGACACCATGCGGAAGATCCTCGCCCGGCGCTGACCCGGGTACGGGCGGACCGGTCCCGACCGGTCCGCCCGTGTGCGTCCCCCTCGGCGGGTCAGCCGCGTTTCATCAGGCGGCCGACGGCGGCCATCATCTCGGCGGCCATCTCGTCGGCGCGGCCCTCGGCGGCCCCCTCGTGCATGCAGTGCCGGGCGTGGCCGTCGAGCAGCCCGAGGGCGACCTTGTCCAGGGCCGCCTGGACGGCGGAGATCTGGGTGAGCACGTCGATGCAGTACCGGTCGTCGTCGACCATCTTCTCGATGCCCCGGACCTGCCCCTCCACGCGGCGCAGCCGCGCGAGCAGCTGGTCCTTGCTGGCGGTGTAGCCCCGGACCGGGGTGCTCGGTGTGGTCATGACGACCACGATAGCGTACCCCCGGGGGGTGTGCTACGGTCGCAGTGCAAAGTACCCCTGGGGGGTATGTTGGACGAATGGAGGGGAGAGCCGCATGATCACGAACTACCAGGTGACGGGCATGACCTGCGGGCACTGCGTCAGCGCGGTGAGTGCCGAGGTGGGTGCCCTCGACGGCGTCACCGACGTCCAGGTCGACCTGGCCTCCGGCCGGGTCGCCGTCACCAGCGACCGCCCGCTGGACACCGCGTCCGTGCGGGCCGCCGTCGACGAGGCCGGCTACGACCTCGTCGAGGCGTGACGGTCCGGGGCGACCGATGAACACACCGACCAGGCTCGGCGGTTTCGCCCTGGCCCTCGCGGTGGTGTTCGGCGCGGCGTACGGGGTCGGCCAGCTGACCGGCCCCGTCGCCCCGCCCGCCGGGACCCGCCACGGCCCCACGCACACCCCGGACCCCGCTCCCAGCACCACCGTGCCCGAGCCCACCACCGACCCGACGCCGACCGTCACCGGCGGGGCCGGTCACACCCACGGTTGACCGGAGGCGCCGCGATGACCCCGAACACGCAGAACCTGCCCACCGCCCCCCACCTGATCGAGCTGGCCATCGGCGGGATGACCTGCGCCTCCTGCGCCGCCCGGATCGAGAAGAAGCTCAACCGGCTCGACGGCGTCGAGGCGAGCGTCAACTACGCCACCGAGAAGGCCACCGTGCGGTACGCCGACGGGGTCACCCCGGACGACCTGATCGCCACCGTCGAGAAGACCGGCTACACCGCCGTCGTCCCCCCGCCGCCCGCCCCCGCCGGGACCCGACCGGCCGGTGCGCCGGTCGACGAGTTGGACGCCCTGCGGACCCGGCTGCGGGTGTCGGCCGTGCTCACCCTGCCGGTGATCGTGCTGGCGATGGTGCCGGCCTGGCAGTTCACCAACTGGCAGTGGCTGTCGCTGACCCTGGCCGCCCCGGTGGTCGCGTACGGCGGGCTGCCGTTCCACCGGGCCGCCTGGACCAACCTGCGGCACGGCGCGGCGACCATGGACACCCTGGTGTCGCTCGGCACCCTGGCCGCGTTCGGCTGGTCGCTCTGGGCGCTCTTCCTCGGTGACGCCGGGATGCCCGGGATGACCCACCCGTTCCGGCTGGACATCGTCCGCACCGGCGGGGCCGGCAACATCTACCTGGAGACCGCCGCCGGGGTGACCGTGTTCCTGCTCGCCGGCCGCTACTTCGAGGCCCGGTCCAAGCGCACCGCCGGGGCGGCCCTGCGCGCCCTGCTCGAACTCGGCGCGCGCGACGTCGCCGTGCTGCGGGGCGGCACGGAGACCCGGGTTCCGGTCGACCAGCTCGTCGTGGGCGACCGGTTCGTGGTCCGGCCCGGCGAGAAGATCGCCACCGACGGGCGGGTCGAGGAGGGCACCTCGGCGGTCGACGCCAGCATGCTCACCGGTGAGTCCGTGCCGGTCGAGGTGGGGCCCGGCGACACGGTGGCCGGTGCCACCGTCAACGCGGGCGGCCGGCTGGTCGTCACCGCCACCCGGGTCGGCGCGGACACCCAGCTCGCCCAGATGGCCCGGCTGGTGGAGGCGGCGCAGACCGGCAAGGCCGCCGTGCAGCGGCTGGCCGACCGGATCTCCGGGATCTTCGTGCCGGTCGTCATCGCACTGGCCGTCGGCACCCTGGGCTGGTGGCTGGGCGCCGGAGCCGGCCCCACCGCCGCCTTCACCGCCGCGGTGGCCGTGCTGATCATCGCCTGCCCGTGCGCGCTCGGCCTGGCCACCCCGACCGCGCTGCTGGTCGGCACCGGGCGGGGCGCCCAGCTCGGCATCCTGATCAAGGGGCCGGAGGTGCTGGAGTCCACCCGGCAGGTCGACACGGTGGTGCTGGACAAGACCGGCACGGTCACCACCGGCCGGATGACCCTGGTCGACGTCCGCCCCGCCGAGGGGCAGGACCGCGGCGAACTGCTCCGGCTCGCCGGGGCGGTGGAGGCCGGCTCGGAGCACCCGATCGCCCGCGCCGTGGCCGCCGGTGCCGCCGGGGCCGGGGAACTGCCCCCGGTCAGCGGGTTCGCCGCCACCGAGGGGCTCGGCGTCACCGGCACCGTCGACGGCCACGACCTCGTCGTCGGGCGGCCGGGGCTGCTGCGCCAGCGGGGCCTGGACGTACCGGAGGAGGTGGTCCGGGCGGTGGCCGAGGCGGAGGCCGCCGGGCGTACGGCGGTGGTGGCGGGCTGGTCCGGGCGGGCGCGGGGGGTCCTCGCGGTCGCCGACGTGGTCCGACCCACCAGCCGGGAGGCGGTCGCCGGGCTGCGGGCCCTGGGCCTGACCCCGGTGCTGCTCACCGGGGACAACGCCACGGTCGCGCAGGCGGTGGCCGCCGAGGTCGGCATCGACCGGGTCACCGCCGAGGTGCTGCCAACCGACAAGGTCGACGTGGTGCGCCGGCTCCAGGAGCAGGGCCACACGGTCGCGATGGTCGGTGACGGGATCAACGACGCCGCCGCCCTGGCCCAGGCCGACCTGGGACTGGCCATGGGCACCGGCACCGACGTGGCGATCGAGGCGTCCGACCTGACCCTGGTCCGGGGCGACCTGAGGGCCGCGGTGGACGCGATCCGGCTCTCCCGGCGCACCCTCGCGGTGATCAAGGGGAACCTGTTCTGGGCGTTCGCCTACAACGTGGCCGCCCTCCCGTTGGCCGCCGCCGGGCTGCTCAACCCGATGATCGCGGGGGCGGCGATGGCATTCTCGTCGGTCTTCGTGGTGGGCAACAGCCTCCGCCTGCGCCGCTTCTCCACCGCCACCCCCCACTCCGGACAGCCGAGTTGATCAAGAGGTTCGCGTCACCGGCCGGCTTGCTGGTGACGCAAACCTCTTGGTCATCGGGCTGGGGCCGGTGGCGGGGGTGTTTTGGGGATGGGGGGTGGGGGTAGTTGATGGTCGTTGGAACGACATGCTCACATCGGGAGGCTCTCATGGGGTTCGACGACAAGATCGGCAACACGACCGAGAACACCGCCGGCAAGATCAAGGAAGGCGTTGGCCGGGCGACCGACAACGAGCGCCTTGAGGCCGAGGGCCGCAACGACCAGGCCAAGTCCAGCCTCAAGCAGGCAGCCGAGAAGGTCAAGGACGCCTTCAAGAGCTGAACCGCACCACCGTCACGCCGGACCGACCCCGTCGGGCCGGCGTGACGCGTGTCCGGGCCCGCCAGTGCCCGCCGATTCGATTTCCCGCCCGCCCGTGCGGCATCGTGTCGCGGTACGGCCGTCACACCGAACGGGGAAAGTCGATGCATCGCCGCTCCGCCACCGCACTCACCCTCGCCGTCCTCGCCGTCCTCGCCACCGGCTGCTCGGACGGTGAAAGCGGCACCGACGCCGCACCAGGCCCGTCGGCCACCGCCACCACCGGCGAACCCACCCCGGAGGCGACGGCCACCACCGCCCCGGAGAGCACCGGTCCGACCGCCGGCACCGCCGCGAACACCGCCCAGGTCTGCCGCGCCGTCGACCAACTGATCATCGACGGCAGCCGGCAGATCGCCGCCGACTCGGCCGACGCCACCCGGGAGGAGCTCACCCCGGAACAGCTCAACGGCAAGCTCAAGGGGCGGCTGAGCCGGCTCGCCGACGACGTCCGCGCGCAGGCCCGCAAGGCGCGCGACGACCGGATCAGGAAGCTGGTCGAGGAGACCGCCACGAAGATCGACGCCGGGGCGGCGGCCAAGAGCCCGGCGAGCTGGATGGGCGCCGACTTCGTCGACATCCCGCCCCGACTCACCCGCGACTGCCACGTCTGAGCCGGCGTCACGGCTGTCGGAACCCTGCCGCGACGGCTCGGCGTCGACCGGGCTGCTCGGCGTCGACCGGGCTGCTCGGCGTCGACCGGGCTGCTCAGTCGACCTGGCAGCTCAGCGTCGACCGGGCAGCGGGCGCGACGGCGACGTGCCGCCGGCCAGCGAGGCCCGGTCGGCGGCCGAGGTGCCGGACTGCCAGCCCTCGGCGTCCCGCACGGTCAGTCGGGCCCGGGTGACACCGGGGAAGAGGGCGTCCATCCGCTCCCGTACCGCCCCGGAGCGGGCCGCGAGTACCGGCAGTAGGCGGTCCGCCCCGGTGTCCCGCGCCGCCTGCCGGTCCGCCGCGTCGGTCGCGGCCCGCAGCCGCTCACCGATGCGGCTGGCGAAGGCGTGCAGGAAAGCCTCGTCGTACGCCCTGGTCCGCCGCCCGCCGCCGCGTCGTTCCCGCCGGCCGCGCAGCATCGCGGCGGTGGCCTGCACCAGCAGTGAGGTGTGCAGCAGTTCGACCGCCTCCAGGTCGGCGGGGAAGCCGAGCACGGTGGCGAAGCCGAGATCGTCGGACCAGACCGACTCGCACCGGTTCGCCGCCGCCACCTCCTGCACCAGCAGCGCCTTCGCGCCCGCGTACGGGGCGTCGGTGCTGATCCGGACCCCGCCGGGCTGGTCCGGGTGGGCGGCCGTCGACTCGACCAGCGCCTGTTCCAGGCTGTGCCGGGCGATCAACTCCTGCGCCTTCCCGGTGAACGCCTCCGCCTCGGCGGGGAAGGTGGTGGACTCCGCCTTGGCCAGCAGCGCGCGTACCCGGTCGAGGACGCGGGAGCCGGACGGCCCGGGTGGTCCGGTCACGGCCGTGGCACCGACGCCGCCTGGCGGTGGGCGCAGCACCGCGACCGGCGGCAGGCCGGCCAGCAGTGCCAGCACCTCGACCGCGTCACGCAGGGCGGCGATCCGGTCCGTGCCCTCGCGGGCCGCCCATCCGCCCAGCCAGCCCGCGTCGTCGTCCCAGCGGACCCGGGCATCCAGGTCGGTCAACTGGTCGTCCCACCACTGGGGCACCGGGCCGGGCTGGGCCGCCCGGTCGGCGGCGAGCGCGTCGACGACCAGCCGGCCGGGGCGGGTGCCGAGCCGGCGGGCCACGATCCGGGCCACGTCGACCGGCTGCCAGCCCCGGGGCCAGAGCCGGTGCACGGCGGCGACGAGCCGGCGCAGCAGCGCGGCGTCCACCGCCGCCGGTCCGGCGGGGACGTCCCGGCCGCCGTCGTCGCCGGCCCGCGCCGAGGCGCTGCCGACCACCAGCCGGTCCAGCTTCCGCTCCGCGTCGCGTACGTCGGTGCCGCGCACCGCCGCGACGGCGGCGGTGATGAGGGCGTCGGCGTCCGGCACCTGTGGTCCTTCCTGGGGGACGACGGCCGGATGGTGTCCGGATCGTCGGGAGTGTCTGCCCGGCAACGGTACCCGGGCCCGGATTGCCCCTGCCCGTCACTCATCCGTTCGTCGCCCGCGCCCGTACTCCTGCCCGGAGTGGACCCGGGTGGACGCAGGAGGCGAACGGTGAGCACCCTGACGGTGAGCGAGTCCGTCGACCGCGGCCGGCACCGGGGACGACGGCGGGGTGTGACCCCGGCCGGCGTCCTGACGGCGGTGCTGGTGGTGGCCGCGCTGGCCGCCGGTGGTGCGGTGGTGGCCCAGCGGCAGGGCGTCGACCTGGGCGCCCTCGTCGGCGACGTACGGCGGGAGCCGCTCCGGCCGGCCAACGCGGCGGTGCCGCCGGTGCCGCCCGGGGAGCAGGCGACCGCCCCGCTCTCCTCCGCCGCGCCTCCCGCCGCCAGGCCCGCCCCGGCGGCGCTGCGCTACCCGCAGCGGGGGACCGGTACCTGGCGGACGGCGACCGCGCAGGGTGCGGTGGCCGGGAGCGGGGGGCAGCTCCTGCGCTACCGGGTGGCGGTGGAGGGCGGCATCGACGACGTCGACCCGGAGCGGTTCGGGCGGGAGGTGGCGGTGGTGCTCGCCGACCGCCGGGGCTGGACCGCCGACGGCCGGTGGCGGCTGCAACGGGTCGGCGGCGACACCCCGGCCGACTTCACCGTGCTGCTGACCACCCCGGTCACCCGGGGGGAGTTGTGCGGGGACACCTCCGATCGGTACACCTCCTGCCGCAGCGGCGACCGGGTGGTGATCAACGTGGCGCGCTGGGCCCGGGGCGTTCCCGACTTCCGGGGTGATCTCGGCACCTACCGGGCGTACGTACTCAACCACGAGGTGGGGCACCGGCTGGGCCGGGGGCACGAACGGTGTCCGGCGGCGGGCGGGCCGGCCCCGGTGATGCAGCAGCAGACCCTCGGCCTGCACGGCTGCCGGCCGAACGCCTGGCCGATGGTGGGCGGCACCCTGCTGACCGGCCCGGCCGGCGAGTACGACGACCCGATCCCCTCCGACGACTGAGCCCGGCCGTCGGGCGGGTGTTGATCGACCCCGGGTGGGCCGACGATGCGCTGTCCCGGGCGGGCGGAGGCGCATCATCGGCCCCGTTGAGTCGATCAAGCGCGCGTCGCCCCGGCGCGCCGTCCGGTCACCGGCGGGGGAAGGACGCCCAGATGTTCTTGGTGCGGTCGGTGGCGTACCAGCCGACCTTGAGCGAGACGGCCATGGCGATCTGGAGCCCCCGGCCTCCGGCACCCATCGGGCGGGTGTCGGCCAGTTCGGGGATGGTGCTGAGGTCGTGGTCGGCCACGTCGAGGATGAGCGAGTCGTCGACGGCAAGCAACCGGACGATGGTCGGCGGAATGCCGTGTTTGAGGGCGTTTGTGGCGAGTTCGGTGGCTACCAGGACGATCAACTCGGGGACCTCGTCCATCCGTTGACCGTCGAGGAGCCGCTCACCGGTGAGGGCCTCGTGCAGGGAGGCGCGCAGGGCACGCAGGTCGGCGGGGTCGGCCAGTTCCCACCGGCGCAACTCGGCGGCCTGCGGCGGGGGCGGCGAGGTGAGAAGCTGTGCCATGATCCCGGTTTACCCTGCGTAGCGGCCCGCTATGCCCGCTCCCGGTGTCGGGGATTCGTCGCCACGCCACGCCACGCCACGCCGGGCCAACCGTCAGCGACGCGCGGGGTGTGCTTCGGGCCACTGTCGAGGGTGGTCTGCCAGGCAGCGGCGGGTGGGGTTCCGGCGTCCCGTCGGGGATCGAAGAAATCATCCGATTCGGGGCCTGCATCCGCCCCAGCGGTCGCGTAAAGTCCGCAAACTGAACGGGCCATGTCGGCGACGGAACGCCCCGGGAGCGGGTGCCCGTCCGCACGGTTGGGCGCATCCCCGCGCCGGCTCACGGACCGCCTCAGGAAGAGCCATGACCGCCAGTACGAAGACCCCCAAGGTGACCGTCGTGGTCCCGGCGTACAACTCCGGGCCGCACATCGAGAAGCTCGTCACCTCGTTGCTGGGCCAGTCGTTGTCCGCCGACGAGTTCGAGGTCATGTTCGTCGACGACGGCTCGACCGACTCGACCGGCCCCCGCCTCGACGAGCTGGCCGCCGCCCACCCGCACTTCCGGGTGCTGCACATCGACAACTCCGGCTGGCCGTCGCGCCCGCGCAACCTCGGCGTCGAACACGCCCGGGGCGAGTACGTCTTCTTCGCCGACGACGACGACTGGTTCGGCGAGCAGGCGCTGGAACGCCTCCACGCCTGCGCCACCGAGCACGACGCCGACCTGGTGGTCGGCAAGATGGCCGGGCACCGCCGTTCGGTGCCGCGTGAGCTGTTCCGGCGCAACCGGTTCGACGCCACTCTGGAGAACGCGCCCCTGATCGACAGCCTCACCGCGCACAAGCTGTTCCGGCGCTCCTTCCTCGTCGAGCACGGCCTGCGGTTCCCCGAGGGCAAGCGTCGGCTGGAGGACCACGTCTTCGTCACCCGGGCATACTTCCTGTCCAAGCGCACCTGCGTGCTGGCCGACTACGTCTGCTACCACCACCAGCGGCGGGTCGACGCCGGCAACGTCACGGCCACCGCGCTGGAGCCGGCCGGCTACTTCGTCAACCTGCGCGAGGCGCTCGACATCGTCGACGCGCACACCGAGCCCGGCCCGCTGCGCGACCGGCTGCACCGGCGCTGGCTGCGCAACGAGATGGTGTCCCGGGTGCGCGGCCGGCGGCTGCTCGACGCCCCCACCGAGTGGGTGGACCAGCTGGTCGGCGAGGCGCAGCGGACGATCCGGGACCGGTTCGCCCCGGGCGTCGCGGCCGGCCTGCCGCCGCTGCAACGGATCATCACCCGGCTCATCGAGCAGGGCCGCACCCCGGACCTGCGCCGGCTCGCCGAGTGGGAGGCGGCCGTCCGGGCGGTGCCCACCGTGCAGCGGATCGAGCAGGACGGCGGCACCCTGAGCGTCACCCTCACCGCCGAGCTGTCCTTCGGCGACCGGCCGCTCACCCTCACCGCCGACGGCGAGCAGCGGCTGCTGGTGGTGCCGGTGGACGACGTCCCGGCCGACCTTCGGGACGCCACCGCCCGGATCAAGCAGTCCAAGCTCGACGTGATCGCCCGGCAGCGCGACACCCGGGAGGAGTTCTTCGTGCCGGTCACCGGCACGGTGGAGCTGGTCCCGACGGCCGACGGCGAGCTGCGGCTGGTCCAGCGGGGCACCGCCCGCCTCGACGTCGGTGCCCTCAACGGCGGCCGGAGCAGGGGCACCTGGGACCTCAAGGCCCGGGTCACCTGCTGCGGCTGGACCGAGGACGCCGTACTCCCGGTGGCGTTCCGCTGCGCGACCGACGGGGCCCGGCCGGTCGCCGTGCCGCACCTGGGCAGCCTGCGCTTCCGGCTGCGACGGGCGGTGGCCCGTCGGGTGCCCGAGTCGATCCGGCGGGCCATCCGCCGCTGACCCGGCCCGGCCCCGTGGCGGGGCGCGGACCTGCACCACAG
Organism: Micromonospora sp. WMMD735; assembly: GCF_049178995.1. Lineage (NCBI taxonomy): Bacteria > Bacillati > Actinomycetota > Actinomycetes > Micromonosporales > Micromonosporaceae > Micromonospora > Micromonospora sp. WMMD735. Next base: position 5,684,315 of record NZ_JBMHMJ010000002.1, read on the forward strand.
CGCTCACCTGCACCACACCGCTCACCGGCACCAGAGGAGTGGTCACCGGCACCATCGTGACCGCCGTCACCGCGACGGTGGCCGGCGTGAAGAACACGTCAAGAAACCGTGGCCCCCCGTCACGGTCGCGTTATGGACCCTGCCCCCGCGGGCGACGGCGCGTTGTGATTGCCCGGCGTGGCCGGGAAGCGGTCACGCGTACCCGTCCGGTTGGGGGAGTCCGCGTGTCTGACGTGGTGTTCGTGCTGGTGACGGTGGTGCTGTTCGCGGCGCTCACCCTCGTGGTGAGGGGCGTGGAGAAGCGGTGAACGCCGTCAACGCCGTCGGCCTGGTGCTGGCGATCGGTCTGGGTGTGTTCATGGTCGTCGCGCTGCTGTTCCCGGAGCGGTTCTGATGACCACGGGGACAGCCGGCGTCGTCTTCGTGTCGTCCCTGGTGGTGGCGCTCGTCGTCGCGTACCGCCCGTTCGGTGACCACCTGTACCGGTCGGTCACCGGCACCCGCCGGTCCCGGCTGGAGCGTGGGGTGTTCCGGCTGGTCGGGGTGAACCCGGCCGCCGAACAGTCGTGGGGCGTCTACGCCCGCAGCGTGCTCGCCTTCTCCGCCGTCTCGGTCCTGTTCCTCTACGCCCTCCAACGGTGGCAGAACCACCTGTGGTTGTCGCTGGGCTTCGACCCGGTGGTCCCGCACGGGGCCTGGAACACCGCGGTGTCCTTCGTGACCAACACGAACTGGCAGTGGTATTCGGGCGAGTCGACCATGGGGCACCTGGTGCAGATGGCCGGCCTGGCGGTGCAGAACTTCGTCTCCGCCGCGGTGGGCATCGCCGTGGCGGTGGCCCTGATCCGGGGCTTCGCCCGCAGCCGCACCGGCGAGGTGGGCAACTTCTGGGTCGACCTGGTGCGGATCGTGCTGCGGGTGCTGCTGCCGGTCGCGGTGCTCGGCGCGCTGGTGCTGATGCTCGGCGGAGTGGTGCAGAACCTCTCCGCCGGCACCGACGTGACCACCCTGACCGGCGGCGGCCAGAGCCTCCCCGGCGGCCCGGTGGCCAGCCAGGAGGTGATCAAGGAGTTGGGCACCAACGGCGGTGGCTTCTACAACGCCAACAGCGCCCACCCGTTCGAGAACCCCACCGCCTGGACGAACTGGATCGAGCTGTTCCTGATCCTGCTGATCCCGTTCAGCCTGCCCCGGGTCCTCGGCCGGATGGTCGGCCAGCAGCGGCAGGGCTACGCCGTCGTCGCGGTGATGGCCGTCCTGGCGCTCGGCAGCGTCGCCCTCACCATCGGGTTCGAGCTGGCCGGGCACGGCACCGTGCCACAGGCGGTCGGCGCGGCGCTGGAGGGCAAGGAGGTCCGCTTCGACGTGTCGGACTCGGCGACGTTCGGGGCGGTCACCACGCTGACCTCGACCGGTGCGGTCAACTCGTTCCACGACTCGTACACCGCGCTGGGCGGGATGATGACGCTGGGCAACATGATGCTCGGCGAGGTCGCCCCCGGCGGTGTCGGTGCCGGCCTGTACGGGCTGCTGGTGCTCGCGGTGATCACGGTGTTCGTCGCCGGGCTGATGGTCGGCCGGACCCCGGAGTACCTGGGTAAGAAGATCGGCACCCGGGAGATCACCTTCGCCTCGCTGTACTTCCTGGTCACTCCGGCCCTGGTGCTGACCGGCACCGCCTCCGCCTTCGCCACCGGCAACGACGCGACCGCGCTGAACACCGGCCCGCACGGCCTGACCGAGGTGCTCTACGCGTTCACCTCGGCGAGCAACAACAACGGCTCGGCGTTCGCCGGGATCACCGTGAACACCGCGTGGTGGAACACCGCGCTGGGCCTGTGCATGCTGCTCGGCCGGTTCCTGCCGATCATCTTCGTGCTCGCCCTGGCCGGCTCGCTCGCCCGCCAGGCGCCCGTCCCCGCCTCCGAGGGCACCCTGCCGACGCACCGACCGCTCTTCGTCGGGATGGTCGTCGGCGTCACGGTGATCCTGGTGGCGCTCACCTACCTACCCGCGCTCGCGCTCGGCCCGCTGGCCGAAGGGCTGTGACCCGGATGAGGAACGAGGACATGTCCGTCGCGTCCGTGACCACCGACGACGACCGGCCGGCCGTCGACACCCCGGCCGTCGACACCCCCGCCCGCCGGGCCGGTGGCGGCCTGCTCGACCCCCGGCAACTGGCCGGGTCCCTGCCCGGGGCGCTGCGCAAACTCGACCCGCGCACCCTGTGGCGCAGCCCGGTGCTGCTGATCGTGGCGATCGGCGCGGCCTTCACCACCGTCCTGGCGGTCGCCGACCCGTCGGTGTTCGGCTGGGCGATCACCGGCTGGCTCTGGCTCACCGTGATCTTCGCCAACCTCGCCGAGGCGGTCGCCGAGGGCCGGGGCAGGGCGCAGGCCGCCACGCTGCGCCGGGCCCGGCAGGACACCGTCGCCACCCGGCTGGTCGGCTGGGCACCGGGTGCCCGCGCCGACGCGTACACCGACGAGGCGGTGCCGGCGCCGCAACTGCGGCAGGGGGACGTCGTCCTGGTGAGCGCTGGCGGGATCATCCCCGGCGACGGCGACGTCGTCGAGGGCATCGCCAGCGTCGACGAGTCCGCGATCACCGGCGAGTCCGCCCCGGTGATCCGGGAGTCCGGCGGCGACCGTTGCGCCGTCACCGGCGGCACCCGGGTGCTGTCGGACCGGATCGTCGTGCGGATCACCCAGCGGCCGGGGGAGAGCTTCATCGACCGGATGATCGCCCTGGTCGAGGGAGCCGCCCGGCAGAAGACCCCGAACGAGATCGCGCTGAACATCCTGCTCGCCGCGCTCACCCTGATCTTCCTGCTGGCCGTGGTGACCCTCCAACCGTTGGCGATCTCCGCCAGGGGCTGGCAGAGCGCCGCCCCGGACACCGGGGCGGTCACCGGCACCGGGGTGACCGGGGTGGTGCTGGTGTCCCTGCTGGTCTGCCTGATCCCCACCACCATCGGGGCGCTGCTGTCGGCGATCGGCATCGCCGGCATGGACCGCCTCGTGCAGCGCAACGTGCTCGCGATGAGCGGCCGGGCGGTGGAGGCGGCGGGGGACGTCAGCACCCTGCTGCTCGACAAGACCGGCACGATCACCCTGGGCAACCGGCAGGCCACCGCGTTCCTGCCGGTCGGCGGGGTCACCACCGGCGAGGTGGCCGCCGCCGCGCGGGCGTCCAGCCTCGCCGACGAGACGCCCGAGGGACGGTCGGTGGTGGCGCTGGCCGGGCGGGAGTTCGACCCGGGTGCGCCGGAGCAGGACCCGCTGCCGTACGCCGACTTCGTGCCGTTCACCGCGCAGACCCGGATGAGCGGCGTCGACCTGACGCCACCCGACGCACCGGCCCGCCAGGTCCGCAAGGGCGCGGCGACGGCGGTGCTGGCCTGGGTACGCGAGCACGGCGGCCACCCGGACGGGCAGGTCGACCGGATCGTCGACGGGATCAGCGGACACGGCGGCACCCCGCTGGTGGTGGCCGAACACGTCGCCGGGGAACCCGCCCGCACGCTCGGCGTCATCCACCTCAGGGACGTGGTGAAGACCGGGATGCGGGAGCGGTTCGCCGAGCTGCGCCGGATGGGCATCCGGACCGTGATGATCACCGGCGACAACCCGCGTACCGCGCAGGCGATCGCCGACGAGGCCGGGGTGGACGACTTCCTCGCCGAGGCCACCCCGGAGGACAAGCTCGCCCTGATCCGCCGGGAACAGGAGGGTGGCCGGCTGGTCGCGATGACCGGGGACGGCACCAACGACGCCCCCGCCCTGGCCCAGGCCGATGTCGGCGTCGCGATGAACACCGGCACGTCGGCGGCGAAGGAGGCCGGCAACATGGTCGACCTGGACTCCGACCCGACGAAGCTGATCGAGATCGTCGAGATCGGCAAGCAGTTGCTGATCACCCGGGGCGCGCTGACCACATTCAGCATCGCCAACGACGTGGCGAAGTACTTCGCGATCATCCCGGCCATGTTCGCCGGCCTCTACCCGGGCCTGGACCGGCTCAACGTGATGCGGCTGGGCAGCCCCGAGTCGGCGATCCTCGCCGCGGTGATCTTCAACGCCCTGGTCATCGTCGCGCTCATCCCGCTGGCGCTGCGCGGCGTGCGGTACCGGCCGGCCGCCGCGTCGACACTGCTCGGCCGCAACCTGCTGCTCTACGGCGTCGGCGGCCTCGTCGCGCCGTTCGTCGGCATCAAGCTCATCGACCTGCTCGTCCAGTACGTCCCGGGGATCTCGTGATGCGTCTACCCGCCTGGCTCGCCCGACACCTCGCCGCCCTGCGTGCCCTGCTCGTGTTCACCGCGCTGCTCGGCGTCGCCTACCCGCTCGCCCTGGTCGCCGCCGGCCGGCTCCCCGGTCTCGACGCGAAGGCCGACGGATCGCTGCTGACCGTGGACGGCCGGGCCGTCGGCAGCGCCCTGATCGGCCAGTCCTTCACCGACGCCGACGGCAACCCCGTCCCGCGCTACTTCCAGTCCCGCCCGTCGGCGGCCGGCGACGGCTACGACCCGACCGCCTCCGCCGCCTCGAACCTCGGCCCGGAGAGCGTGGTGGACACCCTCGCCGGCGACCCGCGACAGTCGACCCGGAGCCTACTCAGCCAGGTCTGCGCACGCAGCCGGGCGGTCGGCCTGCTCGACGGCGTCGACGGGCGGCGACCGTACTGCACGCCCGACGGGGTGGGCGCGGTGCTGGCCGTGTTCCGCGCCGACGGGCTGACCGGGCGGATCACCCGGGTGGTCAGCGTCAACCAGACCGCCCCGGCCACCCCGTTCGTCCCCTCCTGGCAGGGGGTGCCGGTGGAGCTGGCGCAGCCCGGGGAGGACTACCGGGCCGCCGGTGGACTGGTCACCCCGGTCCGGGGGGACGCGCCGGAGCACCCCGCCGTCCCCGCCGACGCGGTCACCGCCAGCGGCAGCGGCCTCGACCCGCACATCAGCCCCGCGTACGCCGCGATCCAGGTGGCCCGGGTGGCGCGGGAGCGGGGCGTGGACCCGGCGGTGGTGCGGCGGCTGGTCGCCGAACACACCACCGGACGGGCGCTCGGCTTCATGGGCGCCCCCGCGGTGAACGTGCTGGAACTCAACCTTGCCCTCGACCGGAACCTGCCCGCCCGTTGACCCCCGCCCGGCCGGCACCCCTGCCCGGGGTGCCGGCCCGGCGGTCGCGCCCCGGGGCGGTACGCACAGCGGGAGGATGGACGCGTGCCACGAGGTGAACTGCGCATCTACCTGGGTGCCGCCCCCGGGGTCGGCAAGACGTACGCGATGCTGGAGGAGGCCCGGCGGCGGGCCGGGCGGGGCACCGACGTGGTGGTCGGCCTGGTGGAGACGCACGGCCGGCCGCAGACCGCCGCGATGATCGGCGACCTGGAGGTGCTGCCCCGCCGCCCGCTGCGCTACCGGGGAACCGACCTCACCGAGCTGGACCTCGACGCCGTGCTGGCCCGCCGCCCGGAGCTGGTCGTGGTCGACGAACTGGCCCACACCAACGTGCCCGGCTCCCGGCACGAGAAACGCTGGCAGGACGTCCAGGAACTGCTCGACGCGGGCATCTCGGTGCTGTCGACGGTCAACGTGCAGCACCTGGAGTCGCTCAACGACGTGGTCGCCCGGATCACCGGCACCACCCAACGGGAGACCGTCCCGGACGCCGTGGTCCGCGCCGCCGAGCAGGTCGAACTGGTCGACATGACCCCGGAGGCGCTGCGCCGGCGGATGGCGCACGGCAACATCTACCGGCCCGACCGGATCGACGCCGCGCTGGGCAACTACTTCCGGGTCGGCAACCTCACCGCGCTGCGTGAGCTGGCTCTGCTCTGGCTGGCCGACAAGGTCGACGACCAGCTCGACCGGTACCGGGCCCAGCAGGGCATCTCCGCCACCTGGGAGGCCCGGGAACGGGTCGTCGTCGCCCTCACCGGCGGCCCGGAGGGGGAGACGCTGATCCGCCGGGCGGCCCGGATCGCCGCCCGGAGCAAGGGCGCCGACCTGCTCGCCGTGCACGTGGCCCGCAACGACGGGCTGGCCGGGGCGGACCCGGCCCAGCTCGCCCGGCAGCGGGTCCTGGTGGAGAGCCTCGGCGGCAGCTACCACCAGGTGCTCGGCGCGGACGTCCCGGCCGCCCTGCTCGACTTCGCCCGGGGGGTCAACGCCACCCAACTGGTGCTCGGGGCCAGCCGGCGCGGCCGGTTCGCCCACCTGTTCGCCCGGGGCGTCGGCGTCACCACCACGGCCCGCTCCGGGGCGATCGACGTGCACCTGGTGACCCACCCGCAGGCCGGGCGGGGCCGGCGCGGGGCGGCGGTGCCGGCGGCGCTGTCCCGGCGACGTCGACTGCTCGGGTTCGCGCTCGCCGGGCTGGGCCTGCCGCTGCTCACCCTGCTGCTGTCGGTGCTGCCGGACCTCACCCTGACCAACGACATCCTGATCTTCCTGGCCGGGGTGGTCGGGGTGGCGCTGGTCGGTGGGCTGTGGCCGGCGCTGGTCGCCGCGCTGGGCGGATCGCTGCTGCTGAACTGGTTCTTCACCCCGCCGTACCGCACGCTGACCATCGCCGAGGCGGACAACCTGCTCGCGCTGGGCGTCTTCGTCGCGGTCGCGGTCGCGGTGAGCGGGGTGGTGGACGTGGCCGCCCGGCGTACCCGGGAAGCGGCCCGCGCCGCCGCCGACGCGCAGACCCTGGCCACCGTCGCCGGCAGCGTGCTACGCGGCGAGCGACCGCTGCCGGCGCTGCTGGACCGGCTGCGGGAGACCTTCGCGCTGCGCGCGGTCAGCGTGCTCGAACTCGCCCCCGACGCGCAGGGCCGGCCCGGCCGGGCCCACGAGGAGGGCGTGTGGCGTCGGGTCGCCAGCGTCGGGGTGGACCCCGCCGGCAGCCCCGGCGCGGGGGAGACCACGGTGCCGGTCGACGAGCGGCTGACCGTGGTGCTCAGCGGCCGTCGGCTGGAGGCCGCCGACCGGCGCATCGTCGAGGCGTTCGCCGCGCAGGCCGCCGTCGCGCTGCGCCAGGAACGGCTCGCCGAGGAGGCCGCCACCGCCCGGCCGCTCGCCGAGGCCGACCGGTTGCGCACCGCGCTGCTCGCCGCCGTCAGCCACGACCTGCGTACGCCGCTGGCGTCGGCGAAGGCGGCGGTGAGTAGCCTGCGCAGCCCCGACGTCGAGTTCGACCCGGAGGACCGGGCCGAACTGCTCGCCACCGCCGACGAGTCACTGGACCGGCTCGGCCGGCTGGTGGCGAACCTGCTCGACATGAGCCGGTTGCAGGCCGGCGCGCTGGGCGTCACCCGCACCGCGGTCGGCCTGGAGGACGCCGTACCGCTGGCCCTGGACGAGCTGGGGCCGGCCGCCGCCGAGGTGCGCACCGACATCCCGGCCGACCTGCCGGCGGTCGACGCCGACCCGGGTCTGCTGGAACGGGTGCTGGTCAACGTCGTCGCCAACGCGCTGCGGCACAGCCCGGCCGGCCGGCCCCCCACGATCACCGCCAGCGCCCACGCCGGGCAGGTGGAGCTGCGGATCATCGACACCGGGCCCGGTATCCCCGAGGACCGTTGGGAACACGTCTTCCTGCCGTTCCAGCGGCTCGGCGACCGGGACAACCAGACCGGGGTGGGGCTGGGGCTGGCCCTGTCCCGGGGGCTGGCCGAGGCGATGGGTGGCAGCATCACCCCGGAGACCACCCCCGGTGGGGGGCTGACCATGGTGCTGCGGCTACCCGCCGCCGACGAGAGGCCGGACCGGTGACCCGCATCCTGGTCGTCGACGACGAACCACAGATCCTCCGCGCGCTGCGGATCAACCTGCGCGCCCGGGGGTACGACGTCGAGGTCGCCGACACCGGTACGGCCGCGCTGAAGGCCGCCGCCGGCCACCCGCCGGACCTGGTGGTGCTCGACCTGGGCCTGCCCGACCTCGACGGCGTGGAGGTCATCCGGGGCCTGCGTGGCTGGACCACGATCCCGATCATCGTGCTCTCCGGCCGGGCCGGCAGCGCGGACAAGGTCGCCGCCCTCGACGCCGGCGCCGACGACTACGTCACCAAGCCGTTCGGGGTGGACGAACTCCTCGCCCGCATCCGCGCCGTCACCCGCCGCCTCGCCAGCTCACCCGTCGACGCGACGGCGACCGCCCGGGTGGGCCGGCACACAGTCGACCTCGCCACCCGCACCGTCACCCGGGACGACGGCACCGAGATCCGGCTCACCCCCACCCAGTGGGCGGTGCTGGAACGGCTGCTGCGCCACCCCGGGAAGCTGATCAGCCAACGCCAGCTCCTGCACGAGGTGTGGGGGCCGGAGTACCAGCAGGAGACCAACTACCTGCGGCAGTACCTGGCGCAGTTGCGGCGCAAACTGGAGGACGACCCGGCCCGGCCCCGGCACCTGATCACCGAGCCGGGCATGGGCTACCGCTACCGCCCCTGACCGGCGCGGCCCGACCGGGTTTCCGCGCCGGGGCGTGGCCCACCGGTCTTAGCCGAGGCTGAGGCCGATCGCCAGGGCGACGACGGCGAGCAGCGGGGGGACGAGCTGCTTGAGTGCGGCGCTGGCCTTCGACGGTGCCGAGACCAGCAGCACCAGACCGGCGGCGACCATCGACCCCGCGCCGACGAAGACCAGGGTCGCGCCGACCGGGTGCGCGCCCACGGCGTACGCGACGATGCCGACGACCACCGCGACCGCCAGGAAGAGGTTGTAGAAGCCCTGGTTGAAGGCGAGCTGCCGGGTGACCTCCGCCTCCTCGCGGCTGGTGCCGAAGACCGCGCGGGCCCGTGCACTGGTCCAGACGACGGACTCCAGGTAGAAGATGTAGACGTGGATGAGGCCGGCGATGCCGGCCAGGACGAGCCCTGCGACGACCACGACCCTGCCTCCTCGGTTCGCGCGGAACGGAGATGTCCGCCACCGTCATTCTTCCTGTCCGCCGTGCCCCCGAATCAGGTGGTGGCGGGTTTCCCGTGCGCCTCCTACGGTGGGGGAGACGTGGGGGAGGTTCAGGTTGCTCGACGCGGGTGACGCGGTGCGTTGGCTCCAACTCGCCGCACCCCGCGGTGGGCCGGACGACCTGCCGATGCTGGTGAACCGGGTCGCGCCGGCCGTGGACGCCACCGAGATCGTGATCTACCTGGCGGACTACCAGCAGGCCAGCCTGGTGCCGCTGCTCGGCGCCGGGCCCGTCCGGGAGAGCCTGTCGATCGAGACGACCCTCGCGGGTAGGGCGTTCACCGGTCTCGACGTGCAGCGGGCGACCGACAACCCGGACCGGATCTGGGTTCCGCTGCTGGTCGGGTGCGAACGGATGGGCGTCCTGGAGATCGTCTCACCGGCCGCCGGTGACCGTGCGTTGGACGGGCCGGCGCGGGAACTGGCGACCTGCGTCGGGCAACTGGTGGTGAACCGCCGACCGTACGGTGACGTGGTCGAACGGCTACGACGGCGGCTGCCCATGCAGGTCGCCGCCGAGATCCTGTGGGGGCTGCTGCCGCCACTGACCTTCGCCACCGACGACATGGTGCTCACCACCATCCTCGAACCGTGCTACGACGTCGGCGGCGACGTCTTCGACTACGCGCTCAACGGCGACGTGCTCAGCGTGGGGCTGTTCGACACCTGCGGGCACGGCATCAAGGCCAGCACCCTGGCCTCACTCGTGGTCAGCGCCTACCGCAACGCCCGCCGGTGCGGCCTCGACCTGGTCGACACGGCCCTCAGCATCGACAAATGGGTACGTTCGGAGCACCCGCACCTGTTCGCCACGGCGCTCCTCATCGAGCTGGAGCCGAGCACCGGCCGGCTCCGGGTGATCAACGCCGGTCACCCGGGCGCACTGCTGCTGCGCGACGGCAAGGCGATCCGGGAGCTGCCGGGCCCGACCGCGCTCCCGCTCGGCCTGGGCCACCTGGCGACCCGGCGTCCCGAGGTGTACGAGGAGGAGCTGCACCCCGGCGACCGCATCCTCGCCTACACCGACGGCATCACCGACGCGCGCGGCGTCGACGGGGAGCGGTTCGGGTTGACGCGGCTCGTCGACTTCGTCGACCGGGCGCTCAACGACCAGTTGGCCACCCCGGAGACGATGCGCCGGCTGGTGCGCGCGGTGGTCGCCTACCAGGAGGGGCAGCTCGACGACGACGCGACGGCGCTGCTGCTGGAGTGGCGTCCGCCGCGTACCCCACTGCCCCACCTGCCCGGGGACCCGACGCGGGAGGGGTGAGCGGCCGTGGCGCGGGGCGGTGGCCGGCTGGCCCGGCACCGGACGACGGGGTCACCCGGCCGGGTCGGTGTCCCGGTCGCTCGGGCGGGGCACCGGCACCGGGTCGGTCCGCTGGGGCCGGTCGGGCTCGGTGAGCTGGAGCAGGCGGTACATGGTGCGCCGCAGCAGCACCGCGGCGTCGCCCGGGCGGGCGGTCAACGCGCCCAGCACCGCTGCCGGGTCGATCCCGCCGGTGAGAGCGAGCTGGGGCAGCAGCGGCCGGTGCGGGTCCAGCCGGGGCGCGTGGAGGGGCGAGCAGATGTTGCGGCGTACCGGGGGCGGGCGTCGGCCCCGGGGCGGGGAGCACCAGGGTCCGACGTCCGACGGCGGCGGCGTAGGCGGGGACGGAGCCGTGGTCACCGATGACGTGGTCGGCGGCGACCACCGGGGCCCGCCAGTCCTCGCTCGGTCCGGGCAGCAGTAGCCCGGCGTCGAGGCAGCTCCGGAGCCAGGCGCGGATCTGGCGGTGCCCGTGGGCGGCCCAGATCGCCGGGTGCAGCAGCGCGGCGACCCGGTAGCGCTCGGCCGGGAGCTGTGCCATCACCTGCGGTAGCAGGTCGGGCCAACGTCCGAAGCTGCCGTCCGGGCCCCAGGTGGAGGCGACCACCACGAGTTCCTGGTTTTCGTCCAGCCCCATGGCCCGCCGGTAGTCCGGGCGGCGGGGCAGGCTGGCGACGAGCCGGTCGACGCAGGGGTCACCGACGACCACCGCCGTCCCGAGCGCCTGCGGGCACTGCCGTCGCAGCACCTCCACCTCGTAATCGTGGGAGAGGGCGAGAGCCGCCGGGAGCACCCGTCCGTCGTGGGTGAGCCGTTGCGCGTCGAGACCGTAGACGGGGCGGTCGGCGGGTGCCGGTCCAGCGGTCGGGCCGGAACGCACCCGCTTGCTGCGCCCGGCTCCGTGGGCCAGCAGCAGCAGGGGCGCGTGGAGTTGGTGCAGTCCGCCGTGGGCGGCGGCGAGGCCGAGGTCGAAGCGTTCCCGGACGGCCTGCTGCCAGGGCAGGACGAGCGCGCCGAGCCCGTCGAGGAGCTGTTCCACCCGGTGGTTGAAGACGTCCGGGGCGATGGTGAAGACCACCTGCACCCGGGGGTCGCTCTCGACGTACCCGATGACGTCGAGTAACCGGTGGCACCTCGCGAGGGTGTGGGTCACGACGAGCACCGTGTGGCAGCCCGACCGGGTCACCCAGCGGTCGGCATCGATCCCGATGGGAGCGGGTAGCCACGCCGACGTCATGGCTCGCCCCTTCGGTCGTCCTCTCCTACTGTCCGATCAGGACGGTACCGTCGACGCGGGGCTCCCGGCAGCTTCGGGCGGTCCACGCACACGGCGACGGCCGGCCGACCTGCGACGCGAAGCGGCCGGGACCGCCACGGCGGTCCCGGCCGTATCCCTGCCGGCGGCGGGATCACCCGTCCAGCGGCTTGACCCAGATGTTGCGGTACTGAACAGGGTTTCCGTGGTCCTGGAGCCGGATCGCGCCGGCCGCCGGGCCCTCGGGCCGGCTGCCGCCGGTCGGGCCGAGGATCTCCACGTCGTCGTGCACGGTGACGCCGTTCCACACCACGGTGACCCGGGGGTTCGCCACCTTGTTCCCGGCCGCGTCGTAGCGGGCCTGGCGGTACTCGATGTCGTACGTCTGCCAGGTCTGCGGCGGTCGGGCCGCGTTCACGTCGGGCGCCTTCTGGGTGTAGATGGCGGCGGCGTCGTTGTTCTGCGGCGGGTCGACGCCGAACGAGTCGAGCACCTGGATCTCGTAGCGGTCCTGGAGGTAGACCCCGCTGTTGGCGCGCTGCTGGCCGGTCACCTCCGGCGGGTAGAGCGGCAGGTTGAACTCGACGTGCAGCCGGAAGTCGCCGAAGGCCTGCACGGTACGCAGGTCGCCGCCGCGTACGGTCATGGTGTTGCCGTCGAGCGTCCACTCCGGTTCGCGCCCGTCGGTGTGCTGCCACTCGGTGAGGTCACCGCCGTCGAACAGGGTGATCCGTTCCCCGCGTGGCCGGACGGCGAGCACGTCGAGGTTGACGTGCCCGGAGTCCGCGCTCTCCTTGCGGTACTCGACGATGTTGCGGCCCCGGCGCAGGTGCGCCTTCGTGGTGACCGTGCCCCACTCCTCCCAGGTGACGGTGGACGGGAAGACGGTCTGCCCGATCCGCTTGCCGTTGACGTACAGGCTGAGCTGTTTCGGGCCGGAGAACGGGTTGGGGCCGTTGCTGTAGCGCATCGCCAGGTCGTGGTTACCGGCCTCGGGGACGTCGACGGAGATCCGGGTCGACGCGCCGTCGTCGGCGAACCCGGCGGCGAAGCCGGCACCGGAGTAGGCGGCGTGGTCGGTGGCCATCCCGACGCCGACGGTGCGACCCTCCTCGGCCTCGAAGAACGTCTGCGGCTGGGCCAGCCGGCCGGGGATCTCGTTGAGCGTGTACCAGGCCTCGGTGTTCCACAGCTGCTCGCCGTCGGCGGCGGAGAACGGGCGCGGCGAGCGGACGTGCACCACCCGGTTCTCCTTGAGGCCGGGGATGCGCAGCCGGACGGTCCGCCCGTTGGCCGCCAGCACCGCCTTGGTCACGGTGAGTTTCTCCAGGTCGAGCTTGGGGCCGCCGTACTGGCTGGTCGCCCCGTAGCGCCACTGCGTCACCTGGTACGCCTCGGCGAGCCGGGCGGCGGTCTCGGCCGAGACCGGCTCGGTGTACTCCAGGTCGAACCCGTTGGCGGTGGCCCGCATCTGCTTGACCTCCAAGGTCGAGGTGCCGTTGGGGGTGAGTTTCTGGAGGCCGTAGCTGAGTTTGCCCTCCTGGCCCCAGTTGCCGCCGGCTCCGACGCCACCGGTGTAGAGCGCCCCGTCGGGGCCGAGGGTGACCTCGTTGACGCCGGCCTCCAGGCCCTGGGTGTGCCGGAACACCGCCCCCTGGTACTGCCCCTCGACCTCGTCGAGGTACACCCGTTGCAGGCCGCCGTAGGTGACGTCGCCGACGACGACCTGCCCGGCGTACGGGCCCTGCGTCAACAGCACCGGGCTGGAGGGGGAGTTGCCGATCTCGTTCTGCGGGAGCCAGACGATCGGCCGGGTCACCGGCTTGTCGTCGAACGGCCCGTCGGGGCTGGTGTAGTGGTTGAAGAACGCCCCCTGCTGGATCTGGACCAGCTTGGACGCGGGCAGCCAGCCGCCCTGGTTGTCGGTGACGAAAACCTCGCCGCGCGGCCCCCAGCCGATCCCGTTCGGGGTACGCAGCCCGCCGGCCACATACGTGATCTTGCCGGTCCGGGCGTTGACCCTGATCGAGGTGCCCCGGTTGGGCGCGGGTTGCGGCACGGTGGTGGCGCCGCCCTGGTTGATCGCGACCGACAGGTTGAGGTGGAAGAACCCGTCCCGGTAGAGCAGGCCGAACGCGAACTCGTGGAAGTTGCCGCCCCACGGCCAGGTGGCGACCGTACGCCGGTCGTCGGCGACGCCGTCGTCGTCGGTGTCGCGCAGCGCGGTCAGTTCGTGCTTCTGGCTGACGTAGACGGTGCCGTCGACCACGGCGACGCCCTGCGGCTCGCGCAGCCCGTCGGCGAACCGGCGGTAGGTGACCTGGTCGGGGCCGGTCGCGTCGGTCGCGCCCTCGGCCACCCAGATCTCGCCGGTGGCGTTGTCGGTGCCGCCCCAGGTGCTCAGCACGAGCGCGCCGTCGGGCCGGAACGCCATCCCGGTGACCTGCGGCCGGAACCCGTCGGGGCGCAGGTCGGTGAGGGTGTAGCCGGGGTGCACCCGGTCGAGCGGCAGGCCGTCGCCGGCCGAGTCGGTGGCCCCCTCGCAGTACTTCCAGCCGGGCGCGGTGACCCGGACGACCCCGGCGTCGGTGCTCAGCGCGGAGGTCGGCACGAGGGTGAAGTCGGCGCTGCCCGGTGGACGCCATTCCAGCCGGAGCACCTGGCCGCCGCCGTCGTCGAAGTGCTCGATGCGCAGCGGGTGCCGGCCGGCGGTGAGGGTGGTCGTCCCCTCCTTGGCCGTCTCGCCGTGCAGCCCGTCGTGGTCGACGACGACGGTGTCGCCGATGCTCAGCCGGGAGCCGTCGTCGCTGGTGAGGCGGAAGGCGTAGGCGCCGTCGACGGGTGCGGCGAGGTTGCCGGTGACGTGGCTGACGAACCGGTCGGCGAGCCCGAAGTCGTCGGTGCTGCTCCAGTTGACCTGCGGCATCAGCTTGTCGACGTTGGGCGTCTGGGCGGGCTTGAGGGTGCACAGCGCCGACAGCGGGGTGCCCATGTCGTACGTGCGCAGGGTGACGCCGGGTTCCTGGGGTGGTAGATCGGCGGCGGGGGCGGCGGTGGCCGGGGTGACGGACCCGGTGGCGAGGACGGTCGCCAGGGCGGTGCCGGCGGCCACGAGCGCGGATCTGCGCCGCCGGTGCGGGGTGGTCATGGTGCCTCCAGTGGTGGTGGGCCCGGCCGGGGGACCGCGCCACTTTCTCCCGATGGCAGTTCGGTATGGCACGCGTCACACCGAAGATTGATCGCAGACACTAACACTTTGAATCGATTCGGGGAAACTTTTCGATGTTTGAGCAAAAGTCGCGGTGTGCGGGTCGGATCCACCTGCTCGTGGGCTGGTCGCCGGGGTCGGGGGTGAGGCACTATGCCCATGGAATCCGCGCAGCTCAAGCCAGGACTGGTAGGTGAACCGTGCCGCTGCCCCGTCGCGTGGTCGTTTCCGGTGTGGTCGCCACGGCCGTCCTCGCCACGGCGGTGGGTGTCGCCGTCTGGGCCGGCCGGGACGACCCGGCGTACCAACCGCCGACGTCGTCGCGGGTGGTGCAGCCCGGCGCACCCGGGCAGCCGGGCCGGCAACTGTCCGGCACCGACCTGTCGCAGGTCTCACCGCCCGGGTTCACCGCCGCCGACAGCCGGTTCGTGCAGGGCATGATCCCGCACCACACCCAGGCCCTGGCGATGACCGCGCTGCTGGCCGGGCGCACCACCAGCCCCGACGTGACGCTGCTGGCCAAGCGGATCGAGGTGTCACAGGGCGACGAGATCGCCCGGATGCGTACCTGGCTCGCCGAGCGCAACGTGCCGGCCGCCGGCGGCCACGACGGGGCGGCGCACGACGCGCTCATGCCGGGGATGCTCACCGCCGCCCAGTTCGAGCAGCTCAAGCGGGCGCGCGGGACGGAGTTCGACAGGCTCTTCCTCACCGCGATGATCCGCCACCACCAGGGCGCACTGACCATGGTGGAGCAGTTGTACGCCGCCGGCGGTGGCCTGGAACCGGCGAGCGACCAGTTCGCCCGCGAGGTCAACGCCGACCAGGGCATCGAGATCCAGCGCATGCAGCAGATGCTGGCCAAGCTGGGCTGAGTCACCGCCCCGCCCGGCGCAGGCCCGGCTGCACCCCCGGCCTGGCCCGCGTAGGGCCGGGGTCGGCCTCCGTGGGCGGCTTCGGCTCGTCATAGGGAGCCGGGAGCGGCCGGGGCCTGCCCAGCGACGCTGGGCAGGCCCCGGTTCTGCACGACCCGCCGGTCCGTCGGACCGGTCGGGTTACCCGTCGAGCTGGTCGATCAGCGCGCGTGCGTCGCGGACCAGCAGGGTGCGCGCCCCGATGGCGTTGAGCGCGCCGGCCTGGTCGAGGAAGGCGGTCAGGTGCCCGACCGCCTCCGCCGGCTGGCCTGCGGAGGCCGCCGCGCCGGCCTTGCCGAGGCTGGTGGTCAGCTTGTCGGCGTTGCCCGCGCTGACGGTGCCGGCGGACCGGTAACCGTCGACGAGGGCCTGCAGGTCGGCGAAGGACGTGGTGGTGGTGAACGTGACGGACCGGTTGGTGGTGTTGCCGGCCTTGTCCTTCGCGGTCACCGTCAGGGTGTGGTTGCCCAGCGGGAGGCCGGACAGGGTGACCGTCGCCCCACGGGCGACCCGCTTGCCGTCCAGCAGTGCGCTGTCCGGGTTGATGCCGGGCCCGGAGCCGGTGTCGGTGACCGTCCAGTCCACCGTCACCGTGCCGGAGTCACCGTACGCCGTGCCGTCGGTCAGCCCGGACACCTGCACCTCGGGGGCGGTCCGGTCGATCTTGAGCCACTGGCTGCCCTGCCGGGAGGTGTTGCCGGCCGCGTCGACCGCCCGGTACCGCACCGGACCCCTGACCTCGGCGCTGATCGTCGCGACGCCGCTGGCCGGAACGTCCACCCAGGTTGCGCCGTCGTCGACGGAGTACTGGCCGGTCCACATGCCGGGGATCAGGCCGGTCAGGGTGAGCGTGACGGCACCGGTGTACCAGCCGTTGTTACCGGTCGGCTCGGCCGGGCCCACCGTGGCGGAGACCCGGGGGTTGAAGGTGTCCGCGAGGTCCACCACGGCCTGGCGGAGCGTCCCGTACGCTGCGGCGTCCAGCCGGTCGGCGAGCGTGCGCAGTTGCGCCTCGGCGGCGAACCGCTTGCCCTCGGCGGCGAACCCGCTGGCCCGGCCCAGGGTCGTGTCGACCTCCGCGCTCAACGCCGGGTCGATCGTGCCGGCCCGTACCCCCTGGTCGTGGTATGCGCGGACGAGCGCGAAGCTCGGCGTCCAACTGATCTTCGGTTGCCCCTGGGCGTTGAACCCGGCGAGCTTCACCTGGGCGGCGGCCTCGATCTCGGCCGCCGACAGGTGGGCGCTGGGCTTCAGCGCGAACACGTCGAAGCCGCGGGCGATCTCGTTGCCGTACAGGTTGCCGTTGTACCAGTACGCCGACCAGAAGCCGCCCAGCACGAGCGCGTTCGGGTTGACCGGGCCCCGGTCGAAGTATGCGATCTCGCGCGGGTTCTTCGAGTCGGTGAAGTCGAACACCGAGATGCCGCCCTGGTACCAGGCCTGCATCATGACGTCGCGGCCGGGCACCGGGATCAGCGAGCCGTTGTGCGCGACGCAGTTCTCCTGCAGCGACTGCGGCACCGGCAGCTTGTAGTAGCTGGCGAAGGTCATCTTCCTGTCGACGATGTCGAAGATGGCATTGGCACCCCACTGCGGCTGGTCGGTGTCGCGGCAGCGTGCGCCGCTGCCACCGCCCCACTCGTCGGTGAAGATCACCTTGGTGCCGTCGTTGTTGAACGTCGCCGAGTGCCAGTACGCGAAGTTCGGGTCGGCGACCTCGTCGATCCGCTTCGGGTTCGCCGGGTCGGAGATGTCGATCAGGATGCCGTTGCCCTGGCACGCGCCGGCCGCCAGCCCGATCTCCGGGTACGCGGTGATGTCGTGGCAGGCGTTGGTGTTCGGCGTCGGCGACCAGGTCGACCCGGACGGGTGCCGGGGCGTGACCGGGCCGTTCTGGAGGCCGTCGACCCGACCGGTGACCGGGTCCTGGAACAGCCTCGGCTGGTTCACCACGGCGGCGTTCTGCGGCGCGGCCACCGGCACCTTGATGACGTCGATCCGCCACCGCGACGGGTTCTCCCCGTCGGCGGCGTTGTTGTTGCAACCCTCCATCGTGGTCGCCGGGCGGACCGAGGTGGTGCCGGAGACGTAGACGTAGACGTTGTCGGCGTCGCGGGGGTCGGTCACCACGGAGTGCGTGTGCGAGCCACGGCAGAGTTGGACGGCGGCCACCTGCACCGGGCTGCGGACGTCGCTGATGTCGAAGACCCGCACCCCCTGGAACCGGGTGCCGACGTTGGGGTTGGTGCCGCAGTCGACCCGACCCCGGCTCTCCTCGACCGACATGAACAGCAGGTTGCCCTGCACCGAGAGGTCGCCCTGCCCGCCGGGGCACACGACGCTGGTGACCAGCGTCGGCTCGGCCGGGTCGGCGATGTCGACGATGGTGAACCCGTTGTAGTTGCCCTGGAAGGCGTACCGGCCACCGAAGGCGAGATCCGAGTTGTAGTACCCGCCGTTGCCTGGGTTCGTCGGGTCGACGAACCCGGCGGCCTTGTCGCGGTGCGCGACGTGTTCCAGGTTGCTGATCGCGGACTGCGCGTCGAGCCAGCCGCCGCCGAGGCCGACGCGCGGATCGGGGTCCGCCGCCGACGCGGTGCCGGGGAGCGCACCGGCCAGCAGCAGCCCTGCGGCTATCAGGCCGAGGGTCCGTCGACCCCGGCGTGCCCTGGTGGTTGGGGGAGTTGTCATGTGTCGCCTTCCGATCGAAGACCAGCCGCGACGTCCACATCGGGAGAAACGCGTCGCGTGAGTAAGGACCGTACCGACCGTGCGGTGCTGGTCAAGACATCCATGTGAGTTATGTACGCGTTTGCGCGGCAAGCCGTCCGCAATTGCTCCCGGGCGCTCACGCAGGTCACGACAGTCGTAGGAGCCGCCGCCCCGGTCCTTACGCCAACCGTCGAGTGGCCACCCGTACCCGGACACCCGGCGGACGTCTCCGAGCGCTCATGTTCGGTTTCTGGCACCGTGGGTACGAGGTACCGCGTCACCGGATGTCCGGTACGCCTCGACGAAGGGGGTTCGGGTGGAATTCACGCTGTCGACCCGCCGGGAGGGGGCCGGCACGGTGGTCGAAGTCGCCGGCGACCTCGACATGAGCACCACCCCCCAGCTGCGGGAACGGTTACGCGAGGTGATCGAGGGTGGCGCCCGGGTGGTGGTGGTCGACCTGGCCGGCGTCGGCTTCATGGACTCCAGCGGCCTCGGCGCGCTGGTGGTCGCCTATCGTGAGCTGCGGGAACGCGGCGGCTGGCTGGGGCTGGCCGGGGTGCGCCGGTCGGTCCGCACGGTGTTGTCGATCACCTCGGTCGACCAGGTCATCGCGGTCTTCGACACGGTACGCGACGCCGAGGCGGCGGCCCCGGTGGCGTGAGCGTCCTCAGCCGGACGGGGCGCTGGCGCGGTCGGTGTCCGCGCCGGCGGTGCTGCGGCGCGGCCCGTGGCCGCCGTACCAGTCGATGATCATCAGGGTGGCGTCGTCGGCCAGCTCGGGGCCGGCGGTGGCCAGCACCGCGTCCGACAGCGCCCGGACCGCCTCGCGGGGGTGCAACGACGCGATGTCGTGCAGGGCGGCGGGCAGGTCGAGATCGGCGGCGTTGCGTTCGCGCATCCCGTCGGTCACCACGACCAGCCGGTCACCGGGCCGCAGGACGACCTCCCCGCTGCGGAACCCCGCCTCGGGGAACATGCCCAACGGAAAGTTGCCGGGCAGCTCCAGCACCGTGCTCCGGCCGTCGCGGACCAGCATCGGCGGGACGTGCCCGGCGTTGAGCAGCTCGCAGCGCCCGGTGGACAACTCGATGCGGCCCAGCACCGCCGTCACGTACGCGCCACGGACGTTGGCGTGTGCGGCGATGGCGCGGTTGGCCTCCTCGGCCTGCCCGGTGAGGCCCAGCCCCCGGCGGCGGGTGTTGCGCAGGCTGCCCACCCCGAGGGTGGCGGTCAGCGCACTGGCGACCCCGTGGCCCATCGCGTCGGTGACGCTCAGGTGCAGCACGTCCCGGGCCACGCTGTAGTCGAAGGTGTCCCCGCCCACGCTGGCGGCCGGCTCCAACCAGCCGGACAGGGCGAACGCCCCGGCCTCGCAGGTGAACGAGGAGGGCAGCAGTCGTCGCTGGATCTCGGCCGAGAGGGTGAACGGGGTGCTGCGCTGCCCCCACTCGAACAGGTCGGTGTGCCGCCGGTTGGCGATCACCACGAACGCCAACGCGTGCGCCGTACGGGCGACCCGCTCGATCACCTCGGTGTCCGGCTCGTCGGGCAGGTCGATCTCCAGCAGCCCGATGGCCTCGCCGCGTTCGGTGACCGGGGCGAGCAGCGTCCACCGGTCGTCACCGGCCAGCACCTGGGGGACCTGGTGGCGGACCGCCTGCTCGTAGGGGCCGCCGTCGAAGGGCAGCACCTCGGCGAGTTCCTCGCCGTGGAGGCGGCCCGGCCCGGCGACGCCCGGCTGATGGGTCAGCCGGACCAGGGCCCGGCCGCTGAGATCGGCGATCAGCAGGGCGACGCCGAGCGCGTTCAGTGCCGAGGCGATGGCCCCGGTGACCGCCTCGACCGCCTCGACCGGCGCGGCGTCCTCGGCCGACTGCAGCATCTCGGCCAGCACGATCTGCTCGCTGTCCTCCACCCGTCGAGCATATGCACTCCCGGTGCCAGCCGCCTCACGGGCGAGCGGCCCGGCGACCGGGCGGTGGCCCGACCGACGCGGGCGGACCCGGTCCGGTCAGCGGCGGGCCAGCGCGGACTCCAGCCGACTGATGAGCGTCTTACGGCCCCTGCCCCGGCGTTCGGCCCGCAGGGCGGCCCGTAGTTGTGCGGTGTCGAGATCGCGGACGCGCTTCGTCGCCTCGGCCACGGTCAGCTCGGTCAGCGAACCACCCGAGGTCGCGTCGCGGCGTGCGCGTCGGGCCGGGCCGGTGTTGGCCACGTACTGCCGACCGGAGGTCGACGCCCGGCGCTTGCGCGCGTCGGTGGCCCGTTGCTGCTGCGGGGAGAGCTGCTTCCACGCCTTGTCGGGCAGGTACCTGTCGGTCTCACCGTCGTGCCGGGCCCGGGTGGTGCCCTGCCTGGTCCGCCACCTCTGGTCGCCCCAGCGGCGCAGGGACTGCTGCCGCTCGTCCCGCGGGCCCTGGTAGCCGCCGCCGCGCTGCTGGTACTCGCGGGTCAGCAGTTGCGACTTGCGCGCCGACCACTGCCCCGGTCGTCCGCCCCGGTCGCCGGCCCGGATCTCCTCCTTGAGCTGCTCGCGCAGCTCGGGTTTCGTGTAGCGCGCCATGGGCGCGGATTACCCGTGGTGGCCAGCCGTACTCACCCGGCGGCGAGCCGGCCGCGCAGGGTGGCCAGCGCCCGGCTGATCAGCCGGGAGACGTGCATCTGGGAGATGCCGACCCGGTCGGCGATCTCCGACTGGGTCAGGTTGCCGTGGAACCGCAGGGTCAGGATCAGCCGTTCGCGTTCCGGCAGGGCGGCGAGGGCGGGGGCGAGGGCGACGTGGATCTCGACGAGTTCGAGGTCGTGGTCGTCGGCGCCGAGGGTGTCGGCGAGTTCCATGCCGGTGTCGGTGCCGATGGGGGTGGACAGCGAGGTCGCCCGGTAGGCGCGGGCCCCCTCCAGGCCCTCCAGGACGGTCTCCTCGGACAGGTCGAGGTAGCCGGCGATGTCGGCGACGGTCGGCGAGCGCCCCAGCGTGTGGGCGAGGGTGCCGTTCGCCTCGCTGATCGCCAGGCGCAGCTCCTGGAGCCGGCGGGGGACCCGGACCGACCAGGTGCGGTCCCGGAAGTACCGCTTGATCTCGCCGATGACGGTGGGGATGGCGTACCCGGTGAAGGCGACGCCCCGGGCCGGGTCGAAGTGGTCGACCGCCTTGATCAGCCCGAGGGCCGCGGTCTGGATGAGGTCGTCGTCCTGGACGCCGCGCCCGGTGTAGCGGCGGGCCAGGTGCCGGGCGAGCGGCAGCCACGCCTCGATGGCCCGGGTCCGCAGCGCCGGGCGACGCGGATCGTCGGCCGGCAGGGCGGCCATCGTGGCCACCAGTTCGTCGGCGGTGCTGGTCGGGTCGAGAGCCGGTTCGGAGGTGCTGAGCATGCTGGACCTTCCGCAGGTGCCCGCTGATCGGAGGCGACACATCGGCTGACGCCGGAGCACGCGGACGGGCTGCGCGCTGTCGCAGGGTCACGATCACGGGCACGGTCACCGCGTCATGTAGTCCATTTGTTGGACGCGACGTTACCCGAACGGATTGCAGATCGCCAGCCGAAAGGTGGATGTCGTGCAGGTGGATCGCCCGACGCCCCGGTCACCGCCGGAACGCCTCCCGCCGGCACGCCGTCATCTTGGGCGACTGGAAGTCACCGTTCGGGCCGACCTCGGTGATGCCGAACTCGCCGTCCTCGTCGGGCGCGGTCAACCGGTAACCGGCCTGCTCGGCGCACTGGTACCACTCGCGCTGGTTGTCGCGGAACGCCGCGTTGTCCGTACGCTTCTGGCGCTCCTCGAAGAACTCCGGCTCCGTCGACCGGCAGGCCGCCCGGACCCGCTTCGCCTTCGGGTCGTTCTGGCTCTCCTTCCAGATCACGCTCCGGCCGTCCTCGTAGCCGGGTCCGCCCTCCTTCGCCACACACCGTCCCCAGGCCGCCCGCAGGGCCTCGATCTCGTCGTTGGTGGCGTCGAGGGGGATCACCGGACGCCGGTCCTCGACGTCGGCGGGACCGGTGGCGCGGGTGGTCGGGCTCTGCACCGAGGCCACCCGTGAGCCGTCGGTCCGGTCGTCGGTCGGTGCGGCGGAACAACCGGCGAGCAGACAACCGACCACCAGCGCCGGTACGGCGAAGCGGACCGTGGTGAGGAACGTGTGCGACATGCTGCCCACGATCGGGGCGTGATGTCAGGAACCCGTGTGGGTTCGGCGGACCTGACAGGTTTCTGAAGAACCGTCGCCATGCTCGCGGTGTGTCAACAGAACAGTCACCAGCGCAGAGCCCACCGCGCCGTACCGGTCGACGCGTCGTCGTCCCGGCCGTGCTGACCCTGGTGGTGGCGGTCGTCGCCAGCGGCGTCGTCTGGTCCGTCCACCGTGCTCCGGCCACGGCCGGCGGGAACCCGCCGGTCCCGGTGCAGACCACCACCGTCGTACGGACCGACCTCGCCACCACCGTGTCGCTGACCGGCACCCTCGGATACGGGCGGGCGGAACCGGTGAAGGGTGGCCGGAGCGGGACGGTCACCTGGCTGCCCCCGGCCGGCGCGACGGTGACCCGGGGCAGGCAGCTCTACCGGATCGACGACCAGCCGGTGCCGCTGTTCTACGGCGGCCTGCCGCTCTACCGCGACCTGGCCGAACCCGGCACGGTCGGCCGCGACGTGCGGGTCGTCGCCACCAACCTCAAGGCGCTGGGGTACGAGATCGGCTACCAGCCCGTGCCGGGGGAGAAGGTCTCCCGGCCGGTGAAGCCCGCCACCTCCACCCCGCCCACCGGGCAGCAGGCGGCACCGGAGCAGGACAGGGGCACCTCCGGGCAGGGCGCGGCGGCACCCACGCCGACGGCCGCCGCCCCGGCCCGGGTCGTCGTCCGCAAGGGCGAGGGGGTGCTGACCGGCTCGCTGATGCGGGCCATCAAGCGCTGGCAGCAGGACGCCGAACTGCCGGTGACCGGCCGGATCGCCGTCGGCGACGTGGCCGTGCTGCCCGGCGCGGTCCGGGTCGACGCCGTCACCGCGCTGCGCGGGGACCCCGCCGAGACGCCGCTGTTGACCGTCACCCCGACCGCGAAGGTGATCACCGTCCAGGCCGAGGTGGCCGAGGCCGGCACCATCCAGCGGGGCGACCGGGTGACGGTCACGCTGCCGGGCGACAAGACCGTCGACGGCACCGTCTCGGCGGTCGCCACCGCCGTCACCCAGGACGACTCCGGCCCGACCGGCACGCCGAAGCGGGCCGTCACGGTGACCGTGGACGACGACCTGACCGGGATCGACGCCGCCGACGTGCAGGTCGACCTGGCCGGCGAGACCCGGGAGGGCGTCCTCGCCGTACCGGTCGGCGCGCTGGTGGCGCTCAGTGAGGGCGGCTACGCGCTGCAACTGGCCGACGGTGGACGGTTCGTCGCCGTCACCACCGGCATGTTCGCCAAGGGCATGGTCGAGGTCTCCGGCGACGGGATCACCGAGGATCTCGCGGTGGTGACCGCCTCGTGACCGTGCTGGCCGTACGCGACGCCGCCATGCGCTACCCGGGTGGGGTCACCGCCCTCGCCGGCGTCTCGCTCGACATCACCGAGGGCGAGATGCTGGCCATCGTCGGCCCGTCCGGCTCCGGCAAGTCGACCCTGCTGCACATCATGGGCACGCTGGACCGGCCGACCTCCGGCACGGTGCATCTCGGCGGCCTCGACGTGGCCGGGCTCTCCGACCGGCAGTTGTCCGCGCTGCGCGGGCGCTGGCTGGGCTTCGTCTTCCAGCAGTTCCACCTCACCGCCGGGCTCACCGCAGCCGAGAACGTCGCCACCGGCCTGCTCTACGCCGGGGTGCCCCGCCGGGACCGCCGGCCGCTGGCCCTCGCGGCGCTGGACCGGGTCGGCCTGGCGCACCGCGTCACCCACCTGCCGCACCAGCTCTCCGGCGGGGAACGGCAGCGGGTGGCGATCGCCCGCGCCCTGGTCCACCAGCCCGCGCTGCTGCTCGCCGACGAACCCACCGGCGCGCTGGACACCCGTACCGGCCAGGCCGTCCTGGAACTGCTGTACCGGCTGCACGCCGAGGGGACCACCATCGCCGTGATCACCCACGACCGGGACATCGCCGCCCGCCTGCCCCGCCGGGTGGAGCTGCGCGACGGCCACCTGGTCGCCGACTCCGGCCGGGTGGTGACGCCCCGATGAGCACACCCACCACCGGGGGTACGCCGCACCGGGCGCATCCGGGTACGGCCCGCGAGGCCGCCCGGCCGGTCCGGCTGGCCGTGACCGACCTGCTCGGGCTGGGGCTGCTCGGCATCCGTACCCGGCGCACCCGGGCCGCGCTGTCGGCGCTCGGCATCGCCATCGGGATCGCCACCATGATCGTGGTGACCGGCATCCCGGCCTCCAGCCAGGCCCAGCTCATGCGGGAACTGTCCGCGCTCGGCACCAACATGCTGGAGGTGCGGGCGCTGCCCGACCAGGACCCGCCGGCGCTGCTGCCGAAGGAGTCGACCGCCATGGTCCGGCGGGTGGGCCCGGTGACCAGCATCAGCGCGGTCGCCAACACCCACCGGCTGGTCCGCCGCTCCGACCGTACCGACCCCGAGGACGGCTCCGGCCTGACGGTGCTGGCCAGCCAGCTCGACCTGCTCCCGATCATCAACGCCCGGGTCCAGCACGGAAGCTGGCTCACCCCGGCGACGGCGCGCTTCCCCACCGTGGTGCTCGGCGCGGTCGCGGCGGCCCGGCTGGGCGTGCGCGACGTGCCCGCCGGGGACGGGCCCGGCCAGCAGGTGATGATCGGCGACAGGTGGTTCACCGTGGTCGGCATCCTGGCCGCCGTCCCGCTGCTGCCGGACATCGACAGGTCGGTGCTGGTCGGCTGGCCGGCCGCGCAGTCCGAGCTGGGCTTCGACGGGCATCCCACGGTGCTCTACGTCCGGTCGCTGGAGCCGGCGGTGGAGCAGGTCCGGGCGGTGCTGCCCGAGACGGTCAACCCGCAGAGCCCGGCCGACGTGCTGGTCAGCCGCCCCTCCGACGCGCTGGCCGCGAAGCGCGCCACCGAGAACGCCTTCTCGGCGCTGTTTCTGGCCCTGGCGGCGGTGGCGCTGCTGGTGGGTGGGATCGGGGTGGCCAACACGATGGTCATCTCGGTGCTGGAACGACGGGCCGAGATCGGTCTGCGGCGTGCGCTCGGCGCCCACCGGGGGCAGATCCGTGGCCAGTTCCTCACCGAGTCGGTGGCCCTGGCGTCGCTGGGCGGGGTCGTCGGGACGCTGCTCGGGCTGGCCGTCACCGCCGGCTACGCCGCGTACCACCAGTGGCCGGTGGTTGTCCCGCTCGCCTCGACGTTGGCCGGGCTGGGCGGTGCGGCGGTGGTGGGCGTGGTGGCCGGCGTCTACCCGTCGATGCGGGCCGCCGCCCTGCCGCCGACCGAGGCGCTCGCCAGCATCTGAGCCGGGCCGGCGGCGGGGTCCGGCCACCGGTCCGGACCCCGCCGCCCGGTCGGGCGTCCTCCCGACCGGGCTGGTGTCGCAGCGGACAGCCGGGTGGCCCGCGCCCGGCTGTCCGTCGCCGTTAACGGTCACATCAGTCGACCGGCCGGCTCCAGAAAGTTACGAGCCGACGCCTCCGATAGTTTCGACGTCGGCTGCCGGTCGCGGGGCCGGTCGGCCCGTCCCGGCGCAGGTCAGCCCCCGCCGCCGACGGATCGGTCGAGGATGCGCCCGCAGCTGTCGCCGCCCGTCCGGTTGAGCATGTTATCGATAACCTGCTATCTTTCGGCCGGGAGCGAAGGGCACGTCTCCCGTCGTCGGAGTCCGTTGGCAGCGGCACACGAGGGCACCCCTCGCGCCGCCCTGCCGGTCGACGACCAGATCCGGGCCGCTCCACCGAGCCGTCGTGCCGTCCGCGCCGAACGGGCGCGTCCGCCCACCCGAGTCGCCCCACCCGGGCGAGGAGACGGGGTGCGGGTGTCCACCGCATCCTGCCGTCCCCGCCGGCCATCGCCGGGTCGACTCCGCGTATCACCACCGGGACACCAGACCCATGGCAAGGAGCCAAGCAATGGTCAGACACAGACACCTACTCCCGACCATCGCCGCCGCGGCCGTCCTGCTCGCGGCGACCGTCGGCGGCGCGCTGAACGGCGGTCTCTCCGCGACGGCGGAGGCGGCGACGAACGGCACCCTCGCGGCGACGGCGGGCTGCGGCAAGGCCCCCACGTTGAGCAACGGGACGCGCACGATCACCAGCAGCGGGCAGAACCGCAGCTACATCCTGCGGCTGCCGGACGGCTACGACCGCAACCGCCAGTACCGGCTGGTGGTCGGCTTCCACTGGTTGAACGGCTCGGCGCAGAACGTCTCCTCGGCCGGCTACTACGGCCTGCTGCCGCTGTCCAACAACAGCACCATCTTCGTCGCCCCGCAGGGCATCGACGCGGGTTGGGCCAACACCAACGGCCGGGACCTGACCCTCTTCGACGACATCCTCCGGCAGGTCGAGAACGACCTGTGCGTGGACACCACCCAGCGGTTCGTGCTGGGCTGGAGCTACGGCGGCGCGATGAGCTACGCGGTGGCCTGTGCCCGGCCCACCGTCGTGCGTGCGGTCGCCGTGCTGTCCGGTGCCCAGCTCAGCGGCTGCAACGGCGGCACCCAGCCGGTGCCGTACTTCGGCATCCACGGCACCCACGACAGCGTGCTGAACATCTCGATGGGTCGGTCGCTGCGCGACACGTTCGTCCGGAACAACGGGTGCACCGCGCAGAGCCCGCGCGAGCCGGGTCTCAACACCTTCACCCACATCACCACCGTCTACTCGGGCTGCCGTTCCGGCTTCCCGGTGCAGTGGGCCGCGTTCGACGGTGACCACACCCCCAGCCCGGTCGACGGGTCGGGCACCCCCAACGACTCGCGGACCTGGACCTCGGGCGAGATCTGGCGCTTCTTCAGCCAGTTCCAGTCCACCACGCCGCCGACCACGCCCCCGCCGACGACCGCTCCGCCGACGACCCCGCCGCCCACCACCGCCCCGCCGACCACGCCTCCGCCGACCACCCCGCCGCCCACCAGCGGGCCCGGCGGCTGCACCGCCACCTACAAGGCGGTCAACAGCTGGCCCGGCGGTTTCCAGGGCGAGGTCACCGTGGCCAACACCAGCTCCGGCGCGATCACCGGCTGGGCCGTGGGCCTGAGCCTGGGCAGCGGCCAGGCGATCAGCAGCGTCTGGAACGGCGTCAACTCCGGCACCACCGGCAACGTCACCGTCCGCAACGCCGCCTACAACGGCGCGCTGGCGCCCAACGGTTCGACCACCTTCGGGTTCACCGCCACCGGTAACGGCACCCCGCCGCCCGGCAACGTCACCTGCGCCATCTCCTGACCACGGACGCCTCAGGGCCCGGAGCCGCCTCGGCTCCGGGCCCGCCGTCCGTTCCGGGTCCGGTCGGTGTCGCGGGCCTGTCGAACGGGTGGGTGCGGCGGGTCTTATTGCCAAGAACTGGCAATTACGCGATAGTGGCAGCAGTGGCGGGTACCCGGGCCTGCGATGATCCCACCTGGCCCGAGTGCCCGCCGCTGCGTCGATCCACGACCCGAGGGAGCTGCCGGTGGGGCCCAAGCGCACGGACGGAATCTCCCCGGAGCACGTCACGTCCCGGTCCGTACGCCTGCCGGCGTTGCTCGGCATCGCCCTGGCCGTCGTCGCCGGCTGCGCGTCCCCGACGCCGTCGTCGACCGGCCGCACCGGCGACGGCCCGGTCGTGGTGGCCACCGCGGGTGAGCCCGACACCCTCAACCCGGTGCTCAACTACGGCCCCGACGGCGCGTCGCTGATCTTCGACGGGCTGGTCGCCCGGGACGCCCGCAACCAGCTCGTGCCGGCCCTGGCGCGGGAACTGCCGACGGTGTCGGCGGACGGCCGGACGGTCACGGCGACCCTGCGCGAGGGGGTGCTGTTCCACGACGGCAGCCCGCTCACCGCCCGGGACGTCGTCTTCACCTACCAGGCGGTGCTGGACCCGAAGGTCGACTCCACGCTCCGCTCCGACCTCGACATGCTCGCCTCCGTCGCCGCCCCCGACCCGGGCACCGTGGTGTTCACCCTGAAGCACCCGTACGCGCCGTTCGTGCAGCGGCTGGCGCTGGGCATCGTGCCGGCGAAGGCGTTCGAGGGGCAGGACGTCAACACGGCGGAGTTCAACCGCAGGCCGATCGGCACCGGGCCGTACCGGATGACGTCCTGGACGCCGGGGGACCGGCTGGTGCTGGCGGCGAACGAGCGGTACTGGGGTGGCAAACCGGCGAACCCGGGCGTGGTGGTGGCGTTCGTCGCCGACGACAACGTCCGCGCCCAGCGGATGCGGGCCGGCGAGTTCGACGCGGCCGAACTGCCGCCGAAGCTGGCGACCGCATTCGACGGCCAGGCCGGTCAGCAGGTACGCAAGGTCCCCACCGCCGACTACCGGGGCGTGATGCTGCCGATGGGCAACCCCGTCCTGGGCGACCTGGCGGTCCGCCGGGCGTTGCACGCGGCGGTGGACCGGCAGGCCATGGTGACCGGGGTGCTCGGCGGGGCGGGGGAGCCGGCGTTCGGCCCGGTGCCGCCCACCTCCGAGTTCGCCGAGCCGTCGGTCACCGGGCGGCCCACCGCCGACCGGGCCGCCGCCACCGCGATCCTCGACGCCGCCGGCTGGACCCGCGGCCCGGACGGCATCCGCGCCAAAGCCGGGCGGCAGGCCGCGTTCACGCTGATGTACCCGGCCACCGACAGCCTGCGCAAGGAACTGGCCCTGGCGTTCACCGCCGACGCCAGGAAGATCGGTGTCGCGGTCACCCCGCAGGGCCTCACCTGGGACGCGATCACCCCCCGGATGAAGACCGACGCGCTGGTCATGGGGTACGGCACCCCGTACGACCCGGACTTCGTCTCGTTCAAGCTGTTCGGTTCCGCCTTCGCCGGGCAGGGCTTCTTCAACCCCGGCTCCTACCGGTCCGCCACCGTCGACGCCGCCCTGCAGGCCGGCCGGGACACCACCGACCCGGCCGCCCGACGGGCCGCGTACGCCACCTTCCAGAAGCAGCTCGCCGCCGACGTGCCGTGGGTGTTCCTCACCTACCTGCAACACACCTACGTGGTGCGCGACACCGTGACCGGGGTGACGCCCCGGGTCGAGCCGCACGAACACGACGTCGCCAACAGCCTCTGGTGGAACGTGCACACCTGGGAGAAGACGTCGTGACGGCACCGGCACCGCCGCCGGTCCATCGTCGACGGCTGGCCGGGGCCGGGGTCATGATCCGCCGCCGGCTGCTGGTCGCCGTACCGGTGCTCGCCGCGACCAGCATGGGCATGTTCGCCCTCGGCGCTGCCTCCCCGATCGACCCGGCGCAGCAGTACGCGGGCGCGGCGGCCTTCACCACCAGCGAGGAGAACCTCGCGCAGCTCCGCGCGAACTGGGGCGTCGACGACCCGCTGCCGGTGCAGTACGCCCGCTGGGTGGGCAACCTGCTGCGCGGCGACCTCGGCTGGTCCACCAGCCGCCACGAGCCGGTCACCTCGGTGCTGGCCGCCCGCGCCGGCTGGACCCTGCTGCTCGTCGGCCTGGCCCTCGCCCTCGTCCTGGTGGCCAGCGTGCTGCTGGGCACCCTGGCGGCGTACCGGCGCGGTGGCGTCTTCGACCGCGCCCTGCGGTCCGTCGCGTACGCCGTGCAGTCGATGCCGGTGTTCTGGATCGGGCTGGCCGCGATCGCCGTGTTCGCCCTCACCCTGGGCTGGCTGCCCGCCGGTGGGCTCACCGACATCACCGCGACCGGCACCGACCCGGCCGACGTGGCCCGGCACCTGGTGCTGCCGGTGGCCGTGCTGGCGATCTCCCAGGCCCCGTGGTTCGTGCTGTTCGTCAGGGACGCCGTCGCCGAGAGCCTGCGCGACGACCACGTGCTGGCCGCCCGCGCCCGGGGGCTGCCCGGCCGTACCGTCCTGTTCGGCCACGCGCTGCGCACCGCGCTGCTGCCCTTCCTCACCCTGGTCGGCACCCACCTGCCTGAACTCGTCGGCGGCGCGGTGCTGGTGGAGACCGTGTTCTCGCTGCCCGGCCTCGGTGCGGTCACCGTCGAGGCGGCGTTGGGCGCCGACTTCCCGCTGCTGGCCGCCACCACCCTGGCCACCACCGTGGTGGTGCTGGCCGCGAACCTGGCCACCGACCTCGGCTACGCCGCCGCCGACCCCCGGGTACGTCTCGATGACTGACCTCGCCCGACCACCGGCCGCCCCGCCCGCCCGACGCCTGCCGCCGCGCCGGCCGGCCATCCTGCTGCGGGGTGGACGGGCCGGCGCGGGGGTGGCCGCCGCCGTGCTCGTCGTCGCGGTCGTCGCCTGCCTGCTCGCCCCCCTGCTGTGGCCGCTGGACCAGAGTGCCGTCGACCTCGCCCGGACCCGGCTCGCGCCCTCGCCCGGGCACCTGGCCGGCACCGACGACCTGGGCCGGGACGTGGCCCTGCGCAGCCTCTACGGGCTGCGCGTGTCGCTGCTCGTCGGGGTGGTCGCCGCGCTGGTCGCCACCGTCATCGGTGGTCTCGTCGGCGCGGTCGCCGGCAGCGTCGGCGGGCGCGTCGACCGGGTGCTGATGCGGGTCGTCGACACCGTCGCCGCCCTGCCGCACCTGCTGCTGGGCATCTTCATCGTGGCGATGCTGCGGCCGAGCCTCGGCGCGGTCGTCGCCTCGATCGCGTTGACGCACTGGCTCTCCACCGCCCGGATCGTCCGCTCCGAACTGCTCAGCCTGCGGTCCCGGCCGTTCGTCGACGCCGCGATCTCCGGCGGGGCGGGCCGGGCCCGGGTGCTCATCCGGCACCTGCTGCCGCACGTGCTGCCCCGGCTCGCGCTGGCGACCACGCTGATGGTGCCGCACGCCGTCTGGCACGAGACCGCGCTGTCCTTCCTCGGCCTGGGCCTGCCGCCGCACCTCGCCTCCATCGGCAACATGATCAACGACGGTCAGCGGTCCCTGCTCACCGGCGCGTGGTGGGCCAGCATCGTCCCCGGCCTCGCGCTGGTCGCCGTCACCCTCGCCCTGGCCGTGCTCACCGGCCGCTGGCGGGACCGCCTCGACCCCCGCGTACGGGCGGAGTTGCAGCTGTGACCGCGAGCGCCCCCAGCACCGCGCCCACCGCCGCCGGCCGCCGGCCGGCGTTGCTGACCGTCGACGGGCTGACCGTCCGGTTCCGGCTTCCCGACGCCGTCGTGCACGCCGTCACCGACCTGCGCCTCGACCTGCACGCCGGCGAGCTGCTGGCCGTGGTCGGCGAGTCGGGCTGCGGCAAGTCCGTCCTCGCGCACGCCCTGCTCGGCCTGCTGCCCCGCAACGCCACCGTCACCGGGCACGCCCACCTGCACCCGGCGGACGGCACCCCGGTCGACCTGGTCGCGGCTGGCGAACGGCACCTCGCCCGGCACGTCCGGGGCCGGGTCGTCGGCCTCGTCCCGCAGAGCCCGGCCACCGCCCTCACCCCGGTGCGCACCGGCCGGCGGCTGCTGGAGGAGACCCTGCGCGCCCACGGGCACCCCCGCCGCGGCGTCGCCGACGCCGCCGAGCGGGCCGCCGCCGACGTCGGCCTGCACCCCGCCGACCTCGACCGGTACCCGCACGAGCTGTCCGGGGGGATGGCCCAGCGGCTGGCCACCGCCCTGGCGCTGGCCCCCGACCCGTCGCTGCTGCTCGCCGACGAACCCACCAGCGGCCTCGACCGGCCGCTGGTGGAGCACACCCTGGACCTGCTGCGCCGCCGCTGCGACGCCGGGGCCGCCGTCCTGCTCATCACCCACGACCTCGCCGCCGCCCGCCGCGTCGCCGACACCGTCGCCGTCATGTACGCCAGCCGCGTCGTCGAACACCGGCCCACCCCGGAGCTGTTCGACAGGCCCGCCCACCCCTACACCGCCGGGCTGCTCGACGCCCTGCCCGACCGGGCGTTCACCCCGGTGCCCGGTCACCCGCCGATGCTCACCGACCTGCCCGCCGGCTGCGCGTTCGCCCCCCGCTGCCCCCGGGCCACCGACACCTGCCGTACCCCGCCCCGCCCGACGGCCGCCGGCACCGGGCAGGTCGCCTGCCACCACCCGCTGACCCCCGGAGCCCCGGCATGACGACCACTGCCGACGACCCGACCGGCACCCGACCGACCGCGCCCGCCGGGCTCGCCGCGCACCAGGTCACCGTCCACTACGGCCGGCAGCGCGTCCTCGACCGCGTCGACCTGCACGTCGCTCCCGGTGAGACGGTCGGTCTGCGTGGCCCCTCCGGCAGCGGCAAGTCCACCCTCGCCCGGGTGCTGGCCTTCCTGCACGCCCCGGACGGCGGCCGGATCACCCTCGACGGCGAACCCGTCACCGGGGTCCGGCACCGGCTGCCCGCCGCCGTCCGGACCCGGGTGGCGATCCTGTTCCAGAGCCCCCGCGCCGCCAGCGACCCCCGGTTGAGCCTGGCCGACCTGATCGCCGAACCGCTGCGCGCCACCGGGACGCCGGCCGGGCAGGTGACCGCCCGGACGGCCGAGCTGGCCGACCTCGTCGGGCTCACCCCCGACCTGCTCACCCGGCGTCCGCACGCGGTCAGCGACGGGCAGTTGCAACGTGCCTGCCTGGCCCGCGCCCTCGTGCACCGCCCCGACCACCTGCTCTGCGACGAGGCCACCGCCATGCTCGACGCCTCCACCCAGGCCCACGTCGCCGCCGTCGTCACCGACTACCAGCGTCGGCACCGCGCGGGCGTGCTGCTGATCACCCACGATCCGGCGCTGCTGGCCCGCTGGGCGACCCGGGTGGTGGACCTGCCGGTGCCCGACCCCGCCCCGGCTACCGGCCGGGGCCGGTCCGCAGGTAGGTGAGGACGGCGAGCACCCGGCGGTTGGTGTCGTCGCTGGGCGGCAGGTCGAGCTTGGCCAGGATGTTGCCGACGTGCTTGCCGATCGCCGCCTCGGTGACGTGCAGCCGGGCCGCGATCGCCGCGTTGGAGTGCCCCTCGGCCAGCAGCACCAGCACCTCCCGCTCCCGGGCGGACAGGGCGGCGAGCGGGTCGCGGGGGCGGTGCAGCAGGTGCCGTACCACGTCGGGGTCGATGGCCGTGCCGCCGTCGGTGACCCGACGCAGGGTCGCGGCGAACTCGGCGACGTCGGCGACCCGGTCCTTGAGCAGGTAGCCGACCCGACGGCGGTCCCCGCTGTCGAGCAGCGCCGCGGCGTACCCGGCCTGCACGTGCTGGCTGAGGACCACCACCGCGAGGTGCGGGCGCGCGGCGCGGGCGGTGACGGCGGCCCGTAGCCCGTCGTCGCGGTGCTGCGGCGGCATCCGGATGTCGGTCACCACCAGGTCCGGTTCGTGCGCGTCGACCGCGTCCAGCAGCTCCGGGGCGGAGCCGACGGCGGCGACCACCGCGAAGTCGAACCGGGTCAGCAGGCCGATCATGCCCTCCCGCAGGAGCACCTCGTCCTCGGCGAGCACGACCCGGGTCACCGGGGGCACGGCAGCTCCACCCGCACCAGGGTAGGCCCGCCGGGCGGGCTGTACAGCAGCAGCCGGCCGTCGACGGCGGCGACCCGGTCGGCGAGCCCGGTCAGTCCGCTGCCCCGGGCCGGGTCGGCGTCGCCGCACCCGTCGTCCTCGATCTCCACCACGAGACTGCCGGCGGACCGGGTCAGCCGCACCTCGGCCCGGCCCGCGTGGGCGTGCCGGGCCACGTTGCCCAGGGACTCGGACACCACGAAGTAGGCGGTGGTCTCGACCACCTCCGGCAGCGGCTGCCCGAGGTCGGCGTGGACGTCGACCGGGATGGTGGCCGCCCCGGCCAGTTCCCGGACGGCACCGGCCAGGCCGAGTTCGGTGAGGTGCTGCGGGCGGATGCCCTGCACGATCTGCCGGAGCGTGACCATCAGCCCCTTGGCCTGCTCGTGCGCGACGGCCAACGGCCGGGCGGCGGGGGAGTCGTCGGGCACGTCCAGCCGGGCCAGGCCGAGCTGGAGGGTGAGACTGGTCAGCCGGGGCTGCGCGCCGTCGTGCACGTCCCGCTCGATGCGGCGACGTTCGGCCTCGTACGCGTCGACCAGTCGGGCCCGGGAGCGGGTGACCTCCCGCAGCGCCGTGGTGTCGGCGGACCCGTCGAGCAGCCAACGGGTCGCCGTCGCCTGGCCGGCGGCGAGCAGGACGGCCAGGTACACCAGCGCCGGGACACACAGGACGCCCACGGCCGCGT
This sequence comes from Micromonospora sp. WMMD735, assembly GCF_049178995.1. Classification (NCBI taxonomy): domain Bacteria; kingdom Bacillati; phylum Actinomycetota; class Actinomycetes; order Micromonosporales; family Micromonosporaceae; genus Micromonospora; species Micromonospora sp. WMMD735. The sequence continues at coordinate 5,718,895 of NZ_JBMHMJ010000002.1, forward strand.
ACGGGATCGCCTGGTGGGGGGTGTCGATCGTGGTCCAGACCACGATGACCGGGTCGTTGCCGCTGGCCAGCCAGGGGCTGGCGATCAGCGTCGCGTCGAGCAGCACGAGCATGAACAACAGCCAGTACGCCAGCGGCACGAGCCCGCCCAGCAGGAAGGTGTGACCGACCTCCCGCCAGGCCGCGGCGCTGGTGTAGCGGGCCGCCAGACCTGTGAACCGGGGGCGGTGCAGCGGTCGCGGGTCGACCAGGCGCAGCCGCCACCGCTCGACCACGGCCACCGCGAGGCTGACGACCGGAGCCGACGCGAGCACCAGCAGGGCGACGACGGTGAGGAACACGACGATGGGCAGCTCGACCGGGCGGTCCTGCCGCACCGTGTTGAGGACGGCCATCAGGGGCGCGCCGACGACGAGCAGCCCGATCGACAGGGGAGCGGCGACCGGCAGGGTGGTGGCGAGGTAGGCCAGCGCCCGCCACGGCCACGGGGAGAGCAGGTGGTCGCGTCGGCGCAGCGCCGCCGCCAGGTGCAGGGGTACGTCCGGGGTCATGGTCGAACCCTGTCAGGGCGACGCCGTCCGACCCAGCCCACTGGTCGTAGCGTTCCGGGTATGCCTGGCCCTACCCGGCCGGGAGATCGTCGCACACGGTGATCCGGCAACTACTTGACCGGGCCGTGCAACTCCCCGGGCCGGTGATCCCGTTCTACCTCCGGCACAAGGAGGCAGCCGACGTGAGAGCCGAAGACGAACAGGCGTTCCGCGAGTTCGTGACGTCCCAGATGGCGTCGTTGCGCAAGCTGGCGTACATGACCTGCGGTGACTGGCACGCGGCGGAGGACGCCGTGGCCAACGCCCTGGTCAAGCTCTATCCCCGCTGGCGGAAGCTGGAACGGCCCGATCTCTACGTCAAGACCATGGTCTACCGGGCGGCGGTCGACGAGACCCGGCGGCCGTGGCGGCGGGAGCGCTCGTCCGGTGACGCCATGCCGGACGTCGCGCTGCGGGACCCGGCCGACGCGACCGACGAGCGGATGCGCCTGCGGGCCGCGCTCGATGCCGTACCGGCCCGGCAGCGGGCCGCCGTCGTGCTCCGGCACTACCTGGGCCTGAGCCTGGAGGACACGGCCGGCGTCCTCGACTGCACGGTGGGCACCGCCAAGAGCCAGGTCTCCCGGGGCCTGGCGAAGTTGCGCGAGTCGCTCGCCGCCGAACGCATCAATCTCACCGGTAATTCGATCGAGGAGTGGACCAGTGCAGTTGCATGAATTCGTGGACGCGGTGACCGGTCAGGAGCCACCGATGACCCGTACCGCCGACGACATCGTCGCGGCGGGCCGGCGGGCGCAGCGGCGTCGCCGGGCCGGGTTCGCCTCGGCGGGCGCGGCCGGCCTGGTCGTGGTCGCGGTCGCCGGCGCGTTCGCGCTGCCGACCCTGGGCGCCGGGCGGGACACCACCGCCGCGCCCCCCTCGGCGGGTGCGGCGGCCGCCGGCCCCGCCGAGGCCCGCTGGTCCGACGCCCCGCCGTTCACCTTCACCTTCAAGGGGTACGACGCGGGCCCGCTGCACGTGCAGGACCCGATCGTCGCGTCGGTCGGCTACCAGATCGCCTCGGTCTACTCCGACGGCCACGTCTCGAACGACAAGCCGGTCACGGCCGACGAGATCGAGGCGGGCGGCGACCCCGTCGAGCAGAAGAAGCGGGCCACCGGGGGCAAGCCCAGCCTGTGGGCGTACCTGACCGTCTACCGGCCGGGCGTCTTCGACCCGGCCGGGATCAGGAACGGCCGGAAGGTCACCGTGGCCGGGCACCGGGCCGTGCAGGCGACCCTGCCGGTCGGCCTCGACCCGAGCAAGCCGGTCGACGAGGGCAACAAGCTGCTCGCCTGGGAGTACGCCCCCGACGCGTGGGCGGCCGTGACTTCCATCTCCAGCTCCGTGGCCTCGCCCAGCTTCCAGGACCTGGGCGGTCTGGTCGGTGGCCTGAAGCCCAGCCGGCCGAAGCCGGCCACGGTGCCGTTCACCGTGGGCTACGTGCCGGGCGGCTACCGCCCGTTGCAGTCGGGCACGCACGCCATGCCCGGCCTCAGCGGCATCGCCGCGGCCCGCGCCGGTGACTACGGCGGCGCGACGTACACCCGGCCGGCCGCGCCCACCTCGGGCCTGACCGCGCCCTACGACCAGGCCGAGAACGGCATCAAGGACGGCTTCCACATCTTCGTCACGCCGGCCGGCAGCTCGAACCAGTCCCCGGAGCCGGGGGTGACGAAGTGCTACCCCGGCTCGGACCGGCGGGTCCCGGGTGACGACGCAGCAGGCGGCGGCTTCTGCAACATCTGGAACGCCGACGGCACGGTCGTCCTCCAGGTCAGCGGGATGGGCCTGGGCAACAAGCTGCCGCTGGCCGAGCTGGAGAAGGTCGCCAAGGGGATCAGGGTCGCCGACGTCAGGAACGAGTCGACCTGGACCCCGGCCGCGCAGGCCCTGCGGCCGTAACGGAGAACTGCCCCCTCGGGCGGGGCGGCACCCGGCAGGGATCGGGACCGGCCGCCGCCCCCCGCGACAGCGGCACCGCGCACGACGGCGGTGCCGCTGTCGCCGTGTGTGGGTGACGTCGCCGTGTCGGGGTGACGTGGCCGTGTCGGGGTGGGCAGCGTCATGGACGCCTCCTGCACCTTCGCCCCGCCGTTGTGGCGGCGTGCGCTGCGGATCGCCCTGGCGGGCCTGCGCGGTGCCGACCTGTCCGACGACCCGCCGCAGGAGTCGGTCATCGACCGGCTCTACCACCACACCCCGAGATGAAGGCGCAGCCCATGACTGCTCTCCCCGACGACCTGGTCGCGGTCCTGCACGGCAGGGCGATCTGCTTCGTGACCACGTTCATGCCCGACGGGTCACCGCAGATCTCCCAGACCTGGGTGGGCACCGACGGCGAGCACGTGCTCGTCAACACCGTGGACACCCACCAGAAGACCCGCAACGTGCGACGCGATCCGCGGGTCGCCATCGGCGTCGCCGACCCCGCCGCCCCGGCCCGGTACTGGGCGTTGCGTGGCAGCGTGGTGGACATCTCCACCGCCGGTGCCCGCGAGCACATCGACGAATTGTCCCGCAAGTACCTCGGTCGCCCCTATCCCGGCTTCGGTGGTGGTGGGCAGCAGCGGGTCCTGCTCACCGTGAAGGTCGACCGGGTGCACACACCGTGACCCGCTGGGCGCGTCGCCGCCTCCTGTTCCGGTCGCCGCGCCCCCGCACCGGCGGTACGCTGCCGTCCGGCCTACCCATCCCTCGAAGTTGGTCGATGCCTAAAGGGTGGGCCGTACGTCTTGGCAGCGGCGCACGCCTCGGCTACCGTCGTGGGAACGCTCCCATGTAGAAACATCTATGTGATCAGGAGGCAACACGTCGTGGCTACCCTCTCCTCGCTCCGCCGCAGATCGGTGGCGGCCTTCAGTGTGGCGGCCGTCGCGGGCGTCACCGCCGCCGGCGTCTGCCTCGCCGGCGGCACCGCCTCCGCCGGGACGATATCCGGACCGCTCTACCGCGACCCGACCACTGCCGTCGTCCGCTGGGTCGCCGCCAACCCCGGCGACTCGCGCGTCGGCGTCATCCGCGACAAGATCGCCAGCCAGCCGCAGGCCCGGTGGTTCGCCAACTTCAACCCGTCGACCGCGCAGTCCGAGGCCGCGTCGTTCGTCGGCGCCGCCAACTCCGCGCGCCAGATCCCGGTGCTCTCCATCTACGAGATCACCAACCGGGACTGCGGCGGGGCCAGCGCCGGGGGCGCGCCCGACCTCAACCAGTACCAGACCTGGGTGTCGAACTTCGCCCGGGGGCTGGGCAACCAGACGGTCATCATCATCCTGGAGACCGACTCGCTCGCCCTGCTGACCTGCCTGAACAGCAACGAGATCAACGCCCGTAACCAGGCGATCTCGACGGCCACCCGGACCCTCAAGGCGGCCAACCCCAACGCCAAGGTCTACCTCGACGGCGGTCACTCCACCTGGAACAGCCCCAGCGAGACGGCCAACCGCCTGCGGGCGGCCGGCGTGCAGTACGCCGACGGCTTCTTCACCAACGTGTCGAACTTCAACCCCACCTCCAGCGAGGCGAGCTTCGGCCGGAACGTCATCAACGCCCTCAACGGCATGGGCATCTCGGGCAAGCGCCAGGTCATCGACACCAGCCGCAACGGCGGTGCCAGCGGTGACTGGTGCGGCGACGACAACACCGACCGTCGCATCGGGCAGTACCCGACGACCAACACCGGCGACAACAACATCGACGCGTACCTCTGGGTGAAGCCGCCGGGCGAGGCCGACGGTTGCCGCTACACCGCCGGCTCGTTCCAGCCGGACCTGGCCTTCAGCCTGGCCAACGGCGCACCCAACCCGCCCGTGACGACCCCGCCGACCACGCCGCCGCCCACCACGGCTCCGCCGACGACCCCGCCGCCCACCACGGCGCCCCCCACCACGCCGCCGCCGGCCGGCAACGGCTGCACCGCGTCGGTGGTGGTCAACCAGTGGAACGGTGGCTTCACGGCGAGCGTGACGGTCACCGCCGGCGCCACCGCCCTCAACGGCTGGAACGTCAGCATCAACCTGCCCGGCGGTGCCAGCGTCACCAGCACCTGGAGCGCACAGTCCAGCGGCACCAGCGGGACCGTCCGGTTCACCAACGTGAGCTACAACGGGCAGGTCGGTGCCGGGCAGTCGACCAACTTCGGCTTCCAGGGCAACGGCACCGGTCCCGGTGCGACCGCCACCTGCGCGGCCAGCTGATCCCCTCCGACGGCGACGGCCCGACGCGGAGAAACCCTTCCGCGTCGGGCCGTCGCCGTTCGGCGTCCCCCGGTCCGGCTCGTCCGCGGGCTAGACTGGAGAGTGGACCTCACACACCAGGAAATCTTCCAACGGTACGTCTACGCCGGGGCGGTCACCCGGGACCCGGATGCGATCGCCGCGCTGTTCACCGAGGACGGCGTGTACGAAGCACCGCTGGCTCCCGCCGGCCATCCGCTGCACGGTCGGCTGGTCGGCCGGGCGGCGATCCGGGCCGGGACCAGCGCCTACCATCAGCTTCCGACCCACCAGGGCACGGTGAACCAGGCGCGCTCCGCCCACCTCCTGCACGACACCCCGGACCCCGACGTGTTCATCGCCGAGATCGACGTCGCCTTCGACGGGCCGGACGGGCAGCAGACGACGATGTCGCTCGTGCAGATCTTCCGACTCCGCGCCGGGCGGATCGCCGTGCTCCGCGACTACTTCACCGAGCCGCCCGCCGACGCCTCCGCCGGTCGGTAGCTCACCCGGGTACCCCGGCCGCCACCGCCGGGCGTCGACGCCGGCGATGGCGGCGTCGACTACCTGACCGACCCTGCCGGGAGCAGGTCAGGCCGCAGGCACGAGGACGACGGTCTTACCGGACAACTCACCCGCGCCGGCCTGGGCGTGCAGAGCGGGCAGGTCGGCCAGCGCCACCCGGCGGGTGACCTCGACCCGCAACTCGCCGGTGCCGACCCGCGCCGCCAGGTCGGCGAGCTGGTCGGCGTCACTGCGGACGAACAGGTCGATGCCGCGTACGCCACGCGCCTCGTCGGCGGGGGCCGGCATCCAGACGGTGGTGTTGACCAGGGCCCCGCCGTCACGGATCAGCGGGACCAGCGCGGCGAGCCGCTCCGGGGCGACCGGGGCGAGGTTGAGCACCAGGTCGACCGGCTCGGTCACCGCAGCCGCCACGTCGGTGCCGGTGTGGTCGATCACCTCGTCGGCCCCGGCGGCCCGGACCCGGTCGGCGCTGCGGGGGCTGGCGGTGGCGATCACCCGGGCACCGGCCTCCTTCGCCAGCTGCACCGCGTAGCCGCCGACCGCACCCCCGGCCCCGTTGACCAGCACCCGCTGGCCGGCGGTCAGCCTGCCGTGGTCGAACAGTGCCTGCCACGCCGTCAGGCCCACCAGCGGAAGCGCCGCCGCGTCGGCCAGCGGAATGTTCCTGGGCGCCCCCGTCAGGATCTCCGCCGGGGCGATCACGTACTCCGCCGCCGCTCCGGTGCCCGTCATCGGCAGGAAGCCGATGACCCGGTCGCCGACCGCGACGTCGGTCACACCGTCGCCGACCGCGTCGACCGTGCCGGCGACGTCGAGGCCGGGGGTGTGGGGCAGCTCGACCGGGATCGGGCCCTGCATGTAGCCCGCCCGGATGTTGCCGTCGACCCCGTTGAACGACGTCGCGGCGACGCGGACGCGGACCTGGCCGACGCCGGGGGTCGGCTGCTCCACGTCCTCGTAACGCAGCACCTCGGGGCCACCGAACTCGTGGAAACGCACTGCCTTCATTGCTGGACCTACCTTCGGGTGGACGCCGCCGACGGGTTGCGATCGTTCGGCGGAACACGGGTGCGGCATCGCTCGACGTCGCCAGGGCATCCGGTCCGCCGTCACCGGAGTCGCCCGGAGGCAGCCGCCGGATCCGCGGTCGCCGGATGCGTCACCCAATCTGGCAGGAACCGGCGCGGTCAGCCTGGGCCAGGTTGGCCCACCCTGACGATGCCCGGCCCACCGGCGTCGTCGACGATCTCGGCGAGGCGTGCCGCATCGACCGACCGCGGTGCCGCGGTGAGCATCAGGGCCGACAGATCGTCGCCCGGGATGGTGAGCAGGCTCCCGACGAGCGTGACGACGCCACCGTCCGGATGGACGAACGCGGCGCTGCTCTCGTAGGCGACCACCGGTCGCGGCGTACGCCACAGGGTGTCGAACAGGCCGCTGCGGCTACGCATCTCGTCCACCAACGCGGCGAGGGAGGCGTCGGCCGGGTAGCGCAACACGGCGCTGCGCAGGCGGGCGACGAGGACCGCCTCGTGATCGGTCGCCTCGGCCGCCGACTGCCGGAAACCTAGGAACGGGTCGCAGAACGTACGCCAGGCGACGTTCCACTCCCACGGGTCCCCGGTGAGGTCCCAGTGCCCCAGGGCCAGGAACGCGTTGTTCACGGCGACCAGGTTCATCGCCGCGTCGGAGACGAACATCGGGGTGTCGGTGAACCGTTCCAGCAGCCGCATCGCGCCCGGACCGATCTCGTTCGGCACCCGCCCGTCGGCGGCGGCGTACCCGGCCAGCGCGCAGAGCCGCTCGTACTCCGCCCGCCCGACGCGCAGGGCACGGGCGATGGCCTGCACCACCCCGGCCGACGGGTGGCTGCGCCCCTGCTCCAGCCGGCGTACGTAGTCCGCCGACATGCCCGCCAGGTCGCCGAGTTCCTCCCGCCGCAGCCCCTGCACCCGCCGCCGGCCGACCGGCAGCCCGACCGTCGCCGGCGTCGTGCTCTCCCGCAACTGGCGCACCGCGACGCCGAACTCGTGACGTTCCACGGCCCCAGTGTGCCCCGCCCGGTCGGACCGCAGGTCGCGGGTGGTCCCGGGGGTTATCCCCGGGACCGGTGCGGGTGGAAGCCGCCTTCTACCGGCCCCGTCGCGCTCCTAGCGTGGGAACGACCGAGGGCGGCCGCCAGGCGCAGCCCCGGTTTCCCGAGGAGCCCGCTCATGGCACGAGGAATCCGCACAGCCCTGTTCGCCGCGTTGGTCGCCGGCTGTCTGACCCTGACGAACGCGGCACCCACCTTCGCCTTCGGCACCGTCGCGCCGTCGACCCTGAAGGGAGGCGACGGGCCGGCCCGGCTGAGACTGCCGACGCCGACCGGGCCCTACCCGGTGGGCACGGTCGACCTGCACCTGGTCGACCGCTCCCGCACCGACCCGTGGGCGACCACCCCGGCCTCCCGCGAGCTGATGGTCAGCCTCTGGTACCCGGCCACCGACGTGGCCCGCTTCCCCCGGGCACCCCACATGCTGCCCGGCGCGGCGGCCCACTTCGGCAGCGCCGACGGGGTCGGGGTCAGCCTGTACGGCATACCGGCCGGCGCGGTGGACTTCGCCGCCACCGGGACCAGCGGTCACCGGGGTGCGCCGATGGCGCGGCACGGGCGACCGTTCCCGGTGGTGTTGTACTCCCCCGGGGCCGGCGACCCACGGACCTGGAACACCACCCTGGTGCAGGACCTGGCCAGCCGGGGGTACGTGGTGGTGACCATCGACCACACCTACGAGACGTCCGAGGTGGAGTTCCCCGACGGCCGGGTCCTCACCACCGTGTTGCCGCAGCTCTTCGAGCAGGCGCAGCAGCCCGACGACTTCCAGCGACTCGCGGCCCGCGTGTTCGACACCCGGGTCGCGGACATCCGCTTCGTACTCGACCAGCTGGCGGCCCTGCACCGGGGCGTGAACCCCGACGCGGAGGGCCGGCCGTTGCCCCAGGGCGTGGCGGGTGGCCTGGACCTGCGCCGGACCGGCATGTTCGGCGTCTCGGCGGGCGGGATCACCGCTCTGCAGGTGATGAGCGAGGACCCCCGGATCAGGGCCGCGATCGACATGGACGGCAGCATCGAGTCACCCATCGTCCCGGACGCCCTCCGGTTGTGGCCGGTGACCCGTACCGGCCTGGACCGGCCGTTCATGCTCGTCGGTGACGCCGGCACCGACCACCGGCAGACGCCGTCCTGGCGGATGCTGTGGGACAACAGCACCGGCTGGCGGGTCGACCTGCGGCTCGACGGCGCGCCCAGCGAGGACGCCTACAAGGACGTCGTACCGCTGCTCCCGCAGATCGCCAGGCAACTCGGCCTGCCCGACAGCTTCGTCACCGGGACCATCGGCACCATCGACCCGGCCCGCGCCGTCCGGACCCAGGAGACCCTGGTCACCGCCTTCTTCGACAGGTGGCTGCGCGACCGGGACGGGCACCTGCTGGACGGTCCGTCGCCACGACTGCCCGGCGTCACCTTCATCCCCTGACCCGCAACCCACCCCGCCGGCCGGTGGCCCCTCGGCCGCCGGCCGGCAGCCCTGTCGGTTGCCGGCCGGCGTTCGTGTCGGTCGCCGGCCGACGGGCACGCACGCCGGCCGGCGTCGGACCGGGCAGGGTCAGCCGCCGAGGTGACGCAGGACGGCCAGCACTCGGCGGTTGTCGCCGTCCGAGGCCGGCAGCCCGAGCTTCGCGAAGATGTTCGCCACGTGCTTCTCCACCACCCCGGGGGTGATGGCGAGCGCCGCCGCGATACCGGCGTTGGACCGGCCCTCGGCCATCGCCGAGAGCACCGCACGCTCGCGGGGGGTCAGCGACGCCAGCCCCGCCACGTCCCGCCCGGCCCGCATCAGGTGACCGACCACCTCCGGATCGAGCGCGGTGCCGCCGGCCGCCACCCGGGTCAGCGCCGCCACGAAGTCGGCGACGTCGGCGACCCGGTCCTTGAGCAGGTAGCCGACCCCGCTGGGCCGGTCGGTGAGCAGGCGGGTCGCGTAGCGGGTCTCGACGTACTGGGAGAACACCAGTACCCCGACACCGGGATGGTCACGGCGGATGTCGATCGCGGCGCGCAGCCCCTCGTCGGTGTGCGTCGGCGGCATCCGGATGTCGACCACGGCGACGTCCGGCAGGGCGTCGGCGACGGCCGACCGTAACGAGTCCGCGTCGGCCACCGCCGCGCACACCTCGAAGCCACGGTCGGTGAGCAGCCGGACCAACCCCTCGCGCATCATCGCGGCGTCCTCCGCGATCACCACCCGCATGCCGTCGCCTCCGTTTCACACCTGTGTGGGTAGCTCGATCTCGACCCGGGTGGGCCCGCCGGCCGGGCTGTGCACCCGCATCCGGCCGTCCACGACGGTGATGCGGCGGGCCAGCCCGGTCAGGCCGGGGCCGTCCGGGTCCGCGCCGCCGGTGCCGTCGTCGGTGACCCCGAGCGTCAGACTCCGACCGGTGCCGACGACACCGAGCCGGACCCGGGTCGCGTGGCTGTGCTTCGCCGCGTTGGCGAGCAGTTCGGCCGCGCAGAAGTAGACGATCGTCTCGATCGCCGGCGCCGGCCGGTCAGGCAGCTCGACCGTCACCGTGACCGGGAGCGCGCTGCTGGAGGCGAGGGTCGCCAACGCGTCGCCGAGGCCGTTGTCGAGCGCCGGCGGGTGGATGCCGCGTACCAGGTCGCGCAGGTCGGCGAGGGCGTCCTTCGCGCCACGGTGGGCGAGGGCGACCAGCTCGCGGGCCTGCACGAGGTCGGGCGGCGGGCCGTCGACACCGAGCTTCTCGGTGGCCATGCCGAGGTTCATGGCCAGCGTCGCCAGTCGGATCTGCGCGCCGTCGTGCAGGTCCCGTTCCAGCCGGCGCATCATCGTGGCCGCGTCGTCGATGGCCTGGGCCCGGCTGACCTGGAGCTGCCGCACCCGTTCGGCGAGCCGACGCGGGCCGAGCAGCCACCGCATCGCGGCCAGGTCCGCGGTGGTACCGATCCGCAGCAGCGTCGGTGCCACCAGGAGCATGGCGAGACCGGCCGCCGCGATGAGGAACGTGCCGGCGATCGTCCGCGCCCCGATGGGGCCGAACGGGGTCAGCGCCCACACCGGCCCGAGGCGGGTGCCGGGCGGATGATTGCGGAACAGCGGCCACCACAGCGGGTAGCTGAGGTTGACCGGCCCGAACACGTAACAGAACAGGCCGTAGCCCTGCGGAACGGCCAGCGGCACCTTGAGCAGGGCGTACCCGCAGGCCCGCCAGCCCGGTCCGTCGGTGACCAGCGCACCGGGCCGCCGCGACGGCCGGGGTGGCGGAGCCTGCACGGGTACGCCGAGCAGCCGGGACGCGAACCGGCGGTGCACCGCTCCCGTCGCGCGCCCGGCCGGGGCGGCCAGCACGACCAGCAGCCCGACGGTGAGCGGGAACAGCACCAGGAACAGCGGCGCGACGGTGGGGGCGGGCTCACGGGACATGGCCCCGGTGGCCCACAGGACGAGGGCACCCACGGCGGGCACGAACATCGGTACGGCCAGGACCGCGACCGCGCTGAGCACCCCGAACAGGCAGAACACGGCCTGACGCAGGACCGGTCCGCTGAACGGTGCGCGCAGCGCGGTCATCGGCCCATTCTGGCCGATGACCGCGCTGCTGCCTGCACCGTTGCGACCGGCCCGGTCGTGGCCGGCCCCGCCGTCGTCGGCCCGTGGGTCACGCATCCCGGGAGCGGAGCAGGACGCCACCACACCCGATCGCCACCGCCGCGTACCCGCACATCAGCAGCACGCTGACCCACCCGGTGAACAGCCCGGACCCGGGCGAGAGCACCGCCACCGAGTTGAGCAGCATCAGCAGCGGCACGAAGCGTCCGACGACGACGCCGTGCTCGCCGAACAGCCCGACCACGATCGTGGGGACGAACATCAGCGCGAACAACGTCCCGATCGCGGCCCCCGAGTGCCGTACCAACGCCCCGACACCCACCCCGATCAGCGCGGTGGCGGCCAGATAGCCGCCGGTCAGCAGGACCGCCCGCAGGACCGCCGGGTCCCCGAGGGAAGCGGTCGGGATGGCGGTGCCGCGGATCGCGAGCTGCCCGCCCAGGTAGCCGGCGGACGTCCCGGTCATGCCCACGGCGAGAGCCGCGCCACCACACACGGCGGCCTTCGCCGCCAGGACGGTCCGACGCCGCGGCACGGCGGCGAACGTCGACCGGATCTGCCCGGTGCCGTACTCGCCGGTCACCAGCAGGACGCCGAGCACACCCAGGAACAGTTGGGCCAGGATGGCACCGCTGAGACTGTTGTTCAGGATCTGGGCGGTGGTGGCGACCGGCGTGTGGGACCGGTAGCCGAGGCCCACCCCCACCCCGGTCGCCGCCATCGACAGCACCGTCGCGACCGTCAGCCACCACGTCGACCGGACGCTGCTCAGCTTGATCCACTCCATCCGGGCCACCTGCCGGAATCCGTAGCCGTTCATGACACCTCCGTGCCGCGGTAGTCGGTGGACTGCGAGGTGAGCCGGAAGAACGCGTCCTCCAGCGTGTCGTGGCGGCCGGCGAGTTCGGCGACGGTGGTCTCCGCCAGGAGTTCGCCCCGGCCGATGACCACCAGCCGGTCCGCGGTCAGCGCCATCTCGGCGATCAGGTGACTGGACACGAACACCGTCCGGCCCTCGGCGGCCAGGGCGCGCAGCAGGCTCCGGATCCAACGGATGCCCTCCGGGTCCAGCCCGTTGACCGGCTCGTCGAGCAGCAGGACCCCCGGGTCGCCCAGCAGCGCCACCGCCACGCCGAGCCGCTGGCGCATGCCGAGCGAGTAGGTGCCGGTGCGCCGCTTCGCCGCGTCCGACAGACCCACGAGGCGCAACACCTGGTCGACCCGCGAACGCCTGATGTCGTTGCTGGCGGCAAGCGCGGCCAGGTGTGCGTAGCCGCTGCGGCCGGGATGGAACGCCCCGGCGTCGAGGAGCGCGCCGACCGACCGCAACGGCCACGTCAGGTTCGCGTACGGCACCCCGCCGATCAGCGCCTCCCCACGGTCCGGAGCATCCAGCCCGAGGATCATCCGCATCGTCGTCGACTTGCCGGACCCGTTCGGGCCGAGGAACCCGGTCACCACGCCCGGCTGGACCCGGACGGTCAGCCCGTTCACGGCGACCCGGCCCCCGTAACTCTTGGTCAACTCCAGTAGTTCGATCACGAGATCGACGGTAGGTAACACGCTCGGCGGTCAGAAGCCGGCAACCACCCGGCCCGGCCTGGTGGTTTTCCCCCAGCAGCCCGGATCCCACGCCGGCAGCCGCTCGGACGTCGCTCCCGACGACACATCCGGATCCGCAGTCCGCCGCCGCGATGCAACACAGTCGGCGTGGACGGCCATAGTGTGCTGTGAGGCATCAGGTACGGCCGTCGGACGAGGAACTGTGGTCCTCGATCGCCGCCGGTGACGAGTGGGCATTCGGTCGGCTCTTCGACCGGTACTCCCGCCCGGTCTACAACCACGCGTTCCGGCTGACCGGTTCGTGGTCGACGGCCGAGGACGTCACCCAGGCGACGTTCCTCGTCGCGTGGCGCCGTCGGCGTGACGCCCGACTGGTCGACGGTTCGGCGTTGCCGTGGTTGCTGGTCGTCGCCACCAACGCGGTGCGCTCGGAGTGGCGGTCGGCGCGCCGGTGGCTGGCGCTGCTGCGCCGGCTGCCGGGGGAGCGGCCCACCGATGGTGACCTCGCCGACGAGGTTTCCGCGCGGCTCGACGACGAGCGGCGGATGACCGAGGTCCTTGCGGTGGTCCGCCGGCTGCCACCGGCCGAGCGGGAGGCGGTGGCGTTGTGCCTGTGGTCGGGCGTGTCGTACCCGGACGCGGCAGCGGTGTTGGGCATCAGCGAGGTGGCGGTGCGGTCCCGGGTCAGTCGTGCCCGCAGCCGGCTGGCCCGTCTGCTGCCGAAGGAGATCCAGGAGGGGACACGGTGAACGACATTCTCGATCTGCCCGGGGAACGGGATCTGCCGCCGGGTGCGTCGCTCGCGATGCGGGCCCGGATCCTCGACTCCGTGAGCCCGCCTCCGGCGCGTACCCCGCGACTGCGGGCCGCCGTGGCGGTGGCGGCACTGCTGGTCGTGGCGTCCGGTGCCGTGGCGGTGGTGGCGGACCGGCCGGAGGGCTCGACGGGGCAGGTGCTCGCCATGGGAGCCGGGGAGTTGTCGCCGTCGCTGCGGAGGGCGGCCGAACGGTGCCTGCAGTGGAACTCCCCGCAACGACAGACCCAGCGGGACCCGCAGGAACCACCCGTCCCGGTGTCCCTGGCCGACCTGGCGGTGGGCACGGAGCGGGGCGGCCGCGCGCTGGTGTTGTTCATGAACGACGTCGGCTACGCCACCTGCGACGTGGAGTGGGCGGGTACGGCCCGGGAGTCCGGCGGGGGCACCGCCGAGCCGTGGCCGCACGGTGAGCTGCTGCCCGGGCCGGTGCAGCGGCTGCTGCTGACCTCCACCGAGGCCGACGGCGGGGACGTCAGCGTCAGCGGCCGGGTCGGCAGCCGCGTCCACCGCCTCGTCCTCGACCACGGCGACGGCCACACCACCACAGCACGACTCTCGCGAGGCGCGTTCGGCCTGATGACCAGCGACGCCCGACTCAGCGCCGGTGACGCCCCTGAACTGGTCAGCTACGACGCCACCGGAACGGAGATCGACAGGCGTCCGCTGTTCCAGGCCGAAGACGAGCTGGAGCACTGCTATGCGGGTCCGGACGGGAAGCGGATCTACGGCAGACCGGCCAGTGGTTGCCGACCGGCCGAGAAGTGGCGAGGGTAGTCCTCGGTGGAAGCTGAACACGGCCCGCAGGATCGGGTCGCTCGTCGACGACCAGTCGTCGCCCGACGGCCCCGTCAGCGCCAGGGCTCGACATACCCGGTCGAGTTGCGCTGAGCGGTATGCGGTGTTCGGTACGTCATCGATGCCAGACCGCTCGGAGGGTGACGTGTACGAGTTCCACGGATGGTTCCACCTCGCGCAGAACACCGAGGAGTCGGACACCGGCCAACTCGGTGCCGTCATCGACGAGCTGAACGAGATGATGGCCGAGCTGAACGTCCCGACGAATGTCTCGGCGGAGGTGATGGTACTCAACGGGGATCACCACCTGATCCTGCACGGGGGAGCGAACCGACGTCGCGACGAGGCGGCCGGGATGCGCCAGGTGCTCGAGTTCGTGGCCCGACGACTGCCGGGGTCCTATGGCCTCCTTTACGAAAGGGATGAGGAACTGCGTGATACCCCCGGACCGAACGCGTTCCTGGTCCACGTCATGGCGCGGGGTGGCATAACCGAACGCCTCGACCCGTTCCTGTCGCCGCTTCATCCCGTCGTGGAGGACTGATTCCTCCCCTGGAGTTGCCCCGGCTGTTACACGCGATCCCGGAAGTGTGAGCACGGCGGCATCTGCTCGGAAACCCCAGCTTCCGTAGCTGCGGTCGCCATCACCCGTGGTGCGATCACCGCAGCCCGCACCGGCATGTGGAAAGGACTAAAGTTCCGGCCGACAAGGACGTGACAAGGCAGGCCGAAGAAGGTGGGGATCCTTCGTGCCCGCCGTTGACCGTCGGAGTTGAAGGCTGCCGGCACGTGGATGGCGCGGCGAGCTATCCATTGATCATGGCGCCAATCCCGCGTAGTTTCATTGTGTGACTTACGGGAATGCCGCAACAGCCCATACCCGACCCGCGCGTTGGCTGCCGCTGGTACTGAAGCTGGCCGGACTGGCGCTTGTGGTCGCGGTCACGGTGGCGGCGACTCTGCTGGCCGTCGACTCACGCCGCGAAGCGCACGCACGCGATGGAGTGCGATGGTGCCACCAAAAGGTCATCGGGAAGGCGCTGGAAGAACAGAAGGCCACCACACCAACTGCGGTCCGGTTCCTGGACGAACAGTTTGTCATCGGCCAGAACGGGGCTGGACGACCCGCTATCGAGGTCGATGGTGCCGTGGTGATCGCCGGGGTGGAATCACGCTACTCCTGCGGCCAGGAGTACGCGGACGGCACCGGCCACCTGACGGTTCACTGGGCCAATGAGAGGACCGGGCAGGGCTAGCTGACTTCGGAGCCACGGCTGTGGCCTGGTGCCCCCGGCAGGATTCGAACCTGCGACACACGGTTTAGGAAACCGATGCTCTATCCCCTGAGCTACGAGGGCGCGAGCGCCTAGTCTAGCGACCTGCGGGTCCACCTGGGGTGGCAGGGACTGTCCCACGCCCACCCACAGCACCCGGACCCCCGTTCGCCCAGCCCAGGACCACACCCCGAGCACACGAACCCCCGGTTGCGGCCGCGAACGGCTGTGGTCACCCGCGTTCGTACCGGGTTGACCCGGGGTGGCATCCGCTGGCGAGTACACGCCGCGCACATCATCGAAGATCAACGACGTCCCGTCTGTGCACCCCACCTTCGGCGTCGCCGCCGGAGGAGCGCGGAGCGTTTCCCCAGGGGGCGCGCACCCTGCCGTCATACCGACGACGACGGCCTTCGCCGCGCGCGATCATGCCGACATGCGCGAGTCGGTCAGGTCGCTTGCCTGTACGACATACCGCATCCGACTCGCACGTGGTAACCCGCAGCGGCGTAGCTGACCAGCCCGCGATAATGGCCGGCGTGGAGGAGGTCTCGGTCGTCGTCGCCCATCGCGAGCGCGCGACCCTGCGCGTCGGCGACGTGTTCCTGAAGGTCGACAGCGACCAGGTGCGCATCGATGTCGAAGTCGAGGCGATGCGGCTGGCGCCCGTCCCGACCCCGGAGGTCCTGTGGCGCAGGCCGCCCGTCCTCGCGATCGCCGCCGTCCCCGGCCAGGCACTCGGCTGTCTCGGCGAGCCGTCGCCCGCGTCACCGGCGGCGTGGGCCGCGGCGGGCGCTGCGATCCGCACGCTGCACGACGCGCCACCGCCGCCGTGGGTCGGCAGGAAGCTCGTCGGGCTGGACGCGGAACTCGATCGCGAATGCGCCTGGCTCGTCGACACCGGCGTCCTGCCGGCCGACCTGGTCGACCGCAACCGCGCGATAGCCGAGGTGGCGATCCGGCCGTGGACGCCGGTGTTCATGCACGGCGACCTGCAGATCACCCACATCTTCACCGACGGCGACGAGGTCACCGGGGTGATCGACTGGTCCGAGGCGGCGCCCGGCGACGCACTGTACGACCTGGCCGTGCTGACCCTCGGGCACGAGGAACGGCTCGACGATCTCCTCGCCGGTTACGGTGTCGACGTCGACCGGGACGTGATTCGCGCCTGGTGGTCGCTGCGTAGCCTGCTGGCGTCCCGCTGGCTGATCGAACACGGATTCGACCCGTCCTCGCCGGGCTGCGAGTTCGACGTACTGAGATCCCGGATGTGAGACAGCATGAGCCCGACGGCCACGGGCGGTGGCGAAGGCTCGGCAACCGTGTCAGGAACCGTCGGCCGCTTCCGTGGCGCTTCCGCGGGTTTGCGCGGCGACCATGGTGACGAGGGTGTCGATCAGCTCTTCGGCGGTGGTCTGCCACTTGTCGCCGGCGAGCTGGCCGGTGAGTTCCATGCCGGCGATGCCGTCGGCACTGGCGAGCAGGAGGGCGGCGTACCGGCGGGCGTGGTGTTCGCCGGTCACGGCGGCGACTACCCGAAGGGATTCGTCCTGGGTGGGTTGGGCGGCCCGGGCGAACGCGGTGGGATCGCTGGCGGGGCTGCTGAACATCAGGCGGTAGAGATGGGGTTGGCGGCGGGCGAGGTTGATGAAAGCGGCGAGGAGGGCCCGCAGCTTTGCGGCAGGTGTGAGGTCGGGGTCTCGATGGATGGCACCGATTCGTTCACCGAGTTCGCCCCAGGCCTGGCTGCCGACCGCGATCATGAGGTGTTCCTTGTCCGGGAAGTGCCGGTAGGGGGCTCCGCGGGTGACCCCTGCCCGTGCCCCGACGGCACGGAGGGTCACGGCTTCGAGGCCGCCGTGGTCGAGCAGCTCGGCCGCCGCTTCGAGCAGGGCCTGGCGTGTCGCGGCGGCGGTTTCAGCCCGGATCATCCGCTCATCCTATGGCCGGGTCAGGACGCCTTTGCCGACCGTGGGCGAGGGGTCGCGGCTACCGGCTCCTGAGGTTGCTACGGCTGTTCGGCGAGCGACGCGAGGTGCTGGCCCAGGTTCCGTTCGAGGTCGTCGATCCCGATCCGGGCGACGAGTGCGCCGACGGCCCGCCCGCGAGCCTCGACACCAGGTCCCGTGGTGGATCGGGCGGACTCGGCGAACGACGCCAGCAGGTGCTCCTCCGGCGGTAGGGTGGCGCGGTTCACCTGGGTTTTGACCGCCGTGACGGCGCGCTTGTCGAAGCTGGCGATACGCCGGGCCACTGCGTCGACGACGTCGTCGAGGTCGGCGTCGGGAATCGCCCGGGTGACCCAGCCGTACTGTGCGGCGCGGTCCGCGTCGTAGTCCTGACCGGTCAGGAGCACCTCCAGGGCCCGGTCGCGGCCGAGGAGGTGGGTCAGTCGTTCGGTGCCGCCGGCACCGGGGAGCAGACCGAAGCCGACCTCGGGCTGGCAGAAGATCGCCTGTTCCCGGCTGGCGTAGCGCAGGTCGAAGGCGGCGGTGTACTCCGCGCCGCCGCCACGGGTGCGTCCCCGGATCGACGCGATGCTGACGAACGGCGCGGCGGCCAGGCGCACGCCGAGTTCGACGAACCCGGGCAGGGGCCCGCTGCCGGCCATGGCCGCGAGGGCCGGGATCTGGTCGCTGTCGACGTGGTTGAGGAAGAACCCCGGCGTCGCACTGTCGAAGATGACGACGCTGACCTGTTCCTCACCGCTCAGACGGTCGACGAGGTCGAGCAGTTCTGCCACGGTGTCCGCGCCGATCAGGTTGAACGGCGGACTGGCGAACGTGACTCGGCGCACCTTCGACGTCTGGTCGACCACGGTGAACTGACTCATGGGGATCTCCTTCGCTGGTGGGCGGTGTAGGCGCGAGGTTCAGCGGCCCAGGGTGGGGGAGTGCGCCATCTGCCGGAGTCCGTCTTCCACGGTGATCACCGGCTGGTAGCCCAGCCGACGTCGTGCCCGGGTGATGTCGTAGACGCGGTCGCGGCCCATGAACGAGACGATCCACGGGGTGAGCGGTGGTGCGGTGGTGCGGCGACGCGCTTTCGCGGCGGTCTGCATGAGCGTGGCCAGCGGCGAGGCGACCGCCCGGGGAACGCTGTTGGCCGCGCTGACGTCGATGCCACGGGTGGCCAGCAGAGGGGTGAAGAAGTCACGGGCGGGGCGGGGGCTGCCGTCGGTGACGTAGCAGACCAGACCGTGATCCCCGTGGTCGAGTGCCAGCGTGATGATGTGGGCGAGGTTGTCGACGTGGCAGAAGTCGACCATGTGCCGCCCGCCGTCGATCCAGGAGAACCGGCCGGCTTCGACGGAGTCGACGAATCCCTGCAGGGTGTGGGTCATGCCGCGGCCCCACAGGAACGGCGGCCGGACGACGACCAGCGAGGTGTTCCCGTGCGGCAGGACGAGCAGTTCCTGCTCGGTGCGGAGCTTCACCCGGCTGTAGGCGATGTTCGCCGTGCCCGTGTCGGAGTTCTCGTCGACGGTGTGGTCGTGGTTGGTGCCGGTGGAGACACTGGCTGCGGACACCAGGACGAATCGCTTGACCTGTGCGTCCACGGCGGCCTGGTAGAGGGCCCGGGTCGGCAGCAGGTTGCGGTCGACGAAAGCCTGGTCGGGTCCCCAGAAGGCCATGAAGGCCGCCGAGTGCACGACGGCGTCGACCTCGCCGAGGATCGGTGGCCATCCGGGCCCACTGCCGGACGTGACCAGGTCCGACAGGTCGCCGCTGACCGGGAGCCCGCCGGCCGAGGTGATCGCGTCGGCGGCGACCGTGGACCGGGCGAGCGCGTGCACCGTGTGCCCGTCGTCGACCAGCCGCCGGAGGATCGCTCCCCCGGCGAAGCCCGATCCACCAGTAAGAAAGATTTTCATTGATGCTCCTCGGTGATCGCGTGACGCCCCTGGCCTGGGGGCGGATGTCGATTCCGGCAGGCCGAGGGCCCCCGGTGCTGCAAGATGACAGCGTCATCGCAGTCAGCCTAGGCAATCGAGATGACACCGTCAACGATTTCGGATGACTTTGTCATCAGCAAGGTGGCTCGTGGACACGAAGGCGCGGCTTGACGGCGGGCGAGCTTTGTCGCTTTACTATTCTCCTAGTAAAACAGGAGGGTGTGATGTTCCACTTCCGGCTCGACACCGGCTCCGGCGTACCGCCGTACCTGCAGCTGGTCCAGCAGGTGCAGCAGGCGGTCCTGCTGGGCTTCCTCCGCCCCGGTGACCGCCTGCCACTGATCCGGGAGGTCGTCGAGTCGCTGGCCATCAATCCGAACACGGTGGCGAAGGCATACCGCCAACTGGAGCAGGAGAACCTCGTCACCGGCCGGCCGGGACACGGCACGTTCGTCACCGACACGCTGCCGGCTGCGGTGCCCCCGGCCACCTACACCTCCCTGCGGGGCGGCCTGCAGACCTGGCTACGGAGGGCGTACGCCGCAGGGCTGGACGACCAGGCGATCGCCGCCCTGTTCGCCAGCGTCCACCACGGGACCAGGACGAATGCGGAGTCAGCATGACGACCCAACCCGCGCTGCGTACGCAGAACCTCGGCAAGCGGTACCGCAAAGGCTGGGCCCTGCGCGACTGCACCCTGGAGCTGCCCCCCGGCCGCGTCAGCGCCCTGGTCGGACCGAACGGCGCCGGCAAGACCACGCTGCTGCGCCTGGCGGTCGGACTGCTCACGCCCACCACCGGCTCGGTCGAGGTGCTCGGCGAGTCGCCCGCCACCAACAGCGTGCGGGCCCTGACCCGCATCGGCTTCCTCGCGCAGGACCACCCGCTCTACCGCCAGTTCACCGTGGCGGACCTGCTGCGCTTCGGTCGCTCCTGCAACGTGCGCTTCGACCACGGGCTGGCCGCGCGACGCCTGACCCGGCTGGGCATCCCGCTGCACGCCCGCGCCGGCGCGCTCTCCGGCGGGCAGCAGTCCCAGGTGGCGCTCACGCTGGCGCTGGCCAAGCGACCCGACCTGCTGGTCCTGGACGAGCCACTGTCCAGCCTGGATCCGCTGGCCCGGCAGGAGTTCCAGCGGACCCTGATGGGCGCGGTCGCCGACAGCCAACTGACCGTGCTGTTCTCCTCCCACGCCCTCCACGAACTGGAACGGGTCTGCGACCACCTCGTGGTGATCAACCACGGCCGGGTCGTGCTCGCCGGTGACATCGAATCGCTGCTGGCCGAACACCGGCTGCTCGTCGGTCCGCGGGTCGGGACGGACCACCGCGACCCGTCGGTGATCGAGGTCAGGCACAGCGACCGGCACACCACCATGCTGGTACGCCAGGCGGCGACGCCGGTCATCCCCGGCTGGCAGGCGAACCCCGTCGGGCTGGACGAGCTCGTGCTGGCCTACCTGCGCCGACCCGCCGACCTCGACGCCGAAGACCGGGAGCGGGCCGCATGACCTGGATGATGTGGCGTCAGCACCGTACCGAGGTCCTGGCACTGACGGTCTTCGTCGGCGTCGTCGCCGTGGCGCTGATCGTCCTCGGCCGGCCGATGCACGCCCTGTTCCCGATGGGTCCGGCCCACTGCCTGGCACCACCGCTGGACGAGGGCTGCCGGTCCGCACTGGCCCGGCTCCAACAGGACCACGGCTACAGCACCACCGTGCTGATCCTGCTCAACTTCGTCCCGTACGCGATCGGCGGTTTCCTCGGCGCGCCGCTGCTCGCCCGGGAACTGGAGGCGGGCACCTGGCAGCTGGCCTGGACCCAGGCGGTGCCCCGCCGGCGCTGGCTGACCGTCAAGATCCTGGTGCTCGGCACCGTCAGCGTCCTTCTCGCCGCCGGACTGTCCGCGGTGGTCGCCTGGTACCGGCAGCCCCTCGACCTGCTGGGCGGGTTCGACATCACCGGCTTCGACCTGACCGGGGTCGTGCCCATGGCGCACACCCTGTTCGCGTTCGCGCTGGGCGTCGCCGCCGGACCGGTGCTGCGCCGCAGCCTGCCGGCCGCCGCCGTGGCATTCGTGGCGTTCCTGGCCGTACGCGTCACCATCGCCGGCTGGATCCGCCCGCACTTCCGCACGCCGGTCACCAGCGTCCAGGCATTCGTACCGGGAGCGGGCGACCTCACCGACGGCACGACCAACGCCCGGGACATGATCCTCGACCAGGGGTTCGTCGACGCCGACGGCCGCCACATCACCGGTCTCGAAGCCGTGATCATGGAGGGGAGGGCGCGGGAGGGGGGCGGTGACCCCGCCATCTACCTCCACGACCACGGCGTCCGACGCTGGGCTGTCTACCAACCCATCGAACGCTACTGGACCTTCCAGGCCATCGAGACCGTCACGTTCGTCGGGCTGGCCGTGCTGTTGCTGGCCCTGGTCTTCTGGCGGATCCGCCGCCCCACGTTCTGACCGGACGGGCCCACGGCGAACGCCAGCGCGGGGCACGCACCGCGCACATGACCGACGATCACCTCGCCGTCGGAGGTGTTCACACGGTGATGGTGGTCGGCGCGCCGATGGACAGCCAACGGATGCTGTGCCGGACGTCGTCGGGGGCCCTGCTGAAGGCGCGTTCGATGGCGTCGCGGCTGTCCTGGAAGTGTCCCCAGCCCTCGTAGTGCACCGGGATGACGGTGTGCGCTCCGACCAGGCGGCACAGGTCGGCGCCCTGCCGGGCGGTCATCGTGTAACGAAGGGGACCGGTGGCCGGGAACCGGACGCCGCCCAGGTGCAGCAGGATGGTGCCGACGCTGAGGCGGTCGGCGACGTGGCGTACGCCGCGGTGCAGCACGGTGTCGCCGGTGACCCAGAGGACGCCGTGCTCCTGGCCGGCCCAGCGCAGCGCGAATCCGGTCACGTCGCCGACGACGGGACGGCTCAACGGCGGACCGTGTCGGGCCGGCGTGGCGGTGACCTCGATGGTCGGCCGGTCCGGAGCTTCGAGTCGGGTGGTCGCCCAGACGGCGAGACCACGGGCGGGACAGTCGAGGCGTCCCGCTGCGCTGCTGGTGGTGATCACGGTGCCGGCCGTCGGGAGCAACCTCCGGCCGGCGTCGTCGAGGTTGTCCCCGTGGTGGTCGTGGGTGAGCAGCACCGCGTCGATCGGGGGAAGGTCGCCCGGGGGGATCGCGGGGCCGGTCAGCTTCCGGGAGCTGGTGCCCCAGCCGAAGTCGTACCTGCCGCCGGCCGGGTCGAAGGTCGGATCGGTGAGCAGCCGCCACCCCTCGACCTCGATCAGGGTGGTCGGCCCGCCGATGTGGGTGATGCGTACGTCGGTCATGAGGGCCCCTCCGGGTGCCGGGGCGACGCCGCACCCCGGTCGGGATGCGGCGTCACACGGGTGTTCATCGTTGCGGCCGGTCGACGGCGTGATCGTGCGCCGGTGGCCCGGCGGACGGGCTGCCCCACCGGCGGACGCTCAGCGGACCCCGGTGGGGGTGGCGTGCTGGACCGCCCAGTTCAGCGCGTAGTCGGCGACCTCCTCCCAGCCCTGCTGGGCGGGGAGCAGGTGGGCCCGGTCGGGGAACTCGACGACCTCGGTGAGGGTGTCGGACTTGTAGTGCCTGGCGTTGGACCGCTGGATCGACGGCGGCATCAGGTGGTCCTTCTCGCCGGAGATGAAGAGCAGCGGGCCCCGCCTGTCGTTGTGGTAGTCGACCCAGACGTCCTGGTGACCGGGCTGGAAGTTCGCCAGCACGCTGCCCCACAGGATCGCCCCCGACGCCGGCACGTGGTACCGCTCGTACAGCGCCCGGGATTCCGCCTCGTCGAAGGTGTTGGTGAAGGCGTAGTGCCACTGGTCGTGGGTGAGCCCGATCGCCCGGTGCCGGTTGGCCGGATTGTTCAGCACGGGGAACGTCGACCGGATCTGCGACAACGGGACGATCGTGACGCCCTCGGTGGGGGCGGAGTTGATCGCCACGCCCGCCGCCCCGTACCCGTGGTCGAGCAGGACCTGGGTGAACGCGCCGCCAGCGGAGTGACCGATCAGGATCGGCGGGGTGGCCAGCTGCGTGATGAGGTCTTCGAGGTGCGCGATGATCTGCGGCACGGTCACCCGTTCGACAGGCGACGGATCGGCGTTGAGCGCCTCGACCTCGACCTCGAAGCCGGGGTAGGCGGGCGTGAGGACCCGGTAGCCCTGGCTCTCGTAGCGGGCCTTCCAGTGTTCCCAGGAACGCGGGGTCACCCAGAAACCGTGGACCAGGACGATGGTGTCCGGCTTGCTGTTCATGGCGGTTTCCTTTCCGTCGGCTGACGCGGTCAGTCGACGTGCCGGTCGAGGAAGGCGAGCAGGTCGGCACCGAGCTGCTCGGGGTGGGTGTCGGTGATGCCGTGCGGAGCACCCGGGTAGACCGTGAGTTCGGCGTCCCTGATCCGGGCGGCCGAGGCTCTGCCACCGACCTCGAACGGCACGATCTGGTCGTCGTCGCCGTGGATGACCAGGGTCGGGATGTCGAAGGCGTCGAGGTCGGGGCGGAAGTCCGTGGCGGAGAACGCGGCGATGCACTCGTAGGCGTTGCGGTGGCCGGCCTGCATGCTCTGCAGCCAGAAGGCGTCCCGGATGCCCTGGGAGACGTCCGCCCCGGGCCGGTTGTGGCCGAAGAAGGGACCGTCGGCGAGATCCCGGTAGAGCTGCGAACGGTC
Source organism: Micromonospora sp. WMMD735 (assembly GCF_049178995.1). Classification (NCBI taxonomy): domain Bacteria; kingdom Bacillati; phylum Actinomycetota; class Actinomycetes; order Micromonosporales; family Micromonosporaceae; genus Micromonospora; species Micromonospora sp. WMMD735. Next base: position 5,742,958 of record NZ_JBMHMJ010000002.1, read on the forward strand.
GGCGAGCGACCCGGCGCGGATCGCGTCGAACACGTCGACCGGTACGCCGTCGGGGTTGTCGGCGGTGCGCAGCATGAACGGGGGGACGGCTGAGACCAGGACGGCCTGTGCGACGCGGGCGCTGCCGTGCCGGCCGAGGTAGCGGGCGACCTCACCGCCGCCGGTGGAGAACCCGACCAGGGTGGCCGCACGCAGGTCGAGGGTGTCGATCAGGGTGGCGAGGTCGTCGGCGTACGTGTTCATCTCGTTGCCGTGCCAGGTCTGGGTGGAGCGGCCGTGGCCACGCCGGTCGTGGGCGATGACCCGGTATCCCTGGCCGGCCAGGGTGAGCATCTGGGCCTCCCAGCTGTCGGAGTTCAGCGGCCAACCGTGGGAGAGGACAACCGGGCGACCCGCGCCCCAGTCCTTGAAGAAGATCTGCGCGCCGTCCGTAGCGGTGATGTAGCTCATGGTATCTGCTCCTGTCGGGACCGGTGGCGTTCCGCGGGCGGCCCGCCGGTGCGGAGTGGGCGATCGGTTAGTGGGGCGAGAGGGTGTCGCCGGCCCGTCGCTCAAGTCAGCGGGTGGTGGCGCGGGCGGCGGCCATGATGAGGTCCGCGCACACGCCGGGCTTGGAGATCATCGCGACGTGGGAGGCGTTGACCTCGACCCGGTTGCCGCCGGCGCGGTCGGCCATGAACCGCTGGGCGTCGGCGGGGATGAGGTTGTCGTTGCGGGCGATCAGGAACCAGGACGGGATGGTCTTCCACGCCGCCGGCCCGGCGGGCTGCTCCAGGGTGTGCACGTCGCTCGGTCGCTGGCTGGCAGCCATGGTCGCGGTGGTGGTGGCCGGCAGGTCCCCGGCGAAGACGTCCCGGAACACGGCCGCCTTGACGTACCCGTCGTAGCTCGTGCTCCCGTCGGGCAGCGGGTACGGCCGGATGTCCAGCGCGTCCTGGCCCAGCTTGCTGCCCGGGAATCTGGTCTGCAGCGTGAACACCGTGTCACCCTGGTCCGGGGCGAACGCGGCGACGTAGACGAGGGCCTTGACGTTCGGGTTGCCGGTCGCGGCGTTGGTGATCACGAAGCCGCCGTAGGAGTGGCCGACCAGCACGATCGGGCCGGGAACCGTCTGCAGGACGCTGGACAGGTAGGCGGAATCGGCTTCCACCCCGCGCAGCGGGTTGGCCGGAGCGAGCACCGGATAGCCGTCACGCTGCAGCTTGCGGGTCACCTCGGCCCACCCGGACGCGTCGGCGAACGCGCCGTGCACGAGGACGACAGTGGGTTTCGGGTGGGACGTCGCGGCGGAGGCGGCGGGGACGGTGGTCGCCGCGGTGGCGGCCACGATCGTGGCACCGATCAACAGGGACCGGCGGCTGACGGAGACGGGCATGGTGTTTCCCTTCGGTAGGCGCGGGTTGCGGTGCGTTCGCATACCTGCCGGGCGGCATCGCCGGCATCCGGTGGAGGTCTCCCGTGTCCCGGGGGATCAGCCGGTACGCCTATGCAACCAGCGGCGACGGGCGGGAACCATGCAGAACATTACGCAGAACCTGGTCCACGTCCGGGCAGCTCAGCGGTCGAGTGCCGCCAGTTCCGTCCGCGCCAGGGCGATCGCTGCGCGGATGGCCTTCCCCTCCTCCAGCAGCGTGACCGCCCGGGTCAGATGGTCCCGGGCCTCGTCGGTGGCACCGAGAGCGGCATGCGCCCGACCCAACGTCAGGTGCGCCTGCCCGATCGGGCTGAGCCCGCCGAACTCGACGGCCAGCGGCAGGGCGCGGGACGCCTCGTCCAGTGCCGCCTCCCAACGGCGCGCGTCGGCCAGGGTCCTGGCCATGTGGATCCGGGCCGACATCCGGGCCACCAGCGCTGGCGCCGGCCCGACCGGACGGCTGTCGATCTCCCGCAGCACCTCCCGGAACTCGTTGAGCGCCTCGTCGAACCTGCCGAGCTCGTTGAGCGCGCGTCCGAGCCCGATACCGATCTGGACGTACCTGTCGTGGCTGTCGACGGCGTCAGCCAGTTCCTGCGCGCGGCAGTAGGCCCACAGGGCGTCCACCGGGTTCCCGGCAAAGGACCACGCCTCGCCCGCGTACCAGAGCGCGTTGGACTGTTCCGCCAGGTCGCCGAGTTCCCCGGCGAGCCGGTAGGCGTCCATCGCCAGCGCCGCGCTCTCCTCGTGGCGCTTCTCGCAGGTGCTGGTCGCCCAGGCGGCGTAGTTGAGGTGGGTGATCTGCCGCCGACGGTCGGGCAGCCGGGCGGCGGCGGTCCGGGACAGGTCGTACACCTCGGACCAGTGCCCCCAGTCGATCGTCCGGTCCGAATACCAGACCATCGCCTCGGCCACGTCGACCACCCGCTGGTGCGCCCCCGCCGTAGCCGCCCTCCGCAGGGCCTCCAGCCAGTTGTCCCGCTCGACCTGCAACCAGACCTGCGCCTGCTCCGCGGTGTCGAGGGCGACAAGTCCGTGCCAGTCCTCCGGTGGCGCGCCGAACCCTGGTTCGAACCACCTGCCGGCGACGATCGCGGTCTCCAACAACCAGTCGACCATCCGACGGTGGGTCGCCGCCCGGCCCTCCGGCGGCTCCTCGGCTCGCAACCGCTCGCCGGCGAACAGCCGGATCAGGTCGTGGAAGCGGTATCGCACCTCCCCCGCGGACTGCAACAGGCCCAGCTCGACCAGCTCGTCCAGGTGGTCCTCGGCGGCGAAGACGTCGGCCCGGGTGGGTGCCGCCCCGGTTCCGATCAGCACCGCGGCCAGCGGGGCGGCGAAGTCCACTCCCGGTACGTGCGCCAACCGCCGGAACGTCGCCTTCGCGGACACCGACAGGTGGGCGTACGACAGCATGAACGCGGGTCCCACGCCCAGGTCGCCCGCCGCCAGGTTGGCCAGTCGCCGATCCGTGTCCGACAGCCGCTCCGCCAGATGCCCCATGGTCCACCCCGGCCGGCTGGCCAGCCGGGTCCCCGCGATCCGCAACGCCAGCGGCAGGTTGCCGCACAACCGGGCAACCGACGCGACCTCCTCGTCGGCGGCCCTGTCCGAGGCGTCCCGCACGATCGCCCGTAGCAGGTCGGCTGCCTCCGCGGTCGCCAACGGCGTCAGCCCGATCCGCAGCACCCCCTCCAGACCGCCCAGAGCGCGGCGGCTGGTCACCAGCACCATGCCCGCCCCCGCGCCCGGTAACAGCGGACGCACCTGGGCCTCGTGCGCCGCGTTGTCGAGCACGAGCAGGCAGCACCGCGTCCGCAGGATCGCGCGCAACTGGCTGGCCCGCTCCACCTCGTCGTCGGCGATGTCGCGCGGGTCGACCGTCAGCGCCCGCAACAGCCGTCGCAACGCCTCGCCGACCGCCATCGGTGTCGCGTCGGTGCCCCGGAGGTCCACGAAGATCGTGCCGTCGGGGAACCTGTCCCCCAGTCGACCGGCTGCGCGGACCGCGAACGCGGTCTTGCCCAGCCCGGCCTGGCCGTGCACCACCACCACCGGTGTCGGGCGGTCGGACGCGGTTGCGGCGTGCCGGCGGAGCAACTCCAGCTCCGGCTCCCGACCGACGAAGTCGCTGACCTCGCGCGGCAGCTCACCGACCCGGGGACGTCCGGCCTTGCTCTCCGAGCGCCCCGAACGTGCCAGCTCGACCAGGGCGGCTCGGTCGGCGGCACCGAGGCTCAGCGCGTCGGCCAGCGCGGCCAGTGTCCGGGCCTGGGGTGCGCGGCTGCGCCCACGCTCCATGTCGCTGATGGCCCGCCCGCTCACCCCGGACGCCTCGGCCAGCTCCTCCATCGTCAGCCCGGCCGCCCGGCGCAGCTCCCGCAACCGTGGCCCGAATGACAAGCTGGTCACCGTACCTCCCGGAGCCCGGAGTCAAGAGCGCGTCGACCTGCCGGTCGCGGGGTCACCACGTGCGCTACTGATCGCTTGCAGTCAATCTTCCCGGTTTCGTGACCGCTTCTCCAGCCCGACCGTTCCCCGGTCGTCGATGCCGGTGGGAAGGCCGAACCGTCCGCACGGCGAACGCCAGCGCAGGGCGGTCGCCCTATCCGGTTACGGCGGCAGCGTGGCGGTCGGCCCGCCGGACGACGTCCTGGAGCAGGAGCAGCACCAGCGCCATCATGAGGAACACCGCGAGGTAGAAGCCCCAGGCGACGTTCACCTCCCTGCCGTAGAGCCGGTCACGCACGATGTCGCCGAGCCGGGCCCCGCCCGCGACCTCGTCCGCCGCGACGAAGCCGTACCCGCCCGGCGTGTCCACCGACGGGATCGCCAGCCAGGAGACGGTTGCCACGAGCAGACCCGTCGTCGCGGTGAGCAGAAACAGCCAGCGCAGCCGCGAGCACGGCGACGGACCGTTCCCACCACGGTGCGCGGAGGAGCCGGCCGGGCAGGTGGTGCGGGACAGCGAATCGCATGGACGAATGTTGGCCTGTCACCACGTTCCCCGTCATCCGGGGTGGACACTCGGTCACGGGCTCGGGGCGGTGCTGCCCACGGCCGGGCGTACAGTCGTCGCGCTCGACCCCGACGACGACCGGCCACCGCGCCGGCCCCGGGTGGGCTTGCCCCCGGGGGCAGGGGGGACTGCCCCTAAGACGGCCGGTGCCCGCGTACCGCGGCGGCCGGGGTCGGGACAGGGTGGCCGGGTCGACTGTCGCCGATCCGAAAAGAGCGGTCATGACCTGGCAAGAGAACTACTGGGACGATGCCACGCAGAGCCCGGACTACTTCCAGCTTGTCGAGTTCGCCACCGTCCTCGACGGCGACTACGGCACCCGGATGTTCGGCAGGTGGATCGAGCAGATGCACCCGGACCGCCACGACCTGATCCGCAGCCTGGAGTACCTGCTGGTCACCTACCGGCACGGCGACGACGTGCGGGCGACGCTGGACACGTTCGAGCGCCAGCTGCCCCGGCCGTGGGACGACTGGGCGATGGGCACCGCGCTGGCGGAGACTGCCCGACGGTACCCGGACGTGCCCGTCGAACTCCGGGACGACGACGACTTCGCCACGCTGGCCGAGCTGCTACGCGACGACGAGCAGCTGTTCGCGCTCTGGCGGGAGGAGGTGCAGCAGGCCGCGGTCATGGCGCTGTCCGTCCCTGAGGTGATGCCCGCCTTCGTGGCGTCCTGCCAGGCCCTCGCCGAGGAGGCGCTCCGGCACCAGGGCCGGGGCAAGGAGGAGGAGAGCGACCGGGAGAGCGAGGAGGAGAGCTACGACTACTCCGGCTACGACCGGGCGTTCGGCCACATCGCGTCCGACGACGACCTGGTGGCACCCCCCGCCCCGGAGAAGTCGGTCCGGTTCGCGGAGCCGCTGGTGGAGGGGGAGGACGCGCCGGAGTGGCAGCACGGCGAGTTCAAGATCGGGGTGGCCTTCACGCTGAACCCGGAGGCCAACTCCAACCTGGCCGGCCACTACTCCTGGGCGCAGACCCAGGCCCTCGTCGGCCCGTGGGGGGTGGACGTGGACGAACTCGCCACCATGATCGGGAGGGCGATGAACCGGATGCCCCGCATGTACCGGGACGACCGGGTGACCATCCACGTCTTCCCGCAGTACGTCTTCATCACGGTGACGATCGACTCGGCCCTCAACGCGCACAACACCGGGATCATCGCGACCCTGACCGACGACGGGGCGTACGCGCACTACGTGCAGTTCAAGGACCTGGTGATGTTCTACACCGACGAGAGCGACATGGACACCCCGATCTACAACGTGCTCAAGACGTTCGGGGACCCGTGGGCCGGTGGCACGGCCGAGAGCTACGTGGTGCGCCACGGCCGGGGCCGCAAGGCGTACTTCACCGTCGACCCGGTGCGGACCAGCCACGAGCAGAGCGTGGCGGCGGTCGTCCGGCGTTGCTCCGGCGGGCTGGACGTGCGGGTGCTGTCGGCCCGCCCGCAGTAGGGTGACAGCCGGCGGGGGCGTCGGGGCGGTGCCCGAACGGGCAGGCGGGACTGCCCGCAGGACTTCCCACACGGTCGCGGTCGACCCGGACGGGCCGCGTTCACTGTCCACCATGGCAGCCTCAGCGTCCCGGTCCCTGCGCGCCGCGTCGGCGATCGCCGTGCTGGCACTCCTGGTGGCCGGTGCACCGCCGGCCGCGTACGCCGAGTTCCTCGCGGCACCGCGACCGGCCGGCGGCCCGGCGTTGCGGATCAGCGTGGGCGACGGCGTCGCCCCCCTGGTCGGCGAACCCGCCGGGACGACCCTCGGGCTGACCCCCGGTGGCTCGGCGGTGGTCACCCGCACGGTGACCACCGCGACCATCCCGCCCCGGCCCGACGTGGTGCTGCTCGCCGACACGACCGGCAGCATGCAGGCGGCGCTGAACGACGTCCGGGTCAACGCGAAGCGGATCGTCGACGACATCAGCGGCGTCCAACCCGACGCCCGGTTCGCGGTCGCCGAGTTCCGGGACGAGGGCGACGAGTTCGTCTTCCGGCTCGACCGGGACCTGACGGCCGTGCCGTCCGAGGTGCAGGACGCGGTGAACGTCTGGACCGCCGGCGGCGGGGGCGACGACCCGGAGGCCGGCCTGAACGCCCTGCACGCCGTCGCCACCGGAGCGGTCAGCCTGCGCACCGAGAGCAGCCCGATCGTGGTGATCTTCGGGGACGCGCCGTCGCACGACCCGAGCGTCGGCCACGACCTCGCCGGCACCATCGGGGCGCTGACCACCCGGGGCGTACGGGTGGTGGCCGTGGACGTCGGCAACCCGGGCAGCTACTCCCTCGACCAGACCGGGCAGTACACCGAGATCACCAGGCAGACCGGGGGCGTGCTGCTCAACGCCGCCGGTCCGTCCGAGGTCTCCAACGCCATCATGGCCGGCATCCGCGCCATCCAGAGCACCGTCGCCGCGCACGTCACCGACTGCGACCCGCAGCTCACGGCCTCCGTCACCCCGGCCGAGCAGACCGTCGACAGCGGCGGCACCGTCGACCTCACCGTCGCCGTCGCGGTCGACCCCGCAGCCCGCAACGGCGAGTACGCCTGCCGGCTCGACGTGTCAGTGGACGGCATCGTGCAGGGCGAGCCGGAACGGCTGACCGTGACCGTCAGCGGCGCGGCACCCGACGTACCGGTGCTGCACTCCGACGCCGCCACGGTCGACCTCGGGGAGGCCCCGCTCGGGGTGCCCTCGGCGGCCCGGACGGTGACCCTCACCAACATCGGCGACTACCCGCTGACCGTGGCCGGCGCCCTCGCCGAACAATCCCTCCCGGCGGTCTTCGCGGTCACCGGCTCCACCTGCGCCGGGGTGCTGGCCGTCGCCGGGTCCTGCACGATGGCGCTCACCGCCACCCCCCGGGCGATCGGTGCAGCCACGTCGACGCTCAGCCTGGCCAGCGCCACCGACACCGGCGGGGTCGCCGCCCAGTCGCTGGCGCTGAGCGTCTCGGGCCGCAGCCCGACGTTGCAGTTCAACCCGGGCGTCGGCCGTCCCGGCCAGGTGGTCACCGCGCTCGGCCAGGGCTTCCCGGCGGGTGCCGAGGTGCTGGTCGGCTGGGTCGACGGCACCGGCACGGTGACGGCGGTCGCCGACGCGTCCGGCCGGTTCGCGGTGCCGATGGTGGTCTTCGAGGAGGGGCTCGCCGGCCCCCGGGCCGCGCTCGCCTCGGTGCCGTCGGTGGGCCAGGTGACCAGCGGCAGTTTCCTGGTGCAGTCGGCGACCGGCCAGCCGGGGCCCTTCATCCGCCGCCGCTGACCGGCCCACCCGCCCGGGCGCACCGGAGCACCGATCCGGGCCACGGCCGGGGCGCACCGGACCGCGACCACCCCCGCCGGGGTTGCCCGGGGCACGCGGCCCGGTCAGCCGACCAGCACCTGACCGGTGGCGACGATGCTGCCGGCCGGCAGCGGAGCCGGGTCGTTGCAGGTGTTGACCTTGTCGCCGTGCCGGGCCGCCGGCTTGCCGTTGATCAGCACCAGTGGGCTGCCGGCGACGATCGTGCCCTGGTTGTTCGGCGGCGTCTGGAACGGCCCACCGGTCGGCACGTGCGGCGGAGCGTTCACCGCGACGCTGCCGACGACGGCGGCCGGCTTGCCCTCGATCAGCACGTCGGTGCTGCACCCGTTGGCGATCGTCCCGGCGAAGGGCATCGGGGTGGGTGTCGGCACCGGCCCGGTCGGTGAGGGAACCATGATGATGTGCGTGTCGGTGCCGACCACCTTGTCACCGAGCTTCGCCGCGGGTACGCCCACGATGACAACCTCCCCCTGAGCGACGGGACGGGATCAGATCAGCCCCTCGCGGATGGCGTGCGCGACCGCCTGGGTGCGGTTACGGACACCGAGCTGGGTGGTGATCTCGTGCACGATGTTCTTGATGCTGCGTTCCGAGTAGGACAGCTCCCGGGCGATCGTCGCGATGTCCGCCCCGGCGGCGATCATCCGGAGCACGGCGAGCTGGCGGGGGGACAGCGGCAGGATGGTCAACCCCCGGGGCGCCAACACCTGCCGTTGCGCCCGGCCGACCCGGGTCAGCAGCGAGCTGAGCAGGTCGGTGGGGAGCCTCGCCTCGCCCCGGGCGGCGGCCCGGACCACGTCGCGCAGCAGGGTGGCGGTGCTCTCCGAACGGCGTACCAGGCTCAGGCCGCCCGCCTCGATCGCCTGCAGGCCGGCGGTGTCGTCGAGCTGCCCCACCACCAGCACCGGTCGGGGGGACGGCCGCCCGGTCAACGCGTCGAGCTGGGCCAGCAGCCAACCGTCCACCGTGTCGGCGACGATCACCAGGATGTCCGGTTCGTCGTCGGGGCCGGCCACCACGACCGGCCGCGCCCCTGCGGGTTCGTCCGGTCCGACGGTGCCGAGCTGGGCCGTCACCCCGGCCTGGGAGATCGGGTCGCGGGAGCGGACCGCCGCGCGGACCGGTCCGGGGTGGACGGTGTCGGCCGGACGGGGGGTGTCAGCCGGGTCGGCGGTGTCGGTCGGGTCGGCGGTGTCGGTCGGGCCGGCGGGGCGCGGGCCGGGGGCCCGCCGGGCGGCGGCGTGCTGGTCGCTCATCGGCTGGGGGAGGGGCTCGGGGCGGGGGCGACCGGCACGAGCTGACCGGCGAAGTACGCGGCCGGGGTGCACGCCGTGGTGCCCGGGTTCGCGCACTTCACCGCGACCGTCACCGGCTGGCCGGCGGAGAACCGCAGTGGCTGGACGAAGTGGTAGTCCAGGTCCCGGAAGTTGTTCAGGCCGGTCTCCAGCAGCACCGTGTCGCCCCGCCGTACCTGGAGCAGGCCGGCGTCGCCGTGCGGGTTCTGCAGCACGATGTCGGTCACCCAGAGCACCTTCTTCTCGGCCGGCCGGTAGGTGGAGAGGGTGAACTCGTTGGCGGTGGTCGGCGACGCGCTGGTGGCCACCCGGAAGTCGGCGGCGGTCTCCGGGTCGGCGTTGTCGAGCGTCCCGCCCTGGGCACCCGGCCCGGTGCCGTTGCCCTTCCCGGTTTCGGTGGTCGGGCTCGGGGCCGCGCTCGGTTTCGGGCTGGCGCCGGCCGCGACGATGGCCACCTTCTCGGCCTTCTCGGCGGTCTCCGCCGCCTCGCTGGCCTGGGTCTTCACCTCGGCGACCTCCTGGGACAACTCCTTGGTCTCCACCTGGGCGGCCTCCTTCGCGGTGGACTGCACGGTGGGTTTGAGCACCGCGAACCAGAGCCCCACCAGGGCCACCGCCACCGCGGCGGCCACCAGCACCACCCGGGGCGACCAGGCCGGCAGGACGGACCGTTGCACCAGCAGGCCGTCGCTGGTGATCGGCTCGGCGTCGGGACGGGTCACCGCCACCTGGAACGGCAGGTTGCGGTCCGGGCCGAGCAGGAACCGCTTGCGGGGGCGTACCCGCAGCTTCACGAACGTGGCCGTGCCCGGCCGCAGCACCGGCGCGGCCGGCAGCACCCGGAACGTCAGCAGGCGGTCCGGGTCGGCGGGCAGCACCTCGACCGTGGTCTCGACGTTGCCGGTGTTGTCGATCACCAACTGGTGCCGGGCGGCGCGCCGCGCCTGGGAGGTCCGGGGCACCAGCTCCGTCGCCAGCTCCACGAAGGGCTGCACGGTGACGGTGCCCTCCTCCACCACCGAACCCTCGGGGTTCTCCCGCCCCCGCACCCGTACCCCGAAGTCGACGCCGCCGGCCGGCACGGTCGCCGCACGCGGCGGCGTGAACGTCACCCGCGCCTCCTGCTCGGTGCCGGGCAGCAGGTTCATCGTCGCCGGCTCGACCTCGGCCCACGGTGCGGCGTCGCCGACCACGTCCAGGGTGAACTGGTCGACGACGGCAGCGGTGTTACGCACCCGGACGGTGCAGCCGACCGTGCCGCCCGCGGCGACGGTGAGGTCGGTCTCGACAAGTCCCACAGCGACACTCATGCCGGCAGTCTCGCCGCGCGGGCGGGACCGGCAGAACCACGAACGAGGAACACCAAGGGGCAGCCGTGGCTACCTGAACGGGCAGCGGAACGCCTGATCGGGCAGCGGGCCGTCAGCGCGGCTCGCTGATCCCGCCCCTCGGCCGGCGGCCCGCCACCCCGCCGGGGCCGGCGGGTCGACCGCCGCCGCTGTTGACGCTGACCTCACGCGGCGGCGGGGCCAGGTCGGTCTGCGTCTCGGGCACGAACGGCACGAGCAATTGCAGGTGCAACCCGGTCCGGGCGGTCCCGCCGTAGCCCACCCAGGCGGAACCGGCGTCCCCCTCCCGCCGGGGCGCGCTGCGCACCACCACCGGCTGGTTGGCGCGGGCCACCGCCCCGGTCAGGAACCCCGAGGGCAGGGCGGTGCAGCTCGCGCAGCCCACCAGCAGGTCACCCAGCAGCCGGTGCTCCCGCTCGGTGTCGGCCGCCCAGGCGGTCAACAGGTAGCTGAACCGGTACCGGCGGCCCGGCGGTCGACGCCCGACGAGCTGGCCGTCGGCGTCGCGCAGCTCGTCCCAGGTCGCCGAGACGCCCGCCGAGTCCTCCTCGACGTCCAGCAGGAACGCCGAGACCAGGTCGCCGTCGGCACGCCGCGCGCACCGGTCCGGCGGGTCGAAGACGACAGGCACGTCCGCCGGCAGGTAGTGGCCCAACCAGGCCCGGACCGACAGGTCGACATCCCAGATCATCCGTCCACCCTGCCGGCTGCCCGAACGGGAGCGCGGGCGGCGGCCGGGCAGGCCGTCGGGGCGGATCGGTTGCCCTTGGGGGCAGTGGTGCCTACCCCGGCGGCGTCCCGGCGGGCAGCCCTGACGGCCGGTCGGCCTTGGCAGGCTCGGCCCCATCACACCGTCGTACAGGAGGTTCGATGCCGACGTATCTGTCGCCGGGCGTCTACGTGGAGGAGGTTTCCTCCGGGTCGAGGCCGATCGAGGCGGTCGGGACGGCCGTCGCCGCGTTCGTCGGCTTCGCCGAGAAGGGGCCGGTCGACGAGCCCACGCTGATCACGAACTGGACGCAGTACACCCGCACCTTCGGTGGTTTCGTGGCGGGCAGCTTCCTGCCGCTGTCGGTCTACGGCTACTTCCTCAACGGGGGCGGCTCCGCGTACGTGGTCCGGGTGGGTGGTGCCGGCGCGGACTCCGCCGCCGACGAAGCCGCCGGTGAGTCGTACGCCGCCGCTGCCGTACCGGCGGCCGGCGACAACGGCCGGCTCTCCTTCACCGTCCGGGCGGCGCTGCCCGGCCCGGCCGGCCAGGACCTCTCGGTCGAGGTCGCCGACGCCTCCGAGGGCGGCGACGACGCGTTCAAGCTCGTCGTCAAGCAGGCCGGCAAACCGGTCGAGACGCTTGACAACCTGACCACCAAGCGCGGCGCGGGCAACGTGGTCACCGCCGTCCGCCAGCAGTCCAAGCTGATCCAGATCGAGGAGGCGAAGGGCGCGACCCTCGCCCCGCCCCGACGCGGCGCCGAGATCACCCTCGCCGCGCCCGCGCTGCCGGCCACCACGACCGGCACCGGCGACCTGCGGGTACGCGCCGAGGACTACGTCGGCGACGTCAGTGACCGGACCGGCTTCGCCGGGCTGGAGGCGATCGAGGACATCACCATGCTCTGCGTCCCCGACCTGGCCGCCGCCCACCAGCAGGGGGCCATCGACGACGAGGCGTTCAAGGCCGTCCAGCTGGCGATGATCGCGCACTGCGAGCTGATGGGTGACCGGGTGGCCATCCTCGACCCGCCGCCCGGCCTGCACCCGCAGCGCCTCAGGGAGTGGCGGATGGACGTCGCCGGCTACGACTCCAAGTACGCCACCCTCTACTGGCCCTGGGTCAAGGTGATGGACCCGGCGCAGGGCCGGGCGGTGTTCATGCCGCCCAGCGGGCACGTCGCCGGGGTGTGGGCCCGCAACGACGACACCCGGGGCGTCCACAAGGCACCCGCCAACGAGATCATCCGGGGTGCGCTCGCCCTGGAGAGCGGGCTGACCAAGGGCGAACACGACCAGCTCAACCCGATCGGGGTCAACTGCATCAGGGCCTTCCCCGGGCAGGGCATCCGGATCTGGGGCGCGCGGACCCTGTCCAGCGACGCCGAGTGGCGCTACCTCAACGTCCGGCGGCTGTTCAACTGGATCGAGAAGTCGATCCTGCTCGGCACCAACTGGGTGGTCTTCGAGCCCAACGACCCGCGCCTCTGGGACGCGGTGCGCCGGGTCATCACGATGTTCCTGCGCCGGGTCTGGCGCAGCGGCGCGCTGATGGGCGACACCTGGTCCGAGGCGTTCTTCGTCAAGTGCGACGCCGAGAACAACCCGCCGGAGAACCTCGACGCCGGCATCCTCACCGTCGACATCGGCATCGCCCCGGTCAAGCCGGCCGAGTTCGTGGTGTTCCGACTCTCCCAGCTCTCCCAGGGCTCCGGCGACTGACCGGCCCCGGCGGCGAGCAACCGACCTGAGCGACGACGAGACCAGGAGAAACGAGCATGGCCGGTCAGGGTACCCAGGACCCGAAGCAGAACACCCAGATCATCAGTGCCGCCGTCTTCCGGCTGGAGGTGCCGGGCATGTCGGCGATCAACTTCGCCGAGCTGGTCGGGATCAGCAGCGAGGTGGAGAACGCGGAGTACATGGCCGCCGGCACGACCGGGCCGATCTTCTCCCGGCACTTCGGTCGGACCAAGCCGCCGACGGTCACCCTCAAGCGGGGCCTCGACCTCAACGGCGACCTGTGGCTCTGGCACCAGAAGGTGCGCAACATGATGTACGACGCCTACCGGGACTGCGCCCTGAAGCTCTACGGCCCCGGTGACGACCTCAACGGCGACGCCCGGCTGACGTACATGATGACCAACGCCTGGCCGTCGCGGGTGGAGGTCAGCGGGGTCAAGGCCGGGGCCACCGACATCGTCTACCAGACGGTCACGCTGATGTGCGACGACCTGTTCGACTTCAATGCGCGGATCTAGCCTCGCCGAGCCCGCCGCCGCACCGGCGGCGGGCCTGCGGACCGAGTACCCGTTCGTGCTGCCGCGCGGGCTGGTCGACGACCGGGGCGGGGTGCACCGCGAGGGCACCATGCGGCTGGCCACCGCCCGCGACGAGATCACCCCCCAGGGCGATCCCCGGGTACGCCAGAATCCGGCGTTCCTCAGCGTCCTGCTGCTCGCCCGGACGGTCACCCGCATCGGCGGGGTGCGGGCCGTCGACGTCGACGTGATCGAGCACCTCTTCGCCTCCGACCTGGCCTTCCTCCAGGACCTCTACCGGCGGATCAACCAGCAGGGGCACACCGGGGCCGAGGTGGCCTGCCCCCGCTGCGGGGGGCGCTTCGCGGTGGACCTGGCCGGCGGCTGACCGGACGGAGCCCGACCCAGCCCCGGCGGCCCGACGCCGCACACCCGTACCGGAATCTGAAGGAGGTGGGCATGGCCTGGTCGTTACGGCCCGGACAGCCGTTCTGGCCGCGTCGCCGCCGGACGGTCGGGGCACCCGCTCCGGTCGCGTCGTCTGGTCCGGTCGCGTCGCCGGTGCCCACCGGCCGGCACCCGGTCCTGCCGAGTCTGCCCCTGCTGACCGTGGCACCCGCCTCGGCGATGGTGACCATCCCGCAGCCGGGGACGGCCACGGACGACCCGTCGTGGCCGCCGACGGCCGCTCACCCGGCCCGCCCGTTCCCCGGCCCGACTCCGGTGCCCTCTGCGCCGTCCGTCGGACCGGCGGCGGTCACCGACCCGACCCCGATCCGGTACGACACCGCTGCGAACCACCGCCCGCCGACCGATCCGCCCGGGTGGACGTCACCCGCTCCGGTGTGGCCGGCAGCGGCCGGTCCGGGTGCCGGGTGGCCGGTCGGCCCGGTGGCGTACGAGGCACCGCTGACCGGGGACGACGCGTCGCGGGTTCCCTGGTCGGGCGGCCACCTGCCGGGAGTCCCGCAACCGGTTGCCGGCCCGGCGACCGGGATGCCGTCGCCACCCGATCCGAACCGGTGGGGCGGTTCGCCGCCGGAGCCGGGGTGGAACGTGGCAGGTGGTGAGGCCGTGGACCAGCGTTCGACAGTGCCGCGTGGCCCGAGCGGGGCGGCGAACAGGGAGGGTGCCTTGCCGGCACCGGGTTCGACGGGTGGGCCGGAGAATCCGCTGCGACCACCGTCCGCCGGGCGATCCGACGGGGCCGGGGAGGATGCCACAGCCGCCCGGACGGCAGCCCAGTTCGCCGCTGCCGGTCTGCCCACCGCGCAGGTCTGGCCGCCGCCGGGATTCGAGGTCGCCTACCTGGCGGCGGAGGCCACCCGGGCCGCCGAGGAGTCCCGGGCGTCGGCCGGCGGCGGGCGTGCCCTGCCGGCCCAGCCGGCCACCGGCCGGGGCACGGCCACCGAAGCCCCCGGTCACGACGGTCGGAGCGATCCGGAGGGGACCCCGCCGTCGGCCGGTGAGGTGCGCCCGGTCGAGGTCGCCTTCGCCGGACGGCGGGGCCGCACCGCCCGACCGGCGACCGCCCGACCGGCACCGGAGCCGGCCGCGCCGGTGGAACACGGGTCGGTCGATTCGGGTGGCACGACCGCCCCGCCCACCGCTGCCCCGGGGCGGCTCGCCGGGCACGCCTCCCAGGAAGCCGGGTCCACCACCCGGGACCAGCCCGAACCGGCCAGCCGGATCGGTCCGGACGAGGCCACCGGCGGCGACCGGGACGCCCCCGTCGACCGTCGGCGGGACGGCTCGCCGGGCGTCGGGCAGGACCGGCCGCCGGGCGGCGGGCAGGACCGCCCGGAGCATCCGGCGCGTTCGACCGTGCCGGGGGGCCACCGGGGCGGGACCTTCGACGTGGCCGGATCGGAAGCCGCACCGCCGGCGCACCCGGCCGGAGGGACTCCGGACGGCGTGACCGCAGGTGCCACGGCACCGATCCGGCGCGCGGACCCGGCCGACTGGCCGGGGTCCGGGAACCGGTCGGTCGCTGACCCCGCCGGGCGGTCGGCGTCCGGACGCCGGCCACTCCCGGACCCTGACCAGTGGCCGGCGTCCGGGAGCCGGCCGGTCACGGACCCTGCCGAGCGGCCGGCGTCGGAGGGCCCGCCGGAACCGGGGCACGACATCGCGACCGAGCGGCCGGGTCCGGCGGCGGCGCACGACACCGGGGACGATCGGACCGTCCCGCCGGCGGGGCACGACACCTACCGCCCCGCGCCGGTGTCCCCGCCGTCGTCCTTCTTCCTCACCCGGCGTCCGGAGCAGTCCACGCCGGCCGGGACTCCGTCGGGAGTGGACCGGGAGCACGGCCGGGCCGGGCAGGAGCCGTCGGCCGGCCGGGGACCGGCGGAAACGGTGCCGCCCGGCGTTACGCACCCACCCGTACCGTCGGCGGGGTCGGCCGGGCGGGTCGACCGGCTGACGGCCGTGCCACCCGGCGACGTGCAGGTCCCGGCGTACCCCGTGGGGGTCGTCACGGCCGCGCCGGTGGTGGCGGACGGACGGCCGGGTCCGACGCCGACCACGGTGGACCGGACCGGGTCGCTGACGCACCGCGCGGCACCGCCGCCCGCTGCGGTGGGCGACCCCGAGCTGCCGGAACAGGTGCCGGCCGCCCTGGTGGACGGCTTCCGGCAGCGGTACGGCGTGGACGTCGCCGCCGTGCCGGTGTGGCGGGGCGCGGCGGCCACGGAGGCGGTGCAGCAGGCCGGAGCACGGGCGGCGACCCGGGGCGGCGAGGTGCTGCTGCCGGCGTCGGTCGGGCCGCTGGACGCGCCGCCCGCCCGCGCGCTGCTCGCCCACGAGCTGGCCCACGTGGTGCAGCAGCGGGCGTTCGGGGCGACACCGCCGGCCGAGTCGAGCGGCACCGGCCGGGACCTGGAGGCGCGGGCGCTCGCCGCCGAGCACGCCTTCGGCGACGGCGGCGGGCCGGGTGTCGGAGGCCCGCTGCCACCTGTCGCGCCGCCGGCCGACGGAGGTGTCGCGCCGACACCTGCGGGTGCCGCCGGCATCTGGGGGACCACCCCCGGCGGCGGGCTGACCTGGCAGGCGAAGCCCGGTGCGGGAGGCGTACCCCCGGCCGCGCCGACCGGCCCGCCGGCCGCCGCGCACCCGCTCCAGCGGGCGGCGATGGACACCCCGGCGGCCACCCTCGACGACCTGCGGGCGCTGGTGCGGGGCGAACTCGACCAGCAGCAGGACGCCGACCAGCCGGCGGCGGCCGGGCCGCCGCCGGACGCGCTGCGGGCCGAGGTGGCCGCCGCGACGGCGGCACCCGCGATCGACCGCAGCGCGGGCCGGATCGCCGAGGTACGCGACGCGGTCGACCGGCTCCGGGCCGAGCTGCGCACGGTGGCCGACGGGGGACGGGCCACGGCGGCCCGGCTAGACCGGGAGGCCGGCCGGGTGCCGGACCGGTCGTCGGGCCGGCCGGTCGACCTGGAGAACCCCGACGACCTGGAGGAACTGGCCGGCCGCCTGTACGGGCGGTTACGCGGACGGCTGCGGCAGGAGCTGTTGGTCGACCGGGAGCGCAGCGGGCGGCTGACCCAGTTCCGCTGAGCACGCCGGGCGGCACGACGCACGGCAGGTGGCACGAGGCACGGCAGGCGGCAGGACGCACGGCAGGTGGCAGGACGCACGGCAGGTGGCACGACCGCACGGACGCGGGCCAGGACGAGGCGACGAGGAGGGCGAAACGATGGCAGGCGGTCTTTCCACCGCGGCCCGCTTGATGGGCGGCTTCTTCGAGGTCACCGGCGTCAACCACAGGTACCTCGTGGTCATCGACGACGAGCGGTACAACCTCGGCTCCTGGTCCCGGGTCTCCGGGTTGGGGGTGACCTGGCAGGTCTGCGAGTACCGGGCCGGGGACAGCAACGACGTCTTCACGTACGTGGGGGAGCCGACCTACAGCCGGATCCGGCTCAGCCGGGCGGTCTGCTTCGACTCGCAGGTCGTCCAGGAGTGGCTCTGCCAGCAGGCCAACCGGTACCGCCCGCTCAGCGGCACGATCCAGCTCGTCGACAGCGTCGGCCTGAAGATCGTCGGCTGGGACCTGAAGCACTTCTTCCCGGTCGGCTGGTCGGTGTCGGAACTCGACCCGAGCCACAGCGGGGTGGCGGTCGAGACGCTGGAACTGGCGCACACCGGCTTCCTGCACGACGACGTGAAGTTCTCGCTCTGATGGCCGCCGTCTCCGCAGGCCAGCTCGGCGGGATGCTGGGCGACCCGAGCCAGACCGCGCAGGGGCTCGCCGCAGGCGGCCTGCTCCAGATGTTCCGCGACGGGCCGGGGGTCAAGCGGACCCTCAAGCTCGGCCTGGCGATGCGCTTCCAGGTGACCATCGGTGACGTCCCGATCGGGCTGTGGCGTTCCTGCCGGGGCCTGCGGGCGGACTTCCGGCCCGAGGTGGTCCGGGTGACCGGCGACTACGTCGGCCAGTACCACCTGCCCGGCGAGGTCAGCTACGCCCCGATCGTGCTGGAACGGGCGGTGCACCGGGAGAGTTCCGCGCAACTGCAACAGTGGCTGGTCGGGGTGCTGCGTTCGTGGCAGGACGGCACCGGCGACGACACCCGGACGACCGCCCGGATCACCCTGCTCGACGCCGACGGCGAACCGGCCACCAGTTGGCTGCTCTACGGCGTACGGCCGTCGTCGTGGACGGGCCCGGACCTCTCCTCGGACAGCAACCAGGTCGCGGTGGAACGGCTGGAGCTGGTGCACGAGGGGTTCTTCCCCGACCTGCAGGCCAAGGCGGAGACGGCCACCCTGTCGTCGCCGTCGCTGGGCCGGGTCACGTTCTCCTACAACCCGGCGAAGATGGGCATCACCCGTTCCTCCCGGGCCTCCCAGCTCGTCGGCCGGGGCCGGGGGGTGGAACTCACCTCCGACACCGCGCTGCGGGTGATGGCCGGCGAGGTGCTGCTGGTCGGTGCCGGGGTGGCCCAGGACGTGCAGAAGCTGATCGCCTTCTCCGGCCCGCCGAGCGTCGACGAACAGAGTCGCACCGCGTCCAGCATCGAACTGCCCCGGCTGACGTTCACCTGGGGAAAGCTGTCGATGGCGGTCAACCTGAGCACGCTGAACGTCAACCTGACCCGGTTCGACGGTGACGGGCAGCCGGTGCGGGCCCAGGCCACCCTGGACCTGATCGTCATCGAGGGGGAGATCTTCCCCAAGCGGGGTGGCCCGGTGCCCACCCGGTCGGTGCGGACCGACCCGGCGCAGTGGCGGCAGCGGGCGCTGGCCAGCGGGCTCGACGACCCGATGCGGGCGCAGGCCAGGGGCGCGTCCGTCGGGGCGCGGCGATGACCGCGATCGACCGGCACGGCCTGCTCTGGGGTACGGCGACCCTGCGCCCCCGGGTCACCGTCGGCACCGCCGGCCGGGCGCTGCCGACGGCCGCCGCCGACCAGCTGGTACGGGTGGTGGTGGACACCCAGGCCGCCCTGCCGGACATGTTCGAGCTGACCTTCGCCGACCTGGACGGCAGCGTGCTGCGCACGGCCGGACTGGAGCTGGGCACCGCCGTGCAGGTCTTCGGCCCGACCGGGGACGGCTCGGCCGAGCACCGGCTGATCAGCGGCGAGGTGACCGCCGTGGAGGGGCACTTCGTGGACCTCAGCGCCCACGTGGTGGTGCGCGGCTACACCCACGACCACCGGCTGCACCGGGTACGGCGGACGCGTACCTTCCTCAACCAGTCCGATGCCGACGTCGCCCGGCAGGTGGCGACCGCCGCGAAGCTGTCGGTCGGTACGATCGACGCCACCAGCGGCCGGCTGGCCCACCTCTCCCAGGTCGCCCAGACCGACTGGGAGTTCCTCAGCGCCCGCGCCCGGGAGATCGGCTACGAGATCGGCGCGGACGGGGACCGGTTCCACTTCCGCCGGGCGGCTACCGCCCGCCGGGCCGGCAGCCCGGTGCCGCTGACCTTCCGGGGCAACCTGCGCCGCTTCCTGCCCCGGGTCAGCGCCGGCAACCTCGCCCCCGAGGTCGAGGTGCGCGCCTGGGACCCGGTCGCCGCGACGACGGTGGCGAGCCGCACCGCGACCACCGCCGACGGGGTGAGCCTCGCCGGCCGGATGCCGACCGCCGCCGCCGACACGTTCGTCCCCCGGGGCGCGACGGCACCGCCCCGGGCCGGCAACAGCGCGGTCGGTGACGTCGGGCCGGCCCCCGGACCCCGCGCGCACGTCCTGGTCGGCCGGGGGCTGCCCGTGCCCGGCCGGGCCGACGGCGCGGTCACCCAGGTCGCGAAGGGGCTCGCCGCCAGCATCGGTGGCGGGTTCGCCGAGGCGGAGGGGGAGGCGCTGGGCGACGCCCGGCTGGTCGCCGGCACGGCGGTCAAGGTCGACGGGGTGCCCGCACCGTTCGCCGGCACCTGGACGCTCAGCGCCGCCCGGCACGTCTTCGACGAGGCCGGGGAGGGCTACCGCACCGAGTTCACCGTCGGCGGGACGCAGGACCGCTCGCTGCTCGGGTTGGCGAACGTCGGCGGCGGCGGTGACCCGGGCGGCCCGGCCCGGATCGACGGGGTGGTCTGCGGAGTGGTCAGCAACGTCAAGGACCCGCAGAACCTGGGCCGGGTCACCCTGGCGCTGCCCTGGCTGTCGCCGGACCACGAGACCGACTGGGCGCCGGTGGGGCAGCTCTTCGCCGGCCCGACCGGTGGCGCGTTCTTCGTGCCGGAGCCGGGCGACCAGGTGCTCGTCGCGTTCGAGTTCGGCGACGTACGCCGCCCGTACGTGCTCGGCAGCCTGCCCAGCCGGCACACCGGCTACGGCCTGGACGGCGGGCAGACGTCGTCGACGAAGCCGGGGGCGAGCGGGGTGAAGTCGGTGGGGCAGACCAGTTCGGTGATCCGGCGCGGCCTGCTGTCGCCGTCGGGCAGCCGGCTGGTCTTCCACGACGAGGTGCCACCCGGCGGCAAGGGGCAGCCGACCGCCGCCGACGTGGTGCTCGGCACCAGGGGCGACAAGCTGTCGCTGGCGATGGACCAGGTGGCCGGCACGGTGACCCTGCGCTGTGCGCCCGACAAACCCGGCAAGTTGCTGATCGAGTGCACCGGACAGACCGCCGTCGAGATCAAGGCCGGTCCGGGCGGCAGCCTCACCCTCGACGGCGGCACCAGCCTGAAGCTCAAGGGCAAGACGGTCGACATCAGCGGTACGCAGGTCAACATCAGCGGCACCGCGTCGACCGCCATCAAGGGCAAACCCATCCAGCTCAACTGAGGAGTGCCATGCAGGCCGACGTCATCGGCACCGGGTGTGCCTTTCCGCTGCGGGTGCAGCCCAACGGTCGACTCGCCACGATCAGCGGCACCGCCCTGCTGGAGCAGGCGATGTGCGTGATCCTGGCGACCTACCCGGGGGAGCGCCCGATGCGGCCGGAGTTCGGCTCCCGGCTGCGCGACTTCGTCTTCGAGCCGGTCACCGGGCAGACCCGTCGGGCGGTGGCGGTGGAGGTGCGGGCCGCCCTGGAACGCTGGGAGACCCGGGCCGAGATCGACGACGTCACCGTCACCGAGGACCCGGCCGGCGGCGACGGGCTGCTGCACATCGAGATCCGCTACCGGGTACGCGACACCGACGAGCCCGGCACCCTCGGGCTCAACCTGCGGACCCTGCCCGGCGACCGGGAACTGACCGGTACGGGGGTGCTCGGCTGATGGCGCTGCCCGCCCCCGACCTCGACGACCGGGGCTTCGACGACCTGGTCGGTGACGCCCGCCGGTTGATCGCCGACCGCTGCCCGGAGTGGACCGACCTGCACCCGGCCGACCCGGGGATCACCCTGATCGAGACGTTCGCGTCGCTGACCGACCAGCTCATCTACCGGCTCAACCGGGTGCCCGACCGGCTCTACGTGAAGTTCCTGGAGCTGATCGGCGTACGCCTGGTGCCGCCCACGGCCGCCCGGACCACGCTGACCTTCTGGCTGTCCACCCCGGCCCGCGCCACCCAGGTCGTGCCGGCGGGGACGCGGGCGGTGACCGTAGGCGACGGCGGGGACCCGCTGGTCTTCGCCACCCTCGCCGACCTCACCGTGCCGCCGTGCGCGTTGACCCGGCTGCGGGTCCGGACCGCCGACGGGGTCACCGACCAGACCGGCGCCCTGGAACTGGGCGGTCCGGTGGCCGCGTTCTCCCCGGTGCCGCAGCCCGGCGACGAACTGCTGATCGGGCTGGACCGGGCGGTCGGCGGCTGCGCGGTGCGGCTGGAGTTCGAGGGACGCGTCGACGGCGTCGGGGTCAACCCGCTGCACCCGCCGCTGCGCTGGGAGGCGCGCGGCGCCGACGGCTGGCTCGACTGCGAGGTCGGGCTGGACGAGACCGGGGCGTTGAACCGGCCCGGCGCGATCCTGCTGCACGTGCCCGCCGGACACCAGGCGACCCTGGTCGACGGGGAACTGGCCGGTTGGCTGCGGGCCCGGGTGGTCACCCCGCAGGAGGGGCAGCCCGGCTACAGCGCCTCCCCGGTGGTCCTCGGGCTGGCCGCGAACACCGTCGGCGGCACCACCGGCGCGGTGCACGCCGACCTGGTGGACGACGAGGAAATCGGTGACTCCGAGGGGGTGCCCGGTCAGCGGTTCACGCTGACCCGCCGGCCGGTGCTGGCCGGCTTCGGCGACCCGGTGCTGGAGGTCAGTTCCGACGACGGCTGGCAGCGGTGGTCGCCGGTCGAGCACTTCGCCGGCAGCGGCCCCGAGGACCGGCACTTCCTGCTCGACGGGGTGGCCGGTGAGGTGGTGTTCGGCCCGGCCGTCCGGCAACCCGACGGCACGTTGCGCCGCTACGGCGCGGTGCCGCCCCGGGGCGGTCGGCTGCGGCTGCGCCGCTACGCGGTCGGCGGCGGCAGCCGGGGCAACGTCGGCGTCGGCGCGGTCACCGCGCTGCGGACCTCGATCCCGTACGTCGCCGGGGTGGAGAACCGGCACCCGGCCAGCGGCGGCGTGGACGGCGAGACGCTGGACGAGGCCCGCCGCCGGGGCCCGCTGACCCTGCGCAGCCGCAGTCGCGCGGTGACCGCCGAGGACCACGAGGTGCTGGCCCGGGAGGCCGCCCCGGAACTGGCCCGGGTCCGCTGCGTGCCGAGCAACGGGGACGGCCCGCCGGTGGCCCGGCTGCTGGTGGTGCCGGCGGCACCCGCGCAGGACGGGCGGCTGCGGCTGGAGGACCTGATCCCGGCCGAGTCGAGCCTCGCCCGGGTGGCCGGGCGGCTGGACGCCACCCGGCTGATCGGCACCCGGGTGGTCGTCGAGCCGCCCCGCTACCGGGGCGTGACCGTGGTGGCCCGGGTCGTCGCCCGGCCCCGGGTCGTCGTCGAGCGGGTCCGCGAGGAGGGCCTGGCCGCCCTGTACGGCTTCCTCAGCCCGCTGGCCGGCGGTGGCCCGGACGGTCGGGGCTGGCCGTTCGGGCGTCCGGTGCAGGCCGGGGAACTCTTCGCCGTGTTGCAGCGGGTACGCGGGGTGGAGCTGGTGGAGGACCTGCGGCTGTTCACCGCGAACCCGGTGACCGGCGAGCGGGGCACCGAGGCCGGCCGGATCGACCTGGAGCCGGACAGCCTGGTCTTCTCCTTCGACCATCAGCTCCGGGTGGAGGAGCACTGATGCGCGGCCCGGTCGACGTGGCGATGCCGTACCCGATCGCCGGTTTCCTGCCCGCCCTGTTGCAGGAGGACGACCTGCTGGTGCGCTGGACCGAGGGGCTGGACGAGGTGCTCGCGCCGGTGGTGTCCACCCTCGACTGTCTCGACGCCTACCTGGACCCGGCGCTGACCCCGCCTGACTTCCTGCTCTGGCTCGGCCACTGGGTCGGTGCCCAGCTCGACGAGAACTGGCCGGTCGGGCGGCAGCGCGCGATGGTGGCCGGCGCGGCCGCCGCGCACCGGCTGCGCGGGACGGTCGCCGGGCTGCGGATGGCCCTGGAGCTGGCCACCGGCGGCGAGGTGGAGGTCCTCGACTCGACCGGGGTGTCCTGGTCGACCCGGCCGGAGCCGCTGCCGGACTCGCTGCCACCGGCCCGGGTGCACGTGCGGGTGCGGGTGGACGACCCGGCGGCCGTGGCCCGGCACGCCCTCGACGAGCTGTGCCGCGCGGTCGTACCGGCGCACGTGACGACGACCCTGGAGGTGCTCGACCGTGATCATCTGTCGTGAGTGCGGCAACCACAACGGTGACGCGGACACCTTCTGCGGGTCCTGCGGCAGCTTCCTGGAGTGGACCGGCGAGAAGACCGTGCCGAAGATCCCGGTCGAGACGGTCCGGGAGGCGGAGCAGGAGCTTCGGCAGAAGCCGACGCTGCTGCAACGTATCGCCGGGGTGATCGCGCCCGCGCCGTGCGGTTCACCTGTCAACGAGGGTGTGGTGCGGGTCGGCGAGGGGACGGGCCGGGGAGCGTCCGGCCTGCCCGGCGGCCCACCGGGTCTGCGTCCCGGTCCGCCCGGGGTGCGCCCGGGGCCACCGGGGATGGGTCCGCCGGGGGCACGGCCGGGTCCGCCCGGGGTGGGTCCGGCGGGGACGCGCCCGGGTCCGCCCGGGGCGGGTCTGCCGGGGGCACGGCCGGGTCCGCCCGGGGTGGGGCCGGCCGGTGCCGTGCCGCCCGGGGTGCGTCCCGGCCCGCCGGGGACGACGCCGCCGGGCGTCCGGTCCGGTCCGCCCGGGGCGCGGCCGGGTCCGCCGGGGTCCGGTCCGCCGGAGGTCCGGTCCGCGCCGCCGGGAACGTCGCCTGCCGGGTCCGCCGCCGCCGGCGGGCCGGCCGCGACGGTTGCACCCGACGGCGCTCCGGCACCGGTGTCGCCGCCGCCACGCCGGCTGCCACCGCCGCCGCCGGGGGTACCGGCGGCCCGGCTGCCGGACCGGGCGGCCCGCACCGTGCCGCCGGGTGCCCGTACCGGCCCGTCCGGAATGGACCCGGCGGCCGGCGGGACGTCGTCGCCGGCCGAGGACACGCCGGCCGGTCCGCCGGACACCGCCCCGACCGGCGCCGTCGGGTCGCCGCGCCGGCTACCGCCCCCGCCGCCCGGGGTGGCCGGGGCGAAGCTGCCGACCGCTCCGAGGAATCCGGCGTCCCCGCCCCGGCGCGACACGCGTGCCGCGCCGCACACCAGCGCCCTGGTCGCCGCCGACGGGTCGGTCGACTCCGTGCTGCCCGGCGCGCCGGCCACCGGCGGGCGGGTCGGCTCCCGGGCCACCGCCGCCGCGACAGTCGAGCCCGAGGAGGTCGCCCCGCAGGCGGTCCGGCCCCGGGTGGCCACCGTCGGCGCGAAGGCGTCCACCAGGCGACGGCAGCCCGGTGACCTGATCTGCGGCGAGTGCGGCGAGGGCAACGCGCCGACCCGCCGGTTCTGCAGCCGGTGCGGCGACTCGCTGCGGACCGCCCAGGTGGTGCGTCGACGCTGGTGGCAGCGCCTGCTGCCGCGCCGTGGCCCCCGGGTCACCGCGGCCGGGACCCGGCCCGGGACGCCCGGCGGCGGCCGACCCGGTGGGGTCGGTGGCGTGCTGCACGCGATCTACCAGCGGTCGAACGCGGTCGCCGCGGTGCTGCTCTTCGCGATCGGAGTGGCCTACCTGATCTATCCGCCGCTGCGGGAACGGATCAACGGGGCGGTCTCCGGGCCGGTGACCGGGGCGCGGGACTGGGCCGACCGGAAGATCAACCCCCGGTTCGTGGCGGTCCGGCCGGTGCAGGTGACCGGCGGCGCGTCGGTCCGCGACCACGGGCCGGAGCTGAGCGTCGACCAGTACCGCAACACGCACTGGCAGGTGCGCTGGGACAAGGAGAAACCGCCGACGGTCACCCTGCGCTTCGCGGCGGAGGTCGACCTGGAGCGGCTGATCGTGACCGCCGGCACGGCCGAGGACTACACCGCGACCCACCGGCCGATGACCCTGCACCTGGTCTACTCCACCAACCGGTCGGACACCCTCACCGTCGAGGACACCGGGGAGCCCCAGACGTTGACCCTCGACGGGGCCGACGGGGTCACCACCGTGCAGATCCAGGTCACCGACGTGCACCGGGCCGAGAAGGGCACCGACGTGACGGTCAGCGAGTTCGAGTTCTTCGCCCGGGAGTGAGCGGTCGCCGGGCAGCGGGTGACGTCGGGGCACCGGGCCCCGGCGGCGGCACCCGACAACCACCACCACCGTCGGCCGACCGGCCCGA
This sequence comes from Micromonospora sp. WMMD735, assembly GCF_049178995.1. NCBI lineage: Bacteria > Bacillati > Actinomycetota > Actinomycetes > Micromonosporales > Micromonosporaceae > Micromonospora > Micromonospora sp. WMMD735. The sequence goes on from NZ_JBMHMJ010000002.1 coordinate 5,768,491, forward strand.
CGGTCCCACGTCGGAGGTGTATCCGTGACAGAAGTCGCCATCGCCCTGAACACCACCGCGAACATGATCGGGTTCGCGCAGGGGCAGGCCAAGGGCCTGACGGACGGGGTGTTCCAGGTCAACGGGTTCAGCAACGCCGGGTTCCGGACCGAGCTGCCGCTGAACCAGTTGATCTCACCGGTGCCGATCGCCCACGGCCAGCTCGTCATGGTCCAGGGCGGTCAGTCCCGGCAGCACGTCTACTGGCTGCGCTACCTGCGCCGGGGCATCGGGGTCACCGACAAGAAGCGGGTCTGCGTGGAGCTGCTGGTGCGCTTCACGACCTTCGACTACGTACCGAAGGACGGTGAGGGTGGCCCGACCGCGCAGGAGCGGGCGATCCTGCGCGACTACCCGCTCTGGGGGATCACCGACCTGAGCGTGTCGCTGCTGGCGACCGGCCGGGGGCGCAACCCGTTCAACAAGTTCAACGAGTCCGGCAGCCTGACCTTCGAGGTGGCGGCCGTCAACGGCGGCATGCCCCACCTGCGGATCAACTACCGGGTGCAGCACCAGGCGAAGAACCTGCTCGGCGCGCCACTCGGATTGAGCCACAACGACGTCGGCGCGTTCCTGGTGCACAGCAACGGCAGCTTCGAGATCAACCCGGGGGAGGGACGGACCGAGAAGCACTTCCGGATCACCCCGCTCAGCGGCAGCGTGCACGACCGCCCGACCCGGGCCGTGCCGGAGGGCGAGGACGGTCAGCCGGTCACGACCGGCATGCTCAAGGCCCAACGCATCGAGCTGGGTGGGATCGACCGCGGTGGCCGGATGCTCGACCCGCACGAGCACAAGGGCATGAAGGTGATCGGCTTCGAGCGGATGGACGGCCCGAACACCGTCACCGTCCTCAACGACGGTCAGCCGCCGGTGGTCGCCACGGCGGCGGACGACGAGGGGCACGAGGCGTCGCTGCGGCTGGAGTACGTCCGCGACGGTGCCGTGCTGGGCCGGAAGGTCCGCACCAAGATCCGAACATTGCTGCTGCTGCGGTTCACCATGGTCCCGTACGTCACCGCACCCGACGACGGCCACCGGCAGATCGTCTACGTGGGCGGGGTCCGCTACACCGCCTTCCGCAACGTCTCGCTGCGGGTGCTGGAGGTGGGGCACGGCGATCCGGTGGTGGTCGGCGAGGAGGGTCGGCGGTACGACGTCGACGCGGTCAAGAACCGGCACCACGAGGAGTCGACGCTGTTCTTCGGGCCGTACGTCGAGGAGGTGCCGGGGCAGGTCGGGGTGCAGCTCCGCATCGACTGGACGGCCGAGCACGCCGGCGCGGACGGGCGGAGCCGCCAGCACAGCAACAAGGGGCGGTTCCGCCTCGGGACCGATCCGTCCGGCAGCCCGGTGCTCCGCCTGCTCGACGCCGACAGCAACAAGTACTTCACCGTCACGGGCTGAGCGGGAGACGACCGATGAACTATCCGGAGACCTTCGACACCACCGGCCCGGCCGGCCTCGACGACGCGTACGCCTACCTGTGCTGGGCGGCGGTCAGCGCGCACGGCATCCTCGCCGAGCAGCCGGACGCCGGCTGGGAGCAGGTGCCGGACCTGCTCGGGCAGGGCTGGGGCGACCCCGGCTGGTACCAGCGCAACGGCTGGCTGGCCGACTTCTACGACACCGTCTACCACCACGCCGGCGCCTTCCCGCCGGTGCAGATCTTCGCCGTCGACGAGCTGGGTGAGCCGGCGACGGAGATGGCCCGGGTGATCGACTCGGTGACCCAGAACTGGATCGCCGCCGCGCACCAGGCCGCCGACCAGGACGGCTACCACCAGGACGGGCAGTCCCACGACGAGCACGGCTACGAGCAGCACGGCTACGACCAGTCCGGGCAGTCCTACGACCAGCAGGACCACGACCACCAGCACGGCTACGACCAGCACGGCTACGACCAGCACGGCTACGACCAGCACGGCTACGACCAGCACGGCTACGACCAGTACGGCTACCACCAGCAGGACCACGGGCCGGACGCGTCGGCGTACCCCGGCGGGCAACCGGAACCCGGCGACCAGGTCGGGCCGGCCGACCAGGTCGGGCCGGCCGACCAGGTCGAGCCGGTCGGGCCGACGCCGGAACCACTGGCCGACCTCGACCCGGAGACCGCCCGGCAGGTGCTCGACCGGGTGGTCGACGACGAGGTGGACGACCTTTCGGTGGCCGACCAGCGGGTCCTGGCCACGGTGCTGACCGTCGAGAGGTTCCAGTACCTGGCCCGCGAGTACGACCTGGTGTGACCCGACCGGTGCCGGGCCGGGACCGCCCCACCGGCGGCTCCCGGCCCGCCACCGGCGGGCCCGATGGACCGACCGGCCATCGTCGTGCCCGGGGCCCGCCGACCGGTCGAGCAGGGACGTCACCACGTGACCAGCATCGAGTACGAGCCGGAGGAGCTGTCCGGCAACCGGTTCGCCGTGACCGGCTTCCGGGACGCCGGCCTGCCGGTCGGGGAGTTCCCCGCCGACGACCTGTGGCCCGACGAGTTCGACGGCGCGGTGTGGCTGGACCGGGGCACCCGGACCCGCCGGCACTGCTACTGGCTGCGCTACCGCCACCGGGGGCCGGAGGGCCGCAAGCTGGTCGCGGCGGAGTTCCTGATCCGGTTCGGCACCTTCCCCTACCAGCCCCGCCCCCGCACCGACCGGTACTCGCCCCGGTCGGCGGCACCACCGCCGGGCCTGTGGGGGATCGAGGACCTCAGCATCGCGCTGCGCGACACCGGCGTCGGCGGCCGGAACCCGTTCAACAAGTTCAACGACCCCGGCCACCTCGTCTTCGAGCCGACGATGGTGCTCGCCCCCGCTGCCGGCACCGGTGCCCCGGTGCCGGCGATCCGGATCGGGTACCGGGTCCGGCACGCGGAGAACCAGGTGCTCGGCCCGGCGGTCGCCCCGGGCCACGAGGAGACCGGGGCGCTGACCGTGCACAGCGACGGCGCGGTCACGCTGGAACCGGCGTCCGGGCCCTCGTCGTGGCGGCTGGTCCCGGTCAGCGGCGCGGTGCACGGGCGGCCGCTGGTCGGAGCCGACCCGCCGCCCACCCGCAGCCTCACCGTCTACCGGGCGACAGGCGTCACCTCCCCACCACCGGTGACCGCCATGCGGGTGCTGACCGGCCGGGCCCGCCGGGGCGCGGTCGAGGTGCAGGGATTCGAGCGGATCGCCGGCCCGCCGCAGATCGACGTGTGGCACGAGGGGCATCCGCGCTGGTACCGCGCGTCGATGGGCGTCGACATCCGGGACGACGGCATGATCGTGGAGTACGCCCGGCCCGGCGACCCGGCCGAGGGCCCACGGGCCGGCCGGGTCCGGGCCCGCCTCGCGTTGCGCCTGCTCACCTGCTCGTACCTGGTCGAGTCGAACGAGTTCGCCGACGCCGTGGTCTTCCACCACGGCCGCCGGCACCCGGGGTTCGCCGACGTGTCGCTGCGCCCGCTGCCCGACGACGCCGACCCCGGCCCGCCCGGGACGCTCGGCTCACGGCTGCGGTTCGTCCCCGAGTGGTACGACGGCCCGGACGGCGACGTGCCGGGCCTGCTCGTCCGCTGGTCGGAGGTGGCGGTGGCCCCGGCTGTGGGCCCCGGCACCCCGCTCGGCGGCGCGTTCCTGATCACCGTGGACGCCTCCGGCGGGCCGCTGGTCCGCTTCGGCGACGAGCAGACCTACCGGCACCTGACCGTGACGAACTGAGCGGAGGACACCGTGCCGAGTCGGATGCGGCTGGTCGGCTACCGGCCCGACCCACCGGTGGGCGACGCCTTCACGGTGACCGGGTTCGCCGGTGCCGGCTTCCCCGAGCAGGCGACGCTGCGGGACCTGGTCACCCCGGCGCAGCCCTACCTCGCCGGCACCGCGATGGTCCGGGGCGAGCAGGGGCGGCGGCACTCGTACTGGCTGCGCTACCTGCGTCGGCGGGGCGGACCGACCGGCCCGAAGCGGGTCTGCGTGGACCTGCTGGTCCGGTTCACCACGTTCGACTACGTGCCCGCCGACGTCGGGGCCGGCCCGGCGTCGTCCCGGCGGGCCGCGCTGGCGTCCTTCCCCTGCTGGGGCGTCGCCGACCTGAGCGTGTCGCCGCACGCCGTCACGGCCGGCCGCAACCCATTCAACAAGTTCAACGAGGTGGGTTCGCTGGTGTTCACCGCCCGGCTGGAGACCGGCCACGGGACGATGCCGGCGGTCCGGGTCGGCTACCGGGTGCACCACGAGCGGACCACCGTCGACGGGGTGCCGCTGACCCCGGAACACGACGAGGTGGGGTCGTTCCTGGTGCACAGCGACGGGCTCTTCGAGGTGGCCGACCGGTCCCTGGAGACCCGGACCCACTTCCTCGTCACGCCTGTCGACGCCGGGGTGCACGACCGGCCGCCGGTGCCCCCGGCCGACGCCCGGCGACCCGGCGGGGCCCGCCCGGTGTGGCACGCGACCGGGCTCACCGCCGCCCCGGCCGAGCCGGCCGCGTTCCGGCTGACGCCGTACGCCGACGACACCGTCGTGGTGACCGGCTTCGACGGGCTGGACGGCCCGCGGACGCTGACGGTCCGCGACGCGGCAGGTGAGCAGCGGACGGCGATGCTGGACCCGGCAACCCCGGAACCCGGTGCGTTGCTGCTGGCCTACCGGGCCGACCGGGGGCCGGGGCGGGCCGGTGGCGTCGTCCGGCTGCTGCTGGGGTTCCGGTTCACCATGCACCGTTACCTGGTCGCCCCGGCCGGCATCGACCGAAGCACCGCCCACCGGCCGCCCGAGGGCGGCCTCGCCCACCAGCCGTCCGAGGGCGGCGACGCCCACCGGCTGCCCGAGGGCGGCGACGCGCACGTCGACGCCTACTACGGCGACGACCCGACGGCCAACCGGGAGGCGTGGCCGGTGCTGTGGCACCGGGGACGGCGGCACACCGGCCTGCTACAGGTCGCGCTCCTGGTGTCCGGGGCCGACGGCGGGCCCGGTCCGCAGGCGGTGCGCAACAGCACCGGAGCGTGGACCCGGCTGGTGCTCACCCCCGACTGGGAACCGGGCGGCGACGACCGCGCACCGCGACTCCGGATCGGCTGGCACGTCTCGCACCAGGACGAGACCGCCCCGGTCGAGGGTCGGCTGGCGTTCGACGTGGACTCCGCCGGCCGACCGACCCTGACCCCGCTGGACGACGAGAGCCGCCGCCGGTTCACCGTCACGGGCTGACCGGCAGGTCCTCGTCCCGGGCGGGCCGCAGCCGCCGGGACAACTCGGCGATCTCCCGCCGGTACGTCGCCTGCGCGGCCGCGTCGACGCCGCCGTCCGCGCCGAGCGCGACCAGCAGCCGCAGCGCGCGGACCTGGCCGAGCAGGTGACCGGTCTCCCGGTGGGTCGCCAACGCCTCCTCGGCGGTCCGGGCGGCGGTCACCGGGCCGGTGGCCCGCAGCGCCTCGGCCGCCACCATCAGCGCGTGCCCCTCCCACACCCGGTAGCCGGCGGCGCGGGCCACCGCGCGGGCCTGCCGGGCCAGCGCGACCGCCTCCGTCGGATCGGTGTCCCGGTGCACCTCGGCCAGCCCGATCAGCGCCTCGACCTCCTCACCCCGGGCCCCACCGGCGCGGGCGAGGTCGAGCGCCCGCCGGTGTTCGGTGGTCGCAGCCGGATTGCCGTTGCGCAGGTGGATCGCGCCCAGCACGTTACGGGCGGCGGCCTGCTGGGCGGGGTCGCCGATCAGATCGGCGAGGGCCAGCGCGGCGTTGGCCAGTTCGGTCGCCGGGCCCAGGTCACCGCCCTGCGCGCGCAGCGCCGCCAGCCGGCGCAGGCTCTCCGTCTCGGTCGGCCGGTAGCCGGTGCGCCGGCTCAGCTCCAGCGCCTCCCGCAGGTGGTCGAGGGCCTCGTCGTGCTGGCCGAGGGCGTGCTGCACCTCGCCCAGGTTGCTCAGGCTGATCCCGGTGCTCATCAACATCCCGGTGCTGCGGGTCAACGTCAACGCCTGCCGGAACACCTCGGCGGCCTCGCGGAGCCGTCCCATGTCCCGGTAGATCACCCCGAGGTTGCCGAGGCTGGTGCTGAGCCGTTCCGGGCCGCCGAGACGTTCGTGGATGCTGACCGCGAGCCGGGTCAGCTCGGCCCCCTCGGCCAGCCGACCGGCCCGCAGGTGCACCAGTCCGCAGGTGCCGTACGCCGCCGCCAGGCCCTCCGGCCAGGCCGCCCGGTGCGCCGCGTCGATCATCGCGGTCGCGTGGGACAGGCCCACCGCGTACTCGCCGCGACGCAGGTGCAGGCTGGCCAGCCCGAGCCGGCTCGCGGCCTCGCCGGCGTGGTCGCCGGCCTGCTGCGCGGCGCGCAGCGCGCTGGTCGCGGCGACCAGTCCGTCGCTGTGCGGGCGGAACTGGAAGTAGCCGCGCAGCGCGTCCGGGATCCGCCAGGCGGCCGGGTCGGCGTCGGGTTCGGCGGCGTGCGCGATCACCCGCATCAGGTTGGTGTGCTCCGCCTCCAGCCAGGCCATCGCCCCGGCGGAGGTGGGGAACGGCGACCCCCCGGCGGCCGGTGCGGTCCCGTCGGGCGGCAACCGCACCAGGTGCGGGTAGACGGCGACGGCGGCGGCCTCGGTGCGCTGCCGGTACCAGCCGTACAGCCGCCGGGTGGCGGCCCGCAGCTCCGGCCCGGGGTCCTCGGCGGTGGCCCGTTCCCGGGCGTAGAGCCGCAGCAGGTCGTGGAACGTGTACCGGCCGGGGGCCACCTGCCCGACGAGGTGCGCGGCGGCGAGCCGGTCCAGCTCGCGGGCGGCCACCGGCTCGTCGATCCCGGCCAGCGCGGCGGCGGCGGCCACCGTGACGTCCGTCCCGGGTGCCGTGCCCAGCAGCCGGAACAGCCGCCGTGCCGGGGTGGGCAGGGCGGCGTACGACAGGTCGAACGCCGCCCGGACGGCCGCCTGGTCGTCGCCCTCGATACGCAGGTCGGCGAGCTGGTTGCCGGCGGTCAGCCGGGCGGTGTGCGCGCTGATCGACTGGTCGGGCTGGTCGATCAGGTTGGCGGCGGCGATCCGCAGGGCCAGCGGCAGCCGGGCGCAGACCGTCGCCAGCTCGGCGATCTCGGTGGCGCGGGCGATCCGATCGGTGGGGATGATCCGGGTGAGCAGGGTGCCCGCCTCGGCGGCGGTGAGCACGTCGAGGTCGATGCGGCGCGCGCCGTCGACCGCGACGAGCCCGCTGAGCCGGTCCCGGCTGGTGATCAACGCCAGGCAGCCGGCGCTGCCCGGCAGCAGCGGGCGTACCTGGTCGGCGCTGGCGGCATTGTCCAGCACCACCAGCATCCGGCGACCGTCCAGCATGGTACGCAGCAGCGCGGCGGCCTGCCCGGCGTCGACCGGCACCTGCTCGGCCGGCACCCCGAGCGCGTGCAGGAACCCGGCCAGGGCCTCCTCCTGGCGTACCGGGCTGGCCGTCGCGTAGCCGCGCAGGTTGACGTAGAGCTGCCCGTCGGGGAAGTGCCGACGAGCCTGGTGCGCCCAGTGCACCGCCAGGGCGGTCTTGCCGACCCCGGCCATCCCGGTGATGGCGGAGATGACCACCGGCCCCCGGGTCGCCGTCTCCCCGGCCAGCAGCGCGTCGAGCGCGGCCAGCTGGGTGTCGCGTCCGGTGAAGTAGGCGACGTCGGGGGGCAGCTGTGCCGGCGGGCGGTGGCTGGGCGGGCGGGCCGGCGGCGACGCCTCGGGCCGGTGCGGTGCGGCCCCGGGGCGTACGGCCGGGGCGTCACCGGCGGCCGGGCGGGCGACCACCCGGGGCAGGTCCTGGCGCAGGATGCGTAGCTGTGCCTCGCGCAGTTCCGGGCCGGGTTCCACGCCGAGCTGCTCGGCGAGGCGGTCCCGCAGCTTGCGGTGCAGGGTCAGCGCGCGGGCCTGCTGGCCGCAGGCGGCGAGGGCGAGCATGAGCCGGGCGTGCACCTGTTCGTGCAGGGGTTCGTGGCGGGCCACCGCGTGCAGCTCCCGGACGGCCCGGTCGGGCAGTCCCAGGTCGACGGCGAGCGTCGCGTAGGTGACGGCGGTGGCGATGCGGCGTCGGTTCAGGGCGACGGCGGTGGGGTGCTGGGCCAGGCTCGCCGCCGCGTCGGCCAGGACCGGCCCGCGCCACAGCGCCAGTGCGCCGGCCAGCCGGTCCAGGCTGGCCAGGTCGCCCGCGACGCTGCCCTCGGCGCGTTCGATCACGGTGGCGAACTCGCTCAGGTCGAGCTGGGTGGGGTCGACCCGGAGCCGGTAGCCGCCACCGACGTGGGTGATGGTGGTGCCGGTGTTCCCGGGCCGGTCCAGCACCCGGCGCAGCCGGGCGACGTAGGTGTGGACGAGGTTGAGGCAGCTGTCCGGCGGGTCGTGGCCCCAGAGCACGTCGACGATCTCGTGGCGGGACACGATCGTGTCCGGGTGCAGGGCGAGCAGGCCGAGCAGCATCCGTTGCCGGTTGGCGCCGAGCGCGACCGGTTCGGCCCCGACCTGGATGCGCAGCGGGCCGAGCACGTCGATGCGGAGGGTGGGTGCCGGCGCGACGGTGGGTGGCGCGGGGCCGGGTGGCTGCGGGTGGGGCAACCCGACGGCGTCGGCGATGCGTCGGAGGGATTCGGCCCGGGGGTTGCGGACCCGGCCCTGTTCGATGTCGCGCACCGCCCGGACACTGATTCCTGCCCGTTCGGCCAGCTGCTCCTGGGTCAACCCGGCACCCAGTCGTCGTCGTCGGATCTCAGCACCGCCGTCGGCCATCGACCGGCCTCCCTGTCATGGCTGCGCGTCCTTCCCACCAGCGCGGCCAGCACATGATTCTGCCGGTTGACCGGTCGGATGACCATGATCTTCCACACTCATTCACCGGGTGAAACGCCGTCGAAACCTGCCGATCGGGCAGCAGTGGTCGCCCGCCGGGGCAACGGTTCTGCCGGTTCTGCCGGTGCTCCGGCGGCTCGCTTTTGGACGGTCGTGTATTTGAGCAGCTCAAAACGTTGTCGCCCGGCAAGGATGTCGATTCGACGGCGTCCAGTCGGCCTCCAGTGCCCGGCCGACCGCCGTCTCTACCGTGGACGACGGACACCGCCACCACCCGTCGGCCGGTGTCCACCTCGGCGAAGCGACTTGCCCCGGTCACGGAACCGCACGGCACCGGCCTCCGGACCACCGATCTGTCCCCCTGCTGAACGGCAGCCTGGCAGCTGACGCTCGACTCAGCCCGGAAGCTAAGGAACCGCCATGAACGGACGTGCCCAGACCTACATCCGTACCCCCGACCCGATCTCCACGGCCGGCATCACCGCGGCGCTGCGGGGCCGGGCCGAGATCGAGGTCGTGCCCGCGCAGATGATCACCGCCGAGACCGTCGGCGTGGTCGCCGCCGACACCCTCGACCACGGCACGCTCGACGTGCTCCGGGCCGTACGCCGGCTGGGCTGCCGGCGGTTCGTGCTGGTCGCGGCCGTCGAGTCGGACTCGGCGCTGATCCCCGCCGTGGAGCTGGGGGTACGCGCCCTCGCCTCGCGCACCGAGGCGACCGGCCACCGGCTGGCCCAGCTCGTGGTCAGCACCGCCTCCGGTGGCGCGGCGATGCCCCCGGAGGTGCTCGGGCTGCTGGTCAAGCAGGTGACCCGGCTCCAGCAGACGGTGCTCGCCCCGCGCGGCATCGACGTCAACGGGCTCTCGGTGCGGGAGAGCGAGATCCTGCGGCTGGTGGCCGACGGGATGGACACCCGGGAGGTGGCGACCCGGTTGAGCTACTCGGAGCGGACCGTCAAGAACGTGCTGCACGACATCACCAGCCGGTTCCAGCTCCGCAACCGCACGCACGCGGTAGCGTACGCGGTCCGGGAGGGGCTGATCTGACGCTCGGGAGGGCTGGACGTGCCGGACGGACGCGCCGACGGGCGGCGGGTGACCCACGACGACCTGGGCGCCTGGCTGATCAAGGGCAACGCCGACCTGGTCGACCTCGCCGGCCGGTTCGCCCGGGATCCCCGGGTGACGGGCTGGTGCGTCCGCCCCGGCTACCGGGCCCGGCTGATGCGGGCGGGCCAGCCCGTGGTGTTCTGGGCCAGCGGCAGCCGGGGACGGTTGCCCTACGGCGTCTGGGGGGTCGGCCGGCTCACCGGTGAGCCGGTGCCCGGCGGGGAGCCCGGGGCGCCCTGGACGGTGCCGCTGGACCTGACCGTGCTGCCCGTACCCCGTCGGCTGCACCGGGACCGGTTGCGCGCCGATCCCCGGCTGGCCGGCCTGGAGGTGTTCCGCCAGCCGCAGGCGGCCAACCCGTCGTACCTGACCCGGGCGCAGTTCACCGCGCTCACCGACCACCTCACCGCCGGGCCCTGCGCCTGACCGTCGACCCGCACCCGGTTCTTGACCTCACGTCCGGTGCAGGTTGTCGGATGGGGGCATGCGTGCGATTCGCCTTCACGAGTTCGGACCTGCCACCAACCTCGTCCTCGACGACCTGCCCGACCTGGCACCCGGCCCCGGGCAGGTGCGCATCGCGGTGGCGGCCAGCGGGGTCCATCTGCTCGACACCGCGCTGCGCCGGGGCGAGGCGGGTGGCCCGCTGTCGCTGCCGGCGCTGCCGACGGTGCCGGGCCGGGAGGTCGCCGGCACGGTCGACCTGGTCGGGGCCGGGGTCGACGGGGCGTGGCGGGGCCGGCGGGTCGTCGCCCACCTCGGCATGGTCCCCGGCGGGTACGCCGAGCAGGCGGTGACCGCGGTCGAGTCGCTGTTCGTCGTACCGGAGCAGATGACGTTCGCCGACGCGGTGGCGCTGGTCGGGACGGGCCGGACCGCCCTCGGTGTCGTCGAGACGGAGCCGCCGACGGCGGACGACGTGGTGCTGGTGCTGTCGGCGGCCGGGGGGATGGGCTGGCTGCTGGTGCAGGCGGCCCGGACGGCCGGCGCGACGGTGGTCGCCGCGGCCCGGGGTGCCCGCCGGACGGCCCGGCTCGGTGAGCTGGGTGCGGACGTGGTGGTGGTCGACTACGACCGGCCGGACTGGACGGACCTGCTCCGGGCACGGGTCGGCGGGCCGACCCTGGTGTACGACGGGGTCGGTGGGGCGGTGGGCCGGGCCGCCCTGGAGGCGACGGCGGCGGGCGGCCGGTTCGTGATGTTCGGCTGGTCGGCGGGGGAGCCGACCCGGGTCGACACGGCGGATCTGGTGGGGCGCAGCCTGACCGTCGGGTGGCTCGGGCAGCGGCTGCGTGACCGGCCGGGCGGGATCGCCGGGTTGGCGGCCCGGTCGGTGGAGTTGGGTGGTCGGGGCTGGTGGCGTCCGTTGGTGTCGACGTACCCGCTGGCGCAGGCGGCTGTCGCGCACGCCGACCTGGAGGGGCGGCGGGCCCTGGGCAAGGTGGTGTTGACCGTCGACGGGTGAACCTCTCTCGTGGTCACGGCCACGCCGGTGGTCCGGGCCGTCGCCGGCCCGCCTCCCGGTAGCGGTGGCCGGCGAGCCGCATCGATGCCACGATATTTGTGGGAAATGCGCCCTGCTGTATTGGCCCGCGCGGGAAGTCGCGTACCGCTGACGCTCTGCCGCATCGACGAGCGTCCGCCGCGGTGCGACCGGCGGGTGTCGGACCCGAGCGAGGGGGCGGGTCCGACGGCTGTGGACGCGGTGGGCTCACGGCCGTCCGCCCCGGCGGGCCACCGGCAGCGCGCGGGGTCCCGGCGGACCTCCGCCGGGACCCCGACCCGACGCACGGACGACGGCCGCCGGCCGTCGGCACGCGATACCCCCGACCGGCGACGGTCAGCCGGCAAGCTGGTCGACCCGGGTGAGCACCTCGTCGATCAGGCCGTACTCCCGGGCCTGCTCGGCGGTGAACCACCGGTCCCGGTCCCAGTCGGCCTGGATCTCGTCGAGGGTGCGCCCGCTGTGCCGGGCGATCAGCTCCTGCATCGTCCGCTTCACGTGCAGCATGTTCTCCGCCTGGATGGTGATGTCGGCGGCGGTGCCGCCCATCCCCCCGGAGGGCTGGTGCATCATGATCCGCGCGTGCGGCAGGGCGAACCGCTTCCCGGCGGCCCCCGCGCAGAGCAGGAACTGCCCCATCGACCCGGCCAGCCCCAAAGCCAGGGTGGCCACGTCGTTGCGGACGTACCGCATGGTGTCGTAGACGGCCATGCCGGCGCTGACCGAACCACCAGGCGAGTTGATGTAGAGGTAGATGTCCCGCTCGCTGTCCTCGGCGGCGAGCAGCAGGATCTGCGCGCAGATCTGGTTGGCCGAGGCGTCGGTGACCTCGGTGCCCAGGAAGATGATGCGTTCGCGTAGCAGCCGCTCGAAGACCTGGTCGCCGAAGGCCGGCTGACCGCCGTCCAGCATGCGCACGTCGTACCCGATCATGGTGACCACCCTCCGCGTCGCCGGCGGGCGGGCGACCTCACCCCGCCCCGGGAACCGGCGGGTCCAGCCTGCGCCGCCGGGCGGTCACCGCCCCAGCCTTTCTGCCGCCGGCAGATCCGCCGTCGGCAGAATCCGGCCGGCCTACCTGACCGGCAGCCGCCGCCGGCCCGTCCGGGCCCACCGCCGCGCCGGCACCCTGGGGGTACGCGCAGCGGGGCGGGCGGCCGACGCCACGGCGACCACCCGGACGGCCGTGGCGACCCCCGGCACCGGGAACCCGGCACCCCCGACCCCCGACGGCACGCCGCCGTCCGGACGGCCGAACCCGACGGTGGGCCGACCGACCGACAGGTGGGCGGCGGTGCCGTCGCGGCGGGCGGTCGGCACCCGGTCCAGCCGGGCCAGGCTGCCGCCCGGCGGCACGGGCACCCGGCGCTCGACCCGGCGCAGCTCGTCGCGGGCCTCTTCGAGCAGGTCGGACAGGTTGATCCCGAGCGCCCGGCAGATCGCCGCCAGCACCTCGGAGGAGGCTTCCTTCCGCCCCCGCTCGACCTCGGAGAGGTAGGGCAGGGACACCCCGGCCGCGGCGGCCACCTCGCGCAGGGTGCGGCCCTGACGCAGGCGTACCCGGCGCAGCACGCCGCCGATCACCCGACGCAGCAGCGACATGCGGGCCTCCTCGTGGCCGGTGTCCCGGGACCCTCCCATCATGCCGGTTTCCCGGGCCCGGCACCGCCCGCCGCGAGGGTGAGAGGTCGTTCACCGCAGGTAGGGTCGGCGACCCGCCCGGTCGATCCGCCTGCCAACCGCTATGTTGTGCTCGTGCAGGCGACCCGGGGAGAGCAGGACCGACGGTGATCCATTTCCCGGCGCAGCGGCGGGGTCCGCTCAGCGCGTTGAGTCTCCGCCTGGCCGCCGCCCTCGGCCTGGTCCTGCTCACCGTCGCCGTGGTCTACCTGGACCGTGGCGGCTACCGCGACGTGGACGAGAACGGGCTGACCCTGCTCGACTGCTTCTACTACGCGGTGGTCACCCTCTCCACCACCGGGTACGGCGACATCACCCCGTACGACCAGTCCGCCCGGTTGGTGAACGTCCTGTTCATCACCCCGGCCCGGGTGATCTTCCTGATCATCCTGGTCGGCACCACCCTGGAAGTCCTGACCGAGCAGTACCGGACCGGCCGTCGGCTGGGGCGGTGGAGGAGAACCGTGAAGGACCACGTCATCATCTGCGGCTACGGCACCAAGGGTCGCAGCGCGGTCTCCGCCCTGCTGGAGAACGGGTTGGACAAGTCCCGGATCGTGGTGGTGGAGCGCAACGGGACGGCGTTGCGGCAGGCCACCTCGGCCGGGCTGGTCGCCATCGAGGGCTCCGCCACCCGCTCGTCGGTGCTGGAGGAGGCGCACGTCCGCAACGCCAAGGCGGTCATCATCGCCACCGACAGCGACGACGCCTCGGTGCTGGTGGCGCTGACCACCCGGCAGCTCACCGCCGGTCAGGTACGTATCATCGCCGCCGTACGGGAGGCCGAGAACGCCCCGCTGCTGCGGCAGAGCGGCGCGCACCACGTGATCGTGTCCTCGGCGACCGCGGGTCGGCTGCTCGGTCTCTCGACCTCCGCGCCGCCCCTGATCGACGTGGTGGAGGATCTGCTCACCCCCGGGCAGGGCATGGCGTTGGCGATGCGTTCCGCCGAGCGGCACGAGGTAGGCAAGTCCCCCCGCGAGCTGGAGTCCCTGGTCATCGCCCTGGTGCGCCGGGGCAAGGTGGTCACCCTGGCGGACAAGGCCGGCGCGGTGATCGAGACCGGCGACATGCTGGTGCACGTCCGCGACGACCGCCCCACCGCCACCGCCACCGCCTCCTGACCGATCTCGGCCCGTACCGCCTTCCCGGGCCTGCACACCGCCCCCGGCGGTCCGCCGACGCCGACGTGGCCGTGCCCCGACCCCGGGGCACGGCCACGTCGCCCTGCTCGGTCGACTAGCTGATCGTCCAGGTGTCGCCTGTGTGTAGGAGGGTGGTGAGTTGTTGTTCGGGGGTGTCGGTGGTGGTGTTTCGGGCGGTGGTGATCTGGTGTTGGACGGTGGTGTCGTAGGTGGGGCGTTGGGTTTGGCGGAGGATGCCGATGGGGGTGTTGCGGAGGTCGGGTTGGGGGAGGCGGGACAGGGCGAAGGCGTAGGCGGGGTCGGTGATGGTGGTGTCGTGGATGACGATGTCTTCGGGTGGGGTGGTGGCGGTGTCGCGGATGTCGAGGCCGAAGCCGTGGGGTGGGTGTACGACGCAGTGTTGCTGGTCGCGGCCGAAGGTGATGGGTTGGCCGTGTTCGAGGCGGATCAGGTAGTCGTCGCGGGTGTCGGGTTGTTTGAGTTGGTCGAAGGCGCCGTCGTTGAAGATGTTGCAGTTTTGGTAGATCTCGACGAAGGCGGTGCCGTGGTGTTCGGCGGCGGCGCGTAGGACGGTTTGGAGGTGTTTGCGGTCGGAGTCGATGGTGCGGGCGACGAAGGTGGCTTCGGCGCCGAGGGCGAGGGACAGGGGGTTGAAGGGGGCGTCGGCGGATCCGGCGGGGGTGGATTTGGTGATTTTGCCGGTTTCGCTGGTGGGGGAGTACTGGCCTTTGGTGAGGCCGTAGATGCGGTTGTTGAACAGCAGGATCTTGAGGTTGACGTTGCGGCGTAGGGCGTGGATGAGGTGGTTACCGCCGATGGACAGGGCGTCGCCGTCGCCGGTGACGACCCAGACGGACAGGTCGGGGCGGGTGACGGACAGTCCGGTGGCGATGGCGGGGGCGCGGCCGTGGATGGAGTGCATCCCGTAGGTGTTCATGTAGTAGGGGAAGCGGGATGAGCAGCCGATGCCGGAGATGAACACGGTGTTGGCGCGGGGGATGTTCAACTCGGGCATGAACTGTTGGACGGCGGCGAGGATGGCGTAGTCGCCGCAGCCGGGGCACCAGCGGACTTCCTGGTCGGATTTGAAGTCTTTCCCGGTGAGTTTCAGGGCGACGGGTTCAGGCATTTTTGCAGACCTCTTCCAGCATCGTCTCCAGTTCGGCGGCGGTGAAGGGTAGGCCGCGGACCTGGTTGTAGGTGATCGCGTCGATCAGGTATCGGGCGCGGATGACCTGGGCGAGTTGGCCGAGGTTCATCTCGGGGATGACGACCCGGTCGTAGGCGGAAAGGACGTCGCCGAGGTTGCCGGGCAGGGGGTTGAGGTGGCGTAGGTGGGCCTGGGCGATGGGTTGGCCGCGGTGGCGCAGGGTGCGGCAGGCGGCGCCGATCGGGCCGTAGGTGGAGCCCCAGCCGAGCACGAGGGTCCGGGCGGTGCCGTCGGGGTCGTCGACGTCGAGGTCGGGCACGTCGATGGCCTGGATGCGGGCGGCGCGGGTGCGGACCATGTAGTCGTGGTTGGCCGGGTCGTAGGAGATGTCGCCGGTCTTGTCGGCTTTCTCCAGGCCACCGATGCGGTGTTCCAGGCCGGGGGTGCCCGGCACGGCCCAGGGACGGGCCAGGGTGCCCGGGTCACGCAGGTAGGGCAGGAACGTGACGCCGTCGTCGCCGTTGGGGGCGGTGGCGAAGTCCACGCGCAGGTCGGGCAGGGCGTCGACGTCGGGTAGCAGCCACGGTTCGGAGCCGTTGGCGACGTAGTTGTCCGACAACAGGATCACCGGGGTGCGGTAGGTCAGGGCGATCCGGGCGGCTTCGAGCGCGGCGTGGAAACAGTCCGACGGTGACTTCGCCGCGATCACCGCGACCGGGGCCTCACCGTGACGGCCGTGCAACGCCATGTTCAGGTCGGCCTGTTCGGTCTTCGTGGGCAGACCCGTCGACGGACCGGCACGCTGCACGTCCACGATCACCAACGGCAACTCCAGGGCGACGGCCAGGGAGATCGTCTCGGACTTCAACGCCACACCCGGACCGCTGGTCGTGGTCACCCCCAACGCACCGCCGTAGGAGGCGCCCAACGCCGCGCCGACCGCGGCGATCTCGTCCTCGGCCTGCATCGTGACCACACCGAGCCGCTTGTGTTTCGACAACTCGTGCAGGATGTCCGACGCCGGGGTGATCGGATACGCGCCGAGGAACACCGGCAGACCCGACCGCACCCCCGCCGCGACCAACCCCAACGACAGAGCGGCGTTACCGGTGATGTTGCGGTAGGTACCCGGCACCATCTTCGCCGGTTTCACCTCGTACCGCACCGAGAACGAATCGGTGGTCTCGCCGTAGTTCCAGCCCGCCTTGAACGCCGCGATGTTCGCCGCGACCAGATCCGGCCGCTTGACGAACTTCCGTTCCAGGAACCGCAACGTCGACTCGTACGGACGCGAGTACATCCACGACAACAACCCCAACGCGAACATGTTCTTCGCCCGCTCGGCGTCCTTCTTCGACACCGACAACTCCGCCAACGCCCCGACCGTCATCGACGTCAACGCCACCGGATGCACCACGAACCCGTCCAGCGTGCCGTCCTCCAACGGGCTGACGGCATAGCCGACCTTCACCAGGTTCCGGCGCGTGAACTCATCAGTGTTCACGATGATGTCCGCACCCCGACGCAGATCACCCAGATTCGCCTTCAACGCCGCCGGATTCATCGCGACCAACACATTCGGCGCGTCCCCCGGCGTCAGAATGTCATAATCCGCGAAATGCACCTGGAAACTCGACACCCCCGGCAACGTTCCCGCAGGCGCCCGAATCTCCGCCGGGAAATTCGGCAACGTCGAAATGTCATTACCCAACTGCGCCGTCTCCGAGGTGAACCTGTCCCCCGTCAACTGCATCCCGTCACCCGAGTCACCAGCAAACCGGATCACCACCCGGTCCAACTGACGGATCTGCTTGGTCACGCCTGCACCTCGCTTCGCTCGGCCCCGCCGCGCGTGCGGCTGCACATGATGGTGACCTCGCCTTGCCCGGCCACGCGACCTCCCTGATGCGCCGCTGCGCCCGGTCCGCCCGTGGCGGGCCGGACCGCTGTCATCTCTCGCCTCCGAGCCTACGTCCAGGGCTTAGGGCATCCTTGGTGGAGGTCCGACACCTGGGAACCGGGTCGGCGAAATCTGTACGGCTATGCGGCGATTTGCGGTGCACGCCGTAATCGATATCACCGCGACCGCCCGGACGGCCCCCTCCACCTGCCCCGACCCCCGGCAGGTCGGGTCGACCGCCCCGTCGGCGGCAGGTCCCCCGCCACCTCGGCGGAGCGTCGGCGCAGCGCACCGGTCGCCAGCACGAGGGCCAGCACCACCAGCAGGACGGAGATCGTGATCAGCGCGAGCGCGGTCCGCTGGGCGGAGGACATCCCGCTCAGCGCAACCGTCCCGCCCTGCGCCGCGATCAACCCCTGCGAACCGGTCGGCGCGGGCGTGCCCACCGGCGGGGTGGTCAGCGCGGCGGCGGCGGTGATCCGGAAACTCATCTGGACCTGCCGGGCCGGCCCGCTCTCCGGGGTCAACCGGCCGGTCAGCGCCCCGGCCAGCGGGGCCTCGCGCTGGGCGTCCGGGGTGGCGGCGACCGTGAACCGCAGCGGCTGCGTCCGCCCCGCCGGCAGCACACCGAGGTCGCAGCGGGTACGCGTCGGAGCCAGCGGCGCACAGCCGGCCGGCGGGTCCAGCACGCTGACCCCCTCCGGCAGCGCCACCTCGACCCGCCCGGCGGCCGGCACCCGGCCGGTGTTGCCCAGGTGGGCCGTCAGCACGGTGGGTCCGCCGCTGATGTCGAAGGCCACCTCGTCGGCGTCGAGCACTATCCCGGGCACCGGCGGGCCGGGCGGGAAGAGCACCGCGAACCCCTCGTCGTCCTGCCCGGTGCCGCCGTCCGGACCGGTCGCGGTGACCCGTACCGCGCCGCTGAGGGGCATCTGCCGCCAGGCGGTGCCGCTGACCCGTACCCGGATCATGCTGTCGAACCGGTCGCCCGGCGCGGTGGCCCACTCGCCGCAGTGCCATCCGCCGTCCCCGCCGGCCGCGCAGCCCGGCGTACCGGCGTCGGTGAGCCCGGCCGGCAACGTGTAGGCCAGCCGCAGCCGGGCCGGCACGGCCCCGGTGTTGGTGACGGTGACCCGCAGCGCGGTGACCGTGCTGCCGGCCGCCCAGTAACCGTCGTCCAGGGTCACGTCGCCGGTGCCCACCCGGACCCCGACCCGGTCGCCGCCCGGCTGGCCGGGGCGGGTGGGTCGGGCGGATAGCGGCGGCCGGGCGGGCGGCGCGGTGGTGGCCGTCGGCGGGGGTGCGCTGGTCGCCGGTGGGGTGCCGGTCGGCTCCGGGGCGGCGGTGGTCGGCTCCGGGTCCGGCGGCAGCGTCGGCGGCGCGCTGGTCGGGCCGGCCCCGGTCGCCGTCGGCTCGACCGGGGGCGTGGTCGGGTCGGTCGGGTCGCCGCCCGGCGTCCCGGCGTCGGTCGGGTCGGTCACCGTCCGGGTCACCGTGGGTGGGGCCGCCAGCCCCGGTGTCACCCCGAGCGCGACCGCCAGCCCGGTCGCCAGGGTCGCCGCGACCAGAGCGGGGGTACGCCGGGCGAGGGACCGCCGGACGGTACGCGCGTCCACGCCGGGCATCTGACCTCCGTGACCCTGGGTGAGAGTTCATTATTCGGTAACAGTTGCGGCGGGGCACTAGTACCAGCGGAAAATGTTCGGTGACGGCCGGGCCGCCCTCGCCTCCTCCGGTGCGGCCCGCCGCCCGGTAGGCTGAGCCACCGTGACCGGTTACCTGGGCTCGTACGCGACGCTCGGGCTGCTGCTGCTCGCTGCCGTCCTCTTCTTCGTTACGGCGTTCTCGGCCAACCGGGTGTTACGTCCCCGCCGGCCGGCCGACCCGGTCGGCAAGCGCGCCGGCTACGAGTGCGGCCTCGACCCGGTCGGCGGCGACTGGGCGCAGATGCAGATCCGCTACTACGTGTACGCGTACCTCTACGTGCTCTTCGCCGTCGAGGCGGTCTTCCTCTTCCCCTGGGCGATGGTCTTCGACCGGCCCGGGTTCGGCGCGGTGACCGTCGCCGAGATGGGCGTCTTCGTGGCCGTGGTCGCGCTCGGCATCCTCTACGCCTGGCGCAAGCGCATCCTGCACTGGACCTGACCACCGTGCCGGCCGGGCCGGGGGCGACCACCGCACCGGCCTGACCACCGCACCGGGTCGGGTCACCCGGTGACCGGTCTCAGGCCAGGCCGCGGCGGGTGAGCGTCGGCGGCCGGTCGCCCCGGATCGAGGCCACCATGTCCAGCACCCGCCGGGTGGGCAGCACCTGGTGGGCGCGGAACACCCGCGCGCCGAGCCAGGCCGACACCGCCGTCGCGGCCAGGGTGCCCTCCAACCGCTCCGGCACCGGCAGGTCCAGCGTCTCGCCGATGAAGTCCTTGTTCGACAACGCCACCAGCAGCGGCCAGCCGGTGCCGGCCAGCTCGGCCAACCTGCGGGTGATCTCCAACGAGTGCCTGGTGTTCTTGCCGAAGTCGTGCGCCGGGTCGATCAGGATGCCGTCGGGGCGTACCCCCAGGGACACCGCGCGTTCGGCGAGCCCGGTCACCGTCGCGACCACGTCGGCGACCACGTCGGTGAAGGCGGCCCGGTGCGGCCGGGTCCGGGGCGTCAGCCCACCGGCGTGGGAGCAGACCAGCCCCACGCCGGTCTCGGCGGCCACCCGGGCGAGCGCCGGATCGGCCCCGGACCAGGTGTCGTTGAGCAGGTCCGCGCCGGCCGCCACCGCCTCCACCGCCACCTCGGCCCGCCAGGTGTCGATCGAGATGACCACCTCGGGGAACGCGGCCCGGACGGCGGCGATCGTGTCCACCGTCCGGCGGATCTCCTCGGCCACGTCGACCTCGTCGCCCGGCCCGGCCTTCACCCCGCCGATGTCGATGATCTCCGCGCCCTCGGTGACCGCCCGCTCCACCGCGCGCAGGGCGCTGTCCTGGGCGAAGGTCGCCCCCCGGTCGAAGAACGAATCCGGCGTCCGGTTGACGATCGCCATCACCACCGGCTCGCCCGGGGCGAAGCTCCGCCCCCCGAGTCGCAGCGCCCCGGCCAATTCCGCCTCCCGCAGGTCACCGGCCGGACGACCCGGCCGACGCCGACGCTATCCGGTCGCCCGACCCGCCCCCGGGGCGGTACGACCCCGACGACCCGGCCCGTCGCCGGGCCGTCCCGGCCGAAAGATCGGTGACGATGATGGTGGTTGGGGTCGCTCCGGAGGGTGTCCCCGTGCCACGATCTCTGCATGGGTCAGACTCTGCTCATTCTGGTCGTCGCGTTGACCGTGGCGGCGGTCGTGTTCGGCGTGACGGTGCTGATCTCGGGTCGGGACGGCCTCGCGCCCGCCGAGCCCGACGGCAGAGCCGTCCCGCTGCCGGGCGGTCGCCCGCTGCGGGAGTCCGACGTCGGCGCGCTGCGCTTCGACACCGCCCTGCGCGGCTACCGGATGGACCAGGTCGACCAGGCGATGCGCCGGGCCGGCTACGACATCGGGTACAAGACCGAGCTGATCGGGGTGTTGGAGGCCGAGATCCTCGCGCTGCGGGAGGGTCGTACCGCCGACGCCGACGCGCTGCGCCGCACCCGGGAGGAGGCCGCGAGCACCGCGTCCGACGCCTCCCCGACGCCCGCCGACGTGCCCGCCGACCCGGACGGGCCGACCACCGGGGCCGCGCCGACGGAGCCGGCGACCGCCGGTGTCCGCCCGGCCGCCGACGCCGATCCGTCCGCTGACGCCACCGGCGACGCCACCCCGACCGGCGACCGTCCCGGGGACGACCGGGCGGGGGAGCCGGCCGGGAAGACCGACGCCGAGCGTCCCGGTGGCGCGGCGGTCCGCTCGGAGCCGGTGTGACCGGACCGGACCCGGCGGGCGGCGGGTTGGCCGACGAGGCGGCCCAGCCCGGGGCCGGCGAGTTCACCGCCACGGTGATCGTCGACGCCCCCGCCGAGCGGGTCTTCGCCGCGCTGACCGACTGGGAGGGGCAGTCCGACTGGATCCCGCTGACCCGGGTCCGGGTGGTCGAGGGCGACGGCGGCGAGGGCAGCCTCATCGAGGCGGTCACCGCGCTCGGCCCGGCGGCCCTGCGCGACGAGATGCGGGTGGTCCGGGTCGACGCCCCCTACGAGGTGGGCGTGGTGCACTGCGGCCGGCTCCTGCGCGGTCCGGGGGTGCTGCGCTGCACCCCACTGGCCGACGACCGCACCCAGGTGGTCTGGCACGAGTGGTTCCACCTGCCCGGCGGTGCGGCCGGCCGGGTCGCCTGGCCGCTGCTCTGGCCGGGCTCCAAGGCCAGCCTGACCCTGGCCCTGAAACGCTTCGCCCGCCTGGTCGAGTCCGGCCGGCTGCCCCGCCCGTCCACCCGCTGACGCTGCGGAGCGGGATCGGTCGGGCCGCGCCACCCCGGCCCCGACGCCGCGTGTCAGGGCCCTGGCCTAGCGTGTGACGGGTGACTGACCTGGTGACCGGCCCCGACGGCCTGCCCCGCTGTGCCTGGGGGGCGAGCACTCCGGACTACGCGATCTACCACGACACCGAGTGGGGCCGCCCGCTGCGCGGCGACGATGCCCTCTACGAACGGCTCACCCTGGAGGCGTTCCAGTCCGGGCTGTCCTGGCTGACCATCCTGCGCAAACGCGAGGCGTTCCGGCTCGCCTTCGCCGGCTTCCGGATCGAGCGGGTCGCCGCCTTCGGCGACGCGGACGTGACCCGGCTGCTCGCCGACGCGGGCATCGTCCGTAACCGCGCCAAGATCGAGGCGGCGATCGCCAACGCCCGTGCCGCGCTGACCCTGCCCGACGGGCTCTCCGCGCTGCTCTGGTCGTACGCGCCGCCGCCCCGGCCGGCCCGGCTCGGGTCGTTCGCCGAGGTGCCGGCGTCGACCCCGGAGTCCGTCGCGCTGGCCAAGGTGCTCAAGAAGCAGGGCTTCCGCTTCGTCGGCCCCACCACGGCGTACGCGCTGATGCAGGCCACCGGCATGGTCGACGACCATCTCGCGGGCTGCCACGCCGGCACCGCCGTGGCCCGTGATCAGATGGGGGCATGACCGTGACCGACCACCGCAGCACCGGCCCGACGGACGTCGACGGCGGGCCGGACGGCGACGCCTGGGCGGTGCTGCTGCCGGCCGGGCGGCACGACGCCGAGCGCCTCGTCCACCACGAGACCCTGGAGCTGGCCGTCCCGGCCGGTGGGCCCGCCCCGCGTCCCGGTGACCGGGTGGCGGTGCTGGCCGACGGGCCGCCCCGGCTGGTGGCGCTGGGCCGGGTGGCCCGCCATGACGGGCGGGCGCTGCTGGTGACCTACACCCGGCGGTCGTTCGACGCGCCGGTGCCGGCCGGGCAGGTGGCCGTCGCCGGCCCGGTCACCCCGCTCGACCCGGGCACCTACCGGGAGCTGGTCGACCGGCTCGGCCCGCCGCCGTCGCGCCGGACCTGGCTGGTCAGCCTCGACCTGCCGATCGAGGCCGAGTCGCGGGCCGAGGCGGTCCGGCTGTTCTGGTCGTACGTGCAGGAGCTGGGCCCGGCCGAGCTGCCCGCGTTCGTCTCGCCCAGCGGCGACGAACTGGCCATGCAGGCGTTCGTGCTGGGCGTCGAGGCCAACCAGGACCCGGAGGAGGACGACTAGCCGCCCGCCCACCGGGTATGGCGCACCGGTGCCGACGCCCGGTCGGCCGGTCGAGGGAGGGCCGATGCGGTTCCAGGACAAGGTCGCATTCGTCACCGGTGGTGCCTCCGGGCTCGGCGAGGCTACCGCCAGGCGGTTCGCCGCCGAGGGGGCCCGGGTGGTGGTCGCCGACATCAACACCGAGGGTGCCGAGCGGCTCGCCGCCGACCTGCCCGACGCCCTCGCGGTCACCGTCGACACCGGTGACGCCGACGCGGTGGAGCAGGGTGTCGCCGAAACGGTGCGGCGCTACGGCCGGATCGACCTGATCTTCAACAACGCCGGTATCGACGGCCGGCAGCAGCCCCTGCACGAGATGGACGTGGAGAACTGGCAGAAGGTCCGGCGGATCAACGGCGACGGCGTGTTCCACGTGCTCAAGTACGGCATCGAGGCGATGCTGCGCGGTGGTGGGGGCGCGATCGTCAACACCTCGTCCACCACCGGCCTGGCGGCGCAGGAGAACATCTCCCCGTACACCTTCACCAAGGCCGGCATCGTCGGGCTGACCCGGTCGGCGGCGGTGGAGTACGCGGCCCGCAACATCCGGGTCAACGCGGTCGCCCCCACGGTGGTGATGACCCCGCTGGTGGAGCACTTCATCGACAGCGCGCCGGACCCGGCGGAGATGCGGGCCCGGATGGAGTCGTTCAACCCGAAACCCGGCATCCCCAGCCCGGACGACGTGGCCGGCGTGGTGCTCTTCCTCTGCTCCGACGACGCGGCCTGGATCACCGGTCACACGGTGCCCATCGACGGCGGGTACGTGGCCCGCTGACGGCCGGCATGTCCTCGCGCGTGCGGCCGGGCGGCCCACCCGGCTCAGCTGCCCTGGAAGACCGGCTTCTGCTTGTTGACGAAGGCGATGGTGGCGGCCCGGTGGTCGGCGGTGCCCCCGCAGATCGACTGGGCCTGCGCCTCGGCGGAGAGGGCGTCGGCGAGGGTGCCCGCGTCGGCGATGGAGAGCTGCCGCTTGATCGCCCCGTACGCGACGGTCGGGCCGGCGGCGAGCCGGGCGGCCAGCTCGTGCGCGGTGGGCAGCACCTGCTCGTCGTCGTCGACCAGCCGGGTGAGCAGGCCCAGCCGGCACGCCTCGTCGGCGGCGACCGGCTCGGCGAGCATCAGCAGCTCGACGGCCTTGGCGTGGCCGACCAGCCGGGGCAGCGTCCAGGACGCCCCGGTGTCGGCGGCCAGGCCCACCCCGGCGAAGGCCATCAGGAACTTCGTCTTCGGCCCGCCGATGCGGAAGTCGGCAAGGAACGCCAGCGAGGCGCCCGCCCCGGCGGCCATGCCCCGGACGGCGGCGACCACCGGCTTGGGCAGGTTGGCCAGCCGGGCGGCGATCGGGTTGTAGTGCGCCCGGACGGTGTCCAGCGGGTCGCGGCCCGGCGACTCCAGCACCTGCACGTGCTCGCGCAGGTCCTGGCCGGCGCTGAACGAGCCGCCCGACCCGGCCAGCACCACCGCCCGGCAGGACCTGTCGGTCTCCAGCGCGGCCAGCGCGTCCCGCAGCGCCTCCTTGAGCGCCACGTCGAGGGCGTTCATCGCGGTGGGGCGGTTCATGGTCAGGGTGACCACGCCATCGGTGCGGTCGACGAGCAGTGGCTCGGTCACGTCTCTAACGGCCCTTCTGTCGGGGGACCCGGTTGCCGGCGTCGAGGCACTGCTCGACGTACCGGTCGGCGGCCGGCCGGAGCCGGGCGGCGTGCCGGTCGAAGAAGCTGGCGGCGGCGGTGCCGGGCCAGCGTTCGGGGAGCAGTGCCGGAGGGAGTTGAGGGTCCTGGAACAGGAAGGTACGCCACGCGTGCACCAGCCGGAACCGGGCCGCGTACGCCTCCTCGTCGCCACTGCGCACGGTCACCCCGGCGAGTTGGGCGCGCTGCTCGGCGACGAACCGTTCGTAGGCGTGCCCGATCTCGCCGAGGTCCCAGGCGCGACGGACCACGCCCATCGCCCCGGGGGTGCCGGCGGCGTGCGCGGCGGTGAACCGCTCGTAGCGCACCCCGGCCTCCTCCAGCAGCAGGTCGACGTCCTCGCTGGCCCGGGTCGCCACCCAGGTGTGCTCGTCGAGGGTGCCGTAGCCGAGGAAGCTGAGGTTGGCGGCGAGCCGCTGGCGGTCGCGCCGGGCGGTCGGGGTGGACAGGACGAGCAGGTCGAAACGCCCGTCCCAGGTGATCCGGCCGGTGCGGTAGATCCGGGCGGCGGCCTCGTCGAGCCGACGGACCGCCTTCGGTGTGATCGAATATCCGGGGCCGGAGGCGAGCCGCAGGGGCTCCAGCCAGCCCTGGCGCACCATCCGGGACACGGCGGTCCGGACGGCCGGCGGGGCGACGCCGAGCGGGGCCAGCAACTTCACCAGGGCGGCGACCGGTGCGCGCCCACCCCGCGTGCGGAGATGGTCGCCGTACAGGTCGAAGAGTGCCGACCGTGCCTGCATGACCGCACATTGTGACAGGCCTTCTCAAGATAAGCTAGATGCTGTTACATCAATGCTGCTCCGGTTTGGGTCCGGCGGTGTTCATCAGGGAAAATCGTGGTCGACGCCCCCGCGTACCTTGCGGGTGGTCGACACGAAGTGGCTGTGGGGCAGTACACCGACCCTGATGTATAGGTCTGAGGGGAGACAACATGGCGGCGATGAAGCCGCGGACGGGCGACGGTCCGCTGGAAGTCACCAAGGAGGGTCGGGGCATCGTCATGCGGGTCCCGCTGGAGGGCGGTGGCCGGCTCGTCGTCGAGATGACTCCCGACGAGGCCAACGCACTCGGTGACGCGCTGAAGGCGGCTGCCGGCTGATCGGCCGACGCTCCGCGCGGTGCCGCGCGGAAGGTTTCTGGTCCCTGGGTCACCGGCACCGCCGGTGACTCAGGGACTTCGTCTGTCCCCAGCGGGTCGTCGAGGTCCCGCACCGCCAACTTCCCCGGAGGTACGGTCCAGCGTGCTCGCCATCAGTCTCGCCGCCACCCCCGACGGGCCGGACGTCCTCGTCCTGCCCGTCCGCGCCGCCACCGACCCGGACGACGCCGCGCCGGCGCTGGTCGCCACCGCGTCGCCACCCACCGACGAGGTGCTGGCGCAGGCGCGGGAGCTGCTGCCGGTGACCCGGCTGACCGGGCGGGCGGGCGAGACGCTGACCCAGCTCCGCCCCGGTGGTTCCCCGGCCCGGCTGCTGCTGCTCGGTGTGGGCGACGGCGGGGAACGGGCCTGGCGGACGGCCGGGGCCGCCCTGGCCCGCGCTGCCGTAGCTGAGACACATGTCACGTTGGCGGTGCCGATCGACGCGTCCGCCGGGGTCGTCCGGGCCGTCGTCGAGGGGCTGCTGCTCGCCTCGTACCGGTTCCGGCTGACCGAGGCGGGGACGACGCCCGCGCTGACCGGGGTGACTCTGCTGACCACCACGCCGCAGGCGTACGCCAAGGCCGTCGAGACGGCCCGGACGACCGCCGCGATGACCCGCCTCGCCCGGGACCTGACCAACACCCCCTCGGCGGTGAAGACCCCGCAGTGGTTCGCCGCCCAGGTCGCCGACGCCGCCGCCGACCACCCCGACCTGCACCTGCGGGTACGCGGGCCGCAGGAGCTGGCGGACGAGGGCTTCGGCGGCATCCTCGCCGTCGGTGCCGGCTCGGCCAGCGGCCCCCGCCTGGTCGAGCTGGACTGGCGGCCCGCCGACGCCCGGCAGCACGTCGTCCTGGTCGGCAAGGGGATCACCTTCGACACCGGTGGCATCTCGATCAAGCCGGTGCCGGCGATGAAGCTGATGCGCAAGGACATGGCCGGCGCGGCGGCGGTGGTCGCGGCCACCCTGGGCGCTGCGGCGTTGCGGCTGCCCGTGCGGGTCACCGCCCTGACCCCGCTGGCCGAGAACATGGTCAGCGGGTCGGCGTTCCGCCCCGGCGACGTCATCAGGCACTACGACGGGACGACGAGCGAGAGCACCAACTCCGACGCCGAGGGGCGGCTGGTGCTCGCCGACGCGCTCGGTTACGCGGCCCGGGAACTCCGTCCCGACCTGCTGATCGACCTGGCCACCCTGACCGGCGCGAACGCGGTGGCGCTGGGCAAGCGGACCGGCGCGCTGTACAGCGACAACGACGTGCTGGCCGCCGCCGTGCTGGCCGCCGTCGCCGACGCGGGCGAGGCGGCCTGGCGGATGCCGCTGCCCGCCGACTACCTCGAACACCTCGGCAGCGACCTGGCCGACCGGCACAGTTCCCCGGACCGGGGGGCCGGCTCCGTGATGGCCGCGCTCTACCTGCGCGAGTTCACCGGCGAGCTGCGGGACCGCTGGCTGCACATCGACATGTCCGCGCCGTCCTGGGCCGACGGCGACGACGCCGAGCTGACCCGGGGCGCGACCGGCTGGGGCGTGCGGGGCCTGCTGCGCTGGCTGGCGACGCTGGACTGAGCGGCCGCCGGGCCGGGTGCCCGTCCCGCGTCCCGACGCGGTCGGCACCCGGCCGTGGCCGGCACCCGGCCGCCGGTCAGCACCCGGCCGCCGGTCAGCGCCCGGCCGCCGGTCAGCGCCCGGTCGTGGTCAGCACTTGACCGCGGCCAGCAGGCCGTGACCGACCGGGAGCAGGGCCGGAATCCACTGCTCGGCCTCCCGGATCGCCTTGACCGTCTCCCGCATGGTCACCGTCTCGGCGTCCCGGGCGGCCGGGTCACCGATCCGGCCACCGGCGAAGCCGCCGTTGAGGGCGAGCACCCCACCGGGGCGCAGCAGCCGCAGGGCGGCGTCGACGTACGCGGCCGAGCCGGTCGTCTCGCCGTCGACGAAGATCAGGTCGTACGCGCCGTCGGCGAGCCGGGGCAGCACGTCCAGTGCCCGGCCGGTGATGATCCGGGTACGGCCGGACGGGAAGCCCGCCTCGACGAAGATCCGCCGGGCGATCCGCTGGTGCTCGACCTCGACGTCGATGGTGGTGAGCACCCCGTCGGCGCGCATGCCGCGCAGCAGCCACACCCCGCTGACCCCGGTGCCGGTGCCGATCTCCACCACCGCGCGGGCGTTGCCGGCGGCGGCGAGCAGGCGCAGCGCCGCCCCGGCGCCGGGGGTGACCGCGTCGAGGCCGACCTCCCGGGCGAGGCTGCGGGCGGTGGCCAGCACGATGTCCTCGCCGACGTACGACTCGGCGAACTGCAACGACTGCGCCGTCGGGCTGCCGGAACTGGCGACCGTGGCGATGGGACACCTCCGGGCGGTGGCGATGGTGTGCGGAGCGGGTGGGCGCTATGAGCCTAGAGGCGAGGCTCCTTCGGCCGCGAGTCCACCCGTGCCGGCCCGGGTGGCGCGGCGGCGTCGGCGTGGACGGGGCAGGCGTACCGGTCCGGGTGGCGCGGAGCCGGGCGGTGGACGGGTGCGGGCGGACAAGAGCTGACTCCGCCCGGCGCATCCGTGCAATCCTGGACGGGGTGCCCCCTGCGCCGTGACCGCCACCCCCGGTCGTGGTCCGGGGCACCGGGGGACGAGTGGGAGGCACCGACGTGACCGACGGCTGGGAGTGGCGAGCGCCCGGCGGGACTCCGGGTTCGGCGGGGCCGCCGCCCGGTCCGCCGCAGACGGCCCCGACGACGCCGTACGGCGGGTCGGCTGCGCCGTACGGCGGGTCGGCTTCGCCGTGGTGGTCGGACGCGCTCGCCGACCCCTGGCGGGACCCGTACGCCCCGGCGGCGGTCGTGTTGCCGGGCGCGCCGGCCACCGGTGCCGCGCCGGAGCCGGTCACCGACCCGGACGCGCCCGGCCGGCCGCGGCTGCGCCAGCTGCTGCTCGTCCCGCTGATCGTCGCGTTGCTCGCCGGCACCCTGGGCGGTGCCCTCGGGTACGCCTTCGCGGTGCGTGGCGGTGTCGGCGGCGGGGTCACCCTGGGGGCCGGCCCGGCCGAGGGGCCCGCGCTGGCCCAGCGTCGCCCGGACTCGCTGGCCGGGGTCGCCGGCCGGGTCCTGCCCAGCGTGGTGACGATCCGGGTGGCCGGTCCGGCCGGCACCAGCGAGGGGTCCGGGTTCATCGTCAGCGCCGACGGCTACGTGGTCACCAACGACCACGTGGTCGCCGACGGCACCGGCCGGGCGTCGGTGACCTTCAACGACGGCAGCAGCTCTGCGGCGACGGTGGTCGGGCAGGACCCGGAGTCGGACATCGCGGTGATCAAGGTGAGCCGTACGGGGTTGCGGCCGATCGAGTTCGGTGACTCCGATGCGCTCGCGGTGGGTGACCCGGTGCTGGCCATCGGTTCGCCGCTGTCCCTGGCGAACACGGTCACCGCCGGCATCATCAGCGCGCTGGACCGCACCATGCAGGCGGGGGAGCCGGGTGGGCCGGTCCGCTACTACGCGGCGATCCAGACCGACGCGGCGGTCAACCACGGCAACTCGGGTGGCCCGCTGGTCGACTCGGCCGGTCGGGTGATCGGGGTGAACTCGACGATCAAGTCGCTGGTGGCGGAGGGGCAGGAGGCGGGGAACATCGGGCTCGCCTTCGCCATTCCGATCAACCAGGCGAAAAGGATCACCCAGGACATCATCGGCACGGGCAAGGCCCGTCGTACCGTGATCGGGGCCCAGGTCGCCGGCACCGGCACGGCCACCCGGGCCGGCGTGGGGGTGCGCCTGGCGGCCGTGGAACCGGCCGGACCGGCCGCCGGGGCCGGGCTGAAGGCCGGGGACGTCGTGCTCCGGCTCAACGGCCGGCCGATGAACGAGCCGACCGACCTGATCGCCCTGGTCCGCAAGTTCGCCCCCGGGTCGGTGGTGACCGTGGAGTACCGGCGCGGGTCGACCCGGCAGAACGCCTCGGTGACGCTCGCCGCGGACGCCAAGTGAGGGCCGTTCACCCCCTCCCGGACCAGGCCCTGACGTGCGTACGCTGGGGTCGACGTGACGAGGAGGCCCTGCGGTGCTCGACAACCTGAACTGGTGGGAGATCGGCGTCCTGCTGCTCCTGGCACTGCTGATCTTCGGGGACCGGCTGCCCAACGTCATCAGCGACGGTCTGCGGCTGGTGCGCAACCTGCGCGCGATGGCCCGCAACGCCACCGGCGACCTGAGCCGTGAGCTGGGCACCGACATCCAGCTGGAGGACCTCCACCCGAAGGCGTTCATCCGCAAGCACCTGCTCAGCGAGGAGGACGAGCAGGCGATCCGCAAGCCCCTCCAGAGCGTCTACGACGACCTGCGGGCGGACGTCACCGGGGTGCACGAGGAACTCAAGGGTGTCGCCGACCGGATCGACCCGAGGGCCGCCGCCCGTAAGGGCACCGCGACGAGCACCGCCTCCGCGCCCGCCCCGGCCCCCCGCCCCAGCTACGACGACGCCACCTGACCCGCGTCCGGTCTGGGCCACCGCCGGACGGGCTGTCGCAATGGAACGCCAAATGCGGTATCCCCTGTCGGGGATACCGCATCATCGGCTCACGTGAGTGGATCAGGCCCGTGGCGCGGGCCCGGAGGACTGGATCAGGCCCGTGGCGCGGGCCGGCGGTCAGCGCCCGGCGGGCTTGAGGCCCAGCGACTTGCCGAGCAGCGACTCGCGGCGTACCGCCAGCCGGTCGGCCACCTGGTGCAGCGCCTTCGCGGCGGGCGCGTCCGGCGCGGACAGCACGATCGGGGTGCCGGCGTCGCCGCCCTCCCGGACCCGGCTGTCCATCGGGATCTGGCCCAGCAACGGCACCTGCGCGCCGATCGTCCGGCTCAGCGAATCGGCCACCTCCTGGCCGCCACCGGCACCGAAGACCTCCATCCGGGACCCGTCGGGCAGCTCCAGCCAGGACATGTTCTCGATGACGCCGACGATCCGCTGGTGGGTCTGCAACGAGATCGCGCCGGCCCGCTCGGCGACCTCGGCGGCCGCCGCCTGCGGAGTGGTGATCACCAGGATCTCGGCGTTGGGTAGCAGCTGGGCGACGGAGATGGCGATGTCGCCGGTGCCCGGGGGCAGGTCGAGCAGGAGGACGTCCAGCTCACCCCAGTAGACGTCGCCCAGGAACTGCTGCAACGCCCGGTGCAGCATCGGGCCGCGCCACACCACCGCCGCGTTGCCCGGGGTGAACATACCGATCGAGATGACCTTCACACCGTTCGCCTGCGGCGGCATGATCATGTCTTCCACCCGGGTCGGCTTGCCCTCCGCGCCGAGCATCCGGGGCACCGAGTGGCCGTAGATGTCGGCGTCGACCACGCCGACGGACAGGCCCCGGGCGGCCAGCGCGGCGGCCAGGTTGACCGTGACGCTGGACTTGCCGACGCCGCCCTTGCCGCTGGCCACCGCGTAGACCCGGGTACGGGAGCCCGGCTGGGCGAACGGGATGACCGGCTCGTCGGTGGCGGCTCCGCCACGCAGCTTGCCCTGCAGCTCCTGCCGCTGCTCCGGGCTCATCACCCCGAACTCGATCTCCACGCCGCTCACCCCGGGCACCGCGCCGACGGCGGCGGTGATGTCCCCGCGCAGCTTGTCCTTCAGCGGGCAGCCGGCCACGGTGAGCAGCAACCCGACCCGGACCACGCCGTCCTCGCCGATCTCGGCGGAACGGACCATGCCGAGGTCGGTGATGGGCCGACGGATCTCCGGGTCGTTGACGGTGGCCAGCGCGGCCTGGATCGCGTCGGAGAGGGTGCTGACGGGAGCTGACATGCGGGCAATGCTACGTCGGGCGGCCGGGGCGTCCGCCAACAGCGGGGCCGGGTGTGAGCGAATCGATCGACCGGCCGGGGCCGCCCCGCCCTACCGGACAAAACCGGACGATCACGTACGTCACCCCGGCCCGCTCAGTTCTCCGGGCGGCGGCCGTCGCGCACGTAGTCGCCGTCCAGATCGTCGCGCGGCTCGTCGAGCGGTGGTTCGCCCCCACCGGACCGCCCCTCACCCCGCCCGCCCGGTCGCTCCGGCTGCCGCAACTCCCGCTTCTGCCGCCGCTGCGCCGCCGCGTCCAGCTCCTCGGCCAGCCGGGCCAGCTCCGAGCGGAGGAAGTCCCGGGTCGCCACCTCGCCCAGGGCGATCCGCAGCGCGGCCACCTCCCGGGCCAGGTACTCGGTGTCCGCCTTCTGCATCGTCGCCCGGCGACGGTCCTCCTCCAGCGCCACCCGGTCCCGGTCGGTCTGCCGGTTCTGCGCGAGCAGGATCAGCGGGGCCGCGTACGACGCCTGCAACGACAGCACCAGGGTCAGGAACGTGAACGTGTACGGGTCGAAGCGCAGGTCCGCCGGGGCCAGGGTGTTCCAGCCGAACCACAGCGCGATCACCACCGTCATGTAGACGATGAAGTTCGCCGTGCCCATGCCCCGGGCGATCCCCTCCGACCAGCGGCCGAACGCCTCCGGGTCGAACCGGGGCAGCTTGACGCCCCGGGGCTCACGCGGCTGGTCCAACCGCTCGGTCCGCCGCTGCTCAGCCATCGGAGTCACCGCCTACCGGCGTGGTGTCCGGCTCCGCCTCGTCCGCGCCCGGGGCGGACACGGCGTCGCGGTCCCGCCAGTCCCGGGGCAGCGAGTGGTCGAGCACGTCGTCGACGGTGACCGCGCCGACCAGCCGGTTGTTCCGGTCGACCACCGGCATCGCCACCAGGTCGTAGGTGGCCATCCGGCGGGTTATCTCCGGCAGCGGGGTGGTCGGCCGCAGCGGGTCGATGTCGTTGATCACCACCCCGCCGAGCAGGTCGGCCGGGGGCTCGCGCAGCAGCCGCTGGAAGTGCACGATGCCCAGGTAGCGGCCGGTCGGTGTGGTCATCGGGGCACGGGTCACGAAGACCTGCGCGGCGATCGCCGGGGAGAGCTGCTCCTCCCTGATCCGGGCCAGCGCCTCGGCGACCGTGGCGTCCGGCGGCAGGATCACCGGCTCGGAGGTCATCACGCTGCCCGCCGTACCGGAGGTGTACTTGAGCAGCTGACGGACCGGGTCGGCCTCGTCCGGCTCCATCAGGTCCAGCAGCACGTCCTGCTCCGGCGGGGGCAGCTCGTTGAGCAGGTCGGCGGCGTCGTCCGGGTCCATCTCCTCCAGTACGTCGGCGGCTCGTTCCCGGTCCAGCGCGGCGAGGATCTCCACCTGGTCGCGTTCGGGCAGCTCGCCGAGCACGTCGGCGAGACGTTCGTCGTCGAGGGCCGCCGCGACCTCGTTGCGCCGGGCGTCGGGCAGATCCTGCAGCGCGTTGGCCAGGTCGGCGGGGCGCATGTCCTCCAGTACGGCCAACAGGTTGGCCGTACCCCGGTTGTCGGCGAGGCCGCTCAGCCCGCGTACCCGGTCCCAGTCCACCTGGTGCAGGTGGCCACGGCGGGTCAACCGGCTGGTCTGCTCGCGGACGGCGACCCGGGACAGCGACCACTCGCCACCCCGGCTGCACTCCATCGCCACGTCCACCACCGCGCCGGGCTGGCCGCCCGGGTCGAGCTGCACCCGCCGGTCCAGCAGTTCCTGGAGGACGAGCAGCTCGTTGGGGCGTTTGGAGAAGCGGCGCAGGTTGAGGGTGCCGCTGCCGAGGACGACCGCGTCGGCGTCGATGGAGGTGATCCGGTTGATGGACAGGAAGATCCGGCGGCGCATCGGCATCTCGGCCACCAGCCCCA
The DNA here is from genome assembly GCF_049178995.1 of Micromonospora sp. WMMD735. Lineage (NCBI taxonomy): Bacteria > Bacillati > Actinomycetota > Actinomycetes > Micromonosporales > Micromonosporaceae > Micromonospora > Micromonospora sp. WMMD735. Next base: position 5,802,058 of record NZ_JBMHMJ010000002.1, read on the forward strand.
CCACCTCGGGTGGACGCTGGGTCGGCCGGATCCGGGCGACCGCGTCGCGGACCCGCCCCACCTGGTCGCCGTTCGGGTCGAAGACGGCGACTCCGGCGAGTCGAGCGATGTAGACCCGGTTCGGCGTGCTCACGGCCACCAGCCTAAGCGCCTAGTGTTTATCACCATGTCGACCCTGGGCTACGAGATCGTGGACGTCTTCACCGACCGCCCGTTCGCCGGCAACCCCCTGGCCGTGGTGTTCGGCGCCGAAGCGCTGGCCACCGAGCAGATGCAGGTGCTGGCGATGGAGTTCAACCTGTCGGAGACGGTGTTCGTGCTGCCGCCGACCCAGGTGGGTGCCACCTACCGGGCCCGGATCTTCACCCCGACCGGGGAACTGCCCTTCGCCGGTCACCCCAGCGTCGGCGCGGCGGTCACCGCCAGCCGCCGGGGCCTGTTCCCCGCCGGGTCGGTCAGCCAGGAGTGCCACGCCGGGGTGCTGCCGATCGAGGTGACCGCGACCGGTGCCACCCTGACCGGCGGCACCCCCACCCTCGGGCCGGAACTCGACCCGGAGCCGCTGCTGGAGATGGCCGGGCTCACCGCGGCCGACCATGCCGGACCGGCCCCCCGGGTGGCCGGTTGCGGACTGGAGTTCCCCTACCTGCCGGTGCACCCCGACGCGGTGGCCCGCGCCCGGGTCAACACGGCCGCCGCGCAGCGGTACGGGGTGGAGCACGTCAGCGTGTTCTCCTGGGACGCCGACACGCGCACCGCCCACGCCCGGGTCTTCGTGCCGGGGCTCGGGGTGCCCGAGGACCCGGCCACCGGCTCGGCCGCCCTGGGGCTGGGCGTGTGGCTGGTCGCCAGCGGCCTGCTCCCCGGCGTCGGCCGCAGCGGGTACGCCGTCCGGCAGGGCGTGGAGATCGGCCGCCCGTCCGCCCTGGCCTGCACGGTGACCGCCGAGGACGGGACGGTGGTCGGCACGACGGTGACCGGTCAGGTGATGCCGGTCGCCCGGGGCGAGATCATCGTCCCGCCGTTCGTCGGGTGACCGGGCCGGCACCGTCACCGTCCGGGCCGGCGGTGGCGGTCGGGTGCCGTCCGGGTGGTAGCTGCGAGAGGATGCGGGTGTGACGGACGAGGTGGACGCCTCCCGGTCGACGCCACTGGTCGACGAGGCGATCAAGAAGGCCGCCGTGGCCTGGGTGGGGGTCGGCGACGGGCCGGCGGTCGCGCTGTGGTGCGTACCCCTGGAGGGGTCGTTGTTCGTGGTCAGTGGGCCGGGGGAGCAGACCGCGCCGGGGCTGGCGGACGCCGGCACCGCCCGGGTGACCCTGCGCGGCGACCACGGCGGGCGCATCGTGACCTGGCCGGCGCGGGTGACCCGGCTGGCTCCGGGCAGCCCGGAGTGGGAGACCTCCGCGCCGCTGGTGGCGGCGAAGCGGCTCAACGCCTCCGGCCCGACCGCCGACCTGGTGGCCCGCTGGGCGGCCGACGGCTGCGCGCTGACCCGGCTCGCCCCGGACGGCGCGCCGGACGCCGGGGCTGCCCTGCCCGACACCTCGCTGGCCGCCGAACCCCGGGGCGCGGCCGTGGTCCGCGCCACCCGCAAGCCGTTCCGCCTGCACCGGGTGCGCCGCCGCTGACCCACCGGCCGTCGCCGCCGGGCACCGCTGACCAGCGCCCCACCGGCTCACTGCCCGCCCGCGCCGACCCGCGCCCCACCGGCTCACCGCCCGACCGCGCCGACCCGCGCCCGGTGTCCACCTGAGCGCCGCCGCCCGTGTGAGGATGACCCACCGTGTCCTCCGCCGCACCGCCGCCGCGTCCGCCCGTCGACCCGCTCACCGTCGGCGTCCTCGCGCTCGCCGTCGCGTCGGTCTCGTCGTCGGCCCCGCTGATCGCCTTCGCGGCGGCACCGGCGCTGGCCGTGGCGTGCTGGCGGAACCTGCTCGCGGTCACCGTGCTCGCCCCGTTCACGCTGGCCCGCCGCCGCGCCGAACTGCGTGCCCTGACCGTGGGGGCGGGCCGCCGCGAGGGCTGGTACTGCGTGCTGTCCGGGGTGGCGCTGGCCGCGCACTTCGCCACCTGGATGCCGAGCGCCCAGCTCACCTCGGTCGCGGCGGCCACCGCACTGGGCGCCACCCAACCGGTCTGGCAGGGGCTGATCGCCCGCTGGCAGGGCCGGCGCTTGTCGTACCCCGTCTGGGTCGGCATCGGGGTGGCGGTGACCGGCGCGGTGCTGGCGACCGGCGCGGACGTCGGGGTCTCCGGCCGGGCCCTCGCCGGTGACCTGCTCGCGGTCGTCGGCGGGATGTTCGCCGCCGTCTACACCGCGTTCGGTGAACGCGCCCGCGCCACCATCAGCACCGCCACGTACACCACCATCTGCTACGGCGTGTGCGCGGCGATCCTGCTGCTGGTCTGCCTGGTCACCGGGGTACGCCTGCACGGCTGGGGCACCAGCACCTGGGTGGCGATCGTCGGGCTGGTCGTCGGGGCCCAACTGCTCGGCCACTCGATGTTCAACCACGCGTTGCGCCGGGTGTCGGCGACCACGATCAGCGTGCTGATCCTGCTGGAGGCCCCCGGCGCGGCGCTGATCGCCTGGGCCTGGCTGGGGCAACTGCCCCGCCCGTCCGCGCTGCCCGGGTTGGCGCTGCTGCTCGCCGGGGTGGTCGTGGTGGTGCTCGGCGGTGCCCGTACGGGCCGGCGTGCCACCCCGGCGGCGCTGCCCGCCGACGCCGCCCCACCGGCACCCTGACCGCCCGCCCGGCCACCGCAGGTCCGTTCGTCGCTATTCCGTCCGAACGGCGGGCACGGGACCCGTCCGCACGTGAGAGTGCGGGGGGAGGTGGGGCGATGGCGGGGCGCAGCGCGGACGACGACCGCGGCGGCACCGTGGTCACCCCGTCGGCCGAGTTCCCGCCGCTCACGCCGGCGGAGGTGGACGCCCTGCGCCGGGTCGGCGCGCACTGGCGCGTCGGCGCGCCGCCCGCCCTGCCGGTCGACCCGACCCTGGACCGCTACCGGAACCGCCCCACCCCGGGCCGGTTCAGCCGGCTGGCCCCGATCGCGCTGTTCCGGCCGGCACCTGGGGCACCGGCCGGACGGGACGGGCTGGTCGCCGCCGAACGGGCCGACCAGCCGGACTCCCCCCTCGGCCGACGGCTGGGCCGGGTCCGCCGGGTGCTCCTCGGCCCACCACTGGCCAGCGCCGCCGTACTGCACGAGCGGATGCGCAAACTGGTGGCCCTGCCGGTGCTCTCCTCCGATCTGCTCAGCTCGGTCGCGTACGGGCCGGAGGCGTTGCTGACCGTGCTGGTGCTTGCCGGCAGCGGGGCGCTGGGCCTGGCGCTGCCCCTGTCGGCCGGGCTGGTGCTGCTGATGGTGGCCGTCGGGATCTCGTACCGGCAGACCATCCCGGCGTACCCGCACGGGGCCGGGTCGTACCTGGTGGCGGGGGACAACCTGGGGGTCGGGGCGGGGCTGACCGCCGCCGCCGGGCTGATGCTCGACTACGTGCTGACCGTGTCGGTGTCGATCGCGGCGGGCGTGCACGCGATCACCTCGGCGCTGCCGGGGCTGACGCCGTTCGCCGTGCCGCTCGGGGTGCTGGTGATCCTGCTGCTGCTCGCCGGCAACCTGCGCGGGGTACGCGCCGCCGGCAACCTCTTCGTCCTGCCCACGTACGCCTTCGTGGCCGCCGTGCTGGGGTTGCTCGTGGTCGGCTACCTGCGGGCGGCGGGCCGGGGTTTCGCGCCGGTGGCCCCGCCGGTGGTGCCGGCGACCCAGGGGCTGGGGCTGCTGCTGGTGCTGCGGGCGTTCGCCTCCGGGGCGGTGTCGATGACCGGCATCGAGGCGGTCTCCAACGCGGTCCCGGCGTTCCGGACGCCGGAGTGGCGCAACGCGCGCACCACGCTGACCTGGATGGTGGCGATGCTGGTGGTCCTGTTCGCCGGGCTGACCCTGCTGATCCACCTGGCCGGCCTGGTGCCCCGCCCCGGCGAGACGCTGCTGTCCCAGCTCGCCCGGGTCACCTTCCCCACCGGCCCGTGGTACGCCGTCGTCCAGGTGACCACCGCGCTGATCCTGCTGCTGGCCGCGAACACCGCGTTCAACGACTTTCCCCGGTTGCTGTTCTTCATGGCCCGCGCCGGTCACGCGCCCCGCCGCTTCCTGCACCTGGGCGACCGGTTGGCTTTCGGCAACGGCCTGGTCGCGCTGGCCGCGACGGCGATCGTGGTGTTCGTGGCGTTCGGGGGCCACACCGAGAAGCTGATCCCGTTGTACGCGGTGGGGGTGTTCCTCGCCTTCACCCTGTCGCAGAGCGGCATGGTGGTGCACTGGCGGCGGCACCGGGGTGACGGCTGGCAGCGGCGGGCGCTGGTCAACGGGGTGGGCGCGATCCTGTCCGGCCTGGTGCTGCTCACCGCGGCGGTGGCGAAGTTCACCGAGGGCGCCTGGGCGGTGGTGGTCGCCGTACCGCTGCTGGTGCTGCTCTTCGACCGGATCCACAGGCACTACCGCACCCTGCACGCCGCCCTGGCCCTGCGCCCCCCACCCCCGGACGCCGGGGCCGCCGGTCGTGGGCCCGCAGCCGGGCCGTCGGGCGCGCCGACGTCCCGGCCCGTCGAGGGCGAGGAGCTGCCGCAGGAGCTGCGCCACCTGGTGGTGGTCCCGGTGGTACGCCTCAACCGCGCCTCGATGCGCGCCCTGGCGTACGCGGTGTCGCTGGGCCGGCCGACGCTGGCGGTGCACCTCGCCCCGGAGGACGCCGAGGCGGACCGGTTCCGGGAGCAGTGGCGGGCCTGGGGGGACCACGTCCGGCTGGAGACGATCGTCTCGCCGTACCGGGCGGTGGTCGGGCCGCTGGCGCACTACCTGGAGGCGCTGCGGGCCGCCGCGCCGGAACTGGTGCTGACCGTGGTGGTGCCGGAGGTGGTGCTGCGCCGGCCGGGGCACCGCCTGCTGCACAGCCGTACCGGCCAACGGCTGCGCCGGGCCCTGCGCGCCCTGCCCGGCGTGGTGGTCACCACCGTCCCCGTCCACGTCGTCGAGTGAGGGTGACTCCGGCGGCGCAGGGCGGTCGCCGTCACGTCACGGTTCGCGGTCCGGTTGGGTGGCGGCGACTTCGATCACCGCCCATGCCCGATCATGCGCTCCTGCTCTCATACGTCAGGATGAGGTCGACAAGGAGGATCGGCGTCATCGCTGCCGCCCCGACGAATGCCGCCTGCCAGACCGGCAGATCCGCGATGAATCCGACGACGGCCAGGGTCAGCAGTGCCACCGGATACGCAACCCGCCCGTGACGCGCCATGACCCGACTGTAGCGACCGCCGGCACCTGCCGAGCAAGCCGCGAACAGGTCCCCGGCTGACCGTCGAGCAATGCGTCGCCGGGGCCGCCAAGGAGAACATCAGGATCGTGGAGATTTGTTGTCGCTCCAGCAGCAACAGATCTCCACAGAGCAGGGTGTCTCCGCAGGGCCTGCTCGTTCGTGCCGACTGGCCTCAACTACCGGCTGAGCACCGGGCTGCCCACCTCATCGATGCCGCCCGCGCCTACCTTCGGCCCGGCAACCTCGCTGCCGCCGGGCATACCCTCCTTGATGCTGACATCACCGCCCCTGCCGAGGTCCGTCACCGGCCGTACGCCCGTACCGTGATCGCCGAGATCGCCCGCAGCGGCCCGGCGGCGGCCGGCGTGACCCGGCTGGCCGCCATCGTCGGCCTGACGCGGTGACTCGATCGGGTGCGGGCGCAGGGGTGCCCGAGCATCCCGCGATGGCCACGTCGGTCCCGGGCCGGAACAGTCAGTGTGGGGCCTGGTCAGGTGTCGAGGCCGACGGCGGCGGCGCTGGCGGCCCAGAGGCGCGCGGCAAGCGCCGGGTCGGTGGCGCGCGGCCAGGGCCGGCGCAGCCGCCGGTCGGCGTAGTAGCCACCGTCGACCAGCCGGGACGCCGGCTGGTTGGCCAGCCAGACCAGCGTCTCCGCGCCCTTCTCCGGGCTGCGGAACGGCATCACCCGCATGCCGAGGGCGACCAGCCGGCTGTCCGCGCCGAACCGGGTCCGCACCACCCCCGGATGGAACGAGTACGCCGACACGTCGGGCCAGCGCCGGGCAGCCTCGGCGGCGAACAGGATGTTGGCCTGCTTGCTGGTGCCGTACGCGCGCATCGGCCGGTAGCGGCGCAGCGCGGCGTTGAGATCGTCCGGGTCGAGGGTCCCGCTGCGGTGCGCGCCGGAGGCGGTCACCACCAGCCGGCCGACCCGGTCGACCAGCAGGTTGCTCAGCAGGAACGGGGCCAGGTGGTTGGCCTGGATCGACAGTTCGAACCCGTCGACCGTGCTGAGCGGCTGCAACACGATCGCCCCGGCGTTGTTCGCCAGCACGTCGATCCGGTCGTACGCCGCCCGCAGCCGCTCGGCGAGCCCGCGTACGTCGTCGAGCACGGCGAAGTCGGCGCGGAACAGTTCGGGGCGTTCGCCGGACGCCTCGCGTACCCGGTCACCGGCGGCCTGAAGGCGGGCCGGGTCCCGGCCGACCAGCGCCACCCGGTCGCCGCGCCGGGCCAGCGCCACCGCGGCGGCCAGGCCGATGCCCGAACTGGCCCCGGTCACCACCACGGTCCGCCGCCCGGCGACGTCTTCCACAGGTCCATCCACCCCGGTCACGGCACGAGGTTACCGTGGAGTCACCACGTCCACGGGGGCCGTCGGCTTCTCGTCACGTGCGGGTGACCGGGTGGGCCGCCCAGGGTGCCCGGGGCGGCCCCACCGCTCAGTACGAGGTGCCGTAGCCGGTCGTCGACTCCTGGTTGGCCAGCCAGACGAAGAAGACCACCATGGCGATGGTGGCCAGCACCGCGATGACGGTGGAGATCCACCCGACGACGATGCCGGCGGTGGCGAAGCCCGCGCCGCCCTCCCCCCGTTCCCGGATCTGCCGCCGGGCCACGTGGCCGAGGATCGCGCCGATGAGGCCGATGTAGCCGCCGAGCCCGTAACCGCACAGCCCGATCGCGCCGATGATCGAGACGATCATCGAGGCGATGGCGAGGCCGTTCTGCGGCGGCGGGGGCTGGTAACCGCCGTAACCGGCGTATCCCATCGGCTGCGGGTAGCCGGGCTGCGGGTAGGCGGCAGCGGCGGCGTACGGGTCGACCGGGGCGGCCTGGGCGGGGATGCCCGGCGCGCCCGCGTACGGGTCGGCCGGGGCGTACGGGTCCTTGGCGACCGGTGGGGACGAGATCGGCGGGCCGTCGGCCTGCAGTGTCGGGTCGGGCTGCTGGGCCGACCAGGCCGGGTCCGACCAGCCGTCGGAGGGCGGGGGATAGGTCATCTGATCTTCTCCGTCGCATGTAGGTGCGCCGTCAGGGTAGCCAGGACCACACAGTGGCGAGGTCGGCCCCGTGGTGGCTCGTTGCCCGCACCCGGCCGAGCGGGCAGGATGCCGGCATGGCTATCGACGCGCGTGGGGCCGACCGATCCGGCAGCCGACCGAGGCGGGACGTGAGCCGCCCCGGCCTGGCCCGGCGTACCCGCGCCACCACCGGTGGCAGCCAACCCGGCCAGGACGAGCCGGTGCCGCTGCCGGACCCGGTGACCATGCGGCTGGACGGCCGGGTCGCCCTGGTCACCGGCGCGGGCAGCGCCGACGGCATCGGGTACGCCACCGCCCGTCGACTGGCCGACCTGGGCGCCCGGGTGGCGATCGTCTCCACCACCCGGCGCATCCACGAGCGGGCCGGTGAGCTGGGCGTGACCGGTTTCGTCGCCGACCTGACCGACGAGTCGGAGGTCGGCGCGCTCGCCGACGCGGTCGCCGAACAGCTCGGTGACGTCGAGGTGCTGGTCAACAACGCCGGCCTGGCCAGCCGGGCCAGCCCCGAGGTGCTCCGCCCGGTGGCCCAGCTCAGCTACGACGAGTGGCGCGGCGAGATCGACCGGAACCTGACCACGGCGTTCCTGTGCAGCCGGGCCTTCATCAGCGGGATGGCCGAGCGGGGCTGGGGGCGGATCGTCAACCTCTCGGCCACCGCCGGGCCGGTCAACGCCCTGCCCACCGAGGCGGCGTACGCGGCGGCCAAGGCGGGGGTGGTCGGGCTGACCCGGGCCCTGGCGATGGAGATGATCGCCGACGGGGTGACGGTGAACGCGGTGGCCCCCGGCACCATCTACACGGCGGCCTCCACGATGGCGGAGATCAAGCAGGGGCTCGGCACCCCGGTCGGCCGCCCCGGCACCCCCGACGAGGTGGCCGCCGCGATCAGCTTCCTCTGCTCGCCGGCGGCGTCGTACATCACCGGGCAGATGCTGGTGGTGGACGGCGGCAACAGCGTCCGGGAGGCGCAGTTCCGCTGATCAGTAACCGGTGCCGGTGCTGCTGCCGACGCCGGCCACCACGACGAGGGCGAGCCAGCCGCAGCAGACGAGCACCCCGATCGCGGTGAACGCGTAGCTGAGCACCAGCCCCCAGGTGGCGAGTTGGTCGCCCTCCTCGCCGGTCCGACGGATCTGCCGTTTCGCCAGGTGGCCGAGGACTATGCCGGCCGGTGCGAAGACGATGGCGAACACCAGGGACAGGATCGCCAGCACGTTGGTCCCGCCGCCACCCGGTGGTCCGTACGGCCCGGGTGGTGGGTGGCCCCACCGCTGTTCGCCCGGCTGCTTCCCCCACGGCTGCTGTTCCCAGGCCGGCCCGCCGTGGGGCGGCTGTTCCCAGGCCGGTGGCTGTTCCCACGCCGGTCCGCCCGGCGGCGTGGCGGCCGGCTGTTCGCCCGACGGTGGACCGGTCCAGCCGGGTGCCCCGGGCGGAGGGGCCGACCCGCCCGGCTGACCGATGCCCGGGGACCCACCGGCCGGACCCGCCTCCGCCGGCCGTTGCGGGGTTGACGGTTCGGACTGCTGCGCCCGGGGGGACGGCTCGGATGGTCGGGCCCACGCCGACGGCTCGGGCGCAGCCGGGCTCCACGGTCCCTCCGGTGGGACGGGTGCGGGCGGGGTGGCCGGCTCGCCGGGTGACTCGTACGGTGACGGCGGCTGCTCCGGCTCGCCCGGTGGCGTATTCACGGTGCCCGCCCTCCGCCGCAGGTCAGTGGCCTCTCTCCAGCGGACGCTACCGGCGCGCGGTGCGGCTTTTCACCCGGTTGACGCCGGGTCACCTCGTCGGGGCGGGTCGGGGACCGGTCAGGGAAGCCGGGACAGGCCGGCGGCGGCCCGCTCGACGATCAGGCAGCGGTCCTCGACGTAGTCCATGCCTGCCGCTTCGGCGATCCGCCGCGCCTCGGCGGAGACGATGCCGAGCTGGAGCCAGACCGCCGGCGCGCCGATCGCCGCCGCCTGTCGGACCACCTCGACGGCGTCGCGGGCCGGGCGGAAGACGTTCACCAGGTCCACCGGGTGCGCGATGTCGGCGAGCGACGGGTACGCCCGCTCGCCGAACAACTCGTCGACGGTCGGGTTGACCGGAATGATCCGCCAGCCGTACCGCTGCATCTGCGCCGGCACCCGGTGTGCGGCCTTGCCCGGGTCGCGGGACGCGCCCACGACGGCGATCACGGCGGAGTCGGCGAGGAGCTGCTGTGCGGTCCGCATCCGCCGAGCCTAGCCCGATTCCGGGCGGGTGGGCCCGGCTGCCGGGGCCCGGCTCTGCCCGTACGCCGCAGGTGCCCGACCGGCCCGCTCAGAGCAGGGCGAGCTGTTCGGGGGCGGGTGCGGGCGGTGGGGTCGGCATGCGGCGGGTGTCGCCGGGCTCGCTGCGGTGCAGGCCGTGCCGGCGGGCCGCGATCCGCACCCGGGCGGTCAGCTCCCGCTGGTACGCCTGCGGCGGGTAGGCCCCGGACCGGTACAGCTCGCGGTAGCGGGGGACCAGGTGCGGGAACTCCCGGCCGAGCCAGTGCGCGTACCACTGGCGGGCACCGGGGCGCAGGTGCAGGGCCAGCGGGGTGACGCTGGTGGCACCGGCGGCGGCGATGGCCGCGAGGGTGGCGTCGATCGACGCGTCGTCGTCGCAGAGGCCGGGCAGGATCGGCGCCATCAGCACCCCCACCTCGAAGCCGGCGTCGGTGAGCCGGCGGACCGCGTCGAGCCGGCGGCGCGGGCTCGGGGTGCCCGGCTCCACCGCCCGCCACAGGGCCTCGTCGACGAAGGCCACCGAGAACGACAGGCTGACCCGGGTGACCTCGGCGGCCTGACGCAGCAGCGGCAGGTCGCGCAGGATCAGCGTGCCCTTGGTGAGGATCGAGAACGGGTTGGCGAAGTCCCGCAGTGCCGTGAGGATCGGCGGCAGCAGCCGGTAGCGGCCCTCGGCGCGCTGGTAGCAGTCGACGTTGGTGCCCATCGCGATGGCCGCGCCGCGCCAGCGCGGTGCGGCCAGCTCACGGCGGACCAGCTCCCCGGCGTTGACCTTGACGATCACCTTGCGGTCGAAGTCCGCGCCCGCGTCGAGGTCGAGGTAGGTGTGCGAGTTGCGGGCGAAGCAGTAGACGCAGGCGTGGGTGCAGCCCCGGTACGGGTTGATCGTCCAACTGAACGGCACCTGCGACCCGCCCGGCACCCGGTTGATGATCGACTTGGCCTGCACCTCGTAGAAGGTCATGCCGGCGAAGTCGGGGGTGTCGAACGTGCGGGTGACCGCTCCGGGCAGCGCCAGCGGCAGGGGTGGCGTCGCTGGCGCTGCCCGGTCGGGACGCTCCTCCTCCGGGGGAGCGGAGAGGTGGTCCCAGCGCATGCCGTTCATTCGAACATGTGTGCGAGCGTGGCGCAAGTGAAGCGCCGGCGGTCGGGCCGTCGGGCCCGACCGCCGGCGGCGGTGGTCAGTGCTGGTGGTTGGCGAGCTGCTTGCGGACGTCGTCCATGTCCAGCGCCTGGACCTGCTCGATCAGGTTCTCCAGGGCCGACTCGGGCAGCGCGCCGGGCTGGGCGAAGACGATCACGCCGTCCCGGATCGCCATGATCGTGGGGATCGAGCGGATGTCGAACTTGGCGCCCAGCTCCTGCTGCGCCTCGGTGTCGACCTTGCCGAAGGTGATGTCGGGGTGCTTCTCCGACGAGCGCTCGTAGACCGGGGCGAACCGCTTGCACGGGCCACACCACTCGGCCCAGAAGTCGACCAGCACGATGCCGCTGCTCTCGGTCACCTCGTCGAAGTTGGCCGTGGTCAGCTCAACGGTTGCCATTGGACTCTCCGATCAGCGCGGATTGCTTTTTCCGTCCGGTAGAACCAGGTGGTACCCCGGCAAATTCCCGGGTGGGAGGCGCCGAAACCGGCCACCGGGAAGCGCCGATCACGCTCATCGAGCTGCATCTGTCGATGCGCGCGTGCGGATTGCACTTGCACGACGCATTTGCGTGACGGCCCGTGATGGGAGCGTTTCCAGGGAGATCGCCGCCCGGAGCAGCCAACATGCGTCAACTTGTCGCCTGACAAGGTACTACTTCACCTGCGGAGATCGCTCTCTCGTTGATCGTTAGTGACTCTGAGTATTGTTACGAAAAGATAAATGTGACCTCCGTCTCTGTCCGTTCATCGTCGCGGTGGGGCAGAATCTTCGACATCAGAGCGTGGGCGGCGGGTGCCGGGGAGGGCCCCGCCGCTCATTGCGTCTCCCCCCGGGTGGGCCCGGGAGTGACATTTCGCCGTCACCCGCCGCCCGGTGTCTCCTTAACCAGCGGTAAGGCAGGTCGGGTCGACCGCCGGTAAGGCATGCCGAGTCGTGCCCACCGCTACCAGACGGCGACACGCGGGTGCCCGTACCGCGACCCCGGTGGCGGGCGGGCGCGGATCGCGCCGGGACGAGCCCGCCACCCGTCCGGCGGGCTTATGCTGACGGCGGAGGTCCTGATGAGCCACTCCCTCGCCGGAGAGCCGCCCTCTGCCGGACGGCGTGCCGCACCGCTGACCACCGCCGTCTACTCCGCCACCGAGTGGGACCTGCTCACCACCCTGCCCGGTCGGGTGCTGGTGGCCGCCGCCTCACCCGGTCCCGGTCGCCCGCCCCGGGACGTCACCGCCGGCCTCGTCGGGCTGGACGCGCTCGCCGCCGGCCGAGCCTCCGACAGCGACCTCGTCCGCGCCGTGGTCGCCGCGATCTACGCCCGGCACGACGGCGCGACCGCTGCGGTCCGCGGGCCCTGCGGCCCGGCGGACCTGCCGCCGGCCTGCCGGGCCGCCGTCCGGGTGCTGCGCCGCCGGGCCGACCCCGCGGACTCCGCCGCGTACCGGCAGTGGGTGGAGTCGGTGGCGGTCCGGGTCTGCCGCACCGGTGTCCCCGACCCCATCGACCAGCGGTTCCTGGACCGCCTCGGCGACGCGTTGGGCCTGCGCGGGCGGTGAGGGCGCGACGGTCCGGCGGACCCGGGCGGGCGCCCCGGAGGACACCGGTCGGGGTGGCGCACGCGGCCCGCCGCGGCGGGCCGTACCCTCTTGGAACCGTGACCGAGGACCAGCTCGACGTGGGTGTCGGACCGTGGCCGGGCGACCCGCCGGACGACCCGCGCTACGACCCGGAGCTGCTCGCCGCCGGCGACCGGCGCAACGTGGTGGACCGCTACCGTTACTGGCGGCGGGAGGCCGTCGTGGCCGACCTGGACACCCGGCGGCACGAGTTCCACGTGGCCATCGAGAACTGGCAGCACGACTTCAACATCGGCACGGTGGTCCGCAACGCCAACGCCTTCCTCGCCGCCGAGGTGCACATCGTCGGGTTGCGCCGGTGGAACCGTCGGGGCGCCATGGTCACCGACCGGTACCAGCACGTCCGGCACCATCCGACGATCGAGGAGTTCGTCGGCTGGGCCGCCGGCCGGGAGCTGCCGGTGGTCGGCATCGACAACCTGCCCGGTAGCCGGCCGTTGGAGACCACCACCCTGCCCCGGCGCTGCGTGCTGCTCTTCGGCCAGGAGGGGCCGGGGCTGTCCGCCGCCGCCCGTACCGCCTGCGACCAGCTCTTCTCGATCGCCCAGTACGGCTCGACCCGGTCGATCAACGCCGGGGTGGCCAGCGGCATCGCCATGCACGCCTGGGTACGCGCCCACGCCGCCGCCCCGCCCGCCTGACCCCTCCCCGCCCGACCCGCACCCCACCACCGACCGCAGGAATTCGCGGCACGGGCGCTGAGGTGGGGAAAAGGGCGGCACGTCCGTGGCGGCGGCTTGACGCCGACGCGTCGCCGGGCCACGGTGGGGATGTGAGTGTCGTGGTGAGTTGTCCGAGGTGTGCGGGTCAGGTACGCCCACCGGACCTGATGCACGGTGAGTCGCGGTGCGTCAGGTGCGGACCGGTCGCCCCGCTGCACGTGCCCGAGCACATCGACGCCGACATCGTGGCGAGCGTGGTGGACCGGGTGGCCGCCGAGAGTGACCCGCAGCGGCCCGCGCTGCCGCTGTGGTGCCCGTGGCCGCTGCCGTCCGGCTGGACGGTGACCGGGGTGGCCTGGGCCGGTGACGAGGCCGGTGGCGTCCGCGCCACGGCCGTCGCGTGCGCCGGGCCGGCGCCGCTCGGTGGTGGACCGGCCGAACTGGTCCTGGTGGCCGAGGAACCGGGGGTGGGACTGGGCACCCGGTTCGCCGGGGTGGCCGGCCCGGACCCCGGTCCAGAGTTGACGGAGGTGCTGGCCGGGCCCGGTCCCGGCCCTGGTCACCCCGAGCATGTCGAGCCGGCGCGGATCAGGGTGGGCGGTCATCCGACTCCACTGTGGTTAATCAATTCGGCAACGGATCGAAGCGCGTACGCCGGTGAGGCTCGGGGAATGTGGCTCCATGCGATAGCCTGGCCGGCGAGCGCGGGTCACCTCCTCGCGGAAGATGTCGTCCTGCACGACCTCACCGAGTGGACTCCGCCCGAGCTCGTGTACGGCGCTCCATCCCCGTACCTGCACGGAGGGGCCTGACGGTCCTCCGGGTGAGTCGGAGATGGGACGCAGATATTCACGCTACGACATCATGCTGATACTCTGGGTGCCGCTGCGGTAAACGGACCCGGCGCCGCGCGAGAGGATGGCCCGCTATGGTCAAGAAGGTCCTCACCTGGGCCGGTATCGCATTCTTGATCTTCTTCGTTGCCTACCGGCCAAACTCGGCAGCGGACGTCTTCAAGTCGCTCGGCGGTGGCATCGTGGACATCGCCCAGGGCTTCGGCGACTTCTTCACGAGCCTCGTCGCCTAACCCCCGATGGGCAGCCCCTCCGGACCCCCGTTCGACCCGGACGATCCCGGCCGGGACCGCCGGGAGCGGGACACCGAGCCGATCCCGAGGTACCGACCCGACGACGGGCCGGCCTACGGGTCCGGTGCGGGACCCACCGGCGGACCGTCCTTCTCGGACGACGCCGGCTACGGCGACGCCCCGGGATTCGGCGGACAGGGGCGGACCTGGGTCCGTGACCCGGAGGCGGGCTACCAGCAGCCGGTCATCTCCGAAGAGGAACTGGCCGGCCTGCGGTCCGACGCCCAGGGCATGACACCCCGCCGGGTGCTCCCCCTGGAGGACGAGCCCAGCTCCCTGGTCGCCCGCTACCTCTTCCCCACCGAGCGCTACCGGGGTGAGTGGAAGCGGCACTGGATCCACCTCGGCACCCCGATCGTCATCGGGGTGGCGGCCACCTTCATCCTCGGCTACCTCTCCGGCTTCCTCGCCGGGCAGGACGTCGGCGCCCTCACCACCATCGCCGTGCTGCTCTGGTTTGCGGTGATGGGCTGGGTCGCGTGGAAGGTCGCCGACTGGTGGTACGACCGGTTCATCCTGACCAACAAGCGGGTCATGGTGGTCAACGGCATCGTCACCCGCAAGGTCGCCATGATGCCGCTGGCCCGGGTCACCGACATGAAGTACGAGCAGACCCCCACCGGTCGGGCCCTCAACTACGGCACCTTCGTGCTGGAGTCCGCCGGCCAGGAGCAGGCGCTACGGGAGATCAAGAATCTGCCCAACCCGAACGAGCTCTACCTGCGGGTCGTCGAGGAGATGTACGAGCCGCAGGCGGTCGAGGCCCGGTTGGGCAAGGAGGCCGACGAGGCGAAGGCCGACGACGGCGCCTGAAGGTTTTCGTCCGTACGTCGGGTGAACTGCCCACCTTCCGCCGTCGACCGGACCCTGTCCGGCGTGACAGCCTGCCAGACAGGACGGGGTGCGGAGGTGAGCGGTGGCCGACCGGGATCCGCTGGAGGACGAGTTCCGCGACTTCGTCGCGGCGCGCTCCGGCGCCCTGCTGCGTACCGCGTACCTGCTCGCCGGGGACTGGGCCACCGCCGAGGACCTGCTCCAGACCGCGCTGACCAAGACGTACCTGGCCTGGCGGCGGTTGGGCGGGATCGAGGCGGTCGAGCCGTACGCCCGACGGGTGATGGTCAACACGTCCACCAGTTGGTGGCGGCGTCGATGGCACGGTGAGCGCCCCACCGAGGTGCTGCCCGAGCGGGCCGGGGTGGACGAGATCGAGCAGCAGCTCGACCGGGACGCCCTCTGGCGACACCTGCGCATGCTGCCGGCCCGGCAGCGGGCGGTGCTGGTGCTGCGCTACTACGAGGACCTGTCCGAGGCCCAGACGGCGGCCCTGCTGGAGATCTCTCCCGGCACGGTGAAGAGCCAGACGTCGCGCGCCCTGAACACCCTGCGCCGCCGGCTCGCCGCCGAAGGGCTGGACGACCTCGCCGCCGACCCGACCGGCCGCCCCACCCCGGGCGTCCCGACGGCCCGCCCGACCACCACCGCCCGGCCCTCCCTCGCCGCCCGTACGCCGACGCCCGACCGGGCCACCGGCGCAACCCGGGCACCCGCGCCGGGCCGGACCCCGGTCGGTGGGGAGCGGCGCGCCACCCGCACCGGCCCGCCGGTGGAGGCGACCAGGTTGCCCGCTGCGGAGCATGCCGGGGCGCTGCCCGCCCCCGACCGCACCGGCCCGCCACCCGCCCTCGCCGCTGTGCCGCCCACCCGGGTCGGCGCCTCCCCACCGGGAGCGGCACCCGCCGGGACCGGCGACGACCCGCCGACGGCCCAGCCGGTCGGCGCGGGCACCCGACCGAACCCGACCACCGCGGTCGCTGCGGAGAGCCGATGAAACCCTCCTCACCCCGGTCGGACAACCAGACCGGTGCCCCCGGGCGTCCATTCGCCGTGACGCACGACGAGCCGCTGGAGCAGGCGCTGCGGGAGACCCTCGTCCAGCGGGTCGCCGTACCGCACCGGCTGCCCGCCGACCCGGCCGGGGTGGCGCTCGGGCGGGCCCGGCGGGCGCGACGACGGCGTACGGTCACCGGGCTCGCCCTGGCCGGCGTGGTGACCGCCCTGGCCACCGGGGGGATGAGCCAGCTCGGCGGGCAGGCGGACCGCCCCACCACGCCGACCGTGGTGCTCGGCGACCCGCGCGGGGTGGCCAGCCTGTCCGCCGGGCCGGTCGCGCCCGCCCCGCCGCAGCAACCCGCCGACGGCGCGGTCGACCTGGTCGTCGCCGGCACCCTGGTCACCGCCGCCGGGCAACGGTACGAGCTGGGCGTCGGGCCGGTCGAACGCGCGCAACGGCTGCCCGACCACGGCGGCTGGCTGCTGACCGGGGCGGTCACCGCGGCCGGCCGTACCCTCTGGGTGGTGCCCGCCGGGGGTGAGCCCCGGGCGTTGCTCGCCGGGGCGGACGAGATCGCCCTGTCGCCCGACGGCCGGCAGGTGGCCTGGCGTGACGACGGCCGGCTCTTCGCCGCCGTGATCGTCGCCGGTCAACTCATCGCCCTCGTGACCGGACCACCCGCCGACGCGGTGCCGGTCCGGTTCGTCGGCGACCGGGTGCTGCTGCGCGCCGGTTCCGCAGGCGGCCACCGGTGGTGGCGGCCGACGCCCGGCGGGTCACCCGGGCCCGTCGCCCCGGACGTCCTCGACGTCTACGGGACCATGCCGGACGGCCGGTTGGTCGCCCGGGTGCCTGCCGGGGCCCGGAGCGGCCTGGCCGTGCTCGACCCCGACCTCACCCCGGCCACCACCCGGGGAGCACCGACGCCCGCCGACGACGGCCGGGGTGCGGTCTCTCCCGACGGGCGCTGGCTGCTGGTCAACGGCCGGGTCGCCGGGGTGGACGGCGCGGTCCTGGTCGACCTGACCGGCACCGCCGCGCCGTCGCGGACCGCCGGGCCGATGATCGACGGCGTGGTGACCTGGACGGACGCCCGGACGGCGGGGTACGTCGACCCGGACGGCGCGCTGGTCCGGCTGCGCCCCGCCGAGGCGCTGGCGGGCCAGCGGGCCACCTCGACCCCGGTCGCCGGGGTCGCCGACGGCGTCCGACCGGTGCTGGTGACCGGCACCGACCCGGGGTGACCTGCCCGGGTAGCGTCGGGATCATGCCCGCGCGCCCGCTGATCGACCTGCACGCCCACTCCACCGCCAGCGACGGCACGCTGGGCCCGGCCGAACTGGTCCGGGCCGCCGCCGACGCCGGGTTGGACGTCGTGGCGATCACCGACCACGACACCACCGCCGGGTGGGCGGCGGCGGTCGACGCGTTGCCGGCCGGGCTCAGCCTCGTCCGGGGCGCGGAACTGTCCTGCCGCTGGCAGGGCGCCCGACCGGCGCTCCCGCTGCACCTGCTGGCGTACCTGTTCGACCCGGAACACCCCGAGCTGGTCGCCGAGCTGGTCCGGGTACGCCAGGCCCGGGAGGCACGCGGGGAACGGATCGTCGAGCTGCTGCGCGCCGACGGGATCGACGTGAGCTGGCCGGAGATCCTGACCGCCGCCGACGGGGGCACGGTCGGTCGCCCGCACATCGCCGCCGCGCTGATCCGGGCCGGCCTGGTCGCCACCACCACCGAGGCGTTCGGCCCGCAGTGGCTGGGGCAGCGGTACCGGCTACCCAAGGAGGACATCGACGTGTTCCGGGCCGTGGAACTGGTCCGGGCGGCCGGCGGCGTGCCGGTGTTCGCCCACCCCCGGGCCAGCCGGCGGGGGCGGATCGTCCCCGACGCGCTGCTCGCCGAGCTGGCCGACGCGGGGCTCGCCGGCCTGGAGGCCGACCACGAGGACCACACCCCCGCCGAGGCGGCGCACGTCCGGGGGCTCGCCGCCGACCTGGGCCTGCTGGTCACCGGCTCGTCGGACTTCCACGGTAGCCACAAGAGCGTCCGGCTGGGCGCGCACACCACCGCCGTGGAGGCGTACGAGCGGATCGTCGCGGGGTCCTCCGGAGTGACCGGCGTCGCTTCCGGCTGATCCGCGTTTCGCCTACCAGCGGCACCGCTACCCTCGTCCGGTGGATCTCAAGCTCTTCGGTGAGGTCTTCGTGACCCTGCTGGTCATCGTCGACCCGCCGGGCATGATGCCGATCTTCCTCGCCCTGACCGGCCCGCTGCCGGCCCGTGACCGTAACCGGGCCGCCTGGCAGGCGGTCGCGTTGGCGCTCGGCGTCATCGTGGTCTTCGCCGTCGCGGGCCAGACCCTCCTCGCCTACCTGCACGTCGACCTGCCGGCGTTGCAGGCGGCCGGCGGCCTGCTGCTGATCCTGGTGGCGCTGGAACTGCTCACCGGCAAGGCCGACGACCCCAGCCAGCAGGCCACCTCCAACATCGCCCTGGTGCCGCTGGGCACCCCGCTGCTGGCCGGGCCCGGCGCGATCGTGGCGACCATGCTGTTCGTGCAGCAGTCCGAGGGCGTCGGGCAGGTCTCGGCGATCGCCGCCGCGATCGTCGCGGTGATGCTGGCGGTCTGGGTGGTGCTGCGGTTCTCCGGCGGGATCGTCAAGATCCTCCGGCCGGGCGGCATCGAGGTGCTGACCCGGATCGCCGGCCTGCTGCTGGCCGCCATCGCCGTGCAGCTCATCGCCGACGCGGTGGCCGCCTTCGTCACCCAGTACGTGAACATGGGCTGACCCGTCGTCGTGCCGCCGTCGGGCTGTCGTACCGGGCTGGCAGGATCACGGGGGTGCGACGAGCCTCCTCCGCCGGCACCCCCCGGCCCCGCTCCGGCCAGCCCGAGCAACTCGGCTTCGCCGGCATGCCCGAACGGCTCTTCACCTGCACACCCAGCAAACTCGGCGCGTACGCCGACTGCCCCCGGCGCTACCGTTACGCCTACCTCGACCGACCGGCCCCGCCCAAGGGCCCGCCGTGGGCGCACAACTCGCTCGGCGCGAGCGTGCACACCGCCCTGAAGAACTGGTATGCGCTGCCCGCCGACCGGCGGCGTCCCGAGGCGCTGCCCGCCCTGCTCAAGGGCACCTGGGTCCGCGAGGGCTACCGCGACGACGAGCAGGAACGCGCAGCCTACCAGCGGGCGCTGGGCTGGCTGGAGGGCTACGTCGCGACCCTCGACCCCGGCGACGACCCGCTGGGCGTGGAACGGGTGGTCGCCGTCAAGACGGCAGTGCTGGCCTTCAACGGGCGGGCCGACCGGATCGACTCCCGTCCCGGCCCGGACGGCCCCGAACTGGTCATCGTCGACTACAAGACCGGCCGTACCGGGCTGGACGCCGACGACGCACGCGGCTCGCAGGCGCTCGCCCTCTACGCGTACGCCGCCGAGCGGACGTTCCGCCGGCCCTGCCGCCGGGTGGAGCTGCACCACCTGCCGACCGGCACCGTCGCCGGGCACGACCACAGCGAGGAGTCGCTGGCCCGGCAGCTCAGCCGCGCCGAGGACACCGCGCGGGACATCATGGCCGCCGAGCGGGCGGTCACCGAGGGGGCCGACCCGGACGAGGCGTTCCCCACCGTGGCCGGGCCCCGCTGCGGCTGGTGCGACTACCGCCGTACCTGCCCGGTCGGCGCGCAGACCCCCGGCCGGGAGCCGTGGTCGGCGATCGACCGTCCCGCCGCTCCGCAGGCCGACTGACCGGCCTCCCGCGTCGGGGCGGCCCGTCCGGGGCGGTCAGGCGGCGACGGTGAGGCGGGCGGCACGGTCCTTCGCCGCCTGCTGGATCGGGCTCTCCCGCCAGTTGCGGGGCAGCGCCGTCAGGGCCAGCCGCAGCGTCCGGACGCTCAGGTCGGCCGACAGCGCGGTGGTGGGCAGCCCCAGGCCGCCGTAGAGCCGCAACGCCCACGGTGGCAGCAGCCCGAGCGCCGTGCCGGCCACCCCGAAGTACGCCCAGCGTGGCGGCCCCAGGCTCAGCCCGAGGCGGGCCGGTCGGCTGAGTTTCCACGGGATCGGCGGGGCGGTCAGGAACAGCGCGGTCTCCGCCGCCTCCTTCGTCATCCGCAACTCGGGCCGGACCGCCCGGTAGTACTCGGCCACCTCGGCGGCGCTGCCGGGCACCCCGGCCGGGTCCAGCCCCACCAGCGCGGCGGCCCGCCGCTGCTCGGCGTAGTACCCGTCCACCTCGGCGTCGGTCAGCGACAGACCGGCCCGGCGGGCGGTGCCGACGAACGACTCGACCTCGGTGACGTGCACCCAGCGCAGCAGGTCCGGCTCGTCGATCCGGAACCGCTCCCCGGTGAACAGGTCGGTGGCGCGCAGCCGGCCGTGCAGGGCCCGCAACCGCCGGCCGGCCCGCTCGGCCTCGGCGGTGGTGCCGTAGACGACCGTGTCGACGTACGTGCCGGTGCGTACCAGCCGGCCCCAGGCGTCCGACCGGTAGTTGCTGTTCTGGGCCACCCCGGCCATCGCCCGGGGGTGCAGGGCCTGGAGGTAGAGGGAACGCAGGCCGGCGACGATCAGGATCGGCTCGTCGTGCACCTTCCAGGTGACCGAACCGGGACCGAAGAGGCCGAGATCGTCGGTGTCCACCCGTCAACAGTGCCACGCCCGGCCGGGAACCGCCGGCCGTCGGGGCGCTGCCCGGGGTACCGCCGGGCGGGATGAACCGGAGCGACCTTCGCCGCGTGTACGCCTACGAAGCAGGTCGCGACGTACGCTGTCTGCCGCAACCCGCATTCCACGCTCGGAGGTGTCGGTGTTCAAGGAGATCAACGGTCTGCCCGGTCACGTCCTGGTGGTCCACGCCGTGGTGGTCTTCGTGCCGCTGCTCGCGCTGCTCGCCAGCGCGTACGGGTTGGTGCCCCGCTGGCGGCCCCGCCTCGACTGGGCGGTGGCGATCCTGGCCGTGGTCACCCCGGTCCTCGCCTGGGTGGCGACCGAGTCGGGGGAGGCGTTCGAGGCGGCGCTGCGGGCGAAGGGCTACTCGCCCGAGCTGCTCGCCAAGATCCACGAGCACTCCGAGTACGGCGAGACGCTGCAGTGGTTCACCATCGGCCTGGCCGTGGCGGCGTTGCTGCTGCTGGCGGTGACCAGCAACCGGGTGCGTACCCCGGACCTGCCCGCCTGGACGACCTGGGTGCTGACCGCGATCACCGTGGTGCTGGCCGTGTTCGCCCTGGTCTACGTCTATCTCACCGGGGACAGCGGTGCCGCCTCGGTGTGGAGCAACACGTTCTGACCGGTGACCCCCGTCGGGCGGCGGTCAGAACAGCGCCCGGGAGCAGAGCAGGCAGAGCAGCACCAGCAGGACGACCCCGACCACCGCGCCGACGCTCCAGGTGATCCGTTGCGCCTGCTGCTCCGCGGCGTCCATCGCCTCCATGTCCTGCGCCGGCAGGGTGCGGGCCGGGGTCGCCGCCAGGTGTACGGGGGGACGCCAGCCCGGTGGCGGGGGCGCGGTCGGCGGTGGCCCGGCGTAACCAGCCGTCCCCGCCTGTCCCGCGCCCGTCCCTCCCGGGCCTGATGCCGCCCTGCCCGTTCCCGGTGGCGGCCCGCCCGATTGCGGTACCGGCCCGCCCGATTGCGGTACCGGCCCGCCTGTCCTGGGTGAGGGCTCATCCGTTCCCGGTGCCCCCGGGCCTGCCGTCGGTCCGGACGGCCCCGGGCCGGGTCCCGCATCGGACGGCACGCCCGGAGCGGGCTGGCCGGGCGTCGGGCCGGGTTGGGCGGCTGCGCCTTCCGAGCCGGCTACGGACTCTGTCTCTGTCGTGCCGGCCTCACTCGACCGGTCCGCGACGGGCGGGTGCGGCTGGGCGGAGGAAGCGGATGGCGGGGCGGGGTCCGTCTGTTCCGCCGTACCCGCTTCGCCCGACGGGGGCGGCGGTCCGGTGGGGGAGGGGGTGGGCGGGCGTCGCCAGTACTCGTCCTCGGGGCTGGCACCGCTGGGCGTCGTCACGCCGTCCGACGCTACCAACGTGAGGAGCCCGTCGGCCGGTCCGACGCGGCGGTCGTCGACCGGTGTCCCCGGCGCTGGTGGCGGTGCGGTCGGCTGCCTCCCGCCCGCTGGTCTCCGGGTGGGTGCCGGAGAAGGGCCTTCGGCGGTGCGCCGGGGTGGGGCCGGCGCGGGGTAGTGTTGCCGATCGTGAGCCCCGAGGACCCGGCCGGGCATGGCGTGCCCGGCGACGACGACCGTACGGTCGACCTCAGCGACGACTTCGTGGTGCTGCCCGAGCAGACCACCGACGACACCGACTTCGGTTGGGGTGAGCGCCGGGGCGGCAACGACGACTGGCTGCTCGCCGAGCGTCCCCCGCACTGGAGTTGACCCCGGGGCCGCCCGACCGGCGCGATCGCCGGCAAGATCCACTCATTGGTGCCGATGTTGCGGTATCCGGGGTGGGCGATGCCGCAACATCGGCCCCGCTGCGCGCCCCGAACCGCCGCCGACGAGTGGATCATCCCCGGATGACGACGCTGAAGCGGCTGCCCTCCGGCTGGCCGACCGAGCGCTGCGCCTGGTCGGGTCGGACCGCCAGGTAGAGCGCGGACGAGCCGTCGACCGCGTTCCCACCCACCACGTCGAGCACCAGCGCGTCGGCTGCCAACAGGACCGTCTCACCGGCGTTGCGTCCCGCCGGGAGCACGAGCAGGTCGACCCGCGCGCCGGGGCGCAGGACCGCGAGGGCGGCCGGCTCGGCCAGGCGGACGGGCACTCCGACGAAGCCGCTCGGCAGCGGCAGCGCGGCCGGAGTCTCCCCGTCGGCGGCTCGATCACGGGCCGGAGCGGACCGGCCGGCGTCCTGCCCGTGCGGGGTGGCGACCCCGTCGGCGGCCGACGCGCTGGTGCCCGGTGTGGTGGGGGCGGGTCGGCCGGCGTCCAGGACGATCACCGCCAGCCCCAGCAGGACGGCGACCAGTACCGTGCGCAGCAGGGTCGCCCCACCCGGCCGACGCGGCCGGCGGAACGGTCGTAGCGAGCCGTCGCCGCCCGTGCCCCTGGCCGCCATGACCCACCTCCGCCCGTCCACCGGGATGCCCCGATGACCTCCCGGCTCAGCAGGCTAGGCGGAAACCACACCCCTCACGAGCCGTCGTCCACAACCTGTGGACAACGGCTCCCCCTGTGGAAAACCCCACCCACCCACCCAACCACCCCCACTCCCCGCTCGACCCACCCCCGCCCCGGGGTGGTGATCAAGAGGTTTGCGTCATCCGCCGAGATCCACTTGACGCAAATCTCTTGATCAACCCGGGCTGGCGGGGGTGCGGGCTTGCGGGGGCGGGTGCGGGAGGCGGGGCGGGGGTCAGGAGGAGGTGCTGGTGGCGGGGGACTTGGTGGAGCTGGACGAGCCGGACGACGGGGACCCGCCCGAGCCGGATGCCGAACCCGAGCCGGACGACGAGGACCCGCCCGAGCCGGACGACGAACCCGAGTTGGACGACGAGCCGGAACCCGAGGAGTCTCCGCCGGACGAGGAACCCTCCGACTTCGCCGGCTTCGCCCCGCCGCTCTTGCCCTCGCTGCCGGAGGCCCGGGAGTCGGTGCGGTAGAAGCCGGAGCCCTTGAACACGACCCCGACCGAGTTGAAGACCTTGCGCAGCCGCCCCTCGCACGTGGGGCACTCGGTCAGCGGCTCGTCGGAGAACGACTGCACCGCCTCGAGCTGGTGGCCGCACGCGGTGCAGGCGTACTGGTACGTGGGCACGTTCTCCTCCGGATCTGGTACGGCCGGTTGGCACTCGACGTATTCGAGTGCCAATGGTGCGTCATCGGACCCGGGTTCGTCCAGCGGACGTGATCGTCCTCCGTCCACCGGGCGTCCCCGGCCCGCAGCGTCAACCCATCGAATGTTCAACGGAGCCGGGCACCGGAAGCGCGAGGAGCCCGTCCGACGGGGTGAGCGCGGCGCCCACCGCCCGGTCGTGCGGCTGGGCGGGCAGCGCCGGGAGCAGTTCGCCGTCGTGCAGCAGCGCCACGGTCAGGGTGGCCGCCGGCACCCGGGCCAGGGCCCGGTCGTAGGAGCCGCCGCCCCGCCCCAACCGCAGACCGTGCCGGTCCACCGCCACCGCGGGCACCACCACCAGGGTGGCTCCGACGATCGCCGTCCGGCCGAGCCGGGGGCCGTCCGGCTCGCGCATGCCCCGGCCGGCGGCGACCAGGGTGCCCGGCCCGGCGTACGCGGCCCAGTCCAGGTCGAGGTCGTCGCACAGCACCGGCAGCAGCAGTTCCGCCCCGGCCGGCAGGGCGGCCCGCAGCACGTCGGGCAGGTCGGGACCGCCCGGCTCGGAGCCGACCGGCACGTACCCGGTCATCCGGGCCGGCCGCAGCCGGCGTACCAGCGCGGTCAGCTCCGCCTGGACGCGCGCCGCGGCGGCGGCCCGCCGGGGGGCGGTGAGCGCCCGACGGCGGGCGAGCAGCGCGACCCGCGTCTCGCGTTTCGCCGCGTGGACGGCTTCCGCTTCATCAGAAAAATCGGGCACGCAACACTCCTGACGCAACGCTGTCAACGCGGTTGCTCTGTGTCAGCATCGCAGGAACGGGCCTGGAACTTCCGGGGGGACAGCGTTGACGCTACGCGGGCGGTTGACGGCGGCCTTCCTCACGGTGGTGCTCGGTCCGGTGCTGCTCGGCGCGGTCTTCGTCGGCACCACACTGTCGACGGTGGACCGCAGCCGGTCCACCGAGCGCCTCGGCCTGGCCGCGTCCGCCGTGCGTACCTCGATCGACGCGCTCTGCCAGCAGTTGCGGGCCGCCGCCGACGCGGTGGCCCTGCGCCCCGACCCGGCGACCCGGGCGGGCGCGGCCGGTCAGGTGGTCAGCCGGGGCCTGGCCGCCGCCGTGCTGGTCACCGATGTGGCCGGCGGCACCACGTACGCCACTCCGGGCGGACCGGCGACCCCCTGGCGGGACTGCACGGGGACGGCCCGCAGCGGCGGGCCGGTGCGGGCGCTGAGCGCCCGGGTGGACCTGCGCGACCCGGCCGGCACGCCGCTCGGCACGGTGGCCGCCGCCGAGGTGGTCGACCCGGCGTTCGTGGCCCGGCTGGCCGCCGCGACCGGTGTCGCGGTCACCCTGCTCGACGACGCCGACGGCCCCGACCGGATCACCCACACCACCGAGACCCGTCGGGTACGCGACGCGGTGCTCGCCGCCGCCGGCTCCCTCGACGGCGACCGGGTCACCGCGACCCCCGACGGCCGGTACGTCAGGCGGCTCGGACCGGCCCCCGGGCAGCCGCTGCCGCTGGTGCTCTCGGTCGCCGGTGAGCGGCCGTCGGGTCTGCCGGCGGCGCTGGTCGGGGCGGTGCTGCTGGCCGCCGTGCTGGCGGTGCTGACCGCGTGGCGGCTGGCCCGGGTCACCACCCGGCCGCTGGTGGAGCTGGCCGGGGCGGTGGACCGGGTGGCCCGGGGCGACCTGACCACCCGGGTGCCGGTGCGCAGCCGGGACGAGATCGGCCGGCTCGCCGCCGCGTTCAACCGGATGATCCGGGAGACCGCGGGGTACGTGACCGCGCTGACCAGCAGCCGGGACCAGTTGCGCGGGCATCTCGGGGTGCTCGGGGACACCCTGGCCAGCACCCACGACCTGCAACGCATCCTGCGGGTGATCCTGCACAGCGCCATCGCGGCGACCGGGGCGCGGGCCGGGGCGGTGCTGCTGCGCGACGACGGGGCGACGCTCGTCGGGCAGTGCGCCGAGGGGCTGGCCGGGCGCTGCCCGGCGGGCACCGAACCGGAGGAGCTGCGGGTGCCGGTCGGTGCGGGGGTGGCCGGTGCGGTCGCCGCCACCGGCGAACCGCAGCGGGGCCGGGTGTCGCCCGGGGCGACGCCGCCCGGCGAACCGTGGTGCGAGACGTACGTGGCGGTGCCGTTCACCGCACCCGGCGGGGACGCCACCGGTCGGGAGCCGGCGGTCGGCGTGCTGGTCCTCTACGACCGGCTGGGCGGCGACGAGTTCGACGACGACGACCTGGCCACCCTGCGGACCTTCGCCGGGCACGCGGCGGTGGCGGTGGAGAACGTCCGGGTGCACGAGGAGGCGCAGCGGCTGTCGCTGACCGACCCGCTGACCGGGCTGTGGAACTACCGCTACCTGCGTGAGTCGTTGCGTCGGGAGGTGGAGCGGGCCAGCCGGTTCGGTCGGATGCTCAGCATCCTCGTCCTCGACCTGGACCGCTTCAAGACCGTCAACGACAGTTACGGGCACGCCGCCGGGGACGCGGTGCTCGCCGAGTTCGCCCGCCGGGTGCGCGGCGAGATCCGCGAGGTGGATCTCGCCTTCCGGCAGGGCGGCGAGGAGTTCGTGGTGCTGCTGCCGGAGACCGACGCCCGGGGCGCGGCGACCGTGGCCGAGCGGTTGGGCGCGGCGGTGCGGGACACGCCGGTCGTGGTGCCGGGCCACGCGGGAGCCCCGACGACGATCGCGGTGTCGGTCTCCATCGGCATCGCCGTCTATCCCGACCACGCCAGCACCGGTGTGGAGGTGCTGGACGCCGCCGACGAGGCGTTGTACGCGGCCAAGGGCGCCGGTCGCGACGGCTACCGGGTGGCGACCGCCCGGCCCCGCCCGGCCCCGCCCGGGGACGGTCCGGCCGCCGGGATCGCCGTACCGGCGGGCGCGACCAGCCCGGACGACGGCCTGCCCCGCGCCGGGCCGCCCCCCGTCGACCGGCCGCCCGCCCACCGGCCGTCCCCCGACCGGGGTCCCGTCGACGACCTGCCGGCCGACGGGTCGACGGGTCGGCACGCCGTCGGCGCTCCCGGTGTGACGCAGCCGGGCGGCGCGTCTTCCGGTCCTCACCCGCCGCGGCAGAGCCGTGGCCGATAGTCTCGCGGCATGTCGGAGCACTCAGCGAACCCCTCAACGACCGCCGCGACCGGTCGCGCCCGCGCGGTCAAGGCCGTGATCCCGGCCGCCGGCCTGGCCACCCGGTTCCTGCCGGCCACGAAGGCGGTGCCCAAGGAGCTGCTGCCGGTGATCGACCGACCGGTGCTCCAGTACATCGTCGAGGAGGCCGCCCAGGCCGGCATCGGTGACGTGCTGCTGATCACCGGGCGGGGCAAGACGTCGATGGTGGACCACTTCGACCGTCGCCCCGACCTGGAGGCCCGGCTGGAGGCCAAGGGCGACGCGGACCGGCTCGCCGCGGTCAAGCGCCCCAGCGAGCTGGCCGAGATCTACACCTGCCGCCAACCGGAGCAGCTCGGCCTCGGCCACGCCGTCGGGTACGCCGAGTCGCACGTCGGCGACCAGCCCTTCGCGGTGCTCCTCGGCGACGAGTTCGTCAAGCCGTCCGAGCCGCTGCTGCCGGCCATGTTGGAGCTCCAGGCCCGTACCGGCGGGGTGGTGCTGGCCTTCTTCGAGGTCGACCCGGCCGAGACCAAGCGGTACGGCATCGCCTCGGTCGAGCCGGCCGGGGCCGAGCTGACCGACATCGGCGAGGTCGTGAAGGTCACCGGCATGGTGGAGAAGCCCCAACCGGAGGACGCCCCGAGCAACCTGGCCGTCCTCGGCCGGTACGTGCTGCCGGGGCGGATCTTCGACGCGATCCGGCGTACCGAACCGGGCAGCGGCGGGGAGATCCAGTTGACCGACGCGATGGAACTGCTGCGTAGCGAGGGGGTGCCGGTGCACGCGATCGTCTACCGGGGCACCCGCTACGACACCGGCATGCCGCTGGGCTACCTCCAGACAGTCGTGCAGATCGCCGCCGAGCGGGAGGACCTCGGCACCGAGTTCCGCGCCTGGCTGACCGAGTTCGTCAACAACGGCGACGAGACGGTCACGGCGGCGGTCCTCAACGGGGTACGCGACGCGGCGGGCGGCTCCGGTACATGACCTCGACGGCCGACGCCGAGGCGGCCGCGAACGAGTTGACGCCGCTCGCCGACTACCTGGGCAGCGTGCTGCGCAGGTTGCGCGCGCTGCCTCCGCTCGACCTCGACCTCACCCAGGCGTACGGCAACGTCCTCGCGTCCGACGTCGTCGCCCCGCACTCGTTCCCCGCCTTCGACCAGGCGGCGGTGGACGGGTACGCCGCGCGCTGGGAGGACCTCGTCGGGTACGGCCCGGTCCCCACCCAGGGGCCGGGCCGTCCGGTACGCCTCAACGTGGTCGGTGACCTGGGGGCGGCGAGTTGGCGACCGGTCCGGCTCACCCCCGGCTCGTGCTTCTCGGTGGCCGCCGGTGCGCCCATGCCGATCGCCGCCGACGTGGTGGTGCCGGTGGAGTGGACCGACCAGGGCATGGCCGCGGTGGAGATCTTCCGTACCCCCAAGCGGGGGTACGGCGTCCGCCGCGCCGGTGAGGAACTGCCCGCCGGCACCGTCCTCGCCCGCGCCGGCACCTACGTCGCCCCGGCGCTGGTGGCCGTGTTCGCCGCCACCGGCATCGGGCACGTGGTGGTCCGGCCCAGCCCCCGGGTGGTCATCGTGGCCACCGGTGACGAGCTGGTCGACGTGGGCCGGGGCAGCCAGCCCGGTCAGGTGGTGGACGCCAACTCGCACGCGTTGACCGCCGCCGCCGCCGAGGTGGGTGCGCTGGCGTACCGGGTGGGGATCTGCGACGACGACCCGGAGGGGTTGCGCGGCCTGCTGGAGGACCAGACCCTGCGGGCCGATCTGATCATCACCACCGGCGGCACCGGCACCGGCCCCGGCGACATGGTCCGGCGGATCCTGTCCCGTCGGGAGGGTGGCCGGGCCGGGCCGGTGACCTTCACCGATGTGGCGCTGTACCCCGGCACTGCCCTCGGGTTCGGTACCGTCGGCGCCGAGGAGGTGCCGGTGGTGTGTCTTCCCGGTGAGCCCGGTGCGGCGTTGATCGGTTTCGAGGTGCTGGCCCGGCCGGCGATCCAGCTGCTGGCCGGCGCGGAGCCGGTGTTCCGGCCGAGCGTCCGGGCGCACCTGCTGGAGACCATCTCGTCGCCCGGCGGGCTGCGGGAGTTCCGCCCCGCGCACGTGGCCGAGCGGCGCGGCGGGGGCTACACGGTGCAGCCGCTCAGCGGTGGGCCGTACACCCTGTCCGGGCTGGCCGAGGCGAACGGCCTGATGGTGCTCGGCGAGCGGGTGACCACGGCGGCGGCCGGTTCCACCGTGGACGTGCTGCTGCTGGACCGGCGGCGGTGAGCCGGTCCGGGCGTGCCGACGCCCCGGTGGCGGACGGGAGGTCGGCGCGGTGAGCTGGTTCGGGCGGGCACCGGGATGGCCGGTGGTGCTGATGGACGGTCCGGTGGTGCTGCGGCCGTACCGCCGTTCCGACGCCGGCGCCTGGTCGTCGGTGCGTCGGGCGAACCAGGCCTGGTTGGCGCCCTGGGAGTCGCACCTGCCGGGCAGTTGGGACGAGACGAATTCGCCTGCCGCGTTCCGTTACGTGCATGCCGACCAGCGGCGCTCGGCGCGTACCGGCGAGGGGATGCCGTTCGCGGTCTGCCTGCGTGAGGACGGCCGGGAGCAGTTGGTGGGGCACCTGAACGTGGGCAACATCGTCCGGCGGGCGTTCTGCTCCGGGTACGTCGGCTACTGGGTGGACTCCCGGGTGGCCGGGCGCGGGGTGATCCCCACCGCGATGGCGCTCGCCGTCGACCACGCGTTCGGCCCGGGTGGACTGCACCGGGTCGAGGTGAACATCCGGCCGGAGAACAAGCCGTCCCGGCGGGTGGTGGAGAAGCTGGGCTTCCGCGAGGAGGCGTACCACGTCCGCTACATGCACATCGACGGGGCCTGGCGTGACCACATCGGATACGCGATGACCAGCGAGGAGGTGGCCGCCGAGGGCGGTCTGCTGGCCCGCTGGCACCGGATGCGTCACGACGCCGGGTGAACCGTCCCACGCGTGGGATGCGGCGCGGCGTGTCGGCATCCCGGTCGGTGGCCCGTAACCTCAAGTAACTGCAAGCTGCGGCAAGCGCTGCCCGGCCGCAGGATCTGCGCCCAGGGCGAGATTTCGGGGAAGATCCTGCTGTCGACCGGCGGTTGCCCCGAATTCGGTGACGGGAGGGGTGAGGGTGCCGACCTCGGTGCTCCTCGCCGTCCTCGCCGCCGCCGGTCTGCTCGCCCTCGCGCCGGCCCTGGTCCGCCGGTACGACGCCACCGAGCGGCTGGTGGCGGAGCGGGCGCAGTCGACGGCGCGGGTGCTCCAGCGCCGTCGGCGGCGTCGTACTGTCCCCGGCCGGCGGCCGGTCAACCAGCCCCGGGCGCTCGTGGTCACCCTGGCCGAGGACGCCGCCACCGGGAACCTCGGCGTTCCCGTCTCCGCGCCGCCGGCCCGCCGCGCCACCCCGCCCGCCACGCGTCGGTCGGGTCGCCTGCGGGCCGTGCCGCCCACCGCCCGGCAGGCCCGCCGCCGTCCGCCCCGGCACCACACCCCGGCCGTCTACCGGCGGCGTCGGGTGCTCGCCGCGCTGCTGCTGCTCAACTTCGTCGAGCTGGTCGGCGTGGTCGTGGTCAGCCCCGGCTTCTGGATCAGCTTCTCGGTCACCGCCACGCTACTCGCGGTGTACGTCGTACACCTGCGGCGGCGGGCGCTGGCCGAGCGTCGGCGGCGACGGATCCGGGCCCGGGAGGCCGCCTGGTTGGCCGCCCGGCAGGCCGAGGTACGCCGGGAGCAGGCCCGTCGGGCGGCGGCCCGCCGGGAGGCGCAGCGCCGTCTCGCCGCGCAACGCGAGGCGGTACGCCGTACCGCGATGGGCCTGGACCGGCCGACCGATCTGCCGGCGGCGGCCAGCGGGGGCGGCTCGGTGTCCTACCGCCGCTCCGGCGGCCTGCGTGGCCGCCCCTACCAGTCCGGCCGCGACCCCCGCTGACCCCGCCCGGGTGCCCCGCCTGGCCGGGCGTCCCGGTGGTCGACCCGCCTGGGCCGAAACAGTGGCTTCCGGGCGGTCTGATGCCGCTACCTGGGCCCACGGGCGCGGGCGGATCGTCGGTGGGTGCGGCGGGAGGGGTGATTCGCCCGGGAGGCGGGTGGGCTGTTAGTCTTGGCGCCGGCCCGCCCGGTGAAAGCCGGGTGGGACCGAAGCCGGTCCACCGGCGGAGGGGCTGTGGCGCAGTCCGGTAGCGCACCTCGTTCGCATCGAGGGGGTCAGGGGTTCGAATCCCCTCAGCTCCACCAGGAAGTTCATGATCAAGGGCGGGTCTCCGAGCGGGAGACCCGCCCTTGATCATGTAACCCGGGTCGACGGGGCCGCTCAGGGGAGGGTGACGCCGTAGGCGGCCAGGATCTCGGCGACCGGCTGGTAGTAGGTGCTGCCCCCGCTGGTGCAGTTGCCGCTGCCGCCGGAGAGGATGCCGATGATCACCCCGGTCGCGGCGACGTAGAGCGGGCCGCCGCTGTCGCCCGGCTCGGCGCAGATGTTGGTGCGGATCAGCCCGGACACGCTGCCCTCGGCATAGTTGACCGTCTGGTTGAGGGCGGTGACGGTGCCGCACCGCACGCCGGTGGTGGAACCGCTGCGGCAGACGGCCTGCCCGACGTACGCGGTGCCGACGCCGTTGAGGGTGAGCAGCCCCGGATAGGTGTAGACGGCGCTCGGGTGGCTGACCCTGCCGGTGTAGCGGACCAGGCCGTAGTCGTTGACCGGGAAGCTGCTGCCGGTCCGGGTGCCCAGCGCGGTCGTCTGACCGCTGTCGGCGTACCAGGTGGTGGCGGTGGCGGTGCAGTGGCCGGCGGTGAGGAAGTAGTACGTGCTGCCGCTGTGCACGTTCGCGCCCAGTGAGCACTTGGCACCGCCACCGTAGATGCTCTGTCCACCGGCGATGAGCAGGCGCAGCCGGCCGGGTTCGCGGCGCACGTCCGCGCCCTCCCGGGCGGCGAGGGCGCGCAGCGCGTGTAGCTGCTCCGGTGCGACGGTGTCGTCGACGGTGAGCGTCGGCCGCCCGGTCGTCGGGTCCGGGCCCCACGCGGTGCCGACGGTGCGTACCTGTGCCAGCCCCGCCGCGGCCGGTGGGCCGCTGACGCCGGGGTGGGCGGCAGCCGGGTGGTCGACGCCGGCGTACGCGGCGGCCGGGGTCGCCGGCAGCAGGGTGACGGCCAGGGTCAGGGCGACGAGCGAGAGACGACGCATCCCCCACCTCCAAATCGATCGCTGTGGGTCGATGCGTCAAGCATCCGCCGGTGCCGGACCCGATTCAAGGCACGGCAGCGATCCCGGCCCTCACGACGCCGACGGGCCGACCCCCTGGCAGGGGGCCGGCCCGTCGGACGGATCGGTGCTCAGGGCTTCCAGGAACCGGCCGCCTTGAACTTGTGCTGGTACTCGACCACGCCGTTCTTGTCAGCCACGTCGAACACCACCGAGCCGGCACGCTTGCTGCCGGCCGGGATGCCGCTGCCCGAGTCGAGCAGGTCGCCGCCGCAGCCGGAGAACGCGCCGGCCAGGCCGTTGACCGTGGTCCCGTCGTCGGCCACCCACTGGAAGTAGAACGGGTTGATCGACGAGGTGCCCTTGGTCACCGTGGCGGTGACGTCGGCGATCAGGTACATGCCCTTGTTGGGCGGCGGCGCGAACGAGCGGCAGCCCTTGGTCGAGGTGCTGAAGCTCCGCAGGGTGATCTCGATGGTGCCGTCGTCGTCGCTGATCACCAGCGTCTGGCCGGCCCTGAGGTTGAACGCCTGGTCGGTGGACGACGGCGCCGCCGACGGTGGGTCACCGGGCAGCCCCGGCGCCGCCGTGACACCGGGGGTGGGCACCGAGGGCCGGTACTCCCGGCCCGCGTCGTCGGACTGCTTGCCCCCGACGACCATCAGGGCGATGATGCCGCCGCAGCAGAGCAGCACCACCAGGGCGACCACCAGGCCGACGACGATCCAGACGTTCCTGGCCGACGAGCCGGCCGGCTTCGCCGGACCCAACGGATAGCCGGGCCCGCCCGGCGGCGGCGGATAGCCCCCGCCGGGCGGCGGCGGATAGCCCCCGCCCGGCGGCGGCGGATAGCCCCCGCCGGGCGGCGGCGGGTAACCCCCGCCCGACACCGGCGGATAGCCCGCGCCCGACACCGGCGGATAGCCCGCACCGGAGACCGGCGGCGTGCCCCCGGGCTCGTACGACGGCTGCGGCGCCCCCGACACCGGCGGCGGCGCGTACGGTGACGGCGGGGCGTACGGGTCGGAGTAGGGCGGGTCGGGGACCGGGGGTGGCGCAGCGGTCGGGTCGACCGGGTAGTACTGCCCGGGGGGCGGCTGGTGCGGGTCCTGGGGCCCGTAGGGGGGCTGGGGCTGGTTCACCGTACTCCTCGTTCGACGGTCGGCACTCGGGGAAGCTGGGGTGGCGGCAACGGGTCAGGGCAGGTGCAGCACGGCCGCCGTACGGACCAGGTCGTCCTCGACCGCGAACCGGCCGGTGACCACGGTGGGCGGGTCCGCCACGGTGGCCGCCGACACCCGGGCCGGGGAGATCCGGGCGGTGAAGACCCCCGAGTCCGGGTCCAGGTCGACGGTGGCGTCCAGGAAGTCCAACCAGGAGCCCACCACCGGATGCCAGACCTTGTAGACGGTCTCCTTGGCGCTGAACACCACGATCGGCCAGCTCACCCCGCCGGGGAGCCGGGCCAGCCGGTCCTTCTCCTCGGGGTGCAGGATCATCCGGTGTACCCCCGGGTCGAGGTCGCGCTGCCGTTCGGCGTCCATGCCGACCGCGCGCAGGTCGCTGCTGCGGGCGACCGCGGCGGCGCAGTAGTCCCGGGTGTGGGTGATGGTGCCGATCAACCCGGCCGGCCAGACCGGTGCCCGGCTCGGCGCGGTGGGGACGGGCGTGGCCGGCAGGCCGAGCGCGGTCATCGCCCGTCGGGCACAGACCCGACCGGCGGTGAAGTCCCGCCGTCGGCGCTCCACCGCCCGCTCGCCCAGCCCGGCCCGTTCCTCCGGGAGCAGCTCACCGACCCAGTCGGCGGTCCCGGCGACCGCCACCGAGACGGCCGCCGGCAGCAGGTCACGCATCAACCCACCCCTTTCCGGTACGACCACGCCCGGTCCGCCCGGTGCGCGGACCAACGGCCATGGCTGGTGAACGTACCGCAACCGGGCGACACGGCAGGGTCCCGTGGCGGCCCGGTCCCCTCCGGCGCGGCGACGGCCACGCCCGACGGGACCGGGCACCGGGTGGGTCAGGGGCGGCGGGGCCGGCGGGTCAGCGCGAAACCGACCACCCCGGCGACGGCGGCGAGCGCGCCACCGACGGTGCTCCACGCCCAGCGTGAGCCGAGCGCGGGCAGCCAGTCGCC
The DNA here is from genome assembly GCF_049178995.1 of Micromonospora sp. WMMD735. Classification (NCBI taxonomy): domain Bacteria; kingdom Bacillati; phylum Actinomycetota; class Actinomycetes; order Micromonosporales; family Micromonosporaceae; genus Micromonospora; species Micromonospora sp. WMMD735. Next base: position 5,836,377 of record NZ_JBMHMJ010000002.1, read on the forward strand.
GTCGAACCAGTCGTCGTCGGCCTCGGCGGGGGCCGCCGCCGGATCGCCGGTCAGCACCGCACCGGCCCGGGTGTTCGGCACCAGCGGCGCCTTCAGCTCGCCGTCGTCGCGGGAACCCCCGCCCTGCGCCGAGAGCAGCAGTTCGACGTCGACCGGCTGTCCCAGGTCGGCCTCGGGCAGGTCGGTCACCGACAGCCGGACGTAGTAGGTGCCCGGCAGCGGGTCGGCCGACCACGGTTCCGCCCACGAGCGCACCTGCCGCAGCGTGCAGCCCAGCGCCACGCTGCCCGCCGAGGCGGCCACCGTCGGGGTCTGCGCCCCGGCCGTGCACGCCTGCCGGCGGCGCAGCCCGTCGAACACCTCCACCGTCCAGGTGGACGCGCCGGTGCGGGCCTTGGGCAGCGACACCGTCGCGGCGATCTCATGCCGTTGCCCGGCCGAGGCGGGGAACGACCAGTACAGGAAGTCGCCGGTGGAGGCGTCGACCCGGACCGGTTGGCCGGCCGTGATGCCGGTGGCGGTCAGGAACGACGTCCCGGCCCGGGTGACCGGGGTGGCCCCGGGGGAGGGGGTGGGCGCGGCCGTGGCCGGGGCCGGGGCGGCGAGCAGGGTCAGGCCGGCGGCGGCCAGCGCCGCGCCGCCCCGGATGATCGGGGTACGCATCAGTTCGTCCTCCACGTCGCCACCCACCAGCGGGTGAGCAGTCCGACGACCAGGCCGGTGACCAGGCCGGCCAGGGTGAGCAGGAGCAGCAGCACCCAGCCGCGCCCCAGGTCCGGCGCGGCCGGTGCGGGTGACGAGGCGACCACGTCGATGGTCAGCTCGACCGGCATGCCGGGTTCGGCCCGGGTTCCCGGACGCGGCGCGAACGCGTTGCTGACCACCAGGCAGACGGTGGTGGCCGGCACCGGCGTGTCGGTCGCCGACGGGCTCGGCGACGCCCCGTCCTCCGTCTGCGACCAGCGCAGCCCCGCCGACACCACGTCGGTACGGCCACTGCCGGCGTCGACGCCCCGGACCAGTTCCCGCCCGTCGGTGGCGGTGGCCCGCAGCAGCACGGCGTGGTCGGGGTTCACCGGGCGGTCGAGCGCCACGCTGACCGACGCGCGCAACTCCTGGCCCGGCCGGACGGGCACCCGGTACCACCGGTGCTCGGAGAACGCCTCCCGGTCGGCGTAGACGCCGGGGGCGAGCAGTGGCGCGTCCGCGCACTCGCCCCGCCCGGTGACGACGGTCGGGGCGGCGGTGTAGGTGTCCTTCGCCCGTTCGACGAGCTGCTTGATCCGGCCGGTCAGCTCGTCGGCGCTCTGTGCCGCCGTGTAGGTGCCGCCGGTGGCGGTGGCGATGCAGAGCAGTTGCCGGCGGACCTTCTCGTCCGGGGCCAGGCCGAGCGTGTCGACCACCAGCTTGGTGCCCTGTGCGGCCAGTTCCCGGGCCACCTCGCACGGGTCGGGCGGGGCGCAGGTGTCCTCGCCGTCGGTGATCAGCACGATCCGGCGGGCGGTCGTACCGGTGCCGAGGTCCCTGGCGGCGGACCGCAGGGCCAGCCCGACCGGGGTGAAGCCGGTCGGTCGCAGCGTCGCCACGGCCGCCTTGGCCGCCGTCCGGTCGACCGGACCGACCGGCACGATCTGCTGGGTGTCCAGGCAGCCCTGTTTCTTGTCCTTGCCCCGGTAGGTCGCGCCGAGCACCCGGATGCCGAGCTGGGTCTCCTCGGGCAGCGCGTCGACCACCTCGTTGAACGCCTGCTGGGCGACGGAGATCCGGCTGCGTCCGTCGATGTCGTTGGCCCGCATCGAGCCGCTCACGTCGAGCACCAGCTCGACCTTGGGCGGCTCGGCGGGCTCCTCGCCTTCGGCGTGGGCGGGTGCGGGGCCGGTCAGCGTGGTCGCCGCCAACACTCCGATCAGGACGGCCGTCGATCGTCGTCTCGTGTTGATCACCGGGCGAAGTGTAGTGAGATCCACAGTGGAGCCCCACCGGGGTGTGGCGGCGGGAGTCTCGACCACGGGATTGCCCGGTCGGCACGCCGGGTGGTCGTTCGACCCTCCGGCCCGTCGCCCGGGAGGGGGCGATGACCGTCCGTTAGATGCTAGATGTAAACCATTTGCCGCGCGATGCATCGGTCGGAAATCTGACCCAAGTCGACCCGTTGTGCCGGTGGCACAACGTGGTTAAGCTCTCCTTGCGCGCCCCAATCGCCCGCTTCCCCCGTGGCAGGCGATCGGGGCGCGCCCTTTTGTCCCGGCACACGCATGGGACACCTCCCGGCGTCGTCGATCCCCACCGCCCACGCCTCCGCCCCGTCAGCGTGGCCCCCTACGCGCCCCTGCCGGCGTCGCTCCTGCTCCCTCCACCCGGCCCCGGGTCATGCCGGCAACCCGCGTCGCCTCCACTGGGGAGCATCGACGGGCGGGGTGCCCTCAACGACGTCCGCCCCACCGGCTCCCGCCGCCGGGGTTCGGGATCCGGGCGGCGGCAGGGCGGTGGGGCGGGCGGCGGGTGCGGGGGCGGTCAGATCCAGCGGCCGTCCAGCCACATCCGGGCGGACCAGTCGTCGTAGGGCAGGATGTTGCCCACGAAGATCGGGTAGAAGTAGGCGAAACAGAGCGCCACCAGCAGCACGTACGCGCCGACGATGACCCCGCCGACCAGTCGCCGGTCGGCGAGCTGTTCCGCCGCCGCCGCGTCAGCCTCCGCGACGACCACGGTGGCCTTCGGCTCGGCGGGCTCGCCGGTGTCCGGTGTGCCGCCGTCCGGTCCCGTGCCGTCGCGCGCCGCATCGTCCGGTGCGGTGCCGACCCGACCGGCCGGGGCGGCGCGCTCTCCGACGGCGGGGGTGGCGATCGCGCCGAGCACGTACACCACGCTCAGCACCAGGAACGGCAGCGCCGGGGCGGCGTAGAAGGAGAACATCGTCCGGCCGTCGAGGGCGTACCAGAACCAGGGCAGCAGGCCGGCGGCCACGGCCACCAGGAACGCCCCGGCCCGCCAGTCGCGGCGCGCGATGCCGAGCCAGAGCGTGGCGGCCAGGGCCGGCAGGAACGACCACCAGAGCAGCGGCGTGCCCAGCAGCAGGATCTCCGACGCGCAGGTGGGTGCGCCACACGCGCCGTCGCCGGACCAGTGGAACGCCACCGGCCGGCCGAGCAGCAGCCACTGCCAGGGCCACGACTGGTACTTGTGCGCGGTCTCCAGGCCGGTGTGGAACTCGAACGCCGCCTTGTGGTACTGGAACAGGTTGGTCAGCGCGCCGATGACGGGGGTGTCGCTGAGCCCCGGCACGTTCGGGTACCGGGACGCGATCCGGTAGTAACCCTCGTCGGAGAGCAGCCACCCCGACCAGGTGGCCAGGTAGGTGCCGATCACCAGCACCCCGGCGAGCACCAGCCAGGGCAGCTCGTCCAGGAGCGTGTCGCGCCACGGCCGGCGGACCCCGACCGACCGGCGCAGGCCGACCTCCCAGAGCAGGACCAGCAGCCCGAAGGCCGGCACGAACCAGATCGCGCTCCACTTCACCGCGCACGCGCACCCGAGCAGCGCCCCGGCGAGCAGCCGCCACCAGGGCCAGTTCCGCCAGCCGCCGGCGGGGCGACCGGCCCGGCCGGCTGCGGTCGGGTCGAGGCCGGCGTCGAGCGCGCGGGCCCAGCGCCGTCGGCGGGCGTCCCGGTCGAGCACCAGCGCGCCGAAGGCGGCCAGGATGAACAGCGGCAGGAAGATGTCGAGCAGCGCGGTGCGGGAGAGCACCAGGTGGAAGCCGTCCAGGGCGAGCAGCAGGCCGGCGGCGCAGCCGAGCGTGGTGGAACGGAACAACCGGCGGGCGATGCGGGTGATCATCAGCACCGTGAGGATGCCGGCCACCGCCGAGGCGATCCGCCAGCCGAACTCCGGGGCGGTGGTCATCAGGTGGCCCGGCACGGAGATGTTGGTCTCCGCGTCCTGGTAGCCGAAGGCCCACTCGCCGAGCCCGATCAGCCACTTGCCCAGCGGCGGGTGGACCACGTACGACGGGCCGTTGTCCTTGTAGTTCCACTCGACGCCCTTGTCGATCAGGCCGTAGCCGTCACGGGCGTAGTAGATCTCGTCGAAGATCTTGCCCTTGGGGCTGCTGAGCCCGAGCAGCCGCAGGACGGCGGCGATCGTCACCACGACGGCGGTGGCGATCCACGAGTTCACGTCGAGCCGGGACTCGACGGTGGCGAGTCGTCGCCTGACGATCGCCGGCACGCCGCCCCCTCCGGCCTCGGGAGGGGGTGCCTCCGGGTCGGTCCGGTCCGCGCTCGCACTCTGTGCTGTCGACGCACTCGTCACCCGGCGATCGTAGGCTGCGAAGGTGCCCGGTGGCGCCCGTCGTCCCCGAGATTGGTACGAGTATCGATGAAGGAGCGCGCCACGTGGGTGAAATGTCCGAGATTGGGCGCCTGATTCTGCTCGGCGCGCCGCTGGGCAACCCCGCCGACGCGTCCGCCCGGCTGCGCGACGTCCTCGCCACCGCCGACGTGGTCGCCGCCGAGGACACCCGCCGGCTCGCCCGGCTCGCCCGCGACCTCGACGTCACCGTCGAGGGGCGGATCGTCTCCTACTTCGAGGGCAACGAGGAGCGGCGTACCCCGGAACTGGTCGACGTGCTCCGGGAGGGTTACCTGGTCGCCCTGGTCACCGACGGCGGCATGCCCAGCGTCTCCGACCCCGGCTACCGGCTGGTCACCGCCGCCCTCGACGCCGGGGTGCCGGTCACCGCGGCCCCCGGCCCGAGCGCCGTCACCACCGCCCTGGCCCTGTCCGGGCTGCCCTGTGACCGGTTCTGCTTCGAGGGTTTCCTGCCCCGCTCACCCGGCGGCCGGCGGGCCCGGCTGCGCGCCCTCGCCACCGAACCCCGCACCCTCGTGTTCTTCGAGGCCCCGCACCGGATCGCCGCCGCGCTGACCGACCTGGCCGCCACGTTCGGCGCGGACCGGCCGGCCGCGCTGTGCCGGGAACTGACCAAGACCTACGAGGAGGTCGTCCGCCGGCCGCTGGGCGAGCTGGCCGACTGGGCCGCGCAGGAGGAACCGCGCGGCGAGATCACCCTCGTCGTCGCCGGAGCGCCGCAGACCCCCGCCGAACGCCCCGACGACGACACCCTGCGGGCCCAGGTGGCCGAGCGGGAGGCCACCGGGATGTCCCGCCGGGACGCGATCAGCGACGTCGCCACCGGGTACGGGCTGCGTCGCCGGGACGTCTACGCCGTCGTGCACCGGTAGGCCGGGCCGGCGCTCACCAGGCGGCGACCAGGAAACCCAGGGTGATCAGCACCGGCCCGGCGTAGCCGCCGCCGGTCGCCCAGCGACGCTGCCGGGGGTCGGCCAGCCGGGTCGCCCCGGTCCACCTGACGATCCCCGCCGCGCAGCCGGCCACCGCCAGCAGGCCGAGCAGCCAGCGCAGGTGCCGGCCCACCCCGGTGTCGGCGTACGCGGTGTCCGCGTCCGGTCCGGTCACCCGCGCCGGCAGGGTCGAGCCGGCGGCGGTGCGTTCGGCCGGCACCCCGCTGACCCGTACCCCGTGGGTGCGGAACCGGTCGGCGTCGGCGGTGAAGATGCCCCGGCAGCGCTGGGTCAGCCCACCGCCCGAGCAGTCGGTGACCACCGCCGTCCCCGCCGTGGAATGCCCGACGGCCAGCCAGAGCGGCCCCGCGCTCACCCAGGCGAAGAACGCCGCGACCAGGCTCAACGCCAGCAGCACGGCGAGCCCCCGGATCGGGTCCGGCGGGGCGGGGGTACGGGCGGGGCGACGTCGGCGCGGGGTCCGCAGCCGCTGCTTCGGTTCCTTGCGCAGCGGGGTGCCGTCCCAGTGCACCTGTTCGATCGGCGCCCAGAAGAACCCGTCGTCGTCAGGCTTCTCCCCGGCCCGCCGGAGGGCCCGTGGCTGGCGGACCGGCACCCGCCGGGGCACCGCGTCGACCGGCGCGCCCGTCGTCGGCTCGACCTCCACGGCCGCGTCGTCCGGGCCGGGACCGGGGCGTGGCTGCGGCGCGACGGCCGAGCCGCGTGCCGGCGGAGCGTCCCCGGGGCCGGGGCGTGGTCGCCGGGTGCCCGCCGTCGACTCGTCGTGCCCCGATCGTCTGCCCGTCACGTCAGCCATTGGACACCGGGTGGCGTTCGGTGTCCGTGAGCTGACTCCGCGTGTCGGTGGGCAATTCCCGGCAACGGCGATTCGACGTCGGCGTGGCGCGGTGACCCTATTGGTTCGCCGGCCGCCGACCCGGGTCACTAGGCTTGCTGGTCATGAGTCACGTTCTCGCCGCGGTCGCCTGGCCCTACGCCAACGGTCCGCGCCACATCGGCCACGTGTCCGGCTTCGGCGTACCCTCCGACGTCTTCGCCCGGTACATGCGGATGGCCGGTCACGACGTGCTCATGGTCTCGGGCACCGACGAGCACGGCACCCCGATCCAGGTGCAGGCCGACGCCGAGGGGGTCACCCCGCGCGAGCTGGCCGACCGGTACAACCGGGTGATCGCCGAGGACCTGCTGGCGCTGGGCCTGTCGTACGACCTGTTCACCCGCACCACCACCCGCAACCACTACGCGGTGGTGCAGGAGCTGTTCACCGGGCTGTACCGCAACGGCTACATCGTCCCGAAGGTCACCACCGGGGCGATCTCCCCGTCCACCGGGCGGACCCTGCCCGACCGCTACATCGAGGGCACCTGCCCGATCTGCGGCTACGACAGCGCCCGTGGCGACCAGTGCGACAACTGCGGCAACCAGCTCGACCCGATCGACCTGATCAACCCCAAGTCCAAGATCAACGGCGAGACGCCGGAGTTCGTCGAGACCGAGCACTTCTTCCTCGACCTGCCCGCCCTCGCCGACGCGCTGCGCCAGTGGCTGGACACCCGGGAGGGCTGGCGGCCCAACGTGCTGCGCTTCTCCCGCAACCTGCTCGACGACCTCCAGCCCCGGGCCATCACCCGGGACCTCGAATGGGGCGTGCCGATTCCGCTGGAGGGCTGGCAGGAGCGCGGCGACAAGCGGATCTACGTCTGGTTCGACGCGGTGATCGGCTACCTCTCCGCGTCCATCGAGTGGGCCCGGCGCACCGGCGACCCGGACGCGTGGCGGAAGTGGTGGTCGGCCGACGGGGAGGGCAAGGACTCCCCGGGCTACTACTTCATGGGCAAGGACAACATCGTCTTCCACTCGGTGATCTGGCCGGCGCTGCTCGGCGGCTACTCCGGGGCGGGCAGCCGCGACGGTCAGCCCGGCGACCTCGGCCGACTCAACCTGCCCACCGAGGTCGTCTCCAGCGAGTACCTGACCATGGAGGGACGCAAGTTCTCCTCCTCCCGCAAGGTGGTCATCTACGTCCGCGACTTCCTGGAACGCTACGACGCCGACGCGCTGCGCTACTTCATCGCCGTCGCCGGCCCGGAGAGCAACGACACCGACTTCACCTGGGCCGAGTTCCTCCGCCGCAACAACGACGAACTCGTCGCCGGCTGGGGCAACCTGGTCAACCGGTCGGTCTCCATGGCGGCGAAGAACTTCGGCGCGATCCCCCCGGTCGACCCGGCCGGGCTCACCGAAGCCGACGAGGCGCTGCTCGCGGTGGCCCGCGCCGGTTTCGCCACGGTGGGCGACCTGATCGCCCGGCACCGGCAGAAGCAGGCCATCGGCGAGGCCATGAAGGTCGTCGCCGAGGCCAACCGCTACCTGTCCGAGCAGGCCCCGTGGAAGCTCAAGACCGAGGCGGACAAGCCCCGGATGGGCACCATCCTGCACGTCGCCCTCCAGGTGGTCAGCGACGCCAACACGCTGCTCACGCCGTTCCTGCCGCACTCGGCGCAAAAGATCCACGAACTGCTCGGCGGCACCGGCGTGCACGCCCCGATGCCGGTCCTGCAGGAGGTCGACGACCTCGACGGTGGGCCCGGTTACCCGGTGCTCACCGGGGACTACACCGTCGGCGCGCGCTGGGAGTCCGTACCGTTGCCGGCCGGCCGGCCGCTCGCCGCGCCGAAGCCGGTCTTCCGCAAGCTCGACCCGTCGATCGTCGACGAGGAACTCGCCAGGCTGGAGAGCTGACCCGACGCGGGCGGCCCCGGGGGAACCCCCCGGGGCCGCAGTGCGCGGTACGTCAGGCGCGGGCCATCGCCGGCGCGCCGATGAACTCCATCAGCGCCCGGTTCACCTCGGTCGGGTGCGTCCACGGGATACCGTGCGGCGCCCCCTTCAGGGTGACCAGCGTGCCGTTGGGCAGCATCGACGCCAACCGCTGACCCGTCTTCGCAAACGGCAGCACGTTGTCCTTGTCGCCCTGGATGATCAGCACCGGGACGTCCATGTTCGGCACGTCGCCCCGGAAGTCGGTCTGCCAGGCCTCCACCGAGTCGTGGGTGCCCTTCGCCGACGCCTGCGCGCCGATCTGCCAGTGCGCCCGGTACGCCTCCTCGCTGACCCACCGGCCCCGGTTCTCGCTGTAGTTGAAGAACGCGTCGCAGAACTGGGTCAGGTAGGCGAACCGGTCCGCGAGGATCGCCTGCTGGAACCCGTCGAAGAGGCTCTTCTCGACGCCCTCCGGGTTGTCAGCCGTCTGCAACAGGTACGGCGCCAGCGGCGCCATCAGCACCGCCCGGTCCACCCGGCCGGACCCGTACGTGCCGAGGTAGCGGGTCACCTCGCCGGTGCCCATCGAGTGGCCCACCAGGATCGCGTTACGCAGGTCCAACTCGGTCATCAGCACGTCGAGGTCGGCTGAGAAGGTGTCGTAGTCGTAGCCCATGGTCGGCTGGGCCGAGCTGCCGAAGCCCCGCCGGTCGTAGGTGATCACCCGGTACCCGGCCGCGAGCAGCGGACCCGACATCTTCTCCCAGGTCGCCCCGTTGAACGGGAAGCCGTGGATCAGCACGATCGGCTGACCCTGCCCGTGATCCTCGTAGTACAGGTCGATCGGGGCGGAGTTCTCCGTACCCACGGTGATGAAGGGCATGCTCTTCTCCTGATCCGTCGGTGTCGGACCCGTCGCGCTTTCCCCGGCCGGCCACCGTCATGCCTTCACAGCGCGTACGGCAGGTCCACCACCCGGTCGTCGGTCACCTCGGCGACCGGCGCCCACGTCTCGTACACGCCCCGTTCGTGGCACTGTGCCCCGGTGTCGTGTACCCCGTCCGGATCGGGCTGCCGCAGGCGCAACCGCAGCCAGCCCGCCTCCTCCCGGAGCACCAGGCACGCCACGCCCCGCCACCGGGCGTGCCGCAGCCGCCGGCCGACCGACTCCACCGGATAGCGGGCCGCCCGGGTCATCGCCAGCACCCGGAACCCGCCCGGCAGGTCCGCCACCGCCTCGTACTCGCCGCCGGCCAACCCGCCGACCAGCTGCGTCGACCGCGGCACCTCACCGGTCGGCACGTACTCCTGGTCGGGTGAGAGCCCCGGCACCGCCGCCAGCAGGTGCCGCCACTGCGGGCCCACCATCCGCAACCAGCCCCGCTGCTCCGCCTGGTAGCTGTAGAGCACCACCTCGGCCCCGTCCGGGGTGTACGCCAGCAGGCTGGCGTTGGCGGGCATCGGCAGGTCGGCGAAGTCCCGGGTGACGAACTCCGGGATCAACTGCGCCGAACTCGGCACGAACCCCGTACCCAGCACCGGGGGGCCCAGCCGGTCCCGGGGCGGCAGCTCCAGCAGGCCCCGGTGCGCCCCGCCGACCGGCACGTCGTAGTCGCCCGGGTCGGCGGCCCGCCAGCGCAGCGCGTACCCGACCTCGGTGCCGTCGCCACCGGTGCCGTCGCCGCGCAGCACCGCCAGCGCGGCCGGCGTGCGCAGGTGCGCCACGTCGTGCTCGCGGTAGCAGAACCCGTGCGGCAGCCACCCCCGCACGTACCCGGCGAGCTGCCGGGCGGAGAGCACCTTGACCATCCGGGTGCCGCGCCGCAGCACCGCCGAGGCGCGCACCGCGGCCAGCGTCGGATCGCCGGCCGCCGTCGGCTGCTGGCTGAGCTGGTGCACGTACGACCAGCCCCGGTCGCGGTGCACCGGCATCAGCAGCGCCGCCTCCGGCTCCTCGACCGGCGGGCCGCCCCCGCTCACCTCGGTGACCTCGGTCACGTGCACGAACCGCCGCCAGGGCCAGCTGACACCCGGCCGGGGCGCCCACTCGAAACCGGGTGCCGCCTCGGCGCTGAACAGTTCGTAGGCCGCGCCCCGGGCCAGCTCCTCCGCCGGGTGGACCACCCCGCCGTACGTCACACGCAACGCGGTCCGCCCGGAGGCCGCGCCGCTGGCCCGATCGGTGACGCTCATCCGGGCGAGACTAGGCCGGCCAGGTTCCACCCCGGTGAACGTCCGGTGGCCGCCCGGGAACACCCCACCCCGCACGGGTCGGTGCCCCCGGTCGCCTCCGGTGTGTGATGCTGGCCGCGATGACCGAACGGACCGAATCCCGCAAGCAGCGTGCCGCCCGCCGGGCCGGCGAGTTCCCGCCCGCCCCGCCGCCGCTGCCCCGCCCCGTGCTGGACAGCCACACCCACCTCGACATCACCGTCAGCGAGGCCGGCGTGCCCGGCGGGGGCGACGCCGCCGACCCGGTGGCCGCCGCGATCGAGGTGGCCGCCGCCGTCGGCGTGGACCGGCTCGTGCAGGTCGGCGTGGACGTCGACTCGTCCCGCTGGGGCGCCGACGTCGCCGACCGGCACCCGGCGGTGCTCGCCACCGTGGCGCTGCACCCCAACGAGGCACCCCGGCTGGCCGACCTGGACGCCGCGCTGCGCGAGATCGAGAAGCTGGCCGTCCGCGACCGGGTCCGGGGCGTCGGCGAGACCGGGATGGACTTCTTCCGCACCGGCGACGACGGCCGGGCCGCCCAGGAGGAGAGCTTCCGGGCCCACATCGCCATCGCCAAGCGGTACGGCAAGGCCCTGGTCATCCACGACCGCGACGCCCACGCCGACGTGCTGCGCATCCTCGACGACGAGGGTGCCCCGGACACGGTGGTGCTGCACTGCTTCTCCGGCGACGCCGACTTCGCCCGCGAGTGCGTCCGCCGGGGCCACCTGCTCAGCTTCGCCGGCACGGTCACCTTCGGCAGCGCCACCGCTTTGCGCGAGGCCGCCGCGCTCACCCCGATCGACCAGATCCTCGTCGAGACCGACGCGCCCTACCTGACCCCGATGCCGCACCGGGGCCGGCCCAACGCGTCGTACCTGATCCCGCTGACGGTCCGGTCGTTGGCCGAGACCACCGGGGCCGACCTCGACGAGCTGTGCGCCGCCATCTCCGCCACCGGCGACCGGGTCTTCGGGCCGTGGTGACCGACCCGCGACCCGCGACTACGCTTCGGGGCGTGACCGGCCTGCTCGGCCCGGCGGAGATCCGGGAACTCGCCGCGCGCCTCGGCGTCAACCCGACCAAGAAGCTCGGCCAGAACTTCGTGCACGACCCGAACACCGTCCGCCGGATCGTCACCGCCGCCGGGCTCACCGGAGACGACGTGGCGTTGGAGGTCGGCCCCGGCCTCGGCTCGCTCACCCTGGCCCTGCTGCGGGCCGCCGCACACCTGCACGCGGTGGAGATCGACCCGGTGCTGGCCGGCGCGCTGCCGCAGACCGCCGCCACCCACGCCGGCCCGGACGCCGCCCGGCTCACCGTGCACCGGGCCGACGCGTTGCGGATCACCGCCGCCGCCCTGGCCGATCCGCCGCCCACCGCGCTGGTGGCGAACCTGCCCTACAACGTCGCCGTCCCGGTGGTGCTGCACCTGCTCGCTGAGCTGCCCACCCTGCGGCACGGCCTGGTGATGGTGCAGAAGGAGGTCGCCGACCGGCTGGTCGCCGGCCCCGGCTCCAAGGTGTACGGCATCCCGTCGGTCAAGCTCGCCTGGTACGCCCGATCCCGCGCCGCCGGTCGGGTTCCACCGAACGTGTTCTGGCCGGTGCCGAACGTCGACTCCGGACTGGTCGCGTTCACCCGCCGCGAACCACCCCGCGACGACGTGCCCCGACAGGCGGTCTTCGCCGTGGTCGACGCCGCGTTCGCCCAGCGCCGCAAGACGTTGCGGGCCGCGTTGGCGGGCTGGGCGGGCAGCCCCGACCGGGCCGCCGCGGCGCTCACCGCCGCCGGGGTCGACCCGGGCGCACGCGGGGAGTCACTCACCGTGGAGCAGTTCGCCGCGATCGCCGCGTCGGCTCCGACCGTCGCCGCCACCGCACAGTAGGCTGACGCCGTGCCCGCCGAGGGACACGCCGCACCTGCGCGTACGACCTGGTTGCCGGCCGGTACGCCGCCGGCCGCCGACGCCGCCGAGGAGCTGATCGTGGAGATGCCGTTCGACATCCGCCCGTGCCGGTGGGACGTCACCCGGTGACCGAGGCATGGCGACCGGACGACGATGACGACCAGCGTCGGGGCAGCAGTGGCCCGGTGCGGGTCCGGGTGCCCGCGAAGGTCAACCTGCATCTGGGGGTGGGCCCGCTGCGTCGGGACGGCTACCACGAGCTGAACACCGTCTACCACGCGATCTCGATCTACGACGAGTTGACCGCCCGTCGGGGCGACACCCTCACCCTGACCATGGAGGGCGAGGGCGCCGGCGAACTGGCCCTGGACGACTCCAACCTGGCCATCCGTGCCGCCCACGCCCTCGCCGGCTACGCCGGGGTGCTGCCGCACGCCCGGCTGCACCTGCGCAAGCAGATCCCGCTCGCCGGTGGGCTGGCCGGGGGCAGCGCCGACGCCGCCGCCGCACTGGTCGCCTGTGACGCCCTGTGGGGCACCGGGTTGTCCCGCGACGAGCTGGCCGGGATCGCCGCCGACCTCGGCTCCGACGTGCCGTTCCTGATCCACGGCGGCACCGCGCTGGGCACCGGCCGGGGCGAGGCGGTCAGCCCGGTGCTGGCCCGCCCCACCTCCTGGCACTGGGTGGTGGCCGTCGCCGACGGCGGCCTGTCCACCCCCGCCGCCTACCGGGAACTCGACCGGCTGCGCGCCGCCGGCACCGCCGGCACCCCGCTGGGCAGCACCGACGGCCTGCTCGGCGCGCTGCGCCAACGCGACCCCCGGGTGCTCGCCGGCTGTCTCGGCAACGACCTGCAGGACGCCGCCCTGTCGATGCGCCCGGCCCTGGCCGACACGTTGAAGGCCGGGGAGGCCGCCGGCGCGCTCGCCGGGATCGTCTCCGGCTCCGGTCCGACCTGCGTCTTCCTCGCCCGCGACGCCGCCGACGCGCAGCGGATCGCCACCGAGGTGCAGGCCGCCGGGGTGTGCCGGGAGACCCGGGTCGCCCACGGCCCGGTGCCCGGGGCCCGCGTCGGCTGAGCATCCCGGGGTCGAGATCGACTCCCGTGGGCGGGGGTTGCGGTATCCGGCGACCGGGAACCCGCACCATCGGCCCCGATGAGGTGATCAACGTGCCTCGACCTGCTGTCCGGGGCGGCCCGGCCCCGGTTGCGGCACGGGCGGGTGGGGCGGCGCGGATGTCCGCGTACCCTTGCCCCAGGCGTCCCGAGGTGCCCGCCGGCACCGGGACGCCTTGATCATGAAAGGTGGGACCGTGGCCAACATCGTCAACCTGGACCGGGTGTCCAAGGGGTACGGCGCCGCCGGGCCGCTGCTCACCGACGTCTCGCTCGGCCTCGACGACGCCGACCGGATCGGCGTGGTCGGCCTCAACGGCGCCGGCAAGTCCACCCTGCTGCGGATGCTCACCAAGCAGGAGGACCCCGACGACGGCCGGGTCACCCACCGCCGCGACCTGCGGGTGCTCTGGCTGCCGCAGGCCCTCACCCTGACCCCCGAGGCCACCGTCCGGGACGTGGTGCTCGGCACCGCCTGGCTCGCCGAGGGGATGGGCGCCGAACACGAGTGGGCCGGCGACGCCGGGGTACGCGCCATCCTCGACGGCCTCGGCATGCCCCACCTCGGCCTCGACCAGCCGGTCGGCCCGATGTCCGGCGGCGAGCGCCGCCGGGTGGCGCTGGCCGCCCTGCTGGTCCGCGAATCCGACCTGCTCATCCTCGACGAGCCCACCAACCACCTCGACGTCGGCGGCGTCGACTGGCTCGCCCGGCACCTCGTCGGCCGCCGGGGCGCGCTCGTCGTGGTCACCCACGACAGGTGGTTCCTCGACGCGGTCTGCACCACCACCTGGGAGGTCGCCGACCAGACCGTCCGGGCCTACGAGGGCGGCTTCGCCGCCTGGACGCTGGCCCGCGCCGAACGGGAACGGGTCGCCGCCGCCACCGAGGCCCGCCGGCAGAACCTGCTCCGCAAGGAGATCGCCTGGCTGCGGCGCGGCCCGCCCGCCCGCACCTCCAAGCCGAAGTTCCGCATCGACGCGGCCAACGCGCTCATCGACGACGTGCCGCCGCCGCGCGACACCATGTCGTTGCAGCGGATGGCGACCGCCCGGCTCGGCAAGCAGGTGTACGACCTGGAGCACGTCCGGCTGCACGCCGGTCCCAAGGAGATCCTGCACGACACCACCTGGCAGGTCGGCCCCGGCGACCGGATCGCCATCCTCGGGCGCAACGGGGCCGGCAAGACCACCCTGCTGCGGCTGCTCGCCGGCATCACCCGCGCCGACGGCGGCCGCTTCCACACCGGGTCCACCGTCAAGCCGGCGTTCCTCTCCCAGGAACTCGCCGAACTCCCCGGCCACCTGCGCGTCCTGGAAGCCGTCGAGGAGGTCGCCCGCCGGGTGCAGCTCGGCGACCGGGAGATCTCCGCCGCCCAGCTCGCCGAGGTGTTCGGCTTCGACGACCGGCGGCTCTGGACCCCGGTGGGCGACCTCTCCGGTGGGGAACGCCGTCGCCTGCAGATGCTCCGGCTGCTCGCCGGTGAACCCAACGTGCTGCTCTTCGACGAGCCCACCAACGACCTGGACACCGACACCCTCGCCGCCCTGGAGGACCTGCTCGACTCCTGGCCCGGCACGATCATCGTGGCCAGCCACGACCGGTACCTGATCGAACGGGTCACCGACGCCGCGTACGGGATGTTCGGCGACGGCCGGCTGGTGCACCTGCCCGGCGGCGTCGACGAGTACCTGGCCCGCGCCGCCGGCCCGGGTCCGGCCCGCACCACGACCGCCCCCGCCGAAAGCCCCGAGTCCCCGGCCACGGGAGGCATGTCCGCCGCCGAGGCCCGGCAGGCCCGCAAGGAGCTGACCCGGCTGGAACGGCAGATCGGCAAGCTCGACCAGAAGGAGGCCACCCTCCTCGACCAGCTCGCCACGCACGCCACCGACTACGCCCGGGTCGCCGACCTCGACGCGCAGCTCAAGGAGGTACGCGCCGAACGGGAACGGACCGAGGAGACCTGGCTGACCCTCGCCGACGAGATCCCGCCCCTGTAGACCAGGGACGACCCCGTGTGCGGCGTCACACCCCGCCGTACGGGACAATCGTCGGCGACCCTCACCCGAACGGCGTTGGAGACACAGTCATGGCCCACACCCCCGTCAACCACCCCGCGCGGCCGGTCTACCGGGCGATCGGCGGGCTCATCGGTCTCTACCTCGTGGTCTTCGGCGCGCTCGGCGTCATCGCCAGCGCCGGCAACGACTTCTTCGCCCAGGACGACACCAAGGTCCTCGGCCAGGGCACCAACCTCGGGTTCTCGCTGCTGTCCGTGCTGTTCGGGGTGGTCATCCTGGTCGGCACGGTGATCGGCCGCAACCTCGACGTGGCGATCAACCAGTGGCTGGCCTACACCCTGATGGTGATCAGCCTCGCCGGCCTGGCCTTCCTCCAGACCGACGCCAACGTGGTCAACTTCAGCATCCTCACGGTGATCGTGCTGATGACCCTCAGCCTCGTCCTGCTGATGGTCGGCATGTACGGCAAGGTCGGCACCGAGGATGAGAAGGAAGCCTGGCAGAAGGCCCGCCTGGTGCTCTGACCCGGCCCGCGGGGTGGGCCGGGTGCCCGGCGTTTCGCCCCCGCCGGACGACGCGACGGGAGACAATCGTCCCGACACGTCGTCCGCGCAGGAGGGGCCATGGCGCACTTTCCGGTCAACCACCCGGCCCGCCCGCTGTACCGGGTCTTCGCCGGCCTCGTCGGCCTCTACATCCTGGTCTTCGGCGCGTTCGGCGTCGTACAGACCTGGGGTGAACCGCTGTTCGCCCGGGGCAGCCACTGGGCCCTGGGCCTGCGTACCAACCTGGCGTTCTCGCTGGTCTCGGTCGTCTTCGGGGTCGTCCTGATCATCGGGGCGTCCCGGCGCGGCAACCTCGGGCACATCATGAACCTCACCGCCGGGGTGGTCTTCATGGTCACCGGCATCGCGATGATGAGCGTGCTCCAGACCCGCGCCAACATCCTCAACTTCTCGATGTCGACGGTGATCGTCTCGCTGCTGTTCGGCCTGCTGCTCCTCGCCACCGGCCTCTACGACAAGATCGGCACCGACGAGCACGCAGCCCGGGAACGCGCCGACCGGCTCCACCCGGCCCGCTGACCCGCCGCTCAGCCGCCCGGACGCACGGTGATCAGGCCCGGCGCCGCCTCCAGGTGCGACAACCCGTTCCAGGCCAGGTTCACCAGGTGCGCCGCCACCGTCTCCTTGCCCGGCTGGCGGACCTCCAACCACCAGCGCCCGGTCAACGCCACCATCCCCACCAGCGCCTGGGAGTACAGCTCGGCCAGCTTCGGGTCGTAACCCCGGCTGGAGAACTCGGCACCCAGGATGTGCTCCACCTGGTGCGCCACGTCGTTCATCACGCTGCTGAAGTTGCCGGCCGCCGACATCAACGGCGACTCCCGCACCAGCACCCGGAACCCGCTGGTCTCCTCCTCGATGTAGCCCAGCAGCGCCAGCGCCGCCTGCTCCAGCAACTCCCGCGGATGACCGGCGGTCAACGCCGCGGCGATCCGGTCCAGCAGGGCCCGCACCTCCCGGTCGACGACCACCGCGTACAGGCCCTCCTTGCCGCCGAAGTGCTCGTAGATCACCGGCTTGGAGACCCGCGCCCGTGCCGCCACCTCCTCGATCGAGGTCGCGTCGAAGCCCTTCTCGGCGAACACCTCCCGGCCGATCGCGATCAACTGCTCGCGCCGCTGCGCGGCCGACATCCGTACCCGTGCGGCCGGCTTCGCGCCCGCCGCCGGCACGGCCCGTCGTGTGCCGGTGTTCTCCCCAGCCGGGGGCTGCCCCATCTCGTCACCTCGCCGGCGCTCGGTGACGCCCTGTCGTGGAATGCTCCGGTCGTGCCCGTCTGTCTCGGTCACCCGGCCATCCTGCCAGGTGACGCCCCGGGGCACCGCCGGGTTCAACGCGGCAGCGGCTCCCGCACCCGCTTCGCCGCCACCCGTTCCGGCCTCGGCCACCGCACGTCGTGCACCGCGCCGGCCCGCTCCAGCAACCAGATCACCCGGGCCGACGGGTCCCACTGCCCACGCAGCACCCCGTGCCGGGCGCTCGTCGGCTCGGCGTGGTGCAGGTTGTGCCAGCTCTCCCCGAACGACAGCAGGGCCAGCGGCCAGAAGTTGGCCGCCCGGTCGCCCGGCCGCATCGCGAACGGACGCTCACCGTAGACGTGGCAGACCGAGTTGATCGCCCAGGTCACGTGGTGCAACAGGGCGATCCGGACCAGCCCGCCCCAGAAGAACGCGCTCAGCGCGCCGGACCACGACCAGGTCAGCAGCCCGCCCATCAGCGCCGGGCCGAGCAGCGAGACGGCCACCAGCAGCGGCGAGAGCCGGTCCACCCGACGGGTGTCCGGGTCGGCGAGCAGATCCGGCGCGAACCGTTCCCGGTTGGACAGCTCCCGGCCGAACAACCACCCCAGGTGCGCGTGGAACAGCCCCTTGGCCAGGCCCCGCACGCTCTCGCCGTACCGCCAGGGGGAGTGCGGGTCCCCGTCGAGGTCGGCGAAGGCGTGGTGCCGCCGGTGGTCGGCCACCCACTGGATGATCTCGCCCTGCACCGCGAACGACCCGGCGACCGCCAGGGCCACCCGGACCGGGCGGCGGGCCTTGAACGCGCCGTGGGTGAAGTACCTGTGGTAACCCACGGTGATGCCGAGCCCGGACACCACGTACCAGAGGGCCGCGACGAGCACGTCGGTCGGGTGCAGCCAGCCACCCCAGGCCACCGGCACGGCGGCGAGCAGGGCCAGGAACGGCACCACCACGAACGCCCAGAGGGCGATCAGGATGCCCCGCGACTGGGGGCCCTGGGTGAGCGGCTTCGGGCCGGCGGCACCGGCGTCCCGCAGGGTGGTCGACATGGCACCTCGCAGCGGTCGGATACGCCTACGTCACCGTAACCTACGGTCCGGCCACAGTGGAGTGAATAGTGGCGCACGTGAATGAGTCAAGTGTCATACGGGTGTCTTAACCTGCCGGCCATGACCGATCCGACGGCCGCCGAGGTGCGCCGGCTGCGCGACGGTGCGCCCCCGGCCCGCACCCGACGACCCGCCGCGCGTGACGACCTGCGCGCGGCGGCGGTGGCACTGCGCGGCGAGGGCCGCTCGGTCGGCGACATCGCGGCCCGGTTGGGCGTCGCGAAGTCCACCGCCTACCTCTGGGTACGCCACCTCCCCCTCGACCCGGACGAGGAGGTCGCCGCGCGACGGCGGGCGCGGGCCAGGGCGATGAACGACGACCGGTGGGCGACGCACCGCGCGACACGTGACGCCGCGCAGGCCGAGGTGCACAGCCGGATGCGGGAGACGGTGGGGCGACTCGCCGACCGCGAGGTGCTGCTGCTCGGCGCGGCCCTCTACTGGTGCGAGGGCACCAAGTCCAAGCCCTGGCGTCGTCACGACCACGTGCAGTTCGTCAACACCGATGCCGGGCTGCTCCGGCTGTTCCTGCGCTTCCTCGCCGCCTGCGGGGTCGAACGGGACGTGCCCACCTACCGGGTGAGCATCCACGAGTCGGCCGATGCGGCGGCGGCGCAGCGCTGGTGGGCCGAAACCCTGGATCTGCCACCGGACCGGTTCCGGCGGCCCACCCTCAAGCGCCATCAGCCGACGACGCGGCACAACACCGGCGAGAGTTACCACGGCTGCCTCGTGGTCGACGTGCCGAAGAGCCGGGAGTTGTACTGGAAGATCGAGGGTGTCGTCGCGGCACTCACCGGAGCGATCACATAGGGGTGGGGGTCGCCCGGGGGAGGCGCTAAGCTGTCTTGCGTCACATTCGGCCGTGGTGTAATTGGCAACACCCGGGTCTTTGGTACCCGTGTTTCAGGTTCGAACCCTGGCGGCCGAGCCGTCCGTCACCTCCTCCCTGATCGGGGTAAGGGGCGAAGTGTCCCCGCAGTCTGGTTAGCATGGCGGCGAGACTGTCACCTTCCCCGACGGGAGCCCACCCGTGTCCCAGCCCCACCGCCGTACCGTCGTCGTGCTCGCCGCGGGGGAGGGCAAGCGGATGAAGTCGGCGCTGCCCAAGGTGCTGCACCCACTGCTCGGCCGGACGCTGCTCGGTCACGTGCTGGCCGCGGCCGGGCCGTTGCGCGCGGACCGGACGGTGGTGGTGGTCGGGCACGGGGCCGAGCAGGTCCGCGCCCACCTGGCCGAGGTCGCCCCGGACGCCACGGCGGTGCTCCAGGCCGAGCAGCTCGGCACCGGGCACGCCGTACGGATCGCGCTGGACGCGGTGCCGGAGGCCACCGGCACCGTCGTGGTGATCAACGGGGACGTGCCGCTGCTGCGCACCGAGACGGTGGACGCGCTGGTCGCGGCGCACGAGGGTGAGGGCGCGGCGGCCACGGTCCTCGCCGCCGAGGTGCCCGACCCGACCGGCCTGGGCCGGATCGTGCGGGACACCGCCGGCCGGCTGGAGCAGATCGTCGAGGAGCGTGACGCGAGCCCCGCCCAGCGGGCGCTACGGGAGATCAACGCCGGCATCTACGCCTTCGACCTGGCCCGGCTGCGGGCCGCGCTGGGCAAGCTCTCCACCGACAACGACCAGGGCGAGGAGTACCTCACCGACGTCTTCGGGCTGCTCGTCTCGGCCGGCGAGCCGGTGGGGGTGCACGTGGCCGCCGACCACGTCGAGACCCTGGGCTGCAACGACCGGGTGGAGTTGGCCGGGCTGCGCCGGCTGCTGCGCGACCGGGTCAACGAGGCGTGGATGCGGACCGGGGTGACGATCCTGGACCCGGCGACCACCTGGATCGACGTGACCGCCACCGTCGAACGGGACGCGGTGCTCGACCAGAACACCCAGTTGCGGGGGACCACGGTGGTGGGGGCCGAGGCGGTGGTCGGGCCGGACGTCACGTTGATCGACACGGTGGTGGGCCCGGCGGCGACCGTGCTGCGCAGCCACGCCACCGGCGCCGAGGTGGGCGCGGGGGCGAGCGTCGGCCCGTACGCCTACCTGCGGCCGGCGGCGCGGCTGGCCGAGAAGGCGAAGGTAGGCACGTTCGTCGAGGTGAAGAACTCCGAGGTCGGGCCGGGCGCGAAGGTGCCGCACCTGTCGTACGTGGGGGACGCGACGATCGGCGCGAAGGCGAACATCGGCGCGGCGACGATCTTCGTGAACTACGACGGGGTGAACAAGCACCGCACGGTGGTCGGTGACGGTGCGTTCGTCGGCTGTGACACCAACCTGATCGCGCCGGTCGAGGTGGGCGCGGGAGCGTACGTGGCGGCGGGTAGCGCGTTGAGTCAGAACGTGCCGCCGGGGGCGTTGGGGGTGACCCGGGCGCCGCAGCGCAACATCGAGGGGTGGGTGCTGCGTAACCGGCCGGGCACGGTCTCCGCGCGGGCTGCCGAGCAGGCCCGGACGGCCGGTGAGGATGCGTCGGGTGGGCCGGCGTCGGCAAGTGAAGGTGAGGCAATCCACGGGGGTGCCGAGACGGTGTGAGGGTCGCCGTGGTCGGGGCATACTGCAACCGAGCAGCCCCGGCCCACCGCCGCCGGGCACCACCGACCAACGGGAGCAGACGGGCCCATGGGCAGCATCGTCGCCGAAAACCGCAAGAGCCTGATGCTCTTTTCCGGACGTGGCTTTCCGGAGTTGGCCAAGGAGATCGGTGAGGTGCTCGGTGTAGCGCCGACCCCTTCCGACGCGTACGAGTTCGCCAACGGTGAGATCTTCGTACGGTTCCGGGACTCGGTGCGTGGTTCGGACGCCTTCGTGGTGCAGTCCGTCACGCACGGGGTCAACACCTGGGTCATGGAGACCCTGATCATGATCGATGCGCTGAAGCGGGGTTCGGCGAAGCGGATCACCGTGGTCCTGCCGTTCTACCCGTACTCCCGGCAGGACAAGAAGCACCGCGGTCGGGAGCCGATCTCGGCGCGGCTCGTGGCCGACCTGCTCAAGACGGCGGGGGCGAACCGCATCCTCACCGTCGACCTGCACACCGCGCAGATCCAGGGCTTCTTCGACGGCCCGGTGGACCACCTGTTCGCGATGGACATCCTCGCCGAGTACGTGGAGCACAAGTTCGCCGGTCGGCCGATGACGGTGGTGGCGCCGGACTCGGGCCGGGTACGGGTGGCGGAGCGGTGGACGGACCGCCTCGGTGGTTGTCCGTTGGCGTTCATCCACAAGACCCGCGACCCGTTGAAGCCCAACCAGGTGGTGGCGAACCGGGTGGTCGGTGAGGTCGAGGGCCGGGTCTGCCTGATCGTCGACGACATGATCGACACCGGTGGGACGATCACCAAGGCGGCGGACATCCTCAAGGAGTCCGGTGCGGCGGAGATCGTGGTGGCCTCCACCCACGCCCTGCTGTCCGACCCGGCGACGGAGCGGTTGAAGAACAGCCCGATCACCGAGGTGGTGGTGACGAACACGCTGCCGCTGCCGGCGGAGAAGCAGTTGGACAAGCTCACCGTGCTGTCGATCGCGCCGTTGCTGGCGCGGGCGATCCGGGAGGTCTTCGACGACGGGTCGGTGACCACCCTCTTCGGTGGCCTGAGCTGACGCCCGTCCCGGGGCACGCGCGGGCCGGTCGGGGTGCGACCGGCCCGGCGTCGCCGGGTCCGACGCGCGGGGCGGTAGCGCATGGCGGGGACTGCCGGAAGGCGCGGAAAGACCTCGGGTAGACTGGTGCGGTTGCCACGGCGAGGGTGCCCGGCGGGCCGCTGATCGAGCGCCGCACGGAGGCACCGTCATCGACGCGGTGCTCCGGGCAGTCGTTCATGACGCATGAGCCCCAAGCGAGCCCCTCGCCCCAGCACCGCCAGACGACAAGCCGCCGTAGCGTTAGCATCAGGAGTTTTCCCGTGTCCGAGGTAAAGATCAGCGCCGAGCCCCGTACGGAGTTCGGCAAGGGTGGTGCCCGTCGTACCCGTCGGGCCGGCAAGGTGCCCGCCGTGCTGTACGGTCACGGCGAGAAGCCCAAGCACATCGCGCTCCCGGCGCGGGAGTTCGCCGCCGCGATCCGTAAGGGCGGCGCCAACCAGCTCTTCGCGATCGAGGTCAGTGACGGCACCCAGGTGCTGGCGCTGCCGAAGGCGATCCAGCGTGACCCGATCCGGGACAGCTTCGAGCACGTGGACCTGCTGCTGGTCCGTCGGGGCGAGAAGGTCACCGTCGAGGTCCCGGTCCAGCTGACCGGTGAGGCCGCACGGGACACCCTGATCGTGCACGACCACGACACCCTTTCGGTGACCGCCGACGCCACCAAGGTGCCGGACCACCTGGAGGCGTCGATCGAGGGCCTGGAGGCCGGCAGTCAGGTCACCGCCGCCGACGTCGAGCTGCCCTCGGGTGTCGAACTGGCCGCCGACGCGGAGCAGACGGTCGCCTCGGTGACCGCCGCTCCGACCGCGGAGCAGCTGGAGGCCACCCTGCCGGAGGTCGAGACCCCGGCTGCGGAGGCCGAGGAGGCCGAGGGTGCGGAGGCCGCCGAGGGTGCCGAGGCTCCGGCCGCCGAGGGCGAGGAGAGCACCGAGGCGAAGACCGAGGCCTGACCGGTCGCATCGTTCACGGCAGGCGCTCCCGTCGCGGGGGGCGCCTGCCGTCGTATCGGGGCACGGTCGGCGCGCGCAGACGGCGAGCGGAGGGTACGGGACGTGACGGACGAGACGGGGCCGTGGCTGGTGGTCGGCCTGGGTAATCCGGGTCGGGAGTACGCCGGGAACCGGCACAACGTCGGCTTCATGGTCGCCGAGTTGCTCGCGGTACGGCTGGGTGGGCGGTTCGGGCGGTACAAGCGGGTGGTGGCGGACGTCGCCGAGGGGCGGATCGGTTTCGGTGGGCCGAAGCTGGTGCTGCTCAAGCCGCAGACGTACATGAACCTGTCGGGTGGGCCGGTGGCCGCGCTGGCGCAGTTCCACAAGATCCCGGCCGAACGGGTGATCGCGGTGCACGACGAGCTGGACATCCCGTACGGGCAGTTGCGGGTGAAGCTGGGCGGCGGCGAGGGCGGGCACAACGGTCTGCGGTCGATGTCGAAGTCGCTGGGGACGAAGGACTACGTGCGGGTGCGGTTCGGCATCGGCCGGCCGCCGGGGCGGCAGGATCCGGCGGATTTCGTGCTGTCGGATTTCAGCACCGCGGAGCGCAAGGAGTTGGAGTTTCTGGTGGACCGGGCCGCTGACGTGGTGGAGTCGGTGGTCACCAAGGGGGTCGAGCCGACCCAGAACGCGTACCACGGGGTCTGAGGCGCGGGGGCGTACTCGTGGCGCGCCCGCGTTGGCG
Organism: Micromonospora sp. WMMD735; assembly: GCF_049178995.1. Lineage (NCBI taxonomy): Bacteria > Bacillati > Actinomycetota > Actinomycetes > Micromonosporales > Micromonosporaceae > Micromonospora > Micromonospora sp. WMMD735. The sequence goes on from NZ_JBMHMJ010000002.1 coordinate 5,859,964, forward strand.
GTAGTCTGCGCGTTCTGGCGTGGCGCGACCGCGCGCGGGCCGTGGTAGGCGACGGGAGCGAGTTCGTGGGCAGTCCTCCGATGATCGACGGCGCGTTCGCCCGCTGGTTGGCGGACCGGGCCGGGCAGGCCCTGCTGGAGCTGCGCGCCGAGATGGGGTTCGCGGACGCGGCGGCGTTGAAGTCGGCCGGGGACAAGGTCTCGCACGACCTGATCCGCAGCGAGCTGGCGAAGTGGCGGCCCGGTGACGCGGTCCTCTCCGAGGAGGACGAGGGGTCGCGGCTGGTGGACACCGCGGGTGGGGTGTCCCGGCTGACCGCCGACCGGGTGTGGATCATCGACCCGTTGGACGGCACCCGGGAGTTCTCCGAGGAGGGGCGCGCCGACTGGGCGGTGCACGTGGCGCTCTGGGCGCGTAACGCGCCGACGCCGCACGGTCTGGTGGCGGGGGCGGTGGGGTTGCCGGCACAGCACCGGGTGCTGGGCACGGACTACCCGCCCGCGTACCCGCCGATGACGGTGGAGGCGGCCACGACGGGCGACCGTACGCTGCGGTTGGCGGCGAGCCGGAGCCGGCCGCCGGCGTTCCTGACCGCGCTGGCCGAGGACGTGGGCGCCCAGTTGGTGCCGATGGGTTCGGCGGGGGCGAAGATCGCGGCGGTGGTGACAGGTGACGTGGACGCCTACATCCACGCGGGCGGCCAGTACGAGTGGGACTCGGCGGCGCCGATCGCTGTGGCGACGGCCACCGGACTGCACGCTTCCCGAATCGACGGTTCTGCGCTGAGATACAACGAGGCGGATCCGCGCCTGCCTGACCTGCTGGTCTGCCGCAAGGATCTCGCCAGCCGGTTGCTTGCAGCGCTGCAGAGGCATTCCGGGTAACCTGAGCGCTGTTTTTGATTTGTCCGACCGGAAAGGTCTGGAATCCATGTACGGATCCGCGCCGATCGAGCCCGTGGCATGACCGCCCCCGGCCGCTTCTACCAGGTCTCCCACCTCGACGAGTTGGAGGCGGAGAGCATCTTCGTGATGCGTGAGGTGGTCGCCGAGATGGAGCGGCCGGTGCTGCTCTTCTCCGGTGGCAAGGACTCGATCGTGATGTTGCGGCTGGCGCAGAAGGCGTTCGCCCCGGCCAACATCCCGTTCCCGGTGATGCACGTGGACACCGGGCACAACTTCCCCGAGGTGCTCGACTACCGCGACCAGCGGGTCGCGGAGCTTGGTCTGCACCTCGTGGTGGCGAGCGTGCCCGACGCCCTGGCGGCCGGAACGGTCCGTGAGTCGGGTGACGGGATGCGGAACCGGATCCAGACGCCTGTGTTGTTGGACGCGGTGGAGAAGCACCGGTTCGACGCGTTGTTCGGTGGGGCGCGGCGGGACGAGGAGAAGGCGCGGGCGAAGGAGCGGGTGTTCTCGTTCCGGGACGAGTTCGGGCAGTGGGATCCGAAGAACCAGCGGCCGGAGTTGTGGTCGTTGTACAACGGTCGGCATCATCCGGGTGAGTCGATCCGGGTGTTCCCGTTGTCGAACTGGACCGAGTTGGACATCTGGCACTACATCGCGCGGGAGCGGGTGCCGTTGCCGTCGATCTACTACGCGCACGACCGTGAGGTGATCGAACGCGACGGCATGCTCTACGCCGTCAACGAGTTCTTCCGGCCCCGGGCCGGTGAGCAGCAGTTCAAGGCCCGGGTGCGGTACCGGACGGTGGGCGACGCGTCGTGCACGGCGGCGGTGCGTTCGGACGCCGACACGGTGGAGAAGGTGATCGACGAGGTGGCCGCGACGCGGATCACCGAGCGGGGTGCCACCCGGGGCGACGACCGGGTCAGCGAGGCCGCCATGGAGGACCGCAAGCGGGAGGGCTACTTCTGATGAGCACCGAAACGGTGTCGCCCGAGGTCGAGGCCCGGCCGATGGACCTGTTGCGGTTCGCCACGGCGGGCAGTGTGGACGACGGCAAGTCGACCCTGATCGGTCGGTTGCTGTACGACACGAAGTCGTTGTTCACCGACCAGTTGGCCGCGGTGGAGGCGGTCAGCGCGGCCCGGGGCGACGAGTACACCAACCTGGCGTTGCTCACCGACGGCCTGCGGGCCGAACGGGAACAGGGCATCACCATCGACGTGGCGTACCGGTACTTCGCCACGCCCCGGCGCAAGTTCATCATCGCCGACACCCCCGGGCACACCCAGTACACCCGCAACATGGTGACGGGGGCGTCCACCGCCGATCTGGCGTTGATCCTGGTGGACGCGCGTAAGGGGCTGGTGGAGCAGTCGCGGCGGCACGCGTTCCTGTGCTCGCTGCTGCGGGTGCCGCACCTGGTGCTGTGCGTCAACAAGATGGACCTGGTCGACTTCTCCCAGGAGGTCTTCGAACGCATCGCCGACGAGTTCACCGCCTTCGCGGCCAAGCTCGACGCGCCGGACCTGACGGTGGTGCCGATCTCGGCGCTGCGCGGCGACAACATCGTCACCCGGTCGGAGAACATGCCGTGGTATGACGGGCCGTCGCTGCTGCACCACCTGGAGCGGGTGCACATCGCCTCGGACCGCAACCTGGTCGACGTCCGGTTCCCGGTGCAGTACGTGATCCGCCCGCAGTCGACCACGGTCACCGACTACCGGGGCTACGCCGGGCAGGTCGCCTCCGGCGTGCTCAAGCCCGGCGACGAGGTGATGGTCCTGCCCTCGGGGTTCACCAGCCGGATCGCCGCCATCGACACCGCCGACGGCCCCGTCGACGAGGCGTTCCCCCCGATGTCGGTCACCGTCCGCCTCGACGACGAGATCGACATCTCGCGCGGCGACATGATCTGCCGGCCGAACAACGCCCCGACCGTCTCGCAGGACATCGAGGCGATGGTCTGCTGGATGGACGAGACCCGCCCGCTTCAGGTCGGCGGCAAGTACACGATCAAGCACACCACGCGTTCGGCGCGGACGATCGTGCGCGGCCTCTACTACCGCCTCGACGTCAACACGCTGCACCGCGACGAGACGGCCAGCGAGCTGCGGCTCAACGAGATCGGCCGGGTGCGGCTGCGGACCACCGTCCCGCTGTTGGCCGACGAGTACCGGCGTAACCGCACCACGGGCGGCTTCATCATCATCGACGAGGCTACGAACCGCACCGTGGCCGCCGGCATGATCGTCGACACCGCCTGACCCACCTCCCTCCCTTTCTCCTTCCGCCGCCGCCTGCCCCGCCCCGCCTCGTCGGCTCTCGGTGATCAAGAGCTTTGCGTCAGTTTCCGCCCGGCGGTTGACGCATAGCTCTTGATCACCGCCACCCAGCACGCCCACTCGCCCGGCCGTCCGGCTGTTGCTCGTTGATCAAGAGATTTGCGTCAGGTTTCGCTGGCGGATTGACGCAAACCTCTTGATCACCGGCGCAGGAGCGGGACCGGGGCAGGCCGGACCGGGGCAGGCCGGACCGGGAGCGGACCAGGACCGGGGTGGCGGGTCAGGGGAGGCGGGTGGCGCCGGGGGCGGGGAGAACGGTGAGGGTGTCGGGGGCGGTGAAGCCGCGTTCGGCGTAGGCGGCCCGGACGGCTGCCGCCACCGGTTCCGCAGCCGCCGCCTCGACCAGGGCGAGGACGCAGCCGCCGAAGCCGCCGCCGGTCATCCGGGCGCCGAGCGCGCCGGCCGCGAGTGCCGCCTCGACGGCGGTGTCGACCTCGGGGACGGTGATCGCGAAGTCGTCCCGCATGGAGGCGTGCGACGCGGTCAGCAGTGACCCGATCTCGGCGACCCGGCCGGCGCGCAGCAGGGCGACGGTGTCGAGTACCCGCTGGTTCTCGGTGACCACGTGCCGGACCCGGCGTCGGGTCTCGTCGTCGGGCAGCCGCGCCAGCGCGGCGTCGAGGTCGGCGACCGGCACGTCGCGCAGGGCGGGCACGCCGAGCAGGTCGGCGGCCCGTTCGCAGGCGGCGCGGCGGGAGGCGTACTCGCCGTCGGCGTGCCGGTGCGGCGCACGACTGTCGATCACCAGGATGGCCAGGCCGGCGGCGTCCAGGTCGAACGGGACGTGGTCGACGGACTCGTCCCGGCAGTCGAGGAACAGGGCGTGGCCGGCGCGGCAGCGGATCACCGCCGACTGGTCCATGATGCCTGTCGGCGCACCGACGTAGCCGTTCTCGGCGCGTTGGGCCAGCCGGGGCCGGCGCTCGGCGGGCAGGTCCAGCCCGCCCAGGTCGGCCAGGGCGGCGAGCACCGCCGCCTCCAGGGCCGCCGACGAGGAGAGCCCGGAGCCGAGCGGCACGTCCGAGGCGATGGCCAGCCGGGCACCGGGGACGGCGTACCCGGCCTCGCGCAGGGCCCAGACCACTCCGGCGACGTAGCCGCCCCAGCCGGTGACCCGGCCGGGGGTGTCGGCCTCGGCGGCCCCGAAGTCGACGGGCCGGTCGGCGATCTCCGAGCGGACCGTCCAGCGTTCGCCGGGCTGCGGGTCGGCGGCGACCACGGTACGCAGCGGCAGGGCGAAGGGGAGCACGAATCCGTCGTTGTAGTCGGTGTGCTCGCCGATCAGGTTGACCCGTCCGGGTGCCGCCCAGCGTCCGGCGGGCGTCGCGTCGTACCCGGAGGTGAAGCCGGCGGTGGCGCGGTCGGCGACGTCGGGTCGGCCCGTCACGACTGCTCCAGCACGTGCGCGCGGTAGAACGCCCAGGCGTCGCCGACCATGTCGGTGAGGGTGGGTTTCTCGGGCACCCAGCCCAGTTCCTGGCGGGCCAGCGCCGAGGAGGCGACGAGTTCGGCCGGGTCGCCCTCGCGGCGGGGGGCGGTCTCGACCGGCACCGGGTGGCCGGTGACCTCGCGGACCACGTCGACGACCTGCCGGTTGGTGAAGCCGCTGCCGTTGCCGAGGTTGTAGATGCGGTGCCGGCCGGGCACGGCGGCGGTGAGCGCCAGCAGGTGGGCGCGGGCCAGGTCCGCCACGTGGATGTAGTCGCGCACGCAGGTGCCGTCGACGGTGGGGTAGTCGTCGCCGAAGAGTTGGAGTTTCTCCCGGCGGCCGGCGGCGACGTCGAGGGCGATGGGGATGAGGTGGGTCTCCGGGTCGTGCCGTTCGCCGATGGCGAGGCCGTCGCGCAGGTACGCCCCGGCGACGTTGAAGTAGCGCAGCGACACGGCGGCGAGGTCGTGTGCGGTCGCCTCGGAGGTGAGCACCAGGTCGACGGCGAGCTTGGTGGCGCCGTACGTGTTGGTGGGGGCCTTGACGGCGGTCTCCGGGATCGGCAGCTCGACCGGGTTGCCGTAGACGGCGGCGGTGGAGGAGAAGACCAGGCGCGGCACCCGGGCGGCCCGGACGGCGTCGACCAGGGCGATCGAGCTGACCGTGTTGGCGTGCCAGTAGCGCTCGGGGTGGACCATCGACTCGCCGGCGGCGATCAGCGCGGCGAAGTGCAGCACCCCGTCGAAGCCGGCGTCGGGGGTGAGCACCTGTGCGGCCTCGTGCACGGGCAGCTCGACGTGGGTGGCGTCGGGGGCCAGCGCCGCCCGGTGCCCGGTGCGCAGGTCGTCCAGGACGGTCACCCGGTGGCCGGCGTCGAGCAGCATCCGGGTCACCACGCTGCCGATGTACCCGGCACCGCCGGTGACGAGCAGTTTCACGTCGGTCCTCCTGCCTGGGCCGCGCCCGCTGCGGCCGTTCGTGATCACCCTACGGCTGGGTGCTGTCGCCGCGCTGTGCGTCGCGGGGTCACCCTTATTCCATCATGAACGTTCATGATTGAACAGATCCGCACATTGCCCACCGGTCGGGTCCGCCGGCCCTACCATCACTTCCATGCGGGAAGCGGGTGGTCCCGGGCCCCGGAGACGCGCGCCGGGGCGGAGCCGGCGCGTACCCGGGCCGGTGGCCCGTAGTGTCGCGCGGCTGGTCGTCCGGGCCGCCGACGGTGCGACCCGGCTCGTCACCGACCTGCTCGGGGCCAGCCCCGCCGCCGGCCGGGAACGGATCAGCGAGCACGAGCTGCGCGACCTGGTCGCCGCGAACACCGTCCTCGACCCGGACGAACGGCGGATCATCGACGAGGTGCTGGTCGCCGGGGCCAGCCTGGTGCGCGAGGTGATGATGCCCCGCACCGAGGTGGTCTTCCTCGCCGCCGGGCTGACCCTCGCCGAGGCCGAACGGCTGGTCCGGATCGACCCGCACACCAGGTACCCGGTGGTCGACGGCACCCACGACGACGTGGTCGGCTTCGTGCACCTGCGGGACGTGCTGCTCCGCCCCGATTTGGACCCGGCGACGACGGTGGGCCGGCTGAGCCGGGAGGTCAAGCGGCTGCCCGGCAGCAAGCGGGTGCTCGCCGCGCTGACCGAGATGCGCCGCGAGGGCCACCACCTCGCCGTGGTGGTCGACGAGTACGGCGGCACCGCCGGCATCGTGACCTGCGAGGACCTGATCGAGGAACTGGTCGGGGAGATCCACGACGAGTACGCCGGCCCACCCGAGCCGGCGTCGGCGGGCCTGCCCGCCGTGGTCGACGGTCGGCTCAACCTGGCCGACTTCGCCGAGCGGACCGGGGTGCCGCTGCCCGCCGGCCCGTACGAGACGGTCGGCGGGTACGTGATGGCGTCGCTCGGCCGGCTCCCGGTGGCCGGTGACGAGGTGCCGGTCACCCCGGGAGACGAGCCGTCCCCGGCCGACGGGTGGCTGTTGCGGGTGCTCGCCCTCGACGGGCGTCGGGTGTCCCGGGTCGCGGTGTCCGCCGCCCGCCTGCCGGAGCCGCGCCGGGAGGCCGCCGCTGCCGCGGTACCGGCCGACGTCGCGCAGGCGTCGGTACGCGAGGTCACCGCCCCGGCCCGACCGGCGGCGAGTCGACCCGCCGGCCCGTCATGACGGACGCCCGGGGTTGCTGACAGAATTGCCGGCATGTCCGACGCTCCCGCCCGCCCCCGCGTCTTCTCCGGCATCCAGCCGACGGCCGACTCGTTCCACCTCGGCAACTACCTGGGCGCGGTGCGGCACTGGGTGGCGTTGCAGGACACCCACGAGGCGTTCTACTGCGTGGTCGACCTGCACGCGATCACCGCCGGGCACGATCCGGCGGTGCTGCGCCAGCGCACCCGGGTGGCCGCCGCGCAGCTCCTCGCGGTCGGCATCGACCCGGAGCGCAGCGCCCTGTTCGTCCAGTCGCAGGTGCCCGAGCACGCGCAGTTGGCGTGGGTGCTGGGCTGCATCACCGGGTTCGGTGAGGCGAGCCGGATGACCCAGTTCAAGGACAAGTCGCAGAAGCAGGGCAGTGACCGCTCCAGCGTCGGCCTGTTCACGTACCCGATCCTCCAGGCCGCCGACATCCTGCTCTACCAGGCCGACGCGGTGCCGGTCGGCGAGGACCAGCGGCAGCACCTGGAGCTCTCCCGGGATCTGGCCCAGCGGTTCAACTCGCTGTTCGGGCCGACCTTCACGGTGCCCGCTCCGCACATCGTGAAGGACACTGCCAAGATCACCGACCTCCAGGAGCCGACGGCGAAGATGTCGAAGTCGTCGTCCTCCCCGGCCGGCATCATCGACCTGCTGGAGGACCCGGCCCGCTCGGCCAAGAAGATCCGCTCGGCGGTCACCGACACCGGCCGGGAGATCGTCTTCGACACCGAGACCAAGCCCGGGGTGTCCAACCTGCTCACGATCCACTCCGCCCTGTCCGGCCGGAGCATCGACGACCTGGTGGCGGCGTACGCGGGCCGGGGCTACGGCGATCTCAAGAAGGAGCTGGGCGAGGTGGTCCGCGAGTTCGTCACCCCGATCCAGGAACGCACCCGGGCCTACCTCGACGACCCCGCGCAGCTCGACAAGCTGCTCGCCGTCGGGGTGGAGAAGGCCCGCGCGGTGACCGTGCCGACGCTGCGCACAGCGTACGAGCGGGTCGGGTTCCTGGCCTCGGCCCCCGTGGCGTAACGGTGGGCGGGTCGGCGGTACGGGTCGAGACGATGGCCGGAGGGGTGGCGCGGAGCGTGGATCGCAGCGACGGGATACCGGTGGCCGGCGACACCATCCAGATCGGGATCGCGGTGGACATCCCGGAGCCGTGGGGTGGGCTGCTGACCCGACGCCGGATGCAGACGGGTGACCCGCAGGTCGTCCCCGCGCACGTGACCCTGCTCGGCCCGACCGAGATCCCCCTGGCCGCGTTGGAGCCGGTCGAGGCGCACCTGGCGCAGGTGGCCGCCGCCCACCTGCCGTTCACCCTGCACCTGCGGGGCACCGGCACGTTCCGGCCGGTGACCCAGGTGGTCTTCGTCGCCGTCGCGGCCGGGATCAGCGAGTGCGAGCTGCTCGCCGCCGCTATCAGCGCCGCCCCGCACCTGCACCGGGAGCTGCGCTTCCCGTACCACCCGCACGTCACGGTGGCGCAGGACGTCGCCCCGGAGGCGTTGGACCGGGCGTACGAGGATCTCGCCGACTTCTCGGCGGTGTTCGAGGTGGAGGGCTTCACCCTCTTCTCGCACAGCGGCGCGACCCGGTGGCAGCCGCGCCGGGACTTCCGGCTCGGCGGCTGACCCGTCCCGTGGTCGGGCGAGGGGCCCCCGGTGCGGCACCTCACCCGCCGGTGGCACGCTGGTGGCCGGCACCCGCTCCCGCCGACCGCCGGTTGGCCGGCACCGGTGACGACAGATCGGCGAGGATGACGTGGTGGACGCGTGGGGCCGCTGGACGGCCGGCATCGACCGCCGGTTCACCGTGGCCCGGCACCGGTGGCCCCGGCTCGACCACCTCTGGCGGGCGGTCGACCTCTACGGCGAGGTGCTGGGCGGCCGGCTGGCCGCCGCCATCGCCTACTACGGGTTCTTCGCCGTGTTCGCCCTCGCCCTGGTCGCCTACTCGGTCTTCGGGGCGATCCTGGAGGACAACGACGAGGTCTCCGACGCGGTGGCGGAGTTCCTGCGGGACAACCTGCCCTTCCTCGACCCGCAGCAGATCGCCGAGAGCAGCAACGCGGTGGGCGTGGTGGGCCTGGTCATCCTGTTCTTCACCGGGATCGGCTGGGTGGAGGCGATCCGGTCGTCGCAGCGGCTGATGTACGGCTTCAACCAGCAGCCGGGCAACCTGGTGGTCCGCCGGCTGGTGGACCTGGGGGTGCTGCTGCTGGTCTTCGTCATGCTGGGCATCTCGGTGGCGGCGGTGGACGCGCTGGAGTCGGTGCTGCGGTTCCTGCTGCGGGCCACCGGCTCGGTGGGGCTGACCACCATCAGCGCGGTGCTCAGCGTGCTGGTCAACGCGGTGCTGGCGACGGCGCTGCTGGTGGCGGTGCCCCGGCTGCGGATGAGCCGCCGCCGGCTGCGCCCGGTGGTGCTGCTGGTCGCGGTCGGGATCACCCTGCTCAACACGGTCGGCCGGTTCTACATCGTGCGGACGGAGCGCAACCCGGCGTACGCCGTGGTGGCCGGTGCGGTGGCCGTGCTGCTCTACCTCTACCTGCTCAACCAGTTGGTGCTCTTCGGTGCGGCGCTGGCCGCCACCAGCCGGCACGGCCGGGTGGTGGACCTGTCGGAGGGGGCGGTGATGCGGCAGGTCAACGTCGAGGCCGACGTCGACACCGAGACCGATCCGGGTACGCCGGGAGGGGCGGGCTGATGTCTGTCGAGATCGATCCGGGCTCTCCGGTGCCCCCGTACGAGCAGGTGCGGGCGCAGCTCGCCGCGATGATCGGCGACGGCCGGCTGGCGGTGGGCACCCGGCTGGCCCCGGTCCGGCAGTTCGCCGCCGAGCTGGGGTTGGCGGTGAACACGGTGGCCCGCGCCTACCGGGAGCTGGAGTCGGCCGGGCTGGTGCAGACCCGGGGCCGGCACGGCAGCTTCGTCGCCCCGGGCCGGGACGACGCGGTCGACCGGTTGCAGCGGGCGGCGGCCCGCTACGCCGAGGAGGCGACCCGGCTGGGCGTGCCGCCGGACCGCGCGTTGGCCCTGGTCCGTGCCGCCCTGGACACACCCTGACAGAACCGGGCCGAGTACAGGGTAAACGCCCCCGGTGACGCGGTACTCGTCACCGGGGGCGCTTGCTGACATTGCGCATCGGCTGGTCGGTCCGATGCCGGCGCTGCTAGTAGGGATCCTTGCAATCGTGGCCGGTGCGGTTGGCAATGGGGACGAACGCCATGGCGTCCCAGGCGATGTCGACGTTGGTGCCGGGCCCTGAATTGTTCAGCAGCACATACGATCCACGGCCCAGATTGTAGGCACCCAGGTAAACCCACTTGTCGTGACCGTTGATCCCGGGCAGCCCGGTGCCCTGATCCAGTTCGCAGGTGTACTCGCTGCCGTCGTTGCCGCCGCGGATGACGTATTCTGCGTTCTCGTACTCGCCCCCATGGCTGGGCAGGTGCGCGACGATGTCGAAGCGCATCCGCTCTCCCGGTTGCAGGTCCAGGTTAGGTGTCCAGGCGCCGACCAGGTTGTGCTTGGGGTTGGCGCTTCCGTTGACCGTCGGATAGACGTGACTGAACCACATGTGCCCCTGGTAGCCGGCACCCAGTTGATGTAGGTCAATGTCCGCGTAGAGGGCGTTCGTGCTGCCCGTCGGCGAACCGGCACGGAGGGTGAACTTGCCGTCGTTCGGGTCGCTGGTGCAGCCCAGCGCGTACTGTGACGATTCGATCGTGGTGTACACGATGCTGCTCTTACGGGTGGCGTCCTTGTCCGGATCAGAGTTGCCGGTGAAGACCGAGCAGTCCCGGTCGTAGACCCGCTGTACCCCCGGTTCTGCGGACGTCGAGCCGTAGGTCAGCTTTTCCTTCGCACATGCCGCGGCGATGCAGTTGGCGAAGCTGGCACTGCCGTGCCACCAGCAGGCCTCACTGTCGGCCGGGCACGGACTCGCGGTGTTCGGGGTGCAGTTGTTGATGGTCGGCGAGCAGAACGTGTAGATGCCCGGCAGCGACAGCACCTTGGTGAAGCGGCCCGGGTAGGTCGGAGATTTGGCACCGTATGTCGGCTGGGCGTATGCCTCCGTGGCGATCGGGTAGCCCTTCAGCTGCGGGGTTTCCACCCAGCCCATGATGCGTTCCGGGTACGACCAGTGGCCCGGCGTCTCTGCATCGGCGTACGAGTTCCGCAGGAATCCCGCCCGGGCCGGGTCGTAGGTCGGATTGGCCGGGTTGTTCAGCCAACCGATACCCCATCGGCCGTTGTTGCTGCTGGCCTCGCTACTCGGGTGATAGCCGCTGTTGTACGCCCAGACGGCAAGGAACCAGTTCTCGATCCAGGTGGGATCGTTGTTGTTGAGGGTGCTCCGACCGAGCGGTTCGTTGTAGATCTGGTTCCACTTGTCGATCAGGATGTTGAGCCCGGCGGCGATGTTCGCCGCGTAGTCGACTGAGATCGCGATTTGCTGGTTGCGGCTGTAGACCGTGTCGCCGACGCTCATTCCCGTGGTCACCTGGCCGATGCCGTACCCGCAGTCGGCCTTCGGGTAGTTGATGACGTCGATACTGGCTCCGGCGTTGCCGTAGTAGTCGGCGATCAGCGGGTTGCCCAGGTCGCCGGGGACGGCGTGCCAGGAGGCCTGGGAGAGGTTCGTCTCCTGGGCCAGGATGCCCAGCATGAGCTGTGCCGGCACTTCACCGCCGCCGGCCACCGCACGCCTCGGGAACAGCCCTTGCGGGCTGTAGGAGGGCAACCCTGACTTCAGGTAGTTGGCCGGACGGGAGGTGGTGAGGGTCCCGTGTACCGCCCGGTCCACCGCCCATTCGACCATGCCGGCGCTTGCCTGCTGCGCCTGAACCTTCGGGTCGTTGCGCCGGACGGCGCACTTCGGGCTCGAGATCGTCGGGTCGACGGCCGGTGCGCTCGCGGTCGGCGCGGCCGCCGCGCGGGTCGGTATCGCATCGAGCCGAGGCGCTGTCCGGGAGGTGTCGAAGGTGACGGTGGAGCGCCGGCCGCTGGCGGTCGCCTGGACTGCCACCTGTACCCGGCCGGCGTCGGCCCGGTCTGCGGGCGACAAAGGTGCGCGTATCGCCTGCTGGCCCTGTGCGGTGGCGACGTCCTCGGCCAACAGGTGACCCCGTGCGGAGACGGCTCGGACTTGACGGTCCGATCTGATCACCGTCAGATCCGGCCAACTGCGGTCGGGGGCGGGTGCGGTGCCGACGAGCACGTTCCGTCCGCCTGCCTGGCCCATCAGCTGCAGGTGACCCTTGCCGCCGACGACGACGGTCCGGAGCCGGTCTGCCTGGTACCGCTGGGCCACGGCCCGCTCGCCCGAGATGGCGACCAGATCGACGCCGCTGCGCGCGGTGCCGCGAAGAGTGGAGACCGGACCGGCCGGGCGGGCCACCTCGGTGAGTGCCCCGGTCGGGTCGACCTTCACCAGATGTCCCCGGGCGATGCCGTAGTCGCCGTCGGCCGACGGCGCCGGTGTGGTGAGCTGGGCCGCGATCCGCCGGGTGCGGGTGACCCGGTGAGCGGCCGCATCCACGGTGAGCAGATCGGTCAGTTGCATGTCCTCCCCGACCGCACGGGTGAGCAGTACCCGGTCGTCCGGTCCGCAAGCGGGGTTGAAGTAGGCCAGCTGCAAACCTGTCGCCACGGTGGTCGACTTGCCGCTGGCGATGTCGACCACTGCGGCGATCCCTCCGGCCCGCACCAGATTGGGCTTGTTGGCCGCCATCTTCGGCGCGAACACCGCTACCGCGTAACGGCCGGAGCCGGTCACGCAGGTCTCACCCATCCACGGACCCATGTCCAGCGACGAGGCCGACAGGGTGGCCAACGTGGACCAGGCGAAGGCGTTGCGTTCCCGGGCGATATAGAGGTGGAAGCCGTTACTGTCGCCCACCCCGGTGACCAGGACGTCAGAGGAGGCGGACCAGTTCCTCCCGAGTGCTGTGTCGGGGTCGCGGACCGCTGACGGATCTGTGGCGGAGGCTCCGGCCGGCCGCCCCTGCGCCGCAGCTGGCGCCGCATTCGCGGTGCCGGCGAGGGCGACCAGTACGGCTATGGCCGCACATGTTTTCCTACTGGTTCTTTTCAACTTTCCCCCGTTTAAAAAAAGCGTCTGTCATTGGCAGGGTGTTGCCATGCCGGATAAGTGGTCATCGCCATGCGGTGCAGGTTTCATTGCCTTCCGGGTTGCCCGATGGCGACGACGCGCACAGTTGCAGCGAGTACTCCCAGCTGAACATCGTGGTGACGTAGTTGCCGCTACCGTTCACGCTCAGTGAGGCCGCTGTCTGCGTCAGGCCACCGTACGTGGGCTGCCAGTCCAGGCGAACGGTGGAACCGTCGGCAAAATAGGTGGCAGTGTAGTCGCCCCACATTGCGCCGCAGGCTGGTGAATAGTAGAGGTCGCCGTGCGCCACGGTGCCGTCCGGATCATTTCCGTCCACGCGGCTGAAGCTGGAGATGGCATAGGCGCCGGTGATGCACCCATTGGCGGACGCCATCTTGCCATTGCATCCGTTCCGGCTGCAGCTCGCGGCTGCCGCAGGTGCTGTCGGTGACAGGGTTGCGACAAGGCCCACGCAGGTCAGTGCGGCCAGCGTCGCTGTTCGCAGCTTTCTCAAGTAATCCTCCCCGTGGATATCCGCGGCGATTGCCGCGACTTTGATAGTTGCAGAGGTCGATCTGAATGCGCAATATTGACAAATGTTCATTGTGCGGCCATTCTCCATGATGGCTGGCAATGTGTGGTGGCATCATTGCCGATTAAATGTGACACGGGGGGCACAATAGTGAACGAGTTCGAACGGGAAGCCGGATCGGTCCCGGCGGATGGCGGGACGACGTCGAAGACCTCAAGAAGGTGGCTCTTGTTGACGGTGCCTGTCGTGGTGTTGGCCCTAATCCTGACCGCCGTGGTGTGGCGCGACAGGAGCGCGGCCCCCCAGCGTCCCCCCGGCACGCAGGGAGACAGGGGCGAACCCCTGCCGCCACCGACCCCCACCGCCACCCGTACCGGACCCGTTCCGGCGTTCGCCGGCATCACCCCGGCCAAGGTCACGGACGCCTGGGTCGAGCGTTGGTCCGGCCCGGTCACGGTCGACGGCGCGCTGCGCATCGTCAATGTGACCTTGCCGGGCACGCGGGACGAGCTGGCGGCTGCGGTCGGTCAGCCGGACAAATACCGCCGGAACGAAGTGGCGCACATCTTCTGCAGGGTGAAGCTCCGTGGTTCCGTGCAGCGGCTTCTGTTGAAGAACCTGGTCGAGGGTTGCCTCGGTCCGGTCCTCACTGCCAAGGAGCGCACGGCGACGCTCGACTGGCTACTGAAGGCGGATTTCTCCGCTCCGAGTGATCATATTCGGCAGTCCACCCGGTTCGAACTGCTCGCGATCCACAATGCCGACGAGAATCTCATGCTCAGCCTGAACGCGCGCTGATCCGAGGCGGCACGACGTCAGGACCGGCCGGTCGCCTCCGCCGCTGCTGAGTCGGGTCACCACGGGTTGAGGCGAATGCTGCCCACGTTCGGGGTCGGGCCGACATGATGAGCCGGTGGGCGCACTCGTGACGCTGGACCTGCCGGACGACTCGCCGCTGATCACCCTGCCCTGGATCGTCACGTTCGGCCCGCTCGCCGATCCGGCCGAGTGGGAACCGGTGGTCTGCGGCCCGTACGAGCGACCGCACGCGCTGGCCCTGGCCGAGGCGGTGGTGGCCGACGAACGGTTCATGGCGGTGGTCGAGCCGCTGGTGCCGGCGCTGTCGGCCGAGGAGATCCGGGGCGAGATCGCCGCGTCCCGGCGCGCCGCCGCCGACGAGGAGGCCCGGATCGAGGCGGCCGACCTCTACGGGGACTTCGACGACGTTCTCGACGAGCAGGACGTTCTTGACGAGCACGACGTCCTCGACGAGCAGGAGGACGAGGCGGTCACCGGGCCCGACCGGCCGCAGCCGCCGCCCGTACCGACCGAGGCGCAGGTGCGGGCGGCGTTCGGGCGGATCGCGGGGCTGCTGCGCGGGCGGTGACGGGTCGGGCGACGTCGGTACGCGGTGGTGCACCGGCACCCCGGGAAGCGGACCTCCCGGGACGCCGGTGCCACCTTCACCCCCCACCACAAGGGGTCGGCAGCCCAGCCGCCCGTCGGCGCGGGGCACAACGGACGACCAGGTCAAAGGCGGGTTACCCGGCTCAGCGCCGTTCGAACCACGCGGCTGCGTCCACCGGCAGGACGTGTCCGGCGTCCTGCTCGGTGAGGTCGGCGCTGGCCACCAGGGGGCGGCCGTACCCGTCGATCCGGACCGGGGCGCCGCTGAGGTTGACCACGCAGGTCAGGGAGGCGGCGTCGCCGTCGCGGCGGAACGCCAGCACCCCCGGCCCGGTCTGCTGCCAGAGCACCGGGCCGGCGGTGGACGACAGCGCCGGGTGCGTGCGCCGGACCCGCAGCGCGGCCCGGTACAGCTCCAGCGTCGAGCCGGGCGTTCCGGTCTGGGCGGCCACCGAGAGGGCCCGCCAGGTGGCCGGGGCCGGCAGCCAGCTCAGCTCGCTGCCCTGCGGCCCGAAGCCGTACGGGGGCAGCTCACCGCCCCACGGGACCGGCACCCGGCAGCCGTCGCGGCTCTCACCGGTCCGCAGGAACGCCGGGTCCTGCCGGAGCGCGTCGGGCAGGTCCAGCACCTCCGGCAGGCCCAGTTCCTCACCCTGGTAGAGGTAGGTGGAGCCGGGCAGGGCCAGCATCAGCAGGGCGGCGGCCCGGGCCCGGCGCAGGCCGACCTCGCCGTCGCCGTAGCGGGTGACGTGCCGCTGCCGGTCGTGGTTGGACAGCACCCAGGTGGTCGGCGCACCGACGATCGTCGCCTCGGCCAGCGCGGTGTCGATCACCTTGCGGAACGAGTCGGCCGACCAGGTGGCGTCGAGGAAGTCGAAGCTGAACGCCTGGTGCAGCTCGTCCGGGCCGATGTAGCGGGCGAGCCGCTGCGGGGTCTCCGCCCACGCCTCGGCCACCGCCATCCGGCCGCCGGGGTAGCTGTCCAGGATGGGCCGCCAGGCGCGGTAGATGTCGTGCACCTCGTCCTGGTCGAAGTAGGGCAGCCGGCCCTTGCCGAGCAGCTCCGACTGGCGGCGGCCGGTGGTCATCGAGCTGAAGCCGACGTCCGGCAGCCCCTCGGCCTTGATCATCCCGTGGGCCACGTCGATCCGGAACCCGTCGACGCCCCGGTCGAGCCAGAAGCGGAGGACGTCTTCGAACTCGGCGCGTACCTGCGGGTGCCGCCAGTTCAGGTCGGGTTGGGCCGGGTCGAACAGGTGCAGGTACCACTGGCCGTCGGGCAGCCGGGTCCAGGCGGGGCCGCCGAAGATGCTCTCCCAGTCGTTGGGGGGCTGTTCGCCGTCGACGCCCCGGCCGTCGGCGAACAGGTAACGCTCCCGCTCGGGGGAGCCGGGGCCGGCGGCGAGGGCGGCGGTGAACCACGGGTGCGCGCTGGAGGTGTGGTTGGGCACCAGGTCCACGATGATCCGCAGGCCCAACGCGTGCGCGTCGGTGATCATGGCGTCGAAGTCGGCGAGGTCGCCGAAGAGCGGGTCGACGTCGCGGTAGTCGGCCACGTCGTAGCCGGCGTCGATCTGCGGCGAGGTGTAGAACGGGGTGAGCCAGAGCGCGTCGACCCCGAGGTCGCGCAGGTAGGGCAGCCGCTGCCGGATGCCCCCGAGGTCGCCGACGCCGTCACCGTCGGAGTCGGCGAAGCTGCGGACGTACACCTGGTAGACGACCGCGGCGCGCCACCAGTCGTCGTCGGAGGCCAGCGGCGTGGGGTCGGTGGCGGTCATGGGCGGAGATCCCCGTTCTGTGGCGGGACGGCGGCGCCCGCGCGGCGGTGGGTGACGGACGCGGGTGTGGAGAGAATGCCGGCCGAATGCTGCAAGAGTCAAGCACGGCTTGCGCAAGAAATGACGTCCGTCACCGGTAGCCGGGGCAGGCTTTTCGTGGACGCGTGCGGTCCACGGGAGGCGGACCCGGTCGACGGGGAGCGCGGGCCGGCAGGCGGCAGCGGGTCAGGCGGGGACGGCGAGGGCGGGCGGCACCGGGCGCTGCCGGCCGGCGTCCGCCTGTCGGACGACCGCGGTCGATCCGCGGACCACCAGCTCCGGGCGGAACAGGTACTCCGAGTGTGGCGCGGCGTGCCCGTTGATCTCGTCGACCAGGGCGCGGACCGCGGCCACCGCCATCGCGGCCACCGGCTGCCGCATGGTGGTCAGCGGCGGGTCGGTGAAGGCCATCAGCGGCGAGTCGTCGTAGCCGACCACCGACAGGTCGCCGGGGACGGACATGCCGCGCTGCCGGGCGGCCCGGACCGCGCCGAGCGCCATCAGGTCGGAGCCGCAGACGATCCCGGTGACCCCGCGCTCGATCAGCCGGCCGGCGGCGGCCTCGCCGCCCTCGACGCCGAACAGCGACAGCTCGGCGAGCGCGTCCAGGTCGCCGCCGGTGGTGCCGAGCCGGGTCATCGCGGCCCGGAAGCCGGCCACCCGACGCTGCACCGGCACGAACCGGTCCGGCCCGGTGATCAGGCCGATCCGCCGGTGCCCGAGCGCGACCAGGTGCGCCACGGCCAGCTCGGTGGCCTCCCGGTCGTCGCAGGAGACGAAGGGCGCGGCGATGCCCGGGGCGTACCCGTTGATCATGACGACCGGCAGCGGCCGGGCGATCAGCGCGCGGTACCGGTCGTGGTTGGCGGCCGTGTCGGCGTGCAGGCCGGAGACGAAGACGATGCCGGAGACCTGCCGGTCGAGCAGCATCTCCACGTACTCGTCCTCGGTGACCCCGCCCGGGGTCTGGGTGCACAGCACGGGGGTGAACCCGCTCTGGGCCAGCGTCGACTCGATGACCTGGGCGAACGCCGGGAAGATGGGATTGTCCAGCTCCGGCACCACCAGCCCGACCAGGCCGGCGCTGCGCTTGCGCAGCCGGGCCGGACGCTCGTAGCCGAGCACGTCGAGGGCGGTCAGTACGGCCTGGCGGGTCTCGGGGGCCACACCGGGGCGGTCGTTGAGCACCCGCGACACCGTGGCCTCGCTGACTTCGGCCTGTTGGGCGATGTCGGACAGTCGAGCGCGCATGGCGGCACTCTAGCTCACGGGCAAGTTCTTGCGTACGCCTCTGCAAGCCCTTCCATTGCATGCAACCTCTTGCTAACGTCCCGGCAACACGTGACAGCAGCGACGCGGCCTGCCCGGCGTCGGTCAGCAAGAACTTTCAGTGTTTCCCCGGTGTGGTCGCCCGTCCCCCGGCGACCCGTCATGACGACAGGAGTACCGATGCGCATCCGTACCGCGGGTGTGGTCACCGTTCTCGGCCTGGCGCTCGCCGCCTCGGGTTGCGGCGGCGGCAACAGCAAGGACGAACCGGCGGCCAAGGCCACCTCCCCGGCCGCGAGCGGCAAGCTCGTCATCTGGGCGGACGACAAGCGGACCGCGGCGCTCAAGCCGTTCGCCGAGAAGTTCGGCCAGGAGAACGGCGTCACCGTCGAGGTGCAGGCCGTCTCCAAGGACCTCCAGACCAACTTCGTCACCGCCTCCCAGCAGGGCAGCGGCCCGGACGTGGTGGTCGGCGCGCACGACTGGATCGGCAACCTCGTGCAGAACGGGGCGATCGACCCGGTGCAGCTCGCCGCCGAGCAGAAGTCCGGCTTCAACGAGACCGCGATCAAGGCGGTCACCTTCAACGGGCAGCTCTACGGCGTCCCCTACGCCACCGAGAACGTCGCGTTGATCCGCAACACCGCGCTGGCCCCCGAGGCGCCCAAGACGATCGAGGACCTGGTCGCCACCGGCAAGAAGCTCAAGGCCGACAAGAAGGCCAGCGAGATCCTCTGCCTCCAGTCCGGACAGAACGGCGACGCGTACCACATCTACCCGCTGTACACCTCGGCCGGCGGCTACCTCTTCGGCACCGCCGCCAACGGCGACTACGACCCGAAGGACCTGGGCGTGGGCAAGCCGGAGTCGATCGAGGCGTTCACGAAGATCGGCAAGCTCGGCGAGAAGGGTGACGGCGCGCTCAAGCGCTCCATCACCGGCGAGAACTCGATCGCCACCTTCACCGGTAAGAAGTGCGCCTTCCTGGTCTCCGGCCCGTGGGCGATCGCCGACGCCAAGAAGGCAGGCATCTCCTACGACATCTCCCCGGTCCCCGGCTTCGCCGGTGGCAAGCCGGCCCAGCCGTTCGTCGGCGTCCAGGCGTTCTACGTCGCCGCCAAGGGCAAGAACAAGGCGCTGGCCCAGGAGTTCGTCACCAACTACGTCACCACCCCCGAACTGGCCGTGGCGCTCTACCAGGCCGAGCCCCGCCCGCCGGCGCTGACCGCCGCGTTCGACCAGGTCAAGGGCACCGACCCGGATCTGGCCAAGTTCTCCGAGGCGGGCAAGGACGGCCAGGTGCTGCCGGCGATCCCGGCCATGGCCGCGATCTGGGACCCGTTCGGCAAGGCCGAGGCCGCCGTCATCGGTGGCGCCGACCCGGCGAAGACCGTCACCGCCGCCGGCAAGACGATCTCGGGTCAGATCAAGTAATGAGCACGCTGTCCGGCCCGGGACCTGCCCCGCAGGCCCCGGGCCGGGGGCCTGCGCGTTCCGGGCCCCCGGAAACCTCCCGTACCGCGCGCCACGCGCCGATCACCGCGACCGGTCTCGCCGTCAAGGTGGTCCTGCTCGGCCTGGTGGCCGGGATCGCGATCTGGGCGGCCTTCCCGCTCGTCGCCGCCCGGCTCTGGGTCGGTCTCGCCGTCCTGGCGGTCACCACCGTCGGTCTGTGCTACCTCTACCTGACCCGCCGGCACATCCCGGCGAAATACCTGGTGCCGGGAACGATCTTCCTGATCGCCTTCCAGGTCTTCCCGGTGCTCTACACCGCGAGCACCGCGTTCACGAACTTCGGCGACGGCCACCGGGGCTCCAAGGACGACGCGATCGTCGCCATCGAGACCTCCTCGGTCAAGCAGGTCCCCGGCTCCGCCGAGTACGCCCTCGCCATCGCCACCACCGGCGACCCGGCCACCGGGCCGCTGGTCTTCCTGCTCACCGACCCGGGGACCGGCCGGGTCTCCGCCGGGGACGCCGACGGGCTGCGCCCGCTCGACGCCGCCGACGTGACCGTCGCCGGCAGCGGCCGGGTCACCGCCGCCAAGGGCTACACCGTGCTCAACGTCGGCCAGGCCAGCGTCCGCAGCGAGGAGATCACCGCCCTGGTGGTGCCGACCTCCGGGGGTGCGGTGCGCTCCAACGGCCTGTCCCGCGCCTACGAGGGCAAGGCCGTCCGGGCGTACGACCGGGGCTGCGACTGCGTCACCGACGGCGAGACCGGCAGGACCTGGACGGCCGACCCGGACACCGGTGCCTTCGTCGCCGCCGACGGCGAGCGGCTCGCCCAGGGCTGGCAGGTCGGGGTGGGCTTCAAGAACTTCGCCCGGGTGCTCACCGACCCGAACATCTCCGGCCCGTTCTTCGGCACCCTGCTGTGGAACTTCGCCTTCGCGATCGGCTCCACCGGGTTCACCTTCTTACTGGGCATGGCGATCGCGCTGGCCCTGCACTCGCCCCGGATGCGGGGCACCAACCTCTACCGGGTCTTCCTGATCCTGCCGTACGCGATGCCGTCGTTCGCCATGCTGCTGGTCTGGCGGGACATGTTCAACACCGACTTCGGCCTGGTCAACAACCTGTTCGGGCTCGGTGTCGACTGGTTCGGCGAGGCCTGGTCGGCCCGGCTGGCGGTGCTGCTGGTGCAGCTCTGGCTCGGCTACCCGTACATGTTCCTGGTGACCACGGGGGCGCTCCAGGCGATCCCGAAGGAGCTGACCGAGGCCACCTCGGTCGACGGCGCGTCGCCCTGGCAGTCGTTCCGGGCGGTCACCCTGCCGCTGCTGCTGGTCGCGCTCTCGCCGCTGCTGATCGCGTCGTTCGCGTACAACTTCAACAACATCAACGCGATCTGGTTGACCACCGAGGGTGGCCCGTTCGCGCCGGACAACCCGACGAACGGGGCCACCGACCTGCTGATCACGTACACCTACCGGTTGGCCTTCGGCGCGCAGGGCGCCGAGTTCGGCCTGGCCGCCGCGGTGTCGATCTTCATCTTCGCGATCGTGGCCACGGTCTCGGCGGTCAGCTTCCGGCGCACCCGCCAGCAGGAGGAGGTCTACTCGTGACGACCCGTCCCCACACCGCCGGGCCGGCGACCCCCGCCGCACCCGTCGTCGGATCGGATGCCGCCGGCCCGCGTGCCGGTCGGCCGGGTGCCGCGGTACCCGGCGCTCGACGCCCGGGCCGGTGGTTCACCCAGGTCGGCTGGCGGCACGCGGTCGGCGTGCTGGCGGTGGCGTTCAGCCTCTTCCCGATCCTGTTCGTGCTCTCCGCCGCGCTCAACCCGCTCGGCACCCTCTCGTCGACCGAGCTGCTGCCCACCGGGGCGTCACTGGCGAACTTCGGTGACCTGTTCGAGCGGACGGAGTTCGGCCGCTGGTTCCTCAACTCGCTGCTCATCGCGGGTGGGGCGAGCTTCGCGTCGATCTTCCTGTCCTCGCTGGCGGCGTACGCGTTCTCCCGGATGCGCTTCGCCGGGCGGCGAATCGGGCTGCTGACCCTGCTGCTGATCCAGATGTTCCCGCAGTTCCTGGCGATCGTGGCGATCTTCCTGATCTTCACCCGGGTCACCGACCTGTGGCCGTCGATCGGCTTCAACACCCCGTGGGGCCTGTTCCTGCTCTACATGGGCGGCGCGCTGGGCATGAACACCTGGCTGATGAAGGGGTTCTTCGACACCCTGCCCCGCGAGCTGGACGAGTCGGCCACGATGGACGGCGCCAGCCACGCACAGGTCTTCTTCCGGATCATGCTGCCGTTGGTGGCGCCGATCCTGGCGGTGACCGCGCTGCTGTCGTTCATCGGCACGATCAACGAATTCATGATCGCCAACGTGTTCCTCACCGACACCGGGTCCAAGACCCTCGCGGTCGGCATGTTCGGCCTGGTGGCGGGGGAGCGGAACAACAACTTCGGCATCTTCGCGGCGGGCACCCTGCTCACCGCGATCCCCACCGTGCTGGTCTTCCAGCTCCTCCAGCGCTACATCGTCTCCGGCCTCACCGCCGGGGCCGTCAAGGGATGAATCGGAAGGCAGCCATGTCCCTGTCACCGCACCACGACGGCTCCGCGCTGTACGTGCCCGAGCAGGAACCCACCCTCGGTCAGACCGTGCCGGTGTTCGTCCGGGTGCCCGAGGGCACCGACGTCCGGCAGGTGCACGTCCGGACCACGGGCGACGGTGAGCCGCGCTTCGTCGAGGCCACCGTCGACCGCCGGGACGGCCACGACGTGTGGTGGCGGGCCGACGTCGAGGTCCGCAACCCGGTCAGCAACTACAGGTTCATGCTCACCGGGGCGACCGGCTACCGCTGGCTCAACGCCGCCGGGCAGGTCGACCACGACGTGCCCGACCACGGCGACTTCAGGCTGGTCAGCCATGCCCCGCCGCCCGCCTGGGCCCGCGACGCGCTGATCTACCAGATCTTCCCCGACCGGTTCGCCCGGTCCGCCGCCGCCGACGGGCGCACCCCGCCGGACTGGGCGGTCCCGTGCGACTGGGACACCCCGGTCATCGGGTACGGCCCGCAGACCCCCCGCCAGTTCTACGGCGGCGACCTCGACGGCATCACCGAACGCCTCGACCACCTGGACCGGCTCGGCGTCAACACCGTCTACCTGACGCCGATCTTCCCGGCCCGCTCCAACCACCGCTACGACGCCGCCGGCTTCGACACCGTCGACCCGCTGCTCGGCGGCGACGCGGCGCTGGTCCGGCTGGCCGACGCCGTCCGGGCCCGGGGCTGGCGGCTGATCGGCGACATCACCAGCAACCACACCGGTGACGCGCACGAGTGGTTCACCCGCGCCCTGGCCGACGCCGACGCCCCCGAACGGGAGCTGTACTACTTCGACGTGCCGACCGGTGGCGGGGAGCCGACGTACGAGTCGTGGAACGGGGTGCGGTCGCTGCCGAAGCTGAACTGGGGCAGCGCCGAGCTGCGCCGCCGCTTCGCCACCGACCCGGACTCGCTGGTGCGCCGCTGGCTGCGCCCGCCGTACGGGCTGGACGGCTGGCGGGTCGACGTGGCCAACATGACCGGCCGGCGGGGCGCGGACGCGTACACCCACGAGGTGGCGCGGCTGCTGCGCGAGGTGGTCGCGCAGACCCGGGCCGACGGGCTGCTGCTCGCCGAGCACGGCCACGACCACACCGGTGACCTGGACCGCGACGGCTGGCACGGCACCATGAACTACGTCGGCTTCACCGACCCGGTGTGGTCCTGGCTGCGCACCGGTCCCGGGGACGCCGGGGACCAGGTGCCGCTGCCGAACTTCCTCGGCACGCCGGGCGGGGTGCGGCGGCGGGACGCGCACGCGGTGCTCGCCACCATGAACAGCTTCCGGTCGCTGGTCTCCTGGCGGTCGTACGTCCACTCGTGGCAGCTGCTCGGCTCGCACGACTCGGCCCGCATCCGCACCGTGGTCGGCGACGCCGCCCGGCAGGAGGTGGCCGCCGGCCTGCTCGTCACCCTGCCCGGCACCCCGGTGGTCTTCGCCGGTGACGAGTGGGGGCTGACGGGCGGCAACGGCGAGTCCTCGCGTACCCCGATGCCGTGGCACCGGCCGCAGCAACGCGACGCCGGCACCTTCGCCGCCTACCGGGCGCTGCTGGCGCTGCGCCGGGACACCCCGGAGCTGCGGCACGGCGGCCTGCGCTGGGTGTACGTCGACGCCGACACGCTCGTCTTCCTGCGCGAGGCGACCACCGGCGCGGTGCTGGTGCTGGCCCGCCGGGCGGCCGGCCCGCCGGTGCGGCTGACCGGCCTGCCGGCCACCGGTTCCGGCCCGACGGGGGAGAACCTCCACGGGGGTGCCCCGGCCCTGCGGTCCGCCCCCGACGGCGGGATCACCCTGCCCGGTGACGGCCCGACCTTCCAGGTCTGGCGGCTCTGACGGGCGGCCCGTCGGCGGGGACGGCGAGATCACGGATTGAACTCAGCCGGCGGGCCACCTACTACAAACTGTCGTTGATGGGGGAGGATGGCCGGCGTGGAAGCTCTCCGACTGGTCCTTCTCTATGTCCATCTGATCGGGTTCGCGCTGCTGCTCGGCGGTGCCGTCGCCCAGTACGTCAGCGGCCGGCTGCGGATCAACGCGGCCATGCTCTGGGGCTCGGTGATCCAGTTGCTGACCGGCGTGGGCCTGTCCGCGCCGCTGCGCGACGGCGACGAGCCGGCCCCCGCGAAGCTTGTTACCAAGTTGGTGCTGGCCCTGCTCATCTTCGTCATGGTCTTCTTCTCCCGGAAGCGGGCGCAGGTGGCCCGTGGCCATTTCCTGGCGATCATCGGGTTGACCCTGGTCACGGCCGCTGTGGCGGTGTTCTGGCGGTAGCCGTCGGGGTCGCCGGGAACGGGACGTTCGCCGCACCTGGCCCGCCGGAACCGGCATGCTGAGTGATGTGCCCCACCCGAGGGTTACGCCGGGATAACGAGCGTTCAACAGTCGTGCACGATTGGCGGCCGGTGGGTGGACGTCGGGCTACGCTCCCGTCCGTAACGTGGGATGCCGGCGGCACAACGCTCGTCGGTTCAAGGGCTGCCACCGCACGAGGCGGTGAGCAATGGAAGGAGACGTCTTGCGCTCTGTGCGTGGGATGCGGATCGCCTCTGCCATCGCGGCGGGTGGGCTCGTGCTGGGTGCTGCCGCGTGTGGTGAGGCGCCGGACGACGACAACAACGCCGGTGGCAGCGGCGACAAGAAGTACAGCGCCTGCATGGTGACCGACGTCGGCGGCATCGACGACAAGTCGTTCAACACCTCCGCCTGGAAGGGCCTGGAGGAGGCCAAGAAGGCCAACGACAACATCGACATCAAGTACGTCGCGTCGAAGGCCGAGGCGGACTACGAGGTCAACCTGACCGGGTACGTCAACCAGAAGTGCGACTTCATCCTGGCCGTCGGTGGCCTGATGTCGGACGCCACCAAGAAGATCGCCGCCGCGAACCCGAACCAGCAGTTCGGCATCGTGGACGCGAACCCGGCCACGGCGAACGTCTACCCGATGCAGTTCGACACCGCCCAGGCCGCCTTCCAGGCCGGCTACCTGGCCGCCGGGATGAGCAAGAGCGGCAAGGTCGGCACCTACGGTGGCCTGCCGATCCCGCCGGTGACCATCTTCATGGACGGCTTCGCCGACGGCGTGGCGCACTACAACAAGACCAAGAGCAAGAACGTCCAGGTGCTCGGCTGGAACAAGGAGACCCAGAAGGGCTCCTTCACCAACGACTTCGCCAAGCAGGACGAGGGCAAGAAGGTCTCCGACGCGCTGGTCGCCCAGGGCGCGGACATCGTCATGCCGGTCGCCGGTGGCGCGGGCCTCGGCACCACCGCCGCGGCGAAGGCGTCGGGCGGCAAGTACTCGGTCGTGTGGGTCGACGTCGACGGCTGCGAGAGCACCCCGGACTGCGCGGCGCTGCTGACCACCGTGGTCAAGAACATCCCGGACGCCGTCAAGGACGCCGTGCTCAAGGCCGCCGGTGGCGAGAAGCTCGCCGCCACCCCGGGCTTCGTCGGCAACCTCGCCAACAACGGTGTCTCGATCGCCCCGTACCACGACTTCGACAGCAAGGTCCCGGCGGACCTCAAGGCCGAGGTCGAGAAGCTCAAGGCGGACATCGCCGCCGGCACCATCACGGTCACCTCGAAGGCCCAGCCGACCAAGTGACCGCCGCGCCGGCCGCGGCGATGGGATCATCGGCAGCGGCGGCCGGCGGGCACCAGGCATGACGACCGGCCGTCCCGGCGTACGTGGGCAACCCCACGGGCGTCGGGGCGGCCGGTCCGCGCACCGGTCGGCCGGCACCCCGGTGACCGGCCGACCCGGCAGCTAGGCTGCACCATCGCTCGCACCCCAGGAGGTTGCGCTGAGACTCGAACTGCGCGGCATCACCAAGCGGTTCGGTGATCTGGTCGCCAACGATCACATCGACCTGACGGTGGAGCCTGGAGAGATCCACGCCCTGCTCGGCGAGAACGGCGCCGGCAAGTCGACCCTGATGAACGTGCTCTACGGGCTCTACCAGCCCGACGGGGGCGAGATCCTGGTCGACGGAAAGCCGCTGAAGCTGAAGGGCCCCTCGGACGCGATCCGGGCCGGGATCGGCATGGTGCACCAGCACTTCATGCTGGTGCCGGTCTTCACCGTGGCCGAGAACATCATGCTCGGCGCGGAGCAGGTCCGGGGCGGCATCGTCGGCTTCCTCGACCGGCGGCGGGCCCGCCGCGAGGTGGCCGAGGTCTCCGCGCGGTACAACCTGCGGGTCGACCCGGACGCCGTGATCGAGGACCTGCCGGTCGGCATCCAGCAGCGGGTGGAGATCGTCAAGGCGCTCACCCGCGACGTCGACCTGTTGATCCTCGACGAGCCGACCGCCGTGCTCACCCCGCAGGAGACCGAGGAACTGCTCACGGTCATGCGGTCGCTCAAGGCGGCCGGCAAGTCGATCGTCTTCATCACCCACAAGCTCGGCGAGGTCAAGGCCATCGCCGACCGGATCACCGTGATCCGGCGCGGCCGGACCGTCGGCACCGCCTCCCCCGAGGCGAGCCGGGACGAGTTGGCCGCGCTGATGGTCGGCCGCAACGTCCGGCTCACCGTCGACAAGCAGCCCGCCACCCCGGGCCGGCCGATCCTGGAGGTCGCCGGCCTGGTCGTCGACGACGACCGGCAGGTCCGCGCGGTCGACGGCGTCGACCTGACCGTACGCGCCGGTGAGGTGCTCGGCGTGGCCGGTGTGCAGGGCAACGGGCAGACCGAGCTGATCGAGGCGATCATGGGGCTGCGCCCGACGCTCGCCGGCACGGTGACCCTCGACGGCGAGCCGATCCACGGCTGGTCCACCAAGAAGGTGCTCCGTGCCGGGGTCGGCTACGTCCCCGAGGACCGCAGCGTCGACGGCCTGGTCAAGGAATTCAGCGTCGCCGAGAACCTGGTCCTCGACATCTACGACCGGCCGCCGTTCGGTAGGGGCCTGGCGCTGCGGCCGGACGCGATCGCCGCCTCGGCGAAGGAGCGGATCGAGCAGTTCGACGTGCGTACCCCGTCGGCGGACGCGGCGGTCGGCACCCTGTCCGGCGGTAACCAGCAGAAGGTGATCGTGGCCCGGGAACTGTCCCGGCCGCTGAAGCTCTTCATCGCCGCCCAACCCACCCGGGGCGTGGACGTCGGCTCGATCGAGTTCATCCACAGCCGGGTCATCCGCGAGCGCGACGTCGGCACCGCCGTCATGGTGGTCTCCAGCGAGTTGGACGAGGTGATCGGCCTCGCCGACCGGATCGCGGTGATGTACCGGGGCCGGATCATCGGCATCGTCGGCCCGGACACCCCGCGCGAGGAGATCGGCCTGCTGATGGCCGGCATCACCCCCGACGCCCCCGCACCGGCCCCGACCGACGGCGCGGCCACCATCCCGGGCGGTACGGCCGGCGGCGTGACGCCGGCCCCCGAACGCCCCGGTAACGAGGACGAGGCATGAGCAACCCCAACCCGGTGTCCGGCTCCCCGGACAAGGAACCGGCGACCGAGGCGGAGCTGGCGCTGACCGGCAAGGCCGACCGGGGCGCCACGATGACCTCCCCCAAGCAGCCCGCGCCGGGGCCCCGGCCCACGCTGGGCCGGCTCTTCCTGGACAACCTCTGGGCCGCCAACACGGTCACCGTCACCGTCCTCGCCCTGGTGCTGGCGATGCTGGTCGGCGCGGTCCTGATCATCGTGTCGGACCCGGACGTGCTGGCCACCTACGGCTACATAACGGCCCGCCCGACCGACGCCCTGAACGCGAGCTGGACGGTGGTCAGCGAGGCGTACGCCAACCTGTTCAAGGGGGCGGTCTTCGACCCGGAGGCGTCCGGCTTCACCGCCGCGATGAGCCCGATCTCGGAGACCCTCACCTACACCGCGCCGCTGGTGTTCACCGGGCTGTCGGTGGCGCTCGCCTTCCGGGGCGGCCTGTTCAACATCGGTGCCCAGGGCCAGGCGACGATGGGCGTGATCCTGGCCGCGGTGGCCGGCTTCGCGTTGCCGCTGCCCCCGGTGGTGCACCTGGTCGTCGCGTTGATCGCCGGTGCGGCCGGCGGCGCGGTCTGGGGTTTCGTCCCCGGCATCCTCAAGGCCCGGACCGGCGCGCACGAGGTGATCAACACGATCATGCTCAACTACGTCGCCGTCTACTTCCTGTCCTGGATCATCGTGCAGAACGGCGTGCAGAACCCGGACCGGTCGGACGCGATCAGCCGCCCGGTCGACTCCTCGGCCGCGCTGCCCCGGCTGCTCGGCGACAACCTGCGGGTGCACGCCGGCATCCTGCTCGCGGTGCTGGCCACCTGGGCCATCGCCTGGCTGCTCAACCGCTCGACGCTCGGCTTCGAGCTGCGGGCCGTCGGGGCCAACCCGGACGCGGCGCGGACCGCCGGCATCAGCGTCACCAAGACGTACGTGCTGGTGATGGTGATCGCCGGGATGCTCGCCGGTCTCGGCGGCAGCCAGATGGTGCTGGGTTCCACCGCGAACGCGCTCACCCCGCTGGTGATCGCGCAGATCGGCTTCGACGGCATCCTGGTGGCGCTGCTCGGCCGGGTGAAGCCGTGGGGTGTGCTGCTGGCCGCGCTGCTGTTCGGCGCGCTCCAGGCCGGCGGCAACCGGATGCAGTCGTACTCCGGGATCTCGCTGGAGCTGGTCACCGTGCTCCAGGCGCTGATCGTCATCTTCATCGCCGCGCCGGCCCTGGTGAAGGCGATCTTCCAGCTCCGGGCCGCCCGTGCCGCCCGGTTGCAGACGAGCCTCGCGAAGGGCTGGTGAGGCATGTCCACCACCGCTGTTCCCGACGTCGCCGTGGCCGCGGTCGACGAGGGCTTCTGGACCCGTCCCCGTAAGGTCGGCGCGGTCCTGCTGGCGCTGGGCGTGCTCGCCACCGTGCTGTTCGGGGCGCTGGCCACCGGCCAGCAGGCCCGGTTCACCCTCAGCGAGACCGAGGGCGGCGCGGCGCTGGAGATCCAGGGCACCCTCGGCGCGATCCTGTTCGGGGTCGTCGCCGCCGGGGCCGGCGGCGCGCTGCTGGCCGGGGTCCCGAAGCGCTGGTTCACCCTGGTCCTCGGGGTGGGGCTGGTCGGCTTCGTGCTGAGCTTCCTGTGCTGGCAGGTCTCCGCCGCCCCCGAGGGCCGCAACTTCATGCCGATGGTCAACATCGTCCGGGGCACCTTCGTCCTGGCCCTGCCACTGATCTTCGGTGCGCTGGCCGGGGTGCTCTGCGAGCGGTCCGGCGTGGTCAACGTCGCGATCGAGGGGCAGTTGCTGATGGGCGCGTTCAGCGGCGCGCTCTTCGGCAGCCTCAGCGGCAACGTCTGGGTGGGCCTGGTGGCGGCGGCCGTCGGTGGCGCGCTCATCTCGCTGCTGCTTGCCGTCTTCGCCATCCGCTACCTGGTCGACCAGGTCGTGATGGGGGTGGTGCTCAACCTGCTGGCGGTCGGTGTCACCGGCTTCCTCTACGAGCGGCTGATGCAGACCGACGCGGACACGTACAACAGCGCGCCGCGCTTCGGCAACTGGGAGATCCCGCTGCTGAAGGACATCCCGCTGCTCGGCCCGGCGCTGTTCCGGGGCAACATCTTCCTCTACCTCGGCCTGCTGCTGGTGCTGGTCATCCACCTCGCGCTGTTCCGTACCCGGTGGGGCCTGCGGACCCGGTCGGTGGGCGAGCACCCGACCGCCGCCGACACCCTCGGGGTCAAGGTGCTGAGCCTGCGGTACCGCAACGTGCTGCTGGCCGGCGTGGTGGCCGGCATCGGCGGCGCGTCGTACACCCTGGCGCTCTACAGCTTCACCAAGAACATGATCGGCGGAAAGGGCTTCATCGCCCTGGCCGCGCTGATCTTCGGCCGGTGGAGCCCGACCGGGGCGCTGCTCGCCGCGCTCTTCTTCGGCTTCGCCGACCAGCTCGCCACCTACCTCGGGGCGATCGGCAGCAGCATCCCCAACCAGTTCCTGGCGATGCTGCCCTACCTCGCGACCATCCTGGCCGTGGCCGGGCTGGTCGGTCGGGTCCGGGCACCCGCGGCCGACGGCAAGCCGTACGTGAAGGGCTGAGAGACCGGCCCGTGCGGGCCCGGCGGGGACCTCCCTGCCGGGCCCGCGTCGTCCCCGGCGGACGCCGTCCGGGGTACGGCCCCGGGCCGGCCGCCGGGAAGCGACGGGCGGCCGACCGGCACCCTTCCCGCACCCGGGTGGGGTGACCTGGGCAGAATGAGGGGATGAGCGAGATCGACTGGGAGCGCCTGCGGGCCGCCGCGACCGAGGTGATGCGGCACGCCTACGTGCCGTACTCGCAGTTCCCGGTCGGCGCGGCGGCCCTCGTCGACGACGGCCGGGTGGTGGTCGGCTGCAACGTGGAGAACGCCGGCTACGGGGTGACCCTGTGCGCCGAGTGCGGGGTGGTCTCGGCGCTGCACGCCACCGGCGGCGGCCGGCTGGTCGCGATGTCCTGCGTCGACGCGAACGGTGAGCCGTTGATGCCGTGTGGCAGGTGCCGGCAACTGCTCTGGGAGAACGGCGGCCCGGAGTGCCTGGTCGAGTCGAGGACCGGCCCGCTGCGGATGGCGGAGCTGCTGCCGCACGCCTTCGACGTGGCCGACATCGAGGCGGTCGTCGGCGAGAACCCGGTGCCGGTGGTGCCGGACCGGCTGGCCGCCTGGCGGGGGCGGGGCACCGTCTTCGTGCATCCGGACCTCTCCGCCGGGCAACAGGTCTGGACGGCGTACTGGGAACGGTCGGCGGGCGACAGCGACGAGGCCGGGCCCGGGGTGCTGGAGGAGGGCCCGAGCTGGGGCGACCCGGCGGAGGCGATCACCTGGGGGCTGGCCCGGACGCCCAGGGTCGTGGTGGTGGACGCGGAGGGCACCATCTTCTGGGCCGGCGAGGGCGAGCCGCCGGTGGAGATCCCGGCCCGCTGGGCCGCTTCCTGACCCGTCCGGCTCTCGCGCCGGTCACTGCAACGACTTCAGAGGGAACTCAACGGTGAGTGCTTTTACCGCGGTCGACGTCATCCGGGCCAAGCGGGACGGGGGTGTGCTCAGCGACGGCCAGATCGACTGGGTGGTCGACGCGTACACCCGGGGGCTGGTGGCCGACGAGCAGATGTCGGCGCTGGCCATGGCGATCCTGCTGCGCGGCATGTCGGTGCCGGAGATCGCCAGGTGGACCGCCGCGATGATCGCCAGCGGCGAGCGGCTGGACCTGTCGGCGGTGGACCGGCCGACGGTCGACAAGCACTCCACCGGCGGCGTCGGTGACAAGATCACCCTGCCGCTCACGCCGCTGGTCGCGGCGTGCGGCGGCGCGGTCCCGCAGCTCTCCGGCCGGGGGCTCGGGCACACCGGCGGCACCCTCGACAAGCTGGAGTCGATCCCCGGCTGGCGGGCCTCGTTGAGCAACGACGAGTTCATCGCCCAGCTCCGCGACGTCGGCGCGGTGATCTGCGCGGCCGGCGCCGCGCTCGCCCCGGCCGACCGCAAGCTGTACGCGCTGCGCGACGTCACCGGCACCGTCGAGGCGATTCCGCTGATCGCCAGCTCGATCATGAGCAAGAAGATCGCCGAGGGCACCGGGGCACTGGTCCTCGACGTCAAGGTCGGCTCCGGGGCGTTCATGAAGAACGTGGCCGACGCCCGCGAGCTGGCCCGGACGATGGTGGCGCTCGGCGACGCCCACGGGGTGCGCACGGTCGCCCTGCTCACCGACATGGCCACCCCGCTCGGGCTGACCGTGGGCAACGCCGTCGAGGTGGCCGAGTCGGTGCAGGTGCTCGCCGGCGGCGGCCCGGCCGACGTGGTGGAGCTGACCCTGGCCCTGGCCCGGGAGATGCTCGACGCGGCCGGTCTGCCCGACGCCGACCCGGCCGCCGCGCTGCGCGACGGGCGGGCGATGGACGCCTGGCGCACGATGATCCGCGCCCAGGGCGGCGACCCGGACGCCAAGCTGCCCACCGCCAACGAGGTCGAGGTGGTCCGCGCCGACACCGACGGCTTCGTCGAGTCCGTCGACGCGTACGCGATCGGGGTGGCCGCGTGGCGGCTCGGCGCGGGGCGGGCCCGCAAGGAGGACCCGGTCAGTGCCGCCGCCGGGGTGGTGCTGCACAAGCGGCCCGGCGACCCGGTCCGGGTCGGCGAACCGCTGTACGAGCTGCGCGCCGACGACACGGTGCGGCTGCCGGCCGCCCGCGCCGAGGCCGCCCTGGCGGTCCGGGTGTCGGCCACCGCGCCGTCGGCGTCGCCGCTGGTCATCGAGCGGATCGGCTGACCGTCGGCGGCACCTGACACCGGTCGGCCCGACAGGGGCCGACCGACGTGGTGCCGGTCGCGACGGAACGCTATCCTCCCTGGTCAGGGGGACCGAACGGCGGTGACGCCGCGTGAGCAGACAGGGAATCCGATCGTGCTGGTAGCCGCGCCCGATCCCCGCGAGGTCCGCGAGGCGAGCCTCGACGAGTTGTCCCGGTTACGCCTGCCCCTGCCGCCGGCCCAGTTTCCCCTGGTCTGGGAGCCGGGCGACGAGATCGAACTGCGGCCCACCGTGGAGATCGAGGCGCGCATCGCGGTGCTGCACCTGATCCTGGCCCGCTGCTTCGGGATGCCGGCGCAGACGGCGATGAGCTGGCTGCTCGAATCCCACCTGGTCGACATGGTCACTCCGCCCGAGTGGCAGTTCGTGGTGGGCGGCAAGGGCGACCACCGCTCGTTCGTCCTGCACCACGACGCGCTCTTCTCGCTGTCCTGGGTGCTGGGCCTGAGCAAGCAGCTCGATCCGACCATCCCGGTGGACGAGCGGCTGGTGGAGCGGATGCCGTACCTGGCCGGCGGGGAGACCTTCGGTCAGTGGCGGGCCCGCATCCTGGCCGCCCCGCAGCACCCGGCGGACGCCGCCGCCCTGCTCGACCTGCACTACTGCCTGGACTGGGCGTACCTGGAGGTGGAGAAGTCGGGGCACCGGCTGCCCGGCCTGGTGGACGCGAACGCGATCGGCCAGCGCCGGTGGGCGTTGGAGTGGGCGGTGATGCTGCGGGGCCCCTACCACGACGAGCCGCCCGGCTGGGAAGAGGTCGACCTCTCCACCTGAGCGTTCCCGCGTCCGGCGGCGTCGCCCTCCCGGGTCCGTCCCGCCGTGGTCAGCGGGGTCGCCAGGCGGTGAGACGTACCGAGGCGGTCACCGTGACCGGGGTGGGCAGCGCGTCGATCGCGGCGGCGAGCCGCGCCGGGTCGGTGTGCCAGGCGCTCGGCCCCATCCCGACCAGGGTGGCCACCTCGGCCCGGTCGAGGGTGAGCCGGGCGGTGTGCACGGTGGTGTGCTCCGGCGTGAACCGCCCGGCGAGGCTGTCCGCGACCCGGTCGGCCTTGGCCGGGTCGACCCGCAGCAGCCCGAGCACGTTGACCAGCTCGCCGAGGTGGGCGTCGGTGGGGGTGACCACCAGCAGCATCCCGGCCGGGTGCAGCACCCGGTGGAACTCGTCGCCGTTGCGCGGGGCGAAGACGTCGAGCAGCACGGCCACCGACCGGTCGGCCAGCGGCAACCGCTGCCAGGTGTCGGCGAGCGCGGCGGCGGCGCGCGGGTGGGCACGGGCGGCGCGGCGCAGCGCCGGCTTGGCGACGTCCAGGGCCAGGCCGACGGCGTCCGGCCACGCCGAAAGCACCGCCGCGAGGTGCCGGCCGGTGCCCGCCCCGGCCTCCACCACCAGCGGGTACGTCCCGAAGCCCATCCCCTCCGACCCGCCCGCCTCGGCCCGTTTTCGCGCTTCGGCGGGCGTTGCCAGTGCGGATGCCGCCGCCCCGGCCAGTGCGGACGAGATCATGTCGTAGTGCCCGGCGGCCAGGAAGTCGGCGCGGGCGGCGACCATCTCGGCGGTGTCCCCGACGTGCGGGGCCCGGCCGGCGAGCAGGGTGACGTACCCCTGGCGGGCCAGGTCGAAGCTGTGCCGGCGGGGGCAGCGCAGGGCGCGGGTGTCGGTGGCGGCGGCCAGCGGCTCGGCGCAGACCGGGCAGCGCAGCCGGGCGACGATCTGCGGGTGCGTCGCGTCGACGGGCTGCTCGAACGGGTGCGGCGCGGTCACCCGCAGCAGCCTACGGCGCGCAACCGGCCGGCCCGTCGGCATGCCCGCCCGACGCCTGTGTGCCCCCGGCTCGGGTGGTCCCGCCCGGACTCGGGGTCCCGCCGGACTCGGACGGTCCCGCCCGATGCAGGTGGGGCGGTGTTGCGGTGTCCGCTCGCGCTGATGCCGCTGTACCGGCGACATTGTCCCCGGGGCGCGTCCGGGGCGCGTCCGGGGCGCGTGCGGGCCGCGTCCGGCGCGGGTCCGGCGCGCGGGTCGGCCCGCGCGAGCCTGATCGCGGGCGGGCGGGGGGCGTGACTAGGGTCGGGGGATGGTCGCAATCCGATACGAGGACATCGTCAAGGTCCCGAAGGCGCTGCTGCACGATCACCTCGACGGCGGCCTGCGGCCGGCGACGGTCGTCGAGCTGGCCGCCGAGGTGGGCCACGAGCTGCCGAGCACCGATCCCGACGCGCTCGGCCGGTGGTTCGCGGAGGCGGCGCACTCCGGTTCCCTGGAGCGCTACCTGGAGACGTTCGCGCACACCGTCGCGGTCATGCAGACCGCCCCGGCGCTGCGTCGGGTGGCCCGGGAGTGCGCGCTCGACCTGGCCGCCGACGGCGTGGTGTACGCCGAGGTCCGGTTCGCCCCCGAGCAGCACCTGGAGCAGAACCTCACCCTGGACGAGGTCGTCGAGGCGGTCGTCGCCGGCTTCGTCGAGGGCAGCGCGGAGGCCGCTGCGGCGGGCACCCCGATCCGGGTCGGCACCCTGCTCACCGCGATGCGGCACGCCGCCCGGTCGCAGGAGATCGCCGAGCTGGCCGTCCGGCACCGTGACGCCGGGGTGGTGGGCTTCGACATCGCCGGTGCCGAGGCCGGGTTCCCGCCCACCCGCCACCTGGACGCCTTCGAGTATCTCCAGCGGGAGAACTTCCACTTCACCATCCACGCCGGTGAGGCGTTCGGGCTGCCGTCGATCTGGCAGGCGATCCAGTGGTGCGGGGCGGACCGGCTCGGCCACGGGGTGCGGATCGTCGACGACATCACCCCGGGGCCGGTGCCGACGCTCGGCCGGCTGGCGGCGTACGTGCGGGATAAGCGCATCCCGCTGGAGCTGTGCCCGTCGTCGAACGTGCAGACCGGTGCGGTGGCGTCGATCGCCGAGCACCCGATCGGGCTGCTGCGGGAGCTGCGGTTCCGGGTGACGGTGAACACCGACAACCGGCTGATGAGCGGCACCTCGATGTCGCGCGAGATGGCGTTGCTGGTGGAGAACTTCGGCTACGGCTGGAAGGAACTCCAGTGGTTCACGGTCAACGCGATGAAGAGCGCCTTCATCCCGTTCGACGAGCGGTTGGCGCTCATCGACGAGGTGATCAAGCCGGCGTACGCGAAGCTGATCGGCTGACTCAGCGGTGCGGGTGGCCGGCGACCAGGTCGGCCACCCGGCGCAGGAACTCCCGCGCGTGCGCGGCCTCGGCACCGAGGCCGGTCTGCCGACGCAGCACCGCCGGTTCGGCGCGCAGCAGCGCCAGCCCGCGCCGGATCAGCACCCTCGGTGCCTTGCGCTGTTCGGACAGGTCGCGGGCCAGCCGCCGGACGAAGGTGGCCCCGCGCGGCCGGCGCAGCGCGTACGCCCCGGCGAGCAGCCCCCGGCGGCGGCATTCCGCGACGATCTCGGCGGCGAAAATCCCTTCGGCGATGAAGAGTGGCGATCCGGTCACCTCGAATGGCCGGGTGGCCACCCGTCGATCCGCACCGATCGCATAGACCGGCACATCGGCCCGGCCCTGCTGGGCCAGTCGGGCAATTGTCTCCACCGCTGTTCCCGCGTCCCACGACTCGGGCGCGTCCCAGTCGACCAGTCCGTTCTGTCGCGGCAACGTAGGGTCATCACCGTTCTTGTAGAAGTCGTCCAGGCAGAGCACGGGAAGGCCGGTTCGTTGCGCTATGTACGACTTTCCGGACCCGGAGGGCCCGGCGAGGAGCACGACGCGGTGGCGATATTCCATTACTTTGGGTAACTCCGGAAAGACGGATTGCGATCAAATTGCATCAACATCTCATCACACCTCCGGCGACCGACAACCTGGGCTTTCTCTTTCAGGGGAGGCGTGATGGAATCTCGGAGGTCCGACCCGCCGGGTCGGCCGCTGGGCGTTGCCCGTGGCAACGCGGAGACGCTGTAATCGCGAGGGCGGTGACGTGAGCAAACGGCCAACGACGGCGAACTCCTTCCTGTCGCGTCTGCGTCGGCCGGCCGGCCGGCTCCGCGACATGCCGATCTGGTCCAAGCTCGGGCTGATCATGATCGTGCCGACCATCGCCACGGTCGTCGTGGGCACCAGCGGACTGGTGGACCACCTGCAGACGCTCAACAACGCCAACCGGGCCGGTGACCTGGCCAACCTGGTGGGTTACTCAGGCGACCTCGTCAACACCCTCCAGGACGAGCGCACCAACGCCGTCCTCCTGCTCGGCTCGCCCAAGGGGCAGGCCCGCGCCCAATACCAGGAGGCGTACAACCGGGTCAACCAGCGGGTCGACCAGTCCAAGGCGCCGTACTCGCAGCAGCGGGCCGAGATCGAGGGACTGCCGGCCTCCCTGGAGACGCAGCTCGACCGGATCGACAGCGACCTGACCGAGATGCCCGGCATCCGCAGCCAGGTCTACAACGGCAAGCTCCGGCTCAGCGAGGCGGTCAGCCGGTACACCGGCCTGATCAACAACCTGATCACCATCCGTGACTCGGCCACCCAGCTCGCCGGCGACAACGACCTCAGCGACCAGATGCGCGCCGCCGCCGCGATGGCCCGCGCCAAGGAGTACGCCTCCGTCCGCCGGATCGCGGTGCACCAGGTGCTGCTCCAGAAGGCGTACACCCCGGCCCTGCGTGAGCTGTACATCTCCAGCAACACCGGTGAGCAGCAGGCCCTGCAGAGCTTCCAGGCCGTGGCGAGCCGCGCCGAACGCGAGTTCCAGGACCAGACCGTCTCCGGCTCCGACCGGCGGCAGGCCGACATCTACGCCGGTCAGGTCAGCGCGCTCAACGGCGACAAGCTCGACGGCCTCACCTTCAGCACCGACCAGTGGGACGCGGCCATGGTCGCGTACGCCCAGCTCAACCGGGCCGTCGAGGTGCGCCTCGACAGCGACGTGGTGGCCAAGGCCGACGAGCTGCGCTCCGACGTGCAGCGTCAGGTCTTCCTGGAGACCGGCCTGCTGTTGAGCATGCTGCTGCTGGCGATCCTCTTCGCCTACCTGGTCGCCCGGTCGATGGCCCGCTCCCTGCGGGAACTGCGCCAGGGCGCCCTGTCCATCGCCCAGTTCGGCCTGCCACAGGCCGTGGCCCGGCTGCGCGACCCGCAGTTCACCGGCCAGCAGTCCCCGGACCAGCTGGCCAACCAGATCGCCGAGCCGCTGCCGGTCCGCAGCCGCGACGAGTTCGGCCAGGTGACCGAGGCGTTCAACGCCGTCCACCTGGAGGCCGTCCGGACGGCCGCCGAGCAGGCCGCGCTCCGCTCCTCGGTCGCGACGATGTTCGTCAACCTCGCCCGCCGTTCGCAGATCCTGGTCGACCGGCTGATCGGCCACCTCGACCGGCTGGAACGCGGCGAGGAGGACCCCGACCGCCTGG
Source organism: Micromonospora sp. WMMD735 (assembly GCF_049178995.1). NCBI lineage: Bacteria > Bacillati > Actinomycetota > Actinomycetes > Micromonosporales > Micromonosporaceae > Micromonospora > Micromonospora sp. WMMD735. Next base: position 5,897,697 of record NZ_JBMHMJ010000002.1, read on the forward strand.
CCGAGCTGTTCCAGCTCGACCACCTGGCCACCCGGATGCGCCGCAACGACGAGAACCTGCTGGTCCTCGCCGGTGCCGACTCGACCCGCGTGCAGCGTGAACCGGCCGCCCTGATCGACGTGCTGCGCGCCGCCCAGTCCGAGGTCGAGCACTACACCCGGATCGAGTTCGGGGTCATCGACCGGGACATCGAGGTCTCCGCGCACGCGGTCAACGACCTGGTGCACCTGGTCGCCGAGCTGTTCGACAACGCGACCGCGTTCTCCCCGCCGGACTCCCAGGTGATGGTCGAGGCCCGTCGGGTCGGCGACCGCGCGTCGCTCTACGTGGAGGACCGGGGCATCGGCATCAGTGCCGAGCAGCTGACCGACCTCAACGAGCGGCTCGCCACGCCACCCCAGGTCGACGTGGCCGTCTCCCGGATGATGGGCCTGGTCGTGGTGGCCCGGCTGGCGTCCCGGCACGGCGTCAAGGTCGAGCTGCGTCCCGGCACCGACCGGGGCACCGTGGCCGAGGTCGTCCTGCCCACGTCGGTACTGGTGCCCCGTGCGCTCACCGGCCGGGCCCCCGGCACGCCGGGCCTGCCGGCCGCAGGGCCGCAGTTCGGCGGCGGGTCCGCCCCGGCGTTCGGTGGCGCCGCGTCAGCCTTCGGTGGCTCCGGTGCCACACCGGCCTTCGGCGGTGCCGGTGCCGCGCCGGCCTTCGGCGCGCTTCCCGCCCTCGGCAACGGCCAACCGCCGGCCCCCCGGCCGGGCGACTCCGGCAACCAGGTCACCCTCGGCGGTCGGCCCTTCGACCCGGCACCGCGCAACGGCTCGGCCGCCCCCGCCAACGGCGGGCGCGGAATGCCCGCCTGGTCCGACCTCACCGGTGCCAGCGGGATCAACGGCGGCGACGGCTTCACCAACCCACGGGCCACCAACGGGCACGCGATCGACCCGCTGCCGCAGCGGCGGAGCACCGACGACCCGGACAGCACCGGCCAGCAGCCGGTCATTCCGCGCCAGCTGCCGAGCAGCCCCGAGGCCCGGCCGTACAGCTCCCCGCCGGTGCCGTCGGTGCCGCCGGTGTCGGCCCCGCCGCTGCCGCCCGCGTACCCGGTCGCCCCGGTGTCCGGCCAGCCCGTCTCGGGCCAGCCGGTCTCCGGCTACCCGGTGTCCGGTCAACCGGTCTCGGGTCAGCCCGTCTCGGGTCAGCCGACGTCCGGTTACCCGGTGTCGGGCCAGCCTGCCCCGGGCTACCCGGTGTCGGCGTCCCCGTACGCCGGTCAGCCGGGCCCGGTCGCGCCGGTCTCCGGGTCGCCCACCGGTCCGCTGCCGTCCCGGCCCACCTCGGGCGGGGCCGCGCCGGGTGCCGCCGCCCCGCCGGCCTGGCCGCCGGTCGCGAACCCGGAGAGGGACACGGCCACCCCGCCGGTTCCCGAGCGGCTCGCCGCCGCGCTGGACATGACCACCGAGCTGCCCCGGGTGCCCCGCTCCGAGCCGGCGGCGCCGGTCACGCGGCAGCCCGCCCCGCCGGTGCGGGCCGCCCAGACGACGCCGGCCAACCGGCCCTCGGCACCGCAGCAGGTTCCCCAGCAGCGGTACGCGGACGAGACGATGGAGCTGCCGATCTTCCGGGAGCTGGAGTCGGCCTGGTTCCGTACCCGTAAGCCCGGCCCCGAGGACGCGGCCGGCGTCAAGCAGGCGGCCAACGGCACGACGGCCACCCACGCAGCCGTCGACACCGCCGGTCACCCGGCCCAGTACACCGCACCAGGGACGACAGGTAGCGCACCGATGGCAGACACTGCGCCGGCCGGTGGCGTGCCGCGTGACAACGGGTCGACAGTGAACGGTGGCGGGTTCCCCGGTCGGGGCGAGAGCCCGGCGAACCGACGTTCCGCCGCGCAGCCCGCCGGCTGGCAGACCGCCGCCGACGAGGGCTGGCGGGCCGCGGTGGCCGCGACCGAGGCACCGGTGGCCGGCACCACCCAGACCGGTCTGCCGAAGCGGACGCCGATGGCGCAGCTCGTACCGGGGGCTATCGAGAAGCCGACCACGTCGGTGCAGCGGCGGACGCCGGAGGCGGTCAGGGGTCTGCTCTCGGCCTACCATCGAGGTGTGCAACGCGGCCGGACCACCTCGGACAACCCCACCAACCCGGACGCGACTCCGGGCGGGCAGCAATCCTCGTCGTCTGGCTCCGGCCTGGCGGGCGGGAGCGGGCAGAAGGAGCATGAAGGATGACAACTACGCAGGATCTGGGTTGGCTGCTGGCCAACTTCGCCGACCGGGTGCCGGGTGTCGCGCACGCGGTCGCGGTCTCCGCCGACGGCCTGCTCCTCGCTTCGTCGCGTGACCTGCCCCGGGACCGGGCCGACCAGCTGGCCGCGATCGCGTCCGGCCTGGTCAGCCTGACCCAGGGCGCGGCCCGCTGCTTCGAGGGCGGCGCGGTGTTGCAGACCGTCGTCGAGATGGACAACGGTTTCCTGTTCCTGATGTCCATCTCGGACGGGTCGTCGTTCGCCGTCCTGGCCGCGCGCAGCTGCGACGTCGGTCAGGTCGGGTACGAGATGGCGCTGTTGGTCGACCGGGTCGGTGACGCGCTCACGCCGCAGGCCCGTACGGCTGTCGGGATGATGGGCTGACCGGGCTGACCGCCTGGTCGGCACGGGACGACAAGAACGACGGGTTCCACCGGGTGAGAGCCGGTGCCGGGGACGAAGGAGGTGAGCGGCGACATGGTCGATCGTGACGAACCGACAGGGGCGTTGGTCCGACCGTACGCCGTGACCCGTGGTCGTACCCGTCCCCGGCTCGACATCGCCCTGGAGGCGCTCGTCGAGACGACGGTGCGCGGTCGCGCTGCTGCCGGTGGCAACGGCGGTCAGGGCCGGGAGCACCAGTACATCGCCGCGCTGTGTGACGGACGTGTGCAGTCGCTCGCCGAGATCGCGGCGCGGATGCAGCTCCCGCTCGGCGTGGCCCGGGTGCTCATCGCCGACATGGCGACGGACGGCCTGGTCGCGGTCCACGAGCCGACCATCTTGGACGACTCGGACGACGCGGTGGGCACTGAACTGCTGGAGAGGGTGCTGAGTGGACTTCGCAGGCTCTGACATGTCGCAGCGGCCGCCTGCCCCGAACGGGCGCGTGACGTCGGCGAAGATCGTTATCGCCGGTGGGTTCGGCGTCGGCAAGACGACGCTGGTCGGCTCGGTCTCGGAGATCACGCCGCTGACCACCGAGGCCATCATGACCTCCGCCGGTGTGGGCGTCGACGACACCCGGCAGGTGCCGGGCAAGACGACGACCACGGTGGCGATGGACTTCGGCCGTATCTCGATCGACCGGGATCTGATCCTGTACCTGTTCGGTACGCCCGGTCAGACGCGGTTCTGGTTCATGTGGGACGAACTGGTCCGGGGTGCCATCGGTGCCGTGGTGCTGGTCGACACCCGTCGGTTGGCCGACTGCTTCGCGGCGATCGACTTCTTCGAGCATCGGCGGCTGCCGTACCTGGTGGCGATCAACTGCTTCGACGGGATGCAGTACCACGACCCGCAGGACGTCCGGGACGCGCTGGCGATCTCGACCGACGTGCCGGTGGTCGCCTGCGACGCCCGGAACCGGGAGTCGACCAAGCACGTGCTCATCTCGTTGGTCGAGTACGTGCTGACCATGCGCCGTTCGCGCGCGGTCGCGCCGGCCTGACCGACTCCGTACGCGCCCGGTGGCGGCTTCGGCCGCGACCGGGCGCGTCCGTGTTCCCGGTCCGGTATGCCGGGAGCCGGCAGGCGGCTCTCCGCCCTCGTGCTCTCCGTGCCCCGCGCGGCCGGTGACCCGCGCGCCACGAGAGGCAGGTCCCCGGCGGTCGTGTCCGCATGGCGTGGTGGGGATTCCTGGGGCCGGGCGCAGAGGTGTGGTGCCCCAGCCGGTGCGCCGGCTCTGCGGGCCGGCTCTGCGGGCCGCTGCGCGGGTCGACGGCCTGGGAGGACCCCCGGGGGTGGGGCGGGTGCGTTGAGGGCCGCACAACGGCGCTGGCCCGACCGGATGAACCGGTCGGGCCAGCGGTGAGTCGTCAGAGGGTCAGGACCGGTAGCCGGCGGAGCGGAACTCGTACTCCCGGTCGTCGTCCCGCTCGGTCGGGTCGCGGCTGAAGTCCCAGCCGCCAGCCGCCTCCCGGCCGGGTCGGCCGCCGACGGCGAAACCGCCGATCTCCTGGCCACGACGCCAACCACGGAAGTAGCCGGTGGTGTTCTCGGCGAGGCTCGCCGCGTCCCGGACGATCCGCAGCGGACGCTCCTCGCGCAGCGGCGACCCGGGCACCAGGTTGGCCTGCGGCACCCGCTTGGGCAGCCCGGCGGAGGTCTCCGCGCCGACGGCCGGCTGCGCCACCTTCTCGGCGGCCTGCCAACCGGTGTCGGCGGTCGACGACCACTCCAGGTCGCTCTCGTCGCTGTGCCCGACGAACCAGGCCGACTTGGCCTGGGCGAAGATCAGCAGGTCGCCGTCTCCCTCGTCGGAGACGGGTGGCGGGCGGTGCTCCATCGGGGCGGGACGGCGTTCGGCCGGTTCCGGTCGCCGCTCCAGGCCCGGCCGGTCACCGCGGGCCGGCCGCTCGACCCGGTCGAGAAGCTCCGGCCGTTCCGCACGGTCGAGCCGTTCGGGGCGGTCGGCGGGCCGGTCCAGACGACCGGGCCGCTCGGCCCGGGTGGGGCGGTCCAGCTGCTCCGCCCGGTCGGCCCGGTGGGGTCGTCCGGCCCGGCCGGCCTCGTCCCGGTCCACCAGCCGCAGCGGCGGGGTGTCCAGGTGCGGGTCGGCGGGGGTGTCCAGCCCGTCCCGCAGGGCCCGGTCGGCCAGCGGTGGCGGCTCCACCAGCCGCAACATCGGCGGCTCCTGTGGCAGGTCGTCGGCGAGCCACGGCGGGGTGATGCGCCGGCCGGCACCGGCGTCGGTGGGCGCGTCGGCCGGCCGGCCGCCCCGCTCGCCGTATGCCGGCACCACCGGGTTGTTGGCGGAGCTGTCGGCCGGATCCTCCGGGTTGTTGACCAGCGGCCAGTTCGCCCGCGAGCCGGGCGGGGCGGTGGGCTGCTCCGGCTCGGGCCGGCTGACCGGCACCGGGACGTTCAGGTCGGTGGCGCTGAATCCGCCGGTGGGGGCGGAGAGCGCACCGGCGGTCTTCGGCCGGGGCGGGATCACGGTGCGCTGCCGCTCGGCGCGGGCGTTGTTGATCGCGGCGGTGGTCAGCGTCGGCCGGAACGGCTCACCGGCCTCGGCGGGCGGCACGGTGCCGCGCTGTGCCGGAGCGATCGGGGTGATCCCGGGGGGAGGCGGCGGCGGGGCCGAGACCGGCCGGTTCGTCGGGGCGTCCATCCCGCGACGGATCGGCGGGATCATGGTGGTCGGAGCGTCCGATCCGCGATGGGCCGCTGGCATGCCCGGGTCGGTACGCGCGGGCGGCACCGAGGTCGGCAGGCCGGCCGCAGCGGCCGGGGTGACCGGTGCCGGGGCTACCGGCGGCGGCGTGATCGGGGCGGGTGCCACCGGCGGCGGGCCGAGCGGTCGGGGCGCGGCCGGCATGCCGCTGCCGGGGACCGGCTCGGGACGGCTACGACGGCCGGTCGGCACCGGCGGCGCCGGCTCGGCGGGCCGGACCGGACGCAGCCCGGGGCCGGTGCCGCTGATTCCGGTCAGCTCGGCGACCTGCTCGCCCCGACGGGCGGCGGCGCGGCGACCGGGCAACGGGCTCGGGGCGCTGACCCGGGTGGCGAGCGCGCCCACCAGGGCCTCGCAGCCGGCGTCACAGGCGCGCACCGCAGCGACCGACTGCCTGACGGTCTCGGCGACGGCGGAGGTGAGCGCCCGGTTGACGGTGGCCCGGCGTGGGGTCTCGGAGACGGCCACCCGCAGCGCGGTGACCGCCGCCTCGATCTCGCCGGCCTCGGCGACCCCGTCGGCGGTGAGCCGTGCGGTGACCGCCTCGGCGGCCACCGACATGTCCCGCCCCCGGGCCGACGTGCCGGTGAGCATGTTCGGCTCGGGCAACGCGTCGAGGACGGCCAGCGCCACCGGCTCGGCCGGGTCCGGGTAGGCGCGCAGGGCCGCCGGGTAGAGCTCGCGCAGCACCTCGCGCAGGGCCACGGCGGCGGAGTGCCGGCCGCTGGACAGGGCGGCGTGGGCGGAGAGGACCTGCTTGAAACCGGCCAGGTCCCGGGGTGCCGGCAGGGTGACCGCGGAGAGCGCGCCGGCCTGGAGGGCGCGGGCCAGGCCCACCGCCCGCCGCTCGGCCGGCGCGGACTGCATCTCCTCCAGGGAGTCGTCGTCGGCGAACCGCTCGGCGAAGTCGTCGACCGAGTCGTCGTCGGCGATCGCGAGTGGACGGCCGGCCGCGCTCAGCAGTGAGGTGACCGCGTGGTCGTCGCTGTCGGCCGCGATCGCCACGCCGCTCGGCCCGCCCGACCGCTCCACGAACAGCGTGACGAGCCGGGCGTAGCCGGCCGCGTCGTCGCTGATCTCGTGGACATGCAGCAGACGGCCTGCGTCGTCGACCACGGCGGACGTCAGCGTCGATCCGGCCGAGGCCGGTCGGTCGGCCGGATCTGCCGAGGCCAGACCGCAGTACACGCGCACGAGCGCCAAGGCGTCGTCCTCCTCCCGGGACACCGGTCTATTCACTGCCAGCCACTGATGCTCCCCGCTCGGGGTCAGTCGCGCCAGTCCACGACGGCAGAGATCTTGCCGACAATGGTGCGCCATCCCAAGCTTGCGGTCTGGGCCCCGATTTTTTTCAGCCGCCTACGGCCGAGAAAACCACCGACTCCGCCGTTGACAGAAGCGCGCAGCGCCTCGTCGAGGTCGTCGAGGCTGGAACCGGCCGAGAGCATGTCCAGCACGGCGGGTAGCCGCAGCGCGTACGACAGGTCGCGGGCGACCTCGCCGGCCTCGATGAGCAGGGTCGGGTCCCACGTGTCGTGCCCGCCGCGCAGGTTCTCCACGACCAGGTCGAGTTCGTAGGTGTCCTCGTCGCGCGGGGCGATGTCGGCGGGCTCCACCCGTTCGGACAGTTCATTCCAACCGTCCAGTTGAGACAGGTCGTTGGGCGCGCCGGAACGGATGAAGCTGACCAAGGACTCGGGCGTCTTGAACAGCAGCAGCCGGCCCTTGTGGCTCAGGAAGACCGGCACCTCCTCGTCGCCCTCGGCGTCGGCGTCCTCGTCGCTGTCGTCGTCGGTGTCCGGGTCGTCGTCGGTGGCGTCGGCGTCCGGGTCGACGGCGTCGGTGTCCGCGTCGGCGGTGTCGCGCTTGCGGTCGGCCCGCTTGCCCTTGCCGTCGCCCTCGGCCTTGGTGTCCGCCTCGTCGTCCTCGGCCGTGAGTGCGGCGAACTCCTCGTCGAGGATGATCACCTCGTCGTCGTCCTCGGCCTCGACGACCTGACGCCGGGCCAGGAAGGGGTCGTCCTCGTCGCGCTCGACGACGTCCGTCGGGGTCAGCTCGCGTGCCGGCCGGTACGCCCGGAGGGTGAAGCCGGTGCCGGCGGGCAGGGCGATCTCGACCGGATCGATGTTCAGCTCTTCCCAGAGCGAGCGGTCGACCGGGCCGGACTCCACGTCGGGCCCGGTCGGCCCATCGGTGTCGCCGAGCTCGGGTTCGTCGGCGTCGGGCCGTTGGGGCGACTGGCGGGCCACGCTGACCTCCGTGTGCGTCGGGTTTACCCACCCGGCGACCGTGCGGTTGCCGAGTGACTCTGGGCACATACCCTAATGGGCGTCCCTGCGTCGGCGGACCCCGCACCCCGGCGGCACCGCGAACCCGCACCTCGGCGGCGTCCGGTGGCGGTGTCCCGCTGGCGGTCCGGCGGGTCGACAAGTAGCGTAGCTACACATGAAGGCTCAGGCGTTGCACGGTCACCTCGACGCCCTGCTCCTGGCCGTGCTGGAGCAGGGGGAGCTGCACGGATACGCCGTCATCGAGGCACTGCGCGCGCGCAGCGACGGGCAGCTCGACCTGCCGACCGGCACCATCTATCCCGCGCTGCGTCGGCTGGAGCGGGCCGGCCACGTGGCCAGCTCCTGGAGCACCGTCAACGGTCGGGAGCGGCGCACCTACCGGCTCACCGACTCCGGCCGGGCGTCGCTGGCCGGGGAACGGGCAGGCTGGCGCGAGTTCAGCGCGACCGTCGGCCGGTTCCTCGACCCCGCCGCCCCACCCCCCGGCCCCGCCTGAGCCCCGGCCCCGCCTGAGCCCCGGCCGCGACTAACCCCCGCCCGGCCGGGTGGGCCGCCGCCGGGACGCGACGTCAGCGGGCGGCCACCAGCCACAGCCGGGTGGCCCGGAAAAGGGTGAAATAGGCAGCACCGGCCAGCACCGAACCGATGATCATCGGCGGCCAGGTCAGGGCCGCGTCCCACAGCCCGGCCGACCAGGCGAACAGCGCCACCCCGGCGAGCGCGCCGACGACCAGCGTGCCGGCCAGCCCGAGCCCGAGCAGCCGCTCGGCCGGCGGGCCGCCGCGGCCCCGCCGGGCCGCCCAGCGCCCGCCCAGCAGGGCCGCCAGCGCCAACCCGGCCACGACCAGCCAGATCCCGTCCACCGAAGCGGCGAGCACCTGGTAGCCCGGCGGCGGGGGCGGCCCACCGCTCCAGCTCGACCCCTGCCAGGTCAGGTCACCGCCGAGGGTCAGCACCAGGGCGATCAGAAGCGCCCGCCGGGACAGCCCGCGTAACGCCCCGGCGGCCAGTTCCGCCTGGTACGTCGGGGCCAGGTCGGCCGGCGTACCGAAATCGGCCACCGCCCGCCGCTCGGCCTCCGGTGCCGGCAGCCCCCGCTCCCGGTACGCCTCGGTGGCGTCGTCCAGCGCGTCGCGTGCCTCGCGGAGCAGTTCGGTCCGCAGCCGCGCCGGACCCCGCAGCCGGGACCCCAGATCCCGCAGCCGCTCGTCGATCCCCGTCCCGTCGCAGGCACGCATGGCACCACCCTGTCATGCGCCGGTGCGCCCGCGCGTCGGGGAGATCCCCGGACCCGCGCCCCTGGGCCGCCCCGGGACGCCGCCCCGGGTCAGGGCGTCAGGGCCAGGTAGCCGCGTTCGGCGGCCGCCTGGAGCAGCCACTGGTCCCGGTACCAGCCGGGGGCGGCAACCAGCTCGGTGTGCCGTCCCCGTTGGACGACCCGCCCGGCGTCGAGCACCACGATCTCGTCCAGCCCGGCCAGGCCGCTGAGCCGGTGGGTGATCACCAGCACCGAGCGTCCGGCGGGGGTGGCCGCCAGCGTCCCGGCGAGCACCGCGTCGGCGGCGACCGGGTCGAGCCCCTCGGTCGGCTCGTCCAGCACCAGGACGCCGGGCGCGGCGAGCAGTGCCCGGGCCAGCGCGAGCCGCTGCCGCTGCCCGCCGGAGAGCTGACCGCCCTCCTCGCCGACCACGGTGTCCCAGCCGTCCGGCTGTTCGCGTACCCAGTCCAGCAAGCCGGCGGCACGGGTCGCCTCGACCAGTTCCGCCTCGCCCGCGTCCGGCCGGCCGAGCAGCAGGTTCTCCCGGACCGAGGCGTGGAAGACGTACGCCTCGGCGAGCAGGCCACCGACCGCCCGGGGCAACTCCTCGGGCGGGTACGCCGAGACGTCCCGGCCGGCGAGGGTGACCCGGCCGGCGTCGGGTCGTACCGCCCCGGTCAGCACGGCGGCCAGGGTGCTCTTGCCCGCCCCGCTCGGCCCGACCACCGCGATCCGGCGTCCGGCGGGCAGGTCGAGGTCGAACCCGGCCAGCGCCGGCGCGGCCCCCTCCCGGTACCGGACGACAACCCCCTCGAACCGCACGTCGAGCCCCGTCGTGGTCGCGTCCACCGGGACACCGTCGGCTGCGTCGGTGCCGGGTTCCGGTGCCGGTCGCCGCCGACCGGGCCCGGTCCCGGGGTCACCGTCGGGGGCGTCGTCGAGCAGGGTGGCCACCCGGGCCAGGCCGGCGCGGAGCTGGGTGTGCTGACGCGCCGCGCCGACCAGCGCCAACGCGATCTCCACCGCGGCGAGGGTGCCGACGGCGAGCACCCCCACCAGCACCCCGGCCACGTCGGCGCGGAGCGCGGCGAGCACCACCCCGGCGGCGGTCAGCCCGGCCACCAGCACCCCGGCCGCGTCCACCGCGAACCCGGTCGCGGCGAGCCGACGCTCCAGCCGGGCCAACCGGTCGGCGCGCCGGGTCGCGGCCCGCAGCGCCTGCCCGGTGGCCCCGAAGGCGGCCAGGTCGGCGGCACCGTGGGTGAGGTCGACGGCGTCGGTGGCGAGCGCGCCGCGCAGCGGTGCGACCTCGTCGGCGGCCCGGCGGGTCGACGCGGTGGCGAGCACCGGCAGCGCCACCCCGGCGACCAGCAACCCGACCGCGAGCACCCCGGCGGCGGGCAGCGAGACCAGCGCGGCCCCGCCGACGGCCAGCACCCCGACCAGGGCGGCCGCCGCCCCGGGCACGAGCACCCGCAGCAGCAGGTCCTGGACGGCCTCGACGTCGGAGACCAGCCGGCTCAGGGCGTCCCCGCTGCGCTGGCCGGCCGGCCCCGGACGGGCGGCGAGGCTGGCGAAGACCCGGGCCCGGACGTCGGTGATCATGCGGAGCACGGCGTCGTGACCGGCGAGCCGTTCGGTGTAGCGCAGCACCCCCCGGCTGACGGCCAGTGCACGGACGGCGACGATGGCGACGGTGAGCCGGTCCAGCGGTGGCTGGCCGGCGGCGCTCATCAGCAGCCAGGTGGCGGTGGCCATCAGGGCCAGCCCGGCGAGTTCGGTGGCCGACGCGAGCAGCCCGGCCCCGACCAGCCGGCCCAGGTACGGCCGGGCCAGCCGCAGCACCACCCGCTCGGGTCCGGTGCGCGGCGGCGGGCCTCCCGCGCCGGGGGCAGGGGCGGTGCTCATCGGCCGGCCTCCGCGGTCGGGGTCAGCTCGGTGACCCGGCCGGCGTCGACGTGCAGCACTCGGTCGGCGTCGGCCAGCAGGGCCGGCCGGTGCGCCACCAGCAGGGCGGTACGTCCGGCGACCAGCCGCCGGGTGGCGTCCAGGACGGTCGTCTCACTCGCCGTGTCCAGCCGGGCGGTCGGCTCGTCGAGCAGCACCAGCGGGGCGTCCCGCAGGAAGGCACGGGCCAGGGCGACCCGCTGCCGCTGGCCGCTGGACAGCCCGTGGCCGCGCTCGCCGAGCAGGGTGCCCAGCCCGTCGGGCAGGGCCGTCACCACCTCGTCCAGCGCGGCGTCGGTGACCGCGCGGGCCAGGTCGGCGTCGGGGGTGTCGGGTGCGCCGAGCCGGATGTTGTCGGCGAGCGTGGCGGCGAACAGGTGGGCGCGCTGCGGCACCCAGGCGATCTGCCGACGCCAGTCGTCGTGGTCGACGTCGGCCAGGTCGACCCCGGCCACGGTGATCCGGCCGGCGGTCGGGGCGACGAAGCCGAGCAGCAGGCCGAGCAGGGTGCTCTTGCCGGCGCCGCTCGGCCCGACGACGGCGATCCGTTCGCCAGGCCGGATGGTGAGCGTGACGTCCCGTAGGGCGGTGGTCCGCTCGTAGGCGACGGTGACACCGGAGAAGACGATCTCGCCGTCGCCGGACGGCGTCCGGGCGTGTCCGGTGTCCACCGGGGCACCGCCTGTCGACCCGGCCGGTACGGCGGAGACGGTCAGTGCCTCGTCCAGCGCCGTCAGCCCCTCCATGCTGGCGTGGAACCGGCTGCCGGCGGCCCGCAACGGCAGGTACGCCTCCGGGGTGAGCAGCAGCACCAGCAGCGCGGTGGCCAGGGTGATCCCGCCGTCGAGCAGCCGGATGCCGACCGGTACCGCGACCAGCGCCACCGACAGGGTGGCGACCAGCTCCAGCACCAGCGCGGAGAGGAAGGCGATCCGCAGCGTCCCCATGGTGGCCACGCGGTGCCCGTCGGCCATCCGGCGGACCACCCCGGTCTGTGCCCGCGCCCGGCCGAACGCGCGCAGGGTGGGCAGCCCGGCGACCATGTCGAGGAAGTGCCCGCCGAGCATCGACAGCCGCCGCCACTGCCGTTCGGTGGCGGCCTGGGCCTGCCAGCCGAGCAGCGCGCCGAAGACCGGGATCAGCGGGAGGGTCAGCACGATGATCAGCGCCGAACTCCAGTCGGCGAAGACCAGCCGGGCGAGCACGGCGGCGGGCACGGTGACGCTGAGCACGAGTTGGGGGAGGTAGCCGGTGAAGTAGGCGTCCAGCGCGTCGAGGCCGCGCCCGGTGAGGGTGGCGAGCTGCCCGGCCCGCTGGCCGGCGACCCAGCCGGGCCCGTGCCGGCCGACGGCGGCGAGCAGGTCGGCGCGGAGCGTCGCCTTCACGGTGGCGGCGGCCCGCGCGGCGACGGTGCCCTGCCCCCAGGTGACCAGGGCCCGGCCGCCGACGGCGGCGACGAAGCCGGCCAGCGCGCCGGTGTCCAGCCGGCCGCCGATGCCGGCGGCGAGCACCGTGGCCAGGGCGGTGGCCTGCCCGACGACCAGCAGCGCGGTGAGCCCGCCGAGGGCCGCGAGCACGGCGAGGTCGCGCCGGGCCGCGGGGACCCGGCGCAGCAGACGCGGGTCGAAGGGACGGCGGTTCACCAGTACACCGGTGCCCTGCCGTCGGTCCGTCCCCGGAACACCCACCAGCACATCGCCTGGAAGCCTAGTAGGGCCGGCAGGAGCGGCAGCAGCAGCCAGCCCAGCAGCTGCGACGTCGGCCCGCTGGCCGCCGCCCCGGTGACGGTCACGGTGGCCGCCGGGTCGACCGTGGAGACCAGCACCGCCGGCCAGCGGGCCGCGCCGACGAGGGCCACCGGTAGCGCGAGGGTCGCGCCGGTGGCGACCAGGGCCACCCCGGGCCGACCCCGGCGCAGCGCCGCGCGGGCCGCCAGCAGCGCCCCGACCAGTGCCACCACCAGCAGTACGGCGGGCAGCGGCTGGCGGGTCGCCGCGCGTACCCGGTCGGAGAGCAGGCCCAGCGTGGTGGCCGTGGCGACCGCGGCGAGCGCCCCGACGAGCAGCCGACGGGCCAGCCGGGCGGTCGCCTGGGCGTCGGCGGCCGGCAGGCGGAGGGTGAGGAACGTCGCACCGTGCGCGGCGGCCAGGGCGAGCAGGGCGAGCCCGGTGGCGGCGACGAACGGGGTGGCCAGGTGGGTCTGCCCGGCGACGTGGCCGGCGGCGTCGATCGGCAGGCCCTGGAGCAGCCCGGCGAGCAGGGCGCCCCAGCCGAAGGTGGCCAGCGCGCTGCCGGCCACGATCACCCGGTCCCAGCCCCGGCGGGCGGTCGGGCTGGTCGGCCGGCTGCGGAGCTGCATCCCGGTGGTGACCAGGATCACCCCGGCCAGCGCTCCGGCCGCTGCGGGGTAGTGCCCGGAGAGGAGTTCGCCCTCCAGGCGGGGGAACGCGCCGAAGAGGATGCCGACGGCGGCCACCAGCCACACCTCGTTGCCGAGGAGGAACGGGCCGAGGGCGGTGAGCCGGGCGCGGTGGGCGGCCGGGGTGTCGCGCCGGGCGAGCAGCAGCCCCACCCCGTAGTCGTAGCCGGCGAGGACGAGGTAGCCGGCGAAGAAGAGGCCGAGCAGGGCGTACCAGAGCAGGGGCACCGGGGGGTCCTCTCAGGCGAATGCGGGGGTGGGTCGACGCTCGTCGTCGGGCGTGCCGGGCGGGCGGCCGAGCGCCGGGTCGACCGCGCCCCGGGCGGCGTGCCGGGCGAGCAGCGTCCAGTTGGTGACGGCGAGCGCGCCGAGCAGCAGGCTGAAGCCGATCAGGGAGGCGAGCACCAGGCCCGGGTCGACGCGGGAGACGGCCTCGTCGGTGGGGAGCAGCCCGTACGCGGCCCAGGGCTGCCGGCCGACCTCCCGGGCGAGCCAGCCGAGGATCACCGCGACGAACGGCAGCGGCAGGGCGAGCAGGACGAGCCAGAGCGGGAACCGCAGCCGGATCACCAGGTCCCGCCAGAGCAGCGGCAGCAGCAGCCAGACGCAGCCCAGGGTGAACCCGATCAGGATCATGAAGCCGAGACCGACGTTGGACAGCACCGGCGGGGTGTAGTCGCCGGGGCCGAACCGGGTGGTCCACTCGGCGATCCGGGCGTCGGCGGTCGGGCCGGCGTCGAACTTGGTGGGTTGCAGCTCGCCGACCGGGCCGAACTGGGCGAAGCCGAACCCCTGCACCAGGCTGACCGACAGGGCGGCGGTGACCAGCCCGATCCGCAGCGAGGTGCGGTGCAGGGCGAAGTCGGCGGTCCGTCGGATCAGGTGCCAGGCGCTGACCGAGGCCATCAGCATGCCGCCGGTGAGCAGGCTGGCGGCGATCACGTGGCCCAGCGCCATGCCGAGGGTGGGGTTGGTGAGCAGCGCTCCGAAGTCGGTCAGGTGGGCGACCCCGTCCCGCACCCGGTAGCCGACCGGGTGCTGGAGCCAGGCGTTCGCCACCATGATCCAGAAGGCCGAGGCGTACGCGGTGAGTGCGACCCCCCAGAGCAGCGCCAGGTGTACGCCGCGCCGCAGCCGGTGCCAGCCGAAGATCCACATGCCGAGGAACGTCGACTCCAGGAAGAACGCGACAAGCGTCTCGATCGCCAGCGGAGCCCCGAAGACGTTGCCGACGTAGCGCGACAGCCCGCTCCAGTTCAGCCCGAACTGGAATTCCAGCACGAGGCCGCTGGCGATGCCGAGCACGTAGTTGATCACGTAGAGCTGGCCCCAGAAGCGGGTCATCCGCTCCCACTTCGGGTCTCCGGTGAGTGCCCAGGTGGTCTGGAGGCCGACCAGGAGGGTGACCAGGCCGAGGGTGACCGCCACGAAGAGGAAGTGGATCGAGGTGGTGGTGGCGAACTGGAGGCGCGCGAGGAGCAGGGTGTCCATGAACCTCTCCAGAGGTAGTCCCGCTTGTCGTAGCGATGCTACACGTAGCTTGGCTACCTATATGCGCGCGTGGAGCCGCCGCCCGGTACCCGGGGCGTCAGCTCAGGAACAGCGAGATCGGCAGGGCGGCCAGGGTGGTCGTCACCGCCAGCGCGGCGGCCCCGAGCAGCCGGGGCGGCCGGTCCGCGACCAGCAGCCGCTGCACCCGGACGTCGATGTCCCGGTCACCGAGACCGAGCGTGCCGGCCGGGGTGATCCGGTGCCCGGCGGCGGCGAACCGGCGCAGCGCCCCCGCCAGCGGCGCCTCGGCGTGCAGCGCACGGGCCTTGTCGTCGGCCCGCATCTCGACCAGCAGGGCGACCCGCTCGTGGGCGGCGCCGACCCAGCGGAACCACGGCAGCGCGCGGCGCAGCGCGGTGAACGGCAACAGCACCAGGTCGTGCCGCTCCTGCGCGTGCGCCCGCTCGTGGGCGAGCACCGCCGCCAACTCGGCCCGGTCCAGCAGGCTGAGGGTGCCCGCGCTGACCACCACCCGGGGCCGCACCCCGGGCAGGCAGTACGCGGCGGCACCGGGATGGTCGAGCACCAGCGCGCCGGGGATCGCCGGGTCCCGGCGGGCGACCAGGGTGAGCAGGTCCCGGTGCCGGCGCTGGGCCCGCACCGTGGAGTGCACGCTGCGGACGGTCGTGCCGAGCAGCACCGCGCCGATGCCGAAACCCACCCCCACCAGGCCCAGGTGGACGGCGGTCACCCCGGCCGGCAGGGTGCCGTGGGCCAGGTCGTCGGCGAGGGCCAGCAGCGCCCCGCCGGTCGGCCGGTCGTACGCGGTCAACCCCAACGCCATCGGCAGGCCCATCGCGGACAGCCCGAGCGCCAGCCCGACCGCCTGCCAACAGACGATCGCGACCCGGGGGGCCCGCCACGTCCAGGTGGCGCGGGCCAGTACCTGGGCGGTCAGCCAGCAGGCCAGGACCGTCCCGGCGAAGTGCACGGCGTACGCCACGGCGGTCGCCCTACCGGTCCGTGGCCTCGTCGACTGCCCGGGCCCGGCCGGCGCGCGGGTCCCCGACCCGGTCGGTCAGCCCGGCCCCGGTCGACCCGCCGTCGGGACCGGCCGGTGCGGGTCCGGTCAGCCCCGCCTCCGCGCCGAGCGCCGCCCGCAGCACCTCGGCCTCGGTGCCGGTCACCGAGCGGGCGAAACGCACCAGTGCGGCGTCCCGGCTGCCACCGAGGTCGAGGGCGTCGAGCATGAGCTGGGCGATGTGCGCCTCACGGCTGGCGGCGGCCCGGTATCGCCAGGCCCGCCCCTCGCGTTCGCGCTGCACCATGCCCTTGCCGGCGAGCCGGTCCAGCACGGTCATCACGGTCGTGTACGCCAACTCGCGCCCGTCCAGCGCCTCGGCGACCTCGCGCACGGTCACCCCGTCCGACGTGCCCGGGACCACGTCCCAGAGCACGTCCATCACCGCCCGCTCAAGATCGCCCAACCGAGTCACCAGGTAATCCTACCCCCGGTAGTAGAACCCCTCCCACGGCAGGACACCCGCGATCACACCCCCTTGGGGTGCCAGACCGTCTTCGTCTCCAGCAGCGCGGTCATCCGGCCCAGGCCCGGGTCGCCCGTCCAGTCGTGGTCGGCCGGGACCGGCCGGAGCACCCGCTTGAGGTTCTCCGCCGCCCTGACCTCCAGGTCGGTCGCCAGCTCGGCATCGGTCACCCCGGCCAGGTCGATCGCGTTGACGTCCAGGTGCGCGGCCAGCGTCGGCGCGGTCTCGGTGATCCGGCCGGTGAGCAGGTTGACCACCCCGCCGGGCAGGTCCGAGGTGGCCAGCACCTCGGCCAGGGTCACCGCCGGAAGCGGAGCCGACGGGGAGGCCGCCACCACCACCGTGTTGCCGGTGACGATGGCCGGGGCGATCACGCTGACCAGGCCGAGCAGCGCCGGGGACCCGGGGGCCACCACGGCCACCACCCCGGTCGGCTCGGGCGCGGACAGGTTGAAGTAGGGCCCGGCGACCGGGTTCGCGCCGCCGTACACCTGGGGGAGCTTGTCGGCCCAGCCGGCGTACCAGACCCAGCGGTCGACCGCCGCGTCCACCTCGTCGGCCGGCACGCCGAGCGCGACGAACTGTTCGCGGCGGCCCTCCAGCATCTCGGCCACCCGGTAGAGGATCTGACCCCGGTTGTACGCGGTCGCCCCGGACCACCCCTTGACGGCGGCGCGGGCGGCGACCACGGCGTCCCGCGCGTCCTTGCGGGAGGCCAGTGACACGTTCGAGTCCTGCACGAGATACGACCGTCCCGACTCGCTGCGCGGGAACTTCCCGCCGATGAAGAGCTTGTACGTCTTGCGTACCGCGACCCGCTCAGACATTGAGGTACGCCTCCAGCCCGTGCCGGCCACCCTCGCGGCCGTAGCCCGACTCCTTGTAGCCGCCGAACGGCGAGGTCGGGTCGAACTTGTTGAACGTGTTGGCCCAGACCACCCCGGCGCGCAGCCGGTCGGCGGTCCACAGGATGCGCGAGCCCTTGTCGGTCCAGATCCCGGCCGACAGCCCGTACGGCGTGTTGTTGGCCTTCTCGACGGCCTCGGCCGGGGTGCGGAAGGTCAGCACGGACAGCACCGGGCCGAAGATCTCCTCGCGGGCGACCCGGTGGGCCTGGGTGACCCCGGTGAAGATGGTCGGCGCGAACCAGAACCCCCGCTCGGGCAACTCGCACGGCGGCGACCAGCGCTGCGCGCCCTCGGCCGCCCCGGCGTCGGACAGCTCCCGGATGCGGGCGAGCTGGGCGGCCGAGTTGATCGCCCCGACGTCGGTGTTCTTGTCCAGCGGGTCGCCGACCCGCAGCAGCGCCATCCGCCGCTTGAGCGCGTCGAGCACCTGCTCGGCGGCGTTCTCCTGGACCAGCAGCCGGGAACCGGCGCAGCAGACGTGGCCCTGGTTGAAGAAGATGCCGTTGACGATCCCCTCGACAGCCTGGTCGACGGGCGCGTCGTCGTAGACGATGTTGGCGGCCTTACCGCCCAGCTCCAGGGTGACCTTCTTACCGGTGCCGGCCACCGACCGGGCGATGGCCTTGCCGACCTCGGTGGAGCCGGTGAAGGCGACCTTGTCCACGCCCGGGTGTTCCACCAGCGCCCGGCCGGTGTCGCCCGCGCCGGTGACGATGTTGACCACGCCGGCCGGCAGGTCGGCCTGCTGGCAGATCTCGGCGAACAGCAGCGCTGTCAGCGGGGTGGTCTCGGCCGGCTTGAGCACCACCGTGTTGCCGGCGGCCAGCGCCGGGGCGACCTTCCAGGCCAGCATGAGCAGCGGGAAGTTCCACGGGATGACCTGCGCGGCCACCCCGAGCGGTCGGGGGTCCGCGCCGAACCCGGCGTACGGCAGCTTGTCGGCCCAGCCCGCGTAGTAGAAGAAGTGCGCGGCGACCAGCGGCAGGTCGACGTCCCGGGACTCCCGGATCGGCTTGCCGTTGTCCAGCGACTCCAGCACCGCCAGCTCGCGGGAGCGTTCCTGGACGATCCGGGCGATCCGGAACAGGTACTTGGCCCGGTCCCGGCCCGGCATCGGACCCCACACCTTCTCGTACGCCTTGCGGGCGGCGCGGACCGCGCGGTCGACGTCCTGGGTGCCGGCCCAGGTGACCTCGGCGAGCACCTCCTCGGTGGCCGGGTTGACCGTCTTGTCGAGGGTCTCGCCGTCGACGAACTCGCCGTCGATGAACAGCCCGTAGGACGACCTGATGTCGACGATCGCGCGCGACTCGGGCGCAGGGGCGTATTCGAACATCATGCTCAGTCCAGGGTGAAGTAGTCGGGACCGGAGTAGGTGCCGGTCGTCAGCTTGGTGCGCTGCATGAGCAGGTCGTTGAGCAGGCTGGACGCGCCGAACCGGAACCAGTCGGGGCTCAGCCAGTCGGCGCCGACGGTCTCGTTGACCATCACCAGGTACTTGATCGCGTCCTTGGTGTTCTTGATCCCGCCGGCCGGCTTGACGCCTACCTGCCGCCCGGTGGCGGCCCGGAAGTCGCGGACCGCCTCCAGCATCACCAGGGTCACCGGCAGGGTCGCGGCCACCGGGACCTTGCCGGTGGAGGTCTTGATGAAGTCGCCGCCGGCCAGCATCGCCAGCCAGGAGGCCCGCCGGACGTTGTCGTAGGTGGCCAGCTCGCCGGTCTCCAGGATCACCTTGAGGTGGGCAGCCGGTCGCCCCTGGCGACCGCCATCAGCAGAGCCGCAGGCCTCCTTGACCGCCTTGATCTCGTCGTAGACCTCGGCGTAGCGGCCGGCCAGGAACGCTCCCCGGTTGATCACCATGTCGATCTCGTCCGCCCCGGCGGCGACGGCCGCCCGGGTGTCGGCGAGCTTGACGTCCAGCGGGGCCTGCCCGGACGGGAACGCGGTCGCCACGCTGGCCAGGTGCACGGCGCTGCCGCGCAGCACCTCGGCCACGTGCGGCACCATCGCCGGATAGACGCAGACCGCGCCGACGTGCGGGCAGGTCGGATCGGCCGGGTCCGGCCGCAGCGCCTTCGCGGCCAGGGCGCGGACCTTGCCCGGGGTGTCGGCCCCCTCCAGGGTGGTCAGGTCCACCATCCGGATGGCCAGGTCGATGGCCTGCGCCTTGGCGGTGGTCTTGATCGAGCGGGTGCCGAGCTGTGCCGCCCGCTGCTCCGCGCCGACCTGGTCCACCCCGGGCAGGCCGTGCAGGAAGGTCCGCAAAGCGGTCTCGGATCGCCCCAGCTCGGACAGGTCCGACCGGGCCGACGTCGTTGTCGCCGTCATGCCCCGAATACTACGCAGCCGCGAGTCGGGTGATCCTGGTCACAGCGGCTCGGGGCGGCCGGTTCGACCCGCCGGGCCGGGGGTGAGCGACGTCGCCGCCCGCCGCGGACCCGTACTGCCCGCCGACCGGGACCGGTAGGTTGAGCGATCGTGGACGTACACGTCATTGACCACCCGCTCGCCCAGTCCCGGCTGACCGCCATGCGGGACGCCCGGACCGACTCGTCGTCGTTCCGGGCCGCGCTGCACGAACTCACCACCATGCTGGTGTACGAGGCCGCGCGCACCTTCCCCGTCGAGAAGTACCCGGTGCAGACCCCGGTCACCGGTGCCGAGGGGACCCGGCTGGCGAACCCGCCGCTGCTGGTGCCGGTGCTGCGGGCCGGCCTCGGGATGGCCGACGCGGCGCTCGGGCTGCTGCCGGAGTCGTCGATGGGCTTCGTCGGCCTGGCCCGCGACGAGGAGACGTACGAGCCACGTGCGTACATGGAGTCGCTGCCCCGGGAGCTGGCCGGCCTGCCGGTGCTGGTGCTCGACCCGATGCTGGCCACCGGCGGCTCGCTGGAGCACTGCTGCCGGCTGCTCGCCGACCGGGGCTGCACCGACATCACGGTGCTCTGCGTGCTCGCCGCGCCGGTCGGCATCGCCCGGCTGGAGCGGTCCGGGCTGCCGCTGCGGCTGGTCACCGCGTCGATCGACGAGGGTCTGAACGACAACATGTTCATCGTCCCCGGCCTGGGTGACGCCGGTGACCGCCAGTTCGGCGGGATGCCCCGCTTCTGACCTGCCCGGCTTGCGGCCGGCGTGCCCCCGTTCAGTTTGCGGCCGGCAGGCCCCGTTTCCGGCCCGCCCGGCCCCGGTGTTTCCGGGCTGGGCGGGTGGGTGGCCGGCAGGTCGTGGGGGAGCGGTCGGACCGGCCGTGGGCGTTGCCCTCCCACCCAGAGCGAGTCGGTGAGCGCGGGGTGCGTTCAGGCGCTACCGTCTCGGGCCATGACTGGTGTTGCGCTGGCGGAGGAGTTGTTGCTCCTCGCGTATGACGATGAGACCGGCAAGGCGACCATGCCCCGGATCAGCCTCGACCTGGGGATGGCGGCTGCCGTCCTGGTCGAGTTGGCCCTTGCCGGCCGGATCGCGTACGTCGATGGGAACCTGGCGGTGACCGACCCGACGCCGGTCGGCGAACCGATCCTGGACGGGGTGCTGGGCCGGATGGCCGCCGACACCCCGCACAGCCCGTCCTCCTGGGTGCAGCGGCTGCGGCACGGCCTGCGTGACCGCATCCTCGGCGACCTCGTCGAGCGGGGCGTGGTGCGTGACGTCGAGGAGACCGAGCTGGACTTCATCGTGGTGCACCGCTACCCGACCACCGACCCGTCCGTGGAACAGGACAGCCGGCGGCGGCTGGCCGAGGCGCTGGCCGGCGAGCAGCTTCCCGACGAGCGGACGGCGGCGCTGGCCACCCTGGTGGCGGTGCTGCGGATGGAACCGGCGCTCGGCCTGACCGGCAGCGCCGCGCAGGACGCCAGGCGTCGGCTGGAGGAGATCGCGGGCGGGGCCGGGTTCTCCGGCACGATCAGCCTGGAGGAGTCGGTGGTCCGTCCGTCGGTGGCCCTGGTGGTCACCGCCCTCGGCCAAGCCGTCGACCAGGCGCTCGGCAAGCGCTCCGTGAGCTGACCGCCACGCGGACCGGTTCCGCAGGCGCACCGTGGGCTGTCCGGACCGCCGTCAGTGGGTGAGTCGGTGGGCCTTGACGTGGGTGACGAAGGTGGACCAGGCGGTGGGTGGGACGGTGAGGGCGGGGCCCGTCGGGTCCTTGCTGTCCCGGATGCCGATGATGCCGGGGAGGTTGTCGGCCACCTCGACGCAGTCGCCGCCGTTGGTGCCGCTGCGGGTGCTGGTGCGCCAGCGGGCGCCGGTCAGGTCACTCATGGCACTCTCCCCGGATCGCGTCGATCAGCTCGGTCGATTGTCCCGCGTCGAGGGCGAGGGAATCCAGCCCCTTCCATACCCGCTCGTAGGCGGCGATCTCCGCCGGCTGGTCGAGGTAGAGCGCGCCGGTGAGCCCTTCGACGTAGACGGTCGGCGGCTCGCTCGGGCTGCCGAGCGCCGAGGGCGGGAAGTCGAGCAGCACGAAGGTGCCGGCCTCGGCGGCCAGTGGCGGCCCGGCGGCCAGCGGCAACACCCGGACCGTGATGTTGTGCCGCTCGCCGACGGCCACCAGGTGCCGGAGTTGGTCGGTCATCACCGACCGGCCCGGCACCGGGCGGCGCAGCACCGCCTCGCTGAGGATCACCGTCAGCGTGGGGGCCGGGGGGAGTCGCCGGGCCAGCAGCCCCTGCCGCTGGATGCGGAGGCTGACGATCTTCCTTCGCTCCTCCTCGCCCAACTCGGGCCGGTTGTGCTGGAAGAGCGCGGTGGCGTAGCCGGGGGTCTGCAACAGCCCCGGCACCAGCTCGGCGTTGTAATGACGAATGCTGCTGGCGACGTTCTCCAGGCCGACGTAGAGCGAGAACCAGGCAGGCACGGCGCTCCCGTGGGCGTGCCACCACCCCTCGGCCCGGCTCACCTCGGCCAGCCCCAGCAGCACGCTCGTCTGGTCGGGGGTGGCCCGGTAAAGCTCGCAGAGCACTCGGACGTCAGGCGTCTTGGCCGACGTCAGGCCCCGCTCGATGCGCCAGAGCTTCTGTCGTGAGCAGTCCAGCTCTCCGGCCGCTGCTTCGATGCTGAGCCGGGCATCCTCCCGCAATTGGGTGAGCAGCCTGCCGAGCTGCCGTCGTGGCACGGTCGAACTGTTTGTTTCACGCACCGTGCAACACCTTTCCGGCTGAAATGAAACAACGGATCGCCGCCGATGCAACATCAGAGAGAACGCATACCGGTGAGGTCAGGAAAATGGCGAGATCGATGCACCGATGCTAATCACGTAAGCGGGTGGTGTGCAAGTGGTGACACCTGGTGATACCGCTGTTGGTGCCAGGTCGCGAGCCCTGACCGTGTCCTGCCCCGCCGCCCTCGGCAGGCTGCCCAACCAGCCCGGGGTGGGATCGTGCGAATTCGGGGAAGAGTTGCGCCATGCCACCGATATAGCGGTATCCCCGGGCGCGGATACCGCTATTTGGGCCACATCGAGTTGACCGCACGGCCGGGCGCACCACGCCCCGGCCGAGACCGCCCTATCGCGGCCGACCGATGCGGTGGATAAGGCCGCACGATGTCGCCGATATAGCGGTATCCACCCCGTCCGGATACCGCTATATCGGCCCCATTGAGTTGATCATGCGCTCGCCGCGCGGCGAACGGCGCGGCAGGACACGCGGCGGGCCGGGGTCAGATCCCGAGGGCGGTGGCGACCTCGGCGCGCAGCGTGGTGAGCGCCGCCGCCGCGCGGGTCCGGGCCGCCGGCACGTCGCCAGCCGCGACCGGCTCCACCACCTCCAGGTACGCCTTGAGCTTCGGTTCGGTGCCCGAGGGACGGATCACCACCCGGGCGGCGGCGGTCCGCAGGATCACCACGTCGGCGTCGGGCAACAGATCCTGCGCCCCGGTGACCGGCGCACCGAGCAGCGTGGTCGGGGTGGCCGCCCGCACCCGGGCCATCGCGTCGGCGATGATCCGCAGGTCGTCCACCCGGACCGACAACTGGTCGGTGTGGTGCACGCCGAACTCGGCGGCCAGCTCGTCCAGCCGGTCGGTCAGGGTGCGCCCCTGCGCCTTCAGCCCGGCGGCCAGCTCGGCGACGGTCAGCGCGGCGGTGATGCCATCCTTGTCGCGTACGTGGTCGGGGGCCACGCAGTAGCCGAGCGCCTCCTCGTAGCCGTACGCCAGCGGCGGCGTCCCGCCCCCCGCCCGGACGATCCACTTGAACCCGGTCAACGTCTCGTCGTACGCCCGGCCCCGGGCCGTGCACATCGCCCGGAGCAGGGACGACGACACGATCGTGGTCGCGTACAGGCCATCGACGCCACGGCGCATCAGGTGGTCGGCGAGTAGCACCCCCACCTCGTCCCCGCGCAGCATCCGCCACCCCGGCCCGGCACCCGAGGACACCGGCTCGGCACCCGACGGGCCGGCCACGGCACCCGACGGCTCGCGGACCACCACCGCGCAGCGGTCGGCGTCCGGGTCGTTGGCGATCGCCAGGTCGGCGTCGGTGGCGTCGGCGAGGGCCACCAACCGGTCGACCGCGCCGGGCTCCTCCGGGTTGGGGAAACTGACGGTGGGGAAGGCCGGGTCCGGTTCCGCCTGGTCGGGCACCACCCCCGGGGTCGGGAAACCCGCCCGCGCGAAGGCCGCGGTCAGCACCGCCGCCCCCACTCCGTGCAACGGGGTGTACGCCACCCGCAGGTCACGCGGCCCACCCGGGGTGATCACCGCGACGGCCCGCTCCACGTACGCGGCGACCAGGTCGTCGCCGAGCACCTGGCCGGGCGGCCCCAACGGCACCTGCGCCAGCGGGCCGACCGCCCGGATGGCCGCCTCGATACCGGCGTCGGCGGGCGGCACGATCTGCGCCCCCGCGCCGAGTGCTCCACCGAGCTGGGCACCCAGGTAGACCTTGTAGCCGTTGTCCTGCGGCGGGTTGTGGCTGGCCGTCACCATCACCCCGGCCACCCCGCCGAGCTTGCGCACCGCGTACGCCAGCACGGGGGTGGGCAGCGGCCGGGGTAGCAGCAGCGCCGGCCGGCCCGCACCGGTGGCGACCTGGGCGGTGCGCTCGGCGAACTCCCGGGAACCGTGCCGGGCGTCGTACCCGATGACCAGCGGACCCTCGCCGCCCTCGGCGGCGAGCCAGCCGACCAGCCCGGCCGCCGCCCGGGTGACCACCGCGAGGTTCATGCCGTTCGGCCCGGCGCGCAGCGGGCCGCGCAACCCGGCCGTGCCGAAGGTCAGCGGGCCGGCGAACCGGTCGGCCAGCTCCGGCGCACTGGCCGGCAGCCGGTCGAGCACGGCCCGCAGCTCGTCCCGGCTGGCCGGGTCGGGGTCGTCGTCGAGCCAGCGTCGAGCCTGGTCGCGAATCCGGTCGAGGTCAGTGGTTTCCGCCGCCATGGCCTCTTGATAGCACGGCGGCGGTGCGCCGGGTCCGGTCGACCCGGATCACCTTGTCGGGCGGCCCGGCCCGGTCCACCCGGCGACCCGGCTCAGCTGGACCCGGTGAGCTGGAACGACTTGACCATCTCGTCGAAGATCGGCTTGCTCTCGGCGAACCTGGCGTCGTTGGCGGTGAGGTAGAACGAGTAGATCCGGCCCTCGTGCACCAGACCCCGCCACACGCCGTGCCGCTTGGTGTCGCCCTTGCCGCAGGTGTATTCCAGCTCGGCGGCCGGCTTACCGGCCAGCGTGTTCTCGGTGATCCCCACCTGCTGGTAGGGCTCCACGCAGGACCGGGACCGGGTACGCAGGTTGTCGCCGGCCACCTCGGCCCAGCGGACCGAGGAACTGCCGCCCCGCTCGACCAGGATGCGGACCTTGCGGGTGTCGTCCTGCGGGTCGATGTAGTCGACCCAGTCACCGGCGCTCTTGCGCGCCCACCCCTTCGGCACGTTCACCCGGATGCCCTTGGCGTCGTGCGCCTGCGTCTCGAACCCACCACCACCGGCGGGTGCGCTCGGGCCGGCCTGCGGGGGTGGGGTCGACTCCGGGTCGCCGCCGCCGAACAGCGCCACCGCACCGATCAGCACCACCACGGCCAGGCCGCCGGCCGCCGCGAGCTGGAGCTTGCGGGGCCAGCCCTTGACCGTGCCGACCAGGCGACCGCCGGCACCCTTCGCCCGGCCGAGCGCGCCACCGCCGTCCCCGCCCGGCGGCGGAGGCGGCGACGTCCACGACTGACCGGTGCCGGGGATGGACCACTGCCCGCCGTACACCGCCTGGGTCGGCTCGGCGTTCCCGCCGCCGCCGTAGATGGCCTGGGTCGGCTCCGCCGCCCCGTAGGCGGGCCGGCCGGCCGGGGTGCCCGTGCCGATCCGCTGGGTGGCGTCGGCGGTGCCGCCACCGATGCGCTGGGTGGCCTCCGGCGTGGTGCCCGGGGCGATCCGCTGGGTGGCGTCCGGGGTGATCCGCTGGGTGGCCTCGGGCCTGCCGTACGTGCCGGCGGTCGGGCCGGTCGGCAGCGCACCGGCGGTGGGCCCGGTCGGCGGCGGCATCGCGCCGGTCGGGGTGTGCAGCGGGCCGGCGAACGCGTCGGCGCTGGTGTCGTCGAGGGCGGCGGCGGAGGAGGTCGCCACCGGCTCGGGGCGTTCACCCCGGCGCAGCTTCGCCAGCCGGTCGGTCAGCGACTCGCCGGCGGCCAGCATCGCCCGGCCACCGATCTGCCCGCTCGGCTTCGAGTCGGCCGGCGGCGCGGCGATGGCCGGCGGCCCCGACGGGCGCTGCACCGGCACCACCGAGTACGGGTCGGTGATCGAGTTGACCGCCGTCGCCGTGCTGGTCAGCGGCCCGGCGAGGAGTTCGCGCAGCATCGCCCGCGCGGTGTGCACGTCGAGCCGGCGGGCCGGGTCCTTCTCCAGCAGGCCCATCAGCACCCGGGTCAGCGGGCCGCTGCGCTGCGGGGTGGCCGGCGGGTCCTCGACCACCGCGTGCATCGTCTCGATCGGGTCGCCCTTGTCGAACGGGGGCCGCCCCTCGACCGCCGTGTAGAGGGTCACGCCGAGCGAGAACAGGTCGCTGGGCGGGCCGAAATCCTGCCCCATGGCGCGTTCGGGGGAGATGAAGTGCGGCGAGCCCAGCACCATCCCGGGGGTGGTGAGCTGGACGTCGGTGGGCATCCGGGCCACCCCGAAGTCGGTCAGCACGCAGCGGCCGTCGGTGCAGATCAGCACGTTCGCCGGCTTGACGTCGCGGTGCAGCACCCCGTTGGCGTGCGCCACCTCCAGCGCGCCGAGCAGCGCGATGCCGATCTTGGCGACCGCGCGCCCGGCCACCGGGCCGTCCTCGATCACCATGTCGGCGAGGCTGCGGGCGTCCAGCAGCTCCATCACGATCCACGGCCGGCCACCCTCGGTGACCACGTCGTACACCTGGACCACTGCCGGGTGCTGGATCGCGGCGGCGGCGCGCGCCTCGCGCAGGGTGCGTTCGTACATCGCGTCCCGGTCGCTGGGGGCCAGCCCCGGCGGCAGGACGACCTCCTTGACCGCCACGTCTCGTCGCAGCAGGGTGTCTGTCGCGCGCCAGACCGTGCCCATGCCGCCGTTGCCCACCGAGGAGCGCAACTCGTACCGGCCGCCGATGGTGGTGCCGGGTGCTGCGCGTCCGTTGGGGGGACTCACTGGTCCGCCGCTCCACGTCGGGATCTGAGTCACAGGAAAAGCCACCGGGAAAGTCGAGGGGGCTGGGACACAACCTCTCTATCTTGCTGGTTCCGACGCCCGATGCGAAACCCGACGCGGCGGACCTTTGTGCTATCCGACCGTACCCACCGTCGGCTCGAACGGTGTGTACCTGGCCGTTCACCTCCCGTCGACCGATGCCGAACCGAGATGTGCGCCATCCCTCACCCCACCGATGCCGCCGCGCGTCCTACCATCCGTGGATGAGTGAAGCGCGGGCGAGCCAGTCGGGGTTCCCCATCAAGGG
The DNA here is from genome assembly GCF_049178995.1 of Micromonospora sp. WMMD735. Classification (NCBI taxonomy): domain Bacteria; kingdom Bacillati; phylum Actinomycetota; class Actinomycetes; order Micromonosporales; family Micromonosporaceae; genus Micromonospora; species Micromonospora sp. WMMD735. Next base: position 5,924,884 of record NZ_JBMHMJ010000002.1, read on the forward strand.
TGTGTACACGGCCGCGGACCTCCCCCCGGAGCTGGACTCCCGCCTGGGCGAGCCGGGTCGTTACCCGTACGCCCGGGGGGTCTACCCCACGATGTACACCTCCCGGCCGTGGACGATGCGGCAGTACGCCGGCTTCGGCACCGCCACCGAGTCCAACGCGCGTTACCACCAGCTGCTGAAGGCCGGGACGATGGGCCTGTCGGTCGCCTTCGACCTGCCCACCCAGATGGGCTACGACTCCGACGACGCCATCGCCAGCGGCGAGGTGGGCAAGGTCGGGGTGGCGATCGACTCCATCGAGGACATGCGGCTGCTCTTCGACGGCATCCCGCTGGACAAGGTCTCCACCTCGATGACCATCAACGCGCCGGGCTCGGTGCTGCTGCTGCTCTACCAGCTCGTCGCCGAGGAGAACGGCCTGTCCGGCTCGGCGCTCAACGGCACCATCCAGAACGACATCCTCAAGGAGTACATCGCCCGGGGGACGTACATCTTCCCGCCGAAGCCGTCGCTGCGGCTGGTCGCCGACACCTTCGCGTACTGCCGTAAGGAGGTGCCGAAGTGGAACACCATCTCCATCTCCGGCTACCACATGGCGGAGGCCGGTGCGACGCCCGCGCAGGAGATCGCGTTCACCCTCGCCAACGGTGTGGAGTACGTCCGGGCCGCGCTGGCCGCCGGGCTGGCGGTGGACGACTTCGCCCCCCGGCTGTCGTTCTTCTTCGTGGCCCGCACCACCCTGCTGGAGGAGATCGCGAAGTTCCGGGCCGCCCGGCGGATCTGGGCCCGGCTGCTGCGTGACGACTTCGGCGCGAAGGACCCGAAGTCGATGATGCTGCGGTTCCACACCCAGACGGCGGGGGTGCAGCTCACCGCCCAGCAGCCCGAGGTGAACCTGGTCCGGGTGGCGATCCAGGGGCTCGCCGCGGTGCTCGGCGGCACCCAGTCGCTGCACACCAACAGCTTCGACGAGGCGATCGCGCTGCCCACCGAGAAGGCCGCCCGGCTGGCGCTGCGCACCCAGCAGGTGCTGGCGTACGAGACGGACCTGACCGCCACCGTCGACCCGTTCGCCGGGTCGTACGTGGTGGAGGCGATGACCGCCGAGATCGAGGCGGCGGTCAACGACCTGATGGACCGGGTCTTCGACCACGGTTCGGCGGTGGACGCGATCGAGGCCGGGTTCCAGAAGCGGGAGATCGAGCAGTCGGCCTACCGGTTCGCCCAGCAGATCGACGCGGGGGAGCGGGTGGTGGTCGGACTGAACCGCTTCCAGATCGACACCGAGGAGCCGTACGAGCCGCTGCGGGTGGACCCGACGATCGAGGCGACCCAGGCGGAGCGGCTGGCCCGGCTGCGGGCCGAGCGGGACGGCGCGGCGGTCGACCGGGCCCTGGCCGAGCTGCGGGCCGCCGCCGAGGGCGACGAGAACGTGCTCTACCCGATGAAGGAGGCGCTGCGGGCCCGCGCCACGGTGGGCGAGGTCTGCGGCACGCTACGCCAGGTCTGGGGGACGTACCGCCCGAGCGACCGCTTCTGATCCCGTCCGGACCGCGCGGTCCGGACGGTGCGCCGCCCGCGACCCGGCGGGCGCGCCGCCCCCCGACGTCGATCCACACGCCGACCCCCGATGCTGATCCACACGGCGACCTCCGCCGGCAGCCCGCTGCCGGCAGGGGTCGCCGTCGTCGTCCGGTCGGGGCCGCTAGGGGTCGCCAGGCGAGAGGGGCGGGGCTACCGTCGGTGACAACCCGGCGGTGGTATGACGGTCGGACCGGCCGGTCGGTGGGTGGTCCGCACGGCCGGGGCGTGCGGCGCGGGGTTCGTGGGTAAACCCGAGCGGGTGAACGGGACGGACAGCATGTCCGGGCGGGCCCGGAGACGCCGTGTCACCGTCGGGAACCGGTTGACCACCCGACGGCGTCGGCTAATTGTCGGACCGGCGGCCAACCGGGGCGACCAATGCGACAATTCGGATACGACGGCCCCGGATCGACGCCGATTTCGCGACCGCCCAATCGGTTACGCGTTGTAGGAGGTGGGGGGCAGATGACGGCGTCCGACCGCGATCTACCTGCTGTCCCGCAGATATTCGAGCCCTCCCACCAGGGCTTACGTGACGCTGTGCGCTCTGATCGCTACCGTAACGAGGTTGCGCAGCGTCACCATCGGAGGTCTAGGCTGTCTGCTGTCCTCCCTGAAGATCCATCCATTTCTAGTGATCGAGAATTCGACGTGACGAGTGCGTTGACGCTGCCGAACGGCAGCCAGCTGGCGTCGTCCTGGCCGGAGGCGCCGTCCGGGTCCCAGCCCCTGCCCCACGATCTGGATCACCTGCTCGCGCTGCGGGTGCCCGGTCTGATCGCCACCCGCCGCCACCTCCACTCCCACCCGGAACTGTCCGGGGAGGAGTTCGAGACGGCGGCGCTGATCGCCCGGGAACTCACCCTCGCCGGGTTGCACCCCCGACTGCTGCCCAAGGGCAACGGGGTGATCTGCGACATCGACGGGCGGCCGGACGGTCCGGTCGTCGCGCTCCGCGCCGACATCGACGCGTTGCCGCTGACCGACCCCAAGGAGGTCCCCTACCGGTCGACGGTGGAGGGGGTCTGCCACGCCTGCGGTCACGACGTGCACACCGCGGTGCTGCTCGGCGTCGGCATGCTGCTGGCCCAGCTCGCCGACTCAGGCCAGCTCGACGGCCGGGTCCGGCTGATCTTCCAGCCGGCCGAGGAGATCCTGCCCTGCGGCTCGCTGGAGGTCATCGAGGCCGGTGGCCTGGAGGACGTCGTCCAGATCTTCGCCCTGCACTGTGACCCCAACCAGCCGGTGGGGAAGGTGGGGCTGCGGGTCGGTCCGATCACCGCGGCGGCCGACAACGTCACCGTGAGACTCAGCGGGCCCGGCGGGCACACCGCCCGTCCGCACCTGACCGTCGACCTGGTCGACGCGCTCGGCCGCCTGGTCACCGAGGTTCCGGCCCTGGTCACCCGCCGGGTGCCGGCCAACAGCGGGCTGCTGCTGGTGTTCGGCCACGCCTCGGCCGGCACCCGGTACAACGTCATCCCGTCCGAGGCGTGCGCGGCCGGCACCCTGCGGGTGATGGACCGCGACACCTGGGAGCGGGCCCCCCAGATCGTCGCTCAGGTCGTCCGGGACGTCATCGCGCCCACCGGCGCCACCGTCGACCTGGAATACCTGCGGGGTCGGCCACCGGTCAGCAACGACGCCCGCGCCATCGGCATCCTCACCGCCGCCACCGCCGCCGCGCTCGGCCCGGAGGGGATCGCGGAGACGCCGCAGAGCATGGGCGGCGAGGACTTCTCCTGGTACCTCGAACACGTCCCCGGCGCGTTGGCCCGGCTCGGCGTCGGCCGGGTCGGCGGCCCCACCGTCGACCTGCACCGCGCGTCGTTCGACGTCGACGAGCGGGCCATCCCGGTCGGGGTGCGGCTCATGGTGCAGACCGCGTTGCGGGCACTGGCGGCGGTCCGCTAGGCACCGGCGGGTGGCCCCCGCCGCCCGGTCCACCAGGCATCGGCGGGTGTCCCCCGCCGCCCGGTCCCACCGGCGGCGCGGGCCGCCGCTGGCGGCGTCGCCGACGCAGCAGCACCACGGCCGCCGTCACGGGCACCCCGATGAGCAGCAGCCAGGGCAGCAACGCCCCCAGCACGGTGAGCAGCACGCCCATCGAGGCGAGGAAGACGGTCCAGCCGCCGCGCAGACCCACCATGAAACCCGTCCGGTCCTCCTCCTGCCCGTCGTCGGCCGTCGAGGCGTCCCGGCCGACGAAGGTCACCGTGACCGTGGAGAGCGCCGTCAGGTCGGCCAGCCGACGCTTCTTCGCCTCCAGCGAGGCCAGATCCGCCTCCCGGCGGCTCACCTCGTTCTCCAGCGAGACCAGCTCGGACACCGTGTTGGCGCGGGCCAACAGCCGCCGGGCACTGTCCACCCGGGCCCGCTGCGTGGTGATCCGGGCGTCCAGGTCGACGGTCTCCTCGGTGACGTCCTGGGTACGGATCTCGCGGCGCTGCTGCCGTCCGTAGGTGGCCAGCTCGTCGACGAGCGCGGTGAACTTCGCCGCCGGCACCCGCAGCTCCAGTTCCGCCTGCGCGGACGCCGACACGCTGCGCCGCTGGTCCCCGCCGACGAACCCGCCGCTGGCGGTGACCGCCGCCACCGCCCGCCGGGCCGCCGCCTCCACGTCGTCCACCTGCACCCGCATGGTTCCGGTGTAGATGATCGCCCGCTGGTCGACGCGCAGGTCGGCAGCGCCCGTACCGGCCTGTCCCGCCGCCGCGTCCCGGTCCGGTGCCGCGCCCCCCGGCACCCCCTGCGCCGGCACCTTCTCCTGCGGCGCGGAACCGGCCGAACTGCCGTCGCGGTCGGCCGCCCCGCACCCGGCCAGCAGCAGCGCCGCCAACCCCATCGCCGCCAGGGCCCGCGCCCCGGTTCCCGCCGTCCTCAGTGTCATCCCCGCTCCCGTCGTCGTCCGTCCCCCGGTTCCGGGGCGATAGCTCGGACGCGGCGCACGGCCGCTCCGGTTCCGGCAGACTGCGCTGAGGACATCACGATTCGATATTCGAGGAGTCACGATGCGGCTCACCAAGTACACGCACTCCTGCCTCCGCATCGAACGCGACGGGGCGGTGCTGGTCGTCGACCCCGGCGTGTTCAGCGAGGCGGCGGCGCTGGACGGGGCGGACGCGGTGCTGGTCACCCACGAACATCCCGACCACCTCGACGTCGCCGCGCTCACCCGGCGGCTGGACCGGGCACCACTGCCGGTGTACGGGCCGGCCGCGCTCGGGGCGGTGCTCGGCGACGCGGCGCAGGCGCTCACCCCGGTCGCCCCGGGCGACACCTTCACCGCCGCCGGCATCCCGGTCCGCGCCGTCGGCGGCCGGCACGCCGTCATCCACCCCGACATCCCGGTGGTGGAGAACGTCGGCTACCTGTTCGACGACACGGTCTACCACCCCGGCGACGCGCTGCACGTCCCCACCGACGTCGAGGTGCAGACCCTCTTCGCCCCGATCCACGCACCCTGGTCGAAATTCTCCGAGGTGGTCGACTTCATCCGGGCGGTCGCCCCGCGCCGGGCGTACGCCCTGCACGACGCGCTGCTCAACGACAACGGCTACGGCGTGCTCGACCGGCAGTACACGGCGCTGTCCCGCACCGACTACCAGCGGCTGGAGCCGGGCAGCCGGATCGACGCCTGACCCGTGGCAGTCGACGAGTCCGAGCTGGCCCGGCAGCTCTACCGCACCCCGCCCGACCGGTTCGTCGCCGCCCGGGACGCCGCCGTCGTCGAGGCCCGCCGGGCCGGTGACCCGGGCACCGCCCGGCGGATCGCCGGCTGGAAACGACCCACGGTGGCGGCCTGGCTGGTGAACCTGCTCGCCCTGGACCGTCCCGAACTGGTCGCCGACCTCGGGCCGCTGGCCGAGGCGCTGCGCACCGCCCAGCGTGACCTCAAGGGCCCCCGGCTGCGGGAACTGTCCGCCCAGCGGCGGGAACTGGTCGCCGCCCTGGTCACCGAGGTACGCCGGATCGTCGCCGACCTTCCCGACGCGCCGCCCGCCGCCCGGCTCCCGCTGGCCGAGGTCGAGGCCACCCTGCACGCGGCGCTCGCCGACACCGCGGTCGCCGAACAGGTCCGCACCGGACGGCTGCTGAAGGCGGTGCACCACTCCGGCTTCGGCGAGGTGCCCCGCCCGCAGCTCCGACTGGTCACCGGTGGCGCAGCGGCGGCTGCCGGTGGCGGGGCGGAGCGTGCCGGTGGCGGGGAGGCGGACGTCGTACCGCAGCGGGAGGCCGACCGGGGCGGGGCGCGACGGGCCCGGGACGCGCAGGCGGCGGCGCGGGCCGCGCGGGCCGAACGGGCGAAGCGCCGCCGTGCCCTGGACCGGGAGCTGACGGCCGCGCGGGCCGCCCAGCGGCAGGCCGAACGGGACCTGGACGGCACGACGACGGCCGAGCGGGACAGCGTCGCGGCGCTCGACCGGATCGAGGGGGAACTGGCCGAACTGGAGCGTCGTCGGGCCGTCGCCGAACAGGAGCTGAGCCGGGCGAAACTGGCCCGTCGGGCGGCCGAGCGGACGCTGACCGCGGCCCGCCGCCGCACCGGTGAGGTCGAGGGCGCGATCGAGGCGGTGGACGCCGAGGAGGCGGACCCCACGGCGGGCGGTGAGGAGGCAGACTGAACGCGATGAATGCGTGTTGCGGGCGTGCGGGATGACGCCGGAACAGGTGGCCGCCGGGAGCAAACCCGCCGTGCTGGAACTGGGGGAGTTGTTCACCCGCTGCCCGGGGACCCTGCGTCGGGCCAGGACGATGGGCATTCCGGGCTGGGCGTTCTACGTCACCGGGCGGGCCGGCGCACTGGGCGACATCCGGGCCGAGACGGTGGCGGCGGCACTCGGCTTCCTCGCCCCGGAGGCGGTCGCCGACGGATGGGACACCGCCGTGCGGGTGGTCCGGCCGTTGGAGGTGGCCACCGCCCACCTGACCGAGTGCTGCCGGTGGGGTGCCCAGCATCTCGACGACCTGCCCGGCACACCCCGGCTGACCGCCCTGCTGGAACGGGTGGTGGCCGCCGCCGACGCGACGGGCATGCCGCTGTTCGCCGCCTGGCGGGCGATGCCGCTGCCCGCGCACGCCGAGGGTGCCCGCGCCGCCGTGGCGCTGCTGCTGCTGCGGGAACACTTCACCGGGGCCTACCTGCTCGCCGTGCGGGCCGCCGGGATGACCCCGCTGGAGGCGGTGCTGGCCGGACCGGAGGGGGCGGCCGGGGCAGCGGCCTGCGGATGGTCCCCGCCGTATCCGCCGGTCGGGCCGCTGGTGCGGCGTCGGCTCTGGGCCGAGGCGGTGACCGACCGGCTGGCGGCGGCCGGGTTCCGGGCGCTGCGCCCGGCGGAGGGCCGGGAGCTGATCGAGCTGCTCACCGACGTACGGGCCCGGCTGCGCGCCGACGCGGACGGCTGACCCGCCGCCCGGCCCGGTCCGACGCGGCCCGGTCCGACGCTGGCCGGGTCCGACACGCCCGGTCCGGTGCCGCCCCGACCGCCCGGTCAGCCGGTGGTCGGTCCCGGACCGGCGTGACCGGCCGGTGGCCCGGAAAATCGGCGGCGGGGTGGCGGGCGGGGCTGCCAGGATCTGCGGCGTGACACTTCCCGCCGGTTGGACCGCCCGTCGCCCCACCCTGGACGACGTGCCCGCGCTGCTCGCCGTGGTGCACGCCGCCGACACGTTCGCCATCGGCCACCCCGACTTCGACGCCGACGACGTCCGGGCCGCGCTGAGCGCGCCGTTCTTCGACCCGCAGCACGACTCGTGGGTGCTGACCGATCCTGATCAGCGGGTGGTCGGTTGGAGCGTGGTCGACAACCCGACCGGGGTGGGCCGCGAGTACGTCGACGTCTTCGTCGACCCGGAGCGGGCGACGGCGCTGCGGGCCGTGCTGCTCGACCGGATGCTGCACCGGGTCGCCGAACGCGCCACCGAGCGGGGCCGGCCCGCGCTGACCGTCCGGGCCGCCGTCTGCGCGCCGGAGACCCGCTGGGCCGGCGAGCTGACCGCCGCCGGGTTCACCCGGGCCAAACGGTACGTGCGAATGAGCCGGTCGCTGGCCGACCTGCCCGCCGAGCCGCCGCCCCCGCCCGGGGTGACCGTCCGGCCGGTGCGGGCCGGTGACGAGGCCGACCTGCGGCTGTTCCACCACATCCACGACACCGCCTTCCGGGACACCCCGGACTACGAGCCGGCCGGGTTCGAGGGCTGGCGGGACCGGCTCACCGACGGTGGGCGGGTCTGGGACGAGTGGTTCATCGCCGAGGTCGACGGCGCGCCGGCCGGCGCGCTCAACTCGTCGGACCAGGCGCTGGAGCAGGACATGGGCTGGGTACGCACGCTGTCGGTGCTGCCCGCGTACCGGCGGCGCGGGGTGGGTGCGGCGCTGCTGCGGCGGGCGTTCGCGGTCTACGCGGCCAAGGGCCGGGGACACGCCGGGCTCGGCTTCGACCTGGCCAACCCGACCACCCCGGTCACCCTCTACCGGTCGGTCGGGCTGCACGAGACCCGCTGGATCGACCTGTACGAGCGCAGCGTGCCCGCCGCCTGAGCGGTCCGGCCCGGGTGCGTGCCGGCTGTGGTGCGGGCCGGCTGCCGTGGACCCGGCCGGTGTGGGCCGGGTGACGCCCGGCGGGGTCGCCGTCGGGTCGCCCCGCCGCCGGGAGCACACTGGACGGGTGCGATACGCGTTACGCCGAGGCGGTGCCGGTGGGGCGGGACCGCAGCTCGGAGACGTAGTCGTCGGGCGCGCCCGCCTTCTCGGCGGCGTTGGCGATCTCCGACAGGTACCAGGCGGTCGGCAGGCCGCCCTCGTAGCCGTCGAAGACGTACACCCAGGCGGTGACGTCCCCGTCCAGCGTCGAGACCCGCACGGTGAGCTTGCGGTACGTGCCGGCGGTGACACCCTCCAGCTCGTCGAGCTGGGCGGCGTCGTACGGGTCGATGTCGTACAGCGCCACGAAGACCCGGTCACCCGGGGACTCGACCACGGTGCTGACGGAACCCTCCCAGCCGATCACGTCCTCACCGGCGAAGGTCAGCCGCCACCCCTCCAGCCAGCCGACGCCCACCATGGGCGAATGCGGGCAGTAGGCCCGCATCCGGGCGGGGTCCAGGTTTGAGCCGTAGGCCGCGTAGTGACGCACGGCGATGACGATAGCCCGGCGAACGGGTGGGGGAGAATACGACAGTGCGTGTCGGACGGGTTCGGGAGAAGAAAGTCACTGTGAGCACCGAGGAAGGGCGAGGGCTGTGAGCCACATCGTGATCATCGGCGGGGGGCCGGCCGGCTACGAGGCGGCCCTGGTCGCCGCCCAGCTGGACGCCGACGTCACCGTGGTGGAGGCCGAGGGCGCGGGAGGGGCGTGCGTGCTCTCCGACTGCGTCCCGTCGAAGACCTTCATCGCCAGCTCGGAGGTGGTGACCGGCTACCGGGACACCGACGAGTTCGGCATCCACTCCGACGGTCTGGAGGCGGTCACGGTCGATGCGCCGGCCGTGCACGCGCGGGTGAAGCGGCTCGCCCTGGCCCAGTCCGCCGACATCCACGCCAAGCTGATCAAGGCGGGTGTGACCTTCGTCGCGGGCACCGCCCGGATGGGTGAGGACACTCTCGGTCACACCCACCGGGTCGTCGTCACCCCCGCCGACGGCGGTGCGGAGTACGCGATCGACGCCTCCACCGTGCTGGTCGCCACCGGCGCCACCCCGCGTCAGCTTCCCACCGCGCTGCCCGACGGGGAGCGCATCCTCACCTGGCGGCAGGTGTACGACCTGCCCGAGCTGCCCGCCCACCTGATCGTGGTGGGCTCCGGCGTCACCGGCGCCGAGTTCGCCAGCGCCTACCTGGCGATGGGGGTCGAGGTGACCCTGGTCTCCAGCCGGGACCGGGTGATGCCGCACGAGGACGCCGACGCGGCGATGGCCATCGAGCACGTCTTCCGCAGCCGGGGCATGACCATCCTCAACAACTCCCGGGCGGACGCGGTCCGACGCGTCGGCGACGGCGTCGAGGTGGTCCTCTCCGACGGTCGGGTGGTGACCGGTTCGCACGCCCTGATCGCCGTCGGCTCGATCCCGAACACCGCCGACCTCGGCCTCGCCGAGTACGGCGTCGAGCTGGCCAAGGGCGGCTACGTCACCGTCGACCGGGTGTCGCGTACCAACGTCCCCGGCATCTACGCCGCCGGCGACTGCACCGGGGTCCTGCCGCTGGCCAGCGTCGCCGCCATGCAGGGCCGGATCGCGATGTGGCACGCCCTCGGCGAGGCGGTCCGGCCGTTGCGGCTGCGTACCGTCGCCGCGAACGTCTTCACCGACCCGGAACTGGCCACCGTCGGCGTCTCCCAGGACGAGGCGGACGCCGGCCGTACCCTGGCCCGCCAGGTGATGCTGCCGCTGACCGGTAACGCCCGCGCGAAGATGGACGACCTGGCGGACGGCTTCGTCAAGCTGTTCTGCCGCCCGTCCACCGGCCAGGTGGTCGGTGGCGTGGTGGTGGCTCCCAAGGCCAGTGAGCTGATCCTGCCGATCACCATGGCGATCGAGAACAACCTCACCGTCAACGAGCTGGCCCAGACCATCACGATCTACCCGAGCCTGTCCGGTTCGATCACCGAGGCCGCCCGTCAGCTCATGCTCCACGAACTCGAATGACCCCTGACCCGGGTCGGGCGTCGGTCGTGCTCCGGCCGATATCCGACCCGGGCCGGGACGGCGTGCGGTCAGGCCACGTTGAGCCGGATGTTTCCGATGCGGGCGACCACGTCCACCTGGCCGCCGAGGCCGGTGACATAGGCGCGGAGCGATTCCAGGCTGGTGTGCTCGCCGTTCTCGATCTGGCTGATTCGGGCCTGGGACAGGCCGGCGGCCTCGGCGAGCTGTTGTTGGGTCATGCCGAGCTGTCGGCGGATGTCGGCCAGTTGCGCGCCGCTGACGGAGGCGAGCATCCTTTCCCGGAACCGACCACGACGGGTGACCCGCTCGGGGTCGTCCCAGGATGGGTCGATCTCACGCGCCTTGGCCCTGACCTCACGCCAATCGGAACCGTTGCTCATCGTTGCGCTTCCTTAAGTGCGATCAGGTGTTCCTCGAACCTTGCGTCGGCGAGCGGCACGGCCTTCCGGTACCAGCTCTGCCACTGACCCGACTTGTCGCCGGCGACCAGGAAGACCGCCTCACGTAGCGGATCGAAGGCGAAGATCATCCTGATCTCCGTGGTGCCACTCGACCCTGGTCGCAGCTCTTTCATGTGATGGAACGAGCTGCCCTTGAGCCGGTCCACCAGTGGACGTCCCAGCGCCGGGCCGTGCTCGGCGAGCAGGTCGATGGCCTCACCCACCAGATCCGCGCTGGCCGGATCGACGCGGCACAGGTCGAGGAACCACGCCTCCACCTCGGGATGCAGCCTGACGTCCCACACCTGCCAAATATAAGCGATCCTTATGAGCTTGCCGAGGTTTCCCGCACCGGAGACCGGGCCGGTCGCGCTGGCCACGGCCACCGTCGGTGACCGCGTGGCTGCGCACACCAGGGTGGTGTGCCGCCCGCCGCACGGCGGCTGCCGCCCGGCGCGGCCGTCGGGAGGGGGACGGCGAAGCGGAGGGCGTCGGCGTACCGTTGAGTACGCGGCCCCCACACCGTCGGGTCCCCCGTTCCTGACGAGCGGGCCGCCGAGGGTCGCCGGCAGGTCCCGTGCCGGCGACCCTCCCCCTTTCCCGCACCGCCCACCACGACGGGTACGCATGTCACGGTCCAGCGTGCTCCCGCGTCGGGAAGCGCTGAAAAATGCGGTCGCCGGGTCGTCGCGGAGGTCGTACGGTGACGGCATGCGCAGTGCTGTGGTGACCACGACGCCGGGAGATCCCGGCGTGCCGCACTGACGTCTTCCGTCGACGAGGCCCCGGGCGATCCGCCCGGGGCCTCGTGGCGTTGCGGGCACGGTCGCCTCCGGGTCGTACCCGATCAAGGAGCGCGACATGATCGACCACCGTAGGCTCGGCCGCGAACTGGACCTGTTCGTCTCCGACCCGCTGGCGGGCGCCGGGCTGCCGATCTGGCTGCCGGCCGGCGCGGCGGCCCGGCACGCCGTCGAGGAGTACGTCCGCGAGCTGGAGCGCCGGGCCGGCTACCAGCACGTGTACTCGCCACCGCTGGGCAGGCGCGAGCTGTTCGCGCTCTCCGGGCACCTCGGCCACTTCGCCGACGAGATGTTCCCACCGATGCGGATGGGCGACGACGAGTTGCTGCTCCGGCCGGCGCTCTGCCCGCACCACGCCCTGGTCTACCGGGCCCGGGGCCGCTCCTACCGGGAGTTGCCGCTGCGGGTCGGCGAGTTGGGTGGGATGTACCGGGCGGAGCGGTCCGGGGTGCTCGGCGGGCTGGCCCGGGTGCGGGCGATCTCGCTCAACGACGCGCACAACTTCTGCACCCTGGAGCAGGTCGGCGACGAGGTCCGGGAGATCCTGCGGCTGATCCGCCAGGCGCACGCGGCGCTCGGCGTCCGGCCGGCCGGGTTCCGGTTGTCGCTGCGCGGGCCGGGTGCGAAGTACGTCGGCGACGACGCGTCCTGGGCACGCGCCGAGGAGCTGCTCCGGGCCGCCCTCGACGGGGTGGACCACGTGGAGGCGCCCGGCGAGGCCGCCTTCTACGGCCCGAAGATCGATATCCAGGTGGTCGACGCGGCCGGTCGGGAGTCGACCATCTCCACCGTGCAGATCGACTTCGACAAACCGGAGAAGTTCGACCTGTCGTACACCGATGCGGCGGGTGCCCGGCAACGGCCGGTGCTGGTGCACCGCAGCCTGGTCGGGAGCATGGAACGGCTGTTCGCCTACCTGATCGAGGCGCACGAGGGCGCGTTCCCGCCCTGGTACGCCCCGGTGCAGCTGCTGCTCCTGCCGGTCGACGCCGGGCAGGCCGGTGCGGTGGACCGGCTGGCCCGGCGGGCGGTCGACGCCGGCCTGCGGGTGGCGGTGGACGCAGGCGGCTCGCTGGGTGCCCGGGTCCGCGACGCGGCCCACCGCCGGGTGCCGTACGTCGGGGTGGTCGGTGCCCGGGAGGCCGCCGCCGACGCCGTCGCCCTGCGGCTGCGCGACGGCCGCAGCCTCGACCCGATGCCGGCGGCGGACGCGGTGCGGCTGATCGGCGCGGTGGTGGCGGCCCGCTCGGCGCAACTGCTCCCCGCCGGCTGAAGGTGCGGGGGCCGGGGGCGTCGTCCCCCCGGCCCCCGCACCGGTCTGTCACTCAGCCCCGGGCCGGAGCCGGTGCCGCCGCTGCCGGCGTGGCCTCGTCCTCGACCACCGCCGCGGCGAACTGCGCCTGGTACAGCCGGTGGTACGCGCCCCGCGCGGCGAGCAGCTGCTGGTGGGTGCCCTGCTCGACGATCCGCCCGTTCTCCATCATCAGGATCAGGTGGGCGTCGCGGATGGTGGACAGCCGGTGGGCGATGACGAAGCTGGTCCGGTCGGACCGCAGCGCCGCCATCGCCCGCTGCAGCAGCACCTCGGTACGGGTGTCCACCGAGCTGGTCGCCTCGTCCAGGATCAGCAGCGACGGTTCGGCCAGGAACGCCCGCGCGATGGTGATGAGCTGCTTCTCACCGGCGCTGACGTTGCTGCCCTCCTCGTCGATGACGGTGTCGTACCCGTCGGGGAGACTACGGACGAACCGGTCCACGAAGGTGGCCCGCGCGGCGGCGAGGATCTCCTCCTCGGTGGCGTCCGGTCGGCCGTAGGCGATGTTGTCCCGGATGGTGCCGCCGAACAGCCAGGTGTCCTGGAGCACCATGCCGATCCGGCCGCGCAGGTCGTCGCGGCGCAGCGTGGTGATGTCCACCCCGTCGAGGGTGATCCGCCCGGAGTCCAGCTCGTAGAAGCGCATCACCAGGTTGACCAGGGTGGTCTTGCCGGCGCCGGTCGGGCCGACGATGGCCACGGTGTGACCCGGCTCGGCGACCAGGGACAGATCGTCGATCAGCGGGGTCTGCGGGTCGTACCGGAAGGAGATGTTCTCGAACTCGACCCGGCCGTGCGGTACGTCGACCCGGGCCGGGGTGGCCGGGTCGGGGCTCTGCTCGTCGGCGTCGAGCACGGCGAAGACCCGCTCGGCGGAGGCCACCCCGGACTGGAGCAGGTTCGCCATCGAGGCGACCTGGGTCAGTGGCTGGGTGAACTGCCGCGAGTACTGGATGAACGCCTGCACGTCGCCGAGGCTCATCGACCCCGACGCCACCCGCAGCCCACCGACCACGGCGATCGCCACGTAACTGAGGTTCCCGACGAACATCATCGCCGGCATGATGATCCCGGAGATGAACTGGGCGCCGAAGCTGGCCCGGAACAGCTCCTCGTTCTTGGCGTGGAAGGTGGCCTCCACCTCCGGCGAGCGACCGAAGACCTTGACCAGCTCGTGGCCGGTGAACGCTTCCTCGATCTGGCCGTTCAGCTCGCCGGTGTGGGTCCACTGGGCGATGAACTTCTGCTGCGACCGCTTGGCGATCTGCTGCGTCACGATCACCGACAGCGGCACCGCGACCAGCGCGACCAGCGCCAGCAGCGGCGAGATCCAGAACATCATCGCCAGCACGCCGACCACGGTCAGCAGCGAGGTGAGCAGTTGGCTCAGCGTCTGCGACAGGGTCTGCGAGATGTTGTCGATGTCGTTGGTGACCCGGCTGAGCAGCTCGCCGCGCGGCTGCCTGTCGAAGTAGGGCAGCGGCAGCCGGTTGAGTTTCTCCTCCACCTCGGCGCGCAGCCGCAGGACGGTGGTCTGGACCACCCCGTTGAGCAGCCAGCCCTGCCACCACATCAGCAGGCTGGCGGCCACGTAGAGGCCGAGGGCGAACAGCAGCGTCCGGCCGAGGGCGTCGAAGTCGATGCCCGCCCCGGGGACTACGTCCATCCGGGCGACCATGTCGGCGAGGTTGTCGTTGCCGGCGGCCCGCATCCCGGACACCGCCTGGTCGACGGTGGTGCCGGGGGGAAGCTGCCGGCCGATCACCCCGGCGAAGATGATGTCGGTGGCGTGGCCGAGGATCTTCGGCCCGATCACGCTGAACCCGACGCTGGTCACCGCCAGGGCGATGATGCCGGTCAGCGTCACCCGGTGCGGTCGCAGCCGGCCGAGCAGCCGGCGGGCCGACGGCCCGAAGTTCATCGACTTCTCCGCCGGCATGCCGGCGCTCATCCACGGCGGCCCACCGCCGCGCCGGCCGGCCGCCGGGAGCCGCTTCGGCGTGGTGTCCTCCGGGGCCTTCTTCTGCTCGGGTACGGCGGTCATGCCGGCACCCCCGCCGTCTGCTGTGACGCCACGATCTCGGCGTACGTCGGGCAGGTGTCGAGCAGCTCGTCGTGTCGGCCCATCCCGACCACGCCTCCGTCCTCCAACACGATGATCTGGTCGGCGTCGATGATCGTGGAGACCCGTTGGGCCACGATCACCACTGCCGCGTCGGCGGTGACCGGGCGCAGCGCGGCCCGCAACCGGGCGTCGGTGCCCAGGTCGAGCGCCGAGAACGAGTCGTCGAACAGGTAGATCTCCGGCTTACGGACGAGCGCCCGCGCGATGGCGAGGCGTTGCCGCTGCCCGCCGGAGACGTTCGTGCCGCCCTGCGCGATCGCCGCGTCGAGGCCACCTGGCATCTGGGCCACGAAGTCGCGGGCCTGGGCGATCTCCAACGCCGTCCACAGTTCCTCGTCGGTGGCGTCGGGGTTGCCGTAGCGCAGGTTGCTCGCCACCGTGCCGGTGAACAGGTACGGCTTCTGCGGCACCAGGCCGATCCGCCGCCACAGCTCCTCCGGGGCCAGCTCGCGGACGTCGACCCCGTCGACCAGCACGGTGCCGGCGGTCGGGTCGACCAGCCGGGGGATCAGGGTCAGCAGGGTGGTCTTGCCGGCGCCGGTCGACCCGATCACGGCGGTGGTCCGCCCCGGGGTGGCCCGGAACGAGATGTCGTGCAGCACCGGCGCGCTGGCCCCCGGGTACTGGAACGCGACGCCGCGCAGCTCCAGCTCACCGTGCCCGTCGACCCGGGTCACCGGGTCGGCCGGTGGCACCACAGTGGACTCGGTGTCCAGCACCTCGGTGACGCGTTCGGCGCAGACCGCCGCGCGCGGCACCATCATCAGCATGAAGGTGGCCATCATGACGGCCATCAGGATCTGCATCAGGTACGCCAGGAAGGCGGTCAACGCGCCGATCTGGATCTGCCCCGAGTCGACCCGCTGGGCGCCGAACCACAGCACGGCGACGCTGGAGACGTTGAGCACCAGCATCACCACCGGGAAGATCAGCGCCATCAGCCGACCGACCCGCAGGGCGGTGGCGGTCAGGTCGGCGTTGGCCACCCCGAACCGCTGCGTCTCGTACGGTTCGCGGACGAACGCCCGGACCACCCGGATGCCGGTGATCTGCTCGCGGAGCACCCGGTTGACCGTGTCGATGCGGGTCTGCATGAGCCGGAACCCGGGCACCATCTGGCGGATGACCAGGCCGAGCGCGACGGCGAGCACCGGCACGCTGACCAGCATCAGCCATGACAGGCCGATGTCCTCCCGCAGCGCCATCACCACCCCGCCGACGCTCATGATCGGCGCGGCGACCAGCATGGTGCAGCTCATCAGCACGAGCATCTGCACCTGCTGCACGTCGTTGGTGTTGCGGGTGATCAGCGAGGGCGCGCCGAAGCGGGCCACCTCGCGGGCGGAGAACCGGTTGACCTGCCCGAAGATCGCCGCCCGGACGTCCCGGCCGAAGGCCATCGCGGTCCGCGCGCCGAAGTAGACAGCCGTCACCGCGCAGGCGATCTGGACCAGGCTGACCAGCAGCATCCAACCGCCGGTACGGATGATGTAGTCGGTGTCGCCCCGGGCCACCCCCAGGTCGATGATGTCGGCGTTGAGGCTCGGCAGGTAGAGCGAGGCCATCGTGCCGACGAACTGGAGCAGCACCACCGCGCCCAGCGGCCGGTGGTAGGGCCGCAGGTAGCGGCGCAGCAGGCTGATCAGCACGGATGGCTCCCGGGCTTCGGGTGGTCGGTCGTGTCCTGGTGCTGTGTTGTCAACCTCTTGTCCTCCCCGTCGGACATGGTCGTGATGACCTCGATCAGGAAATCCCGGATCACCTCGCGTCGGGCCGGGTCGGCGTCGACGGAGGTGAGCGGGGTGGTGGTGCGCATCCGGTCGACCAGGGACCGGGTGTGTTCCCGCCCCTTGTCGGTCAGCGCCAGTCGTACGCTGCGCCGGTCGGCCTCGTCGCGGCGACGCTCGACGAAGCCGTCCCGTTCGAGGGTGTCGACGATCCCGGTGAGGGTGGCCGGCCGGACGAAGCAGCGGTCGGCGACGTCCCGGTGGGTGGCGTCGTCGAGGTGGTTCAGGGTGAACAGCACCCGCATCCCGGCCGGGGTGAGACCGTGGTGTTCGGCCAGGTAACGACCCCAGTGCTGGTCGACGAGGTGGCCGGCGACCGACAGCAGTCGCCCGAGCGGCACGTCGTGGAGCACGGCGGGAAAGACGATGAGTGGTTCCCTCTGCACGCTGAGTATGTTAGCCCCCAGACCGTCAGGGGCCAAACAGAATGGTCAGAGCGGTGCCGACGTACAGGATCTGCATCGCCGTACGCGTGCCGAGCGGGGTGACCGGGCGGCCCGCCAGCGTCAGGCGTCGCCGGGCCGCCGAGACGTTGGCCGGGAACATCGCCAGAAGCAGCAGTGCCAGCCCGGCGGCGGCCGGACGGGCGGTGGCCGGGATCAGCAACCCGACCGCTCCGGCCAGTTCGAGCACCCCGGTGACGGTGACCAGCATGGCGGGTCGGGGCAGTCGGGGCGGGACCATGGCGATCAGATCCTCCCGACGGGGTGACATGAAATGGGCGAAACCGGTCATGACGAACAGTAGTGCCAGCCCGACGCGGAGTGCGGGGTGCCAGCCGTCGAGCGCGTCCACGCCGGCCAGTCCGGCCAGGCGTGCGACGGCGGCTCCGACGAGCAGGGCGATAAACGGAACCATGGATGCCTCCTCGGTGCAAATCTTTATAATGACAAGATTGGATCGTCGATGGTCTTCTTGTCAATGCAAAGTTATCCTGGTGTCATGACCGTCACCCGGCCCTACCACCACGGCGACCTGCGCCGCGTCCTGCTCCAGGCGGCGGTGACGGCGATCGAGGAGGCCGGGCCGGCGGCCCTGAGCCTGCGCGACCTCGCCCGTCGTACCGGCGTCTCCCACGCCGCCCCGACCCATCACTTCGGCGACAAGGCGGGACTGCTCACCGCACTCGCCGTCGAGGGGTTCGACCTGCTCGCCGCCGCCCTGACCGCAGCCGGCGACGACCTGCTCGACGTGGGCGTGGCGTACGTGGACTTCGCCGTCCGTCACCGGGCGCACTTCGAGGTGATGTTCCGACCCGACCTCTACCGGGCCGACGCCGCCGAGGTCCGGGCCGCCCAGGAACGGGCCGGCGCGGCGCTGCACACCGGCGTGGCGACCCTGCCGCCGGACCGGGCCGAGCCGGGCGAGGCGCGCACGGACGCGCTGGCCGCCTGGTCGATCGTGCACGGCTTCGCCACCCTGTGGCTCTCCGGCGCACTACCCGCCGACGTCGAGGCCGACCCCCGCACCGCCGCCCGCACCGTCATCCGCCGCCTCTTCCCCCCACCCTGACCCCCACCGGCACCCAGCGCCTCCCCTCACGCCCCGCCCCTCTCGCCCCCGTGATCAAGAGATTCGCGTCAGATCACCGCTCCGAGTTGACGCAAACCTCTTGATCGCCGACCCCGGGGTGGTGATCAAGAGAAAAGAGTCAACCGGCGGGGTGCGGGTGACGCAAACCTCTTGATCACCGGGGTCAGGCCGGGGCGAGGCAGAGACCGGGGCGGGGGCCGGGCAGGGCAGGAGGGGACCGGGGGAGTTACCAGCTGGTGGGGAGAGGCATGCCCTCGGTGTAGCCGGCGTGACTCTGGACGCCGACGAGGGCGCGCTCGTGGAACTCGTCCAGGGTGCGGGCACCGGCGTAGGTGCAGGCGCTGCGTACCCCGGAGACGATCTCGTCGATCAGGTCCTCGACGCCGGGGCGGGCCGGGTCCAGGTACATCCGGGCGGTGGAGATGCCCTCTTCGAAGATCGCCTTCCGGGCCCGGTCGAAGGCGCTGTCCTCGGCGGTCCGGGCGCTGACCGCACGGGACGAGGCCATCCCGAAGCTCTCCTTGTAGCGTCGCCCGTCCGGTTCGGTGTACAGGTCACCCGGCGACTCGTAGGTGCCGGCGAACCAGGAGCCCACCATCACGTTGGAGGCCCCGGCGGCCAGCGCCAGCGCCACGTCCCGCGGGTGACGCACCCCGCCGTCGGCCCAGACGTGCCGGCCGAGGGCGCGGGCCGCCGCCGCGCAGTCCAGCACGGCGGAGAACTGCGGCCGGCCGACCCCGGTCATCATCCGGGTGGTGCACATCGCCCCCGGGCCCACCCCGACCTTGACGATGTCCGCGCCCGCCTCGACCAGGTCGCGTACCCCCTCGGCGGTGACCACGTTGCCGGCCGCCACCGGGACCGGGGGGTCGAGCTTGCGGACCGCCCGCAACGCGGACATCATCCGTTCCTGGTGCCCGTGCGCGGTGTCCACCACCAGGGTGTCGACCCCCGCCGCGAGCAGCGCCTCGGCCTTGCCGGTGACGTCACCGTTGATGCCGACCGCCGCCGCGATGCGCAGCCGGCCCCGGTCGTCGACGGCCGGCTTGTAGAGGGTGGCCCGCAGCGCACCCTGCCGGGTGAGCACCCCGACCAGGCGGCCGTCGTCGTCGACCACCGGGGCCAGTCGCCGCCGTCCCGCGTTGAGCCGCTCGAATCCGGTACGCGGGTCCGCGTCGGCCCGCACGGTGTGCAGCTCGGTCGACATCACATGCTGGAGTTGGGCGAACCGGTCCACCTCGTGGGTGTCCGCCTCGGTGACCACCCCCACCGGCCGGCCGGCCTCGTCGACCACCACCACAGCGCCGTGCGACTTCTTGGGCAGCAGGTGGATGGCGTCGCCGACGGTGTCGGTCGGGCCGAGCGTGATCGGGGTGTCGTGCACCAGGTGCCGCTGCTTGACCCACTCGACCACGGTGGCGACCACCTCGATCGGGATGTCCTGCGGGATGACCGCGATCGCGCCGCGCCGGGCCACCGTCTCGGCCATCCGCCGGCCGGCCACCGCCGTCATGTTCGCCACCACCAGCGGGATGGTGGTGCCGGTGCCGTCACCGGTGGACAGGTCGACGTCGAGCCGCGAACCGACCTCGGACCGGGCCGGAGCCATGAAGACGTCGTTGTAGGTCAGGTCGTGCGCGGGCACCGCGCCATGAAGGAACCTCACCCCGCCATCATTCCCGCTTCCGGCCCGTCCCGCCGCCGTCGGTGGCTCACACCACCCTGCCCCTGCGGCGGGCGTACGGCTCAGGAGATGGTGCAGATCGCCGCGCCGGCGGTGAGCACCGCACCGACCTCGGCGGCGAGCCCGGCGACCGTGCCCGCCTTGTGGGCGTGCAACGGCTGTTCCATCTTCATCGCCTCCAGGACGACGACCAGGTCCCCCTCGGCGACGGTGTCCCCGTCCGCGACGGCGATCTTGACGATGGTGCCCTGCATGGGGGAGGTGAGCGCGTCGCCGCTGACCGCCGTACCCGTGCCGGTGCCGCCACCCCGGCGGGCCGGCCGGCGGGCGGCGGTGGGGGCGGTGGTCGTACCCCCGGTGAGGCCGGCGGGGAGGGTGACCTCCAGCCGCTTGCCACCCACCTCGACCACGACGGTCTCGCGCGCCGCCGCCGCCTCGGCGGGGCCGGCGGTCGGGGTGAACGCCGGGACGGTGTTGTCGAACTCGGTCTCGATCCACCGGGTGTGCACGGTGAACGGCTCGCTGGTGAACGCCGGGTCGCGGACGACGAGGCGGTGGAACGGCAGCGCGGTGGCCATCCCCTCGACGACCATCTCGTCGAGCACCCGGCGGGCCCGCTCGATCGCCTCGGCGCGGGTCTCGCCGGTGACGATCACCTTGGCCAGCAGCGAGTCGAAGTTGCCGCCGATCACGTCGCCCGCGCCCACCCCGGTGTCGACCCGGACGCCGGGGCCGGTGGGCAGGCGCAGCGCGGTGATGGTGCCGGGGGCGGGCAGGAAGTTGCGGCCCGGGTCCTCGCCGTTGATCCGGAACTCGATGGCGTGCCCGCGCGGGGTCGGGTCCGCGGTGAGCCGCAGCTTCTCGCCGTCGGCGATCCGGAACTGCTCGCGGACCAGGTCCACGCCGGCGGTCTCCTCGGTGACCGGGTGTTCCACCTGGAGCCGGGTGTTGACCTCCAGGAAGGAGATGGTGCCGTCCGCGCCGACCAGGTATTCCACCGTGCCCGCGCCGTGGTAGCCGGCCTCCCGGCAGATCGCTTTGGCGCTGTCGTGGATCTGGCGGCGCTGCGCGTCGGTGAGGAACGGCGCGGGGGCCTCCTCGACCAGCTTCTGGTGCCGTCGTTGCAGGGAGCAGTCCCGGGTGCCGACGACGACCACGTTGCCGTGCCGGTCGGCCAGGACCTGTGCCTCGACGTGCCGGGGCTGGTCGAGGTAGCGCTCGACGAAGCACTCGCCGCGACCGAACGCGGCGACCGCCTCCCGGGTGGCCGACTCGAACAGGTGCGGGATCTCCTCCAGGGTGCGGGCCACCTTGAGCCCCCGCCCGCCCCCGCCGAAGGCGGCCTTGATGGCGACCGGCAGGCCGTGCTCGACGGCGAAGGCGGTCACCTCGTCGGCGTCGGCGACCGGGTCGGCGGTGCCGGGGACCAGGGGCGCGCCGGCCCGCTGGGCGATGTGCCGGGCGGTGACCTTGTCACCGAGGTCGCGGATCGCCTGCGGGGTCGGGCCGATCCAGGTCAGGCCCGCGTCCAGCACGGCCTGGGCGAAGTCGGCGTTCTCGGAGAGGAAGCCGTAACCCGGGTGTACGGCGTCCGCGCCGGCCCGCCGGGCCACCTCGATCAGCTTGTCGATGCGCAGGTAGCTGTCGGCGGCGGTGTCGCCACCGAGGGCGTACGCCTCGTCGGCGAGGGTGGCGTGCAGGGCGTCCCGGTCGGAGTCGGCGTAGACGGCGACGCTGCCCAGACCGGCGTCGCGACAGGCCCGGATGACACGGACGGCGATCTCGCCACGGTTCGCGATGAGTACCTTGCGCACCTGGTGCTCCTCCCGGGGTCGTTGCCTCGGGAGTGTATCGGCAGCCCGGAGGCCCCCTAACGATCACTCAGTGTGGGATGTCGCACTGTGGGCCCGTCGACTAGTCAAACTTGGTTATTACGCTTGTGTGGTGTCTGCGACTCGGTTGATGATCCTGGGGCTGGTCCGGTGGATGCAGCCCGTGCACGGCTACGACGTACGCCGCGAGCTGTTGAGCTGGGGTGCCGACAAGTGGGCGAACGTGCAGCCCGGCTCGATCTACCACGCGTTGCGCAAGCTGACCGAGGAGGGCCTGTTGCGGACGGTCGCCACCGAGCAGGTCGGTGCCCGTCCGGCGCGCACCACGTACGAGGTGACGCCCAAGGGGGACGAGGAGTTCGAGACGTTGCTACGGGCGCAGTGGTGGCAGTTGCACGAGGTGCCGGACCCGTTCGCGTCGGCCTTCTCGTTCCTGCCGGCGATGCCCCGCGAGGAGGCGGCGGCGGCGCTGCGCAACCGGGCGAATCTACTGCGTGCCGGTGTCGAGTCGATGCGTGCCTCGTTGGACTCCGACTGGGTGCGCAACAGCAAACCGGTGCACGTGACCTGGATGTTCGAGCTGTGGTTGGCCCGTGCCGAGGCGGAGATGGCGTGGTGCGGGCGGATCGCCGAGCGGATCGACTCCGGGGTGTCGTACCTGCCTGCTGGGCTGACGGGGGCGGACGTCTGGCCCGGCTGGACCGACGGCGCTCCGCAGGGCGACACGATCGACGGCGCTCCGCCGCCAGGCGAGAAAAGCAATAATCAACGTTGACTAGAAAAGCTATATCGCGTTAGCCTGCTTCCGGCCCGTTGGCGGAAGCGCGCCACATGGCGTCACGGGGGCAGACGACGGCCGGCACCACCCGGCCCGGACGACCAGGAGCAGAGATGATCGAGACCAGAGGGCTGCGGAAGTCGTTCCGCTCCCGGCAGGGTCGGGAGACGAAAACGGTCGACGCCGTCCGGGGGGTGAATCTCCAGGTCCCGGCGGGAGAGATCTTCGGCTTCCTCGGCCCCAACGGCGCCGGCAAGACCACCACCCTGCGGATGCTCGCCACATTGATCGAGCCGGACGGCGGCGAGGCCACCATCGCCGGTGCCGACCTGCGCAAGGACCCGGCCGAGGTACGCCGCCGGATCGGCTACGTCGCCCAGGGCGGCAGCACCTGGGACGAGAGCACCGCCCGCGAGGAACTCGTCCTGCACGCCCGGATGTACGGCATCGGCAAGGCCGACGCGCACCGCCGCGCGGTCCGCGCCCTGGAAGCCTTCCAGCTCACCGAGTACGCGGACCGCAAGTGCAAGACCTACTCGGGCGGCCAGCGGCGACGGGTGGAGATCGCTCTCGGCATCATCCACGAGCCGAAGATCGTCTTTCTCGACGAGCCGACCACCGGCCTCGACCCGCAGAGCCGTGCGCACATGTGGGACGAGATCCGGCGGCTGCGTACCGAGGGGATGACCGTCTTCATCACCACGCACTATCTCGACGAGGCCGACGCGCTCTGCGACCGGATCGCGATCATGGACCACGGTGAGGTGGTCGCCGAGGGCACCCCGGCCGAGCTGAAGCGGGAGATCTCCGGCGACGTGGTGCTCGTCGGCCTGGACGTGGCGAGCACCCCGCAGGCCGCCCAACTCCTCGACAGCGAGGAATACCTCAACAAGCTGGAGACCGTCGAGGAGGGCGGGCTGCGCCTCTACGTCGACGAGGGCGCCACCGCCATCCCGCAGGTGCTGCGCCGGCTCGACCACGCCGGGCTGGTCATGAGCTCCATCGAGCTGCACCGCCCCAGCCTCGACGACGTCTTCCTCACCAAGACCGGCCGCTCGCTGCGCGAGTCCTGAGACACCGGAGACCACGGATGAAATTCGCCCGCGACACCTGGCTGATCTTCCAACGCCAACTTCAACTGCTGCTGCGCAACCCGGTCTGGGTCTTCGTCGGCGTCTTCCAGCCGGTGATGTACCTGCTGCTCTTCGCCCCGCTGCTCAAGCCGGCGCTGAACGCGCCCACCCAGGCCGCCGCGTACAAGATCTTCGTACCCGGCCTGCTGGTGCTGCTCGCCATCTTCGGTGGGCTGTTCCAGGGCTTCGGCCTGATCGCCGAGCTGCGCGCCGGGGTCATCGAGCGGTCCCGGGTCACCCCGATCAGCCGGCTCGCCCTGCTGCTCGGCCGCTCCCTGCGCGACGTCGTCTCGCTGATCGTGCAGGCGGTCATCATCACCCTGCTGGCGCTCCTGTTCGACCTGCGGGTCTTCATCGGGGACCTGCTGCTGGCGTACCTGATGCTGGCCCTGATCGCGCTGATGACCTCGGCCGTCTCGTACGGCGTCGCGCTCAAGGTCAAGAGCGAGGACGCGCTCGCCCCGTTGATGAACACCGTGGCCCAGCCGGTGCTGCTGCTCTCCGGCATCCTGCTGCCGCTCACCTTCGCCCCCGGCTGGCTGCAGGGGGTCGCCGAGTGGAACCCGTTCTCCTGGGCGGTCGACGGCACCCGGGCGCTGTTCGCCGGTGACCTCGCCAACGACAAGGTGTGGCAGGGGCTGGCCATCATCGCGGTGCTCGCCGCCGCCGGCGTCTTCTGGGCGGCCCGCCAGTTCGCCCGCAGCGTCCGCTGACGTGTCCCGCCCCGGGCGGGGCCCGGTCACGCGCCCGTCGCGTCGGACCGGTGCCCCGTTCCGGGGAGGTGATCGACTTTATGTCGCCGATGTAGCGGTATCGGTGCGAGGTAAACACCGCAACATCGGCCCAGGGGAGTCGATCGTGCCGGGCTCCCCCGACCGGCCGGTCAACGCACCCGGGCGAGGGTGACGCCGTCGGCGAGGGGCAGCAGCACCGCGTCGACGCGTACGTCGGCAAGCACCTCGTCGTTGAAGGCGGCGATCGCCCGGTCGGCCTCGTCGCGCGGGGCGAGCACCCGGCCGGCGCGCAGCGTGTTGTCGACAGCGATCACCCCACCGGCCCGCATCCGGGGCACCAGCTCCGCCCAGTACACCGGATAGCCGACCTTGTCGGCGTCGATGAAGGCGAAGTCCAGGTGACGCTCGTGCGGCAACTCCCGCAGCGTCTCGGCAGCCGGGCCGATCCGCAGCTCGATCTTGTCGGCCACCCCCGCCCGCTGCCAGTACGACCGCGCGATGCCGGTGAACTCCTCCGAGATGTCGAAGCAGGTCAACCGGCCGTCCTCGGGCAGCCCCCGGGCGATCGCCAACGACGACAGCCCGGTGAACGTGCCCACCTCGACGGCCTGCCGGACGCCCAGCAACCGGGTCAGGAAGGTGAGGAACGCCGCCTGCTCCGGCGCCACCTGCATCTCGGCGTGCGCCGGCAGCACCGCCCGGGTTTCCTCCGCCAGATCACGGATGATCTCGTCCGGCGGGGAACCGTGGGCGACGATGTAGGCCTGTAGTTCCGGCGTCAGCGGCAACGGCTTCGTGGTCATGACCGGACGTTAGCCGAGCGGCTCGACCTCCTGGGCAGCCGGCGCGACCTTCGTCCACAGGTCCGTGATGCTCAGCCCCAGATCGTGCAGGAGCCGACGGAGCAGCGGCAACGACAATCCGACCACCGTGCCCGCATCACCCTCGATCCCGGTCAGGAACGCCCCACCCAACCCGTCGATGGTGAACGCCCCGGCCACCGCCAACGGCTCGCCCGTGGCCACGTACGCCGCGATCTCCGCATCGGTGACGTCGGCGAAGTGCACGACCGTCGAGGCCACCGCCCCGACCTGCGATTCGTTCCCCACGTCGACAAGATGGTGGCCGGTGTGCAGCACCCCGCTGCGTCCACGCATCCGCTCCCACCGGCGGGTCGCGTCAGCCGCGTCCGCCGGCTTGCCGAGGATCTCGCCGTCGAACGCGAGCACCGAGTCACAACCCAACACGAGCGTCCGCGCATCCGGAGTGGAACGCAGCCGGTCGGCGACGGCCTGCGCCTTGCGCCGGGCCAACTCCAGGCACAGATCCTCGGCCCGTTCCGCGACCACCAGGGATTCGTCGACGCCGCTGACCAGCACGTCGGGTTCGATCCCGGCAGCCTGGAGCAACTTGCGGCGGGCGGGGCTCTGCGAGGCGAGCACGAGACGGAGCGGCAGGAAGTTCGACACGCGGCCGACGCTACCGGCTGATTCTCGGCGGCGGGTCGCCGGCACGTCGACGTCGATGCCACACCAGGAATCCACCACCGGCCGCCACGATCACCCCCAACGTGACCCACCCCCGCACGGTGGCACCACCGTCGCCGCCGGCAGGCTGGGCAGCGGCACTCGTCGCGCCGCTCGGCGGGGTCACCGTCGTACCCTCGAAACCCAGCGGAGGTACGTCGGCGGTGAGCGCTGCCACCAGGTCGATGACGCCGTAGCCGTACTCGTCGTCCCGGCCGGGCGGACCCTTGTCGACAGCGGTCGCGGTGAGCCGGTGGACGACCTCGGCGGCGGGAAGGTAGGGGTACTTCGACCGGACCAACGCCGCCGCCCCGGCCACAATGGCGGTGGCATCGGACGTACCGGTGCCCTTGCGGTACCTGCCGTTGATGCTGGTGCTGTATATGTCCACCGCCGGAGCAACGACATCAATCTCCGGCCCACTCACAGAAATCGGTGCATGCCTTCCAGTTTGGTCAACCCCGCCCACTGCAATGACATCCCCGACCGAGGCGGGGTACCCCACCTTGGTGTCGTCAGGCAGATTGCCAGCTGATGCCACAACGACAATATCCGAGGCTAAAGCGAGGGTGATCGCTTGCTCTAATTCTCTGCTCTTTGTGCCGACGCTTGATATGTTGATTATGTTCGCGCCGTTTGCGATTGCAAACCTGATGCCCTCTGCGAGGGCGTCTGGACTCCCGTCTCCTTTTGGTGAGGTGGAAAAGATCGGCAGAATTTTTGCTTCCGGAGCTATTCCTAGCGCGCCGGAGTTGTTTCGCTGGCCATGTGCTGCGATTAGTCCTGCCATTCCAGTGCCGTGGCTATCGCGATCGCTGCGGCCGTCTCCGGATCCGCCAGGGATCGTGTCGACCCCTGGTAGTAGGTTTTGGCGGAGGTCCGGGTGGCGTGAAACCCCGGTGTCCAGGACGGCGACCACCGAATCCTTTCCCTTGGTGATTCGATGAGCCTCTGTAGTGTCAAGGAATTTTAGATGCCACTGATCCCTGCGGATGTGCTGCTGATCTTTCGATGCGGCTGCCCCTGGCGTCGTTGCTGCTAGCAGAATTAGTTGAGTTAACGCGACTATGCCCAGATAGCTGGCCGCTTTGTCGATGTTCACCGGTTAATGCCGATAGTAGGTCCGGGGTCGATGGGTCCTTCCTCCTCGGGTGGATGGACTACTGGCGGCACGCCCTCGTCGGTTGCCCAAGGATGGTCGGGGTCCCAAGGGCGGGCTTGGCTGCTGTTCGAGATGTCTCGCCTTGTTGGGGACGTAGGGAAGTTGCCCGTGCGGACACCCTCGCCTATGGCGGGAAAGCCTCCGAGCCCATGAATCTGCCCTCCTCGCCCACCGCGAGGTCTGGATCCGGCGCCTCCAGTGGGGGCGAGTCCGGCACCGCCCCCACCGATGACTCCTCCGACTGGGTTAATGCGTCGTGAAGTACCGCTGCTGGCTGGCTGGCTTGGTCCTAATTCCGGATTACCGCCGATAATATGGTTGGGAGGCTTGGCCCTCGGGATGCTTTCGGCATAAGGGTTATTCCTGTTGACTGAAGAGTTGGTCGTTTCGGTTCTTCCAGACACGGTATAAGCGGGCGGAACTCCGAAGCTATTCTGGGGGTTTACTGACCCGCCGTGCGTTCCCGTACTTGCACTCGATGTGGTTGGCGAGGGGGGTGCGCCTATGATTCCCCCCAGTGTCGGCCCGGAATTTGACGATTGAGTGGCAAGTGGTGGCCTGGCGGTTTTCGAATCCCTTGTTCCTGATGTCCTTGTGTTTCTCGGTGGCGATAGCGGGATTGCCGCTATAGGAGGAATTATTGGCAGTTGTGCTGAATTGCCGTAGGTGTCCGTACTGCTGAGGTCGCGAGGGGCCCGCGTCGGTGGTGGTTTTTGGAGCATGGCTTGGGCTTGTTGGAGTTCGCCGCTGAGCCCGAACATCAACCCCCGTGCCTGCACGTTGAGCCGTTCCAGGTCCGCGTCGGTCACCGGCGGGTCCACCACCCGGCTGCCCGCCGCTGCCCTGGGGTCGGCCAACGTCGCCTCGTACCCGCGCTTGCGGGCGAGCTTCTCGGCGTAGTCGTCACGTATCCGCTTGAGTTCGGGCCTGGTGCTGTCGATGGCGCGCGCGACGGCGGCCAGGGCGTCGTGGTTGGCGGCCGCCGTGTCGTGGGTGCGCTGCACCTTGTTGATCAGCCCGTCGAGTTCTCCGAGGTAGGTCCTGGCGGCGGCATTCGTGGCCGGTGGCCAGGCCTCGGCGAGGCCGGCGCGGTACTGCCGGAGTTGCCGCAGGTGGTTCTGGGCGAGTTCACAGACCTTGCGCCAGCCGGCGACGTGCTTCCAGTGCCCCGGCGTCTCCTGGTCCTGGAGGCACGCCCACATGCTGAGCACGTCCATCAGTTGCCAGTCGGTGAGGCCGGACGTCCGGCCGCTGCCCCGTTCGATCACGGCAGCACCACCGGGCCCGGATTCTCGGGGCTGTTGGGTTCGGGGGCCGTCCACGAGGAACGGTCGGTGAGCTGGGTGGACGCGGCGATCCGCGGGTTGTGCAGGGCGCGTTCGACGTCGGCCACCCGGGCGTCGGCGAACGCGTCGGAGCCCTGGTAGTCGGTGGCGATCCGGTGCGCTGCGGCGGCCAGCCGGCCGGTGTTGCCGGCGAGCCCGTGCACCAGGTCGGAGGTGGCCTGCTGGGTCTCCCAGTGCGCCTGGAGGAAGTGCACCAGCTCGATGAAGGCGTCGCACGGGTTGGGCACGGCGGCGGTCATGTCGTCGGCGATGTACCGCAGGTGCGGCGTGTAGTTCCGGTCGACCTCGTTCTGGAGCCGGTCGGCGAACTCCCGCATCTGCCGGATGTCGGCCTCGATGCCGCCGTAGTCACCCGCCCCGGAAGCTGGGCGGCCCTCCTCTGGGATCACTGGCCCTCCCGACCGTCACGATGCCATCTCCCAGAGTGAGGTTAGTGGCAAGGTGTCGATCTCGGCAGCCCCGCGCGGGCCGGCGCTCGCCTGCGTACACCCGAGCCACCCGGCGGTCGCGGCTGCGCGTACCCGGGCCGCGCAGCGGGGGACAGCGTCAGCGGGGCAGGCCGGAGGCGCGCCAGGCGCCGCGACCGGGCACGGGGGCCGCGCCGGCCGGGCGGGCGCTGCGCGCCCACGCGGACCTCGCCACCGGCGGGGGCGGACCGGCCGGCCGGGAACGGAGCGCGATCGCGCCCACCAGCGCGGCCAGTTCCTCGGCGGTCGGGACTCCCCGGACGACCCGGAACAGCGGCTCTTCGGCAGACATGACGCCAGGGTACGCGTCGACAAGTTGACCCACGTCGCACAGTGGCGTGCCGGCGGTGTACGCGTTGGTGGGGCCGGGTACCGTCTCACCGATGTCTGACGTGCCTTCCCAACTCGTCGCTGACCGGTACCGGCTGCTCTCGCCGCTCGGTCAGGGCGGCATGGGCCGGGTCTGGAAGGCCCGCGACGAGGTGCTGCACCGGGACGTCGCCATCAAGGAACTCGTCCCACCGCCGAGCCTGACCGACGACGAGCGCCGCGAGATGCGGGAGCGGTCGTTGCGTGAGGCGCGGGCGATCGCCCGGCTCAACCACGTCAACGTGGTCCGCATCTTCGACGTGCTGCGCACCGACGGCGATCCGTGGATCGTCATGGAGTACGTGGCGTCGAAGTCGTTGCAGGACACCCTCGCCGAGGACGGTCCGGTGCCGCCGGCCCGCGCGGTGGAGATCGGGCTGGGCGTGCTGGGCGCGTTGAAGGCCGCCCACAAGGCCGGCGTCATGCACCGGGACGTCAAGCCGGGCAACGTGCTGCTCGGCACCGACGGCCGGGTGGTGCTGACCGATTTCGGACTGGCCACCATCCCCGGCGACCCGAACGTCACCCGTACCGGCATGGTGCTCGGTTCGCCGGCGTACATCGCGCCGGAGCGGGCCCGGGACGGCACCGCCGGGCCGGAGGCGGACCTCTGGTCGTTGGGGGCGACGCTCTACGCGGCCGTGGAGGGCAAGTCGCCGTATGCCCGGCCGTCGGCGATCGGCACCCTGGCCGCGCTGGCCACGGAGCCGCTGCCGCCGGCCAAGAACGCCGGCCCGTTGAAGCCGGTGCTGACCGGCCTGCTCCGCAAGGACCCGACCGAACGGATCACCGCCGAGGTCGCCGAGCGGATGCTGCGCCGCGCCGCCGGTAAGCGGGCCCGGGGCATCTCCCTGCTCGACGGGGTACGCCGGCCGGGGCCGAACGGCCCGCGTGAGCCGCGTACCCCGGTGGTGCCGGCGCCCCGCCCGGCGCAGGGCGGGACCGGCGCGAAGACCTCGTCGTCGCTGGCCGCCGCCGCGGGAGCCGCCACCGGCACCGCAGCCGCGAAGGCGGCAGCCGCCAGGACGGCGGCGGACAGCGCCACCGCGACGGGTGGCGCGGCGGAGCCGACGGTCGTCACCGGGGCGTCGGCCGTGGGTGCGGACGCCACCGCGACGGTGCCGGCCGGGGTGGACGCCGGTCCCACCACGAAGGTCACCCCGCCGACCGGGGCCGACGCCGCGTCGACCGGCCCGGCCGATTCGTCCGACGCCCCTGCGACCGGCAAGGACGCCGGCTCGACCGGCAAGGACATCGGCCCGACCGGCAAGGACGCCGGGTCGACCGGCAAGGCTGTCGCACCGGCCGACGCGGACGCCGCGCCGACCAGCAAGATCGACCCGCCGGTCCGCGCCGGCCGGGCCGACCCACCCCCGCCGGCCAATCCCACCGCCGTGCTGGACGCGCCGGTCAGCCCACCCACCGGGTCCGCCGGGGTCGCCTCCGTCCCGGTGTACGACGGGACGCCGCCGGACCACAAGCGCCGTAACCTGCTGATCGGCGCGCTGGTCGCGGTGCTGTTGGTGGGCTTGGCACTGGCTGTGCCGCTGCTCACCCGCTCCGACGACCCGGAGAACGGCACCCCGCAGGCCACCGACCCGACGAGCGCCGCCGCCTCCTCCGCCGCCCCCACGTCGGCTCCGGCACCCCCGCCCCCGACCAGCGCCGCGCCCAGCCCGACGCCGTCGGCCACCCCCTCCACCGACCCGAACGCGCTGCCTGAGGGCTGGGAGATGTATCAGGGGCCGACGTTCACAGTCCCGGTGCCGAAGGGTTGGCGGCGCAGTGTCCGTTCCGACTCGGTCGTCATCACCGAGCCGAACGGTGTGCGGGAACTGCTCATCCAGTGGACGTCCAGCCCGCTCAAGGACGCGGTCGCCGACTGGAAGAACAAGGAACCGGACCGGAAGAACATCGTCAACAACTACCAGTACCTCGACATCAAGGCGTGCGGCGGCTACCGCACCTGCGCCGACTGGGACTGGTTGGAGAGCCGGGACAACACCCGCATCCACGTCCGCAACCGGGGGTTCGTCACCGCCACCAACCGGGGCTACGCGATCCGGTGGGAGGTGGCGGCGAAGGACTGGAACGCCAACCTGGCCAACTTCGCCCTGATCACCAGCCGGTTCGTGCCGGACCGGAAGAACTGACCCGGGGGATTCCCGCCGGGGGTGAAATCGTTTCGCATGACTTTCCGTCATCCGGGGTATCTGACCCGGGACGACGGAAGGAGGTAGCGAGATGAGTTACCGACGCAGGGATGCCCGGCCGAGACTGGCACTGTGGATGCTCGTCGCCCTCGGCGATGTCGTCCTGCTGCTGCTCAGCGCCGGCGTGGCCGCGCTGGTCGTGTCGATCGCCGTCGTGACGGTCGCCGCCGCCGGGGTCGCCGCCTGGCGGCTGAGCCGCCGGACCGCGATGCCCACCGCCACGGATGCCGTGACCATGCCGTTGACCAGCCGGAAGAGCGCCTGATCCGACGGGGTCGTCGACCGCGACGGCGGCAGCCGGACCAGCCATCGACCGTACGGTGATGACCGGTCCCGCTGCCGCCGAGCCGTGTCCGGGGGCGATCAGGTGTTGTTCGCCAGCGCGATCAGCCGGGAGCGGTCGCCGTTCCAGTAGTTGCGGTCGACGCCGCCACTGATCCCGGGGACGCTGCCGGTGCTGGTGTACTGCCAGAAGCTCCAGACCGGGGCGCCGGCCGGCAGGGTGCCCGGCGAGCTCGACCAGCGGGCCAGCCAGAGCGGGTGGTTGCCCCACGGGCCCGTCCAGCTGCCGGTGCACTGGTTCCACCAGCTCGTGGTGGTGTAGATGACCGCGTACCGGCCGGTGCGGGAGCGGTAGGTGTTGAGGAAGTCCTGGATCCAGTTGCGCATCCCGGTGGTGGACAGCCCGTAGCAGGTGCCGCCGCTGTACGGGTTGGCCTCGACGTCGAGCGCGGCCGGCAGGGTGCGGCTGTCCGCCGACCAGGCCCCGCCGTTGCTGGCGAGGTAGTTGGCCTGGGTGGCGCCGGAGGAGATGTTCGGCCGGGCGAAGTGGTACGCGCCCCGGATCACCCCGGCGTTGTAGGCGTTGACGTAGTTGGCGTTGAAGTTCGGGTCCTTGTAGCTCGTACCCTCGGTGGCCTTGATGAAGGCGAACTCGATACCGGCGTTGCGGACACTGGTCCAGTTGATGGAGCCCTGGTAGTGGGAGACGTCGACGCCGGCGGTGGTGGCGGCGGCCGCGGGTCCGGCCGTGACGACGAGGGCCGCGGCCGCGGTGGCGGCCACGGTGAGACCGGCGGCGAACAGCCGGCGCAACGACATTCTGGTACGGGTCATGGATTCCTCCAGGGACGCCAATCGATTGACGCCAATCTTTGGAGATTCCTGCCCTTGATCGCAAGGGGCCCTAAGGAAACTTTCATCGACAACGGTCGAATTGATGTGCGATGATCCGAACCGGTCAGGGCAGGTCGGGGGTGGTATCAGGCAGCGGGCCGGCTCAGCGCAGCGTGGCCGGGTCGAGCTGCCACCGGAACGGTTCGGCCAGGGTCAGCGTCTCGCCGGCCTTCGCGACCTGGTCCTCCACGTAGTGCC
This sequence comes from Micromonospora sp. WMMD735, assembly GCF_049178995.1. Classification (NCBI taxonomy): domain Bacteria; kingdom Bacillati; phylum Actinomycetota; class Actinomycetes; order Micromonosporales; family Micromonosporaceae; genus Micromonospora; species Micromonospora sp. WMMD735. The sequence goes on from NZ_JBMHMJ010000002.1 coordinate 5,957,756, forward strand.
TGCCGTCGAGCCGGTGGAGCCGCAACGAGTGGGCGTCACCGTCCTGCTCGACCAGCAGGTACCACGGGATACCGGCGAGCGCGTAGAGCTGCATCTTGACCAGGCGGTCGGCGGCGGCGTTGCCAGGCGAGACGATCTCGCAGACCAACGCGACCTCACCGGCCTCGACCACCGTGCCCTCGTCGTCGGTGTCGGCGACCACCACGTCGGGAACGACGATCCGGTCCACCCCGAGCCGCACGTTCACCGCCTCGAACACCAGCAGACCGAGGGGCCGGGCGGCTGGCCGAAGACTGTCGACAAGGCTCCACGACACCAACTGGTGCCGCTTGCTCGGAGCAGGGCTCACGATCAGGCTTCCGTCGAGCAGTTCGATCCGGTTCGGGGTGTCGGCCATGGCGAGGTAGTCGGCCTCGGTCCAGAGGCCGACGTGGTGTTCCAGGGGAGCCGCGCTCACCGGCCCTCACCTCCCGCTCCGCTCGCCGCCCGGTCAGTCTCACACGATACGAGGCGACGACCGTCGAGCGACACGATCCGGCCGGGTAGGCTCCCCGGCCATGGTGTCGATCGACGGGCTGGGCGACCTCTGGGACCGGCTGTTCAGCGCCCAACCCGACCCGCCGCCCCTGCTGGTGGTGCTCACCGCCCTGGCCGCGCTGGCGGTCGTCGCGGTCCGGTCGACCTGGCGGGTCGCCCGCAACGCGGTGACCATCGCCCACGAGGGGGGCCACGCCCTGGCGGCGCTGCTCACCGGACGGCGGCTGCACGGCATCCGGCTGCACTCGGACACCTCCGGCCTCACCCTCAGCGCCGGCCGCCCCACCGGCCCCGGCATGATCCTCACCCTGCTCGCCGGGTACGTCGCGCCGTCCCTGGTCGGCCTGGGCGGTGCCTGGCTGCTCGGCGGCAACCGGATCACCCTGCTGCTCTGGGTCGCGGTCGCGCTGCTGCTCGCCATGCTGCTGCTCGTCCGCAACGTGTTCGGGGTGCTCTCCCTGCTGGTCACCGGCGGGGTGGTGCTGGTGGTCTCCTGGTACGCCACCCCGCAGGTGCAGGCCGTGTTCGCCTGGACCTCGGTCTGGTTCCTGCTGTTCGGCGGCGTCCGGCCGGTCTTCGAACTGCAACGGCTGCGCAGCCGGGGCCGGATGCCCGAGTCCGACGCGGACCAGTTGGCCCACCTGACGCCCTTCCCGGCGCTGCTCTGGGTGTTCCTCTTCGGGCTGGTCAACCTGTTCGCCCTCGCCGTCGGCGCGGTCCTGCTCGCCGGCCCGTTGCTCGCCGGGGCCGGCATCCCGCTCTGACCCCGGGGCCGGCGTCCCGCTTCGACCGGACGGCCACTCCGCGCCGACCGGGAGCGGGCCCGGGTGACCGGTGGCACCCCGACCTCGGGTCGCCGACCTGGGCGGATGCGGGCAGAATCGGTCGGATGCGATACCTGATCATCGGAGCGGGCGCGGTCGGTGGCACCATCGGCGTACTGCTGGGGGAGGCCGGCCGGGACGTGACGCTGGTGGCGCGCGGGCCGCACCTGGCGGCGATCCGGCGCGACGGGCTCACCCTGCGTACCCCCGAGCGGTCGGTGACCTGGCGGGGGCCGGCCACCGACGGGCCGGGGAGCGAGCCGCTGCCCGCCGACACCGTGCTGGTGCTGACGGTCAAGTCGCAGCACACCTGGGCGGCCCTGGACACCTGGGCGGACGCCCCGGTCGCCGGCGGCGGTACGGCGGGACAGCGGCTGCCCCTGTTCACCGCGCAGAACGGGGTGGCCAACGAGCCCACCGCGCTGCGGCTGTTCGCCCACGTGCATCCCGTCTGCGTGTGGCTGCCGGCGACCCACCTCGACCCGGGCGTGGTGATCGCCAGCGGCCACCCGTACCCGGGAATGTTGCACGTGGGTCGTTACCCGGGCGGTGCCGACGAGGTCGACGCGGCGGTGGCGGCGGACCTGACCGCCGCCGGTTTCCTCGCCCCCGTCCGCGAGGACGTGATGCGGTGGAAGTACGGCAAGCTGCTCAACAACCTCGGCAACGGGGTGCAGGCCCTGTTCGGGGCCGGCCTGCCGGACTGGCTGCTCGACCGGGTCCGGGCCGAGGGGGTCGCCGTGCTCGCCGCCGCGGGCATCGCCCACCCCTCCGACGAGGAGGAACGCGCCGAACGCGGGGACCGGGTCGGCACCCGGCCGGTCGACGGGCAACCGCGCAGCGGCAGCTCCACCTGGCAGAGCCTGACCCGGGCGACCGGCACCACCGAGGTCGACCACCTCAACGGCGAGATCGTGCTGCTCGGCCGGCGGCTCGGGGTGCCCACGCCGGCCAACGCCGCCGTGCAGACGGCGGTCCGGCGACTGGCCCGGGAACGTCTCCCCGCCGGCACCTTCCCGCTCGCCGAGCTGACCGACCTGCTCGACCGGGCAGAATGACCGGCTGAGCACGCAACCCACCGGGGCGCGGCACGCGTGTCACCTCTGACCGCCACGGGGGAGGTAACCAGGGTGCCGGACGTCGACGGCTTCGACGAGTTCTACCGGGGCAGCCGGCAACGGCTGCTCGGGTTCGTCTACGCGCTCACCGGCAACCTGGCCGAGGCGCAGGACGCCGTGCAGGAGGCGTACATCCGGGCCTGGCAACGCTGGTCGACGGTGAGCGGCTACGACGACCCGGAAGCCTGGGTACGCGTGGTGGCCTCCCGGATCGCGGTGAGCCGGTGGCGCAGCCTGCGCAGCCGGGCCCGCGCCTACCTGCGGCACGGAGTGACGACCGAGAGCGTGCCGGGCCCCGGCACCGAAACCCTGGAGGTGGTCGCCGCCCTGCGGCAACTACCCGAGGAACAGCGCACCGCGCTCGCCCTCTACTACCTGCTCGGCATGCCCGTGGCCGAGGTGGCCCGGGAGACCGCCGCCCCGGTGGGCACGGTCAAGGCCCGGCTCTCCCGGGGGCGTACCGCGCTCGCCGGGCTGCTCGCCGGTGGCGACCTGGAGGAGGTCCGATGAGTGAGGAGCCGACCTTCGTCGACCGGCTGCACCGGGACCTGCGCGAGGTCCGCTGGCCCGAGCCGGCGGAGCTGCGGGCCCGCGCCCGCCGCCGCAGCCGTCGCACGGCGGTGCTGTCGGCGGCGACCGTGCTCGTCGTGCTGGCCGGGGCCGCCGTGGCGGTACGCCAGCTGCCCACCGGGCCGGCGACGCCCACCGCCCCGGTCGCGGCCCCGGGGTCCGCCTCCGCGTCGGCCCCGGTCCGGACGGAGATCCCCCTCGACGCCCTGCTGACCCCCGCGGACCTGCCCACGAAGACCGGCGAGCGGCTCGGCGACACCGGCCTGGGGGAGGCCGTCCGGATCGACCCGCTGCTCGAATCGTGTGGGCGGGAACGCGACGTCAGCGCCCAACTGTCGGTGTCCCGCGCCTCCCGGTCGCAGACCCTGCTCCGCCCGACCACCCGGGCCGGCCGGCCGGCCACGCCCGTGCTCAGCCAGGACGTCTACCGCATCGAGCTGTCCCGGGGGCGGTGGCTGTTCGGCGAGATCGACCGGCTGCTCAACGCCTGCGCCGAGTGGACCCTCGACGCGTCCACGCTCGCCGCCGACCAGCAGCCGGTGGCCACCGAACAGGAGCACCGTTGGGAGCCGGCGGCGCGGGACTTCGCCGGTGACCAGTCGGTGCTGCTGCGGCACGTCGCTTCGCAACCCCTGGCGCAGACCGGCGGGAAACCGGTCGGCGCGGCGGCGACCGTGGAGACCACCCTGGTGGTCCGGGTCGGTGACCTGGTCACCGTGGTGGTGCCCGCCCCGGACACGGTCGCCGACCGGGTCGACGGCACCGGGCCGGGGATGAGCCAGCCCGACCTGATCGCGCTGGCCGACCGGGCCGCGGAACGCCTCTGCCCAGCCGCCGACGTCCCCTGCTGACGACCCGTGCCGACCCCGCGCGGCGGGGCGGCTACAGCGGGATGTTGCCGTGCTTCTTCGGCGGCAACGTCTCCCGCTTGGTCCGCAGCACCCGCAGCGCCCGGACGATCTGGGTCCGGGTCTCGTGCGGCGGGATCACCGCGTCGACGTAGCCGCGTTCGGCGGCGACGTACGGGTTGGCCAGGGTGTCCTCGTACTCGGCGATCCGCTCGGCGCGGACGGCGGCCGGGTCCTCGGCGGCGGCCAGCTCCTGCCGGTACAGGATGTTCACCGCGCCCTGCGCGCCCATCACCGCGATCTGCGCCGTCGGCCAGGCGAAGTTCAGGTCCGCCCCGAGGTGTTTGGAGCCCATCACGTCGTACGCCCCGCCGTACGCCTTGCGGGTGATGACGGTGACCTTCGGGACGGTCGCCTCGGCGTACGCGTAGAGGAGCTTCGCGCCCCGGCGGATGATGCCGTCCCACTCCTGGCCGGTGCCGGGCAGGAACCCGGGAACGTCCACGAAGGTCAGCACCGGGATGTTGAACGCGTCGCAGGTGCGCACGAACCGGGCGGCCTTCTCGGAGGCGGCGATGTCCAGCGTGCCGGCGAAGTGCATCGGCTGGTTGGCGACCACCCCGACGGGACGGCCCTCCACCCGGCCGTAGCCGACCACGATGTTCTGCGCGTAGAGCGGCTGCACCTCCAGGAACTCGCCGTCGTCGAGGACGTGCTCGACGACCCGGTGCATGTCGTACGGCTGGTTGGCCGAGTCGGGGATCAGCGTGTCGAGTTCCCGGTCGGCGTCGGTGACGTCGAGGTCGGCCGGCGCGTCGAGGACGACCGGCTCGTCCATGTTGTTCGACGGCAGGTAGGACAGCAGCGCCTTGACGTAGTCGACCGCGTCGTCCTCGTCGGTGGCGAGGTAGTGCGCGTTGCCGCTGCGCGTGTTGTGGGTACGCGCGCCGCCCAACTCCTCCATCGCCACGTCCTCGCCGGTGACCGTCTTGATGACGTCCGGGCCGGTGATGAACATGTGCGAGGTGCGGTCGACCATCACGGTGAAGTCGGTGACCGCCGGGGAGTAGACCGCGCCGCCCGCGCACGGACCCATGATCAGGGAGATCTGCGGGATGACCCCGCTGGCCCGGACGTTGCGGAAGAAGATCTCGCCGTAGAGGCCGAGCGAGACGACGCCCTCCTGGATGCGTGCCCCGCCGGAGTCGTTGATCCCGACCACCGGGCAGCCGATCTTCATGGCCAGGTCCATCACCTTGACGATCTTTTCGCCGAAGACCTCGCCGAGGGAGCCGCCGAAGACCGTGAAGTCCTGCGCGAAGACGCACACCTGCCGGCCGTCGACGGTGCCGTAGCCGGTGACCACCCCGTCGCCGTACGGGCGGGTGCGGTCCAGCCCGAAGTTGGTGGACCGGTGCCTGGCGAACTCGTCCAGCTCGACGAAGGAGCCCTCGTCCAGGAGCATGTCGATCCGCTCCCGGGCGGTCTTCTTGCCCCGCGCGTGCTGCTTCTCGACGCCGCGTGCGCCCGCGTGCACCGCCTCGTCGACCCGGCGCTCCAGGTCCGCCAGCTTGCCCGCGGTGCTGTGGATGTTGGTCCCGGTCTCGGTAGTCACCCTGGGAATATAACGATGGTTCAGGCCGACGCCGCTGTGCAGTACGCCTCAGTAGCCCCCTCCGGAGGCTGGTCGGGGGCGCGTGTCGACCGGGCCCGTAGGCTGGCGGGATGCCGGGTTCGCCGTACACCGATCTGGACCGACCGCCGCTGTCGGCGGCGCGGCTGTCCCGGGCGCTGACCGCGCCGTCGGGCCCCTGGCGTCGGCTGGAGCTGCGGCCGGAGACCGGCTCGACCAACGCCGACGCGGCCGACGCCGCGCGGGCCGGCGAACCGGAGGGCCTGGTCGTGGTCGCCGAACGGCAGACCGCGGGCCGGGGCCGACGCGGCCGGGCCTGGCAGTCACCACCGCGGGCGGGTCTCGCGACGAGCGTGCTGCTGCGGCCCGGCGAGGCCGTCGCCGACCGCGACTGGCCGCCGGCGCCCCCCACCGGGTACGGCTGGCTGCCGCTGCTCGCCGGGGTCGCGCTGGTCGAGGCGGTCTCCCGGCTGGCCGAACTGGACGCCGTTCTGAAGTGGCCCAACGATCTGCTGATCGGGGAGGCCAAGTGCGCCGGCATCCTGGCCGAGGCGGTGCCGGCGGCCGGTGCGGCGGAGCCCCCGGCGATCGTGCTCGGTGTCGGGTTGAACGTGACGCTGCGCGCCGACGAGCTGCCGGAGAACCCGACCGGGCTGCCGGCGACCTCGCTGCAACTGGCCGGGGCCACCGCCACCGACCGGGACCCGCTGCTGCGGGCCCTGCTGCGCGCCCTCGCCGACTGGTACGACCGGTGGCGGCTGGCCGGCGGGGACGCCGACGCGTGCGGCCTGCGCGCGGCGTACCTGGCCTCCTGCGGCACGGTGGGCCGCCGGGTGCGGGTGCTGCTGCCCGACGGCACCGACCTGACCGGGCTCGCCACCGGAGTGGACGCCGACGGGCACCTGCTCGTCGACACCACCGCCGGACAGCGCCGGCTGGCCGCCGGGGACGTGCTGCACCTGCGGTGACCGGCGGCCCACGGTCGGTTCGTGCGCGGGGTGCACGGCGGGCCGCCCGGCTGATCCGGTGGGTCGCCCCGACCGGTTACGGTCAGCGCGTCCGATTGTCGCCGAGGAGGTTCCCGTGGCGTTCCCCGAAGACGTGCTCACCGAGGACGAGCACGTCGTCCTGCACCTGCACCCGCATCCGAAGGCGCTGTTGCGGCCGGTCCTGGTGCTGGTCCTCGGTGTCGCGGCGGTGGTGGCGGGCTGGCTCCTGCTGCCCGACGGCGACGGTGGCGCGCTCGTGCTCGCCGTGCTCGCCGGTCTGTTCCTGATCGCGGTGCTCTGGCTGGGGTTGTGGCCGTTCCTGGTCTGGCGCAGCACGCACTACCTGTTCACCAACGAGCGGGTGCTGCTCCAGGAGGGTGTCTTCTCCCGGCACCGGCGGGACCTGCCGCTGGCCCGGATCAACGACCATTCGATGACCCAGCGGTTCACCGAACGGCTGCTGGGTTGCGGCACGCTCACCATCGAGTCGGCCGGCGAGCGGGGGCAGTCGGTGCTCGTCGACGTGCCCCGGGTCGACCGGGTGCAGACCACCCTCTACGAGCTGGTGGAGGCGCAGCACGACAAGCACACGCTGGGCGACGGGGAGATGCGCGACATCCTGGCCGACATGCGGGAGGGCAAGCCGTTGCGGGACACCAGCGGCTGATCCGTGGCCCGGCCCCGGGTGTCACCCGGGGCCGGTCAGGGGCGCGGCGTGCGGGGGGTGGTGCCGGCGTGCAGCTCGGCGGCCAGTTCCGCCCCCAGGTCGCCGCCGCCGGCGGCGGCGGGGCCGAGGGTGCCGCCCCGGCCCTGCTTGAACACCGGTTCGACGGTCGGGGCCGGCGTCCCGGTCGCCGGGGTGGTGTGGTCCTCGGCCTGGCTCTGGGCCTCTTCCAGCTCGCTGACCGATTCGGCCAGCTCGGCGACCGGGTCCAGCTCGGCCATCGTGTCCCACTCGTCGCGCTTGATGGAGTGCCAGCTCTCCTCGGCGTGCTTGGGGACCGGCTGGAAGACGAAGGTCCGGTAGGACCAGAACCGGAACAGGGTGGCGAGCAGCACGCCGCCGGTCTTGGCCACGTTGAGCGCGAGCAGGCTGGTGAACCCGAGGCCGTACTTGGCGGCGGCGAGGACGCCGAGTTCGATGATCAGACCGGCACCGTTGAACAGGAAAAACAGGGCGTATTCGCGCTGGAGCGCCGCTTTCGGTCGGTCCCGGTACGTCCAGTGACGATTCATCAGATACGACGTGATCGTCGCCACGATGGTGGCGATGACCGTCGCCTTCAGTTGACCGTCGACAAAAACGGTGAGTGCCAGAGCATTGAACACCGCGTAATTGATGACGGTGTTGACGCCCCCGACGATGCCGAATTTGAGCGCCTCGCGGATGAACTTCTGCCAGCGCTCGGGCAGCAGACGGACAAGACGCATGCGCAACACCTTAGGGCTGAGGACGGTGCCGGGAACTCCGGCTGGACGGGGTGGACGACCGGTCACGACCCGGACGACGGGTCGCTGGTCGCCTCCGTGACGGCGGGAGTTCCCGCTTCGACGAAGACGAACCGTCGGTACGACCAGAACCGGAACAGCGTGCCGAGGGCGGTGCCCACCACGTAGCTGGCGATGTTGTCGGCCAGCGGGGTGCGGAACACTCCTGGCCAGATGCTGCCCAGCCCGTACCGGCTGCCCGCCAGGCAGGCCACCGCGATGCCCAGGCCGACCGCGTTGAAGAAGAAGAACAGCGCGTACTCGCGGGCCGGGTTGGAGCGGACCCGGTGCCGCCAGGTCCAGAACCGGTTGCCCACGAACGCGACGGTCGCCGCGATCACCGTGGAGACGACCCGCGCGGTCACCGGCTCGACGCCGCGCCCCAGCGTGAGGTAGTTGAACAGCGCGAAGTCGACCAGGAAGGCCACCCCGCCCACGGTGGCGAACTTGCTCAACTCACGCAGCAGGTGGCCGAACCTGTCCAGCAGCGCACGAACCAGACCCGGGCGGGTCTGCGGGGCACCCGGCTGGTCCCCGGTCATCGTCGCGGCCACCTCGCGAGCGTACCGGTAACCGGCGTCGTGGACGGGGTGCCACCGGCGTGCCGCCGCCGCGCCGTGGGTCGACCCGGGTCCCCCGCCGTCCGTGGGGCGGTCCCGGGCCCGCCGACAGTTCGTCGAAGGATTTGCGTGAAAGTGCGCGTGAAAGCGGGTATCAGCTCGTGTTACCGCAGCCGGGCCGTACCTTGTGCAGTTCTTCACAACCAGTCCCACTGACTCGCGGGTCCGCCCGGTTTACGCTGAGGCCAATCCCAGGTTTCCACGAAGGCGACGCGGCCCGCGTCCGCCGAGACTCGTGCATCCCATAAATCGGTCAGCGTCGACCACAAGGAGATGAGTCATGGTTGCTCCGGCTACTGTGCGGGGGATCGATCAGGCCCCCACGACCCACCCCAAGCTGCTCGCCTGGGTCCGGGAGATCGCGGAACTCACCACCCCCGACCGGGTGGTCTGGGTGGACGGGTCCGACGAGGAGTGGCGGCGTCTCACCGACGAACTCGTCGACAACGGCACCCTCGTCAGGTTGAACCCGGAGAAGAAGCCGAACTCCTTCTACGCCCGCACCGACCCCACGGACGTCGCCCGGGTCGAGGAGCGCACCTTCATCTGTTCCGTGGACGAGGCGGACGCCGGCCCCACCAACAACTGGATGGCGCCGGCCGAGATGAAGCGGACGATGACCGAGCTCTACCGGGGTGCGATGCGCGGCCGGACCATGTACGTCATCCCCTTCTGCATGGGCCCGGTCGAGGCCGAGAACCCGATGTTCGGCGTCGAGATCACCGACAGCCCGTACGTGGTCGCCTCGATGCGGATCATGACCCGGATGGGCGCCAGTGTGCTCGACGCGATGGGCGACGACGCCGAGTTCGTGCACGCCCTGCACTCCATCGGCGCCCCGCTCGCCCCCGGCCAGTCCGACGTCGCCTGGCCGTGCAACGAGACGAAGTACATCTCGCACTTCCCGGAGACCCGGGAGATCTGGTCCTTCGGCTCCGGGTACGGCGGCAACTCGCTGCTCGGCAAGAAGTGCTACTCGCTGCGGATCGCCAGCGTGATGGGGCGCGACGAGGGCTGGCTCGCCGAGCACATGCTGATCCTCAAGATCACCTCTCCGGAGGGGAAGGTCTACCACGTGGCGGGCGCGTTCCCGTCCGCCTGCGGCAAGACCAACCTGGCCATGCTGGAGCCGACCATCCCCGGCTGGAAGGTCGAGACCATCGGCGACGACATCGCCTGGATGCGGTTCGGCCCCGACGGCCGCCTCTACGCGGTCAACCCGGAGTACGGCCTGTTCGGCGTCGCCCCGGGCACCGACTGGAAGACCAACGCCAACGCGATGCGGACGCTGGACCGGGGCAACTCGATCTTCACCAACGTCGCCCTCACCGACGACGGCGACATCTGGTGGGAGGGCATGGGCGAGCCGCCGGCCCACCTGATCGACTGGAAGGGCAACGACTGGACGCCGGAGAGCGAGAACCTCTCCTCCCACGCGAACAGCCGGTTCTGCACCCCGATCACCCAGTGCCCGATCCTGGCCGACGACTACTTCGACCCGAACGGCGTACCGATCGACGCGATCCTGTTCGGTGGCCGTCGTCGGGACACCATCCCGCTGGTCACCGAGGCCCGCGACTGGGTGCACGGGGTGTACCTGGGGGCGACGCTGTCCTCGGAGACCACCGCCGCCGCGTCCGGCGCGGTCGGCGTGGTGCGCCGCGACCCGATGGCGATGCTGCCGTTCATCGGCTACCACGCCGGTGACTACTTCAACCACTGGATCGAGATGGGCAAGGGCGTCGACGGCGACGCCGCCAAGCTGCCCAAGATCTACTACGTGAACTGGTTCCGCAAGGACGCCGAGGGCAACTTCCTCTGGCCCGGCTTCGGCGAGAACTCGCGGGTGCTCAAGTGGGTCGTCGAGCGGATCGAGGGCAGCGCCGACGCGGTCGAGACCCCGATCGGCATGGTCCCGACCGCCGACGCGCTGGACGTCGACGGGCTCGACATGACCCCGGAGGACGTCCGGATCGCCCTGAAGGTCGACCCGCAGGAGTGGCGCAACGAGCTGCCGCTGGTCACCGAGTGGTTCGAGAAGTTCGGTGACAAGCTGCCGGCCGTCCTCTGGTCGGAGCTGGACGCGCTGCGTGCCCGGCTCGACGCGGAGCAGCCCCGGTAGCAGGTGTGCCGGTCGCCCGCAGCGGGCAAGACCGGAAGCCATGAGGACGGCCGCCGTGACCCCACCGGTCCGGCGGCCGTCCGCCGTCCGGGTACTGACCACCCTGCTCGCGTCGACCGCCGCCGCCACCGTCGCGGTCGAGCTGCTCAACTGGTGGTACGCCCCGGAGCAGGAGTTCGGCCTGGCCGTCCGTACCGGCTGGGCGATGCTGCGGTCGCTGGGCTTCCTGGTGCTGATCGGGCAGGTGAACCGGGGGCGGGCCGGGGCGAAGCCGTTCGGGCTGATCCTCGCCGTGACCACCGTGTTCGCGGTCGGCCGGCTGGTGGTGCCCCGGCAGGGCGTCCCGCCGCTGCCCGGCCTGGTCGGCTTCGCCGTGCTCACCGCACTCTGCGTCGCCGTGGTCGTGCTGCTCTACCGCTCCGACGCGGTCGCCGGGCACCTGGTGCGCCACCGCAAGGGCCTGGTGGTCGAGGGTGGCACGATCAGCTGGCGGGAGGTGGCCCCGAAACGCCCGCAGGTGACCGCCTGGCTGCTGACCAGCCGGGTGGCCGCGTTCACGTACAGCCCGTTGATGCTGGTGCCGGCGCTGGTGGCCGGCGGTGCGGTACTGGACGGCCGGCTCGCCGTCGTCCCGGTGGTGCTGGCCTGGTTCGCCGCCGGCATCGTGGTCAGCTACCTGGTGCTGTTCTGTACGGCGTTCCTGCTGCGCGGCAGGCGGTGGGCCCGCCGCCTGCTGGTGACGATCACCCTGGGCGTACTCGCGGTGAACCTGCCGCTGTGCTGGTGGCTGCTCGGCCTGGACGGCCTGGTCCGCGACGGCGCACCCCTGCTGGCCGCGGCCACCCTGGCCCTCTACGCCCTGCACCGCGCCCCCGACACGCCCACCCCCGCCGCCCCGCCCCGGTGACCGCCCGCCCCGCCCCCGCCCTCCCGCGTCCGCTCCGGTGATCATGAGAAACGGCCCGCTGACGACGTATTTCCCTTGATCACGCACGGAGTGCGCCACCGAGGCACTGATGTTCGCCGTGGGTCGCTACCCTGCAAGGTGATGACTCTGCGGAAACTCCTCTACTCCGTCTACGAGCGCCGGCTGACGGCCAGGCTCGCGGGTCGACCGGTGCCCCGGCACGTCGGCGTGATGTGCGACGGCAACCGCCGGTGGGCGCGGGAGATGGGGCTCGTCGACCCGAACGACGGGCACCGGATGGGTGCCGAGCGGATCAAGGAGCTGCTGCGCTGGTGCGACGCGGCCGGTGTCGGCCACGTCACGCTCTGGCTGCTCTCCACCGACAACCTGTCCCGGCCGGCGGAGGAGCTGGACCCGCTGCTCCAGATCATCGAGGATCTCAGCACCGAGTTGGCCGAGGAGGGCAACCCCTGGCGGCTGCGGATGGTCGGCGCGCTCGACGTGCTGCCCACCCAGCACGCCCAGGCGCTCAAGGCCGCCGAGGAACGCACCCGGGAACGCACCGGCGGCGCGCAGGTCAACATCGCCGTCGGCTACGGCGGCCGGCGCGAGATCACCGACGCGGTACGGTCCCTGCTGGTGGAGCACGCGGCCAAGGGCGGCACCATCGAGGAACTGGCCGGCACGCTGGACGTCGAGCACATCTCCGAGCACCTCTACACCCGGGGCCTGCCCGACCCGGATCTGATCATCCGGACCAGCGGCGAGCAGCGCATGTCCGGTTTCATGCTCTGGCAGTCGGCGCACTCGGAGTTCTACTTCTGCGAGCTGAACTGGCCCGACTTCAGGCGGGTCGACTTCCTGCGCGCCCTGCGTTCCTACGGCACCCGGCAACGCCGCTACGGCACCTGACCCGCCGCCTCGCCCCGCCCACGACAGCCCGGTCGACGCCCGCGCGGGCGCGGTCAGGTCAGGTGGTCCACGGCCCGGGTGAGGAAGTCGCCCAGCGCGGCGGGGGAGTCGATGGTGAGGTCGGCGGCCTCGGCCACCTCCCGGCCGGTCTCCGGGTTGGCCACCGCCACGCAGATGCCGAGGAACCCCGGGTCGGCGGCGGACCGGGCGCGTAGTGCCGCGAACGCCTTGATGTCGGAGACGTCGTCGCCGAAATACCACGCGCCACCGGCGTCCCGGACCACCTCGCCGATGACCAGGCCCTTGTCGCGGTCGACCGGGGGCTTGAGTTCCAGCACCATCCGGCCGGCCTGCACCCGCAGCCCGAGGCGTTCGGCCTGCGCCCGCCCCCACTGCTCGACCGCCGGGCCGAGCTGCTGCGCGGTACGCCAGTGCAGCGCCACGCTCAGCCGCTTGAACTCCACCAGCGCCCCGGCGGGCAGTTCGGCACGGGCCCGGTCGGCCAGCTCGGCCATGGTCGGCACCCAGGGCAGCGCGGCGGGCTCGGTGACGGTCTCGCCCCCGGAGTGGCTGTGCTCCAGTCCGTACAGTCCATACAGGTCGATCCCGGTGAGGCCGCCGAGGTGGTCACGGAGGAAGTCGACGGGACGGGCGGAGACGATCGCCACCCGCTGCACCACCGGGGCCAGGGCCTCCAGGGCGGCGAGCACCTTGGGCGCGGGGCGTACCGCGGTGGGGTCGTCGTCGACCGGCGCGAGGGTGCCGTCGAAGTCGAAGAAGAGGACGGTGTCGGCGGCCCGCTCGGCGGTGGTACGCCAGGCGTGCTCAGCATCCAGCGGGGTCTGCGGCTGCTGGTTACCCAGATTCAACGGCGGCACGCGCGACAGCGTACCCCGGGGGCGGCGGCTGATTCGTGGCTTCGGAGTGGCTTCTTGACACCGCCGGGGTGTGTGGTCTCTGAATGCCGCTCAGCGTTCGGCGGCTCCCCGTCCCCGCCGTCCCAACGGCACCACGGTGGCCTCCCGGCCCTGGTTGAGCAGGTAACCCTCGACGAAACCGGTGTTCCGGTCCCCGGTGCGGGTCTCGATCTCGTTGAGCCGCGCCACCAGGAACTCGGTGAGCGCGCTGACCCGGTCGTCGAGCCGGTCGTGCAGCTCGGCGACGACCGCCAGGACGACGGCGGTGCCGGCGACGGTCAGGGCGAAGAGGTTGAACACCAGCGGAATCTGCCCGCTCCCGCCCACGCCGACCACCAGGTTCGCGGTCACGCACGCGGTCAGGGAGACTGCCGCGACCACGACTGCCCACCACTTCAGGGTCATGGACAGACCCCTCCTTCTGTCCCGCAGGGCTGAGTTCGGCCTTGTCCCGTCCCCCCGCCGACGACGAGCCCAAGCAGTACGAATAGGGACGCTAGCGTGCCCGTTGCCGGCCCGGAGCGAAACGATCGGGTCTGCTCAGGCGTTCTTTCGCCATCTGAGGAACTACCCGGCCTGCTCTCCGCCCTTTCGGACATTGACCGGGAGAGTGGGGCGGTATGCGAGGTAACGAATGGTTTCTCGGATGTGGAACTTCTCCGCGTCCGACACGGCGGGGTCGACCAGCCGGCGCAGCAGTGCCTCGACGTCCGGGTCCATCGGGGGAGCGCCGGGGGCACCCCGGGGGGTGGCGGTGCGGTCCCAGCCGAGGGCGGCGAAGGCGGCGGCCGGGTTGAGGCCCAGCCCCTCGCAGAACGCCACCACCCGTTCCGCCTCCGGGTCGCTGGCCCAGTCGCCGCGGACCCACCTGTTGATCGTCTGGCGGGAGACGCCGGTGCGGCGGGAGACCTCGGTGCCGGTCCAGGCGCGCATCGCCCGGGCATCGTCGAGCGCCCGACGAACGAAGGTGGCGAATGCGATCTTCCGGGCGGGGGCGGTCTCGGTCACCCCGAAACCGTACGACCGTAGTGCCCGTCCGGGCTGCCCGGGGCGGATCTTTGTCACGCATATGAGACGTCCTCACCGGGTCGACCGGGCCCGCCCAGTGGTCGGCGCAAAGGGGTCTCACCTGGGCATAATACCGTCAGGCGAGGCGGTCGGTAACCGGACGAAAAGCTGATACTGTCACGCTCATGGGACAACCTACGGTGTGTCACGTGCTTGAGACGATCAGTGCTCACATGCGTCACGCTCCCGGTGCGAGGGGGATCCGGTGACCGAACTCGCGACCCGTGCCCAGGCCTTCGGCCTGATCGCGGAGGGGGTCGCCGCCGGGCTGAGCGCACCCTGGCGGCTCTACCTCGCCCGGGGCTGCCGCTACCTGTCACTGAGCGTCGGCGACCGCGACGAGTGGAACGCCTGGCGGACCCATCTCGGCTGCCCGGAGATGAGCGTCCGGGTCTACGACGCCGGCGGCGAGATCCGCCGCTCCTCGATGGCCGAGGTCGTGCTGGACGGCTGCCGGATCAGCGTCGAACTGGTCGAGGAGGTCAGCACCGAGGACCTGGAACGGCTGCTGGTCGTCGACCCGAGCCCGGCCGAGCCGGAGGACCGGTGACCCGGCCGCCGCGGCCCACCGGAGCCGCCCGATGAGCCCCCTGCTCGCCCTGTTCCTCGTCCTCGTCCTCGGGGCGGCCAGCTACGCCGCCGGCCGGTTGCACGGCCAGCTCAGCTACCGGATCGGGTACCGCTTCGGCTACCGGCAGGGCTACTTCGACGGGGACCGGGGCGCCTGGAACCGGCGGCGGCGCGACGCCCAGGCCGTGCTCGCCTCGGCGCTCACCGCCCCGGCCGTGCCGGCCAACGCCGCGTGGCGTCCCTCCCCCGCGGTCCGCCAGGGCACCACGTACACCGGCTCCTCATTCGCCAGCCCGCCGGGCCCGGTCGCCGGTCGGCACCCGACCGGCACCCTGGTCCGCCGGTCCGGCTGAACCCACGGGAGCCGACAGTCGTCGGTACGGCGTACCGACACCGACCGGTCGCCCGGTGACGCGGTGCCACCGGCCGGGATGCGCGCAGGGGGCAGGCATCCCGGCCGGTCCGCGGCGCCCACCGCGCGGGGCGCGCCCGCTGCGCGGGAGATCCTCGTCCGCCCTCTAGCCGAGGCGGCCCGGCGCCGCTAGCGTCTAGGCATGACCCGGGGTTTTCCCGGGTCAGCCGGCCGCCCGGATCTGCGACCTCGCGCACGGGGTTCCGCATCCGACCCCGTGTCCCCGGGCACCGGAGGAGGCGGAACGCGGATGGCGGATGCCCGTCCGTCGGAGCAGGCCTGTGACGACTCGCCGTACGCCCGCCGGTGTCGACCAGATCCCGGCCGCGACTGCCACGACCCGCCGAGCCACCCGGAGCCGCCGTCCGGCGGCCGCCGCCCCGCCCGGCCCCGAGGAGCCCGGCCCAGCCGGCCAGGTGTTCGTACTGGACACGTCGGTGCTCCTGTCCGACCCGGCGGCCTTCCACCGCTTCGCCGAGCACGAGGTGGTCCTGCCGCTCGTGGTGATCTCGGAGTTGGAGGGCAAACGACACCACCCGGAGCTGGGCTGGTTCGCCCGCCAGTCCCTGCGCATGCTCGACGAGTTGCGGGTCCGGCACGGTCGACTGGACCGTCCGGTGCCGGCCAACGAGTCCGGCGGCACGCTCACCGTGGAGCTGAACCACTCGGACGACGGCGTCCTGCCCCCCGGGTTCCGCAACGAGTCCAACGACGCGCGCATCCTGTCGGTGGCGCTGAACCTGGCCGCCGAGGGGCGGGAGGTGACGCTGGTCAGCAAGGACATGCCGTTGCGGGTCAAGGCCGCCTCGGTCGGGCTGCGGGCCGACGAGTACCGGCACGGCCAGGCCAGCGATCCGACCTGGACCGGGATGGCCGAGCTGGAGCTGGGTGAGGACGAGATCGGCCGGCTCTACGCCGGGGACTGCCTCGACCTGGACGCCGCCGCCGGCCTGTCCTGCCACACCGGCCTGGTGCTGCACTCCACCCGGGGCTCGGCCCTGGGTCGGGTGTTGCCCGACAAGACCGTCCGGCTGGTGCGCGGCGACCGCGAGGCGTTCGGTGTGCACGGCCGCTCGGCCGAGCAGCGCATCGCGCTGGACCTGCTGCTCGACGAGTCGATCGGGATCGTGTCGCTGGGTGGCCGGGCCGGCACCGGCAAGTCGGCCCTGGCACTGTGCGCCGGGCTGGAGGCGGTGATGGAGCGCCGCCGGCACAAGAAGGTGGTCGTCTTCCGGCCGCTCTACGCCGTCGGCGGGCAGGAGTTGGGCTACCTGCCCGGGTCCGAGTCGGAGAAGATGTCGCCCTGGGCGCAGGCCGTGTTCGACACCCTCGGGGCGGTGGTGCACGAGAACGTGCTGGAGGAGGTCACCTCACGGGGCATCCTGGAGGTCCTTCCGCTGACCCACATCCGGGGCCGGAGCCTGCACGACGCCTTCGTCATCGTCGACGAGGCCCAGTCGCTGGAGCGGGGCGTACTGCTCACCGTGCTGTCCCGGATCGGGCAGGGCTCGCGGGTGGTGCTCACCCACGACGTCGCCCAGCGGGACAACCTGCGGGTCGGGCGGCACGACGGGGTGACGGCGGTGATCGAGGCGCTGAAGGGCCACCCGCTCTTCGCGCACGTCACGTTGAACAGGTCCGAGCGGTCCCCGATCGCGGCGATGGTGACGGATCTGTTGGAGGACATCCCGGGCTGACCCTCGCGGGGGCGGGGTCCGCCCCTCATCGTCCGCATTCACTTTGTGGCACAGGTCACAAAATGGCCGGTGGGTTTCCCATCAGCCTCACTGTGCGCAATCGTGTCCCACGAGCGTCCACGTCCCGGTGGGGGTGTTGGTGACCGTTCGTCCCCTCCCGGGGGCGCACAACCGACCCCCTGCCGGTGCGTCGGTGGCGACCGGCTCAGGTCGGGGCGCTCGTGGCACGACCGCGTCCGTCGAGGGCCGGTCCGCGCCGCGTCCTTGCCCCCGACGAAGGGACACTTCGTGAGTCGGCTGTGGAGCCGGTTCGGTGCCCGTACGGCCGCCGTCGCACTGCTCTCCGTGGGCGTTGCCGGCGGTTTCTATCTGGGCGAAGACCGGGAAACCCAGCAACAGGGCCTGACCGCACAGGTCGGCCTCCAGGTCGACCAGGCCGAGTACGACTACCAGCGCGACCGGCAGGCCGACCACCGGCGGGAGTCCGCCAAGCAGCGGGCCGCCGAGTACCAGGCGAAGCTGCGGGCCGCCGCGGCGGCCAAGGAAGCCGCCCAGCGGGCCAAGGCCGCCGAGGCCGCCGCCGCGTCGCGGAAGAAGGAGCGCGAGGCCGAGGCCAAGGCCAAGGCGGAGGACGGGAAGATCAAGGCCTACGCCGGCCCGGTCCCCGCCTCGTGCAGCTCGTACAGCGGGCACCGTAAGACCGGTTGCGCGATGCTCCTCCAGGCGGGCTTCAAGATCGACCAGATGCCCTGCCTGGACAAGCTCTGGAACAAGGAGAGCGGCTGGAACCCCAAGGCCAGCAACTCCTCGTCCGGCGCGTACGGCATCCCGCAGGCGGTGCCGGGCAGCAAGATGAGCTCGGTCGCCAGCGACTGGCGGACCAACCCGGTAACCCAGATCAAGTGGGGCCTGGGCTACATCGAGGGCCGGTACGACAACCCGTGCGGCGCCTGGGCCAAGAGCCAGAGTTCCGGCTGGTACTGAGCGACGACGCGGACGGCGGGGCGGGTGGGCGACCACCCGCCCCGCCGTCCGCGTACCCCGGGTGGCGCGGGACCCGGGTGGCGGTCGGCGAAGAATGCTGATAGCCATGGTGGGGTGACCCTGCACCCGACGGGCGGCGACCCCGACCGGTTCGGCACCGAGGCGTTCTACGCGTCCCTCGGCCGGGCCTTCGTCGCCATGTGCGCGGTGGTGCCGTTCCTCTTCCTCATCGAGGCCCTCGACCAGGGGCTCGGCTTCGGGCTCGACGTGGCCGCCGGCATCATCCCGCAGCGTGTCCAGGGGCTCGACGGGGTGTTCTTCTCGCCGTTCCTGCACCACGGCTTCGACCACCTCTACAGCAACAGCATCCCGCTGATCCTGCTCGGCACCTTCGTGCTGGCCGCCGGTACCCGCCGGTTCCTCTGGTCCACCCTGGTCATCATCCTGGTCAGCGGGCTCGGCGTCTGGTTCACCGGCTCGCCCAACTCGGTGGTCGTCGGCGCGAGCGGGGTCATCTTCGGCTACCTGGGCCTGCTGTTCACCCGGGGCGTCGTCGAGCGGAGCTGGTGGAACTTCGGGGTGGTGCTGCTGGTCGGCCTGCTCTACGGCTGGCAACTGCTCGGCATCCTGCCCACCGACGAGCGGATCTCCTGGCAGGGACACCTGTTCGGGCTGCTCGGCGGGGTGGTCGCGGCGATCCTGTTCCGGCGTCGTCGCCCCTACGACCCGTACCGGGAATACCGGGTGGAGTCCACCCTGACCCCCTGAGCGGACGACCCGCGTGGCGGGAGCGGTCATGCTTGCCCGGACCGCACGCCGGGCCTACCGTCGGCAGCAGCACGCGTCGCCCCGCCACCGGCGCGGCGCACGTTGATCGCCAGCGGAAAGCGACGGTACGCCCATGCGCGAGGTCGATGTCGCCGTGATCGGAGCCGGCCCGACGGGGCTGTTCGCCGCGTACTACGCGGGTTTCCGGGGGTTGTCGGTGGCGGTCGTCGACGCGCTGCCCGAGCCGGGCGGGCAGATCACCGCCATGTACCCGGAGAAGCTGATCCTCGACGTCGCCGGCTTTCCCGCCGTCAAGGGCCGGGACCTGGTCGCCAACCTGCTCGCCCAGGCCGCGCCCTACCACCCGGAGTACCTGCTCGGCACCCGGGCCGAGAAGCTCGCCCACACCGACGGCCGACCGGTGCTGGGCCTGGCCGGCGGCGAGCAGTTGCGCTGCGGCGCGGTGTTGGTCACCGGCGGGCTGGGCAGCTTCACCCCGCGCCCGCTGCCGGTCGCGGACAGCTTCGTCGGCGGCGGGATCGTCTACTTCGTACCGGAACCGACCGCGCTGGCCGACCGGGACGTGCTGATCGTGGGTGGCGGTGACTCGGCGTTCGACTGGGCCGCCACCCTGCAACCGCTGGCCCGCTCGGTGACCCTGGTGCACCGCCGGGAACGGTTCCGGGCGCACGCCGCGACCGTGGCCCGGGTGCTGTCGCTGCCGGTGCGGGTCGTGGTCAACGCGGAGGTGACCCGGCTGTACGGCGACGACACGGTCACCGCCGCCGAGATCACCGTCCGGGGCGGGGCGGCCGAGACCCTGCCTGTCGACACGGTGGTCGCGGCGCTCGGCTTCACCGCCGACCTGGGGCCGTTGGCCGAGTGGGGGTTACGGCTGGACCGCCGGCACATCGTGGTGGACAGCGCGATGGCGACCAACCTGCCCCGGGTCTTCGCCGCCGGTGACATCACCGAGTACCCCGGCAAGGTGCGGCTGATCGCCACCGGCTTCGGCGAGGCCGCCACCGCCGTCAACAACGCCGCCGTCGCCATCGACCCGGCGGCCCACCTCTTCCCCGGCCACTCCTCCGACGCCGGCTGACCGGGTCGGGCCGGCTGGGCCCGGGTACGGGCCGGTCAGGGGCGGTGACGCCCGGCGGGCGGGGTCAGGGCAGGCCGACGAGGTCGGCCATCAGGGCGGTCTGGTGGTCGAAGTAGGCGTCCCGGTGCGGGACGACCGGATCGAGGCGGCCGAAGAGGTCGAAGCTGATCAGCCCGAAGAGTTGGGTCCAGCCGGCCATGCCCCGGGCGAGCAGGGCCTCGGGCAGGCCGGGGAAGAGCCCGGCGGCGATCTCGGCCAGGTCGGCCCGGACCGGCTCGGGCAGGTCGTCGTCAGGCGGGGTGATCCGGCCGGCGGCCACCCCGTCGCGGAGGATGCCGAGCAGGGTCAGCGGCGGGCGTTGTGCGGGGAGCACGGTGTCGACGGGGGCGGCGTACCCGGGCACCGGGCTGCCGTATAGCAGGGCGTACTCGGCGGGGTGGGCCAGCGCCCAGGTGCGGGCGGCCCGGCAGGCGGCGTGCCACCGGCCGCGCAGGTCGGCCCGGTCGACGGCGGCGTCGGCGGCCTCCACCGCGTCGCCGAGTGCCTGGTACGCCTCGATGATCAGTGCGGTGAGCAGGTCGTCCCGGCTGGGGAAGTAGCGGTAGATCGCCGACGAGACCATCCCCATGTCCCGGGCGACCGCCCGCAGTGACAGGTCGGCCCCGTCGCTGGCGAGGTGGCGGCGGGCCACCGCCTTGATCTCGTCGATCATCTCGGCGCGGACCCGGGCGCGGATCGAGGAAGCCGGCATGCGGCCACTCTGCCACGGAACAGAGCGCCAATCAAAATGGAGAGCACTGCTCTTGACTTCGCGGGTGAAGGCCGGGCATGCTGGGCGCAGCTCAACGAGAGCAGTGCTCTCGATCCGGTCTACTGCTTCGAAAGGCTCTCCCATGTCGCTGCACGTGATCGTCGGCGCCGGCCCGGTCGGCACCGCCACCGCACACCACCTCGCCGAGCAGGGCGAACAGGTCCGGCTCGTCACCCGGCGGGGCACCGGCCCCGTCGACCCGGCGATCGAGCGGATCGCCGCCGACGCCGCCGACACCGACCGGCTGACCACCCTCACCGACGGGGCGGTCGCGCTCTACAACTGCGCCAACCCGGCCTACCACCGGTGGGCCACCGACTGGCCGCCACTGGCCGACGCGCTGCTCACCACCGCCGAGCGCACCGGCGCGGTGCTCGCCACCGTCGGCTGCCTCTACGGCTACGGCCCGGTCGACGCGCCGATGACCGAGGACACCCCGCTCGCCGCCACCGGCACCAAGGGACGCGTCCGCAACCGGATGTGGACCGAGGCGCTCGCCGCCCACCGCGCCGGCCGGGTCCGGACCACCGAGGTACGCGGCTCGGACTACCTCGGTGCCGAGGGCAACTCCCTGCTGCCGCTGGTGCTGCCGAAGGTGCTCGCCGGCCAGCGGGTCCTCCTGCCGGTGAACTGGGACGCCCCGCACACCTGGACGTACGTGGGGGACGTCGTGCGTACCCTGGTCGCCGCCGCGGCCGACGAGCGGGCCTGGGGACACGCCTGGCACGTGCCCAGCGCCGCGCCGACCAGCGTCCGCGAGCTGGCCGTCCGGGCGGCCGAGCTGGCCGACGCGCCGCCGCCGAAGCTGACCCGGCTGCCCTACCCGCTGCTCTGGCTCGGCGGCCTGACCGACCCCTTCGCCCGCGAGCTGCGGGAGACCGCGCACCAGTTCGCCAGGCCGTTCGTGATGGACTCGACCCGGGCCACCGCCGTCCTCGGCATCACCCCGACCCCGCTTCACGAGGCGCTGGCCGCCACCGTCCGCACCCTCACCGCCACCCTCGGGACGCCCACCCCGGCGGGCGCGGCCCACTGACCGCCCCGCCGGGCCGGGCCGCCGACGGTCCGCCCGCGCGCAGTGTCGGCTCGGACGCTCGGGTCAGCGGCGCGGGGCCGGGCCCAGCGCCGCCACCAGCACCGCGACCAGGGTCAGCAGCGCGCCGGCCAGGGTGGCCGGACCCGGGTGCGACGCCGACGTCGGCAACACCACGTCCAGCACGACGGCCCCGACGACCTGACCGGCGATGGTGGCCAGCCCCAGCAACAGGACCCCGGTGAACCGGACGATCGCCGCCGCGACCGCGATGAAGACGATGCCGATCGGGCCGCCCAGATACAGCCACGGCTCGGTCGGCAGCGCGCCACCGGGAGCACCCCGGACCGCCAGGTCCACGCCGAAGGCGACCAGCAGGGCCACCGTACCGACGGCGAAGTTGACCCCGGTGGCGACGAGCGCGCTGCCCGACGCCGCCCGGACCAGCCCGTTGACCGCCTGCTGCCAGGCCAGGCCCAACCCGGCCAGCAACGGCAGCAGGGCCAGCACCAGGGTGCCCGGGTCGCCGAGCCGGTCACCGACCGCCAACAGCACGGCCAGCACGGTCAGCACCGCACCGGCCAGCCGGGCACCCGTCACCGGCTGCCGCCCGCCCGGTCCGATGCCCGCCCGGTCCACCGCCAGGCTGCTGGCCGACTGCCCGGCCACCACCGCCACGGTGAACACCGCCACGCCGAGCGCGCCGATGGTGAGCCCCTGGGTGGCGACCAGGAACGCCCCGCACACCCCGCCCAGCATCTGCCAGGGACGCAGCGCACCGGACCGCAACGCCCCGCGCAGGTCGGCCAGCCCGCGCCGCCCCCCGGGCAGGGCCGGGACCAGCACCAGCAGCACCAGCAACCCCAGGCCGAAGGAGACCACCGCGGCGGCGATGCCGTCGGCCAGGCGTACCCCCAGCTCGCCGTTGATCCGGGACTGCACGGCCACGCCGACGCCGGCGGCGGTGGCCAACCCGATGCCGGCGATCCGACGGGCGGCGGACAGGACGGGAGGGGCGGCGGTGCCGGAAACTGTCACTCCTGCTCTGCCAGGGGCCTGCCGTCGAAGTCCACCGCCGAGTAGAGGGCCAGCTTCTCCAACCGGTGGTACGAGTCGATCACCCGGATCGTGCCGCTCTTGGAGCGCATCACGATCGACTGGGTGTACGCCCCACCGGCCTGGTACCGCACCCCGCGCAGCAGGTCACCGGAGGTCACCCCGGTCGCCACGAAGAAGCAGTTGTCCCCGGTGACCAGGTCGTCGGTGCCGAGCACCCGGTCCAGGTCGTGCCCGGCGGCGAGCGCCTTCTCCCGCTCCTGCGCGTCCTGCGGCCAGAGCTTGGCCTGCATCGCCCCGCCCATGCACTTGAGCGCGCACGCCGAGATGATCCCCTCCGGGGTGCCGCCGATGCCCATCAGCACGTCGACGCCCGACTCACCCCGGGCGGCGGCGATCGACCCGGCGATGTCGCCGTCGGAGATGAACCGGATGCCGGCCCCGGTCCGCCGGATCTGCCCGACCAGGTCGTCGTGCCGGGACCGGTCCAGCACGCAGACCGTGACCTCGGCCACCTCGGTGCCCTTGACCTTGGCGATCCGCCTGATGTTCTCCGCCGGGCCGGCCTCGATGTCCACCACGTCGGCGTACTCCGGGCCGACGGCCAGCTTCTCCATGTAGAAGACGGCGCTCGGGTCGAACATCGCCCCCCGCTCCGAGACGGCCAGCACGGCGAGCGCGTTGGGCATGCCCTTGCTCATCAGCGTGGTGCCGTCGACCGGATCCACCGCGACGTCCACCTCGGGGCCGGTGCCGTCACCCACCTGCTCGCCGTTGAACAGCATCGGCGCGTTGTCCTTCTCGCCCTCGCCGATCACCACGACGCCGCGCATCTGGATCGAGTTGATCAGCTTGCGCATGGCGTCGACGGCTGCCCCGTCGCCGCCCTCCTTGTCGCCCCGGCCGACCCACCGGCCGGCGGCCATCGCCGCGGCCTCGGTGACCCGGACCAGGTCGAGGGCGAGGTTACGGTCGAGGTCCTGCGGGACCCGCGTCCTGGTGTTCGTCATGGCGGCTTCCTCCTCGCGACGGTGCGGGGTGGGCAGGCGGGGACGCAGGTCGCCCCCTGCCGGCTGTGTCGCTGATCCTCACACGATGCCAGGTCCGGGGGCGGGGCGGGGCGATGGTGGGCGGGATCGCCCCACCGGGCGGCTGCGAGAATGGGCCGGTGGAAGCCGCACAGCCTGCCGACCGCGTACCCGCCGACCCGACCCCGCCGGACGGACGGCCGCCGGTGCCCCCGGCCACCGCCGACACGCCCACCGGGTCCGCGCCCGGCGGCGGCGCGGGTACGCCGGCCGGCGGCGGGCCCGAGCCGGCCCCCGTCGCGGGCGGTGAGCCCGAACCGGCCCTCGTCGGCGGCGACCCGGAGCCGGTGCCCGTCGCCGGGGAGTCCGAGCCGGCGCTGGTCGCCGGGGCCGGGTCGCCGGACCGGGCGGCGACGGCGCGTCCCGGGCGTCCGGAGCGACCCCGTTCCGAGCGCTCGCCCAAGGACATGGCCCTGTCGCTGCTGGTGCTGTTGGTGCCGATCGCCCTGCTGCTCGCCTTCTACCGGGGCTTCCTCGGCGGCGAGCAGCCCACCACGGTCGACGCCGCCCCCGCCTACGAGCAGGCCCGCGCCGCGAACGTCTTCCCCGTCGCCGAGCCGTCCGGGCTGGGCGACGGCTGGCGTACGGTGAGCGCCAGTTTCCGTACCGTCGACGACGGCGCGACCCTGCGGGTGGGGTATCTCACCCCGGAGGGGCGGGGCGCCCAGCTGGTGCAGAGCACCGTGCCGCCGCAGCGGCTGATCCCCGCCGAGCTGACCGCGCAGGGGCAGCCGCAGGGGCCGGCCGACCTGGGCGGGGCGAACTGGCAGCGGTACACCGGGCGGGGCAACGAGCAGGCGCTGGTGCTCCTCGAACCGAACCGTACGGTGATCGTGGTGGGCGACGCCCGCGACAACGAGCTGCGTGAGCTGGCCGGCGCACTGCGCTGACCGGCGGCGGCACGGGTGGACCGGGCCGGGGGGATTGCGGAAGGCGACGTCCGGGAACAGAAGGGACACGACCCCGGGCCGGCCCGACCGGGCGGGGACCGTGCGCCGCGCGGGAAGTGTCACGCCCGTGCCGGCACGCCCCCGGTGCCCGCCGGGGGTCGGACGACCCGACTGGAGAACCCGACGTGACCATTCGACGTTTCAGTACGGCGGTCTTCGCCGCAGCGCTGCTCACCCCCGGCCTGGCCGCCTGCAACAACTCCGGCACCGGT
Source organism: Micromonospora sp. WMMD735 (assembly GCF_049178995.1). Lineage (NCBI taxonomy): Bacteria > Bacillati > Actinomycetota > Actinomycetes > Micromonosporales > Micromonosporaceae > Micromonospora > Micromonospora sp. WMMD735. The sequence continues at coordinate 5,982,992 of NZ_JBMHMJ010000002.1, forward strand.
GAGGCGGGGTCCTCCGCGTCCCCGTCGGTCTCCGGCAGCGTCGCCCCGGGCAGCGCCTCGCCCGGCACCTCCGAGGCCAAGCAGGCTCTGCTGGACTCCACCAACGAGATCCGCAACGGCAACTTCCGGTTCACCATGAGCGGGGTGGGGTCGACCGCCGAGGGGCAGGTGCACCAGCCCAGCCAGAGCGCCCAGATGAAGCTGAGCATCGGGGACGCGTCGTCGGACCTGATGATGAACCTGGACCTGATCCACGCCAAGCCGGACAGCTGGGTCAAGCTCGACCTGGGCGGCAAGTCCGCCGGCAGCATCCCCGGCGCGCAGAAGCTCAACCTCGGTAAGTACCAGCACCTCGACCAGACCCGGATCAAGGGCAACAAGTCGCTCGGGTTCGACTTCGAGAAGGTCGACCCGGCCGGCAGCGCCGTGCTGACCCAGGGCATCACCGAGGTCCGGCAGACCGGCGAGGGCAGCTACGCCGGCACCCTGGACGTGTCGAAGGCCGCCGAGGCGGGTTCCGTCGACCAGACGGTGATCAGCGCGCTGGGTGCGCAGGCGCAGTCGGTGCCGTTCACCGCGAAGCTGGACCCGCAGGGCCGGCTCAGCGAGCTGGTGGTCCAGATCCCGGCCGCCGGCCAGAGCGCCGCGCAGGACATCAAGATCACCTACTCGGACTACGGCAACGCCACCGCCGCCCAGAAGCCCGCCGCCGATCAGGTGGTCGAGGCGCCGCAGGAGTTCTACAACCTGTTCAGCTGAGCGGGTGCACCGACGGCGGGGTGGCCCCGGGGCCACCCCGCCGTCGTCGTGTCCGCCGCAGCAGCCGGTGCTGCGGTCAGCCCCGGCTCAGAGCAGTTCCAGGTAGTCGTTGACCCGGTCGTAGGCCACCGTCAGCAGCGTCAGCGGCTCGTCCGAGGCGGCCAGCAGCCGGCGGCACGCGGCGATGTTCGCGCCGGTCGACGGCCCCGCGCCGATGCCCTCGCACTCCATCAGCCGGCGCATCCCGTCGATCGCGTCCGCCTCGCTCACCATGACCATCTCGTCGATGATCTCCGTGTTGAGCACCGGCGGGATCATGCCGATGGACAGCCCCTGGATGCGGTGCGGGACGAACACGTCGGCGAACATGTCGCAGCCCTCCGGCTGCACCCCGAGGATGCGCAGCCCGCCCTGGTGCTGCCGGAGCACCTCGCCGATGCCGGTCAGGTGACCGCCGGTGCCGATGCCTGCCACGTAGGCGTCCACCCGGGTGCCGTCCAGGTCGGCGATGATCTCGCGGACGGTGGTCAGCCGGTGGATCTCCGGGTTGGCCGGGTTGGCCGCCTGGTTGAGCATCACGTACTCGGGGTGCTCGAACTGGATCTCGGTGGCCAGCTCGCCGTGCGAGTTGTTGCCCCGGGTGCTGTCCGAGAGCCGGACCTCCACCCCGAAGCTGGCCAGCAGGCGACGCTTCGACTCGCTGTAGTTGTCCGGGATGACCAGCACCACCCGGTAGCCGAGCACCGCGGCGGCGATCGCGATCCCCATCCCGGTGTTGCCGCCGGTCGGCTCCAGGATGGTCTGCCCGGAGCCCGGCTTGAGCAGACCCTCCCGTTCCGCCGCCCGGATCATGTTCAGCGCGATGCGCATCTTGTGGCTGCCGCCCGGGTTGTTCAGCTCCAGCTTGAGCAGGATCTCCCCGGGCAGGTCGGCGGTGAGCCGGCTGAGCCGCACCAGCGGGGTGCCCCCCACGGTGTCCAGGATCGAGTCACGGATGCCCATCTCAACCCACCTCCGCCGTACGCCGGTCCGGGCCGGGCAGGAAGCGCAGCTCGGTGTACTCGCCGTCGACGCACCGGAACAACCGGGCCTCCCGGACGCCGGTGTCGTCGATGCCGACCACCAGCTGCTCCAGCGTCGGATAGAGCGGCACCCCGTCGACCAGGGCGTTGCGCCGGTCCTCGTCGCTGAAGTAGGCCCGCCCGTTGGGGTGCGAGTGGTAGAGCACCACCACCGGGTCGTCCACGTCGAGGTTGTCCTCGAGGTACATCAGGTCGGTCGGGGCCAGCACGTAGCCGGTCGCGGCGGTACGCGGGAACCGGACCGGGTCCTTGCGGTGCATCTCGTCGGCCATGTTGCGGGCCTCGTGCACCCGCCCGCTGGCGTGCACGAAACCGCACGCCTCGCCCGGGTAGGCGACCCGGGCGTGCTCGAAGATCGTGTCGAGGGTGGACCGGTCGAGCGTCGCCCCGTCGTCGGGGACCACCGGCGCGGGCGTGGCCGCCGAACCGCCCCCGGTGGCCTTCTTGGTCAGCCCGAACGCGGCGAGCATGACCACCGCGAGGCCCACCGCCAGGGCCGGCAGCGCCGAGTTCTCCAGCAGCGCCGACCCGAACAGCGCCACCACCGGGAAGAGCACGAAGACGTACGACACCAGGACCGCGTCGACGTGCTGGAGCAGGTAGAAGTAGGCGGCGAAACCGATCACCGAGCCGACCAGGCCGAGGTAGAGCACCCCGGTCAGCGAGCGGCCGGAGATCGCGCCCAGGTCGGGCCGCTCGACGAACGCCCCGAGCACCACCAGCCCCACCGCCCCGAGCCCGATCGGCAGGGTCTCCTGGGTGAGCACGTGCACGGTGCCGCCGTAGCGGGCCATCACCGCGTACGTCAGGGCGTGCATGACCGCGGCGAGCAGCACGGCCGCCGGTGCCAGCACGCCCCGGGCGCTGATCCCGGCGGTGAGCTGGACGATGCCGACCAGGCAGCCGAGCCCGACCACCACGCCGGCCCACTGCGTCCAGCTCACCGAGATCCGCGAGATCAGCACCGAGAAGAGCAGCAGGAAGACCACGACCGACGAGAAGATCAACGCCGCCAGGCCGGAGCTGATGTGCTGCTCGCCGTAGTTGATCAGCGCGTACGGGACGGCGATGTAGACCACCGCGATGAACGGCACCACCCAGCGGCGGCCCGGCGGCGGCAGCAGCGACACCCCCGGCGCGGCGAGGCAGACGGCGAGCAGGAACGGGAAGGCCACCAGGAAGCGCAACCCGGCCGCGGTGATCGGCGGCAGGGTCTCCACGCTCATCTTCATGCCGTACCAGGTGGTACCCCAGATCAGGCACACCAGCAGGTAGAGCAGCCCGAGCTGCCAGCGGCCGGCGCGGGCGCCGGTGTGGTTCGTCATCTCATCTCCTGGTCACGCGAAGCCGAACTCGTCGAGCGCCCGCCAGAGTTGCTGGAGGTTGTAGAGGACCGTCTCGTTCCCGCAGGTGTCGATGATCCGGAGCCGCTCGTCGGTGCCGGGACGGTTCACCGCGCACCGGACCCGCCGGTCGTCGCGCTCGAGGACCACCACCGGCCGGTGCTGGCCGGTGCTGGTCACCAGGTCGACCTCGATCGCGGCGAGACCGGTGCCGTGCACCTCGACCACGCCCTCGCAGACCGGGACGACGCCGAAGACCCGGACGTTGCACTCGCCGGAGGTGCCCTGGTACTGGTTGAGCAGCCGGACCCGGCGGTGGCTCGGCACGTCGGTGGTGACGATGATCCCGGGCCCGATCAGCACGTCGTCGCCGACCGTCACCGCGCCGAGGATGCGGGCGAACGCGCCCACCTCGACCCGGTCGCCGAGCCGGGGGTGCCGCCGGCCGCTGGGGTTGTCGGCGATGCCCCGCGCGCCGAGCACGACCCCCTGGAGGATGTACGCGTCGTCGCCGATCTCGGTGGTCTCGCCGATCACCGTGCCGAGCCCGTGGTCGATGATCAGTCGCCGCCCGATGGTGGCGGCCGGGTGGATCTCCACGCCGGTGCGGACCTTGGCGGCCTCGGAGACCCGGCGGGCCACGGCGAGCCGGACGTCCGGGGTCAGCGGGGTGTCCCCGGCCCGGTGGACGGCGTGCGCCACCCGGTAGGCGAGGGTCGCCCGGTAGGCGACGTAGCTGTCCCAGACGTACTGCCACGATCCACCGGCGGCCGGGTCCCGGCGGGCGAGCGCGAGCAGGTCCTCCGAGGCGACCTCACAGATGGCGCGCAGCCGCTGCGGGGTCAGCAGTGACTGGGTCACCGCCGGGGACGCCTCGGCCTCGACGAGGCGGACGATCTCCGTACGCAGCAGCGGCGTCAGGGCCTCGGTCGACGCCGGGTCGACCGGCGGACTGCCCGGGGGAGTGGCCGGTCCGGACGCGGCGCGGGGGGCCGGTACGCGCTGCCCCGTGCCGTTCGAGCCCGCGGCTGCGTGCAACGACGACTCCATGCGGCTCCCGCTCCCCGTTCTGCTTGGAACCGTCTCCCTCGGCGGCTCGAGTGAGATGACACTCGGTGCGACGTCACGCGTCGGAAGCGGACCTGGCCGCAGAGCGGGCAGGTCGGTGCCAGATCGTAGTCACAGCCCCCCGCTAACGTGACGATGGAATATTGCTCAAGTCAGTGGCTGAGGGAAATAGCCAATCCTCAGTCCATTGGGGGGAGAGCATGAACGCGGAAGAGTTGGCCGCTCAGATCGGTGCGTGGAAGGACGACCAGACCCGGCTCTACCGCGGCCTGGCCGAGCAGCTGCGACTGCTGATCCGGCTCGGATCGCTGCCCCCGGGCAGTGAACTGCCCCCGGAACGGCGGCTCGCCGTGGCGCTGGCCGTCAGCCGGACGACCATCGCCCAGGCGTACAGCCTGCTCAAGGACGAGGGCTGGCTGGTCAGCCTCCAGGGCAGCGGGACCCGGGTGGCGCACGCCCAACCCGCCGTCGCGCCCCCCGCCGACTACGGCGCGGCGGCGAGCGGCTTCATCGCCGACGTGGTCCGCGACCGGTCACGGACCGTCGACCTGACGGTCCCGTCGCCGCCGCCCGGCCCGTGGCTGATGGCGGCGATGTCCCGGCTGCCCGCCCTGGCCGCCGCCGCGTTGCCCGGCCGGGTGTACGAACCGGCCGGTTACCCCGCGCTGCGGGAGCGGATCGCCGGCAAGCTGACCGCCGACGGCCGGGTCACCGCCGCCGAGGAGGTGATCGTCACCAACGGCGCGACCCAGGCGCTGTCCCTGCTGGCGGGGGTGCTGACCCGGCGGGGCGACACCGTCCTGGTCGAGGAGCTGACCTGCCCCACGGTGCTGGCGTCGCTGCGTACCGCCGGGTTGCGGCTGGTCGTCGTGCCGATCGAGCGGGAGGGTGTCGATCCGCAGGCGGTAGAGGCGGCCGTCCGTCGGTACGAACCCTCCTTCATCTACGTCATCCCGACATACCACAACCCGACCGGGTGGACGATTACCGAGCGCCGGCGGGCGGCGCTGGCCTCCATCGCCCGCCGGTACGGGGTGCCGCTGGTGGAGGACCTCACCCTCGCCGACACCCGGATCGACGGCCCGCTCCCGCCACCCCCGATCGGCGCGTACGCCCCCGGCGCGCAGATCTACACGGTCGGCAGCCTCAGCAAGGTCTGCTGGCCGGGCCTGCGGATCGGCTGGCTGATCGGCCCCCGCCGCGAGCTGCAACGGATCGTGCACCTGCGGGCCATGTACGACCTGGGCTGCCCGCTGCCCACCCAACTGCTCGCCGTCGAACTCCTCGACGACCTGCCGCAGATCCGCCTCGAACGGCAGCGGGAACTGCTCGGCCGCCGCGACGCCCTGCTCGCCGCCCTCGCCGAACACCTGCCGCAGTGGCGGCACGAGTCACCCCACGGCGGGCTCAGCGTCTGGTGCGCCACCCCCCGGCCGCTGCAACAGCTCAACCACGTCGCCCAGCACCACGGCATGCAGTTGATGCTCGGCTCGCACTTCGCCGTGGGGGCACGCTCCTACCTGGACCACGTCCGTCTCCCCTTCACCCTCGACGAGGCGGAGTTGGTCGAGGTGGTCAGGCGACTGGCCGGCTACTGGGTCGAGGCCGGGCGTGGCTAGTCTCACGGTGCGCGACGATCGGTAGTACGCTGCGCCCCCATGGGCATCTCCCACCACGGACGCACCGAGCGTCTCGACCTCGCCGACCCGTCCCTGCGCGAGTGGACCTGCCGAGTCGTGCACGTCGATCCCGAACGCGGCATCGTGCTGGACCGCTCCGCCTTCTACCCCGGTGGCGGCGGCCAGCCGCCGGACCACGGCGTGCTGCTGTGGCAGGGGGTGCAGACCCGGATCGTCGGCACCCACAAGGGTGACGACCTCTACCTGATCCCCGCCGAGGGCGACCCGGTGCCGCCGGTCGGCACCGAGGTCCGGGGCGCGATCGAGGACGAGCGCCGGTTCACCCTGATGCGCACCCACTCCGGCCTGCACGTGCTCTGCGGCGTGGTGTTCCGTGACTTCGGTGCGCTGGTGACCGGCGGCAACATGGAGCCGGGCGAGGCCCGGATGGACTTCAACCTGCCGCAGCCCCCCGAGGGCTTCAAGGGCCTGCTCGAAGAGGCGGTCAACAAGGAACTGGCCACCGACCGGCGGGTCTCCGTCCGGGTGCTGCCCCGCGACGAGGCGCTGGCCATCCCCGACATCGTCCGTACCCAGACCAACCTCATCCCGCCGGACGAGCAGGAGGTCCGGATCGTCGACATCGAGGGTCTCGACGTGCAGGCCGACGGTGGCACCCACGTCGCGTCCATCGGGCAGGTCGGGCGGATCCAGGTGGTCAAGGTGGAGAGCAAGGGCAAGCAGAACCGCCGGGTCCGCATCCGCCTGGTCAGCTGACCCCCGGGTCAGGCGTCGGTGGTCGACCGGGCGGCGTCGATCCGGGCGCGGGCGCCGTCGAGGGAGCGTTGGCAGGCGGCGGCGAGCCGCTCGCCGCGCTCCCACAGCGCCAGCGACTCCTCCAGCGACGTGCCGCCGGCCTCCAACCGCTCCACCACCTGGGCCAGCTCGGAGCGGGCCTGCTCGTAGCTGAGCTGATCCTCGGGCTTCCGGTCGCTCATCTCGTCCTCCTCATGCGTCCACGGTCACGGTCAGCTCGCCCTCGGCGAGGCGGACCCGCAGCGGGTCGCCCCCGGCCACCTCGCCGGCCACCCGGACCACGTGCCCGTCGGCCCGCTGCACGATCGCGTAGCCCCGGTCGAGGGTGGCGGCGGGGGAGAGCGCCCGCAGCCGGGCCAGGGTGTGCCGCAGGTCGCCGGTGGCCGCGTCGAGCCGGTGGTGCAGGTTGCGCCCCGCCCGGTCCCGCAACGCGGACACCTCGGCCGCCCGCTGCTCGACCATCACCTGCGGGCGGGCCAGCACCGGCCGGGACCGCAGCAGGGTCAGCCGGTGCGACTCCCGGTCGACCAGGTTGCGGACCGCCCGCTCCAGCCGGGAACGGGCCTGGCCGATCAGCCGTACCTCGTCGGCCAGGTCGGGCACGACCCGCTTGGCGGCGTCCGTCGGGGTGGAGGCGCGGACGTCGGCGACGTAGTCGACAAGCGGCGCGTCCGTCTCGTGGCCGATCGCGCTCACCACCGGGGTACGACAGGCGAAGACCGCCCGGCACAGCGCCTCGTCGGAGAAGGGCAGCAGATCCTCGATGCCGCCGCCGCCCCGGGCCAGGATGATCACGTCGACGCTCTCGTCGGCGTCGAGGACCCGCAGCGCGTCGACGATCTGCGACACCGCCCCCGGCCCCTGCACCGCCACGTTGACCGTGCGGAACTCCACCGCCGGCCAGCGCCGCCGGGCATTGGTCAACACGTCCCGCTCGGCGGCGGACGCCCGGCCGGTGACCAGGCCGATCCGCTGCGGCAGGAACGGCGGCCGGCGCTTGCGGGCCCGGTCGAACAACCCTTCGGCGGCGAGCAGCTTCTTGAGTTTCTCCAGCCGGGCCAGCAGCTCACCGAGCCCCACCTGGCGGATCTCGTCGGCGCGCAGGCTCAGCGTGCCCCGCGCCGCGTAGAACTCCGGCTTGGCGTGCAGCACCACCCGGGCGCCCTCGCGCAGCTCCGGTGCGCCCGAGTCGAGGACGTCCCGGTTGGTGGTGACGGTGAGGCTGAGGTCGGCCGACGGGTCGCGCAGGGTCAGGAAGACCGTGCCCGCCCCCGGGCGACGGCTGATCTGTGCCACCTGCCCGTCGACCCAGACCCAGCCGAGCTTGGCGATCCACGCGCCGACCTTCTGGCTGACCACCCGGACCGGCCAGGGTTCCTCGGGGGTGCTGCGGGGGGCGTCGGTCACCCGCCCACCCTACGGTCCGCCCCCGACGACCCGGCGCTGCCGGGCCGCCCGCCGCGACCCGTACCCCCGCTGTGGTACGGGTCGCAGCTCCTGCCGGGGGAGATGTCGACACGTACGATGGGCGGGTGACCGAGCCTGAGGCGACCCCAAAGACCGGCAAGCGCGTGCTCCTGGCCAAGCCCCGCGGCTACTGCGCCGGGGTGGACCGGGCGGTACAGACCGTCGAGGAGGCGCTGAAGCTCTACGGCGCGCCGATCTACGTCCGCAAGCAGATCGTGCACAACAAGCACGTGGTGCAGACCCTGGAGGCGCGGGGCGCGATCTTCGTGGAGGAGAACGAGGAGGTGCCCGAGGGCGCCACCGTCATCTTCTCCGCGCACGGCGTCGCCCCCGAGGTCTACGAGCAGGCCAAAGCCCGGTCGCTGCGGGCGATCGACGCGACCTGCCCGCTGGTGACCAAGGTGCACCAGGAGGCCAAGCGGTTCGCCGCCGAGGACTACGACATCCTGCTGATCGGTCACGAGGGGCACGAGGAGGTCATCGGCACCGCCGGGGAGGCCCCCGCCCACATCCAGCTCGTCGACGGCCCCGACGACGTGGACCGGATCACCGTGCGCGACCCGAACAAGGTCGTCTGGCTCTCCCAGACCACGCTGTCGGTGGACGAGACGCTGGAGACGGTGGCCCGGCTCAAGACCCGGCTGCCGCTGCTCCAGTCGCCGCCCAGCGACGACATCTGCTACGCCACCTCCAACCGGCAGCACGTGGTCAAGGAGATCGCCCCCGACTGCGACGTGGTGATCGTGGTCGGCTCGCGCAACTCGTCCAACTCGGTGCGCCTGGTCGAGGTGGCCCTGGACGCCGGGGCCCGCGCCGGGCACCTGGTCGACTTCGCCCACGAGATCGACGACGCCTGGCTGGTCGACGCCCGGACGGTGGGGCTCACCTCCGGCGCGAGCGTGCCCGACGAACTGGTCCACGAGGTGCTTGCCCATCTGGCCGCGCGGGGCTTCACCGACGTCGACGAGGTGGTCACCGCCAACGAGCGGCTGACCTTCTCACTGCCGCAGGAACTCAAGCGCGACATGAAGGCCGCCTCCCGCGGCTGACCCCGGGCGGGCCCGCCGGCTGGGGACCGGCTCCGCCCGCCGGCTGGGGACCGGCTCCGCCCGCCGGCTGGGGACCGGCTCCGGCGGGGTTGACCCGGCACGGAAGCCCCGCGCCGACCCGGCACCGGGGTGACGCGCCCGCCGCGGGTCGGTGTCGGCGTGGTCGTCGGTGGCCTGCCGGCACCGGTGTCCCTCGTCGGTGGGTTCCCGGCGGACGGAACGGATCACGGGTGCGGCGCGTCCCAGTGGTATGAGAACTCCTCGGATGGCGGTCGTCGTGCTGCTGGCCGCCGGTGTGGCGCTCGCCGGCTGTGGCGACGGTGCCGACGTCACCGGTCCGCCGGCCACGCCGACCAGTTCCCCGGCCCCCACGGTCACCCCGACGGACACGGTCACCCCGACGGGCACCGTGCCGCCGTCCACGTCGCCGGCATCGGTGGCCCCGTCCGCACCGCCGGCCGGTTCGGTGCCGCCCGGCGGGTTGAAGCCGCCGCCCGGCGGCCCACGGCTGCCGCCCGGTCCGGGCGCGACGGAGCTGACCGGCACCGTCGAGGCGGGTGTCGAGCCGGGGTGTGTGCTGCTCGACGGTCACCAACTGGTCGGCGGCCCGAAGGACGTCCTCGTGGCCGGAGCCCGGGTGACCGTCACCGGCCGGGCCCAACCCGACCTGATGAGCACCTGCCAGCAGGGTGTCCCGTTCCTGGTGGAATCCGCCCGCCGCTCCTGACCACCCACCCGCACGCCCGGCTGATCGCCCGTCGGCCCGTGCCCGCCCGCCGGTCCGTGCCCGCCCGGCCGCCCGTCGGCCCGCGCCCTTCCCGGGCCCGTGGGTCGACGCACTTTCGCCGATTTGGCGGTTTCCGGCCGTTTCGATACGGCTATTGAGCCGACATCGCGCCCTCAGCCGCCGGGCGCCTGCGGCGCGGCGGCGGGGCCGGGCCGGGCCGGGGTGGGTCAGGGGCGGTCGTCGGTGGGGAGGAGTTCGGGGGCCTGGGGTTGGCGGGGGGCCAGCTCGACCTGGGCCGGGACGGTCAGCTCCTGGTCGGAGACGCCCAGCTCGGCCAGTTTGCGCGCGCTGACCAGGACCCGGGCCTCCAGCGAGCCCACCGCCCGGTTGTACGCCGTCACCGCGCCACCGAGCGAGCTGCCGAGCTTGCCGACGTGATCGCCCAGGGTGGACAGCCGGCCGTACAGCTCCCGGGCGAGCGTGTGCACCGCCACCGCGTTGCGGGCCAACGCCTCCTGCCGCCACGAGTACGCCACGGTACGCAGCAGCGCGACCAGGGTGGCCGGCGTGGCGAGCACCACGTTGCGGGCGAACGCGTGCTCCAGCAGCGTCGGGTCGCGCTGCAACGCCACGTCCAGGAACGGGTCGGCCGGCACGAACAGCACCACGAACTCCGGGCTGTCGTCGAACGCGGCCCAGTAGGTCTTCGCGGCCAGCGCGTCGACGTGCCCGCGCAGGTGCTTCGCGTGCCGGTCGAGGTGGGTGTCCCGGTTGCGCTCGTCGCGGGCCTCCATCGCCGTCAGGTAGGCGTCGAAGGGCGCCTTGGCGTCCACCACCACCGTCCGCCCGCCGTGCAGCCGGACCACCAGGTCGGGGCGGACCCCCTGGTGGTCGGTGGCGGCGGTGACCTGCTCGCTGAAGTCGCAGTGCTCCAGCATGCCGGCCGCCTCGACGATCCGGCGGAGCTGGTGCTCGCCCCAGCGTCCGCGTACCTGCGGGGCGCGCAGCGCGGCGACGAGCTGCTTGGTCTCGGTGCGTAGCTCACCGGAGACGGCCCCCATCGAGCGGACCTGTTCGCGTAGCTCGGCGTAGGCGTCGACGCGGTCGCGTTCCAGCTCGCCGACCCGTTGCTCGTAGCGGCGCAGGGTGTCGTGCAGCGGGGCCACCGCGCGGGCCACCGCCTCCTGGGACTGGGCGGTCGCCTCGTAGCTCAGCGCCCGCATCGACTGCTCCAGCCGGCCCTCGCCCTCCCGGTTGGCGGCGAGGGTGGCCTCCAGCCGGGCGATCTCGGTGGCCGACCGGGCGCGGGCGGCGTACCAGCCGACCGCCCCGCCGGCGGCGAGGCAGACCACCACCACGGCCAGCGTCGAGAAGTCCATCACCAGAGCTTGCCAAACGGGTACGACTCGACGCCCCCGGGTACGTTCGGAGAATGGAATTTCTGCTCGTGCTCATCCTGGTCGCCATGCTGGCCGGTGGTTTCGTCTGGTGGCGGCGGGAGAAGGCGGCCCGGGAGGCGCGCAGCCTCGCCGACGTCCGCGCCGACGCCCAGCGGTGGTACGAACGCCTCGGCGGCCAGGTGATGAACCTGCACGGCGACGACCCGGCGGTACGCCAGGCGCTGGTCGACGCGGGTGAGCGGTACAACGCGGCGGGCAGCCAGCTGGAACAGGCCCGTACGGTGCACCAGTTCCGGCTGGCCCGGGAGACCGCGTTGGAGGGGCTCGCCTACGCGCGGGCGGCCCGGGTGGCGCTCGGCTTGGACCCGGGCCCGGAGCTGCCCCCGCTGGCCGCCGCGCAGGGGGCCGGGGAGATCACCCGGGAGCGTCAGGTGGACGTGCAGGGGCAGACGTTCAGGGCCGGTCCGCAGCCCGGCCGGGACACCCCGTACTACTACCCGGGCGGGCGTTACCAGGGCCGGCCGGTGCCGGCCGGCTGGTACTCGACGCCGTGGTGGAAGACCGCGCTGGGGGCGGGCGTCGGGGTGGTCGGCGGGATGCTGATCGCCGACGCGCTCTTCTCGCCGGCCTTCGCCGACCCGGGGTACGACGCCGGCTACCAGGAGGGCTTCGGCGACGGCGCGGACTTCGGCACGGCCGGGGACCCGGGCGGCGACTTCGGCACCGCCGGTGACTTCGGCGGCGGTGGGTTCGGGGGCGGCGACTTCGGCGGTGGGGACTTCGGGGGCGGCGACTTCTGAGCCGGTGCCGCCGGCCGGCGGCACGCGCCGGTGCGGGCCCGGCCGGGCCCTGCCACCGCCTCCGGGGCGGTGGCAGGGACGACGTCGTCAGCCGGTGTTGCGCATCCCGGCGGCGATGCCGTTGACCGTGGTGAGCAGGGCCCGCTCCAGGGCCGTACCGTCGCTGGGGGCGCGTCGGCCGCCAGGTGCGGTGATGACCGCCCGGCCGGCGGCGCCGGAGTCCCGGTACTGCCGCAGCAGCGCCACCTGGAGGTGGTGCAGCGGCTCCAGGTAGGTGTCGCGCACCGCCAGGGTGCGTTGGAGGACCGGCGAGTTCTCCAGCAGGGCCGGCGACGAGGTGACCGCCAGCACCTCCTGCTTGGTCAGCTCGTACTCCTGCTGGATCTTGTCGAAGATCGGGTGCAGCTCCTCGGGGACCAGCGTCTCGACGTACCGGCGGGCGATGCTGAGGTCGGTCTTGGTCAGCATCATCTCCACGTTCGACAGGAACGTGCGGAAGAAGTGCCAGTTGCGGTGCATCTCGGCCAGCACGTCCTCCAGGCCGGCGGCGCGGGCGGCGGCGAGGCCGGAGCCGACCCCGAACCAGCCGGGCACGATCTGCCGGGTCTGCGTCCAGCCGAACACCCACGGGATGGCCCGCAGGCCGCCGAGGCCGGCCCCGGTGTTCGGCCGCTTCGCCGGCCGGGAGCCGATGTTCAACGCGCCGAGCAGCTCCGTCGGCGTCGACGCCCAGAAGTACGCCGGCAGGTCCGGGTCCTCCACCAGGCCCCGGTACGACCGGAAGGCCGACTCGGAGACCACGTCCATCGCCGCGTCCCAGCGTTCCAACTGCTCGGCGGGCTGCCGGGGGGCGGTGTGCAGCAGCGTCGCCTGGAGCACCGCGGCCACGGTCAGCTCCAGGTTCTCCCGGGCCAGCGCCGGCAGGGTGTACTTGTCGGAGATGACCTCACCCTGCTCGGTCACCTTGATCGCGCCGTCCAGGGTGCCGTACGGCTGGGCCAGGATCGCCTCGTGGGTGGGGCCGCCGCCGCGTCCGACGGTGCCGCCCCGGCCGTGGAACAACCGCAGGTGCACGCCGTGCTGGGCGGCCACGTCCCGCAGCGCCCGCTGGGCCCGGTGGATCGACCACTGGCTGGTGGTGATGCCGGCCTCCTTGTTGGAGTCGGAGTAGCCGAGCATCACCTCCTGCACGTCGCCCCGGGCCGCGACCAGCGCCCGGTAGGCCGGCAGGGAGAGGAGTTCGTTGAGCATCTCGCCGCCGGCGTTCAGCTCCGCCGGGGTCTCCAGCAGCGGGACGAAACCGATCCGGGCCCGCCCGGTGTGCACGTCGACCAGGCCGGCCTCCCGGGCCAGCACCACCGCCGCGAGCACGTCGTCCACGCCGAGGGTCATCGAGATGATGTACGACTCGATGACCTCGCCGCCGAACCGGTCCTGCGCCTCGCGGATCGTCCCGAACACGTCGAACGTCTTGCGCGCCGCCTCGGTCAACGGGGTGTCCAGGGCGGACAGCGGCCGGCGGCCGGTCAGCTCGTCGGCGAGCAGCTTGGTGCGCTCCAGCCGGGTCAGCGACGGGTAGTCCGACACCTCGCCGACCGCCGTGTAGAGCTGGGCGAGCACCTCGTGGTGCTTCTCGGCGTGCTCCCGGACGTCCATGGTGGCCAGGTGCAGGCCGAACGCGGAGACGGTACGGATGGTCGAGGCGAGCCGACCGACGGCGGTGAGCTGCCCGGAGTTGCGGGCCAGCGAGGCGCGCAGCAGTTCCAGGTCGGCGATCAGTTCGCCGGAGCCCTGGTAGTCCCGGCCCGGCACGTGCGGGGTGCCGGCGCGCAGCCGCTCCCGGGTGTTGGCCAGCTTCGCCTTCACGCAGCGGGCCTTGAGCCGGTAGGGCTCCTCGGCGTTGACCCGGCGGAACCGGGGGGCCACCTCGGGCAGCGCGTCCAGGTCGGCGGCGAGGCTGGCCGACAGGTCCAGCGACACGGCGCGCAGCCGGCGGGAGACGGAGACCTCGTTGACCAGGTGCTCCATCGCCGCCTCGGTGGCGGTGATGCCGTGCTCGTGCTGGATGCGCAGCACCTCGCGGGTGACCACGGGGGTGACGAACGGGTTGCCGTCCCGGTCGCCGCCGATCCAGGTGCCGAAGGTCAGCGGGCGCGACGTCGGCGAGGTCTCCACGCCGAGGGTGCGCAACGTGTCGGCCAGGTCGTCGAGCACCTGCGGGGCGGCCTCGGCGTACAGGTCGCGCAGGTAGTAGATGGCGTTGCGGGCCTCGTCGGTCGGGTCGGGCCGGTCGAGGCGCAGCTCGTCGGTCTGCCACATCAGGTCGAGCAGTTCGGCGAGGCGGCGGTTGGCCGGGGCCTCGTCGCTGGCGCCGTAGAGGATGGCGTTGGCGGTCTCGGCGTCCAGCTCGTCGGCGATGGCGCGCAGCTTGGACAGGATCGACCGGCGGGCCGCCTCGGTGGGGTGGGCGGTGAAGACGGGGCGTACCGCGAGGCGGCGGGCGGCGGCGGCGATCTCCTCGGCCGGCACCCCGCGCTCGGCGATCATCTTGGCCGCCTGGTCCAGCCAGCCGCCCTGGATCGCCCGGCGACGGCGCAGGTCGCGGGCCCGGTGCACCTGCTCGGTGATGTTGGCCAGGTGGAAGTAGGTGGAGAAGGCGCGGGCCAGCTTGGTGCCGGTGGTCACGTCCAGCCCGCCGAGGCGCTGCGCGGCGGCCGGGGCGTCGGAGCGGACCTGGGCGCGGATCTCCTCGACCAGGTCGAGCAGCGGCCGACCCTCCTGCCGGGCCAGGGTCTGGCCGAGCAGGGTGCCGAGTCGACGGATGTCGGCCCGCAGTGCGGCGTCGGGCCCGTCGTGATCATGCTGGTCGGTCACCGTGCGCTCCTTACGTGAGTACGAAGGACAGCGCTGTCCGACTCCCTGGATGGTATCTGCGCGGCCCGGTCCGGGAGGAAGGGGTTCGGTGTGTCACCTTCCCCACGGTCACCGCGCGTCGCCCCCGACGCCTGCCCGACCGGCCCGGCGTGCCCGGAACCGGGCGGCGGTGAGCAGGCCGGACAGGCCGAGGACGGTCCAGGCCAGCAGCCCGGCCAGCGGCCAGCGGGCCGACCGCCAGTCGAAGTAGACGGCCGATTTGAGTAGGTCGGTGGCGAGGCCGGGAACGTTCCAGCGGTGCATGCCGCGCAGCGCGGCGGGCAGGAACTCGGGGGCGTAGATGCCGCCCGAGCCGGGGTTGCCGAGCACCACCAGCAGCAGGATCACCAGCCCGGTGCCGAGCAGCCCCAGCCAGCCCTGCACGGCGGCGGCGACCATCGCGGCGGTGAAGACGGTGAGCATGCCGACCGCCGCCACCGCGAGCAGGTCGTGGTCCCAGACGTCGAGGACCGGGCCGACCAGCACCGCGCCGATGGTCCCGAGCAGCACCGCGTGCACGGCCAGCGAGCCGATCCGCAGCCCGGCCCGGCGCAGCCCGCGCGGGGCGGTGCCGAGCGAGACGCCGAGCGCGGTCGAGGCCAGGTAGCCGCCGAGCACCAGCCCGACGGCCAGGTAGAAGGGCACCAGGCCACGCGGGTCGTCGGGGGAGACGGGCACCTGGTCGGTGACGGTGAGCGGCAGCCCGGCCTGCCGGGCGGCCGGGGTGAGGACCCCGGTGACCAGTTCGGTGGCGGCCGGCGCGGAGGCGCTGGCGGTGGCCAGGGTGAGTGTGCCGTCGGGGGCGGAGGTGAGCACGGCGTACACCTGGCGGGCGGTGAGGGCGTCGTCGGCCGCGCCGGGGTCGGCGTACCCGACGGGCTTGATCGTGTCGGTGCGTTCCCGCACGGTGGTCAGAAGCGCCCCGGCGCGCTGGTCGCCGGTCACCACCCCGACCGGCACGTCCCGGGGGTGCGGCTGGTGCAGCGCGCCGACGTAGGCCGCGATGAACGCGGTGGCCAGCACCAGCGTGCCGACCAGCAGCGCCGCCGTGCGGGGCAGCCAGTCCCGGGTCTGCGGCTCCTCGTCCACCGGCCCAGCCTATGGCCGCCATGCCCGACCTGCGGGGTTTTGTCGGGCCAAAACCGGTGGTGGTGGGCGGTAGGTTCCGCTCGTGACCCTTCCCGAATACCCCGCCAAGCCGAAGCCGGGCGACCGGGTCGCGGTGGTCTCCCCCTCCGCCGGCCTGGCGGGTCTCTTCCCCCACGTGTACGAGTTGGGCCTGCGCCGGCTGCGCGAGGAGTTCGGCCTGGAGCCGGTGGAGTACCCGACCACCCGGCAGACCCGGGCCGACCCCCGGGACCGGGCGCGCGACCTGACCGCCGCCTTCGCCGACCCGACGGTCACCGCCGTGCTCGCCACCGTCGGCGGCGACGACCTGATCACGGTCACCCCGCACCTGGACGACGCGGTGCTGCGGGCCAACCCGAAGCCCTACTTCGGCTACTCGGACAACACCAACGTCCTCAACCACCTCTACCGGCTGGGCATGGTGGCCTACCACGGTGGCTCGGTGCTGGTGCACCTCGGCCGACCCGGTGCGCCGCACCCGCTGACCCTCGACTCGCTGCACGCCGCCCTGTTCACCTCCGGCTGGTACGAGCTGACCCCCGCGCCGCAGTGGGGTGACGAACCGGGCGACTGGCGGGACCCCGCCACGCTCGCGGTCGAACCGCCGATGCTGCCCGGCGAGGGCTGGCGCTGGCGGGGCCCGTCGACGGTGGTCGAGGGCCGCACCTGGGGCGGCTGCCTGGAGATCCTGCACTGGTTGATGGCCGCCGACCGGGTCCCGTCGGCCGCCGACCTGGCCGGCTCGGTGCTCGTCGTCGAGACCTCCAACGAACTGCCCGACGCGCAGGAGGTGTTCCGGATCGTCCGGAACATGGGTGAGCGGGGACTGCTCGCCGCCTTCCCGGCGGTCGTCGTCGGCCGCCCCAAGGCGTGGGACTTCGCACGACCGCTGCCGGTGGCGCAACGGCTGGCGTGGGGTGCCGCCCAGCGGGGTGCCATCGTCCGGGCGCTGACCGCGTACCGCCCGGACGCGGTGGTGGTCTTCGACGTCGACCTGGGCCACACCGACCCGCAGTTGATCATTCCGTACGGCGGGGAGATCCGGGTCGACGCGGTCGAACGACGCATCGCCGTGCGCTACTGAACGGAACGCGGCCGGGCGTGGAGGTGCCGCACCGGGGTACGGCACCTCCACCGGGTGCCGGACGGCATCCCCGGTCAGCCCGACTGGGGGGTACGCGGGCCTCCCCGAACAGGTCCGCGTCTCCCTCGGCCGGCGCAACGTCGACCGACCGGGCTGGCTGTTCCATCCTCGGTCGGCACGCGGGTCGAAATCTTGAAGATTCGTGCGCGGTTCGGTTCGACCGGCGGCCCCGCCACGACGAGCGCCCCGCGACCCGGGGGCCGGCCGCCGGGGGCGTCAGTCGGTGGGTGCGAGCAGTCGACGCAGGCGGGCGGGCGGGTGGCCGACCCGCTCCCGGACCACCCGGCTCAGGTGCGCCTGGTCGGCGAAGCCGTACTCGGCGGCGATCGTGCCCAGCCGGGGTGGATCGGAGCGGCCCAGCAGGTCCAGCACCGCCCGGACCCGTAGTTCGTTGCGGTAGGCGGTGATGCTGCGCCCGGTGACCCGCTGGAACACCCGGCTCAGGTGGTGCGGTGAGCAGCCGACCAGCCGGGCGACCTCGGTGAGCCCCAGCGTGAAACCCGACGCGGCGAGCACCTGGCGGGCCTGGTCGGCGAGGCGTCGGTGGGCGGCCAGGGTGGCCGGTCGCCGCCCCACCGCACGGTCCAGGTCCGCGCCCGGGGCGCCCCGGCCCAGGGGGCTGCCGCTGAGCAGGGTGGCCAGGAACTGGTGGGTGTGCTCGGTCAGCTCGAAGCCGTCCAGACCGCGCCGGCTGCGGGCCACCAGCATCCGGTGCTCCAGGTCCAGCGCGGCGTCGAGCTGACCGTCCCAGCTGCGCCGGGTGAACCAGTCGCGGGCGTCCGGGCGTTCCTCGAGCACCTCGGGGCGGATCTCCAGGCACGAGTAGACGTCGCCGCAGCCGAGCGGGTGAGCCACGCTCATCTCGTCGCCGGGTCGGGTGAGCAGCACCGACGTCGCGTCGGCGAACGCGACCCCACCGTTGACCCGGCGCAGGTAGCCGCCGGAGCGCCCCAGGTAGACCCGGTAGCCGAGGTTGGGTACCGGGCCGACCCAGCCCGGCTCGTCGATCAGGCAGCGCACCTCGTAGAAGGTCATCCCGTCGGGCAGGCCCAGCCCCCGCCATCGTCCCTGGGCTGTCTGTTGGCGTGGGTCCGCGCCCCACTGCTGTGGCATTGGTCCTCCCCCGTTCCGGCACCGCCGCTGCGGGCTCGATTGTCTCCCTCGCGAGATAGGCTGGCGGCCATGCACCCCCCGGCCCGGCCGGGCGTGGGGGCATCTTCGTGCGCCCCGGGCCGACCGGCGGCTTTCCTGGAAGTGATCACTGATGCTCACCGGACTCTTCTCCGCCGCCCTGGCCGACCCGGGGCTGGCCCGGGCGCGTGACCTGGCGCGCTCCGGTGCCGCCCAGGTCGACGGGCTGGACCTGACCGCCCCGACCGCGCTGCGCCCGTTCGCCGTGGCCGCCGTCGCCGCCGACCCGGCGGCCGGTGGGGCCGGCCGGCCGGTGCTCGCCGTGACCGCCACCAGCCGGGAGGCCGACGACCTGGCCGCCGCGCTGGGCAGCCTGCTCCCGGCCGGGCAGGTCGCGGTCTTCCCGTCCTGGGAGACGCTGCCGCACGAGCGGCTCTCGCCCCGTTCCGACACCGTCGGCCGGCGGCTGGCCGTGCTGCGTCGCCTCGCCCACCCGGACGCCCCGGGCCCGCACACCGTCCGCGCCGACGCCGACGCCGGCCCGTTGCGGGTGGTGGTGGCACCGGTGCGCTCGCTGCTGCAACCGCAGCTCAAGGGCCTCGGCGACCTGGAGCCGGTGCAGCTTTCCGCCGGTGAGGAGGCCGACCTGGAGGAGGTCGCCCGCCGGCTCACCGACCTGGCGTACGCCCGGGTCGACCTGGTCACCAAGCGCGGCGAGTTCGCGGTACGCGGCGGCATCCTGGACGTCTTCCCGCCCACCGACGAGCACCCGTCCCGGGTCGAGTTCTGGGGCGACGAGGTGGAGGAGATCCGCACCTTCGCCGTCGCCGACCAGCGCACCATCGAGGGCGTACCGCAGCTGTGGGCCCCGCCGTGCCGGGAGCTGCTGCTGACCCCGGCGGTGCGTCGGCGGGCCGCCGCGCTCGCCGGGGAGCACCCGGAGCTGGCCGAGATCCTCGACAAGCTGGCCGAGGGCATCCCGGTCGAGGGGATGGAGTCGCTGGCCCCGGCGCTGATCGGCAGCGAGAGCCTGGAACTGCTGGTCGACACCATGCCGGCCGGCACCCACGTGCTGCTCTGCGACCCGGAGCGGATCCGCACCCGGGCGCACGACCTGGTGCGTACCTCGGAGGAGTTCCTCCAGGCGAGCTGGGCCGCGGCCGCCGTCGGTGGCCAGGCCCCGGTCGACCTGGGCGCCGCCGCCTTCAGGTCCCTGGCCGAGGTACGCGCCGCCGCCCGCGCCCTGCGCCAGCCCTGGTGGACCCTCGCCCCGTTCGGACTGGTCGAGGCGGACGCCGCGGCACCGGCCCGGCAGCCCTGGGAGGACGCGCCGACCGGGGCGGACGTGACCCCCGACGACGCGATCGCGGTGAGCCTGGCCGCCCAGCCGGCCCCGCTCTACCACGGTGAGACCGACCGGGTGGTCGACGACCTCAGGCGCTGGACCGGTGAGGGCTGGTCGGTGGCGCTGGTCTTCGAGGGGCACGGTCCCGCCCAGCGGGCCGTCGAGGTGCTCCGCGACGCCGGGCTGGGCGCCCGGCTCACCGAACAGGTGCCGGCCGCGCCCGCCCCCGGCGAGGTGCTGGTCTCCTGCGGCCGCCTGACCGCCGGCTTCGTCGACGAGGCGTCGAGGTTCGTGCTACTCACCGGCAACGACGTCACCGGCGGCCGGGGCACCACCACCCGGGACATGCGCAGGATGCCGAGCCGGCGACGCAACACCATCGACCCGCTGGAGCTGAAGGCCGGCGACTTCGTCGTGCACGAGCAGCACGGCATCGGCCGGTACGTCGAGCTGGTGCAGCGCACCGTCAACGGCGCGTCCCGGGAATACCTGGTCATCGAGTACGCGGCCAGCAAGCGCGGCCAGCCCGGCGACCGGCTGTTCGTCCCCACCGACCAGCTCGACCAGCTCTCCCGCTACGTCGGCGGCGAGCAGCCCACCCTGCACAAGATGGGCGGCTCGGACTGGCAGAAGTCCAAGGCCCGCGCCCGCAAGGCGGTCCGGGAGATCGCCGCCCAGCTCATCCAGCTCTACGCCGCCCGCAAGGCGTCCAAGGGGCACGCGTTCGCCCCGGACTCCCCGTGGCAGCGGGAGCTGGAGGACGCCTTCCCGTGGCAGGAGACGCCCGACCAGTTGGCCGCCATCGAGGAGGTCAAGCGGGACATGGAGCAGACCGTGCCGATGGACCGGCTGATCTGCGGCGACGTCGGGTACGGCAAGACCGAGATCGCCGTCCGGGCGGCCTTCAAGGCGGTGCAGGACGGCAAGCAGGTGGCGGTGCTGGTGCCGACGACGCTGCTGGTGCAGCAGCACTACAACACGTTCGCCGAGCGGATGAACCAGTTCCCGGTGACCATCCGGCAGCTCTCCCGCTTCCAGACCGCCAAGGAGAGCGAGCGGACGCTGGAGATGGTCGCCGACGGCACCGTCGACATCGTCATCGGCACCCACCGGCTGCTCCAGACGGCCACCCGGTTCAAGTCCCTCGGCATGGTGATCATCGACGAGGAGCAGCGGTTCGGCGTCGAGCACAAGGAGCACCTCAAGACGCTGCGCGCCTCGGTCGACGTGCTGAGCATGTCGGCCACCCCGATCCCGAGGACGCTGGAGATGGCGATCACCGGCATCCGCGAGATGTCGACCATCGCCACCCCGCCGGAGGAGCGGCACCCGGTGCTGACCTTCGTCGGGGCGTACGACGACCGGCAGGTGGCCGCGTCGATCCACCGGGAGCTGCTCCGCGACGGGCAGGTGTTCTACCTGCACAACCGGGTGGAGTCGATCGACCGGACGGCGCGGAAGCTGCGCGAGCTGGTGCCCGAGGCACGGGTCGCGGTGGCCCACGGACAGATGGGCGAGGAGGCCCTGGAGAAGGTGATGGTCGGCTTCTGGGAGAAGGAGTTCGACGTCCTGGTCTGCACCACGATCGTCGAGTCCGGCATCGACATCCCGAACGCCAACACCCTGATCGTGGAGCGGGCCGACCTGCTCGGCCTGGCCCAGCTGCACCAGATCCGGGGCCGGGTGGGCCGGGGCCGGGAGCGGGCGTACGCGTACTTCCTCTATCCGCCGGAGAAGCCGCTCACCGAGCACGCGCACGAGCGGCTGGCCACCATCGCCCAGCACACCGAGCTGGGCGCGGGCATGTACGTGGCGATGAAGGACCTGGAGATCCGGGGTGCCGGAAACCTGCTCGGCGGCGAGCAGTCCGGGCACATCGAGGGCGTCGGGTTCGACCTGTACGTCCGGATGGTCGGCGAGGCGGTGTCGGCGTTCAAGGGGGAGAGCACCGAGGAGGAGACGGACGTCAAGATCGATCTTCCGATCGACGCGCACCTGCCGCACGACTACGTCGGGGTGGAGCGGCTGCGGCTGGAGATGTACCGCAAGCTCGCCGAGGCGCGTGACGACGCGCGGCTGCACGAGGTGGTGGCCGAGATGACCGACCGGTACGGCGAGCCGCCCGCCCCGGTGCAGAACCTGGTCGCGGTGGCCCGGTTCCGGCTGCTGGCCCGCCGGTACGGCCTGACCGACGTGAGCATGCAGGGCAGGCACCTGCGGTTCGGGCCGCTGCCGCTGCCCGACTCGAAGCAGTTGCGGCTCAAGCGCTACCACCCGGACTCGGTCTACAAGTCCGCCACCGACCAGGTCAGCGTGCCCCGGCCGAGCACCCGCCGGGTCGGCGGCGAGCCGCTGCGCGACCAGGCGCTGCTTCAGTGGTGCGCCCAGCTCCTCTCCGACGTCCTCGGCGAACCGGCCGCGTTGGCGGGGGCGCGGGGATGAGGGGCCGTCGCCCGCCCGGCGCGGGGCGTCGGGCGGGCGAGGACGCACGGTGGGCGGCGTCACCGTACACAGGCAGGCATGAGAGAGTGACCGTCATGCGTGCACGCCGTCTCATCGCCGCCGCCAGCGTCGCGGCCCTGGGTGTCCTCTCCCTCACCGCCTGCGGCAAGGCGTCTCCTGATGTGGCCGCATACATCGGCGACAGTCGCTACTCGGTGGCCCGGGTGGACGCGATCTACAACGACGCGCAGACGAGGTACGCCGAGGCGGTGCGGCAGAGCGCGGCCCAGTCCGGCCAGACCCCCGGCCCGGAGCAGTTGCGGGCCGGGCTGACCCGGCAGGACGTGGTGAACCTGCTGGTCAGCATCGACCTGGGCAAGCGGGTCGCGGCCGAGAAGAACCTCCAGGTCCCCGACCAGATCACCCCGGACCAGCTGGCCCAGCAGCTCCAGATGCCGCCGCAGGCGGAGTTCGCGAAGCTGTGGGGCGAGTGGGCCGACCTGTTCGTCGTGCTCAGCCAGCAGTTGCCGCCGGCCGACCTGAGCGACGAGTCGGTGATGGCGGTCTACCACGCGATCGAGAAGACCGGCGGCATCGACAAGGGGCTGTCGGTGGCGCAGGTGCGGCAGCTCTTCGGCGACGGCGGTTTCGTGCGCACCTCCTCGGCGTTGAGCGCCGCGCTGGGCGAGCAGGCCGACAAGGTCGACGTCGAGGTCAACCCCCGGTACCGGCCGCTCGGCGTCCCCGCCTGGGTCAACAAGGGCCAGGAGCTGGTCTTCTACGCGCTGCCGTACATCGACGCGAGCGGCCCGGTGACCGACGTGTCGACGCCCGAGCCGGTCGCCAGCCCGACCCCGGAGCAGGGGCCGGCGGCCTCCTGAGCATGTCCGACCGGATCGTCCTGCTGGTCACGTCGCCCCGGTTGCCGGCCGGTCTGCTGACCGCCGCCGCCTGGGACACGCTGCGCTCCGCACCGGTGCTGACCGGCGCGGAGGGTGCCCAGGTCACGGCGGTACGCGCGGCCGGCGTCGAGGTCACCGTCGTCTCCGGCGGGGCCGGCGACGCGCTGCTCGACGCGGCGGCGGCGCACGGCACGGCGGTCTGGCTGGCCGGCCCGACCGGCGACGAGACCCTGGCCCGGGAGGTGGGCCTGCGGCTGGCCCGCGAGCCGGGGCTGGCCGAGCTGGAGCTGATGTACGGCTCGTGGGACCCGCCGGGGGCCCGGCTGCTCGACGCGGTCGAGGTGATGGACCGGCTCGCCTCGCCGGGCGGCGACCCGTGGAAGCGGGCCCAGACCCACCGCAGCCTCGCCGGCTTCCTGATCGAGGAGTGCTACGAGGCGTACGACGCGATCAGCGACGGCGACACCGACGCGCTGCGCGAGGAACTGGGCGACGTGCTGCTCCAGGTGCTGCTGCACGCCCGCCTCGCGGAGAACCTGCCCGAGGACGAGCGGTGGAGCGTCGACGACGTGGCCGGCACCCTGGTCGACAAGATGGTCCGCCGCAACCCGCACGTCTTCTCCGGTGCGCAGGCGGGTTCGCTGGCCGAGATCGAGGCGAACTGGGAGCGGATCAAACAGGCCGAGAAGGCCCGGGCGTCGGTGCTCGACGGCATCGCGCTGAGCCAGCCCGCCCTGGCCCTGGCGGCCAAGGTGCTGGACCGCGCCGGTCGGGCCGGGCTGACCGTGCCGCTGCCGTCCCCCGACGCCCAGCCCGACCCGGAGTCCCGCCTCGGTGCCACCCTGCTGGCCCTGGTCGCCGAGGCCCGCCACACCGGCCTGGACCCCGAGGCGGCCCTGCGCCGCGCCACCCTGGCCCACACCGCCACCCTCCGCACCACCGAACCCCCCACTTCGTCGGGTTGACCAGGAGGCTCGCGTCAACCCCGTGCGCTCCCGTGACGCGAACCCGTGACCACGAGGCCGGGCGGGTGCCCGGTGGCGCGAACCTCGTGGTCGGCGGGGCCGGGGCGGGGCGGTGGGGAGTGGGTAGGGTCGGGGGATGGGTGAATTCGTGCCGCTGGCGGAGCGGATCGTCGAGGCCGTGCTGGAGAGCCGACCCGGGTTCGCCACGTCGGCCGGGGACCACCGCTACGACGACCGGCTGCCCGACCTGTCCGCCCCGGCGGTCGCCGCCGACCAGGCGATGCTGCGGGAGGCCGCCGACGCGCTCGCCGAGGTCGACGCGGACTCCCTCGACGTCGAGGAGCAGGTCGACCACGCGCTGCTCGCCGCCCTGGTCGACCGGGAACTGTTCGAGCGCAGCGAGATCCGGGCCTTCGAGTGGGACCCGCTGGTGCACAACCCCGGCCCGCTGCTGCACGCGCTGCTCGCCCGCCCGTACGCGCCGGTGGAGCAGCGGCTGGCGCACCTGGTGGGGCGGTTGACCGCCGTACCCGACGCGTTGGCGACCGCGCGGGCGACGCTGCGGGACATGCCCCGGGTGCACGCCGAGACGGCGGTCGGGCAGTTCGCCGGCAGCGCCGCGCTGATCCGCGACGAGGTGCCGCTGCTGCTCGCCCGGGCCCCGGCGCTGGCCGGCACGGTGGAGCCGGCGGCGACGGCGGCGATCGCCGCGCTCGACGAGTTCGTCGGCTGGCTGCGCGCCGGGCTGGCCGCCGACACCGGGCCGGGCCGCGACCCCCGGCTGGGCCGCCGCCGCTGGGAGGCCCGGCTCTGGCACACCCTCGACACCGAGTTGGGCGCGGCCGAGGTGCAGCGCCGCGCCTGGGCCAACCTGGACCGGGTCACCGCCGAGATCCGCGCCGCCGCCGTCGAGCTGGTCGGTGGCCCGGCCGACGACGAGACGGTACGCCGGGCGCTGGACCTGCTCGCCGCCGAGCACCCCGACGACCACTCCATCGTGGACCTCGCCTCGGTCACCCTCGACGAGGCCGTCGACTTCGTCCGGGCGCACGACCTGGTCAGCCTGGTCGACGACCCGTGCGTGATCCAGGAGATGCCGGAGTTCGCCCGGGGTGTCGCGGTGGCCTACTGCGACTCGCCCGGCCCGCTGGAGCCGGCCGACCTGCCCACCTTCTACTGCATCGCGCCCACCCCGGCGGACTGGCCCGCACACCGGGTCGACTCGTTCTACCGCGAGTACAACGACCACATGATCCGCAACCTGACCGTGCACGAGGCGATGCCGGGGCACTTCCTCCAGCTCGCCCACGCCCGCCGGTACGCCGGCCCCACCCGGGTCCGGGCGCTGACCGAGTCGGGGGTGTTCATCGAGGGCTGGGCGGTCTACACCGAGGAGCTGATGGCCGGCCTCGGCTTCGGCGGCCTGCCGGTCCGCCTCCAGCAGCTCAAGATGCAGCTCCGGATGACCATCAACGCCCTGCTCGACCAGCTCGTCCACTGTGACCAGATGACCGAGGCGGACGCGTTGGCGCTGATGACCGAACGCGGCTTCCAGGAGGAGGGCGAGGCGGCCGGCAAGTGGCGGCGGGCGCTGCTCACCTCGACCCAGCTCTCCACGTACTTCGTCGGCTACAGCGAGATGGCCGACATCGCCGCTGCCCGCCCGGCCGGGGTGCCGCTGCGCCGGTGGCACGACGCGATGCTCGCCCACGACTGTCCGCCGCCACGCCACCTGCGCACCCTGCTCGGCGTCTGAGCCGGCCGGGGCCGGCTCAACCGCGGGCGGCGACCGCGTCGACCAGCCAGCGGGAGATCGAGTATGCCGGGGGCAGCTCGGCCGGCAGCGCGTCCACCGGGAACCAGCGGGCCCGCACCAGCTCCCGCCCGTCCACCTCCGGCTCGGCGGTGGGGTCGGCGGCGGTGGCGGTGAAGCCGGCGAGCAGCACCCCCGGCCCGGAGATCGCCCAGGGCTGGCTGCCGAAGTAGTCGACGCTACCGAGGGCCAGCCCGACCTCCTCGGTGACCTCGCGGCGGACCGCCGTCTCCAACGACTCGCCGGCCTCGACGAAGCCGGCGACCAGCGCCCACAGCCCGGTCGGGCCGGACGCGTGCCGCACCAGCAGCAGCTCGGTGGGGCCGCCGGCCGGGCCGGGGCGGGTGATCGCCGCCAGCACCGCCGGGGAGAGCCGTAGCGGCACGTACAGGTCGCAGGCGGGGCAGCGGCGGGCCGTCTCGCCTGGCACGTCGGCCAGTTCCGCCCGGCAGGCCCCGCACCAGCGGTGGGTACGCCGGAAGGTGACCACGGCCACCGCCCGCCCGGCGAGCGTGGCGAGCGGTTCGGGCAGCTCGGCGGCGAGCGCCCGCCAGCTGCGCCAGCGCCCGGCCGGTCGGGTCGCCCCGTCCGGTGCCGCCGCCCAGGCCGGCACCCCGTCGAGCGTGCCCACCGGCACCCAGCCGGGCCCGGCCGGCAGTTCGCCGACCCGGGGCAGGCCACCGTCGGGGGTGGTGAGGAGCCGGTGGCCGGCCACCAGCAGGCCCAGGTCGCCGGGCGCGGGCGCCGGGTCGACGGCGGGGGTGGGGTCTGCGGGCGGGGGGGCCGTCACGACGTCGCCGGTCGGCGGTCGGTCACCCCGGCGCCGGCGGGCAGGTCGAACGCTGTCGGTGTCACCGAGTCGGTGTAGCGGTCCAGGGTCAACTCGACGGGCTGGCCGTCGAGCACCCCGGTGAAGCTGCCGAGCACACCCTCGCTGGTGACGCAGGTGTCGAAGTTCCCGGCGGCCCGGCGGACCTCGACGCAGGTGGCGTGGTGCCCGGTGATCGTGGTGTCGGTCTGGGTGACCTGGGCGCGCGGGTCCAGGGCGGCCTCGGTGAGCAGCCCGATGACGGCGGGCGGGGTGACCAGGCCGGCCTTGCGGGCCTCGGTGAACAGCGGCACGGCGGCCTTGCCGGACATCAGCACCGGCGGCTCGACCGTGCAGGTGGTCCGCCCGGCGGTGGTCCCGCACCTGGTGATGGCCTGCTCGGAGACGGTGATCTTGCCGGCGGTCCAGGTGTACGCGGAGCGGGCCGGCTCCTTCGTCTGGGCGATCGTGAAGTTCCGGCCACCGGCGAGCCGGTACTCGGCCGTCCAGGTCCGCACCAGCGACTCGTCGAGCCGGGTGGCGAGGTCGTTGACCAGATCGGCCCGGCCGAGGGCACGGCCGGCGTCGTCCAGGGTCTGACAGCCGGTGACGGTGAGCGACGCGATGACCGACACGGCGAGCACGCGGAGGGTGGTCGAGACGGCGGGCATGGCGACCAGCGTGGTCGATCGGGTCCACCGCGCGCAAACCGGTTGCCGGTTGAGGGGTGAGAATCCGGGAATGTCCGTCTCGGTGGGTCGATTAGGGGTGGGCTACGTGTGCCCGGACGCCGTGGGTCGGGGCGTCGCCCGATACGCTGCGTTCAACACCTGCCTCAGCCGCACCGTCGCGGCCCATACCGGATTCGCACACACGAACGAGGAGCGACTCAGTGGCAACCATCGAGGGAATCGTCGCCCGGGAGATTCTCGACTCGCGGGGCAACCCCACGGTCGAGGTCGAGGTAGGGCTGGACGACGGCACGATCGCCCGCGCCGCCGTACCCTCCGGCGCCTCCACCGGCGCCTTCGAAGCGGTCGAACTGCGCGACGGTGACAAGGGCCGCTACCTGGGCAAGGGCGTCGAGAACGCGGTCGCCAACATCGAGGACAAGATCGTCGACCAGCTCATCGGCTACGAGGCCAGCGAGCAGCGGCTGATCGACCAGAAGATGCTCGACCTCGACGGCTCCGACAACAAGGGCGAGCTGGGCGCGAACGCGATCCTCGGGGTCTCGCTGGCGGTGGCCAAGGCCGCGGCCGGCAGCGCCGAGCTGAGCCTGTTCCGCTACCTCGGCGGCCCGAACGCCCACCTGCTGCCGGTGCCGATGATGAACATCCTCAACGGTGGGGCGCACGCCGACTCGAACGTCGACGTGCAGGAGTTCATGATCGCGCCGATCGGGGCGTCCAGCTTCCGCGAGGCGCTGCGCTCCGGGGCCGAGGTCTACCACGCGCTGAAGTCGGTGCTCAAGAAGAAGGACCTCTCCACCGGCCTGGGCGACGAGGGTGGCTTCGCCCCCAACCTGCCCAGCAACGCCGCCGCGCTGGACCTGATCGCCGAGGCGGTCGAGAAGGCCGGCTACCGGCTCGGCACCGACATCGTCTTCGCCCTCGACGTGGCCGCCACCGAGTTCTTCGACAACGGCACCTACACCTTCGAGAGCGCCGCCAAGAGCGCCGAGGAGATGAGCAACTACTACACCAAGCTCATCGGCGACTACCCGATCGTCTCCATCGAGGACCCGCTGGCCGAGGACGACTGGAGCGGCTGGGCCACGCTCACTGCCGCCGTCGGCGACCGCATCCAGATCGTCGGCGACGACCTGTTCGTGACCAACCCGCAGCGCATCGCCCGGGGCATCGCCGAGAAGGCCGCCAACGCGGTGCTCGTCAAGGTCAACCAGATCGGTTCGCTGACCGAGACCCTGGACGCCGTGGACCTGGCCCACCGGGCCGGCTTCAAGTGCATGATGAGCCACCGCTCCGGCGAGACCGAGGACACCACCATCGCCGACCTGGCCGTCGCCACCGGCTGCGGCCAGATCAAGACCGGTGCCCCGGCCCGGTCCGACCGGGTCGCCAAGTACAACCAGCTCCTGCGGATCGAGGAGGAGCTGGGCGACGCGGCGCGGTACGCCGGCGTCGGCGCGTTCCCGCGTTACCGTTCGGCCTGACCCGGGCGAACCTCGGGGGGAGGGGTGTGACGATGCAGCAGCGCCGCACACCGGGTGGCCAACGCCCGGCCCGCCGGCCGACCGGTCGGCCGGGCGGGGCCCGGGGCGCCCGCACGCCGCTGCGCGACGGCGGGGTCCGCGCCGAGGCGCGGACCACCGCGGCCCGCTCGCGCGGCGTCGACGGTGTCCGGTCGGCCAACCGCCCGGCGGCGGCGCGCCGGACGGCGGCCGGCGGCACCATCCGCCGGCTCGCCGCACCCCACCCCCGACGGTTCACCGGCCGGGCCACCGTCCTGTTCGCGGTGCTGCTCGCGCTCGCCCTGGCCTACACCTATCCGGTCCGGGTCTACCTCGACCAGCAGGTCGACATCGAGCGGATGGAGGCCAGCCAGGCCGCCCAGCGCGAGGAGATCGCCGAGCTGTCCGCCCAGGCGGCGAAGTGGCAGGACCCCGAATACATCAAGATCAAGGCGCGGGAACGGTTCTACATGGTGGCCCCGGGCGAGACCCCGGTGATCGTGCTCAACGACGCCGACGGCGCGGCCCGCGACGCCAACGGCGGTCGGCCGCCGGCCGCGCCGAAGGCCCCCGCCCCCTGGTACGACACCCTGTGGTCGAGCGTCCGGGCGGCGAACGGCGAAGCCGCCGACCAGTGAGCAGCAGCACCCGCTTACCGAACGAGAGATGGGCACCGTGACTGTCGTACCACCGCAGGAGCCGGCGGCGGACTCCGTACCCCCGCCGGAGCACCAGCCGGCCACCGAGGCCGACCTGGCCGCGGTGGCCGCGCAGCTCGGACGCCCGCCCCGCGGCACCCGGGCGGTGGCCCACCGCTGCCCGTGCGGCCTGCCCGACGTGGTGGAGACCACCCCCCGGCTCGCCGACGGCACCCCGTTCCCGACGCTGTTCTACCTGACCTGCCCCAAGGCGACGGCGGCGTGCAGCCGGCTGGAGTCGGCCGGGCTGATGAAGGAGATGGCCGAGCGGCTCGCCGAGGACCCGGAGCTGGCCGACCGGTACCGGGCCGCGCACGAGGACTACCTGGCCCGCCGGGCCGCGATCGGCGAGGTGCCGGAGATCGCCGGCATCTCCGCCGGGGGGATGCCCGGCCGGGTGAAGTGCCTGCACGTGCACCTGGGCCACGCGCTCGGTGCCGGCCCCGGGGTCAACCCGTTCGGCGACGAGACACTCGCCCTGGTGGAGAAGTGGTGGGCGGCCGGGCCCTGCGTGGACGTGCCGGCGGCCGGGTGAGATGACCGACGAGATCGTGGTACGCCGGGCCCGCACCGGCGACGTACGCGGCATCCGCCGGCTGGTCGACACCTACACCGACGACCGGCGGCTGCTCAGCAAGGCCACCGTCACCCTCTACGAGGACGTGCAGGAGTTCCGGGTCGCGGTCACCGGCGACGGGCGGGTGGTCGGCTGCGGGGCGCTGCACGTGATGTGGGAGGACCTCGCCGAGATCCGTACCGTGGCCGTCGACCCCGCCTGCCGGGGGCGGCGGCTCGGCCACCGGATCGTCACCGAGCTGATCGACGCCGCCCGGGAGTTGGGCATCGCCCGGATCTTCGTGCTCACCTTCGAGACGGCGTTCTTCGGCGCGTTCGGGTTCACCGAGATCGACGGCGCCCCGGTGCCGCAGCCCGTCTACGAGCAGCTGCTGCGCTCCTACGACGAGGGCGTCGCCGAGTTCCTCGACCTGGAACGGGTCAAGCCGAACACCCTGGGCAACACCCGGATGCTGCTGCGCCTCTAGCCCCGGCTGTCTTGACCCGGCCCGGCACCCTGGGCCGGTGACGATCCTGCGCCGGTTGGTTGCCCTGCCCGCCGCCCTGGTGACCCTGTTCGCGCTGGTCGGGGTGGCCCGGCTGATCGCCCCGGCGACCGGTGGCGTCGACCGCCAGCCGCCCGGGGTGGACCGGCAACTGGACTACCTGCGGGCCGAACTGGACGACGGTGCCGGCGAGGACGCCCAGGCGATGTTCCCGGAGGGCTGGTTCTTCGCCCACGCGCTGTACGGGCTGGCCCGGGTGGAGACCGGCCTGCGGCAACCACCGCAGGGACGCGACGAGGCGCTACGGGAGGCCCGGTGGGCGCTGGCCCGGCTGGAGTCCCCGGCCGGCACGGCCCCGTTCAGCGCCGACCTCACCCCGGCGTACGGCGTCTTCCACGCCGGCTGGACCAACTGGCTGCGCGGCGGGGTGCTCGCCCTGCAACCGGCGTCGGAGCGGGACCCGGCCGAGGTGCGCCGGTTCACCGAGGCGTCGACCACGCTGGCCGCCGCGTTCGACGCCTCGGCCACGCCGTACCTCGCCGCCTATCCGGGGCAGGCGTGGCCGGTCGACTCGACGGTGGCGGTGGCCTCGCTGCGGCTGCACGACCATCTGCTGCCGCCCCGGTTCGACCGGACCACGGCACGCTGGCTGGACGGGGTACGCCAGCGGCTCGACCCGCGTACCGGTCTGCTGCCGCACCGGGTCGACCCGGGCACCGGCGCGCCGGCCGAGGTGGCCCGGGGCACCTCGCAGAGCGTCATCCAGCGGTTCCTGCCGGAGATCGACCCGACCTTCGCCCGGGAGCAGTACCTGACCTTCCGCACCGGGTTCGTGGTGTCGCCGCTCGGGCTCGGCCCGGCCGTGCGGGAGTATCCGCGCGGTCTGGACGGCCCGGGGGACGTCGACTCGGGGCCGCTGCCGCTCGGGGTGAGCTTCTCCGCCACCGTGGTGACCCTCGGCGCGGCCCAGGTGCAGGGCGACGACGCGCTGGCCGGGGCGCTGGCCAACTACGGCGAACTGGTCGGTTTTCCGCTGGACACCCCGCACACCCGCCGGTACGCCTTCGGTCTGCTCCCGATCGGCGACGCCTTCCTAGCCTGGTCGAAGACCGCCCGCCCGTGGGTCTCCGCGCCCGCCGACCCGCCACCGGCGACGGTGGACCCGTGGTGGCGGGCGCCGCTGCTGGCGCTGCTGGTGCTGCTCGCCGTGCTGGCCTGGGTGCCGTGGCTGCTGCTGCGACGACTGTCCCGGCGTCGGTGACCGCCGCCGGTCGGTGTCGGCCGTGGGCGGTCGGCGGCTGCGCGTGCCCGGTCGGTGCCACCGTGCCCGGTCGGTGCCACAGCGCCCGGTCGGGGGTGCGCGTGCGCGGTCGGTGCCGGGGTGGGCGGTCGGCGGCTGCCGTAGGGTTGCTGCCGTGACGACGCGTGTGGCCGCCATCGACTGCGGGACCAACTCCATCCGCCTGCTGGTCGCCGACCTGCCCGACCCGTCGGCCGGGCCGCAGGCCCCACTGGTCGACCTGGCCCGCCGGATGGAGATCGTCCGGCTCGGTCAGGGCGTCGACCGGACCGGCCGGCTGGCCCCGGAGGCGATCGAGCGGACCCGGGTGGCACTGGCCGGGTACGCCGCCGAGATCGACAAGTTGGGCGTCGACCGGGTCCGGATGTGCGCCACCTCGGCGTCCCGGGACGCCAGCAACGCGGCCGACTTCCGGGCCATGGTGGAGCAGACCCTCGGGGTCGCGCCCGAGGTGGTCAGCGGCGACGAGGAGGCACGGCTGTCGTTCACCGGCGCGGTGCGGGGGCTGCCCGCCGACGCGGAGCCGCCGTACCTGGTGGTCGACATCGGGGGCGGCTCGACCGAGTTCGTGGTGGGCACCCGCGACTCCGGGGTGCAGGCGGCGATCTCGGTCGACATCGGCTGTGTCCGGATGACCGAACGGCACCTGCACGGCGACCCGCCGACCGCCGACGAGGTCGCCGCCGCGCAGGCCGACATCGCCGCCGCCGTCGACCGGGCGCTCGCCGCCGTCCCCGGCCGGGAGGCCGCCACGCTGGTCGGGCTCGCCGGTTCGGTCACCACCGTCGTCGCCATCGCCCAGGACCTGCGGGAGTACGACCCGCAGCGCATCCACCACGCCCGGGTGCCGTACGAGCGGGTGGCCGGGGTGACCGCCGACCTGCTGGGCCGGACCGCCGCGCAGCGGTTGGCGATCCCGGTGATGCACCCGGGCCGGGCGGACGTGATCGGAGCGGGCGCGCTGGTGCTCAAGGTGATCATGGAGCGGGCCGGGATGTCCTCGGTGGTCGCCTCCGAACACGACATCCTCGACGGCATCGCCTGGAGCCAGCAACCCGTCTGACGGCTGACCAACAGCCTCCCTCCGCCCTCTCTCCGTCCTCGCCCGCTCGACATCGAGCCCCGTGATCAAGAGGTTTGCGTCAAGAACCCCGTCGGGGATGACGCCAACCTCTTGGTCACGGGGCCATGGCGTGGTGATCAAGAGGTTGGCGTCGAGAATCCGGGCGGGGATGACTCGAATCTCTTGATCACCGGGCCGGGGCCGGGGCCAGGGGGCGAGGCGGGCCTGGGCCGCCGGGCCGGGGCAGGGGGGCGAGGCGTGCCGGGGCCGGGGGGCGAGGCGTGGCCGGGGGCCGGGGGCGGGGTGGGGCGGGGGTTCGAGCCTGGTATCGCGTTGTTGACGGTAGTGCGCAGTGCGCAGTAGTGTGTCATGCGTGGACACCACACAACTACTCAAGGGTGTGCTCGACCTGGCCGTATTGGCCGTGTTGCGGGATTCCGACGGCTACGGCTACGACATCCTGCGCCGGCTGCGCGAGGCCGGGCTGGAAGAGGTCGGCGACGCCTCGGTCTACGGCACCCTGCGCCGGCTCTTCGCCGCCGGCCTGCTCACCACCTACGTCGTGCCGAGCGAGGCCGGCCCGCACCGTAAGTACTACGCGCTCAACGCCGCCGGCCGTGACCAGCTCACCCGCTCCGGCAAGACCTGGCGCGCGTTCGCCACGACGATGGACCAGCTGCTCGACGATCGGGGGATGGCGGCATGACCGTCACTGGGCAGGAAATCACGGACTACGTCGAGCGGGTGCGGGCGGCGCTCGCCGACCTGCCACCGCAGGCCCGCGAGGAGTTGACCGAGGACCTCCCGGAACACCTCGTCGAGGTCGCCGCGG
Organism: Micromonospora sp. WMMD735; assembly: GCF_049178995.1. Classification (NCBI taxonomy): domain Bacteria; kingdom Bacillati; phylum Actinomycetota; class Actinomycetes; order Micromonosporales; family Micromonosporaceae; genus Micromonospora; species Micromonospora sp. WMMD735. The sequence goes on from NZ_JBMHMJ010000002.1 coordinate 6,016,861, forward strand.
AGGCCGACGGTTCCCTGGTCGACCGGCTCGGCACCCCCGAGGCGTACGCGGCGGAGCTGCGCGCAGCCGCCGGGGCGGGTGACCCGGCGGCCGGCCGTCGGGCGCTGGAACGGCGGATCGCCGCCGCGCTGGGGCGGGCCCGGGCCCGGGTCGACCGGCTCGACAGTCGGTTCGGCCCCGTGTTCGGGCACGCCACGGCGGGGGAGTTCCTGCGGCTGTTGCGCCCGGCGTGGTGGGTGGCCCGCGCCTACCTGGCCGCGATGCTGCTCACCGCGCTCAGCACCGACGGGCCGCTCGGCCTGCTGCCCCGGCTCGACGGTAACGAGTTCGTCGGCCTGCTGATGTTCGCCGGCCTGCTCTACGGCTCCGTCTGGTTGGGTCGGCGCACCCCCGAGCTGCGGTCCTGGCGGCGTTGGGCGTTGCACGCCAGCTCGGCGGTGCTGGCGCTGTTCGCGATCGGCGCGGTGGCGGACGTGGACGACCACGCCCGCTCCGGTTACGACTACGGCTACGAGTCGACCTCGGTGGACAACCCGTACAACGAGGTGCAGGACGTCTACGTCTACGACAGCGAGGGGCGGCTGGTGGAGAACGCCCGGCTCTTCGACCAGAACGGCACCCCGATCCGGCTGGGCTGGCCGGCCTGCGACGATCCCGCCCTGCCCGACGTCAACCCGGTGCAGCGCGGCTACCCGTACTGCCCGCAGCAGGCGCCGTTCCGGCCGCGACCGCCGGCCGTCGCCCCGCTCCCGCCCGGGTCCGGCGTGGGCCCCGGCGGGTCGCCGTCGCCGACCGCGCCGGGCAACCCGGTGCCGACGGCCACCGCGCCGGGCACCCCGGTGCCCACCGGATCCGTGCCGGTCGCGTCGCCCTCGGTGTCCGGGCCGGCGGGGGTGCCCCTGCCCACCGCCACCAGCTGACCTGTCGTTCCTGGGAAATAGCTGAACGGACGATGGGGACGGGGCAGCACGCGCTGATCTTCGTCGCTACGTTGTCGTCTGCTCATTCACCCCTCGGAAGGAAATTCAGTGTCAGAGCAGGTCGCATCGTCCCCCGCGCCGCAGGCAGAGCAGGTGGGCCAGCCCGAACCGGTGACCCCGGCCTCCGCCGCGCAGCCGGAGGAGCGCAAGGGTGGCGGCGCGAAGAAGGCGCTCGGCATCATCGGCGCGATCGTCGCCTTCCTGGTGATCGCGGCGCTGAAGTTCGGCGTCGCCAATGCCATCGGCAACTTCCTCAACCCCGACGAGACGGCCGAGGCGAAGGCCGGCGACTGCATCGCCGAGCTGCCGGAGGTGACCGGCACGCAGGAGAAGTCGGTGAGCGACGCCAAGGTGGTGACGTGCACCTCGACCGAGGCCGTCTACAACGTGGTCGGCCGGGTGGAGGAGCAGACCGAGGCGCAGGCCAAGACCGGCAAGGCGTGCGAGCAGTACATCAAGGAGGGTGAGGACGGCTACGTCTTCTACAACATCGCCCCGGGCGGCAAGGGCTACCTGCTCTGCCTCACCAAGAAGGCGTGACCGGCAGGGCCTGACCGGGCCGGCCGGCAGGGCCTGACCGGGCCGGTACGACGATCCGCCGACGGCGGCGCGGGAATCCCGCGCCGCCGTCGGCGTGTTGCACGCCACCGTTCGGTGAACGGGAGGTATATGCCACTGTTCCGGCATCTTCCCGGCACGCGTACGGCGTGGCAGGCTACCGACACGTAGGAACGCCCTGCGACCAGCCAACGATGACTGACCGACAGGAGGACGGGCCGATGGGCGAGATGGTGCGTTACCGCCGCGACGCGGGGACCGGCGAGGGGTATCTCGCGATACCGTCCAGCGGCACGGCCAGCCCGGCGGTCATCGTCATCCAGGACTGGTGGGGCCTCGTCCCGCACATCCGTTCGGTGGTGGACCGGTTCGCCGACGCCGGCTTCGTCGCGCTGGCCCCCGACTTCCGGCACGGTCAGCCCGCCAGCAAGCCGAGCGAGCCCCGGCAGATGCTCAACAGCGTCCAGATGGACGAGGCGGCGGCCGACATCGCCGTGGCGGCGGAATACCTCGCCGGCCGGGCCGAGGTGACCGGCAAGGTGGGGTGCGCCGGCTTCTGCGCCGGGGCCAGCCTGGCGTTGTGGGCGGCCACCCGGGCCGAGCGGATCGTCGCCACCGCCGCCTTCTACCCCCGGCTGCCGTGGGACGGGATGCCCGCCGAGTGGACCGACTACGCGGGTAAGGCGGCCGTCGTGCACTGCTCCGAGGCCGACGGCCTGTCCGCCGCCGACGGCGTACAGACCGTGCGCCGGGCCGTCGAGAACGCCGGGGGCACCTGCCAGACGTACGACTACCCGGGCACCGCGCACGCGTTCTTCAACGAGGACCGGCCGGAGAACTTCGACCAGCGGGCCGCCGCCACCGCCTGGGCCCGTACCCTCGAACTCTTCCGGGCCAAGCTTGGCTGAGTCCCGTACCCCCGCCGAGGTGGTCGCCCGCGCCGCGCGGGCGACCGGCCTGGCCGACCTCGACGCGGCGGTCAGCGACTGTTTCGCCTGCCCGCGCCTGGTCGACTGGCGGGAGGAGGTCGCCCGGACCAAGCGGGCCGCGTTCCGCGACCAGGACTACTGGGGCCGCCCGGTGCCCGGCTTCGGCGCCCCGGACAACCGCACCGGGCGCGGCGGCGCGGGCCCGCCGGCCACCCCGCCCGGTCCGGTGTCCGAACCCCGGATCGGCATCCTCGGCCTGGCCCCGGCCGCGCACGGCGGCAACCGGACCGGCCGGGTCTTCACCGGCGACCGCTCCGGCGACGTGCTCTTCGCCGCCCTGCACCGGGCCGGGCTGGCCAACCAGCCGACAAGCGTCGCCGCCGACGACGGCCTCGCCCTCACCGGGGTCCGGATCTTCGCCGCCGTGCGCTGCGCCCCGCCGGACAACAAGCCCACCCCGGCCGAGCGGGACACCTGCGCCCCGTGGGTGCACCGGGAGGTGGCGCTGATCCGACCCACCCTGCGGGTGGTCGTCGCGCTCGGCGCGTTCGCCTGGGCGGCGTGGTGGCCGGTGCTACGCCAGGTGTACGGCGTCCGGCCGCCCAGCCCGCGACCGGTCTTCGGCCATGGGGCACACTGGTCCGGGTCGGCCGTTCCCGATCTGCTCGGTTGCTACCACGTCAGCCAGCAGAACACCTTCACCGGGCGGTTGACCACACAGATGCTGGACGATGTGTTCACCCGGGCGAAACAGCTCGCGGGGGTGGACTGAGCAGCGTGGGACGGTGGCGATGGACCTCGGCGTACTGCGCAGGTGGTGGCCCGTCGCCCTGGTGACGCTGTTGCTGCTGGCCGCCGCGCTCGCCGCCGGGCACTCGTCGATCGGGGCCAGCCGCATCCCGCCGGCCGCCGACAACATCCCCTACGTACCGGACTACCCCTCCGCCGAGCCGGCCCGGTCGATCCCGGTCGAGCCGCGTACCGAGGCCGCGCAGACCCGACCGAGCGTCCCGCAGTGGATCGCCACGGCGGCGATCGGGCTGCTCGCCACGGCGATCCTGGCCGCCCTGGGCTACCTGGCCTTCACCCTGCTGCGCGGCGCGCTGCGGCGGACCACCCGGGCGGTCCCGGTGGCGCGGGCCCGACGGACCGCCGAGGGCACCGCGCGGGAGGTGGTGGCCGCGCTCGACGCCGGTCTGGAGGAGTTGGACGACGCCGACACCGACCCGCGTACCGCCGTCATCGCCTGCTGGGTACGGCTGGAGGAGGCCGCCACCGAGGCCGGCGTGCCGAGGCTCACCGGGGACACCCCGACCGACCTGGTGACCCGGCTGCTGCGCGGCGACCCGGCGGCCGGCGTGCCCGCCATCGCCAGCGCCGACGTGCTGGACGGCTTCGCCCACGTCTACCGCGAGGCCCGCTACGCCACCCGGGCCGTCGACGCCCGGATGCGGGACCAGGCCCGGGGGGCGCTGCGCCGGCTGCGCGGTGAACTCACCGCCCTGGCCGACCCGCAGGTGCCGGCGTGACCGCCCGCCACGGCGCACCCGGTGGGGTGGCACGGTGAGCGAGTCGACCGGCCTCGACGACCTGTTCTCCTTCGAGGAGGAGCCGCCGGCCCGTGCGGGCCGGGTCCGGGGTGGACGCGCCCGGCAGGCGTTCCGGCTGCTGCTGACCGCCGCCGGGGTGACCGCCGTGGTCGTGGTCGGGCTGCGCGCGGTCGGCCTGCAACTGTCGCTCGGGATCGTGGTGGCCGGGGTGCTGGCGGTGCTCGCGGTCCGCCGGGTCACCGCCGCGCTGGCCCCGCCGCCCCCGCCCCGGGGCGGTGCCCGCGCCCCCGCCGGTGAGGAGCCGGGCACCTACAACTGGGCGGCCCGGGACGCGCTGCGGGCCGCCATCAACGGCTGGGAACGCCCGCTGGACTGGTCCTCGGACAACGCGGAACGGTTCACCGAACGTATTCTGCCCCGCCTCGGCGAGCTGGCCGACGAGCGGCTGCGCCAACGCCACGGCCTGACCCGGGAGTCCGACCCGCCCCGGGCCCGGGCCCTGCTCGGGGAGCCGCTGTGGAGTTTCCTCGACACCCCCTCCCGCCGTCCCCCGTCGCCGCGCGACCTCGCGGCGATCGTCGCCGAACTGGAGAAGATCTGATGAACGACGTGGACCGCAGCATTCCCGCCACGGAGGTCGGCCACCTGGCCCGGGCGGTGCTGGACGCGGTCGGCACGGTCGTGGTCGGCAAGCGGGAGGCCCTGGAACTGGTGCTCGCCGGCATCCTGGCCGGCGGGCACGTGCTGCTGGAGGACCTGCCGGGGTTGGGCAAGACGCTGACCGCGCGTTCCTTCGCCCAGGCCCTCGGGCTGGACTTCCGCCGGCTCCAGTTCACCCCCGACCTGTTGCCCGCCGACGTCACCGGCTCGTTCCTCTACGACCAGCGCAGCGGCGACTTCTCCTTCCGCGCCGGCCCGCTCTTCACCAACCTGCTGCTCGCCGACGAGATCAACCGGACCCCGCCGAAGACCCAGTCGGCGCTGCTGGAGGCGATGCAGGAGAAGCAGGTCTCCGTCGAGGGCGTCACCTACCGGCTCGACGAGCCGTTCCACGTCCTGGCCACCGCCAACCCGATCGAGTACGAGGGGACGTACCCGCTGCCCGAGGCGCAGCTCGACCGGTTCCTGCTGCGGGTGTCGTTCGGCTACCCGCAGCGTGACGAGGAGTGGGAGGTGCTGCGCCGCCGGATGGACCGCCGCCGCGAGGAGGCGCAGATCGAGCCGGTGGTCGACGCCGGCACCCTGCGGGCCATGCAGGCCGCGCTGGAGGACGTCGTGGTGGAGGACTCCGTCGGCAAGTACATCGTGGACCTCACCGCGGCCACCCGGGAACACCCGTCGGTGCTGGTCGGGGCGTCCCCCCGGGGTTCGCTGGCGCTGCTGCTGCTGGCCCGGGTCCGGGCCGTCTTCGCCGGCCGCGACTACGTGGTGCCGGAGGACGTCAAGGAGGTGGCGGCCCCCGCGCTGGCGCACCGGATCACGCTGCGCCCGGAGATGTGGCTGCGCCGGGTCGACCCGTCATTCGTGGTCGGTGAGGTGCTGGAGCAGACCCCGGCGCCGGCCAGCGGCGCGCTGCCCAGCTACGCGGCCGGCCGGGCCGGGCGCTGATCGTCGTGCCTGACCGTCAGGAGCCGGCCGCCGGCTGGTCGCCCACCTGGGCGCTCTGCCGGGCGGTGCTGCTCACCGGGCTGCTGCTGATCGCCGCGGTGCTGCTCGGCCGGGTCGACCTGGTCGTGCTGGCCACCCCGTTCGCGCTCGGCACCGCGTACGCGCTGCGCCGCCGGCCCACCGCCGCCCCGCAGTTGGAGATCACCGCCGGGGACGCCCAGCTGGTCGAGGGGGGCGATCTGGCCGGCGCGGTGGTGGTGGGCAACCCGGACACGGTGCCGTACGACGTGGTGGTGGTCCGGACCCGGATCTCGCCGTGGCTGTCGGTTCGCCGGGCCGGCTTCGGCGGGATCGGGTTGGACGTCAGCCGCGCCGGTGGGGCCGACCGGCCGTTCGTCACCGCGCTGTCCAGCGGCACCGCCGTCGACCTGGAGTTGACCGGCACCGCGCTGCGCTGGGGGCGGCACCCGATCGGGCCGGCGGGCGCCCGTGCCGCCGCCGCCGACGGGCTGCTGGTCTCCCGGGCGGTGCTCACCGAGCCGGTGCGGATGCGGGTGTACCCGAAGACCGAACCGTTCGAGGCGGTGGAGGCGATGCCCCGGGCCGCCGGGCTGGTCGGCGCGCACCACTCGCGGCGGCCGGGGGAGGGCGGCGAACTGGCCGGGGTACGTGTCTTCGGGCCGGGGGACCGGCTGCGCCGCATCGACTGGCGGGTGTCGCTGCGGACCCGGCAACTGCACGTGGCGTCGACCCTGTCCGACCGGGACGCCGAGGTGGTCGTCCTGCTCGACGTGCTGGCCGAGGCGGGGCGTTCCGGCGGGGTGGCCGGGGCGGCGTCCGTGTTGGACACCACCGTCCGGGCCGCCGCCGCGATCGCCGAGCACTACCTGCACCGGGGTGACCGGGTGGCCCTGCTGGAGTACGGTCCGGCGGCCCGTCGGCTGCGCCCCGCCACGGGCCGCCGGCAGTACCTGACCGTCCTGGAGTGGCTGCTCGACGTGCACGCCGAGTCCTCCCCGCACGAGCCGTACGACCAGGTCTTCGGCCCGCAGGTGCTCTCCGCCGACGCGCTGGTGGTGGTGCTCACCCCGCTGCTCGACGAGCGGTCCGCGCAGATGCTGGCCCGGCTGGCCCGGGGCGGCCGGTTCGTGGTGGCGGTGGACACCCTGCCGACCGACCTCGCCCCGCCCGGTGAGCAGGGCTGGGCGCCGGTGGCGTACCGGCTGTGGCGGCTGGACCGGGACACGATGATCACGCAACTGCGGGAGCACGGCGTGCCGGTGGTGGGCTGGGCGGGGGCGGGCAGCCTGGACCAGGTGCTGCGGGACGTCGCCCGGCTGGCGACCGCACCCCGGGTGGGTGGCCGGTGAGCCCGGTGGACGCGGTCCGGGAACGGGTCCGGGCGGCGCGCACGGCGGTACGCCGGGTGGCCCTGCTGCCGTTGCTGGTGCGCGGGCTCACCTTCCTGGTGGTGCTGGCCGGGCTGCTGCTGGCGTACCCGGTGGAGCTGTTCCAGGCCCGGTCGCTGCTCGCGCTGACGGTGGTGGCGGTGCTGCCGGCGGTGGCCCCGCGCCGGATCTGGCCGACCTTCGCCGCGCTGGTCACGGTCGGCGGTTGGGTGTTCGCCTCGGCCGGTTACGACCGGCCGATCACGTTGTGGCGGTTGTTGGCGGTGGCGACCCTGCTCTACCTCGGGCACACGCTCTGCGCCCTGCTAGCCGTGCTGCCCTACGACGGGGCGATCGACCCGGACGTCGTGCTGCGCTGGCTCACCCGGGCCGGCGCGGTGGTGCTGGCGTCGGCGGTGATCGGGGTGCTGCTGACCCGCTCGGGGCAACTCGGCCCGGATGACGGTTTCCAGACCGCCACAGTGGTGGGACTGCTGGTGGCGGTGGGTCTGACCGGGTTGCTGGGCTGGCTGCTGCGCCGCAGATAGCGCGACGTTGCGCAGCTCACAGGTGTTGTGCTCCGTCACAGATGGGGGTCTCGAGGGGTATTACCGCAGCCGCCCGGGGAAAGATGGATACGTGAATCCGAAGCGGATCCTTGTCGTGGGTGCCGGGCACGTGGGCCTGTACGCCGCTCTGCGCCTGTCCAAGAAGCTGAGCTCCCGTGAGGCCGAGGTCGTCGTGGTCGACCCGCAGCCGCACATGACGTACCAGCCGTTCCTGCCCGAGGCGGCGGCCGGCAACATCTCGCCCCGGCACTCCGTGGTGCCGCTGCGGCGGGAGTTGCGCAAGTGCAAGGTCGTCGCGGGCGCGGTGACCCGGATCGACCACAGTCGCAAGACCGCCGTGGTGCAGCCGATCTCCGGCCCGACCCGGGAGATCCCCTACGACCACGTGGTCGTCGCCCCCGGATCGGTGTCCCGCACCCTGCCGATCCCCGGCCTGCACGAGCACGGGATCGGGTTCAAGACCATCGGCGAGGCCATCTACCTGCGCAACCATGTGCTGGACCGGCTCGACGTGGCCGCCGCCACGCCGGACCCCGAGGTCCGTCGCTCCGCGTTGACCTTCACCTTCGTCGGCGGCGGCTACGCCGGCATCGAGGCGTTGGCCGAGATGGAGGACATGGCCCGGGACGCGCTGCGCTACTACCCCGAGCTGGAGCCCGACGACATGCGCTGGGTGCTGGTCGAGGCGACCCAGCGGGTGCTGCCCGAGGTCGACCGGGACATGGGCGCGTACACGGTGCAGCAGTTGCTCAAGCGGAACATGGACATCCGGCTGGACACCCGGCTGGAGTCCTGCGTCGACGGTGTGGTGAAGCTCTCCGACGGCGACAGCTTCCGCTCCGACACCATCGTCTGGACGGCCGGGGTGAAGCCGTCGCCGATGCTGGACCGCACCGACTTCCCCCGCGACGAGCGGCGTCGGGTCACCTGCCTGCCCACCCTCCAGGTCGTCGACGGCGACCGGGTGGTGGAGGGGGCGTGGAGCGCCGGTGACTGCGCGGCCGTCCCGGACCTCACCAAGGAACCGGGCAACTACTGCTCGCCGAGCGCCCAGCACGCGGTGCGGCAGGCCGCCCGGATGGCCGACAACATCGCGCTGGTGGTGCGGGGCCGGGAGCCGGTCGACTACAAGCACAAGCACGCCGGCAGCGTGGCCAGCCTCGGCCTGCACAAGGGCGTCGCCCAGGTGTACGGCATCAAGATGACGGGCTGGCCGGCCTGGTTCATGCACCGGACGTACCACATGAGCCGGATCCCGTCGTTCAACCGCAAGGTCCGGGTCGTGGTGGACTGGTCGCTGGCGTTCTTCCTCAAGCGTGAGGTGGTCGCGCTCGGTCAGCTGCACGACCCGCGCGAGGAGTTCGCCGAGGCGTCGCAGCCGATCCCGATCACCAGCAGGGCGGCCTGACCGCCGCACCGACCCGCCGGTCGCCCCTGCCCGCTCCCGGGTGGGGGCGACCGGCGTTCGCCGTCCGGCACGCGTGGACGGGGTACGCCGGGGCGACGCGGAACGGCTACCGTGAGACTGCACCGTCGCGCATCGACGTGACGCGCCCCCGCCCGGGTGGTGGAACGGCAGACACGGCCGCCTTAAAAGCGGCTGCCGCAAGGCGTGCGGGTTCGAGACCCGCCCCGGGCACCACACTCTCAGCTTTCCCACAGCCTCCCGACCGGCGGCGGTCGTGCCCCGCCGTTTACCCTGGAAGGGCACGTTTGCGTGCGACTGACCCCCTGAGGGAGGCCTGACAGTGAAGACCTCGAACCCGGTGCTCGCCCGGCTCGGCCAGGCGGCCGAGCGGGAGCGTTCCGCCGGGTACGCCCAGCCCGGGCCGTACGGTTACGGACAGCCCGGCATTCCGCAGCAGTACCCGGGCCAGCCGGGCTCCCCGGTCGCCCCGACGGTGTCCGGCACGATGACCGTCGACGACGTCGTCGTCAAGACCGTCGCGCTCCTGGCCATCCTCGGCGTCTCCGCCGCCGCCGCCTGGATCGTGGTGCCGGATTCGGTGCTCGGCGTCGCCTGGATCGGCGCCGCGATGGTCGGCCTGGTCCTCGGCCTGATCATCTCGTTCTCCCGGGTCGCCAACCCGGCCCTGGTCGTCGCGTACGCGATCGTCGAGGGCGCGTTCGTCGGCCTGGTCAGCAAGGTCTACGAGACGGCCTACGACGGCATCGTGCTCCAGGCCGTGGTCGCCACCTTCGGCGTCTTCTTCGTGATGACCATGCTCTACAAGGCGCGTGTCATCCGGGCCACGCCCAAGTTCGTCAAGGGCATGATCGCCGTGATGGCCGGCCTGTTCGCCGTCATGCTGATCAACCTGGTGCTCGCGCTGTTCGGCGTGAACACCGGCCTGCGCGACGGCAGCCCGCTGGCCATCGGGTTCAGCCTGGTCTGCATCGTGGTCGCCTCGCTGAGCTTCGTGCTCAGCTTCAAGGAGGTCGAGGACGGCGTCCGGATGGGGCTGCCGGCCCGCTACTCCTGGACCGCCGCGTTCGGCATCGTGGTCAGCCTGGTCTGGCTCTACCTGGAGATGCTGCGCCTGATCAGCTACTTCCAGGGCGACGACTGACGGTTGTCGCACCCGACGCCCGCCACCGCGACCCTGCGGTGGCGGGCGTCGTCGTCTGCGCGGCCGGCCCGGGGCCGGTAGGTGGTGCGTAGACTCGCCGACGATGAGCGCAGCGGAGTTGGACCGGGCGGTGACGTCGCTGGTCCGTCAGGTGGGGCACTGGCAGCAGCCACGGTGGGCGGCGGTCGCCGCGGGCGGCAACGTGTCCCGGGCCGACCTGGTGCACAAGCTGGTGCAGGAGATCGCCGACCTGGCTGCCGACGCGGAGGGCGGGCCGCGGCGGGACGTACCCCGGCTGGCGCATCCGATGGCGCTGCCCGACCAGCTCCGGGTGGTCGCGGCGGACCTGGTCGCGGCCGGTCCGCCGGAGGCGGTGCTGGCCGGGGCCGCCGCCCTGGTGGCGGCGACCCGCAGCGCGCTGTAGGGCTCAGCTCAGCCGTTCGAGCACCATCGCCATGCCCTGACCGCCACCGACGCACATGGTCTCCAGGCCGATCGTCGCGTCGTGCCACTGCAGGGCGTTGAGCAGGGTGCCGGTGATCCGGGCGCCGGTCATCCCGAACGGGTGGCCGACGGCGATCGCCCCGCCCATCACGTTGACCTTGTCCTGCGGGATGCCGAGCTGCCGGTACGACGGGATCACCTGGGCGGCGAACGCCTCGTTGATCTCGACCAGGTCGACGTCGTCGACGGTCATCCCGGCCCGGCGCAGCGCCTGCCGGGACGCCTCGACCGGGCCGAGGCCCATGATCTCCGGCGACAGGGCGGTGACGCCTGTGGAGACGATCCGGGCCAGCGGGGTCAGCCCCAGCTCGTCGGCCCGCTGGGCGCTCATCACCACCACGGCGGCGGCACCGTCGTTGAGCGGGCAGCAGTTGCCGGCGGTGATCCGGCCGTCCGGGCGGAAGACCGGCTTCAGCCCGGCCACCGCCTCCGGGGTGACCCCGGCGCGCGGCCCGTCGTCGGTGTCGACCACGCTGCCGTCCGGCGTGGTGACCGGGGTGATCTCCCGGGCCCAGAAGCCGTCGGCGATGGCCTTCTCGGCGAGGTTCTGGCTGCGGACGCCGAACGCGTCCATCTCCTCCCGGGTGACGTCGTACACCTGGGCCAGGTTCTCCGCCGTCTGCCCCATGGCGAGGTAGATGTCGGGGAGCTGCCCGGCCTCGCGCGGGTCGGTCCACACCTCGGCGTCGCCCTGCGCGCGGGCCGCCGACCGCTGCCGCGCCTCGGCGAAGCGCGGGTTCTCCCAACCGCCGCCGACCAGCTCCTGCGCCTCGGGCGGCAGGGTGTCGGAGTTGCCCCGGGCGTACCGGGACACCATCTCGACCCCGGCGGAGACGAAGACGTCGCCCTCGCCGGCCCGGATCGCGTGCATCGCCATCCGGGTGGTCTGCAACGACGACGCGCAGTAGCGGGTCAGCGTGGCCCCGGGCAGCCCGTCCAGGCCCATCAGGGTGGCGACCACCCGGGCCATGTTGAAGCCCTGCTCGCCGCCGGGCAGCCCGCACCCGAGGTAGAGGTCGTCGATGGTGGTCGGGTCGAGCCCGGGAACCTTGTCCAGCGCGGCCTTCACGATGGTGGCGGCGAGGTCGTCCGGGCGGACCTCGCGCAGCGAACCCTTGAACGCACGGCCGATGGGGGACCGGGCGGTGGCGACGATGACGGCGTCGCGGGACGACTCAATCGGCATGAACCAACGTTAACTTGACGGTAACTTGGCGCGGAAGGACGCCGACCAGCGGGAAATGTCACCCGTGCCGGCCCGGTCGGACCCGCCCGCCGGCCGCGACCCGTCGCAGCCGGCGGGATGGGATCGATGCCGGTCAGTGCCGGGAGGCGACGTTCGCGGCGGCGACGACCGCCGGCAACAGGGCGTGCGCCCAGACCCGGTACCCGTCGGCGGACGGGTGGAAGCCGTCGTGGCAGAGCGTCCCCGCGTCGGCCCGGAACACCGGCCCGGTCTCCGTACCCAGGTCGACGACCGTGCCGCCGGCCTCCAGCACGGCGGCGGTCTGCGCCCGCGCGACCCGCCGGCCCGACCAGCCGATCACCTGCCGCAGCGGCGGGGCCACCGCGCGCACCGCGCCCAGGTCCGGGCAGGTGCCGACGACGACCTCGACTCGCGCCTCCCGCAGCCGGCGTACCGCCGAGGCGAGGTACGCCGCCGCCTCCGCCGGCCGGCTCATCGCCGTGGCGTCGTTCGCCCCGATCAGCACCACCGCGACGTCCGGCCGGTCACCCAGCAGCGCCCGGGCCACCTGGGTGGACAGGTCGGTGGAGCGGGACCCGGAGACCCCCACGCTGGACAGGTGCACCCGACGGCCGGTCGGCCCCTCGGTCAACAGGTGGGCGAGCTGACCGCCGACCGTTTCGTCGAAGCGGGCCACCCCGACGCCGAGCGCCGAGGAGTCACCCAGCAGCACCAGCCGCAGCAGCGGGGCACCGACCCGGCCGACCGTGGCCCGCAGCGCCAGCCCCAGCTCCGGCTGGGCGTAGTCGCGGTTACGGGCCGCCACCGCCTGACCGGCGAGCACCGCCGCACCACCGATCGTCCCGGCGACCAGGGAGACCGCAGCGGCCTTGCCGAGGCGTACGGCCAGCTCGCCGCCGAGCGAGCGGCCCGTCACGGTGTCACCGCCCGGACGCCCACGGCGGCGGTGACCGGCCCGGCGGGGCACCCCCGGCACCCGGTGGTTCGCTCGCTGCGCTCGCTCATGCCAGTCCCTCCAGTTGGGGTGAGTCGGCGGCGGTGCCGGGTTGCGGCACCGGGCCGACGCCGAAGAAGGCCCGCCGCCGTAGCTGCGCCCAGCGGCCGGCCGGGCCGTGGTCCCGGCCACGGACCTGCGTGCCGCTGACCTCCGTGCCGGCGGTGCGGGCCGCCTCGTGGGCCGCCTGGGGCAGCGACCGTACGCCCTCGCCCGGGGCCAGCATCGGCCGGCGCTCCCCGCTACCGAGCGCCGACAGCACGGTCGGCAGGAGCGCGGCGGCGGCCATCGCGTAACCCTCGGCGGAGGGATGGAACCGGTCCCAGGCGAACATCCGGGTCGGTTCGGCGGCGAACCGGGGGCCGAGCAGGTCACCGAGGGAGACCGTCCACCCGCCCGCCTCGACCACCGCGACCGTCTGGGCGGTGGCGAGCTGCCGGCTCCACCGGCGGGCCAGCCAGCGCAACGGGGGCTGGATCGGCCGGATCGCGCCCAGGTCGGGGCAGGTGCCGACGACCACCTCGCAACCGGCGGCGCGCAGCGTGCGGACCGCGTCGACCAGGTGGCGGACCGCGACGGAGTAGGGCGTGCGGTTGGTGATGTCGTTGCCGCCGACCAGGATCACCGCGACGTCCGGCGTGCACTCCAGGGCCGCCTCGACCTGTGGGCGCAGACCTGCGGAGAGCGCGCCGACCACGGCGAAGCGGTGCACCCGTACGGCCCGGTGCAGCCGCCGGGACAGCCCGGTGGCCAGCAGCGAGCCCAGGGTCTCGCGGCGTCGCGCCACCCCGTAGCTGGCGGCGGAGGAGTCGCCGAGGATCACCATGGTCAGCGGTGGGCCGGGGATCTTGGCACCGTAGACGCCGTCGCAGCGCGGGGGCGGGGCCTGCGCCATCGGGATGGTGCGCCGGGCCTGCCGGGCCTGCCCGAGCAGCACGCCGCCGGTCGCGGCGACGGCCGCCGCGGTGGCACCCGTGCCGATCGCCGCCAGCCGGGCCACCTGCCGGGCGCGGTGCCAGCGCGGACCGGGCGGTACGACGGAACCTGCCACCCCCATACAGCGACATTATCGCGCCGCAGCGTCACCCCGCCTCCGTCGGGACGGCCGGTTTTCGGGGCTGGGCGGCGACGGTTCTGGGTACCTGATCCGGGGGCGGGGCCCACCCGTGGTCGCCCGCCGCAGGTGGCGACGGCTTGCGCGGGCCAGTCACGCTGGTCGGTGGAGAGGGGCTGGATGAGATGGGTAGGACATTGAAGCGCACCGCGGCCTTCACGGCGCTGGCCCGGTCGCTGGCGGCCGGCGCCCGGGGTGGTCCGTCGCTGGGCACCCGGCTGGCGGCGCTGCCCCGGATGATCCGGGCCACCGCCCGGGGCGAGTACGACTGCGGCCTCCGGCTGGCGATGATGACGGCGGCGACGGTCTACGTCGTGTCGCCCGTCGACCTGGTGCCGGAGCTGTTCCTGACCGTGCTCGGTCTGGTGGACGACGCCGTCATGGTCACCTGGCTGGCCGGCAGCGTGCTGTCGGAGACCGAGCGCTTCCTGGAGTGGGAGGCCCGCCGGGCCTCCGTCATCCCCGGTCATGTGACCCTCTGAGGGCACGTACGCTGAGCGACGAAGGACCGTCTGCCAGGCCGCCGTCCCCGGCGCCGCAACGAAGGGCACAACGAGGTGCAGTACTACGACAACGTCGTCGACCTGATCGGTAACACCCCGCTGGTGCGGCTGCGCAACGTCACCGCGGGCATCCGGGCGACCGTGCTGGCCAAGGTGGAGTACCTCAACCCGGGCGGCTCGGTGAAGGACCGGATCGCCCTGCGGATGGTCGAGGACGCCGAGGCCGCCGGGATCCTCCGGCCCGGGGGCACGATCGTCGAGCCGACCAGCGGCAACACCGGGGTCGGGCTGGCGCTGGTCGCCCAGCTCAAGGGCTACCACTGCGTCTTCGTCTGCCCCGACAAGGTCAGCCAGGACAAGCAGGACGTGCTGCGGGCGTACGGGGCCGAGGTGGTGGTCTGCCCGACCGCCGTCGCCCCGGAGGACCCCCGGTCGTACTACAACGTCTCCGACCGGCTGGCCCGGGAGATCCCCGGCGCGTGGAAGCCCGACCAGTACAGCAACCCGGCCAACCCGCGCTCGCACTACGAGACGACCGGGCCGGAGCTGTGGAAGCAGACCGGGGGCGGGCTCACCCACTTCGTGGCCGGGGTCGGCACCGGCGGCACCATCTCCGGCATCGGGCGCTACCTCAAGGAGGCGTCCGAGGGGCGGGTGAGGGTGATCGGGGCGGACCCGGAGGGGTCGGTCTACTCCGGCGGCACCGGCCGGCCGTACCTGGTCGAGGGGGTCGGCGAGGACTTCTGGCCCGAGACGTACGACCGGGGGATCGCCGACGAGATCGTCGAGGTCTCCGACAAGGCGTCCTTCGAGATGACCCGACGGCTGGCCCGCGAGGAGGGCCTGCTGGTCGGCGGCTCCTGCGGGATGGCCGTGGTGGCGGCGCTGGAGGTGGCCCGCGCCGCCGGCCCGGACGACGTGGTCGTGGTGCTGCTGCCGGACAGCGGCAAGGGCTACCTGTCCAAGATCTTCAACGACCGGTGGATGGCCCGGTACGGCTTCCTCGACCACTCCGGCACCGAGCCGACCGTCGCCGACGCGCTGGCGAGCAAGCCGGGTGGCCTGCCCGAGCTGGTGCACGTGCACCCGACCGAAACGGTCCGCGACGCCATCGACTACATGCGCGAGTACGGCGTCTCCCAGCTCCCGGTGCTCAAGGCCGAGCCGCCGGTGGTGACCGGGGAGGTGGCCGGCTCGATCGCCGAACGGGATCTGCTGGACGCCCTGTTCACCGGTCAGGCGCACCTGCACGACACCATCGAACGGCACATGGCCGACCCGCTGCCGATGATCGGTGGCGGTCAGCCGGTGAGCGAGGCGGTGAGCATGCTGGAGAAGTCCGACGCGGCGCTGGTGCTGGTCGACGGCAAGCCCAAGGGCGTACTGACCCGGCAGGACCTGCTCGCCCACCTCGGCGCGCACTGACCCGACACACCCGCGGGGCCCCTTCCGGTGGGAGGGGCCCCGCAGGTATGCCCGGGGCGACAGTTCACAGCCGTGGCACAGGAGCGGCACAGAGCGCGTCCGTGCAGCCTGCCTACCGTCGGGACGAGCCGAGAGGCACCGACCCACGGGAGGAACGACATGCGCCACGACCTCGACCACCACGAGGGGCAACGGGTCAGCCGTCGCCGGTTGATCGCCGGAGTCGGCTCGATCGGTCTGGCCGGTCTGCTCGCCGCCTGCGGCCGGGACGGCGGCACGGTCACCACGTCGACCGGGGAAACCGTGTCCCCGCAGGCGACCGCCAGCACGTCGGCCGACCTGGCCGCGCTGTTCGGCGCGGCGAACACCTGCACGTTGACCGCGAGCACCACGCAGGGCCCGTACTACTTCGACGCCGACAAGATCCGCAGTGACATCCGGGAGGACCGGGCGGGTACCCGGCTGCGGGTGGCGATCCGGGTGCAGGACAGTGAGCAGTGCGGGCCGCTGGCCGACGCGGTCGTGGAGATCTGGCACTGTGACGCGGCGGGCCTCTACTCGGGGGCCGAGGCCCAGTCGTCCGGCGCGTCCGGCGGCGTCCCGCCCGGTGGCGCGTCGGGGGGCAACCCGCCCACCGGCAACCCACCGGGTGGTGACGCGGCCCCGGGCGGTGGCGCGCAGGGGTCGGCGGCGGACCTGACGCCGACCGACGACAAGCGCTACCTGCGCGGTGCCCAGGTCACCAACGCCGACGGGATCGTCGAGTTCACCACCGTCTGGCCGGGCTGGTACCGGGGCCGCACCACGCACATCCACGCGATGGTGCACGTGGGCGACGACCGGGTGCTCACCACCCAGATGATGTTCGACGAGGCCCTCAACAGCCGGGTGTACGCCGCCGCGCCGTACGCCGCGCACACCGGGCGGGACACCTTCAACGACAACGACACCATCTTCGCCGAGACCATGCTGATGAAGGTGGTCGAGGACGGCGACGGGTATCTCTCAGTGATCAACTTCTCGGTCGACGCGGACCGGGACGGCACCTGACGGTCAGCAGCCCGGTAGCTGCCGGGCGTAGCGCAGCTGCGGGGTGCGGGCGGGGCCGATCCGTTCCTCCCGACGATCGCCGGTGGCCCGCCAGCCGCCGCGCTCGTAGAAGTGCCGGGCCGGGGCGTTGCTCTCCAGCACCCACAGCACCGCCCGCCGCCAGCCCCGGGCCCGCATGGTGTCCAGCGCGTCCACCATCAGTGCCCGGCCGGTGCCCCGGCCCCGTTCGGCCGGGTCGAGGTGGATGGCGTTGAGCAGCCCGGTCGCCGGGTCGCCCTCGTCGTCCGGGCCGAGGTAGCTGAACCCGACCAGCCGGCCGTCCCGCTCGGCCACGGTCATCAGGTGCTCGTCGCGCTCCCACGTCCACCGCTGCACCCAGTACGCCCCCATCGCCTCGGGCGTCGGGTCGGCCAGCGCCTCCGGCGGCAGGAACGACGAGTACGCCGCGATCCGGGACCGCTGGTGCAGGGCGCCCACCGGCACCAGGTCGTCGGCGACGGCGGGACGGAGCGTGACGGTCACCCGGCCGAGGCTACCCGTCGGGGCGGGACGGGCACGGTGGTCAGGTCCTCGGCGATCACCAGCTCCCCGGCGAAGTGCCCACGGGCCTCGTCGTGGAAGCGGTGCGGGTCGGCGTACCGCTGGGAGAAGTGGGTGAGCACCAGCGTGCGTACCCCCGACTCGGTGGCGACCCGGGCGGCCTGGCCGGCGGTCAGGTGGCCGACCTCGGCGGCGAGCGCGGCCTCCGACTCCAGGAACGTCGACTCGATGACCAGCAGGTCGGCGTGCTCGGCGAGGGCGTACACCCCGTCGCAGAGGCCGGTGTCCATCACGAAGGCGAACCGCTGCCCCGGCCGGACGACGCTCACCTCGTCCCGGGTGACGCGGCGTCCGCCGACGTCCAGGTGCCCGACGCGCAGCAGTTCCCCGACGGCCGGCCCACCGATGCCGTACGCGGACAGCCGCTCCGGCAGCATCCGGCAGCCGTCCGGCTCGACCAGCCGGTAGCCGTACGTCTCGATCGGGTGCCGCAGCCGGCGGGCCTCCAGCGTGCCGACGCCCAGGGTGATCCGCTGCCCGTCGGCGGCGATCGGCTCGACGGCCAGCTCGGCGGTCTCGTGGAAGCTGCTGGCGTGCCGCAGCCGGGCGAAGTATTCCGCGCCACCGGCGGGGAAGTGCACCGCCACCGGGTGCGGCACCCGGTCCAGGGAGAGCCGCTGGATGGTGCCGGGCAGGCCGAGGCAGTGGTCGCCGTGGAAATGGGTGACGCAGATCCGGGTGAGGTCGGTGGCGGTGATCCCGGTGTGCAGGAGTTGGCGCTGGCTGCCCTCGCCGGGGTCGAAGAGGATCACCTCGTCGTCCCAGCGCAGCACGTAACCGTTGTGGTTGCGCAGCCGGGTGGGGGTCTGGCTGGCCGTGCCGAGCACCGTCAGCTCCCGCATGGACACGGCCGGACCTCCCCCGGGAACGAAGCGACCCCCGGGGCTTCCGTGCTCGCGCACGGGCCGACTGGACTGGGTCGGCACCCCGGGGGTCGGGTGGCTGTCGTGGATTCGCCGCACCGCTGCCACACGGTCTCGACGATCATGCTTGGTCGTTCACTGTCGAGGACAGCGGCTAGCGGACAGCCACCTCACGAGTCCGATTGCTATACAAGTCTGGACCACCTCCTTTCCCGTGTACCGCCACGCTACCCACTGCACCCCGGGTGCCGGTAGTGATTTTTCGCGCGATCCTGCGGCCGGGGACCCGCCCGCCGACCCGATGGACTTTTGTCGGGTCGCGCGAAAGTTCGTGCTCATCTGGCCTATCTTTCACCTGAAGCGAGCATTACTGTCTGCCCCACAGTGGCCACCTCCCGCCGCTGTCCGCCCGAGCCGTCCCCTCGGTCGCTCCCCCGTGAGGTGAACCGTGCCCGTTTCGTCCACCACCCGCAGGAACACCCGACGATCCCTGACCCTCGGCCTGGTCGGCGCGCTGGCCGTCGCCGCCGGCCCGGTCCCCCCGGCGGGTGCCGCCCCGCCGGCCACCACCCGGCCGTCCACCGCCACCGGCGCGACCGTGGCGAACCCGGTGGTCGCCGGGCCGATCGCCCGGACCACCCCGGTCGGCGACCCCGGCCACGGCTACCCGTTCCTCGCCACCGACGTCAACCTGGCCGCCGCCGGCTACGTCGAGGAGGAGTTCTTCCTCTTCGGCACCGCCACCCGGTACGCCGTGCAGGGCACCCAGAACGCGACGACCATCGCCACCGACCAGCCGTACGGCACCCGGCTGGTGGTGAGGCGGCCCGCCAACACCAAGAAGTTCAACGGCGTGGTGATCGCCGAGTGGAACAACGTCAGCAACCAGTGGGACCAGGAGGTCGACTGGTTCCAGTCGCACGAGCACCTGATCCGCTCGGGCTACGCCTGGGTCGGGGTCTCCGCCCAGCGGGCCGGGCTGCACTCGGCCACCGGGCTCAAGGCGTGGAGCCCCGCCCGGTACGGCCCGCTGGACGTCACCGTGGGCGGCACCGTCACCGACGACAGCCTCTCGTACGACATCTTCAGCCAGGCGGTGAAGGCGGTCCGCAACCCGACAGGCGTCGACCCGCTGGGCAAGCTGCCCGCCCCGCAGTACGTGATCGCCACCGGCCACTCGCAGTCCGCCGGTCGCCTCGCCAACTACTACAACGGCGTCCAGCAGTCGGCGAACGTGCTCGACGCGGTCGTCCTGCACGGCGGTGGTGGGGTGCTGCGCACCGACCTGGCGACGCCGGTGTTCCGGATCAACTCCGAGGGGGACGTGGCCAGCGGCATCCTGCCGGCGGCGGCCCGCGCCCAGGCCGACTCGGCCGTCCTGCGGTCCTGGGAGGTCGCCGGCGCCTCGCACGGCGACTGGAAGCTGATCACCGACTACGGGCCGCTGCGCAAGCGGGACATCGGCAGCTACCCGGGTGGCTACCCGGGCGAACCGCAGACCTGCACGCTGCCCTCGCTGTCGCGGGTCCCGCAGCACATGGTGCAGAACGCCGTCTACGACCACACCGTCGCCTGGGTCGCCCAGCAGGTGGCCCCGCCGAGCGCCCCGCCGATCCGGACGACCACGACGACCCCGCCGGCCGTCGCCCGCGACGACCTGGGGCTCGCCCTCGACGGCATCCGGCTCGCCCAGCACCACGTGCCGCTGCGGGTCAACAGCGGCAGCAACACCGGGCCCGGCTTCTGCTTCCTCGACGGCAGTTCCGTGCCGTTGACCGACGCGCAGCTCGCCGCCCGCTACCCGACCGTCGGGGCGTACGTGGACGCGAGCGTCGCGGCCACCCTCGCCGCCGCCGACGCCGGCTACCTGCCCGCGTCGTTCACCCGCGACCCCGCCTGGTACTCCGACCTGCGTGACCTGATCACCGAGTACGTCGCCGCCGGCCGGATCACCGAGTACGTGGCGGCCCGGCTGACCGACCGGCTCCAGCGGGCCGAGCAGGCCGGCACCGCCGGCAACGCGGCCCGCGCCGGTGAACTGCTGGGACAGTTGGCCGACCGGGCGGAACAGCGGATCACCGGCGACCCGGCCGCCCGGGACGCGGTGCTGCGGGTGACCGAGGCGCTGATCGCCCTGCTCGACGCGGCGGAACGCCGCAACCGGTGACCCGACCGTAAGGACCGACGCCACGGTGAGGGGCCGGGGCGGCCGGTGGGCGGCGGGCACGACGCGTGATGTCGTGCCCGCCGTTGCGCGGTGCCCGGCAGTGCGGCCAGCAGCCGGTCAGTCGATGCCGATCGGGCCCTCGCGGGGGCCGTCCTCGCTGGCCGGCTGCACCGCCAGCGACGGGAAGTCGGCCAGGTCGCCCTCCGGCTCGGCGTCCCACTCGGGGAAGACCAGGTCGCTCTGGAGATAGAGGCAGAGCAACTGGGTCAGGTGACGCAGCCCGTCGAGGTGGGTGCGCTCGTGGCCGTGGGTGGCGTCCACCCCGAAACCGAGCAGCGCCACCCGGGCGTGCGCGCCCGCCTCGACCGCCGCCGCCACGTCCGAGCGGTAGTAGTCGAAGACGTCGCGGACCAGGTCCACCCCGTGTTCCCGGGCGATGGTGGCCAGGTTACGGGTCAGGTGGTAGTCGAACGGGCCGACCCCGTCGCCCATCGCCAGGGTCGCCGCGTTCTCCCGGGACTGCTGGCCCGGCGCGACCACCGCCGCGTCCACCGAGACGATCTCGGCGACGTCCGGGTCCAGGCCGTGGCTGGCCCCGTGGCCGATCTCCTCGGTCACCGTGACCAGCAGGTGGGCGGTGACGGTGGGGGTGATGCCGGCGTCCACCACCGCCTTGAACGCGGTCAGCACCGCCGCCACCCCGGCCTTGTCGTCCAGGTGCCGGGACTTCACGTACCCGGACGGGGTGACCATCGGGTTGGGCAGGAACGCCACGAAGTCGCCCGCGTCGATGCCCAGCGCCCGCAGGCCCGCGATGTCCTCGACCGGCTCGTCGACCCGGACCTCGACGTGTTCCCAACCGACGCCCTGCAGGTCGACGTCGTCGTTGTAGCGGTGCCCACTGGCCTTCAACGGCAGCACCTGCCCGGTGACCACCCGGTCCAGGTCGTCGGTGAAGATCCGCACGTGTGCGCCCTCGGCGAACCGGGCCGAGTGGGTGCCGATGGTCTTCAGCTCCAGCCGGCCGTTCTCCTTGAGCCGCTTGACCATCCCGCCGATGGTGTCGGTGTGCACCACGATCGCCCGGTCGGCACCCGTCTGCCGGGGGCCGGGCAGGCAGGCGCTGAGCGCCCCCCGCCGGGTCAGCGTGGACGGGATGCCCAGCGCGGACAGGCGTTCCCCCACGTACTGCTGCACGTGGTCGGTACGCCCCGACGGGCTGGGGATGTCCAGCAACTCCACCAGCACCTGACGGAGGTAGTCCAGATCGATGTCGAGGGGCTTGAGGCTCACGCGACCCCTCCGGGCCCGGCCGGGCTCCAGAGGCGCTGCGGGGCCCGGGTGCCCGGGAAGAGCAGGTCCACGAAGCGCTCGGCGGTCGGCTGGGGCTCGTGGTTGGCCAGCCCCGGCCGCTCGTTCGCCTCGATGAACACGTGCTCGGGCTGGTCGGGGGCGGGGACCAGCAGGTCCAGCCCGGTCACCGGAATGTCCAGGGCCCGGCTCGCCGCCACGCAGGCAGTGGCGATCGCCGGGTGCAGTTCGGCCGTCACGTCGTGGATTGTGCCACCGGTGTGGAGGTTCGCCGTCCGGCGCACCGCCAACACCTGACCCTCGGGCAGCACGTCGTGCATCCGGTGCCCGGCCTCGGCCACCACCTCGCGGGTCATCTCGTCGATCGGGATGCGGGACTCGCCGCCGGTGGCGGCGGCCCGTCGCCGGCTCTGCCGCTCGATCAGCTCGGTGACGTCGTGCACCCCGTCGCCGGTGATCTGCGCCGGTCGGCGCACGGCGGCGGCCACCACCTCGTGGTCGATCACGATCACCCGCAGGTCCTCGCCCGCGCGCAGCTCCTCGATCAGCACGTCCGGGCAGAACCGGCGGGCTAGCTCGACGGCGGCGGCCAGCGCCTCGGCGGTGCGTACCCCGACGGTGATGCCGTTGCCCTGCTCGCCCCGGGCCGGCTTGACCACCACCGGGCCGACGTCGGTGAGGAAGGCCAGGTCGTCGGGGTCGCCGGTGGCGGTCCGGCCGCGCGGCACCGACAGGCCCGCCTCGGTGAGGATGCGCCTGGTGACCCGCTTGTCGTCGCAGCGGCTCATCGCCACCGCCGAGGTCAGCTCGGACAGCGACTCCCGGGTGACGATCGTCCGGCCGCCGTTGGTCAACCGCAGCTCACCCCAGTGCGCGTCGGTGACCTCCACCCGGATGCCGCGCCGCATCGCCTCGTCGGCGACGATCTTCGCGTACGGGTTCAGCTCGTCGTAGCCCACCGGGGCGGACGGCAGGAACAGCCGTTCGTTGATCGGGTTCTTCCGCTTGACGCAGAGCGTCCCGGTGCGGTGGAAGCCCAGCCGCTCGTAGAGCCGGATCGCGCCGGAGTTCTCGGCCAGCACCGACAGGTCGACGAACGCGCGCCCCCGCTCGTCGAGCCGGTCGGCCAGCTCGGTGAGCAGGGCCTGACCGGTGCCGGGCGGGGCGGTGTTGAAGTCGACGGTCAGGCACCACAGGCTCGCGCCGTTCTCCCGGTCGCCGAAGACCGCCACGTGGTCGACGCCGGTGATGGTGCCGACGATCTCCCCGGTGCTCGCCTCGGCCACCAGGTGCAGGAACCGGTCGGTGCCGGCGTTGTCGACGAGCACCTCCACCGGCGCGGTGACCATGCCGTTGCGGGCGTAGATCCGGTTCACCGCGTCGGCGTCGTCGGCGTCGCGCAGCGGCCGGACGACCAACCCCGGGATCTCCATCCGCCCGGTGGCCGCCGGGCGGCGCTCGCCCAGCGGCAGCCGGTAGGTCAGCGACGGGTCGATGAACAGCTCGTCGGGCAGCCGGGACACCAGCACGTGCGGGTCGCGCAGGTAGATGCAGATGTCCCGGGCACCGGCCGCCTCGGACCGCAGCACGTGGGCCACCGCGACCTGCTCGTGGAAGGTCTGGCCGAAGACCAGCCGCCCCCAGCCGCAGTCCAGGACCACGTCGGACGGCCCGGCCGGTTCCCGGCGCGGCTCCGGGGCGGTGGCCGGCGCGACCGGGTCACCGCCGGGGCCGATGCGTTCCCGGCGGCGGCCGAGCACCCGCTCCCGGTCGGTACGGGCCGTGCCGGTCGCGAGGGTCTCGTTCACGGTCAGTCGATTCCGTGGCTCTGGAGCCACATTTCCAGGAGTCCCAGTTGCCACAGTTTGTTTCCGTTCAACGGGGTCAGTTCGGCGTTCGGGTCGGCGAGCAGCGCATTGACGTAGTCGGCACGGAACAGGTCGCGGCGGCGGGCCTGCGGCGCGGTGAGCGCGTCGCGGACCCGGTCGAGGAGCTTGCCCTCCAGGTGGGTCAGGCCGGGCACCGGGAAGTAGCCCTTGGGGCGGTCGATCACCTCGTGCGGCAGGACCCGGCGGCCGATCTCCTTGAGCACGCCCTTGCCACCCTGGGCCAGCTTCAGCTCGGGCGGGCAGCTCGCCGCCAGCTCCACGAACTCGTGGTCGAGGAACGGCACCCGGGCCTCCAGGCCGTGCGCCATGGTCATGTTGTCGACCCGCTTCACCGGGTCGTCGGTGAGCATGATCTGGGTGTCGATCCGCAGGCCGGCGTCGACGGCGGTCTGCGCCCCGGCCCGGCCCAGGTGAGCGGCGACGAACTCGCGCGCCGGGTCGCCGTCGGCCAGCCAGTCCGGGTTGAGCACCCGGGCCAGCCCGGCCGCGTCCCGGTCGAAGAACGCCTTCGCGTACGAGTCGAGGGCCTGCTCCCGGTCGATGCCGGCCAGCGGCGGGTACCAGTGGTAGCCGCCGAGGATCTCGTCCGCGCCCTGGCCGGACTGGACCACCTTGACGTGTCGGGACACCTCCTGGCTGAGCAGGTAGAACGCGACGCAGTCGTGGCTGACCATCGGCTCGCTCATCGCGGCCACCGCCGCCTCCAGCGGCGGCACCAGGTCACCGGCGGCCACCTTGAGCTGGTGGTGGTCGGTGCCGAACGTCTGCGCCACCAGGTCGGAGTAGACGAATTCGTCGCCCTCCCGGCCGCCGACGGCGTCGAAACCGATGGAGAAGGTGGACAGCCCGGAGCGGGTCTGTCCCTCGCCGGCCAGCAGCGCCACCACCAGGCTGGAGTCCAGGCCGCCGGAGAGCAGCACCCCCACCGGCACGTCGGCGACCATCCGGCGGCGTACGGCGGTGGTCAGCGACTCCAGCAGGGCGTCCTCCCAGTCGCGGGCCGACCAGTCGGCGCGCGACGCGTCCCGGGTGAAGGACGGGTCCCAGTAGACCCGCTCGTGGGTGCGGCCGTCCGGCTCGTAGACCCGGACGGTGGCCGGGGGGAGCTTGGTGACACCGCGCAGGATGGTGCGCGGCGGCGGCACGATGCTGTGGAAGCTGAGGTAGTGCGACAGCGCCACCGGGTCGATGGCGGTGTCGATCCCGCCGCCGGCCAGCAGGGCGGGCAGGGTGCTGGCGAAGCGCACCACGCCCGGCGTCTCGGCCAGGTAGAGCGGCTTGATGCCGAGCCGGTCCCGGGCCAGCACGAGGCGGCCGGTGTCCCGCTCGGTGATCGCGACGGCGAACATGCCGATCAGGTGGTCGACGAAGTCGAGCCCCCACTGCGCGTACGCCTTGACCACCACCTCGCTGTCCCCGGAGGAGAAGAAGCGGTGCCCCAGGGCCTGCAACTCCTCGCGCAGCTCGCGGTAGTTGTAGATGCAACCGTTGAACACTCCGGTGAGCCCGGCGGCCGGGTCGACGATCGGTTGCCCGCTGGCGGCGGAGAGGTCGATGATCTTGAGGCGGCGGTGCCCGAGGGCGGTGGCCCCCTGTGACCACACTCCGCTGTCGTCGGGCCCCCGGTCACTCATCGTGGCCGCCATGCGTTCCACCGCCGACACGTCGGCCCGGGAACCGTCACGGCGGAACTCTCCCGCAAGTCCGCACATGCCAGCCAATGCTGCCAGAGGTTGTTGCACTTCGCCTGTTGAGCCGATGTCGGCCGTGTTACGGGACTGCTAGTATGTGCGCCACTCACCGTGACGGTGCCGCCCGGGCCGACGTTCCTGCCCGGGGCCCGGCGGGTGCCCGATTCGCCCCGGGCCGACGATGTGACAAACACCGCAGTCCCGCAAAAGGGTGGTGCTGCTGCCGGCTCACCCGGTGAACTCCGGGTCCACACAGCACATCCGGCGCCTCTTCGAGACGTGAGGGTGGGCTGGGTCGAACGCGAAGTCAGATCACCGCCAGACCTGGCCGCCGCCGGGCGGCAGGCTCTTCCGCATGGACGACACACTTATTGGCAAGGTGGCGCTCGTGACCGGCGGTGGCCGGGGGATCGGCGCGGCCACGGCGGTCCGGCTGGCCCAGGCGGGCGCCGACGTGGCACTGACATACCGCGACGACAAGGACCGGGCCGAGGACGTGGCGGACGGCATCCGGCGGGCCGGTCGCCGGCCCATGGCCGTGCGGGCGGACAGCGCCGACCCGGCGGCGGTGATCGCCGCCGTCGACCGCGCCGCCACTGACCTCGGGCGGCTGGACATCCTGGTCAACAACGCGGGCGCGTTCCTGCTCGGGCCGGTCGAGGAGTTGGGTCTCGACGCGTTCGAACTGACCGTGGCGGTCAACGTGCGGGCCCCGTTCGTCGCCTCGCAGGCCGCGATCCGGCACATGGCGGCGGGCGGGCGGATCATCAACATCGGCAGCAACATGGCCGAGCGCACCGTCTTTCCCGGCTTTGCGCTCTACGCGATGAGCAAGACGGCGCTGACCGGCCTGACCAAGGCTCTCGGGCGCGAACTCGGCCCCCGGGCGATCACCGTCAACCTGATCAACCCCGGCCCGACCGACACCGCCCTCAACCCGGCCGACGGGCCGAACGCCGAGACGATCAACGGCCTCACCGCGCTCGGCCACTACGCCCGGCCGGACGACATCGCGGCCGCGGTCGCCTTCCTGGCCGGCCCCGGTGGCCGGTACATCACCGGCGCCACCGTCAACGTCGACGGCGGCTTCACGATCTGACCGGTGAGCCTTTCCTCCGGACAGGCGCGTGCGGGCCGCCGGTCGGAAACCGGCGGCCCTGCGGCTGGCGGGAACGAAGGGATCAGGCGGTCTTGGCCACGCCAACTGGACAAGTCATGCCGTTGGGACCGTGGTTGCAGTAGCCGTTCGGGTTCTTCGTCGGGGCGAGATACTGCTGGTGGTAGTCCTCGGCGAAGAAGTAGTCGCCCAGCGGGGCGATCTCGGTGGTGATCTCACCCTTGCCGGCCCGCGCCACGATCGGCGCGAACGCGTCCCGGGACGCCTGCGCGGTGGCCAGCTGCTCGTCGCTGGTGGTGTAGATCGTCGAGCGGTACTGGCTGCCGACGTCGTTGCCCTGGCGCATGCCCTGGGTCGGGTCGTGGTTCTCCCAGAACACCTTGAGCAGGTCCTCGTAGCTGATCACGGCGGGGTCGTAGACCACCTGGACCACCTCGGCGTGCCCGGTCATCCCCGAACACACCTCCTCGTACGTCGGGTTGGCGGTGTAGCCGCCCGCGTAACCGGCCGAGGTGGTCAGCACCCCCGGCAGGGTCCAGAACAGCCGCTCGGCACCCCAGAAGCACCCCATGCCGAACACGGCGACCCGGGCACCCTCCGGGAACGGGCCCTTCAGCGACGACGGCAGCACCTCGTGCCGGTCCCCGATCGGCATCGCGATCGGGCGGCCGGGCAGGGCCTGGTCGGGGCTGATCATCTCGGCCTTCATGCGGCGAAGGAACACGGTGGAACTCCTCTCGTACCTCTCCCCGCATGCAACACCGGCGGGCCCGGCTTCCTTACCCGCTGCGTCCCGGCTCTCGCCCCCGGGCCCCGCCGAATATCGGCGGGTCTCAGGCCAGGGCGGCGGCGACCCGCCCGGCGTAGGAGTCGGCCTCGGCGTCGTCGGCGTAGCGGGTGCGCGGCCAGAAGAAACCGCGCAGGCCGTCGCCCTTGGTCCTCGGCACCACGTGGGTGTGCAGGTGCGGCACCGACTGGGACACCCGGTTGTTCATCGCCACGAACGTGCCGCCGGCCCCCAGACCGGATTCCACGGCCGCCGCCAGGCGTTGCACCAGGCCGAAGTAGCCGGGCAGGTCGGCCGCCGGCAGGTCGGTCAGGGTGACCAGGTGGGCGCGGGGCACCACCAGGACGTGCCCCTTGAACACGGGCCGGGTGTCCAGGAACGCCACCCCGTCCGGCTCGTCGGCCACCCGGAACGCCGGCACCTCCCCGGCCACGATCTGACAGAACACACACCCGCTCACCCGCGCAGCCTAAAGCCCCACGCGCCCACCCACCACGCGTCGGGGCGCAGGCGCGGGTGAGCCGGGACGGGTTCCGGCCGACCGGTGGGGGCGGCGGACTAACGTCTGCGGGATGAGTCACGGCTTCGAGACGCTCGCCATCCACGCCGGCCAGGACCCGGAGGCCCGCACCGGCGCGGTGATCCCCCCGATCTACCAGACCAGCACGTACGCCCAGGACGCCGTCGGCGCGCCCCGGCAGGGCTACGAGTACAGCCGCTCCGGCAACCCCACCCGCGACGCCCTCCAGGAGTGCCTGGCCGCGCTGGAGGGGGGCCGGGTCGGGCTCGCCTTCGCCAGCGGCCTGGCCGCCGAGGACACCCTGCTGCGGACGGTCTGCTCGCCCGGCGACCACGTGGTGATCCCCGACGACGCGTACGGCGGCACGTACCGGCTGTTCGCCCGGGTCGCCGAGCGGTGGGGGCTGACGTACACCCCGGCGAAGGTCTCCGACGTGGACGCGGTCCGGGCCGCGATCCGCCCCGAGACGAAGATCGTCTGGGTGGAGACGCCGACGAACCCGCTGCTCGGCATCGCCGACATCGCCACCCTGGCCGGGATCGCGCACGAGGCCGGGGCGCTGCTGGCGGTCGACAACACGTTCGCCTCGCCGTACCTGCAGCAGCCGCTCGCGCACGGCGCGGACGTGGTGGTGCACTCCACCACCAAGTACGTCGGCGGGCACTCCGACGTGGTCGGTGGCGCGTTGATCGTCGCCGATCCGACCCTCGGCGACGAGTTGCGCTACCACCAGAACGCGATGGGCGCGATCAACGGCCCGTTCGACGCCTGGCTCACCCTGCGCGGCATCAAGACCCTCGGGGTACGGATGGACCGGCACTGCGACAACGCCGAACGGATCGCCGCCTTCCTCGACGGGCACGCGAAGGTCGCCCAGGTCATCTACCCGGGCCTGCCGTCGCACCCCGGGCACGAGGTGGCCGCCAAGCAGATGCGCCGGTTCGGCGGGATGATCTCCTTCCGGGCCGCCGGGGGCGAGGAACACGCCGTGCAGGTCTGCAACCGGGCCCGGCTGTTCGTCCTCGCCGAGTCGCTCGGCGGGGTGGAGTCGCTGATCGAGCACCCGGGCCGGATGACACACGCAAGTGCTGCCGGCTCGCCGCTTGAAGTTCCCGGCGATCTCGTGCGACTGTCTGTCGGCATCGAGACGGTCGACGACCTGCTCGCCGATCTGGAGCAGGCGCTGGGCTGACCGCGGGCTGGGAAGAGGTGGCCGTGCAGGACATCATGCCGACCTGGGTGGGGGCGACCGCCAAGCAGATCGCCCGGGGGGTACGCCGGGGCGACGTCTCCGCCACCCAGGTCGTCGCCGACCACCTGGACCACGTCGGCCGGGTCGACGGCGCACTGTCCGCGTTCCGGGTGGTCCGGGGCGGCGAGGCGATCACCGAGGCGGAGAAGGTCGACGAGCAGGAGGAGTTGGCCAACCTCCCGCTCGCCGGGGTGCCGGTGGCGGTCAAGGAGAACACCCCGGTCGCCGGCCTGCCCACCTGGAACGGGTCGGTCGCCGCGCGTACCGCGGTGGCGGAGGCCGACCACGAGGTGGTGCGCCGGCTGCGCGGCGCGGGCGCGGTGATCCTCGGGGTGACCCGGATGCCGGAGCTGGGACTCTGGGCGATCACCGACGACGCGACCGCCGTCACCCGTAACCCGTGGGACCTGCGGTACACCCCCGGGGGGTCCTCCGGCGGCGCCGCCGCGGCGGTCGCGGCCGGGCTGGTGCCGATCGCGCACGGCAACGACGGGCTCGGCTCGATCCGCATCCCGGCCGCCTGCTGCGGCCTGGTCGGGCTCAAGCCCGGCCGGGGCGTGGTCCCGTGCCAGCTCGGCGCGGAGGACTGGTTCGGGCTGACCGAGCACGGCATGCTCACCACCACCGTCGCCGACGCCGCCGTCGGCTTCCAGGTGCTCGCCGGGCGTCGCCCCGACAAACTCGTCCCGCCGCCCCGGCTGCGGGTCGGCGTGTCGCTGCGCTCCCCGGTGCGCGGCGTCGCCCCGGACGCCCCCAACCGGGACGCGGTGGCCGCCGCCGGCCGGCTGCTCGCCGCCGCCGGCCACGACACCGTGCCCGCCGACCCGGTCTACCCGACCGCGCTCGGCCTCCAGGGCATCGCCACCTGGCTCGCCGCCGCCGCGTCCGACGTCCGGGCCGCCGGCATCGACCGGCGTGGCCTGCAACGACGCAGCCGCCGGCACGTCGCGCTGGGGGAGTGGGCGCAGCGCCGGGGGTACGTGCGGGAGGCCGACCGGGCCGCCTGGCGGGACCGCTCCGTCGGCTTCTTCACCGACCACGGGATCGACCTGCTGCTCACCCCGGCGCTGGCCGGGCCGCCGCCGGAGGCCACCTCCTGGTCCGGCCGTTCCTGGCTGGCGAACATGCGGACCAACATCCGGTACGCCCCGTTCGCCGCCCCGTGGAACGTCGCCGGCCTGCCGTCGATCGTGGTGCCGGTGGGCCGCCGCCCGGACGGCCTGCCGGTCGCCGCGCAACTGGTCGGCCCGCCCGGCTCGGAGCTGCTGCTGCTCGGGGTGGCCGGGCAGTTCGAGATGCAGGCCCCGTGGGCCCGGCACGCCCCCGGCTATCCCCGGGTCGACACGCCCTCCCCGGCCGTCGGGCCGAGGGCTGGTGGCACGATCGGGGCATGACGGAACTGGTCGACCTCGCCGACGTACGGGCCGCCCGGGAGCTGCTCGCCGGGGTCACCCGGACCACCCCGCTGGAGCCGTCCCGGCCGTTGAGCGCGGCACTGTCCGGGCCGGTGTGGCTCAAGTGCGAGAACCTGCAACGCGCCGGCTCGTACAAGGTGCGCGGCGCGTACGTGCGGATCTCCCGGTTGTCGGCGGCCGAGCGGGACCGGGGCGTGGTCGCGGCCAGCGCCGGCAACCACGCCCAGGGGGTGGCGCTCGCCGCCGGCCTGCTCGGCACCCACGCCACCGTGTTCATGCCGGTGAACGCGCCGCTGCCGAAGGTGGCCGCCACCAAGGGGTACGGCGCGCGGATCGAGCTGATCGGCAACACCGTCGACGAGTCGCTGGTGGCCGCGCAGACCTTCGCGGAGCGGACCGGCGCGGTGTTCATCCACCCGTTCGACCATCCGGACGTGATCGCCGGGCAGGGCACCGTCGCGCTGGAGATCCTCGAACAGTGCCCCGAGGTCGAGACGATCATCACGGGGGTCGGCGGTGGCGGCCTGATCTCCGGGATGGCGGTGGCCGCGAAGGCGCTGCGGCCCGACGTGCGGATCATCGGCGTCCAGGCGGAGAGCGCCGCCGCCTTCCCGCCCTCCCTGGCCGCCGGGGAACCCGTCCGGCTGCCGGCGTTCGCCACGATCGCCGACGGCATCGCGGTCGGCCGGCCCGGGGAGATCACCTTCAACCACGTCCGCAAGCTCGTCGACGAGATGGTCACCGTCGCCGAGGAGGACATCTCCCGGGCGCTGCTGATGCTGCTGGAACGGGGCAAGCAGGTGGTCGAGCCGGCCGGGGCGGTCGGGGTGGCCGCGCTGCTCGCCGGGGCGGTGCAGGTACGGACCCCGACGGTGGCGGTGCTCTCCGGCGGCAACATCGACCCGCTGCTGATGATGCGGGTGATCGAGCACGGCCTCGCCGCCGCCGGCCGCTACCTGCGGGTCACCGTCCGCTGCTCGGACCGGCCCGGTCAGCTCGCCTCGCTGCTCACCGAGATCGCCGAGCACCGGGCGAACGTGGTCGACGTGGAGCACCAGCGGGCCAACCCGCACCTGCGGCTCGGCGAGGTGGAGGTGGCCCTGTCGGTGGAGACCCGGGGCGTCGAGCACTCCGACACGCTGATCAGCGCCCTACGGGCGAGCGGCTACCAGGTGGTCCTCACGGCCGAGGCGTGAGGCGGAGGCGGCGTACCGGGGGACGACGCCGCCGGGTCCGGTGGACCCGGCGGCGGTGCGGCTCAGCCGGAGAACGGCTCGAAGCTGACGATGGTCACCTTGATGTCCGCCCCGCTGGGCGCGGTGTAGGTGCACGCCTGACCGGGGCGACCGCCCAGGATGGCCTTGCCGAGCGCCGACTCGGGGCTGTAGACCGTCAGCTCGGTGGTGGCGGCGATCTCCCGCGACCCGAGCAGGAACGTCTCGGTGTCGCCCTCGTCGTCGTCGAAGTAGATCGTCACGACCATGCCGGGCGACACCACGTCGGCCGTCGGCGCCTCGCCGACCTGGGCGGTGCGCAGCAGCTCCTTGAGGTAGAGGATGCGGCCCTCGGCCTTGCCCTGCTCCTCGCGGGCGGCGTGGTAGCCGCCGTTCTCCCGCAGGTCGCCCTCTTCCCGCCGGGCGTTGATCTCGGCGGCGATGACCGGCCGGTTGGCGATCAGCTCGTCGAGCTCGGCCTGGAGGCGGTCGTGCGCGTCCTGGGACAGCCAGGTGGCGGGCGCCTTGTGGTCATTGGTGGACACAGGCGTACTCCTCGGATGTGCGTGCTGGCTGACAGGTGACTTACCAACCTACCAGTGGCCCGCACTCCCGGGCGTCGTCGATCACCCGGTCGGGCGACGCCGACGGCGGCCCGCCGCGACGCGGGACCCGGTCCCGTCGCCGCTCAGCCGGCCGGACGGCAGCGGACGACCTCGCCGATGAACGGGCGTTCGGTGGTGGTGACCCGGTGCCGGGTGGTGACGTGCCGCTGGCCGGGGGCCGCGGTCACGGTGACCTCCTCGTGGCCCACCTCGGCCCCGGCGTGCGAGCGGGCCCGGACCAGGCACACCGCCGCGCCACCCGCGGGCACCGTCACCCGGAAGTCGACCCGGACGCCGGTGTCGTCGACGTCGGCGTAGGTGATCACCTCGGGCTTGTACTCCGGGTCGCCGTAGCGCTGGTAGAGCTGCGTCGAGGCCAGCACCAACCCGGCGATCAGGACCGCCGCCAGCACCCAGCGCAGCAGGGGACGACGGCGCTCGGGCTCCCGTCGGCGTCCGTACCGGCCGGGCGGGAACACCGGCGCGGCCGAGGGAACTGTGGCGTGCGTCTCGGTCACCGGCGGGTATCTCCTGGCGTTGTTGTCGGCGGCATCGGCAAGAATGACAGGGTCCATCTTCCCAGCCCGGGGCCGAGCACGGCCCGGCAGGTCGGCAACCGCGCCGGCAGGTCACCACGGCAGGTCGGGCGAGCGACCCGGAGCGGGCCGCCGACGGGCACAGACGAGGAGCGCCCACGTTGGCAGAGAAGCTGCGTCTCATGGCCGTGCACGCACACCCGGACGACGAGTCCAGCAAGGGCGCCGCCACCATGGCGAAGTACGTCGCCGAGGGGGTGGACGTGCTGGTCGTGACCTGCACCGGCGGTGAGCGGGGCAGTGTGCTCAACCCCAAGCTGGACCGCCCCGAGGTGTGGGCCGACATCGGCGAGATCCGGCGGGCCGAGATGGACGCCGCGCGGGCCATCCTCGGCGTCGAGCAGGCCTGGCTGGGCTTCGTCGACTCGGGCCTGCCCGAGGGCGACCCGTTGCCGCCGCTGCCCGAGGGGTGCTTCGCCCTCCAGGACGTCGAGGTGGCGGCCGGGCCGCTGGTGAAGCTGATGCGGGAGTTCCGTCCGCACGTCGTCACCACCTACGACGAGGACGGCGGCTACCCGCACCCCGACCACATCATGTGCCACAAGGTCAGCGTGGCGGCGTTCGACGCGGCCGGCGACCCCGACCGCTACCCCGAGCTGGGCACGCCCTGGCAGCCGTTGAAGCTCTACTACGACATCGGCTTCTCCAAGGGCAAGATCACCGCCCTGCACGAGGGCATGCTGGCCGCCGGCCTCACCTCGCCGTACGACGAGTGGCTCAAGCGGTGGGACGAGCGGCCGGACAAGGGCACCCGGATCACCACCCGGGTCGAGTGCGCCGAGTACTTCCCGGTCCGTGACGACGCCCTGCGCGCCCACGCCACCCAGGTCGACCCGGACGGCTTCTGGTTCCACGTGCCGATGGAGCTGCAGCAGCGCGCCTGGCCGACCGAGGATTTCCAGCTCGTCCGCTCGACGGTCGACTCCCCGCTGCCGGAATCCGACCTGTTCGCCGGGGTACGCGAAGCCGTCCATGCCGGCTGACCGGGGTGCGGGGCTACGCTGACACTCCACCGCACATCGGAGAAGACACCATGCTGAACGCTGTCCAGGTGCTCGCGGAGAACAACTTCGGGGACACCCGCACGGGCGGCCTGGCCGGGCCGATGGGCCTCTTCCTCATCGTGCTCCTCGGCACCGCCACCGTCCTGCTCATCCGCAACATGAACGCCCGGCTGCGCCGGCTGCCCGAACGGTTCCCCCACCAGGGTGGTCCGGTCGGGACCGATTCGTCGGCCACCGGCCCGTCGGACGGGACGACGGGGCAGGAATCACGTACGAACCCGTCCAGCGGCCACCAGCAGCCCTGAGTGGGGTGACCGAAGCGTGAATCACGCCGATCCGGGTCGTCGCCCCCTGTTGCGGCCACCCGGATTGGCTTAGCCTTCCGCCGGGGGACGTAAGTCCCTGAGCCGTGCGCGGGAGGGGGTGCCATGACCGTCGTAGCCGCGTTCGTCCGTCGCGCCGTCGACGGCCCCGCGGACGGAGCCGGGCGGTGACCTCCGGCAGGGCCGGCGCGTCCGACGACGGGTCGACGCCGCCGGAGACTCCGCTGCGGGTGCGCGTCCTCACCCTCGCCGTGGCGGTGACCGCCCTGGTGGCGGTGCTGGTCGGCCTGCGCCTGCCCACCGCCCTGCCGGCCGACGACCCGCTCCCGGCCGTCGCCCGGTTCGGCATCGTCGTCGCCGTGTTCGCCCTGGCCCAGCTCGCCCGGCTACGGTTCCGCACCGCCACCGGCATGGTGAGCATCACCTGGGGCGAGGCCGCCCTGATCGTCTGCCTCTACCTGGCGCCGGCCGGCTGGCTGCCGGCCGCCGCGCTGCTCGGCACCGGCGCGGCCTGGACGGCGATGTCGCTGGCCGCCGACCGTCGCCCCCCGGTGGAGCTGGTCCGGATCGCCGCCGCGCTGACCGCGGCCACCGCGCTCGCCGTGGTCGTCGCCACCGCGCTGGGTGAGCCGTTCCTGGCCGGTCCCACCCCGACGCTCGTACCCGCCCTCGTCGCCGGTGCGGTCACCTACCTGCTCACCACCGCCGGGCTGGGCGGGGCCACCCTGGCCCTGCGGCACGGGGTGGCGGTCGGCCCGGCACTGCTCGTCGCGCTGCGCGGCAAGGTGCTCATGTTCGTCGGAAACGTGCTGGTCGGGCTGGTCGTGGTCGCGTTGCTGGAGATCGACCCGCGCTGGCTGCTGCTGCTCCCGCCGCTGCTCTGGCTGCTCCAGCAGACCTACCGGCACCGGCTGCGCGCCGACCAGGAACAGCGCACCTGGCGCGCGTTCGCCGAGGCCACCGCCGCCCTCAACCAGCTCGACGAGCGGGGGGTGGCCACCGCCGCGGTGACCGGGGCGCTGGCCCTGTTCGGCGCGGACCTGGTCGACGTCGACGTGGTCCGGGGGGACGGCCGGTGGCGGCGCTACCGGGGTGACTCGTCGGGCCGCGTCCGCGACCGGCAGGCCGGGCCACCCACGGGGGCGGCCCCGGACGCCCACGAACTCGTCAGGCCGCTGGCCGTCGGGGACGTCCAGGTCGGGCAGATCCGGGTCCGGTTCCCCGTCTCCGGGCCGCCCGACGACCGGGAACGGGACGCGCTGGCGGCGTACTCCGACGCCCTGGCCGCCGCCCTGCACGACGCGGCCACCCACCGGGAGCTGCGGCTGGTCAGCGCCCGCTCGTCGTACGACGCGGTGCACGACGCGTTGACCGGGCTGGCCAACCGCACGGCCATGCTGAGCAAGGGTGACCAGGCGTTGCGGCAGCTCGCCCACGACCACCCGGTGGCCCTGCTGCTGCTCGACATCGACCAGTTCAAAGAGGTCAACGACACCCTCGGGCACGCCGCCGGTGACCAGTTGCTGCGGCTCACCGGCAACCGGCTGGGCACCCTGGCC
Source organism: Micromonospora sp. WMMD735 (assembly GCF_049178995.1). Lineage (NCBI taxonomy): Bacteria > Bacillati > Actinomycetota > Actinomycetes > Micromonosporales > Micromonosporaceae > Micromonospora > Micromonospora sp. WMMD735. The sequence goes on from NZ_JBMHMJ010000002.1 coordinate 6,052,723, forward strand.
CGTCCCGGTGACCTGCTCGCCCGCCTCGGTGGCGACGAGTTCGCGCTGCTGCTGACGTCGGTGCCGGTGATCGGCGACCGGGCCGCCCCGATGGCGTACGCGCTGCGGCAGGCCCGGGAGATCGCCGAGCGGCTGGCCGCGCCGACCGAGGTGGCCGGGGTGCGGATGTCGGTGGAGGTCTCGGTGGGGGTGGTGGTGGCCGGGGCGGGCACCGCCGACCTGACCGAGCTGCTGCGCCGGGCCGACATCGCCATGTACCAGGCGAAGGAGGGCGGCGGCAGCGTCGCCGCGTACGACAGCACCCGGGACGCCGCCAGCACCGACCAGTTGGCCCTGCTGGCCGAGCTGCGGGAGGCGTTGCAGGCCGACGACCAGCTGGTGCTGGCCCTGCAACCGGCGGTCGACCTGGCCACCGGCGCACCGACCGGGGTGGAGGCGCTGATCCGCTGGCAGCATCCCCGGCGGGGCTGGCTCGGCCCGGCCGACTTCATCCGCCCGGTGGAGAACAGCGAACAGCTCGGCACCTTCACCCGGTACGTGCTGGACAAGGCGCTGTCGGTCGCCGCCGGGTGGGCCCGGGACGGGTTGGACGTGCCGATCTCGGTGAACCTCTCGGCGCGCAGTCTGCTCGACCCCCGGCTGCCGGCGGAGATCGCCGACGCGCTGCGCCGGCACCAGGTGCCGCCGCACAAGCTGGTTCTGGAGATCACCGAGACGGTGGTGATGAGCGAGCTGGAGGTGATCGACGAGGTGCTGGCGAACCTGCGCAGGATGGGCGTCCAGTTGGCCGTCGACGACTTCGGCACCGGCTTCTCGTCGCTGTCGTTCGTGACCCGGATCGCCGTGGACGAGCTGAAGGTGGACCGCTCCTTCGTGATCCGGATGGCCGACTCGCCGGAGGCGGCGGCGATCGTCCGGGCCACCGTCGGGCTCGCCCACGAGCTGGGGTTGCGGGTGGTCGCCGAGGGGGTGGAGACGGCCGAGCAGCGGGCCGCGCTGGTCGCGTTGGGCTGCACCGCCGCCCAGGGTTACCACTTCTTCAAGCCGATGCCCGCCGACAAGATCGGCGCGGTGCTCGGCTCGCTGCGTGACTCCGCCGAGTCGAACGTCTTCCCGCTGCGCGCCGACGGCGTCTCCTGACCGCGCCGCACCCCGCAGGCCGGCGCGGCCCCGCCCGCCGGCACGGTCGGTCGGTCGGTCGTGATCGACTCAAGGGCGCCGATGTAGCGGTATCCCGGCACCGGGATACCGCTACATCGGCGACATGGTGAGCAGCGCCGGCCGGTCCGGGGCGGGCGTGGCGGGTCGGTCAGCCCCGGGAGACCACCTCGCCGACGACGGTGGGCATCGCCGCCCAGTCGGCCGACGCGACGCTGGCGTGGGCGGCGGCGAGTTGGGCGAGACGGGCGCGGGCGGCCGTGACGTCGGTGTTGCCGACCGCCGGGGGGACGTTCTGCGCGTCGGTCATCACCAGCAGGTAGTGGTTGGTGTCGTACCAGGAGGTGTCGATGCCCCCGGTGACGTACGCGCTGGCGTCACCGTCGAACAGGACGAACCACGGGCGCAGGCTGGTGTCGGCGTACCTGGTGCGCGGGTCGCCGGACTGGGCCCGGTGCACCGCCGGGAACGCCTGCGCCTGACCGAGGGTGCCGGCCGCCGACAGGCCGGCCAGGTGCTGGGCGTACTCGATGTCGGTCCAGAGGGTGTCGGTGGGATTGCCCTCCTCGACGGTGCCGGGGATCAGCTCCACGATCACCTTCCCGGCGAGCTGCCCCCGCGTCGGCCAGGCGTTCGCGCGGGCGGCGGCGTCCAGGGTGGCGTACCCGCCGCGCAGGTCGGCGGGGCGGAACACCCGGCTGCCCAGCCGGGCGGCGAGCACCGCGTCGAGCTGCACCGGCCCCTGCCCGGTACGGCTGCTGAAGCCGGTCTTCAGCTCCAGTTTGAGCTGGAGCGGCCCGGCGTCGGGGTGGGCGTCGAACCAGAGCCGGATGTCGTCCAGGCAGTTTTCCAGATTCTTGTTGCGGGTGCCGGTGTAGAGCTGCGCGGGGGTGGTGGCGGCGACGCAGTTGTTGTCGTTGCCCAGCGGGTTGGAGTGGCTGACCCGCCACTGCTTGGTGATGATGTCCGGCCAGACGTCCAGCTCGATCATTCCGGGGCGGGCGTCGAGCGCCTGCGCCAGATAGGTGTACGTCCCGCGTTCGTACGCGTTGTGCGTGCCGACCACGGTGGTCGCCGAGACCCGGGTGCCGGGGTCCACGGCGGCCGAGGCGGGAGCGGCGGTGCTGAACACCGCCGCGACCACCGCGACCGACGTGAGTGCCGACAGGAGACGGGAACCGCGCATGGGTACCTCCTCGCAGGGCGGTGCCGATCACCGCACCCGCACAGATCAAAGACGATGAATGTGAACGAGGGAAGGCCCGGTTCCGGCGGGACGGTTGCCCCGGCGGGTGCGCCCGGCGGTGGATAGGGTCGTCGGGTGAACCGACTCGCCCAGGCCACCTCGCCGTATCTGCTCCAGCACGCCGACAACCCGGTCGACTGGTGGCCGTGGTGCGACGAGGCGTTCGCCGAGGCGAAACGACGCGACGTCCCGGTGCTCATCTCGGTCGGCTACGCCGCCTGCCACTGGTGCCACGTGATGGCCCACGAGTCGTTCGAGGACGAGACGGTCGGCGCGCTGGTCAACGCCGGCTTCGTGGCGGTCAAGGTGGACCGGGAGGAACGGCCCGACGTCGACGCCGTCTACATGACCGCCACCCAGGCGATGACCGGCCAGGGCGGGTGGCCGATGACGGTCTTCGCCACCCCCGACGGCACGCCGTTCTTCTGCGGCACCTACTTCCCGAAGCCCAACTTCGTCAGGCTGCTGGAGTCGGTCGGCACCGCGTGGCGGGAGCAGCGGGAGGCCGTACTGCGGCAGGGGGCCGCGGTGGTCGAGGCGATCGGCGGGGCCCAGGCCGTCGGCGGTCCCACCGCCCCGCTCACCGCCGGACTGCTCGACGCCGCCGCCGACCAGCTCGCCGCCGAGTACGACGAGACCAACGCCGGCTTCGGGGGCGCACCGAAGTTCCCGCCGCACATGAACCTGCTGTTCCTGCTCCGGCACCACCGACGGACCGGCTCGGCGCGCAGCCTGGAGATCGTCAGGCACACCGCCGAGGCGATGGCCCGGGGTGGCCTGCACGACCAGCTCGCCGGCGGGTTCGCCCGCTACTCGGTGGACGCCCACTGGACGGTGCCGCACTTCGAGAAGATGCTCTACGACAACGCCCTGCTGCTGCGGGTCTACACCCAGCTGTGGCGGCTCACCGGCGACCCGCTGGCCCGCCGGGTGGCCCGGGACACCGCCCGCTTCCTCGCCGACGAACTGCACCGCCCCGGCGGGGGTTTCGCCTCCGCGCTCGACGCCGACACCGACGGGGTGGAGGGCCTCACCTACGTCTGGACCCCGGCGCAGCTCGTCGCGGTGCTCGGCGAGGACGACGGCCGCTTCGCCGCCGACCTGTTCGACGTCACCGAGGTCGGCACCTTCGAACCCCGCCCGGCCGCCGGGTCGGACGGTGGCGCGGACGCGGCCGGGCACGGCACCGCCGGCACCAGCGTGCTGCGGCTGGCCCGGGACGTCGACGACGCCGACCCGGAGATCAGGGACCGTTGGCGCAGCGTGGTGGGCCGGCTGCTGGCCGCCCGGGACACCCGCCCCCAACCGGCCCGCGACGACAAGGTGGTGGCCGCCTGGAACGGCCTGGCGATCACCGCGCTCGTCGAGTTCCTCCAGGTCGTCGCGGTCCGGGTGACCTCCGACGACGAGGACGCCAACCTGATGGACGGGATCGCCATCGTCGCCGACGGGGCGCTGCGCGACGCCGCCACCCACCTGGCCGACGTGCACCTGGTCGACGGTCGGCTGCGGCGGGCCTCCCGCGACGGCGTCGTCGGCGAACCGGCCGGCGTGCTGGAGGACTACGGCTGCGTCGCCGAGGCGTTCTGCGCGCTGCACCAGCTCACCGGCGAGGGACGCTGGCTGGAACTGGCCGGTGGCCTGCTCGACGTCGCGCTGGCCCGGTTCGCGGCCGGAGACGGCGGGTTCTACGACACCGCCGACGACGCCGAACGGCTGGTCGCCCGGCCGGCCGACCCGACCGACAACGCCACCCCGTCGGGCCGGTCGGCGATCGCGGCGGCGCTGACCGCGTACGCGGCGTTGAGCGGGGAGACCCGCTACCGGGAGGCGGCCGAGGTGGCCCTGTCGACGGTCGCGCCGATCGTCGGCCGGCACGCCCGGTTCACCGGGTACGCGGCCACCACCGGGGAGGCGCTGCTGTCCGGGCCGTACGAGATCGCGGTGGTCACCGACGACCCGGCCGGGGACCCGCTGGTCGCCGCCGCGCACCGGCACGCCCCACCCGGCGCGGTGGTGGTCGCCGGCCGGCCCGACCAGCCAGGCGTGCCGCTGCTCGCCGACCGGCCGCTGCTCGACGGGCGGCCCACCGCGTACGTCTGCCGGGGGTTCGTCTGCCAGCGGCCGGTGACCTCGGTCGACGACCTGGTCGCCCAGCTCACCTGACTGGTCGGCCCTACTCCGGCGGGCCGCCGGCCGCCGGAGTGGCCTGCGTCGTCCGGCGGCCGTTCCCCGCTGAGGATCCACCTGACCCCGGTCCCTCCGGCGGTCCGCCCGGGCTCCGGGCCGTCGGGTGCACGGCCGCCCGGCCAGGGACGGGTGGCCCTCGGGTCGGCCGGCGGGCCGGCCCGGTTAGGCTGGCGGCGCTATGGACTCCCGTACCGGTCTGCCCGTCGTCGGCATGGTGGGTGGCGGCCAACTGGCCCGGATGACCCACCAGGCCGCCATCGCCCTCGGCCAGTCACTGCGTGTGCTGGCGCTCGCCCCCGACGACGGTGCCGCGCTCGTCGCCGCCGACGTGCAGTACGGCGACCACACCGACGTCGCCGCGCTGCGCACCTTCGCCAAGGGCTGCGACGTGGTCACCTTCGACCACGAGCACGTCCCGACCGAGCACATCCGCACCCTCGCCGCCGAGGGGGTGAAGCTGTTCCCGCCCGCCGACGCGTTGCTGCACGCCCAGGACAAGCGGGTGATGCGGGAACGGCTCGGCGCGCTCGGTGCCCCCAACCCGGCGTGGCGGCCGGTGGACGACCCGGCGGACCTGCTCGCCTTCGGCGCGGAGCACGGCTGGCCGGTGGTGCTCAAGGCGGCCCGGGGCGGCTACGACGGGCGCGGCGTGTGGCTGGTCGACGACGCCGGGCAGGCCGCCGAACTGGCCGCGACCCTGCTCGCCGGGGGCACCTCGCTGCTCGTCGAGGAGCGGGTGCCGCTGCGCCGGGAGCTGGCGGTGCAGGTGGCCCGCTCGCCGTTCGGGCAGGTCGCCGTCTATCCGGTGGTGGAGACCGTGCAGCGGGACGGGATCTGCGTCGAGGTGCTCGCCCCCGCGCCCGACCTGGCGGAGGAGTCCGCCGTCGCCGCCCAGCAGCTCGCCATCGACCTGGCCACCGCGCTCGGCGTGGTCGGCCTGCTGGCGGTGGAGCTGTTCCAGACCGACACCGGGCTGGTCGTCAACGAGCTGGCGATGCGCCCGCACAACTCCGGGCACTGGACCATCGAGGGGGCCCGGACCTCCCAGTTCGAGCAGCACCTGCGGGCGGTGCTCGACTACCCGATGGGGGACACCTCGCTCGCCGCCCCGGTGGTGGTGATGGCGAACGTGCTCGGCGGTGAGCCGGGCGGGATCTCCCTCGACGAGCGGCTGCACCACCTCTTCGCCGCCGAGCCGGGCGCCCGGGTCCACCTGTACGGCAAGCAGGTCCGGCCCGGCCGCAAGATCGGGCACGTCACGGTGCTCGGCAACGACCTGGACGACGTACGGGCGCGGGCGGCGCGGGCCGCCCGCTGGCTGCGGGAGGGGCGCGGGTGAGCACCGTCGGGCTGATCATGGGCAGCGACTCGGACTGGCCGGTCATGAAGGCCGCCGCCGCCACCCTGGACGAGTTCGACGTCCCGTACGAGGTGGCGGTGATCTCCGCGCACCGCACCCCGGTCAAGATGATCGAGTACGGCCGCGACGCCGCCGACCGGGGACTCAAGGTGATCATCGCCGGGGCGGGCGGGGCCGCCGCGCTGCCCGGCATGGTCGCCTCGGTGACCCCACTGCCGGTGATCGGGGTGCCGGTGCCGCTCAAGCACCTGGACGGGATGGACTCGCTGCTGTCCATCGTGCAGATGCCGGCGGGGATCCCGGTGGCCACCGTGTCGATCGGCAACGCCCGCAACGCCGGCCTGCTCGCGGTCCGCATCCTGGCCGCGACCGACCCGGCCCTGCGCGCCCGGATGACCGCCTTCCAGGCTGACCTGGAGGATCTGGTCGCCGAGAAGGACGCCGCCCTCCGCGCCTCCCTGACCTGACCCTGAGGCGGGACCGCCCGCGAGGCGGGGCCGCCCCCGCGCGGGGCCGCCCCCGGGCGGGCCGCCCTTCGGGCCAGGCAGCCCGCGCAATGGGGCCGATGTTGCGGTATCCGGCCCCGTCGATACCGCAACGTCGTCCCAAGCGAGTCGATCACCATGCTCGGCCCCGGGCTGTTCCGGCCGGGGCGTGATCGCCCGGTCCACCCCTGGCCGCGATGCGCCCGCCCACGACCGCCCGGCCCACCGAGCCCGACCACGTCCGACCCCGCCGTGACCCTCCGATCTCACCGCATGGAGCGCAGGGCGGTCTGGAGCCGGTCTTGGGCGCGGCGGCGGCGTTCGTTGCTCGCCCCGAGCACCAGCAGGACCAGGCCGACCGGAATGAGCACCAGCCACGGGCCGAGGCTGAACAGGGCGTGCACCGCCGCGATCGCGGTCACCGCCGCGCCGACGATGACCGGGGCCTGCTGCCGGCTGGTCGAGCCGTACACCAGCACCGCGACCGCGCCGAGCAGCAGCAGCACCTGACGCAGCATGCTGGAGTCGGTGGCCAGCACGATCGCCAGCGTCGGCACGAACGCCGCGACCAGCGCCGGGCCGTACGCCACCCAGCTCGACAGGTCGGGGCGGTCGCGCAGTTCGAGGATGCCGACCAGCAGGGCGAGCGCCGCGAACGGCAACGTGTACGCCTCGGGCAGCGCCACGTCGGCGACCCGCATCATGATCCACCAGGCGATGATCTCGCAGGCGACCACCGCCCAGAACAGGATGCGGCGTTCCACCGGTCGCCGCCCCGGCCGGACGGCGGCCACCCCCAGCACGGCACCCCAGGCAGCGAGCAGAGCGGCGATGTGCCGGGGCGAGTCGAACGCCAGCGCCAGGGCGATGAGCGCTGCGGCGTACCCGCTCCACTCGACGGTGGCGGCCTCCCGGTGCGCCTCGGGCCGCCGCAGCCGGGGCAGCGTCGCGGCGAACACCTGCAACGCCGCGCCCACCGCGAGCACCCCGAACGCCGACCAGACGGCGGGGAAGCCGGCCACCAGACCGGCGGTGAGCACGAAGAGCTGCGCCATCAGTGAGGCGAACAGCCAGCCGAGGATGCGGGCCCGCCCGGTGGTGCCGAAGAGCGCGGCGACCACCCCGACGCCGACCGCGCCACCGAGAGTGAACAGGGTCAGCCCCTCGCTGGCGAGACTGCCGGCCAGCCCCGCGCCGCCGCCGGCCAACCCGATGACGAAGACCAGCACCCGGGCCAGCCGCAGCGACCGGGCCCGCTCGGCCAGCGGGGGCGGCGGGGTCAACGCGAGCCCCAGCATCGAGATGGTGAAGACGGCGAGGGCGGCCAGGGCGTTCTGCGGCCAGGCCATCCCCAACGCGATCGGGGTGATCAGCAGCGTCACCGCGAGACCGGGCAGCACCACCGGCACCGCCCGGGACCGGCGGCCACCGGCCAGCCCGGTGGCGGCCAGCGCGGCGGTGCCGGTGAGCAGCAGCGCGGTCAGCACGTGCGTCGGGTCCACCAGTTCCGGTGGCGGGGTCCGCAACTGCGGCGGTGGCCCCTGCCAGACGTGGGCGAGCATCCGGTGCGGCTCCACCAGCGCCACGAACAGCAGCGGCGCGAGGGAGATCAGGGCCAGCACGGTGGGCACGGCCGCCGCCGCCAGCGCCCCGGCGGCCGGGTCGATCCGCCAGCGTCGTTGCGTGCCGTCGTCGGGCAGCCGGCGCAGCGCGCCGTCCAGCAGGACCGCCCAGCGGCGTACCGGCCGGGCGGACCCGACCGGTGGCACGGTCGCCGCCCGGACCAGTTCGGCGAGGACCCCGAGCAGCGCCGCCGCGGCGGCGAACACCCCGGACGGGAGGTCGACGAAGATGGCGGCCACGGCGCTGACGGTCGCCCCGCCGGCGACCGCCGCGCTCGCGTACGGCAGATACTGCGGGACCTGCCGGCGGACGGCGGCCACCGCGGCGAGCCCGAAGCTGGACGCGGCCAGCGCGGCGGTCAGCACCACCTGCGCGCCGTGGCCGAACTCGGCGGCGAGCGCGGCGACCGCGCCGGGGAGCGCGAGCAGTGCGGCGGCGGTCGCCAGGCCACCGATCTGCACCAGGTGCGGCGGCATCCCCTCGGTCTCGACGTCCTCGACCAGGGAGGGGGCCAGGGACCGGGCCATCGCCGCCACGGTCAGGCCGATCAGTGCGATGCCGCCCAGGGCGAGCGCGGTGGTCCACGGGCGCACCAGCCCGGCCCCGGCGGCGTGCAGCGCGACCACCCCGGCCACGGTGGCCCGGGACAGCCCGGCGCGCGGGTCGGCGGAGGCCACCGCGGCGGTGCCGAAGACGGTGGCGACGGTCAGCCCCACCAGGACTGGCGACCACCACGGCAGGTCGAAGGCGGCCGGAACGCCGACGGTGGCCAGCACCACGCCGACCCCGGCCACGTCGTACTTCCACGGGGTGGGGAGCAGGATCGCGGCAGCCAGCGCGAGCAGCGCCAGCGCGACGGGGGCCTGCCAGGTCGAGCCGCCGGTCGGCGCAGCCGGCCAACCGGTGAGGTCACCGGCCCAGATCGGACCCGGGGTGGCCAGCACACCCACCCCGCCGCGCAGCGCCGACCAGCCGGCCAGCACCCCGATCAGGGCGGCGCCGACGGCGATGCCGAGCACCGGCCCGCGCCGCCACTCCTCGGGCATCGCCCGCGCGGCGACGGCGACCACCAGCACCAGCACGGCGGCGACCGCGAGTTGCCCGCCGGGTGAGATGACCGCCGTGATCCGGGCGAGGGTGGCGATCAGCGCCGTGGTGACGGCGGCGGCGGCCAGGTCGGCGCCGTCCAGCGCCAGATCCGAGCGGCGACGTGCGTCGATCCGGCCGGCGAAGAGCAGCAGCGCGGTGGCGATCAGCACGAGCGTACCGAGCCAGGCGTCGGCGGCGGTCCGGCCGGGGGCGAAGAAGGCGGCCCCGATCACCGCCAGCGCGCCCAGCCCGGTGCCGACGGCGTGCGGCAGGCTCAGGTGCCGCTGGGACACCTGCATCATCGCCGCATAGCCGAGGGTGACGCAGACGGCGAGGAACCCCGCCGCGAGGATCGGCACCGTCAGCTCCCGCAGCACCGCGGGGGTGAGCACCGGCCCGGACGGCTCGGTGGCCGCGACGAACGCGGTGACCGCGCCGGGCAGCGCGAGCGCCGCGCCGCCGGCTGCCCAGCCGGAGAGGACGTCGGCGGCGGCCGGGGCGATCCGGACCCGGGGCGCGAGCGCCACCAGCACGCCGGCCAGCATCAGCACGGCCAGGGCGGCGGCGGTCAGCGCCGGTCGGCTCAGCGCGGCACCGGCCCCGAGGAACCCGACCACGGTGGCGGACCCCGCGTGCACCACCGCCGCCCGGGTGGTGCCGGCCCAGAGCCCGGCCACGCCGATCGCGACCGCCGCCAGCACCATCGGCCAGGGTGCCGTCGCCCAGCCCAGACCCAGCGAGGCGGGCACCGCCAGCGCGGTCAGCCCCGCGCCGACCACCGCGAACTCGCGGCGGATCTCCGGCGGCAGGGCGAGCACCGCCGCGATGGTGAGCAGCAGGGCGCTGGCGGCGAGCTGCCCGGCGGACGGACCGGCCGCCGCCACCACCTCGCCGGGGAACGCGGTCAGGTCGGCCCGCCAGGCGGGCAGCGCCGCCTGGACCGGCGCCAGCCCGGCCCGCAGCGCACCGCCGGCCACCACCAGGCCGCTGACGGTCAGCGCCGCCGCGGAGGCGAGCTGCGGCCCCCGCCGGGCGGCTTCCGGTACGGCCCGCACGGCCAGCCCGGTCACCGTGATGACCGCGGCGATCAGCAGCAGCGCCCGGCCCGGGAAGGCCACCGAGGCGACCCGTCCCAGCGCGCCGATCACGGCCAGGGTGAGGATGCCGGCGCCCACGTCGGGCAACGGTGGGCGGCGCAGCAGCAGGGTGCCGGCCAGGCCCACCGCCGCAGCCAGCAGCAGCGCCGCGCCGGCGGCGGTGGCCGCCGGTACGGTCTGCGCCCGCAGCAGCGCGGTGACCGCGTACGCCAGGGCGAGGGCCACCGCCACCCCGTGCAGCAGCCAGGTCGTCTGGGCCAGCCACGGCACCGGCCGGGGGGCGCCGCCCGGGGTGGCCGCCGTGCCGTCGAGCACCTCGCCCGACTCCTCGGGTGCTCCCTCCGGCCGGCCGTCCGGGGCGACCCGCTGCCGGGGCGGCCCGGCCGGCCGGTCGGGGGTGGATTCCGGCGCGGCCGGCCGTTCCCGCATGATGCCGGAGCGGACCAGCGCGAGGTCGAGCACGGCCACCACGGTGAGCACCACCGCCCAGCCGGTCGGGCCGCTGATCCATTCGTAGACGAGCAGCGGCACCACGGGTTGGGCGGCCAGCACCGCCGCGAACCGGGGTGCCCGCAGGCCGGTGCCCAGCGCGTAGGCGAGGGCGACGCCGGTGGTCAGCGCGAAGATCACCCCGGAGAAGACCGCCCCGGACGCCCCGATCCGGTCGACCGCCCACAGCGCGTACCCGGCCAGCGGCACCAGCAGCAGGCCGACCGTGGAGATCGTCTCGGCGGTGGAGGTCAGCCCCCGGCGGGCCAGCACCGGCGGGGCGAGCAGCAGCAGGACGGTGGCGACCAGCAGGATGCCGAGCCGGGCGAGGGCGTCCATCGAGCTGGTCGCGACGGCGGCGAAGACCACCGCGGCCACGGCCAGCACCAGCGCGCCCAGCCCGAGCGGGATGTTCTGCACCTCCCGGGAGGAGGCCTCGGCCGGGTGTTCCGGGTTGTCCACGCCCAGCCAGGTCGCGGTCCGGTACGGCGGTGGGAGCGGCGGTTCGTCGGGGCCGGCCGGCCCGGTGGGGGCACCCTGCCGGGGCACCCGGGGCGGTGCCCCGGTGGTGGCGGTGGGCGGTCGCCGGTCCGCCTTGCGGCGTAACACCCGGCGCGGCCGGGTGGCCTGCTTGATGCGTTCCTCACCGGCGTGGGCGAGGATGTCCCGCTGGAAGAGGGCGGCCTGCATCTTGGCGGCGATCTGCCGCTGCTCCCGGGCGATCTCGGCGTCGCGGGCCTTCATCTCGGCGATGGAGCGTTCGATCTCGGCCAGGTGTTCGCGCCACTGCGGTTGCTCGGCCCCGCAGTTGGGGCAGCGGGCCGCCGGCTTGATCTGCCGCCCGCACGAGGAGCACTGGAAGCTCTCCACGACATCCCTCCACCCGGCCGGACGCACTGTGGACGCCGCCCCCACGCAGCATGCCCTGAGCGGGCGTGGATTTCGACACCTGCCGCTCCGTTAGGGGTACAAAAAACGCGCCGGCGGGGAGGATCACCTCCCGCGCCGGCGCGTCGCGGTGTCGTCAGGGGCGACCCATGCCCCGGTACTCCCAGCCGGCCTGCGTCCACAGTGCCGCGTCGAGGCAGTTGCGGCCGTCGACGACCCGACGGCCGGCGGCCAGCTCGCCGAGGGCGACCGGGTCGGCGTTGCGGAAGTCGGCCCACTCGGTGAGCACGCAGACCAGGTCGGCCCCGGAGACGGCGTCGTTCACGCTGGACTCGTAGACCAGTTCGGGGGCGACCCGGCGGGCGTTCTCGGTGCCCTGGGGGTCGTACACGTGCACGTCGGCGCCGGCCTTGGCGAGCAGCGCGGCGACGGCGAGGGCCGGGGCGTCGCGGACGTCGTCGGTGTTGGGTTTGAAGGTCGCGCCGAGCACCGCGATCCGGGTGCCGGAGAAGTCCGGGCCGGCCGGGCCGGAGCGGCGGCCGAGCAGGTCGGCGGCGAGCTGGAGGACCCGGGTGCGGCGACGCAGGTTGATCAGGTCGACCTCGTGCAGGAAGCGCAGCGCCTCACCGGCGCCCAGCTCCTGGGCGCGGGCCTGGAAGGCGCGGATGTCCTTGGGCAGGCACGCGCCGCCGAAGCCGAGTCCGGCCTGGAGGAACCGGTTGCCGATCCGGGGGTCGTAGCCGATGGCGCGGGCGAGCTGGGTGACGTCGCCGCCGCTGGCCTCGCAGACCTCGGCCATCGCGTTGATGAAGGAGATCTTGGTGGCGAGGAAGGCGTTCGCGGCGACCTTGACCAGTTCGGCGGTGGCGAAGTCGGTGACCACCAGCGGAACCTCCCGGTCCTCGGTGGCGGCCAGGTCGAAGACGCCCTTGTGGGCGGCGTAGAGCATGGCGTTGGCCCACTCGGTCTTGACGCCGACCACGATCCGGTTGGGACGCAGCACGTCGTCGACGGCGAAGCCCTCCTGGAGGAACTCGGGGCTCCAGGCCACCTCGACGCCCAGGTCGTCCGGGGTGTGCTTGCCGACGAGCTGCTCCACCCACTCGGCGGTGCCGACCGGCACGGTGGACTTGCCGACGATCAGCGCCTTGCGGGTGAGCTGCTGGGCCAGGGCGGTCACCGAGGCCTCGACGTACGACAGGTCGGCGCCCATGCCGTCGGCCCGCTGCGGGGTGCCGACGCAGATGAAGTGCACGTCGCCGAACTCGGCGGTCTCGGCGATGTCGGTGGAGAACCGCAGCCGGCCGGCGGCCAGGTTGCGCCGCAGCAGCTCGTCGAGGCCCGGCTCGTGGATCGGCACCTCGCCCGCGTTCAGCTTGGCGATCTTGTCGGCGTCGACGTCGAAGCCGAGCACCTCGTAGCCCAGTTCGGCGTAGCAGATGGCGTACGTCGCGCCGAGGTAGCCGGTGCCCAGGAACGTCACCCGGGGACGCGGCGCACCCGAGGGGGGCGCCACCGGGGAGATGGTCGGCGCCGGCTGGATGTTCGGGTACGGGATCGTCACGCCTGTCTTCTCCGCTCGCACTGGCGGCGCTTCACTGCGTCGCAATCGGCTGCGGCGCCTGGCCGGGCACCGATGGAAAACCTGTCGTTCGGTCAGCGTAGTTGTGCGCTGTCGACGCCTGCCCGGCACGATCCTACCGGCCGGTAACGTGGTGGGGAACCACGATGGCTATCCTTCAGTCTGCGGCAGTCGGCGGCCTGGAGACGGCACACAGACTGCGCATGATAGCGGTGAAAGGGGAGGGCCGACATGGCCGCAGAACAGACGTTCGACGTCTACCGGTTGCCCGAGGAGCACGACGCGGTCCGTGAGGCGGTCCGCGAGGTCTGTGCCGCCAAGGTGGCCCCGCACGCGGCCGAGGCCGACGAGACGGGGGAGTTCCCCAAGTCCTCGTACGACGCCTTGCGGGCCGCCGACTTCCACGCCCCGCACATCCCCGTCGAGTACGGCGGGGCCGGCGCGGACGCCCTGGCCACCGCGATCGTCATCGAGGAGGTGGCGCGGGCGTGCGCCTCGTCGTCGCTGATCCCGGCGGTGAACAAGCTGGGCACGATGCCGCTGATCCTGGCCGGCTCCGAGGAGTTGAAGCAGCGGTACCTGACCCGGGTCGCCTCGGGTGAGGGGATGTTCTCGTACTGCCTGTCGGAGCCGGAGGCGGGCAGTGACGCGGCGTCGATGACGACGCGGGCGGTGCTTGACGGTGATCACTGGGTGCTCAACGGGGTGAAGCGGTGGATCACCAACGCCGGCGTCTCCGAGTTCTACACGGTGTTCGCGGTGACCGACCCGGCGGCGCGGTCGCGGGGGATCTCCGCGTTCGTGGTGGAGAAGTCCGACCCGGGGGTGAGTTTCGGCGCTCCGGAGAAGAAGCTCGGCATCAAGGGCTCCCCGACGCGGGAGGTCTACCTCGACAACGTGCGGATCCCGGCGGACCGGATGATCGGCGCGGAGGGCACCGGGTTCGGTACGGCGATGCGGACCCTGGACCACACCCGGGTCACCATCGCCGCCCAGGCCGTCGGGATCGCCCAGGGGGCTCTGGACTACGCCAAGGGCTACGTGCAGGAGCGCAAGCAGTTCGGTAAGCCGGTCGCCGAGTTCCAGGGCATCCAGTTCATGCTCGCCGACATGGGCATGAAGTTGGAGGCCGCCCGCCAGTTGACCTACGCGGCGGCCGGGAAGTCCGAACGTGGTGACGCGGACCTGACCTACTTCGGCGCGGCGGCGAAGTGTTTCGCCTCGGACGCGGCGATGGAGATCACCACCGACGCCGTACAACTGCTCGGCGGATACGGCTACACCCGCGACTACCCGGTCGAGCGGATGATGCGCGACGCCAAGATCACCCAGATCTACGAGGGCACCAACCAGGTGCAGCGGATCGTCATGGCCCGCCAGCTCCTCAAGGACTGACCGCCCTGACGGTCAGCGGGTGAGGCCGACGGTGGTGGCGAGGCGGGCCACGTCGGCGGCCGGCGGGCCGCTGCGGGCGATCTCGGCGACGAGGGTACGCGCGGCGGGGCGGTAGCGGACCTCGGCGGGCGCGATGTGTCGGCGTCGATCAGCGTACGACCGGCGGCGGCGAGGTCACCGGCGTCGAGGTAGGCGCGGGCGGCGTCGACGAGGTGTGCCGCCCGATACTCGACGGGAAGCCGCCGCCAGTCCTCGCGGCCGAGCGCCTTCTCGTGGTGGTAGACGGCCTCGGCCGTGTCACCGAGGCGTTGAGCGGTCAGGAAACGGGCCAGCAGCACGGCGACGGGACCGAACGCGGTGTGGTGCGGGTCGTCGTCGCCCGTACACCTGTCGGCGAGGACGCTGGCGTGGCCGATCAGGTCGTCGGCGCGGCGGCCGTCACCGCAGCCGGCGGCGGCCAGCGCGGCCTGGAGGAAGAGCGTCCCCCGTACCGCGTCGTCGGCAGCGGTGCCGATGGCGGCGACGGCGGCGGTGAGGGCGAGCCGGTCGCGGCCGAGCGCGCGCAGCGCCTGGGCGACCGCGATGGTGGCGGTGCCGGCACGGACCGGGTCGCCCACGGCGGCGGCGACGGCCCGGTCGGCGGCGAGCCAACCGAGGTCGGCCTCGCCGAGCTTGACCAGCACCGAGGCGGTGATCCGGTACGCGGACACCAGCGGTCCCGGGCTGGCATGGGCGGCGTCGAGCAGGCTGGGCAGGGCCCGGAGCAGTTGCGTGTAGTGGGCGTGCTGGTAGCTGAGCCAGGCGTGCGCGATGTGCCGTTGCACCTCGGCGGGCGACACCGTTCGGGCCGGCGGCTGGTGGTAGCGGGCCAGGGCGGCGCGGACCGCGTCCACCCCGTCGAGGCCGACGGCCACCGTCGGTAGCGGCCGGCGGGGGTCGAGCAGGACGGCCGGGTCGAGGCGCAGCACCTCGGCGATCTCCTGGACGGTCGAGTACCGGTCCAGGCTTCGTACGCCGCGTTCGACCTTGTCCACCCAGCTCTTCGACTTGCCGAGCCGGTCGGCGAGCATCTGCTGGGTCATCCGGCGGCGTACCCGCCAGCGGGCCACCCGCCGGCCGATCGGCAGCTCGTCGACGTCGGGCCGGGTCGGCCGGGTCACCGGTCCCGCTCCACCGGCGGGGGTGCGGCCACGGTGGTGGACTCCCCGCAGCGCGGACACCACCTCGACTTGACCCGGAACGCCAGCAGCCCGACCAGGAAACCCGGCACCAGGCCCCCGAACACGATCGATACCACTTCAGATTTCATGATCACTCTTACCTTGGGGCAAGCGGGGCTGCGAGCTGCGCAGATAGCCCTGAGTGAGCGTTTCCGCACTGACCCAAAGTTAGCGCACTAACTTTGGGTCAGTAAAGGATCTAATTGTTCTAACTTTCGGATCATGAACCTTCGACATTGTTTGCTGCGCCTGCGGAGACGTGGTCGACTTAACCGTGAGCAGGTGCGTCCACGTAGAGGGGTCATCCATGACCGGCAGGGAGCCGCCCAACTATCAGCGCGTCGTTGATGACCTGCGACAGCGGATCCTTGGCGGTGAACTGTCCTCTGGGGACAAGCTGCCCACCGAGAGGGAACTCCAGCAGCGCTGGGGCTTCTCCAGCACCGTCATCAAGCACGCCCTCACCATGCTCCGCAGCGAAGGGCTCATCGAAGGCCGACGGGGATCGGGCAACTACGTCCGCAACCGCACACCGCTCGTGCGTCGCGCCCACTCCCGGGACTTGCGCAACCGTATCGGCAGCACGTCACCGTTCGCCCGGGACAGCGAAGCCGCAGGCAAGCAACCGAGCTGGGATTCCGAGAGCAGGAAGATTCCCGCGACGCCCCGCATCGCCGAACGGCTCGGCATTCAGCCCGGCGACACCGTCATGCACACCAGGTACCGCTACCTGGCCGACGGAGTCCCGATACAACTTGCCGACTCGTACGAGCCGCTGGCCCTCACCGGCGGTACGCCGATCGAGTACCCCGAGCGAGGTCCGATCATCGGCGTGGTCGCCCGGATGGATTCCATCGGCGTGACGATCGACCGGTTCGTGGAAGAGGTGACGACCAGGCAGGCGATGCCCGAGGAAGCTGCCGCCCTCGAACTCGACCGGCGCGGCGGCAGGTGGGTGATCGAAGTCGAGCGCACCTACTTCGCCGGGCAGGCCGCAGTGGAAACCGCCGACATCGTGTTTCCTGGTGACCGCTACCGACTCGTCTACGAGTTGCCCGTCGATCCCTGGTCGCCGTCCGACTGAGCCAGAACCGGCCTGACCGTGGCCCGGTTGTGGAAGGGCCGGGTGCGGGTGGGCCGGCTCCAGTCCGGCCCACCCGGCGACGTCAACGGTTGTCGGTGCTGTTCTCCGGCTTCGCGCCGTAGCGCGGCGGCGCGGACCACGGCGACTCGCTGCTGGTCCGCCGGGGCAGCGGCTCGGTGGGGGTGTCCAGATCGGGGTAGCCCAGGGTGAGCGGGGCGGTGTCCGGCTCGCTGCGGGCCGGTGGGGGCGGCGGCCAGTCGCTCGTGGCGAAACTGGGCGGCGGCGGGGTGTCGTCGTCGGCCGGGGCCGGTTCCGCGCCGGTCGCCGGCTGCGGCCAGCGCCGCCACCGCTGGGCGCTGAACACGGCCATCAGCAGCAGCAGGCCGATCAGGAACAGGGTGCCGTCCTGCACCGGCTGGCGCAGCGGCAGCGGGTCACCGAGCACCTTCCAGTCGCCCGGGATGCGGTCGAGCACGGTGAACGGTGCGATGAACATCCCGACGTACGGGGTGACCAGCAGCAGCCCGGCGACGAGCGGGCCGACCGGCGAGGTGCGCAGCGTGCCGACCAGGCCGAGCAGGATGCCGGCGACGCCGAGGTAGACGGCCGGCTCGATCAGGTTGGCCGTGCTGTACGTGCCGATCTCCACCCAGCGGTCCACGGTGCGGCCCGACCCGTCCTGCCCGAGAGTGATCAACACCCACGTGACGGGCGCCACCACCAACCCGGCGAGGAAGCTCCAGAGATGTCGCATTGGCGCACCGTACCGTTTCTGCCATGACCGAGCACCCCACCACCCCTGCCGGCAAGCCGACGTCGTACTCCCGGGTCACGCTGAGTCGCATCATGACCGCTGTCGATGTCAATCTGTACGGGACCGTGCACGGTGGGGTGTTGATGAAGTTCGTCGACGACGTGGCCGGAGCGGCGGCGGCCCGGCACAGCGGCGGCACGGCGGTGACCGCCTCGATCGACGAGATCGTCTTCTCCGAACCCGTCCGGGTGGGCGATCTGGTGCACGCCCACGCCCAGGTCAACTGGACCGGCAACACCTCGATGGAGGTGGGCGTGAAGGTGGTCGCCGAGCGGTGGGACTCGGCCGAGGAGGAACCGGTCCGGGTGGCCACCGCGTACCTGGTCTTCGTCGGGGTGGACGTGGGCGGCGCACCCCGGGCGGTCCGGCCGGTGCTCACGGAGACCGCCGAGGACGAACGCCGCTACAAGGAGGCCGAGATCCGCCGCGCCCACCGCCTCGCCAAACGCCGCGCCATCCAGGCCCACCGCGCCTCCTGACCCCCACTTCCCGGCCCTACCCTCCGCCCTCCCCGCCCCTGCCCCGCCCGCTTTCGTCCCGGTGATCAAGGGGTTCGCGTCAGTGTGCGGCGCGAGACTGACGCAAACCTCTTGATCACCGGGGAGTGGGTCGGTGATCAAGAGGTTTGCGTCAACTTCAGGCTGAAAGCTGACTCGAATCTCTTGATCACCGAGCCCGGCCGAGCCTGAGCCCGGCTGTGGCCTCGGGCCCGGCTCAGCCCTAGCCCCAGGCTGCGCCCTGGCCTCCAGCCCCAGCCCAGCCCCAGCCCAGCCCCGGCCTGGCCTGGCCTGGCCTGGCCTGGCCTACGCCCAGTCCAGCCCGGCCCAGCCCGGCCTCCAGCCCGAGGCCGGCCCCTGTGGTGGAGGGTCGTGTGTGCAGGTGGGGACGGATTGTGTGCGCGGGGCACGTTTCCGTGTCGGGCCCCGGTGTGGATGATGGCGCTGCGAGGTAGGCAAGATGGCGGCATGGCCGGGCACAGTGCCGTGTGGGGCCTCAGGGAGGGTGGAGCGGTGGGTGACGTGCTGTGGACGCCGCCGGCGGACGTACGCGAGCGGTCCCGGATCGGGGGCTACCTGCGGTGGCTGCGGGAGCACCGGGGGTTGGACTTCGCCGACTACGACGCGCTGTGGCAGTGGTCGGTCACCGACCTGGACGCCTTCTGGCGTTCGATCTGGGATCACTTCGCGGTCGTCGCGCACACTCCGCCGACGGCGACCCTGGGCGATGCGGCGATGCCCGGTGCCCGGTGGTTCCCCGGCGCGACGCTCAACTACGCCGAGAACGTGCTGCGGATGCCCGGCCGGGCCGACGACGACCCGGTGGTGGTCGCGCACTCCCAGACCCGCGCGCCGGTCACCCTGACCGTAGCCGAGCTGCGTGAGCAGGTCCGCCGGGTGGCGGCCGGGCTGCGCCGGCTCGGCGTCACCGCCGGGGACCGGGTGGCCGCGTACGCACCGAACATCCCCGAGACGTACGTGCTGTTGCTGGCGACCAGCAGCCTCGGGGCGATCTTCTCGTCCTGCGCCCCGGAGTTCGGCACCCGTAGTGTCGTCGACCGCTGGCAGCAGATCGCCCCGAAGGTCCTGGTGGCCGTGGACGGCTACCGGTACGGCGACAAGCCGGTCGACAGGCGGGCCGAGGTGGCCGCCATCCGGGCCGCCCTGCCGTCGCTGACCCACACCGTCCACGTCCCCTACCTGCACCCGAGCGGCACCGCCGACGTACCGCAGGCTGCGCTGAGCTGGGCCGAGCTGGCGGCGGCGACCGACGAGCCGTTGACCTTCACCCCGGTACCGTTCGACCATCCGCTCTACGTGCTCTACTCCTCGGGCACCACCGGGCTGCCGAAGCCGATCGTGCACGGGCACGGCGGCATCCTGCTCGAACACCTCAAGATGCTGGCCCTGCACCACGATCTCGGCCCGGCCGACCGGTTCTTCTGGTTCACCACCACCGGCTGGATGATGTGGAACTTCCTGGTCTCCGGGCCGGCCGTCGGGGCGACGATCGTGTTGTTCGACGGTAACCCCGGCCACCCCGACCTGGGTGCGCTGTGGCGGCTGGCCGAGGAGACCGGCACCACCTACTTCGGGACGTCCGCGCCGTTCCTGCTGGCCTGCCGCAAGTCCGGCCTGGTGCCCAAGCAGATCGCCGACCTGTCCGCGCTGCGCGGGGTCGGCTCCACCGGCGCGCCGCTGCCCGCCGAGGGCTTCACCTGGGTGTACGACACGGTCGGCACCGACCTCCAGCTCCAGTCCCTGTCCGGTGGGACGGACGTCTGCACCGGTTTCGTCGGCGGGGTGCCGCTGCTGCCGGTGCACGCCGGGGAGATCACCTGCCGGGCGCTCGGGGCGAAGGTGGAGGCCCGCTCGGCCGACGGCACCCCGGTCCTCGGCGAACTGGGCGAGTTGGTGATCACCGCGCCGATGCCGAGCATGCCGGTGGGGTTCTGGAACGACACGGACGGCAGCCGCTACACCGAGGCGTACTTCGACGTCTATCCCGGGGTGTGGCGGCACGGCGACTGGATCACCATCAACGAGCGGGGCGGCTGCGTGATCACCGGCCGTTCCGACGCCACCCTCAACCGGGGAGGCGTACGGCTCGGCACGGCCGAGTTCTACTCGGTGGTGGAGGGCCTCGACGAGGTGGTCGACTCGGTCGTGGTGCACCTGGAGGACGACGAGGGCGGCGCGGGGGAGCTGCTGCTGTTCGTGGTGCTCGCCGAGGGCCTGGAACTCGACGACGCGCTGCGGAAGAAGATCGCCCGCGAGCTGCGCACCGCGCTGTCGCCCCGGCACATCCCCGACGAGATCCACCAGGTCAGGGCGGTGCCGCGCACCCTGTCGTCCAAGAAGCTGGAGGTGCCGGTCAAGAAGATCCTCACCGGCACCCCGGTGGAGTCGGCCGCCGCGAAGGGCGCCCTGGCCAACCCGGAGTCCCTGACCGCCTTCGCCGCCTTCGCCCAGACCCGCCCCACCCCCTAACCCGCCCCGCCCCGCCGCGCCGCGCCGCGCCGCGCCGCGCCGATCATGGAGTTGTGGTGCCCTGCAAAAGGGGCGAAAGGCTAGTTTTCTCCCACCATTACTCCATGATCGACGCAGTGTTCGGAGGGGCGGAGGGGAGGGGCGGAGGGGAGGAGGGGAGGGGGTGGGGGTCAGGTCAGGGTGTGGGTGGTGCGTTCGGTGTCGGCGCGGGAGGGGAAGCGGGACCGGTCGGCGTTGCCGGTGAGCACGATCGTCGCCCGGCGGAGCAGGGGGGCGAGCAGCCAGTCGCGCGGGTCGGGGTGGACCGCCGCGTCGACGAGCAGCCGGTCGCCGGGGGAGATGCCGAGGGCCGTCGCGCGGGCGTCCGCCTCGGCCAGCAGGTCCGCGTCGGCCGGACCACCCTGGGTGGACGGCGTGAAGTGGTCACCCTGGGTGCGTACCTCGACCACGTAGTCGGCGTACCCGGCGGGGACCTCGCGCAGCGGGGCGGCGAACGGGGCGAGCGCCAGGGCGTAGCGGTCGCCGGCCGGCCAGGCGTCCCCCTCGGCAACCCGGTCGGCGGCGGCGAAGAGCACGTCCACGGCACCCGGCTCGTCACGCACCGTCAAGCCGGCGGACCAGCAGCCGAGCAGCACCGCGGCGGTCTGCCAGTGCGGCGGCAGCAGCACCCCGGCCGGGTCGCCGGGGCTGCGGGCCAACTCGTCGACGAGCAGGTTGGCGGTCTTGGCCACCCAGTTCGCCAGGGTCGCGCCGGAGAGTTCGGTGCGTTCGCCGGTGGCGTCGTCGTACCAGGTCAGCAGGGGGCGGGCGGGGTCGGCCGCGATCGCGGCGGCGAACACCCGGGCAATGTTGTCGGCCATCGGCGCGAACGATACGCCCCTGCCGTCCGTATCCGATGGCGATGACAAGTCGGCGTACGGTCGGGTCGGAGTCAGCGTCCGTGCCGCGCTCCGGCGTAGGCTTGCCCGGAGTGTTGTTCCCCACAGACCCGCCACTGCAAGGAGTCGCCCCGTGACCGCCGGTCGCCCGCCCCGCGTGCTCATCGACGCCACGAGTGTCCCCGCCGACCGAGGCGGCGTCGGTAGATACGTCGATGGCCTGCTCGGCGCCCTGGGCACAGTGTGCGGTCAGACGGTCGACCTGGTCGTGGTGAGCCTCCGCACCGACCTGGAGCGCTACACCCGGATGCTGCCCAAGGCCGAGGTGATCCCCGCCCCGGCCGCCGTCGCCCACCGCCCGGCCCGGCTGGCCTGGGAGCAGACCGGCCTGCCGCTGCTCGCCCAGCAGGTCGGTGCCGAGGTGCTGCACTCGCCGTTCTACACCTGCCCGCTGCGGGCCGGCTGCCCGGTCACGGTGACCGTGCACGACGCGACGTTCTTCACCGAGCCGGAGCACTACGACAAGTCCCGCCGGACGTTCTTCCGCAGCGCGATCAAGACGTCGCTGCGCCGGGCCAGCCGGGTGATCGTGCCGAGCAAGGCCACCCGCGACGAGCTGATCCGGCTGCTCGACGCCGACCCGACCCGGATCGACGTGGCCTACCACGGGGTCGACCAGCAGGCCTTCCACGCCCCGGGTGAGGAGGAGAAGGCGCGGGTACGGGCCCGGCTCGGGCTCGGCGGCAGCAGCTACGTCGCCTTCCTCGGGGCGAAGGAGCCGCGCAAGAACGTACCCAACCTGATCCGGGGTTGGGCGCGGGCGGTGGCCGACCGGGAGGACCCGCCGGCCCTGGTGGTCGCCGGCGGTCAGGGGCACGACGACGACATCGACCGCGCGGTGGCCGAGGTCCCGTCGCACCTGCGGCTGTTGCGCCCCGGCTACCTGCGCTACGCCGACCTGCCCGGCTTCCTCGGCGGCGCGCTGGTCGCCGCCTACCCGTCGTACGGTGAGGGATTCGGCCTGCCGATCCTGGAGGCGATGGCCTGCGCCGCGCCGGTGCTCACCACCCCCCGGCTCTCGCTGCCCGAGGTGGGCGGCGACGCGGTCGCCTACACCAGCGAGGACCCGGACCAGATCGCCACCGACCTGGCCGCCCTGCTCGACGACGAGCAGCGCCGGTCGTCGCTGGCCAAGGCCGGTTTCGACCGGGCCAAGGAGTTCACCTGGGCGTCCAGCGCCGAGGTGCACATCGCCGCCTGGAGCCGGGCCCGTTCCTGAGTGGTCGCTGACGGTACGGCCGAGCCGCCATCCGACCTGAGGTGGTTCGGGCATGATGTGCTGATGCTCTACGCCGTCATCCCGGCGGGTGGCAGCGGCACGAGGTTGTGGCCGCTGTCCCGCGCGGGGCACCCCAAGTTCCTCCACCCGCTCACCGGCACCGATGCGTCGCTGCTCCAGGCGACCGTCGACCGGCTGACGCCGCTGACCACACCGGAGCGTGTCCTGGTGGTCACCGGCGTCGCCCACGCGGCGGCGGTGGCCCGGCAACTGCGCGGGGTGCCCGAGGAGAACATCCTGGTGGAGCCGTCCCCCCGGGACTCCTGCGCGGCGATCGCGCTGGCGGCGGCGGTGATCGCGCGGCGTGACGGGTCGGCGGTGATGGGTTCGTTCGCCGCCGACCACCTGATCCGGGACCCGGCCGCCTGGGTGCAAACTGTCCGGGCGGCGGTGCAGGGGGCCGAGCAGGGTCTGCTGATGACGGTGGGGATCACCCCGACCCGGGCCGAGACCGGCTACGGCTACCTGGAGACCGGGGAGCCGACCGGTGACGGCCCGCTGCGCCCGGTGACCGAGTTCAAGGAGAAGCCGGCCGCGCCGGTCGCCGAGGCGTACCTGCGTTCGGGTCGGCACCTCTGGAACGCCAGCATGTTCGTCTGGCGGGTGGACGTCTTCCTCGCCGAGCTGGCCCGCCAGCAGCCGGACCTGCACGCCGGGGTGACCGCGATCGCGGCGGCCTGGGGCGGCCCCGAGCAGGACGACGTCCTCGGCACGGTCTGGCCGACGCTGCCGAAGATCTCCGTCGACTACGCGGTGATGGAGGGCGCGGCCACCGCCGGCCGGGTCGCCACCGTGCCTGGCGACTTCGGCTGGAACGACGTCGGCGACTTCCACACCCTCGGCGAGGTGCTGCCGGCCGACCAGGACGGCAACGTGGTGCTGGGGGCCGACGCCAAGCCGGGGGTGCTGTTGCACGACGCCCACGACCTGGTGGTGGTGCCGCAGTCGGGTCGGCTGGTGGCCGCCGTCGGGGTCCGTGACCTGATCGTGGTGGACACCCCCGATGCGGTGCTGGTGTGCCCGCGCGACCGGGCGCAGGACGTCAAGGCGCTGGTCGACGAGCTGAAGGCCCGGGGCGAGGACGGCCTGGTCTGAGCCACCGCGTGGCCTGACCCCGCCCGGCGTCGGCACCCGCCGACCGCCGGGCGGGTCGGTACCCGGGCGGGGCCGGAGCACGGTGCGCGCGGCCCCTGAACGCTGCCGCAGGGCCGGTGGACGCAGTCAGCGGAGCCGGGTGGCGCGGTCAGCGGGGCCGGCGGGCGTGCACGGCCAGGGCCGGCGCGACGAGTTTGGCGGTCCCCCCGGCGAGCGGCTCCGGCAGCCGGTCGGTCGGGAACCAGCCGAGTGCCTCCGACTCGTCGCTGACCTGCTCGATTGCGCCCGGCGGGGCGAAGACCGCGAACCGGACGTCGTGGTGCAGCGAGCCGCCCTGGCAGCGCACCGGGTGGATGTCCACGTCGATCGGTACGGGGTCGATGACCAGCCCGGGAATGCCGGACTCCTCGGTGGCCTCGCGTAGCGCCGCCCCGGCCAGCGTCGCGTCACCAGGTTCGCAGTGCCCGCCCAACTGCACCCAGCGGTGCAGCTTCCCGTGCAGGCAGAGCAGCACCCGTTCCCCGGCGGCGTCGAGGATCAGCGCGCTCGCGGTGAGGTGACCCGGCAGGTGGTGGCGGGTCAGCGCGACCGGGCCGTCGGCGAGCAGGTCGATGGTGCGGTCCCGGGCCCCGGCGGCGGCCGGCCCGGTCGGCGTCCAGCCGGTCAGTAAGGCCACCGCGTCCGCGTGCAGCGTCGCGTTCCCGCCGGCACCGTCGGGCCCGGCGGGCTGGGGTGGGGTGGTCGCGGCGGCCGGGGGAGGGGCGGGGAAGGCGTCGGGCATTCCGACACTCTACGAGCGCGCGCTCCGTACCCTGGCGCGGTGAACCTGAGACTTCTGGAGTTCGTGGTCGCCGGCAACGAGGCCAGTGACCTGTTGCCGGTCCGCTCCCGGTCCCTGCTGCGGGCGCACGACGCCGTACGTGGTTTCTGGACGGTGCTCGACGAGGGGCCCGTGGAACACTGCCTGGCCCTGCTGCTGGAACGTACCGACGGCGAGTGGGTCGCCCACCACGTGCCGGCCGACGCCGGGGTCGAGAACGGCCGCACCGAGGACGGCGAGGCGCTCGCCGCACACGACGGCTGGGTGTACGTCTTCGGGTCGCACTTCGGGTCCAAGGCCGGCCCGCTGCGCCCCCGCCGGGCGTTCGTGGCCCGCTTCCGGGAGGACGACGCGGCCACCGGGACGTTGCCGGTGCAGGTGGTCCGCAACCGGTTCCGGGTGCACCGGGCGGTCAACGACGCGCTGGTGAAGGCGGCGTTCACCCCGTTGCCGCCGGGTGAGCGGGTGCGCCAGCGGTTCATCGGCGAGACGGTGTCCCGGGGCACCGCGCGGGCCAAGTCCTGGGTACGCCGGCTCGCCGACGACGACCTGCCGCTGAACGTGGAGGCGGCGGCGTTCACCCCGGAGGGGACGGTGCTGCTGGGGCTGCGCTTCCCGGTGACCGTGGACGGGGAACCGGTCCTGGTCGAGCTGGCCGGGGTGCCGGAGATGTTCACCCCGGGCGGCGGCTGGCCGCGTGCCGGCCGGGCGTACGTGCTGATCGGGGTGACCCCGCCCGGTGCGCTGGTCGGCTTCCGCGCGGTCACCCCGACCGCCGACGGCGGGTACGCGGCGGTGGTCGGCTCGATCGACGCGCTGGGCAAGGGATCGGTGCTGCTGGACGACCACCCCACGGGCGGCGAGGTCACCTCGCGGCACGTCAGGTTCCGCTGGGATCCCGCCGACGACGGTCGGATCGCCGGCGAGGTGGTGGCGGAACTGGCACCGTTCCGGCACGTGGAGGGGGTGGCCGAGGTGGACGGACGCAGCTTCTACGTCACCGACGAGGACCACCGGGTGGCGCTCTGGATCGGTTGACCCCACCCGCGACAGGGGCGGTGGGGCCCGGGTGACACCTCTGCGGAACCAGGGCCGCAGACCCTCGTAGTGCCTCCCGGGCGCCACCTTCGGTGGACCCCGACCCGCCCGACCGGCAGCGGGAAGAACCCCGCGTGTCGTACCGGGCAGTAGGAGCATGCCAACCGGCGGGACGGGCGTCGAGGTCTTTCAGCCCACGCTTAAAAGTGGAGATAAGTGCCGCCCGGTACAGTTCAGTGGGTCGGCGGGCCTCCCCCTGCCCCGCCCCAGGAGCGCTCCATGCTGACGATCCACTTCTCCCGGGAGGACATCCTCCGGACCCGGGTCGCCCCCGCCGCCGACCCGGTGTGGGAGCTGGTCCTCAGCCTGCACCTGCTCCAGGGGCGGACCCGCGACCCACTGATGGCGCGCTGGCGTCAGGGGGTCGCCGCCGGGCTGCGCCGGGACACCGCCGCCGACCAGTTCCGGCTGCTGTTCGCGCTGAACCCGCCCCGGGGCTACTTCCCCGACTTCCTCACCCCCTACCAGAGCCTCGACGGTTTCGAGGCGGGCCTGGACGCCGTCCGGTCCACTCCGACCGAGCTGCTGCGCCGGGACCTGACCCTGCTGGCCGGGGCGAACCCGCTGCCGTCGTCGGCCGCCGCGCTGGCCCGGGGCGAGCCGGAGGTGCTGCGCCACCTGACCGAGTCGATGACGCAGTACCGCTCGGTGGCGATCGACCCGTACTGGGGGCGGATCAGGGCCGCCGTGGAGGCCGACCGCGCGGTACGGGCCCGGGCGCTGCTCGACGGCGGCGCGGAGGGGCTGCTGGCGAGCCTGCGACCGGGCATGCGTTGGGACTCCGGCGTGCTCCAGGTCGTGGACTATCCGAACCGGCGGGAGTTGCACCTGGACGGTCGGGGGCTGCTGCTGGTGCCGTCGTTCTTCTGCGCGCGTACCCCGGTCGCGCTGCTCGACCCGGCGCTCCCGCCGGTGCTGGTCTACCCGGCCGACCGGCTCGGCGGGTTGGACCCGTCACCGGGAGAGGGCGGCCGGGAGGCGCTCGCGGCGCTGCTCGGCCGCACCCGGGCGGCGGTGCTCGAAGTCAGCGACGACGGCGCGACCACCGGGGAGGTGGCCCGCCGGCTGCACATCTCGGCCGCCGCGGCCAGCCAGCACACCGCCGTGCTGCGCAACGCCGGTCTGCTGGTCAGCCGCCGCGACCGCAACACGGTCCTGCACACCCTGACCCCCCTCGGCCGGGCCATGCTCGACGCCTGAGCCCGGCCGGCCGCCGGCCCGCCGCCCCGCCGGCCCGCCGGGCGGCGGGCCGGCGGGCGGCGCAATGGGGCGGAGGTTGCGGTATCCCGTGGAGCGGACACCGCAACTTCGGCGATCGCGTGTCGATCACCGTCGGGCCACGACCGCGGGCCGCATCACGGCGGGCCGCATCACGGCCGGCCGGATCACGGCCGGCCGGATCACGGCGGGCCCGAGCCTGGCCGGCCCGGCCGTCGAGACGGCCGGCGCGACGGGCGGGGCCGGTCAGAGTGCCAGGCAGGCGCTGGCGATGCTGCCCGTCGGCGGCGGCAGCAGGGTGGACGGGACACCCTCGGCGGCCAGCGCGATCCGCAGCCGGTACAGGTCGGCACCGAAGCGCACCAGGTCGGGCTGGTCGACCGGGGTGGGTGCCGCGCCGAGCACCAGTCCGGTGGCCCCGGCCGGCCAGCCGTCGACGGTCGCGGCGAGGCCGGTGCGTACCTCGTCGTCGGTGACGTGGGTGAAGGTGGTGCCGGGCGCGACCACCGTCGCCACGGCGGTGATGGCCCGGTCGACGGCGGCGGGGTCGGCGGGCGTCGCGCCCGGTCCGTCGGCGAGGGTCGCGGCGGCCCGCAGGCCGGCCGCCGTCGCCTCGGCGGTGCCGAGGGAGAACAGGTCCAGGTCGCTCTCCCGGACCAGGGCCGCCGCGCCGACGCCGTCCTCGGCCGGGCGGGTCGCCGCCGGCCCGGCAGCCTCGGCGGGCGGGGACGGTGCGGGCAGGTAGCCACGGACCACCGCCACCGGCACCTGGTCGCACTTGCCCTTGATCAGTTCGCCCGCGCCGGCCAGTTCGTCGACCACTGCCATCTGGGTCAGTTGCAGCTCGTTGCCGTACGGGTCGACCTCGCCCCGGTGGTCGCGGATCGCGGGCATCCCGGCCACCCCGAGCGCCACGTCGGTCAGCCCGTTGCGCCAGGGCCGGCCCATCGTGTCACTGATGATCACCGCGACGTCGATCCGGTAGCGGTCCCGCAGGGCGGCGCGCAGCGCCCGCGCGGACGCGTCCGGGTCGACCGGAAGCAGCACCAGCCGGGTCTTGTCGACGTTCGAGGCGTCGATCCCGGCGGAGGCCATCACGAAGCCGTGGTGGGTCTGCACGATCCGGGTCGCCCCCCGGGTCGCCACCACCCGGGCGGTCTCGGCGGCGAGCACCTCGTCCCGGGCGGCGAGCCGTTCCGGCCCGTCGGCCGGCACGTCCACCAGCCGGCCCTCCGCCTTCGACACGATCTTGCTGGTGACCACCAGCACGTCGCCGTCGCGCAGCCACGGCGCGGCCGTGCCGATCAGCACCGCCAGGTCGTCGCCCTCGGTCACGTCGCCGATGCCGGGCACCGGCAGGATCTCCAGTCTCACACCAGCTCCATCGCGGCCCGGACCATCGCCGTGGTCGCCGCCTCGTCGGTCATCCGCAGCGGGACCGCGCGGACGGTCACCCCGGGCACCGCCACCCCGTCGTCCTCCGGCGCGACCAGCCAGCCATCGAGCAGGCCACCCTCGCTGCGCCCACCGTAGAGCCGGCCCACCCCGGCCGCGCTGCACTCGACGTCGAGGACCTCCAGGCAGCGGTCGGCCATCCCGCGCACCGGTGCGCCGCCGATGATCGGGGACACCCCGACGACGGGGGCGGGGCCGGTGGCGACCGCGTCACGCAGGCCGGGCACCGCCAACACCGGGGCGATGCTCACCACCGGGTTGCTCGGCGCGACCAGCACCACGTCGGCGGCGGCCAGCGCCTCGGCCACCCCGGGGGCCGGCTTGGCCGTGTCCGCGCCGACGAAGACGAACCGGTCGGTGGGCACGCCCGCCCGGTACCGGACCCACCACTCCTGGAAGTGGATGGCCCGCCGCTCGCCGTCCAGGTCGACCACCGCGTGCGTCTCCAGCCGGTCGTCGGTGGCCGGCAGCAGCCGTACGCCGGGCTGCCAGCGGGCGGCCAGCGCCTCGGTGACCTGCGACAGCGGATAGCCGGCGTTGATCATGGTGGTGCGCACCAGGTGGGTGGCGACGTCCTTGTCACCGAGGTTGAACCAACTCGGCTCGGCCCCGTACGCCGCCAGTTCCTGCCTGATCGTCCAGCTCTCGCCGACCCGCCCCCACCCGCGTTCCGGGTCGGCGCCCCCGCCGAGGGTGTAGAGGACGCTGTCCAGGTCGGGGCAGACCTTGAGGCCGTGCAGGTAGAGGTCGTCGCCGACGTTGACCACGGCGGTCACCTCGGCACCCACCTCGCGGGCGTACGCCCGGACGCCGAGCAGGAATCGGGCACCCCCGATTCCGCCGGTCAGAACCACGATGCGCATGCCGTCCATCCTCCCGTACGGGACGTGTCCCGCCGCCGGGCGGCCCGGGAGACTAGGCTCACGTCGGCCTCTGTCCGTTTCGCCCCGAGGGAGAGTTCGTGACCAGCCCCGCCGAGCCCGCGTCGCACGACGCGTCGCAGGCCCGCCAGATCACCGCACCCCTGCGCGAACTCGCCGCGCTCGTCCTGCTCGGCGCGAACGCCGTGCTGCTCTTCGTCGGGTTCGTCCGGCTGCTCGTGCCGACATCGGACTACAGCACCTTCTCGGGGCGGGCGGGAAGCGAGTTCTTCGCCTTCGTCGGCGTCGAGTCGACGGTGCTGCCGCTGCTGGCCGTGCTGCTGGTCACCCACCTCGCGCCGGTGTCCGGCCGGGCCCGGCAGTTCACCCAGATCGCCGTCGGCGAGTACGCCTTCGCCGCCCTGTTCGGCGTGTTGACCTTCCTGATCTGGCTGGTCGGCCGGCTGGCCGAGGCGGAGGTGCTGGACGCCCTGCTCGGCATGCTGACCCGGGCCGCCTGGTTCGCGCTCTTCGGGGTGGCCGCCTTCGTGGTCTACCGGATCTGGCGCACCCTCTACCACGTGCCGAAGCCGAAGCCGCAGCCCGGCGTCTACGGTCAGCCGCAGCCCGGCTGGCCGCAGCAGGGCGGCTACCCGGGCGCCGGCTACCCGGGGCAGCCCGGCACCGGGCAGTACGGCCAGCCCGGCTTCGCTCCGCCGCCGCAGTCGGCTCCGCCGTTCGGCGCTCCCCAGTCGGCTCCGCCGTTCGGTGCCCCACAGTCGGCTCCGCCGGCCGGTGCCGCTCCGCAGTCGGCCCCGCCGTTCGGCGCTCCGCAGTCGGCTCCGCCGTTCGGTGCGCCGCAGTCGGCTCCGCCGTTCGGTGCGCCGCAGTCCGCCCCGCCGTTCGGCGCCCCGCCGGCCGGGCCGCCGTTCGGGCAGCCCCCGTCGGCCGACCCGACCCAGGCGATCCCCCGGCAGCCCGGTGAGCCGACCACCGGCACGAGCGACACCGACGGTGACCGTACCCAGACCTTCCGCCGCGACGACCCGAACACCCCGCACTGAGCCACCCGCCCGGGTCGGCGCGCTGCGGCGCGCGTGCCGACCCGGCCGGTGCGGCGCCGGGGAGATGTCACACCCGGCCCGCGTGCCTGCCGGATCGCCGCCGCAAGCGCCTAGGCTGGGCGGATGGTTGACCGCACCGATTCCGGCCCGACCCCGGCGGCGGTACGCCGGGCGCTGCGCCGGGCCGCCACCGGGCGGGCGCTCGACGTCGACGAGGCCACCGCGCTGCTGACCGCCCGGGGCCCCGCACTGGACGAACTGCTCCGGATCGCCGGGGAGGTCCGGGACGCCGGGCTGCGCGACGCCGGCCGGCCCGGCGTGGTGACGTACTCGAAGAAGGTCTTCATTCCGTTGACCCGGCTGTGCCGGGACCGGTGCCACTACTGCACCTTCGCCACGGTGCCGCACCGGCTGCCGGCGGCCTTCCTGGAGACCGACGAGGTGCTGGCGATCGCCCGGCAGGGTGCGGCGCTGGGCTGCAAGGAGGCCCTGTTCACCCTCGGTGACCGGCCGGAGGAACGCTGGCCGGCGGCCCGCGCCTGGCTGGACGAGCGGGGCTACGACTCCACAGTGGACTACCTGCGGGCCTGCGCGGTGGCGGTGCTGGAGGAGACCGGCCTGCTGCCGCACCTCAACCCGGGGGTGCTCTCCTGGTCGGAGCTGCAACGGCTCAAGCCGGTCGCGCCGAGCATGGGGATGATGCTGGAGACCACCGCCACCCGGCTCTGGTCGGAGCCGGGCGGCCCGCACTTCGGCTCGCCCGACAAGGAGCCGGCGGTCCGGCTACGGGTGCTCGACGATGCGGGCCGGGTGGGGGTGCCGTTCACCACCGGCATCCTGATCGGCATCGGCGAGACCCCCGCCGAGCGGGTCGACGCGCTGTTCGCGATCCGCCGCGCGCACCGGGAGTACGGCCACCTCCAGGAGGTGATCGTGCAGAACTTCCGGGCCAAGCCGGACACGGCGATGGGCGGCCTGCCCGACGCGGAGCTGCACGACTTGGCGGCCACCGTGGCGGTGGCCCGGCTGCTGCTCGGCCCGAGGGCCCGGCTCCAGGCCCCGCCCAACCTGATCGAGGACGAGTACGACCTGCTGCTGCGGGCCGGCATCGACGACTGGGGCGG
Organism: Micromonospora sp. WMMD735; assembly: GCF_049178995.1. Classification (NCBI taxonomy): domain Bacteria; kingdom Bacillati; phylum Actinomycetota; class Actinomycetes; order Micromonosporales; family Micromonosporaceae; genus Micromonospora; species Micromonospora sp. WMMD735. The sequence goes on from NZ_JBMHMJ010000002.1 coordinate 6,084,381, forward strand.
GGTCTCCCCGCTCACCCCGGACCACGTCAACCCGGAACGGCCGTGGCCGCAGCTCGACGAGCTGGCCCGGCAGACCGAGAAGTCCGGCTTCACCCTGCGCGAGCGGCTGACCATCTACCCCGAGTACGTTCGGGCCGGCGACCCGTGGCTGGACCCCCGGCTGTCGCCGCACGTCGCCGCGCTGGCCGATCCGGCGACCGGGCTGGCCGTCGAGGCGGCGCGGCCGGTGGGCCGCCCGTGGCAGGAGCCGGAGGAGGTCTTCGGTGGCGGCCGGGTGGACCTGCACGCCACCATCGACTCCACCGGTCGGACCGACGACCGGCGGGGCGACTTCGACAGCGTCTACGGCGACTGGTCGCAGGTCGCCGGCAAGGTGAGCCCGGCCGCGTCGGCCGGGCCGGCGGCGGGTGCCGACGGTGACCTGCGGGCGGGGCTGCGGCTGGCGGCCGACGATCCGGCGGCGCTGTTGGCGCCCCGGCACGCCGCCGCGGCGCTGGCGCTGTTCGGCGCGGACGGCCCGGCCCTGGACGACCTGTGCCGGCTCGCCGACGACGTGCGCCGGGACACCGTCGGCGACGACGTCACCTACGTGGTCAACCGCAACATCAACTTCAGCAACGTCTGCTACGTGGGTTGCCGGTTCTGCGCGTTCGCCCAGCGGGAGCGGGACGCCGACGCGTTCCGGCTGTCGGTGGAGCAGGTGGCCGACCGGGCCGAGGAGGCGTGGGCGGCCGGTGCCGGCGAGGTCTGCCTCCAGGGTGGCATCGACCCGAAGCTGCCGGTGACCGGGTACGCCGACATCGTCCGGGCGATCAAGGCCCGGGTGCCCGGCATGCACGTGCACGCGTTCTCCCCGATGGAGATCGCCACCGCCGCCGCCAAGGCCGGCGTGCCGGTGCGGGACTGGCTGTCGATGCTGCGCGAGGCCGGCCTGGACACCATCCCGGGCACCGCCGCCGAGATCCTCGACGACGACGTGCGCTGGGTGCTCACCAAGGGCAAACTGCCGGCCGCCGCCTGGGTCGAGGTGGTCTCCACCGCGCACGAGCTGGGCATCCGCTCCAGCTCCACGATGATGTACGGCCACGTCGACCACCCCGGCCAGTGGCTGGCGCACTTCCGGGTGCTGGCCGGCGTGCAGGACCGCACCGGCGGGTTCACCGAGTTCGTGGCGCTGCCGTTCGTGCACACCAACGCCCCGATCTACCTGGCCGGCATCGCCCGGCCCGGCCCCACCTGGCGGGAGAACCGGGTCGTGCACGCGATGTCCCGGCTGCTGCTGCACGGGCGGATCGACAACATCCAGTGCTCCTGGGTGAAGCTCGGCGACGAGGGCACCGTGGCGATGTTGCAGGGTGGCTGCAACGACCTGGGCGGCACCCTGATGGAGGAGACCATCTCCCGGATGGCGGGTTCGGGCAACGGTTCGGCGCGTACCGAGGAGCAGTTGCGGGCGATCGCCGCCGCCGCCGGACGGCCGGCGCGCAGACGGACGACCGCTTACGGTCATCCGTCGCGATGACATCGAACCTTTCGCGCGTGCGGGCCGTACCAGTGTTCGTCGGCGGCGGTTGAGGCGAGGGCCGCCGCCGGCAACCTCGCGCTCCACACCGCGCGCGCTCACGCGCCGCCGGAGGAAAGGTTCCCCATGACGAGCGAAGTGCGGAAGCGTTCCTGGCCGCGACTGACCCGCCGGCAGACACTGACCGCCGCGGCGAGCGCCACGCTGGGTGCGGCGGCCCTGACGGTCACCGGTGTGTCGGTGGCGCAGAACTCCCCGGCGGCGGCCGGCGCGGACGGCCCGATCGTGGTCCACCTGCGGGACGCCAGGTCGGGGACGATGGACGTCTTCGTCGGTTCGTCCCGGATCGAGGTACGCGACCGGGGGCTGGCCGACCGGCTGCGCCGTGCCGCCGGGCGCGGCTGACCTGTCCGTCGTCCGGACGGGCCGCCCCGACCGCTGTCAGCGGGCGGCCTGACCCGTCCGCTTCCGCCGCGCGGCGTCGACCGGCCGCGTTCCTTCCCCTTCACCGCCAGGCGCAGGTGCCGCGCCCGGTCCGTCATGCCCTGATTCCTCATGATCCCGCAAAGGTTGGTCCGCCATGTCGTCCCACCGCGAAGCACCGGAAATAAGCAAGGACCCGGTCGCCGACAGTTCCGACCTGTACGCCTTCGTCAGCCCCGACCGGCCCGACTCGGTGACGTTGATCGCCAACTACGTGCCGTTGCAGCTCCCCTCGGGCGGCCCGAACTTCTTCGAGTTCGGCGACGACGTGCGGTACGAGATCCATATCGACAACGACGGTGACGGCCATCCCGACGTGACCTACCGGTTCGAATTCCGTACCGAGATCACGAACCAGAACAGTTTTCTCTACAACACCGGCCCGATCGACTCGCTGGACAGCAAGAACTGGAACCGGCGGCAGTTCTACAAGCTGACCCGGGTCACCGACGGCAAGGAGCACGTGCTCGCGCACAAGCTGCCCTGCCCGCCGTGCAACGTCGGGCCGCTCTCCATCCCCAGGTACAACGACCTGGTCCGGCAGGCGACGTTCAAGCTGTCGACGGGGGAGAAGGTGTTCGCCGGGCAGCGCGCGGACGGCTTCTTCGTCGACCTGGGCGCGATCTTCGACCTGGGCACGTTGCGCCCGTTCCAGCAGTTGCACGTGGCCGGCAAGAAGCTGTTCAAGGCCGAGGGCGAGCCGGTCAACGCGGTGGACCGGATGAACGTGCACAGCATCGCGGTGCAGGTGCCGCTGAGCAAGGTGCGCCGCCGGGCCAACCGGTACGGCGTGGGTGACCGGGCCTCGACGATCGGGGTGTGGACGACCGCCTCCCGGCAGCAGGTGCGGGTGCTCGGCGACAAGGTCGCGGCGGACGCGGCGGTCGGCCCGTGGACCCAGGTGTCCCGGCTGGGCAACCCGCTGTTCAACGAGGTCATCGTGCCGATGTCCAAGAAGGACCTGTGGAACACGCTGCCCCCGACCGAGGACAAGCGGTTCGCCCGGTTCGTCGAGCAGCCGGAGTTGGCGGCGCTGCTGCCGGTGCTCTACCCGGGGGTGTTCCCCAACCTGGACGCGCTGAACAAGTCCAAGAAGCCCCGGGCCGACCTGCTCGCCATCCTGCTGACCGGCATCCCGTCCGGGCTGATCGACGGCTTCACCAACCTCACCGGTGACGTGCAGGCCGACATGCTGCGGTTGAACACCGCGATCAAACCGAGCAGCAAGCCGAACCAGTTCGGTCTGCTCGGTGGGGACCTGGCCGGGTTCCCCAACGGCCGCCGGGTCGTCGACGACGTGGTGAGCATCGCACTGCGGGCGGTGGCCGGGGTGACCGTGCCGCTGGTGGACAAGAAGTTCAAGCCGGACGCGGCGGCCGGCGCGGTGACCCCCGGGTTGAGTGCCGCCGACGTGACCGCGCCGTTCCTGCGGGACTTCCCCTTCCTCGGTACGCCGTACGACGGGTTCAACAACCCGCCCGCGGCGGACTCCTGAGCGGACGGAGTGCGGCGTGAACGGACACCACCACCATCACCACCAGTACGGGCCGACGGAGAGCGGCACGGTGATGCTCGACGTCGGCGGGGAGATGGGTGCCCTGATCATCTACACCGGACGTGACCTGCACGGTCGGGAGATCGAGATCAGCCGGGTCGACCGGGACGGCGCGGTGCGGACGCACTCCGCCGTCCGGGAGCGGATCGTCCGGGACGGGGTGTTCCACAGTGCCGTCTACCCGGATCTGACGGCGGGTCTCTATACCGTCTGGTGGGACGAGGAGACGCCCGCCGGAACGATCTCCGTCAACGGTGGGGCGATCGCCGAATTCGTCTGGCCGAGCAGCCCACCCCGGTCGACCTGAGCGTCGCCACAGGCGTCCCGACCCGAGCGCCCCGTCCACATTGTGGACGGGGCGCTGTCGGCATTTCCGGCTGGACGGGCGGTCCGGGGCCAACCGCGTTAACCTGTCCCCCACCATGCTCATGATCTTGGCGAGACGGTCGGACGGAGTGTCCGACGGCGTTCCCGGGTGTCGTCCGGGGCGGCGACGCCACGGCAGAAATCTGGGGCAACTCGCCGGAGAGGGCGTTACTCGCCCGGGGTCTGAATCGATAGGGCAGGTTGCGAGGGCCGGGTGGTCCGGTGACCGTCCGGTGGCGTGTCGGGAGGGCGACTCCATTATCAAGTTCGGCTTGACGGCGCACGCATTACACGCGTGTAATTTCGATGGGGTTGTTCGCGCGGAACGCAACAAATAGGGACCGGACGGACAAGCACGCCTTTCGCGTGGGGGGTTGCAGCGGCGGTGACGTCGGTGCGCGACAAGGAGGCATCTGATGGACGGCCAGCTTGAGGTGGCCGACCTGCTCGGAAACGCGCCGGAGTGGCAGGAGCGGGCACTGTGCTCGCAGACCGACCCGGAAGCGTTCTTCCCCGAGAAGGGCGGCTCGACCCGCGAGGCGAAGCGGATCTGTTCGCGGTGCGAGGTCAAGACGGAATGCCTGGAATACGCGCTCGGGCACGACGAGCGGTTCGGGATCTGGGGTGGACTCTCCGAGCGGGAGCGGCGCAAGCTCAAGCGGCGGGCCGCCTGAGTCGACGGGTCGAGCCGGGGCGGTGGGGGCCGCCCGGCTCACGCCCGACGGGGTCGCGGGGGTGACCGACGTCGGGCCGGTGGCCGGCCAACGGGGAGGCCGGCCGCATCCGGGGCGACCGGCCCCGTGTCCACGGGGGAGCCAGCGGCCGGCGGGGTGGGGTCGGGGCGGTCCCGGGAGCCTGCCCGGCCCGGCCAACGACGCGTTGGCGACGGTGCGCGACAGCGGCTCGGTCAGGCCAGTTCATCCGGATCGACCCCGAGCAGGTTCGCCACCTGCTCGATGATCACGTCATGGACCAGGTCGGCCAGGTCCTCGCGGTCCATCGCGCGGAACTCCAGCGGCCGGCGGTAGAGCACGATCCGGGGCGGCACCTCCTGCCGACCGGGCCGGCCGGGCAGCAGCCGGGCCAGCGGCACCTCGCCGTCCTCCAGCACGTCGGAGTCGTAGACGTTGAGGTCCGGGGGGACGTCCTCGACGGCGAACTCGACGCCGGCCAGCTCCGTGGCGAACCGGCGCTCCAGCGTCTCCACCGTGTCGAGCACCAGGTCGTCGAAGATCTCGGCCTTGGTCCGGGCCAACGGCACGGTCGCCGGCACCAGCCGCCCGCGCAGGCCACGTCCGTGGCGGTCGCGGTGGTTGCGCCGGCCGGAGCCGGGGCGGCGGTGTTCCGGGCTCGTCATGAGCCACAGGGTAGCCCTCGGCCCGCCCCGGCCGGTGGCGGCGCGCGTCGACGGGCGCGGCGGGAGCACCAGGTGCGAATTGTGATCACGGTGACGGGCGTGTCGCAAAGCGAACCGGTGCGCCGGACCCGGTAATGGGGATACCCTGCCGCACGTGAGGTCACCACGGCGCTGCTCCCGTAACGGCTGCCCCCGGCAAGCGGTCGCCACATTGACCTATGTCTACAACGAGTCGACGGCGGTGGTGGGCCCGCTGGCGGCATTCGCCGAGCCGCACACGTACGACCTGTGCGAGCAGCACGCGCGGAGCCTGACCGCCCCCCGGGGCTGGGACGTCGTCCGGCACGAGGGCGAGTTCGAACCGCCACCGCCCACCACCGACGACCTGGTCGCCCTGGCCGAAGCCGTCCGCGAGGCGGCCCGCCCGGTCGCCCCCCGCCCGCCCCAGGACGACCACGACCCCCACCACCCCACCCCCCAGACCCCGCCCACCGGCCGCCGGGGCCACCTGCGCGTAATCCCCCCCAACCACTAACCCCGGCTCCCTCCCTCTCTGCCCGCCTGGGTCGCCCCGGTGATCAAGAGGTTTGCGTCATGGTTGATCTTCAGACTGACGCAAACCTCTTGATCACCGAGGCGTCAGCGGCGGGTGAGCGGGCGGGTGGGGTCAGTGGCCCAGGAGGGGGGAGAGGGCGGTGGCGCGGCGGGCCGGGCGGCCGGTGCGGCGTTCGACCTCGTCGGCCGAGGACATCACCCGGAGGCCGGCGTTGATCGCCAGCCAGCGCAGCGGCTCCGGCTCCCAGCGGGGGGAACGGTGGCCCACCCACGGCAACGCCGTCAGCTCCGACGCAACGCCCCGGACCAGGTCGGCGAGGGTACGGCCGGCCAGGTTGCTCGTCCCCACCCCGTCGCCGACGTAGCCGCCGGCCCAGGCCAGCCCGGTCGACCGGTCCAGCCCGACCGAGGCGGACCAGTCCCGGGCCACCCCGAGCGGGCCGCCCCAGGCCCGCTCGACCGGCACGTCCGGCCCGAGCACCGGGAAGAGTTCCCCCAGCGTCCGGCGCAGCGCGGCGAAGACCCGGGGCTCCCGGTCGTAGCCGGGGGAGACCCGGGAGCCGAAATGGTACGGGGCACCCCGCCCGCCGAAGGCGAGCCGCCCGTCGGCCGTGCGCTGGCCGTACACGATGAGGTGCCGGTAGTCGGAGAAGGTCTCCCGGTCGGCCAGCCCGATCCGCTCCCACGTGCGCCCGGGCAGCGGCGCGGTCACCACCATCAGCGAGTACACCGGGGCGACGGTGCGGCGGTGGCCGGGCAGCGCCGGGGTGTACGCCTCGGTGGCCCGCACGACCACCTCCGCCCGTACCGTGCCGTGCGGGGTGACCACCGCGCCGGGCCGGATCGCGGTCACCGGGGAACGCTCGTGCAGCCGTACCCCGAGCCGGCACACCGCGCGGGCCAGCCCCCGGACCAGCTTCGCCGGGTGCACGGCAGCACAGTGCGGGGTGTACGTTCCGCCGCGTACCCCCTCGGCGGCGCACCGGGCGGCGGCCCCGGCGGCGTCGAGCAGCACCAGGTCGTCCGGCCCGAGCCCGTGCTCCCGGGCCTCGGCCACGGCGGCCCGGGCCCGGCCGAGCTGCACGTCGGTGCGGGCCAGCAGGACCGTCCCGCCGTGCCGCCAGTCGCAGTCGATCCCCTCGGCGGCGACCACCCGGCCGACCTCGGCGACGGTGTCGTGCATGGCCCGCTGCATCGCCAGCGCCGACGCCGGGCCGTGCCGACGGGCCAGCGCCGGCAGCGCGGTCGGGAACAGCGCCGAGCACCAGCCGCCGTTGCGCCCGGACGCGCCGTAGCCGGCGATCTCGGCCTCCAGCACGACGATCCGCAGCGTCGGATCGGCGCGGGCGAGGTAGTACGCCGTCCACAGTCCGGTGTAGCCGGCACCGACGACCACCACGTCGGCGTCGGTGTCCCCGGGCAACGCCGGCCGCGGGGTCAACAGGTCGTCCACCGTGGACAGCCAGTGGGACAGTTCCTGGTAGCGCATGTGCGGCTCCGGGGGAGAACGCCGGTGGTCTACAGGCGGGACCACGCCTCGGTGAGGACGGCGCGCAGGATCTGCTCCATCTCGTCGAACTGCTCCTGCCCGGCGATCAGCGGCGGGGCGAGCTGGACCACCGGGTCACCCCGGTCGTCGGCCCGGCAGTAGAGCCCGGCCGCGAACAGCGCCGAGGACAGGAAGCCGCGCAGCAGCCGCTCCGACTCGGCCTCGTCGAAGGTGGCCTTCGTCGCCTTGTCCTTGACCAGCTCGATGCCGTAGAAGTAGCCGTCGCCCCGGACGTCGCCGACGATCGGCAGGTCGGTGAGCTTCTCCAGGGTGGCCCGGAAGGCGCCCTCGTTGGCCCGGACGTGGCCGACCAGGTCCTCCCGGGCGAACACCTCCAGGTTGGCCAGGGCCACCGCGCAGGACACCGGGTGCCCGCCGAAGGTCACCCCGTGGGCGAACATGCCGGTCTCGGTGAGGAAGGGCTCCATCAGCCGGTCGCTGGCGATCATCGCGCCCAGCGGGGCGTAGCCGGAGGTGATGCCCTTGGCGGTGGTGACGATGTCGGGCTGGTAGCCGTACCGGGCGGCACCGAAGTACTCGCCGAGCCGCCCCCAGGCGCAGATCACCTCGTCGCTGACGAGCAGCACGTCGTACGCGTCGCAGATCTCGCGTACCCGCTGGAAGTAGCCGGGCGGGGGCGGGAAGCAGCCGCCGGAGTTCTGCAGCGGCTCCAGGAACACCGCCGCCACGGTGTCCGGCCCCTCCCGTTCGATGGCCCGGCGGATCTCGTCGGCGGCCCAGGCGCCGAACGCCTCGGGCGAGTCGCCGTGCTCGGGGGCCCGGTAGAAGTTGGTGTTCGGCACCTTGATCCCGCCGGGCACCAGCGGCTCGAAGTCGGTCTTGATGCCGGGCAGGCCGGTGATCGACAGCGCGCCCATCGAGGTGCCGTGGTAGGCGAGGTAGCGGCTGACCACCTTGTGCTTGGTCGGCCTGCCGGTGCGCTTGAAGTAGGCGCGGGCCAGCTTCCACGCCGCCTCGACGGCCTCCGAGCCGCCGGTGGTGAAGAAGACCCGGTTGAGGTCGCCGGGCGTCAGCGAGGCGATCTTCTCGGCCAGCTCGACGGCCTTCGGGTGGGCGTACGACCACAGCGGGAAGTACGCCAGCTCGCCGGCCTGCTTCGCGGCGGCCTCGGCCAGCTCGGTGCGCCCGTGCCCGGCGTTGACGACGAACAGCCCGGCGAGCCCGTCCAGGTAGCGGCGGCCCTGCGCGTCCCAGACGTACGCGCCCTCGCCGCGCACGATGGTCGGCACCTCCCCGGCGGCGTAGCTGGCCATCCGGGTGAAGTGCATCCAGAGGTGGTCGGTGGCGTCGGCCATGTCAGCCCCATCGGGTCTCGGGCCGGGCAGGGGTGGCACCGGCCGCTCTACCAACGGTTATCCCACAGCATCGCCGCGAAATGCAAGCCTAGTTCGCGTTGGGAGCGACGAATTCAGCGTAAGTGATGGAGAAAGGCAACGGAATCCGTACGCTCTGGGGGTGGTGGCGGTCCGGCGGGATGCCTGCCCTGTCGGCCCCGCGCCGGCCGGCCTCGGCGGGGTGAGTCGCATGATCGACTCGATTGGGGCCAGCCAGCGGTATCCGGGCACGGGGAGGCCGCTATATCGGCTCCCGAGAGTGGATCAAGGATGTCGACGGGCAGCGCGCCGGGCCTCCGGGAGGCGGGACACCCCTGTTTCGGCCCGGGGGTGGGGATCCCTGGGGGAATCGACCGGAGTGGCCCGGGGCCGGGTGTTTCCAGGTGCACCTCCGGGGCACTTCGCGGACCTTCCGGGGCATCTTGCGGACCCTTGGAGAGGTCTCTCGCCGACACGCCGTTGACCGGCGGACATCGACACGCACTGTCGTTATGGTGCGCCGGAGCGTATCGGTCGGGCGGAAGGGGCTGCCGGTGAACGAGGTGCTTCGGGTGGCGATGGCAGAGCGTGGGGAGACGGTCGAGTCACTGGCGCATCAGGTCGGGGTGGATCCGAAGACGGCCGGGCGGTGGCTCAGCTCGGGGCGGGTGCCCCATCCGCGTACCCGGGTGGCGGTGGCCGGGGTCCTCGGCCGGGAGCCGGCCGAACTCTGGCCCGAGCCCTACCGTCGCCGCGACCTGCCCTGGTTCCGTCCGTGGGCGGAACTGGAACAGGACGCCACCTCGATCCGTTCGTATCAGTCACTGCTCGTGCCGGGCCTGCTCCAGACCGAGGAGTACGCCCGAGCGGTGCTGGGGACCGGCGGCCTGCTCCCGCCCGACGAGGTTGCGCAACTGGTGAGCGGACGGTTGGAACGACAGGTTCTGCTCGATCGTGACCCGCCGGCCCAGTTGGTTTTCGTGATCGACGAGGCGGTGCTCCACCGACTGGTCGGCGATCGCGTGACCATGGCCGGACAGGTGGCCCACCTGGTGGCCGTCGCCGGGCGGGAGCACGTGCAGCTACGGGTGATTCCGCTCGGTGGACCCTGGCACACCGGTCTGGCCGGGCCGTTCATGCTGGCCCGTCTGCCCGGCGGCAGCGAGGTGGCCTATCTGGACAATCAGCTCCGTGGCGAGATGGTGACCGAGAGCGCCGACATTGCTAGCCTGGGCAGGAGGTGGGAGAGCGTGGCCGGCGAGGCGCTGCCCGCTCGCCGATCGATCGAGCTGATCCGGGAAGCGGTGCAGAGGTGGACGTGATCGGGCCCCGCTGGCGGACCGCCAGCCGCAGCAGTAACAACGGCGGTGACTGTGTCGAGGTGGCGGACAATCTGCCGGGGCGGGTGCTGGTGCGGGACAGCAAGGACCGGGCCGGCGGCACGCTGAGCTTCGCCCCTGACGCCTGGCGCGCCTTCGTCGCCGCCACCTCCCGCTGAACGCCCGTCACCCCGGCCGGCTCCGTACGCCGCCCTCCGTCCGGTGAGCGGGCCGCATGATCGGCTCGATGTCGGCCAGATAGCGGTGTCCGGGCGCGCGGATGCCGCTACCTGGGCCCACGGGAGTGGATCAACCGGGCTCAGGCCGTACCCCAGCTGTAGGTCTGCTTGCGGAGCTTGAGATAGACGAACGCCTCGGTGGCGAGCACCCCGGGCACCGACCGCAGCCGTTGCAGGATCTCCAGCAGGTGGGCGTCGTTGCGGCAGACCACCTCGGCGAGCAGGTCGAACGAGCCGGCGGTGATCACCACGTAGTCGATCTCGTCGAACCCGGCCAGCCGGTCGGCGACGGCCTCCAGGTCGCCGTCGGTACGCAGGCCGATCATGGCCTGGCGGGGGAAGCCGAGCTGGAGCGGGTCGGTCACCGCGACGATCTGCATCACCCCGGCGTCGAGCAGCCGCTGCACCCGTTGGCGGACCGCCGCCTCGGAGAGCCCGACCGCCTTGCCGATCGTCGCGTACGGTCGGCGGCCGTCCTCCTGCAACTGTTCGATGATCTGCTTCGCCACGTCGTCCAACAGCGCGTGGCTGGCGCCCTCACGCACCGCGACGCGTCGCCCGCCGGGGCTGTGCTCCTGCTGCCGGATCGTCATCGTTCGCTCCCCATGTCCGTTTCCCCCGGGTCGAGCTTAGTGCCACCCGCGCATGCTGGCGTAATTCGTCGTCACAGCCTATTCCAGCAACGGAATCCCTTGTGGGGCCGGTGACCTCATGCCAGGATCAGTCGTCTCAGGCACCCGACCCTCCCGCCGGCGCCGCACCCCCGTCCCCGCCGCCGTCGGACGACCCCTAGGAGTCGTCACATGCGTACTCCCCTCCGGCCCCTCACCCGGCGTGGACTGCTCACCGGCACCCTCGGATCGGCCGCCCTGCTCGCCACGGGCGGCAGCCTCACCGGCTGCGGCACCAAGGCGGCGACCCAGACCGAAGCAGGCTGCACGAGCGACGACCTGTCCGCCACGGAGAAGACCCTCGCCTTCTCCAACTGGCCGCAGTACATGGACGTGGACGACAAGGACGCCGCCAAACGCCCCAGCCTCGACGCGTTCACCGCCGCCAGCGGCATCACGGTGACCTACACCGAGGACATCAACGACAACAACGAGTTCTTCGGCAAGGTGCAGAACCAGCTGGCCGGCTGTCAGAGCACCGGGCGGGACATCATCGTCCTGACCGACTGGATGGCCGCCCGGATGATCCGGCTCGGCTGGATCCAGAAACTCGACCCGGCCAAGCTGCCGAACGTGACGGCCAACCTGCTGCCGTCGTTGCGCGGGCGCTCCTTCGACCAGGAGAACCGGGTCGCCATCCCGTGGCAGTCCGGCCTCGCCGGGCTGGCCTACAACGGCAGCGTCACCGGGGAGATCCGCACCGTCGACGAGCTGCTCACCCGCGCCGACCTCAAGGGCAAGGTGACCGCCCTGTCGGAGATGCGGGACACCATGGGCCTGCTGCTCTCCTCCAACGGGCACGACCCGTCGAACTTCACCGCCGCCCAGTTCGACGACGCCCTCGCCAAGCTGCGTAAGGCCGTCGAGTCGAAGCACATCCGCCGGTTCACCGGCAACGACTACGCCCCCGACCTGGCCAAGGGCGACATCGCCGCGTGTATCGGCTGGTCCGGCGACGTGATCCAGCTGGCGGGCGACGATCCGAAGATCAAGTTCGTCGCGCCGGACTCGGGGGTGATGCTGTTCAGCGACAACATGCTGGTGCCCAACAAGGCCACCCACAAGGGCAACGCCGAAGCGCTGATCAACTACTACTACCAGCCGGCGGTGGCCGCCAAGCTCGCCGCGTACGTCAACTACATCTGCCCGGTCAAGGGTGCCCAGGCCGAGATGGAGAAGATCGACCCGGAGCTGGCCGCCAACCCGCTGATCTTCCCGGACGACGCCCTGCTGGCGAAGTCCAAGGTCTTCATGGCCCTGGACGAGAAACAGGAAAAGGAGTACGAGTCCAAGTTCCAGCAGGTCATCGGGGCGTGAGCGGGATGGCGAACGAAGCACCCGCCGGTGACCTGCGGCTGATCGACCTGACCAAACGGTTCGGCATCTTCACCGCCGTCGACGAGCTCACCCTGACCGTCCCGCAGGGGTCCTTCTTCGCCCTGCTCGGGGCGTCCGGCTGCGGCAAGACGACCACCCTGCGGATGATCGCCGGGCTGGAGGAGCCGACCAGCGGGCAGGTGCTCCTCGGCGACCGGGACATCAGCCGGTTGCGGCCGTACAAGCGGCCGGTCAACACGGTCTTCCAGAGCTACGCGCTCTTCCCGCACCTGGACATCGCCGAGAACGTGGCCTTCGGGCTGCGGCGGCGGGGCATCCGCAAGGTCGACGACCAGGTCCGGCGGATGCTGTCGCTGGTCCAGCTCGACGGGTTCGGCAGGCGTCGCCCCGCGCAGCTCTCCGGCGGCCAGCAGCAGCGGGTCGCGCTGGCCCGAGCCCTGATCAACCACCCGCAGGTGCTGCTGCTCGACGAGCCGCTCGGCGCGCTCGACCTGAAGCTGCGCCGGCAGATGCAGATCGAGCTGAAACGCATCCAGACCGAGGTCGGCATCACCTTCGTGCACGTCACCCACGACCAGGAGGAGGCCATGACGATGGCCGACACGGTCGCGGTGATGAACGCCGGGCGGATCGAGCAGCTCGGCGCCCCGGCCGAACTCTACGAGTATCCGGCGACCGCGTTCGTGGCGAACTTCCTCGGCCAGTCCAACCTGCTCGCCGCCGAGGCCGCCGGCCCGGCCGGGCCCGAGGTGCCGGTCACCGCGCACGGCACGCGCTTCTCGGTGCCCGTCGACCGCGCCCGCACCGACCGGGGCCCGGTCTACCTGGGGGTACGTCCCGAGAAGCTGCACCTGGCCGGGGCCGCCGACGAGGTGCCCGCCGGCCACCAGCACGTGCCGGGGGTGATCACCGACGCGTCGTACGTGGGGGTGAGCACGCAGTACCTGGTGCGCACCGGGTGGGGCAGTGAACTGTCCGCGTTCGCGGCGAACAGCGGCGTCGGCCGGCAACACCCGGTCGGCGCGTCAGTGGTGGCGCACTGGGACCCCCGGCACGCCTTCCTGCTGCCCCGCGAGCCGGGCCAGGACGACCGCACCACGCCGCTGCTCGACGAGCCGGTCAAGGTCCCGTCGTGACCGCCCTGGCGCAGCTCGGCGGCGGGGTGCCCGCGTCGGGGGCGGCCCCACCGGCCCGGCCGGGCCGGCACCGGTTGCTGCCGTACCTGCTGCTGTTGCCGGGGGCGGCCTGGCTGGTGCTGTTCTTCGTCGTCCCGCTGGTGCAGCTCGCCGCCGCCAGCCTCTACGACCCGACCGGTTCGCTGTCCACCGGGTACGTGCTGACCTGGGCGTTCGGCAACTATCCGGCGGCGTTGCAGGCGTACGCGCCGCAGTTCGCCAGGTCGTTCGGCTACGCCGGGGCGGCACTGGCGCTGGCCCTGCTGCTGGGCTACCCGCTGGCCTACGCGATCGCGCAGAAGGCCGGCCGGTGGAAGAACCTGCTGCTGGTCTGCGTGGTCGCCCCGATGTTCACCAGCTTCCTGGTGCGCACCCTGGCCTGGAAGACCATCCTGTCGGACAACGGCGCGCTGGTCGGGCTGCTGCGCGACGTCCACCTGCTCGGCCCGGACGGGCGGCTGCTCGCCACCCCCGTCGCGGTGGTGCTCGGGTTGACGTACAACTTCCTGCCGTTCCTGGTGCTGCCGTTGTACGCGAGCCTGGAGCGGCTCGACCGCCGGCTGCTGGAGGCGGCCGGCGACCTGTACGCGGGCCCACTGCACGCCTTCCGCACGGTCACCCTGCCGCTGTCGATGCCCGGCCTGATCGCCGGCACGCTGCTGTTCTTCATCCCGGCCACCGGTGACTACATCAACGCCGAACTCCTCGGCACCCCCAACGAGTACATGATCGGCAACGTCATCGACTCGGCGTTCCTGGTCCGGCTGGACTATCCGCAGGGCGCCGCCCTGTCGTTCCTGCTGATGGCCGCGATCCTCGCGGTGGTCTTCGTCTACTTGCGCAGGGCCGGCACGGAGGATGTTCTATGAGGGTGTCGCGGTGGTTGGCCGACCGGTGGGTGATGATCGTCGCGCTGCTGGTGCTCGGTTACCTGTTCCTGCCGATCGCCGTGGTCGCCGGCCTCTCCCTCAACCGGCCGTCCAGCCGGCTGTCGTACGACTTCAACGAGTTCACCCTGGACAACTGGCGGCAGCCCTGCGCCACCCCGGAGATGTGCGACGCGGTGGTCCGCAGCGTGCAGATCGGTTTCCTCGCCACCGTCGGGTCCACGGTGATCGGCACGCTGATGGCGTTCGCCCTCGTCCGGCACCGGTTCCGGGGGCGCGGCGGGATCAACCTGCTGATCTTCCTGCCGATGGCGACGCCGGAGCTGGTGCTCGGCACCTCGCTGCTCGCCCTGTTCGTCTCCGCCGGGGTGCCGCAGGGCTTCTGGACCGTCGTCATCGCGCACGTGATGTTCTGCGTGTCGTTCGTGGTGGTGACGGTCAAGGCCCGGCTCGCCGGGATGGACCGGCGGCTGGAGGAGGCCGCGATGGACCTCTACGCCAGCGAGTGGCAGACGTTCCGGCGGATCACCCTGCCGTTGGTGCTGCCCGGCATCGTCGCCGCCGCCCTGCTCGCCTTCTCGCTCAGCTTCGACGACTTCATCGTGACGAACTTCAACGCCGGCACCACCGTCACCTTCCCGATGTACGTCTGGGGTGCCGCCCAGCGGGGCATCCCCCCACAGGTCAACGTGATCGGCACGGCGATGTTCGGCATCGCGCTGCTGCTCGTCGGGCTGAGCATGCTGCGCGGTCGACGGGCCCGACGGGCCGCGCTACCGGTCGCCGACGTGACCAGCCGACGGGCGACAGGACCGTCATGATCCTCCCGCATACCGGCCGGGCGCTCGTCGAGGCGACGCCCGGCCGGTATGCGCACCACCGCCCCGATCCTCCCCGTCCGGCCGCCGACATCCACCTCACCCGCTGGTCGCCGGCCCGCGCCGACGCGTACGCGCACGACGACCGGCATCAGCACTGGCTCCGTACGCTCGATCGTCTTGGTTTGGGGTTCGATTCCTGATGCGTATCCTGCTCGTCGGCGCCGGCGGGGTCGGCTCCGCCGCCGTCGCCATCGCCGCCCGCCGTTCCTTCTTCGACACCGTCGTCGTCGCCGACTACGACGCGATCCGGGCCGAGCGGGCCGTCGCCGGGCACGGCGACCGGTTCGTCGCCGCCCGGGTCGACGCCGCCTCGGCGGACGCGGTCGCCGCGCTCTGCCGGGAACACCGGATCACCCACGTGCTCAACGCCGTCGACCCGCGTTTCGTCATGCCGATCTTCGACGGGGCGTTCGCCGCCGGGGCGGACTACCTGGACATGGCGATGTCGCTGTCCCACCCGCACCCGGCCCGACCGTACGCCGAGACCGGGGTGAAGCTCGGTGACGCGCAGTTCGCCGCCGCCGCGACCTGGGCGGACGCCGGTCGGCTGGCGCTGTGCGGGATCGGCATCGAACCGGGCCTGTCCGACGTGTTCGCCAGGTACGCCGCCGACGAACTGTTCACCGACATCGACGAGATCGGCATCCGGGACGGCGCGAACCTCACCGTCGACGGCTACGACTTCGCCCCGTCGTTCTCCATCTGGACCACCATCGAGGAATGCCTCAACCCGCCGGTGATCTGGGAACGGGACCGGGGCTGGTTCACCACCGAACCGTTCAGCGAACCGGAGGTCTTCGACTTCCCGGCCGGCATCGGTCCCGTCGAGTGCGTCAACGTCGAACACGAGGAGGTGCTGCTGATCCCGCGCTGGGTCAGGGCGCGGCGGGTCACCTTCAAGTACGGCCTCGGCAACGAGTTCATCGAGGTGCTCCGGGCCCTGCACAAGGTCGGCCTCGACTCGACCACCCCGGTGTCGGTGCGCGGTGTGCAGGTCTCGCCCCGCGACGTGGTCGCCGCCAGCCTGCCCGACCCGGCCACCCTCGGTGACCGGATGCGCGGCAAGACCTGCGCCGGCACGTACGTCACCGGCACCGGCGTCGACGGCCGACCCCGGAAGGTCTACCTCTACCACGTGGTCGACAACGAGTGGTCCATGCGGGAGTACGGCCACCAGGCGGTGGTCTGGCAGACCGCGGTCAACCCGGTGGTGGCACTGGAACTGCTCGCCACCGGCGGCTGGTCCGGGGTCGGGGTGCTCGGCCCGGAGGCGCTGCCACCCCGCCCCTTCCTCGACCTGCTCACCGCCTACGGCTCCCCGTGGGCAATAGAAGAACGCTGACCCCCGTCCCACCCGGGCTTCGCGCCCCTACCCCACCCGGGCTTCGCGCCCCTCGCCCTGCCCATCGATCATGGAGTTGTGGTGGGCGATTAGTGGGCTTAGATGACTTTTGTGGGGCACCACAACTCCATGATCGACCGGGCGGGGTTGGGGGTGCGGGATGGGTCGGGCGAGTGGGTGGGTGGGGGGTTGTGGATAAGGGGGGTGGTGGGGGTGTGGGTGGGGTGGGGGTTGTCCACAGGGGGTGGTGGGGAGGTGGGGTGGTGGGCAGGGTTGGTGGGTGTGGCGGGGCGGCTGATTCGGTACTCGGAGTTGTTGTCGGCTGGATGGAGTCGGGAGGGGGTTCGGCGGGCGGTCGGGGCGGGGGAGTTGCGCCGATGGTCGCGGGGTGTCTACGGGCCGGGGGAGACCGGTGGGCCGAGCCAGGTCGGCGGGGTGGGGGTGGGTTGGCCGAGCCGGGTCGGTGGGGTGGGGGAGATCGGCGGGCCAGGCCAGGTCGGTGGGGTGGGAGAGGGCGGTGGGTGGGGGAGGGGTCGGGAGACAGGGCGGGGGTGGCCTCCGAGGGGTGTGGGTGGGGTGGTGGGTGAGCGGGGCGTGCGGTGGCAGGCGCTCCTGAGTCGACTTCCGGAGGGGGCGGTCGTCGGCTTCCATTCGGCTGCTCACCTGCACGGGTTCGGGACCGTACCCAGCGACGATCTCCATGTGATCGTGCCCGCCGGTGGGCGGGTGCCGCGGATCCGGGGCGTCGTGGTGCATCAGGCGGTGCTTGCCGTACCCGAGCCGGTCCTGGTGGCCGGCCTGCCGTGCGCGCCTGCGGACCGGTGCGCGGTGGACCTGGCCCGGACGGTCGCCCGGTTGGACGCGCTGCCCCTTCTCGACCTGTGCCTGCGGGTGGGAGCCTGCCGCCCCGCGGGGTTGACTGCCGAGCTTGCCCGACACGCGCGGTTGCGGGGCGTCGACCAGGCGCGGCAACTGGTGCGGCTCGCCGACCCCCGGTCGGAGTGCCGGCAGGAGAGCCAGCTCCGGCTCGTCCTGATCGACGGTGGGCTGCCGGCACCGGAGCCGCAGATCTGGGTGTCGGATGACGAGGGCTTCCGGCGCTACCGACTGGACCTCGGCTACCGACGGTCCCGGGTCGGCATCGAGTACGACGGCCTGTCCCATCTCGACCGCGACCGTCTCCACCACGACCGCGCCCGGATGAACTGGCTGGCGGCCCACGGCTGGCGCATGCGCCACTTCACCGCCCGGGACCTCTACCGCCGCCCCTCCCTGATCACCACCCAGATAGCCCACCTCCTCCACCCCTGACCCGCACCGCCCAGCCGATCATGGAGTTGTGGCGGGCGGAAATCGGTATCAAAGGGTGGGAAAGGCCACCACAACTCCTTGATCGACAGCGGAAGTGCGGGATGGCGGCGGGTTGGGTTGAACGGGGGGCGGGTTCGGGACGTACCAGGCGGTGCAGGCAACGGTGACGACGGGAGGCGTGGTGAAGGTGCAGCGCAAGCACGTACTGGCGGCGGGGGTGGCGGTGGTCGCCACGGCGGTGGTCGCGGTGGGGACCGGATTCGGGTTCGCCGACACCACGTCCGCCCGGCCGAGCATCTGCTCCGGCCCGGTCACCTTCTCCGCCGAGGCCGGTGCGCCTGCCGCGACGAGTGACAGGTTTCCGGTGGGGACACGGTTGCGGGTGACGAACCTGGACAACGGGAAGGTGGCGACGGTGTCGGTGAGTGGGCCGTCGGGTAGTTGCGTGCTGCTCAACGCCGCCGCGATGGAGCTGCTGCGGGAGCCGGGCAAGAACGTGATCCGGCGCAACGTGGTCGAGCGGGTCGGTGCCGACGTGCCGGCCGCCCCGGCTCCCGGTGAGACCCGGCCCGGCGCCGCCCAGCCTCCGGTGACCCAGCGCCCGACGCCACCGGCGACCGGCGTGGCGGCCCGGCCGAGCATCTGCTCCGGCCCGGTCACCTTCTCCGCCGAGGCCGGTGCGCCTGCCGCGACGAGTGACAGGTTTCCGGTGGGGACACGGTTGCGGGTGACGAACCTGGACAACGGGAAGGTGGCGACGGTGTCGGTGAGTGGGCCGTCGGGTAGTTGCGTGCTGCTCAACGCCGCCGCGATGGAGTTGCTGCGGGAGCCGGGCAAGAACGTGATCCGCCGCAACTTCGTCGAGCTGGTGCGCTGAGCGCGCCACCTGTCACCCGGCGGCGGCCGGAAGCCTGGACGTCAGCGGCCCGCACGTCAGAGGCATTGACGTCAGCCGAAGGCGGCGTCCAGGATGTCCAGCCCACGGGCCAGCTCGTCGTCGGAGATCACCAGCGGCGGCAGGAACCGCAGCACGTTGCCGTAGGTGCCGCAGGTGAGGGTGAGCAGGCCGGCGGCGTGGCAGGCCGCCGAGACGGCGCTGGCGGCGGCCGGGTCGGGAACCAGGCCACCCGGCCGGACCAGCTCCACGGCCAGCATCCCGCCCCGGCCGCGTACCTCGGCTATCCGGGGGTCACGGGCGGCGACGGCCCGCAGCCGGTCGGCCAGCACCGACCCGATCCGCCGTGCGGCGGCGGCCAGGTCCAGCTCCCGCATCGTGGCGATGCTGGCCAGGGCCGCCGCGCAGGCGATCGGGTTGCCACCGTACGTGCCGCCGAGGCCGCCGACGTGCACCGCGTCCATCAGCTCCGCCCGGCCGGTCACCGCCGCCAGCGGCAACCCACCGGCGATGCCCTTGGCCAGGGTGACCAGATCCGGCACCACGCCCTCGTGGTCGCAGGCGAACCAGTCGCCGGTGCGGCAGAAGCCGGTCTGGATCTCGTCGGCGACGAGGACCGCCCCGGCCGCCGTCGCCCACTCCCGCAACGCCGGCAGGAAACCCGTCGCCGGTACGACGAAACCGCCCTCGCCCTGGATCGGCTCGATCAGCAGCGCGGCCACGTTCTCCGCCCCGACCTGCTTGTCCACCAGATCCAGCGCCCGCGCCGCCGCCTGCGCCCCGGAGAGCCCGCCGTCGCGCAACGGGTACGACATCGGCACCCGGTGGATCTCCCCGGCGAACGGCCCGAACCGGTGCTTGTACGGCATGTTCTTCGCGGTCAACGCCATGGTCAGGTTGGTCCGGCCGTGGTAGGCGTGCTCGAAGACCACCACCGCCTGCCGTCCGGTGGCGTGCCGGGCGATCTTCACGGCGTTCTCCACCGCCTCGGCACCCGAGTTGAACAGCGCCGAGCGCTTCGCGAAGGTACCCGGGGTCAGCGCGTTGAGCTGCTCGCAGACCGCCACGTACGACTCGTACGGCGCGACCATGAAGCAGGTGTGGGTGAACCGTTCGACCTGGGCCCGTACCGCCTCCACCACGCGCGGGGCGGCATTGCCGACGCTGGTGACCGCGATGCCGGCGGCGAAGTCGATCCACTCCCGCCCCTCGACGTCGACGATCGTGCCGCCGCTGGCGGTGTCCACGTACGAGTCGATCACGCTGCCGACGCCCCGGGCCACGGCGGCACCCCGCCGCCGGTGCAGCTCCACACTGGAAACCGCTCGGCTGTCTTCTGTTCGCGACTGCGGGGCTCGTAAACCCGGCTCACTCCTCGCGCTCACGGGGCTGTCTTCTGTTCGCGACTGCGGGGCTCGCAGACCCGGCTCACTCCTCGCGCTCACGGGGCTGTCTTCTGTTCGCGACTGCGGGGCTCGCAGACCCGGCTCACTCCTCGCGCTCACGGGATCAGCCCTCGATGTGGTGCATGACGTGCTTGATCCGGGTGTAGTCATCCAGGCTGTAGACCGACAGGTCCTTGCCGTGCCCGGAGTGCTTGAAGCCGCCGTGCGGCATCTCCGAGACGAACGGGATGTGGGTGTTCACCCAGACGCAGCCGAAGTCGAGCCGGCGGGTCATCCGCATCGCCCGGCCGTGGTCGCGGGTCCAGACCGAGGCGGACAGGCCGTAGTCGACGCCGTTGGCCCAGCGCACCGCCTCGTCCTCGTCGGTGAACCGCTGCACGGTGATGACCGGACCGAACACCTCCTGCTGGATGATCTCGTCTGCCTGGCGTACCCCGGAGACCACGGTGGGGGAGTAGAAGTAGCCGCGCCCACCCACCCGCGTGCCACCGGTGTGCAGGTCGGCATGATCGGGGAGCCGGTCGACGAAGCCGCTGACCCGGGCGAGCTGGTTGGCGTTGTTCAGCGGGCCGTAGAGCACGTCGGCGTCGTCCGGGGCCCCGGTTCGCGTGTTGCGGGCCTGCTCGGTGAGGGCCGCCACGAAGTCGTCGTGCACACCGGGCCCGGCCAGCACCCGGGTCGCGGCGGTGCAGTCCTGGCCGGCGTTGAAGTAGCCGCCCGTCGCGATCGCCTCGGCCGCCGCCGCCACGTCCGCATCGTCGAAGACCACCACCGGGGCCTTGCCGCCCAGCTCCAGGTGGGTCCGCTTGAGGTCCGGCGCGGCAGCGGACGCGACCTCCATGCCCGCCCGGGTCGAGCCGGTGATCGACACGAGCTGCGGGGTCGGGTGCGCCACCAGGGTACGGCCGGTGTCCCGGTCGCCGCAGACCACGTTGAACACCCCCGGCGGGAAGAACTCGGCGGCGATCTCGGCCAGCAGCAACGTCGACACCGGCGTGGTGTCCGACGGCTTCAACACCACCGTGTTGCCGGCCGCCAACGCCGGGGCGATCTTCCACACCGCCATCATCAGCGGGTAGTTCCACGGGGTGACCTGAGCGCAGACGCCGATCGGCTCCCGCCGCACGTACGAGGTGTGCCCCGCCAGGTACTCCCCGGCCGAGCGGCCCTCCAGCAGCCGGGCCGCCCCGGCGAAGAACCGGAACTGGTCCACCGCCGGTGGCAGCTCCTCCTCGGCGGTGAGCTGACGCGGCTTGCCGGTGTTGCGCACCTCCGCGTCGACCAGTTCGGCCGCCCGGGACTCCACCGCGTCGGCGAGTTTCAACAGCGCCCGCTGCCGCTCGGCCGGGGTGGTGTCCCGCCAGGTCTCGAAGGCGGTCGCGGCGGCCCGCATCGCCGCGTCCACGTCGGCGGCGCCGGAGACGGGCGCCCGGGCGAAGACGTCACCGGTGCAGGGGTCGATCAGGTCGGCGTGGCCGCCGTCCACCGGGTCGACGTACGCGCCGTCGACGAAGTTGCGTAGCTGCTGCTGGTCGCTCATGGTGAGGTCTCTCCAGGGGTGGCTGGGAGTGGAATCAGCGGACGTAATCGCAGTCTGACTGCCATCTTGGCCACTGAATTCGCGGCAGACAAGGGCTTGGGCGACTGTTTCCGTGCGACTGCGTGTCGTCTACGCTGCCGACGTGGAGCCGATAGCGTTCTGGGTCGCCGGTCGGGCCGTGCACGGCGACGACGAGGTGACCGTCACCCACCCGTACGACGGTCGGGCGGTGGGGCGTACCAGTTGGGCCACGCCCGACCAGGTCGAAGCCGCCGTCGCCGCCGCGGCCCGGGTGGCGGCGCAGGCCGCGGCGCTGCCCGCGCACGCGCGGGCGGCGGCCCTGGACCACGTGTCCCGGGAACTCGCCGCACGGGCGGCCGAGGTGGCCGACCTGATCACCGCCGAGAACGGCAAGCCGATCACCTGGGCGCGGGCCGAGGTGGGCCGGGCGGTGTCCACGTTCCGCTGGGCGGCCGAGGAGGCCCGACGGTTCTCCGGCGAGTTGCAGCGGCTCGACACCGACCCCGCCGCGACCGGTCGGATCGCCCTGGTCCGGCGGGCACCCCGGGGGCCGGTGCTCGGCATCACCCCGTTCAACTTCCCGCTCAACCTGGTGGCCCACAAGGTCGCCCCGGCCCTCGCGGTCGGTGCGCCGATCATCGTGAAGCCGGCCCCGGCGACACCGCTGTCCGCGCTGCTGCTCGGCGGGATCCTCGCCGGCACGGACCTGCCGGCCGGCATGGTGTCGGTACTGCCGCTGCCCAACGACCGCACCGCCGCCCTGGTCGACGACCCCCGGCTGCCGGTGGTGTCGTTCACCGGCTCCGGGCCGGTCGGGGCGCAGCTCCGCCGTCAGGTGCCGGACAAGCACGTCACCCTGGAACTCGGCGGCAACGCGGCGGCGGTGATCTGCGCCGACTGGGCGTCCGACGAGGACCTGGATTTCGCCGCCCGACGGATCGCCACCTTCGGCAACTACCAGGCCGGGCAGTCCTGCATCGCGGTGCAACGGGTCCTCGTGCACGAGCGACGCTACGCCGCCTTCCTGCCCCGGCTGGTCGCCGCCGTGCGGGCACTGCGTACCGGCGACCCGACCGCCGGGTCGACCGACGTCGGGCCGCTGGTCTCCGTCGACGCCGCCCGCCGGGTCGAGGCATGGGTCGACGAGGCCGTCGCCGCCGGGGCCACCGTCTAGGTCGGGGGCCGCCGCGACGGCGCCAGCTATCCACCCACCGTGCTGACCGGGGTGCCGTCGTCGGCGAAGGTCTGCGCGGAGGAGGTCTTCGGGCCGGTGCTGGTGGTGGCCCCGGTGGCGACCGACGACGCCGCGTTCGCCGCCGTCAACGACTCGGCGTACGGGTTGCAGGCCGGCGTGTTCACCCACCGGCTCGACGTGGCGTTCGCCGCCGCGCGGGTGCTGGAGGTGGGCGGGGTGATCGTCGGCGACGTGCCGTCGTACCGGGCCGACCAGATGCCGTACGGGGGCGTCAAGGGCAGCGGCGTCGGCCGGGAGGGGGTACGCGCAGCGATGGACGACTACACCGAGCCGAGGGTGCTGGTGCTGACCGGGATGCCGCTGTAGCCCCGCCGCCTCCCTCGTCACCAGGTGCCGTCGTCCCGGACCCGGGGCGGGGCGAGGCCGAGCAGCAGGGTGGTCAGCGCGGCGTCGATGTCGTCGCCGAGGAACCACTCGCCCGCCTGGTCCAGTGCGAAGACCCGGCCGTGGTCGTCCACGGCCAGGATCGCGTCCGGATGCCCCGCGCCGATCGGGAAGAGCCGCACGCCGAGCACGGCACCGAAGTCCGCCAGGGTGTCGGCGGTGTACGCAGCGTGCACCGGGTCGACGGAGAACCGGGAGATCCACACCTGCTGCCCGGGACCTCGCCGACTGCTCCCCAACGACGGAAAGCGGCTCAAGGCGTCCAGCGCGGCAGGAAGCTCGGGATGCCCGGGGCACAACTCGCGGGCTTCGAGAATTGCCATTCGCGCCAGCGCCTCGTCGCCAGGGGTTGGTTCCCAGCCCCCTTCGACCAGAGCGTGAGCAACCTCTGCGGCGAATCGGTCAGCTTCAGGGGCTGTCGCGGGCTCCGGCTGCCACTGCTGGGTGAACGCGAGTTCAGACCAGCCGAGGACCGCGAAGTGCACCAGGAAATTGAGGCAGGAGTCGCACGGGCGTTCCGCCGGGCCGGCCTGCGGATCACCCGGCTCGCGGGCCAGGAACACGTCCATCCCGGTCGCCAGCAGCAGCGACTCCGCCTCGCGCATGGTCAGCGGGGGCTGGCCGGCGGCGGCGCGGCGGTGGTCGTACTCGTGCAGGACGTCCGACACGACGACCATCTCGGCGTGCCGGTCGCCGCCGCGCACCAGGTGCCCCGGGGGCAGTTCGTCCAGGTAGGCCAGGACCAGTGGGTGGTGCCGCACCGCCACGTCCCCCTTGACGCCGTGCCCGACGTAGGTGCGACCCTCGACGGTCAAATGGGCCACGGCGGCGGGCGTCGGCAGCCGTCGGATCTCGCGCAGCAGCAGGCTGGCCGGGTCGACGGTGCGGGGTGCCGGGGTGCCGGTGGGGCGGCTGCGCCGGTACATCTGCTGCACCACCGCCGCCGGCACCCGGGGCCAGGTCGTGACCTCGCCGGTCTGCTTGTCGACGACGGTGGTCGGTAGGTCGCCGGGGTTCGTGTCGACGGCGCGGTCGACGGTCGACCGGATCACGTAGCCCAGGTCGAACTCGTCGAGCGTGGGCCGGCACTCGTAGCCGAGGCGCTGCGAGTCCCGGCGGGCCCACACGTCGGCGAGCTGCTCGGCCTGTCGTCGATCGATCACGGCCCGAAACTACCGGACACCACGGGATCGTGGCGCCCGGTATGGTTCGCCTGACTGACGGTGACGGGGGAGGATGGCGTTGGCCGAAAGGGTGGACCGGGACGCGAACCAGGCGCTCCGGGCGCGGTTCGACGAGGTGTACGGCCAGTACCAGCGGATGCGGTCCGGTGTGGACGACCTGCGTGCCGAACTGGCGGAGTTGCGGGTGACGGAGCGCTCGGACGACGGCCAGGTCACCGCCACGGTGGGTGCCCGTGGCGAGCTGATCTCGGTGGAGCTCGCCGGCGAGGTCTACCACGACCGCGATCACCATGCGCTCAGCCGCAAGATCACCATGACGGTGCACCGGGCCTGCGCCCGGGCGGCCACGGCCACCCAGGAGTTGGTCGTCGCCCATCTGCCGGCCGGCTCGGGGTCGGTGGAGTTCCTGCGTACGGGCGACTTCGGCGCACTGTTCGGGCGGGCCGACGCGGTGCTCCGGCGGGAGGACGAACGGCATGGGTGAGGGGCAACTCTGGCTCGACCCGGCCCGGGCCCGGCGTGGTGGCGCCGACCTGCACCTGGCCGGTGAGTCGGTGTCGGCCCGCCGCGTCACCCTCGGTGCGGAGATCACGGCGGCCAGCGCACCCCGCCCATGGGGTCGGGACGACATAGGCGCGGCCTTCGAGAAAAGCTACCGGTCCCACGAGGAGACCCTGCTGCGTGCCTGGGCCGGGCTCGGCCGATCTTTGGAGGGGCTCGGCACCGGCGTGGTCACCTCGGTCGACGCCAACCTACGGACCGACGCGGCCAGCGGCCGGCGCTTCGACCGGGTGGCCGACCCTCGTGACCGTCGGCACTGACCTGCGGGGTAAGCCGTGACCGTGCTGCCGAGCCCGATCCCGCACCCCCTCGACTACAGCCCCTGGGACCTGCCGGGCTGGGCCTACGAGGCGCTCGACTGGGTGGTCGGCGTGGAGTGGCCGGAGGGAAACGAACGCGCCGTCTGGGACCTCGCCGACCGGTGGTACGCCGTGGCGGGCGCGCTGGCCGGCCCCCGTGCCGACGCGATCGCCGCCGCCACCGAGGTGCGCGGCGGATACGGCGCAGCCGGCGCGGTCCCGGAGGCGTTCGAGGTGGCCTGGCGACGGCTCGCCGACGGCGACGATGCCCCGTTGACGGTGCTGCTCGCAGTCAGTACCGACCTGGGCCGCCTGGTCGAGGAGTGCGGCTGCGACATTGAGGCCGCCAAGCTCGAGGTGTGGATCGAACTCGGCATCCTGGTCGTGGAGCTGCTCGCGCTCGCCGTCGCCGCCGCACTCACCGCCGGGGCCGCCTCACCGGCGGCTGGTGCGGCGGTCACCGCCAGTCGGCTGGTCATCCAGCAGATCTTCCGCCGGCTGATGGCGCAACTGGCCAAGAAGGCGCTCCGAGAGGGCCTCAAGGAGGCGGGCGAGCGGGCCGCCAAAGAGGTGGCCCGGGACGGGATGCGTGGGCTCGGCAAGCGGGCGGTCAAAGGGGGCCTGTTCGAGGCGGGACAGGAGGGCGGCGTCAACCTCGCGACGCAGGCGTACCAGAACTCCACCGGTCGCCGGCACGGCCTCGACCTCGCCGATCTCGGTGCGTCGACGCTCGGTGGGCTGGCCGGTGGTGCGGTCGCACCACTGGCCGGGCTGGGGCGGCACGCCACCGGGCGGGGTGCCCGGGTCGGTGAGCACCTGGGCCGGGAAATGACCGGTGAGGTGCTCGCGGAGGGCGCGGCAGGGCTGGCCACCGGCCAGGGAGCGTTGTCGCCGGAGGACGCGGCCCGGGCGGCCGTCTCCGGGGTCAGCGGTTTGGCGACCGCGCAGGCGGACGCCGCGCTGCACGCCCGCCTCGACGGCCGGCTGCACTCGTTGGCCGACGCCACGCAGGTGTCGGCGGCCTTCCCCGTCCCACCGTCGCCGGTGGCGGCCGGCGTTGAGCAGGCGGCCCCGGCCGGCGATGCTCCGGCCCGGCCGGCCGCTGACGCTTCCGCGCCGGGACCGGCGACATCGTCCGGCCCCACCGTCCTGGCCGGTGCCGACCCAGGCACTGCCGTCGAGACGCCGTCGCCCCGCGATCCGCAGGTGCCGCCCGATCCCGGCCGGGCCGCTGCTGCCGTCGGGATGGTGGACGGGCAGGCGGGAGCGGGCACGGTGACGCCCCCGGCCCCACCGGCACCCGGGGTCGACCACGTCATGGGCGCGGCTCCGGCGTCGATCGTGGCCGAGTCGACGCCGTCCAGCCCCACCCTGTCCTCGGTCGCCGCCGATCAGGTGACCTCCCCGCTGACGGCAGGTCGAGTCGCTGAGGTGGTGTCGACGAACGCGGCGGTCACCGCACCGCCCGGGCCCGACTCCGGGCAGGGCAACCCGCCCGGAAGCGTGACGACAGCGGGCGGAGCACCGACGGCAACCGCTGCGGTGTCACCTACTGCATACCCCTCTCCTGGACGCACCTCGTCGGCCGCTTTGACGGCCGGCGCTCCGCTGGGGCAGGCACCCGGTGGGTCGGTGAGGCCGGCACCGACGACAGGGCTCCCGACCCACGGCGGCACACCGGACACCCCGCAGGCCGCCCGGGAGAGGTCGCCCGGCGTAGCCGACCGCGATGACGGGCGGCAGGGCGACAGGCGGTTCCCGCTCCTGGAGGCGCTGGCCCCTCGGCCCGTGGTCCCGCCGCCCACCGAGCCGACTCCTCTGGCACCAGATCCGGACGACGAGCCACCCCGCCCGAGAACTCCCCGGTGGTACGCCGCGAAATGGGCAGCCGAACGGGAGGCGCTCGACCGTCGCCGCTATCAGGGCTACTTCGAGGCCCAGCGACACTGGTTCGAGGATCGGCGACGCACCGACGCTTCGTCCCGCCAGGAAGAGGCAGCCCGTAGGCGCGAGACGGTGGCCAGACGTGCTGCCCGCCAGGCGTTCGAACTCCACCGTGAGGGCCGGTCGGCCCTGGCCAACTGGCTCCGGGGAACTGCCCGTCAGGCAGAGCATGACGCCAACCGCCACCGTGACCTAGCGGAAGAGATCCGCTCAGGTCGGGTGGTCCCGGATGTGGTGTTCGTAGCTGACTCTGCCGACTTCTCCCGCATCAACGACGATGTGGCCGAGTTGGCCGGTGGTGCGGTCGAGACGGGGGACAGGTCGGCGCTGACCGGCGACGACGATCCACCGCCCATCGACCGTTCCCGCCGGTACGGGGAGTTCGGCGGGCTGCGCCCTCCCCTCGCGCTGCACCAGACCGACCTCGAACGGCAGATGCCCCGCACTGCGGACGGCGGCGTCGTGCGTACCGCCGATCCCCGGCAGGGCGGCTGGTTCGCGCTGACCAACGACGGAGGGCCGCAGGCCGATCCGACCCGGGGCATCAACTGCCTGGACTGCACCCTGTCCCTCTACGAGACGTGGTTGCACGGCCGGCCCAGGGTGGCCGCACCCCGCACGTTCGACGGCTACCTGCAGGGCGACGTCCGGCGTCCGGTCAACGGTGAGACCGGCGGACCCGGCCGGGTGGAGGAGGTCACCGGCGGGCGGTTCCAGAAGCTGTTCGCTGTCGACGAGGGTGTCCGGCCGGGCCCGGCAGCCCTGCGTACGTCGGTCGAGCGCGGCTACCGCAACCTGCGTGACCAACTCGTCCTCGGCGGCCACGGCAGCTACGCCTTCCTGATCACCGAGTGGGAGAACGGCGGTTCGCACGCCTGGGTGGCGCTCAACCAGAACGGCACGGTGCTCTATCTCGACCCCCAGGCGGGCACGGTGCACGACCGTCCGCTCTACGGACACACGGGCCGGCGGCGACCTGACAACGTCGTCGGCATCGACGCGCTGATCCTCGGCGGGGACGGCCGACCGATGCCGTTGGGCGGGCTGGCGCGGGGACGGTTCAGCGTCCGTCCCGACCTGCCCGACCACCCTGCGGTGCCGGACGACGAGCAGGGCTACGGCGACCCCTATCTCAACCGCGTCCACCTCCTCGACGGGCCTGGTGGTGCGCCGGACATTGGGATCGGGACGCCGGTGCCGAGTGGTCGGGATGCGGACCCTGCCGGGGTGATGGCCCAACTGTCCGCCCACGAGCGCAACGTGCTGCACAGCATTCATGAGCAGGCGACGGTGGTGGCCGACGCGGTGGAGAGTGCCCTCGATCGACTCGCCGCCCGGGTGGCCGGGGCGTTGGGGGCCGATGATGCCGTCGCGCTGTCCGACCGGGAGTTCCGGGTGAAGAGTGAGGTGTCGCTCGCGCGTAAGTTCCTCGACGAGGCAAGTGCGGTCGGCATCTCGGCGGAGGATTTCAGCACGGAGGTCAACGACGTCCTCCGGTTCTGTCTCGTCGTGTCACAGGCGGAGTGTTACGAGCCGGCGGTGCGCAGGACCCTTGCGGAGTTGAACGGTGCCGGATTCGCCGTCGACGGGAGTTCCTGCAAGAATTTCTGGCGTGCCGGCAACCGGTTCTACGGTTTCAACTGCACCGTCCGTTCTCCGGAGGGGCAGCTCTTCGAGTTGCAGGTGCACAGCCGTTCATCCCGGGCCGCATGGTTGGAAACCCATCACGCGTACGAGGTGCTGCGTCGTACGACCCAGTCGCCGGTGCGACGTGTCGAGGCGTTCCTCGACATGTTGTCGATAAACCGTCGGCACGGGATGCCGGCCGAGGTCCCCACTCGGCTCGCCGAGTCCTTCCCGGCGAAGGATGCCAGCTTCGCCAAGTGGCTACACCTCAACCGCAGCGTCTGGCGGTCGTATCTTGACGCGCTCCGGGTGGAGGGCTCGGGCTTCACCGACGTCACGGCACGGTTCGGCCTGACCGCGCAGGACTTCCCCGTTTCGCCCGAGTTGGAACCTCAATTGGAGCCTCCGATTGCTGACCTACTACGTTCTGTTCCGTAGCGCCGAAACGGCTGATCCGGTCGGTATCTTCGTGGTCGACGCGGTCACGGGGCACGCCCTGTTGTGGGATCACCGACGCCGTTCGTGGACGTACAACCCGGACCTTGTCGCGCGCTTTCTCGATGATCATCGGAACTTCGGGCGGTACCGCGAAGTCGACCGGTCGGTTGCTGATCGTGCTGCGGTGGACGTCTCGGGCGGGCAGACGCTCCCGGACGTCGACGCCATCGAACGGATCTTCGCTCAGGCGGCTGTGGGGGACGCCGATTAGGGTGGGGCGATGACGGACCCTGCTGCCAAGAAGCGTCAGACGACCGCCTGGGTGTCGGGCATGGCCATCGGCATCGTCATCGGGCTGATCATGTTCCGGGACGCCGTCGGCGTGGCGTTCGGGATCTCCATCGGTATCGCCTTCGCCATCGCCTTCGGTGCCTTCGACAAGAAGAAGGAGGGTGGACGCGACGGTGAGCCCGGCTGAGACGGAGGGACGGCCGGAGCACGGGGACGCCGGGTCGCCCGGGTTGACGGTCGCCGAGGCGGTGGCCGTACAGGACCGGTTGCGACCCCGGGTGGACCTGGTCGGGCCGGGTCCGCGCCGGCCCGCGACGGTGGCCGGCCTCGACGTGGCGTACGCGCCGGACGGCGACCTGCTCGCCGCGGCGGTGACCGTGCTCGACACCGCGACCCTGACGGTGGTGGACCATGCGGTCAGCGTCGGTCGGCCCGCGTTCGGGTACGTGCCGGGGCTGTTCGCCTTCCGTGAGCTGCCCGCCCTGCTGGCCGCCCTGGACCGGCTGACCACCCGTCCCGAGCTGCTGGTCTGCGACGGGCACGGGTTGGCCCATCCACGCCGTTTCGGGTTGGCCTGCCACCTGGGCGTGGTGACCGGGCTCCCCGCGATCGGGGTGGGCAAGACCCCGCTGGTCGGCGGGTGGACCGGGCCGGGTCCGCGCCGGGGGGACGCCGCCGAGCTGGTCGACGCCGGTGAGGTGGTCGGCCGGGTGCTGCGTACCCGGGACGGGGTGAAGCCGGTGTTCGTCAGCGTCGGGCACCGGATGGGACTGGACAACGCCGTCGCGCAGGTGCTCGCGTTGACCCCGCGGTTCCGGCTGCCGGAGACCACCCGTACCGCCGACCGGCTCTGCCGCGAGACCCTCGCCGCCGCCACCGGCCCGGCCCGCGTCGCCGGCTGAGGGGTGCGCGGGGCGGCCGACCCGGGCGGCCGGGTCGAGGGTAACGCGGCCCACAGGCGGGACGCTCTGTCACCGGGTGCCCTGTCGCGCTGGTAGTAACCTGGCCGGCGGCCCCCGCCGGGGCGGAGGGTGAGGTGGGAGATGTCCGTGCGTCGGCAGGCGGCGCGGGTGGTGACCGTCGGTGCGCTGCTCGCCGGGCTGGTGACCCTCGGTGCGCCCCCCGCCCACGCGGACGAGGACCGGGTACGGGTGCGGGCCTCGGGCGGCTTCTCCGCCGGTGGTTCCCCGGGCGGGATCGTGATCGAGGTGCGCAAACGCACCGACGGGTGTGTGCTGCTGCGGACCGCGTTGGGGCTGAGCCTGACCGGGGTTGGCGCGGACCAGGTTCGGGTAGAGGTGAGTGTCGGGGGGCGATGGTCCACTGTGCCCGTCACCGGTGGCGGCGGCGTGCTCCAGGTCTCCCGTACCTCGTCGGCGGGTCCACCGTTGTGCAAGGGAAAGAGCAGCACCGTCCGCTACCGGGTGGCGTTCCTCGCCGGGGCGCCGGCGGGCCGGCTGGACGTGGTCGGTGAGGCGACGACCGCGGTCGGCCGGCTGATCGGCCGGGGCGCCGACACGTCCCGGGTCGGCGGACGGGCCGCCGGCTCCCCGACGCCGAGCCCCACCCCGACCAGGAAGCCCACTCCCACTCCCGACGCGACCACGTCCGCGCCCGCCCCGACGGCGGCGACCACCGGGGCCGCGCTGGCCGCCCCGGCGGCCGGCCCGGCCGGTACCGCCGCCGCAGAGACCTCCGGAGGATCCATGACCATGTTTGCCGGCATCGCCCTGGTGATCCTGGGTGCCGGGCTCATCGCCCTGCTGATCTTCCGGTCCCGCGCCGACCGGGCCGCGGTCGACCCGGGCCGGACCGCCGACCCGGTCGACCTTCCGGTCCTGCCGCAACCCCGCAACCCCGGCCCGACCACCTACCGCTCCGGCGGCGCGGTGGCGGCTCCGGCCCCGGCCCCCTCCGGCCAGGTGTACGGGCAGCCGCAGCCGCAGCCGTCCGTGCCCGCCCGCCCGGGTGGCCTGTACGGGGCACCGGCCGCCTATCCGACGGTGACGCCCACCCCGCGCCCGGCCGGTGGGGTGTACGGCAGCCGCCCGGCGTCAGTCCCACCCGCCCAGGGCGGCCCGGTCTCCGCGCCACCCGCCGCGCCGACCCCGCCGTCCGCCGCCCCGACCCCGCCACCCGCCGCGCCGACCCCGCCGTCCGCCGCGCTGGCCCCGTCACCCGCGGTGCCGCCCCCGCCGGCCGTCGTCCCGTCCGGTCCGTCCGCCGGCCCGCCCGTGCCGGGCCGGCCGGCGTCACCGGCCCCCACCGGGGGCGAAGCGACGACGATCATGCCCGAGCTCCCCGGCTAGGAGGGGACGGACGCCACCGCTCCGATACGCTCAGGGTCGTTGACGACCCCTGTCGAGGAGCTGAAACCGGTGTCTGACCTGTCCCAGATCGTGAAGGCGTACGACGTCCGTGGGACGGTGCCCGACCAGTGGGACGAGCGGGTGGCCGAAGCCCTCGGTGCCGCCCTCACCCGGGTGCTCGACGAGGCCGGCGAGCCGGACGGGGCCGTGCTGATCGCGCACGACATGCGGGCCACCGGCCCGGGGCTGGCCGCCGCCTTCGCCGACGGCGTGCGGGCCGAGGGGCGGGCCGTGATCGAGTTGGGGCTCGCCTCCACCGACATGCTCTACTACGCCTCCGGCGCGCTCGGCCTGCCCGGGGCGATGTTCACCGCCAGTCACAACCCGGCGCAGTACAACGGCATCAAGATGTGCCGCTCCGGGGCCCGCCCGATCGGTCAGGACAGCGGCCTGGCCGACATCCGGGCCCGCGCCCAGGCGCTGCTGGACGCCGGCACCCGGCCGGCCGCCGCGTCGCCGGCCCCCGCCGACCGGCGTGACCTGCTCCCCGACTACGCGGCCCACCTGCGCAAACTGGTCGACCTGTCGGCCATCCGTCCGCTCAAGGTGGTGGTGGACGCCGGCAACGGGATGGGCGGCTACACGGTGCCGAGCGTGCTCGGCGACGCGGCGTTGCCGGCCCTGCCGTTGGAGATCGTGCCGCTCTACTTCGAGCTGGACGGCACCTTCCCCAACCACGAGGCCAACCCGCTCGACCCGAGGAACCTGGTCGACCTCCAGCGGGCCGTGGTGACCCACTCCGCCGACCTCGGCCTGGCCTTCGACGGCGACGCCGACCGGTGCTTCGTGATCGACGAGCGGGGCGAGCCGGTCTCCCCGTCGGCGATCACCGCCCTGGTCGCCGCCCGCGAGCTGGCCAAGCACCCGGGGTCCACGGTGATCCACAACCCGATCACCTCCCGGGCCGTACCGGAGATCATCCGCGAGCACGGGGGCGTGCCGGTGGTGGCCCGGGTGGGGCACTCCTTCATCAAGGCCGAGATGGCCCGGACCAACGCGATCTTCGGCGGGGAGCACTCGGCGCACTACTACTTCCGGGACTTCTGGTTCGCCGACACCGGCATGCTCGCCGCCATGCACACCCTGGCCGCCCTCGGTGAGCAGTCCCAGCCGCTGTCCCTGCTGGCCAGTGGGTACGAGCGGTACGTCGCCTCCGGCGAGATCAACTCCACGGTCACCGACCAGGCCGCCCGGGTCGCGGCGGTGCGGGCGGCGTACCCGCAGGCGGAGGTCGACGAGTTGGACGGGCTTACCCTGCGGTTCCCCGACGGCGCGTGGTTCAACCTGCGCGCGTCCAACACCGAACCGCTGCTGCGGCTCAACGTCGAGGGCCCGACCGCGGAGCGGATGACCTCGCTGCGCGACGAGGTGCTGGAGCGGGTTCGCCGATAAGATCCCCTCCGCCGGTCGGCACCGCCGACCGGCACAGACCACACACGTGGAAGGAGCCGCGCCGTGGCCCTGGACCCGCAGTTGCTCGAAATCCTCGCCTGCCCGGACACACACCACGCACCGCTGGACTACGACGCTCAGGCCCAGACCCTCACCTGCACGCAGTGCGGCCGCATCTTCGAGGTGCGCGACGACGTGCCGGTGCTGCTGCTGGACGAGGCTCGTGGCGGGCCGGAGGCGCAGCGGTGATGGACGGAACGGCCGGCGTCAGCGGCCGGCGGGTGGCCGACGAGTCGATCCTGGACGACCCGGAGGCGGTCGCCGCCCACGACCCGGGTGGCATGCTGCGCTTCACCGCCTCGGCAGGGGCACAGGTACGGGAGTCCGCCGCGCTGGCCGCCGAGGCCAACCTGGCGCTGCTGGAGGACGAGGGCCGCCCGCGTGCGGTCGTCATCGCCGGCATCGGCACCGCCGGGCGTACCGGGGACGTGCTGGCCACGGTCGCCGGGCCGCGCTGCCCGGTGCCGGTGATCCCGCACCGCAGCGCCGGGGTGCCCGGCTGGGTCGGCGCGGCCGACGTGGTGATCGCGGTCAGCGCGTCCGGCCGAAGCCCGGAGGCGTTGGGCGCCGCCGAGGCCGCGCACCGCCGGGGTGCCCGGCTGGTCGCGGTGGGCGCGCCCGACTCGCAGTTGCAGTCGGTGGCCGAACGGGCCCGGGCGCCGTTCATCCCGGTGCCCCGTCGTGCCCCGGCCCGGGCCAGCCTCTGGGCGCTCACCGTGCCGGTTCTGCTCGCCGCCCGTACGCTCGGCCTGGTGAAGGTCAACGAGGCGGATCTGGCCGAGACGGCGGCCCGGCTGGACGCCGACGCCGACCGGTGCCGGTCGACCGCCGAGTCCTTCGTCAATCCGGCGAAGTCACTGGCCCTCGGGCTGGCCGGGTCGATCCCGATTGTCTGGGGTTCGTCCCCGCTGGCCACCGTGGCGGCCCGCCGTTTCGGTGACACGCTGTCGGCCAACGCCCGCTACCCGGTGGTCGCCGGGGCGCTGGGTGAGGCCGGTCGGGGCCGGGTCGGCCTGCTCGACGGCGTCTTCGGCGGTCTGGTGGAGTCGACGCGGGACATCTTCGCCGACCCCGACGAGGTCGAGCCCGACCCGACCCGGCTGCGGCTGGTGCTGCTGCGTGACGGTGGCCTCAACGCCGACGACGACACCGACGAGCCGCTGGCCGTCGAGGAGCGTCGTGCCGACGCGGTGCAGACCCTCGCCGAGCGGCGCGGGGTGCGTTGCGACGTGGTCACCGCCGAGGGCGGCTCCGCGCTGGAACGGCTCGCCTCCCTCGTCGCGGTGCCCGACTTCGCGTCGGTCTATCTTGCCCTGGCCCACGGGCTGGACCCGATGGCCGTTCCGGCCGTCACCGAGATGAAGGAGCTGTCGAACCAGTGAGCGCGAACGGCGGTACCAAGGCGATCATCGCCGCCCTGCTGGCGAACATCGGTATCGCCATCACCAAGTTCATCGCGTTCCTGCTGACCAGTTCGTCGTCGATGCTGGCGGAGTCGATCCACTCGGTGGCCGACTCGGGCAACCAGGCGCTGCTGCTGCTCGGTGGCAAGCGGGCCAAGCGGGCGGCCACCCCGGAGCACCCCTTCGGGTACGGCCGGGAGCGTTACATCTACGCGTTCATCGTGTCGATCGTGCTGTTCAGCCTCGGTGGCCTGTTCGCGCTCTACGAGGCGTGGCACAAGGCGGCCGACCCGCACCCGATCACCGCGTGGCAGTGGGTGCCGGTGACGGTGCTGCTGGCCGCGATCGTGATGGAGGGCTTCTCCTTCCGTACGGCGATCAAGGAGTCGAACCACACCCGGGGCAGCCAGTCCTGGGTGAACTTCATCCGTCGGGCCAAGGCGCCGGAGCTTCCGGTGGTGCTGCTGGAGGACTTCGGCGCGCTGGTCGGTCTGGTGCTCGCGCTGTTCGGCGTGGGGCTGACGCTGATCACCGGCAACGGCATGTGGGACGCCGCGGGCACCGCGATGATCGGTGTGCTGCTGGTGATCATCGCGATCGTGCTGGCGATCGAGACGAAGAGCCTGCTGCTCGGCGAGGGTGCCGACCCGGCTGACCTGGCGACGATCGAGCGGGCCGTCACCGACGGCCCCGAGGTCGAGCGGATCATCCACATGAAGACGCTCTACCTCGGCCCGGAGGAGCTGATGGTGGCCGCGAAGATCGGCGTGCCGGCCTGGGAGAGTGCCGAGGAACTCGCCCGGGGCATCAACGCGGTCGAGGCGCGCATCCGCGCGGCCGTGCCGATCGCCCGGGTGATCTATCTGGAGCCGGACATCTACAGCGTCGCCGCCGAGCGGGCGGGCACCGGCAAGGCCGCGCCGACCGCCGCGGCACCGGCGGGTGGGGCGAGTGAGGTGGCCGGGCGGGCCGGAGGCTGACCGTGGAACTGCTGCACGGGTCGATCCGCGACTACGCCTGGGGGTCCCGCTCGGCGCTCGCCGAGTTGCAGGGGCGACCGGCGCCGACCGACGGCCCGGAGGCGGAGCTGTGGCTGGGCGCCCATCCGGGTGGCCCGGCCATGGTCGACCGGGACGGTGCGCGGGTGAGCCTGACCGACCTGCTGGTCGCCGAGCCGGACCACTGGCTCGGCACGGAGGTGGTCGGCCGGTTCGGCACCCGGCTGCCGTTCCTGTTGAAGGTGCTCGCCGCGGACGCCCCGTTGAGCCTGCAGGCCCACCCCGACGCCGAGCAGGCCCGCGCCGGCTACGCCGCCGAGCAGGCTGACGTCGAGCGGGCAGGCGACGGGCAGGCCGGGGCAGGGCAGGCCGGTGACGGGTGGGTCGACGGGGTGGCGGAGCGGGCGCGGGGGCCACGCAACTACGTCGACCCGTACCACAAGCCGGAGTTGCTCGTCGCGTTGACGCCGTTCGACGCGCTCTGCGGGTTCCGGGACCCGCAGCTGTCGGCGACGGCGTTGGCCGGGTTCGGCGTACCGGAGTTGTCGCCGGTGGTGGCCGCGCTGCGGGCCGGGCCGACGGGGCTGCGGGAGGCCGTACGCGCGCTGCTGAGCTGGCCGGACGGCGACCGTGCCGGGCTGGTCGAGGCGGTGCGCACGGCGGATGCCGCCGGGCCGGACGCGGAACTGGCCCGGGACCTGGCGACCCGCTACCCGGCCGATCCGGGGGTGCTGGTGGCGCTGCTGCTGCACCACGTTCGGCTGACGCCGGGAGAGGCGATCTGGATGCCGGCCGGCAACCTGCACGCCTATCTGAGCGGCACCGGTGTGGAGATCATGGCGGCCAGTGACAACGTGCTGCGCGGTGGGCTGACCCCGAAGCACGTGGACGTCGACGAGTTGCTGCGGGTGCTGCGGTTCGAGGTGCTGGACGAGCCGGTCCTCGTCGCCCGCCCGGTGACGCCCGGGGTGGTCTGCTGGCCGGTGCCGGTGGACGACTTCGCGCTGCACCGGGTGACGGTGGACGAGGCCGGGCCGGAGGTCCGGCTGCCGTTGCCCGGCCCCCGGGTGGTGTTCTGCCACCGGGGCAAGGTCGGGGTGGACGACGGGGAGGGGGCGGTGATGCTCGGCCCGGGGCAGGCCGCCGTGGGCAGGGCCGCGGGTGCGGCGCTGGTGCTGTCAGGTACGGGCACGGCGTTCGTCGCCACGTGCGGCGGTTGACGGCACCGCGCAGCGACCTGCGCCACGCCGCAAGTCCGACTTTCCCGAATTGCTTGACTGATCCGTGCCTCACGGTAATCTCATGAGTACGCAGCGTTGTCGCGACGAAGGTCCGGCGGCGCGCGGGGGTAACCAAACCGGGGGGATGCACGGGGCGGCCGGCAGGTGGACGGAGGTTTCGTCCCACGCCGACCGCCCCGTGCGCTGTCTCGAGGCGGCCCACAGTGCGCCGCGAGGAGGCGGGCGTAAGGTTGATGGTCGCGCAGCCATCGTTCGACAGGAGCCTTCATGACCAGCACCCTCCCGGCGTCGCACAGCGGCGCCCGGCCGAGCACCCTCGCCGAGGGCGACTACAAGGTGGCGGATCTGTCGCTCGCCGAGTTCGGGCGCAAGGAGATCCGCCTCGCCGAGCACGAGATGCCCGGCCTGATGGCGATCCGCCGCGAATTCGCCGACGCCCAGCCCCTCGCCGGCGCCCGGATCACCGGTTCGCTGCACATGACCATCCAGACCGCCGTCCTGATCGAGACGCTGGTCGCCCTCGGCGCGCAGGTCCGCTGGGCGTCCTGCAACATCTTCTCCACCCAGGACCACGCCGCCGCGGCGATCGTGGTCGGCCCCGAGGGCACCCCGGAGGCGCCGTCCGGCGTCCCGGTGTACGCCTGGAAGGGCGAGAGCCTCGAGGAGTACTGGTGGTGCACCGAGCAGGTGCTCGCCTGGCCGGACGGGCAGGGCCCGAACATGATCCTCGACGACGGCGGTGACGCCACCCTGCTGGTGCACAAGGGCGTCGAGTTCGAGAAGGCCGGGGCGGTCCCGGCGGTCGAGTCCGCCGACTCCGAGGAGTACGCGGTCATCCTCCAGGTGCTGCACCGCAGCCTCGCCGAGGACAACCAGCGCTGGACCCGGATCGCCGCCGGCATCAAGGGCGTCACCGAGGAGACCACCACCGGCGTGCACCGGCTCTACGAGATGCACCGGGCCGGCACCCTGCTCTTCCCGGCCATCAACGTCAACGACTCGGTGACCAAGAGCAAGTTCGACAACAAGTACGGCTGCCGGCACTCGCTGATCGACGGCATCAACCGGGCCACCGACGTGCTGATCGGCGGCAAGATGGCAGTCGTGCTCGGTTACGGCGACGTGGGCAAGGGCTGCGCCGAGTCGCTGCGCGGCCAGGGCGCCCGGGTCGTGGTGACCGAGGTCGACCCGATCTGCGCGCTCCAGGCGGCGATGGACGGCTACCAGGTCGCCACCCTGGAGGACGTGGTCGAGCAGGCCGACATCTTCATCACCGCCACCGGCTGCTTCGACGTCATCACCAACGAGCACATGGCCCGGATGAAGCACCAGGCCATCGTCGGCAACATCGGCCACTTCGACAACGAGATCGACATGGCCGGCCTGGCGAAGCGCTCGGACGTCACCCGGGAGAACATCAAGCCGCAGGTCGACGTGTGGCGCTTCGACGACGGCCACGCGATCATCGTGCTCTCCGAGGGTCGCCTGCTGAACCTGGGCAACGCCACCGGCCACCCGAGCTTCGTGATGTCGAACTCGTTCGCCAACCAGACGATCGCCCAGATCGAGCTGTACACCAAGACCGACGAGTACCCGGTCGGCGTCTACGTGCTGCCCAAGCACCTGGACGAGAAGGTGGCGCGGCTGCACCTGGACGCGCTCGGCGCCCGGCTGACCGAGCTGACCAAGGAGCAGGCCGCCTACCTCGGCGTCTCGCCCGAGGGCCCGTTCAAGCCGGAGCACTACCGCTACTGAGCAACCCGTACGCAGGAGGGGTCGGCCACGTCGTGGCCGGCCCCTCACCCGTCTGCGGGTCGGGCCGGAGCCGGCGGGATCAGGGCAGCCGGAGCCGGGGCGGCCGGATCAGGACGGGCCGGGGCCGCGGCGGGTCGGGCGTACCCAGGTCCACACGCACCAGGCGAGCCAGGCCAGCGAGACGGCCACGGCCAGCGGGCGCAGCCGCAGGGCGTTGAGGACGATCACCAGCGCGAGGACGGCCAGCCACGGGCCGAAGCCCCTCACCGGTGCCCGCCCGGCCGACGGTGGCGTAGCGCACACGGGCCGGAAGTCCCTGGTGCGGGGGTGTCCGCGGGGCGGAGGGTGGGGCTGCGGGGCGCGTCGTCCACGGGGCGTCCTGTCCTGGGGGTATGCCGCATCCTGCCACGTCGGGCGGCGGGTCGGCACCCCCTGGCGACGGGTCCGGGCCGACCCTTCCGACCAGGGTGAAGCTGTCAGGAACGACTTGACGGAAGCACCGATCAGGAGGAAGGTATGGCTGCCCTAAGTTGCCTGAGGCAAGCCTTACCACGACACGGAGCACCGATGTTCGCCACGTACCTGATCGGCCTGCGGGAGGGCCTGGAGGCGACGCTCGTCGTCAGCATCCTGGTGGCCTTCCTGGTCAAGTCGCAGCGCCGGGACCGGCTGCCGCAGGTGTGGGCCGGCGTCGGGCTCGCCGTGGCGCTCTCGGTCCTGTTCGGCTGGCTGATCGAGTACACCTCGACCTCGCTGCTGGCCCGCTCCGAGGACCGGGAGCTGTTCGAGGCCGTCACCTCCGTCGCCGCCGTGGTCTTCGTGACCTGGATGATCTTCTGGATGCGTCGGGCCGCCCGGACCATCGCCGGTGAGCTGCGCGGCAAGCTGAGCGAGGCACTCGCGGTCGGGTCGCTCGCGGTGGCCGGGATGGCCTTCCTCGCGGTGGTCCGGGAGGGTCTGGAGACCGCGCTGATCTTCTACTCGGCGGCGCAGAGCGCGACCGGCGGCACCGGCTCCGGGCCGCTGCTGGCCCTGATCGGCGGCATCGCCACCGCCGTCGGGATCGGCTTCCTGCTCTACCGCAGCGCCGTGCGGATCAACCTGTCCACGTTCTTCACCTGGACGGGCGCGCTGCTGATCCTGGTCGCCGCCGGCATCCTCAAGTACGGCGTGCACGACTTCCAGGAGGCCGGGGTGCTGCCCGGCCTGAACGACCTGGCCTTCGACATCACCGGCGTGCTCGACCCCAGCACCTGGTACGCCGCCCTGCTGGCCGGGATGTTCAACGTCACCGCCGCGCCGAGCGTGCTGGAGATGGTCGCCTGGGTCGCGTACGCCGTACCGGTGCTGGTGCTGTTCCTGCGCCGACCGGCCGCCCCGGCGAAGCCCACCCCGGCCCCCGCCGCCGCCGACGCCACGACCACCGCCGCCGACGGACCTACGACCACCGCCGCCGATGGCGACGCCACCGCCGCGCAGGACGGCCCCGCCACCGTGCAGCCGGCCGGGTCGCGGCGCGCCTGATCCACCGCCCTCTGCAAGGAGACAAGCAACGATGCGTACCACCCGTTTCCTGGTGCTCGCCGCCGTCGGCGCACTCGCCGTCACCGGTGTCACCGCCTGCGGTGGCAAGGACGACCAGCCCGACGCCGGCGCCGGCAACACGGTCACGGTGAAGGCCACCGACAGCGTGTGCGAGGTCGACGTCACCGAGCTGGACGCCGGCCAGGCCACCTTCACCGTGACCAACTCCGGCAGCAAGGTCAACGAGTTCTACGTCTACGCCGCCGGTGACCGGGTGATGGGCGAGGTGGAGAACATCGCCCCGGGGCTGAGCCGGGAACTGCGGGTGGAGCTGCCGGCGGGGACGTACGAGACGGCCTGCAAGCCCGGCATGAGCGGCCGGGGCATCCGGGGCGCGCTGAAGGTCAGCGGCACCGCCGCGACGGTGGCCCCGGACGCCGCGCTGACCGAGGCCACCGCCAGCTACCAGCGGTACGTGACCAGCCAGACCGCCGCCCTGCTGACCAAGACCGAGGAGTTCGTCACCGCCGTCAAGGCCGGCGACGTGCCCAAGGCCAAGGCGCTGTACCCGGTGGCCCGCACCTACTGGGAGCGGATCGAGCCGGTCGCGGAGAGCTTCGGCGACCTCGACCCGAAGATCGACGGTCGGGAGGAGGTCATCGAGGAGGGCATGGAGTTCACCGGCTTCCACCGGATCGAGAAGGACCTCTGGACCACCGGCGACATCAGCAAGGACGGTCCGATCGCCGACCGGCTGCTGGTCGACGTCAAGGAGATCGTGAGCCGGGCCAACGCCGAGAAGCTCACCCCGCTCCAGCTCGCCAACGGGGCCAAGGCCCTGCTCGACGAGGTGGCCAGCGGCAAGATCACCGGCGAGGAGGAGCGGTACTCGCACACCGACCTCTGGGACTTCAACGCCAACCTGGAGGGCTCCAAGGCCGCCGTCGCCGCGCTCCGGCCGGCGCTGGAGCAGCGCGCCCCGGAGCTGGTCGCCCAGCTCGACAAGGAGTTCGCCAACGTGGAGGCGGCGCTCGGCAAGCACCGCGACGGCGACGGCTGGAAGCTGCACAACCAGCTGAGCAAGACCGACCTCAAGGAGCTGTCGGACAGCATCAACGCCCTCGCCGAGCCGGTCAG
The DNA here is from genome assembly GCF_049178995.1 of Micromonospora sp. WMMD735. NCBI lineage: Bacteria > Bacillati > Actinomycetota > Actinomycetes > Micromonosporales > Micromonosporaceae > Micromonospora > Micromonospora sp. WMMD735. Next base: position 6,125,988 of record NZ_JBMHMJ010000002.1, read on the forward strand.
CAAGGTCGCCGCCGCCGTCGCCCGGTGACGACGGGTCAGCACGGCCGTCGTACGGCGGCCGGTCCCTCCCAGGAGAGTCGATGAGCGAGCAGAGCAGCACCGCCGGCCGGGGACGCCGCCGGCTGTCCCGGCGGCGGGCGATCACCCTCGCCGGGGTCGGGGTCGCCGGGGTGGCCGGGGTGGCCGCCGGAGCGGGCGCGCTGACCCGCGACGGCGACCGGGCCGCCGCGTACGACGGGGCCGCCGGTGCGGTGCCGTTCCACGGTGAACACCAGGCCGGGATCACCACCCCGGCGCAGGACCGGCTGCACTTCGTCGCCTTCGACGTGATCACCAAGGACCGGGACCGGCTGGTGGCGATGCTCCAGGAGTGGACGCCCGCCGCCGCCCGGATGACCGGTGGGAAGGACGCCGGGGTGATCGGTGCCGTCGGCGGCATGCCGGAGGCCCCGCCTGACGACACCGGCGAGGCGCTGGGCCTGCCCCCGTCGCAGCTCACCCTGACCGTCGGTTTCGGCGCGACGCTGTTCCGCGACGCGCAGGGCCGGGACCGGTTCGGCATCGCCGGCCGCCGCCCCGCCGCGCTGGCCGACCTGCCGCACTTCGCCGGGGACGCGCTGCGCCCGGAGATCTCCGGCGGCGACCTGTGCGTGCAGGCGTGCGCCAACGACCCGCAGGTGGCCGTGCACGCCATCCGCAACCTGGCCCGGATCGGGATGGGCGTGGTCAGCGTCCGCTGGTCGCAGCTCGGCTTCGGGCGTACCTCGTCGACGTCGCGGGACCAGGCGACCCCGCGTAACCTCTTCGGCTTCAAGGACGGCACCGCCAACCTCAAGGCCGAGGACGCCGGGTTGCTGCGCGAGCAGCTCTGGGCCCAGCCGGAGGACGGCGCGGACTGGATGACCGGCGGGTCCTACCTGGTCACCCGCAAGATCCGGATGCAGATCGAGACCTGGGACCGCAGCTCGCTGGTCGAGCAGGAGCAGATCGTCGGCCGGACCAAGGGCAGTGGTGCGCCGCTGGGCCGCCGCGACGAGTTCGACGAGCCGGACTTCGCCGCGAAGGGCGACGACGGCCAGCCGGTGATCGCCGTGGACTCGCACGTGCGCCTCGCCCACCCCACGCAGAACGACGGTGCCCGGCTGCTGCGCCGGGGCTACAACTACGTCGACGGGTCGGACGGGTTGGGCCGGCTCGACGCCGGGCTGTTCTTCATGGCCTACCAGCGGGACCCGCGCCGGCAGTTCGTGCCGATCCAGACCCGGCTGGCCCGCAACGACGCGATGAACGAGTACCTGCGGCACGTCTCCAGCGGCCTGTTCGCCTGCCCGCCCGGGGTCCGCGACGCCGCCGACTGGTGGGGCCGCACCCTGTTCGGCTGAGCGGCGTGGTTCGGCTGGGCGGCCTACCGGTCAGGCCGGGTGGTCCGGCGACGCCGACCGGAGCACCGGCGCGGCCGGTCGTACCCCGGCCGGGGCCGGCGGGTCGACGGCGGCCGGCGCGACGGCGGGAGTCGCCGGGTCGGGCCAGAGGGAGGCGGTGAGCGCCCGCTGGTGGCGCAGCCGCAGCGAGCCGCGCCTGTTGCGTTCGGCCAGCACCGCCGCCAACAGCAACGGCTCCGGTACGCCGGGCGGCGGCGTCGGTGCGGTCACCGCCGCCACCTCACGCCACAGCTCCCGGGCCAGCCGGCTGCGGTACGGCTCGACGATCTGCTGTCCCCGGGTCAGGTACTGCCGCACCGCCAGGGCCAGCGCGTCGTCCAGCCGGGTCAGGTCCAGGGTGGTGGCCCAGCCGACCAGCGGCGCGACGATCCCCGGGGCCGGCCGCCAGGGGTGCGTGGTGCGGGTGTGCACCACCATCGTGCCGGCCACCAGGTCACCCAGCCGTCGGCCACGCGGGTCGGTCAGCATCACCGCCGCCCCGGCCACCCAGCTCAGCAGCGGCAGCACCAGCCCCGGCCACTCCACGGCCGCGCCGACCAGCGCCCGGGTCAGCGACTGACGCAGCTGCACCGGACCGCCGTCGGCGCTGACCACCCGCAGCCCCACGGCGAGCTTGCCGGGCGTCCGGCCGTGGTTGAGGCGTTCCCAGAGCACCGGGTAGCCGACCACCACCAGCACCAGGCCGAGGGTCTCCAACGCGCCGGTGAGGGCTCGGTCCACCACCTGGTCGGGGAGCACGATCAGCACCAGCGGGGTCAGCGTGAGGGCCAGCAGCGCCGCGCAGAACAGTTGACCGACGATGTCGATCAGCAGCGCCAACACCCGGGAACCGAGCCGTGCCGCCCGGACGTCCAGCGCGACCGCCTCGCCGCTGACCAGCCCCGCGTCCGCCCAGCGCCCCGCCGGGTCGACGCCGGGCGGGACGGTGCCGGCCGGCACCGGTGGTTGCGCGCTCACCCGGACAGTGAACACTATGGTCGCGGGACGGGGGAGGACCAGTGGATCTCGACGCGTACGTCGCCGAGCACGGCCACGAGTGGCGACGGCTGGAGCTGCTCTGCGACCGTCGCCGGCTCGACGTCGACGAGATCGACGAGATGATCGTCCTCTACCAGCGCACCGCCACCCACCTGTCGGCGCTGCGCAGCCGGGCACCCGACCCGGCCCTGGTCAGCCGGCTCTCCCAGCTCGTGCTGCGGGCGCGGGCCCGGATCACCGGCCGGCAGCGGGCCTCCTGGTCGGCCCTCGGGCTGTTCCTCACCGTCGGGTTCCCCGCCGCGGTCTACCGGGCCTGGCCGTGGTGGTGCGCGGTGGCGACCGGGTTCAGCCTGCTCAGCGGCTTCCTCATCTGGTACGTCGCCGGCAACCCGGGCACCGCCGCCGCGTTCATCGGCCCGGACGCCGCCGCCGACCTGGTCGACTCCGGATTCGCCGGCTACTACACCGAGTTCTCCGCCCCGACCTTCGCCTTCCACCTGTGGACCCACAACGCCTGGATCGCCGCCCAGTGCCTCGCCGCGGGGGTGCTCGTCGTGCCGGTGCTCTACCTGCTGTGGCAGAACGCGCTGAACATCGGGGTGGTGGGCGGCGTGATGGTCTCCTACGGCCGCTCCGACGTCTTCTTCGGACTGATCACCCCGCACGGGCTGCTGGAGCTGACCGGGGTCTTCGTGGCCGCCGGGGTCGGGCTGCGTACCGCCTGGGCGTGGATCTCGCCGCCGGAGCACCTGGGCCGGGGCCGGTCGGTCGCCGAGGCGGGCCGGTCGGCGATCCTGGTGGCGGTGGGCCTGGTCGGGCTGTTCGCGGTCTCCGCGCTGCTGGAGGCGTTCGTCACCCCGGCAGCGGTGCCGGTGGCGCTGCGGGTCGGCGTCGGCGCGGCGGTCTGGCTGGGCTTCTTCGCCTACGTGGTGCTGCTCGGCCGGCGGGCGGTCGCCGCCGAACGGGCCCCTGCCGAACGGGTCGACCCGTGGCTGGCCGAACTCTGGCCCAGCACCGACCCGGCCCGGGCCTGGCACCCCACCTCCCGGCCACCCCGCTGACCCGCCCGGGTCAGAGCTGACCGAGGGCCTTGAGCCGGAGGTAGGTGTCGGCCAGGGCCGGGGCGAGCCGGTCCGCCGGGGCGTCCACCACGGTCACGCCGTACCGGCCGAGGGCGGCGCGGACCCGGTCCCGCTCGGCGAGCGCCCGCCAGCCGGCCGCGGCGGCGTAGGCGTCCCCGGGGCGTACCGGCGGGCCGGTGGTCAACGCGGTGAGCACCGGGTCGTGCACGGCCGCCACCACCACCCGGTGCCGGGCGGCCAGCCGGGGCAGCACCGGCAGCAGCCCTTCGGCGAGCGCGCCCGGCTCCAGCGCGGTCAGCAGCACCACCAGGCTGCGCCGCCGGTGCCGGCGCAGGATCTCCGCGACGATCAGGTCGAAGTCGGTCTCCACCAGCGCCGGGTGCACCGGCGCGAGCGCGTCGACCAGCCGGTGCAGCAGGTCCCGTCGTCCGGTGCCGGTGACGGTCGCCCGGATCGTGGCGTCGGCGGCCAGCAGGTCGACCCGGTCCCCGGCGCGGGCGGCCAGCGCGGTCAGCAGCAACGCCGCGTCGATGGCGGCGTCCAGCCGGGGTACGTCGCCGACGCGCACCGCCGAGGTGCGGCCGGTGTCCAGCACGCACACCAACCGCCTGTCGCGCTCCGGCCGCCAGGTGCGGACCAGCACGTCGGAGCGGCGGGCGCTGGCCCGCCAGTCGATGGAGCGCACGTCGTCGCCGACGACGTACTCGCGCAGGGTGTCGAACTCGGTGCCCTGGCCCCGGCCCCGGGTGACCTGGGTGCCGTCGATGACCCGCAGCCGGGACAGCTTCTCCGGCAGGTGCCGCCGGGAGTCGAACCGGGGCAGCACGCGCAGCGTCCAGCCGGGGGTGGCGGGCCGCCCGGCCCGCTGCCGGAACGCCAACCCGAGCGGCCCGAACGAACGCACCGTCACCGTCACCGCCGGCCGGTCGCCGCGCCGGGTGGGGGTGAGCCGGTTGGGCAGCACCAGCACGCCGCCCGGTCCGACCCGGGACACCCGGTCCGGGGGTACGTCCGGGCGGGCCCCCGCCGACGGCACCCACCCGTCGCGCACCTGGGCGTGCAGCGTACGGCCGGAGGTGTTGGCCAGGCGCAGCGTGACGGTAGCGCGGTGGCCGAGCCGGACGGTCCGGTCGCCCTCCCGGTCGACGGTGAGCCCGTGCAGCGGGGCGGCGAGCGCCCAGTCCACGGCGGTGAGCAGCAGCACGACGGCGGTCATCACGGCGACGGCGGGCACCGGGTCCGGCCAGAACGGCAGGGTGGGTACGCCCGCCAGCAGCAGGACGGCCGCCCGCCAGGTCATCGCGGGGTCGGCACGGTGGCCAGCACCGTGTCCAGCACCGCGTCGACGCCGACCCCCTCCAGTTCCACCTCGGGGCGCAGCCGCAGCCGGTGCCGCAGCGTCGGCCGGGCGGTGGCCTTCACGTCGTCGGGGGTGACGTGGTCGCGGCCGGCCAGCCAGGCCCACGCCTTCGCCGTGCTGAGCAGCCCGGTGGACCCACGGGGTGAGGCGCCCAGCTCCAGCGCCGGGGTGACCCGGGTGGCCCGGCACAGGTCCACGATGTAGGCGAGTACCGGCTCGGCCACGTGCACCCGACCGACGGCCTCCCGGGCGGCGGCGAGGTCGGCGGCGTCGGCCACCGGGCGTACGCCGGCCGCGCCGAGGTCACGCGGGTCGAACCCGGCGTGGTGGGCGCGCAGCACCCCCAGTTCCTCGTCCCGGTTGGGCAGCGGCACGGTCAGCTTGAGCAGGAACCGGTCGAGCTGCGCCTCGGGCAACGGGTAGGTGCCCTCGTACTCGACGGGGTTCTGGGTGGCGGCCACGATGAACGGGTCCGGCAGCGGCCGGCGGGCACCCTCGACCGACACCTGGCGCTCCTCCATCACCTCCAGCAGCGCCGACTGGGTCTTCGGTGGCGTCCGGTTGATCTCGTCGGCGAGCAGCAGGTTGGTGAAGACCGGCCCCTCCCGGAAGGTGAACGCGGCGGTACGCGGGTCGAAGATCAACGAACCGGTGACGTCACCGGGCATCAGGTCGGGGGTGAACTGGACCCGCTTGGAGTCCAGGTCCAGTGCGGTGGCGACGGTACGGATCAGCAGCGTCTTCGCCACCCCGGGCACCCCCTCCAGCAGGACGTGGCCCCGGCACAGCAGCGCGATCACCAGGCCGGTGACCACCGAGTCCTGACCGACGACCGCCTTGGCCACCTCGGTGCGCAGCCGGTGCAGGGCGGCCCGGGCGTCGTCCGGGCCGGCCGTGGGCTCGGCGGTGGTGGCGGGTCGGGTCACCGGGGGTCTCCTTCGGTCGGACGGCCGGGCGCTGCCGCCACGGTACGGGTCAGCCGCTCCAGCGACCGGGCCAGCTCCAGCAGTTCGGTGTCGGTCTGCGGGGCCGCGCCGAAGAGCAGCTCGTGGATCTGCTCCGGGGTGCCGCCGGCCGGTCCGGCCACCCGGGCCGCCACCTCCGCCGGCCCGAGCGTCGCGGGCAGGTCGAGCCGGCCGCGCAGCCGCCCCAACGCGGCGGTACGCAGGGTCGCGGCGGCCGGGCCCCGGGCGCGGGCCCGCTGGTAGAGCCGGGCCCGACCGAGCACGGTCTCGGCGGAGCGGACCTCGACCGGCAGCGGCTCGGTCACCGGCGGGCCGAGCCGGCGGGCCCGCCACAGCACGATCAGCAGGGCGACCAGGGCGAGCTGGAGCAGTAGCGCCCAGAACCAGGGCGGGAAGGCGTCCAGCAGCGGATGGTCGTCAGGTGGTGGGGGACCGGCCGAGTCGGGGGCGTCCCCCGAACCGTCGCCGTCACCGGTGGCGGTGCCGGGGCCACCCGGACCGGCCTCGCCGCTGCCGTCGCCGTCGTACCCGGTGGACCCGCCGGGGGTGGGCGACCAGGCGGGCTCGCCGGTGCCGCCGGGCCGGCCGAACGTCGGCGCCGGTGCCGGGCCGTCCAGGTCCAGCCAGACCACCCGCCCGTGGACGCCGAGCAGGCCGGTGGCGAGCGCCTCGTTGCCGTGCTCGGCGATCCGGTCGTTGCGGAACGGGTCGCTGGCACCGATCACCACCACCTCGGCCCGGCCGGGCAGCCGGACCAGGCCGTCGGCGTAGCAACGGTCGAGGGCGGTCGCGGTGCCGGGCACGGCGGCGTACCGCTGGAGCCCGGCGGCGGCGACCCCGGCCCGGGTCGCCTCGGGCACCGCGCAGGGCCGGCCGCCGGCCTCCGGGCCGACCGCCCGGGTGGCCCAGCGGCGGTCGGTCGGCACCAGCGGCAGGCCGGCGGATTCGAGCACCCGGCGGGACGGGTCGACGAGGACCAGCCGTCGGCCGGCGGGCAGCTCGCCCAGCGCGCCGAGGGTGTCCGGGTGCAGCAGCTCCGCCGCCGGGACGAAGAGGGTGGCCGGGCCACGGTCGAGGCCGAGCAGGGCCGGCAGCAGGTCGGTCTCCCGCGCGACGGTGACCCCCCGGGCGCGCAGCGCGTCGGCGAGGCGGCTGCCCCCGTCGTCGTCGGTGGCGACGGGGGAGAGGAAGCCGGGGTCGCCCGGGTCGGGCTGGTCCACCTCGTGGGCGGCGATCGTGCCGGCGAGCAGGGCGGCGGCCAGCGCCAACGGCACGAGCACCCGGTGCCGGCGGCGTCGCCGCCGCACGGACGCGGCCGGTGGCGGGCCGCCCGCGGCCGGCGGGGCCGGCGGCGGGCCGCCGACCGTGGCGGTGGCGGGGCCGGTCACCTGGTGTCCCCGTCCGGTGGTGGGGCGGCCAGCGCCCGGTCCAGGTCGTCGGCGAGTTCCCGCATCCGCCGGTCGTGGTCGGCGGCGGCCGGGCGCTGGGCGTACCACAGCTCGGCGAAGAGGGCCCCGGCGGCGCGCAGCGGCGGATCGACCGGGGGCCGGGCGCGGGCCGCCGCGTCGGTCAGTTCGGTGACGGTCATCCCGGCCCGGGGGGCCACCGCGCCGACCGCGACCAGCCGGCGGACCATGGCGCGCAGCCGCTCGCGGACGGCTTCGGCGTACCGGCCCTCGGCCGCCAGCCGGTCGGCCAGGGAACGCGCGGCGTCGGCCGGGAGGTCGTCGTCGGCGGTACGGGGGCGGGGCAGCGCCACCGCGACCTCGACCGGCCCGTCGGCCGTCCGGCGTCGCCGCCGGGGCAGCCGCCACCGGGGCCACCGGAGGCGGGGCAGTCGCAGCCGGGGCAGCCGGCGGGGCACCCAGGCCGGGAAGTGGTACCAGGCGAGCGCCACCACCCCGGCCAGCAGCACCACCAGCAGCGCCGCGAGCGGCAGCGGCAGCACGTCGCCGAGCGCGGCGACGGCCTCCGTCCACCACCGGCTCACCGGTCGACCGCCGGCAGGCCGGCCGCGACGAGCCCCACGGGGGTACGGGCGAGCTGGATGTCCAGCCCCTCGGTGCGCATCCGGCCGTCCAGGTGGATCACCGCGTCCAGGCAGGCCAGGGCGGGGTAGGCGACGCTGTTCACCGCACCCCAGGCGAGCATGGCGGCGGCGGCCCGTACGCCCGGGTCGGCCAGGTCGACCAGGTGCAGCGACTCGACGCCGAAGAAGAGGCCGAGGGCCAGGCCGACCCGCAGCACCCACCAGCCGAGGTAGCCCAGCAGCCGGACGGCGGCGGCCCGGCCCCGTGCCGCGACGCGGGCCGCCCGGGGCACCGCCGCCACCCCGGGCACCCGGTCCAGCACCACCGCGGCAGCGACCGAGCCGAGCAGCCCGTAGCCGACCAACCAGGCCGGGCCGAGCAGCGCCGCGATCAGCATCAGCAGGCCCACCGCCGGGGCGAGCAGCAGGGTGACGCCCCAGCGGGCACCGGCCGGGCGGAGCAGTTCCGTCACCGTGGCCCGGCGGCCGAGCAGCGCCGTGCCGGCCGCCCGCGCGGCCGGGTTGCCGAGCAGCAGGATGATCACCGCCTCGGCGGCGGCGCCCACCGCGAGCAGTTGCCACCACAGCGGGAACACCCCGCTGTCGCTCCACCAGACCGGGGGCAGCGCGTCGGCGAGCCGGCGCAGTGGATACAGCAGCAGTTGTTCACCGGCGGCGAGCAGGACGCCCAGCGGGACCAGCACCCGGCCCTGGTCGCGCAGCAGCAGGACGGCGGAGTCGAGCAGTTCGCCGACGGTGAGCGGACGCCGGGGAAGCACGGCGGTCGGGCCGACGTCGGGCACGCGTACTCCTGCGGATGGTGGCTGGCGGGCGGCGACCTGCCCGGGGATCATGGTGACACGGGACGACCGGTGGGGCGGACCCACCGTGCGGCTCACGCGATGCGGTCATCGGGGGAGATATCGCGCGTGGGACGTGCGGAGGTACCTCGTCCGGCAGTACCGTGCCATCCAGACGCCGATCCCACCAACTGAACGGGGATGGAAACATAAACCCCATGAGAGCCCGGGTACTGGTGGTCGACGACGACCCCGCGCTCGCCGAGATGCTCGGCATCGTCCTGCGCAGCGAGGGTTTCCTGCCCTCCTTCGTCGCCGACGGGGAACGGGCGTTGGCCGCGTTCCGGGACAGCCGCCCCGATATCGTGCTGCTCGACCTGATGCTGCCCGGAATGAGCGGCATCGACGTGGCACGGGCGATCCGCGGCGAATCAGGCGTGCCGATCGTCATGCTGACCGCCAAGAGCGACACCGTCGACGTGGTGCTCGGCCTGGAGTCCGGTGCCGACGACTACGTGGTCAAGCCGTTCAAGCCCAAGGAACTGGTGGCCCGGATGCGGGCCCGGCTGCGCCGGGGCGAGGACGTAGCACCGGAGATGCTGACCATCGGCCCGCCCGGCAACCAGATCACCATCGACGTGCCGGCGCACACCGTCAGCCGCGACGGCGAGGAGGTGAAGCTGACGCCGCTGGAGTTCGACCTGCTGGTCGCGCTCGCCCGCAAGCCGCGTCAGGTCTTCACCCGGGAGGTCCTGCTGGAGCAGGTCTGGGGCTACCGGCACGCGGCGGACACCCGGCTGGTCAACGTGCACGTGCAGCGGCTGCGCGCCAAGATCGAGCCGGATCCGGAGCGGCCGGAAATCATCCTGACCGTGCGGGGCGTGGGCTACAAGGCGGGTACCGGATAGCCTGGGTCGCACCGTGACCAGTGCACCCGACCCGACCCCCGAGCACACCGCCGGCTGGCGTCCCGCCGCGCGGGCGTTGCGGCGCGTGCTGGTGGGCCGTGCGCTGCGGGTGACCGCCGGCCTGCGCCAGACCTGGCGACGGTCGTTGCAGGTCCGGGTGGTGACCATCACGCTGGTGGTGTCCAGCCTGCTGGTCGGCGGCTTCGCCTACCTCATCGCCGACAAGATCACCGCCATCCTGCTCGACAACGCCGAGACCGACGTGCTGCTGCGGCTGCGCAACGGCAGCGACTACTCGGCCAAGCAGTTCTTCCTCTACAGCCAGCCGCAGGAGGCGCAGCTCCAGGACACCATCGAGGGCACGGTCAACTACCTGGCCGGGGGTGACCCGCAGCAGACCAGCGGGGTGGTGGTCGCGATCACCGCCGACAACTACGCCGGCATCATCGAGACCCGCACCTCACCGGCGATGGACGTGCGCCCGCTGGTCAGCCGGGAGCTGCGGGCCGCCGTCGCCGACGGCAAGGTGGCCCACCAGATCCGCACCGGACGCCTCGCCGGCGAACGGACGAAGTACCTGGTCTACGGCTCCCCGGTGCCGACCCGCTTCGGCCAGCTGGAGCTGTATTACCTCGTCCCGCTCAACCGGCAGGACGCCACCGCCGCCGACGCGCGGGCCACCGTGCTGGCCACCGGGGTGGCCCTGGTGCTGCTGCTGGGCCTGCTCGCCGCCCTGGTCACCCGGTTGGTGGTGACTCCGGTGCGGGTCGCCGCACGCACCGCCCAACGGCTCTCCGCCGGCCTGCTCGACCAGCGGATGGTGGTCGACGGCGAGGACGACCTCGCCCTGCTCGCCGCCTCGTTCAACCAGATGGCGACCAACCTGCAACGGCAGATCCTCCGCCTGGAGGAGATGTCCCGCCTGCAACGCCGGTTCACCTCCGACGTGTCGCACGAACTGCGGACCCCGCTGACCACCGTCCGGATGGCCGCCGACCTGATCTTCGCCGAGCGCGACGAGTTCGACCCGGCGGTGGCGCGCAGCGCCGAGCTGCTCCAGGCGGAGCTGGACCGGTTCGAGGAGCTGCTCACCGACCTGCTGGAGATCAGCCGCTTCGACGCCGGTTTCGCCATGCTCGACTCCGAGCCGACCGACCTGGTGCCGGTGGTGCACCGGGTCGCCGACCGCCTCGCCGGGCTGGCCGAACGGGTCGGCGTCACCATCGAGCTGGCCGTGCCGACCACCCCGGTCATCGCCGAGGTGGACCCGCGCCGGGTCGAGCGGGTGCTGCGCAACCTGGTCGGCAACGCGGTGGAGCACGGCGAGGCGAAGCCGGTGGTGATCACCCTCGGCGTCGACCAGACCGCCGTCGCGGTCACCGTCCGCGACCACGGCGTCGGGCTCAAGCCGGGCGAGGAGAAGCTGGTCTTCAACCGGTTCTGGCGGGCCGACCCGTCCCGGGCCCGGCAGACCGGCGGTACGGGGCTGGGCCTGTCGATCAGCCTGGAGGACGCCCGGCTGCACGGCGGCTGGCTGGAGGCGTGGGGTGCTCCCGGGCAGGGCGCCCAGTTCCGGCTCACCCTGCCGGTCCGCTCCGGGGACCGGCTCACCACCTCACCGCTGCGGCTGGTGCCCGCCGACGCCACCCTGCCGTTCGGTGGCCCCCGCGACGGCGACCTGCTGGCCATCGGACCGGCCGGCGGGGGTGTGCTGGCCATCGGCCCCGGGTCCGCCACCGGTGCCGACGAGCGGGCGGAGGTCCGGTCGTGAGCCGGCTGCGCGGCCTGGCCGGGCTGCTCTGCGCCGGGCTGCTGGCCGCCGTGGCCGGCTGCGGCATCCCCGACCACACCGACGTGCAGGTGGACGGCTCCGGGCCGGCCGCGTCGGCGGGCTCGTCCAGCTTCGGTCGCGGCGAGCCGCCCACCCGGACGGCCAGCGGCGCCGACCGGGAGACGTTCGTCCGCAACTTCCTGGCCGCCGCGGCCGGCGAGCCCGAGCGGGCGTACGCCCGGGTCAAGCAGTTCATCGCCCGGGAGGACCGCAGCCGGCTCGCCGAGAAGCAGGGCAGCGAGGTCGCGATCAACGTGGTCCGGCTGATCGAGAATCCGGTGATCACCGAGAACGCCAGTGGCCTGCTCACCGTCCGGGTGCCGGTGCAGCAGGTGGGGGTGCTGCGGGCCAACGGGGTGCTCGGCCCGCCGGTGGTGACCGACACCGAGTACCAGTTCTCGCTGCGCGGCTCCGCCGAGCCGGGCCAGGAGGGCACCGAGGCCGGCGGCTACTACGTCACCGATCCGCCCTCCGTGCTGCTGCTCGACACGCTGTCCCTGCGGGACTACTACCAGACCCGGACGGTCTACTTCTGGAACTCCGACGCCACCCGGCTGGTCGCCGACCAGCGCTACCTGCCGCTGGCCGTGCCGGCCGAGCGGCTGGTCAGCGAGGCGGTCAAGTGGCTGATCGCCGGGCCGTCGGAGTGGCTGCGGCAGGGGGTGAGCGGCCTGCCGGACCGCACCGCCCTGATCAACAACGCCGTCAAGACCGACGGCCGGTGGGAGGTCAACCTCGACCTGCCCGGCGACGACCGGCGCAAGCTGGAGAAGCTCGGCATCCAGTTGGCCTGGTCGCTGTCCGACCTGGACGGGCCGCTCCAGCTCACCACCCGCAACCAGTCCCGGGTGACCATCGACGACCTCGCCGCGCACCGCCTGGCCAACCCGGTCTACCCGCTCACGCAGGGGCCGCAGCGGTTCACCGTCTACGCCGGGGCGATCCACCCGCTCGCCTTCGAGGCCGAGGCGATCGGCACCGTGCCGATCCGCACCGAGGACAACCACGACGTCGTCTCGGCCGCCGTGCGGCGGACCGCCGAGAAGACCCTCGCCGCCCTGGTCACCGCCGCCCCAGGCGGTCGGCAGCGGCTGGTCACCGGGTCGGGGGTGGCACCGGTGCAGGTGATGACCCCGGCGACGCAGACCTTCGCGGCGATCGGCCGGCCGGTCTGGCTGCGTCCGCTCGGTGCGGCCCAGCCGTACGGGCTGGTGGTGGCCGACGGGCGGCTCTACCGGTTCGACGACCGGGCCCGGATGGTGCCGGTGCCGGTGGGCATGGCGGGTCCGGTCAGCGCGGTGGCCGCCTCGCTGGACGGACACCGGATCGCGCTGATCGTCGGTGGGCGGCTCTGTCTCAGCACGGCCAGCCTCGACGGCGGGGTGGTCTCGCTCGGCCCGGTACGCCATGTCGCCACCACGCTGACCGACCTGTCGGCGGTGGACTGGGCGCAGGAGAACGCGCTGGCCGTGGCCGGTTCCACCAACCGTTCCGCCGTGTACGAGGTGGGCGTGGACGGAGTGCAGCAGACTCCCCTCGTCACCGACGTGGGCGCGCGGGTGACCCACCTGGCGGTGTACCCGGGCAACCCGACGTACGTGCTGCCGACGGTGATGATGATGTACGAGGCCAACGGGGTCTCCTACCGCTTCCGCTCGTCGTCGGCGGAGACGATCCGGGGCGAGCAGGTGCTCGACGTGCCGCCTCCGCCCGCCGGTGGCCGGGCGGGCAGCCCGACCGCGCCGTTCTTCCTGTTCTGAGCACGCCGTGCCGGACGTGGGCGGGCTCTGGGCCGACCTGAGCGATCTGGTCTTCCCGACCGGGTGCGCGGGGTGCGGCCGGCGGGACGCGCGCCTGCGGCAGGGCTGCTGCCCGCAGTGCGTACGCGGGCTCACCGCGCTGCGCCCGGTACCGGCGCGCCCCACCCCGGCCCCGCCCGACCTGCCCCCGTGCCACGCCCTCGGCCCGTACGCGGGGCCGCTGCGGGAGGCGCTGCTGGCGTACAAGGAACGGGGTCGGCACGGGCTGGCCCGGCCGTTGGGCGGGTTGCTGGCGGAGGTGGTGGCGGCCTCGGTGGGCGAGGCCCGGCCGGTGCTGCTGGTGCCGGTGCCGGACCGGGCGGCGGCGGCTCGGGAGCGCTACGGCGACCACCTGACCCGGTTGGCCCGGCACGCGGCGATCCGGTTGCGGCGGGCCGGCTGGGACGTGCGGACGGCGGTGCCGGTGCGGGCGTTGCCCCGGCCGGATTCGGTGGAGCTGGACCGGGCGGGGCGGGCCGCGGCGGCCCGGTCGGCGTTCCGGCTGCGACCCGGTTGGGCCGGGCGGGGTGCCGGTGGCCGGGCGGTGGTGGTGCTGGACGACATCCTGACCACCGGGGCGACCCTGGCGGCGGTGAGTCGGACTTTGCGTGCGGCGGGAATGACGCCATACGGCGCGGCCGTGCTGGGTGCAACGCAAAAACGGCGGTGATGGTGACGCTTCGTGTTTCCGTTTCACCCCATGGTGTTGCTTGCTGTTAATTCTCTGAGGGTTTCCCGCAACCGGGGGTGACTGTCGCCCGTACAGGAGTTAGCGTTTTCGTGTCGGGGGTAGGAAGGTTTCCCACCAGCCCCCGACGGTGGAAGGAGGCGTAGCCGCACCTGACCGGTCGACGCTCCCAGGGGCCCTCCCGAGGTCGCGCGGCCGGATTCGAAAGATCAGCCGGCCATCCGGAAAAGGGAGGTCACGTGGACATCGTGGTCAAGGGTCGAAACGTCGAAGTGCCGGACCATTACCGGGTACACGTAGCGGAGAAACTCGCAAAAATCGAGCGCTACGATCACAAGCTCATCCGGGTCGATGTGGAGCTGTTCCACGAACGCAATCCCCGGCAGTCCGACACCTGCCAGCGAGTGGAGATCACCTGCGTCTCCCGGGGCCCGGTGATCCGGGCCGAGGCCTGCACGAACGACTTCTACAGCGCACTGGACGCCGCGATCGCCAAGCTGGACACCCGACTGCGCCGGGCGGCCGACCGCCGCCGCGTACACCGGGGCCGGCACGCGCCGATCTCGGTCGCCGCCGCCACCGCCGGTCTGCCGGTGGCCGGCCTGGACGACACGAACGTGTCCGCCGGTGGCACGGCCACCGCCGTCGAGGAGCGCCCGGAGGAGCACGACGACCAGCCCTGGCACATCGCGCGGGCGAAGGTGCATCCGGCCGACCCGATGACCGTCGACGACGCCCTGTTCCAGATGGAACTCGTCGGCCACGACTTCTACCTGTTCCACGACAAGGAGTCCGGCCGCCCCAGCGTCGTCTACCGTCGCCACGCCTACGACTACGGCATCATCTCCCTCGACACCTGACCCACCCGCCCCGCTCTCTCCGCCCACCCGGCGGTGTCGATCAAGAGGTTCGCGTCACCTTCGGAGATCCAGCTGACGCGAACCTCTTGATCACCGCAGCGGGAGGGGCCGGGGATCGGTGGACAGGAAGGACCAGAGGACGGTGTCGGGGCGGGGGGTGTCCGGCGTCGGGGCGGGGAGGCGGGCGCGCATCACGCCCTCCCGGTGGAAGCCCGCCCGGCGCAGCACCCGCTGGGAGGCGGTGTTCCAGGTGGCCGTACCGGCCCAGAGGCGGGCCAGGCCCGCCGGGCCGCACGCCCAGCCGGCCAACAGCCGGACCGCCCGGGTGGCCAGCCCCCGCCCGCGCGCCTCGGGCAGCAGGCTGTAGCCGATCATCGCCTGGCCGGTGGCCGGCTCGTCGTGGATCAGGGCGCAACCGCCTACCATCGTGCCGGTCGCCGCGTCGCACAGCGCGAAGTCGGCCGCCCGGCCGGTCAGCCACTCGCTCTCGGCGACGGCACAGCGCCGGTCGATGTCCGCCCTGCTCGGTGGAACCGGACGGACCCGGGTCGCCACCACCTCGGCGCGGGTGTGCAACAGGTGCAGCACCTCGGCGTCGGCAGGCGCGAGCCGGCGCAGGGTCACCACCGTGTCGGTGAGCCGCCCGTCGGGCAGGTCCGGCAGCAGGCGTGGGACCGGGTCAGGCGGGTCGTCGGCGAGGCGTACCCAGGCGAGCAGGTCGTACCGGCTGCCGTCGCGGTCCAGGCCGGCTGCCCGGCGTACCCCCTCGGGGTGGAAGCCGGCGGCCAGCGCGACCCGCTGGCTGGCCGGGTTCTCGGCCCTGATCAGCAGCTCCAGCCGGGCCAGGCCGGCCTGGAACGCGGCCGCCGCCAGGGCCCGGGTGGTGGCGGTGGCGATCCCGCGCCGCCGGGCCCGCGGTGCCACCCAGTAGCCCAGCTCCGCCTGCCCCCGGCCCGGCACCACCTGGCTGAGCCCGGCCCCGCCGACCAGCCGGTCGGTCCCGGCATCGACGATCGCGTACGCCGCGCCGCCGCTGCGCCACGCCGCCGGGGCGCCCTCGGAGATCCACCAGTGCGCGTCGGCGACCGTGTACGGCTGTGGCATCACCGGGTTGAAGCGCAGGTTCACCGGGTCGTCGCAGCCGGCGGCGAGGTCCCCGGCGTCGTCGCGCCGCAACGGCCGCAGCCGCACCGGTCCGGCCTCGATGACCGCCGGGGTCACGTCAGGTCCTCGCCAGGATCGATGGTCCGTGGGTTCACGTCAGGTCCTCGGCGAGCAGCGCGCCGACCCAGGCGTCGACCCGCTCACCCCGGTGCGACACCCCGCCCCGCAGGGTGCCCTCGACGGTGAAGCCGGCCTTCTCGGCGGCCCGGCGCGAGGCCGTGTTGCCGACGTGGGCCTTCCACTCGACCCGGACCAGGCCGAGACCGGTGACGCCCCAGGCGGCGAGCGCGCCGAGCGCGGCCGGCATCCAGCCCCGGCCGCGGGCGTGCGGCGCGGTCATGAAGCCCACCTCGGCCCGCAGCGGGTCGACGGGGTTCAACCGCAGGTCGACGGTGCCGGCGAAGGCGTCGTCCGGGTCGGCCAGCACGAAACACGCGCTGGTGCCCCGCGCCCAGGCCAGCCCGCCGTAGGTCAGGTAGCCCTCGGCGTCGGTGCGCCGGTAGGGGTGCGGCACGCTGGTCCACCGGACGGTGTCCGGGTCCTGGCAGGTGGCGACCACCCCGTCCAGGTCGCGTTCCTCCATCGGCCGCAGCCGCAGCTCGGTGTTCCCGGCGCTGGCGAACAGGACGGGCTGCGGCCGACCGAAAACGGCGGCCCGCCGGGCGTCCAGGGTGCCCGGCCCGGCCGGACCGTCCGCGCCGGCCGCCGGCACCTCGCCGGGCAGCAGCGAGCCGACCCAGCCCTCGACCCGGCCGTCGCCGGCGGGCCGGGCGAGCCGCAGCTCACCGGAGATCTGGAAGCCGGCCCGCAGGGCGACCAGCCGGGAGGCGTGGTTGCCCACCTCGGCCTGCCAGATCAGCCGACGCAGCAGCAGGGCGTCGAAGGCCCAGCGGGCGACCGCCCGGGTGGCCCGCACGGTGACCCCCCGGCCCCGGGCCCAGGGGGCGGTCCAGTAGCCGACCTCGCCGGTCTCGACCGCCTGGTCGATCGCGACCAGGCCGCAGGAGCCGAGCAGTTCGCCGGTGGCGGCGTCGCAGACCGCGAACGGGGCACCGCTGCCCTCGGCCCAGGCACGGGCGCTCATCCCGGTGACGAACCCGTGGGCGTGTTCAGGCCGGTACGGACGCGGTACGGTGGTCCAGCGCTGGATGTCCGGGTCCTGGCAAGCCCGGTGCACGTCGTCCGCGTCCGAGGCGAGCCACGGACGCAGCAGCAGGCCGTCCTCGATGATCTCCACAGGCTCCATCCGAGTCATCGTGCCGGATCGTTCGCGGTGGGCGTAACCGGATAACCGCCGGGCGGCGGGTTGAGCCGAGCGTTATGTCGGTTTGGTCGGGTCGGACCGCCGCCACCAGTGACCATCGCGCCGACTGAGCGCCTACGATGGTTCGAGACTGTCTAGGGGAGCGTTGATCCGTGTCGATTCTGGAAAAGGTCCTCCGCGCGGGCGAGGGCCGCATGGTGCGTCGGCTGAAGGCCATCGCCGCCGCCGTCAACTCGATCGAGGACGACTACGTCAACCTCACCGACGACGAGCTGCGGTCACTGACCGACCAGTACCGGGAACGGCTCGCCGACGGTGAGACCCTCGACGACCTGCTGCCCGAGGCGTTCGCCACGGTGCGCGAGGCGGCCGCCCGGGTGCTCGGCCAGCGGCCGTACGACGTCCAGGTGATGGGTGGCGCGGCGCTGCACTTCGGCAACATCGCCGAGATGAAGACCGGTGAGGGCAAGACGCTGACCTCGGTCATGGCCGTCTACCTCAACGCGCTCTCCGGCAAGGGCGTGCACGTGGTCACCGTCAACGACTACCTGGCCCAGCGCGACGCCGCCTGGATGGGGCAGGTGCACGAGTTCCTCGGCCTGACCGTCGGCGTGGTGCTGCCCAACCGGCCGGCCGCCGAGCACCGCGCCGCGTACGAGTGCGACATCACCTACGGCACCAACAACGAGTTCGGCTTCGACTACCTGCGCGACAACATGGCCTGGTCCCGCGACGAGCTGGTCCAGCGCGGGCACAACTTCGCCGTGGTCGACGAGGTCGACTCGATCCTGATCGACGAGGCCCGGACCCCGTTGATCATCTCCGGACCCGCCGAGCACTCCGCCCGCTGGTACGGCGAGTTCGCGGCCGTGGTGGGCCGGCTCCAGGCCGGCAAGGACGGCGAGGGCGACTACGAGGTCGACTACGCCAAGCGCACCATCGCGGTCACCGAGCGCGGCGTGGCCAAGGTGGAGGACCGGCTCGGCATCGACAACCTCTACGAGTCGGTGAACACCCCGCTGGTCGGCTACCTCAACAACGCGATCAAGGCCAAGGAGCTCTACAAGCGCGACAAGGACTACATCGTCAGCGACGGCGAGGTCCTGATCGTCGACGAGTTCACCGGTCGCATCCTGCACGGCCGCCGCTACAACGAGGGCATGCACCAGGCGATCGAGGCCAAGGAGGGGGTGGAGATCAAGCAGGAGAACCAGACCCTGGCCACCATCACCCTCCAGAACTACTTCCGTCTCTACGAGAAGCTGTCCGGTATGACCGGTACGGCCCAGACCGAGGCGGGCGAGTTCAACAAGGTCTACAAGGTCGGCGTGGTGACCATCCCGACGCACCGGCCGATGGTCCGCGAGGACCGCGCCGACGTCATCTACAAGACCGAGAAGGCCAAGTTCAACGCGGTCATCGAGGACATCGCCGAGCGGCACCAGGCCGGCCAGCCGGTGCTGGTCGGCACGGTCTCGGTGGAGAACTCCGAGATCCTGTCCACGCTGCTGCGCCGCCGGGGCATCCCGCACTCCGTGCTGAACGCGAAATTCCACGCCCGCGAGGCCGAGATCGTCGCCCAGGCCGGCCGCAAGGGCGCGGTCACCGTCGCCACCAACATGGCCGGCCGGGGCACCGACATCCTGCTCGGTGGCAACGCCGAGTTCCTCGCCGCCAGCGAGCTGCGCCAGCGCGGTCTCGACCCGGCCGAGCAGGAGGAGGAGTACGCCAAGGCGATGGAGGAGGTCCTGCCCACCTGGAAGCAGGCGTGCGAGGCGGAGGCCGAGGAGGTCGCCGCCGCCGGTGGGCTCTACGTGCTCGGCACCGAGCGGCACGAGTCCCGCCGGATCGACAACCAGCTGCGTGGTCGGGCCGGCCGACAGGGTGACCCGGGTGAGTCCCGGTTCTACCTGTCGCTCCAGGACGAGCTGATGAAGCGGTTCCGGGCCGGTGCGGTCGAGGCGGTGATGGAGCGGTTCAACATCCCCGAGGACGTGCCCATCGAGTCGAAGATGGTCACCCGGCAGATCAAGAACGCCCAGGCCCAGATCGAGGGCCAGAACGCCGAGATCCGCAAGAACGTCCTCAAGTACGACGAGGTGCTCAACAAGCAGCGCCAGGTGATCTACGCCGAGCGGCTGCGGGTGCTCAACGGCGAGGACCTCTCCGACCAGGTCCGCAACATGATCGACGACACCGTCGGCGCGTACGTGGTGGGCGCCACCAGCGACGGTTACGCCGAGGACTGGGATCTCGAACAGCTCTGGGCCAGCCTCAAGCAGCTCTACCCGGTGGGCGTCACCATCGAGGAGCTGGAGGAGGAGGTCGGCTCCCGGGCGGGCCTCGACCAGGACTTCCTGCTCGCCCGCCTCCGGGAGGACGCGAACGCCGCGTACGACCGGCGGGAGGAGAGCCTCGGCGAGGAGGCCACCCGTCAGTTGGAGCGGATGGTGCTGCTCCAGGTCATCGACCGCAAGTGGCGCGAGCACCTCTACGAGATGGACTACCTCCAGGAGGGCATCAGCCTGCGGGCGTACGCCCAGCGCGACCCGGTCATCGAGTACCAGCGCGAGGGCTTCGACATGTTCGCCACGATGATGGAGGGCATCAAGGAGGAGACGGTCGGCTTCCTCTACAACCTGGAGGTGCAGGTCCAGGAGCCGGAGCCGGAGGCCGAGGAGGTCCAGCTGCTGGAGAAGCCGGTCGAGATCCGGGCCAAGGGTCTGAACCGTGCGCCGCAGCAGCAGGGGCTGCAATACTCCGCCCCGACGATCGACGGTGAGGCGGGCGCGGGTGCGGTGGCCGTGGAGCGGCCCGAGCCCGAGCCGTCCGCCCCGGCGCTCGGCATCGGGGGCGGGCAGCCGCAGGCTCCGTCGCAGGCCCGTCCGGCCGCCGGTGGGTCGCGTCGCCCGGCTGCCGCCGGGGCGAGCGGTCAGGCCGCCGCAGCCAGCACCGCCCGGCGGAACACCGGCCCGGTCGACCGGGCCGCCGAGGGTGGCCCGTCCCGCAACGCCCCCTGCCCGTGCGGCTCCGGTCGCAAGTACAAGCGCTGCCACGGCGCCCCCAACGGCGGCGCCTGACCCACCGCCCCAGCCTGATCCGGGGACGCCCTCCCGCTCTGTCGAGCGGGAGGGCGTCCCCGTTCCCGTCCCCTCCCGCCTTCGCCTTCGCACCCCTGCCTTTGCGCCCCCGCCTCTGTGCCCCGGCCTTTGTGCGGTGATCAAGAGGTTTGCGTCAGCTTCGAAGATCAAATTGACGCAAACCTCTTGATCAACCCGGCCAGGCGGACCGGGCCGGGCGGTCCCACCGGGCCGGGTGGTCCCACCGGGCCCGGGTGACTCCACCCGGGCCGGGCGGGTCGGGGTGGGTCAGATGACCTGGAGGGCGGTGCAGAGCCAGTTGCCCCGGCGGTGTTCGAGGCGCAGGGCCATCGCCCAGCTCCGGCTGCCGCCGGTGACCACGGCGGCCACCTCGACCGCCGCCGGGCGCGGCTGGCACACCCGCAGTCGGCGCAGGTGCACGGCGGGCCGGGTGGAGCGGCGGCGTACCGGCGGGGTGCGGGCAGCGGCGCGGGCGAGCTGCTCGGCCACCTCGACGGTGCGCCCCGGCTCGACCAGGGCCCGGATCTGGCCGGGTGGCCGGTAGCCGTTGAGGATCTCCAGGCAGGTGCCGACGAACCGGTGGGCGGCCCGGGTCGCCTCGGGCGTGGTGGTGGCGGGCGGCGGCAGGGGCGGGGCGGCCGGGTGCCCGGGCCGGGATGGGGGATCGGGCCGCCGGCCGGTGGGTCGGCCGGCGGCGGGCCGACCCGTGCCGAACAGGTCGAGGGCGAGTTGGCCGGGTGGCCGGGGCCAGAGATCCGGCACCTCGTCGACGTAGGGCGGGTCGGTGACGGGGGCCGGGCGTAACCGGATCGGCGGTCGGGTCGGCCCCGGACGGCGGGAGTCGGCCATCGTTGCCCCCTCGTTCTCTGCGTTTGCCTTCGTTTGCTTTCGACAGCGTCGATTGTCGGGCACGGCAACGCCCAGGGTCAATGGCTCAGCGGGATGGTCCGGTCACTCCGGGTCGCGGTCGGTGAGCGGGTTACCGCGTACCCACTCGGCGGTCTCGGCGTACTTGAGCTGGATGTACTCCTCCAGCCGGGCCCGCTCGACCCGCCACTGTCCCCGTCCGCCGATCTTGATGGCGGGCAGCTCGCCGCTGCGTACCATGTGGTAGACCTGCGAGTCCGACACGTTCAGCTCGGCGGCCACGTCGGAGAGCAGGAGAAACCTCGGCTCCACGGAAACCCCTCGGCTTGGCGTCGTTCGGCCCAGTTTGCCACCGACAGCCTTCCCCGCCCAGCACCGCCCGTCGACGGGTGCGGCGGCTTCCCCCGGGGCGGTGCGCGGTGTATGACGGTCTGGACGTACGGCATGATCGGCGTTCGGGGCGGCCGTCCGCCGCCCCGGTGAGTGGAGACGACCAGGGGAGACGACCGTGGGCGACGAGCTGGTCCGGGTGTACGTGCCGGCGACCATGCCGATGCTGGCCCTGCTGCGGGAGCGGGGGCTGCCGGCCAGCGGCGGCCACGCGGTCACCCCCGCCCTGCGCGAGTGGTACGCCGAGGGCGACGAGGAGGAGTTGGAGTACGTCGCCTTCACCCGGGCCGCCCAGGACGCCCTGCAACTGCTGCGGGAGGACCCCGACGCGCCCCGTCGCCGGGTCGTGGTGTCGGTGGACCTGCCCGCCGGGGCCGTCGGCCGGGGTGACGGTGAGCTGGGTTCCAGCGTGGTGGACCTCGACGGGCCGCTGCCGGCGTCGGCGGTGGCCGCACTGCACGTGGACGGGGCCGAGGCGGTCGGGGACGTGGCCGCCGCCGTGGACGTGGTGGTCGAGGCGCTCGCCGGTGACCCGGACGCCCAGTTCACGGTCGACGGGGCCGAGGACCACGAGCTGGAGTGGTACGACCCGTCCGAGTGGGAACTGCTGCTGCGTACCGCCTCCTGAGCGGGGCGGGCCGGATCAGTCCTCGGCGGGGTCCGCCGGATCGTCGTCGCGCGGGGTCGGGCCGAGGGTGCGGCCGAAGAGGACGACGGTGGTCAACGCGCCCACGAAGAGCACCCAGATGCCGTTGTCGATCCGCGAGGTGCCCATGCTGGTCTGGGCCACCGCGTCCGCCTCGCTCAACGCGCCCGCCAGGTCCAGCAGGGTCCGCCCGCCGATCCGGATGATCACCTCGGTGAGCAGCAGGAGCAGGCCGGGCCCGGCCCCGGCCAGCAGGTAGGCCGGCCAGCGCGGGGCCGTGGCCTCCGGGGCGTGCCGGACGGCCCGGCGGCGGGCCCAGGTCAGGTAGCCGAAGGCGAGCAGCCCGGCCACCAGCCCGCCGAGCAGCGACTCGGTGCGGGAGACCCACTTCGCGGCGCCGACCAGCGACGCCTGGGAGTCGCCGGCCCCGAACAGGTCGAACAGCGGGTCCCGGGCCTGGCTGAACAGCACCACGAACAGCAGTGTGCCGAGGGCGGCGGTGACCACCGCGCCGACCGGGGCCGGGGTACGCGCCCCGGCCAGCGCCCCACCGATGATGGCCGCCGCCGCGCTGGTGCCGGCGATGGTGTTGGTGGTGGCGTTGTCGGCGTACGTCAGGTTGATCGCCAGTGCGGCGCCCAGCCCGACCAGCATGCCGGCTCCGATCGCCGCCGCGAAGCGCAGCGCTGCCCGGTCGCCGAGCCGGCGGGCGGCCAGCTCGCTCGCGGCCAGCGCGACGGCCGCCCCGGCGACCAGGGCGGCGGAGATCACCCCGGGCAGGGCGAAGGCGGACAGCGTGATCGCGGTGAGGCCGACCGCCGCCGAGTGGATCGCCTCCCGGGTGGACCAGAGCATCGCCGCCAGCCAGCCGAGGGCCAGCGCCGCCAGCACGGGCGTGCCCGGTGCGTACCCGGTGCGCCCGGCCGGCCGCTCCGGCGACCGGTCGATGGACTCGGCCGTCGAGCTGCCGGGCTGGTTGCTCATCGTCTCCCCTTCGACACCGCGCCACCCCGGCACCGGGACGGGCCTCACCCTCCGAACCAGCGTACGCGGACGGGCCGGACCGCCCCGGGCTGGGCGTGGCGGCGCCCGGCCTGCCCGGGGGCCGGGCGCGGGCGGGCCGCCCGGGACGCCGGGCCGACGTGCCTGGGTGTGCCGGCGGGCCGGCCCGGCCGTGGGAACCGGTCCGCCCTGTCTTTCTTCGTTCGGATAGCGCTTCCGCTGCGGAATCGTCACCGAACAGCAGGTGTCCGCCTCGTGATCCACGGTGTGGGGCGGGCGGGGCGTGAGCCTGCCGAGCCGGGCGTGGGAGAATCGCCGGAGGTCCCGCCGCCGCGATCAGCTACCCCGCGCGGTGTCCGGCGTCCGGCCGTCCGGTCGGTGCCTGCGGGTCCGATTTCGCCGCCGCTGTCGAGATCGCCCAGGAGCCTGTGATGGACGCCGTGTTCTCCGTACCCGAGCCGCGCAACGAGCCGGTACGCACCTACGAGCCGGGCAGCGCCGACCGGGAGCGGCTGGAGCGGCGGCTGACCGAGCTGGCCGCCGACCGGATCGACCTGCCGATGACCATCGCCGGTGAGCAGCGGATGGCCGGCGGTGACCCGATCGACGTGGTCCAGCCGCACCGGCACGCGCACGTGCTCGGGGTCACCGGTCACGCCACCCACGACGACGCCCGCGCCGCCGTGCGGGCCGCCAAGGACGCCGCGCCGATGTGGCGGGCGCTGCCGTTCGAGGAGCGGGCCGCGGTCTTCCTGCGCGCCGCCGAACTGCTGGCCGGCCCGTGGCGGGACACCCTCAACGCGGCCACCATGCTCGGCCAGTCCAAGACCGCCGTCCAGGCCGAGATCGACGCGGCCTGCGAGTTCATCGACTTCCTCCGGTTCAACGTGCACTTCGCCCGGGAGCTGCTGGCCGCCCAGCCGAACTCGTCGCCGGGGGTGTGGAACCGGTTCGACCACCGCCCGCTGGAGGGGTTCGTCTACGCGGTGACCCCGTTCAACTTCACCGCGATCGCCGGCAACCTGCCGTCCGCGCCGGCCCTGCTCGGCAACACCGTGGTCTGGAAGCCGGGCCCGACCCAGCAGTTCGCGGCGCACTTCACCATGCGGCTGTTCGAGGCGGCCGGCCTGCCCCCCGGCGTGATCAACATGGTCACCGGGCGGGGCGAGGAGGTCTCCGACGTGGTGCTCGCCGACCCGGACCTGGCCGGCATCCACTTCACCGGCTCGACCAAGGTCTTCCAGCAGCTGTGGCGCACGGTCGGTGAGAACATCGCCTCCTACCGTGGCTACCCCCGGCTGGTCGGGGAGACCGGCGGCAAGGACTTCGTCGTCGCGCACACCAGCGCCGACGTCGACGCCCTGCACACCGCGCTGATCCGGGGCGCCTACGAGTACCAGGGCCAGAAGTGCTCGGCCGCCTCGCGGGCGTACGTGCCGCGGTCGCTGTGGTCCGGCGGGCTGCGGGACCGGCTGGCCGCCACCGCCCACGCGTTGACCTACGGCGACGTGACCGATTTCGGCAACTTCGGCGGTGCGGTGATCGACGCCCGCGCGTTCGACAGGCACACCGCCGCGCTGGAGCTGATCGGCGGGGACCCCAGCTGTCGGGTGCTGGCCGGTGGCACCGCCGACGACACGGTCGGGTGGTTCGTCCGGCCGACCCTGTTCGAGTGCACCGACCCGGCCCACGAGACGTTCACCACCGAGTACTTCGGCCCGATCCTCGGCGTGCACGTCTTCGACGACGCCCGGTTCGACGACGTGGTCGCCCAGGCCGAGTCGATCGCCCCGTACGCGCTGACCGGGTCGGTCTTCGCCACCGACCGCCGGGTGATCGACGCGGTGGCCGAGAAGATGCGGTACGCGGCCGGCAACTTCTACGTCAACGACAAGCCGACCGGCGCTGTGGTCGGGCAGCAGCCGTTCGGGGGCGCGCGGGCCAGCGGCACCAACGACAAGGCCGGCTCCTGGCACAACCTGGTCCGCTGGATGTCCCCCCGGACCATCAAGGAGACGTTCGTGCCGCCGACCGACCACACGTACCCGCACATGGGCTGAGCCCGCGACGGCCGGCGGTGGCGTGCGACGACGTCCCCGCCGGCCGGGCCCGCCCGACCCGGCGACGGGCCGGCACGCCCTGCGCGGTCGGGTCCGGGGCGGCGGTCGGGGGTGGTCCTGGGAGCACTGTCGTCGGCCGACAGTGCACATTGGAAATCCTCCCGGGTGGCAAATCCGGAAATCCTGGACGCCGGGACGGCAAAGTGGCAGCTTAGAGGGCATGGCGGATTCCGGAGTCAACCCCACCGCGGCGGCCCTGCTGGGTCTGTTGCACGAGGGGCCGATGACAGGTGGCCAACTGATGGCCGCCGCTGAGCGCCGACTGGCGCCGTACTGGTCGATGACACGCAGCCAGGTCTACCGTGAGTTGCCGGTGCTGGCTGAGCGTGGTTTCGTGCGGCTGGGCAAGCCCGGGCCGCGGATGAGTCAACCCTACGCGATAACCGCGGCCGGCAAGCGGACCTTCTCCCGCTGGCTGGCGGAGAATCCCGGTCGGGACACCATCCGCAACCCGATCGCCCTGCGGATCGCGTTCGGCAACCTGCACTCGGCCAGCCAGCTCAAGAACCTCTACGCCTCGGCGAACGAATACCACACCGAGGCCCTCGCCTACGTCCGCGAACAGGTCAAGACCGCCAAGAAGGAGGGCGACGAGTACGACGCCAGCGCGCTGGAGTTCGCCGTCGCCTACCACAAGGCCGCGCTGTCCTGGCTCAAGACCGCCCCGGTCGGCTGATCATCCGCCCTGGTAGGTGGTGTGACGTGAGCGGACCGCCGCACGCACAGTACGCTTGTCTGTCGTGACCGCTGCCGATTACGCCGAACAGCTCAAGGAACTCGACGCGACCCTGCGCAACATCGAGTCGGTGCTCGACCTCGACCGTCTGCGGGAGGAGAAGGCCCGGCTGGAGGAGCAGGCGTCCGCGCCGGATCTCTGGGACGACCAGGCCAAGGCACAGCAGGTGACCTCGCAGTTGTCGTACGTCAACGGCGAGATCAGCAAGCTGGGCAGCCTGCGGTCCGGGCTCGACGACGCCCGGGTGCTGCTGGAGCTGGCCGAGGACGAGGCCGACTCCGGGGCGCTGGGCGAGGTCGAGTCCGAGATCGCCACGCTGACCAAGGCCATCCAGGAGATGGAGGTCCGCACCCTGCTCTCCGGCGAGTACGACTCCCGGGAGGCGCTGGTCGCCATCCGGGCGGGCGCCGGTGGGGTGGACGCGGCCGACTTCGCCGAGATGCTGCTGCGGATGTACCTGCGCTGGGCGGAGCGGCACGGCTACCCGACGGAGGTCTACGAGACCTCGTACGCCGAGGAGGCGGGCCTCAAGTCCGCCACCTTCACCGTCAAGGTGCCGTACGCCTACGGCACGCTCAGCGTCGAGTCGGGCACACACCGGCTGGTCCGGATCAGCCCGTTCGACAACCAGGGCCGCCGGCAGACCAGCTTCGCCGGGGTGGAGGTGCTGCCGGTCACCGAGCAGACCGACCACATCGACATCCCGGAGAACGAGGTCCGGGTGGACGTCTACCGCTCCTCGGGGCCGGGTGGGCAGAGCGTCAACACCACCGACTCGGCGGTGCGGCTCACCCACATCCCCACCGGCATCGTGGTGACCTGCCAGAACGAGAAGTCCCAGCTCCAGAACAAGGCCTCCGCGATGCGGGTGCTCCAGTCCCGGCTGCTGGAGCGCAAGCGGCAGGAGGAGGAGGCGAAGCTGGCCGGCCTGAAGACCGGCGGCACCAGCTCCTGGGGCGACCAGATGCGCTCGTACGTCCTGCACCCCTATCAGATGGTGAAGGATCTGCGAACCGAGCAGGAGACCGGCAATCCGTCCTCGGTCTTCGACGGCGAGCTGGACAGCTTCATCGAAGCCGGTATCCGCTGGCGCAAGCAGCAGCAGCTCGCCAACGACGCTGCGTGATCGAGTGTGAACGGGGCGCGTCGTCGATCCCGGGTTGACCGGGCGAATCGATGACGCGTCCCGCATCGGCGGGGCGTGCCACTTGGCTCTGCGGTTACACCGCGTAGACTCACCACCCGTGATTCAGCTTGAGCAAGTGACGAAGACGTACCCGAAGGCGTCCCGGCCTTCGCTCGACAACGTGTCCGTCTCGATCGAGAAGGGCGAGTTCGTCTTCTTCATCGGACCATCCGGCTCCGGCAAGTCCACGATCATCAAGATGCTGCTGCACGAGGTCGCCCCCAACAAGGGCCGGGTCATCGTCAACGGCAAGGACGTCACGTCGATGCGCTCCTGGAAGCGACCCCACTTCCGGCGCTCCATCGGCTGCGTCTTCCAGGACTTCCGGCTGCTGCCGAACCGCACCGCCTACGAGAACGTGGCGTTCGCCCTGGAGGTGATCGGCAAGACCAAGGCGGTGGCCCGCCGGGTCGTGCCCGAGGTGTTGGAGCTGGTCGGTCTCGGTGGCAAGGAGCACCGGTACCCGCACGAGCTGTCCGGTGGAGAGCAGCAGCGGGTCGCGGTGGCGCGGGCGTTCGTGAACCGTCCGCTGATCCTGCTGGCGGACGAGCCGACCGGAAACCTGGACCCGGACACCTCGATCGAGATCATGCGCCTGCTGGACCGGATCAACCGCACCGGCACGACCGTCGTGATGGTCACACACGACTCCAACATCGTGAACCAGATGCGCCGTCGCGTCGTCGAGATCGAAAGCGGCCGCATCGTGCGCGACCAGGCCCGCGGCGTCTACGGGTGAGCCGGCGCTCCACCCCTGCCGTACGACCTGACGACGAACACCTCACGCCGGAGAGCCGGAGGAACACCCGATGCGGATGAAGTACGTCCTGTCCGAGGTACTGGTCGGACTGTGGCGCAACGTCACCATGACCGTCGCGATGATCATCACTATGGCGGTCTCGCTGACCATGCTCGGCGCCAGTGGCCTGATGTACAAGCAGGTCGGCGACATGAAGGACCTCTACTACAAGAACGTCGAAGTCTCGATCTTCCTGAAGACCGACGTCACCGAGCAGCAGCGCACCGACCTCGATGCCAAGCTGAAGAGCGACCCCCTGGTCAAGGAGGTCCTCTACGTCAACAAGGACGAGGCGTACAAGACCTTCAAGGAGATGTACCAGGACGCACCCGACCTGGTGAACGCCGTGAAGCCGGACCTGCTGCCCGAGTCGTTCCGGCTGAAGCTGGTCAACCCGGAGCAGTACAAGAACATCTACGACCAGTACCAGGGCACCGAGGGCGTCGACGTGATCGTCGACCAGAGCCGGCTGCTGGACAAGATCTTCAACGTGCTCACCGCGATCCAGAACATCGCGCTGGCCGCCGCCGTGGTGATGGCGATCGCCGCGCTGCTGCTGGTCGCGAACACCATCCAGGTGGCCGCGTACAGCAAGCGGCGTGAGGTCGCGGTCATGAAGCTGGTCGGCGCGTCGAACTGGTTCATCCAGGCGCCGTTCGTGCTGGAGGCGGTGGTCGCCGGCCTGATCGGCTCGCTGCTGGGTCTGGTCGCGCTGATCGGGGCGAAACAACTGCTGTTCAGCGGCTCGTTGAAGGCGCTGGAGGGGCTGCTCTCGCCCGTCCAGTGGTCGGACATCTTCCTGATGTTCCCGCTGATGGCCGGCGTCGGTGGCCTGATCAGCGCCGCCACCGCCTGGGTCACGCTCCGCTTCTACCTGCGGGTCTAGTCACCGCAGGGCTCTCCGTGGGGACCCTCCCGCGCCGGAATAAACGGCGCGGGAGGGTCCTTGTCGTTCGGGTAGCATGATCCCCGCTCACCGGCCGGGTGGTCGGTGCGCGTAGTGGAAGGGAGGTGGCGCCGGATGCCACGGGAAAAGGGCCGCAAGGTGGTCGCCTCCAACCGGAAGGCCCGCCACGACTACGCCATCCTCGACACCTACGAGGCAGGCATGGCGTTGACCGGCACCGAGGTCAAGTCGCTGCGTGCCGGGCGGGCCTCGCTGGTCGACGCCTTCGCCCAGGAACGCGACGGCGAGTTGTTTCTGCACGGCATGCACATCCCGGAGTACACCCAGGGCACCTGGACCAACCATGAGCCCCGGCGTACCCGCAAGCTGCTGCTGAAGCGGATGGAGATCGACAAGTTGATCGGCAAGACCCGCGAGGGGGGCCTGACCATGGTCCCGTTGCAGGTCTACTTCTCCGACGGCTGGGCCAAGGTGGAGATCGCCCTGGCCAAGGGCAAGAAGTCGTACGACAAGCGGCAGGACCTCGCCAAGCGGGACGCCGACCGGGAGATCGCCCGGGTGTCCGGTCGCCGGGGCAAGGGGATGGACGACTGATTCGTCCCGTCTGTCCGGGTCGGCGTGCCGGGCCGGGGCTCGGGATGAAACCCGTTGCGGCAGGCGTTAGTCTGGACAGTGCCGCCACACCCGGCGGCCCGTCGAGGGGGTGACTGGTTTCGACTTCGTACGCAGCGACAGGGGAAGCGAGCCGAGGAAGCCGACGTCGTCTCGAGAATCGGTCGTCGGAAACCAATAAGCGCCAAGCAAAATCGCGCTGACTTCGCTCTCGCCGCCTGAGGCGAGTAGTGAGTCTGTCGGCCTGGGAACGCCTTCGTCCCAGTTAGCCGGCATCAGCTAGAAGGCTGGCCAATCGGACCCGGTCGCGGGGTCCGTGCGGCGAGATCAATCAGCGACTGGGCCCGTCACACCAACTTGCTCGCGTGAGCGGTGGGGCCGAGTAGAGGCATAGCGAGCTGCGCTCGGAGAAGCCCTGACAAACCGGCGAAGGACCCGGGTTCGATTCCCGGCACCTCCACCACCTCGATGATGCGCCCCGGTCCCCACGGACCGGGGCGCATCACTGTTCCCCCGCCCGTCCCTGCCCGCCTCGCGCTGGTTGATCAAGAGGTTTGCGTCAAGTTGATCTTCAAACTTGACGCAAACCTCTTGATCAACGGGATGGTGGCGGTGGGGCGGGGTGAGGCGTTGAGGGGGAGGGGAACCGGGAGGGGCGGGTGGGCGTCTCAGGGGGATGCGGCGACTCGTAGGGCTGGCGTGGGGATTGGGGCTCCTGGTGGCGGCGGGTGGGTGTGCGGCAGCCGGCTCGGTGCCCGGTGGTGCGGTGCCCGGTGGGGCGGTGGACGGCGGGGCGGTCGGGAATGATCCGGGTCGGCAGCGGGAGGCGTTCGACGAGCGGGCCGCCGAGGTCGCCGGGGCGTGGCGGCCCGGCCCCGAGTGGTCCAGCGGCTATCTGCCCCTGCAGGACGCCACGGTGCTCACCGGCCAGCCGGGCTTCGACGCCGGCACCGAGGCGGCCTTCCGCGCCGGCTGGTACCGGGACCAGATCGCGCTGCCGACCGCCGTACCCGCCGACGGGGCGATCCGGTTCCCCGACGGTGCCCTGACCGTCCCGCTGATCAGTGCCGCCGAGGCGTACCGGCAGCTGGACCAGGGCGACCCGCCACCGTGCGAGGGACGGCCCCGGGGACCACGGCCCGCCGAACCCACTGCCGGCACCCGGCCGGACGATCCGGTCTCCACCCAGGCCGCCTGCATCCCGCTGACGGTCACCGGGGTCATCCTGGGCACCGCCGAGGTGCGTACCAGCCGGGGGATCGCCGCCGTACCCGCCTGGATCTTCACCGTGGCGGAGCTGACCAGCCCGGTGGCCCGTCTGGCGGTGTCGCCCCGGGCGGTCACCGCCGCCCCGGAGCCCGCTATCCCGGACCGGTCCCTGCCGGCCGGGGTGGCCGGTGCCGACCGGCTCCGCCGGATCGACGGCGCCCGGCTGACGTACACGGTCGGCATGGGCGCCTGCGACAGCGGACCCACCGCCCTGGTGTGGGAGCGCGACGACGTGGTGGTGGTCGGCGGCGGGGTGGTCCGGGGCACCGGGGAGTGCATCGACCTGGCGGTGCTCAAGCCGGTCACCGTGACGTTGGCGGCCCCGCTCGGGAAACGCCCGGTGCTCGACGTCGCCACCGGCCGGGTGCTCACCCTCACCGCCCACTGACACACCCGGCCTCCCGCCGTATCCGGGCTCCCCGCCGGAGCGTCGCCCGCTGGCCGGTGATCAAGAGGTTTGCGTCACCTTCCCAGGCAAAGATGACGCAAACTTCTTGATCACCGCGGACGCGGACGGGGGCGGACGGGGACGGGGGCGGGGGCGGGGCGGGGTCAGAGGAGGGTGGGGACGGTGGTGCTGATCGGGGTGGGGAGCACGGTGGGGACGTCGGCGCGTAGCGCCTCGGTGAGCGCGTCGGCCAGGTCGGGCAGCGCGTCGACGACGCGGGTGGCGCAGCCGTAGCCCCGGGCGATGGCGGTGAGGTCGAGGCCCGGCAGGTCCAGTCCGGGCACCCCCGGGGTGGACTTCAGCTCGGCGAACGCCTTGAGGATGGCGTACTGCTGGTTCACCGGGACCAGCACGACCACCGGCAGCCGCAGCCGCGCGGCCGTCCACAACGCCTGCACGGAGTAGTGGAAGGAACCGTCCCCGATCACCGCGACCACCGGCCGGCCCCGCCCGGTGTCCCGCTCGGCGAGGGCGATACCCACGGCGGCCGGCAGCCCGTAGCCGAGTCCGCCGCTGGCCATGGTGAAGTACGACGCCGGGCGAGTCACCGGAAGCCGACGACGCAGCGCGGCGAGGTTCGACGGTGACTCCTGCACCAGCACCCCGTCGGCGGGCCAGCAGGCGGCCAGCGCGGCGAAGAGCGCGTCCGCGTCGGGCGGGTCGCCGGTTCCTGGCGGCTCCGGCGTCGGGCGGGGTGGCGGCGTCGGCCGGTCGGCCGCCGGCAGCAGGTCCAGCAGCGCGGCCAGGGTCAACCCTGCGTCACCGAGCAGGCTGTCCCCCACCGGGGCCCGCGCGGCCTCGTCCGCGTCGTCGGTGACGTGCAGCAGCCGGGCCCCGGGCGGCAGGTGGTCGCCGGGCACGTGCGGGTAGTAGCGGAACACCGGCGCGCCGACCACCAGCACCACGTCGTGCCCGGTGAGCTTCTCGGCCAGCGGGGCGATCGCGTACGGCAGCACCCCCCGGTAGTGCGGGTGGTGCTCCGGGAACGCGGCCCGCTCCGGCGCCGGCGCGGACCAGACCGGCGCGGCGAGCCGCTCGGCCACCGCCGCCGCCACCGGCCAGGCGGCGGCCCGGTCCACCGCCGCGCCGAGCACCAGCACCGGGTTGCGGGCGGCGGCGAGCAGCGCGGCGAACTCCCGCAGCCGACGCGGGTCGGGGGCGAACCGGGTGGCCACCGTCCGTACCTGCGGCGGCGGGTCCGCCGGCTGGTGCCAGTCGTCCAGCGGCAGGGAGAGGTAGACCGGGCCGCTCGGCGGTTGCGCCGCCGTGGCGTACGCCCGCATGAACGCCGCCGGGACGTCCTGCGCCCGCACCGGCTCGTGGCTCCACTTCACGTACGGCTGGGGCAGCTCGGTGGGGTGCCGGTTGGCCAGCCGGGGCTCCATCAGCAGCATCTCCCGGCTCTGCTGCCCGGCGGAGACGATCAGCGGCGTCCGGTTGTGCCACGCGGTGACCAGGTTGCCCATGCCGTTGCCGGTGCCCGGGGCGGTGTGCAGGTTGACGTGCGCCGGCCGGCCGGTGGCCTGGGCGTACCCGTCGGCCATGGCGACCGCCGACGCCTCGTGCAGGGCGTGCACGTAGTGGAAGTCGGCCGGGAAGTCCTGGAGGAACGGCTCCTCGGTCGAGCCGGGGTTGCCGAAGACCGTGGTCAGGCCGAGGGCGCGGAGCAGGTCGTAGGTGGTCTCCCGGACGGTCGCCATCGCCCTCCGCCTCCGTGTCCCCGACCCGTCCGGTGTCCGCCGGGACCGGACCCCTGACCTGCCGAATCTAGCGGGCGGCAGCCGGCGATCCGCGCGCTTTACCGGCTATTGCCCTGTCCGGGGCGGGGACGCGTCCGGGGCGTGCGGCGACAGGTCAGGGGAGGGGGAACGGCGTCCGGATGCCGTCCAGCGCGTGCCCGCAGGGGCAGTCGCGGTCGGTCGGCAGGGCGGCCACCGCGTCCAGCAGTACGCCGCGCAGCCGGTCAGTGTTCTCGCCGAAGACCCGGAACACCTCCTCCTGGGTGACCGAGTCGCCCGCCTCCACCCCGGCGTCCAGGTCGGTGACCAGGGCGATGGAGGTGTAGCAGAGGGCCAGTTCGCGGGCGAGCACCGCCTCCGGGTGGCCGGTCATGTTGACCACCGTGCCGCCCATCGCGGCGTACCAGCGGGATTCCGCACGGGTGGAGAAGCGTGGCCCCTCGACCACCACCACCGTGCCGCCGTCGACCGCCGGCACGTCGCGCCCGGCCGCCGCGTCGAGTAGGGTACGCCGCCCGACCGGGCAGTACGGGTCGCCGAACGCCACGTGCACCGCGCCCTGGTCGTAGTAGGTCTGCACCCGGCCGCTGGTGCGGTCGACGAGCTGGTCGGGCACCACGAACGTGCCGGGGCCCAACTCGGGGCGCAGCCCGCCGACGGCGCAGGGGGCGAGCACCTGGCGTACCCCGAGCGACCGCAGCGCCCACAGGTTCGCCCGGTACGGGATCAGGTGCGGAGGGTGGCGGTGATCACGCCCGTGCCGGGGCAGGAACGCCACCGACCGGCCGCCCACGGTGGCGATGGTGAGGACGTCCGAGGGGGCGCCGTAGGGGGTCTCGACCTGGTGTTCCGTGGCGTCGTCGAGGAGCGCGTACAGCCCCGAACCGCCGATCACCGCGATGTCCGCCGTCGGACCCATCGATCCTCCCTCGACCGCCCTCGATCACCTGTCGGTCAGACCTTAGCCACCGCACCGGGTGCAGGCTATGGTGCCAGGCATGGCGGTGAGAGCACAGATGGTCGGTGGTGCCCGGTTGTCGGACCCGGTGCGCGGCTGACGATGTCCGAGACGCAGGGGGAGGGACCGGCGATCAGCGGTCGTGCCGTGGAGTCGATGACCGGGCGGCTGCTGGTCGCGACGCCGGCCCTCAAGGACCCGAACTTCGATCGTACGGTGGTGCTGCTGGTCGCCCACGAGGCCAACGGGGCGCTCGGGGTGGTGCTCAACCGGGCCACCGAGGTGGCCGTCGCGGACGTCCTCGGCGAGTGGAGCGATCTCGCCCGGCATCCGGCGGTGCTCTTCGAGGGCGGCCCGGTGCAGCCGGAGTCGGCGATCTGCCTGGCCCGGATGCGTCATCCGATGCGCCGGCTGAAGGGATTCCAACCGATCTCCGGCGCGGTCGGCACCGTCGACCTGTCCTCCGATCCGGAGCGGATGCGCGACAGCATCGGCGGCATCCGGGTGTTCGCCGGCTACTCCGGCTGGGGGTCCGGGCAACTGGAGCAGGAGATCGAGGACGGCTCCTGGTTCGTGCTCGACGCGCTGCCCGGGGACGCCTTCGTCGACCGCCCGGACGACCTCTGGCCGATGGTGCTGCGCCGACAGGGCGGCATGATGGCGGCCGTCGCACACTTCCCACCGGACGTGGCGTTGAACTGATCCGCCGGGGACCCCCGCGAGATGACCATGCTCGGCCGCGTGTGTATAGTTCTCTCCGTGCCCGGGCGACCGGGGACGACCGCAAGGGGCCGTGGCGCAGCTGGTAGCGCACCACACTGGCAGTGTGGGGGTCAGGGGTTCGAGTCCCCTCGGCTCCACCCTTGAGGCAACAGGTCAGCGGCCTGGTCGAGTATCGACCGGGCCGCTTTTCCGTGTCCGGCCCCGGCTGGCCACACCATCCGGGCCGGGGCAGCGTGCGTCGACGGGCTGACGATGCCGGACACCCCGGCACCGGCTGGGGTCGGTGGCGCGGGGTGGCCGGTCGTCCTGACTCCGCCCGTACCGGGCCGGCCGCCCGCGCGCTGGGGTGTGGGGACCGGCCCGCCTGCCCGGCTGGGGTTGCGGGGGTGGGCGGTCTCCTGCGCCGGGGCCGGCCGCGACGACGGAGGGGCCGTCACGGGTACGGGCGACGGACTGCCGCAGCTTCCGGGGCGCTGGGGTCACCGACGACGGGCTGCTCCGCCACGGGGTGGACAGGAGCGGCCGACGCGGACGGTGTGGCCGGATCCGGGCAGGGTGCGCCGAGGCGCGGAGCTGCCGATCAGAACGGAACGAGGGCCTTGCCCGCGCCGGTGCCGGGGCGGATGGCGGGGAACTCCGGTCCCTTCCAGTGGCCGATCGGCGCGCGGGTGATGGCGGGAACGGCCGCGACGGGCTCTTCCACGCTCATGTCCACTCCCGGGGGCCGGCGGCATCTGGTGGAGAAGCTAGCCGCCGGCACCGGCCCGGTCAACCAGGGGAGACGTATCGTTATCTGCCCGCCGACCTGCGTGTTCGCCGGGCCGGCCAGCGTGCCGACGGCCGGCCGGTGACGCAATGCGAGATAACATTCCGCATCTTGACAGGGGTTTTCGGGCCCCGTACCTTCGCTGCAAGTCGGCGAGGCGTCAGGGTGCTGCTGGGGTGCAGCCCGACCGCCCGAACCGACCGTGACCAGCGTTGCCCGGCCATGCCGTGACGCCGTCTGCGGTTCTCGCGGCCCTGATTGATCCCCTCGAACCGGCAATTCAGGCATTCAGCACCATCACCAAGTCGATGCAGCTCGCGTCGGACCCGCACCGCAGCAGCCAGGCGGTCGTATCCGTCGCGGCAGAGCCGTCCCTTCGTATCCACCGAACGCCCTCATTCCCGCTACCGGCACCGGCGGCGGGAGACGTCGGGGCCACGCGCGAAGCACATAGGAGCATCACGATGAACACACGACGTACCGGTGCGATGGTCGCCCTCGCCGCGCTGCTCTTCACGAGCGCCTGCGGCGGGGCCGAAGGCGCTGCGGACAGCGCGGACGGCACCACGAAGGTCTCCGTCACGACGTTCGGCTGCGAAATCTGGAACACCTGGGCGATCGGGAAGGGCGTCTACGGCAAGCACCGCCTCGACGTCGAGCTGGTCCGCTCCGGAGGTGGCTCGGCGGCGGTCGCCGCAGTGCTCTCCGGGGCGGCCGACTTCGGCTACGTCAACGGCTACACCGCGATCAACGCCTACAACACCGGCTTCCCGATCCAGATGGTCTCCGGGGTGAACGTCAACGCGCTGCCGCCGGCCAAACCCGCGCAGGGCGTCTTCGTCGGCAAGGACTCCCCGATCAAGGCGGCCGCCGACCTCGCCGGCAAGAAGATCGCGGTCAACGAGATCAACGGCATCAACCAGATCGTGACCGCGAGCTGGCTGAAGGCCAACGGGGTCGAGCCGGACAGCGTCAGCTTCGTGGCGCTGCCCTTCACCGAGCAGATCCCCGCCGTGCTCAGTGGACGGGTCGACGCCGCGCAGCTGGGCTACTCGCTGCTGGGCAACAACAACGACAACGTACGCAGCCTGGCCGACCCCTTCGCCAGCAGCGACAAGATCTACATCGCGACCTACGTCGCCGCCAAGAGCTTCGTCGGCAAGGGCGACGCCGCCAAACGCTTCCACGAGGCGATCGCCGAGACCGCGCAGCAGCTCAGCGACCCGGCCAATAAGGACGAGGCGTTCCGGTTGCTCTCCGAGTGCCAGAAGGTGCCGGCGGAGACCCTCGCCGCCCAACCACAGAACGCCCTCGAAGCGGACGTCGACGTCGCCGCGCTGGACCGGATGGCCCAGCAGATGGTCGACCTGAAGATGCTCCCGAAGAAGCCCGACCTGGGGCCCTTCGTCACCGACTTCGCGCGGTCCTGACCTGTCCTGTCGTCCCGGTAGGCGGGCCACCATGAGGGGAGAGGACGTGACATGGCGTCGGACGTCCACGTGATTGACCAGGTCGAGGCGGACGCCCGACCCACCGGCGGGCCCGTCGCGGCCCGCCGGTGGGGCCCCACACCCGACTGGGTGCTGGGAGTGGCGGGCGTGGTGACCATGTTCGTGCTGTGGGACCTGGTGGTCCGGGCCGGGGCGGTCTCGGTGGACTCCCTGCCGTACCCGGTGGACACCCTGCAACGGGCCGGCGAACTGCTCGTCGACGCGACGTTCCTGACCGAGGTGGCGCAGACCCTGTGGGCGTGGCTGCTCGCCATGCTCGTCGCCAGCGCCGTCGGCATTCCGCTGGGGCTGACCCTGGGCTACTTCTCCGCCCTCTACCGGCCGTCGTCCTCGGTGGTGCACGCCGGCCGGTCGATCCCCTCCTCGGCGTTCCTGCCGATCGCCATCCTGATGTTCGGCCTGGGCACCCAGATGAAGGTGTCCCTGGCGATCTACGCGATCTTCTGGCCGATCCTGCTCAACGCGATGTACGGCGTCCGCGACACCGAACCGCTGATGCTGGCCACGGGGCGGAGCATGGGCTGGACGCGTACCCGGCTGCTGACCCGGGTGGTGCTGCCCTCGGCGGCCCCGTCCATCGCCACCGGACTGCGGGTGGCCAGCTCGACGGCGCTCATCGTGGTGCTCTCCGCCGAACTGCTCGGTGCCACCAACGGGGTGGGAACAGTGATCACCACGTACCAGCAGGCGCAGCGACCCGACTTCGTCTATGCGGGGATCCTGCTCGTCGGCCTGCTCGGGATGGGCCTCTACTACGGCTTCAACCTGGTCGAGCGCCTGGTGGTGCCGTGGGGCCAGGCACAGCGGGAGGGTGGACGATGAGTGGGCAGGGGTTGAGCCGGCCGGTGGTCACGTCGGCGCTGGCGGTGGGACGCGGGGTGCGGTCGCTGTGGCTGCTCGCCCTGCTGCTGGTGGTGTGGGAGGTCGCCGCCCGGATGGTGGGCTCCCTGTTCGTACCGCCGGTGTCGCAGATCTTCGCAGCGT
Organism: Micromonospora sp. WMMD735; assembly: GCF_049178995.1. Classification (NCBI taxonomy): domain Bacteria; kingdom Bacillati; phylum Actinomycetota; class Actinomycetes; order Micromonosporales; family Micromonosporaceae; genus Micromonospora; species Micromonospora sp. WMMD735. The sequence continues at coordinate 6,163,922 of NZ_JBMHMJ010000002.1, forward strand.
TCGTCGACACCTGGCTGTCCGCCTCGCCGTCGTCGCTGTTCCTCAGTTCCCAGTTCCGGGCCGACGTCCTGCCGAGCCTCGTCCGGCTCGGCCTGGGCTACGGCGCGGCGACGGTGCTCGGCGTCGGTCTCGGCATCCTGATCGGGGTGTGGCGGCCGGCCGGCGCGTTCTTCAACCCGCTGATCCGGCTGGGCATGTCGGTGCCGGTCACCGCCCTGCTGCCCATCGCCATCGTGCTGTTCGGCATCACCAGCGGGATGAACGTCTTCCTCATCGCGCTGGGCTGCCTCTGGCCGATCCTGATCAACACCTACGACGGCGTCCGGGGCATCGACCGTACGGTGGTCACCGCCGCCCGGAGCATGCGACTGACCCGGCGGCGCTACTTCCTGCGGGTCCTGCTGCCCGGCGCCAGCCCGGCGATCTTCGCGGGGATGCGGATCAGCATCGGGATCGCGCTGGTCCTGATGGTGATCTCCGAGCTGTACGCCGCCACGGCCGGCCTCGGGTTCTACATCGTGAGCCAGCAGCGGCTGTTCCAGTTCCCGCAGCTCTGGTCGGCGATCGTCCTGCTGGCGCTGCTGGGCATCCTCTTCAACGCCGTCTTCGCCCTGGTCGAGCGGGTGCTGCTGCGGTGGCACCGCAACGTGCGCCCCGACAGCGCGGAAAGCCACTGACCCGACACCACGTAGGAGCCCCGGATGAACCCCGTGACGACCCGACCGCACCAGCCCGGTGCCGCCCTCGACACCCCCGTGCTCGACGTGCAGGAGTTGAGCAAGTCCTACCGGTCCCGCAAGGGCGACGTGCCCGCCGTACGCAGCATCGAGTTCGCCGTCCACGCCGGCCAGTTCGTGTCGGTGGTGGGGCCCTCCGGCTGCGGCAAGACCACCCTGATGATGTGCATCGCCGGGCTGCTGCCCATCTCCGGCGGCGCGGTCATGTTCCGGGGAGAACGCATGTCCGGCCCCCGCGACGGCGTGGCGGTCGTCTTCCAGGACTACAGCCGCTCGCTGTTCCCCTGGTTGACCGTCGAGAAGAACGTCGCCCTCCCGCTGCGCGACCGGGGCCTGCCCCGCACCGAGATCCGGCAGCGGGTGCAGGAGTCGCTGGAGATGGTCGGCCTGGCCCACGCCGCCGGGTTGCACCCGTGGCAGCTCTCCGGCGGCATGCAGCAGCGGGTCGCCATCGCCCGGGGGCTCGCCGTCCGGCCGGAAATGCTGATCATGGACGAGCCGTTCGCCTCGGTGGACGCCCAGACCCGGGCCAGCCTGGAGGACCTGCTGCTCAAGGTCTGGGCGGAGACCGGTACGACGGTGCTGTTCGTGACTCACGACATCGACGAGGCGGTGTACCTGTCCGACCGGGTGGTCGTACTGTCCCAGGGCCCGTCGGTCGTCGTGGCGGACCTGCCGGTCACCCTCGACCGGCCCCGCGACCAGATCGCGACCAAGCAGACCCCGCTCTTCGGGGAACTCCGCGAGCACGTCTACTCCCTGGTCATGGCCTCGCAGCGGCGGACCTCCCTGTCAGGGGAGCCGAGCTGACCGGGTGAACCGGGCCGCGCTGACGCGGCTACGGGCGGGACGGGCCCCTCAGGACCCGTCCCGCCCTTCTGTAGCGCTCTACTGCTCAGGATGCGCTAGGACTCGCCATGCGAGAACGACCGGTTCAGGGCCTGGGTGCTGGAGCTGAGCTGCGGACAAACTTCCCGTCTGACGCTTCCCCGACTCGCTGAGGCGACAGCTGACGACTGTAGATCTGGATCACATCGTCGGTGTCCCGGAAGATGATGATGTAGGACGTTCCATCGATTCCGGTCACTGCGGTCATGGTCGGGTCGGTCGCTGCATTTTCGGCTTTGTCGGGGTTCGGGTTCAATGGCTGCCACTGACCCCAGTTCGACGATCCCGGTGCCGTTTCGAAGATGTGTTGCAGCGTATTGTCATCTCGACGAACGACGATGGCGGTACGGCCGGACGGTGGGTCCAGAATAGTGTCGGGTGATCCGATGGCAGTGAGGCTTCCCACCTGTTGCCAGGTTGTGGGCCAGGTGCCGTCCAGGTTCTGGAACTTGGTCGAGATGTGACCGCTGGCGTCACGGATCACGATGCGCAGGCGATGCGCGGTCGAGAGCAACGCCGCCGGTGTTCCCTCTGCGGTACCACCCAGATCAGTCCAGCTCGATAGCGCGCCATCGGCGAAATACAGGGCTGTCTTTACCGTGCCGGTGGCGCTGACCGCCACCAGTCGGGCATCCTCGCCGTCCTTGACTGGAGCCCGGACCGGAGATTCCCGGTTGAGGTGGATCCGACGGTGGGTCCGCCGGTCAGCGGCGTGGGTGCCGACAGCAGCATGTACGTGCACGGGGGATCGTCGACCGTCGGTGGGCAGGACCTGCTGGTGGGCCGCTCGGGTGGGTCCAATGCCGCTGCTTATCTCAAGTTCGGCGGCCTGGTTGGCCAACTACAGAACCACACGATCCACGGCGTGGCCCTGTCTGCGGTCAACTTTGACGCTGCATCGTGCCGATCGCGTCAGGTGACCGTGCATCCGGTGACGGAGTCGTGGTCGGCCAGTACGGGTTACTCGTATCCGGGCCCGTCAGTAGGTGGCGCATTGGCTAGCCGGTCGTTCGCCCACGGGTACATCGGGCTGGGGCAGTCGCAGTCAGCATGTCCGGCCGCTGGTGAGATGTTCGACCTGGGGAAGGCTGGCAGAGACCTGGTGCAGCGGTGGGTGAATGGCCAGCAGACCAACTACGGGCTCTCGCTTCGCGCTTCGACGACGGATGCCTCGGCCTGGAAGAAGTTTGCTGGAACCAGCACCGCTAACGCGCCGAAGCTCTACGTGACGCACTCGCCCTACAATGCGGCATACGCGATCCCGAAGCCGACTCCCGAGCCACCGGTGCTGCGGAACCAGGACGGCAACGTCAAGATCACCGCCACCAACCTCAGCGCCGAACCGTGGTCGCCCGGCAACTACTATCTGGCCTACCGTGCGTACAACGCGGAGACCGGCGCCGCGGTGGTCCAGCAGCGCGCTGCGAACCTGTCGACCACCATCGCCCGCGGGGCGAAAGTGACGCTGGATGCGACCATCAAAGCCCTGCCGCCCGGAACGTATTTCCTGGATTTCACGATGGTGCGTACCGGCGGTGCGGTCTTCACCGACCACCAGGTGCCACCGGGTCGGATCGTGCTTCAGGTGTTCGACGTTCCACCGGTGGTGCAGGAACTCTATCCAGGCAACGGCTATCAAGCGCCGACGCTGACTCCACTGCTCTGGGCACGGGCCGTCGATTCCGACGCCGCCCCCGGAGCAACGCTGTCGTTCAAGTTCGAGATCTGCGACCGTACCGATGCGGGAGAGGCGGCGAACTGCACCAACTCGGGCTACGGCGCGAATCCCTCGTGGGTGGTGCCGGCCGGCCGGCTGTCATGGACCAAGAGCTACCTGTGGCGCACGTTCGTCAAGGATGGCGCTAACGAGGTCATGTCGGCGGACTCCGTGCTTCTGACCTCGGTGCCGCAGCCTGACCTGATCTCCCGCATCGCGGGGTCTCCCGATGCGGAGCAGGGCCGCGAATTCGACGCGCAGTACGGCAACTTCACTACCTCGGCGGTCGACGCCACGGTGGTGACGGTGGGCCCCGAACTGAACCTGCTGCGCACCTACAACAGCTTGGACCCGCGGCCCTCGGCCGTCTTCGGTGCGGGATGGTCCAGCCGGTACGACATGAAACTGGCGTCTGACGACGACGGATCAGGCAATGTGGTGGTCCGCTACCCCGATGGGCAGGAGGTGCGCTTCGGAAGGAACCCGGACGGCACCTTTGCCGCACCATCCGGCCGGGTCGCGCAGCTCACCGTCGACAGCACCAGTTGGACGCTTCGGGACCGCTCAGGCACCACCTACCGATTCTCCCTGGGCGGAAGACTAGCGAAGATCACCGACATCTCGGCCCGGTCGGTCGTGCTCAGCTATGACCTGGCCGGCAAGCTGACCAAGGCGCAGGTCTCGAACAGCGCGAGCAACACCGCAGGACGAGCGCTGTACTTCACCTGGACCGGTGCGCACATCACCACGGTCAAGACCGATGTGGTGAACGGTGCCGCGCTCGTCTGGTCCTACGAGTACACAGGTGACCTCCTCACCAAGGTCTGCTCTCCGACCTTGGCGTGCACGAGCTACGACTACGCCGCAGGGTCGCACTACCGCTCCGCAGTACTAGATGCCCGTCCCGACTCGTACTACCGTCTCGGCGAGGAGCAGGGGACCGGCGCGGGTAGCGACATCGCGATCAACCTCGGTAAGGACGCCGGGACCTACAAGAACGCGACTCTGGCGCAGCCCGGGGTCATCGAGGGAACCAGCAATACCGCGGCGGCGTTCAACGGTGTGTCCTCGTACGTCGAGCTTCCGAAGGGATCGCTCAAGAAGAGCCGGGACGCCGCGGTGGAGCTCTGGTTCAAGATCGGTCTTACCCAGACCGGCGGTCCGCTTCTGGGATATCAGGACGCAGCGGTCGGTGCGACCGCGACCAGCGGCGTGCCGGTGCTCTACACGGGTACTGACGGACGACTACGCGGACAGTTCGCCGGCGGCAGTATCGGTCCTGTCACGTCGGTTTACCCCGTCAACGACAACAAGTGGCACCATGTCGTGCTGTCGGCGATGGGGACCACGCAGACGATGTACCTCGACGGTGTCAAGGTCGCGGATCGTGCCGGGCAGACCATCGAGCACTCGTCACTGACGTTCAACCAGATTGGTGCTGCGACGGCCACGTCTCCGACCTCGTGGCCTAGCTGGGGTGGCACCGCCCAGCGGTACTTCGCCGGGGTGATCGACGAGGTGGCGATCTACTCCCGCCCGCTCGGCTCGGAAACCGTGTCGGCGCACTTCCGCTATGCCAAGCCGGCTGCCCAGCAGTTGACGAAGGTGACACTGCCCAGCGGCCGGATCGCCAGTCAGGTCGAGTACGACACCGCCACCGACCGGGTCAAGGAGTACACCGACGACAACGGCGGCACCTGGAAGGTCGGGCAACCGGCCATCTACGGCGGCGACACCGATCTGCGGCGCAGCATCCAGGTTCTCGACCCGGCCAATCGACCGTACCTGTACGAGTACGACGCCCTCGCCGGGCGTCTGTTGCGCTCCGGCACGCCCCTGGGCCGGGACACCCGTGCGGAGGACCTGCCAGGGGAGCCCACCACTCCGCCTACCTCGCCTCCCACCCAGGTCTGTACGCAGCCGGACCCGAACGACCCGGCATTCTGCACGATCATCCCGGACTCCTCGGGCGGTCCCATCTTCGTCCACCATTCCACCGAGGGGATGGCGGTCCGGGCCTACTCCTACGACGAGGACGGATATCAGAGCAAGGTCACCAACGAGGACGGTGACTCGGTGGAGATGACCTACGACGACAAGGGGCACCTCGCATCGAGGAAAAGCTGCCGCACCCTCGACCAGTGCCAGACGAGCTACTACACGTACCCGACCAGCATCACCAACCCGTTCGACCCACGGGCTGACCTCGCGATCGAGTCTCGGGACGGGCGGTCGAGCGGCCCCACCGACAACACGTACCGTACGTCGTTCACCTATCACCCCAACGGCCAGTTGATGGCGCAGACCAACCCTGACGGCAGCGTCGTCAGGCACACGTACACCGACGGCCTGGAATTCGGGTACGGCGGCGGATTCCAGCCTGCCGGGCTTCTGAAAGCCAGCACCGACGGCCGTGGCAAGATCACCATGAACGCGTACTACAGCAATGGCGACCTTGCTCAGGTGACCGAGCCCTCCGGTCTGGTCACGACCTACACCTATGACGCCCTCGGACGGCGGCTCACCGAGAAGATCGTCTCGGACAGCTACCCCGCGGGTGTCATCACCAGCTACACCTACGACAGCCAGTCGCGAGTAGCGACCATCACCGCGCCTGCGACCACGGACGTCATTTCCGGAGTCCGTCACCAGGCCCGCGTCACCAACGACTACGACCCGGACGGCAACGTCGTCAAGGTCACCACCTCAGACGTGTTGGGCGGCGACCCGGACCGGGTCAGCACGACCGAGTACGACGAGTACAACCGACCCGTCCTGGTCGTCGATGCGGAGGGCAAGGAGACCAGCTACGGCTACGACCGTTTCGGCAACCGGACGTCGATGGTCGATGCCAACGGCAACCGGTACGACTGGGCGTACACCGCACAGAACAAGGTTGCCGAGGTACGGCTGAGGGACTGGCGTAGTGACCCGGAAGGGGCGCCGGGCACCGGCACCGGCGACTACCTGGTCCTGCACCGCTACATCTACGACTTCGCCGGCAGGCTCGCCAGTGACACCGACGCCATGGGTCGTCGGCTGGAGTACCAGTACTACCGGGACGACCTGTTGCAGAAGGTCACCCTGAAGGACTTCCACAACCCCGACGGCAGCAAGCGCGACTACGTCGTCGAGGAGAACACCTACGACGGGGCCGGCCATCTGACGCGGAAGGCGGAGGCGAACGGTACCCAGGTCACCCAACACGCCTACGACCGCGCCGGAAAGCTCACCAGCACCGTCGTGGATCCCGGAGGGCTCGCCCGGACGAACACCTTCGCCTACGACGGCAATGGCAACACCACCCGGACCACCCGCACCGGAAAGACGTCCAACCTTCCCTGGTTCGTTTTGCTCGGTGTCACGGAGACTGTCGACTACACCTACGACGACGCGGGAAATCTGCTCACCGAGAAGATCATCGGCGACGGATCGCGAACCCGGCTCACCAGCTACACCTATGACCAACGTGGCCTGCGTACCTCCGCCACCGATCCGCGTGGAAACGTGACCGGTGCGGACAAGGCGGCGTTCACCACCACCTACCGGTACGACGAAGTCGGCCAGCAGGTGGGGGCGACCGGTCCGGCCGTCGCCACCGAGAGCAACGGCCAGACGCCCGTCACCGCCAGAGCCGACACCGCGATCGGCTACAACGCCTTCGGCGAAGCGACCGCCACGAGAGATCCGCGTGGTCAGATCTCCCGCACCGAGTACGACAACCTGGGACGCCCGGTCAAAGCAATCGCGCCCACCTATCTGCCCCCGGGTGTCACGGAAACCCTCATCCCGAGCACCCAAACGACGTACGACGGCCTGGGCAACGTCATCGAGCGCATCGACCCCAGCGGCACCACCCGCTTCAGCTACGACCAGCTCAACCGGCTGATCACCCAGGACGAGCCCAACAGCACCAACGACGACCGAGCGGTGACCCGCTACACCTACACCCGCACCGGCGAGACACTGACCGTCACCGGCCCCACCGGGGCGCAGGTTCAGTCCACCTACGACGACCTGGACCGCCAGACGACCCAGACCCGCGTCGAGCGGTATCCGGTCAACCGGAACCTCGTCACCAAGCTGGGCTACGACGACGCCGCGAACCTGACCTCCATCACGTCACCGACCGGCGCGGTCACGAGCAACACTTACAACTCCGTGGGCGACCTCATTCGCACCACTGCCCCGAACGGCGCGGTCACCCACTTTGGATACGACTACTTCGGGCGGAAGGTCCGGGTTTCCGACGGGCTGGGGCGAACCACCCGCGCCAGCTACGACCTGTTCGGCAACCTGACGAGCGACGCCAATCTCAACGCCGACGGGGACGTGCTGCGTACCCAGAGGTACGGGTACGACGAGGCCGGCAACATGGTCTCCTCGAAGGACCCCTACAACGTCGTCACCACCTACGAGTACGACACCGCGAACCGCCTGGTCAGGCAGATCGAACCAGTAACCGACACCGAATCGATCACCACCAGTTTCGGGTACGACGCGGCAGGTAACCGCACCCGCTACACCGACGGACGCGGCAACGCCACCATCTACACCTTCAACACTCTCGGCCTGCCAGAGTCAGCCATCGAGCCAGCCACGAGCAGCCACCCCACCACCCCCGACCGCACCTGGACCGTGGGCTACGACGCCGAAGGCCGCGCCACCCGCATCAGCGCCCCCGGTGAGACCAGCCGCCAGCGCACCTACGACGCCGCCGGACGACTCACCGCCGAAACCGGCTCCGGCGGGGAGTCCACCACCGCCGCCCGCAGCCTCGGCTACGACAAGGCCGGCAGACTCACCAGCGTCAGCGCGCCCACCGGCACGAACACCTACACCTACAACGACCGCGGTGCGGTGCTGTCGACCTCCGGCCCCTCGGGTGCTGCGACCTTCGGCTACGACGACGACGGGCAGATGACCACCAGGACCGACGTCACCGGCACCGCCACCTTCGGCTACGTCAAGGGCCGCCTCACCTCCCTCACCGACTCGATCACCGAACAACGTCAGAACCTGACGTACGACGCCGCAGGCGAGGTGAAGACGATCGACTACGGTGCCGGGCGCATCCGTACCTTCGGCTACGACGACTTGGGCCGGGTCAACAGCGACACCCTGAAGAACGCCGCCAACGCCGTCGTCGCCTCCGTCGCCTACGGCTTCGACCTGAACGGTCATCTGACCAGCAAGGACACCACCGGCACCGCTGGTGCCGGCAACAACACCTACACCTACGACAAAGCCGGCAGGCTCACCGGCTGGACCAGCCCGGCGGGCACCATCACCTAGGCCTGGGATGCCAGCGGCAACCGGATTCGCGCCGGCAGCAAGACCGCCACCTACGACGCACGCAACAGGCTGCTCACCGACGGCGACTACACCTACACCTATTCACCGCGCGGCACGCTCCGGTCGCGCACCAGCTCCGGCCTCAGCGAGCAGTACGCCTTCGACGCCTTCGACCGTCTCACCACCGCCATCACCCAGACGTACCAGTACGACGGCCTGGACCGGGTGGTGTCCCGCACCGGCACCAACTTCACCTATGCCGGTCTCGGCGACGACGTCGTCGCCGATGGCGTCGACTACTTCGCCCGCGGTCCCGCGGACGAACTGCTGGCCACCGGGCAGGGCTCGGACGAGCAGCTCTCACTCACCGACGCCCACGGCGATGTCGTCGCCGCGTTCGATCCCGCCAACACCAGCCTGACCACGCTGAACGACTCCACCTCGTACGACCCGTTCGGCAAGAAGATCACCAGCACCGGAGACACCGGCAACCTCGGCTTCCAGGGTGACTGGACCGACCCACAAACCGGTCAGGTCGACATGGGCGCCCGGTGGTACGACCCGGGAACCGGCGCCTTCACCTCCCGCGACAGTGTCGACTACGCCAGCGGTGACTCCATCCTCGCGAACCGGTACGCCTATGCCGCCGGCGCGCCCCTGGACTTCGACGACCCTGACGGTCACTGGCCCAAGTGGCTCAAGCGGGCCGCCCGCTCGGTCAGCAACGGTTACCACGCCGCCACGAACTTCGTCAGCAGCACCGCCTCCTGGGCATGGAACTACGGCACCCGGCTCTGGAACCAGGGAATCTCCGCCCTCAGGTCATTCGGGCAGATGCTCTACAACGGCGCTACCAGGCTCTACAACAAGGCCAAGACCGCCGTCGAGAACACCTACCGCCACATCAAACAAGGCGTCACCAACCTGCGTACCAATGCCACCAACTGGGCCAAAGAACAAGCCCGTGCTGCGGCGCAACGAATATACGAAGCCAAGAAGGCGGTAACCAACGCCGCGAAGGCCGCTGTCCGGCAGGCGATCAAGTTCACCAAGCTACCGGTCGTGGCCGCGCTCACCAAGCCGCTGCTGGCGGGAGTCAAGCTGGTGTCCGGCGGCATCAAGGTCATGGCAAGCGTCGTCGCCGTCACGCAACAGGCCATCCGTGACCCCGACAAGTTCCGGCAGAAGCTGTTCCTCGAAGCAGCTCAACGCCTTGCCCCACTCGTCGAGGGTGCCAACGAGATGTGGGACAAGGCGACCCAGTTCGTCGAGGACCACGCCGCTGAGATCGCCGGCATCGCCGTCGGTGCCGTCGTCGGCATCGGCTGCGGGGCCGCCATCGGCTGGACCGGTGTCGGTGCCGTCGCCTGCGGTGCCCTTGCCGGAGCTGTCGGCTCCGCCGTCACCGGCTACATGAACGGCAAACGCGGGTGGGATCTCGCCGGTGAAACCGCGCTCGGTGGGCTGTTCGGTGCCGCTGGCGGGGTTGCTGGGAATGTCGGCGGCGCGGCCCTCGGTGCAGGGCTCCGCGCTCTGGGCGGAGGAATGAGAGCGGCCGGCGGCAAGGCCGTCAGCGCAGGTCTCGGTGAAGCACGCACCATCGGACGCGGGCTCATGGGCCGGAGCGGCGGCTGCCTCGGCAACAGCTTCACCGCCGACACGAAGGTCCTGATGGCCGATGGCAGCCACAAGCCGATCCGTGACGTGAAGCTTGGCGACAAGGTCCTAGCCACCGATCCCACCACGGGGCGGACCGCGCCGCGAGTAGTCACCGCTCTGATCGTCGGTAGCGGCACCAAGCAACTCGTCGACATCACCGTCACCGTGGATGGCCCCCGGGGCAGCGGCCGCGCCGAGACGATCACCGCCACCGCCGGGCACCCCTTCTGGATCGCCGACCAGCAGCAGTGGCGCGAAGCCAAGGACCTCAAACCCGGTTACACCTTCGAGACCGTCGACCATCGACCAGCAGCCGTAGCGGCCACCCACCACCGCACCCAACCCGAGGTGGTACACAACCTCACCGTCGACACCGTCCACACGTACTATGTGGTGGCCGGTGATACCCCGGTCCTCGTACACAACTGCGGCGAGGTGGCTGTTGATACGAACGCTGTGACGGACGCATTGTCCGGTGCAAAGACCACTGCAGTAGATGCCGCCCTGGCAGGGCGTGCCCCAGTCCTTTCTCCGACTGCTCGGCGTGAACTCCTCGAAGGTGGACACTCTGCAGACGCCATCGGTGGCTGGCTGTCGGAACGAGGAGGACGCATGGGGCCGGCCTCTACCAGTGAAGGCATCGCCTCGCTGCAGTCTCGCCTCAGAGGAATGTGGAAAGGTAAGTCCTTCACCCCGATGATTGCCGACGACGATGCTTCAGTTTTGCATTCCGCGATACAGGACGGATTGTCTATCATTACAAATGACAAAAGGTTCTTTAAGAATATCGAAAGACTCGGATATTTAAGCGAAAGATACTGATTAACTATGTTGAGTGGTGGCTTGCGTAGAGTTCGAGAAATCGTGCTAATGGAGGGCGGTTTAGATGCGTGAAGATGAACTTGAGGAGATCGAGGAGCTTTGCGAAGCGGCCACTCCGGCACCTTGGTTTGTGAGGACGCTGAATGACGAAAATGCCATGAATCTTGTGGCAGTAAGCACTTCTCCTGATACTGGCGTGGCCGAGCGGTGGCCAAGATTCGATCATGGAGAAATGGTTGCCGCAACATTAATTCAGCATCCTCGGTACGTTGATGCTGTCGACGAGCGCTGGGATGAGAACGCGGCTTTCATTGCAATGGCGAGGGAGGCCGTGCCACGTCTTTTGGACGAGGTTCGGCGCCTTCGAGCCTTGCTTGCGGGTGGTGGTAATTTTCGATGAGGTGGTCCGGTGGCGAATACTGAGCTGCTCGCGCGACACGGGACCGTCAACCAACCCCGAAGTCCGCCTCGGAGCTTCTCAAGCCTGAGTCGACCGTGCGCTGAGCTCTGTCCGCTGCAACTTTAGGTGTGTCGGTGGATGTCTCACTCTGAGATGCTTCTATAACTGTCAAGTGGTGCTGGTGGCTGGGTGGGCGCCGTTCAGGGTGCGGAAAGTTGCCGGCTGATGTAGCGCTAGAGGCTGCGCATGATCTCGCGTTTGGTGCGTCCTTCGCGGGTGCGGCGGGTCACGTGGTCGCGGGTGCGAGGGTCGTGGCCAATGCGGACCGGCGCGACGGTGTAGAGCGCTCGGTTGAGGCGTCGGTCGCCGCCGCAGTTGAGCTGGTAGCGGGGTGGTATTGCCTGATGAAGCCGGTAGCGGTGACGCGCCGGCCAGGGCAGCGAACGCGGCTTCGGAGCGAACGCGGCCGGGGTGGGACAAGGCCAGCAGAACGGTGGCGGCGACGACGGCGCCGACACCTGGCAGGGCGAGTAGTTGTGGCGTTTGCGCGGTGACAGCGATGGATCGGCGGGTCGCGGTGCGGATGGCGCGGCAACGCCGGCTCGACGGCGGCCATCGGCTGCGGCTGACCATCGTGATCGCCGAAGGGGCGCTGCGGCAGCAGGTGGGCGGGCCGGAGGTGATGCGCGCCCAGCTCGACCATCTCGACCGGCTGCTGACCGAGCGCCCGGAGCAGATCGAGATCAGGGTGATGCCGTTCACCGCCGGGCGCATCCCGCGCTCGGCGGCCCGTTCCAGATCCTGTCGTTCCCGTCGCCCCGGCTGGCCGACCTGGTCTGGCAGGAGGCGCGCACCTCCAGCGACATTATCGACCAGTCCAGCCGGGTCGCGGACTACGTCGTCACCTTAGCGCGCACGCCGAGGCGCGGAAGCGAGCGTTAAGCTCGGCGGAGTCGCTGGAGCTGATCCGGCGAATCGCCAAGGAGATGACGTGGTGGCTGCTCTCGCCACCCCCGACCGTGGCTGGTTCAAGTCCTCCCGCAGCTCCGACAATGGGGCCTGCGTGGAGGTGCGGTTCGTCGATGGCGCGGTGGACGTCCGCGACACCAAGGACCGCACCGGCCCGGTGCTCGCCTTCGACGGCCGCTCCTGGACCAGCTTCCTGACCGGCCTGGAGGCCGACACCACGAGCTGACCTGCACCCCGAGCCCGGAAGTTACCCCTGCGGCGCTGGCGGCCGGATCCGTTTTGGCCGCAGCCCCGCTCCGGCGGATCGACGTTCTGGGCGGTAGGGCAGGCGCGCTTTCTCGTCGGCTTGGTCGCGCTGTAACCCTGTGGGTCAGATGGATGCCGGGAAGTTGGCCTTGGCTGCGCGGCCCACCAGAGCAGTGAGGGCGGCATCCATCCCGGCTCCGACTAGGCCCCCCGCGATCGGGATGCCCTTGGCCAGGGTGATGGCGGAACGCTGCGTGCCGTACTTGGCGAGAAGCATGAAGCCGACCTGTGCGTTGATCTTCCGAATCACGGTGATCGGGATCGCCTTGATCATTTGGGCGGTCAACTTCGCCCCGACCTTGACTCCCACCCCCTGGAGCGAGCTCGCCAGCGTCCCGCCTGCCGTGGTGAGAAAGATGAAGGTCTGGACGTGCGGATCCGAGATGTCGTAACCCCGCAGGTACGCGATCGACCCGACGAGTCGTGCGTTGATCACCAGTGACCCGGCGATGTTCGCGGGGAGGGTGACGGGCATGGCCACGAAACCGCCCAGTCCGGTGACGAAACCGTTCGTCGACGCCGCAGCCACCGACTCCTTGATCACCCGCTCGATCACCCGCTCGATCGCCGCTTCGCTCGCACGGTCGCGCAGGGGCACCCCGTCGGGATCGATGATCGAGCCTGCTGTGGCCGGGAAGGCCTTGCTGAGGCGGGCCTCCGCGTAGGGGATCGACCCGGTGATCGGGCCGACGCCATCCTGGATGACCTTCACGGTCAGGTTCTGGAAGTGGCGGGCTATCGCGTTGGAAGGGCCCTCGCTGTGCTCGTTCGCGTCCATCGTTACTCCGTTCCTGGCCGACAGATCAGCCGGCCGGTGACCAGGTGCAGGGTCGCACCGGTGCAGGCGTCGACCACTGGACGTACGTATGATCCACATAGGAATTTCCAGATCATCGGTTCGATCGGCTAACCGACAGACCCGGTCCGATGCGGCCTGCTCGCACACGTGCCGAGACGATCACCGCTACCGCCGGGCACCCCTTCTGGGTCGCCGACCAGCAGCAATGGCGCGAAGCCAAGGATCTCAAGCCCGGCTACACCTTCGAGACCGCCGACCATCGACCAGCAGCCGTAGCGGCCACACACCACCGCACCCAACCCGAGGTGGTACACAACCTCACCGTCGACACCCTCCACACGTACTATGTGCTCGCCGGCAAAGAGCCGGTGCTGGTCCACAACAACAACGGCTGTGATCTCGCAGATATCGCGGCAACCCATCGGGTTAACGCGAACAATGGACTGGGGGTCAAAGGCGGGACGAACATCGCTGTGAGGCGTTCAATGATCGATGGGCAATCGCCCGCGACCGGCATTGCGACGAGCGGTAGGCATGTGAACCCGGGAGAGGTGGGCATGCCAACCAGCAGGCAATTCACGCCGCCCAACCCTTCCCGGGCATACGACCCGGAGGTGATCCTGCTTGAAGACCTTGCTCAAGGTCTGGACTTCAAATCGACTGGCGCTGTCCATATCTATTCTGAGCGGACTGTTTGTCCCAGTCGCGGCGACGTAATAGATCAATTTCAAGCGAAATTCCCTGGCGTCAAGGTGCACGTGCAAACTGGCGAGGACTGAATCATGCATAAGGTTGCCGAACTCGCGAATTTGATTCGGCAGGAGAGTCTGAATGGCGTTCTTGGCATTACGCAAGAGCAAATTTCCGAGATCCAAGACGCCTGGGGTGTCCCGAGGCTTCCGCCGGCGTACGTTGAGTTCCTCGCCCTCATGGGAGCGCGCGCAGGTAGGATGCTTCGCGGTACGGACGCCTTCTATCCGGTCTTGCTCCGTATCAAAGAGTGGGCCAACGACTTCTTTGACGAGAACGCCGACGTCATTTCGCTTCCAAAAAGTGCAGTAGTATTTGCGATGCATCAAGGTTGCCTTGCGTACTGCATGTCTGACGTTTCGGTACCCGATCCGGAGGTTATTCTGTACTCCGAAGCCGTCTCGATGCCGCTGCGGGTGTGGCCGACATTCACCGCATTCCTTAATTCACATTATTTAGATGAGCCTGGGGTCAAATAGGCATTCGGTCAACATAAAATATCGCAGCGTCGGGTCCTTGTCGATGCAAGGCGACCTTTAGGATTCTTTTTTGAGATTAATTGAGCATTGGTAAATCATCATAGATTTGCGAAGATCGCACGCCGAGTCGGAGGTTGGGAAGATTTCGTGCAGCCCAGGTGTATTCGCGGAATTGCGCGTGATCTGGGTGTGGAAATGTACTGCAGGCTTCCCGCGAGATGGGTATCCGTGGCGTTGGAGGGCTTGGGTGGCTGCCGGCGTGCGGCTACGTTGCTGTCGCGGCCGATGTCATTCGATCATGTGCATTCATGCATGTCGATGTTTGGCCGGATGGGGTCGCTGAGTGTCGGATGGCTATGTTCGGTCTGCGGCCAATACATGGGAAAATTCGAGCGTTGGGCGCGGTGCTGTCTGGCGTGCGCGCGGGCCGTAGGCCTTGAGCGCGTGCGCGCGGCCCGGCGAATGCCGGGCCGTACTTGATCCTGTATAGCTTTTCTTAGCCAATCGACCGCTGCGGGCTTCGCTGGCGCTAGTACTCCAGCAGGAGATCCGTTTCAGGGCTCGGTGAGGGCTTTTCGGGCGTAGCGGCTGATCTTGGCTTCGGTTTGATGTTGGCGTCGGAAGAGGGACCCCTCGGTCAAACGAAAGACCGAGGTTTACGCCGTACACCGAGTGCCCGCCTGGCGTTATGTGGCCGAGCCGGAGCAGGTGACGGAGTTTGCTGATGCCCTGCCAAGTGTCAGCACGAGGGCGGCAGGAGTAGGTCCTGCCCCGTCAGGGAGCAGGTGGCCGGGTGGGGTTCCGGGCGGCCGCACGACCTGAGGGTGCCGGAAGGACCCGCAGGGCTCCTTCCGGCACCGGAGCGTCAGGTCTTGATCAGGGTCACCTGCACCGTCTCACCCGGGCTCTGACCTGCCGCGTTGGCAAACCCGACAGTGAACGTCACGTCGAGCCGACCGGTCTTGACCAGCGTCTGCCGGTACGCGGGTGCCACCGTCACCGTCACCGTCACCGTGTTCGCCTTCGCCACCTGCCGGCTGACCGCGTTGACCTTCTCCCCGCTGAGGGTGAGGGTCCCGGCCGTGTTGACCGTCGCGGTGAGCGTCGCCGTACCCGAGGTGGGGTCGGCCTGCACCGACCCGATCTGTACGGTCGGGGCCGGGGTCGCCGGGTCGACCGTGCCGACGACCGGCTTGGACAGCGTCGACTGGCCGGACGAGTCGACCACCATCGCCTGGAACCTGACCTGCTTGCCGGCGTCCTTCGCCGCCGGGGTCCAGTCGAACAGGTAGGGGGCAGTGGTGGCCGTGCCGACCAGGCTGCCGTTGACGAACAGGCTCGTCGAGGCGATGGCGTGGTCGTCGGTGCCCCGGATCAGCGGGTGCACGGTCGTCCCGACCTGGAACACCGCGCCGCGTCCCGGGTCGGCCACCTCGGCCGAGGGCGCGGCGTCGACGACCCGGCCCACCGTGGTCGGTACCGCTGGTGGCGGCGTCGGCCGGCGCTTGGTGACGGTGACCGTGGCGCTGCCCGTGCTGTCCGCGCCGGAGACCGCCTCGACGCCGGTGGCCGGGACCGCCGGTCCGCCCGGCACCGGTTGCCCGCTGCCGAGGTAGCTGCCGGTCAGCGCGAACGGGGCGCCCTCACGTACGGCGGTGTTGTCGGCGTTGGCGTTGTAGACGGCGAACCCGTTGCCGGTGAGGACGTTACGGAAGCCGGTGAGCGCCCCGGCGGTCTCGGTGCCGGCGTCGGTGAGCAGGATGCCGTACGACCGCTGGGGTGCGGGCGGGTAGTAGTTCCCGGTGATCCGGCTGGTGTTCACGAAACCGTCCGTCCCGCCGGTGTACGCGATGCCGGTCTGCGGGAACCGGCTGTTCGGCTCGCCGGTGACCACGGTGTCGGTCACGTACCCGTGCTGGCGGATGCCGGAGCGGACGGTGGTGTCCGGGGTGCCGTCGCGGCCCCGCGCGCCGTCGAAGAGGATGCCGCCGGACTGGTAGCCGCTGACCACGCTGCCGGTGACGGTCAGCTCGCTCTCGACGGTGCCGGTGCCCGCCCCCCGGATGATGCCGGTCTTGACGATGCCCCAGCCGTGCGGGTGCGCGGCCAGTTCCTCGTCGGTGGTCGCCACCCGCAGCGGGCCGACGACGCTGTCGGCGACCCGGCCGGCCGCGCCGAAGAACGCGATGCCCGCCTCGGCCCAGACGTCGCCCGAGGTCACCGTCACGCCGGAGAGGTCGAGGAACATCTCGTTGGTGTCGGTCGAGCCGAGCGACTGCCGGGACACGGTGATCACGTTGCCGCCGCCGTCGCGCAGGTACGGCTGGTCGCCTGCCAGGTTCCCCAGCGACTGGTCCGGCTTGATGGTCACCTTGTCCGCGCCGGCCCCCTTGATCTTCAGCGGCTTGGTGATGGTCAGGCCGTTGCGCGCGCCGCTCTGCACCGGGTTGGACGCGTGGTTCACCGGCGTCGACGACTCCCGGTAGACGCCCGCGCACACCACGATGGTGTCCCACGGCGAGGCGAAGTCGACGGCGGTCTGGATCGACGTGAACGAGGCGTTCGGGCACTGCTTCCGGTCGTCGTCGACCGTCCACGTGGTGTTGCCCTGCGGGTTCGCCACCGGGTCGACGAGCGCGACGTTGCCCGGGGTGTTGTCGTAGCCGGCGAGATAGGTCGCCGGGTCGGGGCCGCCGAGGGCGGACGGGCCGTGGCCCGCGCCGTCGGCCCGGTCGCCGTCCGACAGGAGCTGCGCCCCCGCGTCGGATTCCTGGAAGCGTACGTCGGCCAGCTCGATCGAGCCGGACTTCGGCATGTCGCCCACCCCGAACCGGAGTTCCAGCTTCGCCAGCGCGCCGACGTCCACACCCTGCGCCGCGAACTCGGCGAGCGGGACGCGGATCTGGTCGAGGACGATGTGGGTGTTCGGGGTGTTCGTGCCGGTCGACATGTGCAGGGCGTTGCCCCAGCGGGGGTCACCGGCGTCGACGGTCCCCTCCCGGCCGGCGGCGTCGCGCAGCGCGATCACGAACCGCTGGGTGGTTGAGGCCGGGTCGTACGACGTGGGTTTCTCGTTGGGCCAGACCGGGTTGGTCGGCGTGCCGTTGACGGTGGTGTCCCGGGTGTTGTCGCCCCGGTTGTCGGCACCCGGGTTGCGGGTGTCGAAGAAGTTCACGGCGGCGCTCAGCGCCAGCGCCTTCAGGTGCCGTACGTCACCGGACGCGGCCGGGATCGCGGCGGTCAGCGACGCGGCCGAGCCCGGCTCCCAGGCGAGGGTGAGCTGGCGACCGTAGGAGTGGTTGATGGGGCTGTTCTCCCGGGTGCCGTTCTGCCCGCCGAGCGCGCCCGCCGCCGGCAGTGGGCAGGGCTTGGCGGCGGCCGGCAGCCCGGTCTTCCCGAGCTGCGCCGGGGCGAAGTCCTGCGGCTCCGGGTTGCACCAGTCGTACCCGCCGGGGGTGCTCGCCGGTTTCGGGGTGACCCCGGCGGCCTGCGCGTACGGGTCGGCGAAGCCGCTGCCGGTCAGGGTTCCACCGAGGGCGTTACGGGTCAACGGGTTGGCCACCTCAGGCCGGATCACGTCCACCCGCTCCTGCGGGGCGGCGAAGTAGCTGGTGTTGACCCGCTCGTTGCATCCGATCGCGGTGCCGGACGGACTGGTCGGGCAGGCCGACGCCGGTACTTGGAGGCCACCCGGGGTGTTCGCCAGCTCACCTGTCAGGTAGGGCTGGAACGCGCCCTCGCCGCCGACGTAGCGGCGGAAGAACGCCGCCATCGTCGCCAGCCCCAGCTTCTCCTGGTCGCCCATCCGCGCCGGGTCACCGGAGAACTTGGTGTTCACGGCGGGGTTCAGCGGGTCGGAGTTGTCGATGGCGTAGTTCAGGGCCGGGTCAGTGTAGCTGGCCGCGCCGCTGAGCCGCAGGTTGTGCGGGTGGATGTTGTTGGTCGCGAACGGTGCGGAGTTGCCGCACGCGGCGTCGTTGTTGGCCTGGCCGTCCGCGCCGCCGTCGGCGTACCAGACGGTGTTGTACCAGTTGTGGATCGCGCCGAGGTGCTCCACCTGGATGCGGGGGAAGGGGTCGCCCGGGTTGACGTACTGGCTGCGCTCGAACAGCCGCGCGCCCTGGAGGTTGGAGACGTCGCCGTCGCACATCGGCAGGATCGTCAGGTACGGCATCCCGTACGGGGCCTTGCGCTCGTAGTCCACGGGCGCGAGCGAGATGACCCCGCGCAGCGGGTAGCGCGGGCCGTCGGTGCGGATGCGGTTGTAGTCGATGAAGCTGGACACCGCGTCACCGCCGCGCGAGTGGCCCATCAGGCCGATGCGGGTCAGGTCGAGGCGACCGGCGAGCGTGGTGCCGACGGTGGTGTGCCCGTCGACCGGCAGCCCGCCGGGGCGGTTCGCCGCGCTCAGCGCGTCCAGGGTCGCGGCGATGAGCATCCGGCGGCTGTGCATGCCCTTGCCCTTGTTGCCGTCCTGCCGCATCATCAGCTGGTCCTGGGACACCGAGAAGGTGGTGTAACCCCAGGTGGCGAGGTTCTCGGCGAGGTAGGCGTAGCCGTTCTCGTTGTGCTTGAACTGGGCGCAGGTGAGTTGGGCGGTGTCCTGACCGGAGTCGCACGAGCCGTGGTTGCCGTGCACCAGCACGAGCACCGGCGACGGCGTGGTGCGTCGGGTGAAGTCCGGGGTGTGAAGCTGGCCCCGGATCTCGATCCGTTCCGGGGCCTGTGCGGTCCCGGCCGTCGGGTCGGCACCCGAGGAGTTCGGTTCCTGGATGCCGGCGAGGCCGAGTTTGGCCTCCTGGACGGCCCGGTGGCCGAAGGGACCACGGGCCGTCGGGTCGGGTAGGTCGGTCGTGGACGCCGGGGGCGGCGCGACCGTGGTGGGTGTCGCCGCGGTGGCCGGCCCCGCCAGGGCCACCGGGGCCGTCACCGAGAGGAGCACGCGCGTGCTCCTCGATGTTCGTACCTTCAAAGGTTTCTCCTCGGAGCGAGATTGAGCGTTCAACGGTCGCGAACGCTAACCAGCCCTCGTTTCTCCGAGGTTTCCGTCGACGGCTGTTTTCCGGTTGATCGAATACTGCCCCCACCAGGGGATTTGTGCCCACGGCGGCACTCTCGCGGCAACTCGGTCACCGAAGGCTCCGACCCTCTCGGCAGCGCGTTTCCGGGCCCGTCGTGAGTGGGTTTCGCGCTACCGAGAGTGACGTCGGCACGGGATAACGGATGGGTTGCTAACCACCCAACGCGGTGATCAAGGGCAATTAGTGCGCCGCCGTGTGGACGCGGCCAAGGGGCGCAATACGGACAGGTGTCCGATATGCCGGAGCGATCCGCGCGAATTTTTCCTGCTGAGTGACCAGACAGTGATGCAATCGAAACATGACTATTGGTGGCGAGGTCCGGAGCCGGTAGCATCCATATTCGTGACAGCCGTTGGCCGGCATTGTGCCGGCGGCGTCACGAGTGGCTGTCGACCATTTGGTCGAATGCTGCCCAGGATCTGCCGGCCCCGGTACCGGGCAACTGTGGCCGAGCGGTCCGTCCCGCTTTCGGCTCGCTGCGGAGTCGTGTGAACGGTGGCCGGTGCCCCGATTCGACCGGGCCCCGATCTGGAAACAAACATTAATGGCGGCTGCGCCAGAACGAGGGAGAAATGGTTGCCATCCGGCAGGTCTCGGCGGACCAGAACAGCGAGTTGGCCGCCTGCGTCAAAGCCTGGCGGCACCGGCTTCCGCCGGATGACCACCAGGTCGCCCGGAGGCGTCGGGGACGCCGGTCCAACGTCACCCAGGAGGAGGTCGCGGAACTGGTCGGGGTGAGCGTCGTCTGGTACAGCAACCTCGAACGCGGCGTACGCGCCAACTACTCCGACGCCTTCCTCGACGCCGTCGCCGGGACGCTGCGACTCGACCGGCACGAGCGGGAACTGCTGTACCTCCTGGCGATCGGCCGGATGCCCTCACCCGCGCCGGCCGGCACCTCCCCGACCGTCCTCGGCACCGCCCTGCGCCAGTTCGTCGAGGGGCAACGCTGGGCAACCTACGTGCTGGACCGGTACGCGCGGGTGGTGCTGCACAACGAGGTGTGCGAGTCCTACTATCCCTGGCTGCGCACCGATCCCAGCTATCCACGCTGGCTGTTCACCGACGCGGACGCCCGGCGGCGGCTGGTCAACTGGGACACCGACTGGGCGGCGCCGCTGCTCACCCAGATGCGCATCGCCCAGGCGCTGCACCCGCAGGACACCGGGATCGCCGCGCTCGTCGACGCCTGCCTTCAGACCAGTCCCGAGGCCCGTTGCCTGTGGGCCGCCCACCCCCCGTCCGGGCGTACCATGCGGTCGCGGCGCGGCATCCGGCTGGCCAGCGACCACCGTACGACCCTGGTCGACGTGGTCACCCTCACCGACCCGAGCACGAGCGACCTGCAGATCGTGTCGCTGATTCCGGTGGCCGAAGCCGCGTAGCCGCCGTTCCCGCATCCCGCCGCCGTAGGGGAATTGCACCCCGGCCGGTCCGGTCCTGTGTCCGCGCTGACGGGCCCCAACTGTCAGTTTAGGAAAGTGGCAATTTCTGGCCGCCACCCGCACCGCCGGGCAGGATTCTCCACGCCGCTTCCGGAGGCTTTGTGGACTCCTGCGGCCATCGATGCGGACCGGAGGCGGACATGAATCCTTTCGACGATGCGGACGGCACGTTTCTGGTGCTGGTGAATGCGGAGGCGCAGCACTCGCTGTGGCCGGAATTCGCCGAGGTGCCGGCGGGCTGGACCGTGGCATGGGGACCGGGCGACCGGGACGGCGCGCTTCGGTACGTGGAGGAGAACTGGCAGGACATGCGGCCGAGAAGCCTCGCTCTCGCGATGGCTCGGGCCGATGACGCCACCCTTCGTAGCGAGTAACAGCACCCATTCGCCGTGGCGCAGCAGGTGCACCTTCTGTCAGGAGAGTTTCGTATGGCTGAGGACAATCGGCGCTGGCCGTTGAGCAGCGAGCAGCAGCGGCTGTGGTTCCTCGACCGGCTGACGCCGGCGAGTGCCGCGTACCACGTCCCGGTCTCGTGGCGGTTGCGGGTCGACGTGCCGCTGTCGGCGGTCGTCGCCACCGTCGGCCGCCTGCTGGCCCGGCACGACGCGTTGTTCCTGGCCTTCGACGAGGTCGACGGTGAGCCCGTGCAGCGGCTGGTGTCCACCCGCGAGGTTCCCCTGACGGTCCACGACCTCACCGACCACCCCGCCGCCGAGCGCGACGCGCGCAGCGCCGAGGTGGTCCGGGAGGTGTCCCGCGCCCCGTTCGACCTGCGCGTCGGGCCCCTGGTCCGGGCGGCCGTCTTCACGGTCGACGGCCAGGTGCGGCTGCTCCACCTGACCTTCCACCACATCGCCGTCGACGGCCTCTCCCTGGAGATCGTCGAACGCGAACTCGCCGCCGGCCTGTGCGCCGCCGCCGACGCTGCCGGCCCCGCCGACGCTGCCGGACAGAGCGACGCTGCCGGACAGAGCGACGCCGCCGGACAGAGCGACGCCGTCGGCTCGGGCGACGCCGTCGGGGCCGGTGCCACCGGTGGGTCGGGGGACGCCGCCGGGTCGGCCGTGCCGGCCTACGTCGAGCACTGCCTCCGGCAGCAACGGTGGTTGGCCGGGCCGCAGGCGCAGCGGGAACTCGACAGCCGCGTGGCGCAGTTGCGGGGCGCGCCGGAGCTGCTCGAACTCGGGCGCGACCGGAACCGGCCCCGGGACTTCAGCTACCGCGGCGAGACCCTGCGGTTCACGGTGCCGCCGCAGCTCCGCGACCGGGTGCGGGACCTGGCCGGCCGGCACGGGGTGACGCCGTACGTGGTGCTGCTGGCGGCCTTCACGGTCTTCCTGCACCGGCAGACCGGCCAGACCGACGTGGTCGTCGGTTCGCCGGTCGCCGGCCGGGGGGACAGCCGGTTCCTGGACGTGGTCGGATTGTTCGCCGGCACGATGGTGTCCCGTACCGACCTGAGCGGCGAACCGACGTTCGGAACCGTCGTGGCGCGTACCCAGGAGTCGGTGCTGGCCGCCCTGGAACACCTGGACGTGCCGTTCGACCACCTGGTCAACCAGCTGGTGCCGCAGCGGGTGCCGAGCCACGGCCCGCTCGTGCAGGTGCTGTTCGCGTTCCACGAGAACGGGCCGGGTGCGGTCGGCGGGTCGTTCCTGAGCCGCGAGTTCGTGTCGACGGACACCGCGAAGCTGGACCTCACGTTCACCGTCTACGACGTCGCCGGCCGGTACGACGTCGAGATCGAGTACTGCACGGACCTGTTCCTGCGCGCCACGGTCGAGTACTTCTTCCGGCACTGGTCGAGTCTGCTGGGCAGCGCCCTCGACCGGCCCGACCTGGCGATCGGGCAGCTCGCGGCGGTGGACGACACCGAGCGGGCGCTGGTGCGGTCCTGGACCACACCGTCCCCGGTGGACCTTCCCGACGGTGAGTTGGTGCATGAGTTGGTGGGTCGGTGGGTGGGTGTGTCGCCGGGTGCGGTGGCGGTGGTGTGTGGGGAGGTGGTGTTGACGTATGGGGAGTTGGGGGTGTTGTCGGATCGGGTGGCGGGGTTGTTGCGGGGGTTGGGTGTGGGTGGTGGTGGGTTGGTGGGGGTGTGTGTGGGGCGGTCGGTGGATGCGGTGGTGTGGTGTTTGGGGGTGTTGAAGGTTGGTGCGGCGTATGTGCCGTTGGATGTTGATTATCCGGTGGAGCGGTTGTCGTTGATGTTGGTGGATTCGGGTGTGTCGGTGGTGTTGGGGGGTTCGGGTGTGGCGGGGCGGTTGCCGTCGGGCCCGTGGCGGGTGGTGGAGATCGATCCGGACGGCCCGGAGCCGGACGCCGCGCAGGCGGCCGGATCGCCGGTGGCCGGGGAGGTGCCGGACCCCGTGGTGACGGGGGACAGTGCGGCGTACGTGATCTACACGTCGGGCTCGACCGGCCGACCCAAGGGCGTCACGGTGACCCACCGCAACGCCGCCCGGCTGTTCGCCTCGGCGGCCCGGGACTTCCGGTTCGGCCCGGACGACGTCTGGTCGATGTTCCACAGCATGTCGTTCGACGTCAGCGTCTGGGAGATCTGGGGCGCGTTGAGCACCGGCGGCCGGCTGGTCGTGGTGCCCTACTGGGTCTCCCGCAGCCCCGACGACCTGTACGCGCTGGTCCGGGACGCGCAGGTGACCGTGTTCAGCCAGACGCCGTCGGCGTTCGTCCAGTTCGAGGCCGTCGACGCCCGCCTGCGCGACCCGCTGCGGCTGCGCTACGTCATCTTCGCCGGTGAGGCGCTGGAACGCGGCTCGGTACGCCGGTGGACACAGCGGCACGCCGCGGACCGCCCCCGGCTGGTCAACATGTACGGGATCACCGAGACCACCGTGCACGACACCTTCCGCGAGATCGTGCCGGACGACCTGGACCGGGCCCTCACCCAGATCGGCCGCCCCCTGGCCGACATGGCGATCCACGTCCTGGACCGGTACCTGCGCCCCTGCCCGGTCGGCGTCACCGGGGAGATGTACGTCGGCGGTCCGGGGGTGGCCCGGGGCTACCTCGGCCAACCCGGCCTGACCGCGGGACGTTTCGTGGCGGACCCGGTGGGCGCCGAGCCGGGTGCCCGCCTCTACCGCAGCGGCGACCTGGCCCGGTGGCGTCCGGACGGGACCCTGGAGTACGCGGGCCGCGCCGACAGCCAGGTCAAGATCCGCGGCTTCCGGGTGGAGCTGACCGAGATCGAGGCGACCGCCCACCAGTTCCCCGGCGTCACCGCCGTGGCGGTCACCATCCGCCCCGACGACGCCGGGGCACCGCAGCTCATCGCGTACGTGTCGGGGGAGGCCGGGTCGGCGGTGCCGGTCGCCGACCTGCGGCGGTGGCTGGCGGACCGGCTGCCTGACTACATGGTGCCGGGGCGGTTCGTGGAGTTGGCGGCGATCCCGCTGACGCCGAGCGGCAAGACCGACCACCGGCGGCTGCCCGACCCGGACGAGGCACGCCCCGCCGGCAGCGGTGACTACGTGGCGCCGCAGGGACCGGTGGAGCGGCGGCTCGCCGAGATCTGGGTCGAGGCGCTCGGCCCGGTCCAGGTGGGCCGGCACGACAACTTCTTCCACCTGGGCGGGGACTCGATCCGCAGCATCCGGGTGCTCGGCGCGGCCCGCGCCAGCGGCATCTCCTTCGCGTTGCAGGAGCTGTTCCACCGGCCGACGGTCGCCGAACTCGCCACCGTCTGCACGGTCGTCGACCTGCCCGACGCCCCGGTACGTCGCCCGTTCGAGCTGGTCGCCGCCGCCGACCGGGCGCACCTGCCGGACGGTCTCGTCGACGCGTACCCGATGACCGCGTTGCAGGTGGGCATGGTCTACGAGATGACCCGCGACCTGGAGCGGCTGCCGTACCACAACGTCGACAGCATGAAGGTGCGGGCACCGTTCGAGGCGGACGCCTTCACCCGGGCGGTCGCCCACGTGGTACGCCGGCATCCGATCCTGCGCACGGCGCTGTCGTTGACCGACCACAGCGAGCCACTGCAACTGGTGCACGCCGAGGCGGTCCTGCCGGTCGGCGTCGACGACCTGCGTGACCTGGACGAGGCGGCGCAGGACGAGATCGTCAGGTCCTACCTGGAACACCAGCGGGTCACCCCGTTCGACCACGACCGCCCACCGTTGCTGCGGATGCACGTGCACCGCCGCTCGAACGAGGTGTTCCAGTGGACGCTGACCGAGCACCACGCCGTATTCGACGGCTGGAGCCTGCACTCCACCCTCAGCGAGATCATGCGGGTCTACCAGGGCCTACGTGCCGGCGTGGAGCCGACCGAACCGCCGTTGAGCGCGCAGTACCGCGACTTCGTCGAGCTGGAACGCGCCGCGCTGACGTCGGCGGAGACCGAGCAGTTCTGGCGCGAGCGGCTGGCCGACCCGCCGGACACCCGGCTGCTGCGCTGGCCCGACGGGCCGGTGCCGGAGCTGCCCGCCGAGACCCGCTTCACGGGCGAGTGGTGGTACGCCACCGACGCCCGCCAACGGTACGGCTCGGTCGAGACGGTGCTCAGCCCGGAACTCTGCACGGCGCTGCGGGAGCTGGCCACCCGGTGCGGCGCGTCGCTGAAGACCCTCTTCGTGGCCGCCTGCCTGCGTACCGTCGGCTACGCCACCGGCGCGACGGACGTCCTGGTCGGGGTGACCGCCAACGGCCGCCCCGAGGAGCGCGGCGGCGACGACGTCCGCGGGCTGTTCCTCAACACGCTGCCGTTCCGGCTGGTGCTGCCGGACGGCCGGTGGACCGACCTGATCGCCGAGGTGTTCGCGGCCGAACGGGACATGCTGCCGCACCGCCGCTTCCCGATGGCCGAGATGCAACGCCGGCTCGGCATGGACCAGCCGGTCAACGTCAACTTCGTCTACAACCACTTCCACGTGATGGCCGAGATGCTGTCCGACCGGGGCACCGAGATCCTCGACGGCAAGATCGGCAGCTTCTCCACCGTACGCGCCGAGCCGACGAACTTCCCGCTCAACATCGGGGTCGTCCGGGACCCGGTCTCCGACCGGGTGCTGCTGGCGATGGACTTCCACACCGACGCGGTCCGGGCCGAGCAGGTGCGGCTGCTGCGCGACTGGTTCGTGGCCGCCCTCTGGGACATGGTGACCGCTCCGGACCGCCACTACCTGCGCGAACCGCTGACGTTCGCACCGGCCCTGACGACCGCGCCCGCCCTGACGACCGCGCCGGCCCCGACGACCGCGCCGGATGCGACGACCACGCCGGACCCGAGCGCCGCGCCGGAGGCGTCGGCGGCGGACCTGGCGGCCACGAGCCCGTCCCCGGTGGACCCTGCGGCGTGGACCGACCCGGCGGCTGCGGGTGCCGGTGAGTTGGTGCATGAGTTGGTGGGGCGGTGGGTGGGTGTGTCGCCGGGTGCGGTGGCGGTGGTGTGTGGGGAGGTGGTGTTGACGTATGGGGAGTTGGGGGTGTTGTCGGATCGGGTGGCGGGGTTGTTGCGGGGGTTGGGTGTGGGTGGTGGTGGGTTGGTGGGGGTGTGTGTGGGGCGGTCGGTGGATGCGGTGGTGTGGTGTTTGGGGGTGTTGAAGGTTGGTGCGGCGTATGTGCCGTTGGATGTTGATTATCCGGTGGAGCGGTTGTCGTTGATGTTGGTGGATTCGGGTGTGTCGGTGGTGTTGGGGGGTTCGGGTGTGGCGGGGCGGTTGCCGTCGGGCCCGTGGCGGGTGGTGGAGGTGGATGCCGAGGGTTCGGCGGTGGGGGAGCAGGCCGTGCCGGTGGAGGTGCCGGCGTCGTCGGTGGTGACGGGGGACAGTGCGGCGTACGTGATCTACACGTCGGGCTCGACCGGCCGACCCAAGGGCGTCACCGTCCCGCACTCCGCGGTCACCCGGCTGCTGCACTGGGGGCGGGACTTCCTGCACGCCGGCCCCGACGACGTCTGGTCGATGTTCCACAGCATGTCGTTCGACTTCTCCGTCTGGGAGATCTGGGGTGCGTTGAGCACCGGCGGCCGGCTGGTCGTGGTGCCCTACTGGGTCTCCCGCAACCCGGAGGACTTCCACCGGCTGGTGACCGGGGCCGGGGTGACCGTGCTCAACCAGACCCCCTCGTCCTTCGCCCAGTTCGAGGAGGTCGACTCCCGGTCGGACCAGCCGCACGCGCTGCGCTGGGTGGTCTTCGGCGGCGAGGCGTTGGAACACGCGTCGGTGCGCCGCTGGGCCGCGCGGCACGGCTGGGACCGGCCCCGGCTGGTCAACATGTACGGGATCACCGAGACCACCGTGCACGTCACCGCCCGTACCCTCGGGCCGGACGACGTCGGGGACGGTCTGAGCCGGATCGGCCGCGAGGTGGCCGGGCTGACCGCCCACGTCCTCGACCCGATGCTGGTCCCCGTCCCGATCGGCGCGGTCGGCGAACTGTACGTCGGCGGGGCGCGGCTGGCCCAGGGGTACGCCGGCCGGCCGGCGCTGACCGCCGAGCGGTTCGTCGCCGACCCGTACGGCAGCCGGCCCGGTGGGCGGCTGTACCGCACCGGTGACCGGGTGCGGCTGCGCCCCGACGGCGACCTGGAGTACGCCGGCCGGGTCGACAACATGGTCAACATCCGGGGCTTCCGGGTCGAGCCCGGCGAGATCGAGGGCACCCTCGCCCGGCACCCGGCGGTCGGCGCGGCCGTGGTGACCGCCCGTACCGACGGGCCCGGACGGGTCACCCTGGTCGGCTACGTCACGCCGGCCGGCACCGCCCCCCTCACCGCCACCGAGGTACGCGAGTGGCTGCGGCACCAGCTTCCCGAGTACCTGCTGCCGGCCCGGCTCATGGTGCTCGACGCGCTGCCGCTGACGCCCACCGGGAAGGTCGACCGGGCGGCGCTGCCCGAACCCGACCTCGACGGCGCGGTCACCGGCCCGGCCGCCCGGACCCCGGCCGAACGCCTCCTCTGTGACCTCTTCGCCGAACTGCTCGGGGTGCCCGAGGTGGGCATCGACGGCAGCTTCTTCGGCCTCGGCGGCGACAGCATCATGTCCATCCAGCTGGTCAGCCGGGCCCGCCGCGCCGGCCTGCACCTCAAACCGAAGGACGTCTACCAGCAGCGCACCGTGCGCGCCCTGGCCGCCGTGGCGACCACCGTGGACGACCGGACCGTCGAACGCCCGGACGACGCGACCGGCGCGGTGCCGGTGACGCCGATCCTGGCCTGGGCCCGGGAGGAGCTGGGCGGCCCACTTGACGCGTTCAGCCAGTCGATGCTGGTCCGGGTGCCCGCCGCGACGACCGTCGACCAGGTGCGGGAGGCGTTGCAGGCGCTGCTCGACCACCATCCCGCGCTGCGGATGCGGGCCCGCACCGGGGACGGGCCGTGGGAGCTGGAGATCCCGCCCGCCGGGGCGGTACGCGCCGGGGACTGCCTGCACACCGTCGACCTGACCGACGCCACCCCGGCCGGACGCGCGACGGCCCTCGCCGACCAGGCACAGGCCGCCCGGGACCGGTTGCGTCCCGCCGACGGGGTGCTCGTGCAGGCCGTCTGGTTCCCGGCCGGCCCGCAGACCGGCAACCGGCTGCTGCTGGTCGTCCACCACTTCGCCGTCGACGGGGTGTCGTGGCGCATCCTGCTCGGCGACCTCCGGGCCGCCTGCGCCGCGCTCGGCGACGGGAGACCGCCGACGTTGGAGCCGGTGGGCACGTCCCTGCGCGGCTGGGCGCGGCAGGTCGCGGCGCTCACCGACGGACCGGTCCGTGAGGACGAACTGGCCGGCTGGGCGCGGCTGCTGGACCGGCCGGCGACGCCGCTCGGCGAGCGCCCCCTCGACCCCCGGGTCGACGTCTTCGCCCGGCTGCGCAGCCTGTCCCGCAGCGCCTCGACGGACTGCACCGCGGCCGTGCTCACCACCGCCCCGGCCGCGTACCGCACCGGGGTGGACGAGATCCTGCTGACCGCGCTGGCCCTGGCGCTGCCGCCGTGGCTGGCCCGGCGGGGCCGGGGCGGCACCGACGGGGTGCTGGTCAACCTGGAGGGGCACGGCCGCGACGGCCTGGTGCCGGACGCCGACCTGTCCCGCACCGTCGGCTGGTTCACCCGTATCCACCCCGTCCGGCTCGACCCCGGTCCGGTGGACGCCGCGCAGGTCCGCTCCGGTGGTCAGGCGGTCAGCGCCGCGGTGAAACGGATCAAGGAGCAGCTCCGCGCCCTGCCACCCGCCGGCGGGTACGGCGTGCTGCGCTATCTCGACCCGCGGACCGGCCCGGTGCTGGCCGGGATGCCGGCCCCCCAGGTGGCCTTCAACTACCTGGGCCGGTTCCCCGCCGCCGCACCTGACGACTGGGGGCCGGCCGAGGAGGGCGCGGTGCTGCGGGGCGGGGCCGATCCCCGGCACCCCGTGCCGCACGTGCTGGAGGTCGCCGCCGTCACCGTCGACGGCCCGACCGGCCCACACCTGCGGACCACCTGGTCGTGGCCGGCGGAACTGCTGGCCGAGGCCGACGTGGCCGACCTCGCGGACGACTGGCACGCCGCCCTGGCGGCGGTGGTGGCCGGCGCGACGGCACCGACCGCCGGCGGTCCCACACCGTCGGACCTGACGCTGGTCACGCTGAGTCAGGACGAGATCGACGACCTTGAGCAGGAACTGGCGGCGGAACAGGGAGCGGTGTCATGACCACGTCGAGCATCGAGGACATTCTGCCGCTGGCACCCCTGCAGGCCGGGATGATGTTCCACTCCTGGCACCAGAGCAGCGGGCCGGAGGTGCAGACCGCGCAGCTGATCCTGGACCTGCACGGTCCGCTGGACGTCGCCGCGTTGCGGGCGGCGGCGGAGGCGCTGCTGCGCCGCTACCCCAACCTGCGGGCGAGTTTCCGGGAACGCCGCTCCGGCCCACCCGTGCAGGTGGTCGTCCGCCGGCCGGAGCTGTCCTGGACGGAGGTCACCGTCGCACCGGAGGAGGACCCGGACGTCGCCCTCGCCCGGCACACCGAGGCCGACCAGGGACGGCGGTTCGACCTGCGGCGGGCCCCGCTGATCGGGTTCCGGCTGATCCGGGTCGACGGCCACCGGCACCGGCTGGTCGTCACCTACCACCACATCCTGCTCGACGGCTGGTCCACCGCCCTGCTCATCCGGGACCTGTGCTCCCTCTACGAGCAGGGCGACGTGCTGCCACCGGCCCCGTCGTACCGGGACTTCCTGGGCTGGCTGGCCGGGCGGGACCGGCCGGGCGCGGAGGCGGCCTGGCGGACGGCGCTGGCGGACCTGTCCGGGCCCACCCTCGTCGCCCCGGCCGACCCGACCCGCGTCCCGGTCTGGCCCGGCGACCTGCCTGCCGAACTCGACCCGGCGGCCACGGCGGACCTGGTGGCGTTCGCCAGGCGGCACGACCTCACCGTCAACACCCTCGTGCAGGGCGCGTGGGCGCTGCTGATCGGCCAGCTCACCGGGCGCGACGACGTGACGTTCGGCGCGGCGGTCTCCGGCCGGCCACCCGAGCTGCCCGGGTCCGAGAACATGGTCGGGCTGCTGATGAACGTGGTGCCGGTACGGGTCCGGCTGCGCCGCGACGAACCCCTGTCGGCGCTGCTGACCCGCCTCCAGCACGAGCAGGCGCAGCTCATCGAGCACCACCACCTGGGCCTGGCCGACATCCAGAAGGTGGCCGGGACCGGCGAGCTGTTCGACACCTGCGTCGCGTTCGAGAACTTCCCCGAGTCCGGTGAGCTGCGCTGCGGGCCGCTGCGGGTGGAGGCGGGCGCCGCCGACGCCGCCCACTACCCGCTGAGCCTGAACGCGGCGGCCGGCACCCGGCTGCGGATGCGGCTGTCGTACCGGCCCGACCTGTTCCCGGTGGGGTTCGCCCGGGGGCTGCTGCGCCGGTTCACCCGGCTGCTGACCGACCTGCCCACCCTGCTCGGGATGCGTACCGGTCGGCTCGACCTGCTCGACGTGCCCGAGCGGCTCCGGCTGTCGACCCAGGGCCGCAACCCCGACCCGGTGCCGGTGGCGACCCTGCCGGCCCTGGTCGAGGCGTGGGCGGCCCGCACGCCCGACGCGGTCGCCGTGCGCTGCGGGGCGGACCGGCTGACGTACGGGGGGTTGAACGCGCGGGCGAACCGGCTCGCCCACGCCCTGATCGCCCGGGGGATCGGCCCGGAGCAGCTCGTCGCGCTGGTGCTGCCGCGCGGGGTGGACCTGGTCACCGCGATCCTCGCGGTGACCAAGGCGGGCGCCGGGTACCTGCCGGTCGACCCGGACTACCCGGGTCCGCGCGTCGCGCAGATGCTCGCCGACGCCGCGCCGGCCGGCGTGGTGTTCGCCGGGGCGGACGCCGCGCCGACGGCCCACGCCGCCGCCGAGGCCGCCGACCTGCCCCGGATCGACCTCGACGACCCGGCGCTGCTCGCCGAGCTGTCCGGCCACCCGGACCGCGACCCCACCGACCGGGACCGCCGCACCCCGCTGCTGCCGACTCACCCGGCGTACGTGATCTTCACCTCCGGGTCCACCGGACGGCCGAAGGGCGTCGTCGTCACCCACCAGGGCGTCAGCAGCCTCTCCGCCACCCAGGCCGACCGGCTCGGCGTGGACGGTCGGGCCCGCGTCCTCCAGTTCGCCTCACCCAGCTTCGACGCCTCCTTCTGGGAACTGTGCATGGCGTTGACCTCGGGTGCGGCCCTCGTCGTACCTACCGAACGGCTGCTCGTCGGCGACCTGCTCGCCGACTTCGTCCGGGCCCACGGGATCACCCACGCGACGCTGCCCCCGGCGGTGCTCACCCCGCTGGCCGCGCAGCCCCTGCCCACCCTGCGTTCCCTGGTGCTGGCCGGCGAGGCGTGCCCCGCCGAACTGGTGACCCGCTGGGCGGAGGGCCGTCGCATGGTCAACGCGTACGGCCCGACGGAGACGACGGTCTGCGCCACCATGAGCGCCGACCTGCGCGCCGACCGGGCCGGGTCCGGGGCCGCCGTGCCCATCGGCCGCCCGGTCCGCAACTGCCAGGTGTACGTCCTCGACGACGCCCTGCGGCTGGTCCCCGCCGGGGTGGCCGGTGAACTGTACGTCTCCGGCCGGGCCCTGGCCCGGGGCTACCTGCGTCGGCCGGGGCTGACCGCGACCCGGTTCCTGGCCGACCCGTACGCGGGGCCGGGGGAGCGGATGTACCGCACCGGTGACCTGGTGCGCTGGCGTCCCGACGGCGAGCTGGAGTTCGTCGGCCGGGTGGACGACCAGGTGAAGGTGCGCGGGCACCGGATCGAACCGGGCGAGGTGGAGGCGGTGCTGACCCGGCACGACACGGTCGCCCAGGCGGCGGTGGTCGTCCGGGAGGTGGGCGCGGGGGGCCGGCAGCTCGTCGGCTACCTGGTGGGCCCGCCGGACGGCCCCGCCCCCGACCCGGCCACCGTCCGCGCCTTCGTCGCCGGCCAGCTGCCCGAGTACATGGTGCCGAACGTCCTGGTGCCTCTGGCGGCCCTGCCGCTGAACCGCAACGGCAAGGTCGACCGGGCGGCCCTGCCCGCACCCGACCAGGAGCCGACGACCGTCGCCGACCAGCCGGGCACCGCCACCGAGAAGCTGCTGTGCGACCTGTTCGCCGAGGTGCTGGGGGTGCCGACGGTCGGCGTCACGGACAGCTTCTTCGGCCTCGGCGGCGACAGCATCTCGTCGATCCAGCTGGTCAGCCGGGCGCAGAGCGAGGGGCTGGCCATCCGGCCCCGGGACGTCGTCGCGCACCCGACCGTCGCCCGGCTCGCCGCCGTCGCCGACCTGGCCGCCGACCACGGCCGGGACGCCGCCGTCAGCCGCGCCGACGACGGGGTGGGCGAGTTCGAGCCGACGCCGATCATGGAGTGGCTGCGGGCGGCCGGCGGACCGGTCGACGGCTACTACCAGTCCATGGTGGTCCCGGTCCCCGCCGACCTCACCGAACCGGATCTCCGGGCCGCCCTGCAGGCGGTGCTCGACCGGCACGACACGCTGCGGATGCGGCTGGACCGGCCGTCCTGCCCCGACGGCCCGTGGCGGCTGGACGTGACGCCGGCAGGCAGCGTACCGGCCGCGTCGGTGCTGACCCGGGTGCCCGTCGATCCGGACACGCCGGAGCCGGACCGCCGCCGGATCGTCGCCGACCACGCGGCGGCGGCCCAGGCCCGGCTCGCGCCGGGTGCGCGGATGATGCTCCAGGCCGTCTGGTTCGACGCCGGCCCCGGGCACCGGGGCCGGCTGCTGCTGGCCGCCCACCACCTCGCCGTCGACGCGACGTCCTGGCGGATCCTGCTGCCCGACCTGGCCGCCGCGTGGGCGGCCGTGTCCGCCGGTGGACGGCCCGAGCTGGCCCCGGTCACCACCTCGTACCGGCGGTGGTCGACGCTGCTGGGCGAGGAGGCGACCCGACCGGCGCGCAGCGCCGAACTGGACCTGTGGCGCGGGATGCTCGCCGAGCCCCCGCCGCCGGTCGGCACCCGTGCCCTGGACCCGGCCCGGGACACCGCCCGGACCGCCCGTTCGCTGGCGCAGACCGTCCCGGTGGAGCTGTCGGCGGCGCTGCTGCGCCGGGTCCCGGACGCGCTGCACGCCGGGGTGGACGAGGTGCTGCTGGCCGCGCTGACCGTCGCGGTCGCGTCGGGTCGGCCGGGCGGGCTGCTGGTCGACGTCGAGAGCCACGGCCGCGAACCGCTGGCCGACCACGTCGACGTCGCCCGTACCGTCGGCTGGTTCACCAGCCTGTACCCGGTGCGGCTGGACCCGGGGGCGGTGGACTGGGCGCAGGTGTGGGCCGCCGGGCCCGCCGTCGGCACCGTCGTGCGGCGGGTCAAGGAGCAGCTCCGCGCGGTGCCCGACCACGGCATCGGGTACGGGCTGCTGCGCTACCTGAACCTGGCCACCGGCCCCGAACTCGCCGGACTGGGCCGCCCGCAGCTCGGCTTCAACTACCTGGGCCGGCTCGGTGGCGGCACGTCCGAGGCGGACTGGACCCCCGTACCGCAGGACGCCCTCGGCGGTGACGTCGACGCGGACATGCCGCTGCCGCACGCGGTGTCGCTGAACGCCGTCACCGTGGACCTCGCCGACGGTCCGCAGCTGCGGGCCACCTGGACCTGGGCCGGTGACGCCGTGCCCGAGGCCCGGGTCCGCGAGCTGGCCGACGGGTGGCTGCGCGCGCTGCAGGTGCTGGCGGACAGCACCGCGACCCCGGCGGTGGGCCGGATCCCCTCCGACTTTCCGCTGGTCACGATCGGTCAGGGGGAGCTGGACACGATCTCGGCCGAGCATCCCCGGCTGACCGACCTGCTGCCGCTGGCCCCGTTGCAGGAGGGCATCCTCTACCACGCCACGTACGCCGGGACCGGCGCGGACGTCTACACCGCCCAGCTGACCCTGGAGCTGACCGGCCGGCTGGACCCGGCGGCCCTGCACCGGGCCGCCCGGGACCTGCTGACCCGGCACCCGCACCTGGGTGCGGCGTTCCGGCAGCGGCTCACCGGCCCCCCGGTGCAGGTGATCGGCGACGGCGTCGAGCTGCCCTGGCAGGAGGTCGACCTGTCGGCGCTGCCCGCTCCGCAGGCGCAGGCCGAGGCCGCCCGCATCGCCGTCACCGAACGGCGTCGACGCTTCGACCCGGCCCGGCCGCCGCTGCTGCGGTTCAGCCTGGTCCGCCTGGGTGCCGAGCGGTACCGCCTCGACTTCACCCACCACCACATCCTGCTCGACGGCTGGTCGCTGTCGCTCGTCGTCCGCGACCTGATCGCGCTCTACGAGCACCACCGGGGGGCCGCCGCCCCGCCGCCGCCGGTGCCGTTCCGCAGCTATCTGGACTGGGTGGCCCGGCAGGACCGGCCGGCCGCCGAGGCGGCGTGGCGCACGGCGCTGGCCGGGCTGGCCGAACCGACCCTGCTGGCCGGGCCGGGTGCCGCCCACCCGACGGCGCTGCCCCGCGACCTCGACGTCGAGCTGGACGAGGGGCTGACGGCGGCACTGACCGCCCTGGCCCGGGAGCGGGGCGTCACGGTGAACACCGTGCTCCAGGCCGCCTGGGGGGTGCTGCTCGGTTACCTGACCGGGCGCACCGACGTGGTGTTCGGGATGCCGGTGGCGGGCCGCCCGCCGGAGCTGCCCGGCGTCGCGACGATGGTGGGGCTGTTCCTCAACACGCTGCCGGTACGGGTACGGACCGGCCCCGGGGAGGCGTTCGGCGACCTGCTGACCCGGCTGCACGGTGAGCAGTCCGCGCTGGTGCCGCACCAGTACCTGGGGCTGGGCGCGGTGCAGCGGCTCGCCGGCACCCCCGGCACCCTCTTCGACACCCTGTACGTCTTCGAGAACTACCCGGTCGCGCTGGACGGCACCCCGGCCCTGGGCGAGGCCCGGATCACCGACGTGCAGGGCCGCGACGCCACCCACTACCCGCTCGCCGTGGTGGTGCTCCCCGGGGCCCGGATGCGGATCCGCCTCAGCCACCAGCCGGACCTGGTCTCCCCGGCGACCGCCGACGCGGTGCTGGAACGGTTGCGGGCGCTGCTGGCGGCGGTCGTCGCCGACCCGGGCGTCCCGGTGGCCCGGCTGTCCCCGCTCACCGGGGCGGACCGGCGGCTGCTCGCCGAGGCCAACGACACGACCGTCCCGCCGGCCCGGACCGACCCGGACACCCTGGTCGGCCGGTTCGAGGCGCAGGTGCGACGCACCCCGGACGCGGTCGCCGTCCACGACGGCGACGGGGAGCTGAGCTACGCCGACCTGGACGCCGCCGCCAACCGGCTGGCCCACCTGCTGATCGGCCGCGGCGTCGGCCCGGAACGGGTGGTGGCCGTCGCGCTGCCCCGCTCCACGGCCAGCCTGGTGGCGATCCTCGCCACGGTCAAGACGGGTGCCGCGTACCTGCCGGTGGACCCGGATTACCCGGCGGCGCGGCGGGCCCTGATGGTCAGCGACAGCGGGGCCGACTGCGTGCTGACGACCGGGGGGACCGTCGGGCAGTGGGTCGCCGCGGGCTGCCCCGCCGACCGCTGCCTCGACGTCGACGCCCCGGCCGTGGGGGAACTGCTCGCCCGGCAGCCGGCGACCGCCCCCACCGACCGGGACCGGTCCACGCCGCTGCGCGTCGGCCATCCCGCCTACGTCATCTACACCTCCGGCTCGACCGGCCGGCCCAAGGGCGTCGTCGTGCCGCACGCCGGCATCGTCAACCGGCTGGCCTGGATGCAGGACCGGTACCGGCTGACCGCCGCCGACCGGGTCCTGCACAAGACGAGCCTCAGCTTCGACGTGTCGGTGTGGGAGATGTTCTGGCCGCTGTCCACCGGCGCGGCGGTCGTCGTCGCCGACGCGGACGACCAGCGGGACCCGACCCGGCTGGCCCGGCTGATCGACAGGCAGCGGGTCACCACCGCCCACTTCGTACCGTCGGTGCTGGCCGCCTTCCTGGCCGAGCCGGTCGCCGCGCACTGTGTCGGCCTGCGCCTGGTGATCTGCAGCGGCGAGGCACTGGACCCGGAACTCGCCCACCGGTTCCACGCCACCTGCGGCGCGGACCTGCACAACCTGTACGGGCCCACCGAGGCGTCCGTGGACGTCACCCACTGGCCGGTGCCGGCGGGCGGGCGGGCGGCGTACGTGCCGATCGGGCGGCCCATCTGGAACACCCGGGTGCACGTGCTGGACGGCTTCCTGCGACAGGTGCCCCCGGGGGTGGTGGGCGACCTCTACCTGACCGGCGTCGGTCTGGCCCGGGGCTACCTGGACCGCCCCGGGCTGACCGCCGAGCGGTTCCTGGCCGACCCGTTCGGCGGGCCGGGGGAGCGGATGTACCGCACCGGGGACCGGGCGGCCTGGGACCCGGCCGGCCAGGTGGTCTTCCACGGGCGCGACGACCAGCAGGTCAAGGTGCGGGGCTTCCGCGTCGAACTGGGTGAGATCGACGCGGCGCTGGCCCGCTGCGCCGGGGTGCTGGCGGCGGCGACGGCGGTCCGCGAGGACGTGCCGGGCATCCGCCGGATCGTCGGGTACGTGGTGCCCACGCCGACCACCCCGTTCGATCCGGTCCGGTTGCGCGACGAGCTGGCCGCGAACCTGCCGGCGCACCAGGTGCCGGCGGCGTTCGTCGCGCTCGACGCGTTGCCGCTCGGGCCGACCGGCAAGCTCGACCGGGCGGCCCTGCCCGCGCCGCCGGTGCCCACGGCCGACCCGGTCGCCGCCGCGCCGCTCGACGGGCTGCCGGCCCGGCTGTGCGAGCTGTTCAGCGAGGTGCTGGGGGTGCCGGCGGGGGTCGACGACGACTTCTTCGACCTGGGCGGGGACTCGTTGACCGCGATGCGGCTGGTGCACGGCGTCGAGGCGGCGCTCGGCGTCGACCTGGAGGTCGTGGAGCTGATGGCGCACCCCACCCCCGCCCGGCTGGCCGCGCGCCTGCCCGAACCGGTGCCGGCCGCCGACTGACCCGGCCGCCCTCCCACCGACCAGCGGCCGTCCGTCGGCCGACCCCCACCCCTGCGAACGAAGGTTGACGACAATGCTGACGCTGGGATTCAGCGGCCTCGACCGCGGCACGGCGCTCAAGCGCGCGATACTCGGCGACGGGTGGCGGCGGGAACAACGGATCGTCCAGGGCCTGGACTCCGCGGCGGCGCTGGTCGACGAGACCGGGGTGATCGCCGCCGCCGCCCAGGAACGCTACGACGGCGACAAGGGCACCGGCCGCTTTCCCCGGGACGCGATCGACGCCTGCCTGCGGGCGGCCGGGGCGACGATGCACGACGTCGCGGTCGTCGCGCACGGCTTCCGCTACGAGCCGTCCCCGGTCTGGCAGCTCGACCACCTCTCCACCCGCTGGTACGAGGAGGTGTACGCGCAGCGCGTGCAGCGGGAGGTCTTCGCCGCCCACTACCCGCCGACCGTCGGCGAACCCCGGTTCGTGCACGTCGGGCACCACGTGGCCCACGCCGCCAGCAGCTACTACCTCAGCGGGTTCGACGAGGCGCTGGTGGTGGTGGCCGACGGCATGGGCGAGCAGGAGTCGCTGACGGTGTTCGCGGGGCGGGGCGCGGTGCTCGACCCGCAGGGCAGCTATCCGATCATGAGTTCGCTGGGCATCCTCTACAGCGTCTTCACCCACTATCTCGGCTTCCAGCCCGGGATGGACGAGTACAAGGTGATGGGCCTGGCCCCGTACGGCGACCGGCAGCGCTACCGGGCCACCCTCGACGAGTTCGTCCGGCTCGACCCCGACGGCGGGTACGCCGTACCGCTGCTGTCGGCCAACAAGTCCCCGCTGGAACGCGAGACGCACCAGGGGGTGCTGCGCCGGCTGGAGGAGAAGCTCGGCCCGGCCCGCGAGCCCGACGCGGAACTGGGGCAGCACCACATGGACGTGGCCGCCGCCCTGCAGGACGCGCTGGAACGCACCCTGCTGCACGTGCTGACCGAGTACCGCCGCCGCACCGGGCTGCGCCGGCTCTGCCTGGCCGGCGGGGTCGCGCTGAACTGCTCGGCGAACGGGGTGATCCTGCGCAGCGGGCTCTTCGACGAGGTGTTCGTCCAGCCGGCCTCCGGGGACGACGGCACCGCGCTCGGGGCGGCCCTGGCCGCGCTGCGCGAGGCGCGGCCGGCGACGCCGACCGGGATGCGGATGCCGTACTGGGGGGACGGGTGCACCGCCGACGACGTCGCGGCGGCGCTGCGGGACCTCGGTCCGGGTTTCGCGATCCACCGGTACGCCGAGGCGGACCTGGTCCGCGAGACGGTCACGTTGATCGAGGGCGGGGCCACCGTGGCGGTGTGCCAGGGCCGGATGGAGTTCGGCCCGCGTGCCCTGGGCAACCGCAGCATCCTCGCCGACCCGCGCTCACCCACCATGCGCGAACACCTCAACACGGTGGTCAAGCAGCGTGAGGAGTTCCGCCCGTTCGCCCCGGCGGTGCCCGTGGAGGACGCCGCCAGGTACTTCGACATCCCGCCGGGAACGGAGGCGGCGTTCCGGCACATGCTGATGGTCACCGGCGTCCGGGAGCCCTACCGGGACCGGTTGCCCGCCGTCACGCACGTCGACGGGTCGGCCCGGGTGCAGGTGGTGCACCGCGAGGACGCGCCGCTGTTCTGGGGGCTGCTGCGCGAGATGGGCCGGCGGACCGGGCTGCCGGTGCTGGTCAACACGTCGTTCAACCTGCGGGGTCAGCCCATCGTCCGGACCCCGGCCGAGGCGGTCGCCACCTTCGCCCGGTCCACCCTGGACGCCCTCGTCCTCGACGGCCACCTGGTCCGCCGCACCGCCGGGGGGCCCGCGTGAGCGTCGACCACGAGCCGGCGGCGGTCGACACCCCGCCGTACGAGGAGATCGTCCGGGCCGCCTTCGGTCAGGTGCTCCGGCGGGCGGAGATCGCCCCGGACGCCGACTTCTTCGACCTCGGCGGGCAGTCCCTGCAGGCCGTGGAGGTGGCGCTCGAACTGCGCCGGCGGACCGGCGTACCGGTCGAGATGGACCTGCTGTTCCGCTACCGACGGCCGGTCGACCTGGTGGCGCACCTGGCCCGGCTCGCGCCGCCGGCCCACCGGGTGCCGATCTCGCCGACCGAGGAGCGGCTGCTGTTCCTGGACCGGCTGCACCCGGACTCGCCGCTGTACTGCGTCCCGGTGCGGTACGAGTTCGCCGGTGCGGTCGACGCCGAGGCGCTGCGTGCCGCGCTGCAGGAACTGGTGGACCGGCACGACGCGTTGCGGACCTGCTTCCCGGCGGACGGGCGGAAACTGGTCCGGACGGCCGCCACGCTGCCGTGGACGGTCGTCGACCTGTCCGGGGAGGAACCGGAACGGGCCGCCGCCGAGTCCCGGCGGCACCTCGACGCGCAGGCCCGCCGCCCGGTCCCCACCGACGTGCCGCCGCTGGCCCGCGCCTGCCTGGTCACCGAGCCCGGCGACCGCGCGGTGCTGCTGTTCACCCTGCACCACCTGATCGCCGACCAGCACTCGCTGGACCTGCTCGACAGCCAGCTCCAGCAGGCGTACGGCGCCCGGGTCGGCCTCGCCCGGGAGCTGCCACCGGTACGCCGCCGGGGCCTGGCCAACCGGCCCGACGCGGCGGAGTCACTGGCCCACTGGCGGGATCAGCTCGCCGGGCTGGGCGGTCGGCTGGCGCTGCCGGCGGACCGGCCCCGACCCGAGGTGGTGGGCCCGGCGGGTGCGGTGGTGACCGCGCCGCTCGACCCGGCGCTCGTCACCCGGCTGACCGGGCTGGCGCGGGACTGCGCGGCATCGGAGTTCATGGTGCTGCTCGCCGCCTACACGGCGTTCCTCAGCCGGGTCGCCGCGCCCGGGGGCACGACCCACGCGTCCGACGTGGTGGTCGGCGCGCCGTTCGGCGGGCGGACGGTGGACGACGAGGACACCGTCGGCATGTTCGTCAACGTCCTGCCGGTCCGGGTCCGGATCGACGCCGCCACCACCTTCCGGGACCTCGTCACCCAGGTCCGGGGACGGGTCAGTGCGGCGGTTGCGTACCAGTGGACGCCGTTGCAGGAGCTGGTGGCGGAGCTGACCGACGCCGCCGGGCCGGACGGGAACCCGCTGACCCAGGTCGGCATCTCGCACGTCGACGACCGCGACTGGCGTTGGGCGCCGGCCGGCGCACCGGCCGTACGGGAGGTGCTGTCCACCGGCACCGCCAAGTTCGAGCTGCTGTGGACCGTCACCACCGGGACGACGTCGGCGACGTCCGCCCTGGAGGTCGCCGCCGACCTGTTCACCCCGGAGCGGGCGCGGGAACTGCACGCCACCCTGCTGGCCGACCTCGCCCGGCTCAGCGCCGCCCCGGACACCCCGGTGGTGTCGGGACCGTCGGCGGCCGTCACCCACGGGTACGTCCGTCAGCCCGCCGAGCTGCCGGTGCACGAGGTGGTGGCGCTGCGGGCGCGGGCCCGCCCGGAGGCGGTCGCGGTGCGGCACGGCGACCGGGAGCTCAGCTACGGCGCGCTGGACACCGCCGCCGCCGGGCTCGCGGGACGGCTCGTCGCGGCGGGCGTACGACCGGGGGACCGGGTGGCCGTCGCCGCCGCACGGGGCGCGGACGCGGTGACCGCGTTCCTGGCCGTGCTGCGCGCCGGGGCGGCGTACGTGCCCGTCGACGTGGCCCAGCCACCGGCCCGCAGCCGGGCGATCGGGCGGGACAGCGGGGTGCGGCTGGCGCTGTGCGAGCGGGGCCGCGAGGAGCACGTGCCGCCCGGGGTGCCGACGATCGAGCTGCCCGGGACTCCCGGGGCACCGGGCGGGGCCGTCGGGGTCAGCGGACCGGTCGGGTCGTCGCACGTCGCGGTGACGGTCCGGCACCCGGCGTACGTCATGTACACCTCCGGGTCCACCGGGGCGCCGAAGGGGGTGGTGGTGCCGCACGAGGCGATCCTGCGGCTGGTTCCGCACTCCAACTTCCTGCGGCTGGGGCCGGACGACGTCGTCGCGCACCTGTCGAACACCGCCTTCGATGCGGCCACCCTGGAGATCTGGGGCGCGCTGTGCGCGGGCGCGACGCTGGTGGTGGTGCCCCGCGAGGTCACCCTGTCGCCGTACCGGCTGGGGCGGTTCCTCGCCGGGACGGGGGTGAGCGTCATGTTCACCACGAACGCCCTGCTCAACGCGATCGTCACGCACGTGCCCGACGCCTTCGCCCGGCTCCGGGTGCTGCTGATCGGCGGCGACCAGTACGCGCTGGCGCAGATCCGCCGGATGCTGGCCGCCGGTGCGCCGCAGCACCTGGTCAACGCGTACGGGCCGACGGAGAACACCACCTTCTCGGCCGCGCACGAGGTCGTCCCCGCCGACCTGGACGGGGGCGTCATCCCGATCGGCGGCCCGATCGACGGCGGCTACCTGCGGGTGCTCGACGACCGGCTGACCCCGGTCGCCCCGGGCGGCACCGGTGAGCTGTACGTCGGTGGGCAGGGGCTGGCCGACGGTTACGTGGGCGATCCCGGGCGCACCTGCGCGGCGTTCGTCGCGGACCCGTTCGCCGACGTGCCCGGCCAGCGGCTCTACCGCACCGGCGACCTGGTGCGGCTGCGGCCCGACGGGGACGTGGTGTTCCTGGGCCGCCGCGACGACCAGGTCAAGATCAGTGGCTTCCGGGTGGAGCTGGGCGAGGTGGAACGGGTCCTCGGCGACTGCCCGCAGGTGGGTGACCACGCGGTGGTGGCGGTCACCGACGCGGAACCGGTCGAACTGGTCGCCGTGTCGACGGGCCCGGCCGAGCCGTCCGAGGTGCGGGAGTTCCTGCGGGCCAACCTGCCCGCCTACATGGTGCCGGCGCGGTGCCACCGGCTGCCCGCCCTGCCGGTGACCCCCAACGGCAAGGTGGACCGGGCGGCGCTGCTGGCGGCGCTCGGCCGCGACCCGGACCCGGACCCGCCCGTCCCCGCCGACCCGCCCGTCCCGGCCGACCCGCCCGTCCCCGCCGACCCGCCCGTCCCCGCCGACCCGCCTGTCCCCGCCGACCCGCCTGTCCCCGCTGACCCGCCCGTCCCCGACGCCGCCTCCCCGTCGGGCGACCAGGTCGCCACCGGGCTCGCCGACATCTGGCGGGACCTGCTGGGGGTGACGGAATTCGGCGCGGACAG
This sequence comes from Micromonospora sp. WMMD735, assembly GCF_049178995.1. Taxonomy (NCBI): domain Bacteria; kingdom Bacillati; phylum Actinomycetota; class Actinomycetes; order Micromonosporales; family Micromonosporaceae; genus Micromonospora; species Micromonospora sp. WMMD735. The sequence goes on from NZ_JBMHMJ010000002.1 coordinate 6,206,839, forward strand.
CCAGTTCTTCGCGCTCGGCGGCACCTCGATCAAGGCCCTGCACCTGGTCGGCGCGGTGCACCGACGGTTCGGTGTCGACCTGCGGATCGTCACCGTGTTCCGCCGGCCGTCCTTCGCCGACCTGGCCCGGGAGATCGCCGACCTGGTGCGGACCGAGCAGAGGGGGAACGGCGATGGACCTGGGCGACCCTGACCTGTACCTCGACCCCGGCCGGTTCGCCAGGTGGCGTCGGTACGCCGCCGACGACGCCGTGCTGTGGAGCGACGCCGGCACCTCACCGGGCGGCTTCTGGTCGGTCTTCTCGCTGGCCGGGTGCCGCGCGGTGCTGGCGCCGAAGGCCGCGTTCACCTCCGAGTACGGCATGATGATCGGCTTCGACCGCGACCACCCCGACAAGGCGGGCGGCGGGATGCTGGTGGTCGCCGACGGCCCCCGGCACACCCGGCTGCGCAGCGTCATCATGCCGTTCCTGTCCAGGGCGATGGCCGAGTCGCTGGAGGACACCGTCCGGCAGGAGGTCCGCCAGCTCGTCGCGGACGCCGTGTCGGCGGGCGGCCTCGACGTCGCCGCCTCCCTCGGGCCGGTGATCCCGGCGAGCGTCGTCTGCCGCCTGCTCGGCGTGCCGGCGACCGACCGGGACATGCTGATCGAGCTGACCAGCCACGCCTTCGGCGGCGCGGACAGTTCCTTCGACCGGATGCCCCCGGACGCGGCGCACTCGGAGATGATCCTCTACCTTGCCGACCTGGTGGCCGAGCGGCGGCGCAGCCCGGGTGACGACCTGATCAGCGCGCTGGCCGGTGACCCCCGGTTCGACCTGCGTGAGGTCCTGCTCAACTGCGACAACGTCCTGGTCGGCGGCAACGAGACGACCCGGCACGCGATCGCCGGCTGCTTCCACGCGCTGGCCACCGCCGCCGGCACCCTGGACCGGCTGCGCACCGACCCGGACCTCGTCGGGCCGCTCGTCGAGGAGGTCATCAGGTGGACCTCACCCGCGATGCACGTGCTGCGGGTCGCCACCGAGGACGTCGAGCTGCCCGGTCAGCGGGTGGCCAGCGGCGAGGCGGTGGTGGCCTGGCTGCCGGCGGCCAACCGCGACCCCCGGCACTTCGCGGCGGCCGACGAGTTCCGTCCCGGCCGACCGGCCAACCACCTCGGGTTCGGCTACGGCCCGCACCACTGCCTGGGGGCGGCGCTGGCCCGGCTGGAACTGCGGGCGCTGCTGCTCGCGCTGGCCGAGTTCGTCGACTCGGTGTCCGTGGTCGGCGAGCCGGTGCCGCTGCGCTCCAACCTGGTCCACGGCTACCGCCACCTGCAGGTACGGCTGGAACCCGTCGGCCGTTCCACCAACCACCGAGAGGCGCTGAGTTGAGTGACCGCGTTCAGGGACGCCCGGTTCCGTCGGCTGTACGTCGGCGACGCCCTGTCGGGCTTCGGGGACACCGCGCTGCTGCTGGCCCTCGGCATCTGGGTCAAGGACCTCACCGGGAGCAACTCGGCCGCCGGTGCCGTGTTCCTGGCGATGGGCCTGCCGGTGCTGTTCGCCCCGCTGGCCGGACGGCAGATCGACCGGGTACGCCGCAAGCCGCTGCTGATGGCGACCAACGCGGTCGCCGGGCTGGCGGTGCTGGCGCTGCTGCTGGTACGGACCGCCGAACACACCTGGATCATCTACGGCGTCGCCATCGTGCACGGCTGCGTCGCCACGGTGCTCATGGCGGGGCGCAACGCCCTGCTCAAGGACCTGCTGCCCGACAGTGACCTGGGCTCGGCCAACGCGGCGTTCGGCACCCTGTTCGGGTTCACCCGGATTCTCGCGCCGCTCGTCGGTTCCGGCATCTACGCCGCGTTCGGCGGTCACCTGCTGGCGCTGATCGACGCGTTGACCTTCCTCGCCGCCATCATCGCCTTGGCCACGGTGCGGGTCGTCGAGTCGCCACCGGAACGCAGCGGGGAACGGTTCGGCACCGAACTGCTCGCCGGCCTGCGTCACATCCGGTCGGTTCCGCTGTTGTCCCAGGTAACCGTGGTCAGCGCCGTCGCGTTCGGGGCGGTGGGCTTCCTGGAGCCGATCATCTTCGTGGTGGTCGAGGACGGGCTGCACCGGCCGGCGGCGTTCTTCGGGGTGATCGTCAGCGTCCAGGGGATCGGTTCCATCGTCGCCGGCTTCACCGGCGCGTGGCTGCTGCGCCGCGTCGGCGAGGCGAGGGCCATCGGCGGCGCCCTGATCGGCCTCGGGGTGGGCTGCGCCGCCCTGGCCGTCGGCGCGACAGCGGTGGTGCTGGGCGGGGCGGTGGGCATCGGGCTCGCGGTCACCTGGTTCTCGATCGGCTGGAACACCCTGTTGCAGCGGCACACCCCGTCGCGGCTGCTGGGGCGGGCCTTCACCACGGCGGGGATGCTGGTGACGATCCCGCAGACCGCGGCCATCGGTGTCGCCGCCGCCCTCATCGTCGTCGTCGACCACCGGCTCCTGCTCGCCGTCCTGTCGCTGGTGATCCTGCTGGCCGGGCTGCGCCTGCTGACCCACCCGAAGCCGGCCCCGGAACCCGTCGCCACCGACGCCGACCCGGCACCCGACCGGGACCCGGCACCGGCCGGCGGACCGGCAGCCGACCGGGACGCGGTGCCCGGCGGCGTGGTGCCCGGTCGCCGGGAGTGACAGGTCCCGTGTCCGCCCGACCCGTCCCGACCCGGGGGTAGCCAGATGACCACAGCCGAGACGTCGACCGCCGTACGGACGGTGCGGGTGCCCTTCGCCGGGCTCCGCTCGGGCCGGTGGCCGATGCCCCACGGTCAGAGCAACGTGTTCGACTGGTTGCCGCACGAGGGCAGCGGCGCGGTGTTCGTCGGGTACGCGGACCTGCCCGCCGGGCGTACCGTCGACGACGTCCGCGCGGCGGTAGGCGTGCTGGTCTCCCGCCACGAGGGACTCCGCACGGTGTACGAGGTGGGCACCGGCGTGGAACGGGCCCAGGTGGTGACCCGGGACGGGCACGTCGACCTGCTGCTGCTCGAACTCGGGTCCGGGGCGTACGACCGGACCTGGATCAGCGACCCGCCCCGCCCGTTCGACCACGGCGCCGAGTTCCCCGTCCGGATGGCGGTCACCACGGATTCGGGGGTGCCCGTCCGGGCCGTCTTCGAGTTCTCCCACGCCGTCGCGGACCTGGTGACCGCCAACCTCGTGCTTGACGAACTCGTCGCGCTCGTCGCGTCCCCCGCCGACCGCACGGTGGGCCCCCCGGTCTGGCAGCCCGCCGACCAGGCCGAGTACGAGCGGACCCCGCAGGCGCGGCGTCGGATGGCGAGGACCCTCGCCTACTGGCGGCAGCAACTGCACACCATCCCACCCTGCCTGCTCTCGGTGCCGGCCCGTCGGGAGGGGCCGCCGGAGTTCCGCCTCGCGACCCTGCGGTCCGGGCCGGTCGCCGAGGCGATCGACGCGGTCGCCAGGCGGACCAGGGTCACCCCGGCCAGCGTCCTCGTCACCACCACGGCGACCCTGCTGTCCTGGTGGACGGGCACCGAACTGGCCGCGCTGGAGGCCCTCTACAGCAACCGCGCGCTGCCCCGGATGCAGAACTTCGTCGGCAGCATCGCGCAGAGTGCGCTGGTCCCGTTCAGCCCCGCCCCGTCGTTCCACGAGACCCTGCGCCGGACCCACCTGGCCATCTTCAACGCCTACCAGTACGCCTACTTCGACGCGACCGCCGTGGAGGAGTCGGTCCAGTCGATCGGCTCCCAGCGGGGCTGCCAGCGGCACCGGGACCTGGTGATCAACGACATGAGCAGCACCCGGGGCGGCGTCTTCGACGGGCGGGCGGGGGTGCCGGTGCACGGGACCGAGGTGGAGAGCGGCCTGGACGCGACCACCACCGACCCGGTCCGGCTCACCATCCTGCACACCCGGCCCACCGTCGTGGTCGGTCTCACCCACGACGTCCGGCACGTGACCACCGACGAGGCCGCGGCACTGCTGTGGTCGATGGAGCGCATCCTGCTGACCGCCGCCGACCGGGACGTCGACCTCGCCCGGCTGGGCGATCTCGTCGACCTCGACCCGGTGGTACGCGGCCCGGAGTGGGTGGAGATCGACGCCGCCTGGATCGACGTCACCGCCAGCGAACAGGTGCTCCGGACCGCGGCCGGCGACCCGACCGCCCGGATCGTCCTGCGGGGCGGGCCCGGCGGCACCCGGTCACTCGTCGGCTACGCCGCCCCGGCGGACCCGCGCGTCGGCCCCCGGGAACTGCACGCGGCGGTGATGGCCACGCTCGGCGGCCGGCACGGCGCGATGGCCCCCGAGTCGTACGTCCTGTGTGCCCGCCCGCCGCACCCGCCCCGGGACGAGGCCGGGTGGCGGGCCCAGCCGATCCGCGCGGCGGGCACCGGCCGCTGACCGTACCGCCCCGTCGTCACCGCGACCGGGCCCGTCGCCCGCGCGGCCCGGGTCGGCGGCCCCCGTCGCCGCTGACCGGCCCGCCCGCGCCCGGCCCGCCGCCCGGGGAACCGCGCTCAGCGCAGGTGGAACCGGCTGTCGGTGGCGAGGACCGCGAGTCGTTCCGGCGTGAACGGCAGGGCGGCAAGCTCCGGCTGCCCGTCGCCGAGCCGTCGGGACTGCGCCACGAAGACCACCGTGCCGTCCGGATGCCGGTACGCCGCCCACTGGTCGAACCGGTCGTCGGCGGCGGCGCGGACCACCACACCGATCCGCGTCGTGCCGACGGTCACCACCTCGCACGCGCCCGCCGTGACCCAGAACTGTCGGGCCAGCGGGCACGGCTCGGCCGGCAGCCGGTTGCCGGCGCTGTGCACCTCGACGAGCACCCGGCCCGTCCGCTGTCCCTGGCGGATCGTGGCCGAGGCCGTGTAGCTCCACACCTCGACGCCGTCCACCCTGTCGTCGAACTGTGCCTGGTGGTCGCGCGACGGCGGCTGGCCGGCGGGCGGGTTCGCCGGGTCCGACGGCACGGTGTAGCCGGCCGGCACCACCGCGACGAGGTCGTCGAGCAGCCGGGTCGCCTGGTCGTACCGGGTGCCGGCCCGCGCCGTCCGGTCCTCCTGGGGTCGGCCGTCCGGGCCGGTCGGCCACGCCGGCTTGGTGTCGTGCACCGACGGTGGCGGGACGGTGCCGACGCCCGGCGCCGCCGGGGTGAACCCCCCGGAGCCGGCCGCGCCGACCGCCCCGACCCCGGTCACCGCGAGCAGCGCCGCCGTCACGCCGGCCCCGGCCCAGACGGCACGACGGCGTACCCGGGCCCGTCGGCCGCTCCGCAGCGCGGTGTCCACGCTCAACGACGGTGGCCGGGCGGTGGCGGCCATCTCGGTCCGTAGTGCCTCACGCAGTTCTTCGCCGTTCATGGTTGCCCCTTCCGGGTGCCGCTGAGGGTGGGGGACAGGAGGCCACGCAACGTCTCCAGGCCGCGCGCCGACTGGCTCTTCACCGTCCCGGCGGAGCAGCCGAGCACCGCCGCGACCTCGTCGACGGACTGGTCCTCCCAGTACCGGAGCACCAGCACGGCCCGCTGGCGCGGCGGCACGGCGGCCAGCGCCTGGAGCAGCACCAGCCGGTTCTCCGGCGAGTCAGGCGGTGACGGCCGTTCGGTCTGCTCGCCACCCACCCGCTCCCGCCGCCACCAGCCGCGCCGTCGCTCGTCGAGGAAGGTCCGCACCAGGATCTGGCGTACGTAGGCGTCGAGCACCTCGTGCCGGGACACCCGGTTCCAGACCAGGTAGAGCTTCGTGAACGCGGTCTGCACCAGGTCCTCCGCCCGGTGCCAGTCGCCGCAGAGCAGGTACGCGGTGCCGCGCATCGCCTCCGAGCGTGCCGCGAAGTACGCCGCGAACGCCGTGTCGCGATCACCCATCCGGGCCTCCGATCCCCTTGTCGAGATAGTCACGCGGGGTCCGGCACCGGGGGTTGCCCGCCGGGGTCGAATCGCCGTCCGGACGCCGCTGCCCGGCCCGGTCAGGCGACCGGGCCGGGCAGCGAGATCGGTCCGGCCCCCGGCCGGAGACCGGGGGCCGGGCGGCGCAGGGAGGTCAGCGCGGGGTGCGCCGGGTTTTCGGCAGGTCGAACTGGTCGGCGGCCTTGCAGTCCTTCTGCCCGCCGACCGCGCGCGGGCCCAGCCGCTCCAACTCCGCGCGGGCCCGGCTGCGGCCCAGGTTCCAGGCGTACCACGGGTCGGGCTCGGCGAGGTCGTCGTCGATCCAGCTCAGCGTGCAGCGGCGGATCCGGTCCGGCAGGTCGGCCAGGGCGGGGGTGGCGTCGGCGGAGAGCGCCCGCAGGTACCAGGCGTCGATCTTGCCGGACTGCTCGTACCGGGCGATGTTGCGGCGGGCCGCGTAGTCCTCCGGGTTGAGCACGGCCAGGCTGAGCAGCATCACCACGGCCAGCCCGACGGTGGCGCCGGGGATCCAGCGGCCCCGCCACCGTACGCCCGCCGCCAGGACCATCAGGAAGACCGCGCCGAGCAGCAGCTCGAACGCCATCACGAAGATCCGTTCCCCGGTGAAGCTGTAGACCTTCTGGTAGGTGTACATCCGGGACAGCGCCGACACCACGATCACCACGCTGAGCGCGCTGAGCAGCCCGAGCAGGACCCGCAGCAGCACCCGTTCGGCCCGGCTCTCCCGTCGCGCCCAGCGGCTGACCCCGCCCAGCACGGCCACGGTCAGCAGGGTCACCACGGTGAGCTGCCAGAACCCGCTGCGCGCGTACTCGGCGTAGCTCAGCCCTGCGGTTCGCAGGACGTGCCGCTGACCGCCGAAGAGCACGGTGAACTGCACCGCGACGAAACCGACGAAGAGCAGCGTCAGGGCGGCGATGGCCGGGGCCCACTCCAGGATGCCCAGTCGCCGCCGACCCTCCCGGTCGACGGTCGACAGGTCCGGCGGCGCGGCCAGGGTGTACGTGGCGGCGACCGCGATCGACCCACCGACGGCGGCCAGGAAGAGCCAGCGGAACACGGTGTCCACGTTGACCTCGGGCACCACCGCGCCGAGCACCTGGTCGAACGCGGCGTCGGCGGAGGACAGCAGCAGACCGAAGACGAGCAGCACCACGACGGTGGCGGCGACCGAGCCGACGACCCGGGGCACCAGTTGGCCGCCGCCGGTGGCGGTCACGTGCCGCCGTACCCAGGGCAGCCCGCGCAGCGCCGCGAACGGGGCCGCGACCAGGCTGAACAGGATGGACCGGACCTGTCGTCCGCCCACGATCGCCAACGTCGCGCAGCCCAGCGCCCCGAGGACGCAGAAGGTCACCAGCCACCAGGCGTTACGGAACGCCAGCACGGCCAGCAGCGCCAGCGCGGCCGCCGCCCAGCCGCCCCGGATCAGCCGGTCGGTGCGGGTGAGCGCGTCGGCGTTGCGCCGGACGGCCGCGACCACCCCGACGGTGAGGACCAGCCAGCCGAGGAACCAGCCGATGCCGGTGCGGGTGAGCGGGACGAAGCACGCCACGCCCAACGCCCCGGCCAGCACCGCCGCCGGCACCGCCCAGCCGGCGGCGGGTCCGGGACCGGGCCACCGGGTGCTCAGGAACGACGGCGGGGGCGGGACCGGGGCCCAGGCCCCGGGTGACCCACCCCACTGCGCCGGCCGCCCGTCGGTACCGAACCCGCCGGCCCCCGGCCGACCGGGGGCGGGCACGCCGGCCCCGGGGGGCGGTTGCTGACCGGGGGGTACGGGCCTACCCGGACCGGACTGTGGGCCGGGCGTCGTCGGGGCGGTGGCCGGGACCGGGGCGGGTCGGCCGGCCGGGGTCGGCGCGTCGTCCGCCGAGCCCGCCGCGGTGCGCGGTGCCGGCACGCTCACCGACCGGCCGGCCCCGCCGGCCGCCGCCACGTCGACCGCCGCCTGGCCGTCCGGTGCCACCTCGGCCGCCGCCTGGCCGTCCGGTGTCACTTCGGCCGCCGCCTGGCCGTCCGGTGTCACCTCGGTCGCCGCCTGGCCGGCCGGTGCCACGTCGACCGCCGCCTGGCCGTCCGGTGTCACTTCGGTCGCCGCCTGGCCGGGCGGTGCCACCTCGGTCGTCGTCGGGGCGGCCTTCGTCGAGCCGGGCTTCGCGACGTCGGCCGCTGCGGTGCCGCCCTCCGCGGCACCGGCTGGCGTGGCGTTGCCCCCCGTGGCACCGGCTGTCGTGCCGGCCGCTGCCACGGTGCCGGTCGCCCTCCCCGGCGGGGTCGCCGGGCCTGCCGCTGCCGTGGTCGACGGTGATCCGTCGGCGGCTGCTGCCGGCCCGGTCGAGGTCACCGGTGGTGCGGTGCCGGCCGGGCCGTCGCCAGCGGGGAGGGGCGCTACGACCGGTCCGGCGGTGCCGGGCGGGGTGTCGGTGGTCGCCGGCACCAGGGGCAGGAAGACCGCGTACCCGAGGGTGCCGTCCGGGACCTGGACCGGAATGGCCCAGCCGGGCTCATCCGCCCGACCGGGCCACCTGATCGCCGGCGGCATCCCGTCCCGGGCGGACATGGCCAACAGGTACGGCGTCCCGGGGGCGGGCGGAGCCTCGGGCGGGGGGCTGCCCCCGGGGGAGTCTGACGTCGGTTCCGGCTCGGACACGTGCGCTCCTTGATGCGGGAAGTGCGGTCACTGTAGAGGCAACCGGCCCTGCGCCGCCGGCCCGCACGCCGTACCGTCGAACCTTTGCCCGCCCGCGTCCGTACCAAGGGCGGGAGGTCGACCAGATGACCGTACGCGCAACGTTCGCCGCCCTCGCGGTCGTGGCGGTGACCGTGCTGCTCGACGCGGCCCCTGCCGCCGCGCACGGCGCACCGACCAGCCCGTTGAGCCGCTCGGCGGCCTGCGGCCCGGAGGGGCCGCACGTCTCGACGCCCGCCTGCCTGGCGGCGGTGTCGGCCGGCGCGGCGGTGCGCGAGTGGGACAACATCCGGGTGTACGGCGTCAACGGCCGCGACCGGCAGCGCATCCCGGACGGCGAGCTGTGCAGCGGCGGGCTGTCGGCCTACCGGGGGCTGGACCTGGCCCGGACTGACTGGCCGGCGACCGAGCTGACCGCCGGTGCGAGGTACACGTTCCGCTACCGGGGCACCATCCCGCACAAGGGGACCTTCCGGCTCTACACCACCCGCTCCGGGTACGACCCGCGAACCCCGCTGCGCTGGTCCGATCTCGACACGATCCCGTTCCTGTCGGTGACCGACCCGCCGCTGCGGGACGGGTCGTACCAGATCCCGGGGCGGCTGCCCGCCGGGCTGACCGGGCGGCACCTGATCTACACGGTGTGGCAGAACTCCGATACCCCGGACACCTACTATTCCTGCTCCGACGTGCTGTTCCGCCCGGCGGACGGCGTGCTGGCGGCCACCCCGGTCGACCCCGCCCCGGCCGCCGCCGACCCGACCGACGGCACGACCGCCGACCCCGGCCCGGACCCGGCCGTCCCCGCCGGAGCGACTGCGGTCGGTGACGGGTCCGCCGGCCCGGCCGAGGAGGCGGGCGTACCGGTGGCGTCGGTGACCCAGGTCGGCGGCGGCAACCTCCGACTGGTGGTGGGCGCGGCGGTGGTGGTGACCGTGCTGCTGGTGGCGCTGGTGGCGACCCGGCTGCGCCGCCCGGCCCCCGTTCCCCCGGGCCGCCCCTGCGGCGTCCGCAACCACCGGGCCGGCCGCCGCCGCGTCTGGTGACGCCCGCCGGGCCGACCCGCCCAGCAAGATCAACCTTGTCGCACGGCCAACGCAGTGTCGGCCCAACGGCGGCACCACCCGGCCCGGACAGCGCAACTCCGACCCAACAGCCCTGACGCGCCGGCCGGGCCGGCCGCCCGGCCAGGCCGACGGGTCAGGGCAGTCAGGGCAGGAGGCGGTCGATCTCGGTCAGGTCGTCGGGGGTGAGGTCGAGGTGGTCCAGGGCGGCGACGTTGCCCTCCAACTGGGCCACGCTGCTCGCCCCGATGATCAGGCTGGTCATCCGGGGGTCGCGCAGCGCCCAGGCCAGGGCGAGCTGGGCCAGCGTCCGTCCCCGCCGCGCGGCGATCCCGGCGAGGCCCCGGACGGTGGCGAGCTTCTCCTCGGTCACGTCGCTCTCGTCGAGGAAGACGCTGGTGCGGACCCGGGAGTCGGCGGGGATGCCGTCGAGGTACCGGTCGGTGAGCAGCCCCTGGGCCAGCGGGCTGTACGCGATGCAGCCCGCCCCGACCTCGGCCAGCGTGTCGAGCAGCCCGTCATCCTCGGTCCACCGGTTGACCATCGAGTACGACGGCTGGTTGATCAGCAGCGGGGTGCCCAGGTCACGCAGGATCGCGGCGGCCCGCCGGGTCTGCTCCGAGTCGTAGTTGGAGACGCCGACGTAGAGCGCCCGGCCGGACCGGACGATGGCGTCCAGCGCCCCCATCGTCTCCTCCAGCGGGGTGTCCGGGTCGAAGCGGTGGGAGTAGAAGATGTCGACGTGGTCCAGCCCCATCCGGCGCAGCGACTGGTCCAGCGAGGAGATCAGGTACTTGCGGGAACCCCACTCGCCGTACGGGCCGGGCCACATCAGGTAGCCGGCCTTGCTGGACACCACCAGCTCGTCCCGGTACGGCTTGAGGTCGGTGGCGAGCAGCCGGCCGAACGCCTCCTCCGCCGCGCCGGGCGGCGGGCCGTAGTTGTTCGCCAGGTCGAAGTGGGTGATGCCGAGGTCGAACGCGCGGCGGACGATGTCCCGCTGCCTGTCGAACGGCCGGTCGGGCCCGAAGTTGTGCCACAACCCGAGCGAGAGGGCGGGCAGTCGCAGGCCGCTGCGCCCACTGCGGCGGTAGGTCATCCGGTCGTAGCGGTCGGCCGCGGCGAGGTAGGTCACGCCCCCGACCCTAACCCGGCCCCGACCTGCGGCGGCGGGCCGCCGTCGACGGGCCGGGCGGGACCGGCCCGGCGGGCCTGCCACCGGGGTAGCTTCGAGCCATGCGCTACGTCCCGCTCGACACCCCCCGTCCCATTTCCAAGATCGGCCTGGGCACCTGGCAGTTCGGGTCCACCGAGTGGGGCTACGGGCCCGACTACGCCCAGCGGGCGGCGCAGATCGTCAGGCGGGCCCTCGACCTCGGGGTGACCCTCTTCGACACCGCCGAGCTGTACGGCTTCGGCCGCAGCGAACGCATCCTCGGCGCGGCGCTCGACGGCGACCGGGACCGGGCCGTGGTGGCCAGCAAGATCTTCCCGCTGCTGCCGGTCGCCCCGGTGGTGCAGCAGCGGGCGGTCGCCTCGGCGGCCCGGCTCGGCGTCGGCTGCATCGACCTCTACCAGGTGCACCAGGCCAACCCGGTGGTGGCCGACACGCACACCATGCGCGGCATGCGCGCCCTGCAGGACGTCGGCCTGGTCGGCGAGGTCGGGGTCAGCAACTATCCGCTGCGCCGGTGGCGGTTCGCCGAGGCCGCGCTGGGCCGGCGGGTGCTGAGCAACCAGGTCCGCTACAGCATGGTCGACCGTGGGCCCGAGGAGGACCTGATCCCGTACGCGGAGCAGGCCGGGCGGATCGTCATCGCGTACAGCCCGCTCGCCCAGGGCTTCCTCTCCGGCCGGTACGACGCGTCGCACCCGCCGACCGGGGCGGTGCGCCGGGCCAATCCGTACTTCCTGCCGGAGAACCTGACCCGGGGCGGTGCGCTGATCGACACCCTGCGGGAGGTGGCCGACGCGCACGACGCCACGCCCAGCCAGATCGCCCTGGCGTACCTGCTGCGTCACCCGAACGTGGTGGCCATCCCGGGGGCGTCGGGCGTCGAGCAGGTGGAACGCAACGCCGCCGCCGCCGAGATCGACCTGCCCGCCGACGAGTACGCCGCGCTGGCCGCCGCCGCCCGGCGGTTCCGGCCGGTCACCGGCCTGGCCGCGCTGCCGAAGCTGGTCCGGGCCCGCCTCGGGAGGTGAGCTGTCAGGCCGGGGGCCGGTCGGGGTCGATCCCGGTGCCGGGGGCGGCGCGGCCGGGACCGCGCTAGCGTGGGTCGGGTGACTGCGCCCAACCAGGCTCTCCCGGTCCCGCCCGCCGACCTGCCGGGCACCCTCGGCGCACTGCGCGCCGCCGGACACCGGTACCAGACCGTCAAGCAGGAACTCCGCCACAACCTCCTGGCCCGGATGCGCTCCGGCGAGGACCGTTTCCCCGGCATCGTCGGCTACGACGACAGCGTGCTGCCCGAGGTCGAGCGGGCGTTGCTCGCCGGCCACGACATGGTGCTGCTCGGCGAACGCGGCCAGGGCAAGACCCGACTCATCCGCTCGCTGGTGGCGCTGCTCGACGAGTGGACCCCGGTGCTGCCCGGCTCGGTGCTCAACGAGCACCCCCTGCACCCGCTCACCCCGGCCTCCCGCGCGCTGGTCGCCGAGGCCGGCGACGACCTGCCGGTCGGCTGGCTGCACCGCTCGATGCGCTACGGCGAGAAGCTGGCCACCCCGGACACCAGCGTCGGTGACCTGATCGGTGACGTCGACCCGATCCGGCTGGCCCAGGGGCGCACCCTCGGCGACCCGGAGACCATCCACTTCGGGCTGGTGCCGCGCACCAACCGGGGGATCTTCGCCGTCAACGAGCTGCCCGACCTGGCCGAACGCATCCAGGTGGCGCTGCTCAACGTGCTGGAGGAGCGGGACATCCAGGTCCGCGGCTACCAGCTCCGCCTGCCGCTGGACCTGTTCCTGGTGGCCAGCGCCAACCCGGAGGACTACACCAACCGGGGTCGGATCATCACCCCGCTGAAGGACCGGTTCGGCGCGGAGGTGCGCACCCACTACCCGGTCGACCTGGAGCTGGAGCTGGCGCTGATCCGGCAGGAGGCCGACCTGGTCGCCGAGGTGCCGGAGCACGTGCTGGAGGTGCTGGCCCGGTTCGCCCGGGCGGTGCGCGAGTCGTCGTCGGTGGACCCGCGCTCCGGTGTCTCCGCCCGGTTCGCCATCGCCGCCGCCGAGACCGTCGCCGCCGCCGCGTTGCGCCGCGCCGGCCTGCTCGCCGGGCCCGCCGGCTCCCGGACCGGGCCGTCCGGCGGCACCGCGCCGGGCGACGCCACGGCACGGCCCGAGGCGCCGGTCGCCCGGGTCGGCGACGCGGTGTCGGTGACCTCGACGTTGCGCGGCAAGGTGGAGTTCGAGAGCGGTGAGGAGGGGCGGGAGACCGAGATCCTGGCCCACCTGCTGCGCACCGCCACGGCCGAGACGTTCCGGGCCCGGCTGGCCGGACTGGACCTCTCCGGGTTCACCGCGCTGGTCGCCGAGGGTGCGGTGATCGAGACCGGTGAGCTGGTCGCCTCGGCGGAACTGCTGCGCCAGGTCGGCACCGTGCCGGGGCTGGCCAAGGCGCTGGACCGGTTGGGGCTGGGCGACGCGCCCACCCCGGAGCAGGCCGCCGCCGGGGTCGAGTTCGTGCTGGAGGGGCTGCACCTGACCCGCCGGCTCGGCAAGGACGTCACCGAGTCGGGTCGTACCGTCTACGGCGGTCGGAGCTGAGCATGGCCGGCAACCGGTTCCGGTACGGCCAGTGGCAGGGCGGCCCCGACCCGCTCGCCCCGCCGTACGACGTGCGTGCCGCCGTGGACTCCGTCGGCGCGGAGGTGCTGGCCGGCGGCAGCCTGCGGGAGGCGCTGCGTGACCTGCTGCGCCGGGGCCCGAACAACCGGGGCGGCCTGGACGACCTGGCCGCCCGCGCCCGCCGGCTGCGGCGGGAGGCGCTGCGCCGGGGCGACCTGGACGGCGCGGTGACCCGGTCCCGGGCGCTGCTCGACCAGGCCCTCGCGGCGGAACGGGACGTGCTGCGCGGGCGCACCGACGACGACGCCCGGTTCGCCGAGACGGTGCTGGACAACCTGCCCCGCTCCACCGCCCGCGCGGTGCAGGAGCTTTCCGGATACCGGTGGACCAGCGACGAGGCCCGGCAGGCGTACCAGCGGATTCTCGACGGGCTGCGCGGCGAGGTGCTGGAGCAGCGGTTCGCCGGGCTGCGCGACGCGGCGCGGGCCGCCGGTGACCCGGCCGTGCAGGCGCAGCTCGCCGAGATGATGCGGGACCTCAACGACCTGCTGGCCCGGCACGCCCGCGCGGAGGACACCACCGACGCGTTCGCCGAGTTCATGCGCCGGCACGGCGACTTCTTCCCGGAGCAGCCGCGCACCGTCGACGAGCTGGTCGACGTGCTGGCCCGGCGGGCGGCGGCGGGGGAGCGGCTGATGCGGTCGCTGTCCGACCGGCAGCGCGAGGAGCTGGCCGGGCTGATGCGGCAGTCGCTCGGTGACCGGCTCGCCGGTGAGCTGTCCGCGCTCGACGGCCACCTGCGTGCGCTGCGCCCCGACCTGAACTGGCAGCGCGGCGAGCGGGTCCGGGGTGACCAGCCGCTCGGCTACGGCGAGGCCACCGGGGCGTTGGACGAGATCGCCGAGCTGGACGAGCTGCTCGACTCCCTCGACCAGGAGCACCCGGGGGCCACCCTGGACGACGTGGACGTCGACGCGGTCGCCCGGACGCTGGGCCGCGACGCCGCCGACGACGTACGCCGGTTGCGGGAGCTGGAGCGGGAGCTGCGCCGGCAGGGCTGGGTGAGCCGGGACGCCGAGGGGTTGACGCTCAGCCCGAAGGCGTTGCGCCGACTCGCCGGCACCGCGCTGCGTCGGGTCTTCGCCGACCTCACCGCCGGCCCGCGCGGCCAGCACGACCTGCGTACGGCCGGGGCGGCCGGCGAGGTCAGCGGGGCGTCCCGGCAGTGGGAGTACGGCGACGAGCAGCCCCTGGACGTGGTGCGCACGCTCACCCGGGCGGTGCGTCGGGCAGGCCCCACCGTGCCGCTGCAACTCGCCGTCGAGGACTTCGAGGTGGTGGAGACCGAACGGCGGGCGTCGGCGGCGGTGGCGCTGTGCGTGGACCTGTCGTACTCGATGGTGTCGCAGGGGCGGTGGGGGCCGATGAAGCAGACGGCGCTGGCGCTGTCGCACCTGATGGCGACCCGGTTCCCGCAGGACGCGTTGCAGATCGTCGGGTTCGGCCTGGAGGCGGTGCCGTTGACCCAGCAGGAGCTGGCGGCGGTCGAGCCGGACCTGCGGCAGGGCACCAACCTCCAGCACGCGCTGCGGCTGGCCGGCCGGCACCTGCGCCGGCATCCGGGGGCCGAGCCGGTGGTGCTGGTGGTCACCGACGGCGAGCCGACCGCCCACCTCGACCCGGACGACGGTGAGGCGTACTTCCACTGGCCGTCGCTGCCGGAGACGGTCGAGGCGACCATCCACGAGGTGGACCGGCTGGCCCGCGCCGGGGTCACGCTCAACCTGTTCCTGCTCGGTGAGGACCCGGGCCTGCGCCGGTTCATGGACGCGGTGGCCCGCCGTTCCCGGGGCCGCCTGTTCACCCCCGACCTGGGTGACCTGGGCGAGTACGTGGTCTCCGACTACCTCCGTTCCCGCCGCAGCTCCGGGCGCTGACCGTGTCCGGGCCATGGGGGTGGGGCCGCCCGTCCGGGTGACCCGGGCGGCACAACCGTCCACCCGACCCGGCGGTACGGGGTTGACTGGGGGCGTGGAGCTGCGTGCGGTCTACCGGAGCCTGCTCGCCGAGGTCGGGGCGGGCGGGTTCCGGCCGGCCCCGCCGGACGGGTGGGACGCGGAGCGGATCGTGGCGCACCTGGTCGCCAACGACGAGTTGATGAGCGAGGCGACCGAGGCGGTGCTGGCCGGGGCGCCGTTCGCCTACTACGACCTGACCGGGGTGCACCGGCCCGAGTTGGACGCCCTGGTCGCGCAGTGTGGCGGGCTGCCCGGCCTGGCCACCCTGCTGCGCGCCACCAGCGGCCGGCTCTGCGGCCTGGTGGACCGGCTCGGCCCGGCCGCCGACACCCCGGTCGAGACGCACCTGCGGGAGGGTTTCGACCTGGTCGTCGACGAGCCGTTGCCGTGGTCGCGCACCCTCGACCTGCACGCCCGGGTGCACCTGCCCCGGCACCTGGCGCAGCTACGGATGCTCCGCGACCAGCCGCAGCCCGCCTGACGCCGCCCCGGCAGCGGGGGTACGGCGGAAGGTGCGCCGGTAGGCCGAGGGGGAGACGCCGATCCGGGTGTTCAGGTGTTGGCGCAGGGCGGCGGTGGTGCCGAAGCCCGCCCGCCGGGCCACCTGGTCGATGGCCAGGTCGGTGGTCTCCAGGAGCAGCCGGGCGTGGTCGGTGCGCTGCTGGAGCAGCCACTGCGCCGGGCTCAGGCCGGTCTCGGAGCGGAAGTGCCTGGTGAAGGTGCGTACGCTCATCCGGGCGTGGGCGGCCAGGTCCCGCAGGGCGACCGGTTCGTGCAGCCGCTGCCGGGCCCACTCCCGGGTGGCCGCGGTGCCGCTGGCCGGGGTGCGCGGCACGGGTCGTTCGATGTACTGGGCCTGCCCGCCGTCGCGCCAGGGTGGCACCACGCACCGGCGGGCCGCCCGGTTGGCCACCTCGCTGCCGTGGTCGCCGCGTACGACGTGCAGGCACAGGTCGATGCCGGCAGCCACCCCGGCCGAGGTGAGCACCCGGCCGGAATCGATGAACAGCACGTCCGGGTCGAGGTCGACGTGCGGGTACAGCCGGCGGAACCGGTCGGCGTGCGCCCAGTGGGTGGTGGCCCGGTGCCCGTCGAGCAGACCGGCGGCGGCCAGCGCGAACGCGCCCGTGCAGATCGACATGATCCGTACGCCCCGGCGGTGGGCGTCGTGCAGCGCGCCGGAGACCGCCGGGTCGATCGTGCCGTCGGTCATCGGTGGGCCGGCGTGCAGGCCGGGCACGACCACCGTGTCCACGGTGGCCAGCAGGTCGAGCCCGTGGTCGGGGAGGACCCGGAAACCGGCGGAGCTGCGGACCGGGCGACCGCCCGGGGTGCAGGTGTCGACGGTGTAGAGCGGAAGCCGGTCGGCGGTGCGGGCGGCCCCGAAGACCTGGGCCGGGGTGCCCAGGTCGAGGCCGACCACGCCGTCGAGGGCGAGCACGCCGATCCGGTGCGGCCTGATGGTCATGGCCCGATTATTGCGCACCATGGCTTTCCGGCCACTCGTCGCCCGCCGGAGCGTGTCCCAGACTCGGAGCGTGACCCGAGCCCGTCGTCTCCACCCGGCCTGGACCGTGGCCGCCGTCGCCTTCGTCGCGCTGGTCGGCGCGGCCGGCTTCCGCGCCACCCCGTCGGTGCTGCTGCACCCGCTGCACGCCGAGTTCCGCTGGCCGCTGGCCACCATCTCCGCCGCCGTCTCGGTCAACCTGCTGCTCTACGGCCTGACCGCACCGTTCGCCGCCGCCCTGATGGACCGCTTCGGCATCCGTCGGGTGGTGGCCGGCGCGCTGGCGCTGGTGGCGCTGGGCAGCGGCCTGACCGTCTTCATGACGGCGAGCTGGCAACTCATCCTCTGCTGGGGCGTCCTGGTCGGGCTGGGCACCGGGTCGATGGCGCTGGCGTTCGTCGCCACCGTCACCGGGCGCTGGTTCGTCCACCGTCGGGGGCTGGTCACCGGGGTGCTCACCGCCGGTGGGGCCGCCGGCCAGCTGGTCTTCCTGCCGCTGCTCGCGGTGCTGGTCCGCGACCACGGCTGGCGCGCGGCGGCACTGGTGGTGGCCGGGGCGGCGCTCGCGGTCGTCCCGCTGGTGGTCCGGTGGCTGCGGGAACACCCGGCGGATCTCGGCCTGCCCGCCTACGGCGCGACCGGGGTGACGCCCCGCCCGCCGGCGGCCGGTGGGGCCGCCGCGCGGGCCGTGGCCGCGTTCACCGCCGCCGCCCGGACCCGCCCGTTCTGGCTGCTCGCGGGCGGCTTCGCGATCTGCGGGGCGACCACCAACGGTCTGGTCGGCACCCACTTCGTGCCGGCCGCCCACGACCACGGCATGCCGCAGACCACGGCGGCGGGCCTGCTCGCCCTGGTCGGCCTCTTCGACATCGTCGGCGTCATCGCCTCGGGCTGGCTCACCGACCGGATGGACAGCCGGCTGCTGCTGGCCGGCTACTACGGGCTGCGTGGGCTGTCACTGTTGCTGCTGCCCACCCTGTTCACCGGGGGCACCGGGCCGAGCATGCTGGTCTTCGTCGTCTTCTACGGCCTGGACTGGGTGGCGACCGTGCCGCCGACGGTGGCGCTGTGCCGGGAGTACTTCGGCGACGCGGCGGCGGTGGTCTTCGGTTGGGTGTTCGCCGCGCACCAGTTCGGGGCGGCGTTCGCGGCGACCGCCGCCGGCCTGGTCCGTGACCGGCTCGGTGACTACGCCCCGGCCTGGTACGCGGCCGGGGCGCTGTCCATCGGCGCCGGGCTGCTGTCGCTGCTGCTGCGCCGCCGCACGGCACCGGTGCCGGTCCTGACGCCGGCCCGGCCCGCCGGGGCCTGGAGCTACCGGGGCTGACCGCCTCCCCGCCTGCCGGACGTGCTCAGCCGAGGGTCCACTGCTGGCCGGCGGCGGCGGTGCAGGTGGCCTGCACCAGGTCGTCGCCGGCTGCCGTGCCGTCGTCGCGGACCTGCGCGCACTTGCCCGACCCGACGCCGACCAGCAGGACCGCCCCGGTGCCGACCGGGGTCACCCGCCACTGCTGGTTGGCCTGCCCGTGGCAGCCGAACTGCTGGAGCCGCGCGCCGTCGTCGCCGCTGCCGCTGTCGACGTCGAGGCACTGGCCGTGCCCGGCGTTGGTGAGCGTCACCACGTCGGGCCCGACCGGGTTGGCGACCCACTGCTGCTCCGCGCCGCCGGTGCAGACGGCCAGTTCGGCGGTGGCCGTCTCGCCCGCGCCGTCGGTGCCGACGCAGAGGCCGGAGGTGACCGCCCGCAACGCGAGCGGCCCGGTGACCGCGGCCGGGGTGGTGGGCGGCGGGGTCGGGCTGGGCGGCGGCGTGGTCGCGGCCGGCGGGCTGGTCGTCGGGGCCACCGAGGTCGGGGCGGCCGGGGTCGGCGCGGCGGCGGCCGGCACCACCGGCGGCGGGGAGCCGCCACCGCCGAGCACGCCGGTGGCGAAGAAGACCCCCAGCAGTACGCCCGCCAGGCCGGCGGCCAGCGCGAACCGCATCAGCGGATCACCGGGCAGCCCGGGGCGGGCCGCCCGACGGGCCCCGTACACGGTGCCGGACGGATCGTGGTGGGGATCGGGGACGGCCATGCCAGCATGGTGACCCACCGGGCGGGCCGACGGCCAGTCGGCCCGCGGGCCGGCGGGATCAGTCGACGACCCGGACGTCCTTCCAGAACGCCACCCGGTCGCGGACCTGCTCCGCCTCGGGCTTCGGGTCCGGGTAGTACCAGACCGCGTCGGGACTGGTCCGGTCGCCGTCGGTGAGGGAGTAGTAGGAGGCGGTGCCCTTCCAGGGGCAGACCGTGTGCGTCGCCGACTCGGTGATCAGGTCGTCGCGCAGGGTGCTTCGGGGGAAGTAGTGGTTGCCCTCCACCAGGACGGTGTCGTCGCTCTCGGCCACGACCTGGTCGTTCCACACGGCTTTCGGCATGCCATCACGCTACGCCCCCGGTGGGCCCCGGTCGCGGGCCCCTCGTGGACCGTCCCTTCCGCCGGTGCCGGGCGGGGTGGCCGACCCCGCCGACCAGGCCGGTGAGGACACCGCGTCGGAGGTTGCCGGCTGATCCGAAACGGTCAGCGGTGCGGTCCCCCGGAACGGCGCATCGAGCGTAAGGTGATCTCATGCGCGCGCTGCGTGATCATGAGCTGGCGGTGGACGCGTTGCGACGGTCGTACGCCGCCGTGCCCCCCGGGCACCCCGTACGCCTGGCCAAACGCACCTCCAACCTGTTCCGGCCCCGCTCGGCCACCGGCACCCCCGGGCTCGACGTCAGCGGCCTGGACGGCGTCCTGTCGGTCGACCCGGTGGCCCGCACCGCCGACGTGCAGGGCATGTGCACCTATGAGGACCTGGTCGACGCGACCCTCCCGCACGGGCTGATGCCGTTGGTCGTGCCGCAGCTGCGCACGATCACCCTCGGCGGCGCGGTCACCGGGCTGGGCATCGAGTCGACGTCGTTCCGCAACGGGCTCCCGCACGAGTCGGTCGTCGAGCTGGACGTCCTCACCGGCGCGGGGGAGATCGTCACCGCCCGCCCCGACGGCCCGGACGCCGAGCTGTTCGCCGCCTTCCCCAACTCGCTGGGCAGCCTCGGGTACGCCACCCGGCTGCGCATCGAACTCCAACCGGTCGGGCGGGCGGTGGCCCTGCGCAACGTCCGGTTCACCCGGCTGGAGGAGCTGACCGCCGCCGTCGCCGACGTGGTCGCCAAGGGCGAGTGGGAGGGCCGGCCGGTCGACGCGATGGACGGCGTCATGTTCAGCCCCGGCGAGTCCTACCTGGTGCTCGGCTCGTTCACCGACGAGCCCGAGCGGCCCAGCGACTACACCGGCCAGGACATCTACTACCGCTCGCTGCGCCGCCGGGTGCGCGACACCCTCAGCGGCCACGACTACCTGTGGCGGTGGGACACCGACTGGTTCTGGTGCTCGGCCGCGTTCGGGGTGCAGCACCCGGTGGTACGCCGGCTCTGGCCGGCCCGCTGGCGGCGCAGCGACGTCTACCACCGGCTGGTCCGGCTGGAGCACCGCCACCAGGTGGCCGCCCGGGTGGACCGGTGGCGCGGCCGGCCGGCCCGGGAACGCGTCGTGCAGGACGTCGAGATCCCACTGGACGGCACGGCCGACTTCCTGCGCTGGTTCGACCGGAACGTGGGGATGACCCCGGTGTGGCTGTGCCCGTTGCGGCTGCGCGAGCCCGACGGCCCCGGCTCCGCCCGCGCCTGGCCGTTGTACCCGCTGCGCCCCGGCCAGACGTACGTCAACATCGGCTTCTGGGGCAGTGTGCCGATCGCGGAGGGTGCCGCGGACGGCGAGGTGAACCGCTCCATCGAGCGGATGGTGTCGGAGTTCGGCGGACACAAGTCGCTCTACTCCGACGCGTACTACGACCGGGCGGCCTTCGACCGGCTCTACGGCGGGGAGACCTGGCGTGCCGTGAAGGACCGCTACGACCCGGACCATCGGCTCACCGGACTTTACGAGAAGGCGGTTGCACGAGAATGAGCCTGACCGACCGAGAACAGGGGGCGGCGAGCGCCCCGGCCAGCCCGCCGGCGGGGGGTCGGCGGGCACCGACCGTCGCCGACGTCGTCCGCGCGGTCACCACGCGGGACCTGCCGGTCCGTATCACCGGCTACGACGGTAGCGCGATCGGCCCGGCCGACGCCGGGATCACCCTCGACATCCGTTCCGAGCGGGGGCTGTCCTACCTGCTCACCGCCCCGGGCGACCTGGGCATGGCCCGGGCGTACGTCAGCGGCGACCTCGGGCTCGGCGGGGTGCACCCCGGCGACCCGTACGAGGCCCTGCGGGTGCTCCAGGACCTGCGGCTGCGCGTCCCCTCGCTGGCCGAGGGGCTGGCCCTGGTACGCGGGCTCGGCTGGGAGCGGCTGCGGCCCCCGCCGGCCCCGCCGCAGGAGGCGCTGCCCCGCTGGCGGCGGGTGATGGGCGGGCTGCGGCACTCCCGCAGCCGGGACAGCACCGCCATCTCGCACCACTACGACGTGTCCAACGCCTTCTACGAGAAGGTGCTCGGCGACTCGATGACGTACACCTGCGCGGTCTACCACAGCCCGACCGACACCCTGGAGCAGGCCCAGTCGGCCAAGTACGACCTGGTCGCCGGCAAGCTGGCGCTCAAGCCGGGGATGCGCCTGCTCGACGTGGGCTGCGGCTGGGGCGGCATGGTCCGGCACGCGGCCCGCGAGTACGGCGTCACGGCGCTCGGCGTGACCCTGTCCCGGGCGCAGGCGCAGTGGGCGCAGGAGGCCATCGCCCGGGAGGGGCTGACCGGGCTGGCCGAGGTGCGTCACCTCGACTACCGCGACGCGCCCCGCGAGCAGTTCGACGCGATCTCCTCGATCGGGCTGACCGAGCACATCGGGGTACGCAACTATCCGGCCTACTTCCGGGCGCTGCGGGAGCGGCTGCGTCCCGGCGGCCGGCTGCTCAACCACTGCATCACCCGGGCCGACAACCGGGCCCCGCACCGCTCCGGCGCGTTCATCGACCGGTACGTCTTCCCCGACGGCGAGCTGGCCGGGCCGGGCCGCCTGATCAGCGAGGTGCACGACGCCGGGTTCGAGGTGCACCACGAGGAGAACCTGCGGCAGCACTACGCGTCGACGCTTGCCGCCTGGTGCCGCAACCTCGTGGCGAACTGGGACTTCTGCGTCGACGAGGTGGGCCGGGGCACCGCCCGGGTCTGGGGCCTCTACATGGCCGGGTCGCGGTTGGCCTTCGAACGCAACGGCATCCAACTGCACCAGGTGCTGGCCACCCGCAACGGCCCGGACGGCGTGAACGGCTACCCGCTGCGCCCGAACTGGACGCCCTGACCGCACCGCCGCACCGCACCGACGAAAGCCGCGCCGCCCCGGCGCGGCTTTCGTCGTCCGCCGACGTGTCGACGTCGTCGGCGCCGCCCCGGCGGGGCGGCGGCGCCCCCACACGGCGGACGCACAGGCACGCCACAAGGGGACCTCAGCCCGGCGCGGCACGGTGAGTGCATCGCACTACCGAGGAGGTCCCGTGCCGCATCCCGACAACCACCGCCGCCCGTCCGACAGCCACCGGCCCGCCCGTTTCCGGCCCGGGCGGGCCGCCCGGACCGAGGGGCGGTGACCTGATGTCCGACACCATGCTGCGCCCGGCGGCCACCACCGCGGCCGTCCCGACCGCCGAGCCGCCGCTGTCGCCATCCCCGTCGGCCCCGCCGCTGTCGCCGCCCACGTCGGCCCCGCCGCTGTCGCCGCCACCTCCGTCTGCTCCGCCCCCGCCCCCGTCGCGCTGGCGTCGACGGGTGGCGGCCGCCGGTACGGCCGTGGTGCTCATGGTCGCGGGCGGCGGCACCGGCGCGCTGGTCGTGGACCGGTTCGCCGCCGCGGGTCCGGCCGTCACCGGGACGACGGGCGTCGCGGCGGTTTCCGCCGCCACCATCGACTCCCTCGCCACGGTGGTCGCCGCCGTGTCGCCCAGCATCGTCACCGTCGAGGTGACCGGGGCCCGGGAAACCAGCCTCGGGTCCGGCGTCGTCCTCGACGCCGACGGCCTCGTCCTCACCAACCAGCACGTGGTGGACTCCGGCGGCCAGGTCACGGTGACCCTCTCCGACGGTCGTACCGCACCGGCGACCGTGGTCGCCCAGGACGCCACCGCGGACATCGCGCTGCTGCGGGCGACCGGGTTGGCCGGGCTCACCCCGGCAACGCTGGGCAGCGACGCCACGCTGACCGTCGGGGACACCGTCCTGGCGTTCGGCAGTCCGCTCGGGCTGGCCGGGACGGTCACCTCCGGGATCGTCTCGGCCCTGCACCGGTCGGTGGACGACCTGACCGGGCTGGTGCAGACCGACGCGGCGATCAACCACGGCAACTCCGGCGGCGCGCTGGTCGACACCGCCGGGCGGGTGGTGGGCATCAACGTCGCCATCGCCACCACCGGGGAGGACGAGGGCAGCGTGGGCCTCGGGTTCGCCATTCCGGTGGACACCGTCCGCGAGGTCGTGGCCCGGCTGACCGCGAGCTGACCCGGCACGGTGCGGCGGGCAGAATTCCCCGCCCGGGGTTCCCGGGGCCTCGGGCTGGGTACTGCCGGGCGATGTTCCTCATCTTCGGACTCCGCACCAGGGTCACCCGGTCGGGGGTGGTGACCGCCGTCTGCCGGCACTGCGGCAACCGGGCCGCGCAGGTGATCAGCCGCCGGTCGACGAAGTTCACCGTGTTCTTCGTGCCGCTGATCCCGATCCGGACGAAGTACGTGCAGCAGTGCTCGTTCTGTGGCGTCGAGTACGCCGTCGACGCCGACGAGGCCCGTCGCCTCCCGGTCGGCTGACCGTGGCCCGCTTCCTCTGCTGGCTGATCGGCCGCCCACCGGGTCCGCCGACCGCGCCGGTGCACACCGCCTCCCGCCCGCCCTGCACCCCCGGTCGTCGCCCGTCACGCCGCCGCCGGCGACCGGCCGCCGGTGCCCGTTCCCCGCGTTCACCCTGGAACCGGTCCGCCGGCCGCTGACCCGGCCGCTCCGAGGCACCCCGCAGCGGGCGTCGGCTGCCGGCCGGGGTCGGCCGGGGCGGCTATCGTGGCCTGTCGTGACGAGCACCGCACAACGCCTGGCCGCGATCCGGGGCGACGTGCCCCCGAAACGGCACAACGCCCGGACCATCGCCGCGCTCACCGGAAACCCCGGCTGCGCCCGCCGGGCCGTGCTGGACGGGGCCGGGGTGGACAAGTCGGCGCTCGCGCAGCGGGTCGGCTTCCCCGCCCGGTTCGGCCAGTCCCGGTTCGCGATCACCCGGGGCAACGCATTCGAGGCGCAGGTCAAGGCCGACGGTGGGGCGGAGCTGCT
Source organism: Micromonospora sp. WMMD735 (assembly GCF_049178995.1). Lineage (NCBI taxonomy): Bacteria > Bacillati > Actinomycetota > Actinomycetes > Micromonosporales > Micromonosporaceae > Micromonospora > Micromonospora sp. WMMD735. The sequence goes on from NZ_JBMHMJ010000002.1 coordinate 6,231,162, forward strand.
GCGGCTGGTCGCGCAGCGGTTGGGCGTACCGGTGCCGCAACGGGCGAGCTGGACGGACCTGGGCGGCGCGGACGACCTGCCCGACCGGCGGGAACGCTCGCGGGCCGCGCTGACGGCCACCGGGCCGGACGCGGCGCTGTTCGACCATCCGCTGCTCGGCCTGGACGTGGCCGGTCAGCGGGTGCACCTGGAACCGGACCTGGTCGCCGCCCGGCTCGGCGGCCGGTTCCACGTCGTGGAGATCAAGTCGTTCCCCGTGATCGACGGGCAGGCCGACCCGGCGAAGGTGTCCGCCGCCGCCGTCCAGTCCGCCGTCTACGTGCTGGCGCTGCGCGACCTGCTCGCCGCCGAGGGACGGGACCCGGAGTCGGTGTCGCACGACGTGGTGCTGGTCTGCCCGCGTGACTTCGCCAACCAGCCGATGGCCAGCCTGATCGACGTCCGCAAGCAACTGCTGGTGCTGCGCCGTCAACTGGACCGGATGGCCCGGCTGGACGACCTGCTCACCGCCGTGCCGGCCGGGTTCACCGTCGACCCGGCCGTCGACCCGGTGACGCTGACCGCCGCGCTGCACACCGTGCCGGCCCGGTACGCGCCGGACTGCCTGGCCGGCTGCGAGCTGGCGTACTTCTGCCGGGACGAGGCGCGCGGGCAGACCGGGGCGCTGGGCCGGCCGGTGCGGGAGGCCCTGGGCGGCATCGCCGAGGTGGCCGAGGTGCTGGCCCTGGCGGCCGGCGGGCCGGCCGTCGACCCGGAGCGGGAGGAGGCAGCCGCGCTGCTGCGCTCCGCCGCCCGGCTGCGCGCCGACGCCCTCGCCGGCCACCGGTCATGAGTACGCTGCGCGCGCTGGCGAAGGCGCAGGCGCTCGCCGCGGGGGTGGCCCAGCCGGTCGCCACCGTCCGGCACCTGCACCTGGCGCAGCGCCCGCTGGTGCTGGTGCCGTTGGCGATGGCCGGTGAGGCGCACGCCCCGCTCGCCGCGCTGGTCGGCACCGACCCCGACGACGCCCGGCTGCTGGTCGTGCCGCAGCCCCGCAACCGGGACCAGCGGTTCCGGTTCGTCACCGAGCTGGCCGCGACCGTGCTGCCCTGGCTCGACGGCTTCCGGGGTGTCTCGGAGGCGGTGGCCGTGGACCGGGGCCGCGACGTCCGCTACCGGTACACCGACGCCCCGCAGCTGTGGGTGCCGAACCCGGCCGGGATCACCTTCCTGCGGCTGCTGGGCCGCTCGACCCGGTTCCGCCGCCCGGACGGCGAGTATCCGGTGCACCCGGCCGTCCCGCTGCTCGGCCGCTGGCTGACCTTCTTCGCCGAGCGGGCCGAGCAGCCCGGCTCGTCGGCGCTGCTGGCGATGACCGACGCGCTCACCCTGCACTGGGCGACCGGGCAGAGCGCGGTGGAGGACCAGCACCTGCCGGCACTGCTCGGCTGGATCGACCCGCCGGCCGGCTCGACAGGTGTCGAGGCCGCCGCGCGGGCCGAGGACCCGGCGGTGTGCCCGCCGGCCGGCCCGGCCACCGACCCGGAGTTCGACAACGAGGCGCTCGCCCCGGCGATGGCGGCCTGGGCGGCGGCCGACGACGACCCGGCCGCCCGCGACGAGGCGTACGCGGAGCTGGTGCGGTTGCTGCGCGGGCAGCTCGCGCCCACCTGGGAGCTGATGTGGCGCGGCCTGGGACTGCTCGACGGGCTGCCGCCCGGTGCCCGGGTGGCGGGCCGCTGGGCCGGCGACCGGGACGCCTTCACCGGTTACGCCGAGCACCTCGACGCCGACGGCGGGCCGCAGCCCCGGCACGACGGCGCGGTCGCGGCGGCTGTCCGGCTGCACCGGCTGGAACGCGCCGCGACCAGCTACGCCGTGCAGCGCGCCTACGACGACCCGCTGGTGATGGCCGAGCACCGGCTGGCCGGGGAGGCGTTCGTAGCCGACGTGACCCTGGCCGACCCGGGGCGGGTGGACGACAGCGGCAAGCGGCCGGTGCTGCGGCCGAGGATCCAGGTGGTGACCACCGAACCGGTGCGGATGCCGGTCGGGGCGACCCTGTGGTCGACGGCGCGACCCGCCCAGAAGGCGAAGGTGGTCTTCGTGACCCCGGCGGCGGACGGCCGGACCGAGGTGGTGCTGGAGCTGTCGGGCGGGATGGGACGGGGGCTGACCGCGCCGCCGGGCAGCGTGCCGCAGGTGGGGGAGCGGCTCTGCCTGACCACCCTGTCGGAGGCGTACCTGCCCGCCGGGACGTTCCCCACGGCCGAGGAGACACCGTGGACGCACGGGGGACCGCCGACCTACGAACAGTCCGAGGCCCTGTCCTCAGTGGTCGGATAGCCGACCCGGTGAGTGTGGCGGTGACCCGCCCGGCTGGCTAGGCTGCGATGGTTCGCCGTCCGTGATCCGTCCGCACGGTCGAGGTGCGCGTTGGAGAGAGAGCCGGAGCGATCACCGTGCTACCCCAGGACGCCGTCTCCGGCGCGCCGACCCGACCGCTGACCCTCCCCCGGGTGGGTGCGGTCGTCGCCGCGGTGGCCGTCGTGCTGGAGTTGGTCTGGCTGCTCGCCGCGCTGCCCAGGGCGGCCCTGGTCAGTGACGTCATCGCCACCGCCGTGGCGAGCTGGGCCAGCTACGCCTGCGTCCGCACGATGCGTCGGCACCCCGCCCCGCTGCGCCGGTTCTGGGCGCTGCTCGCGCTCACCATGGGGCTGGCCGCCGCCGGCCGGCTGCTGTGGACGGTGGACCGGCTGCGCGCCGACGAGCTGCCGCACACCCCGCTGATCGGGGCGGTCTTCACCGCCGGCATCGTCACCGGCACGGCCGCGCTGCTGGCCTCGCTGACCGCGCCACGCAGCGCGGTGGGCCGGGCCCGCACCGTGCTGGACGGGGTGATCGTCGGGCTGGCCCTGATCCCGATCGGCTGGGTGGTGGTGTTCCGCGACGTCGCCGCCGCCGACCTCGACGATCCGCTGCGCACCCTCGGCCTGCTCTACCCGATGATCGACCTGATGCAGCTGACCATCCTGGTGGCGGTGGCCGGCCCGGCCCGCTCGGTGTGGCCGCCGCTGACCCTGATCGGGGCGAGTCTGGTCACCCGGGCCGGCGCGGACGCGGTCTACGTCTCGCTGGTCGCGCACGGCAGCTACACCCCCGGGCACCCGGTCGACGTCTGCTGGCCGCTGAGCTACCTGCTGATCGGCATCGCCACCACCCGCCCACCGCCGCCCACCTGCGACGGGGCCGAGGAGATCGGCGAGTCCCCGCTCCCGTCCTGGTGGCGGGTGGCGCTGCCGTACCTGCCGGTCGGCGGGGCGATCATCGCGGTGGTGCTGGCCCGCCGTCCCACCGGGCAGACCCCGCCGTTGGTCTTCGGCGGGATGATGGCGCTGCTCGGGGTGCTCGCCCTGCGGCAGGGGCTGGCCGCCAACGAGAACCTGCGGCTGGTGGCCAGGCTGCGCCGGCTCGCCTACACCGACCAGCTCACCGGCCTGCCGAACCGGCTGATGTTCAACCGGCAGCTCCGCCGGGCGCTGCGCGAGGGGCCGCCGGTGGCCGTGCTGCTCCTCGACCTGGACGGCTTCAAGCAGGTGAACGACCGGTTCGGGCACGCCACCGGCGACACCCTGCTGACCAGCATCGCGCTGCGGATGCGTGCCGCCGTCGGCGGCGACGGCACCGTCGCCCGGCTCGGCGGGGACGAGTTCGCCGTGCTGGTCGCCGGGGACCGGACGGTCGTGCCGGAACGGCTCGCCGAACGGCTGCTCGCCGCCCTGCAACCGTCGGCGGGCGAGGAGGACGTCGGCGTCCACCCGTCGGCCAGCATCGGCATCGCCGAGTTCGGCCCGCAGCACGCCTCCCACACCGACGTGCTGCGCGACGCCGACATCGCCATGTACGCGGCGAAGGCCGCGGGGAAGTCCGCGTACCGCACGTGCACCCCGGCGCTGCGGGAGTCGGCGGTGACCCGGGCCGAGCTGATCGCCGACCTGCGGCGGGCCGTCGACGAGCGGCAACTGCACCTGGAGTACCAACCGATCGTCGACCTCGCCACCGGTGTGGTCCGCAGCGCGGAGGCGCTGGTGCGCTGGCGGCACCCCCGGCTCGGACTGCTCGCCCCGGCGGCGTTCCTGCCGCTGGCCGAGGAGACCGGGCTGATCGTGCCGATCGACAGGTGGGTGATCCACGAGGCGTGCCGGGCCGCCGCGACCTGGCGGGCCCGGGTGCCCGAGGCGACCGTGGCGGTCAACATCGCCGCCGCGCACCTGCGCCGCCCCGACCTGATCGCCACCGTCACGGCGGCCACCGCCTCGGCCGGCCTGGCCCCCCGCGCGCTCACCCTGGAACTGACCGAGTCGGCGCTCATCGACGGCAGCGAGGCGGTGCTGGAACGGCTCGCCCAGCTTCGTGAGCTGGGCATCCGCATCGCCATCGACGACTTCGGCACCGGCTACTCGTCGTTGAGCTACCTGCACCGCATCCCCGCCACCGAACTCAAGATCGACCGGTCGTTCGTGGCCCGGCTGGACACCGACGCGCGGGCGTACGCGACGGTGGAGATGGTCACCCGGCTGGCCGGGGCGTTCGACCTGGCGGTGGTGGCCGAGGGGGTGGAGACCGAGGGGCAGCACGCGGCGGTCACCGCGATCGGCTGCGTCCACGGCCAGGGCTACCGGTACGGCCGTCCCGGCGGTCTGTCCGCCCTGCACGCCCTCGGCACCCCGCGCTGACCCCCGCTCCCGCCGTCCACCCGGGCGGGCCCGGCCGTCGTGCCGCCCCTGACGGGGACCCGGCGCAGAATCGACTTGACCCTCACGTCGCGGCAGGCCGGAGCCTAGGTGCCGGAAGGGAGGAAACCATGGCGTACACGGTGGGTCAGGTGGCGAAGGCGGCCCGGGTGACGGTCCGGACGCTGCACCACTACGACGGGATCGGGCTGCTCTCGCCGAGCGGCCGGACGCCGGCCGGCTACCGCCGCTACGACGACGCGGACCTGGAGCGGTTGCAGCACATCCGCTTCTACCGGGAGCTGGGGTTTCCGCTGGAGGAGATCGCGGTGATCCTCGACGACCCGGATGCCGACCCGGCGGCGCACCTGCGCCGGCAGCACGAGCTGCTGAGCGGGCGGATCGGGAAGCTCCAGGAGATGGTCGCCGCGATCGAGATCGCGATGGAGGCGAGACGGATGGAGATCAACCTGACCCCGGAGGAACGGTTCGAGGTCTTCGGTGACGTCGATCCGGAGGAGCACGCCGAGGAGGCGCGGCAGCGCTGGGGCGACACCGAGGCGTACCGGGTGTCGACCCAGCGGGCGGCGAACTACTCGAAGGAGGACTGGCTGCGCATCAAGGCTGAGCAGGAGGACTGGGGCCGGCGGATCGTGGCGGCGCTGACCGCCGGGACGCCCGCCGACTCGGCGGAGGTGATGGCGCTGGCCGAGGAGCACCGGCAGCTCATCGTCCGCTGGTTCTACGACTGCTCGTACGAGGTGCACACCGGGTTGGCCGACATGTACCTGGCCGATCCCCGGTTCACCGCCTTCTACGAGAAGGTCGCGCCGGGGCTGGCGGAGTACCTGGCCGAGGCGATCCACGCCAACGCGATCAGCCGGGCCTGAACGGTGCCTCCTGCGGTGGGTGAGGATGGGGGTTCGTCCCGCCCACCCACCGGAGGTCGTCCGTGTTCATCGTCGCCGGAAGTCTCTACGTCGACCCCGCCGAGCGGGACACCTACCTGGCCTCCTGCGTGGAGGTGGTCCGGCAGGCCCGCTCGGCGCCCGGCTGCGTCGACTTCGCCATCGGTGCCGACCTGGTCGAGCCGGGCCGGATCAACGTCTACGAACGCTGGGAGTCCGACGACGAGCTGCTGGCGTTCCGGGGGTCCGGCCCGGAGCAGGAGCAGGTCGCGGCGATCCGTGGCGCGGAGGTGCACCGCTACCGCATCTCGGCAGTCGAGGCCCCCTGACCGGCCCCTGACCGGCCCCTGACCGGCCTCTGATCGGGGGTGGCCGGCCCGGTCGGTGCGGTCGGGGGTGCCCGGTCGGCGGCCGGGTGCCGGGCTAGGCTGGCGCGACCGCTCTGTCACCAGCGTCGATCGGCTCGGCCGGCGGGCGCGCCACCCGGGGAGACCGCCGTGAAGCACCCGAAGCTGGCCGCCGCCACGGCCGCCCTCGTCGCCCTCGTGACGGCGGCCGGCTGCACCGCGGACGACAGCGGTGCGGGACCGACACCGACCGCCGGGTCCACGACCGCAGCGGCCCCGACCGAGCCGGCCGCCGTACTGGCCACCGCCGCGCAGCGGGTCGACCAGCAGTCCTACCGGCTGACCCTGGGCGACGGCGCGGGCGGCGGGGACACCACCACCCTGGTCTGGGACCCGAGGGGCCGGCGCGGGCGGGAGACGACGACGCTGGCCGTGGCCAACGGCAAGGTGGTCATCGAGCGGCTCGTCACCGGCACCGACGTCTACGTGAAGGTGACCGCCCCGGACCGGCGGGTGCCGGTCTGGGACGGGCGTACCTGGTGGCACCTGGGCACCGTCGAGGCGGCCGCCGCGAAGCGGACCGGGCTGGACAACACCCGGCTGGCCAGCACGCTCGGCGCGGCCACCGAGGTGCGCGCCACCGGCGAACGGGCCTACGCCGGGACCCTGGACCTGCGGCGCAGCACCGAGGTGCTCGGCGAGGGGGTGGGTGGGGTGCTCGGCGAGCGGGCCGCCACGGTGCCGTTCACCGCGACCGTGGACGCGCAGGGGCGGCTGGTCCGCTACCGGATCGAGCTGTCCGGCGAGCAGGGCAAGACCTCGGCGCTCGACCTGACGTACGCGGACTTCGGCCTGCCCGTGTCGGCGGACCAGCCGGAGGCCGGCCTGATCGGCGAGGACCCGCCCCGCAACATCCCCGGCGCCTGACCCCTACCCCGCCCAGGCGGCCCTGCCCTGCCCGCCTGCCCGGCGGGGCTGGCTCGCAATGTCGCCACAACTGCGGTATCCGCGCGCTCCGATACCGCTCTTGTGGCGACATTAAGTTGATCAACGCCGACCCGACCGACGCCCGTCGGTCGGACCCGGCCCGACCAGGCCCGACCGACGGGCGCGGGGACCTCACAGGAGCAGGTCGAGGAGGAGCACGCCGGCGAAGCCGACCACCGAGATGATCGTCTCCAGTACCGACCAGCTCTTGATCGTCTGCCCCACGGTCAGCCCGAAATACTCCTTGACCAGCCAGAAGCCGGCGTCGTTGACGTGCGAGAAGAACAGCGAACCGCAGCCGACGGCCAAGGCCAGCAGCGCCACCTCGGGACGGTCCAGGGTGGCCGCCAACGGGGCGACGATGCCGGCGGCGGTGATCGTGGCGACCGTCGCCGAGCCGGTGGCGACCCGGATGCCCACGGCGACCAGCCAGCCCAGCAGCAGCGGGGAGAGGTTGGCGTCCTTGGCCGCGTCGGCGACCAGGTCGCCCACCCCGGCGTCCACCAGCACCTGCTTGAAGCCGCCGCCGGCGGCGACGATGAGCAGGATGCCGGCGATCGGCGGCAGCGAGCCGCCGAGCACCGAGGAGACCTGGCTGCGGCTGAACCCGGCCTGGTAGCCGAGGGTGAACATGGCGACGATCACCCCGGCCAGCAGCGCCACGATCGGCGCGCCGGCGATGTCGAGGGACTGCCGGGCGACGGTGCCGTCGGCCAGGGTCAGTTCGCCGACCGCGCGCAGCAGCATCAGCACCACCGGCAGCAGCACGGTGAGCACCGCCGGCCAGAACCTGGGGGTACGCCGGGCCGTCTCGGTGCCGCTGTCGTCGACCGGGGCGCCCGGCCGGCCGGAGCCCGGGTTGACCAGGTCGTCGTCGGTGAGCAGGTCGTCGTCGCCGGCCGGTCCCCGCCCGGCGTCCCGGCCGTCCGACTCCCGGTCGCGGCCGGCGGCGGGGCTGCCCGGCCCGCGCCGGCCACCGCCGGTGGTGGCCGGTTGCCGGGTGGGCAGCAGCGCGGCCGGGGCGGTGGCCGGCACGTAGCGGGCGATGAAGTTGCCGAACACCGGGCCGGCGACGATCACGGTGGGGATGGCGATGATCAGGCCCAGCCCGAGGGTGAGCCCCAGGTCGGCGTCGAGGGAGGAGATCGCCACCAGCGGGCCGGGGTGCGGCGGGACGAGGCCGTGCAGCACCGACAGGCCGGCCAGCGCCGGGATGCCGATCTTCATCAGCGGTACGTCGGTGCGCAGCGAGACCAGCAGCACGATCGGCACCAGCAGCACCACGCCGACCTCGAAGAACAGCGGTAGGCCGATCAGTGCGGCGACCCCGGCCATGGCCCAGGGCAGGGCGGTGCCGGAGACCCGTCCGACGACCCGGTTGACGATGCCGTCCGCCCCGCCCGACTCGGCGAGCAGCCCGCCGATCATCGCGCCGAGGGCGATCAGCAGACCCACCCCGCCGACCGTGGAGCCGACCCCGGCGCTGAACGACTCGATCATCGTCTCGGGGGCCATGGCGGCGACCACGCCGAGCACCGCCGCGCCGAGGATCAACGCCAGGAAGGGGTGCACCTTGCCCCAGGCGATGAGCACTACGACCGCGGCGATGCCCAGCAGGGCGGCCACGACCAGTTGGGCGTCACCGGCGCTGGTGGCCGGTTCCGCGGGTGCGGCGAGGAGGGTGAGCACGGCGATCACGACCTTCGGACGGGGTCCGGCCCGACGTGGGGCGGGCGGTCACATGGGTGCGGGGGTGGGTGGTGGCTCCGCCGGCAGGCTGGGGGCCAGCCGGCGCAGCGACGCGAAGGTGGGCACCAGCGCGTCGTACAGCTCGGAGTGCAGGGGCAGCAGGGCGGCGTAGGTGGCGGCGGAGGCCGGTTCGGGGCGTACCGTCTCGTCGATGCGGACCAGGTCGGCGGCGACGTCGATGGAGTCGATCAGGCCGAGGGCCTGCATGCCGAGCAGCGCCGCGCCGAAGCTGGAGCCCTCGTGGCCGGCGGGGAACCGCACCGGCATGTCGAGCGCGTCGGCGAGCATCTGCCGCCACAGGGGGCTGCGGGCGAAACCGCCGCTGGCCCGCACCTCGCGGACCTCGTTGCCGGCCGCCCGGACCGACGCCAGGACCAGGGCGAGCTGCTGGCAGACCCCCTCCAGCGCGGCCCGGACGAGGTGCTCGCGGCGGTGCCCGTGGGTCAGCCCGACGTACGCCCCGCGCGGCAGCGCGCTCCAGTGCGGGGCGCGCTCGCTGAGCAGGTACGGCAGCATGATCAGCCCGCCGGAGCCGACCGGGGCGGTGGCGGCCAGCGCGAGCAGTTCCTCCTCGCCGTGCTCGCCGAACTCGGGGGCGAGGGTGTCACCGGCCCACTGGAGCACGATCCCGCCGTTGTTGATCGCCCCGCCGACGACCCACCGGTCCTCGGTGAGCGCGTAGCAGAACACCCCACCGAGGGGGTCGACGGCGGGACGTTCGACGGCCACCCGCATCGCCCCGGAGGTGCCGATGGAGCAGGCGACGACGCCGGGGCGTACGGCACCGAGGCCCAGGTTGGCCAGCGGACCGTCGCCCGCGCCGACCACGACGGGGGTGTCGGCGGGCAGGCCGGTGGCGATGGCGGCGCGGGCGGTCAGACCCGGCAGCACGGTGGTGGTGGGCACGAGCCGGGGGAGCTGTTCCTCGGTGATGGCGGCGACGCGCATCGCCTGGGCGTCCCAGATGAGCTGGTGGATGTCCATCAGGCCGGTGGCCGAGGCGACCGAGTGGTCGGTGACCAGCGTGTCGGTCAGCCGCAGCAGCACGTAGTCCTTGATGCCGACCCAGCGGGCGACCCGTGCGTGCAGCGTCGGCTCCTGCTCGGCGTACCAGAGGATCTTCGGCAGCGGGGCCATCGGGTGCACGGGGGTGCCGGTGCGCCGGTGCAGGGCCAGCCCCCACGGGGCGGCGCGCAGCCGTTCGGCCTGGCTGCTGGCCCGGGAGTCGGCCCAGGTCACCGACGGGGTGAGCGGTGCGCCGTCCGGGTCGAGGCCGATCAGGCTGTGCATGGCGGTGCTGAACGACAGGCCGGCGATGCCGTCGCCCAGTTCGGTGACGACGGTACGGATGGTCTCCACCACCGCGTCGAAGATGAGCTGCGGGTCCTGCTCGGCGTAGCCGGGGTGCGGCTCGTCGAGGGGGTAGCCGACGGAGTGGCTGGCGAGCTGGTGGCCGTCGGTGTCGTACGCCACGGTCTTGGTGCTGGTGGTGCCGATGTCGACGCCGAGCACCACGCGGCGGCGCTGGTCCGGACCGGTCACGGGCCCCCCTCGCATCGGCGGTGCGGGCGTCGCGGCCCGGCTGCGGCTGACGTTACCCACGTCGGCAGCGCCCCGCACGGCGGAGAACCGGAAGGTGAGCGGGTGCGCGGTTCGCCGTGGTCGGGAGATTTCCCTCCCCCGATCGGGTGGTAAATCCGTAATGCCGGGTCCGTCGGTCTTGTTCCTGCCGTTGAGCCGGGTGAACACCCCGGTTGGTGGCTCGCACGGCGGAGGGGTCGGCGTGGCGATGACTGATTCGACGGGTTCCACCTGGCGCTACACCTGGGCACGTCAGCAGAACGAACGACGACGGCGGGCCTACCGCACCGTCGAGCGGGCCTGGCGACGCCGCGACGACGAACTGCGACGGCTCCGGGCCCTCGCCGTCGGTCTGCAGGGCACCGCGGCGGCCGGGGTCGGCCTGCCGTTGGCGTTGGGCCCCGGCGAGGTGGTCCTCTGGGCGGTGCCCGGCGCGCAGCTGGTCGAGGTCCGCCACACCACCGTGCTGCCCGCCCCCGACCTGGTCGTCGAGGCGGAGCCGGGGCCGCTGCGCCACCGGCTGCCCGACGGGGTCCGGGCCACCGACGCCGGGATCGCGGTGGTCACCAACCGTCGGTTGGTCCTGCTCGGCGGGCGTGGCCGGCGTGACTGGGCGTACGGGAGGATGACCGGGCTGCTGCACGACCCGGCGGCCCCGGTCACCCTGATCCAGGTCCTGGACCGGCGGCAGACCTCAGGCGTGCTGCTGCCGCCGGGCGCGGCGGCCGAGTTCCGGTTCGTGCTGACCCTGGCCTTCGCCGACGCCATCGAGCAGCGGCCCGCCCTCCTCGCCCAGCTCGACGAGCTGATCGCCCTGCATGCCGAGAGCGCGCCGTTCCGACCGGCGATCGCCACCCCCGCGCAGGCGCGGATCAGCGCCCGGGTCCCGGGTGGTCGGCGGACCGTCGCGGTGGCCGCGGCGCTGACCCTGGCGGTGCCGGCGGTGCTGGTCGAGTCCGATCCGCCGGTCACCCCCGAGGTGGCGGCGGCGGCCACCGCCGCGCCCGGTCCGCGCGTCACCCGGCTGCCACAGCCGTCCCCGTCACCGTCCGTGGTGCGGGAGCGGCGCTGCGGGGCGCCGGCCAACCCGATGGGGTACGACTACTGCGGCGGCGACCGGGTCCGCGAGCCCGACCACCGGGTCTGCGACTGGTTCGACTGCGTGCCGCAGTTCTGGGCCGGGCGGGGCTACCTGGTGCTGTGCCGCGACGGCGCGGTCAGCCTGACCGGTGGGCAGCCGAAGCCCTGCGCCGGCCACGACGGGGTGCGCCGCACCGTCCACCGCTGACCCCCGGGGTGCTTCTCGCGGTTGGGCGAAGTAGTGGTGTCAGGCCCGGTCCGGTACCGCTACCTCGGCCCACCGCCCTGAGAAGCGGGGCTGGCGGGGCCGTCGCATCATGTACGGCGTGATCCATTTCAAGCGTAAGCAGCACAAGAAGAAGCGTGACTGGTGCGACGCCGACTGCGACGGCTGCGACGGTCTGCCCTGCTGTGACTTCGGCCTGTTCTCCCTGCTGCTCACCCTCGGCGCGGGCACCGCCCGGGTGAGCCGGTCGCCGGTGGTGGACCGGGCGGGCCGGGCGGCGATCCTCGGCTACCGGCGGTGGTTGTCGCACCGCTGGCCGGGCCAGTGCCGCTACACCCCGACGTGCAGCGCGTACGGGCTGGCCGCCGTCGAGCGGCACGGCCTGGCCGTCGGCGGCCGGATGGCGGCGGACCGGCTGCGCCGTTGCCGGCCGGGCGTTCCGCGGGGCACCCACGACCCGGTCCGCTGACCGTCAGGGGGTCTACGCGACGGCGTCCCGGGATTCGCGGTGGACCCTCCCGGCCCGGTGCAGTTCCACCACCGGGGACGCGGACGGCGGACCGTGATTTAACAGCGTTAAATCAACTGTGCGCGGTACTAGGCTGCTGCGGGTGGACGCGACCGAATTCAGTGGCCGACCGGACGGCCGGCCCGCCCCCATCTGGCTGCGGACGGAGCCGGCCCGCAACCGCCGGACCACCCCGCTGACCCGAGAACGGATCGTAACGGCGGCAGTCGACCTGCTCGACCGCACCGGCGTCGACGGGCTGACCATGCGCCGGCTGGCCGAACGCCTCGCGGTCACCCCCACCGCCCTCTACTGGCACGTCGCCACCCGGGACGACGTCCTCGACCTGGCGGTCGACCACATCTTCGGCGAGGTGCCGCTGCCGGCCGCCGGCCCCGACTGGCGCGACGACGTCCGCACACTGACCTGCGGATGGCGGGCGGCCATGCTCCGCCACCCCTGGGCGCCGAGCCTGATCGGTCGCCCCATGCTCGGCCCGCACGTCCTCGCCCGCACGGAGTTCCTGCAGTCGGCGCTGGTCCGCGCCGGGTTCACCGGCCGGGACCTGGCCGTGGTGACCCGGCTGGTGGCCAACTACGTGATCGGCGCGGCGCTCACCGAAGCCACCTGGCGGCAGACCGACGACCCCGGGGCCCGCGCCGAAGCCCGCCGGCACCTCGTGGCCAACGCCGCCGCCTACCCCACCCTCACCGCCTCCGGCCACCTCGACGACGACCGGTGGAACGACGACGACCTCTTCGCCCGCGGCCTCGACGCGATCCTCGCCACCGCACCGGGAAGCTGACCGCCGCCGGTATTCGGCTCGCGCGCCGGCCGGGCGGCTCGCTACCGTCCGGCCATGGTCCGCACCGTCCGCCTCGTCCTGGTCGACGCCACCGGCCGGACGCTCGGCGCGCTACCCGACTTCGACGTGCCGGTGCCCTGGTGGCAGGACGCCGCGGCGGTCGTCGCCGGGGCCCGCGCCGAGTACGGCGTCGAGGTGACCGTGCTGCGGCTGCTCGCCGGGCGGCAAGGGCGGCCACCCGGGGGCCACGTCAGTTACCTGGCCGAGGTGGCCGGCCCGGTGCGCGTACCGCTGCTGCCGGCCGAGGCGGTGCAGCCGGCGGCGCATCCGCTGCGCGCGCCCTACGCGCAGCCGGGCGGACCGGCGGCGAGCCTGGCCTGGGCCGCCGCGCAGCTCGACCGGCTGGGCCGGCCGGCGAACGTGTCGGCCCAGGAGCGGACCTGGAACCTGTCGGCGGTCTGGCGGCTCGACGGGCCGCACGGCACCGCCTGGCTCAAACAGGTGCCGGTGTTCTTCCGGCACGAGGCGGCGGTGCTGCGGCTGCTGGCCGACGACCCGGCCACCCCCACCCTGCTCGCCGCCGACGACGAGGGGCGGATGCTGCTCGACCACGTGCCGGGGGAGGACCGCTACGGCGCCGACGCCGCCGAACGCGCCACCATCGCCGCCCGGCACCACGCCCTCCAGATCCGCACGCTGCCCGCCGCCGACCGGCTCGTCGCCGCCGGGGTGCCGGACCTGCGCGGCCCCGCCCTGACCCGGTGGCTGCGCGCGACGCTCGCCCCGCACCAGGCGCACCGGCAGCTCGCCGACGTCGAGACGCGCCTCGACGAGGTGACCCGGTGCGGGCTGCCCGACACCCTCGTGCACGGCGACCTGCACCCCGGCAACGTCCGCGCCGACGGGCGGCGACACACCATCATCGACTGGGGCGACGCGTTCGTCGGCCACCCGGCCTTCGACATCCTCCGGCTGACCGAGCAGCTACCCGCCGGGCCGGCCGCCGCCCTCGTCGCCGACTGGTGCGCCCGCTGGCGGGCCGACGTGCCGGGCTGCCGACCGGAACGGGCGGTGGCGCTGCTGCGGCCGGTGGCGTGGCTGCGCATGGCGGCGGTGTACGCGATGTTCCTCGCCGGCATCGAGCCCAGCGAGCGGGTCTATCACGACCGGGACGTGCCGGAGAACCTGGCGCGGGCGAGCGCCGACACCGGCTGACCGCCGCCGGAGGTGAAGAATGCCGACCGGAGGTCCCGTCCGGGAGGAATTCGCCGGTAGGGTGCCGGGGACCGCCACAGCCAGCAAAGGTGCCGCATGCTCTCCCGCGCCACGTCCGACATCGAATCGCCCGCGCTGATCCTGGAGCGCACCACCGCGCTGGTCGACTATCTGATGGCCGTCCGTGCCCAGCTGGAGAAGCCGGCCCGGACGGTGCCCACAGCGGACGTGTTCTGGCAGCACGACCTGCCCGACCACCCCGACTGCCAGGTGGGCGTCTCGGCCGACGGGGTGAGCTGGCTCCAGGTCGGCCTGCCGGCGGCACCCCGGCGACTGAAGACCCCCGTCGAGTTCGTCGCGCACCTCGCCGACACCCCGCCCTACCCGGCCGAGCCGAGGCTGACCGGCGACGAGGAGACGGTCGCGCGGCTGCGACCCCGCTTCGAGCAGTGGCGGGAGCAGGACTGGCGGCCCTGGGCCGAGCAGGCCGCCCGCACCGACCGGGTACGCCAGCTGCACCGCGCCCTGTTCGACCTGATGCACCGGGTCGACATGACCGCCGCCAGCCACGAACTCGTCTGGGGTCACGGCGTCATCCACACCGACGTCGCCGGTAACCGGGTGCGGTATCCGCTGGTGGTGACCCCGGTCGCCGTCGAGTACGACCCCGACCGGTCGGTCGTGCGGGTGGTGCCGCAGGGGCCGGCCCGGTTGCAGACCGACCCGCTGACCGGCCTCGACGAACGGTACCTGCGGCAACTGCTGGCCCTGGCCGGGTCCGGCGGGCAGCTCGACCTCGACGTCTGGGCGGAGTTCGACAGGCGGGAGTTCTTCGAGCGCGCGCTGCGCCGCCTCGGCCACGACCCGGTGCTGCGCGACGCCGACGCCCCCGCCCCCACCGGCCCGTACGTGCACGACACCGGGGTGCTGTTCGTCCGGCCCCGGCAGCGGATGCTGCGCCGGTTCCTGGAGGAGCTGCGGGCCCGGCTGCTGGCCGGCGACACCACCGGCATCGGCGCGCTCGCCGCCGTCCTCGCCCACGAGCCGAGCCGGCTGGAGATGCCGCAGGACGAGCCGCAGCGGTGGCAGCCGCTGGGGGAGCGGCTGCTCATGCCGCTGCCCACCAACGAGGCGCAGGAGTCCATCGCCCGCCGGCTCGCCCAGCACCGCAACGTCGCCGTGCAGGGGCCACCCGGCACGGGCAAGACGCACACCATCCGCAACCTGATCTGCCACCTGATGGCGCACGGCAAGCGGGTGCTCGTCGTCGCGCAGAAGGAGGACCCGCTGCGGGTGCTGCGCGACGGCCTGCCGGCGGAGATCCAACCGCTCTGCCTGGCCGTGCTCGGCCGCTCCGCCGACCAGCTCGTGCAGCTTCAGCTCGCCGCCCGGGAACTCTCCGACCGGGGCGCCACCCTGGACCGTCGCGCCGAACAGCAGCGGGTCGACCGGCTGCGCCGGCAACTGGAGGAGGCCGAGCGGGACCTCGGGCTCGCCCTGGCCGGCCTGCGCGCGCTCGCCGAACACGAGTCCGCCCGGTACGAGATCGACGGCATCCGGCTGTCCCCCGGCGACGTCGGCGTGTGGCTGCGCGAACGGGCCGACCGCTACGGCGACATTCCCGACCCGCTCGCCCCCGACCTGGACTCCCCGCTGACCGGGGAGGAGTTCAGCGACCTGCTCGACATCGCCCGGCGTACCCGGCGGGCCGACCGGGCGCAGGCGTTGCGGAGGCTGCCGACGGCGGCCGACCTGCCGACCGCCGAGGCGATCCGGGACGACCGCCGGGAGCTGGCCGCGACCCGGCACGAACTGGACCGGCTCGCCGACGCCGGGATGCTGGTCGCCGAGGTACGCGCCGTCGGACAGCCCGCACTGGAGGAGCTCGGCGGGCAGCTCAGGGAGGCGCTGACCCTGCTCACCGAGCGGGAGGGCGCGTGGACCGACCGGCTCGGCGCGTTGTTGCAGGCCGACGCGAACTGGCGGATCCGGTGGGAGGACCACGTGGCCGCCAGCCAGCAGGCGCTCGCCGACCTGGCCGCCGCCGCCCGGGTCGTCGCCGGTCACGAGGTCGCCGTCGCCGAGCTCCACCTGACCGAACCGCGCCGGCTGCTGGCGTTGCTCGACGAGCTGCGGCAACGCTTCGCCGCCGGCAAGGGCGTCAACAAGCTCTTCCAGGGCACCCTGGCCCGGATCGCCACCGACTGCCGGATCGACGGCGAGGTGCTGCGCAGTGCCGACGACGTCGACATCGTCGTCGCGTACGTCACCCGGCGTCGGCTGCGGCAGGCGCTGGCCACCAGGTGGGCGCAGTGGCGCGCACCGCTCGGCCTGCCCGCCGAGGTCGGCGACGAGCCGGAATACTGGACGGGCCAGCTGCTCACCGCCGCCGCCACCGCGCTGGACTGGGATCGGCGGCGCTGGCCGACGCTGCTGCGCACCGTCCGCCGGGTGCTGCCGCGCGCCGAACACACCGTCGACGTACGCCGGCTGACCGCGCTGATCGCGCTGCTCGGCCGGGCCACGGCGGTGTTCGTCCACGACGAGCTGGTGGCCGAGGAACACCGGCTCGACGCGCTGCTCCAACGCGGCATGTCCGGCGTGGAGGCCAGCGACCTGTGGCGGCTGCTGGACCACGCCTACCAGGGTGACCTCGACGGCTGGGACGCCCTGCTCGACGAGGTGCGCCGACTCGCCGCCCTGCGCCCCGAGGCGCACCGCTTCGCCCAGCTCACCGGGCGGCTGCGGCCCGTCGCCCCGGACTGGACCGCCCAGCTTGAGGACGGCACCGCCGCCGCCCTGCACGGCACCGGCGCGGACTGCCTCGACCGGTGGCGGTGGCGGCGCGCGCAGACCTGGTTCGACCAGGTCGTCGGCAGCGTCGATCCGGTCGCCCTGGGCCGGCGCGTCGACCGCACCCGGGAACGCATCCGCCAGCTCACCCGGGAACTCGTGGTCGCCTCCGCCTGGCTGGAGGTGTCGCTGGCGCTGGACGACCGGCGGCGGGCCGCCCTCGCCGACTGGACCACCGCCCTGCGCAAGATCGGCAAGGGGACCGGGAAGAACGCCGCCCAGTGGCAGGCCCACGCCCAGAAGGCGATGACCGCCGCCGTGGACGCCGTCCCCGTGTGGGTGATGTCGGTCGACCGGGCCATCGAACAGTTCGCCGGCGGGGCGCGCTTCGACGTGGTCATCGTCGACGAGGCGTCGCAGGCCGACCTGTTCGCCCTGCCCGTGCTCACCCTGGCGCAACGG
Source organism: Micromonospora sp. WMMD735 (assembly GCF_049178995.1). NCBI lineage: Bacteria > Bacillati > Actinomycetota > Actinomycetes > Micromonosporales > Micromonosporaceae > Micromonospora > Micromonospora sp. WMMD735. The sequence goes on from NZ_JBMHMJ010000002.1 coordinate 6,248,535, forward strand.
GCCGTCGTGGTCGGCGACGACCAGCAGATCGGCCCGCAGCTCTCCTTCGTCGGCAGCGTCACCGGCCTGATCAACTCACACCTCGTCGACGTGCCGTCGGCCGAGCACTTCGACCCGGAGAGCAGCCTCTACGACCACGCCGTCCGCCGCTCGCCCGAACGCATCCTGCTCACCGAGCACTTCCGGTCCGTACCGGCGATCATCGGGTTCTCCAGCGACACCTACTACGGCGGCGAGATCGAACCGCTGCGCACCGACCGGCCCGCCGGCATCGGCGACCCCGTCGTCGCCGTGCACGTGCCCGAGGGCGTCCGCCAGGACCTGCCCGCGTACGGCAACGTCAACGTCGCCGAGGCCGAAGCGCTCGTCACCCGGGTCGCCGCGATCGTCGCCGACCCGGCGTACGCGGGCCGCAGCGTCGGCGTGGTCAGCCTGCTCAGCACCAGCGGACAGGCCCTCTACCTGCTGGCCCGGCTGCGCGAGGAGATCGGCGAGGAGGAGATGGAACGCCGCCGGCTGCGCGTCGGCGACCCGTACACCTTCCAGGGCGACGAACGCGACGTGGTGCTGGTGTCGACTGTCGTGTCCCCGCACCAGGGGCCGGTCGCCGCGTTCACCAAGCGCGACCACCACCGCCGGGTCAACGTCGCCGCCTCCCGGGCCCGCGACCAGCTCTGGGTGTTCCACTCCGTGCAACCCGACGACCTGCGCCCCGACGACGCCCGGGGCCTGCTGCTGCGCTACTGCCAGAACGTCACCACCGCCGAGGAGGCGTACGACGACCTGGAACGGCGCTGCGACAGCGACTTCGAACGCGAGGTGCTGCGCCGCATGCTGCGCCGGGGGTTCCGGCCGTTGCCGCAGTTCCGGGTCGGCTCGTACCGGATCGACTTCGTGCTGCCCGCGCCGGACGGGCGGCGGCTGGCCATCGAGTGCGACGGGGACGCCTACCACGGGCCGGAGCAGTGGGAGAGCGACATGCGCCGGCAGGCGGTGCTGGAACGGGTCGGCAACTGCGTGTTCGTCCGGATCCGGGGCAGCGTGTTCAGCCGGGACCCGGAGGCGGCGCTGATGCCGCTGTGGCAACGGATCGAGGAGATGGGCATCGGTGTCCGACCGACCGTGGAGCGGGAGGGACAAAACCATGAGTGACGGGCGCGACTGGAACGTGCTGCGTGACCGGCCGCTGGCTGAGCCTGGGGCTGTCGAGGCGTACGAGGCGACCCGGATCGCCTTTGAGTCGGGTGAGGAACTGCAGCATCGGGGTGAGACGGTTGCTGGAGTCAGCGGCCGGGACCGCCAGGATGCCGCCTTAGCGTCGTAACGTGGCCCGCGGTCGTACGGTCGCTTCGTCGCCGAGCAGTCAACGGCAGGTCGGCAGGCTCAGGCCGCCCCGGTCCTCCCTCCGCAGCCAGGTCTCGGGGAGCAGCCCCGAGCGGCCGTCAGGCCAGCGGATGCGGTACCAGCGACTGCTAGTCCAACGCCCGAGGTTCTGGTCGTCGCCTGAGGATTCCTTCTGTTCGTTGGTCACCTCGTCTCCCTCGGTCTGGCATACCGCGTTGATGCGTGCGCCGGAGGGCAGAAAGGTGCCGTCGATGACGCACTCGGAGCAGGCGCGTTTCGGTTGGCCGGTGAGCCTGGCCAGTTCGTCGTCCTCCCGCATCTGCATCCCGTCGGTGACTCGGTTGTCGACGACGACGGTGCGGCCGATTGCCGGCGGCTCGGCCTCCATGCCGTCGGTGGTCATGGCGATGGTGAACTGGGTGTAGCGCGCGCCGTCAGGCTGGTGCGCGAGGCTCACCAGACCGAATTGCCCGGGCGTCGTCCATACGCAGATGCGGCTGGACCGGGTCAACTGCTGCGGGGAGTCGCTCCAGTTGCCGACAGTCCAGCAGATTCGTGGATCGGACACTCCTTCACCGGGAAAGGCAGGACTCAGCCGGGCGCCACCAACCGGGCTCAACGTAGCCTCGGCGGTGAGCTTGATGTCGGGATGGTGCGGCTGCCCCCACTCGTTGAGATTGAATTCCTGTCCGTCGGCGAGTCGCGCGTAACGGCAGATTGCAGTGGTGATCGGGAGGCACGTGCCAGGCGTGGGTGCGAGATCCGCCGTGGAGCCCGTTTCTGCAGGGTGCCCCAGGCGGCCCGTCGATGGAGGCAGTACGGTCCAGACCAGGGTGCCGACGCAGAGCGCGGCCACCGCACCGCCAACCCATCTGAAGGCGCGGCTCCCGCGCCAGGGCAGGATGGCGGCCCAGACCCCGGCACCCAGGCCGAGGAAGGCTGCGGCCCGCACCACGGAAGCGTTGACAGCTGGCACAGCGAATGCCAGGGCGACGAGGCCAATGAGGACGGGAAGCAGTTTTTCCCAGTTCAGGGACCTGTTTGACGAGGGGCCTTCCGTCGACCCGGCGGTCACTGGCGGCACATGCTCCGACGGCGACGTCGCCCCGTTCGGTTGCAGTGCTTGAGCCACTGACGAGCGGGTGACAGATGTCGCGGCTTCTTCCCGTCGCTGCCAGTACTCTTCGATGGTCCCCACGTCACGGAATCTCCGTACGCCCCGTCCGATGGTGAAGTACCAGGGATCACCGTCGTGATAGCTCTCCGATCCCCATTCCTCCGCTCGCAGCAGCGCGCGTAGCCGTGCTAGCTGATCGTTGGCGGTGACGCTCAGTTGGCGAGCGAGGTCCGTAGCGGTGAGGACCGGTTGATCGGACTCTGCCGACCACGTGGGCGACGGGTGGAATCCGCGTTCGAGATGGGCGGCGAGCCGAACGGCACGCCGGAAGAGCTCGAGTTCGTCGCGGGCGCGGTCGGTGGCGAGTGCCCCTGCCACCGTCAGTCCCACTTCCTGCCCGGACGTCAGAGCGTCTGGCCGCCCGGGGGCCACCCCGTACAGCACGCCGGCCGGGATGGCAGCGAGGACGGTGGCGGCGTCGGTGATGTCGTCCCAGCGGTCGAGCTGGCGATCGATCTCGGAGAACGTCGGCCACCTGTCGTTGACGGTTAGGAACGTCCAGATCGCCTGCACCGCTTTGTGTTGTTCGGTGGTACCAGGTTGGGGAGGGATCACGTCGACAATTGTCCTATGTGGCTCAGCGGTGCCGACGCGCGCCGCCAGATATGCAAGTTGCATCTGACTTCCTGCCCTCTGGCCAGGCAAAACGGCGAAGAGTGCAGTAAAGAGAGATCATTTTTCCGCTCTTCTTGATCGTTTAATCTGGTGGGTGACTTTCGGTGGAACTCTGCGCTGACGACCCGAGATGATCAATTAGGAGGTGTGCCCACAGCACCGGTGAAGGTGTGGTGGAAACTCTCGGCTCGGACCACCCGCGCACGCACCGGGGCCCGGCGGTTCCACCTGTCTGTCAGGCGGCGATGGTGCGGGCCGCCGCGTACAGGTCGGCGGGTAGCGGGGTCGCCAGCTCCCACACGATCCGCATCGGCCGTTCCCCGCTGTGCTGCCGGTAGGTCATCGGCCCGGCGTACAGGTAGGCCGGAGCGCCGAGGTCCCGGTCCGGCACCCGGGTCTCCCGCACGAACAGGTGCACCGTCGAGCCCCGTGCCGCGTGGTGGACGTACCGCTGACCGGTGGGGGACGACTCCGAGGTGGTGCTCTGCGACTCCCACTGGAACAGCCGCTCGGTGATGGCCCGGTCGGCGTACATGGTGGTGGGGGAGTAGTGCTGCTCCGACTTGACCAGGGTGACGAAGAACAGGTCCGCCTGCTCGGCTTCCAGCCACTTCACCCCTTCCCGTAGCGACCCGGGGTTGGTCATGCCGAACGCCGCGCACGCCTCGTTGCGGCTGTACCGGGCGTGCACCCGCAGCACGCCGACGGGCGCGGTCACCCGGTGGATGCGCTCCCGCAGCACCTCGGCGACCTGGCGCAACTCGGCGCAGCGGGACTGCTCCGCCCACAGCCGGTTGAGTCGTTCCTCCCGGGCGGCCAGCGGCACCTGCGGACCCCACAGGTCGAAGTGCAGCATGTGCCACAGCCGCCCGTCGGGCGGCAGTGAACCGGCGGCGACCCGGGCCAGCAGGTCGAGTCGGTCGACGTCGTCGAGGTGCAGCATCCGCCCGATCGCCCTGCCCAACTCCCGGTCTGCCGGGCCGGGTGGGGAGGTGTCCAGGCCAGCGAGCCGTCGCAGCCCGGTCCACCCGCCGATCGACGCCGACCGGTAGACGTCCTCGATCTCCAGGCCGGTCTCCCGCAGGAATTCGGCAAGGCCCACGTCGCCGAGCTGACGCAGCTCGGCCACCAGCCCCCGCTTCGAGGTGGGCAGCGCGGTGCGCAGGTTGGCGAGCACGATCTCCTTGGCGACCCGGTCGAGCTGCACGTGGCAGCCGCTGGGCAGCGACGGGAAGTCCTGCTCGACGGCGGCGCTGACGGCCCGGCGGCTGACCCCGGTCAGCGCCCGCCAGCGCAGGTCGAACCGGAAGTTGGCGTGCTGCGCGCCGATGAAGTCGAGCACGGTCAGGCACGGCTTGTCGTCGTCGAGGCGCAGCCCACGGCCGAGCTGCTGGAGGAAGATGGTGGCACTCTCGGTGGGCCGCAGCATCAGGATCGTGTCGACCATCGGCAGGTCGACACCCTCGTTGAACAGGTCGACGGTGAACAGCACCCGTAGTTTGCCGGCCTTGAACTCCCGCAGCAGCCGGTCGCGTTCCGCGCGGTCCGCCCGCGAGGTCACCGCCGCCGACGGTACGCCGTGCCGGGTGAACCAGTCGGCCATGAACTCGGCGTGCCCGATGCCCACGCAGAACCCGATCGCCCGCATCCGAGAGGTGTCCACGGTGTCCCGCACGGCCTTCAGAATGATCCGCGCCCGTGCGCCGTCACCGGTGTAGACGCCGTCGAGATCCGCCAGGTCGTACCCCTGGCCGCGCCGCCACCGCAGGTGTGACAGGTCCGTGTCGTCGTGGACCCCGAAGTACTGGAACGGCGCGAGCAGTTGCCGCTCCAATGCGTCCCATAGGTGCAGCTCCACGGCCGTGCGGCCGTCGAACCACCGCCGCACGTCGCCGCCGTCGGCCCGGTCGGGCGTCGCGGTGAGCCCCAGCAGTACGCGCGGTGCGAGCCGTTCCAACAACCGGGCGTACGTCGGCGCTTCCGCGTGGTGGAACTCGTCGACGATCACCATGTCGTACGCCTGCGGGTCGATCTCCCGCCGGTGCAGCGACTGGATGGAGGCGAAGACGTGCGTCCAGTGCGTCGGTACCTGCCCGCCCACCAGCGTCTCGCCGAAGCTGCCGTCCCCCATGACCTGCCGGAACGTCGACAGGCTCTGCCGCAGGATCTGTTCCTGGTGGGCGACGAACAGCAGTGAGTCGACGGTCTTGTTTCTGTGTAGTCGCCGGTAGTCCAGGGCGGCGACGACCGTCTTGCCGGTGCCGGTCGCCATCACCACCAGGTTGCGGTGCCGGCCGTGCACCTGCCGCTCCGCGTCCAGGTCCGCCAGGATCTCCGCCTGATACGGGTACGGCCGCACGTCCAGGTTGGCGATGGGTGTCGGTTCGTCGCCGGAGCGTTCCCCGCGCAATGCCTGGCGCAGCCTGGCGGCGTCCCGCCCGGGGTGGTATGCCTCGAACGCCGGGTCGTTCCAGTAGTCCTCGAACGTGGCGGTGAACGTGTCGATGACGTGCGGCTGCTCGACGTTCGAGATCCGGACGTTCCACTCCACCCCGTCGACCAGCGCCGCCTTCGACAGGTTGCTCGACCCGACGTACGCGGTGGTCAGCCCGTTGCCCCGACGGAACAGCCACGCCTTGGCGTGCAGTCGCGTGGTCCTGGTCTCGTAGGAGACCTTGATGTCGGCCCCGAGTTCGGCGAGCCGGTCGAGGGCGCGTTGCTCGGTCGCGCCCAGGTAGGTGGTGGTGATGACGCGTAGTTTGCCGCCGCGCCCGATCAGCTCCCGGATCGCCGGTTCGACGATGCGCAGGCCGTGCCACTTGATGAACGCACAGAGCAGGTCGACCCGCTCCGCCGACGCCATCTCGTGGCTGACCTCGTGGCCGATGCGGGGCTGGTGTCTGCCGTTGACCAACAGCGCGCCGGTGGAGAGCGGGGTGGTGGGGCGCTGCGGGAAGGTCGGCTGCGCCGGGGGAGTGGGTGGGGCGGCGATGGCGTGCAGGAGGTTCTTGGCGTCGGCGATCTGGTCGTGGTGGTCGGTCGCGGCGGGGCTGAGGGCGGCGACGGCCTCGGCGATCCGGTTGGTCAGCTCGACCTGGTGGCGCAGCTTGTCGTCGCCGTTCGGGACGGCTTGCAGGGCACGGCTGATCAGGGCGGCGAGGTGGCGGGTGAGGGGGTAGTGGGAGTCGGCGGGGTCCAGGGGGTGGTGCTGGACGTGGGCCGGGTCGAGGTGGCGAAGACGTGCGGCGAGCTGGTCAGTGATTAGGTGCTCGTAGCTACCCAGCTCAAGATCCGTCACGCAGGCACGGTAGCTGCCGATGGCGTGTCTCTGGATCAGCTGTCGGTTCTACGACAGCCTGAGATCTCATACATCGACGAATCGCCATTCTTCAACTAATAAGCCTTGGCATCGTAGTGGCGCTTGAACAGGGGAAACTCTCTTTATGGTACTAGTGCAAGACCTGTGTTTGGCCCGTGGGGCGTTCATCGCTAGGCCTCGTTTTTGTGGCGCGGTTGATGGGATTGGTTTTCGCGTTCTGGTTGTCGGTCCCGTGCATGTAAAGTTCCTGGAGCACTTGCGCCGGCGAGGCGCAAGGCTTGGGCGTGGAGTGACGTTGCTGCATGCTGCGCAAAGTTGGATTCATTGTGCACGATGGCTTGTTTGATTGGTAATTTTCCGAATGATGGTGCTGTTGAGTGCGGTGAGATTCCCGCGCAGCCCCACTGAGTTTGAATCCGCAAGGGTGAAGAGGATGGAGTGAGGCGCTGATGTTTTTCGCTGAGATGGGTCTTACTCAGCATGATTCATTGACTGCCGCCCAGCAGGCAGCGAGTGAGGCAGCCTCGGCATCTGGTGGCCGTTCTTTCACCTGTGTCGTATTCCAGCAAGGTGGACGCCTCATGCTCACCACTGCCTTTTCGAACGCTTTCCTCATCAATCATGTTGTGGCTGAACCTGCTGCCAAGGGTGGCAATCCCCGTATGGCAACGAATCGTCCCATGGATACGACGCACGTTCGGGCTATCAGCAAATACCTCGTTGAGAATGAGCGGAACTACATCCTTCCGCCCGTGACTCTGAATGTTCGTTCGGTACCTGCGATTCACGTGCCGCGTGGAAATTTCGCCACGACGGTCGGATTCGTTGTCATCGGCGACGAAACGACGTTCTCGGTCACTGATGGGCAACATCGCCTGGCTGCTATCGGCAGGGCGAGGGATTTGCTCAGTGATCCTGATTCGACATTTATGGGTGACAGTGTTTCTGTGGTCATCGTTGTTGAGCCGGACCTTGCCCGGATTCATCAGGATTTCGCCGACGCGGCGCAGACGAAGCAAATCCCGGCCAGTCTTCTGGCGGCATTTAACACCAGGGAGCCGCTCAACCGGGTGCTCACTAAGATCGTAGATGGTTCCACCTTGTTCCGGTCCCGCATCGATGAGACCTCGAAGAGTCTGTCGAAGAACTCACCAGCGGTCTTCCTGCTCAATCAGGTTCGCGGTATGGTCAAGGAGTTGTTGTTCCGGGATTACGCGCTCAGCGAGTCTAGTATCCCTGCGCGGAGCAACCAGGTGATCGGCACGACGGAGCAGCAGGATGCCTTTGTTGAGCGCACGCTCTCGATGATGGAAATCCTGACGACGCACATGACGCCGTGGCGGGCCATCGCAGAACTACCTACCTCCGGTGGGCCTGCTAATCAGGTTGTCGACTATCGGAAGCACTACATCAACATGACCGCCACCGGGCTCGTGATTATCGGCCATGTCGCATACGAGATTGAGAAGAACCCAGATCCGGGCTGGCGTACTGATCAATACCTTCGGCTTGCCACGAAGATCGATTGGCGGCGCGACGCCGAAATTTGGCAAGGCGCGATTATTTCAGGTGACAAGATCAGCACCACTCGGGCGCCAGGGCGCCTAGCGGCGAAAAGAGTCATGGCTGCTATTGGGTTGCCTGCCGCCGACGTCGTCGATGGTGCGCCACAAGGGATGGAGCCACTCCTGCGCGTTGAGATGTGAATTCGGCTGCCAGTTGAAGGCTCAGTGGGGCGGCTGATAGTCCACCATAAAGAAATCTGGGATTCTTCACGCGCCAAGCTCTCAGCAGCAGCCCCTGCTTAACGGGGGCTGCTGCTGCCTGGAGTGGCCAAGCCAGCGAAGGGCTTCCAGCGTTTCCCGTGGCTGCCCTCTCGAATTGATCGGAGACGTTCATCGAACTCGGCAGAGACCTCTGCTGAGGTCGCTAGGAGGGGTGCGGCGGCCACGATCATCTTCAACTCGCGTGCCTCCCGCAGCAAGGGCCACAAAGGGTCAGAGGTCACGTCCTGGCCGTAGGTAGCTGCCAACGCGTCCTGTGCTCCCGTGCCGCCGAACCGCTGCTCGCCCACCGCGACGCCTGCCAGATCAACCTGCCGAGGGCCAACGCAGGTGGCGTCGAAATCACACATCACTACCCGGTCGGATGGCTCTCGGAGCAGGTTGCTGACGTGGGCGTCCCCGTGGATGAGCCCCTGTTGCGTGCGCTGGTTCAGAGCGTCGATCTGTGGCTCTAGGCGGTCACACCACTGCATCAGGAAGTCACGGTCGCTCCCATCAAGGCCGTCGGCGTCGGCCAGTCGTTTGCGCGCGTCAGCTACCGGGTCCCAGGTGGGGAGCGGAAACGGTGGCAGGCCGAGAGAGTGGAACTCCCGCAGGACATGGCCGAGGTCCTCCACCGTCGGAGTGGGTGATCCGCCGGGGAGGTACCCCCAGACGGATGCGGCCAGGGTGCCGACCTCGACGGGCTGCTCGACGCCCGGCGCTAGGCGGATGGTCGGCGCGTCGATGTCGGCGAACCAGCGTCCGAGTCGGACGACCTTGGCCACTCGGTCACGGAGTCGGTGAGTACGCGCGATCCGAATGACGATGCCCGACGTCGGTAGGGCGAAGACAGCGTTGTTGGTCAACCGCAGCAACTGCGCGTCCTCCGAGGGAAAGCCCAGGCTGGCCGCGACGTCTCGCATCGCCTCCGTCATTGCCTGTTCGGAGAACCGCCCGCTCATACGGCTGCCGCAGCACGGGCGGTGAGGGCACGCTCGAACGCGGCCACTTCTGATAGCTCCCGATGGCGCACCAGATCGCGGCGCAGGTTGACGACCCGATCGAGCACCCGTCGGGAACTGATCCCGCGCGACTGTTCCATCACCCGGGCACCCACGGCGAGGGCTCGCTCCGGCTCGTCGGCGAGGAACAACGCACTGCACAGGCCGACTTCGTTCAGGACCGTGCTGCGTACATTGGCCGTGCCGAAGGATGCGATGGCGGCCTCGACCCAGCGCACCGCCTCGGGCGCATGTCTGCTGTCCTGCCGCGCCCTGTCCCGGTAGACGCGGCCGTACTGGGCGAGCAGTTCGCCCCGGTCGTAAAACCCCATGGAGTCCGGCTCGCGCTCCTGGCTGATGCGGTCGAACTGATCGCTCGCCTTGCCCAAGGTCATTACTGCGGTTCGGTGGTCGCCGAGGGCAGCGGACGAGGCCGCTTCGGCGCCCCAGAGGAGGGCCTTGACCGCCGGGGTGGCCTGCGCTCCGAGCTGGGCGTGTGCGAGCTGAAGCGTCGCCAGGGCGTCCCGGTTGTGTCGCAGGTGTTGAAGCTGCTTGGCCTGTGCATAGCGGATCATCGCGGCCAAGGATGCATCGCCGGAGGTGAGTGCCGCCCGTTCGCCGGCGATGAAGTGCCGTTGGGCGTCGTCGTGTCTGCCCGCGTCGAAGGCCGTCCAGCCGGCCAACTGGCGAGCTGCGGCGACCGCAGCCACCAGACGCGGGGTCAGCCCGGCCGGGTGCCTCCAGTCGAGCATGCGGTAGACCGACTCGGCGAAGCGGGCGACCTCCCGGTACAGCAGGCCGCCTCCGCTCTCGCGGTCCACCGATCGGTAGAGAGTCAGCACGGCGTTCAGGCGTGTGACATCCGCAGCTCCGATGCGCCGGGGTGGGACGAGGTTCGTGCTCCCGATCAGGCCGGCTCCCGCAGCTACGGCGGCGATGGCAGCCAACAGCGCTCGCCTGCCCTCGTCCGGTCCCGGGGATGGTGGCTCGTCTGTGACGGCAACACCCGTCATGTGGTTCCGGCCGATCGGGGTGAACCACAGGTAGGCCCCGGGGATACCGAATAGCTGCGCCCAGTGCGCCATCCGGTCCAGATGTACCAGTGGCGGGCCGTTCTCCACCCGGCTCAACTGAGCCTGGGTGATCCCCATCCATCCCGCCACCACGGTCTGGGGCAGTGGGTTCCGTCCGTGGTACGGATGGCACCGGTACGCCCTGATCACCTGCCCGAGGTGCCGTTCAGCCAGCGCCTGTCGTACCGGTGGATGCTCCCAGAAGGACGCCGGCACCGTTGGAGGGATGCTCAACCGGTCGCGCTCGGCGGCATGGCAGGGCGCGCACCGCCCGCTGTCGTTGTCGCGGGCCAGCCGTCCGCCGCACCTGGGGCAGTTGGTGTGTGTCACCGGCAACCTCGCCAATCGCGGTCGGCTGAACCCGAAGTCGAGCGTATCCATTCAACCCGCTCCGTGCGGGATCGGTATACGCAGCGCGCATATCGAGGACGTTCACGCTTCTCGGTCCACGGGGTGCATCGAGCGCCGGAAGGAGTCGACAGCGGTCAGCGGTCGGACGTCATTTCGTCGCCGGGGCGTAGGAGATCGTTGGTTCGGTCTGACTGAGTAATCGGCTGGATGTCGAGCACGCATGGCGTTCACGATCATCCAGGCATAGCCGGCTACGGAGCTGCGACCAGGGTTGATGCATGGCCCGGGGCGGGTGCCGGGCTCCGGGGTGTGTCGACCCGAACGACGCGACCTCGTCCCCGCCCGCCCCGGCGCCCGTCACCCTCCCGCCGACGTACAGGGGCCGCAGACACCATGAACACCGCCGCAACAGACCTCTCCGCCCCCGTAACCGACGAACAGGGGAGAGAGCACACTCCGCACCCGCGTGCGCAGGTCACAACCGGGGGCGTGACCCCGGAGGAGATCGTCCACCGCTGGTTGCGGCTGGTGACGGCGGACGCGGAACTGTCGCCGTACCTCGTCGGGGTGGATCTGGCTCGGCTGGCCGCGCACCTGACGGCGAGCGTGACCGCCGCGCTCGCCGGGGAGTCGGCGGACGCCTGGGGTGGGCTCGGCCTGTCCGAGGAGCAGCATCGGCGCATCGGTGACTATCTGATCGGGGTGTGCTGGGCGGCGGACCTGCCTGAGGGGCGGATCGCCCAGGTGCGTCGGGCGGTGGCCCGATGAGCGCGGCCGGTGATGGCGTGCCGGCCACGGTGACCGGTCACGACCGGCCGTGTCCCGGCGTCGCCATCCTGACCGTCCGCCCCCGGGTGCGGCTGCCGCACCGCCCCGGCCAGGCCGTTCCCGTCGAGACCCCACGGCACCCCGGTCGGTGGCGGTGGTACTGCCCGGCCAACGCACCCCGCACCGACGGCACCGTCGAGCTGCACGTCCGCGCCGTGGCCGCCGGCACCGTCTCAGGCAGTCTCGTTCACGAGGTACGCCCCGGCGAGATGCTGCGCCTCGGCCCGCCCCGCGACCTCGGCCTGCACCTGCGCGACGGCGACCTGCTGCTGGTGGCCGGTGGCACCGGGCTGGCCCCGCTGCGTGCCCTGGTCGAGCAGGTTGCCGCCGCTCCCGACGGCCGCCGGGTCACGCTGGTCGTCGGCGCACGCACCTTCGTCGAGCTGTACGACGCCATCGCCCTCGACAAGCTCCAGTGCGCCCACGGCTGGCTGACCATCGTGCCCGCGTTCTCCCACGACCCGCACGCGGACCCGGCCGAGCGGGGTGACGCACTCACGGTCGCCCTCGACCACCTGCGCCCCGACCAGCAGGTCTACGTCTGCGGGCCGCCTCCGATGCTGGCGGGCTCGCGGCTGCGGCTGCTCGCCGCGGGCGTGCCCGCCGACCGTATCCACCTTCCGCACGGGTTCCGGCGTCAGACCATGGAGCGGGAGGGGAAGTCTCCGCAAACGGCTTCCTGACATTCCGGTCCTACGTTCCCCGTCATGACATCGAAGCCAACCCCCGGTCTGCGTCGTCGCGTCGGCGTCGCGGGAGCGGTCACCGCGCTCGTGACGACGACTCTGACCGGGATCGCCCAGCAGCCCGCCACCGCCACGCCCGGCCCGGTCGCCACCCACGCCGTGGCCGTCACCGCCGCCGAGCGGCAGGCGGTGCTGGCGTACTGGACGCCGCAGCGGATCGCGGCTCTGCAGACCCCGTCGGCGCAGGTGCCGCCCGTGGCGAAGCCCGACGGCGCACCCTGGACCCGGACGGACGCCGTGTCGCGTACCGTCGGCAGGCTCTTCTTCACCGACCACGGCGAGGACACCAGCTGCACGGCGACCGTGCTGGACAGCGCCAACCGCAGCACCGTGGTGACCGCCGCGCACTGCGTGAACAACACCGACCTCCTCGGCGAGGACAACCAGTGGTCGCGCAACGTGCTGTTCGTCCCCGGCTACACCGACGGCCGGGCCCCGTACGGCAGGTTCGTCGGCCGGCTGTCGGTGGTCGCCCCGACGTGGCTGCTCAACGACCAGATCGAGAGCCTGTACGACTCGTACGACCAGGCGTTCGTGGTGCTCCACCCGGACGGTGACGGACGCCGGGTACAGGACGCCGTCGGCGCGGCCCAGCGGATCGGCTACGACGTGCCGGGCGCCCGGGTGGTGCACCAGTTCGGTTACCCCCGGGCCAGTTCCGACGAGGCCCGCGAGGGGCTGCCCGAGTACACCGGTGAACGCCTCGCCTACTGCACCGGCCGGGCGGTGGAGCAGCAGTCCACCGAGGACTGGCCGGAGCCGCCCGGCCAGTGGGGCACCGCGTGCGTGATGGGCGGCGGCTCCAGCGGCGGCCCACGTTTCGTGAGCTTCGACCGGCACACCGGGTTCGGCACCGTCGTCGGCGACAACTCCCACGGCTACATCCCGGGGAAGCGCTACCTTGTGGGGCCGCAGTTCAGCACGACGATCACCCGCCCACTCTTCGAGCGGGCACAACACAGCTGATCCGGGCGGAGCGTGGGCTCCCTGCCGTAGTTTCGCCACCGATCAGGCCCTGTTGCTGGCTGCGGCGACCAGTGCCAGCATCTGTCCGGCAAGACCGAGGGTGACGGACGAGCCGGGGTGTGGGCGCTGTCGTCGTGGTCGAGGACGACGGCGCCCGCCTCCCGCGCGATAGCGGTGCCGCCTGTCATGTCCCACGGACGGTTGGACAGGTGAGCGCCGCGTCGATCCGGCCTTCGGCCAGCCAGGCCAGGTCCAGCGCGGCCGTGCCGACCATCCGGACCCGCTGCACCGTCTCGGCCAGGCGTGCCGTCAGGGCGAGGCGGAGCTCGTTCTTGGCGATGGCGTCCAATCCGACGGCGAGTCGCCTATAGCCACGACTGCATCGCTCAACCGGGTCGTGTCGCTGACCCGGATGGGTTTTCCGTCGACCGTCGCGCCGATGCCCTGCCCTGGACCCCGTCTTCCTCGCCGAGGAAGCCGATCTCGGGAGTGGCGTTGTAGAAAGGCGCAGACCTTCGTAGTCGAGTTGCGACGCGAAATCCGGCTCACCCTTGGCGGTGAGGGGGCCGGGGGAGCGGTGTCGCACCATCTCGGCTGCCCGTGCCACTGCCTCCTCCGCCACCGGAAGATGGTCGGGCGAGATCTGCGAACGCGACGACCAGCCGGACCTGAAGCCGGTCAGGCCGACGACGCGGCCAGGTGGGGTAGCAGGCTGGCGGACTGTAAACGCTCGTATGCGGTGGTGACGTGCGCCGGGGTGAACAGGCGTGCCTTCCGCCCGCTCCATGCCTGGACACGTTCGATCAATTCGTCGAGGTCGCTGGTCGGAGGCTCCACCTCGCCGGCGAAGTGCACCGTGGCGAGCAGTTCGAGGCTGTACGGAGACTCGAACCCGTCCACCAGCGCAGCGATGCGGTCGAGTGCTTCCGGCATCCGGTGGCCGGCAGCGAACCATGCGGAAACGGCCTCGCTGGTTCCGTCGGTTAGGTGGATGGGACGCAACTCCTCGACGCGGGAGGATCTGTCGCCGAAGCCGACCAGGTAGTGGCCTTCGAGTCGATCAAGAACGTGGTTGAGGTTCTCCGCGTACGGCCCGTATCGGCCCCGGGTGAAGGACAGGCGCAGCGGCTCGCCGAAGACCTGGAGGAAGTAGGCGAGTTTCTGGATTTCCAGGTTGGTGATGCCGTCCCGGGGCTCCAGCGCACGGGCGCGGTCGAGATAGCGTTCGATGGCCCGCAGCAGGGTGGCGCGTCCTGCGGTCAGCGCCGGCTTGGAGGTGGCGACCGGCATGTCCGCCGGCTCGGGAGCGCCCTCCGGAGGGAACACCAGCACCAGGACGTCGGGCAGTGCGGCGAACGCCTGCTCGATCATCGGTCGGACCACGTCCCAGTCGAGCCCACCGTTGCCGCAGCCGAGCGCCGGTAGCGCCACCGAGCCGATCCGCTGTTCCCGGACGACCCGGACGAGATCAGTGAGGCCGGATTGGATGTCGGACAGCCTGGATCTGGCCTTCCAGTGCCCCTTCGTGGGGAAGTTGATCACATAGCGGCGGGTGCCGAGTAGGCCGGAATCGAACACGAACATTCTGCCCAACTGGACATCTTTCGCCGCACAGGCGGCCCGGTAGGCCGTGTAGTTGGCAGGGAAGGCGCGTTTGAACTGGAGGGCGATCCCCTTGCCCATGACGCCCACCGTGTTGACGGTGTTTACCAGGGCCTCGGCGTCGGCGGTGAGCAGGTTGCCATGGCTGACGACGATCATTCGCATACCTCCCTCCGGGTGTAGCCGTAGTACCAGCCTGGTCTGACAACGACGTACGGGTTGATGATGCCAGCAGAACTGAGGAGCCGCCTCAGCTGTGTCTCCCGAGCCTTCGTCCGTACGGCATAGCCGACGAGCAACTCCAGCGGGAACTCCCGGTGTACCAGCAACTCGGCCATCCGCCGTCGCATCCGGTCCTGGTCCTCCGGAATGTTGTTCCAGGAGATCTCCCGCATCAGCGGCCAGTCGACCATGGAGACAAGATCGTCAAGGCTCCCGGAGAAGCGGGTGAGCACGGAGGCGCAGTTGCCGTCGCTGACCACCCACGGCAGCCCTGCCCGGTGTACGCGGTCGACCGAGCTCACCAGGTATACCAGTGGGTCGTCACCGTCCGGATACAGTCCGGTCTTGCCGGCCTGGTGATCCTTCGCGATCCGGTACATCATCGGCGAACGGGGTGCGAAGTAGAACGGCACGTAGTCGGCGACGAACCCGCCGGGTGCGCACGTGACCAGCCTGGATCGTCGGCTGGCCTTGATGTCCACCGACCCCACTTCGGTCACCAGATGTCCGCCCACGGCGCTGTCCGCGATGAGTCTCCCCACTTCCAGGATCACCGGCAGGTTGTCAAGGTGGGTGAAATGCATGATCAAGGCTTGTCCGGGCGGACGCTGCATGTCCATGCTCAGTCCAGATCGCTGGGGTCGATCCGGGCCGTCACCCCCGCATGTTCGCCGAGCAGATAGAGCAGGTTGGAGCCGTCGATCAATTCCAGCGGCTTACCCGAGGCGAACTCGTACGAGGCCGGTCCGTAGCCGCTGGTGGTGACAAGAATGCCCTTCGACGCGCCCTCGTTCTGCAGGGTGCCGAAGAGGTCCCGTACGGCGGACACGTCGACCGTGTTGCGGTAGCGCTTGGCCTGGATGACGACCTTGCCCCCGAAGATGGGGCGCGGGTCGAAGGCGACGCAGTCCACGCCACCGTCCCGTGACGGTCGGGTCTGCTTGGTGTCCAGGCCCATCTTGGCGAAGAGGTTCTGGATCAGACTCTCGAACTCGCTCGGGGTCAGCCTGAGCAGATTGGGCCGCTGGTCCAGGTCGGCCAACACGTCGACCTCGTCGATGAACCGCTTGTCGACCATGTCGAACTCCAGCACCGGCCGGACCGGTGCCAGCTCGGCGGGCCGTTTCGACACCGAGGCGTTGAGATGCGTCAGGCAGGCGAGCGGTTCGACCAGGCGCAGGTTGAGCGCGGTGAAGGTCTCGCGGGTGGTCCGCAGCGTCACCAGGCACGGCTGGACGGACGCGCCTGTCCGAGGATCGGTCGTGTCGACGATGCCGTTGAACACCACCGTGTCGACGAGCTTGGACCGGTCGGCCTCGAACAACTCGTGCACCGTCCGCAAGGTGACCCGTGCGACGAGGACGGCGTACCGCTCCTTGATCTCCTTGCTGGGCCGCGCGGCGGTGGTGATCTCGTCACGGGCCTTGACGTACCGATACTCGCGTACGGCAGGGATCACATCGAGCGTTGGCAGGTGGTACTCCACCACCAACTGGCGGGATTCCGGAACGTAGGCCAGCCGATAGTGCTGCGGAAAGTCGTCCGGGTACACGGAGTTACCCAGCACCATGCCGAAGTAGTCGACCACCGCAGCCGGCTCGGCTGCGGCGACGGCCGCCGCGAAGCGGTCGATCTCCGCGTTGTGCGCGTTCACCTCCGCGTCGACCTTGGCGCACTTCTGGAGATAGCGCTGGTGGGCGGCAGCCAGCTTCCGCTGACGTTCGGCCTCGGCGGCGCCGTGTTCCGCCTGTGCCTGCCCGAATGCCTGTTGAGCTGCGGCGAACTGCTGCTGGTACTTGGCCTGGCCGCCGAACATCTTGCCCAGGAAGCCGGGCGGGGCCGGTACGAACCGCTGCCAGTCGGGTGGTGTCAGCGGTACCCCGAGGTTGCCCGGCTTGAACGGGGCGTGCTCAGCCGACTTACGCAGCCGGCGGAAGTCGATGTGGTCGTCGACGTCGAGGGTTGCGGCCAGGAGATTGTCCAGTTCGTCGAGGTGCGCCTGGAGCCCGGAGTTGTCGGCGGCCACCTCGGCCATCCGTGCCTCGACGTACAGCCGCTTGCGCTCGCGCTCGTTGGCGACGGCGGTGCGCTGCGCGGCTTTCAGCGCGCGTTCGGCGTCTCGGCGAAGTTGCTGGTGGTGCCGGTGTGCGGCAGCTTGCGCCTGCTTCTGGGCGCGCACCTGTCGTGCGTGCGCCCGCTGCATCTCCTGAAGGATGCCCACGTGAGTCCTATGTGTTGCGAGGGATGACGGAGCCGACACCATAGCCAGCAAGCGACTGATCGGACACCCTGCGCATCCGCGGCCAGGCGCGCGGGAGCGTCAGATGACTGTTTGCTCCCGGCTTGGCGGCCAGTACGGTCCGATGACCGACAGGAGTCACCGGCGTGCGGTGACCGTGGTGGATGCCCTTCCACCGCACAACCGCCCAGGCCGTGACCCGCTCCGATCCGCAGGGGCCGGTGGGGTGAACCCACCGGCCCTCAACGGAACCGCCGTCAGTGCCGGACCGTGGCCGGGCCCCCATCGGTCGGGTCCGGCCACTGGTCGACGGTCGCGGCGTCGAGTTGCGCGTTGAGCTGCTCGGTCAGCGCCGTCTGCTCCGCGCTGAGCACCTCGGGTCGGTGCCGGTCGAGCAGGTCCTGCATCACCCGCAGCGTCTCCAGCCGCAGCGACGGGCCGGTCAGCCCCACGAACAGGGCGCGGGCCGACGCGTCGGTGTCCGTGGAGGTGACGAAACCGGGGGCGACCATGCCGGTGAGCCCGTGCCGGGCCCGCCCCTCGGCGATCTCGGTCCACGCGTCGGTGACGTGCCGCCAGACGCCGGTCACCGCGTCCTCCACCGCCAGGTGCAGTTCCTGCCAGGCCTTCTCGTGCCCGGCGAGCTGCTTCTCCGACCTGGCCTTGAGCCGGTCGTAGCGTCGCGTGACCTTCCGCTGGCGGCGGCCCGCCCGCATCGCCCGGTCGGCGGCGGGGTTGTGTGCGGCGGCCTTGAACGCGATGGCCGCCGCGCTGAGCAGCACCAGCAGGCCGACCAGCGGCCACTGGAGGTCAGTGTTGAGCAGGTGGCTCCCGCGCAGCCAGGCCCACACCGCCAGCACCCCGACCACCAGCGTGGCGAAGCTCACCGGCAGTACCCAGCTCGGCCAGGGCAGCTCGTCCGGCTGCCGCTCCTCGTCCTCCGGACGCCACATCACGAAGACCCGGCGGAGCAGGATCCGCCACCCCAACTGCCGCCGCCAGCGTCGCCGTTCGGCCCTGGCCCGGTGTCGGAACAGCGGCACGCCGAGCCAGTAGCCGGCCAGGGTCAACGCCATGAAGATTCCCACGCCCGGCAGGAACGACACCCAGTACTCCACGGACCGGACGTCGTCGGGGGCGTCGATGGCGTCGCGGAACGACCCGGCGAAGAAGACCGTGTCGTAGAGCGCGCTGATCAGGACCACCGCCCAGACGAACGCCTGATGCTGCCAGTACGGACGGTGCCGGCGGTCCTCGACGCCGTCGGTGGCGTGTTCCCGCTGGACCTGCCGGTCCTGGCGGGCCGCCGCACCGAGTTCCCGCTTGGCGAGCAGCCCCTCCAGCTCGTGCAGCCCCACCTTCGCCCGGTGCCAGGCGTCGACCATCCGGTCACCCGCCGTCTTCAACCGGCTGTGGTACGCGGTCAGCGACTCCTCGGCGTCGGCCTTGGCCTGGACCAGGCGGGCCGACTCGGTGTGCGACAACTGGTCCGGCCGGTACGGCTCCGGCGTGGCGACCGGCTCGGCGAGGCGGGTCGCGCCGAGGGTCAACAGTGGGGGGCACTGGACTGACTGGTAGCGGCGGCCGTTGCCACCGTCCTCGTGGCGTACGTGATTGTCGGTCATCGCTCATCCGCTCTCTGTGCTGATCACGATCTCGACCCTTCGGTTGCGCTGAAGGCAGTCCTCGTCCCAGGCGCCGCCGGGCCGCTGCTCGGTCAGGCAGATCCGGCCGGTCTCCCCGGCGCCCCTGGTGACCGGCGTGGGTAGCCCCAGGCCGTTCAGGACCACCCCGACCGCCGCGGCCCGGCGTTCGGACAGGTCCTGGTTGTGGCGGTCGCCGCCGCGCGAGTCGGTGTAGCCGATGACCTCGACCCGGGTGACCCGCGCCGTGCCGATCTCCTTCCTGATCTGCCCGAGCCGGGCGATACCGGCCTGCCCCACCTCGTCGGAGTCGGTGGCGAACAGCGCGGCCGACGGCACCGGCCAGACGGTGCCCTCGGGCTCCGGCAGCGGCGGTCCCCCCTCGGGACGGAAACTGACAGGTGGGTCGGTGGGCGGCTGGCCGGCCCCGCCCCCGCCTCCGCCGGACCGCACGGCCACCGGGGCGGTGGAGACCTCGCAGGACGCCGCCTGGGCCGCCGCGCAGAGCCGCCGCCAGTACTGCCGGAGCCAGGCCAACTGCCCGGTCTCCGGAATCGGCTGGCCCTCGGCGGGGTGCCCCACCCCGAGCATCACCAGGTGGTTACCGGCCAGCTCGGCGGGCCATCCGGTACGGGCCGGGCAGTCCCGGACGGCGGCCTCGATCAGCGCCGCCCCGCCGGCCGGGGCCCGGCTGAGGTCGGTGCAGCCGACGGTGCCCAACCCGTCCGTGGCGATCACCACCGTCCGGCGCGCCTCGCCGGCGGGGGCGGTCTGCCCACCGGCGACACCCAGCGCGCCCAGGATGTCCGTGCCGGTGGTGCGGGCCGGCGTCCGCGCCGCCTCGCTCGCCGACCTGCGCAGGCAGAACTTGGTCTTCTCGCGTTCCAGCCGCTGGTTGTTGGTCCGTTTGCTGGTGGGTGCGGTCGCCCTGTCGCGTACCGCCCAGGCGACGGTGGAGGCCGAGCCGTCGAAGGTGCCGATGGAGACCACCTCCTCACGGTCGACGGCGGCGGCCACCTGGGCCTCCACCTCCGCCGCCCAGTCCGGTGCCGACCCGGTTCCCCGGGTGGACGCCGAGACGTCCAGCAGCACGGCCGTGCGACCGACCCCGGTCGGTGCCGGACCTGCGACAGCGGCGCACGTGTCCTGCGGACCGTCACCCTTGCCGCATCCGGCGGCGGTACCGAACGCCGCCACGGTGACCGCCGCCAGGGCGATCCGGCCGAACCGGTCGGGCTTCATGATCCGGCCCCGGAGTCGACCGCCGCGATCGGGAACCCGCCCTCGTCGAGGTGCATCTGCCGGCGCAGCGTCTGTAGGGCCGCGTCGTAGGCGCTGGCGAACTCGTAGAGGCCGATGTTCTCGTGGTCCTTGCTGGCCTGACGCAGCACGTCGACCAGTTGCACCGCACCGGCGCGCCGGTGGTTGACCAGGTTGGTGACGATGGCCGAGACGGTCGGATCGGCGAGCTGCGCGGCGTACGCCACCATCGCGTCGTGGCCGAGGGTGTCGAACAGCTGCTGCCAGCGTCGCGCCACCTGCTCGAACCGGTCGGCGCGCAGCAGGGCCAGCGTGGTGTTCGCCTCGACGTCGAGTTTGCGCTGCTCGAACGGCAACAGATGGTCACGGACCCGGGGGTCGGGCAGCACCCGCACCTTGGCCCGGCACCGCACCATGCCGGCGGCACCCCGGTAGCACCACTGCGGGGTGAGCGCCTCCTGGATCGCCTGCTCCGCCTCCACCGACTGGTACGGCGAGAAGTGTCGCGCCACCTCCCAGATCCGCTCCCGGACGGTGTCCCGGGCGCTGGCGGTGAACTCGTCGGCCTCGGCGACGAGGTCGTGGTAGGGCAGGAAGGCCGACCACACCAGGGTGGTGTGCACCTGGAACTCGTAGACGTCACCCTGGCAGAGCGCGGTCAGCAGGGTGCTGTCGTCGGTCGGCTGGTAGGTGATCTCCTCGTCCCTGGTGACCTGCCCGCGTGGGGTGCCACGGAACCAGTCGACCAGCCGACGCCACAGACTGCGCCGGCCGACCGTACGGCCGGATGTCGGGATGCTCACGGGTTACCTCCTACGGTGGGCGGTGCCGGATCGGTGGTGCCGCCGGCGGCGATGACGGGCGGGGTGAGCAGGCGGCGGGCGGTGGCCGACTGCCGGGACCAGTCGCGCAGGTAGAAGCGGCTGCGTCCGACCAGCCGGCCGACGAACACCGCGGAGAACAGGGCGACCAGCCGGTCGGCCAGCCGGTCGGCCGGCACCGGGTCCTCGTCCACCGGCTCCTCGTCGCCCAGTAGCAGCCAGGCGTGCAGCAGCTTCCAGGCGCGGGGAGCGGTGGTGGGGTCGCTGAGCGCGCCCCGCCACAGCCCGGCCAGTTCCGTCGGGTCGGGGGTGAAGCCCTCGACGGCGGTCAGCAGCAGCGGCCAACCCTCGTGCGGGGCCTGACCGGCGAGCTGTCCCCCCAGCAGGGTCATGCCCCGGGCGGCGTGGACCCGCAGCCGGTGCAGGTCCGCGCCGTTCCAGTCGACCAGCGCACGCCAGGTTTCCTCGGGGGCGACGGGGTAGAGATTCGTCAGCGCCCGCGCGACCGAGGCGCTGCCGTTGAGGTCGTCCCGGCTGGCCAGGGTACGCAGCTCCCGCAGCGTGTCGGCGGGGGCGAGGCGGCCGATGCGGGTGCCGTAGACGCGGGCGGCGGTGTCGTGCAGCCTCGGGTTGGCGCTGCGTACCCAGCCGAGCACCCGCCCCTGGATGCGGGCGACGAGCCGGTCGTCGTGCGCCGCGATCTCCAGCGCCAAGGCGGCGGCCTGCCGGCCGGTGCCCCGTTCGTCGGCCGCCCACTGCCGGAGCATGCCGTTGCAGACCTCGTCGAAGTCGTACGTGGCGAGCCAACCGGTGATCCGGGCCGCCCGCCACCGGACCTCGTCGCGGCGGGTGAAGACCAGCTCCTCCAGCCAGACCAGCAGGGGCAACCGGACGCCGTCGAAGTCGTGCCACACCACGTCGAGGACGTCGAAGAGCAGGCGGAAGTCGGTGAGCCGGGCCCGGCGGGGCTGTTCGCCGGTCTCGGCCGCGGCCAGCGGGGACTCACCGCCCCAGGCGTGCAGCATCTGGTCGACGCCGCCGTCGAACACCACCCGGGGCAGCCGGTCGGTGCCGGTCTCCACCGCCTGAAGGATTCCCAGCAGCAGCTCGCTGGCGTCGAAGACGTCGGCCAACGGAAGACTGTGCAGGGCCACGTAGGCGATCTGGAACGCCTGCCGACGCGGGGCCGCCTGCGGGTCCTCGGTCGCCTTCTCCGCGCTGTCCTGCTTGAGCAGCCGGGCGACCACGTCGCGGCGACGGCGACGCAGCCCGCCCAGAGCGACGCCCAGCTCCTCGTCGGCCCCGCTCCAGCCGGCCAGCGCCTGGGCGAGTTCCACGATCTGCCGGGGGCGGGGGTGCGCGGCCAGTTCGGCGGCGATCCCGTCGTGCGCCACGCACCGGTCGACGAACTCCTTCCAGCAGTCGCCGATGCACTCGGCGCAGGTGTCGGCGCAGCCCCGCTGCCGCAGCAGCAGGCGTCCCAGGTGCCGGCGGAGCACGTTCTCCGGCGGAGGCGACGTGTAGTCGACGGTGTGCTGGACGAGGGTCGGGTCGGCGGTGTCGCCGTGCCCGTCGAGGATCACCACGTAGGCCGAGGCGGTGCGGGCGAGCAACGCGAAGGCGCGCAGGGTGCCGCTCGTCACCGCCTCGCTGGCCGGCAGTTCCAGCACCGTGCCGTGCTCGGGGAGCAGCAGCCCCTCCTGCCCCGCGAGCTGGGGGAGGGTCACCTCGGGGTCCTCGATGCCGACCACCCGGTCGAGGCCGACGACGTGCCGCAGCATCATCTCGGCGGTGGTGCGCCGGCCGGTGCCGACCCGGCCGCGCAGGACGACGACCCGCTTGTCCCGCAGGAGTTCGAGGGCGTCGCCGAAGCCGTCGACGGCCACCCAGGTGTGCTCCAACTCCAGCAGCTCGGCCTCGGTGCGCTGGGAACGCAGGATGGTGACCTGACGCCCGTCGGGGAGCTGGATGTTGATGAGCACGGCGTGGTCGCCGTAGACGGTCTGCCCGACGTTGGAGAACGCCGGGTCGGGCCCGGCGGCCCCTCGTGGCGGGTCGTCGGCGTGACGCCAGCTCTTGTCCTTGCCCCCGGAGTCACCCGGGTCCGGCTTCGCGCCGGGTGCGCGAAGCTCGTCGATCCGGTCGAGGCGGTTGCCCCGCCCGGGGGTGGGCGGCTCCGCAGCGGTGGGGCGGTCCGCGCCGGGCTGCTCCGCCGGGGCCTCCGGGGAGGCGCCACCGGTGTCGGGTGGCGAACTCCCCTCCGCGACGGGGGCGTCCTGGGCGCCGTTGCTGGCCGACGCGGTGTTCTCCTCGTCGCCGGTGGGCGGCGTGTCGGTGGTCATGCCGATCCCCCTCCCTTGCTGATCGGGCCGTAGTTGGTCACGGTCGCGTGGTCGCCGTAGACGGTCTGGCCCAGGTTGTCGCCCTGTTGGCGGGCGTCGTGGGTGCGGTGGGTGTCGGCGGCCTGCCGGGCGCGGCGGGCCACGTCCCGGGGGTCGCCGGCCGGCGCGGGCGCGGGCCGCTCCCGGGTCGGCGACGCCTGGGGCTCGTCGACCGCCGCGCTGACCGCTGGCGGCGGCTGGGACGGCAGGTGGAGCCAGGCGTGGGCCCGGAACGTCTTGTCGGGCACCACCGCGCGGACGGACCTGAACATCCACGGCTCCATGCCGAGGGCGTTGGCCGGTACGACCCGGCGGTAGACCGCGTCGGAGACGACGGCCACCACCGGCGCGCCCGGCACGGCGACCGACGCTTCCCGGCTGGCACCGCAGTCGCGCAGCCGGGCCGCGTCGACGATCGCGTCGCCGCCGCGGGGCACGCCGGCGGTGTCGACGCTCACGTCTCCGCTGTCGATGCCGACGCGCAGCCGGAGCAGGTGGTCGGGGTGCTTGTTGCGGTTGTGGCCGAGGATCTCCTGCCGCAGTTGGGGCAGGAAACCGGCGAGCACCCAGGCGATCGGCACGCCGGCGGGGATGAGGATGAGCTCCCCGTCGCCGCGTTCCCGTCGGATCCAGCTCCCCGGGTAGGGGCACCGGTGCTCGATCCGGTCGATTATCTGCTCCACGGCGGTCGCCAGATCGGACTGACGCGGGTATCCACCCTCGCTGGAATTGACGATGTCCGACGAGACGACGGTCCAGTGTCGTGGAAGTTCCATGGCTATTGCCGTCCTTTTCCGCTGAAGGGGTGGGTCGTTTTCGACTCTGCGGCGGGAATTGCGAAACCGGCTAGTTGATCTACATCAGGTGATGGGGTCAGCCGCCGAATCGGCGAACCGTCCCAACCCGACCTCGTCGACGATCACGATCGAGCCGTGCCGGGTCACCAGCAGGCCCAGGTGCGCCAACCGGCGCAACGCCCGGTGCACCGAGATCTGCGACGCGCCGACCAGTTGGGCCAGCTCCCGTTGGGTGGTGGTGGCGACCAGTTCGTCGTCCACGAGCACCGTCAGGTCGGCCAGTACGGCGGCGACCCGGGTGGTCGTGTCGTACGACTCGGCGACGGTCCGCTTGTCGGCGGCCCGGAGCCGATCGGCCAGCAACCTGGCGAAGGACCGGTGCGCCGTCGGATGCCGCCGCAGGTAGTCGTCGAACGCCTCGGCCGGGATGCGGCGGACCACCACCGGCCCGACGGCGACCACCGAGGCCGACCGGGGACCGTCGTCGAGGTAGGACAGCTCACCGACCAGGTCACCGGCGAAGCGCTGCGCGATCCCCCGTGGCCCCCGTCGGCTGCCCTCGACCATGATCCGGGCCTGTCCGGTGGTCAGCAGCAACAGGTGCCGCCCCCGGTCACCCTGCCGCAACAGGGTGTGCGCGGACGGGAACTCCTGCCGCCCGCCGATCCGCAGCAGGGCGGCCCGGTCGGCATCGGACAACCGGCCGGCGAAACTCGTCCGCGACCACCAGGTGGGCGTCTTGTTCGGGTCCTCGGTGTGGGAAGCCACCGGTCTCTCCTCTCCTCGGTCGGTCAGGTGTCGACGGGTCGGTCAGAGCAGCGCCAGCGCGACCAGGGCGGCGGCGAGCGTGACGAGCACCGTGCCGGCCCGGACCCAGCGGTACTTGGTCATCACCAGCCGGCTGAGCCAGCAGAGCTGCGAGATCAGGCCGGGCATGGTGTCCTGCGCGGCCCGCTCGACGTACCGGCGGACCAGTGCCGGGTCGCGCAGCCGGTGCACGTGCCCGAAGTAGGCGACCTGCCGTACCTCGGCGGCGCCCGCCGTCCTCGGAAGCAACGCCATGGCCAGGGCGAACAGGGCCGCCGCGGCGCAGGCGCAACCCGACCACCAGGCCCAGGCCGCCGCACCGGTCAGCTGCCCCGGCGACCAGCGGGTGCCGGTCAGCACGGTCAGCATCGCCAGCACGACGCCACCGGACATGGTCAGCCACTGTGACGCCTTCGCGTCCGCCCGCCGCAGCTCGTCGCGGGCCTCGGCGATCAACCGCTCCGTCAGCCGCAGCGCCGCCTGCTGGTCCCCCGCCCGGCCGTAACGGTCGATGCCCCCGCCCGGGGCGGTGCGGACCCGTCGGTGCGCGACGTGGTGGTTGGGGACACGGGCTGCTCGGTACATGGGACTCCTCGGAACCGCAGGGTTGCCGTCCCGATCAGGGTCCCGGAGTCGGGTCCTCCGCTCGATGTCGTGCCCTACGGCTCCAATGTCGACATCGACACAGAACCGGCCAGGGACCGGAGCAGTTCCGGCTGCACCACCACGATGCGTCGCCGTCGGGTGAGCAGCACCTGTCGGTGCCGCAGCACTCGCAGCGTCCGGGCCACCACCTCCCGGGACACCCCGACGGAGGCGGCGAGGTCCTGCTGGGTCAGCGGCAGGTCGAGGGCGGTCCCTTCCGGGGTGGCGACACCGTGCCGGTCCAGGAGTTCCACCAGCAGGACGATCAGCCGGTGGTCGCCGTTGCTGGACCCGTACTCGACCCGTCGGCCGTCGGCCTCGCGCAGGCTGGAGGCCAGGTGGCGCAGCAGCGACAGGGCGACCTCGGGGTTGTCGGCCAGACAGCGGTGCAGCCGTTCGGCGGTCAGCACCACGGCCCGGATCGGCGAGAGCCCGGTGACGGTCGCCAGTCGGGGACGTCCGTCCACGGCGGACAGCTCACCGAGGATGTCGCCGGGCCCCCGGATGGCCAGCAGGGCCTCCCAGCCCTGGCGCGAGATGGAGGTGACCTTGACCCAGCCCTCCTCGATCAGCACCACGTGCCGGGACGGGTCGCCCTGGTGGAAGAGCGTGGCGCCGGCGGGGTACTCGTGCCGGGTGCCGGCCTGGGCCAGGGCGTGGCGCGCCTGTGGCGAGAGGTCGCCGATGAAACTGCCGACCGGTGGGGAATGGACGGGAACTGCGGCCGGGTCGCCGCTGGCAGAGTCGCTCCGGGAACGGGATGTCATGGGGAACGCACTCCTCTACGTGAATCGCGTGCTCCGCCTCGCCCGTCGACGTTGAATCGGGCAGTCCCGTGCACAGGACGCGGTGCGTGGTTCGGATCCCTGGGCGGAAGAACGGGAAGGCGTCCTTTCTATCGTTGCCGTCAATGGCCTGTGATCCGCCGAATGGGTAAGCGGAGGTGCGAAAGGGCGACCGCCGGTGGCAACTGTTCGGGGCGGATCGCACCGTTCGTGCCGTCGTCGCCGACGTCGTCGCCCACCCCGGTGTCGCCCGGTGGGCGGAACCGGAACCACCCCGACAACACCGATAAATCTGTCGACGTCGTTGGAATCGTGGCGAACGCGCCGGTCAGCGGGCCGGACCGGCCTGGCGGCGTCCCGTTCGGCGGCGCGGGCCGGGCCCGTCGCGCCGGCCGCCGCCGGGATTCGCCACGTCGCCCCGCCGGCCTTTCCGACGCCGTGTCGGACACCGGACAAAACCGCCGTGTCCGAAAGGACCGTCCATCGCTGGCGGTCCGGCTGCCGGGCGCCCTGCCGGTAGGGTCCAGACTCACCGGGCAGGAGGGGAACCGATGATCGGGCTTGAGGTGCCGCCCGCCGTCGAGGCGGAACGGGTCGTCGCGGCCGTCCTGGCCGACCTGCGCTCGGGCGACCACCGGGGCGTGGTGGTCGACTCCCCGCCCGGGGCCGGCAAGTCGACCCTCGTGGTGCGGGCCGCCGTCGAGCTGGCCGCCGCCGGCGAACCGCTGATGATCGTGGCGCAGACCAACGAGCAGGTCGACGACCTCATCGACCGGCTGGCCACCAAGGCCCCCGAGCTGCGCATCGGCCGGTTGTCGGCGACCGAGTACCGGCCGTCGGAGCGGGTCCGGGGGCACGACACGGTCCGGGTCGCGTCGAAGGTCGCCGACCTGGGCGACCCTGCCGTCACCATCGGTACGGCCGCGAAGTGGGCCACGGTCACCACGGGCCGGTGGCCGTGGGCGATCGTCGACGAGGCTTACCAGATGCGCTCGGATGCCCTGCTGCGGGTGGCCGGGCGGTTCGAGCGGGCGCTGTTCGTGGGCGATCCCGGGCAGCTCGACCCGTTCTCCACCGTCGAGACGCTGCGCTGGACGGGCCTGAGCTGGGACCCGATGCAGGCGGCGGTGGCGGTGCTGTTGCGGCACAACCCGGGGCTGCCGGTGCACCGGCTGCCGGTGTCCTGGCGGCTGCCCGCGTCGGCGGCCCCGGTGGTCGCGGCGGCGTTCTATCCGTTCACCGGCTTCCGCGCCGGCACCGGCCCGGCCGACCGGGTGTTGACGCTGACCCGGCCGGGGCCGGGCGACGCGCTCGACGCGGCGGTGGAGCTGGCCGCCGGCACCGGCTGGGCGTTGCACGAGCTGCCGGACCGGCACACCCTGCGTACCGATGCCGAGGCCGCCGCGGCGTGCGCCGCGCTCGCCCTGCGGGTGCTGCACCGGGGCGCGGTCGCGGTCTCCGAGCACGCGCCGGCCGGCGCGCCGGTGACCGCCGACCGGATCGCCGTCGGCGCGGCGCACCGCGACCAGGTCGCCGCGATCCGCGCCCACCTCGGCCCGGCCGGGGCGGACGTCACGGTGGACACCGCCAACCGGCTCCAGGGCCGCGAGTACGACGTGACGATCGTGCTGCACCCGCTGTCCGGCCGGCGGGACGCGACGAACTTCCACCTGGAGTCGGGACGGCTGTGCGTGCTGACCTCCCGGCACCGGCACTCCTGCATCGTGGTGGCCCGCGCCGGCATCGGTGAGCTGCTCGACGCCCACCCGTCGACGGAGTCGGTGCACCTGGACGTGCCGGTGAAGTTTCCCGACGGCTGGGCCGCCAACCAGACCACCATGACGTTCCTGGCGGGGTACCGGCCGTAGCCGGGACGGTGAACTGTGGGTACGCGACGATCCGTACTGAGTGGTGTGCGGACGACGGAACTGGTCACCTGTCCCCGGAGCGTGTTCGACTGGCTCGGGCCGGCCGGGGTGCGCGCGGTGGTGATCCGCTGGCTGCGCCTGGTCGCGGCGGACGCCGAGCTGGCCCCGTACCTGATCGGGCTGGACCGGCCCCGGCTGGCCGGCCGCCTGACCGCCCAGCTGGCCTCGGCCCTGGGCGGCCCGGGTGGCGGGCGGGCCGTGGGTGGGGCGTGGCGGCGGCTCGGGCTGACCGACGAGCAGCACTGGCGGGTGCTGGACTACCTGGCCGCCGTGCTCTGCGGCCTGGGCCTGCCGGTCGACACGATCGTCGCGGCCCAGCGCGCCGTCGCCGGGGAAGCCCGCGCCTGACGGCGGTCAGCCCCAGTTGTCGCCGTACTCGCGGACCCCGTCGACGTCGAGGGTGATCCGGCTGTTGGGGGCCCACGCGCCGGTGGCCGCCTGCCAACTCGGGTCGTCGCGTTCGTCGATCGTGGTCCAGTTGGGCCGGTGCAGCCGGAGCTGGATCGGGCCGGAGGACGCGCCGGGGGCCAGCACGCCGGTGTCGAAGGTCAGCTCCACCCAGCCGGGGAAGGGCGTCCCGGGCACCGGGTAGACGGTCGGGGTCGGCGTGGGGCCGGGGCCGGGCGGCGGCGCGGGCGGCGGAAAGTACTGGAGGGTACGCCGGACGTGGTCGCAGCCGAGCGTCGCCCAGTCGCACTCGGTGGTCAGGGCGGCGTTGCCGTTCTCGAAGCGCAGGTGGTAGCGGACCCGCACGGTGGTCAGGTCCAGCGGCCGGCCGCCGGTGTTGGTGATGTTCAGGCGGAACTGGGCCTGGTTGTCGGTGGGTGCCCAGTCGAGGTTGAGGTAGTCGACCTTCGCCCGCCCGTACGCGGTGCGCACGGTGGTGACCGCCGAGGTGTCGGAGTAGCCGCCGAGGGCGTACGCCTGCAACGCGATCCGGTAGTCGGTGCCCGGGGCGAGGTCGGTCAGGGTGACGGCGTTGGTCTGCGTGCTGCCCAGGCCCCGGTAGGCGTTCGGCCCGATCGGCGAGCGCACGTCGTAGGTGATCGGGCCGCCGGGCTCGCCCTTCCACGCCGACGGGGTCCAGGTCAGGCTGAGCCGGTGCGGGTCGTTGGCGACCACCACGGGTGCGCCGGGGGTGGTCAGCGCCGGGGTGTCGTCGGCGCGGGCCGCGCTGACCGCGACCAGGCTGACGAGCGCGGCGGCAGCGGCGGTGGCGGTGACACGACGGGCACGCATACCCCGGATGGTACGGATATCGACGCGCGTACATCAATGACGGGGATGGTGCCGCTGATTCGCCGACGTCGTCAGCTCGACAGCGTCCGACCACCCCCTGCCGTCCCGGCGGGGAGCGCCACCCCGTTGCCGGGCGCGACGGAGCGGGACCCTGGTTCGGGTCCCGCCCCGTGGTCGCGCCGCGTCCGGGTGGCGGAGGTGTTCGCTCAGGCCGGGATGTAGTCGAACTCGTCCGGGTTCGGGCCGGTCCGGCCGGCCTCGCCCCGGTCCAGTCCGCTGATCCGCTCCATCGCCGTGTCGTCGAGGGTGAAGTCGAAGATCTGGAAGTTCTCCGCGATCCGCTTCGGGGTGGTCGACTTCGGGAAGACGATGTCGCCGCGCTGCACGTGCCAGCGCAGCACCACCTGGGCGGGGGTGCGGCCCACCTGCTCGGCGACGTCGACGATCGTCGGGTCGTCGAGCACCCGGCCCTGGGCGATCGGGGACCACGCCTCGGTGAGGATGTTGTGCTCGCCGCCGTAGGCGCGCACCTGCTCGTTGGTGAGGTACGGGTGCACCTCGATCTGGTTGACCGCCGGCACCACGTCGGCCTCGGCGGCCAGCCGCTCCAGGTGCGGCACCTGGAAGTTCGACACCCCGATCGAGCGGGCCCGGCCGTCGCGCTGGAACTCCTCCAGGGTCTTCCAGGTGGAGACGAAGTCGCCGTCGTAGCGGGTGGGCAGCGGCCAGTGGATGAGGAACAGGTCGACGTAGTCCATCTTCAGCGCGGACAGCGTCGACTCGAACGCCCGGCGGGCGTCCTGCGGGCGGTGGAAGCCGTTGTTCAGCTTGCTGGTCACGAAGACCTCGCCCCGGTCCAGCCCGGAGGCGCGGACCGCCTCGCCGACCTCCGCCTCGTTGCCGTACATCTCGGCGGTGTCGATGTGCCGGTAGCCGATCTCCAGCGCCCGGCCGACGGCCTCGGCGGTGTCCTTCGGCTCGATCTGGTAGACCCCGAAGCCGAGCTGCGGGATGGTGTTGCCGTCGTTGAGGCTGATGTCGGGAACGGTGTTGGCCATGTCGGGTGGGTTACCCGGTCGGGCGGATTCCTCACCGCCCGACCGGGGTGATCTGAGACAACCGGCCCGTTCAGCCCCAGATCGCGGTGGCCCACTCCGGATGGTCGACGAACGGGTTGCGGTTGCCCTGCCAGCGCTCGTAGATGCGCTGGTTGCGGCGCTGCTCGAAGGCGTCGGGCGGGTCCTGCCGGTGCCACTGCAGCAGCACCGGCAGCCGGCCCAGGTAGGGCGCGGAGCCGTTGGTGACCGAGTTGTTCATCTCCAGGTTCGGCCAGCCGTCGTCACCCTCGTACCGGATCGCCATATACATGATCATGCGGGCGACGTCGCCCTTGACCGCGTTGCGGGGCTCGAACGAGTCGGCGTCGCTGTAGCTGCCCGGTGCCTCGGCGACCGCGCTGCCACCGGTGTCGAAGTCCTTGTTGCCGCGGGTGGAGTTGACCGTCACGTCCTCGGGACGCAGGTGGTGCACGTCGGTGCCCGGCCCGGTGGCGGTGCCGAAGTCACCGTGCGACTTGGCCCAGACGTGCTCCCGGTTCCAGTCGTTGGCCCCGCCGCCGTTGCTGCTCTTGCTCTGCGACCGCCCGCTGTAGAGCAGGACCACGTTGTTGGCGTTCGCCGGGTCCTGGTCGGTGTCCTTCAACGCCTCCCACACCTGGTCGTAGCTGAGCTTCGTCTGGGTCTTGATGATGGTGTGCAGGGAGGTGCGCAGCGCGCTGCCGGTCTTGCCCATCGCGTTCGCGTAGTACGTCGAGTCGTACGGCCCGGTGGAGCCGGTCGGCCCGGGGGAGGCGGTGGGGGCGGGCGTCGGGGTGCTGCTGCCACCGCCGAGGCTCATCGCGGTCGGGCTCTTCAACCCGCCGTGGCTGAAGTACGCGGTCAGCGTCCCGGTCGCGGTGACCTGCCGGCCGCGCAGCGACGGGTTGGTCAACAGCCCGAACGTGCTGCGGTAGTCGGCGGTGATCTGGACGTAGAGCATCCGGCTGGTGCCGGTCTCGGTGGCCGTGTCGGCCAGGGCGATGGCGGTGTCGGCGGTGTAGCCGGAGGTGAGCACCGTGCTGGTGGCGGTCGGCTGGCCGATGACGTACCCGGTGACCGTGGCGGTCCGGCCGTCCTGGCTGGCGAGCGCCTGCGCCACGGTCGACGTGGCCGCAGCGGACGCCGACGTCGCGACCACCGCCACCGCCACCGGGACCGCCAGGGTGACGGCGGCGGTGAGCACGGTGACCAGCCGCCCGGTTCGCGGGCGGATGCTGCTCTTTATATCCATGCCCGGCGATGTTATCGGCCGGAACCCGCCCGGCGGGAGGTCGCCCGGGTGAATTCCCGTCGACCGTCTCGCCGGTGCTCCGCCGGGCACCGGCCGGTGCCCGGCGGACCGGGCGACGCCGGGCCGCGCGGGCCCCGGCCCGGTGCCTCACTTGACCAGCGGCTGGCCCTGCTTGTCGCGGAACGCGCCGACCAGGATCATGATCAGATCGATGAACGCCCAGATGCCGAACCCGCCGATGGTGATCAGCTGGAGCACGCCGGTACCGACCTTGCCGGTGTAGAACCGGTGCGCGCCGAGCACGCCGACGAAGAAGCAGAGCAGCAGGGCGACGACCCAGGACTTCTGAGTGGTGACAGGAGCGGTCACTGCGGTCCTTTCTCAGGTGGAGACAGCCGCGGGAGCGTATCCACCGTCCCGGCCCCGCACAAGATCGAGACGGCCGGCTCCGCCCGGACGGACGAGCAGGTCCGGGCCGGTCCGGCTCAGCGGGCGCGTACGGCGGCGGAGGCGGCCCGGAACCCGATCGTCCGGTCGACCAGCCGCTCCACCAGTTCCGCCTTGCGCAGGCCGGCCACCCCACGCAGGCCGAGCCGGGCGGCCAACGCCCGCAGGTCCCGCACCGCCCAGGGCGTCAGGTACTCCGTGCCGTCCCGGCGGTGCGCGAACGCGTCCAGGGTGGCCGACGCGGCGGCCAGGTCGACGCCCGACGGGGCGGACGGCGTCGGCGCAGCCGGCCGGTCCGCACCCTCCCGGGGCGGCGTCACCGGGGCGACGACCAGCCGGGCCCGCCCCTGGGCCAGCGCGGCGGCGTCGGCGGCCGACAGCCCGGCCAGCAGTTCGCCCACCCGGGCCAGGACGCCGACCGCGACGTCCCCCGTCGACTCCGGACCGCTCACACCGTCACCTCGCGGGGTTGCAGGTGGGCGATGAACTCGGTGGTGATCTGCCGCAGCTCCTCCTGTACCACCGGCGAGGTGACCCGGTTCCGCAGCACCACCGGGACGCCGCGCGGGGTGTTCCCGGCGAACAGGGTGACGTTCTCCCGCAGCGCGGTGGGGAAGACCGGCAGCCCGAGCGCCCGTACCTGGTCCAGGTAGCCCTGGTGGGCGGCGATCGGCCGCTGCGCGGTCAACTGGATCATGGTGAAGACCACCCCGGCGACGTCCGGGGCGACCTTGTGGTGCCGGCGGCTGGTGGCGAACCGGCGGGCGTCGGCGTTGTACCGGTCCACCAGCTCCCGGACGCTGCCGCAGAGGTGGTCGATGCCGAGGGTGGACAGGTAGTCGGCCCTCGCCGGGATGAGCAGGTGGTCGCTGGCGATGACGGCGGACTGGGTGACCACGTTGAAGTTCGGCGGGCAGTCGATCAGCACCAGGTCATAGCCGTCGAGGGCCGCGTCGTGCAACCCCTCGGCCAGCGCGCCGCGGACCCGGAACAGCTCCCGGTCGTAGTCCTCGCCGTCGGCCACGCCCCGGGCCAGCGCCAGGTCGATGTCGGCCAGGCCGAGGTGCGAGGCGATCAGGTCCAGCCGGCCGGCCCCGGTCAGGTGGGCGTTGGCCGGGCCGGGGGAGACCACCAGCTCACCCAGCGTCACCGCCGGCGTGTCCCCGCGCAGGCCGTCGTACCAGCGTTTCACGGTGCGGCCGTCGCGCAGCCGTTCCCGCCAGTCGTCCGGGTCGTAGAAGCTGAACGTCAGGCTGGTCTGCGGATCGAGGTCGATCAGCAGCACCTTCATCCCCCGGTTCGCCAGTTCGGCCCCGAGGTTCGCGGTCACGGTGGTCTTGCCCACCCCGCCCTTGTAGTTGATCACGGACACGACGTACACCGACGGCACCTCCCCAGAGGGGGAACCGTAGCCGCCCGGATGGCGTCTGACCATCCATGATGCCCATTCCGACCGGTCACGCTCCGCGATCGGGCCGCCGGCTCGCCGCCGCCGGCATCGGGCTCGCGGCCCTGGCCGTGCCGCTCTGGGCGATCGGCATGACCCGGTGGCAACCGCTCACCGAACCGGTCGGCCCGTGGTCGGAGCGGCTCCCCGAGGCGTCCACCTACTGGGCCCGCGACCTGCGTTTCCTGGCCCTGACGGCGGTCGCGTGCGGGTTGGTGCTGGCCGGCGCGGGCCGGCGCTCGTGGCTGACGTCGGCCGTGCTGCTCGGCGGCGGCGCGCTGGCCGCCGACGTCGCCGTCGACCGGGCCGACCTCACCGGCCCCGGCGCGACCGGGTCACTCGTCGCCGCCGGCTGGCTGGCCGCCGGCAGCGCCGCGCTGCTCGCCGTACGCCGGGACGGCGCGACCGGTGTGGACGGTCCGCACCGCCGGACGGCCGGGGCCGGCGTGGTGGGAGCGGCCGGGTCGGACCGTACCGTTCCGTGGGTGGGCCCGCACCGGACGGGCGGTCGGGACCGGGCCGTCCTGGCCGGGGTGGCCGCCGTCGCGGCGGTGCTGGCGCTGACCGCCGTGCTGACCCGGTCGCCTACCGGCCGGGAACCCGCGCTCGACCCGGCGGCCCTGGTCACCGCCCTGCTCCTGCTGGCGGTGACCGTGGTCGGCGCAACGGCCGCCGCCCCCGCCCGGGGTCGACGGCGGCTCGCGGCGGCGGTGGGCCTGGCCGTGACCGGCGGGATCGGCCTGCCGCTGGTCCGGCTCGTCGGACCGGCCGGCCGGCTCGTGCCGGTCGCGCTGCTCGGCGCGGTCCTGCTGCTGGGGGTGACGCTGCTGACCCGCCCCGCCCTGCCGGCCAACCGGTACGCGGTGCTCGTCCCGGTGGTCCTGCTCGCCCCGCTCGCGCTGTGGCACGTCGCGTTGCTGGTCAGCGCGGTCCTCTCACCCGGTGCGCCGTTGACCGCGCTGGCCGGCAACAGTCCGGTCGGCGGTGGCGACCCGGACGTGCTCCCCGCGCTGGCCGGCCTGCTCGCCGGCCTCGGCACCGCGCTGGTGCTGGCCCGGACGGCAGGCGTTCCGGGGCGGCCCGGTCACCGCCCGGCACCGTCGGCCGGTGGGTCGGCCCGGTCGGCCAGCGCGGAGCGCCGGTACCCGTAGCACGCGTAGATCAGCCCGCCGAGCAGGAACCAGGCGGCGAACCGCAGCCAGGTGACGTGGTCGAGGAAGCTGATCAGCCAGACCGAGAAGACCACCCCGAGCGCCGGCACCACAGGCATCCCGGGCAACCGGAACGTGCGCGGGGCGTCCGGGCTGCGGTAGCGCAGCACGATCACCGCCACGCAGACCACCACGAAGGCGAGCAGGATGCCGATGTTGGTCAGCTCGGCGGCCTGCCGGATCGGCAGGAAGCCGGCGATCACCGCCGAGGCCGCCCCGACGATCCAGGTGACCCGGGTGGGCACCCGGCGCACCGGGTGCACCTTGGCGAACCAGGCCGGCAGCAGGCCGTCGCGGCTCATCGAGAACCACACCCGGGTCACCCCGAGCATGAAGGTGAACATCACCGTCAGGATGCCGACGATCGCCCCGACGGCGATGACGCTGGCCAGGCCCGAGAGCCCCACCGAGGCGAACGCGGAGGAGAAGCCGCTCTCCGGGTCGATGTCCCGGTAGTTCTGCATCCCGGTGAGCACCAGCGTGGCCAGCACGTACAGCACCATCGAGATGACCAGCGACCAGACGATCGCCTTCGGCATGTGGCGGCGGGCGTCGCGGGACTCCTCGGCGGCGGTGCTCATCGCGTCGTACCCGAAGACGGCGAAGAAGACCGTGGCCGCGCCGGTGAACGCCCCGCCGAGCCCGAACGGGAAGAACGGCGAGTAGTTGGCGGTGCGGACGTGGAAGAAACCGACCACGATCACCAGCAGCACCACGGCCACCTTCACCCCGACCACGACCGTCTCGAACCGGGCGGCGGTGCGGATGCCCAACGTCAGCAGGAAGGCGATCAGCAGGCAGAGCAGCACGGCGAACAGGTCCACCACGTGCCCGTCGCCGGTGCCCGGGGCGCCCAGCATCCAGGCCGGCAGGTCGACGCCGAGCTGCCCGACGAGGAAGCCGAAGTAGCCGGAGATGCCGATCGCCACCACCGCCACGATGGCGGTGTACTCCAGCAGCAGGTCCCAGCCGATGAACCAGCCGACCGCCTCGCCGAGCACCGCGTAGCCGTAGGTGTAGGCCGAGCCGGCCTTGGGGATCATGCCGGCGAACTCGGCGTACGACAGCGCCGCCGCCGCACTGGCCAGCCCGGCGATCAGGAACGACACCAGCACGGCGGGACCGGCGGTCTCGTTGGCGACCGCCCCGGCCAGGGCGAAGATGCCGGCGCCGATGATGCCGCCGACGCCGATCGCGGTGAGTTGCCACAACCCCAGCGAACGGGACAACCCCTGGTCGGTCTCGTCGGCGATCTCCTCGACCGGCTTGCGGCGGAAGATCCCGCCGCGGTCGACTGTGGAGGCCATCGTCGTCCCCTTCCGCCGGGAATGCATCCACCTAGGTTGATACTCCCTGGGCGGCGGATGCACAATCGGCGACGATCCGGTCACGCTCGAACGAGGTGCCGGGTGGCCGGACCGGGGACACCTGGCTATGGCTGCGGCGGGGCCTGCCCACCCGGGCGCGGAGCCGCCCGCCAGTACTGCCGGCCACCCTCGTCCCGGACGACCACCCCGATCCGGGCCAGTTCCCCACCCAGCTCCCGGGCGTCGCGCGCCCGGTGGGCGTCGACGGCCCGCTGGCGGGCGCGCAGCAGCGGGTCCGCCCCCGGCGGCAGGTCGGGCAACCCCTCCACCCACCGCCGGTACGCGTCCCGGTGCGGGTCGGCGTCCCGCCACGGCCACCCGTGCCCCTCGAAGGCGTCCCGCAGCCGCTGCCGGCTCAGGTCGGAGCGTTCCCGGGCCAGCTCCGTACCGGCCGGACCGAGCAGCACCAGCTCCCTGCCGTCGACGAAGACGGCGGTGACGGCGCGGCGGGCCAGTTCGCGGTCGACGCCGTCGCGGCGTAGCCGGACACCGCCCCGGTCCACCGTGACGATCAACCGTTCCCGGGTGCCGACGTAGGCGAGGAGCAACCCGGCCAGCATCCCGAGCAACAGGCCCCCGGCCAGTGCCCGCCGGTACGGCAACCCGGCGACCAGCTCGAACCAGCCCTGCACCGGAGCCCAGGGCAGCCCCGCCACCCAGTCGGCGACCGTGGGCAGCCGCCCGCCCAGGGCACCGCCCAGCAGCGGGAAGCCGACCCACATCACCAGCAGCTCCCCGACGTCGCCGCCGACCCTGGTCGCGCCGCCCGGCTCCTGCGCCCGCATCGTCAGTGCACCTCGCGCCGCAGTGTGCGCACCATTCCGACGGCGAGCGGTGCGACCACCCAGACCAGCAGGGACACCCCGAGCCGACCCCACTGCCCGGCGGTCATGTCCGGGCCGAGCAGCGGCTCCATGGTGATCGAGGTGTCCAGCCAACGGGCCGGGCCGTGCAGCGCCGCGATCATCGCGGACAGGATGCCCCACACGGTCGGCAGCAGCAGCGAGGTGACGATCGCCAGCGGGGTGTTGAGCAGCAGCAACCCGAACCCCGCGCCGATCAGCACGTTGATCGACTGGAACACGGCGGCGTGCCCGGCCACCGTCGGGTCGAAGTCCCAGCTCCCCGCCCCGCCGGTGATCCCCGCGAGCAGGGTGCCGACGGCGGCGACGGCCAGACTCACCAGCACCGACGCCAACGCGGCGAGCAGTACGGCGGCGAGCTTGGCGACGATCACCCGTTCCCGGCGCGGCACCAGGGCGAACGTGGTCAGTGCGGTGCGCTGGGACCACTCGGCGGTGATCGACAGGATGCCCAGCACCGGCAGCAGCAGCGCCACCGGCGCGAGCGACGCCGTGAAGAAGTTGGTGAAGGTCTGCGCGGCGTCGTCGACGAAGCGCAGTTGCAGCGCGACGATAGCGGCGGCGATCAGCCCGATCGAGGCCAGCAGCCAACGGCCGGCCCGGGTGTCACCGAGCTTGCGCAGCTCCACCCCGACCAGCCGGGCCAGGGACGGCCCGGGGACCGCCCTGCGGACGGTGGCGGGGGGAGTGGTCGTCATGGTGGTCACTGCACGGCCTCCTTGGTGCTCGCGCCGGCGGTCAGGGTGAGGAAGAGCTGTTCCAGGCCACCGCCGCCGGCCGGCCGCAGCTCGGTCAGGACCAGTCCGGCGTCGGCGGCGGCCTGCCCGACGGCGTCGGGTTCGGCGCGGACCACGCACCCGCCGTCGGCGCCGGCGGTGGCGTCCAGCCCGGCCCGGTCGAGGGTGAGCCGCAGGGCGTGCGGGTCGCGGGCCCGGACCAGGGTGCCGGCCCCGGCCAGCAGTTCGTCCTTGCCGCCCTGGGCGACGACCCGACCGCCGCCGATCACCACCAGCCGGTCGGCGACCGCCTCCACCTCCCGCAGCAGATGGGAGGAGAGCAGCACGGTGCCGCCCCGGTCGGCGAAGTCGCGCAGCAGGCCGCGCATCCAGAAGATCCCCTCCGGGTCCAGGCCGTTGGCCGGTTCGTCGAGGACCAGCACCCGGGGCTCGCCCAGCAGCGCCAGCGCCAGGCCGAGCCGCTGCCGCATCCCCAGCGAGTACGCCCCGACCCGCCGCTTCGCCGCCACCGGGTTCAGGCCCACCCGGTCGAGCACGGCGGGCACCCGGTCGGCGTCCACGCCCATGGTCCGGGCGGCCAGGTACAACGTCTCCCGCCCGCTGCGCCCGACGTGCTGCGCGGAGGCGTCCAGCAGCACGCCCACCTCGCGGCCCGGGTTGGGCAGCTCGCGGTAGGGCTGACCGTTGACGGTGGCGGTGCCGGAGGTCGGGCGGGTCAGCCCGCACAGCATCCGCATGGTGGTGGACTTGCCCGCCCCGTTCGGGCCGAGGAAACCGGTCACCGTGCCCGCTTCGCAGCGGAACGAGACGTCGTCGACGGCCGGGTGCGGGCCGTACCGTTTGGTGAGGTGGTCGACTGCGATCATGCCGTCGAGCCTGTCTGAGCCACCCGGCCGGGCGCTGCGGCCGACCGTCGAGAGCCGCCCCTACCTCGGTCTACCCGCAGACCTCGACTTTGGTTGGTGTCCGGGGCGCCGTTCGGCTTTCTAGCATGGGTGGGTGAGTGCTGCCGTCGTACCCGATCACCCCTGGCTGCTGCCGGGGGCGCTGACGCCCGAGGCCAGGACGCCCCGACGGACGCCCCGGGACTGGCTGGTCGACACGGTGGCCTTCCTGCTCGCCGTCGGCTGGGCGCTGCTGGCGTTCGCCGACGCGATGTCGAGCAAGCCGCAGTTCTCCCACAACGCCGGCCCGTCCTGGCTGATCGGGGTGGACCTCGCGGCGGGCCTGGCCTACTGCTCGGCGCTGTGGCTGCGCCGGCGCTGGCCGGTCGGGCTGGCCGTGGCCGGGCTGCCGCTGGCGCTGTTCTCGGTGACCGCCGGGGTGGCGATGCTGGTCGTGGTCTTCACCGTGCTGGTCCACCGGCCGCTGCCGATCGGCGCGGCGCTGGTCGGCTTCCACCTGGCGGTCATCCCGCTCTACACCGTCGTGCGCCCCGACCCGTCCCTGCCCTACTGGGCGACGGTGGCCTGGACGATGATGTTCGTCGGGATCGTGGTGGCCTGGGCGTTGTTCGTCCGGGCCCGCCGGCAGCTGGTGCTGTCGCTGCGGGACCGGGCCCACCGGGCCGAGTCCGAGCAGCAGCTCCGCGTCGAACAGGCCCGCCAGTTGGAACGCACCCGGATCGCCCGGGAGATGCACGACGTGCTGGCGCACCGGATCTCGCTGCTCAGCCTGCATGCCGGGGCGTTGGAGTTCCGCCCGGACGCGCCGCCTCATGAGGTGGCGCGGGCGGCCGGGGTGATCCGGGGCAGCGCGCACGCCGCCCTGCAGGACCTGCGCGAGGTGATCGGGGTGCTCCGGGCCGACACCGCCGACGGCGACGCCGCACCGGAACGCCCCCAGCCCACCCTCGCCGACGTGCCGGCGCTGGTCGCCGAGTCCCGGGCCGCCGGGGTCCGGGTCACCCTGGTCGACGAGGTCGCCGACCCGACGCGGGTGCCGACGGCGGTGGGACGCAGCGCGTACCGGATCGTGCAGGAGGGGCTGACCAACGCGCGCAAGCACGCGCCCGACACGACGGTCGGCGTCCGGCTGGCCGGCGGCCCGGGACGGGAGCTGGCGGTGGAGATCCGCAACCCCTGGCCGGTGGGCACCTCCGTGCCGGCCCTGCCGGGCGCCGGCACCGGGCTGGTCGGCATCGCCGAGCGGGTCACCCTGGCCGGTGGCCGGCTGACCCACGGCCGGGACGGGGCGACCGGCGACTTCCGGCTGGCGGCCCGGCTGCCGTGGCCGGCATGAGCAGTCCGGCTGGTGCGAGCCGCCCGGCCGGCATGAGTAGCCGGCCCGTCCGGCGGCGAGGCGGTGCGCGGTGACGACGGACGGCGATACCGCCCCGGTGCGGGTGTTGATCGTCGACGACGACCCGCTGGTCCGCGCCGGGCTGTCGATGATCCTCGGGGGTGTGCCGCAGGTGCGGGTGGTGGGCGAGGCCGCCGACGGCGACGAGGTGCCCGCCGCCGTCGCCCGGTGCACGCCCGACGTGGTGCTCATGGACATCCGGATGCCCCGGGTCGACGGGTTGGCCGCCACCGAGGCGCTACGGGCGCTGCCGGACCCGCCGGAGGTGCTGGTGCTGACCACCTTCGACGCCGACGAGCAGGTGCTGCGGGCGTTGCGGGCCGGGGCAGGTGGGTTCCTGCTCAAGGACACCCCGCCCGCCGAGATCGTCCGGGCGGTGCTGCGGGTGGCCGCCGGTGAGGCCACCCTGTCGCCGACGGTGACCAGGCAGTTGATCAGCCACCTGACCGTGGGGCCCACGCCGGGTCCGGACCAGCGTCGGGACCGGGCGCTGCGACTGCTGGCCGGGCTCACCGAGCGGGAGCACGAGGTCGCGGTGGCCCTCGGTCACGGCCGGACCAACGCGGAGATCTCGGCGGAGCTGTTCATGAGCGTGGCGACGGTGAAGGCGTACGTGTCCCGGCTGTTGACCAAGCTGGCGTTGAACAACCGGGTCCAGGTGGCGCTGCTGGTCCACGACGCGGGCCTGGTCTGACGATCTGCAGCATTCGGCTTCGACGCCGGAGGATCTGCTCACCGCGTGGGGGGATTGAACCGCCGCCGGTCACCGCCCGTACCACTGCGCGAGGATGCGTTGTGGCGATTCAGCCGCAGTCGCTGCCGAGTTGCGGGAGGCCTGCCGTGCGAGTTGGTGAGCAGTCGACGGACCCCATCGATCAGGTTCTGGGCGAGGTGCCGGTGCCCGCCTCGTTGACACCCGAGGACGTCCGGCTCGCGGTGCGAGCGGTCGTGGTGCACGCCGCCGAGGAGTGGCCCAACGGCCCGCTGTGCCGCAACGACGGGGCGTCGTACCCGTGCCGGCTGCACCGTTGGGGGCGGCGGGTGCTGGAGAACCACGGGTTGAACGAGCGTCAGATCGACGCGCTGATCCGGCACGGCAACCCGTTCGTGCACGTGCCCTTCCCGTTCACCTACACCACACCCCGGCCGGGCGCGGCCCCGGCGCGGACCGCCCCGGCGGCCGGCTACCCGGCCCGTGGCCAGGTCGGTCGGCCCGGTGTGCCTGCGGCGCGGCCCGCTGCGGCGGGGATGCGGCCGGGCGTGCGCTCCGGCGTCCCCGGCCGGCCGGGGACGCCCCCGGCTGCCGCGCCGCGCTGGCCCCGGGCGAGCTGAGCGCCCGGCCCCGGTGCCCCGACGCCGGCCCGGCCCTGGTGATCCCGTGGGGCCGGGCCGGCGTCGGCCGTGGCGTCGGTCAGCGGCTGACGCCGCAGTCCGGGGCCGCCCAGCTGGTGCGGTTCGTCAGGTTGTCCCGGTTGTTCTCCCGTCGGGAGTCCACGTGGACGTGGTCGTCGTGCCCCGGGTAGCCGGGGCCGTAGATGCCGCTGAACCCGTGGTCGCGGGAGGCGCGGGAGATCTCGCAGAGCGACCTGCTCTGCGAGGTCACGTCGGCGGCGTTGCCGTAGAGGTGTTGGCTGTTCGACGCCCCACCGACCTGCTTGTTGCAGCTTTCGTCGCGGAAGCCGCTGGTGACGTAGAGCGGCTTGTCACCCAGGCCACGCCGCAGCGCCTCCAGTTTCCACATGGTGTGTACCGCGTTGGCCTTGGTCTCGGTGGCGGAGAGCGGACCGCCGCTCCAGCCGCCCTTGCCGCAGCCGCCGTCCAGCTCCCGGTAGCTGAAGTGCGCCGGCGTGCAGTCGTTGTCCTGCAACTGGTAGAGCTTGCTGAAGGTCTGCTTGCCGGCGATGCCGTCGCTGCGCAGCCCGTACGCGGTCTGGAAGCGCTTGACCGCGGCGGCGGTCTCGGGACCGAAGTCGCCGTCGATCCGGACGATTGCCCCTCGGGCCGCCCAGCCGGCGACCCGGATCTGCAACTGGCGGACGTCGTCTCCGGAGCGCCCCTGGTAGAGGTCGCGTTTCCAGGTGTAGCAGCCGTCGGCGTGGGCCGCTGGCGCGGCGGCCACCGTGGCGATCGCGGCTCCCGGCAGAGCCAGGGCGAACGCGACGAGTGCCCGCTTCAGAGTTTTCTGGCGCACAGAAGTCCTCCCGATTGGAAGTGAATGGGGTGGTGAACAGGCCATCGCGCGGGACGTCCTGCAACTTCCACCCTGACAGCTACCTGGCCGATTCGCGGCAATAAAGGGGAATCGTCCTCGTAGTCGGTGATAGCTGGGTATTGCCTGTGAATGGGGGTGAATGGCAATTCGGGCACAGGGTGTCAGCGGGTGACGGGAGGGACGGGAATTCCGACACCGGTGAAGTGCCCCGAAACGGATCAGTGGGGCACCGAGGGTGACGTCGGTCCGTCACCCGGACCCGGTAACGTGGCCCGGCGGGGACGGGGAGGTGACGCGGTGGCGCGGGGCGGGGTCTTCTGTGTCGAGGGGCAGTGGCACCGCGACCTCAACGAGCGCGGGTCCGTGCTGCCCACCCTCGACCTGCTCGAACGGCTCGGCCGCATCCGCTACATCCACAAGGACGCCGCCACCCGTGACGAGCTGTTCTACTTCCTCGACCGGTGGCTGCTCAAGCAGTACGCCGACCACCGGGTCGGCTTCTTCGCCATGCACGGTGAGCCCAGCCGGCTCTGCCTCACCGACTGGGACTCCGTCGAGCTGTCCGACGTCGCCGAGCGGATGGCCGGCCGGGGCGAGGGCCGGCGGCTCTACTTCGGCAGCTGCTCCGTCCTGCGCGCCTCCGACGCCACCCTGCGCGACTTCCTCGACGTCACCGGCGCGGCCCTGATCTGCGGCTTCACCCGTGAGGTCGACTGGGTCGAGTCGGCCGCCTTCGAGACGGTGCTGCTCGACGTGCTCGCCAACGGCCAGCGGCACAACGCCGCCGAGCTGCGGATGGGTTCGGCGCACTGGGCGCCGCTCGCGGCGTACCTCGGCTTCCGGGTGATCTACGCCAACGGCCGCGCCTGGCGGCCCACCGCCCGGCCCCGGGTCCCCGCCCAGCCGGGCCGGGTCGGCGGCCGGTCCGGCTGACGCCCGCCGGGCCTGGTAGAACCGGGGGATGGCACGCAGCGTCGCAACCAACACCCGGGTCGACCGGGACGCCCTGCTCGACTTCGTCCGGCCCCGGCACCGGGTCCTGCTGATGACCACCCGCGCCGACGGCCGGCCGCAGTCCTCCCCGGTCGCCTGCGGCGTGGACGCCGCCGGACGCCTGGTGATCTCCACCTACCCGCAACGGGCCAAGGTCGCCAACATCCGCCGTGACCCCCGGGTCTCCGCCTGCGTGCTCTCCGACGACTGGGACGGCCCGTGGGTGCAGGTCGACGGCGTGGCCGAGGTGCTCGACCTGCCCGAGGCGCTGGACCCGCTGGTGGAGTACTTCCGCAGCATCGCCGGCGAGCATCCGGACTGGGACGAGTACCGGGCGGCCATGGTGGCGCAGGGCAAGTCGCTGATCCGGATCACCGTCGAGGGCTGGGGCCCGATCGCCACCGGCGGCTTCCCGGCCCGCCTCGCCGACTGACGCTCTCCGGTACGACGCAGGCCGCCGCGCCGGCCGTCGTCGTACGGGTCAGTACGCCGCCGTGAAGCGCATGTTCTCGAAGCGGGGCTCCTCGATCTCGTCCACGATCGCCACCGCCAGGTCCTCGTAGCTGAGCACCGAGCGGCC
The DNA here is from genome assembly GCF_049178995.1 of Micromonospora sp. WMMD735. Taxonomy (NCBI): domain Bacteria; kingdom Bacillati; phylum Actinomycetota; class Actinomycetes; order Micromonosporales; family Micromonosporaceae; genus Micromonospora; species Micromonospora sp. WMMD735. The sequence goes on from NZ_JBMHMJ010000002.1 coordinate 6,292,576, forward strand.
CTGCCCGTCGGTGACCGGGTGCTCGGTGCCGGTGCGGTACCGGCCGGTCCGCTCGCCCGGGTGGAACTCCACCGGCGGCGGCGAAACGTACGTCCAGGTCACCCCGTCGGCCGAGGAACGGTACAGGGCCAGGGCGTCGGCCTGCCCGAGCGCCGCGTCCCGGTATCCGTCGGGGAAGTCCGGCTCGTCGAGGAACGGGGTGTCCCGCGCCGTCAGCAGGGTCGCCCCGCCGCCGACATGGATCACCCGGGGCGGGACGGGCAGGTCCCGCAGGACGGTGACCAGGTTCTCCGCCGCGGTACGCCACAGCGCCCGCTCACCGCCGCCGACCGCCACCACGACCACGTCGGCCTCCGGGGCCAACTCGGCGACGCTGCGCGCCGAGGTCACGTCCCCGGTCACCACGCGTACCCCGGCCGGCAGCCAGGTGACCGCCTCCGGACGGCGGACCGCCGCGGTGACCCGGTGTCCCCGGCCGGCCGCCTCCGCGACGATCCGTGAGCCTGCGGTGCCCCCGGCGCCGTACACCACCACGTTGCCCATGCCGTCCAGGCTAGGCAGCGGGGCACCGCGCGTCCCGGGAACGGCCCTGCCCCGGATGCGGCTCAGCCGACGAGGGCGGCGTAGACGAGCTGGCGGAGCTGGGAGCGCAGCGGGTAGGTGCTCGACGGCATCAGCTGGGTGAACAGCAGGGCGGTGATCTCCTCGGCCGGGTCGACCCAGAACGCGGTGCTGGCCAGCCCGCCCCAGTAGTACTCGCCGACGCTGCTCGGCACCTTGGCCGGCACCGGGTCCTGCACCACGGCGAAGCCCAGGCCGAAGCCGATGCCGTCCAGCACCGTCTCGGCGAACCCCTGTGGCTGCAGCGACGCCAGGTCGCCGCCGCCGGGCAGGTGGTTACGGGTCATGTAGCGCACCGTACGGGGCCCGAGCAGTCGTACGCCGTCCAGTTCGCCGCCGCGCAGCAGCAGTTGGGTGAACCGGTGGTAGTCGGCGGCGGTGGAGACCAGCCCGCCCCCGCCGGAGAAGCACCGCGGGCGGGTCAGCGCGGCAGCACCGAGCTGGTCGGCGCGGACGGCCCGGCCGGTGCCCGGGTGCGGGGTGTAGAGGGCGGCGAGCCGTTTGGCGTCGGCCGGGTCGACCCAGAACCGGGTGTCGGTCATGCCCAGTGGGCTGAGGATCCGTTCGGTGAGGAAGTCGTCCAGGCTCTGCCCGGAGACCACCTCGATCAGCCGGCCCAGCACGTCGGTGGAGACCCCGTAGTTCCAGCCGGTGCCGGGCTGGAACAGCAGCGGCAGCTTCGCCATCCCGGCGCTGGCCCCGGCCAGGTCGAGCCCCGGCGGGACGCCGAGATCGTAGCCGGCCGCCCGGTAGAGCGCGTCGACCACCGAGGTCTGCGCGAACCCGTAGGTCAGCCCGGCGGTGTGGGTGAGCAGGTGCCACACCCGGATCGGCTCGACCGCCGGCACCGTGTACGGCTTGAGCGCCGACCCCTTGTCGAAGACCCGGACGTCGGCGAACTCGGGCAGCCAGCGGCTGATCGGGTCGGTCAGCTCGAAGCGGCCCTGCTCCCACAGCATCATCGCCGCGACCGAGGTGATCGGCTTCGTCATCGAGTAGATCCGCCAGATGGTGTCCGGCTCGACCGGGGTGCCGGCCTCCACGTCGCGCAGCCCGTACACCGAGGAGTGCGCGATCTCGCCGCGGCGGGTGACCACGACCTGCCAGCCGGCCAGCCGGCCGTCGTCGACGTACCGGCCGAAGTGTTCGTCGATGCGGGCCAGTCGGGCCGGGTCGAAGCCGGTACGGGCCGGGTCGCTGCTGGGTGCCACGCTCACCCGCCGAACCTACTAGCCGGTACGCGCCGGACGGAAGGTGCGGCGGCGGTGTCGGTGCTCGCACCTAGGGTGGGGCGGTGCCGCAGACCATCGAGGACGAGACGTTCCGCCACACCGACTGGTACGCCGAGGAGCTGACCGACAGGCACTTCGTGCGTTGCGTCTTCACCGACGTCGACCTGACCGAGGCGGTCAGCCGGGGCGCCTCGTTCACCGGGTGCGACTTCGGCGGGGTGTCGTTCAACGCCTCCCGGCACACCGACTCGGCCTTCGTCCGCTGCGGGTTTCGCCGGTGCAACCTGTTCGAGGCCGAGTTCACCGGTTGCAAGCTGGTCGGCAGCACGTTCGAGGAATGCGCGCTGCGTCCGCTGCGGGTCTCGGGCGGGGACTGGTCGTTCGTCGGGTTGCCCGGCGCCGACCTGCGCGGCGCGCAGTTCAGCGACGTACGGATGCGGGAGGCCGACCTGTCCGGGGCGGACCTGACCGGCGCGACCCTGGCCCGGGTGGACCTTTCGGCCGCCCAGCTGCGCGGGGCGCGGTTCACCCGGGCCGACCTGCGGGGCAGTGACCTGACCGCGCTCGATCCGACGGCGGTCGAGCGGGTCGGGGCGGTGATCGACCCGCAGCAGGCGATGGTGCTGGCGCAGGCGTTGGGTTTCGAGATCCGCTGACCGGAGCGCCATCTGTCGATCTCTTCGTCATTTCGGCCCTGAGCTGCGGTTTTCCAATGAGTAGGAAACTTTCCATCGGGATCACTTGGTAACAAACTGGAAACGCCCTCCCGCTGGCATATGGCGCATCACGGCCTTGAAATGAAAACGTGAGAACGCTCACGCCGCGACCGAACCCCCTCCCCGACCGGTCGCGGGCGTCGGGCTGGGGAGTGGGACACGCGTGAACGACCAAGAGACCTGGCGGATCGGGCCGGGCCCGACGACGCGCAGCGCGCAGCGGCGGGAGGCCCGTCGTCGGCAACGCCGCCGCTGGGCGATCGGTTCGGTGGCCGGCCTGGCCTGCCTGGCGGTGCTGGTGACCTATCTGGGTCCGGACCCGGACCCGTCGGAGCCCGACCTGGTGCTGCCGGCCGGTGCCCCCACCCCGGCCGGTTATCCGACCGGGGCGACGGGGGTGGGCGTGTCGGCCGAGGCCGGCGTCGTCGCACCCGGCCTGCAGCCCCGGGAACGCACCCCGCCGCCGCCGAGCGCGCCGCCGACACCGACGGTCACCCCGGTGGCGTCCTCGTCGCCGGCCGCACCGACGCTGAGCGTCTCCCGGGCCGATGTGCCGGCCGAGGTGGACCTGACCGCGCTGGGCACCCGGGACTGGGTGCACTGGGGGCTCAACCGGCCGGAGACCGTGGTCCGTAAGGGCGGCGGCACCGGCGAGATCCGGGACGAGGGCGGCCGGGGTGCCCGCGACCGGTACGACACGAACCCCGAGCTGTTCGGGTGGCGTGACGGGGCCCCGGTGCCGGCCGTCCCCGCCACCGCCACCGGGGTGTTCGTCTGCGGCGCGGGCAACGGGTTCGCGCTGTCCGTGGCCGGCGACGGCGAACCGCGTACGGTGCACCTGTTCGCCGGCATCTGGATGGCCCAGGGGCGGCTGGACGTGCGGCTGTCCACCGGCGGGTCGACCCGCACGCTGCGGCTGGAGGACCCGCACACCACGCACACCGCCCAGTTCGTGATCAAGTTCCGGGTGCCCCGCGGCGAGAAGCTGCTGATCCGCTGGACCGTCGAGGGCACCTTCCGCAACAGCTGCGGCAACGTGAACCTCCAGGCGGCGGCGGTGCGCTGAGTCGTTCACCCGGTCCCGGGCGTCGTGTCGGGTTAGCGTGTCCGGGTCGATGCCCACGAGCCACCGGAGATGCCGATGCCGACCGACGAACAGGTGCTGGACAGCCCCGAGGGCTGGGTCGCCGACCACATCCGCCGGTATGTCGCCACCGGCGGCGCGGAGGGGCACGAGTGGCAGCCGGGCGTGTTCACCCTGCTGCTGACCACCCGGGGACGACGCAGCGGCAAACTGCGCCGCACCGCCCTGATCTACGGCCGGGACGGCGACGACTACCTGGTCGTCGCCTCCCAGGGCGGTGCGCCCCAACACCCCTCCTGGTACCTCAACCTGCTCGCCGACCCCGAGGCCCGGGTGCAGGTTGGCCCGGAGACGTTCGGGGTGCGGGCGCGCACCGCCGAGCCGGCCGAGCGGGCCCGGATGTGGCCGACGATGACCGCCATCTGGCCCGCCTACGAGGAGTACCAGAGCAAGACCGAGCGGGAGATCCCGGTGGTGGTGCTGCAGCGGCGCTGAGCCGGGCCGGGCCGCTCAGCAGACGATCGGCTTGACCCAGGAACACTCCCGCCCCTCGGGCACCCGGGGAGCCTCCGGGGCCGCCGGCGGGGTGGCCCGCGCCGACCCGCCGTCGCTCTCGCGGTAGCTGGCCAGGGCGATGGCGATCTGGTCCTCCAACCCCTTGACCGACGAGGTCAGGTGGTTGTTGAACACCACCGAGAAGGCGAGCAGTCGCCCGTCGGCGTCGGTGGCGTAGCCGGAGAGGCCGGACACCCCGGTCAGGCTGCCGGTCTTGGCGTGCACGTTGTCCGCCGCCGGGGTGTCGCGCATCCGGCTGCGCAGGGTGCCACCGACGAGGCGGTCCGGGTTGCCGGCGATCGGCAGGGCCGCGTACCAGGTGTCGAACCAGGGTTCCCGGCGGACGGCGGCGAGCAGCGCGACGAACTCGCCGGCCGGGATCAGGTTGCGTCGGGACAGCCCCGAGCCGTCGAGTTGCCGCAGGACCCCGGTGTCCACCCCGGTGTCGGCGACGTACTCGCTGATCGCGGCCAGCCCGACCGGCCAGCTTCCCGACCCGGAGACGACCCGGCCGATCTCCTTGGTCAGCACCTCGGCGTGCCCGTTGTTGGACAGCTTCAGGAAGGGCACCAGCAGCTCGGCCAGGGTCATCGAGTCGTGCCGGGCCACCGGGGTGGCGTCGGCCGGGGTGGCCCGGCCGGGCACCGTGCGCCCGAGCACCCGTACCCCGTGGCGGCGCAGCGCGTCCCGGAAGACGTCGGCGGCGTAGCCGGTGGGCTCCCCGACGGTCATCCAGTCGCTGACCGCCGCCGCGCCGGCCGCGATCCGACCGGTGACCACGATGGTGTTGCCGCCGTGCGTCCGCTCGAACGACAGCGTCGTCTCGCCGTCGGCCACCGTCTCGGCCCGGTTGTCGATCCGCAGGTAGCCGTTGGGTGGGGTCATGGTGACCACCGGCGGCGCCCCGGCCCTCCCCGCCGGGGCGGCCCGCACGATCACCGTGCCCGCGTCGTAGTCGGTGTCCGGGGCGAGGGTCAGCGCGGAGACCTGCGCCGCGTAGTAGTACGACTCGTCGTCCCAGGCCCACTCCGGGCCGAGCCGGGTGGCGTCGTAGCGGGTGTCGTCGGCGACCAGGTTGCCGGTCACCATCCGTACCCCGCTTCCGGCGACCTGGGCGGCCAGCGCGTCGTAGTCGGCGGCCAGCATCGTCGGGTCGCCGCCGCCGCGCAGGTAGAGGTTGCCGGAGACCAGGCCGGCCCGGCGGCGGCCGTCGGTGAGCACGTCGGTGCCGAACCGGTGCCCGGGGCCGAGCAGCGCCAGGGCCGCCGTCGAGGTCAACAGCTTGGTGTTGGAGGCGGGCACCAGGCGGCGGTCGCCGTTGCGGTCGTAGAGGGTCCGGCCGGTGGCGGTGTCCACCACGACCACCCCGGCCTGCGCCCCGGCGAGCCGGGGGTCGGCGAGGACGGCGTCGATGGTGGCGTGCAGCCGGGTGGCCGCCGGGGTGGGTGACTCGGCGGTCGCCGGCAGCGCACCGGCGGCGGCCACGGTGGCGACCAGCGCCACCAGCGCCAGCGTCCTGGGGAAGAGACGACGATGCATGCGACGACGCTGTCACGAAGATTTCCGTCGGGCAAGCCTCGATGCCGTAGATTTTCTTCCACAGCGGGTGGCCCCGGGCCGGCGGAGGTCAGGTCGGGTCCGGCGCGGCCGGGTCGGGCGCGTCGGGTTCGGCGCGGAAGTGCCGGCTCGGCTTCACCAGCAGCGGTGCGGCCAGCGCGGCCAGCGCCCCGCCGAGCAGCGGGAAGACGATGAACACCCACAGTTGGCGCAGCGCCGCGCCCCCCTCGAACACGGCCGGGCCGAACGACCGGGCCGGGTTGATCGAGGTGCCGTCCAGGGTGATCCCCACCAGGAGCACCGCCACCAACGCCAGGCCGATCGCCAGGCCGGCGAAGCCGGCGTGCTCGACCCGGCTCGTCACCACCAGCACCACCAGCACGAACAGGAACGTCAGGACGACCTCCAGCACCGCCGTACCGCCCTGGTTGATGTGCACCCCGTAACCGTTGGTGCCCAACACCCCGGTCTGGTCCGCCACGCCGCCCCAGCGGACCAGCCCCCAGATGGCGAAGCCGGCCACGGTGGCCCCCACGAACTGCGCCAGCCAGTACGCCACCGCGCCGACCACGGAGATCTTGCCGGAGAGCAGCACCCCCAACGTCACCGCGGGATTGAGGTGTGCGCCGGAGAGCGGGCCGATCGCGTACACCAGTCCCACCAGGACGAACCCGAAGGCCAGCGCCACGCTCACCACCCCGCCCTGGAGTTGGGCGAAGACGGCGGTGCCCACCCCGACGAAGACCAGCAGCAGGGTGCCGATCAACTCGGCGGCGTACCGTCGGGCAGCGTCCATGGGCTCAGGGTAGAAAGCCGCGGGGCCGCACGGAGCGGAAACGGGGATCTCCGACAGACCCCGCTCTATTTGACGAACCCCTGGTCAGGGGGCACGGTGGGGGAGAGGGCCGCGCGGCGGCGCTCCCGGAACCGCCAGGCGGGCACCGGCCCGCCGCAGGGGGCGCGCATCTGTCGTCGCGCCACGTTCCGCCCGACAACTCCCGAGGAGTCCCATCATGCTCACCATGACCGACAACGCCGTGCTCGTGATCCGTGACCTCGCGGCCCAGCAGGACGTCGCCCAGGACGGTGGGCTGCGGATCGCCGCCGACACCGAGGCCGGCGCGCTCACCATCGAGCTGGTGCCGGTGCCGGCGCAGGGCGACCAGGTGGTCGACACGCAGGGGGCGCGCATCTTCCTCGACGCCGAGGCCGCCGAACTGCTCAACGACAGCTCGGTGGACGCCTCCGTCGACGACGAGGGCGTGGTGCAGTTCGGGTTCACCGAGCAGGAGTGATCCGGTCACCGGCCCCGCCGGTGCTCTGCGCCCCGGTGCGGGCGGGTGAACCCGGTACGGTCCTCGACGGGCGTCGGCGGGCCGCGACGCCCGTCGGTCGGGCCGGTCAGCGCCGCCAGCACGTGCGCCAGGTGGTGCGACGTGCTCCACGCCGTCCAGTTCGCCGGTGAGCCCGCGCCGGTGACCCGGCGGGCCCGGCGCAGCAGCTCGTGGTCGCCCCAGGAGAAGCCCGCCCCGCCGGCCGGCCAGTGCGGGGCGGTGACCAGCGTGCGGCACAGGTCGGCGAACCGTTCGTCGCCCCGGCCACCCCGCCGCGACCAGCGGTAGATCCACCAGCCGTCCTCGGTGGTGTACCGCACGGTGGGCAGCCGGTCGCCCGGTTCCACGCCGCCCGGCTCCACACCGCCCGGCGGCGCGGGCGACACCCCGTAGTCGCCGTATCCGACGCCCAGGTCGGCCAGCCGACGCCAGAACAGCCAGTCCCAGCGGTCCACCCGGACCGGTTCGTCGGTGGGCAGCCGGGACAGCGACGGCGGCATCCCGCCGGCCGCCACGGTCACCGTGCGCCAGGCGTGCCGTCGGGCCCAGTCCACCACCCGGCGCACCCGGGGCTCGGCGACGCGCAGGTCGGCCGGGCAGCAGACGTCAGCGGTGTCGACCAGCAGGTCGCACTGCTCCGGGACCAGCCCGGTGCGCCGCCACACCCGCTCCACCGCCGCCGTCGTGGCGTCCGGGCCGGTGCGGTCCCGGCCGGGCCGCAGCCGGACCACCGCCCCCCGGGCGTACGCCCGGCACGCCGCGCCGTGTGCGGCCAGCCGCCCGTCGCCACACGTCAACCCGATCACCGGTTGCACGGGTACGCCCCAGCGGGCCAGCTCGCCGCCCGGCCCGTCGGGCAGTGCGCACACGTCGACGGCCGGCACCAGCCCGACGGGCAGCCGGCGCAGCACCTGGGGCAGGCCGGTGTCGGCCGGGGACACGTCGAGGACCGGGACGACCAGGGGAGCGTGGGCGCTGTCCAGATGACCCAGCGCATCCAGCTCACCGCGTCTGCTGGTGAGGATGGGGCGGTAGACCGGCTCCGCCACCCGACCCCCGGGGGCGGGCACCATACCTCAATCTACCGGGCCGGACGCCCCGGCCACAGGGGTTACGGCGGTCGCGTCACCGACCACCCCGTTCCCGTCGACGGCCACGGGCCGGGCCACGGACCGGGCCACGGCCACGGCCACGGACCGGGCCACGTCCATCGTGGACGTTGACAGTGGTCGGTGCCGGTGGTGGCATGGGTGGGCGGTACGCCGGGCGTGGAAGGGCATCCGAAGACCTATGTCCCCGCTTCCTGCTGCCCGGAAGGCGTACCCCCTCATGACTTCCTCGCGTCACCGTGCCGGCCTGCTCGCGGCGCTGACCGCCGCCGCCGTACTGCTGCTGGTCGTCCCGCTGCCCGCCGGGGCGCTCGCGGTACCCGAGCCGACCACCCCCGTCACCGGCAACGCCACCCACTTCGACGCCCTCGGCGCACCGTACGGCGGCTGCGGCCTGCCCCAGGCGGAGCTGGACGCGCCGGACTTCGTCGCGCTCAACGCCTACGACCTGCCCGGCGACTACTCGTCGTACCCAATGCGGCCGATCCCGGCCAGCCAGGCGGCGACGATCGGGCTGTGGAACAACGGCCTCAACTGTGGCCGGTTCGTCCGGGTCACCGTCGGCGACTACTGCACCGGCGTCAACGACGGCGCACCCGGCCAGCCGTTCTGCCGCAACGGCTCGTGGACCGCCGACGCGTACAGCGGGGCGACCCTGACCATGGTGGTGGCGGACAGTTGCGGCGACGGCAACGCCTGGTGCCGGGACGACCCCTACCACCTGGACATCTCCACCGCCTCGCTCAACCGCTTCGTGCGCAACGGCACGCCGGTGGGGGACATGAACCCCACCCACTGGAACAACCGGCACGTCTCCTGGTCGTTCGTGCCCGCCCCGGACTACACGGGCGACATCCGGATCGGCTTCATGAAGGGCGCCCAGCGGTACTGGCCGGCGATCGCCGTCTCGCACCTGGCCAACGGCATCCACGGGGTGGAGTACCTGGCCGGTGGGGTGTGGACGGCCGCCACGATGAACAGCGACATGGGACAGTCGTACGTGATCGGGGCGACCGCCGCCGGGGGCACCGACTTCCAGATCCGGGTCCGTGACGCGGCCGGCGCGTTGATCAACAACGGTCGGGTCTACCGGTTCGCCCTGCCCGCCTCCTGTGGCGGGACGTGCTCGGCGGCGTACACCCGGGTCGACTACACCACCTCCGACGGGCCGACCCCGACCCCGACCGGCACCCCCACGGCGACCCCCACCGTGACGCCGCCGGTCACCCCCACCGTGACGCCGCCGGTTACCCCCACCGCGACCCCCACGCCGGCCCCGATGGCCGGTTGCTCGGCCACCTACCGGGTGACCGGCTCGTGGTCGGGCGGCTTCCAGGCGGAGGTGACCGTGCGCAACAACGGCGTCAGCGCCATCACCGGCTGGACCACCGCGCTGACCTTCGCCGGAACCCAGCAGGTCGCCTCGTCGTGGAGCGCCACGGTCAGCCAGTCCGGCCGGCAGGTCACCGCGACCAACGCCCCCTACAACGGGAACCTGAGCCCCGGCGCGACCACCGGTTGGGGCATGGTGGTCACCGGCGACGACCGGCCCCCGACGGTGGCCACCTGCGCCGTGCGGTGAACCACCGGTGACCGGTCCGCCCGTGGCGGCGGGCCGGTCGACCGGCCCCGGGGCACCACGACCCGGGCGCTGCGTCCGGGCGCGGCCACCCGCGCGCTACGCCCCGGGCGCGGTGAGCCGTACCCCGACCCCGCGTACGGTGTGCAGGTAGCGCGGTTGCTGGGCGCTCTCCCCGAGCTTGCGGCGCAGCCAGGACAGGTGCACGTCGACGGTCTTGTCCGCGCCGCCGTAGGGGATCTGCCAGACCTCGGTGAGCAGTTCCCGTTTGGTCACCACCGCGCCGGGGCGGGCGGCGAGGTGGTGCAACAGGTCGAACTCGCGCGGGGTCAGCTCCACCGGCGTGCCGTCCAGGGTGACCTGGCGGGCGCGCGGATCGATGCGCAGCCCGCCGACCACCAGCACCGGATCGCCGTCGGGCCGCTCGGCCCCGCCCCGGCGCAGCACCGCCCGGACCCGGGCGTCGAGCTGGGCGGCGGTGAACGGCTTGACCAGGTAGTCGTCCGCCCCGGCGTCGAGCAGCCGGACGATCTCCCGTTCGTCGTCCCGGGCGGTGGCCACGATCACCGGCACGGCGCTGACCGCGCGCAGCATCCGCAGCAGCTCGCCGCCGTCGAGGTCGGGCAGGCCGAGGTCGAGCACGACGAGGTCGGGCCGGTCGTCGAGGGTGTGCCGTAGCCCCTCCATCGCGGTCGACGCGGCGGCCACCGCGTGCCCCCGGTCGCGCAGCGCCCGGACCAGCGGGGTGCGGATGGTCAGGTCGTCCTCGACGAGCAGCAGGCGGGCCACCCCAGCAGGCTAGCCCCGGGGCGTCGGCCCCCGGCCGTCGTCCGGGCGGGGGCGGTGGGACGGGGTAGCGGGTCCGGGGCCGGCCGGGCTGTCCTGTGCCGCCGCCGTCGGTGGGCGACGACCCGCGTCGGGCGCGTTTTCGCAGCTCACAGTGGTTGGGTGTCAGGTAGTAGACAGTTGGACGAGTGGTCGCAAAAGGTGTAACCGACATATTTTCGAAGTACGGATCCGCTCGGTCGGTGCGGATCACCATCCCCCATCGCTCCCGGCCCAGCAGGTGGCCGGCAGGCAGGAGCACCACGATGTCCAGCACCGGTTCCCGGCGTCGCCCGGTCAGCCAGCCCGTTCCCTGCCGCACCGACCTGGCCCTGGCCGATTCCCAACTGGCCGGCGACCGGCGGGTGGGGCTGCCCGCCTCGGCCCGGATGCTCTACGCCGTGGTGCACGCCAACGGCACCCTGGCCCGGGGGCTCGGCGCGGCGTCGGCCACCCGGCTCGCCCCCGGCATGTACCAGGTCGTCTTCGACCAGGACGTCAGCACCGCCGGCTACGTGGGCACGATCGGGTTGGCGGGCAGCGCCGGGCTCGCGCCACCCGGTGGGATCAGCGTGGTCGGTCGGACGGGAATCCCGAACGGGGTGTTCGTCAAGACGTTCGCCACCGACGGCAGTGTCTCGGACCGTCCGTTCCACCTGGCGGTCCTGGCCTGAGGCCGGCGGATACGGGCGCACGGCGCCGTACGGCACACCGGCCGTCCGTCGCCGCGCTCCGACCGTCTCCCACCACCGCAGCCATTCCGGCGGTACGCCAGCGGGGACCTGGTGCGACCGGTGCGGTCCCCCGCTCCGGTCTGGGGTGCTCGTTGCCCGATCTGACGGCGGTCAAACCTGCCCGGGGCCGGGAATTGCCTCATCTGCACGACCCGGCGTGATCCGTCGCCGTTGCGGGTATGAGCGGAACATGGAGCATTTCACGATCGCGACGGTCGCCGAGAAGAGCCCGGACTTCCGCCGGGTGCTGTGGACCGGCGAGAAGACCCAGTTGGTGATCATGACCATTCCGCCGGGCGGGGAGATCGGTGCGGAGGTCCACGACGGGATCGACCAGATCCTGACCTTCGTCAGCGGCACCGGGGAGGCCCGGGTCGGCGGCGAGACCCGGGAGGTCGCCCAGGGCGACCTGGTGGTGGTGCCGGCCGGGACGAAGCACAACTTCGTCAACACCGGGCCGAACCCGCTGGTGCTCTACACGGTCTACGGCCCGCCGGAGCACGCCGACCAGGTGGTGCACCACACCAAGGAGGAGGCCGACGCGGCGGAGGCCGCCGGCGAGGACGAACCGCCGACGTCCTGACCCCGCCCTCTGACCCGCATCCGCCGCCGGCCGGCCTCCCGCGCACCGGGACGCCGGCCGGCGGCGGTCAGCCCACGGGTACGGCGGAGACGTCCACCGTCTCCGGATACTTCAGCCCCGACCCCGTGTTCAGCACCACCACCCGCTCGTCGGGGCGGATCCAGCCCCCGGCCCGCAGGTGCCGGGCGGCGGTCAGGCAGGCCGCCCCCTCCGGGCAGAGCAGCAGCCCCTCCCGGGCGGCGAACTCCCGCAGGTCGGTGAGGATCTCCGCGTCGTCGACGGCGACCGCCGTCCCGCCGCTCTCCCGTAGCGCGGTCAGGATCAGCTCGTCGCCGAGCGGTGCCGGCACGGTGATCCCGAACGCCACGGTGTGCGCGCCGGCCCAGGGGCGGGCCCGCTCCTCACCGGCGGCGAAGGCCCTGACGATCGGCGCGCAGCCCGTCGACTGCACCGCCACCAGCCGGGGCAGCCGGTCGCTCACCCAGCCGAGTTCCCGCAGCTCGTGCAGGGCCTTGTGGATGCCGATCAGGCCCACCCCGCCACCGGTCGGATAGATGATCACGTCGGGCACCTGCCAGCCGAGCTGCTCGACGATCTCGTACCCCATCGTCTTCTTGCCCTCCAGCCGGTAGGGCTCGCGCAGCGTCCCGGCGTCGAAGACCGCCCCGTCCGCGCCGGCCACCAGCTCGGCCACCCGTCTTCCGGCGTCGCTGATCAACCCGTCCACCAGGATCAGGTCGGCACCGGCGGCCACGCACTCGCGCCGGCAGATGGTCGGGGCGTCCAGCGGCATCACGATGGTCGCCGCCATCTGGGCCCGCGCCGCGTACGTCGCCCAGGCCGCTCCGGCGTTGCCGTTGGTGGGCATGGCGAACCGTCGTACGCCCAGCTCGCGGGCCCGGCTCACGCCGACGGCGGCACCCCGGGCCTTGAACGACCCGGTCGGGGTGAGCCCCTCGTCCTTGACGATCAGGTCGGCCACGCCGATCTCGTGGCCGTACGCAGGCGCGCGCCACAGCGGCGTCCAGCCCTCACCCAACGTGGTGACGTGCCGCTCGTCGGCCACCGGCAGCAGCTCCCGGTAACGCCACAGGTCGGCCGGGCGCAGCCCGAACCGCTCGGGCGTCACGGCGGCGGCCACCGCCGCCAGGTCGTAGCGGGCCAGCAGCGGTGACCCGCAGTCGCACAGGTTGGTGAGCCGGTGGGCGTCGTGCTCCCGGCCGCAGCGGGGACACTCCAGATGGGTCAGGTACACGGTGCTCCTCGCCGTCGGCCCGGTCGGTGCTCGGCACACCGGCATTCTCCGGCAATCGGCCCGGGTTCGCCGCTCGCCCGGCATGCCCGCGCCGATCACGGGTAGAACCGTCGGCATGGATCTCGACCAACCCACCGCCCTGCTCCCCGGTGACGTCCGGATGCCGCTGCTCGGGTTCGGCACCTGGCAGGCGACCGGCCGGGCCGGCTACGACGCCGTGCTGGCCGCGTTGGACGCCGGCTACCGGCACATCGACACCGCCACGATGTACGGCAACGAGGAGGAGGTGGGCCGGGCGGTGCGGGAGAGCGGGCTGCGCCGCGAGGACGTCTTCATCACCACCAAGCTGCCGCCGGACCGGGTCGGCCGGGAACGGGAGACGATCGAGGCGAGCCTGCGGGCGCTGGGCACCGACCACGTCGACCTCTGGTTGATCCACTGGCCGCCGTCGTCACCGGCGGACAGCATCCCGGTCTGGCGGGAGCTGCTGGCCGCCCGGGACGCGGGCCTCACCCGGGCGGTGGGGGTGAGCAACTACGCCACCGCCCAGCTCGACGAGCTGATCCAGGCGACCGAGGAGAACCCGGCGGTCAACCAGATCCGGTGGAGCCCGTCGCTGTACGACCGGCAGCGGCACGCCGAGCACCGGGACCGGGGGATCGTGCTGGAGGGCTACAGCCCGTTCAAGGCCAGCGACCTGGCCGATCCGGTGCTGACCCGGATCGCCGCCGCGCACGACGTCTCCCCGGCGCAGGTGGTGCTGCGCTGGCACGTCGACCACGAGATCGTGGTGATCCCCAAGTCGGTCACCCCGGAACGCATCCGCGCCAACGTCGACATCTGGAACTTCTCGCTGACCGCCGAGGAGATGCGCGACATCGACGCCCTGGGCGGCTGAGCCCGGACGGGGTGCGGGGGCGTGACCTGCCGGTCACGCCCCCGCGTGGTGGTGGGTGGTGTGGGGTCAGGCGCGGGAGCAGGCGACGCCGTTGAGCGAGAAGCTGGTCGGCGCCGAGTACGTCCCGTTCAGCGAGCCCTGGTAGCCGAAGCTGGCGGTGCCACCGGGGGAGATGCTGCCGTTGTGCGCGGCGTTGCGTGCGGTCACCGTCGACCCGCTCTGGCTGACGGTGGCGTTCCAGGAGCTGGTGACCTGCTGCCCGCTGGGCAGGTTGTAGGTCAGCGTCCAGCCGTTGATGGCGCTTGCGCCCCGGTTGGTGATGGTCACGTCGGCGGTGAAGCCGTTGTTCCACGAGTTGGAGGTGTACTTCACCGCGCAGCCGCCACCGGTGGGCGGGGGCGTGGTCGGCGGGGCGGTGGTGGGCGGCGGGTTGCCGCCGGTGTTGACGGTCTGGGAGAAGTTGGTGACGGCCAGCCCCGCACCGCCCTGCCAGGGCTCGAAACCGGCCTGGATGCTGGTCAGGTACCAGTCGTTGGTGATCGCCCCCCGGTTGCGGGTGTCGGCGATGAAGTCCAGCACGTTGAAGCTCATGCTCTGGATCGCCGACGGGGCGACGTACGAGATGACGTTGTTGCCGCCGTTGTTGCCGCGCCACACCTCCCAGCTGCGGCCCGCGATGTTCGTGTTGCCCACCGGCGAGCCGATCGGCTGGATGCTGCCCTGCCGGTTGAACCAGATCATGATCTCCATGGCGTTGACCCCGTCCCGCTTGGGCGACGGGTCGAGCCAGATGTCGTAGGCGGCGTCGTAGATCGCCCCGCCGACGTAGTTGAAGGAGATGCTGCCCGGCGCGCTGCTGATCGACTTCACCTGGGCCGGCAGGTTGGTGCCCGGCGAGCAGTTGGTGTAGTGGCAGCCGACGAAGATCGACGGGTACGACACCGGGGCCCCGTTGGTCGGGGCGGAACCCTGCTGGCTGGTGATGCTGAAGCCGCTGCCGGTGACGTTGATGCACTGCTGGGCGGTGGTGCCCCAGCGGTTGTTCTGGACCACGTACCGGCCGCCGATGACGGTGGAGCCGTACTGCTCACAGATCTGGGTGTCGGCGGAGGCGGTGCCGCCGACGGCGACGGCCACGATCGTGCCGACGGCCAGGAGGCCGGCGGCGGCGAGGGCCCGCAATGGACGCTTCATGATGCTCCTTGGCTGCGGCGCGGGGGCGCCGGAGGTGTGTCGGACATGACCGGGAGCGCTCCCACGGTCTCGAACACATTTACATACTTGAAACTGCTGTGCAACTGAACCGGTTAAGTGGACAGCCGATCTCGTCCCCGTACGTGAACCGTGTTCTACAGGTTGGGCGCGAGCAGCGTGCGTGCCGTCCGAACCTGCGCCACCGCCTCCCGCAGCACCGCCGCCAACCGCGTCCGTACCTCCGGCCCCAGCCGGTCCACCGGCGCGGCCACCGAGATCGCGTCCACCGCCGGTTCCCGCAGCGGTACGGCCACCGCCACCGCCGCCAGCCCCGGACCGTACTCCTCCCACTCCTCGGCCCAGCCCCGCCGCCGCACCGCGGCCAACTCGGCGCGCAGCGCCTCCGGCGTGGTGACCGTCCGCCCGGTCACCGCCGGCAGCGGCCACTGCAACAGCCGGTCCACCTCCTCGTCGGACCGCGCGGCGAGCAGCGCCTTGCCGGCCGCGGTGGCGTGCGCGGGCAGCCGTCGGCCCACCGCGCAGACCGGCCGGACGACGTGCGCCGAGTCCCGCCGGGCCAGCAGCACCACCGCGCCCCGGTCGAGCCGGTAGAGCTGCACCGTCTCGCCGGAGAACTCGGCCAGCCGGTCCAGGGTCACCTCGTGCAGGGCGGCGACGTCCGCGCCGGCCAGGAACGTCGCGCCGACCTCCAGCGCCCGCAACCCCACCGAGAATCGGGTGCCGGTCGGATCGGCGGCCACCCACTCGCGGTCGAGCAGGGTCCGCAGGATGGCGTGCAGGCTGCTCTTGGGAATGCCCAGCGCCCGGCTCAGCTCCACCGGTGAGCGGGGGCCGTCCGGGGTGGCGAGCGCCTCCAGCACGTCCAGTGCCCGACCCGCCGACTTGACCGAGCGGTATGACTCGTCCGTTGTCACGCCGTCACTGTAGTGAGACGAACGGCATCCGGCCGATGGGTATTCTTCGATCGAACCCCGTTCAGTGGGCTGGACAACTTTCTGTCCGGTTCGGAGGGTGCCGGACGGGGGGATCATCGGCTCTGGTGTGCGTCGATCGCGCGGAGTAGTGTCTTGCCTTCACCGCGTACCGATCCCCTCCGGAGGCGTTCACCACCATGCGTGGCTCCCCCCTGCGCATCCTCGTCGTCGGCGCGGGCATCGCCGGTCTGGCCGTCGCCCGGGCCCTGCGGTTGGCCGGCTTCCGGCCGGACGTCACCGAGAAACTCCCCCCGAACGAACTGGCCGACACCGGCCTCTACCTGCCCGGCAACGCCGCCCGCGCGCTGCGCCGGCTCGACCTCGACGGCCCGGTCCGCCCGCTCGGGCAGGTGATCCACCGCCAGCGCTTCCTCGACGCCGCCGGCGACCCGCTCTGCGAGGTGGACCTCGACACGCTCTGGGCCGAGGTGGGGGAGTGCCGGGCGCTGCCCCGCCGTGACCTCTACCAGGTGCTGCTCAGCGGTGCCGGGGGCGCCGTGCGGCACGGCGCCGAGGTGAGCACCGTCGAACTGCTGCCCGCCGGGGTCGCGGTCACCTTCACCGACGGCACCGGCGGCGAGTACGACCTGGTGATCGGTGCCGACGGGCCCCGCTCGGCGGTCCGCTCCCTGGCCGCGCTCGGCGGTCCGCCCCGCCCCGCCGGTCAGGTGGTCTACCGGGGCGTGGTGCGCGACGGCCCGGACGTGCCCGACTGGACGGCGCTGCTCGGCCGGCGGGCCGGCTTCCTCGTGGTGCCGCTCGGCGCCGGCCGGCTCTACTGCTACGCCGACGAGGCCGGCACCGTCGCCCCGGCCGATCCGGTGGCCCGGCTGCACGAACTCTTCGGCGGCTACGGCGGGCCGGTCCCGGCGGTGCTGGCCGCCTGGCGCGACGTGCAGGTCGGGCTCACCGACGAGGTCGAGCTGGGCCGCTGGCACCGGGGCCGGGTGCTGCTGGTCGGCGACGCGGCGCACGCCACCGCGCCCACCCTGTCCCAGGGGATCGCGATGGCGCTGGAGGACGCGGTGGTCCTCGCCGAGTCGCTGCGCGCCGCCGGCAGCGTCGAGGCGGCCCTGGTCGCGTACGAGAGCCGGCGTCGTCCGCGTACCCGATGGGTGCGGGACCGGACCCGCGACCGCAACCGCACCCGGGACGTGCCGCCGGCGCTGCGCGACCCGTTGCTGCGCGGGCGGGGCGGGCGGATCTTCGGCGAGCACTACCGGCTCCTGGTCGACCCGCTGTAGGTGTGCCGGGTGACCGGACATGGTGCCAGAGCACCCCGAGCGGTGCTGCCACCTGCCGGGGACTAACATCCTTTCGGATGACGGCCCGCAGTTGACGAGGCGTGCCGAGCGGGACAACCGAGAACCGGAGGCCATTCGTGACCACCGTCGCACCCAAGCCGGTCGTGACCCGGCCCTGGCCGGTCCGAGAGCCGGTCAAGGGGTCGGCCATCGCGCGGCTGCTGCGCACCACGGACGCGAAGCAGATCGGGATCATGTACATGGTCACCGCGTTCGTGTTCTTCATGATCGGTGGCCTGATGGCCCTGATCATGCGAGCCGAGCTGGCGCGGCCGGGCATGCAGTTCCTGTCGCCGGAGCAGTACAACCAGCTGTTCACCATGCACGGCACGATCATGCTGCTGTTCTTCGCGACGCCTATCGTGTTCGCGTTCGCCAACTACGTCGTGCCGTTGCAGATCGGCGCCCCCGACGTCTCGTTCCCCCGGCTGAACGCCTTCGCCTACTGGCTGTACCTGTTCGGCGGCACGATGGCGACCGCCGGCTTCCTCAGCCCGGGTGGCGCCGCCGACTTCGGCTGGACCGCCTACACCCCGCTGAGCAGCATCGAGCACTCGCCCGGCGTCGGCGCGAACATGTGGGTCGTCGGCCTGGCCATCTCCGGTCTGGGCACCATCCTCGGCGCGGTCAACCTGATCACCACGATCCTGACCCTGCGCGCCCCCGGCATGACCATGTTCCGGATGCCGATCTTCACGTGGAACATGCTGGTCACCAGCCTGCTGGCGATCCTGGTCTTCCCGCTGCTGGCCGCCGCGCTCTTCGCGCTGGCCGCGGACCGGCTGCTCGGCGCGCACGTCTACGACCCGGCCACCGGCGGCCCGATGCTGTGGCAGCACCTCTTCTGGTTCTTCGGCCACCCCGAGGTGTACATCATCGCGCTGCCGTTCTTCGGCATCATCACCGAGATCATCCCGGTCTTCTCCCGCAAGCCGATCTTCGGCTACAAGGGCCTCGTCGCCGCCACCATCGCCATCGCCGCCCTGTCGATGAGCGTCTGGGCGCACCACATGTTCGCCACCGGCCAGGTGCTGCTGCCGTTCTTCAGCTTCCTCAGCTACCTGATCGCCGTGCCGACCGGCATGAAGTTCTTCAACTGGATCGGCACCATGTGGCGGGGCCAGATCACCTTCGAGACGCCGATGCTGTTCGCCATCGGCTTCCTGGTGACCTTCCTCTTCGGTGGTCTGACCGGGGTGCTGCTGGCCAGCCCGCCGCTCGACTTCCACCTGCACGACAACTACTTCGTCGTGGCGCACTTCCACTACGTGCTCTTCGGCACCATCGTGTTCGCCGTCTTCGGCGGCATCTACTTCTGGTTCCCGAAGATGTTCGGCCGGATGCTCGACGAGCGCCTGGGCAAGATCCACTTCTGGCTCACGATGATCGGCTTCCACACCACCTTCCTGGTGCAGCACTGGCTCGGCGCCGAGGGCATGCCCCGCCGGTACGCCGACTACCTGCCCGGCGACGGCTTCACCACGCTCAACATGATCTCCACGATCGGCGCGTTCATCACCGGTATCTCGACCCTGCCGTTCATCTGGAACTGCTGGAAGTCGTACAAGACCGGGCCGGTCGTCGAGGTGGACGACCCGTGGGGCCACGGCAACTCGCTGGAGTGGGCGACCAGCTCCCCGCCGCCGCTGCGGAACTTCGACCGGATGCCCCGGATCCGTTCCGAGCGCCCGGCGTTCGACGCGAAGTTCCCCGAGCTGGCCGCCGGGCAGAGCCTCGCCGGCCCGCCGGAGGGTGGTGCCAAGCCGCTGACCAGCGAGGTCAACGGCGGCGCCAGCTACCAGGAGGACACCGCCGGGAACCTCGACCAGCGCTGACCGCCCGGCACGAACCACCGAAGGGCACCGCACCCCACCGGGGCGCGGTGCCCTTCGCTTTTCGCGGTGCCCTTCGCTTGCGTGGTGCCCTTCGGCTCTTCCTCGGGATGACCGGGGTTGAGGGCCGGCGGGGATCACGGCCCGGTCGTGCCTCCCCTGGTGCGGACCTGCGGGGGACCACTCTCCACGGGGCGCTATGCCTGAGCTGCATAATTATGACGCTGAGGCATACCGCTCGCGCGCAGGTCATGTTTCCGGGCGGCGGGCGTCGCGGTTGACGGCGACTCCGGACCACGGGGAACGGACGGTGTCGGACGCGACCGGCAGCGCGCCGCCAAAGCCGGCTACCCGTTGCACCGCCGGCCGTGACGCGGGTACAGGCGGTGGGCGGTGGCTCAGGCGGCCGGTGCCGGTTCTGGTGCCGGCGCGGACAGGGTGGATGCCGGGGCGACGGGCGGGCGGCGGTGACGCAGCTCGGTCGGCAGGACCACCAGGGTCACCAGCAGCCCCACCGCCCCGGTGACCACGAAGCCCCAGAGCGGCACCGAGGCGTCGATCACCGCGCCGGCCAGCGGAGCACCGAGCGCGATGCCGACCGTGGTGGCGGAGCCGTGCAGGCCCATCGCCTCACCGCGTACCCCGGCGGGGGCGAGCCGGCTGACCGCGTCGGCGGTGGCGGCGATGGTGGGAGCGCAGAGCGCGCCGGCCGGCAGCAGGGTCAGGCAGAGCAGCCACCAGTGGCCGCCGCCCAACCCGACCGGGATGGTGCAGAGGCTGAGCAGGGCGGCCAGGGCCAGCGGGGAGAAGGAGCGGCGGACGGCACCGTACGCGAAGCCGCCGACCAGCGAGGCGATCGCCCAGGCGGTGAGCACCGCGCCCGTCCAGCCGACCTCGCCGCCGGCCCGCAGCACCGCCACCACCGCCACGTCGGTGCCGCCGAGCACCAGGGTCGCGGCGGTGCTCACCGCGAACACCGCCAGCAGGCGGCTGGTCAGCCACTGCCGCCGGGGCACCCGGGGCTGCGGACCGACCGGTTCGTCCGCGCTGCGGATGGGCGGATCGAGCAGCCAGATGACGATCCCCGCGCCGACGATGCCCGCGCCCACCGCCCAGAGCGTGACCCGGGGCGAGACGGCGGTGGCCAGCGCCACGGCCAGCGCCGGCCCGATCATGAAGGACAGCTCCATCGACATCGAGTCCAGCGCGTACGCGGGGCGGCGGCGCTGGGCCGGCACCAGCGCGGCGATCGACTGCCGGACCACCGAGAAGACCGGCAGCGCGAACAGCCCGGCCACGAACGCGGCGGGCAGCAGCAGTGGCAGGCTCAACGTCGGGGCGCTCGC
Source organism: Micromonospora sp. WMMD735 (assembly GCF_049178995.1). Lineage (NCBI taxonomy): Bacteria > Bacillati > Actinomycetota > Actinomycetes > Micromonosporales > Micromonosporaceae > Micromonospora > Micromonospora sp. WMMD735. The sequence continues at coordinate 6,313,329 of NZ_JBMHMJ010000002.1, forward strand.
CCAGAAGGCCGCCTCGACGACGGTGGTCACCGCGACCACCGGACGCAGACCACGCCTGTCGACCAACCGGCCCAGCAGGGGCGAGCCGATGGCGGTGCCGGCGACCGACGCGGCACCGACCAGGCCGGCGGCACCGTAACCCCGGCCCAGCTCCAGCACCACGTAGAAGGTGAGCGTCACCCCCGTCGCGGTGAGCGGGATGCGGGCCAGCACCGCGACCAGCAGCAGGGCCCGCAGGCCGGGCTGGGCCAGGGCCTGCCGGTAAGGCGTCAACGTCATGATGCTCCGTACCTCCGGCGGTCATCCTGGACCGGGGGTACGACATCGGCAAGCGATTACCGGCTCATGCGGCGCTGATCACCGGCTCCCCGCGCAGGGTCACCCCGGCGCCGTCCATCGCGCGCAGCGCCACGTCCAGCGTCGCCGGCGCGACCGCCGCCGTCAGGTCGAGCAGCACGGTGGTGGCGAAGCCCTCCCGGGCGGCGTCCAGGGCGGTGGCCCGCACGCAGTGGTCGGTGGCGATGCCGACCACGTCGACCCGGTCCACGTCGTGCCGGCGCAGCCAGTCGGCCAGGCACTCGCCGTCGTCGGCGTGCCCCTCGAACCCGGAGTACGCGGCGGCGTGCTCGCCCTTGTGAAAGATCGCCTCGACCCGGTCGGTCACCAGGTCGGGGTGGAACTCGCTGCCCGGGGTGCCGACCACACAGTGCCGGGGCCACGACTCGACATAGTCCGGCGGGTCGCCGAAGTGCGCCCCCGGGTCGACGTGGTAGTCCTTGGTGGCGACCACGTGGTCCCACCGTCGCGGCTCCCCGGCCAGCAGGCCCGAGATGCCGGCGGCGACGCCCGCGCCCCCGGTGACGGCGAGGGAACCGCCCTCACAGAAGTCGTTCTGCACGTCCACGATGATCAGAGCGTTGGCCATCGGTGCCCTTCCTCTCCGTTCGCCGCCGGTGATCCACCTGCGGCACGACCCAGTCTGCCCCGGCGGCTCAACCGGCCGGCACGACCGTGACCGGGATCGCCGGATCACCTGCGGAGAGCTTCAACCCCTCCCACGGGATGGAGATCAGGCACTGGCGCAGGTGCTCGCGGGACTGCTCGATGCCCGGCAGGTCGACCGGTTCGCCGTCGACCACGTACGAGTGCTGCAGCAGCCGGTCGTTGGCCTGCCGGTCCGGTACGCCCTGCGAGACGACGACCTCCTCGGTGGCGGTGCCGGTGGGCTTGTGCCGGCGAACCGCGACCTTCCGGCCCCCGATCGTGCCCTTGTTCTCGGAACGCTTGACCACCGGCCGGCCGTCCACCTCGACCAGCTTGTAGACCAGGCTGGCGGTGGGCGCGCCGGAGCCGGTGACCACGGCGGTGCCCGCGCCGTACATGTCGACCGGTTCGGCGGCGAGCGCGGCGATGGCGTACTCGTCGAGATCCCCCGAAACGATGATCTTCGTCTCGGTGGCGCCGAGCGAGTCGAGCAGCTCCCGGGACTGCTGGGCGATGACCGCGAGGTCGCCGGAGTCGATCCGGACTGCCCGTAGCTGTGGCCCGGCCACCTCGATGGCGGTCCGGATGCCCTGGCTGATGTCGTACGTGTCGACCAGCAGCGTGGTGTCCCGGCCCAACGTGGCAACCTGCGAGGCGAACGCCGTCCGCTCGTCGTCGTGCAGCAGGGTGAACGCGTGCGCGGCCGTCCCGGCGGTGGGGATGCCGTACCGCTGGCCGGCGGCGAGGTTGGAGGTGAACCGGAACCCGGCCAGGTACGCCGCCCGCGCGGCGGCCACCGCCGCCTCCTCGTGGGCCCGCCGGGAACCCATCTCGATCAGGGCCCGGCCCCGGGCCGCGGTGACCATCCGGGCCGCCGCCGCGGCCACCGCGCAGTCGTGGTTGAGCACCGACAGCACCAGCGTCTCCAGCACCACGCACTCGGCGAAGCCGCCGGAGATGGTGAGGATCGGTGAGCCGGGGAAGAACAGTTCGCCCTCGGCGTACCCGTCGATGTCGCCGGTGAACCGGTAGTCGGCCAGCCAGCGGGCGGCCGGCTCGTCGACCACCCCGGTGCGGAGCAGGAACTCGACCTCCTCGGGGGCGAACCGGAACTCCCTCACCATGTCGATCAGGCGGCCGGTCCCCGCGACCACCCCGTACCGGCGTCCGGTGGGCAGGCGTCGGCTGAACACCTCGAAGGTGCACCGGCGGTCGGCGGTGCCGTCGCGCAGGGCGGCACTGACCATGGTCAGCTCGTAGTGGTCGGTCAGCAGCGCGGGGCGAAGGTGGCTCACCAGCCCAGCCTAGAGTTCAGCCGGTCGGGGCGTCGCCGTGGCCCGGGATCGCCCGCAGCGCCGCACCCAACTCGGCCCGGCCGGTGATGCCGAGCTTGCTGTAGACCCGCTGGAGATGGTTCTCCACCGTCCGGGGCGACAGGAACAGCCGGCCCGCGATGGCCCGGCTGGTCACCCCGGCGGCGGCGAGTGCGGCTACCTCCAGCTCCCGGCCGCTGAGCGTGGGCCGTAACGCGGTAAGCGCCGGGGTACGGATCTGGTCGCAGCGGGTGAGCAGGGCGGCGAGCCGTTCGTGCGCGGCGGCGGCCGACGTCGAGCGCTCCCGTCGCCAGCCGTGCAGCGCCGTCGCCGTGGCGTCGACCGCCCAGACCGTCAGGTCCAGCTTCGTGAGGCCGTCCGCCACCTCCAGCAGGGCCTCGCCGTCCCGGGCGGCGGCGGCCCGCGCGTACCGGGCGAGCAACGGGGTCAGCGCCCCGTCGACGGTCTCGGAGAGTTCGGTCAACCGCTGTGCCACCGTACGCCGGCTGCCGTCGGTGCAGGTCGGCCCGACCGGGGCGGTGGCCCGGCCGAGCCGGACCAGGTCGTGCAGCACCAGCACCTCGTGGCCGGCGAACCCGTCGGCGCGCAACCGGTCGACCAGCGTGCCGAGGTGCCGCACCGCCCCGGCCAGGTCACCCCCGGCGGCCAGCACCGCGGCCCGCGCCTGCTCCAGCCACGGCTGGAGCACCGCCATGCCCGGGGCCTGGGTCCGGTCGGCCTCCGCCATCGCCTCCACGGCGGTGGCCGGGTCACCGCGCAGCACCGCCGCCTGCGCCCGCTCGGCGTGCGCCAGTCCCGCGAAGACCCGGCTGGTGGCGAGCACCGCGCACGCGCCGAGGCTGGCCTTGAGCGCGTCGTCGCCACGACCGCGCAGCCGCGCCGCGTACGCCTGGAGGATGGACAGGTAGCCGGTGCCGAGCCGGAAGTCCCCGGCGCCGGCCTGGTCGGCGAACTCGTCGGCCACGATGGCGTCGATGCCGGCCACGTCACCGGAGAGCGCCAGCCGGGTGCCCCGGGCCAGTTCCATGGCCAGTTGCAGGTACGGCATGTCGGCCCGCCAGTTCGCCGCCTCCGCCTGCACCCGGTCGACAGCCGTGGCGCTGGCCCGGAACCGGCCGCGCACCGCGTCGGCGTGGGCGATGGTGCACCGGGCCAGCTCGCGGGCGGCGACGCTGGCGGCGGGCCGGTCCAGCACCGACCGGCCGAGCCGCAGTGCGGTGTCGACCTCCAGGCCGTGCAGCCGCATGATCGCCTCGAAGGCGCGCACCCGGGCCTGGTGCCCGGGGTCGGTCAGGGCGTGCCCGGCCGCCGCGATGGTGTCCACGGTGGACCGGTCGCTGAGCCCCCAGTAGCTGACCATCCCACGCACGGTGAGCCAGCGACTGCGTCGGTGTTCGCAGACGATGTCGTCGGCCACCGCGTCGAGCACCGCGATCGCCTCGTCCGGCCGGTCGCCGAACATCAGGATGGTGGCGAGCAGTTCGGCGGCGTCGTAGCCGCCGTCGGCGACGAGCGCGCCCCGGGCCAGCCGGGTGGCCAACGGCACGTCGTACCGGGTGAACGCCTGGACGGCCGCGTGCAGCAGCAGGGCCGGGTCCTGGGCGGTGCCGGAGTCGAGCCGCCACACCGCCACCCGGAGCAGGTCGCCCCGGCGGCGGGCACCGGCCGACTCCACCCGCTCGGCGAGCTGGGCCTTCAGGCGGCGGGTCCGGCTGACCGGGCAGCGACGGCGGATCACCTCGCCGTACAGCGGGTGGGCGAGCCGGACGTCGATCCGCCGGTCGTCGGGTACGACGGTGATCAGCCCGCGTTCCTCGGCGACCTCCACGGCCGCCGGGTCGGCGGCCCGGTCGAGCAGGCGCAGGCCGAGCGGCTCGCCGAAGGCGACCAGCTCCACCACCGCCCGGACCTCCGGGTCCAACCGGCCGATCCGGGTGTCGATCAGGTCGGTGAGGCTGGGGGCCAGCTCCAGCCGGCCGGTCCACCGCCACACCCCGTAGGGGCGGACCAGTTCACCTCCGGTGGTGGCGGCCAGCACCAGCTCCCGTAGCAGCAGCGGGTTGCCGGCGGAGAGCCGGAACAGCCGCTCGGCGGTGCTGGCGTCGACCGGGCCGTCCAGCAGGGCGGCGAGCAGGCCGGTGGTCTCGCCCGGGCCGAGCGGGGCCAGCTCGGCGTGCGCGACCATGTCGTCGGTCCACAGTGCCCGGATCGGCAGCGGGATCTGCTCGCCGCTGCGCAGCGTGCCCAGCACGGTGGAGTTCTCGGCGCGGGCGAGCAGGTGGACCAGCGCCGCCGAGGGCGGGTCGAGCAGATGGGCGTCGTCGATGGCGAGCACGATGCGCCGCCCCGCCGCCTGCTCCTGGAGCACGTCGACGCCCCAGCGCAGTACCCCGGCGGGGGAGAGCCCGGGTGGCTGCTCGGCCGGCAGCACCGGGGCGAGCCCGCCGAACGGCAGCGCCGCGGTGGCCGTGCTGGCCGCGACGAACGACAGCGCGTACCGCTCGGGAGGCAGTGCGGCCACCGCCTCGCGGAGCAACCGGCTCTTGCCGATGCCCGCGCTGCCGCTGAAGAAGAGCCCGTGCCCCCGCCCCTCACGCACCGCTGCCAACAGACGGTTGAGTTCATCCGTTCGGCCGACGAAACTCCACCGACTCATCCGAGCAGCATATCGATGTAAATCGGTCCGGAGATACCCGGTGACGCTGTGAAGTTGAGTAATGTCGCAGTTACTGCTGAGTACCCGAGATGTTCCGGCGAAGCCGGGTGCTGCCCGTAACCTTCCCGCAGCCCATCGTCACCTATCGGACGTCCTACCGCGGGCGCAGCCAGTCGCCCGCGTCGAGCGGAGGCCGAATGCAGCCCGGTCCACTCCCCGGGGTCGACATGACCGACGACCCGTCCGACCATCCCGACGCCGTCGGGCTGCCGGCCCGGGGCCCGATCCCGGCCGAGCCGCCGGCCGCCGAGGCGGATCCCGACGAGCCGCTCGCCGTGGTGGCCGCCGGCCCCGCCGGGGCGGCCCGCCGGGAGGTGCTCGCCGCGCTGCTCGGGGTCCCCGCCGGGATGCTCGTCACCCCGGCGGGCAGCCACCTGCTGGTCCGGCACGCCCGGGTGGCCACCCGGGCGGCGTACGTGCCCGGCTACCGGCAGCCGCACTCCTACAGCGCGGACCAGGCCGCCGCCGGCCCGGCGCTGGCCCGCGCGCCACGCCGGGTCGAGTTGAGCCTGCCGGAACAGCTGCTGCGGCACTTCGCCGTGCTCGACACCCCGGACACCGACACCCTCGGCGTGGCCGGCGGCCGGGTCCTGCTCGACGCGGTCGTCAGGTCCGGCGCGCTGCTGTTCGTGATCGGCGCCGACCAGGCCTTCACCGCCGCCGACCTGCACCTGCTCACCGAGGTCGCGCGTACCCGGGTACGGGTCTTCTTCGTGGTGACCCCCGGCGCGGGCGGTTGGGCGGCGGCGGAGCCGGCCGCGACCGACGACACCGGGGTGGCGCTCCCGACGTCGCCCGGCGGGCCCCCGGCCGGCGGCCCGGTCGACCCGGTGGCGGTGACCGTCGCGGCGCACCGGGCCACGCTGCTGGCCGCCGTGCCGGGGCTAGCCGAGGCCAACTGGTATCCCGTGCACCGGGCCGAGCACCCGGCCCTGCGCCGGGCGCTGGTCGGCTGGTCGGCCATCGAAGGGCTGCGCCGGGCGAGTTCCCGGCCACCCGTGCCGCCCGGGGCGCACGGGCGGGTGCCGGTGGCCCCCGATGCGCCCGGCGACGACTGGGCCGACGGGTTGGAGCGGCAGAGCCGGCTCCGCGCCCGCCGCATCCGCCAGCAGCTCGCGCTCGAACTGGCCAACATCCATCTGCGGACCGTCCAGGAGATCGTCTTCGGGGTGGGCTGCGCGGGTCTGCCGCAACTGCTCGACCGGGAGTTGGAGGCGCTCTCCCTGCTCGCGACCGAGCAGCAGGACCGCGCCGTGCGGGACATCCTCGACGGGGCCACCGTCCGGATCTTCGGCGCACCGCTGGCCGAGGGGGTACGCCAGCGCATCGGCGCGGCCGTCCGGTGGGGGCTGGCCGACCATCCGTCCGGTCAGGAACTGGACCGGGTGCTCCTGGTCACCGGCACCGCCGGGGTGGCGGTGCTGCCCGGGGCCGGCGCCCTGGACGCCCTGCTCGGTCATCCCGGCGCGCCCCGCACCGAGGTGCTGCCCCGGATCGGGGTCGCCCTGTCCGGCGGGTGCTGGCAGCACTGGCGCAGCCCCGGCAACGACGATCCGAACGCGGCCCGCTCCTGGGCGCAACGGGCGCTGCGTGAGGTCGAGTTGGAGCTGTCCCGCGAGGTGTCCCGGCGGTTCGAGGCGTTCCGGCTCGCGCTCGACGCGGTGCTCACCGACGCCGTCGACCACGGCATCCTGCTCGCCTGAACCGAGCGTCCCGGTGCCTGTCCCCGCCGTGTCCGCAGCCCTCCCGATTTGCGCAGCTCGGGAGGGTGATCGGGGCCGCCCCGGCGTTCCGGTTCATCGGATCGCCACTTCCGGTGGCACGATGGGGGGCATGGCCGCTCCACAGGTTGCCCCGGTCGAGACGCCGGACACCGACGAGGTGCCGGTCGAGGACCGGCAGTGGGTGACGATCGTCTGGGACGACCCGGTCAACCTCATGACGTACGTGACCTGGGTCTTCCAGAAGTTGTTCGGGTACAGCCGGGAGAAGGCCGAGAAGCTGATGCTGGACGTGCACCACAAGGGCCGGGCGGTGGTCTCCAGCGGCGCCCGGGAGCGGATGGAGCACGACGCGTCGCAGTTGCACGCCTACGGCCTCTGGGCGACGGTGGACCGTTCGTGAGCGCGAGGAGTGAGCCGGGTTTGCGAGCCCCGCAGTCGCGAAGCGGGGTGGTCGTGAGCGCGAGGAGTGAGCCGGGTTTGCGAGCCCCGCAGTCGCGAAGCGGGGTGGTCGTGAGCGCGAGGAGTGAGCCGGGTTTGCGAGCCCCGCAGTCGCGAAGCGGGGTGGTCGTGAGCGCGAGGAGTGAGCCGGGTTTGCGAGCCCCGCAGTCGCGAACCGGGGTGGTCGTGAGCGCGAGGAGTGAGCCAGGTCCGCGGTTCCGGCGGTGGCGATGGAGGTTGACGGGGTGAGCATGTTCCGCCGCCAGGGCGGCTGTTACGTGGCGACCTTCGCCGTCGACGAGGTCCGGGTGCTGCGCAAGGTCGCCACCGAGGTGGTCGGCCTGCTCACCGACGGGTTCGACCACACCGACCCGGTCGTCGGGCGGCTCTTCCCCGACGCCTACCCGGACGATCCGGCCGGCACGGCGGAGTTCCGCCGGTACACCGAGGGCGACCTGAAGACCGCCAAGATCGACCAGGCGGGCGCGGTGCTGGCCGCGCTGCCCGAGTCGGCCGGTGGCGAGGTGCGGCTGGACGCCGAGGCGGCCGAGGCGTGGCTGCGGGCGCTCAACGACGCCCGGCTGGCGATGGGCGTCCGGCTGGAGATCAAGGACGGCACCGACCTGGGCGAGGAGCTCGACGACGCGGTCGCCGACGACCCCACGTCGTCAAGGGTGTTCCAACTGTCGGTCTACGCCTATCTGGGTTATCTGCAGGAATCCCTGCTCAACGCCATGATCGACTGAACTGTGACGGTCACCGCCTCGCCGGGCGCGGCGGGTGGGCGCTAGGCTGGTCGACGTGCTGAGCATCGACCGGTCGATCGTCGACGCGATCGTCGCCCACGCGCGCCGGGACCACCCGGACGAGGCGTGTGGGGTGGTCGCCGGACCCGTCGGCGGCGACACCCCGACCCGGCACATCCCGATGGACAACGCGGCCCGCTCGATGACCTTCTACGAGTTCGACTCGATGGAGCACCTGCGGGTGTGGCGGGAGATGGACGACCGCGACGAGGAACCCGTCGTCATCTACCACTCGCACACCGCCACCGAGGCGTACCCGTCCCGCACGGACGTCGCCTTCGCCGGTGAGCCGGGCGCGCACTACCTGCTGGTCTCGACCCGCGATCCGGACACCGAGGAGATCCGCTCCTTCCGGATTGTCGACGGCGTGGTGACCGAGGAGCCGGTGCGGATCGTGGACGCCGGGGTGGATCCGCACGCGGTCCAGTCCTACATGTTCGGGCAGAGCCCGGCGACGGTCGACTACGAGTGTTCCGGCAGCTGACCCCAGCTCCGCTCACCCTGTTCCGTCCGGCACCGAGGCACACCCGACCAAGGAGTACGTCATGGCCATCGAGGTTCGCATCCCCACCATCCTGCGCAGCTACACCGGCGGCGAGAAGGTCGTCGAGGGCGCCGGGGACACCCTGGGCGACCTGCTCACCGACCTGGACACCCGGCACGCCGGTCTGAAGGCCCGGCTGGTCACCGACGCCGGCGCGCTGCACCGCTTCGTCAACGTCTACGTCAACGACGAGGACGTCCGTTTCCTGGGCGCGCTGGACGCCAAGCTCAACGACGGCGACAGCGTCACCGTCCTGCCGGCCGTCGCCGGTGGGGCGTTCGGCTTCGCCGCCGCGGCGGCGATCAGCCAGCACCGTGCGGCCACCGCGGCGGTGGCGGCACGGCGCGCGGCCGTCGCCCTCCGCTGAGGGCGGGCGTCATGGCGCGGTACGACAGCCTACTCGACGCCTGCGGCGGCACCCCCCTGGTGGGGTTGCCCCGGCTCTCGCCGACGGTGCCCGACGGGGCACCGCCGGTGCGGCTGTGGGCCAAGCTGGAGGACCGGAACCCGACCGGCAGCATCAAGGACCGCGCGGCCCTGTTCATGGTCCGCGCGGCGGAGCAGTCCGGCCGGCTCCGGCCCGGGGACACCATCCTGGAGCCGACCAGCGGCAACACCGGCATCTCGCTGGCCATGGTGGCCAAGCTGCGCGGCTACCGGCTGGTCTGCGTGATGCCGGAGAACGTCTCCACCGAGCGGGTCCAACTGCTCCGGATGTACGGCGCGGAGATCATCTTCTCGCCGGCGGCGGGCGGCTCGAACCAGGCGGTCGCCACCGCCAAGCAGATCGCGGTCGACCACCCGGACTGGGTGATGCTCTACCAGTACGGCAACGAGGCCAACGCCCGCGCCCACTACGAGACCACCGGCCCGGAGCTGCTGCACGACCTGCCCACCATCACGCACTTCGTGGCGGGCCTGGGCACCACCGGCACCCTGATGGGCACCGGGCGGTTCCTGCGGGAGAAGGTCGAGGGCATCCAGGTGGTGGCCGCCGAGCCACGCTACGGCGAACTCGTCTACGGCCTGCGCAACATCGACGAGGGTTACGTCCCCGAGTTGTACGACGCGTCGGTGCTCACCAGGCGCTTCTCCGTCGGCACCCGGGACGCGGTGCTGCGTACCCGGCAGCTGGTGGAGGTGGAGGGGATCTTCGCCGGTTTCTCCACCGGGGCGATCCTGCACGCCGCCCTGTCGGTGGCGCACGAGGCGGTCCGGGACGGCCGGCGGGCCGACGTCGCCTTCGTGGTCTGTGACGGTGGCTGGAAGTACCTCTCCACAGGCGCGTACGGCGGCACCCTCGCCGACGCGGAGAGCGCCCTGGAGGGGCAGCTCTGGGCCTGACCCGTCGTGGGGTCGGTCGGCGGAGGCGTCGGCCGGCCCCCGCGGGTGTCACGTTGATGACAACTTCCAGAAGATGATTCTTGCCCTGCGGTCGCTGCGCGTAGGCTGCGCAGCGTGGCGTACGCGTCGGTAGAGATCATAATCGGTGCTGACTCCGGCGTGTCGACTACGTACCGTAATTGTGGGGCGACCGGATGCGGCTGACCGTCCTGGGCTGTGCGGGAAGCTTCCCCGGCCCCGAATCCCCCTGCTCCGCCTACCTCGTCGAGGCGCACGGTTTCCGGCTGCTCGTCGACTTCGGGCCGGGCTCGCTGTCCACCCTCCAGCGGTACGCCGGCCTGCACGCCCCGGACGCCATCCTCCTGACCCACCTGCACTGCGACCACATCCTCGACGCCGCGTCGTACGTCGTGGTCCGCCGGTACGCCCCGGACGGCCCCTACCCGCCGCTGCCGGTCTACGCGCCGCCGGGCGCCCCGGACCGGCTCGCCACCGCCTACGGCCAGGACGACAGCACCGTCGAGGACGTCTACCAGTTCTACGGCCTCCAGCCGGGCACCTTCCCGATCGGCCCGTTCACCGTCACCGTCGACCGGGTCAACCATCCCATCGAGACGTACGGGGTGCGGCTGGAGCACGAGGGCCGGGTGCTCTGCTACTCCTCGGACACCGCACCCTGTGACGCGCTGCTGCGGCTCGCCCAGGACGCCGACGTCTTCCTCTGCGAGGCCAGCTACCTCGACGGGGTGGACAACCCCCCGGATCTGCACCTCACCGGCCGGGAGGCGGGCGAGACGGCCACCAAGGCGGGGGTGGGCCGGCTGCTGCTGACCCACCTGGTGGCGGCCTGGGGCAGCGAGTCGCACACCATCGCCTCGGCGGCCGGGGCGTTCACCGGGCCGCTGGAAGTGGTGCGGGCCGGCGCCAGCTACGACGTCTGAGCCCACCCGGGCATGCGCCGATCATGCGACCGCATAGGGTGCAGGGATGGCACGACCTGACGGGCGGCGGCCCGACCAACTCCGACCGGTGACGTTGACCAGGGGCTGGAGCACCCACCCGGAGGGCTCGGTGCTCGTCGAGTTCGGCGGCACCCGGGTGCTCTGCACGGCGAGCGTCACCGAGGGCGTGCCCCGCTGGCGCAAGGGCTCCGGGCTCGGCTGGGTGACCGCCGAGTACGCGATGCTGCCCCGGGCCACCAACACCCGCTCCGACCGGGAGAGCGTGCGCGGCAAGATCGGTGGGCGGACCCACGAGATCTCCCGGCTGATCGGCCGCAGCCTGCGCGCCTGCGTCGACCTCAAGGCGCTCGGCGAGAACTCGATCGTGCTCGACTGCGACGTGCTCCAAGCCGACGGCGGCACCCGTACCGCCTCCATCACCGGCGCGTACGTGGCCCTCTACGACGCGGTGCGCTGGCTCGCCGGCCGCAAGTCGTTGGCCGGTAAGCCGGAGAAGGTGATGCACCGGTCGGTGGCCGCGGTCAGCGTCGGGATCGTCGCGGGCGAGCCGCTGCTCGACCTCTGCTACGTCGAGGACGTGGCCGCCGAGGTGGACATGAACGTCGTCTGCACCGGCGAGGGCGACTTCGTCGAGGTGCAGGGCACGGGTGAGGACGGCGTCTTCTCCCGGGCGCAGCTCGACGCGTTGCTGGACGTCGCGTCGTTGGGTTGTCTGGAACTGGCCGAGGCGCAGCGGAAGGCTCTCGCATCATGAACAAGGTCCTGCTCGCCACCCGCAACCGTAAGAAGCTGGTGGAGTTGCAGCGCATCCTCGACGGCGCGCTCGGCGCGCACCGGATCGCCCTGCTCGGCCTCGACGACGTCGAGGAGTACCCGGAGTTGCCCGAGACCGGCCTCACCTTCGGCGAGAACGCCCTGATCAAGGCGCGGGAGGGCTGCCGGCGCACCGGCCTGCCCACCATCGCCGACGACTCCGGCATCGCCGTCGACGCGCTCAACGGCATGCCCGGGGTGTTCAGCGCCCGTTGGGCGGGTCGGCACGGCGACGACCGGGCCAACCTGCAACTGGTGCTGGACCAGATCGCCGACCTGCCCGACGAGCACCGGGGGGCGTCGTTCGTCTGCACCGTGGCGCTGGTGCTGCCCGGCGGCAAGGAGCACCTGGTCGACGGCCGCCAGCCCGGCCGGCTGCTGCGCGCCCCGCGCGGCGAGGGCGGCTTCGGGTACGACCCGATCTTCGTGGGCGACGGCCAGGAGCGGACCAACGCGGAGCTGACCCCGCAGGAGAAGGACGCGATCAGCCACCGGGGCAAGGCGTTGCGCGAGTTGGCGAAGCTCGCCGCCAAAGTGCTTCCCGCCACCTGACCGTCGACACCGCTCGACGCCGCCGCCCGGCGACCGGCCGCCCGTTCCCCGGCGGGGAACGGGCGGTGGTGTCCGCTGTGGACTGCCCGCGGGCGCTGCGGCCCGACGATGCGGAACGCCGCCACCTGTCCCGGCGGTCAGCGCAGCGGGCCGACCTGGCGTTCGATGGCGGCCCGCAGGTCCGGTCCGGCGAGCACCGACCGGGCCGCCGCCAGCACCGGGGCGAGGAAGACGTCCGGGCCGGGCGCGCCGGCCGCCGGGCCGAGGGCCTCCAGCGCGGCCCGGCCGGCCGGTGACGGCTCCAGCGGCGCGCGCAGTTGCAGCCCCCGGACGGCTGCCAGCAGCTCCACGGCGAGCAGGCTGGTCAGGTTGTCCAGCACGGTGCGCAGCTTCTTGGCCCCCGCCCAGCCCATCGAGACGTGGTCCTCCTGCATGCCGCTGGTGGGCAGCGAGTCGACCGAGGCGGGCGCGGCCAGCCGACGGTTCTCCGCGACGATCCCGGCGGCCGTGTACTGGGCGATCATCAGCCCGGAGTTCACCCCGGCGTCCGGGGACAGGAACGCCGGCAGCTCCCGGTTGCGGGTCACGTCGAGCAGCCGGTCCACCCGCCGTTCGGCGATCGCCCCCACCTCGGCGGCGGCGATCGCCAGGTAGTCGGCGGCGAAGCCGAGCGGAGCGCCGTGGAAGTTGCCCGTCGACTCGACCCGGCCGTCCGGCAGCACCACCGGGTTGTCCACCACCGAGACCAGCTCCCGGTCGGCCACCGTCGCGACGAAGTCGAGGGTGTCCCGGGCCGCCCCGGCCACCTGCGGCGCGCACCGCATCGAGTACGCGTCCTGCACGGCGTGCGCCAGGTCGTCGCGGTGCGAGTCCATCACCCGGGAGTCCTGCAGCAGCCGGTGGATGTTCGCCGCCGACGCGGCCTGCCCCGGGTGCGGCCGGATGGCGTGCAGCTCCGGCAGGAACGGCCGTTCCGAGCCGAGCATCGCCTCGATGGCCAGCGCGGCGGTCACGTCGGCCATGGCGAACAGGTGCCGGGCGTCCGCGACGGCCAGCAGCAGCATGCCGAGCATGCCGTCGGTGCCGTTGATCAGCGCCAGCCCCTCCTTGGCGGCCAACGCGATCGGAGTCAACCCGGCCGCCCGCAGCGCCTCGGCGGCGTCGACCCGTTCGCCGGCCGGGCCGAGCACCCACCCCTCGCCCAGCAGCACCAGCGCGCAGTGCGCCAGCGGGGCCAGGTCACCGGATGCGCCGAGCGACCCGTGCTCCGGCACCCACGGGGTGACGTCGGCGTTGAGCAGGTCGACGAGCGCCTGGGCGACCAGCGGCCGTACCCCGGAGCGGCCCAGCGCCAGCGAACGGACCCGCAGCAGCATCATCGCCCGGACCACCTCGCGGGGCATCGGCGCGCCGATCCCGGCGGCGTGCGAGCGGATCAGCGCGTGCTGCAACTCGGCCCGCCGCTGCGGGGCGACGAACGTGTTCGCCAGCGCCCCGAAGCCGGTGGAGACGCCGTACACCGGGCGTCCGGCGGCCTCGATGCCGTCCACGATGCGGCGGCTGGCGGCCATCGCGTCGACGGCGGCCGGGGCGAGGACGACCCGGGCGTCGCCGCGCGCCACGGCGAGCACGTCGGCGGGGGTGATTCCGGTGGGCTGGACGGTCACAGTCGACATTGCGGCACTCCGTTGTGCAGAACCTGGCGGATCAGGGGAACACCCGGCCGGTAGGCCAGGTGCAGGTGGGACGGGGCGTCGAGGATCATCAGGTCGGCCCGCGCCCCGGGGCGCAGCACCCCGACGTCGGTGCGGCGCAGCGCCCGCGCGCCGCCCGCCGTCGCGGCCCACACCGCCTCCGCCGGGGTCATCCGCATCTCGCGGACGGCCAGCGCGACGCAGAACGGCATCGACGAGGTGTACGACGACCCGGGGTTGCAGTCCGTGGCCAGCGCCACGGTCACCCCCGCGTCGAGCAGCCGCCGGGCGTCCGGATACGGCGACCGGGTGGAGAACTCCGCCCCCGGTAGCAGGGTCGCCACGGTCGGATCGTCGGTGGTGGCCGAACCGGCCAGCGCGTCGACGTCGGCGTCGGACAGGTGGGTGCAGTGGTCGACGCTGGCCGCGCCCAGCTCCACCCCCAGCCGCACCCCCGGCCCCGGGCCGAGCTGGTTGGCGTGCAACCGCAACCCCAGACCGGCGGCCTGCCCGACGGTGAGGATCGCCCGCGCGTGGTCGGCGTCGAACGCGCCCCGCTCGCAGAACACGTCCACCCAGCGGGCGTACGGCGTGGCGGCGGTGAGCATCGGTCCGCAGACCAGCCCCACGTAGTCGTCGGGCCGGCCCGCGTACTCGGCGGGGACGACGTGCGCGCCGAGGAAGGTGGTCTCGGCGGTCACCTCGGCGGCGATCCGCAGCGAGCGGGCCTCGTCGGCGACGGTCAGGCCGTACCCGCTCTTGATCTCCATGGTGGTGGTGCCCTGCCGCATCGCCTCGTCGCGCAGCCGGCGCACGGTGTCCCGCAGGTCGTCGTCGGAGGCCGCGCGGGTCGCGCCGACCGTGGTCCGGATGCCACCCCCGGTGTACGGCTCACCTGCCATCCGGGCCGCGAACTCGGCCGCCCGGTCCCCGGCGAACACCAGGTGCGCGTGGCTGTCCACGAACCCGGGCAGCACCGCACCGCCCCCGGCGTCGATCCGCCGGTCGGCGGCCGGGGCGTAGCGGGCCGGCCCGATCCAGACGACCCGGCCCGCCTCCACCAGCAGGGCGACGTCGCGCCGCAGACCCAGCGGCCCGCCGCCGGGGGTCGGCACGTTGGTGACCAGCTCGCCGATGCCGTCGACCAGCAGACTGCTCACGACGCACCGCCCGCCGTCGACCGCCGCGTCCCGACCGCCGGTCCGGTGCGGCTAGCCACCGGTCACCGCCGCGACCGCCGCGCGCAGCTCCGCCGGCACGTCCACGGTCAGGTGCCGGCCGTCGCGTACCACCTGCCGCCCGTCGACCACCACCTGGTCGACGTCGGCGGCGGTGGCCGCGAAGAACACCCCCACCGGCGGCACGCCGGCGGTACGTGGGCTGTCCAGCCGTACGGTCACCAGGTCGGCCCGTTCCCCGACGGCGATCCGGCCGGCGTCGGCCCAGCCCAGCGCGGCGTGCCCGGTGACGGTGGCCGCGTCGCGCAGCGCGGCGGCGGTGAAGTGCCCGCGCCGCCGGGTGCGCAGCCGCTCGTCCAGCTCCACCGCGCGGGCCTCCTCGAACAGGTCGACCACGGCGTGACTGTCGCTGCCCAGGCTCAGCGGGATGCCGGCGTCGGCCATCAGCCGGGCCGGCCCGATCCCGTCGGCCAGGTCCCGTTCGGTGGTGGGGCACAGGCACACCCCGGTCCGGTGCTCGGCCAGCAGGGCCAGGTCGGCGCTGGTCGGGTGGGTGGCGTGCACGGCGGTGACGTCCGGGCCGAGCACGCCGCGTTCGGCGAGCAGCCCGGTCGGGGTACGCCCGTGCACCGCCCGGCAGGCGTCGTTCTCGGCCGGCTGCTCCGACAGGTGCACGTGCAGCGGGGCACCCTGCCGGTAGGCCCAGCCGGCGACGGTGGCGAGCTGTTCCGCCGGCACCGCGCGTACCGAGTGGATCGCCGCCCCGCGCAGCGCGTGCGGCCCGGCCGGGTGGAAGCCGTCGACCCGGTCCGCCCAGCGGCGCGCGTCCCCGTCGCCGAAGCGCCGCTGCACCCCGGCCAACGGCTCCCCGGCCACCGAGGCGGTCAGGTAGCAGGCGTCCAGCAGGGTGATCCGGATGCCGGCCTGCGCCGCCGCCTCGACCAGCGCCGCGCCCATCGCGTTCGGGTCGTCGTACGGTCGGCCGTCGGGGCCGTGGTGCAGGTAGTGGAACTCGCCCACGCAGGTCACCCCGGCCAGCGCCATCTCCGCGTACGCGGCGCGGGCCAGTGCCAGGTACGCGTCGGGGTCGAGCCGGCCGGCGACGTCGTACATCTCCTCCCGCCAGCTCCAGAAGTCACCCCGCCCGCCGTGGGTACGCCCGCGCAGCGCCCGGTGGAAGGCGTGCGAGTGGGCGTTGGCCAGGCCGGGCAGGGTGAGGCCGGGTAGCCGTACCGCCTCGGCGAGCACCTCCACCCCGGTGTGCGGCGCGTCGCCGGAGGCCAGCGGGGTGACGGCGGTGAACCGGCCGTCCTCGGCCTCGATCAACACGTCCGGCGTCGGCGCGGCGTGGTCGGGCAGCCACGCCTGCTCGGCCAGCCAACGGGTCAGTGGCATGCCAGCTCCTCCAGCACCCGGGCCAGCGCGACCACCCCGGCCGCACAGTCGGCGTCGGTGGCCGACTCGGCGGGGGAGTGCGACACCCCGGTCGGGTTGCGCACGAACAGCATCGCGGTGGGCAGGTGCGCGGCGAGCACCCCGGCGTCGTGACCGGCCCCGGTGGGCAGCACCGGCGCGGCCAGCAGCCCCGCCAGCCGGTCGGCCAGCCCGCCGTCGAAGGTGACCAGCGGGGTGGCCGACTCCCGGGTCACGGTCAGCTCGGTGCCGTCGCGGCGGGCCCGCTCGGCGGCCTTGGCCCGGACCGCCTCGACCAGGCCGTCCAGGGTCTCCGGCGCGGCGGCGCGGGCGTCCAGCCAGCCGGTCACCCGCGACGGGACCGCGTTCGTGGCGTTGGGTTCCACCGCCACCCGGCCGACGGTGGCGTGCGCGTCGCGCAGCCGGGCCTCCTTGTTCGCGGCGAGCACGGTGAACGCGAAGGTGAGCATCGGGTCGCGGCGGTCGGCCATCCGGGTCGTACCGGCGTGGTTGCCCTCGCCGCGCAGCTCGAAGCGCCACCGCCCGTGCGGCCAGATGGCGCTGCCCACCGCGACCGGCGCGTCGGCGTCGACCAGCGCCCGTCCCTGCTCGACGTGCAGCTCCACGAACGCGGCGAACCGGCCGAGCAGCGCCGGGTCGGCCCCCGCCGGCCGGTGGCCCAGCGCCTCGGCGAAGCTCACCCCGGCCGCGTCGCGCAGCCCGGCCGCGCGGTCGGCGTCGATCTCGCCGGTGAGCAGCCTCGACCCCAGGCACGGTACGCCGAACCGGGCCCCCTCCTCCTCGACGAACGCGGCCACCACCACCGGCCGGACCGGGGTGACGCCCGCGGCCCGCAGTTCGTCCACCGCGAGGAACGCGCTGACGATGCCGAGCGGCCCGTCGTACGCCCCGCCGTGCGGCACCGAGTCGAAGTGGCTGCCGGTCAGCACCGCCCCGGTGCCGGCCCGATCGCCGGTGGTCTGGGCGTCGGTGTTCGGCCCTGCGGTGGCCGGCCCGCCGGTGGACGGTCCGCCCGCGTCCGGGTCACCCCACCAGGCGAACAGGTTGCCGTTGCCGTCCTCGCTGACCGGCATGCCCCGCAGGTCGGCCTGCGTCCGGAACCACTCCCGCAACCGCAGCTCCGGCGCGGTCAGCGCGTACCGCAGATAGCCGCCACTGCCGGCGTCCCGGCCGATCGGCGCGATCCCGTCCCACGACTCCCGGAACCGCCCGGTCACGGCGTGCCCCCGTTGTTCGTGACCGTGGTGCTCCGCTGCGCTCCTCGCACTCACGCGGTCCCCTCCGCCATGGGGATGCGGACGTCGGTGCGCTCGGCGACGTCGCGGGCGGTGTCGTAGCCGGCGTCGACGTGCCGGATGACACCCATCGCCGGATCGTTGGTGAGCACCCGTTCGATCTTCTGCCCGGCCAGCGCGGTGCCGTCGGCCACGCAGACCTGACCGGCGTGCAGCGACCGGCCGATGCCCACCCCACCGCCGTGGTGGATCGACACCCAGGACGCCCCGCTCGCCGTGTTGACCAGCGCGTTGAGCAGCGGCCAGTCGGCGATCGCGTCGGAGCCGTCGGCCATCGCCTCGGTTTCCCGGTAGGGGCTTGCGACGCTGCCGCAGTCCAGGTGGTCCCGGCCGATCACGACCGGCGCGGACAGCTCACCGGCGGCGACCATGTCGTTGAACCGCACCCCGGCGACGTCCCGCTCGCCGTAGCCCAGCCAGCAGATCCGGGCCGGCAGCCCCTGGAAGGCGACCCGTTCGCCGGCCAGCCGCATCCACCGGGCCAGCGACTCGTTCTCGGGGAACAGGTCGAGGATGGCCCGGTCGGTGGCGGCGATGTCGGCCGGGTCGCCGGAGAGCGCCGCCCAGCGGAACGGCCCCTTGCCCTCGCAGAACAGCGGCCTGATGTACGCCGGCACGAAACCGGGGAAGTCGAACGCCCGCGCGTACCCGCCGAGCTGCGCCTCGCCCCGGATCGAGTTGCCGTAGTCGAACACCTCCGCGCCGGCGTCGAGGAAGCCGACCATCGCCTCGACGTGCTTCGCCATCGACGCCCGCGCCCGGTCGGTGAACTCGGCCGGCTTGGCCGCCGCGTAGTCCCGGGCGTCGGCCAGCTCCACCCCCTCCGGCAGGTACGACAGCGGGTCGTGCGCGCTGGTCTGGTCGGTGACCACGTCGACGGCGACGCCACGGCGTCTCAACTCGGGGAAGACGGTGGCGGCGTTGCCGACCACGCCGACGCTCAGCGCCCGCCGGTCCCGCTTCGCCGCCAGCACCCGGGCGACGGCGTCGTCGAGCGAGTCGGCGACCTCGTCGAGGTAGCGGTCGTGCACCCGCCGGTCGAGCCGGGTCCGGTCGACGTCCACGATCAGGCAGACGCCGTCGTTCATGGTGACCGCGAGGGGCTGCGCCCCGCCCATCCCGCCGCAGCCGGCGGTGAGGGTCAGCGTCCCGGCGAGGCTGCCGCCGAAGCACTTCGCGGCGACGGCGGCGAACGTCTCGTAGGTGCCCTGCAGGATGCCCTGGGTGCCGATGTAGATCCACGAGCCGGCGGTCATCTGCCCGTACATGGTCAGGCCGAGGGATTCCAGGCGACGGAACTCGGGCCAGGTGGCCCAGTCGCCGACCAGGTTGGAGTTGGCCAGCAGCACCCGGGGGGCCCACTCGTGGGTTCGCATGACCCCGACCGGTCGGCCCGACTGCACCAGCATCGTCTCGTCGTCGCGCAGCCCGGTGAGGGTGCGCACCAACGCGTGGTACGACGGCCAGTCCCGGGCCGCCTTCCCGGTGCCGCCGTAGACCACCAGGTCGTCGGGGCGTTCGGCCACCTCCGGGTCGAGGTTGTTCATCAGCATCCGCAGGGCGGCCTCCTGCGGCCACCCCTGCGCGGTACGGGTGGTGCCACGGGCGGCACGGACGGGCTGGTGCATGGCGTACTCCTCTCAGCCGAGGAACAACTGACGACGGGCGGCGGACGACTCGAACGCCTCCAGGCGGCGCTGGGTCTGGATCGGGGCGGCGTCACAGATCGCCTGGAGCACCACCATGGCCAGGGTCATCGGGGCGGTGTGCAGGTCGAAGACGAGGTCGGTGCCGACGGCGGCGGGGAGCACCAGTTCGGCGTACTCGGTGGCGGGGCTGACGGGGGAGTCGGTGATCGCGACGACGGTGAGGCCGGCGTCGCGGGCCGCGCGCAGCGCGTCGAGGGTCTCCCGGGGGTAGCGGGGCAGCACGAAGGCGAGCAGCGCGTCCGCCCCGGCCGAGGCGGCCTGTTCGAGCCGGTCGGTGAGCAGGCTGCCGCCGTCGTCGAGGACCCGGACGTCGGGCAGCACCTTGGCGGCGAAGTAGGCGAAGTAGGCGGCCAGCGGCGCGGCGGCCCGTAGCCCGAGCACCGGCAGCGGACGGCTCGCCGCGAGCAGCCGGCCGGCGGTGGCGATCCGGTCGCGGTCGGCCAGTTCGCCGGCCAGCCGGTCCAGGTTCGCCATCTCGGCGCGTACCGCGAGTTGCAGTTCGTTGCCGTCGTCGGCGCGGCCGTCGGGGCCGGTGGTCAGCTCGCGCAGCCGGCGGCGCAGCGCCGGGTAGCCGTCGTGACCGAGCGCCACGGCGAACCGGGTCACCGACGGCTGGCTGACCCCGGCCAGCTCCGCCACCTCGGCCGCCGACAGGTAGGCCACGGTGGCGGCGTGCTGCACCAGGCAGTGTGCGATGCGCCGCTGGGTGGGGGTGAGCCGGACCCCGTGGAACAGGTCGAGTAGCCGGTCCGGCGGCGCGGCGACGGCTCCTTCATTCATGCCGCGACTCTATGCATGAAAAATTTCAGAGGCAAGCACGGCCTCCCCGTCCGGGGGCAAGCACGGCTTCCCGCCCGGCGACGACGCCGGGCTCAGCGGGCGGCGCGGACGATCTCGGCGGTGGCGTCCCGGCGGACCGCGTCGTAGAACGCCTCGGATTTCCGCTCGTCGGCGAAGACCACGCTCTCGGTGCCGACCCGGCCGGTGCCCCGCGACGGGCTGGTGACGAAGGTGAGGTTGCCGCCGCGCAGGCCGCGCAGCTCGGTCGCCAGATCCAGCAGCGACATCTCCCGGTCGACGGAGACCGACGACGAGGCGGCCCGGACGAAGTCGTTGAGCTTCCCCGGGCTGGTGAGGATGCCACCGGTGGCGGCCTTGTCGAGGATCGCCCGGATCACCTGCTGCTGGTGCCGGATCCGGGCGAAGTCGCCGTCCGGGAACTGCTTGCGCTGGCGGGAGTAGTCGAGCGCCGTCGCGCCGTCCATCGTCTGCCGGCCGGCGGGGAAGGTGCGCAGCGGCGGGTGGATCGAGGTGAACCGGTGGTCGACGGTGATGTCCACCCCGCCCAGGGCGTCGATGATCTCCTGGAAACCGGCGAAGTCGACCACCGCCACGTGGTCGACGTGGACCCGGGTGAACTGCTCGACGGTCTGCACCATCAGCGGAATCCCACCCCAGGCGTACGCCGCGTTGATCTTCGCGGTCCGGCCGCCGTGCCGGCCGTCCGCCGACCGGGGTACACGGACCCAGGTGTCCCGGGGGATCGAGACGAGCTGGGCGCTCTTCCGGTCCTTCGGCAGGTGGGCCAGGATGATGGTGTCGGTGCGGGACCCCTCGGTCCGCTCCGGGTCCCGCGAGTCGCTGCCCAGGATCATGATGTTCATGGCGTCCCGGGCCACCACCGGCGGCCGGTCCTGCGGCGGCACGCCGGTGAAGGCGTCCACCCGCTCGACGTCCTTGTCGACCGAGCGCAGATAGAGCGCGCCCGCGCCGACGCCACCCGCTCCCAGCAGGGCCAGCGCCAGCAGCGCGATCAGCGCGATCCGCCAGCCCCGCCGACGCCTCGGTGCCGGCCCCGAGGTGTCGACGGACGGGGTCGGAGCGGATTCCGAGACCTTCTCACTTGCTGGCACGGCCGCATGTTACTGAGCCGTCACCCAGTACGGCAGCCCGCGTTCGCCCGACGGCCCGGGACCCGAAAAGCCGCCGTACGCTGGACGTTCAGCCGCCCGTCACCTGCGGCTGGTAGAACCGCGCAGTGGACGCGACGAGACTGCGCCGGGCCATCGCCCGCACCCCGCTGGCACCGGTGGCCGCCTTCCCCGGGCGGCTCGCCCGGGTCGCCCGGTACGACGCGAAGGTGCTGCGCACCTCGGCCCGGTGGCTGGCCACCTCCCGGGAACACCACAACTACACCTACGAACTGACCCGGCTCAGCCGGGAACACCTCACCTGGTTCGTCAGCGTGGTCTGCGACGTCCCGGTGGCCCGGGTCCGGGGTCACCTCGCCGAGATCACCGGCGACGCGGCGCTGCGCCTGCACATCGAACAGGCCACCGCCCGGTCCGCCCGACGCGGCCTGGCCGACCGCCGGGTCCGCTACGCGCGCCGGGTCGGCTGGTACGCGATCGTCCGGGCCACCCGACCCGCCCACGTCGTCGAAACCGGCACCGACAAGGGGCTGGGTAGCTGCGTCCTCGCCGCCGCCCTGCTGCGCAACGCCGCCGAGGGGCATCCCGGCCGACTCACCTCGCTGGACGTCAACCCCGAGGCCGGCTACCTGGCTCGCAGCGCGCCCTGGGCCGACGTGACCGACCTGGTGGTCGGCGACTCGGTGGCGGCGATCGCCGCGCTGGACCGGCCGGTCGACCTGTTCCTGCACGACAGCGACCACAGCCACGACCACGAACGCCGCGAGTTCGACGCCGTCGAGCCGAAGCTGGCCCCCGGCGCGATCCTGCTGACCGACAACGTCACCACCACCGGGGTGCTCGCCGAACACGCCGAACGCACCGGTCGGCGGTTCCTCGCCTACCGGGAAACCCCGCTCGACCACTGGTACCCCGGCGACGGCATCGGCGTCGCCTGGTGAGGCCCGACCGGTGGTGACCCGGTCCCGGCCGGAACCCGCCACGACAGCGGCGCCGGCCGGTCGAGCCGTACTCCGCCGGCCGGGTGTTGCCTGCGGGCCCGTCGCGGATCGATGATTGCCGAACCACCACCCTCGACGGAGGAGCCGGCATGCAGGTTATCCACCACCCCCGCGTGGCCTGGGACATGGCCCGCCTGATCGTCTCGGCCGTCCCCGACGACCGACTCTTCGACTGGCTGTGCACCGAAGTCGGCGCGCTGCTCGGCCCCGAGCACGAGCGGTACCTCCAGGACACCCGACGGCGGCTGCGCCCCTGGGCCCGCACGACGCCCGAGGCCGCCGCCGTCGAAGCCGGCCGCTGGCGGGTCCGGCTGGAGGACCTGCTGCGCACCCGGCCGGAGATCGCCGAGCCACTACGGTCGCTCACCGTGATCGCGTCGGGGCTCCACCGCGACCGGATCGGCTGACCGGCTTAGCTTTCGCTTAGCCCGCTTGTCCCCGGGTCGTCCACTGCGGCAGCATCGGTCGGCGTGACCGACGGCAGCCTGTCCCAGGAACCCGACCACGGGCCGGACGGCCGCGCCCCCGCCGGGCGTCCCGGGCCGGGGCGTCGCCGCGCCCGGGGTGGCGGACGTCGCCGCTGGCTGGCCGCCGGTGGCGTCGCCGCGCTCGCCACCGTGCTCGGGCTGAGCCTCGCGCTGCGCTCCGGAGCCGCCCCCGCCTGCGCCGCCCCGCCGGCCGGGCTGGCCGGTGCCGGGCCGGTCGCCGCCGGGCGGCTGCCGCTGGCGGCCCCACCCACCGGGAGTACGGTCCACAAGGGAAAAGCCACCTTCTACGACTCCAAGGGGGCCGGCGGGAACTGCTCCTACTCGTCCGCCCCGGCCGACCGGATGTACGTGGCGCTCGGCCCCACCGAGTACAGCGCCGGTGCGGCCTGCGGCGGCCACCTCGACGTCACCGGCCCCCGGGGCACCGTCCGGGTCCTGATCATGGACCAGTGCCCGGAGTGCGCCCCCGGGCACGTCGACCTCTCCCGCGAGGCGTTCGCCCGGATCGCCGACCCCGTGCAGGGCATCGTCGACGTCAGGTACCGTGCGGCGGTCGACCCGCCACTGTCCGGCCCACTCACCTTCCGGATCAAGGAGGGCGCGTCGCAGTACTGGTTCGCCGTCCTGGTCGCCGGGCACGGCAACCCGCTGCGCGCCGTCGAGGTACGGCAGGGCGCAGGCGCCTGGCGTACCGCCGCCCGGCAGGACTACAACTACTGGCAGATCGACTCCGGAGCCGGTCCCGGCCCGTACGCCGTCCGGGTCACCGACGTGTACGGCCACCGCGTCACCGCCAGCGGTATCACCATGACCCCCGGCCGGGTCCAGCGCAGCACCGTGAAGATGTACGGCGGCAGCGCCCCCGCCGTTCGGAAGAACCCGACCAGCCGGCCGTCCTCCCCGAGTCCCAGCGCCAGCGCCAGCCCGAGCCGGGCCGCCGCCAGCCCGTCGGCGGTCACCTCCGCCAGTTCGCCCGGTGCACCGCAGGTCAGCGACCCACCCGCGCTCGCCGCGTCGAAGGCGGAGCCGGGCGCCGGCCGGCCGGTCGACTGCACCTCGCGGGGCTGACCTCACCGGTCTTCCACAGGCGCTGCCTGCCTCGACCCGGCCCGCGCGGGAGGGTCCGCCGCAGGTGCCGCCTGACCGTCGGCTCGGCGGGTGCGATGACCGGCCGGACGCCGCAGGGTCGACCGGGTGTCGGTCGAGCGCGGTCCGTCGGTTGGTCAGTCCGGGGTGTCGAGGGCCCGCCACATGAGGATCTCGTCGCGGTCGTCGTCGGCTGCCACCCGCAGCGCGCCCGGCAGCCGGCCCACCTCGCGGTAACCGAGCCGGTCGTAGAACCTCTCCAGGCCCAGCCCACCGCGCACCGTCACGTGCAGCGCCCGCCAACCCAACTCGGGCGCGCGCCGGGCGGCCTCCCGCATCAGGGCCTGCCCGTGGCCGCGCCCCTGGGTGGCCGGGTGCACCATCACCCGCTTGAGGATGCCCCAGTGCGCCTTCAACGCGAACCGGTTGTCGGTGAGGAACAGCACCGCGACCGGTCGGTCAGCCTCGTAGCCGACCAGCATCCGGTCCGGACCGTCGGTGACGGCGGCGAAGGTCGCCTCGGCGACGGGACGTACGTCGGCGGTGCTGACCGGGGCGACGAAGCCGACCGCGCCACCGGCGTTGGTGACCTCGACCCAGAGGTCGACGATCTGCTCGCGCAGTGCGGGGGTGAGGTCGGGGTCGAGGACGAAACGCAGGCTCACCCTGCCGATCCTGCTGCGCCGACGCCGCGTGCGCCCGCGATCGTGACCCTCCCTACAGGGCCGTGTGGTGCGGGAGGGGGGACTTGAACCCCCACGTCCTTTCGGACAATAGGACCTAAACCTACCGCGTCTGCCATTCCGCCACTCCCGCTCGCGTCAGAGTTTAGAGCGTCGCGCGGACACGGTGGAGAGCCCGGCCCGACGCAGGATGTTCGATACCGTCCCGTGACTGACGACGCAGGCGTCGCCGGTCGCCTCGCGGATGAACGCGGCGAGTTTCCGTGGCCCCAGATCGGGACGGTCCAGTGCGCACCGGAGGACGGTTTCCTGGTGCGGTGAGCCGCTGCGCGGTCGGGGCGGGACGGCTGCGGTGCCGGTGGTGGCGAGCCGTCGGCGGAGCCGGGCGACGTGGTTGCGGTGGCAGCCGATCCGCCGGGCCGCCTCGCCCGGCCCGATGGCACCCGCCTCGACCTCTCGGATCACCTCCGCGACCCGCTCCGCGTCGACAGGTGCCGGGGTCGGCGGACGGGACGCGGCCGGCGGCGGGACGGCGACGCCGGGCACCGCGCCGGACGGGCGGGCCCCGACACCGGACCGGTGACGGCCGGCGTAGGTCGGGGTCTGGCTGTGGCAGTTCGGGCAGAGCAGCCGCAGGTTCGGCGGCCGGTTGTCGAGGAAGTCGCCGCTGAGGTGGTCGACGTGCAGGGTCAGCGGTCGCCCCTGCCAGAACGGGCCGGTGCCGCACCCCTCGCACCCGTCGGGGACGCCGATGTCACGCAGCGCGGCCTTCAGGCGGGCTCCCGGCACCCGTCGGGAACCCGCCGGCAGCGGACGCAGAACCTGGACCGACGGGATGCGCCGCCCGGACGGTCTGCCGCCCCCGCCCGGCCGGCGGGTGAAGTGTGACGTTTCGATGCCCAACCGCTTGAGCTGACGACTGATGTGCGCGTGTGAACCACCGCTGAACCGGACCCCGAGAATGCGCAGGACGTCGGCGATGCTGCGGGACTCCGCTGCCGCCTGGGCGAGCATCTCCGGCGTGTACTTGTATCGGGCCATGCGCGCAGAGTAGTGGCAGGGTGTGACGCGTTCAGTCGAGGCCGAGGTCGCGGCGCAGCTTGGCGACGTGGCCGGTGGCCTTGACGTTGTAGAACGCGTGCTCGATCTTCCCGTCCGGGTCGATGACGAAGGTGGACCGGATCACCCCGGTCACCGTACGGCCGTAGGACTGCTTCTCGCCGAAGGCGCCGTACGCGGTGAGCACCGCCTTGTCGACGTCGGCGACCAGCGGGAAGGTGATGGCGTCGCGCTCGCGGAACTTCGCCAGCTTGGCGGGCTGGTCGGGGGAGATGCCGACCACCTCGTAACCGGCGGCCTGCAGCGAGGCGAGCGAGTCGCGGAAGTCGCAGGCCTGCTTGGTGCAGCCGGGGGTCATCGCGGCCGGGTAGGCGTACAGGATGACCCGGCGGCCGCGCAGCGCGGCGAGGGAGAGCGTCTCCCCGGTGTCGGTGGGGAGGGTGAAGTCGGGTGCGGGGTCGCCGGGGGTGAGCCGGTCGGGCGCGGTCATGGCGACGACCCTACCGCCGGGCTGCGCCGTCCCGGCCGATCCCCGCCGGGACACCCGGGACGTTCCCCGCCGCACCGTCCTGCCCGTGCGGTGCGCGCCCGTCCCGGCGTTCCCGCAGCGTGCGGTACGGCAGCCGGTGGGGGGAGTGGCGGTGGCGCGGCGGTGAACAACGCCATGCCTTGTTGCCGTGTCTTGGCAACAACCCGCGCCGGGAAATAGTCTGGTCCCGCCGGCCGACTGGAGGTCCCGTGGAAACCCTGGCGATGCACATCTCGAACGGCATCATCAACGGTCCGGTCGCGGGGATCTTCGCCGCCGTCGCGCTGGCCGCCCTGACCTTCTGCGTGCTGCGCGGCCGACGTGACCTGGACGACCGGCTCGCGCCGATGGCCGGCCTGGTCGCCGCGTTCATCTTCGCCGTGCAGATGCTCAACTTCCCGATCTTCACGGCCGGGGTCTCCGGTCACCTGCTCGGCGGCGCGCTCGCCGCCCTGCTGGTCGGCCCCTGGGTCGGCGCGCTCTGCGTCTCGGTGGTGCTGATCGTGCAGGCCCTGGTCTTCGGCGACGGCGGCGTCGCGATGCTCGGCCTGAACATCACCAACATGGCGCTGCTCGGCACCGCCGCGGCGTACCTGCTGATCGCCGGCCTGCTGCGGGTGCTGCCGCGCACCCCCACCGGCCTGGCCGTGACCGCCTTCGTCTCGGCGCTGGTCAGCGTGGTCGTCGCGTCCCAGGGCTTCGTCGTGCAGTACTGGCTGGGCGGCACCACCGACCTGGGCGGCAACCTGACCGGCCTGGCCGGCACGATGGCCGGCGTCCACCTGCTGATCGGCATCGGCGAGGGGCTGATCACCGCGACCACGGTCGCCACCGTGGCCAAGGTCCGACCCGACCTGGTGTACGCGTTGCGCGCGCTCAAGCCGGCGACCGCGCCGGCCCCCGTCCCGGCTGTCGGAGGTGCCCGGTGAGGAAGCGGTCCTGGGGTTTCGTGGCGGTCGGCCTGCTGGTCGCCCTGGTGCTGGCCGGGGTGGTCAGCAACTACGCCTCGTCGCACCCCGACGGTCTGGACTCGTCGCTGCTCAGGGGCTGCACGGTGAACGCCGACGACGAGATCACCGGCGGCTCCTGCCCGGCCCAGCAGGCGAAGGACCACGAGCTGGCCGACAGCCCGTTGGCCGACTACGGCATCCGGGGCGTGGACAACGGCTTCCTCTCCACCGGCCTGTCCGGGGTGGCCGGCGTGCTGCTCACCTTCGCCGTCGGCGGTGGCGTGTTCTGGCTGCTGCGCCGTCGTGGCCCGGCCGACGCCCCCGGCGGCGGGCAGCCCCCGGCCGACGGGCGGCACACCGGCGACCGGCAGTCCGCCGGCACCGCCGGCTGACCGGGCGGTACGACGTGGGTGCCGGACACGCGCACGTGCTCTACCGGGACACCCCCTCCCGGGTGCACCGGCTGGCGCCCGAGGTGAAGATCGCCGCGATGGTGCTGTTCACCGTGGCGGTGGTGGCCACCCCGCGCGAGGCGTTCTGGGCCTTCGGCGGGTACGCCCTGCTGGTCGCCGTCGTCGCCGCGCTGGCCCGGGTCGGCCCGCGCTGGCTGCTGCTGCGCGCCACGATCGAGGTGCCGTTCGTGCTGTTCGCGGTCGCCCTGCCGTTCCTCGGGGCGGGTCCGCGCACCGAGTTCGTCGGGTTGAGCCTGTCGGTGGACGGCCTGCACGGGGCGTGGAACATCGTCGCCAAGGGCACCCTGGGGGTGCTCGCGTCGCTGCTGCTGGCCGCGACGACCACCACCCGGGACCTGATCGTCGGCCTGGACCGGCTGCGCTGCCCGCAGATCATCACCCAGATCGCCACGTTCATGCTGCGCTACCTCGACGTGCTGGTCGGCGAGGCCCGCCGGATGCGGGTGGCCCGGATCTCCCGGGGTGACGACCCGCGGTTCCTGTGGCAGTTGCGGGGCTTCGCCGCCGGGGTGGGCGCGTTGTTCCTGCGGGCCTTCGAACGCGGTGAGCGGGTCTACCTCGCGATGCTCTCCCGGGGGTACACCGGGCGGATGCCGGCGGTCTGGCAGGGGGCCGGGTCGGCGACCGCCGGGCAGTGGGTGGCGGCGGCGACCGTGCCGCTGGCGGCGGTGGCGATCGCCGCCACCGCCGTCGTCCTGACATGATCGGGGACGTGCCCAACGCTGTCTCCCTGGACGTCCGTGACCTCCGGTACGCGTACCCGGACGGTCACGTCGCCCTGGCCGGGGTGGACCTGGCCGTGCCGCGCGGCGGGCGGGTGGCCCTGCTCGGCCCGAACGGCGCGGGCAAGACCACGCTGGTGCTGCACCTCAACGGCATCCTCACCCCGACCGGGGGGTCGGTGAGCGTGGGCGGGCTGACGGTGTCCCGGGACCGGGACACCCTGGCCGAGATCCGCCGCCGGGTGGGTGTCGTCTTCCAGGACCCCGACGACCAGCTCTTCCTGCCCACGGTCGCCGAGGACGTGGCGTTCGGCCCGGCCAACCTGGGGTTGCGGGGTGCCGAGCTGGCCGCCCGGGTGGACGAGGCGCTGACCGCGGTGGGGATGGTCGAGCACCGGGACCGTGCCCCGCACCACCTGTCGTTCGGGCAGCGGCGTCGGGTGGCGGTGGCCACCGTGCTGGCGATGCGCCCGGAGATCCTGGTGCTCGACGAGCCGTCGTCCAACCTGGACCCGGCGGCCCGCCGGGAGCTGGCCGGGATCCTACGCGCCCTGCCGGTGACCCTGCTGATGGTCACCCACGACCTGCCC
Organism: Micromonospora sp. WMMD735; assembly: GCF_049178995.1. Lineage (NCBI taxonomy): Bacteria > Bacillati > Actinomycetota > Actinomycetes > Micromonosporales > Micromonosporaceae > Micromonospora > Micromonospora sp. WMMD735. Next base: position 6,342,368 of record NZ_JBMHMJ010000002.1, read on the forward strand.
TACGCGGCGGAGCTGTGCGAGCGGGCGGTCATCCTGGACGCCGGCCGGATCGTCGCCGACGCCCCCACCGTCGACCTGCTCGCCGACGCCGAGCTGCTCTCCCGTCACCGCCTCGAACTGCCCTACGGCTTCCACCCCCGGCCGATCGGCTGACCAGGCCGGGGACTCCGGATCGCGTCCGGCAGGGGATCAGGTCCGGGCCGGCTCGGCGGCGGGCCGGGGCGCGGCGGCGCGGGCGGCGGCGTGCAGCCGGAGCAGGCCGGCGGCGACCGCCCCCACCCCGGCGACCAGCACCCCGGTCAGCAGCACCCGTGCGACGCCGCCCGACCAGGGCACCGGGGCGACGGCGCGGGACAGCACGGTCAGGTTGGCGACGCCGACGAAGAGGGCCAGGCACGCCCCGGCCAGCGCGAGCACGAAGTCGGCGGCGGGCCGGCGGGCCAGCGCCCACCCCCCGGCGGCCACCGCACCCAGCGCGGTCAGCAGCGGCCAGAGCTGCCCGGCGGCCAGCCCGAGCAGCACCCCGCCGACGCCCTGCGCCCCGGCGTCCAGCTCGCGGCCGAGCACGAGGGTGACGGCGGCGGCCCCGCCGAGGGCGAGCACTGCGCCGACGCCGCGCAGCGCCCGGGTCCCCGCGCCGGTGCCGGCCGGCAGCAGCCCCGCCGCGCCGACCAGCAGCGCGCCGAGGGTGACGGCCACCCACCAGGGGTACGGGTCCGGCGGCGGCACCCAGTCGAGGGTGCCGCGCAGCTCCGCAGGCTCGTCGCCGACGCGCAGCGCGACGGTCCACTCCCGGACCCGGTGTTCGCGGCCCGGGTCGGCGGCCACCGGGGCGGGCACCCCGGACTCCCGCCACAGGGCCCGCTGGTCGTGCCAGCGGACCCGCCTGTCGTCGCCGATCCGACGCCACTGCGGGGCGGCGGCCGGGTCGGCGGTGGCGGGCAGCGCGGTGTCCCCGGCGAGGGTGCGGTTGAGGTACGTGGCGGGGGAGCGGACGTTCTCGTACACCCCGCCCGGCCCGACCCGCAGGTACGGCTCCCCGGAGTAGCCGATCACCTCGACGTCCCGGTCGGAGTGGTTGACCAGTTCCAGCCGGGCGCCCGCCTCGACGGCCCGCGCGGTCAACCCCGGCCGGGTCGGGGTGATCCCGGTCACCGTGGTGCGGTAGTCGGTGCCGTCGGGGGCGTCCGCCCCGTGCGCGTACGCCGGTGCGGTGGTGCCGAGGAGGCCGAACAGTACGGCGGTGACCAGCAGGACGGCCCGCCGCAGGGGTGCCGGGGTCACTTGCCGGCCGCCTCCACGGCCGCGGTGATGCCGGCCGGGCTGCGGTCGGACACGGCGGTGCCGTTCACCGTGATGGTCGGGGTGCCGGTGACCCCGGCCTTGCTGGCGTCGTCGGTGACGTGTTCGGTCCACGCCGTGTACGCCCCGTCCCTGACGCAGGAGCCGAAGTCGTCCTTGTTCAGCCCGACGCCCGCGCCGATGTCGATCAACTGGTCGTTGCTCAGCCCGGCGCTGCCCTCCGGCGGCTGCTGGGCGAACAGCGCGTCGGTGAACTCCTTGAACTTGCCGCCCTTCGCGGCGCAGCCGGACGCGGCCGAGGACCGGGTGGAGTATTCGGTGGTGGAGAACCGGTTGAGGTAGGCGACCGGGTGGAAGACCACCTTGGCCTTGCCGGAGCTGACCAGCTGGTTGATGGTCTCCCCGCTGGTCTGCTGGAACTGCTTGCAGGCCGGGCAGAGGTAGTCCTCGTAGAGGTCGATGGTGACCGGCCCGGTGCCGAGCACGACACCGGTGCCGGCGTCGTTCGTACCGGGCGGGGCGGTGAAGGTGTCCGACTTCTGGCTGGAGTAGACGCTCCACCCGATCAGGCCGGCGATCACCAGCACCACCACCGCCCCGACGGAGGTCCAGAGGGTCCGCTTGCGGCGCTTCTCCCGGGCGAGCTGTTCGCGGACCACCCGCGCGGCCTCGTTGCGTCCCTTACGACTGCTCATCGTCGTCCTCCACGGATGGGTCGCCCGCGAGCCAGCCGTCCACCGAGAACGGGGTGCGGGGCCAGATCAGCAGGAATCCGGCCAGGGCCAGGAATCCCAGGTCCCGGAGGATCTCCGGGAGGTAGCTCGGGGACTGGCCGGCGGCGAGCTGCCCGCCGCTGCCGAAGCACCCGCAGTCGATGGCCAGGCCACGGGCCCAGGCCGAGGCGATGCCGGCGATGAAGACCACCAGCAGCGCGGCGGAGATCCCGGCGCTCAGCCGGGTCGCCAGCCCGGCGAGCAGGAGCAGGCCCAACGCCAGTTCCACGAACGGCAGCGCGGCCCCGATCGCCGTCGCCACCTCGTAGGGCATCACCTGGTACGCGTTGACGGCCCGGCCGGAGGCGGCGAGGTCACCGACCTTCGTCCCGCCGGCGTACAGCCAGACGGCGGCCAGGCCGAGCCGGGCGGCGACGCCGAGCCAGGGGCGGACGAGCGGCCAGCGGCCGGCCGGGGTACGCGCGGTGGTCACGCTCATTGGTCGTCCCGCCGGGCCCGTGGGTTCCCCGGGGTGACCGGTCGCCGGGTCGCCGGTCGGGGCACCGGGGGCCGCTCGGGGCCGGGCGGCGGGCCGCTACGGCCGGTGGCGGAGGGGTCGCGGTGAGCGGGGATCACGACAAGCCAGGCTACGCGGCGTGGCGGGGGCGGGCAGGGTCGTTCGGCCCTTTCCATGGTCCCGCTCACGCCGGGAACTTTTCCCCGCCGCCGTACGACTACCTGCTCATGACGTCCCACCACCTGCGGCAGGCGCTCCGGCCGCCGTGGCTACCCCCTGCCGGCGCGGGGTGGCCGGGTGGGCGTACCGGCCTGCGGTCAGCGAGCATGGCGGGATGAACGCAGTCGATCGTCGCCGGCTGGCCCGGCTGGGGGCCGCCGCCGGCCTGCTGGTCACCCTCGTCGCCCTGCTGCTCGCCCCGGCCGGGCCGGCGAGCGCCCACGCCGTGCTCTCCAGTAGCAGCCCGGTGGCCTCGTCCGTGGTGCCGAGCGCCCCGTCAGAGGTGGTGCTGACGTTCAGCGAGTCGGTCCGCAAGGTGCCCGACAAGGTACGCGTCATCGCCCCGGACGGCTCCCGCGCCGACCGGGGCGAGCCCCGGTTCGAGGGGTCGGTGGTGACGATCGGGGTGGACCCGGCCGGGCCGCAGGGCACCTACCTGGTCAGCTACCGGGTGATCTCCGCCGACAGCCACCCGGTGTCCGGGGCGTTCACCTACTCGGTGGGGGCACCGTCGACGCCGCCGACCGACTCCGGCTCGGACAGCCGCGCCGACCCGGTGGTCGGCGCGGGCGTGAAGGTGACCAAGTACCTGGGGTACGCGGGCCTGCTGCTGGTGGTGGGCCCGGCGCTGGTGCTGGCCGCGCTCTGGCCGCTGCGGCTGTCCCGGCGGGGCCCGGCCCGGCTGCTCTGGTCCGGCGTGGGGCTGCTGGCCGTCGCGACGGTGGCCGAGGTGTGGTTGCAGGTGCCGTACACCGCCGGCGGGGGGTTGTTCGACGTCACCGGGGAGGGCCTGTCCGAGGTGCTGGGCAGCGGGTACGGCACCGCCCACCTGATCCGGCTGGGCCTGCTCGTGGCGGCGGTGTTCCTGCTCCGGCCGCTGACCCGGGGGCCGGTGGGGCGTACCGACGGGATCATCCTCACCGGGCTCGGGGTGGCCGGGCTGTTCACCTGGCCGCTGGCCGGGCACCCGGCGGCCTCCCCGGCGCCGGCGGTGTCGGTGCTCGTCGACGCGGTGCACCTGGGCAGCATGGCGGTCTGGCTGGGTGGCCTGGTGATGCTGGCCGGGTTCCTGCTGCGCCGGGCCGACGAGCGGGAGCTGGGGGCGATCCTGCCGATCTGGTCCCGCTGGGCGGCGCTGGCGGTGGCGGCGCTGCTGCTGGCCGGCGTCGTGCAGGGGCTGATCGAGGTGGGCACCCTCCAGGCCCTCACCGGCACCACGTACGGCCGGCTGCTGCTCGCCAAGATCGGGCTGTTCGCGCTGGTGGTGGCCGTGGCCGCGTACTCGCGGCAGTTGGTGCGGCGGCGGACCGCGGCGGCCCGGCCGGTGCCGGTGCGGCGCGCGGTCTGGGTGGAGCTGGCGATCACCGCGGTGATCCTGGGGGTGACGGCGACCCTGGTGCAGACCCCGCCGGCCCGGACCGCCGTCGACGGCGGTCCGGGCGCGGACGCCGGCTACTACTCGACCACGCTGACCAGCCCGATCTACTCGCTGCAGGTGGAGCTGGACCCGGCCGAGCGGGGCAACAACTCGATGCACCTGTACGCCTACACGCCTGACAACCGGCCGCAGCCGGTGGTGGAGTGGAAGGCCACCGCCGCGCTGCCCTCGGCCGGGGTCGAGGCGATCGACATCCCACTGCTCAAGCTCACCGACAACCACGCGACCGGGGAGTTCAGCTTCCCGTCGGCGGGTGAGTGGCAACTGCGTTTCACAGTCCGTACGTCCGACATCGACCAGGCCACGGTGACCGCCACCGTGCCGATCAAGTAAGGAAGGGCCCGTCCCCGATGATCCGTCTCCGGCGCTCCGCATCCGCCGCCGCGCTCACCCTCGCCGCCGTCACCGCCACGGTGCTCGGCTTCGCCGGGCCGGCCGCGGCGCACGTCACGGTCAACCCGAAGGAGGCGACCCAGGGCAGCTACGGCCGCTTCGCCGTCCGGGTGCCCAACGAGAGCGACACCGCCTCCACCGTCAAGATCGAGGTGAACCTGCCGGAGAACGCCCCGGTCGGCTCGGTCTCCACGATGCCGGTGCCGGGGTGGACGGTCGCGGTGGAGAAGCGCAAGGTGGACCCGCCGATCGAGGTGCACGGCAGCCAGCTCACCGAGGCGGTGTCGAAGCTCACCTGGACGGCCGCCGCCGGTGGGGGTGTCAAGCCTGGCGAGTTCCAGGAGTTCCCGATCTCGCTCGGTCCGCTGCCGCAGGTGGACAAGATGGTCTTCAAGACGCTCCAGACCTACTCCGACGGCAACGTGTCGCGCTGGATCGAGGAGCCCACGCCGGGTGCGGAGGAGCCGGAGAACCCGGCGCCGGTGCTGACCCTGACGGCGGCTGCCGCGTCCCCCTCGGCGGCCCCGGCAGCGGCGGGTGCGCCGGCCGCGAAGGACGACGACGATGACGACGACGCCGGGTCGACGGCGGTCGTGCTGGGCGTCGCCGGTCTGCTGGCCGGGCTCGGCGGGCTGGCCCTCGGCGGGCTGGCCTTCGCCCGGACCCGGCGGGAGCCGACGCCGAAGTCCTGACCCGTACCACCCGCACCGGCCCGTCGGACCCGTCCGGCGGGCCGGTCGCGTCGCCGCCCCCCCGACGCGGTGCCCGACGGGCCCGGACGCGGTGACGGCCCTCCGCGCTGCCGACGCGGAGGGCCGTCTCACCGGGGGATCGGTGGGCTGTGGGTCGTGACCGACTGACCCCAGATTAGCGCCAAAGGTCGAATAAGGGAATATCTGTCCTATTGGTGCTGCCGGTCGGCGGTCGGCACGGGCTCCCGTTCCCGCCTGCGCTCCCGGCGGACCGGCAGCAGCACGAGCAGCAGCAGCGCCAGCAGCACGTACTCGTTGCGCAGCAGGAACTCCCACGGGTTGTCCGTACGGGCCGGGGCCACCCCCCAGTCGTAGAACGACACCACCCCGTAGACGATCACCAGGCCGGTACCGGTGGCGAGGGTGAGCAGCCGCCGCCGACGGCGCGCCCCCGCCGGGGTCTGCGGGTCGGCGTCGAGCGCGGCGTCCACCAGCACCACCACCGCCGGGATGAACCAGTAGATGTGGTGGGTCCAGGTGATCGGGCTGACCAGACCGCCGACCAGCCCGGTGAGGGTGAGGCCGGTCAGCCAGTCACCGGCCCCGGCGGCGCGGGCCGCCCGCCACAACCCGTACCCCAGGATCGCCACGACCAGCACCAGCCAGAGCAGCCGGTTCGGCTCCTGCGGCGCGTCGATCCGGCTGAGCAGCCCGAACAGCGACTGGTTTCCGGTGTAGTCGGTGCGCCCCACCCGGTCGGTGGCCCACAGCTCGTGGGTCCAGAACCGCCACGAGTCGCGGGGGGCCACCGCGGCGGCCAGCAGCGTCGCCGCCGCAGCCGTGACACTCGCCGCCACCGCCGCCCGCCACCGCCGGGTCACCAGCAGGTAGACGATGAAGATGCCCGGGAAGAGCTTGAGGGCCGTGGCCAGCCCGACACCCACCCCGGCCCAGCGCCGTGCCTGCGGTACGGCGAAGAGCAGGTCGGCCAGGATCAGCACCACCAGCAGCATGTTGATCTGACCGAAGGTGATCGTCTCCCGGGTGCTCTCCACCGCGAAGACCAGCAGCACCGCCACGGTGAGCGCGTACGTCCGGTGCAGACCGTGCCGCTCGATCACCGGCAGCACCAGCCACCGGGTGGTGACCACGACGGCGACGCAGGTCAGCGCCGTGAAGATGACGATGGTCAGGCCCAGCGGCAGCACCCCGAACGGCCGCAGCAGCAGGGCGCTGAACGGCGGGTAGGTGAAATACAACTCACCCTGAACCCGGTCGGGCTGCACATAGTCGTAGAGCGGGTGCCCGGACGCCCACCAGTCCATCGCCCGCATGTAGATCTTCAGGTCGAAGAAGTCGTGCACCAGGCCCGGCAGGTAGAGCGCCGGCAGCACGGCCGCCAGCGCCAGCACCGTGACGACCCGGCGGGCCGTACGACTTCGCTGGTCCTCCGGGGTGGTGACGGGGGACGCGACGGATTCGGCGGGCACGGGGAAACCCTAGCGGTCCCACCCCGCGACAGTGCCGAGGCGCGGGTACCTGGGCTGCGCGTAGTCTGTTGCGGTGGCTGACCTTCTCGTCTGGATCGACTGTGAGATGACCGGGCTCGACCTCGGCAGCGACAAGCTGATCGAGGTGGCGGCACTGGTCACCGACCCCGACCTCAACGTGCTGGGGGAGGGCGTGGACGTGGTCATCCACGCCGACGAGGCGGCCCTGGAGGCGATGCCGGAGATCGTCCGCACCATGCACGCCAAATCCGGGCTCACCGAGGAGGTGCGCCGTTCCACGGTCACCCTCGCCGAGGCCGAGGACATGGTCCTGGAGTACGTCACCAGCCACGTGAAGGACCCGCGCACCGCGCCGCTGTGCGGCAACTCGATCGCCACCGACCGGGGCTTCATCGCCCGGGACATGACCCGGCTCGACGCCCACCTGCACTACCGCATGATCGACGTGTCGTCGATCAAGGAGCTGTGCCGGCGCTGGTACCCCCGGGTGTACTTCGGCCAGCCCCGCAAGGGGCTGGCGCACCGGGCCCTGGCCGACATCCGGGAGAGCATCCGCGAACTGGAGTACTACCGGCGCACCCTGTTCGTGCCGCTGCCCGGCCCGGACGTCGAGACGGCGAAGGCGATCGCGGCGCAGCTCTAGGCCGGTGCCCGCCGAAGGGCGGAACCCGCTGGACGGGCCCCGCCCGGGTGTGGCTATTATTAATCCGCACCCGCCCGGGAAACCGGCGCGGACGGCATGGTGGCTGTAGCTCAGTTGGCAGAGCACCGGGTTGTGGTCCCGGTTGTCGTGGGTTCAATTCCCATCAGTCACCCGGTTAGTGGATGTTCTCCACCGCAGGCCCCCTCACACGAGGGGGCCTGAGTCGTTTCCGGGCCCGAGTTGTTTCCGGGCCTGAGCCGCCCGGGGGTCGGGGTGCCGTCGAAGACGGGTCGGCCCCCACCTTCAGGCGGGGGCCGACCCGTACGGTGCGCCGCAGGGATCAGGGCGTCGGCTCGGCGCTCGGCGTCGGCGTGTTCCCGGCGTCCGGCTGCCCGGCGTCCGGCTCGTACGGCAGGGCGCTGCCCTTGACGTACTGGTCCCAGCTCATGTTCCAGTCGGTCCAGCCGTTGCCGTTCTGGAGCTTGCGCTCGGTGCCCTTGACGGTGATCGGGTCACCGATCTTGGTGTTGGCGAACAGCCAGGCACCGTCCTTCATCGACACGTTGACGCAGCCGTGCGAGACGTTCGTGGTGCCCTGCTGCCCCTCCGACCAGGGGGCGGCGTGGATGAACTCGCCACCCCAGGTGAGCCGCTGGGCATAGTCGATCTTGGTGCGGTAGCCCTCCTCGGGGCCCAGCTCCTCCATGGTGTCGAAGACCGTCTTGCGCAGCTTCTCGATCACCACCATCGTGCCGCTGGACGAGGGGGTGCTCTTCTTGCCCAGGCTGACCGGGATGGTCTTGACGACCTTGCCGTCCTTGGTGACGGTCATCCGCTTGGTCTTGTTGTCGACCTGCATCACCACCGACGGGCCGACCTTGACGTCCACGGTCAGGTCGGAGCGGCCGTACCAGCCGCCGCCCATCGGCAGCCCACCGGCCCGCACCCGGTACGAGATCGTGGTGCCCGACTGCCAGAACTCCTTGGGCCGGTAGCGGACCTCGGTGGGGCTGACCCAGTGCCAGACGCCCTCCTGGGCCGGAGTGCTGGTGACCGTCATCCGGCGCTGCACGTCGTCGCGGTAGTCCTCCGGGACGGCCCGACCGAACTTCACGATCAGCGGCATGCCCACGCCGACCACCTGGTTGTCGCCGAGGAAGCTGGTCACCCGCACCTGCTTGTCCGGCTTGGCCATCACCGTGAAGGCGCTGGTGGCCGTGGCCGGCTTACCGTCCTCACCGGTCGCCGTGACGGTGGCGGTGTACTTCTCCCCGTACTCCAGCGTGCCGTCGGGCAGCCAGCTCGCGCCGTCCGCGGCGAGCTTGCCCTCGACGGCCTTGCCGGCGGCGTCGGTGAGCGTGACGGTGGTGTCCTTCGCGTCCTTGGCGGTGAAGACGATGCCGGTGGAGGCCGGGACGTCGGTGGCGTCGGCCTTCGGCTCGGTGATCGTCGCGCTGGCCTTCGGCGCGGCCTCCTCGCCGCCGCCCTGCCAGCTCGACGGCTTGTCGCCGCCCGAGCCGGTGCAGGCGGAGGTGAGGGCCAGCGCCGCGGCGAGGACCCCCGCCGCGAGCACCCGGCGGCGACCGGTACGCCCGGTCAGGTGGTCCTGGACAACTCGCATGATTCCCTCACAGTCGTGGTCCCCGATGTCCCATCGTCCCTCACAGACGCGGCGGCACGCCCGTCGGTTGCGAAGGGTGAACTGAAACACGCCGCCGAGCAGAGCGCGACCACGCTGGGTCATCGGCCCGTGCCGGTCCGGGTCGGCGCGGCACGCCGACCCGGACCGGAGGTCAGACCAGTGGGCCCGAACCACCCTGCGGCACCGGCACCGCGCTGCCCTTGACGAAATCCGCCCAGGTCAGGCTCCAGGCCGTCCACCCGTTGCCCTGTTCGAGCTTGCGCGGGGTGCCCTTGACCGTGATCGGGTCACCCACCTTCGTCTGGGAGAAGAGCCACTTGCCCATCGCCATCGACACGTTGACGCAGCCGTGCGACACGTTCCGCCGGCCCTGCACCCCCTCGGACCACGGTGCCGCGTGGATGTACTCGCCGCCCCAGGTCAGCCGCTGAGCGAAATCGATCTCGGTGCGGTACTGGTTGGCCGGGTCCGGCTCGTCCATGGTGTCGAAGACGGTCTTCTCCTTCTTCTCCATCACCACCATGGTGCCGCTGGACGACGGGGTGCTCTTCTTGCCCAGGCTGACCGGCAGCGTCTTGATCAGCTGGCCACCCTGGAAGACCTCCATCTGCTTGGTGGCGTTGTCCACCTTCATCTCGAAGGCCCGCCCGATCTTGGCGGTGGCCGACCGGTCCACGTTGCCGTACCGGCCGTTGCTCAGCGGAATACCGGCCAGCGCGATCCGGACGCTCAACGTCGTACCCGGCTGCCAGTACTCAGGCGCCCGGTAGTACGCCTGCGTGCCGTTGGCGACCCAGTGCCAGGCCCCCGGCTGCGGTGGATCGGTCCTGACGAACATCCGCTTCTGGACGGCCGCCCGGTCCTTCTTCGGGATGCCCGGGCTGAACTCGGCCACCACCGGCATGGCCACGCCGTACGTCCGGTCGTCGAAGAGGTACAGGCCGGAGCCGATCATCGAGTTCGGCTTGGCCATCGTGGTGAACGTGCTCACCCCCTGCAGGGGTTGGCCGTCGGCGCCGGTGCCGGTCACCGTGGCCTTGTATTTGGTGTTGTACTTCAGGGCCGACGACGGCACCCAGGAGCTGCCGTCCAGACGCATCTTCCCGCCGACCTGCTTGCCGTCACCTGTGGTGAGGGTGACCGAGGAGACCTTTCCGCCGGCCGGGAGGTCGGCGCTGATCTCGGTGCTGACCGGTCTGCCCTTCGCCCCGTTCGCCGGACTGACCGTCAGGTCGGCCGCCGTCGGCGCGGACGGCGACGCGCCCCCGGACTGCGTCGGAGTCGCCCCCCCGGCGCTCGGCGTAGCCACGGTGCCGCCGACGAACTCGGCTTCCTTCTTCTGGTCGCCGCCGCAACCGGCCAGAGCCAGCGACGCCGCCAGGACAAGGGCACCCGCCATCGCCCCGCCCCGCGTGAACCTGCCCATCCCCACCTCTGTTCTCGCGTGCCTGGCGGACATCGTGCCCCATGCCGGCCACCAGCTCGATGCCGGACGTGTGTTGTCGGGGTGATGTGTTCACTTTTGCCCGATAAGCTCGCCCGAAGGGTGGAGCCGGGTATCGGATTGGAACCCCGCTCATGGCCCGTGCTAGTGTTCTCTCCGTTGCCAACGAGCGCCGCTAGCTCAACTGGCAGAGCAGCGGACTCTTAATCCGCGGGTTCGGGGTTCGAGTCCCTGGCGGCGCACCACCAAGAAGGCTCTGACCTGGGGTTTCACCCTGGGTCGGAGCCTTTTGGCGTTGCTGCCGGTGGTTCGGTGTCTCGGTGGGTGCTCGGGAGCCGTTGGACCATTCCGTGCCCGCGTGGACCGGGGCCTACATCGGTGCACCTGGCGCTCCGGCCGGCGGGTGTCTTCGATTGCTGGTTTCAGACTGGTGCCGGTGGGTGGTGGGCAACGACTGCTGCTGCGGGGATGCAGTCGTCGATGAGGAGGGCGACGAGTTCGTCGAGTAGTAGTTCGAGGTCGTCGGGGGTGGTCAGGTCGTAGTGCTTGTTGACGATCCGTTCGTCGGCCACGCGGACTGTCTCTAGTTCGGCCTCGCCGGTGCTCCAGATCGTTATCGCGGCGAGCCATGACGGGGACTCGAACTCACTGATGACGATCGGGTTGCCGTGGTTCGGCTCGATCGGTCGGGTGTGCCCTGTCATGCCCAGCCGCGTCCACGTCTGGGCTCGGGCCAGCACGGCGTCGGACAGTGTTTCCAGTGGGAAGGTCACGCCCCGACTATCACACGCTCTGCGCGGGAGGGCTGGCGTCGGTCCCGGACGTGCCCAGGTCGAAGCGGTCAGGCGGCATGCCGGGCTGCGATCTCGAATGCCTTGGTCCAGGGGAAGGTGAGCCGGCGGTCGTTGCCGGTGCCGGGTGGGTGTGGTTCCCAGTCGTGGTCGGGTCCGAGGAGGATGTGTATGCCTTCGTCGCGGAGGTTGGTCACGGCGCGGCGGTAGGGGTGTCGGGTGGCGAGGGCGGTGTTGACGAAGGGGACGATGACGGTGGGTACGTGTCGTCCGATGAGTTCGGCGATGGTGGTCATGGCGTAGTTGTCGGCGAGGCCGAGGGCGATCTTGTTGATCGAGTTGTAGGTCGCGGGTGCGATGACCAGTGCGTCGGCGGTGGGTAGCGAGCGGCGGACGCCCGGGGATGCCCGGTAGTCAGATCGCACGGGTGCCCCGGTCAGTTCTTCGATGGCTGGTATGTCGATGAAGTCCACCGCGTGGGGTGTGGCGGTGACCGCCGTGGTCCAGGACCGTTGGTGTGCGGTGTTGACCAGGGTGGTGACGTCGGGGGCGGGACCGGCGGCGCAGACGACGATCTGGAGGTGGCGTCCGGTCACCGGGGGATCCCGGCGGTCTGGGTGAAGTCGACGACTGCGGCGCGTACCGGGCCGGTGGCGAGGTGGGCGAGGTCGTTGGCGAGGCGGTGGACCGCCGGGCGGCAGCGGATCTCTTCGGGTGCGATCTCGTACGCGGTGCGGAGGGCGTTGAGGCCCTGTTCGTGGCGTCCCCATTGGGTGTAGGCGCGGGCCACGTCGACGTAGAGGGCGGCTTTGCGTTCGGCGAGGGTCACCTTGCCGAGGGGGATGGTGCGGGCGATGGTGATGGCGGTGCCGGCGTTGCCGAGGGTGAGGGCGATGTTGACCCGGTGCAGCAGGACGTTGGTGGCGCCGAAGCCGGTCCAGCGGTCGTTGCCGTCGTAGCCGAGTCGGGTCGCGGCGCGGGTGGCCTCGTCGAGCATGGTGTGTGCGGTGTCCCGGTCGTCGCGGCGGGCTGCGGCGACGGCACCGCGTAGGACGAGGGCGCCGTACACGGCGACCGCGTCGGTCGACGCGAGGCCCGTATCCCGGTCGAGTACGCCGGCGGCGTCTGCGGCGAGGGTCACGGCTTGCTCGTCGTGGTTGTTGCTCATCAGGGCGTGGGTCATGATCCGTGCGCTCGCGGCGACGGCCACCGGGTCCTGGCTCGTCGCGGCGGCGCGGGTGCTCCGCTCTGCGGCGACCAGGGCCATTGCACGGTCGCCCAGCTTGAGCAGGACGCTACCGACGACGTGGTACAGCTCGGCGGCCAGGACGTCGACCTGCCGTTGCTGCGTGCCCTCCGCGTCCGCCCTGGCGGGTTCGAGAGCGGGTAACAGCGTGCCGAGCCGGTCGAGGACCCGTTCGTATCGGCATGCCTGGTAGTCGCGTTTGACGGCGGCCACCTTGCCGGAGAGCTGCTGCACGGACAGCACCGTGGCGGGCTGTTGCCGGGGCGAGACGAGCGCGTCGAGCACCGGCCCGACGCCGGGGGCGGCGGCGACGCTGACCGCAGCGCTGCGCAGGAAGTCTCGCCGTTGCACGTCACCATCCGAGTCCGGGCTGTGGTGGCTGTCCTCACCAGTATCGGCATCCGGGTCGGTGTGCGGTGGCGTGGTGCTCGCGGCTGCACCGTTGGTGCCCGTCGCCCGCAGGGCTGCGAAGCGTTCGCGGACGTCGGGTGTGGCTCGGGTCAGCACGGTGTCCAGCGCGGCTTGCATGTCGGCGCGGGGGATGACGTTGTCGCCCTGGCTGCTCCACTTGGCCACCGTCCGGCGGGCCGCGCCCAGGTGCTCGGCGAAGGCGGTGACGCTCATCCGCGCCGCCTGGCGTAGGGCGGTGGCGTCCCGGCCGGTCCAGGTCGTGATCGGAGTCATCGCACGTCCTCCCCGACAGGGACCGTCTCCTGCCTGGTGATCGTAGCGGCACATGGGGTTACCACAGGTGCACCGGCGGTGCACCGACAGGACATTCCGCGCATGCCCTGCCCCGGGCGAGGGTGGGTGTACCGGGCCGCCTTCCCAGGGCGCGCCGGTAGGTCAGCGGCAGTCTCAGAGCAGGGAGCTTCGGATGGATGTGCCGAGCGGTGACAGGCCGGAACGCGACCCGACGCCTCCGCAACTGTCGTCACCGGCAAATCCGCCGGCAGCACTGGTGACTCCTCGGTCGCGTACCGCCAGAAGGGCTGCGTGGGCGGATGGCGGTCACCTCGCTGCCGAGCCGCCGGCCGGCAGCGGTGGGTCCACCGGGCCCCGGTGGACCCACCGCTGGGAAGGACGTGTCGTGACGGGGGAGCGGGCATGACCGTGTACGTCTCCCGCTTCGCGAGCGGTCAGCAGGAGCGGCCCGGCCCACCGGCGTCGACAGAACCCATGCCGGCGAGGACGGCGGATCCGCCGCTGTTGACCCACGTGTGGCGTCGGTTCTTCGCGCAGCGGACCCAACGGGAGCTCCCCCGGTGAGCGTCGACCAAAGCCCTCCAGCGACTACGGCGGGCTGTCGCAGCCCGATGGGCCATGAGCATGTGCCGTCGCGTCCGCACTGGGGCTGCCGCGCCTGCGGCCATCCATGGCCCTGCGACGGGGCCAGGAGCGCGCTCCTGACGGAGTACGCGGGCAATCGGATCGGCCTGTTCCTTTATCTGGCCGGATGTCTGCACGAGGCCATCGACGACCTGAGCCAGCCGGACGCCAGCGGGACGAGCAACTGCGAGGACCTGTTCGACCGCTTCGTCGACTGGGCCAGGCGACGCGCCGGCTCTCCCGGGGCGACGACCAGCACACCAGTGTCTTCGAAGGAGGCGTGATCGTGAGCGGCATCGGTCTGATTACCGCTGTGGGGCGACCGGCGATCGCGGAGGTGTTTCACACCCTGGTGGTGCAGCCGACGAGCTTCTGCAACCTCGACTGCGCCTACTGCTACCTGCCTGACCGCCGGTCCCGCCGTCTCATGACCGTGGAGGTGGCGCGGGCATGTGCCATCTCGATCGAGCAGCAGGGCAGCGAGCATCCCGTCAGCGTCGTCTGGCACGGAGGCGAGCCCACCGCCACGCCGATCGGCCACTTCCGAAACCTGCTCACCGCCTTCGAGCCGCTACGGCGAACGGGCCGGGTGCGTCACGAGATCCAGACCAACGCCACCCTGATCGACCAGCGGTGGAGTGACCTGTTCACCGCTTACCGATTCGAGATCGGTGTCAGCGTGGACGGCCCTGGCACCCTGAACCGCAACCGGGTCGACCGCGCCGGTAGGCAGACGGTCGATCGGACGATGCGCGGCGTTCAGATGCTCGCTGACGCGGGCCTGGAGTACACGGTGATCTGCGTCGTTACCCCGGAGACCATCGACCACGCCGACGACCTCCTCGACTTCTTCACCGACCTGCCCGGGTGCCAGTCGGTGGGCTTCAACATCGAGGAGCAGGAAGGCGCAGCCCGGCTGCCCGTGTCGGAGGGCTCCGCGTACCGGTTCTGGCGGCAGCTCGTGCAACGCCGAACCGCCGGTAGCGGGCTGCGTATCCGTGACCTGGACCGGCTGGCCGATTACCTGACCGCCGTTCGCGCCGGACACGTTGACCACACACCCCATGAACCGATTCCCACGGTGTCCTGGGACGGCCAGGTCGTGCTCCTGTCACCGGAACTGCTCGGCATCACCGATTCCGAGTACGGGGACTTCATTGCCGGCAACGTGGTCGAGGAACCGATCACCGCGATGATCGGCCGGGCCGGCGGTCTGCGTTACGTGACCGAGTTCGTCACCGCGCTCAACGACTGCGCCGACCGGTGCGGGTTCTACGACTTCTGCCGTGGCGGACAGGCCGGCAACCGCTACTTCGAACACGGCACCTTCACCGTCCGCGAGACCAACTTCTGCCGTACCACCCGACAGGCCCTCGTCCGTGCCACCGCGGACCACCTCACCCCGACCGGAGGACCAGCATGAACGACGCCCTCGCCGCACTCGTCAACGCTCCGCCGCACCACCTCGACAGTCTCGGTGTCACACCGTCCCAGGCGGTAGCGTCGATCGACGCCGCGAAGTTCGACAACCGGCCCACCTGGGACAACCGTGGCAAATTTGACAGCCGTCCGGGCTGGGACAACTGGGACAAGAAGAAGCGCTGACAGTGAACTCCCGACACTCGGGTGGTGCGACGGCCGGCCCGTCTCGCACCACCCTCGGAATCAGGTAAAGGACCACATGCGGACCACGACAGTCGGCGAGCTGCGGATACTGCTCCCGGAGCTGGACCCTGACGATCTCGACCCCATCAGCGACCCGACCGACGACCTCAGCGACGCCACCATCGAGAACGTCTCCTGGCGTGGCGGCACCCTGGACGGCGTTACTGTCCGTGGTAGCCGGCTCGTCGGCGTCGATGTGAGTGAGAGTGGTTGGGAGGGCGGGTCCCTCTTCGGCTGCGAGATCACCCGTGCCGACTTTTCCGGCACCACTCTGTCCGGCGTCAGCATGGAGCGCTGCGCCGTCACGGGTTCCCGGTTCACCGGCACCCGGCTGACTGATGTTCGGTTGAAGGACGTGCTGTTCGAGGGATGCCGCTTCGACTACGCGTCCCTCACCCGTGTCACCGCAGCCGGAGCCGTGGCCTTCGTGGACTGCCTTTTCACCGATGCCACCTGGTCGTCCTGCCGCCTACCCAACATCGTCCTGCGGTGCTGCCAACTGGCCCGCCTGGAACTCGACTCCTGCCACCTCCATGGCGTGGACCTGCGAGGCAACGGCCTACACGACCTGAAGACCGGTCTCGGCAATCTCCACGGGGTCACCCTCGACGAGGACCAGCTACCCGACCTCACCCACCTGGCCGTTCAGGATCTCCACCTGACCGTGCGCAAGCGGTGACATCGCCGGTCTTCATGCCCTGCCGGTCGCCCGCTGCACAGCACACGAACACATCGGGAGAACAACGTCGTGGCCTATCACCCAGGGCCGAACAACCTGCTTCGCGCGGCTCGGCTGGCGCTGCCGTCTCCGTCCGGCTCGGGGCGGCCGATGTCCCGACAGGAGTTGGCTGACGCGGTCAACGCCCACACCCACGCGCACGCGGGATGCCGCAGCGTCGTTGACGCCCGCTACATCGGCAAGCTCGAACGAGGGGAGCACCGGTGGCCGTTCGAGCCGTACCGCACGGCGTTGCGGGAAGTCCTCGGTATGACGACCAACGCTGATCTCGGCTTCTTCATCATCCAGGGACACGCCAAGGATCCTGAAGCGAGCCCGGAGAAACCAGGACCAGAAGCTAACTGGACCTCACCCCCCGGTGTCGACCCGGGCCGCCCGGTTTCGGTAGTGATCGCGGCTGGTCCGGTCATCATGCCCCGAGCGGCGGCGGTGCGGGTGACCGTGAACGTCCACGCCGAGACTGTCACGGCGCTGGTCCGTCACGACGACGCGACCGGCGCTGTCGCGGTCCTCGCGGGACCCGTCGAAGTGATGATCGAACCGTCGGATGTCGGGCGGGACCGCCTCGCGGCTCGCCCGAGTGTGCCCTCGACTACGACAAGCCTCTGCCAGGTGTCCCGGCTTTCGGAGCGGCGGCACCGATGACGAATGTGCGGGTTTCGCAGCCGGCCATGGATGGCCGGAGTTCGTCGGCTCTGCGCTTTCCGGGGCTGATCAGTCAGCAGCAGGTGGCCGAGGCGCGCAGGGACCTCGGCCGCCGGTTGGCCGCGTGGCGTGCCGAGCAAGGGCTGACGCAGATGCAGCTCGCCAGCAGCATCTGTTACTCCCGCAGTTCGGTCGCCAACGCCGAGATCGGCCGGGACACCAGCGTCCGCCGGTTCTGGCAGGACGCCGACCGGGCGGTCGACGCACAAGGGGCGCTGCTCGCGGCGTTCGACCAGATGGCCGCACTGGTACGGGACTTCAACACCCAGCGGGCGCAGGCGCGGGACGAGGAACGCCACCGACGCGCCGGCCGGACCGCCACCCGGACCACTCACGCGGCGACGGGTGACTGCGGGTGCGGGACGGTGGTCGTCGGCCGGTGGACCGGACAGGAGACCCGCGCGTTACGCGAGGCGCTCCGGATGACCGTCCACGACTTCGCCCGTCACCTCGGGGTGGCGCCTGAGACGGCCTCCGGCTGGGAACAGCACCACACGCGCACACCACCACCGACGATGGCCACACAAGCCGCCCTGGACGAGACGCTCATGATCGCCGACAGCAACGTCAAAGCCCGGTTCCTGCTGATCCTCGACACCCCGAACCACCACGCGTAAGCCAGCCGGAAAAGCGGTGAAGGCTGCGCGGCACGACCGCCACGCCGCGTGAGACGGCAAGGCTTCCCCACCGCCCCCGGTCGGTGGCATGAGCAAAGCGAGATCCAGGTATCTGAATACGACTTTCGCTCACGTTCGATACGGCCGCGACCACGCCTTGACCAGAGAGCTGTAGGTCGCATCCTTGGGCATTGAGGAGGCAGCGATGGCGTCGCAGCTACCGGCATCCGATCGGGATCGGCTCATTCACCCGCTCAGCGTCGTGCGCGCTGCACGAGGGTGGACATACCAGGACGTGGTCAGTGCGATCGCGAAGCACAGCCGGAATATGGCCGCCCGGCGAGAGAAGGCGTGGCGTTGGGAGCACTGGGGAGTGGTCCCCGATCTCGAAAGCCAGCTCGCTCTCGCCGCGGTACTCGACATTCCGCAGGAGCGCGTACGGGAGGCACCATGGCCGCAGTGGCTTCCCGCCGGTGACCCGATCCCGACCTCCTTCGGATGGACCCAGTCGGGCGGACTGCAGACACTCGTCAACGCATTGGAGTACGCACACGTGGACCGCCGTGCCTTCATGAAGATCACAGGCGTGCCCCTGGTCGGCATCGCCGAAGCGTGGCTGACCATCGAACCCCGAGAACTCGTTGCCGTCCTGCGAGGCGGCCAGGTGACCGCTGACCTGGTCGAACGTATGGAAGAGGGTCTTCCGCGACTACGCTTCCTGGAGGCGACCCGAGGCGGTGACCAAGCCCGGGCCCTCATCCACGCCGAACTCGGCATGGTGGTGGATGTCCTCGACCGATCCACCTACACGGCTGTGGTAGGTCAGCGACTGTACGCCTTGGCGGCAGAACTCGGCCGGATGGCCGGCTGGGCGTCGTTCGACGCTGGCCTGCACGCAGCGGCGCAGCGCTACTGGCTCGCCGCACTACACGCCGCACACGCCGCCGCCGACCGACTCCTGGGAGCCAACATCCTCAAATCGATGAGCCTGCAGTGCTGCGACTTCGGCCGCCCCCGAGAGGCACTGGAGCTGGCGCGTAGCGCCCACGAGGGTGCCAGAGGGGTGACCCCACGCGCCGCCGCGATGCTGGCGCTACGGGAAGCCAGGGCTCACGCAGCGATCGGCGACAGCACGGCATGCGAACGCCTCATCAAACAGGCCGACGTCGAGTTCGATCGCATAAAGTCGACCGACCCGGAGGCCGCCTATCTTGGGTACTTCGACGAATCCGAGTTCAACGCCCAGGTCGGGACTTGCTACCTGGATCTGGGCCGATCGCAAGAAGCCGACAGGTACTTCAGCCGAACGCTGCGGTTGGTTCCACCCACCAAGGTGCGCGACCGGGCCACGTACGTAATTCGCCGTGCGTCGGCGCAGACGCAACTCGGAGACGCCGACCACGCGGCATCGCTCGTCGCGGAGGCGATACCACTGATCCGCGAGGCCCCATCAGAACGGAACATGCGCCGCGTCGTTCGAGCACGGCAACGACTCCCGTTCACCAAAGCCGACCCGCGCGCTCGCGCCCTCGACGACCAGCTCGCCACCCTGGGGGTCTGACCATGGCTGACGACATCCAGGTCGCCGTAGTGACCGGCGCCAACCGTGGACTCGGCGCAGCCATCGCCCGCAACCTTGCCGAGCAAGGCCTGCACGTGGTGCTCGCTGGCCGAAACGAGTACTCCGTCGACCACGTGGTGTCCGACCTGACGAGGGACGGACTATCCGCCAGCGCACACCAACTCGACGTCAACGACCCGGCCAGCGTGGCGCGTGCCTTCGCCGACACCGCAAAGCGCCACGGCCGGCTGGACGTCCTGGTGAACAACGCCGGTATCGCCATCGACCGCGGCCAGACAGCGGCGAGCCCCGACTTCGAGCGGGTCCGCAGCGCCCTGGACACCAACCTCCTGGGCGCGTGGCGCTGCTGCGCCGCCGCCGTGCCGGAGATGAAGAAGAACGGCTACGGCCGCATCGTCAACGTCAGCAGCCACCTCGCCTCACTCGCCACCATGGGCGACACCAACGTCTCCTACCGCGTGTCCAAGGCGGCCCTGAACGCGCTGACCCGGGTCCTCGCGGCCGAACTGGACGGCACCGGCATCCTTGTCAACGCATGCTCACCGGGACGCATGAACACCAGATTGGCGTACGGAGAGACCGACCGGACGCCGAAGGAAGGTGCCGAAACACCCGTGTGGCTCGCCACCCTGCCGCCCGACGGGCCAACCGGCGGCCTGTTCGCCGACGGCAAGCCAATCGACTGGTAGAAGACACCTGTGACGCATCGGCTGCTGCCGCCGCCGCGCCGCCTACTCCAGTCGGCCGCTCAAAAGGTTTGGTGAGTGAGTCGAGGTGGAACAGGCAGCAGTTGCTGATCGCTGTGTTGTCGAGATCGTGTCCCCAGCGGGGCTCGGCGGCCTTCGGGAGTTTCGCTGTGTCCGACCTGCCACGAGCGCCGCGTCCATGGCTCAATCCGGCCGACGACTACCTGGTTGAGACGGTGACTCCATCTTCGAGGTAGACGCCGCCATGCCCGATCGCGGCGACGGCTGCGGCAACCCGTCGAGCCAGTCGTGGGATCAACACCTCGTCCAGGCGTTCCGGCTCGACGAAGTCGAACCGGTCGAGTTCGTCCGGGCACAGTCGTATCGCCGTGATCTGGTCCGCTGTCAGTACGCCTCCGTCGAAGACGAACATGAGCCCACCGTCCCACGGTGGGCTCGCCGGTACCCAGTCGACGCACAGCAGCGTTCCCGTGGGCACGGGAAGACCCAATTCCTCCTGGATCTCGCGTACACAAGCATCCGCCGGGGACTCGTCCGGCTCCACCACTCCGCCGGGAATCTCCCACATGTCCTTGTAGGTCGGGTGGACCACCAGCACCCGGCCGACCTGGTCCCGGAGGATCACGCCGGCGGCAGCGCGGACCCGCGTCACGCTGGCGATGTAGGAGAGGTCGGGTTCGGTCTGTGTCTCGGCCACGCGACAGACCCTACGGGCTCGCCCCTGACGAATGGCGCGTTACCAAAGGAGGGATGCCCGAACCGCAGCGACTGGCCCCGCCCCTTGTAACCGCGATACGTCAGCCCCCAGCGGCACAGGGGCCGGGTATACCTCGGCGATTTTGCCGTCGCCGCACCGGTCGACGTCATGGCCGGCGGCGGCCAGCATTGACAGCAGCCCGGCGCCCCGGAAAGCGGCATGAGCGATGCGGTCCGCGGCCACGCTGAGCGGAATGATGCCGGTCGTCTCGCGTACCACCTCGTCGGTCAACCGGTAGGCCAGACGACGCCGCCACACCAAGGTCATGGTTAACCAGGTCTTCGACTGAGCGGCGGGCCGTAGTCCTCGGTCGGCACACCAACGTGAGGTCTCCACGCTTGGGGCGCTGGACGCCACGTTGATCGTTTATCGGCGGTCGGGTCAGTTGGCTGGACCGCTCGACTCGCGGTGGCAGCCGATGTCGTGGTGGTGGTTCAGCCATCGGCGTACTGCCGTGAGGTCGATGTGGGTCAGTCCGCTGTGTGGGTCGACGTGGTGCAGGAGTGCCGGTTGTGGGTGGTGTGCGGCGACCCATCGCCGGTCAGCGTCGGTGGTTTCGTCGTCGAGCCAGACGAAGGGGCGTCCTGCCGCCCAGCGCAGCAACGGTCTGGTCTTCCAGTGCACTCCACGCGGTGGTTCCTCGTCGTCGTCGGGCCAGTCGATGATGGGGAGGGCGGGAAGACCGATCCGGGGTGCCACGACCTCGTTGGCTTCGGCCATCCAGGTGCTGGCCCAGGCCAGCTCACCTGGCAGGGCGAGGAGCCGTTGACCGTCGGCGGGATCGAGCCGGTCCAACAGAGGATTGCCGTGGCGGTCGGCACCGTCCGCCGCTGTGCCGCTCCAACGAGTACCGACCTGGTGCGGTCGGGCCCGTAGCGGGATCAGCACGCCGTCGATGTCGACAAAGATCAACGGTCGTCTGACGCTGGCGGGCACTGCGGAACCGTACCGCGATCGGCGGTCGGGGCCGCTGACGCCAGTGGCCGGTGACCTTCAGCGGCGCGAGAACGGCATGGGCGGATGTTCAGGCGAGGTCGTCGCCGCTGACCACCGGGCACCCGAAGAGATCGCTGAGAACTGTTCTCTGATGGTCGGTCAACGGGTTGACGAAGACGGCCATGGCGACCGCGGCTGACCGGCATGCGTCGGCGACTTCGTGGGCCTTGCCCGAGCTGAGCAGGGTTCGCCGGGAGAACGGCGATGTCATCTTGCTCGCACCGCCGCGGGAGATACCCCGTCTCTGGATCTGCCGGCCAACCACTCGTCCACCACGTGCTTCCACTGAAGCCGCCAGAAGGTCAAGTTTCGCCTCAACCTGTTTGTCCTTGGCGGAGAACAAGCCAACCAGCATCACGCCGGCACCTGCCAGCCGGATGCTTGGGTGCCCAGCTCGC
This sequence comes from Micromonospora sp. WMMD735, assembly GCF_049178995.1. Taxonomy (NCBI): domain Bacteria; kingdom Bacillati; phylum Actinomycetota; class Actinomycetes; order Micromonosporales; family Micromonosporaceae; genus Micromonospora; species Micromonospora sp. WMMD735. The sequence continues at coordinate 6,364,414 of NZ_JBMHMJ010000002.1, forward strand.
CTTCCTGTCACTACGCAAGGTTACAAAGCCCCACCACCTCTCGGGCGGTCGTGGTGCCCGATCAGGACGTCCAGGTCATGGGAGTTCATCACTGGGCAAGCTGGCGGCAGGCATCCCGGTCGTGTGGCAGCCCGGCCTCCTTGAATACCAGCCCGCAGTTTCCGTTCTTCGGATCCCATAGCTGGTCGTTGATGACGAGAGCTCGAAGGAGCGCACGCTGGGAGTCGGTCAATGGCCGGCGCGGGCCGTGCGGCTCGGCGAAGGCAAAGCGCACCAGGGCGCCCCATCCGTCGTCGAATCCGGTCCAACCGTCCCGCCTGGCAACCTCGCAAGCGGCCGTTGCGATCGTGTCGAAGTCGGGCGCGACGCGGATCGCTGCGGGGACGAGTTCGAACTGGTGCAGACTTGGAGGCGGCGGCTCCGCCAGCGCGGCGAGGATCAGCTGTTGACTCCGTGGGTCGTCGTCGTGGACCAGCGCGGCCCGCAGGCGGACCGCGGGGTCTGGGTCGGAGAGTAGGTCGCGCAGATCCACGCCTAGCTGGCCGAGGCAACGGACCCAGAGGGCTCGCGGTCCGGGACCGCGTTGCAGCTGATCTCTGATGATGGCAGCGAGGTCCTCGCGCTGGTTAACCAGTGGCGCCATTTGGGCGATCGCCGTGAGCTGCTCCGCATAGAACAATGCGCGGCCGGACGCCGCCGTTTGCAACAGCGCCAGCACCACTGGGTATGCCGCTGCCACGGCATTGGCGACGTCGGGGAGTTCCTCGGCGAAGTGCGGGTTCCCCGCTAGGAAGGTTACGGACGAGGCTGCGTCACCCAGAAACTCTACGAGCGCATCGACCGTGTCCGGATGTGCCCGGCCTTCGCCGAGCAGGGCGGTCACGGCCCGGACGGCTGGCGCAGTCGCGGTCTCGGGGAAACCCTGATGCAGCACTGCGACCTGGAGATGATCCAGCGCCGTCTCACGGGCCTGGGCATCGCCGCACTCCAGGGCGCGCAGATGCTCCGGAGTGTCTGTCGCCCGGCCGTAGGCGTGCCGTAACTGCCACCAGTCAACCGTCATCATCGACTCTCCGCTTGAACGAGAAGACACCGATGATGGCGGGGACCGCTTCAACCCCACCACACGGTTAGCATCCGATCTTCGCATGATCGAGTGCATTCAACTCGGCATGAGAGGGTGGGTGAGCGTGATTTCGCCTGCTCGTGGATCTCGCCATCGGTGTGTGGGAGGTGTCGGGTAGGTGGTGCCCGATCAGGTCGAGGTCGGTCGGCTGAGCGCGCCTTCGCGCTGTAGGTGGGGTGCTGTCGGGGCGGGGCACGTCTGCGGGTCGGTCCTTGCTGTCGCTGTCCGGCATGCGGTTTTGGCCTGATGGGAAGCGGCGCCGTGGCTCTGGCTGGTCTGTCGGCGAGAGCACTGTCTCGCAATGTGAGACATCTGACCCGGCTGGTCAAGATTTTTCTGCTTGTTTCGGGCGTGGATTTGTGCTGTTGGGGTCCAGTGCGGGTTGGTGGGTGTCGGTGCGTCCGGCTGGGTCCGGAGACGTCGTGATCGGCTGCTGGTGGCGCTGGTTGACAGGGTGCTGCCGGGGGAGGCGTACTGGTACGGACATGACCGCGTGGCGGTCTGTCTGCCGGCTCCAATCGGCCAGGCTGGCGACGTTCCATGGAGGAGCGTCGCGGGTCGTTCGAGGCTCGGGGTAGGCGGATCGTCGTTGGTTTGAGTGGTAGGGGGTTCGCGATGAAGGATCTTTCTCCGGCGGATTGAGTCGACGCCCTACCGAGCCGTGATGTGGACGGCTCCCGGGCCTATGTCCCCCGCTGTGCCGTGTCGCCTGCCGACGCGGCGGTATGCCGCCCTGCTTCCGTAACTGCCGCGACCGCCCTTCTGGTGGTCGTGTCGGTCGTTGCTGTCCCCATCCGCTCTCGGGTCGACCGGATGCCCGGTCGGGTGTTGGTTGGCAAACCCACAGTGCGCTTCTCCGTGGTCCGTCGCACTGGCTGCGGATGCGTATCCCTGCGGCGTCGTGAATGTCGTCGCGCATTCTCATTTTTTCGATCAAGGAGTTGTTGTGTTCGTGGTTCATCTCCTCCCTATGCGCTCCGGCTTCGTGCTGGTGGCGGTGACAGATCCCGTTTCGGTGCCCGTTGCGGGGTCCGGGTTGGTGTCGGTGTTGAGGTCAGTCTTCAACCAGACTCCCCGACGGACCCCCTGTCGTGTCTCACATCGCTGGTCAGGTCGGCTGTCAGCGCTGTTGGCTTGTCCTGCGACAGACCCTGCATGGTTTCGGGGTCTCTCCCCCTGGGCTGGCATTCCCTACAGGAGGGGAGGTGGTGGCTGGTGGATGATCCGGTTCTTCGGGTCCAGTCCCAACTGACGGCCCGTGACCGTGTGCTGCTGGGTTGGCTGTACGACCACGGTGTGTTGACGTCGTTCCAGGTCGCGCATGCCTTGTTTCCGTCTCTGGATTTCTGTCAGCGGCGGTTGCGGACGTTGTACCGGTTGCGGTTGGTGGCGCGGTTTCGTCCGCAGCGCGCTGACGGCGGCTCGTACCCGTACCACTACGTCATCGATCAGCTCGGCGCGGAGGTCGTCGCGGCCGGTCGTGACGAGCGTCCGCCCCGTCGTGATCACGCCCGGGTGGAGCGGCGCCGTTGGACGTCCAGCCGCACCCTGGAGCATCGCCTCGGGGTGAACGGTTTCTTCACCGATCTCGCCGGCTACGCCCGCACCCACGCTGATGTCCGGTTGGGGGAGTGGTTGTCGGAGGCGGCGTGCCGGCGGTCGGGGGTGTTCACCCGGCCGGGGGATCCGGCTCTGGTGCGCGCCTACCAACCTCGGGTACGTCCGGACGGCTATGGCCTGTGGGTGGTGCGGGGTGGCCGGGTGCCGTTCTTCGTGGAGTACGACACCGGTGGTGAGCCGTTGTCGGTGTTGACCGGGAAGCTTGTCGGCTACCGGGAGTGGTTCGCCGCGATGGGGCGGGCGTGGCCGGTGTTGTTCTGGCTGCACTCCGCCGCCCGGGAGCGCAACCTACGCCGGATGTGGGCCGAGATGCCGCCGCTGGTGCCGGTGGCTACCGGTGCCCGCGACCACGCCACCACGGCGGGCCTGTGCCCCGCCGAGGCGGTGTGGGCGGTGGCCGGCGGTGACGGACAACGATCCACGCTGGCTGACCTGTCGACCTGGGTCCTCGACGACCGTGACCCGACCGGGGAGGCGGCATGACCGACGACACCTCCCCGGATCTCTTCATCGTGCGGTCGGCGTGTGCGACGGTGACGACCTCGGAGCCGTTCTGTCACTGGTCTGTCAGCGTCTCACCGGAGGCTGCTGACAGACCGGTGACAGCACCGGACAGCTCTGACAGCGAGGGGGCGGAGGTATCGTCCCGGCCTCCGCGTGGCCGGTCCGCGGACCGGCCCCGGACCGGTCCATCCCCGGTCCTGGTCCGGCACACCGGGACCGTCCCTCCCCTGATCCGGTCCGCACGTACGGGCGGACCGGGCGGACCGGGCGTGCTGGCGGTCCGGCCGGGGGAGGTGGTCGGCCACGACCGCACCCGGTGACCCGAACGCCGGCCCGGGACGAAGCCCGGTGGAGGGGTTCGTTCAGGTCGTGATCATGTTGGCGATTGGTGGGGCGGCGGGTGCGGCCAGCTTCACCCATGTCCACAACGTGGCTGCTGCTCACGGTCAGCCGGGGTGGTTGGCGTGGGCGGACGCGATTGTGCTGGAGCTGATGTCCATCGCTTCCGGCCTGGAACTGCGCCGCCGTAAACGCGCCCGAGTCTCGGTGGTGTTCCCGGCGGCGGTGTTGGCCTGCGCGGTGACGATGTCGCTCGCGGCGCAGGTCGTGGAGGCCGAGCCGTCCCCGATCGGCTGGATTGCCGCGGCCGTGCCGGCGCTCGGGTTCCTGGTCATGGTCAAGATCGCCCTCGGCTACACCAACACCCCACCCCAACCCACACCAGCCGGAACGCACCCGTCCACCGCCCGACCAGCGGAGCAGCCCATCGCCGCCGCAAGGCAGCTTCCGGCGGACCGCACCGATGCCCAGCCCGCCCTGCCGACCGGGGACTGGCGTCTGCCCGCGCGGACCGTCCACGACACCACCAGCAACGACCACCCGGACACCGGACCGGACCACCCCTGGACCGGGGGACCGGTCCGCCGGCGTCGGCCGTCGCAGCTCGGACCGTCCACCCACCCCACCGACACCGCCGTCCTGCTCCTGGTCGCCAGGCGCGCCCAGGAGGACCTCGCCGCCGAAGGCCGGCCGCTGACCCGCGCTGCCCTGGCCACCGCGCTGCGCGCTACCGGCCACACCGTGTCCAACACCCGCGCGTCCCAGCTACTGAAGATCCTCAAAGCCGACCAACCACCACCAGCCCCACCCACCGGCCAGCAGACTCCCGAACCCGCCGACCGCAGCACCCCGTCGACAGCACCAGAACCCGCCACACCTACCACCGTGCGTACCTCTGCACCGCATCCATCGCAGTCAGGAGACCCGACACCATGAACGCCCACACCACCCCGAACCATGACACCCAACCGACCAGCCCACCCCCGTCTACCAACGTGCCGTGGACCGTCGAGCGGATTCGCGCGCTCGGTGCCGCCACCACCCTGCCCACCGCTGCGGCGGTACTCGGGATCAGCCGGTCCCAGGCCTACCGCCTCGCCGCCACCGACACCTTCCCCACACCACTGATCCGCGCCGGCACCCGCATCATCGTCCCCGTCACCGGCCTCCTCCGACTCCTCCTCCTCGACCACCCCACCCCGAACCCCCACGACGGCCGGCGACTTGATCCCGTGACGGTGTCGAGCGTGGATGCAACGACCCCACCACCAGCGGACTACACCCACCACCGCTGGCGGCACCACGTCGAGCACCCCGGAGACGACCAGTGAAAGGCTCCATCTTCAAACGCTGCGGCTGCCGCGACACCACGGGCCGCCGCCTGGGACGCTCCTGCCCTGACCTGCGCCGCCCCGGCGGCGGCTGGTCCCGCAACCACGGCCAATGGCACTGGCAAATCGAAATCCCCGCCCGCAACGACGGCACCCGCCGCACACTGCGCCACGGCCCCTACCCCACCCAAACCGACGCCGACACCATCCTCGACCGCATCCGCGCCGCCCTCGCCGTCCCCGACCCCACCGACCCCCACGCCACCACCAAAACCGGCGACCTCATCGAAACCGCCGTCAAAACCGGCGCACCCATACCCACCCCCGACCAGGTCCGCCGCACCCTGCACCTCGACATCACCCCCACCGAACTCCCCACCATGGCCGACTACCTCACCGACTGGCTCGCCGGACGCAAGAACATCAAGAAAGGCACCCTGCGCTCCTACGAAGGCCACATCCGCCTCTACCTCATCCCCCACCTCGGCCACCTACGCATCGACCGGCTCCGCCCCGGCCACATCGACGCCATGTACGAAGCCATCACCGAACGCAACACCACCATCACCACCCTGCGCGCCAGCCGCGACCCGGCCAAACGTGACCAGGTCAAGAACCAGCGGATCGTCGGCCCCAGGACGATGCACGTCATCCACGCCACCCTCCGCAAGGCCCTCAACGACGCGATGCGCCGCCACCGCTACCTCGACATCAACCCCGCCCTCCTGATCGAACTACCCCGCGCCCGAGCACCAAAGCCCACCATCTGGACCGACCAACGCATCCGCACCTGGCGCGACACCGGCAAAACCCCCAGCCCCGTCATGATCTGGACCCCCGAACACACCGGACGATTCCTCGACCACACCCACGACGCCGGCGAACGCCTCTACGCCCTCTACCACCTCATCACCTTCACCGGCCTCCGCCGAGGCGAAGCATGCGGACTGCACTGGGACGACCTCGACCTCGACGCCAAAACCCTCACCGTCCGCTGGCAACTCGTCCAACAAGGCTGGGCCACCACCATCGACACCCCCAAAACCACCGACAGCGAAGCCACCATCGCCCTCGACACCGAAACCACCACCGTCCTCCGCACCCACCGCGCCCAACAGAACCGCGAACGCCTCGCCGCCGGCACCACCTGGACCAAGACCGGACTCGTCTTCACCACCCCCACCGGCGAGCGGCTCCACCCCGCCGACGTCACCGACCACTTCCACCACCTCGCCACCCAAGCCGGACTCCCACCCATCCGACTCCACGACCTCCGCCACGGCGCCGCCACCATGGGACTCGCCGCCGGCGTCCACATGAAAGTCATCTCCAACCGACTACGCCACTCCAGCCCACACTTCACCGCCACCTTCTACGGCGCCGTCCTCCCCGAACTCTCACACGCCGCCGCCGAAGCAACCGCATCAGTCGTCCCACGCCGGCGTGGGACGACGAGGCCGGCGTAAACCGCCTAAGCCTGAGTACCCGTCGTCAGCGCTGGGCCAGCCGACGGGGTCGTCGGCTGGCCGCTGCGTCAACGACTTGACCTTAGGAAAAAGAAAAGCGTGGCTAGTTGCGCCATCACCGCTGGGCCGCAGAACCCCTGCGACCAGTGCATCGATTGACGCGCCCACAGGGCGATTCGCAAGAAGGGCTTTCCTGTGCCACACCTGCGCCGCGAACGACCCGGACGCCTCGCCGCAGTGCCCGACGACGTGACCGACCCACTGCTGTGGCGCCTCGCCATCGACGTACTCGCCGCCCACCAACCCGGGCAGAACGGCAACTGCCGCAACCTGCAATGCGTTGGCCAAGTTGGCACCTGCACCGCAGCAAGGAACGCCCGCCGAGCCGTGGAGTTCGCTCGCTCAGCCGCGCGCACCTCCCACGCCCGGCCTCTTCCGCCAGGGCCACGGGTGGAACCGAGACCATTCGGTGGAAACGCCGGCCGCGAGGTTGGTTGGTTCACTCCGCCGACGTCAGTCGCCTTTACCAGGTGGCTGCCAGAGCCGGCGCCGCGACGGCAGATTTCATCATTACGATCCGTGGCGTAACCAGTACGGGCGGCTGCGCTGCGGCCCCGCACCCTCTACGGGGCACTCGACCGGCCGGCGCGGGCGGGGATCCGAGTGCGACCCGTCAGCGACGCCGACGGTCGTTGAGTCGGGCGGCCTGGCGGGTCAGGTGGTGGCGTTCGGCGAGGTTGGGGGCCTTTCGGGCCGCCTCGGCGTACAGCCGTGCCGCCGTGGCCAGGTCGCCGTCGCGTTCGTGCAGGTACGCCGCGACCGCCGTGTGGTGGGGCAGTGAGTCGTCCAGCGCCGTGAGGGCGGCCAGTCCGGCGCGGGGTCCGTCGGCCTCACCGACGGCCGCCGCGCGGTTGAGCCGGACGACCGGGCTGTCGGTCAGGCGGGCGAGCTCGTTGTACCACTCGACGATCTGCACCCAATCGGTCTCCTCGGCGGTGGGGGCGTCGGCGTGCAGTTCCGCGATGGCGGCCCGGGCCTGGAACTCGCCCAGCCGGCCGCGGGCCAGCGCCGCCTGGAGGATCTCGACGCCCTCGGCGATCAACCGGGTGTCCCACCGGCCGCGGTCCTGCTCCGCGAGGGGCACCAGGCTGCCGTCAGGCGCGGTCCGGGTGGCACGCTCTTCGTCCTGATTCCCACCATCGCGCCCGGCCCCTGGCCACCCTCGCGTTACCCACCCACCCCAGCTGGGTCAGACACAGTCTGCCGCCGCGCGCAGCCTGTTGCGGGACAGCCATGTCCGTGTCGTTCGCCGCCGGGAAGAACGGCGGGAACTGGTTCACCTCGTACCGCTCGACCCCGGAGATCCTGGCCATGGCCGGGTGGGCTGATGCTCGCACTGGTCCTGATCGTGGACTCGGCCGCGCCCTGCGCGCCGACGACACCGGCCTCTGGGCAACCCTGCTGCTCGCCACCCCTGCCGGCCTGTTCGGAGCCAACCAACTCACCCACCCGCGGCGGCGGGCCCACTCTGGCGGCCTTCGGCGCCACGACCGGGGCCATCCTTCTCACCGACGCGGCGCTGCTGGCAGTTGCCCTCGCCGGCCAAGCCGCACGACACCGCACCGTACGCCAACGAGCACTCGACAGCACCTGCTGACCGGACACGACAGCACGGGCGTGACCTCTGGAAAGCCCGAGACGCCTCCGCCGCCCGCAGCCGAGTCCCGCATCATCTGCGGGATGGCGAACGGCCTCCCGGACGGTCAGCAGGCCGCAGGGTACCCAGAATGACAATTATTGTCACACGTCTGGTGGCCTACGCCGTACTCCTTGGCTGGCGAGGTTTGCTGCGGCGGTGCTGAGCCACCCCCGCTTTCATGGAGCTTCTTGACCATGGTCTGATGGCCGTGGGGGAGGAAGTTGTCCGTGGCAGCACCGAAGAAGTACCCCGACGAACTGCGTCAGCGCGCTGTGCGCTTGTACCGCGAGTCGGACCCGAAGCCCGTGATCCGGCGCCTGGCCGAGCAGCTCGGCGTTCATCACGAGGCACTACGGAACTGGATCCGTCAGGCCGAGGCTGACGCCGACGAGCGTCACGACCGGCCGACCAGCGAGATGGCGGAAGAGAACCGCCGGCTGCGTAGGGAAGTCACCGAGCTGCGGCGGGCGAACGAGATCCTGAAGGCCGCGAGCGCGTATTTCGCGGCGGAGCTCGACCCGACCCGGCGACGGTCATGAGGTTCATCCACGAACACCGTGACCAGTTCGCGGTCGCGCTCCTGCTACGGGTCCTGAACATCGGCGCCTCGACCTACTACGCGTGGGTCAAGCAGGCCGAGCAGCCCTGCGACCGGGACGTGGTCGACCTGGGGCTGATCTCCAACATCCACGAGATCTGGGAGACCTCCGGGCGCACCTACGGCGCGGACCGGGTCCACCGGCAGTTGCGCCGCGACGGCATCTACGTGGGCCGCAAACGCGTCGAGCGGCTGATGACCGGCCAGGGTTGGCAGGGGGCGTTCCTGCGTCGAGGCTGGCGCGCCGGCTCCACGAAGCAGGATCCTCGGCACACGCCGGCGCCGGACCTGGTCGGGCGGCAGTTCACCGCCGACGGGCCGAACCGGCTCTGGGTCGCCGACGCCACCCGCATCCCCTGCGGCGAGGGCGTGTTCTGGCTCGCCGCGGTCCGCGACGTGTTCTCCCGCCGGATCGTCGGGTGGAAGACCTCCGACCGCTGCGACACCGACCTGATCCTCGCCGCCGTCGAATACGGCATCTGGTCCCGCGACGTCCGCGACGGCCAGTTGATCCACCACTCGGACAGGGGGTCGAACTATACGTCGTTCCGCTTCGCGGAACGCTTGCAGGACAACGGGATCCTGCCGTCGATGGGCTCCGTCGGCGACTCGTACGACAACGCGCTGATGGAGAACTTCTGGTCAACCCTGAAGATCGAACTCGTCTACCGCACCTCATGGCGGACCCGCGACGAGGCCGAGAACGCGATCTTCACCTACATCGACGGCTGGTACAACACCCGCCGCATCCAACGCGAACTGGGCTACCTCAGCCCGAACGAGTACGAGGCCGCCTGGCATAGCCGCCAGACCGCACCAGCCGAACCACCTATCGCCACCCCTGCACCAGCCGGCAGCAGGTAACCACCGCTCCATCAAAGCGGGGGGAACTCACCGCGCCTCCCACGGCCGGCCACCGCACCCGACACCCGGCCCACGTGGAAGCAGTGGCAACTCCCCCGGGACCTCACGTTCTTCGCGGTCGACTCCAGCACCCTCGCCGACCTCGTGCGCCGGGCCCGGGCGATCGACTACTACGACCCCACACACGGGCCAGCACGCACCGACTTCATCGAATGGTTCCTCGCTCATATCCACCCGGATGGCCGGCACATCCTCCGCCCCAGCCGCCACGACGAAACCCTGTTCCAGCCGAATGGCCCGAACGACCTACGTCAGTACCGGGCCCTGGTGACCATGAGCGACGGGACACTCATCGTCCACCACCCGCGCCTACACGCCACTGACGTCGCAGCGCTGCCCACCAACCTTCACCCACTGCGTCGCCTACAGCTTGCCGCCGTTCCGCCTCGCCGACAAGAGATCGACGCCGGCTTCTGGGCACGCCAACACCGCGCCACACACCCCACCTGCCGCGACTGCGCCGTACTCAACACATCAAACGATGTTGACGCGACGAATCAGCCTCCGAGCGAGCCGCCGGTAACCTCTTGAGGACCTCGTTCGGGCCCTCCTGTCCCATCGTGCTCAGCTCCGAAGGACGGTTACAGGTAAGAGGGTTCCTCGGTCACCCGATGCCGCCTGCCTGCACAAGATTCTCAGCGGATTGGGCAGGGGCCGAATCCGCTGTCGGTCGATGGCCGCCGTCTCGGCCTGGGCTTGCCCCGCCGGATCATCACCCTGCCGGAGCTGTCGGCGCTCCTGATGCATCCGTCCTGCGGCTACGCCGCCCGGGACACCGTGTGGCGGCTGCTGGTGCAGCACGCCTGTACCGGAGACCCGTCGTGGTGTGCCGGTGCGGTGGGCGTCGCGTTGCCGGGCCTACGGTTCAAGGCGTACCTGCTGGCGAAGCTGTTCACCGGTGATGTGCAGGCTGCTGCCATGAGCAGCGGAAACAACCACACCGACCGGGCATGGATGTGTACCGCGCGGCCGGCTGCCGCCGTCGTGTTCACCGGAGCGAAGATCCATCTCCGATCCGAAGTTACCTATGGTAACTTACTAGAGGTAACTTATGGCGATCATGGTATGGAAGGGGTTCGGGTGAGTGAGCTGCCGGCGGCCGGCCCGCGCCGCAGGATGTCCAAGCAGCAGCGGCACACCCAACTACTGCAGGTCGCCCGCGAGCTCATCCGCGACGCCGGCACCGGCGAGTTCACCCTCGCCCGGCTCGCCGACCGCGCCGGAGTGACCAAACCCCTGGTCTACGACCACTTCGGCGACCGAGGCGGCCTCCTTGCCGAGCTGTACCGCGAGTTCGAGGCCCGCCAGCGCGAGACGCTGCGTGCCGCGCTCGAGGAAGCCGAGCCCGACCTGCCGAGAGTGGCGTACCTGGTTGCGGGGGCCTACATCGACTGCTGCCTTGCCGAAGGCCGAGAGCTGGCCGACGTCGTCGCCGCGCTGACTGGCTCAGCCACCCTCAACCGGCTACGCCAGGAGGCCGAAGAGGCCTACCTCGACATGTGCCGCGAGGCACTCGTGCCCCTGGCCGGCCCCATCGACACGGCAGGATTGCAGGCCATCGTCGGCGCCGGCGACGCCCTCGCCCGCAGCACCCTCGACAACCGGATCAGCCCCGAGCGCGCCCGCGACGCGCTTGCCCGCGTCGTCACGGCGGTCGCCACCGAGAACCGACACCCCACGAGCGAGGAGACCCGATGACGATCACCCACACCCCCGAGGCAGGCAACGCCCTCTGGGTGTACGCGCATCCCCGCCGGGAATCCTTCAACGCTCACCTCCTCCGGGTGGGCACCGAGGCTCTGGCCGCTCGCTACCGGGTGCAGACGTCCGATTTGTACGCGCAGGGCTTCGACCCCGTTCTCAGCGACCGCGACCTCGGTGAGCTGGCCGCGAATCCCGGCAACATCGCCGAACTGGCCGGCGAGGCGTACGCCCGGGGCGAACTGCCCGCCGACGTGCGCGACGAGCAGGCGAAACTGGCCGCGGCCGAGCTGTTGGTCATCCAGTTCCCGTTGTGGTGGTACGGGCCGCCCGCGATCCTCAAAGGTTGGTTCGACCGAGTACTCACCAGTGGATTCGCGTACGGTGACCTCGATGGCGATGGGCTGCCGCGCCGCTACGGCGACGGCGGCCTCGCCGGACGCCGGGCGTTGATCGTGGTGACCGCCGGCGAAGACGCCGCATCGATCGGCCCGCGCGGCATCAGCGGCGACATCGATTCCCTGCTGTTCCCCGTCACCCACGGTGTGCTCTGGTACGTCGGCATCGACGTGGTCGACCTGCACGTCGTCCACGACGCCGACAGTCTGGACACCGCCGCTGTCGAACGCGAGACCACGCGACTACGAGAGCGGCTGCGCACCGTCGACACCGAGCCCACGCTGCCGTTCCGACGCCTGCGCGATGGCGACTACCACGGGACCCGGGCCCTCCGCGAGGATCTACTGCCAGGGCGTACCGATCTCGGCATTCACTCCGCCAACGGCGCCTGAGAGAAGCTCACGGGCAGCGCCGGCGTTGCCCACCACGTCAGCCTGAGCGCTGAATCGGGAGTAGCAGGTGTCGTTCAGTGGTCGTCCTGGATCCACGCGCACACCGCAGCCCGCTCCGCCTCCGACAACTCCATCCGGGCGTTGACCGTCAGCCGCAGCACGTTACCGGCGAACTCCGAGGCGAGGTTCGCCGCGTCGTGCCGGGCGTCCCGCCAGTCGACCCCGCTGTACTTCAGGCCGATGAGCACGAAGTGAATCGCGCTTCTCGTGACCGTGTGTCCCCGCCGGCCGCACGCCTCACGGATCACCTCCTCCGCCTGCGCCTGTGGTAGGGCGGGGTTGGCGCGGCCCTCGTCGGCGATCGACCGGAACAGGGCCCGATAGGCGTCCGTGCCGATCAGCGGTGCTCCGACGACTCGGCTCACTCGTTCGGCGATCTCCGGCGCGCTCGAGGGCTTGAGCAGTTCGTGCCTGGCCGGGTCGAGCAGCCAGCCGGGGTGGCGCGGCTCCAACACCAGGCTGTCGCTCTGGATCGTCGTGACGAACTGCTTGAACCCGCCCGCCCCGGCCCAGTTTGTCGTCGCCTCCCGTCCCAGGGCCTTGCGGACGTAGTGTGCTGCGGAGGCAAGGTCGACCGGTGTCGTCGACTGTGCCACAAGATGCCGCACCGTCGCCTCGATGCGGTTTCGCACGCTGTCGCTGTCGCGGTTGGCCAGCACGGCGGTGGTCGCGCGTGGTTGCGGCACGGGGGTGCGGGCCTGCTCCACTCCGGCTTGCGAGGGGCTCAGGCCCAAGGCTTCCTCGATGAACATGATGTCCGGAATCGCGAAGTCGCACACCGACTGCAGCGCGGCGGCGGTCGGCCCGCTCACCAGCATTGCCGAAGTCCGGTCGTGCTCCCGCAGCCGCATGAACACCGGGGTGAAATCGGCATCGGTCGAGAGGACGACGAAGTCGTCGAACCGGGTTGGGTGGGTGAGGGTGTCGAGGATGTCGAGCACCATGTGAATGTCGGCACTGTTCTTGCCCATACTCGTCAGCGACGGGCAGTCCACGACCCGGAACCCGGCCCGGGTGAAGTATGAACGGAACTTGCCGGAATGGCTCGGCTCCAGGTAGCAGATCCGGCGTAGCAGCATCCGCGGGACCTCGTCGTCGTCGACCCGGAACGGGCCGAGATCCTGCTCCATCCACCGCACCCAGCGGCCCGGGTCAGTGGCGAACGCCGCAGCCGCGTCGGGGCTCGAGTTGCGCAGACCGATGTACACGTTCTCGAAGTCGACGAACAGCGCCGCACGGCGATACGAATCGAGCTGGCCTTCGGCCATGCGCCACCTCCGGGGATGTGAGCTGTTCGACCATAGACGGCCGAGGACGTGCCCGACGTCGACCCCTCGCCCCCTGAACCCGGCGCACAGGGGCCGTCGGACCGTCCGGCTTCCGGTGTCCCTGTCCGGACCGACGATGGCCGTCCCCGGTTCGTCGCCGCGTCGACCCGCGTCCGGTCCCGGGCTCGTCGTCTGCGCGCGGCACGTCTGTGACCAGGGCCGCAGGCGGGTCCGCCCTGATCAACTACCCTGGCGGGACGTATCCACCGAACCGGAGGACGAACCATGGCCCGTCCCTACCAGCCCGGACCGAAACAGTTTGTCTTCACCACCGGCGACGGCGACGACCAGCAGGTCGCGGTGGGTGACCCCCAGGAGGCGTACATGGCCTTCTCCGCGTTCTTCCGGGGGCGGGAGGCCGAGACCTACACCATCAGGGACGAAGAGGCGGGGCAGAGTTTGGTGCTCATGCCCCGTCAGGGGGTGATCTCCCGGATCAGGGGAGCGGACCAGCCCCGGGCGGAACATTTCCGGGCCGGCCGGGCCAACCGCTACCTGCCGAGCGCCATGCTGTTCTTCGAGAACGGCTACGCCGGCCTCGACCGCTTCGGTCAGTGGTTCTCCGACCTCTCCGACCTCGACGCGTCGCCGGAGACCCGGGGTGCCGCCTTCGCCGCGACGATCACGACGGAAGAGGCGGCCCTCCAGGAGGTCGCCCGGATCTGGGCGGACTCCGGCTGTGTCGACCCGAGCGACCGGTACTACGTCTTCTTCCACACGCATGACGTCGACGAGGACCGGGCCGAACGGGCCACGGTGCTGAAACTGATCGAGTTTCTCGGTCTGGAACGGGTCGACGCACCGGCCGGGGCCACCGGGGGTGAGGTGTGGGTGCGCACCGATCCGCGCCTCGAGGTCGAGTGTGCGCGGTGGTCGTGAGCGACGTCGTCTTCGCGCGTGGCGGCTGGCTTCCGCGGGTGATCCGCGAGGACGGCGGGCTGAGGCTGATGCTCGCCGCCGGGGCCGACGCCAACCACGAGCCCCGGACCTTCACGTTTCCGGTCGCCGCGGCCCATCTTGCGGTGATCCGGGAGGACCTGGCCCGACACCTGCTGCTGTGGAGCGCCGTTCTGCCGCTGTGTGACGCGGCCGGAACCCGGGGCCGGCTCGACGAGAACGCCGCCGTCGCGCTCCTGGATCCGGTTCTGCTCGCCCCGCCCGGGGAGGTCGACGCGCTCTTCCGACGGATCGGGTGGGACCGGGGCCGGCTCGTCGCCCATGGGGCCGACCTCGATCTGCTCGACCGGGGTCAGCTCTGTGCGGCGCTGCGCTCGGCGACGGAGCGGGCGGACGAGAAGCGGGTTCAGGAGTACCACGCGGAGCGTCGTCGCGCCGAGCGGGGCGTCGTCCTCGGGCCGCTCGACGCGCAGGTTCTGCGGTACACGGGCCAGTATCTGCACGGGGCGACCCTGCCGAGACGGCTGCCCGACGCCGTCGACCCCGCACTGTTGCCGGAGGTCCTGCGGGTGATCGCCACCGCCGAGCAGGCGGCTGCCGGGATGCGGATCGGTCTCGACCCGCGCCGGGGGAACCGGGCGACCGACAAGCGGGACTGGGACCGGCTGGCGTCGACGGTGGAGGCGGCCCTGCGTCGCGCCTACCCGGGGCTCGCCGACGACGCGGTGCGTACGGTGAGCTTCCTGATGTGCTCGGAGGCCGCGGACCGCGCCCGGAGCACGCCTGTCGACGATGACGACGGGACTCTCGGCGACCACGCCGACGCCGGCGGGGGTACGCGCAGGACGACCCTGTCGTTCACCGACGACAAGGGCGGCGCGAAGACGTGGGTACGGGACGGTTCGCGGTCCGCCTCCGCCGAGTTCTGGCAGTTCGTCGCCGATCGCTCCGCCGCGGACAACGAGGTGTTCACCATCGAGGACGAGGAGCGCGGTGAGGGGGTCCAGTTGCACTTCTACGCGGACTCCCTCGCCCGGATCACGACGGTGCGCCAGGGTGACGGCGGGGCGGACCCGCAGTACCGGGTCGAGTACAGCCTGGTCGACGGGATCGGCGGGTACCGGACGCTGGTGAGCACCTTCATCCGTGGTGGCTGCGCCGCACTCGACCGGTACGGTCCCTGGATGGCGGATGTCGCCGAGTTCGAACGGGCGCGACGTCAGCGCGACGACGCCCGGTAGCCCGACGGGAAGGCGGGGGAGGGTGGCGCAGTCACGGGTTCGCGTGCAGGGGGACCTCTACCACCCGGTGGTGCCGGCCGGTGCCGTCTACGTCGGGCGGCAGGGGTTCGGGTTGCGGCGTTCTCCGTGGGCCAATCCGTTCAGCCTTCGTGAGCACGGCCGGGCCGAGGCGTTGCGGCTGTACCGGCAGTGGCTGACCGGGCAGCCGGAGCTGGTGCAGCGGGCGCGGCGGGATCTGGCCGGGAAGCAGTTGGCGTGTTGGTGCCGGGCGGAGGACCCCTGTCATGCCGACGTGTTGACCGAGGTCATCGGTTGACGCGTAGCCGGTACCGGGTGGCGGACCGGCGCGGCGCGTAGACGCCGCCGATGCTGAACGACTGCGGCCTCGCCGCCTGGTTGCCTACGTAGAAGGCCACGTCCCGGTCGGCGGCGCAGAGCTGGGTGAGGAACCTGTGTCGGAGCCGGTCTGCGGCCTCGGCGTCGGTGAGCTGCGTCAGGCGATGTTGCAGGGCGACGAACTCCCAGTCCCAGAGGGTCTGCCGGTGTCCTCGGCATCGGCGGTCCGCGCACCGGTAGCGGTAGGTGCCGGTGAATCGCGGTGCCTCCGGAGGGCTGCGCCTGGACGGCTCCAGCAGGTCGAGCTGGTTGAGGTAGCTGGCGATCTTTCTGCGGTCCTCCGGCGACCAGCCGTCCCGTCGTTCGACCTTCAGGCTGGCGACGTCGGCGACGCGGACCAGGGCGATCGATCGTGCGCCGTGGTCGTCACGGGCCCGTTCGTTGAGTCGGCACATGGAGTCCTCGACGAGCGGGTCGAGAAGGGTGCGACGGGACCGCCCGCCGGCGAGGTGCTGCTCGGTGGTGATGGTGTCCACGATCGGCCGCCAGCTCTCGCGGCGTGGGTCCCGACGGGCCGGCAGCGCGTCGAGGTGGACGATGTCGTACGGGCGGAACCTGCTGTCGGCGGCGAGTTCGCGGAAGTGGATCGGGTAGAGCCGGATCCACCCCGTCCAGGGCGGGGCCAGGCTGAGCGCGCCGACGCAGACCGTCTCGCCGTAGCTGGTGGAGGGGTGGGGTGCCGTCTTCACGGTGATCAGGAGGCGGAGCGTCACCGGCCGGGTGAGGACCGGCCTCGGGGGTGGCGGCACGTCGGTGCTCGGCCCCCACAGCGGAAGTTGTTCCAACGGAACCACCACCATCGCCCAATGTGTCCGGATGGACACGTGCAGCTACAGGGACAGCTTCGCATCGATATCGATGAGGTGCCACCCCGCTCGTCCGGTCAATTGAGATCGTCGCTCGTCGATTCCTGGAATCGATTGACTTGATAGGGGTGACCCGTAATGTGGAGGGGGTTCGGCCTGGTGGCCGATCGGTGACAGGAGGCTCCGATGGGTGTGCGACGACGGCGTCAGCCACGACCGGCAACGGCGATCGGGGTGGCCGGATCTCTCGTGGTGGGGCTGCTGGCGACCCAGGCCGGTGTCGGCCCGGCCGCGGCTGCCGCCGACGGGCCCACCCTGACCGTGGACGCCTCCGCCGCCCGGCACCGGATCAGCCCCGACATCTACGGCATGAACGGCGGGGACCCGGCGCTCGTCGCCGAACTCGGCACCCCGGTGGCCCGCTGGGGCGGCAACGCGAGCAGCCGTTACAACTTCCGGAACCACACCTACAACACCGGCAGCGACTGGTATTTCGAGAACATCGTGGCCGGGCCGGACAACACGGTCGAGGCGTTCGTGCGGCGCAACCGGGAGCACGGCACGAAACAGGTGGTCGCCGTGCCGTTGATCGGCTGGGTGGCGAAGGACTCGCCCTCGTCGCACCCGTTCGCCTGCGGCTTCCCCGCCACCCGCTTCCCGGAGCAGGACTCGTTCGACCAGTGGGACCCCAACTGCGGCAACGGCCGGCACGCCGACGCGAACCTGACCGGCGCGGTGCCCACGGACACCTCGATCCCGGCCGGTCCGTCCTTCGCGGGGGAGATGGTGTCGCACCTCGTGAACCAGTTCGGCCCGGCGGCCCGGGGCGGCGTGTCGATCTACGAACTCGACAACGAGCCGGTCCTGTGGAGCTCCACCCACCGCGACGTGCACCCCGAGCCGGTGAGCTACGACGAACTGGGCGGCAAGGGCACGGCGACCGCCGCGGCCATCAAGGCCGCCGACCCGCGTGCGGCGGTGCTCGGCCCGTCCGGCTGGGGCTACTGCGAGTGGGTGGCGTCCGGGCTGGACGGGTGCGCGCCCGGCGCGGACGCGGCGGCGCACGGCGGGCTCAACCTCTCCCAGTGGTACCTGAAGAACATGAAGGACTTCAGCGACGCCCACGGCGGCAGGCGCTTCCTCGACTACTTCGACCAGCACTACTACCCGCAGATCAGCGGTGGCAAGGACCCGGATTCCAACGCGCTGCGGCTGCGGTCCACCCGGTCGCTGTGGGACCCGACGTACGTCGACGAGTCGTGGATCGGCCCCGGCGGGGTGAACGCGCCGCCGTTGCAGTTCATCCGCCAGATGAAGGCGTGGGTCGCCCGGTACTACCCCGGCACGAAGGTCGCCATCACCGAATACAACTGGGGTGCGCTGGACGACATCAACGGCGCGCTCGCCCAGGCCGACGTGCTCGGCATCTTCGGGCGCGAGGGGCTGGACCTGGCCACCATCTGGGGCGAGCCGAAACCGACCGACCCCGGGGCGTACGCCTTCCGGATGTACCGCAACTACGACGGCGCCGGCGGCAGGTTCGGCGACGTGAGCGTGTCGGCGGCCAGCAGCGACCAGGGGCAGCTCGCGGTCTACGCCGCGCAACGCTCGTCCGACCGGGCGCTCACCGTCATGGTGGTCAACAAGACCGACCGGGACCTGACCTCCCGGACCGCGCTCGCCGGCCTCCGCGGCGGGGACCGGGTGCAGCGGTTCAGCTACGGCCCTGCCGACCTCACCTCGATCGTCCGGGGCGAGGACCTCCGGGTGCACCGGGGCGGCGTCAGCGCGACGTACCCGGCGAACTCGGTGACGCTGCTCGTTGTGCCGCACCGTCGGCGCTGAGGCCGCGCGGAGACCCGGACAGCACCGACGGTGGGTGCCGTCGATCACGATTACGCATAGGCGGTTGACAATTGGTGGTTGCCTCCGCCGATTCCGACGCCTACGCTTCAGGCAGCATTCCGTGACCACGGGCAGGAGCGTGTGCGCGGGCGACGGGAGTTCCCGGTGGCAGGGAATGACCCCGAGCCTCGCACGTGGACCCTGCCGCCGTCGGTCACGGCATCTTCCCCAGGAACCCGCCAACGGTCGAACCGCCGGGAGCGCGCACGCCTCCCGCCGGGTCGGTCCATGTTCGTACGGCGGGTTCACTGTCGCACCCCCGGGACGGTTGTCCAGCGGACATGGCTGTGGGCGGCATGCGAAAGGACAGGTACGTGAACCCAGCCCTCTCCCTCGTGCGAAGGTCGCTGCTGACAGGTGCGCTGCTCGTCGCGGCCGCCGTGCCGGCCGTGATCGCGCACCCGCTGTCGGCCTCGGCCGCCGTCCAGGCGACGTACTACGTCGCGCCGGACGGCAGTGACAGCAACCCGGGCACCCTCGAGTCCCCGTTGCGGACGATGCAACGCGCGCGGGACGTGGTGCGTACTGTTAACGCGAACATGGCCGGCGACATCCAGGTCTACCTGCGTGGCGGCCGGTATCCGGTGAGCAGCACCATCGAGTTCGGTGCGGCCGACTCCGGCAGCAACGGCTACCGGGTCAGCTATTCCGCCTACCCCGGCGAGACCCCGGTGCTCGACGGCGGCGTTCCGGTCACCGGGTGGACCCAGCACAGCGGGAACATCTGGAAGGCGCCGCTGGACCGGGCCAACAAGCTGCGCGCGCTCTACGTCAACGACAAGCGGGCCGTCATGGCGACGAAGACGGTCGGTTCGGCGGGCTGCTACGGGACGTACAACGTCACGGCCGGGCAGGCCGCGTGGGCCTGGGAGTCGGGCTCGCAGTGCGACGGCGCGAAGTACAACCTGAACGACTTCCCGGCCGTCGCCCGCAACGCCGAGGACATCGAGATCGAGACGGCGACCACCTGGACCACCGCCATCGTCGGGGTACGCCAGGTGACCTCCGACGGCGCGAACCGGGTGGCGCTGTTCCAGCAGCCGGGTGCCGCCATCGCCCAGGGCGCGTTCAACGGCAACGCCCAGAGCGGCGGCAGCCACAAGCTGATGAACGCCTACGAGTTCCTGGACGCGCCCGGGGAGTTCTTCTTCGACAAGGGCAGCAGGACGCTCTACTACTACAAGAGCAGCGCCGAGAACATGACGACCGCGTCGGTGTTCGCGCCGAACAACGTGACCACCCTGCTGCGGGTCGCCGGCACCTCGACGGGCAACCACGCCCGCAACATCACGTTCGCCGGGCTCACCGTGCAGCACTCCGACTGGAACCTGTTCACCGTCGCCGGTTCGTCGTTCAAGCAGGCGCAGCAGGGCAACCTCGGGGCGCAGGCGTACGCGAAGCGGAACTTCCACGACTACTACTACCGCAACGTCGACGTCACCCCGGGCATGATCCAGGTGGAGAACGCCGACGGCATCCTGTTCAGCCGCAACCGCGTCCAGCACAGCGGCGCCGACGGCGTCAACATGGTCAACGACGTGCAGAACAGCCAGTTGACCGGGAACGTCACCAACGACATCGCGGGTTCCGCGATCACCGTCGGCCACCCCCAGCACGTCTACATCGGCGACGGCACGTCGACCAACCGGGAGAAGTGGCTGCCGCAGGTCGAGGGGCTGCCGAAGAACATCGAGATCAAGAACAACTACCTGTACGACAGCGCGGTGCTGTTCAACGGGCACAGCCCCATCTCGGCGTACTTCGTGGACACCCTGACGATCCAGCGCAACCGGATCGAGAAGTCGCCGTGGTCGGGCATCACGCTCGGCTGGGGCTGGTGGAACTTCGACGGGTCATCGGGCTCGATCGCGCCGAACCGGCCCACCACGACGGCCCGGAACAACACCATCAGCTACAACCACATCATCGACACGGTGCAGCGGCTCAGCGACACCGCGCCCATCTACACCCTCGGTGCCCAGCCGGGGACGACGATCACCAACAACTACCTGCAGGGTGTGCCGTCCGGGCACAAGTACGGCCTGCACCCGGACGAGGGGTCGGCGTACATCACGTTCCGGGACAACGTGCTGAGCGTGGACAAGAACATCACCTGGATGATCAACTCCGACGACTTCGGGCGCAAGCACGACCTGAGCATCACCCAGATCTACGGCCCGATCAACAAGGTGTCGAACAAGAACCTGCCGAACAGCACGGTCAACGACATCCTGGTGTCGTCCGACTACGTCTGGCCGGCTACGGCGTACGGCATCGCGGCCAACTCCGGGCTGGAGGACGCGTACCGGGACATCATCCCGGCGGCGAACCTCTCCCTGCCGAACTACGTGCTGCCCGCCAGCACCTTCGTCACCAGCGCCTCGGCGACCATCCCGATCCGCAGCACCGGCGACGCGGGAAGGACGGTCTGGCTGGCCCCGGCCGGCACGACCACCTTCACCGCCGGCCCGACGATGACCCGGGCGGCGGGCACCGCCACCTCCATCGCGGTGCCGACCAACCAGGGTGAGTACCGGCTGTTCGTGGTGGACGCCCAGGGCAACCGGTCGGCCGAGTCCAGCTCGCTGGTCCGCCAGCAGGGCACCGGCAGCGGCCAGCAGGGTGGCCGGCTGGTGGGCGGGCAGTCCGGCCGCTGCGTCGACGTGCCCAACGCCAGCACCACCAACGGCACCCAGGTGCAGTTGTGGGACTGCACGGGCGGCACCGGGCAGCAGTGGACGTACACCAGCGGCAAGCAGTTGACCGCGTACGGCAACAAGTGCCTGGACGCGAACGGTGCGGGTACGACCAACGGCACCACGGTCATCATCTGGGACTGCCACGGCGGCACCAACCAGCAGTGGAACCTCAACGCCAACGGCACCCTGACCAACGCCCAGTCGGGGCTCTGCCTGGACGCGAACGGCGCGGCGACCGCCAACGGCACGAAGATCATCCTCTGGTCCTGCAACGGCGGGACCAACCAGCAGTGGAGCCTGCGCAACTGACCGGCGTCCCCGGGGCCGGGTCGGCCCGGCCCCGGGGGAACCGCTGCGTGACCTGCGGTTCGCCGCCGTCGGGCGGCCGACCCCGAGTCGCAACCGACCCGACACAGCATTGACATATTTCACTGTTCGACCTAGGGTCTTGCCGAATCGATTCGACGTCCGGTGCCACTGCTCCGGGCCTCGGCCGGTGGCGTCCGGGCGCGACATGGACCACCGATCGGTTCGACGACCAGTCGGTCCTGCCGGGCAGCGGGACCATCGGCTGGCAGCTGCGGCGACGAGCCGGCCGGCGTCGTGTGCGCATCGTGCGTCTCCTGGTGTTCCGTCCTTGGCGGGTGCGGTCAGCGGGAGCACGTCGGGCGCGACACGTCGGGATCGGCGTGGACCCCGTACCCCCGAACCAGTCCATGACGAGTGGCAGGAGCCCCCTCATGACAAGGCGCAGACCCATCCTCGGTTCCCTCGCGGCGGCGGCCCTCGTCGTGACCGTGGGCGTGACGACCCTCGCCGGCGACCCCGGCACCACCGCCGCGGCGGCCGGTGTCTCGGCAGCCGCCGCGACCGCCGGGTGCGGCAAGGCACCCACGTTGACCAGCGGCCAGCGGAGCATCCAGAGCAGCGGCCAGAACCGCAGCTTCATCCTCCGGATCCCCGACAACTACGACCGCAACCACCAGTACCGGCTGATCTTCGGCTTCCACTGGAACGGCGGCACCGCCAACGACGTCGACGGGGGCGGGTCGGACGGGGCCGCCTGGTCCTACTACGGGCTGCGCCAGCAGGCGAACAACAGCACGATCTTCGTGGCCCCGCAGGGCAACGGCAACGGCTGGGCCAACCCCGGCGGCCAGGACGTCACCTTCGTCGACGACATGGTCCGGCTGATCGAGAACGACCTGTGCGTCGACACGACGCAGTTGTTCGCGCTGGGCTTCAGCTACGGCGGCGGGATGAGCTACTCGCTGGCCTGCTCCCGGGCGAACGTCTTCCGGGCCGTCGCGGTCTACTCCGGCGGGCAGCTCAGCGGGTGCAGCGGCGGCAGCCAGCCGATCGCCTACATGGGCATCCACGGCATCGGGGACCCGGTGCTCAACGTCTCGGCCGGCCGGTCCCTGCGGGACACCTTCGTGCGCAACAACGGGTGTACGGCGCAGAGCCCGCCCGAGCCGCGCGCCGGCAGCCTGACCCACATCACCACCACCTACTCCGGCTGCCGCTCCGGCTACCCGGTCGTGTGGGCCGCGTTCGACGGCGGGCACACCCCGGGCCCGGTCGACGGTGGCGGGGACAGTGGCGTGCGGACCTGGACCAAGGGTGAGGTGTGGCGGTTCTTCACCCAGTTCGGCGGCACCACTCCGACGCCGACCCCGACGGTGACGCCGACCGGCAACCCGACCACCCCGCCCCCGACCACCCCGCCGCCGTCCGGTACGGGCGCGCTGCGCAACTCGTCCTCGGGGCGCTGCCTGGACGTCAACGGCGGCGCGCAGACCAACGGCTCGGCGGCGATCATCTGGGACTGCCACGGGCAGGCCAACCAGAGCTGGACCTCGACGGCCGCCCAGGAGCTGCGGGTCTTCGGCGGCAAGTGCCTGGACGTCAACGGCGCGGCCACCGCCAACGGCAGCTCGGTGATCATCTGGGACTGCAACGGCCAGGCCAACCAGCGGTGGCGGTTCAACGCCGACGGCACGATCACCGCCGTCGGCTCGGGCCGCTGCCTGGACGTGGTGGGCAGTGGTACGGCCAACGGCACGCGTACCCAGATCTGGGACTGCAACGGCAGCGCCGGCCAGCGGTGGAGCCGAACCTGAGCCGTTCGGACGTCAGCGGAGGCCATCGGTGGTACCACGTCGCCCCGGCGGGACCTCGCATTGATGCGATTCTATGCATAGGGTCACTGCTGTACGAGGTGGGTCGAGGTGACCCGCCGGGGCGACGCTGCCTCCGCCGTGCAGAAATCGACGTTCGTCTGGGGAGAGAACAGAACATGATCGGACAACAGGACAGTCGGCTGTGGGCCCGCTGGCGACGGGCGGCCCGCACCGCCGGCACCGCGGCAGCGGTCTCGCTCGGGGTCGCCGCGCTCGCGGTGGGCTTCTCGGCCGGTGCGGCGGTCGCGGGTACGGCCGTCGCGGAGCGGGGCGCGTCCAACGCGGCCCTCGCCGCCGCCACGGTCTCCCAGGTCGCCACCGGTGACCTGCACTCCTGCGCGATCCGCACCGACGGGACGCTCTGGTGCTGGGGGGACAACTTCGGCGGCAAGCTCGGTGACGGCACCACCACCAACCGCACCACCCCGGTGCAGGTCGGCACCGCCACCACCTGGTCGAAGGTCGACGCCGGCACCAGCAACACCTGCGCGATCCGCACCGACGGCACGCTGTGGTGCTGGGGCGGCAACTACAACGGGCAGCTCGGTGACGGCACCACCACCAGCCGGAGCACCCCGGTGCAGGTCGGCACCGCCACCACCTGGGCCAGCGTCAGCGCGGGCGCCAACCACACCTGTGGCGTCCAGACCACGGGCACCCTGTGGTGCTGGGGCCTGAACCGCAACGCGCAGCTCGGCGTCGGCACGTCCCCCTCCCGGGCGACCAGCCCGGTGCAGGTGGGCACGGAGACCACCTGGACGAGCGTCACCACCGGGTACGCGCACAGCTGCGGCGTGCGTTCCGGCGGCACCCTGTGGTGCTGGGGCGACAGCACCGACGGGCAGCTCGGCGTCGGCATCCTCGGCTACCGGGCCACCCCGGCGCAGGTCGGCACCGCGACCTCGTGGGCGGGCGTGACGGCCGGGCACGCGCACACCTGCGCGAACCGTACCGACGGGACGCTGTGGTGCTGGGGCGAGAACGGGTACGGCCAGGTCGGCGCCGGCACCGGCGTGCAGACCAGCCCGATCCAGGTCGGCACCGCGACCACCTGGACGAAGGTAGACGCCAGTGTGGACTCGTCGTGCGCGGTGCGTACCGACGGGAGTCTGTGGTGCTGGGGCAACAACGGGTTCGGGCAGTTGGGTGACGGCACCACCACCCACCGGTCCGCACCGCTGCGCGTCGGCACCCTGACCACGTGGACGCAGAACCTGTCCGTCAGCTACCACAGCTGCGGCGTGCGTACCGACGGGAGCCTGTGGTGCTGGGGCAACAACATGTCCGGGCAGTTGGGTGACGGCACCACCACCCACCGCTCGACCCCGGCGCAGTTGGTCCTGCCGGGCTGATCCGTACGCGCCACGCCGCCGACCCGCGCCGCCGCCCATCCGGCGACGGCCGGGTCGGCGGTGTGCCCGCCTCCTGCCGGCGCGGGGCTCCGCCGGAACATTCGTCTGATCATTACAAAAGTCCCCGCGCGTGGTGGTTGTCGAAAGACGGCTTGATCGGCGGTTTTGCTCCACTGGCGACGTTGACCGGCGCGCGTTACGGTGCCTAACATGTGACGTCTGATCATCGATGATCAACGATGTCAGGGCCGCGCGGGTCGACGGGCAGCGTCCCGTCCCGCGCCGGAGAGCTTCGGGGCCGGAGACCGGCTGGGGAGGCGAGTCAGATGTTCAGTTCAACAAGTCGTCGACGGGGTGTGGGTGGCGGCGGGGCACCGCGTGGACCATGGCACAGCGGATGGCGTCCCCGGCGGTGGGCCGTATCGTTGCTCGGGGCGACGGTCGCGGCGGCGGCCGTGCTCACCGGGATCGCCTCGCCCGCTCAGGCGGCGACCGCGATCACGATCAACGGCGGGTCCGGCGGCCGGGCGCTGGACGGCATCGGCGCGGTCAGCGGCGGCGGCGGCAACAGCCGGCTGCTCGTCGACTACCCCGAGCCGCAGCGCAGCGACATCCTGGACTACCTGTTCAAGCCGGGCTACGGCGCGGCGATGCAGCTGATGAAGGTGGAGATCGGCGGTGACACCAACTCCACCTCCGGCGCCGAGCCCAGCCACGAGCACACCCGGGGCAGCATCAACTGCAACCGGGGCTACGAGTGGTGGATGATGGAGCAGGCCCGGGCCCGTAACCCCAACATCGCCCTGGTCGGCCTGGCCTGGGGTGCGCCCGGTTGGATCGGCAACGGCAACTTCTGGTCCACCGACTCGATCGACTACCTGGTGGCCTGGCTGGACTGCGCGGGCACCCACGGGTTGACCATCAACTACCTGGGCGGGTGGAACGAGAAGGGGTACAACGCCAGCTGGTACAAGAACCTGCGCTCCACCCTCAACGCCCGCGGCTACAGCAACGTCAAGATCGTCGCCTCGGACGACTTCGGCTGGGGCGCGGCCGACGAGTCGCTGCGCGACCCGGCCTTCGGCAACGCCGTGCAGGTCTTCGGCAGCCACTACGTCTGCGGCTACCGCAGCGCCCAGACCAGCTGCCCCAGCTCCAACAACGCGGTGTCCACCGGCAAGTCGCTGTGGGCCAGCGAGAACGGCTCCGACGACTACAACGCGGGCGCACAGGCGCTCGCCCGGGGCATCAACCGGGGCTACCTCGACGGCAAGATGACCGCGTACATCAACTGGCCGGTCATCGCCGCCATCACCCCGAACATCCCCTGGGCGACCACGGGCGTGGCGGTGGCCCAGCAGCCGTGGTCCGGCGCCTACTCGATCGGCAAGAACGCCTGGGTGATGGCGCAGACCACCCAGTTCACCGCACCGGGCTGGCGCTACCTCGACGCGTCGAGCGGGTACATCGGCGGCAACCGCAACAACGGCAGCTACGTCTCGCTGAAGTCCACCAACAACAGCGACTACAGCACCATCATCGAGACGATGGACGCCGGTGGCGCGCAGACCCTCGACTTCACCGTCACCGGCGGCCTGTCCACCGGCACGGTACGGGTCTGGTCGACGAACGTACGCTCCAACAACACCGCCGACCACTTCGTCCGCGGCAGCGACATCACCCCGAGCGGCGGGCGCTTCTCGCTCACCGTCCAGCCCGGCTACGTCTACAGCATCACCACCACCAACGGGCAGGGCAAGGGCACGGCGGTCAGCCCGGCGCAGGGCAACCTGAAGCTGCCGTACACCGACACCTTCGACTCGTACGCCACCGGCCGCGAGGCGCGGTACCTGATGGACCAGCAGGGCTCGTTCGAGATCGCCGGGTGCGCCGCCGGTCGCAGCGGGCAGTGCGTACGGCAGATGTCCGAGCAGGCACCGATCTACTGGACCTCCGGCCAGGCCGAGCCGTACACCCTGCTGGGCGACCTGACCTGGCGTAACTACACGGTCTCCTCCGACGTGCTGCTGGAGAAGTCCGGCTACGCGCAGCTCATCGGGCGCGGCAACACCTACAACCACCAGGGCCCGCAGAACATGAACGGGTACTACTTCCGGGTCACCGACGGCGGGGCCTGGTCGATCCGCAGCAACAACACCAGCGGCAACTGGCGCACCCTGGCCAGCGGCAACACCTCGGCGCTGGGCACCGGACGGTGGCACAACCTGTCGTTCACGCTCAACGGCAGCACCCTGACCGCCGCCATCGACGGCACCACCGTCGGCACGGCCACCGACTCCACCTGGGTCGCCGGCCAGATCGGGTACGGCACCGGCCAGGGCGTCACCGCCCAGTTCGACAACCTCTCGGTGACCGCCGTCGGCTCCCCGGGCACCCCGACCGGTGAGATCCGGGGTGCGGGCTCGAACCGGTGCCTGGACGTCAACGGGGCCAGCCAGACCGACGGCGCGGTGGTGCAGATCTGGGACTGCAACGGCGGCGCCAACCAGCGCTGGTCGCTCACCTCGACCAACCAGCTCACCGTCTACGGCAACAAGTGCCTGGACGTGGCGAGCGCCGCGTCGGGGACGCGGGCCCGGATCTGGAGCTGCACCGGCGGCACCAACCAGCAGTGGCGGCTCAACGCCGACGGCACGATCGTCGGGGTCGCCTCGGGGCTGTGCCTGGACATCAACGGCGGGGCCACCGCCAACGGGTCCGCCGTCCAGCTCTGGACCTGCAACGGCGGCAGCAACCAGCAGTGGATACGCGGCTGAGCAGCCACACCTGACGCAGCAAGCGGGCGGTCCCGGTGCCACCGGGACCGCCCGCCGTCGCGTGCGCTCAGGAACTGGTCGGGGTCAGGCCGTTCGACAACTGACCGTGGGCCAGGTCCAGTTTCCGTTCGCCATGATGGTGATGCCGAAGTTGTTGCCGTTGCCGTTCGGCCTGGCGGTGACGGTGCCGCTCGTGCCGCTGACCGAGGCGTTCCAGCTGTTCTGGATGCTCTGGCCGCCGTTCAGCCCGAGACTGACCACCCAGTTGCTGGTGCCGCTGACCGCGACGTTCAGGTTGAACCGGTCACCCCACTGCTCGGCGGCCGAGAGCACCGCGGTGCAGTTGCCGCCGGCGGGCGGGGTGGTCGGGTTGCCGGTCGGCCCGCTGGTCGGGTTGCCGCTGCCGCCCTCGCGGACGGTGATGTCGGAGCTGCCCTGGCTCTGGTAGCCCTCGGTCGCCATGATCTGGTAGCTGTGGTTGGTGCCGAGGTTCAGGCCGGCGCGGGCCCAGGCGTCGAAGTGGTTGGCGGTGGTGATGGTGCCGCTGCTGCGCTTCTGCTGCCGGACGCTCCAGTACTGGTAGAACGTCTGGTTGCCGTCGATCGACGGAGCGTTGACCCGCAGGCTGCGCAGGATGTCGTAGGTGCCGCCGTCGGTGGTCACCGTGCCCATCCGGGTGGCGCCGCTGCTCGGGTTGTAGTTGCCGAAGTTCTCCACCACGTAGTACTCGATGAGCGGGTTGCGGGTCCAGCCGTACAGGGCGAGGTAGGTGTTGTTGTTGCCCGGGTTGTAGCTGCCCGAGTAGCTGACCGTCCGCCGGGTGCCGGTGGCCCAGCCCTTGCCGCCGACCCAGTTGTTGGTGCTCCGGTCCCAGCTGCTGCTGTAGCGGCCGTCGGCGCGCAGCGTCATGCTGGCGTTGCCGCTGTCCTTCCAGAACGAGAAGAAGTAGCCGTTGTGCGTGCCGGTGAGGTTGGAGGTGAGGGTCCGGTCGTTCTCCGCGTACGCGTTGGGCGAGGCGATGAACGTGCCGGTGACGGCGAGCGCCGCGGCGCACGCGGCGCTGAGCAGCAGCCGCAGGCGACCGCTCCTTCGCGGTCGGGTTGAGGTGTCGCTCATGTACGTGTTCCTCCTCGTGACAGCTGGCGGACGCCAGCGACGCGGTACGACCCGGTGGACTGTCCGTGGCCAGGTGCGGCAGCCGGTCATTGCGTGGGTGCCACCATGTGGTGGTGGGCCGGTCGTCCAGCAGAACCGGGGGGACGGGTCGCGGTGGGTGGTGTCGACAGCATCGAGTGCCGTCGATGGCGACGGTAGGGTGTCGATGCTCCGCCTGTCAACAAGTTTCGGAAATCTTCCCGAAACATCGTCCTGAGCAGCGGTCCGACGCGGAACCGATTTCGACGGGTTGACGTCGGCTGTCACCGAGATGGGGCCGCGAAGGGCATGTGTTAATTCGGCCGCGAGGGGGCCACCTACCCTGTATACCCGAAACTTTCGGGAACCACCAGCCGGGGTCGAACGCGGGACCGCCCGCCCACCGGCCCGGGGGTGCGGGCGGTGGACGGGCGGGTGGGGCGTCGGACGCTCAGATCACCATCGACGGCAGGGGCCAGCGGCGCAGCCGGTGCGGCAGCCACACCAGCAGCTCGCCGATCTTCGTGACCAGACCCTCCGCGCCGAAGTCCCGGGCGATGGCGAGGTCGACCCCGGTGACGGCGGCTCCGTCCAGCAACTGGTCGAGCACCGCCAGGTAGGCCGGATCGTCGATGGTCAGCAGGTTCAACCGACCGGAACGGCGGTCACGCACCTGGACGAACCCCGGGCCCCGACGGAAGGTGCACTTGTCGAAGTAGAAACCCCTGACCCAGGCGTCGAGCTGCGCGACCGGGTCACCCTCGCCGCCCGGCGCGGGGAGCAGCTCGACCGGCGCCCGCAGGTGGCTGTACGGGAGCCACTCGTCGGCCTCGACGCCGGGCAGCCGCAGCCGCCAGTCCACGGCGATGCCGTGGCTGGTCAGCTCCCGGACCAGCACCAGCCGGCGGACCGTGTCGACGGCCGTCGCGTCGTCCCCGGTGACCGTCAGGTCCACCGCGTCGGGAAGGTCGACCCGGCGGACCCCCTCGGCACGCCAGCGGGCGACCGCGTCCGCGGCCGGCTCACGCAGCTCGGCCGGACCGATGGTCATGCCGGGAATGGACAGGACTGCCGGGTCGTGGTCCCGGGCGAGACCGACCAGGATGGGCCGCAGACCGGTGTCGGTGGTGGACACGTTCCCTCCCCTCAGACCGCGGTGAGCACGGCCGGCTCACCCGTCTCGGCGGCGGCTCCGGCCTCCGCGGCTGCCCGTTCCAGGTGCAGGTGGTCGATGCGCAGCAGATCCTGGTTCATCGCCTGCGGGGCGATCTGGATGAACTGCCCCGCGTCCTCGTAGACCAGGCCGAGATCGCGCCAGCGCCGCAGCAACGCCGTAAGGACCGGCTCGTCGACCGACAGCCGCCGGCTCAACGCGGCGATGCCGTGCGGCTGGTCGAGCTGCCGGAAGACGGCCACCTCGACCGGGTCGGTCAGCCGCAGCACGTGCCAGTCGAAGTGCTTGCGCCGGCTGACCAGCACGATCTCGTCGCCGAGGTCGTGGTGGGTGAGCCGGCTGCGGGCGTACTCGTGCTGCCACTGCGTGACCGCCCGGTCCAGCCGGTCGGCCGTCTCGCCGTCGATGCCCTGCGGCGGGACGTCGAACAGGTACGCCAGGTCCATCAGCTCCGACTCGGGCAGGTCGTAGATCAGCCGGTACTGCGCCGCCGGCCGCAGGTCGGTGAACCCGAGTTCGGGGCGGACGAAGAACGGGCTGAACCGTTCGATGGCGATCCGGGTGCTGCCGTCGGCCGGGCACAGGTGGTGCAGGGCCGGCATCTGCTCGATGACCGGCAGGTAGTCGGCGTCGGTCTCGCCCGGGAACCCGTACAGGTAGTTCCAGGCGATGGTGATCCCGCTGGTCTCGGCGTCGCGCAGCATCCGGATGTTGAGGCAACCGCTGACCCCCTTGTCCATCAGCTTGAGCACCCGGCTGCTCAGGCTCTCGATGCCGGGCTGCACGCTGACCAGGCCGGCGTCGGCCAGCGCCTGCACCTGCGGGCCCTTCATGTTCGACTTGATCTCGTACTGCAGGCGCAGGTCGTAGCCGGACTCGGTGAGCCGGGGCAGCAGCGAGGTCACGTAGCTCATGTCGAGGATGTTGTCGACGACGAACATGTCCAGCACCTGGTGCCGCTCGACCAGCTCGATGATCTCGTCGTAGAACCTGCCCGGGTGCTTGCTGCGGAACTGCATGAACGAACCGTTGAGGCCGCAGAACGTGCAGTGGTGCTTCTCGCCCCACCAGCAGCCCCGCGCGCCCTCGACGACCAGCCGGGGCTCGACCCAGTTGCGGGCCCGGGAGGCGGCCAGCCGTTCGAAGTAGCCCCCGTAGTCCGGGGCGACGATCTCGGCCGGCGGCAGCGGCTTGCTGCTCATCGGGTTCGCCACCGAACGGCCGTCGGTGTCGGCCCAGCACAGGCCCTCGATGCCGGTCAGCGCGTCCGCCGGAACCGCGCCGGCCGCCGGCAGGGTCGCGTCGGCGGTCGGCAGGGCTGCATCGGCGGTCGGCAGGGTCGCGCCGATCGCGGCGAGCAGCCGGGGGAACACCGCCTCGCCCTCGCCACGGACCACGAAATCGACGAACGCGAAGTTGCGGTGGATCGCGGCACCCTGCTCGCCGTCGCAGTTCGCGCCGCCCATCACCGTACGGATGCCGGGGGCCCGCTTCTTGACCGCCCGCGCGGTGGCGAGCGCGGCGGCGTTCTGTTGGAACGTGGAGGTGAAGCCGACCACGTCGGGTTCCCGGGCGACGATCC
Organism: Micromonospora sp. WMMD735; assembly: GCF_049178995.1. Lineage (NCBI taxonomy): Bacteria > Bacillati > Actinomycetota > Actinomycetes > Micromonosporales > Micromonosporaceae > Micromonospora > Micromonospora sp. WMMD735. The sequence continues at coordinate 6,396,047 of NZ_JBMHMJ010000002.1, forward strand.
GGTCGGCCAGCTCGGCGACGAACTCCGGCGCCAACCGGTGCAGCTCCAGGTTGAGCGCGAGTTCCCGCTCCGTCATCTGGGTCCGGACGCGGTCGGTGAACTCTTTCACCCGCCATTGCGGATCGTCGTACAGCGCGGAGGAGAAGACCCAGTCGCCGCAACCGGCGAAATAGGTGAACAACGAGTAGTAGTAATAGTCGCTCAGCCCGAACTCCGTCCGGTCGACCACCCAGTCGACGAAGTCGAGATTCGCGTGGACCGCCTCCACCTCGGAATCCGGCAATTTCTGGCGGACACTGTTGGTGAGGATTCCAATCGCCAACGAGGGGACGTCGATGGAAGTCCAGGGCGTATTGACCAGCAGAACCCGCACGTGAACTCTCCTTTCTCGTGATGTCCGGGCCGGATGAGGGGGATACGGGGCGCGGGCCACCTGCCTGGGCGGATGGCCCACACCCCGTACGGCCACTAGAAGCTGACCTTGACCGTGACCGTGACCGAGACGTTCGAGGCCCGAAGCTGGTCGCGGTTGCCGTTGATCGGGTCGTTCTCGACAACGTTCTTGCGCATGTCGTTCACCTCCTTTCCGTTATCGAGGGGACCGGGTCACGTGCCGGGGTCAGCCCACCGGTCGCGCCATCGCGAGCGCGACCGGGGTGCCTTCGTCCTGCACGCCGTCGAAGTGCCGCTGCATGAACAGCAGCACGGTCTGCATCAGAGCCAGATGGCTCTGCGCGTCGAAGTCCTCGTGTCCGGCCCGCCGCCGGACCACCTGGTGCGGGATGCGGCGCTCGGCCAGCAGCCGCGCGTAGTGCTCCACCGGTGCCGGGGGGCAGCGCACGTCACCTGTGGAGACGGCCAGCAGCACCGGCGCCCGGACCCGGTCGACGTAGGTGACCGGCGAGGACCGGGCGTAGCGCTGCGGCACCTCGTCCGGGGTGCCGCCGAACAGCAGCACGTCCAGCGCCCGCAACGCCGGGGTGGCCGCCTCGAACGCGGCGACGTAGTCGGCCACCGGGCTGATCGCGATCCCGAGCCGCCACAGCTCCGGCTGCCGGCCGAGCGCGAGCAGGGTCAGGTAGCCGCCCCACGAGGTGCCCCACAGGGCGGTGCGCCGGTCCTCGACGACCCCCTCGGCGACCAGGTGGGCACGCACCGCGGCGAGGTCCTCCAACTGGGTGAGGCCGACCCCGGCGGAGAAGTCGTTGCGCCAGGCCGCGCCGTACCCGCTGGAGCCCCGGTAGTTGACCCGGACCACCGCGCAGCCGGTGCTGACCAGGATCTCGACCAGCGGGTCGTAGGCGTCGCGGGCGTGCTGGAACGGCCCGCCGTGGACCAGGAAGACGGCCGGCCGGGGGCCTTCCCGGTCGGCCGGGAGGGCCACCAGGGCGGGGACCGGGCCGCCCGGCCCGGGCACCCGGATCTCCTCGCGGCGGTAGTCCGCAGGTGCCGCGACCGCGTCCGGTCCGCCCGGGTCGGGCCGGCCACCGGGGGGTTCGGGCAGCTCCACCCCCCGCACGGAGCGCAGTTGCGGCGGGGTCACCGAGTCGGTCCACACGTAGGCGACGTCGCCGTCGGGCCAGACCGCGGCGTCCAGGACGCTGCCCGCCGGGGTGTCGACCACCGTCCGGGTGCGGGCGGCGAGGTCCACCTCGTGCAGAAGGGTGCGGGCGTGCCTGTCCTGCCGGACGAGCAGCCGCTGCCCGTCGGGGAACCAGCCGGCGGTGATCTCGGTGTCGAAGCGGCACCACCCGTGCCGGACCACCCCCTCGGCGGCGGTCCAGGTGGCCGGGAGGTAACCCCCCTCGTCCTCCACCACCAGCAGCAGCCGGGCCGGGTCGACGCCCGGCGCGAAGCCGAGCGCCCACACCCGACGGTCCGGTCCGCCGGGGATGCCGGCCACCCGGGTGCCGTCGGCGGTGAAGACTGTGACCGCCGGGTCGGTGGCGGCGTCGCCGCCGACCACCAGCAGCCGCCCGGCCGGGTCGAGGTCGACCAGGTAGGCGTAGCCGCCGACGTGGACGCGTTCGTCGACCCGACCGTCGCCGGTACGCAGGAAGACGGTCATCCCGCCGTCGTCGGAGAGGCCGACGGCGGTGGTGCCGTCGGCCGCCATCGCGATACCGGCGTGCCGGGCGGGCAGCACCGACGGCAGCGCCCCGACCGACCGGTCGGGCCGGTCGAAGTCGCAGGTCCGCCAGGTGCCCACGCCGCCGAGGTCGTCGTCGAACCACCAGATGGTGGCCCCCGCCGGGTCGAGCGCCGCCCGGACCGTGCCGGCCGGGCGGTCGGTCACCTGCCGGGCGGTGCCGGCGGCGCGGTCCCAGGCCAGGATCTCGCAGCGGCCGTCGGCGTCGCCGACGTAGACGGCCCGGTGCGGCGCGTGTTCGGCGACGACCGGCAGCGCCGGGTAGAACAGCCGGTGGCCGCGACTCATCGGTGGGCCTCCTCGGGGTCGGAGCTGGCCCCGGCGTCGCCGTCGGCGGTCTGCTCGCCGTCGGGGTCGGCGGCGGCGCTGTCGTCGGTGCCGACCGTCGCGCCGGAGCCGGTGCGGAGCCGGCGCGCGACGAGCGTGGTGTACGTGGCCAGCAGCGCCAGCGCGGTGGCGAACACCAGGGCGACCGTGGCGGGGCTGTACCAGGCGACCAGCACCCCGGCCAGCAGCGGTGCGGGCGTCTGGAGCACCTCGCCGACGGTGCCCATCACGGTGGCCACCCGACCCTGGAGTCCGTCGGGAGTCAACGCGATCACCCGGGACTGGAAGATCACCCCGAGCAGCGGGCTGAGCAGGAAGACCAGCCCGAACAGCAGGCCGTAGCTCCAGGTCTGCCGGGCCTGGGACATCGCGACGACCAGCCCGACCATGGCCCATGAGGCGAACACGATGACGGTGACCGGCCGGACCCGGCTGAAGACCATCGGGGCGGCCAGCGCGCCGACGAGGCCGCCGACGCTGGCGATGGTGAGGATCAGGCCGATCGACGCGGCCGGTGCGCCCTGCCGGCCGGCGGTCAGGATGGCGTAGTAGACCAGCGCGCCGAAGGTGACGTTGATGCCGGCCGCCCAGATCGTCACGAACCGCAGGAACGGCTGCCGCCAGACGAACCGCAGCCCCTCCCGCAGGTCGGTGCGGAACGAGGTGCGCTCCCTGCGCTCGGGGGTGAGGTCGGTGCGGATGGTGGCCACCAGAGCCGCCGCGACCAGGTAGGACACCACGTCCGCCAGGAACGGCAGCCAGCGGGCGAGCTGGTAGAGCGCGCCGCCGAGCAGTGGGCCGACGATCCGGGCGGCGTTGTTGCGGGCCTCCAGCCGGGCCAGCGCCTTCTGGTCGTCGGCGGGCAGCAGCCGCCGGATCGCGCCGGCACCGGCGGCCTCGTAACCGCTCTGCGCGACCCCCTCGACGAACGCGGCGGCGGCCAGCAGCCCGAGGGTCGGCACGCCGGCCGCGACGGAGACGAGGATCGCGGTCATCGCGCCGGCGGCGACCAGCAGCGAGACGACCATCATGCGTTGGCGCGGCAGCCGGTCGGCCAGCACCCCCGCCACCGGCGCGGCGACGAGGCGACCGGTGAGGGCCAGCGCGCCCACCAGCCCGGCCGCCGCCGGTGACCCGGTCACGGCGAGGGTGAGCAGCGGGAGCACTATGCCGGTGGCCTGCGATCCGATCTGGTCGATCGCTCCGGCGATCCAGTAGCGGTGGAAATCGCCGCCCCGGTGGGAACTCCCGCCCGGCTGCACCGCTGCGGTGGGGGTGGCTGTCATGACATCGGCCGCACAGTTTCCATGATTTTCCCAAATCCGTGTGCGAGGTCTTTCGGTACGAGTTCGCGTGATCCGGGTGACAATTACGGCCCGCAATGGGAGCGGGGTGCGTACGAGGCTAACAATGTCGTGTGCGGAAAGCAAGGATTCAAATACGGCCAGTTATGGCAGTTATTCGGTTGTGGGGATGATGGGCAGCTTGTGCACCTCTGTCAAAGTATCTGCACTACCCGTGTCGGCTGCCGGCCGCCGGGTGGCGTCGATTGTTTTCACCTCCGCCGGTATTTGTCGTGAATTAGTGACGTACGACGATGTCACAAGATGATGCCGCCATACCGGTTGACGATTCCGTGAATCCCACTTCGACCTGTCGACGGGGACCACGAACGGCCGGGCCGGTACGCGGGGTACGCGTACCGGCCCGGCCGTCGGGTGGACCGGCGCACGGGGTCGCGCCGGTCCACCCTCCTCCGCCGCCCCCGTCGAGCGGGGGTCGGGTCCGTCAGCCGAGGATCACGCCCGAGGCGCCGACGCCGGCCATCCCGGAGATGATGTCCTCGTAGTACATCCGCCACGCGCAGACCCGGCCGGTGGGCCGGTAGCCGGTGCAGGCGGTCGCCGCGCCGCCGTCGTCGATGGCGGTGTTGGTGCCGGTGGCCCAGACCTGGAGGGTGTTCGCCGGGTTGACGATCTCCACCGGGCCGCCGCTGTCGCCCTGGCCGACCGCGTTGGTGCGGGTGGTGCTCTCCGCCTGGACCTGGCCGCAGACCGTGCCGAAGTCACGCACGTTGATGCACAGGTTCCGGGCCTTGACCTGGATCGAGCACCGGGTCCCCGAGTACGCCCCCGAGGTGCAGACGAAGTTGCCGACCTGGCTGGCCTGCGCGCCGATCACCTGGTTGCTGAACTCGCTGACCACCGCGCCGTTGGCGTCGATGCTGTTGTTGAAGACCCGGCCGCCCGAGCTGCCCGACAGCAGCAGGGTGTCGGTGCCGGCGTTGCGGGTGCCGACGATGCCGATCGACTGCCCGGTCGGGTCGGTCGCGGCGTTGTTGATGTTGCCGCAGTGCGCGGCGGAGAGCATCCGCGCCGACCCGCCCTGGAAGACCCCGAAGCCGGTCGAGCAGCCACCACCGGTGGTGGCGTTGCGCCACGCGCCGCCGCCCCACCACGGCGCGGTGTCGTCCCACCGGGTGGCGGGGGAGGCGGAGACCCCGGTCTGCACGGTCACCGGGACGCCGGCCATGCTGGCCGCGCCGAGCAGGCCGTTCTGGGTGCCGACGAGGAGGCCCGCGCCGTCGGCGCGCGGCCCGACCGTGGTGATCTTGTCACCGGCCGAGCGGCGCAGCTTGGCCGCCGCGACGTCCAGCTCCCGGCGGGTGTACGCGGCGGGCAGCACCTCGGTCGGCACGGTGGCCCGGCTGGTCGCCACCAGGCTGGCCGGTGCCTCGCCCTTCCAGAAGACCTGCAGCTTCCGGGCGGTGGGATCGGCGATCACACCGGCGAAACCGGACTTCGCGTCGCGCTGCGCGATCTTGGTGATCCGGGCGGCGGCGTTGTTCATCCGCTGCTGGAGTTCGAGCAGCTCCTTCCAGGAGGCGAAGCCGCCCGGCACCGGCGTGCTGTCGATGAACGAGCCGGCGGCGGTCGCCTTGCCCCCGGCGGCGGGAGCGGGCGCGGCGGTGGCCGGTGCGGTGGCCACCCCGGCGACGAGCATGGTGACGCCGAACGCCGCGGCGGCGGCCCGGCGTAGCAGCCCGGTCGACCGCAGCACGGTCGGTTGTGGACGAGACATACGTACCCCTTCCCCAGGGTTTCTTGGTGCGGGCCTCGACCCGCCCTGGGGACATTGGCAGGTGCCGGGGGTGTCCGGCCGGGCATCCTGGACACCACCGGACACCCCCGGACAGCGCCGGACGGACGGGGGACGGACGCCGGGCGGCCACGGCGGGCGAAACCGGACCGACATGGAACTGTCATACATCGGCGGTCGCCTACCCGACGCTGCGCCGCCGGTCATACCCTCCCCCTGTCGGCAATCCGGGGCGACGGATGGCCGGGGGGTGGAGGCCGTATGACCGACCAACGGGTCCCTTCGGGCGCTCGGCAGCCGATGGCCGGGACAGTCCGTTCGGCGTCGACGATGTCCCCACTGGACACCGGGATACACACCGTTGCGGAACTGGCCGCCCTGCTGCGTCAGCTCCGCCGCCGGGAGGCCCGGCAACAGGGCGAGACCCCGCTTACCTACCGCCAGCTCGCGGCGAAGACCGGCTGGTCGCGGGGGGTGATCGGGGAGTACTTCGCCGGGAACATCCTGCCCCCGCCGGAGCGTTTCGACACCCTGATCCGGCTGCTCGGGGCGAGCCCCGCCGAGCAGGGGGCGCTGGCCACCGCGCGGGACCGGGTCGAGGAGCGTCGCCGGCTCGCCAGCCCGGAACACCCGTCCACCGGCCGGGCCGGTCGCGCGGTCGTCCGGCCCCGGTCCGCCGGTGGCCGGGCCGGTGGCACGCCGGCCCGGCTGCCGGTGCCCCGCCAACTGCCCCCGGCGCTGCCCGGGTTCGTCGGCCGCGCCGCGCAGCTCGCCCAGCTCGACGCGGGCTGCGCCGACCACGGCACGCCCGGCGGTGGCCAGTCGACCACCACGATGACGCTGTCGGGTACGGCCGGTGTCGGCAAGACGACCCTGGCGGTGTACTGGGCCCACCGGGTCGCCGACCGCTTCCCCGACGGGCAGCTCTACGTCGACCTGCGCGGATTCGACGCCACCGGCGCGGTGGTCACACCCGCCGAGGCGGTACGGGGCTTCCTGGAGGCCCTGGAGGTGCCGCCCGAGCGGATCCCCACCCACCTGCCCGCCCAGGTGGGGCTCTACCGCAGCCTGCTCGCCGGCCGGCGGATGCTGGTGCTGCTGGACAACGCCCGCGACGTCGAGCAGGTACGGCCGCTGCTGGCCGGCAGTCCCGGCTGCCTGTTCCTGGTCACCAGCCGCAACCGGCTGGCCGGGCTGATCACCGCCGAGGGGGCCCGGCAGATCGCCGTCGACCTGCTCAGCACCGCCGAGGCGTGGCAGCTGCTGGCCCGGCGGCTCGGCCCGGACCGGTTGACCGTCGAACCGCAGGCGGTCGACGAGATGATCGAACGCTGCGTACGGCTGCCGCTGGCGCTGGCCGTGCTCGCCGCGCGCGGGGCGGCGCACCCCACGTTCCCGCTGGCCACCATCGTCGACGAGCTACGCGAGTCGCCGCGCCTGCTCGACTCCTTCGACGGTGGGGACACCGGGACGGACGTGCAGTCGGTCTTCTCCTGGTCGTACCGGAACCTGACCCCGGCGGCGGCGCGACTGTTCCGGCTGCTCGGCTCGCACCCGGGGCCGGACATCGGGATCGCCGCGGCGGCCAGCCTGGCCGGCCTGCCCCGCAGCCAGGTGACCCGGCTGCTGGCCGAACTGGCCCACGCCCACCTGGTCACCGAACACGCGCCCGGCCGGTTCACCGCGCACGACCTGCTGCGGGCGTACGCGGGCGAGTTGGCCGAGAGCCTCGACCCCGCCGAGGAGCGGCAGGCGGCGGTCCGGCGTGGACTGGACCACTACCTGCACACCGCGCACACGGCGGCGCTGCTGTTGCAACCAGGTCGGGACCCGGTGACGCTGGCCGCCGCCCCGCCCGGGGTGACGCCCGAGGAGCTCACCGCCCACGGTCCGGCCCTGGCCTGGTTCACCACCGAGTACCCGGTGCTGTTGGCGGCGGTCTCGCACGCGAGGCGTACCGGGTTCGACGGGCACGCCTGGCAACTGGCCTGGACTCTGGTGGATTTCCTCCAGCGCCGGGGGAACTGGCTGGACCTGGCCGCCGCCCAGCAGGCCGCCCTGGCCGGGGCGCAGCAGGCGGGGGACCGGGTCGGGCAGGCGAACGCCCACCGTGACCTGGCCCGGGTGCTCTGCCGGTTGGGTCGGCTGGACGAGGCGGTCGCGCACTACCGGGAGGCGCTGATCCTGTTCGGCGCGTTGGGCGACCACACCGGGCAGGCACGCACCCACCGGGCGTTCGGTGCGATGTTCGACGGGCTCGGCCGGTACGCCGAGGCGCTGGAGCACGGGCAGCGCGCCCTGGCGCTCTACCGGGCCGCCGGTCACCTGGCCGGGGAGGCCAGCGCCCGCAACGGGGTCGGCTGGGCGCACGCCCAACTCGGCCAGTACGGGCCGGCGCTGGAGCACTGCTCCCAGGCGCTGATGCTGCTGCGCCCGACCGGCGACCGGCACGGCGAGGCGAACACCTGGGACAGCCTGGGCTTCATCCACGACCGGCTGGGCCAGCACCGGCGGGCGATCCGCTGCTACGGTCGGGCGCTGGCGCTGTACCGACGCATCGGTGACCGGTACGACGAGGCCGACACCCTGACCCGGCTCGGTGAGACCCGGCAGGCGGCGGGGGACGTCCACGGTGCCCTGCGGACCTGGCGGCGGGCGCTGGACATCTTCGACGACCTCGGTCACCCGGACGCCGCCCGGGTCCGGGAGCGGCTGGCCCGGGCGATGACCGGGAGCGCGGCCGGGGACTGACGACCCGACGCCACCCGGCACCGGCGGCGGGGACCGGCCGGTGCCAGGTGGTCCGGGGTCAACCCGTCGTACAGCTCGGCACCGGGACGCCGGGGCCGCCGGTGGACGAGCCGAGGAACCCGAACGAGGTGCTGGCGCCGGCGGCGAGTGTGCCGTTGTAGGCGACGTTACGGGCGGTCACCGTCGCGCCCTGGCTGGTCACTGTCGCGTTCCAGGCCTGGGTGACCCGCTCGCCATTGGTGTACGCCCAGGTCACGGCCCAGTTGCTGATCGCCGAGGTGCCGGCGGTGACCCGTACCTCGCCCTGGAACCCGCCGGTCCACTGGCTGGTCACGGTGTACGTCGCGGTACAGCGAGCGGCCCCCGGGGGCGGGGTCGTGGTGGACGGCGGCGGGGTCGTCGTCGGCGGTGCGGTGGTGGTGGGCGGCGGGGTGGTCGGGGCGGGTGACGTGGGCGACGGGGGCGGGGTGGTGACCGGGCCGCCCCAGCCGGCGGTGGAGTCCAACCAGGCCGCCCGGCGCAGCATCCAGTCCCGCATGGCCTGGACCTGGCCCTGCCAGGTGGACGCGGTCGGGGTGTAGAAGGGGCCGACCATCGGCGCGGTCAGGTTCGGCCAGCGCTGGAAGTTGCGCTGCGCGGCGTTGGTCAACGGTGCGGCCAGCGCGGTGATCCGGCTCTGCAGGGCGGTGTCGGCGAGCAGGCCCCGGCGCAGCGTCTGCCAGCGGGACCGGAGCTGGTTGACGAAGGCCGGATCGCGTACGAGTTGCGGGAACCAGTCGTTGGCCAGCGGTTGCCGGGTCTGCTGGTACTGCCAGCCGGCGATCTGGTCGTTGCCGAAGTAGCCGCCGACGCCGAAGGTGAGGTCGTAGTCCCACAGCGGGCCGGCGAAGATCTTGGTGTCCCGGTCCTTGTAGAAGTACGCGCTGCGGATGTAGGAGTCCATCTCCCGGCTGAGTTCGTTGAGGACCATCTGGTCCACGAACGAGTCGACGTCGATGTACTTCCGGTAGCCGGTGACCGGGTCGGCGGAGTTCGGTGCCCGCAGCACGTCGTGGAACTCCTGCACGTAGCCCCGCAGCCAGTCCCGCTGGGGCGCCTGCAACGGTGACGGGTCCCGCACCTCCAGGTAGTTCCAGCAGGTCGCTGCCGGACCGGTGCAGGTCAGCGTCGGTTCCTCGGCGGCCAGCCACTCGAAGCTCCAGATGTACCCGCCCTGGATCTTGGGCAGGGTCAGGTCGTCCTCGTCGAGCTGCTTGAGGTCGAGCCGGTTCTTGGCGTTCTTGATCGTCTCGACCAGCATGTAGACGCCCATGTAGTCACCGGCGGCCACCGGGGCGGCGTCGGTGTTGAGATAGAACTCCACGAACCGGTACCGCGGCGCCGGCATGCCCATCTCGCGCCCGAGGTCGTAGACGAGCGCCTCCCGGATCAACGCCTTGTCGCTGAACGGCCCGCGCAGCACCCAGTCGGAGTCGGCCGGCATGCCCAGCACCGGGTAGTCGGCGTCGTCGTTGTCGTTGCCCCGCAGTTCGACGCGGTACGGCGTCTTCTCGAACGACGCCGACGACTGGCCGCGCAGGTGGAATCCGGCGCGGGTGGCGACCGTCGGGGTCGCGGCCAGCGAGGTGGTGCCACCGCCGCCCGGCTCGAAGACCATGGCGGTGGCGTCGAGGTACTCGCGGCCGGGCTTGCCGGCACCGTACGAGTCGAGCAGGACCACCGGCAGGTCGTGGGCGGTGGCGACGTTCTGGGCGACGTACATGGCGGTCCCCGGCGCACCGGAGGCGGTCTGGCCGACGAAGGCCTGCACGCGTAGCTGGGTGGTGCGGGTGAACCGCAGCGGCGTGCCCGCGTACAGCGACGACTGGGCGGTGGGCAGCCGGCCGTCGGTGGTGTACCGCAACTGCGCGCCGCCGATCGCGGTGCTCAGCGAGACCGTCACCTCCCCCTGGAAGGTGCCGCTCGGCCGGGAGAAGACGATGTCGCCGACCAGCTCGTCCGCCGCCCCGACGGCGGCGACGGCGTCGGCGGCGGAGGTGTCCAGGCCGGTGGTGACCCTGGCGCGGGCGGCGGGCGGGCCGGGGGTCGCGGCGGATGGTCCGGCCTGTGCCGTGTGCGGCACGAGGAGTCCGGTGAGGAGCACGGCCACGGCCGCGATCCCGACGGCACGCCGGGTGGGCGGGCGAACGGTCAGACGCACGATGTCTCCTGGGTGACTCGGGGGGTGGTGGGGGCCGGTGCCGGTGCTGCCGACCCGGTGGCGTCGCGGAAGTGGCGGCGCAGCGTCCGCCGCCACGGCACGTCCGGCAGGTCCGGTCGCAGGGCGGCCAGGCCGGTGGCGTACTTCGAGATCCGGGCGGGTCGGGTGCCGCGCTGCCACAGCAGCCGGTCGACCGGGCCGGCCGCCGACCGGGTCTTGGTCTCGACCACGGCGACCCCGGGCAGGCCCAGGGTCCGGTGGTCGTCCTGCCAGTGCAGGTCGGTGTCGATGGTGACCCGGCTCGCGGTCGCCGGCAGCAGCAGCGTGGTGCGCCGGTAGCCGGTCACCAGCACCGGTTCGAGATGACCACCGGCGGGGGCGGACCGGATGGACTCGCGGTCGAGTGCCTCGTCGACGAAGTCCCGTCCCGACCGGACGGTACGACGGTCTTCCGTCCGGTAGGGCAGCCGGTGTTTGGTGACAAGCCCCCGGGCTCCGCTGATCTTGACTTCCAGCCAGCACTCCGCCGAGTCGAGATAGGTGCGGGTGCGCACCTTGAAGCGCCGCCGCCGCCGGTACGCCGCGCCGTGGTAGCTGGCCAGGCACGGGGTGTCGAAGTACACCGACTCGTAGCGGAAGGTGCGGGTGCCGCCGATGTCCAGCACCCGCGCGTACGGGGCGATCCGGTCGAGCAGGCCCGGCAACTCGTCCAGCGGAACGACGTACTTGCGGTCCACCCGGCTCTGCAGCGCGGCCCGGTCGATCAGCTCGGCGAGTTCGACGCAGGGCAGGCCGGCCAGCACCGACGTGAACGGCGGCGCGGTCATCGACGTGCTCCCGCCACCGCCGGTGAACCGGGGGCGGACGCCGGGGTACGACGGGCCACCGAGTAGCGCACGTCGACCACGGTGGTCTCGTTGACCAGGTCGACCCGCTGGGCGGTGGCGACGTGCACCCGGGCGTTGAGCAGCTGTTCCAGGTGGGCGACGAGGGCGACGTGGTCGGTGAGGGCCGAGTCGAGCACCAGGACCTGGTGCCGGTAGTGCCGGAACACGCGGCGGTGGTCGCCGAGGAACATCACCGCGACGATGAGCGCCATCAGCCCGCCGTTGAGCCAGACCGAGCGGGTGCCCAGCGCGCCGAGCAGGCCCAGGGCGAGCGCCGAGAAGTAGTACGCGACCTCGTGCTGGTCGAGTTCGGTCGAGCGGAGCCGGATGATGGACAGGACGCCGAACAGGGCCATCCCCAGCCCGACCCCGGCACCGACGTTGCTGGCGCTCAGGGCGCTGGCCACCGCGAGGACGCCGACGTTGACCCCCAGGTAGGCGACGACGAGGTCGCGGCGTCGGTGTCGGGGGAAGTAGAGCCCGAACACGAGCAGCGCCACCGCGCAGATGTCGATCGCGAACAGGACGACCTGCGTCATGTCTCCGGTTCCTCCTGGCTCGTCGGCGTGCCGGTCCGGCACCGCCTGCGTCAGCTCGGGGAGAAGCCACGGCGGTCAGCCGGAGCCGATCATCTTTTCGGTAAACTTTCGGTTACTCTTTCGGAACTGTAGGCATAACATCGAGAAACGTCAATCACATGTCCTGTGCGGGTGACGTGGTGAGACGCAGGTGGGACGCCGCATTGGGGTGTTCGGCGGGAAGTGCACTCGACGGGATATCCGGATCGAATACTCGAAACTTTCGGTATCGATCGGCGCGCGTTGTCCCGGGCCCCGCCGGCGGGGGTGCGGGGCGGTCAGAACAGGGTGAGCGGCCCGGTCGGGATCGGCTCGGGCAGCGGGGCCAGGGCGGGGACCCGGGCCCGTACCTCGTCGTGGAACCGGCGGGCGAGCAGGGGTGCGTCGGCGTTGTCCGGGGTGTGCACGAACACGGTGGGCGAACGGCCCTCCCGCAACCAGTCGACGGTGATCTCGACCCAGCGCTGCCAGCCCTCGACCGTCTCGGACTCGGCGTCCCGGCCGAGATAGCGGACGATCGGCCGGTCGGTCAGCGCCGCCGTCCGCAACGGCAGGCGGGGCTTCTTCGTCCACGCCTCCCGCTCCGCGTCGCTGGTCGGCGGGGTGCGGAAGAACGCGGTGGTGTCGAAGGGGACCCACTCGGCGGACACCTCGGCGAGCACCCCCTCCAGCAGGCGCGTCGCGCGGGGCTCCAGGAAGAACGCGGGGTGCCGGACCTCCACGGCGTACCGGTGGGTGGCGGGCAGCCGGCGCAGCAGGTCGGCGAGCGCGGGGACGTCCGTCGGGGTGAACGACCCCGGCAGTTGGATCCACAGGGCGTGCGCCCGGCCGCCGAGCGGGGCGATCGCGTCGAAGTAGTCGCGTAGTGGCGCGTCGGCGTCGACGAGCCGCCGTTCGTGGGTCACCACCTTCGGCAGCTTGAGGACGAAGCGGAAGTCGGGCCCGGTCTGCCGCGCCCAGGACTCCACGGTCTCCCGGGTCGGAGTGGCGTAGAACGTGGTGTTCCCCTCGACCGCGTCGCACCAGCCGGCGTAGTGCCGCAGTCGCTCGTGTGCCGGCAGCGGGTGGGCGATCAGCCGCCCCTGCCAGGACCGGTGGGTCCACATCGCGCAGCCGACGTGCAACCGCATGATCCCGATCCTCCCGCAACGTCACCCGACCCGACCCGACCCGACCCGGTCCGTCGCCGCACGCTATCGGAGCACGGGCGGCCCGCCCGGATCGGGTGCGGCGGGGGATCGACGGATGGCGGAGGTGCCGGTGTTCACCCGACAGTCCCGATCGTCAACTTCCGGTTGACGATCGCGGTGCGTCAACCTATGGTTGACGCATGACGGAACCCGCTCAGCTCCCACACCCTGTCCGCCTCGACGAGCTGATCCAGGCCATCAAGAAGGCCCGGCCGGACGCGCTCGACCAACTCAGCGACGCGGTGCTCGTCGCCGACCACCTCGGCGACCTCGCCGACCACCTGATCGGCCACTTCGTCGACCAGGCCCGCCGCTCCGGGGCCTCGTGGACCGAGATCGGCAAGAGCATGGGGGTGAGCAAGCAGGCCGCCCAGAAGCGCTCCGCCGCGAAGGCCGACGCCGCCGCGACGCTCGACCCCAACGCCGGTTTCAGCCGGTTCACCCCACGCGCCCGCAACGTGGTGATCGCCTCGCAGGAGGAGGCCCGCGGCGCCGGCAACGCGGAGATCCGCCCGGAACACCTGGTGCTCGGCCTGCTCGCCGAACCCGACGGCCTCGCCGCCAAGGCCATGGTCGCCGAGGGGCTGGGCCCGGACGCCGTGCGGGAGGCGGTCACCGCGACGCTGCCCGCCGCGTCCGACCAGGTCCCCGACCTGATCCCGTACGACGCACAGGGCAAGAAGGCCCTCGAACTCACCTTCCGGGAGGCGCTGCGGCTCGGGCACAACTACGTCGGCACCGAGCACATCCTGCTGGCCCTGCTCGAGCTGGAGGACGGCACGGGCGTGCTGTCCGGCCTCGGCCTGACCAAGGAGCGGGCCGAGGCCCAGCTGGCCGCCGCCCTCGCCGGATTCGCCGGCAAGTAACGGCCCGACGTGACCGGCCCGTCCGGCACGACAGGGCGGGATGCGGCAGGCCAGGGTGCGACGGGCCGGGGCCGGGCACGGCACCGGGGGCGCGCCCGGCCGGCCGGTCAGTCGCCGGCGGGGAAGCCGTACCGCAGCGCGTGCTCCGGGTCGGTCGGGTCGATCTGCCGGATGCCGGCGTCGGCGAGGCGCTTGTTGACCTCGTCGAGCTGCTCGCGCACCAGCCGGGCCTCCTCCTCGGTGACCCGCCCCCGGTGCGGCTTCCCGGCGTGGTCGAGGGTGCCGTAGTCGATCTTCTCGGTGCTCTTGCGGGCCTTCGGCGGACGCACCCGCTCGGCGGTACGCAGCAACTGCGCCATCGGGGTGTCGGTCGCCATCGCGTCGAACTCGCTGGCGGTCAGCACCACCCGACGCGGTTCCCCGCCGGCGTGCCGGTCGTGGATCTCGACCACCGCCACGTCGAGCGCGGCGTCGTCGATGCCCTCCACCTCGGTCACGGTGGCGTCCAACTGCACGGGCCCGGCCACCAGGTCGGGATGCTCCAGCACGACGACCCGGACCACCTCGTCGTCGGGACGCAGCACCGTGCCGCTGAAGTCGGAGACGTGGATCGTCTTCTTGCCCATGCGCTGCGGTTCTCCTGTCGCTGGCCGGAATCGACCACAAGACGCTACCCGACAGGTGTGCGAACGCCCCGGCCGGACACCCCGGTGGGACGGCCGGCGCGTGGCGCAGCCGCCGGGGGTCGCGTGGTGGCACCGACGGGTCGGTGCGGTGGTGCGTCGCCGCTGCGGGGCGCGTCCGCCGGGGCCACGGGGGACGGACCGGGGCCGTCGTCGCGGGCGCGCCGTGCCGGGTCAGCGGGCGGTGAGGCCGCGCCGGGAGGAGATGCCGGCGGGGAGGGTGTTCAGCTCGCCCCAGGACAGTCGGGCGTTGACGCCGCGACCGCACCGGGCCTCCCGGTAGCGCGGCTGGGCCGGAAACCGGCCGGCACCCCCCGCCGTGTTCCACACTCGTGCGCTGTCCTGCTGGTACCGCTCGTTCGGCTGCATAGGCATGGCCATTACCGTCCCAAAGAAAGGTGTCCATGTATGGAAATAGATATGACGCACGGTCGATGGACCGGGTTCCGGTGAGGCAGCTCACGGTCCGGTTCCCTCTACCCGTGACGCGCTCCCGGCAACCGGGCGTCGGCCGTGGCGGCCCGGCGTACCGTGGATCATGAAGCGACCCACGGGCTGAGAGGGGCGGGCGGTGCTGGACCGGCGGCTGTACCTGCACCTGGCGACCTGGCTCGGGCAGTGGCCGGCACCGCCCGGCCTGCACGTGGTCGGCTCGTGGCGGCGGACGCGTCCGGCCTGGGACGGCCGGGTCCGCCCGGCGGTCGCGGTCCGGGCCGCCGGCAGCACCGTGCTCTCCGTGCCGTCCGGGCTGGTCGCGGCCGTCCGGGAGTTGGCCGCCGGGCCCCGGCCCGCCCTGCACGGGGCGCTGCCGGCGTTGGTCGGGCAACCCGCCTGGGTGGTCAACGACGACGTGTTCCGGTGGTGCCTCGCGCCGGCCCCGCTGCCCGACGTCGGCACCTGGACCGCCCCCACCGACCCCGCCCTGCCACCCTGGCTGCACCTGTTCGACCGCGAGGTGCTCGTCGTGCGGGACGCCGACGGCGGCTACCTCGCCGGCGTCGGCATCAAACGGCACGACGCGTACGGGCACGAGCTGGCCGTCGGCACGGTGCCCGCGGCGCGCGGCCGGGGGCTGGCCCGACGGCTCGTCGCGCAGGCCGCCCGTCGGGTGCTCGACGAGGGCGCCGTCCCCACCTACCGGCACGATCCGGCGAACACCGGTTCCGCCCGGGTCGCCGAGGCCGCCGGGTTCGCCGACCGGGGCTGGTCGACCTACGGCGTCTACCCGCCGTGAGAGCGCGGCCCGGCCGGCGGCGCGGACCGTGGATCCCGGGCCGGATCCACGGTCCGCTGCCTGCCCCAGGCCCCGCCGTGACCGGTGTCCACCGGTCGACCTCGGTGTTGGTCACGCTACGTACTCGGATGCTGGCTCGGCAAGGGGTGGTCGGCGGGTTCTCTCTGTCCAGTAATGGACTTGAGCTGGGATTAAGGGAAAGTTCGCCGTCGAGGCCCGGTGACGCAACGTGCTCGTCGTTCGCTCCGGTGGCTGCCCGGCAGGGTGGTGTCAGGAGCCCCCGGTAGGGTCGGGCGTCGCGGCGAGAACCGGCGCGCGGTCGGGGACGGCCGGATGGCCAGGAGTGGACTGACATGCAGCTGCCGACGCCGGGCGAGGGGCACGGGCGGGTGGTCCTGGCACCGGTGGGTGACCTGGACGTCGCCACCGTCCCCGGGCTGCAACGCGACCTCGACGAGGCGCTGTGCCACCCCGGTCTGTCGGAGATCGTCGTCGACCTGACGGCCGTCACCTTCCTCGACTCGACGGGGGTGGCCGCGTTGCTGCACGCGGCGGCCGAGGCGGTCGGCCGGGGGGCCACCCTGCGGCTGGTCGACCCGCAACCGGTGGTGTCCCGGGTCCTGCGGATCACCGCGGTGGGCCGGCTGCTCGGCCTTCCCGACGACCACGGCGACCCGGCACCCTGGCGTCGCTGACCGGGCCGTCCCGCCCCGCGCAGGTGCCCCGCCCGTCGGGGGACGGCCCGTCAGCCGGTCAGGCCGAGCACCTCCGCCGCCGCGCGACCGTTGGCGTGGCTCGCGCCGAAGGTGGTGACGAAGGCCCGTACCCCGGCCGGCCGCCACCGCCCCGGCCAGCCCATCTCCACCACCGTCACCCGATGCGTCGCGGCCAGCGCCTCGACCAGCGCGGGACCGCCGGGCAGCCGGTGCAGGTGCCGCCCGACCAGCACGACCGGCCGGTCCCCGGCGAGCCGGCGTACCGTGGCCGGGTCGACCTCGGCGGCGACCACCCGGAGCTGTTCGACGTCGGCCAGGTGCGGGCCCAGCCCCCACGGCACCCGGCCCTCGGCGACGGTGGCGGCGGCGTACACCTGCACCACGAGCGGGCATGCCGGCCCGGTCGGGTCGCCCTCCACCCGCACCGCCCGGCGGGCGGCCCGGTACCCGAGGCCGACCTCGACGGGGCCGGTGGGACCGGGTGGGCGGGCCGCGCCGGTCCAGGCGGCGAGCGCGGCGGCGCGACCGGCGGCCTGCTCCACCCGGGCCCGGTCCAGCCGGCCGTCCCCGAGCGCCCCGACGATCTCGGCCACCACCCGCTCGACCAGCGTGGCGTCGACCTTCGCGCCCAGGCAGAGCAGGTCCGCCCCGGCGGCCAGGGCCCGTACGGCGGCCGGCCCGACCCCACCGGCGGCGACGGTCGCGCCCTTCATCTCCAACGCGTCGGTGACCACCGCGCCGGTGAAGCCGTACTCGCCGCGCAGCAGGTCGACCAGGACGGCCCGGCTGAAGGTGGCCGGGCCGTCCCCGGTCAGCGCCGGCACCCGGATGTGCGCCGTCATGACCGCCTGCACGCCCGCGTCGACCGCCGCCGCGAAGGGCGGCAGGTCGCGGGCCCGCAGCAGCGCCGCGTCGGCGTCCACGGTGGGCAGTTCGTGGTGCGAGTCGGCGACGGTCGCGCCGTGGCCGGGGAAGTGCTTGGCGCAGGCCGCCACCCCCGCCGACTGGAGACCCGCCACGGCGGCGGCCGTGTGGGCGGCCACCCGGCCCGGGTCGGCCCCGAACGCGCGGGTGCCGATCACCGGGTTCTCGTCGGCGGTGTTCACGTCGACCGTGGGGGCCAGGTCGACGGTGACGCCGACGGCGGCCAGTTCACCGCCGATCGCCGCGTAGACCTCCCGGGTGAGCGCGGTGTCGTCGACCGCGCCGAGCGCCGCGTTACCCGGGTACGGGCTGCCGGTGGCGTGCGCCAGCCGGGTCACGTCGCCACCCTCCTCGTCGATGGCGAGCAGCACGTCGGGCCGGGCGGCGCGCAACGCGGCGGTGCCCGCCGCGAGCTGGCCCGGGTCGTGCACGTTGCCGCCGAACAGGGTGTGCCCGGCCAGCCCCTCGGCGACCAGCGCGACCGCCCAGTCCGGCGGCACCGGCCCCGGGTACGCGGCCAGCAG
This sequence comes from Micromonospora sp. WMMD735, assembly GCF_049178995.1. Taxonomy (NCBI): domain Bacteria; kingdom Bacillati; phylum Actinomycetota; class Actinomycetes; order Micromonosporales; family Micromonosporaceae; genus Micromonospora; species Micromonospora sp. WMMD735. The sequence goes on from NZ_JBMHMJ010000002.1 coordinate 6,414,175, forward strand.
CGTGCCCAGCGCCAGCCGGCGCAGTCCTGGATCGATCCCCACCTGAACCCCCTCTCCCGCCCCCGGAACCCGCGCCGACGGCGCACCGGCCGGCTGTCGACGCGTGCCGGTGGACGGCACGTGTGTCGGTACGGGCGGCCGGGTCGTCCGAGTTCCCCGCCACGGGGCGGCCGATACGCTACGGACATCCCTGATCAACGCGATTCGGTAAGCAGAGTTTACGAAAACCAGAGGACGTGGCATGAGTGCGACCCGGCTGCCCGGAACCCCCCGACTGTTGCGGGCGCTCAACGACCGTGCGGCGCTGGAGCTCCTGCTCGAACGCGGCCCGCTCACCCGCGCCCGGCTCGGCGAGCTGACCGGCCTGTCCAAGGTCACCGCCTCGCAGCTGGTCGAGCGGCTGGAGGAACGGGGGCTGGTCGCCCGGGTCGGTGAGCAGGCCGGTGGGCGGGGGCCGAACGCGCAGCTCTACGCCGTGCGGCCGGGCAGCGCGTACGTGGTCGGGGTGGACGTGGGTGCGGAACGGGTGGTGGCCGCCTGCGCGGACATCACCGGTGCGGTCGTCAGTCAGGTCGAGCAGTCCACCCGGGACACCGACGACCCGGTCGGCGTGGTGCACACGGCGGTGGTGCAGGCGGCCAGCCGGGCCGGCGCGGAGCTGGACAGCGTACGGCGGGTGGTGCTCGGCACTCCGGGTCTGGTCGACCCGGCGACCGGCGACATCACCTTCGCGTTCAACCTGCCCCGCTGGCACCGGGGCCTGCTCGCCGCGTTGCGCGAGGACCTGCACACGCCGGTCGTCTTCGAGAACGACGTCAACCTGGCCGCCGTCGCCGAGGCGCAGTCCGGGGCCGCGCAGGGGCTGGCGGACTTCGTCCTGGTCTGGGTGGGTGCCGGGGTCGGTCTGGCGATCATGCTGGGTGGCCGGCTGCACCACGGCAGCAGCGGCGCGGCCGGCGAGATCGGCTACCTGCCGGTGCCGGGGGTGCCGATCCCCCGGGACGTCTCGCGCCGGGCGAAGCCGGCGTTCCAGCAGCTCGCCGGCGCGGACGCGGTCCAGGCGGTGGCCCGGGAACACGGCATCGACGCACCGGACGCGGCCGGCGCGGTGCGGGCCGCCATCGCCGCCGGCACCGCCGGTGGCCCGCTGCTCGACGAGCTGGCCCGACGGCTCGCCCTCGGGGTGGCCAGCACCTGCGTGGTGCTGGACCCGCCGCTGGTGGTGCTCGCCGGTGAGGTGGGGCAGGCCGGCGGGGCGGCGCTTGCCGAACGGGTGCAGCACGAGGTGGCCGCGATCACCCTGGTGCGGCCCCGGGTGGTGCCCACCGGGCTGACCGAGGAGCCGATCCTGCGGGGCGCGCTGCGGACCGCGCTGGACGCCGTGCGCGACGAGGTGTTCGGGTCGACCGTCGGCTGACCGACCACCCCACCCGCCCGTCCTCATGAAGGAATACTTCACCACCGACGCCGGTCACGGCAACATGTTGCCGTGACCGGCGTCGGTGGGCCGGGCCGCCCTAGACCAGGTCGCGGCGGCGGAACGCGACGAACGCGGACCCGGTGACCGCGCCGGTCAACGCCAGCAGCACCAGCAGCGCCGGCCCCCAGGTGATCGCGTAGACGCCGCCGTCGCAGACGCCGCTGCCCGGCGGGCAACCCCGGTCGTCCCAGAACTCCAACCGGCCGGACAGCCAGGCACCCAGGTAGTTGGAGAGCATCAGCAGGTCCGCCCGGGCCACGTCGAGGATCTGCAACACCAGCCGCGCACCCATCTCCCAGACCACCGCGTACGCGGCGACCGCGCCGAGCGCCGCCGAGGTGTGCCGGCCCAGCGTGGCGATCGCGAAGCCGAGCACGGTCGACAGCAGCACCAGCACCAGACCCCGCCCGTAGATCGCCCCCAGCCCGCCCCAGAACTGCCCGTCCAGCGGGCCCGGCACACCCGCCGTCTGCCCGATCGTCCAGAACGTGCCCAGGTAGAGCGCCGACGCCAGCACCGCGAGCGCGGCCACCAGCCCGACCAGGGTGCCCAGCTTCGTACCGAGCACGGTCACCCGGCCCGGCCGCCACAACAGCAGGTTGACCACCCCGCCGGAGTTCAGGTCCGCACCGATGTACGACGCGCCCACCAGGAAGCCGAACAGCACCAGGAACGCGATCAGGAAGTAGAGCAGCCCGCGCGCCTCGTGGGAGAAGACGAAGACCGACGACAGGTAGTCGGTGGCCAGCGGCAGCCGCTCCATCCGCGCCGGGTCCACCTCGGCGCAGTCGGCCGGTACGTACCCGGCGTCCTCGGTGATCGGGATCTCGCCGGCTCGGACCCGCAGGCAGCGGGTGTGCTCCGCCTCCAGCACCGCCACCGCCTGCGCGGCCTGCTCCTGGGCTGCGGACATCTCCTGCGCCGTCGGCCGGTGCGACCCGATCAGGGTGGTCGTGGTGGTCACCGCGAACGCCACCGCGAGCAGCAGCACCATCAGCTGGACGAAGCGGCGGGCGGTCAACCGCTCCACCTCGGCACGGACCAGGTTCACGCGTCCACCCTCCGACCCTCGGTCCCGTCCAGTTCGATCAGCGGTTCGTCGGCGTCACCCGCGTCGACGCCGTCCGGCTGCCCCGGCGGGGTCGCCCCGGCGGTGAGGTCGAGGAAGACGCTCTCCAGGTCCGGCCGGACCGGGGTCAGCTCGCGGACCCACAGGCCCTGCCCACCGAGGGTGCTGCTGATCAGCTCCGGCTCCGGGGCGCCCCCGACCACCAGCACGTCGTCGGGGTCGACGACGACCGTCAGCCCGGCCTCCCGCAGCAGCCGCGCGCCCCGCTCCGACTCGGCCACCCGGACCCGCCACTCGTGCGGGTCGTGCCCGGCCAGCACGTCGTCCACCCGGCCGGCCGCCACCCGGCGGCCCCGCGCGATGATCGTGACGTGGTCACAGATCAACTGGATCTCGGCCAGGATGTGGCTCGACACCAGCACGGTCACCCCGGACCCGGCGAGCGTGCGCATCAGGTCCCGCATCTCCCGGATGCCGGCCGGGTCCAACCCGTTCGCCGGCTCGTCCAGGATCAGCAGCTCCGGGCTCTTCAACAGCGCCGACGCGACGGCGAGACGTTGCTTCATGCCCAGCGAGTAGCTCCTCACCCGGTCCTCGCCCCGCTCCCGCAGGCCGACCTGGTCGAGGACCTCGTCCACCCGGGACGTCGGCACGCCACCGGCCACCGCCAGCAACCGCAGCGTGCGGTGTCCGGTGAAGTTGCCGAAGAACTGCGGACTCTCCACGATCGCGCCCACCCGGCCGGTGACCCGACCCAACTGCTCCGGGGTCGGCGCACCCAGCACCCGCAACTCCCCGGCGTCGGCGTTGACCAGCCCCAGCAGGGCGCGCAGCGTGGTGGTCTTGCCGGAGCCGTTGGGGCCGAGGAAGCCGTGCACCTGGCCCGCCTCGACGACCATGTCGAAGCCGTCCACCGCCACCCGCCTGCCCCGCCGCATGGTGCGGAACGTCTTGCGCAGACCGGCGATCTCGATGACCGCGCTCATCCGCACCGCCCCTCGTCTCGTACGGGCATGGGTCGTCCTCCCGGGATGGTGACCAACGACACGGTGCCCCACCCTATGGCCGGGCCACCCGCCCGTGGGGGGCGGTCTCGGGCTGCGTGGTTGGATGGAGCGGTGACTGGTGACCCGTTCCCCGCCGCAGCCGCCCCCTCGACCGTGGACGCGGATCTGGTGGTCAGCCTGGACGGCGTCGCCGTCCGGCGATCCGGCACCGCCCTGCTGCACGACGTCGACTGGCGGGTCGAGCTGGACGAACGCTGGGTGGTGCTCGGCCCCAACGGCGCCGGCAAGACCACCCTGCTCAACCTCGCCTGCGGTCAACTGCACCCGAGCACGGGCGTCGCGCACGTGCTCGGCGAGCGGATCGGTCGCACCGACCTCACCGAGCTGCGGACCCGGATCGGCCTCACCACCGCCGCCGTGGCCGAGCGCATCCCCGCCGAGGAACGGGTCGGTGACGTCGTGCTCACCGCCGCCTGGTCGGTCGTCGGCCGCTGGCGGGAGAGCTACGACCGGGCCGACGAGGCCCGCGCCCACGCCCTGCTCGGGCAGCTCGGCGTCGGCCACCTGACCGATCGCACGTACGGCACCCTCTCCGAGGGCGAGCGCAAGCGGGTGCAGGTCGCCCGCGCCCTGATGACCGACCCGGAACTGCTGCTGCTCGACGAGCCGGCCGCCGGGCTCGACCTGGGTGGGCGCGAGGACCTCGTCGGCCGGCTCGCCGAGCTGGCCCACGACCCGGACGCCCCGGCCCTGGTGCTGGTCACCCACCACGTCGAGGAGATCCCGCCCGGATTCACCCACGCGCTGCTGCTGCGCGACGGCGCGGTGGTCGCCCAGGGCCTGCTCGCCGACACCCTGACCGCCGACAACCTCAGCAAGACCTTCGGCCTACCCCTGCTGGTCGAACACCACGCCGACCGCTGGACCGCCCGCGCCGCCTAACCCCACCCCCCACCCCCACCCCCCACCCCCACCCCGGCGTCGATCATGGAGTTGTGGTGGGGGAAAGAACCTCCCGTGTCCCTTTTGCGGCCACCACAAGTCCATGATCGACGGGATGGGCGGTGGGGCTGGTGGGGTGGGGTGGGTGGGGTGGGGATTTAGACTCGTCGTGGTGACTGGTGGGGGCGGTGGGGAGGTTGGGGTGTCGGTGGGAGGTGGAGTGCGGCAGAGCCGGATCGTCGTGGTGGGCAGCGCCAACATGGACGTGGTCGGAGCCGGCCCGACGCTGCCCCGGCCGGGGGAGACCGTGCTCGGCAGCCACTTCGTGATGGTGCCCGGCGGCAAGGGCGCCAACCAGGCCATCGCCGCCGCCCGCGCCGGTGCCGCCTGCACCTTCCTCGGCGCGCTCGGCTCCGACTCGTTCGGTGTCACCCTGCGGGCCAGGATCACCGCCGCCCAGGTGGACGCCACCCACCTGCGGGTGGTCTACGGGGCCTCCGGGGTCGCCCTGGTGATGGTCAACGCCGCCGGGGAGAACGCCATCCTGGTCACCCCCGGCGCGAACGCCGCCTTCACCGCCCTCACCGACGCCGAGCTGTCCGCCGTACGCGGGGCGGACGTGCTGGTCGCCCAGCTGGAGATCCCGGTCGAGACGGTGACCGAGGCGGCGGTGGCCGCCCGTGCCGCCGGCACCCGGGTGATCCTCAACGCCGCGCCGGCCCGGCAGGTACCCGCCGAGCTGCTGGCGGCGGTGGACCTGCTGGTGGTCAACGAGACCGAGGCGCACCTGCTCACCGGCCGGGGGCGGGACGACCCGGGGGCGCTGCTGGCGCTGGTGCCCCGGGCGGTGCTCACCCTCGGCGGCGGGGGCGCCTGGTACGTCGAGCGGGACGTCCCCGCCGTGCACGTGCCCGCCGTCGCGGTGGACGTGGTCGACACGACCGCCGCCGGGGACGCGTTCACCGGTGCCCTGGCCGTGGGCTGGGGCGAGGGCCGGCCGGTGGTCGACGCGGTGCGCTGGGCGGCGGCGGCCGGTGCGGCGTGCGTCAGGCGGCTCGGCGCGTCGGTGGCGCTGCCCGAGCGTGCCGAGATCGACGCCCTCTACACCCCGACCGCCGACGACTGACCGGCGGCTCAGCCGGCCGGGTCGTCGCTGAGCCGTTCACCCCGGCGGCGCAGCATGCCCAGGCCGGGGATGCCGGCGACGGCGAGCTTGAGGTCACGGGTCACGTCGAGCAGGTCGTGCAGGTCCGGGCCGACCCGGTCGAGGGTGGCCAGGATCGGCAGCACGTCCGAGGTCAGATGCTCCTTGAGCTTCGGCAGCTCGTCGACGAGCCGGATCGCCGCGGCCAGCTCCTCGTGGCTCAGCTCGGCCACGAACCGGTTCGCCATCGGCGCGCCCCGCCGCAACGCCGGCTCGTACGCGGTCATCAGCTCGGCTGCGACGGTGGCCGCGCCCTCGGCGGTCGCCACCGTGCCGGCGGCCCGGTCGGCCACCGCCCCGGCCTCGGCGACCACCTCGCCGGCCGACCGGGCCACCTGCCCGGCCCCGGCCACCACCCCGGCCGCCGCGTCGGCGACCTCGGTGGCCCTGGTGACGGTCGTGGTCGCCGCCGCACTGATCACCGCCACCTCGCGCACCGCCTCCTCGGCGTCGGTGAGCACCCGGTCCGTGCGGTCCAGGGTGCCCTCGATCCGGTCCACCACCCCGTTGATCCGGGTCAGCAGCGCCTCCACCCCGTCGAGCACGGCGAAGGCACGGGCCGGCACGGCGGCGAACGAGGCGGCCGAACCGAACGCCTGGTCGAGGGCGGAGCGGGTGAGACCGACGACGTCGGCCGGTCGGGGCAGGGGGATGGCCATGTCACCCAGTGTGCGTCGGGTCGGCCAGCGCCGCCCGCCGGGACGGTCCCGGGCGCGGGCCGGAGCAGGTCGGCCGCCGTGGTCGCGGGCCGGGCCGGCACGAAGAACGGACCCGGCCGTACGCCCGGGAAGAGCGCGGGGACGGTGCCCCGGGGAATGCGGGAATCGGGGCGGACGGGGGTGGTCGGACGGACGGTAGGGTGCCCGCATGTCGCTCCGTCCCCCCGGCGTGACGCCGGCCGGTCGGGGCCGCGCGGCGCTGACGGTCCTCGCCGTGCTCGCCCTGCTCCTCGGTGGCTACGGGCTGCTGCGGGCGGACGCCGGCCTGACCACCCGGCAGGTCACCGCCGACGGGGTGCCGCTGACCGAGGTACGGGCCGCCGACGACGGGACGGGCGCGGTGCGCCGGCCGGGGGTGGTGATCGCGCACGGCTTCGCCGGCTCGGCCCGGTTGATGCGCCCGCTCGCCGACACGGTCGCCCGGCGGGGCGCGGTGGCGCTGCTGCTCGACTTCGCCGGGCACGGCGGCAACCCGGCCGGGCTGCCCGGGGCGGGCCGCGACGACACCGCGTCCCGCGCCAGCCTGGAACACGACCTGGCGGTCGCCGTCGCCCACCTGCGGGGCCGGCCCGACGTCGACCCGACGCGGATCGTCCTGGTCGGACACTCGATGGGCGCGGGGGCGGTGACCCGGTACGCCGCCGGCCACCCCGACATCGCCGGCACCGTCGCGATCTCGCTGCCCGACGGCGGTGACCTGCCCGACGCCCGGCCGCAGCGGCTGCTGCTGATCGTCGGCGGCCTGGAGTTCCCCGCCTTCCGGGCCACCGCCGAGGCGACCGCCCGACGGGGCGACGGCCGACGGATGGTGGTCGTCCCCGGGGTCGAGCACATCTCGGTGCTCTTCGCCGGCCGTACCCACCGTGAGGTCGCCGCCTGGGTCGGCGGTGCCGGTGGTGCGGCACCGCGCCCGGCCGCCCGCCTGGTCCCGGCGGGGTTGCTGCTGCTCGGCCTCGGTCTCGGCTTCGTGCCGCTGGCGACCCTGCTGACCGGCCGTCGCGGCCGACCCGTCGCGCCCGTACCCGTCGCGCCCGTACCCGTCGCGCCGGCACCCGCCGTGCTGGCGGTGGCGACGGCCGTCACCGGAGTCGGGGTGCTGCTCGCCCCGGTGCTGCCGACCACCCGGTTGCCGCTCGCGGTCGGCGGCTACCTCACCGGCTTCCTGCTGGTCACCGGCTTCCTGCTGGCCGCCGCCCGGTACTGGCCGCTGCGCCTGTTCGCCGCCGGTCCCACCCCCGTCGCAGCGGCTGCGCCAGGTGGGCCCGTTCCGACCACCGGCGGGCGTACGCCGCTGCGGCCGGTGGTCGCGGCCCTGTTGCTGACCGGGTACGCCGTGGCCGCCGTCGCCGTGCCGATCCACCTCGGCCTCACCTGGGCGCTGCCGGTGGGCGTCCGGTGGTGGCTGCTGCCGGTGGTGACGGTCGGCTGCCTGGTGTTCCTGGCCGGCGCGGAGCTGCTCACGCAGGGACGGAGCTGGCGGTACGCGGCGGTCGGCGCGCTCGCCGTACCGGCGCTGGGCGGGGCGGCCGTGGTGGGGTTGGCCCCCGGTTTCGTGCTGCTGGTGGTGCCGCTGTTCGTGGTGCTGCTCGGGTGGCAGGCCGCCTGGGCGGCGGTGCTGCGCCGGGCCGGTGCGCCCCGCTGGGCACCGGCGGTGGTGGGCGCGATCCTGGTGGCCTGGCCGGTCGCCACCGCGCTGCCGCTGAGTTGACCCGCAGCCGCGGAGGCAGGGGCGACCACCCCGGCGGGGCGGACGGATGTCACCGGGGTTCGCCCTGCTGCTCGACGGCGCGCTGGACGGCGCGGTAGATCTGCCCGAACCGCAACGCGTCGGGGGTACGCAGCAGCATCACCTCCTGCCCCAGGTGCTGCACCCACAGCTCGTTGACCTTGTTGCCGCGTTCGTAGGACCGGTCCAGCCAGCCGAGCGGCAGCTCCAGGAAGGGCAGCAGGACGAGCACCCCGACGCCGCAGACGGCCAGCACGATCAGGGCCGGTTTCCACTCGCCCCGGTCCTGCGCCGACCAGAGCAGCGAGACCACACAGATCAGCGCGACCAGCGGGGGCAGCGAGAGCAGCAGCACCAGCACCCCGCGCCCGAGGATGCGGGACCGGACGGCCATGGTGGTGGCCCCGCGTGCGTGCCAGACGTACGCGACGTCGGCGATCCGTACGACCTGCCCACCGGCCCGGATCGACTCGGAGGTCACCTGCACCGTGTCGTCCCGGTAATAGAGGGTCATCACTAACCCTAACCGTTCGCAGGCGACCGGTGCCGCTGTGTGGCCGACGGATCGCACGCCCGGCGGGCGGCGCGACGGTCCCGTCCTCTGTGCCTCGGCTCAGTCTGCGGACCCGCCCGGACCGGTCACCGCCTGCTGCCCGTCCTCGGCCCCTGCGGGCCGGGCGCGGTCGGCCCCGTGGCCCGCGCCGGTGACCCGTCGGGCCGGCGCGGCGGGGCGGCGTTCTCCATCGCCCGCTGCACCGCCCGGTAGATCCGCCCGAAGCGCAGCGCGTCGCCGGTGCGCAGCAGCAGCACCGGCCGCCCCTGCCAGCGGACCCACAGCTCACGCTGCCGGCTGCCCCGGTCGTAGGAGCGGTCCAGGCGGTCGAAGAGGAAGTCGGCGACCGGCCCGACGGCCAGCCCGACCAGCACCGACGCTCCCACGATGGCGAGCGTGACGGTGGGGGAGCGGTGCAGCCAGACCGCCACCGCGATGCCGACCGCCGCAGCCACCAGCGGGCCCGCCAGGGCGGCCCCGATCGCACCCCGCCCGGCCAGCACCCGCCAGGAGCGGTCGCCCCGGCGGTGCCAGACCAGGCCGATCTCGGCCAGCGGGAAGGCCCGGCCGTCGACCCGGATGGCGGTGGAGGTGACCTGCACCGACCGGTCGTCGTAGTACGTGATCATCGCTGGACTCCCGAGCGCGGGTGGCGAACACCAGACTACGTACCCCAACGACCCGGGTCGTAAGGTTGGCACGCGACTTCGACGAGGAAGTGAGGGCAGCGTGAGCGAGTTCGTGCGGCTGGAGACCAGGGACGGCATCGGCACCATCCGGCTGGAGCGGCCACCGATGAACGCGCTCAACAAGCAGGTCCAGGAGGAACTGCGGGCCGCCGCCACGGCCGCCGCCGCCGACCCGGGCGTCCGCGCCGTCATCGTGTACGGCGGGGAGAAGGTCTTCGCCGCCGGGGCGGACATCAAGGAGATGGCCGACATGTCCTACGTGGACATGGCGGAGCGGGCCGCCGACCTGTCCAGCGCCGTCGGCGCGCTCGCCCGGATCCCCAAGCCGGTGGTCGCCGCGATCACCGGGTACGCCCTCGGCGGCGGCTGCGAGCTGGCGCTGGCCTGCGACTGGCGGGTGGTGGCCGAGGACGCCAAGCTCGGCCAGCCGGAGATCAAGCTCGGTGTCATCCCCGGTGCGGGTGGCACCCAGCGGCTGGCCCGGCTGGTCGGTCCGGCCCGCGCGAAGGATCTGATCATGTCCGGCCGGATGGTGGACGCGGCGGAGGCGCTGCGGATCGGGCTGGCCGACCGGGTCGCCCCGGCCGCCGAGGTCTACGACACCGCCGTGGCGCTGGTACGCCCGTACCTGACCGGGCCGGTGCAGGCGTTGCGGGCGGCGAAGCTGGCGGTCGACGCCGGGCTGGACATGGACCTCGGCTCCGGGTTGGCCTGGGAGAGCCAGCTCTTCGCCGGGCTCTTCGCCACCGACGACCGGCGCGAGGGGATGGCCGCCTTCGTCGAGAAGCGCAAGCCCGACTTCACGGGTCGCTGACCCGCCCCGCCCCGGGGTCGCGATCCGTCGGCCCCGGGGCGACCCGCGTCGCGGCGACGGTGGTCCCGCCGCCGGCACCGTGCCGAGAACTGTTCACATCCCGGATACCGGCCAGTAGCGTGTGACTCCGGTCATGGACGAGGGGAGCGGCGATGACGGAACGGGTCGAGGGCCACGGCGGAGCGCTGGCGCTGGCGGCACTGCGGGCGTACGGCGTACGGGAGATGTTCACCCTCTCCGGCGGGCACGTCTTCCCGCTCTACGACGCCGCCCACACCACCGGCTTCCCGCTCTACGACGTCCGGCACGAACAGTCCGCCGTCTTCGCCGCCGAGGCGGTGGCCAAGCTCCAGCGACGCCCCGGCCTCGCCGTGCTCACCGCCGGCCCCGGCGTCACCAACGGCATCTCCGGCCTGACCAGCGCCTTCTTCAACGCCTCGCCGGTGCTGGTGCTGGGCGGCCGGGCCCCGCAGTTCCGCTGGGGTTCCGGCAGCCTCCAGGAGATGGACCACTTGCCGCTGGTCGCCCCGGTCACCAAGCACGCCGAGACGGTGTTCACCGCCGACGACATCCCCCGCGCGGTATCCGCCGCGCTGACCACCGCGCTCACCCCGCACCGGGGCCCGGTCTTCCTCGACTTCCCGCTGGAGGCGATCTTCTCCGTCGGCGACGCGGAGCTGCCCGCCCCGACGCCCGTCGCGCCGCTCGAACCCGACCCGGACGAGGTGACGAAGGCCGCCCGGTTGATCGCCGCCGCCGCCCGCCCGGTGATCATCGCCGGTTCCGACGTGTACGCCGGGGACGCCGTCGCCGCGCTGCGCGAGGCCGCCGAGGCGTTGCAGGTGCCGGTCTTCACCAACGGCATGGGCCGCGGCGCGCTCCCGCCGGAGCACCCGCTCGCCTTCGCCAAGGCCCGCCGGGTCGCCCTCGGCGACGCGGACGTGGTGGTCGTCGTCGGCACCCCGCTGGACTTCCGGCTGAGCTTCGGCGACTTCGGCGACGCGGCGGTGGTGCACGTCGTCGACGCCCCCACCCAGCGGGCCGGGCACGTCCAGCCCGCCGCCAGTCCGGCCGGTGACCTGCGGCTTATCCTGTCCGCGTTCGCCGACCACACCGGCGACCGGGCCGACCACGCCGACTGGATCGAGCGGCTGCGCACCGCCGAGGACGCGGCACGGGCACGCGACGCCGCCGAGATGGCCGCCGACACCGACCCGATCCGCCCCGCCCGGGTCTACGGCGAGCTGCGCCGGGCCCTCGCCCCGGACGCGATCACCATCGGCGACGGCGGCGACTTCGTCTCGTACGCCGGGCGCTACCTGGAGCCGTCGCAGCCCGGCACCTGGCTCGACCCCGGCCCGTACGGCTGCCTGGGCACCGGGACGGGCTACGCGATGGGTGCCCGGGTCAGCCACCCCGACCGGCAGGTCTGCGTGCTGATGGGCGACGGCGCGGCCGGGTTCTCGCTGATGGACGTGGAGTCGCTGGTGCGGCAGCGGCTGCCGGTGGTGATCGTGGTCGGCAACAACGGCATCTGGGGGCTGGAGAAGCACCCGATGCGGGCCATGTACGGCTACGACGTCGCCGCCGACCTGCAGCCCGAACTGCGCTACGACAAGGTGGTCGAGGCGCTCGGCGGTGCCGGGGAGACGGTGGCGAAGGCCGCCGACCTCGGCCCGGCCCTGGGGCGGGCGTTCGACGCCGGGGTGCCGTACCTGGTCAACGTGCTCACCGACCCGGCCGACGCGTACCCGCGCTCGTCCAACCTGGCCTGACCACCCGGTCCGCGACCGCCGCCGGACCCGGCGGCGGTCGGGTTCTGCCGCGCGGATAAATCGGCGGAATGTCAGCGGCGACGCACGTAACGTCAGACCCCTCGCCCATCGTTGGACGATCCAGCGATAACGACGGGAGTTCTGATGACATACGCCATCCGCGCCGAGGGGCTGGTGCGCCGGTTCGGCGACACCACCGCCCTGGCCGGGGTCGACCTGGCGGTCCCGGCCGGCACGGTCTTCGGTCTGCTCGGCCCCAACGGCGCCGGCAAGACCACCGCGGTACGGGTGCTCGCCACCCTGCTCACCGCCGACGAGGGGCACGCCACCGTCGGCGGGTACGACGTCCGCCGCGACGCCCACCGGGTCCGCCAGCTGATCGGCCTCACCGGCCAGTACGCCTCGGTCGACGAGAACCTGACCGGCACCGAGAACCTGCTGCTCATCGGCCGGTTGCTGGGCCTGTCCCGGCGCGGTGCCCGGGACCGGGCGGCCGAGCTGCTGGCCGGGTTCCAGCTCACCGACGCCGCCGGGCGGGCCGCCAAGACCTACTCGGGGGGCATGCGCCGCCGGCTCGACCTGGCGGCCAGCCTCGTCGGTCGGCCGCAGGTGCTCTTCCTCGACGAGCCGACCACCGGCCTCGACCCGCGCAGCCGCAACGACCTGTGGGACATCGTCCGAAGTCTGGTGGCCGAGGGGGTGACCGTGCTGCTGACCACGCAGTACCTGGAGGAGGCCGACCAGTTGGCCGACGAGATCGCCGTGGTCGACCACGGGCGGGTCATCGCCCAGGGCACCCCGGAGGAGCTGAAGGCCAAGACCGGCGGTCAGGTGCTGACCGTCCGGCCGGTGGAGGCCGCCGACCTGCCCACCGTGCTCGCCGTCGTCGGCGAGGTGACCGGGGTCGACCCGGAGGTCGCCCAGACGACGGTCAGCGCGCCGGTCACCGGTCCGGACGCGCTGCCCGCCGTGGTCCGCCGGCTCGACGACGCCGGGGTGCACGTCGGCGAGCTGGCCCTGCGCGGGTCCAGCCTCGACGAGGTGTTCCTCTCCCTCACCGGCCACCGGGCCGAGGACGAGACCACCCCGACCCTGGAAGGGAGCCCGGCGTGACCGCCGCGACCGTCGCCGCTCCGGCGGCCCCCGCCACGCCGGCCCGCCGGCTCGGCCCGACCGCCGGGCTGCGGCACACCGGCACGTTGGCCTGGCGCAGCCTGGTGCAGATCAAGCACAACCCGATGGAGCTGCTCGACCTGAGCATCCAACCGGTGATGTTCGTGCTGCTCTTCACGTACGTCTTCGGTGGGGCGATCTCCGGCAGCCCGGGGGAGTACCTGACCTTCGCGTTGCCGGGCATCATCGTGCAGAACGCCTTCTTCGCCACGATGACCACCGGTTTCGGCCTCAACCAGGATCTGACCAAGGGCGTGTTCGACAGGCTCCGGTCGCTGCCGGTGGCCCGCTGGTCCCCGCTCGCCGGCCGGATCGTCGCCGACACGGTCAAGCAGGCGTGGTCGTTGACCCTGCTGCTCGGCGTCGGGATGATCCTCGGCTTCCGGCTCGGCAACGGGGTGTTCGGCCTGCTCGGCGCGTTCGCCCTGCTGCTGGTCTTCTCGCTCGCCGCCGCCTGGATGTCGGTGCTGGTCGGGGTGCTGGTCAGCGAACCGGACAAGGTGCAGATCTTCGGCTTCACGGTGATCTTCCCGCTGAGCTTCACCAGCAACGCCTTCGTGCCGACCGAGACCATGCCGTCCTGGCTGCAGCACTGGGTCGAGGTGAACCCGGTGACCATCCTGGCGAACGCGCTGCGGGGGCTGCTGGTCGGTGGGCCGGTGGCCGCGCCGGTGCTCCAGTCGCTGCTCTGGGCGGTGGCCATCGCCGCCGTCTTCGCCCCGCTCGCGGTGCGGGGCCTGCGCCGGCGGGTCTGACCCCGGCCGCCGTCAGAGTTCGGGTCGCTCGCCGTCGCGGGGCCGCTCACCGTCGCGGGGGGCGGCGTCCTCCCGCGGCGGCGAGCGGTCGGCCGACGCGGGGCCGCCCCCGGGTGCGGGGCCGTCGGGGGACGCCGGGCCGCCCCGGCGGCGCAGGTCCTCCTCCCGGCCCCGCAGGTCCTCCTCCCACCGCTGGAAGAGGGCGTTGTCGTCGCGGCGGACGCGTTCGTCGATCGACTTGAGGAACTCGGGGTCGTCGTCGGGCGCGACGGGCCGTCGGTCGGCCGCCGGCCAGCCCCGGCGGCGGTCACCCTCGGCGACCGGGCGGCCGGCGAGGAACCAGGCGATCGAGCCGACCAGCGGGAAGATCAGGATGACCGCCACCCAGGCGAACCGGGGCAGCCCGCGGACCGTCCCGTCCTCGGCGGAGAGGCAACTGATCAACGCGCAGGCGGCGAGCACCACCTGGAGCAGGAACAACACCACATAGAGCCGGGCCATGCACCTATCATGGCTCAGCCGTGCGCGTCACCACACCCCGCGCAGCACGAGCGACACGCACAGCAGCGCCAGGCCGGCCGTGCCGAGGGCCACCAGCGGGACGGCCCGTGCGTCGAGGCGGGACTGCCGGCGGCCGGTGGCCCGTCCCCAGCCCACCACCAGCGTGGCCCACCAGGCCAGCACGATGGCCCCGGCGAGTAGCGCCCCGGCGACGTCGCCGGTGAGCGCCAGCCGGACCGCCAGCACCGCCACCACCGTGTATGCCAGCCCGAGGCGACGCCAGGCCAGCCGGGTGCGCTCGGGTTGCAGGCCGGGGTCGCGGGTCCCGTCCGACGGCACCCCGGTCACCTGCCGTTCACCCCGCGGGCCAGGACGGCGACCACCAGCAGCAGCGCGCCGACCGCCACGATCAGGGCGAGCACGGCCGGGAACCGGGACGCCGGCAGGCGTTGCCCGAGCCGGATGGCCTGCTCGGTGCGGGACCAGTGGTCCACCGCCCGGACGGCGACGGTGCCGCCGAGCAGCAGCAGCGTCACCGCGATCGCCTCCCGCAGGTGCCGCAGCGGCAACGGCGGCAGGAACTGGGCGGCGGCCAGCCCACCGGCGATCAGCGCCAGCCCGGTGCGCAGCCAGGCCAGGAAGGTCCGTTCGTTGGCCAGGGAGAAGCGGTAGTCGGGGGTGGTGCCCACGGAGTCGAGGTCCGACGGGTCGAACCACCGTCTGATCGCCTGCCACACGACGCCGATTATCCGCTTTACCGCCGACATAGCCTGGACCGATGACCGATCTTGATGCCTCCACCCTGCGCGACAGCTACTACCGGCAGCTCCGGCCGGAGATCCCCGACCCGGTCCCGGCCGGTGTGACCGTCGAACACGATGGCCCGCTGGTGCGCATCCTGGGTCTGGACCACGGCGGTTTCCTCACCTACCGCACCCTGGACGGGCTGGTCGGGTCGGAGCTGGACGCGCTGATCGCCCGCCAGGTCGAGCTGTTCCGGCAGCGCGGCGAGTCGGTGGAGTGGAAGCACAACACCCACGACGAGCCCGCCGATCTGCCGGACCGGCTACGCGCCGCCGGCTTCGTCCCGCAGGACCGGGAGACCGTCCTGATCGGGCCGGTCGCGCCCCTGGCCGCCGCCGTGCCGGTGCCCCCCGACGGGGTACGCCTGCGCGAGGTCACCGGCCGTGACGACCTGGAGCGGATCGCCGCGATGGAGGCGGAGGTCTGGGGTGAGGACCGTTCCCACCTGGTCACCGGCCTACTGCGGGAGATCGAGGCGGACCCGCAGTCGATCACCGTGGTGGTGGCCGAGGCGGGGGAGACGGTGGTCAGCGCCGGTTGGGTGCGCTACCTCAACGGCACGGGCTTCGCCAGTCTGTGGGGCGGTTCGACGCTGGCGCAGTGGCGACGCCGGGGTGTCTACCGGGCGTTGGTGGTCTACCGGGCCCGGCTGGCCGACCAGCGCGGCAAGACGTTGTTGCAGGTGGACGCCTCGGAGGACAGCCGACCCATCCTGGAGCGACTCGGCTTCGTCCCGGTCACCACGACCACCCCGTACGTCTACACTCCGTGATCATGGAGCAGCGGCTGACGGACGACGAGCAGCAGGTTCTCAAGACGGGCGCGTTCGGCGCGGTGTTCCTGGTGTCGAACGCCGACCCGGGGGTGTTCGCGATGATCCGGGAGAGCTTCGCCGCGTCCGGGGCGTTCGCCGGGGCCAGCGGGCTGGTGAAGGAGGCGCTCGGCACCGGTGGACTGCCCCGGCTGCCCCGGGACTCGGCCCTGGACGTCGAGTCGGTGGTGCTGCCGGCGCTGGCGCGGGCGGTGGACATCCTGCGGGAGAAGTCCCCGGCCGACGTGTCGGCGTACCGCGAGCTGGTGCTGACCGCCGCGGCGGAGGTGGCCCGCGCGCACCGGGGGGTGACGCCGGCCGAACAGGACGCGATCACCCGGATCAGGACCGCGCTGGCCGACCCCGCCGGTCCGGTCTGACAGCCGGTGCGGGGCCGGCCTGATGTCGGTCCGGGCCCGACCGCGACGCGGTGAGGTGTGTCACCGTGGGTGGCCGGGAGGGGTAACCTACTGGCAGGTAACATTGCGTTCGTGGGCAACTGCACAACAGCCTGCGGTTGACCGGGTGTCAACGACGCGCAAAGCTCCGCCCTTAACCGGGCGAGCAGATCGCACACCACCAACAGGAGGGTTGTCGAATCGCGATGAACATCGTCGTACTCGTCAAGCAGGTGCCTGATTCGGGCGCGGACCGCAACCTGCGTGCTGACGACAACACCGTCGACCGCGGTTCGGCGAACAACGTGATCAACGAGATGGACGAGTACGCCATCGAGGAGGCGCTGAAGATCAAGGAGGCGCACGGCGGCGAGGTCACCGTCCTGACCATGGGACCGGACCGGGCCACCGAGTCGATCCGCAAGGCGCTGTCGATGGGCCCCGACGCCGCCGTGCACGTCCTCGACGACGCCCTGCACGGGTCCTGCGCCGTGGCCACCTCGAAGGTGCTCGCCGCCGCCCTCGGGCAGCTCAACGCCGACCTGGTGCTCTGCGGCGCGGAGTCGACCGACGGCCGGGTCCAGGTCATGCCGCACATGCTCGCCGAGCGGCTCGGGGTCGCCGCGCTGACCGGTGCCCGCAAGCTCACCGTCGACGGCGGCACGCTGACCGTCGAGCGGCAGACCGAGGAGGGCTACGAGGTGGTCACCGCCTCGACCCCGGCCGTGGTCTCCGTCTGGGACACCATCAACGAGCCGCGCTACCCCTCCTTCAAGGGCATCATGGCCGCCAAGAAGAAGCCGGTGAAGACGCTGTCCCTGGCGGACCTGGGCGTCGCGCCGACCGAGGTGGGCTTCGAGGGCGCGACCAGCGCCGTCGTCGAGCACACCAGGCGTCCACCGCGCTCCGGCGGCGCCAAGATCACCGATGAGGGCTCCGGCGGCGTCAAGCTGGTCGAGTTCCTCGCCACCGAGAAGTTCGTGTGAGGGGTCAGAACATGGCTGAGGTACTCGTCGTCGTCGAAGCCACCAGGGAATTCGGCGTCAAGAAGGTCACCCTGGAAATGCTCACCCTCGCCCGTGGGCTGGGCACCCCGAGCGCCGTGGTGCTCGGTGGCCCCGGTGCCGCCGAGGCGCTCGGCGCCAAGCTCGGCGAGTACGGCGCGGAGAAGATCTACGCCGCCGAGAGCGAGGAGATCGACGGCTACCTGGTGGCCCCCAAGGCGACCGTCATCGCCGAACTGGTCAACCGGGTGCAGCCGGCCGCCGTCCTGCTGGCCTCGGCCCAGGAGGGCAAGGAGATCGCCGCCCGACTGGCCGTCAAGCTGGACAACGGCATCCTGACCGACGTGGTCGGCCTCGACGCCGACGGCACCGCCACCCAGGTCGCCTTCGCCGGCTCCACCATCGTCAAGTCCAAGGTCACCAAGGGGCTGCCGCTGGTCACCGTGCGGCCGAACTCGGTCACCCCGGCCCCGGCGGCGGCCACCCCGACCGTCGAGCAGCTCACCGTGTCGGTCACCGACACCGACAGGCTGGCGAAGGTCGTCGAGCGGGTCGCCGAGCAGAAGGGCTCCCGCCCGGAGCTGACCGAGGCCGGCATCGTCGTCTCCGGCGGTCGCGGGGTCGGCAACGCCGACAACTTCAAGCTGGTCGAAGAGTTGGCCGACCTGCTCGGCGGCGCCGTCGGGGCGTCCCGGGCGGCGGTCGACTCCGGCTACTACCCGCACCAGTTCCAGGTCGGGCAGACCGGGAAGACCGTCTCCCCGCAGCTCTACGTCGCGCTGGGCATCTCCGGCGCGATCCAGCACCGGGCCGGCATGCAGACCTCGAAGACGATCGTCGCCGTGAACAAGGACGGCGAGGCCCCGATCTTCGAGCTGGCCGACTACGGGGTGGTGGGCGACCTGTTCAAGGTCGTACCGCAGGCCGCCGAGGAGATCCGCAAGCGCAAGTGACCCGTCGCGGGTCCGCACCGAGCCGCCGTCCGGTCCGCCGGGCGGCGGCTCCGTCGTCCCCGCCGCCTTGTCGGTCGTCCCCGGCCCGGCCGGGTCCGCGCGGACGCGGCCGATGGGAGCTGATCGGCGGGCCGGGGAGCTGAGCCGGCCCGCCGATCAGCCCGTCAGGGTGCCCCTCAGCAGGCTGTCGCCGGAGTGGGCGGGCTTGTTGTCGTACTGCTCGGCGGAGACGTCGACCACCGAGTATGCCTCAAGATCAACATTCGGGGGCAGGGGCAGCAGGGCGTCGCCGGAGCTACCCCGCAGCACACCCACCGAGAACATCTCCATGGTCGTCGGATTGATCAGCCAGACCTCGTAGTACCCCGTAACGTCCGGGAGATTCGCGACGTGCAGGTGCAGTCGTCCGTCGGCGAAGACCCGGGCGTCGCCCCGGGCGTCGGCCGGCGTGCTCCCGTACGCGGCCAGCGGCGCGCTGGCCAGCACGTCCTGTTGCGGCGTCGCCCCCCGGTCGCCGAGCACGAAGACGGTGCCGAGCACCGCGATCGCGGCGGCGGCGGTCGCCGAGACGACAGTGGTCGCCCAGCGTGGCCAACGCCGTGACCGGCCCGCCGGTCGGACGGCACCCCCGCCGCCCGGGGACGACGACGGCCGCCGGGACTCCGGCCGGTCGCCGGCCGTCACCGCCGGTCGCCGGTCACCGGTCGCCACCGACGGGTGCGGGTCGCCGGTCACCACCGAGGGTTGCCGGTAGGTCGGGTCGACGCCGTTCCTGGCCGCCGGAAGGGCCTGCGCCGGGTCCGGCCCGAGATCCTGCCGGTGTGCCTCGGCCGGCGACGGCACCTGCGCGACGGCGTCGAGTTCGGCCAGGATGCCCGCCCAGAGGTGGGCCGGCGGGTCGGGCAGGTCGTGCAGGCCCTGGGTGCCCGCGCCCAGCCCGGCGACGTGCCGCAGGGACTCCAGCTCGCGCCGGCAGGTCACGCAGCCGCCGAGGTGGTCGGTCTCGCCGTGGTCCGCCTCGCTCTCACCGAGCGCCAGAAAGACCAGCCGGTCGTGGTCCAGGTGCTGCACCGTCCACCTCCCATCTGCGTTTCAAGCTCGCCATGCCCCGCCTGATGTGACTCTTGACCGTGCCCAGCGGCACCCCGGTCACCGTCGCGATCTGTTGGTGTGTCAGGTCGTCGTAGAAGGCCAGCTCCAACATCCGTCGTTGGTCGTCGGGGAGCCGGGCCAGCTCGTCGGCGACCACCAGCCGGTCGACCACCGTGTCCGGGTCCCCGCCGGTGCCGACCGGTTCGGGTAGCTGCCGCACGGTCTCCACCACCCGGGCCTCCCGGGCCGAGGCGCGCAGCCGGTCGATCACCTTGCGCCGGCCGATGCCGAGCAGCCACCCGATCAACGAGCCCTTGGTCGGGTCGAAGGTCTCCCGCCCCAGCCAGGCGGCGACGAACGTCGCCTGGGTCACGTCCTCCGCGTCGCTGCGGTTGGCCAACGTGCTGGTGGCCAGGTGGAGCACGGCCCGGCCGAACCGGTCGTACGCCTCCCGCAGCGCGCTCTCGTCGCCCGCCCGGAAGCGGGCGGCCAACTCGTCGGGGGGTGGTTCGGGTTCGTGTCCTGCTGTTCCCACCGCTGTCACCGGGCGGGTCGCCTTCCCTGGGGCATGCCCGACTGTAACGCCCACAGCCTCCGCCCCACTCTCCTGGTCCGGTTCGCCTCCACTCGTCTCACCAGCTATTCGTCGCCGCGGACGGCCCCGGATGCACCCCGGGCGAAGGAAAAGAAAGTGGTGTCGGGCTGCATCCGGCGGTGCGACGGGTGGCGTAACCCGTTCTGCAAGCCAGACCTGACGAACCAGCACCAATCACCAGGAGGCAGACATGCAGCTCGCTATCTTCCGTCGGGTCGCCGCAGGCGGCGCGGTGGCCGCTCTGGCCTTCGCCGGCGTCGGCGCCGCGACCACGAGCCCGGCGTACGCCGCCTCGTCCAAGGTCTCCGTCGTGCACGGCATCCCGGACACCCCGGTGGACGTCTACGTCAACGGCAAGAAGACCCTCGACAACTTCAAGCCCGGTGACGTCGCCGGCCCGCTGACCCTGCCCGAGGGCGAGTACGACATCGCGCTGACCAAGCCGGGCGAGCCGGTCGGCAGCGCGATTCTCAAGGTCGACGACGCCGAGGTGCCCGGCGGCGCCAACATCAGCCTCGCCGCGCACCTCGGCGCGGACGGCAAGCCGCAGATCACCCCGTTCGTCAACGACACCGCCAAGCTGGCCGCCGGCAAGGCCCGGCTGATCGTCCGGCACACCGCCGCCGCACCGGCGGTCGACGTCCGGGCCGGCGGCAAGCCGGTCTTCGAAGGGCTGACCAACCCGAAGGAGGCCAAGGCCGACGTCGACGCGGGCACGGTCAAGGCCGACGTGGTGCTGGCGGGCACCGAGACCGTGGCGATCGGCCCGGCGGACCTCAACCTCAAGGAGGGCACCGCCACCATCGTCTACGCGATCGGCTCGGCCGAGGCCAAGAACCTCGACCTGGTCGCCCAGACCATCACCGGTCTGCACTCCGCCCCGGGCGGCGTGCCCAGCGGCACCGGCGGGCAGGCCGGCACCGGCGTGGACACCTGGTGGTACGTGCTGGCCGGTGCCGGCGTCCTGCTGCTGGTCGGCGGTGGGGCGCGGGTGGCCGTCACCCGGACCGGTCGCCGGTGACGGTGCGACACCGCGGGGCGCTGGCGGCGATGGCCGCCGGCGTCGCCGCGCTCACCGTCGCCACCGTCGTGGCCTGCGGCTCGCAGCCGGCCGAGGACGTCGGCGCGGACGAGGCGGCGGCGCTGGCCAGCAGCAGTCCGCCGAGCCCGACGGCCGGGACCGGTGGCGGACCGTCGGTGCCGGTGACCGCCGGTGACCTGCCCACGGCCGAACGGACCGTGCCGCCGGTGAAGCTGCGCATCTCGGCGATCGACGTCACCGCCACGGTCAACCCGGTGGGCATCGACACCCGCACCGACGAGTTCGACGTCCCGCCGAGCGTGGACCAGATCGGCTGGTACCGGTTCGGCCCCGGGCTGGAGACCGACGCCGGCTCGGTGGTGATCGCCGGTCACGTCGACAGCTCGGAGCAGGGCAAGGGGGCGTTCTTCCGGCTCCGCGAACTCGACCGGGGGGACACCGTCACCGCCACCGGCGCGGACGGGAAGCAGCGCGCCTACCGGGTCGTCGCCCGCGAGGAGTACGCCAAGACGAAGATCCCGCTGGACCGGTACTTCGCCCGGGACGGCAAGCCGCGGCTGACCCTGATCACCTGCGGCGGGCCGTTCGACCCGAAGACCCGGCACTACCGGGACAACATCGTTGTCACCGCCGTACCGGCCTGAGGACCGGGTCGGGGCCGATCCGGTCCCGGCCCGGTCCCATCCACGCTTCGGTACGGGTGGTCCGGCATCCAACGCGCCGTGCGCTGGCCGTTACGCTGAACGGTGATGGCATACCTGGATCACGCGGCGACCACCCCGATGCTCGACGAGGCGTTGGCGGCGTACGTCGCCACCGCCCGCGAGGTCGGCAACGCGTCGTCGCTGCACGCGACGGGCCGGCGTGCCCGGCGTCGGGTGGAGGAGTCCCGCGAGCGGGTGGCCGCCGTGCTGGGCGCCCGCCCCTCCGAGGTCATCTTCACCGGCGGCGGCACCGAGAGCGACAACCTCGCCGTCAAGGGCGTCTTCTGGGCCCGGCGGGCCGTCCGGCCCGACCGGGTCCGGGTGGTCTCCAGCGCGGTCGAGCACCATGCCGTCCTCGACGCGGTCGACTGGCTGGCCGAGCACGAGGGCGCCGAGGTCGCCTGGCTGCCCACGGACGCCGCCGGCAAGCTCGACCCGGCGCTACTGCGTGCCGAGCTGTCCGCGCACGCCGACCGGGTCGCCGTGGTGACCGCGATGTGGGCCAACAACGAGGTCGGCACCGTGCAGCCGGTGGCCGAGCTGGCCGCCGTCGCGGCCGAACACGGCGTGCCGTTCCACACCGACGCGGTGCAGGCGGTCGGCCAGGTGCCCGTCGATTTCGCGGCCAGCGGGGTCTCCGCGCTCACCGTGACCGGGCACAAGCTCGGCGGCCCGACCGGGGTGGGCGCGCTGCTGCTGGCCCGGGACGTCGCCGCTACCCCGCTGCTGCACGGCGGTGGGCAGGAACGCGACGTCCGCTCCGGCACCCTCGACACCGCCGGCATCGTCGCCTTCGCGGTCGCCGTCGAGACGGCGGTCAAGGGCCAGCAGGAGTACGCCGCCCGGGTGGCGGCGCTCCGCGACGACCTGGTGCGGCGGGTCCGGGAGGCGGTGCCCGAGGTGGTGTTCAACGGCGACCCCGACGACCGGCTGCCCGGCAACGCGCACTTCTCCTTCCCCGGCTGTGAGGGGGACGCCCTGCTGCTCCTGCTCGACGCCCAGGGCATCGCCTGCTCCACCGGCTCGGCCTGCTCGGCGGGGGTGGCCCAGCCCAGCCACGTGCTGCTGGCGATGGGGGCCGACCACGACCGGGCCCGCTCCTCGCTGCGCTTCACCCTCGGCCACACCAGCACCCCCGCCGACGTCGACGCCCTGATCGCGGCCCTCCCCGCCGCCGTCGACCGCGCCCGCCGCGCCGCCGCCCTCCGCACCCCCCGCTGACCGCCCCCGCCCGCCCCGCCTGCCCTCTTCGCCCCGGCTCCACCCCCGCCCCGCCCCGGCTCTATCCAGGCTCCGCACCCGCTCCGCCCCTGCCCCGCCCCCGGTGATCAAGAAGTTTGCGTCACCCGCCCGCCGGATTCTGACGCGAATCTCTTGATCACCCGCCCCTACCGGCCTGCACCCCTCCCACCCGACCGCGCACGCCTTCCAGCCCACCTGCGGGCTGCTGAGCGGTGGTGGTGCTCGGTGATCAAGAGGTTGAGGTCAGGAACGGGCGCTGGGATGACGCAAACCTCTTGATCACCGGAGGCAGCGCCGGGGCAGAGCCGGGGGCAGCGCCGGGGCGGGGCCGGGGCGGAGTGGGGGCGGGCCGGGGAGGGAGGGGAGGCGGGCGGGGTGGGTAGGCTCGACGGGGGAAGGGAGCGTGGGCCGGTGAAGGTTCTGGCGGCGATGTCGGGCGGGGTGGACTCCGCCGTCGCGGCGGCGCGGGCGGTGGACGCCGGGCACGACGTGACCGGGGTGCACCTGGCGCTGTCCCGCAACCCGCAGACCTTCCGCACCGGGGCCCGGGGGTGCTGCACCCTGGAGGATTCCCGGGACGCGCGCCGGGCCGCCGACGTCATCGGCATCCCCTTCTACGTGTGGGACATGGCCGAGCGCTTCCACGCCGACGTGGTGGACGACTTCGTCGCCGAGTACGCGGCCGGGCGTACCCCGAATCCGTGCCTGCGCTGCAACGAGAAGATCAAATTCGCGGCGGTGCTGGACCGGGCCGTGGCCCTCGGCTTCGACGCCGTGGTCACCGGCCACCACGCCCGGCTCGGCCCCGACGGGCTGCTGCGTCGTAGCGTCGACCTCGCCAAGGACCAGTCGTACGTGCTGGCGGTGCTCACCCGCGCGCAGCTCGACCGGGCGATGTTCCCGCTCGGCGACGCCACCAAGGTCGAGGTCCGGGCCGAGGCGGCCCGGCGTGACCTGGCGGTGGCCGAGAAGCCCGACTCGCACGACATCTGCTTCATCGCCGACGGCGACACCCGGGGGTTCCTCGCCGGGCGGCTCGGCGAGACGCCCGGCGCGGTGGTCGACGCACTGACCGGCGCGGTCGTCGGCAGCCACACCGGCGCGTACGCCTACACGGTGGGCCAGCGACGCGGCCTGCACCTGGACCGGCCGGCCCCGGACGGGCGACCCCGGTACGTGCTGTCCATCACCCCGAAGACCAACACGGTCACCGTCGGCCCCGCCGAGGCGCTGGAGGTCTCGCTGGTCCGCGCCACCCGCCCGGTCTGGACCGGGGGCGACCTGCCGGACGCGCCGATCGCCTGCGAGGTGCAGTTGCGGGCGCACGGCGACGTCGTACCGGCCACCGTGACCGTGGGCGACGACAGCCTCACCGCCGAGCTGCGCCGTCCCGTGCGGGGGGTGGCCGCCGGTCAGGCCGTGGTGGCGTACCGGCCGGACCCGGCGGGGGACGTGGTGCTCGGCTCCGCCACCATCTCCGGCTGACCCACCGGCCGGGTGGGTCGACCGTCGCCGGTTACCCTTCGGCCGTGACCCAACAGCAGGTGTGGCCCTGGCCGGTGGGCGCGGCGACCGGCATCGGTTCGCTGCCCGGCACCGACATCGCCGAGGCGCAACGGATCGTCCTGGGTGAACTGCCCGCCCTGCCCCACCTGCCGGAGCTGCCCGCCCGGGGGCCGGGTGCGGACCTGATCGGGCGTACCGGTGGGCTGCTCGTGGAGCTGCCGGTCGAGCTGTACGCCGCGCGCTGGCGGATCGCCCCCCGCCCCGGCCGGGACCTGCGCCGGGCCCAGGACCTGATGGAACGTGACCTCGACCAGCTCGCCGAGCAGGCCGAGGCGTACGCCGGGCCGGTGAAGGTGCAGGCGGCCGGGCCGTTCACGCTGGCCACGGCGGTGGAGTTGCCGATCGGCGGGCGGCTGCTGCGTGACCCGGGCGCGGTGCGGGAGCTGACCGCGTCCCTGGCGGAGGGGTTGCGGCTGCACGTCGAGGCGGTGACCCGGCGGCTGCCCCGGGCGTCGGTCCTGCTCCAACTCGACGAGCCGTCGCTGCCGGCGGCGCTCGCCGGTCGGGTCCGTACCGAGAGCGGCCTGGGCACGTACCGGCCGGTCGACACCGCCGTCGCCCGTACCCTGCTCGGCGAGGTGATCACGGCGGTCGGGGTGCCGACGGTGGTGCACTGCTGCGCCCCGGACGTGCCGCTGGAGCTGATCCGTACCGCCGGGGCGGTCGGGGCGGCGCTGGATCTCGCCCTGCTCACCGACCTGGACCCGCTGGGCGAGGCGATCGACGCCGGCCTCGGCCTGCTGGCCGGGGTGGCACCGACCCTGCCGCCGTCGGCCGGCGTCGCGCCGACCTCGGCGCAGCTCGCCGACCGGGTACGCGGACTCTGGGGCCGGCTCGGCTTCCCGCGCCGCCAACTCGCCGAGCAGGTGGTGGTCACCCCTGCCTGCGGGCTGGCCGGAGCCACCCCCGGGTACGCCCGCGCGGTGCTCACCGCCTGCCGGGACGCGGGGCGGCGGCTGCACGAGGGGTGAGGTTTCCCGTCGTACCCGGTGGGCAGGATGACGGCCATGATTGGACAACTGCGTACCGTGGCCATCGACTGCCCCGACCCCCGGGCGCTGGCCGGCTTCTACGCGGAGCTGCTCGGTCTGCCCCTGGTCGAGGAGGACTCCGACGGTAACGAGTGGGTGGTGCTCGGCGGCCCGGTCGGGCAGCAGCCCCGGCTCGCCTTCCAGCAGGCGCCCGACCTGGTCCCCCCGGCCTGGCCCGATCCGGCGCGTCCGCAGCAGGTCCACCTCGACGTCACGGTCGACGACATCGAGGTGGCCGAGAAGGCGGCGCTCGCCCTGGGTGCCCGGCGGCTGCCCGGCGAGGGGGACGGCTTCCGGGTGTACGCCGACCCGGTGGGCCACCCGTTCTGCCTCTGCTGGGACTGACCACCGGTCTTACTCCCCGCGACGGGCGGCCGGGAGACGTGCCGCCCGTCGCGGGGCCGACCTCCCACTCCGGCCCGCCCGGCGTGCCGGGGTGGTGCCGGCGGGGCATGATCGGGTCCGTGACCGACTCCTCGCTGCGCCGTGCCTCCGGTTCGCTGTTCGGGCTCGCCTACGGTGACGCGCTCGGCAAGCCGACCGAGTTCCTCTCCGTCACCGAGATCCGCCGCCGCTACGGCCCGGCCGGTCCCCGGGAGCTGGTCGGTGATCCGGTGCTGGTCACCGACGACACTCAGATGGCGCTCGCGGTCGCCTGGGCGCTGCACGACGCGCCGGAGCACACCGCCGGGGCGGTCGAGCCGCTGCTGCGGCGGCGCTTCCTGGAATGGGCGGCCAGCCCGGACAACAACCGGGCACCGGGGATGACCTGCCTGCGGGCCTGCGGCGAGCTGGGCCGGGGGCTGCCCTGGCAGCAGGCGACGGTGGTCGACTCGAAGGGGTGCGGGGCGAACATGCGGGTCACCCCGGTCGGGCTGCTCGACGTCGACCCGGACACCCTCGCCGGGTTGTCCCAGCTCCAGGCCGGCCTCACCCACGGCCACCCGACCGGGCTGGCCGCCAGCGAACTGACCGCGTACGCGGTGCGGCTGCTGCGTGACGGCGCGGCACCGGCACGACTGCCCGGCCTGCTGGCCGACCGGGCCCGCAGCCAGCGGGGCACCTACCGGGACGACTGGCTGGGCGACCTGTGGCGGCGTGCCGGTGCGGGCTCCCCGGCGCAGTTCAGCGCCGTCGGCTGGGACGAGTGCCTGTCGGCGCTGGACCGGTTGGCCGCCGCGCTGCGCCGGCCCGACGACGGTGACGACCCCTGCCGGCACACCGGTGAGGGCTGGATCGCCGAGGAGGCGCTGGCGACCGCGTTGCTGTGCGTGCTGCGGCACCCGGACGACCCGGTGGCCGCGATCGGCCGGGGCGCGAGCACCGCCGGCGACTCCGACTCGATCGCCGCGCTGGCCGGCGCGTTCCTCGGTGCGGCCCACGGGATGTCCGGCTGGCCTGCGGACTGGTCCTCCCGTATCGAGTACGCCGACCAGCTCGCCACCCTCGGCGCGACCTGGGACTGACCCGCCCGGCCGGACGCCGCGCCGTCGCGGTGCCGGCCGGCACGAACGGGGATGCCGCCCCGGCACGAACGGAGATGCCGGGGCGGCCGGGCCGGTGCGCTGCTCAGGCCGGGCTGCGTCGCCCGTGCAGGCGCTTCACCCGCCGCCACAGGGCCGGGTCGCAGCTACCTGCCCGGCGGGAGAAGGCGTCGGCCGGGATACGCAGCGGTTCGGCGAGATCCAGCCAGCTGTCGTGTTCGGCGTCCGGGTCCCAGTCCCGGGTGGGGATCGGCACGTGGTCGTCCCGGTCGCTCTTGTCCTGGCTGGTGATCTTCAGCACCTCCGCGCCCCGGTCGTCGGCGCGTACCACCAGGCAGGGCCGGACCTTCGAGCCGGTGCCGTCGTGGAACGGCACGTCCGCCCACCAGATGTCGCCGGGTCGGGGGGTGCCGGTGGGGGTGCGGGGGCGGGGCGGCGCGGTCGGTCGGGCCCGGTCCCGGGGCGGGGTGCCCCGCTCCGGCCGGGTGCGCCCGCCACCGCTCGACGGGCGGCCGCCCCGGCGTCGCCACTCGTTCCACATCCACCCGGCGGCCACCGCCAGGACGATCAGCAGCCCCCACAGCAACCACTGCGGCATCGGTACCCCCGCCTCCCTCCCGGGCGGCCACCGCCGCCGACGTGCGGCGATCGTCGCACGCCGCGGGGCCGGCCGCCCGTCGGGCGGGTGGGGGGAGGCAGGGGAATGTCCTACCGGCCGGTTACCGTGCTCCCGTAGCGTGATCACGGGGGAGGTTCGCACGGTGTCCGGAGGCGACAGGGTGTCGGAAGAAGAGATTCCCCAGCAGGTCAGCGCGGCCCAAGAGGCGGCGGCCGGTGGTGAGCCCACCCCCGAGGCCCGGGAGCGGCACGCCACGTTGAGTCAGGAGCTGACCGAACACCAGTACCGCTACTACGTCCTCGACGCGCCGACCATCACCGACGCCGAGTTCGACAGGCAGTTGCGGGAGCTGGAGGCGCTGGAGGCGGAGTTCCCGGCGCTACGCACCCCCGACTCGCCGACGCAGCGGGTCGGCGGCACCTTCTCCACCGACTTCACCCCGGTCACCCACGCCGAGCGGATGCTCTCGCTGGACAACGCGTTCGCCGACGAGGAGCTGGCCGCCTGGGCCGAGCGCGTCGAGCGCGACGCCGGTGGCCCGGTGCCCTACCTGTGCGAGCTGAAGGTCGACGGCCTGGCCATCAACCTGACCTACGAGCAGGGCCGGCTGGTCCGCGCCGCGACCCGGGGCGACGGGCGCACCGGCGAGGACGTCACCGCCAACGTCCGCAGCATCCGCAGCGTGCCGGCCCGGCTCACCCCCTCCGACGAGTTCCCCGACATCCCGGAGCTGCTGGAGGTGCGGGGCGAGATCTACTTCCCGGTCGCCGGGTTCGCCGACCTCAACGCCAGCCTGGTCGAGCAGGGCAAGGCGCCGTTCGCCAACCCGCGCAACGCCGCCGCCGGCAGCCTGCGCCAGAAGGACCCCCGGATCACCGCGTCCCGGCCGCTGCGGCTGGTGGTGCACGGCACCGGCGCCCGCGCCGGCTTCCGGCCGGCCACCCAGTCCGAGTCGTACGCGGCGCTGAGGGCGTGGGGGCTGCCGACCAGTGACCGCTGGCGGGTGGTGCCCGACCTGGCCGGCGTGGCGGAGTACATCGCCCACTACGCCGAGCACCGGCACGACGTCGAGCACGAGATCGACGGGGTGGTGGTCAAGGTCGACCCGGTGCCCATCCAGGGTCGGCTCGGCTCGACCAGCCGGGCGCCCCGGTGGGCGATCGCCTTCAAGTATCCGCCGGAGGAGGTCAACACCCGGCTGCTCGACATCGAGGTCGGCGTCGGGCGGACGGGCCGGATCACCCCGTACGCGGTGCTGGAGCCGGTGCACGTGGCCGGTTCGACGGTCGCCCAGGCCACCCTGCACAACGCCCGCGAGGTCGAGCGCAAGGGGGTGCTGATCGGCGACACGGTGGTGCTGCGCAAGGCCGGCGACGTGATCCCCGAGGTGCTCGGCCCGGTGGTCGAGCTGCGACCCGCCGACGCCCGCCCGTTCGTCATGCCCACCCACTGCCCGTCCTGCGGCACGGCGCTCGCCCCGGCCAAGGAGAGCGACGTCGACATCCGCTGCCCCAACACCCGCAGCTGCCCGGCGCAGTTGCGGGAACGGGTCTTCCACCTCGCCGGGCGGGGCGCGTTCGACATCGAGGTGCTCGGCTACAAGGGTGCCGCCGCGTTGCTGGACGCCGCGATCATCAGCGACGAGGGGGACCTGTTCGCCCTCGACGCCGCGCAGCTCGCCCGTTCGCCGTTCTTCGTCAACAAGGACGGCAGCCTCGGCACCAACGCCACCAAGCTGCTCGACAACCTCGCCGTGGCCCGGGAACGCGACCTGTGGCGGGTGCTGGTGGCGCTCTCCATCCGGCACGTCGGGCCGACCGCCGCGCAGGCCCTGGCCCGGCACTTCCGCTCCGTCGAGGCGATCGAGGCGGCCGCCGAGGAGGAACTGTCCTCGGTCGACGGGGTCGGCCCGACCATCGCCGCCAGCATCACTGAGTGGTTCGCCGTCGACTGGCACCGCGACGTGGTGCGCAAGTGGGCCGAGGCGGGCGTCCGGATGGCCGAGGAGGCGGTCGACGAGGGGCCCCGCCCGCTGGAGGGCGTCACCGTGGTGGTGACCGGCACGCTCGCCGGTTTCAGCCGGGACCAGGCGGCCGAGGCGATCCAGACCCGGGGCGGCAAGGTCACCGGCTCGGTCTCCAAGAAGACCGGCTTCGTGGTGGTGGGCGACAACCCCGGTTCCAAGGCCGACAAGGCGGCCGGGCTCAAGGTGCCGGTGCTCGACGAGGACGGTTTCCGGGTGCTGCTCGACGCCGGCCCGGAGGCGGCCCGCGAGGTGGCCCGGGTCGACGAGAGCTGACCGCCGGCCACCCGGCCCCGCACCGTCTGTCCCGCTGCACCCATAGGTGACGCTTGGTCCGTATACCAACTTAGTCACGACTACGCCCGATTCGCGGCTGTCGTGCGGGTCCACCGGCGCCCAGGGCGTTTCATGGTGGCAGGTGTACGGCCGGCGTACACCCTGATGGGCGTGCCCGGGAGGTGCGATGGAGACCGCCGACCCCCGCAACTCGTTCCCGGGTGGGCGGGAGGGGCCGTTCCTGGGTCTCGTCGCCGGGGTGATCGGCCTGGCCGCCCTGGTCTCCGTCGCGTCACTTGTCGACCTCGTCGACCGGCCGGGGCTGCCGGCGGCGTTCTGGACGATGGCGGTGCTCGCGGTGGGCTGCGACGCCCGCCCCTTCGTGCCGTCCGGCCGTCGGCAGACCTCCGCGGTCTTCCCGTCCACCTGCTTCACCTTCGCCATCCTGCTCGGCTGGGGCCTCGGCCCGGCGGTGCTCGTGCAGGCCGTCGCGGTCGCCGTGTCCGGCGTCCGGCTGGGAAACGCCCCCTGGCGGACCACCTTCAACGCCGCCCAGTACGCCTGCGCGCTCGCCGCCGCCCACCTCGTGCTCCGGCTCGGTCCGGGCGGCCTGTTCGACGGCGACCGGTTGGGCTGGACCGACGTGCTCGCCGTCGGCGGCGCGACGGTCACCTGGTTCGTCGTCAACTACGGCCTGGTCAGCACCGCGCTGCGGCTGCGCTTCGGCGGCCGGTGGTGGCCGGCCGTCCGGCAGGGGCTGCCGTTCGAGCTGCTCTCCACCGGATCGCTGCTGCTGCTCGCCCCCGTCCTGGTCACCGCCGCGCGGGCCAGCGCCGCGCTGATCCCGCTGGTGCTGGTGCCGCTGTTCGCGGTCTACCGGATGGCCCACCTCTCCGACGAACAGGTCCAGCTCGCCGCCCTCGACCCGCTGACCGGCCTGCCCAACCGCAAGGCGCTGCTCGCCGAGGTGGCCGAGCAGGTGCACCGGCACGCCGAGCGGGTCGCCCGGGGCGAGCCGGGGGCGCGGGTGGCGCTCCTGCTGATCGACCTGGACCGGTTCAAGAACGTCAATGACGCGCTCGGCCACGCCGTCGGCGACCGGCTGCTGGTCGAGGTGGGCGCCCGGCTCGCCGGGGTGGTCGGCGACCGGGACCTGCTGGCCCGGCTCGGCGGGGACGAGTTCGCCATCGTCGCCGGCGGGCTCGACGGTGTCGACGAGGCGCGCGAGCTGGCCGGCCGGGTGGTCGCCGCGCTGACCGAGCCGGTGTCGCTGGACGGCCTGCCGCTGGACGTTGGCGGCTCGATCGGCATCGCGCTCTTCCCCGACCACGGCGAGGACTACGCCACCCTGATGCGCCACGCCGACGTCGCCATGTACGACGCGAAGCACCGCAACGACACCGTCGCCGTGTACACGGCCGAGTCCGACCACAACTCCGCCGAGCGGTTGGGGCTCCTGGCCGACCTGCGGCGCGTACTGGAGAGCCGGCCGGTGGCCGGGCAGAGCGTGCGGGGCGGTGACGGCGCGGCGCTGCCACCCCGGCTGGCCCCCGACGACGGACCCGACCGTGCCCCGCGCCCCGACGCCGGACCGGGCCCCGGGCCCGGCAGCGGCATGCGCACCGGCACGGGCGTCGGCGGCACCGGCCGGTGGTGGCTGCCCCGGCGACGCTCCCGGCCGGCCCCGGCGCACCCCGACGAGCTGCTGAACCGCATCCTCACCGGGGCCGACCCGGTCCGCCGCCACGGCACCGCCCCGGAGCGCCTGCCGGCCACGCCGACCCCGGACACCGGGCCGGCGGCGACGCCCCCCGCCCCGCCGACGCCCTCCGCCCCGGCGGCCGAGGTCGGCGAGATCACCATGTACTACCAACCGCAGATCGCCATCGCCACCGGCGAGGTGGTCGGGGTGGAGGCGCTGCTGCGCTGGCGGCACCCGCGCCGGGGGATGGTCGACCCGGAGGAGCTGATCCGGGTCGCCGAGCAGAGCGCCGTGATGCGCCTGCTCACCTACCGGGTGATCGACGACGTGGTGGCGCAGTTGGCGAAGTGGTCCGCCGCCGGCACCACGCTGCGGGCAGCGCTCAACGTCAGCGTCCGCGACCTGCACACCGGGGAGATCGTCGACCGGATCGCCGACCGGCTCGCCAGCTACGGGGTACGCCCGGACCGGCTGCAACTGGAGATCACCGAGGGGGCGCTGATGGCCGACCCCCGGCGGGTGCTGGCCACCATCACCCGGCTGCACCAGCTCGGGGTGGCCATCTCGCTCGACGACTTCGGCACCGGCTACTCGTCGTTGCAGCACCTGCGCCGGTTGCCGCTGTCCGAGGTGAAGGTGGACCGGTCGTTCGTGCTGGGGATGGCCGGGGACGCCGACGACGCGGCGATCGTCAGGTCGACCATCGAGCTGGCCGGCGCGCTCGGCCTGCGGGTGGTGGCCGAGGGGGTGGAGGACGAGCGGACCTGGCGACTGCTGTACGCGGCCGGCTGCGACGCCGCGCAGGGCTGGTTCTACGCCCGCCCGATGCCCGCCGAGGAGTTGACCGCCTGGCTGGCCCGGTACCGGCCGCTGAGCCCCGTCCCCAGCCCGGACGCCGAGATCCCCCGCCGGCACGCCCGCTGACCGTCGCCGGCACGCCCGGAGAGGGTGGATGGGCGGCCCCGACCGGCCGGCGGCCCGGACGCGGGGGGAGTCGGAGGCGTCGGGTCCGGCGCAGGACAATAGACTCGCTCCGGTCACCGCGCGTCATCCCGTCGACGTCGCGGCCGGCCCACCCGCCCGCAGCAGCACAGCCACGAAGGGGGCACCGATGGCCGCCATCTCCCGCGAGGAGGTCGCGCACCTCGCGCGACTGTCGCGGCTCGCCGTCACCGAGGAGGAGCTGGACACCTTCGCCGGTCAACTGGACGTGATCCTCCAGTCGGTCGCGCAGGTCGGCGAGGTCACGGCGGCGGACATCCCGCCGACCTCCCACTCGGTGCCGCTGACCAACGTGCTCCGCGACGACGTGGTGGTGCCCGGACTGACCCCGCAGGAGGCGCTGTCGGGTGCCCCCGACGTCGCCGAGCAGCGGTTCCGCGTCCCGCGCATCCTGGACGAGGACGTGGCGTCGTGAGCGGACGTGTGGTTGACACCGGGCGTGACAGGCGAACCATCGAGCCCAGTGCGCCGGCTGCCCGGGGCACCGGTGAGCGGAGCGAGGCGACGGCATGACCGACCTGACCAGAATGACCGCGACCGACCTGGCCGGGCTGGTGGCCTCGGGGGAGACCTCCGCCGTCGAGGTGACCCGGGCCCACCTGGACCGGATCGCCGCCGTCGACGACCGGGTGCACGCGTTCCTGCACGTCGACACGGAGGGGGCGCTGGCCGCCGCCCGTGCCGTCGACGAGCGCCGGGCCGCCGGTGAGCAGCTCGGGCCGCTGGCCGGGGTGCCGGTGGCGGTGAAGGACGTGCTCACCACCAAGGGCGTGCCGACCACCGTCGGCTCGAAGATCCTCGAAGGCTGGCGTCCGCCGTACGACGCGACGATCGTGCAGCGGCTGCGCGCGGCCGGCACGGTGATGCTCGGCAAGACCAACATGGACGAGTTCGCGATGGGTTCCTCCACCGAGTACTCGGCGTACGGCCCGACGCACAACCCGTGGGACACCGACCGGATCCCGGGCGGCTCGGGCGGGGGCAGCGCCGCCGCGCTGGCCGCGTACGAGGCCCCGCTGGCCATCGGCTCCGACACCGGCGGCTCGATCCGCCAGCCCGGCGCGGTCACCGGCACCGTCGGCGCGAAGCCCACCTACGGCGGCACCTCCCGGTACGGCCTGGTCGCGTTCTCCTCCTCGCTGGACACCCCCGGCCCGTGCGCCCGCACCGTGCTCGACGCGGCGCTGCTGCACCAGGTCATCGGCGGGCACGACCCGCGCGACTCCACCTCCATCCCGCAGCCGGTGCCGGACGTGGTGGCCGCCGCGAAGCTCGGTGCGACGGGCGACCTGACCGGGGTGCGGCTCGGCATCGTCAGGGAGTTCACCGGTGAGGGCGCGGAGCCGGGCGTGATGGCCGCGTTCCGCGAGTCGGTGGACACCCTGGCCAAGCTGGGCGCGGAGATCGTCGAGGTGTCCTGCCCGCACTTCCGGTACGCGCTGCCGGCGTACTACCTGATCGCGCCCAGCGAGTGCTCCTCCAACCTGGCCCGGTTCGACGGGGTCCGGTTCGGGCTGCGGGTCGGCGACGACGGCAACCGGTCGCTGGAGGAGGTCATGTCGCTGACCCGGGAGGCCGGGTTCGGCGCCGAGGTCAAGCGCCGGATCATGGTCGGCACCTACGCGCTCTCCTCGGGCTACTACGACGCCTACTACGGGCAGGCGCAGAAGGTCCGTACCCTGATCACCCGCGACTTCACCTCGGCATTCGAGCAGGTCGACGCGCTGATCTCGCCCACCACGCCGTTCGTGGCGTTCCCGATCGGGGCGCGCACCGCCGACCCGTACCAGATGTACCTGGCGGACCTGTTCACCATCCCGACGAACCTGTACGGCGGGCCGGGCATCTCGGTGCCGTGCGGCCTGTCCGAGGGGCTGCCCGTCGGGCTGCAGGTGATGGCCCCGACGATGGCCGACGACCGGATGTACCGGGTCGCCGCCGCGCTGGAGTCCGTGGTCGGCACGTTCACCCCACCGGCACTGTGAGGCTGGAGTTCAGATGACGACGACACTGCCCGCGTACGACGAGGTCGTTGCGCGTTACGAGCCGGTGATCGGCCTGGAGACCCACGTCGAGCTGGGCACGAACACCAAGATGTTCTGCGGTTGCCCGACCGACTTCGGCGGCGAGCCCAACACCCGGGTCTGCCCGGTCTGCCTGGGCCTGCCCGGCTCGCTGCCGGTGGCGAACAAGGCGGCGATCGAGGCGACGATCCGGATCGGCCTGGCGCTGAACTGCTCCATCGCGCAGTGGTGCCGGTTCGCCCGGAAGAACTACTTCTACCCGGACATGCCGAAGGACTTCCAGATCAGCCAGTACGACGAGCCGCTGTGCTCCGACGGCTACCTGGACGTCGAGGTCGACGGCGAGCTGGTGCGCATCGGCATCGAGCGGGTGCACCTAGAGGAGGACACCGGCAAGACGCTGCACGTCGGCGGGGCCACCGGCCGCATCCATGGCGCGACCGAGTCGCTCGTCGACTACAACCGGGCCGGCATCCCGCTCGTGGAGATCGTCACCAAGCCGGTCCCCGGCACCGGTGCGCTCGCCCCCGAGGTCGCCAAGGCGTACGTGACCGAGCTTCGGGACGTGCTGCGCTCGTTGGGTGTGTCCGACGTCCGGATGGAAGAGGGGTCGCTGCGCTGCGACGTCAACACCTCCCTCAACCTGCCGGGGCAGGAGTGGGGCACCCGCACCGAGACCAAGAACGTCAACTCGTTGCGGTCGGTGGAGCGGGCGGTCCGCTCGGAGATCCTGCGCCAGGCGTCGGTGCTCGACGCGGGGGGCCGGATCACCCAGGAGACCCGGCACTTCCACGAGGACACCGGGGACACCACGCCGGGCCGGTCCAAGGAGACCGCCACCGACTACCGCTACTTCCCGGAGCCGGATCTGGTGCCGCTCGCCCCGGACACCGCCTGGGTGGCCGAGCTGAAGGCTGCCCTGCCGGAGCTGCCCCGGCTGCACCGTCGCCGGCTCCAGGAGCAGTGGGGCCTGTCCGACCTCGACATGCAGTCGGTGCTCAACGCCGGTGCGGTCGAGCTGATCGAGGCGACCGTGGCGGCGGGCACCACCCCGGCGGCGGCCCGCAAGTGGTGGCTGGGTGAGCTGTCCCGCCGGGCCAACGAGACCGGCACGGAGCTGGCCGACATCGGGGCCACCCCGGCGCAGGTCGCCGAGCTGCAGGGGCTGGTCGACGCGGGCAAGCTCAACGACAAGCTGGCCCGTACCGTGCTGGAGGGCGTGGTCGCCGGCGAGGGTTCGCCCACCGAGATCATGACCAACCGGGGTCTGGAGGTGGTCTCCGACACCGGCGCGCTCACCGCCGCCGTGGACGAGGCGATCGCCGCCAACCCGGGCATCGCCGACAAGATCCGCAGCGGCAAGGTCGCCGCAGCCGGTGCGCTGGTCGGCGCGGTGATGAAGGCCACCCGTGGCCAGGCCGACGCCAAGACCGTCCGTGACCTGGTCCTGGAGCGCCTCGGCGTCCAGGGCTGACCGAACGGGACGGAAGCCGGGGCTTCCCGCCCGCAACGGCGAGGGCCGCCGTCGTGACCCGACGGTGGCCCTCACCCCTTCCCCGGGGTAGGCGCGCGACCCGCGCCGCCCCTCCCAGCGAGGGCGTCAACGGCGACGCCCGGATGGAGTTCCCGTGAACGAGCACGACCTCGACGTCCTCGACGAGATCCAGCGACGGGTGCTGTGGCTCGCCACCCGGATCGTGGACGCGGCCAACCACGACCGGGACACCGGCGACGGGGTGAAGGTCGGTGGACACCAGGCGTCGAGCGCCTCCCTGGTCACCGCGATGACCGCGCTGTGGTTCGCCCACCTGGACGCCGAGGACCGGGTGG
The DNA here is from genome assembly GCF_049178995.1 of Micromonospora sp. WMMD735. Lineage (NCBI taxonomy): Bacteria > Bacillati > Actinomycetota > Actinomycetes > Micromonosporales > Micromonosporaceae > Micromonospora > Micromonospora sp. WMMD735. Next base: position 6,450,784 of record NZ_JBMHMJ010000002.1, read on the forward strand.
CGGTCAAGCCGCACGCCTCCCCGGTGTTCCACGCGATCCAGTACCTGCTGGGCAACCTGGACCGGTCGTACCTGACGCGGCTGCGGGCGCGGGGCGGGTTGCAGTCGTACCCGTCGCGGACCAAGGACCCGGACGCGGTGGACTTCTCCACCGGCTCGGTCGGGCTGGGCGCGGCGGCACCGCTGTTCGCCGCGGTCACCCGCCGCTACGTCGACGCCCACTTCGGGGCCCGCCCGCACTCCCGGTTCGTCGCGTTGATCGGTGACGCCGAACTGGACGAGGGCAACATCTGGGAGGCGGTCGCCGACCCGGCCACCACCGGCCTGGGCAACGTGATGTGGCTCGTCGACTTCAACCGGCAGTCGCTGGACCGGGTGGTGCCCGGCATCCGGATCGACCAGTGGCGCGGGCAGTTCGAGGCCGCCGGCTGGCACGTCGTCGAGGTCAAGTACGGCCGCCGGCTGGCGCAGGCGTACGCCCGGCCGGGCGGTGCGGCACTGCGTGACTGGATCGACCGGATGCCCAACGAGCAGTACCAGTCGCTGTTCGGGCTGACCGGGCCGGAGCTGCGGCAACAGTTCCTGGACGGCGCACCGGACGGGATCGCCGGGTGCATCGCCGACCTCACCGACGAGGAGCTGGCCCCGCTCGTCACCGACCTGGGCGGGCACGACCTGGCGGCGATGCTCGACGCGTACGCCCAGTGCGACGCGGTGACCGACCGGCCCAGCGTCGTCTTCGCGTACACCGTCAAGGGGTGGGGGTTGCCGATCGCCGGCAACCCGCGCAACCATTCGGCGTTGCTGTCCACCGCGCAGGTCGACGCGCTGCGGGCGGAGCACGGCCTGACCGCCGCGACCGAGTGGGACCGGCTCGACCCGGCGAGCCCGGCAGGCATCCGGGCCGGCGCGCGCCGCGAGGCGCTGGCCCGCGCGCCCCGGCACCGGTCGCTGGGGGTCACCCTTCCGGAGAGCACCGGGGTACGCACCCACAAGCCGGTCTCCACCCAGGAGGTCTTCGGCCGGGTGCTGGTGGATCTGGCCCGGGACCCGCAGGTGGCGCCCTACCTGGTCACCACCGCGCCGGACGTGGCGACCTCCACCAACCTGGCCGGGTTCATCAACCGGACCGGGGTGTTCGCCCCGACGGAGCGTCGGTCCTGGTCGCAGGACCGGATGCTGCGCTGGACGGAGAGCCCCGCCGGGCAGCACATCGAGCTGGGCATCTCCGAGATGAACCTGTTCCTGCTGCTGGGCCAGCTCGGCCTGGCGTGGGACCTCTCCGGGCAGCCGCTGCTGCCGGTCGGCACCGTCTACGACCCGTTCGTGCTGCGCGGGCTGGACGCGTTCCTCTACGGCACCTACTCGGGTTCCCGGTTCGTGGTGGCCGGCACCCCGTCGGGGGTCACCCTGGCCCCCGAGGGCGGTGCCCACCAGTCCACCATCACCGCCTCCGTCGGCCTGGAACTGCCCGGCGTCACCCTCTGCGAACCGGCCTACGCCACCAGCCTCGACTGGCTGCTCTGCGACGCGCTCGGTCAGATCGCGCAGGGTTCGGCACCGGCCGCCACCGCGGCACCGGCCGAGGACGGGGCGTACTACTTCCGGCTGAGCACCCGGCCGCTGGACCAGAGGCCGTTCGAGGCGGCCCGGGCCCGCCTCGGCGACGCGGTGCTGCGCCGGCAGGTCGTCGCCGGGGCGTACCGGCTGGTCGACGCGCACCAGGCGCACCCGCAGCTGGCCGACGCGCCGGTGGTGACCCTGGCCGCCTCCGGGGCGGTGCTGCCGGAGACGCTGGCCGCCGCCGCCGAGCTGGCCGAGGAGGGCGTCGCCGCGCACGTGGTCGACGTGACCAGCCTGGACCGGCTCTACCGGGCCTGGCAGCGCACCCTGCGCCAGGGCGTGCGTACGGCGACCGTGCCGAGCGTGCCGGGGGCGTTGCGGGCGGCCTTCGGGGACCGTACCCCGCTGGTGACCGTGCACGACGCCGCCTCGCACGCGATGGCCTGGCTCGGCTCGGCCCTCGGGGTGCCGGCGGTGCCGCTGGGGGTGGACGAGTTCGGCCAGTCCGGCAGCGTCCGCGAGCTGTACGAGCTGCACGACCTGCTTCCCGGCAGCATCGTCAACGCCGCCCTGGCCGCCCTGTCGCTGCGCTGACCGCAGGCGGATCAGCTGGTCGGGCTGGGGGTCGGCGAGGTGGGGGTCGGGCCGGTCCCGGAGGGGGACGGGGACTCCGAGCCGCCCCGGGTCGGGGTGGGGGTGACCGGGACGTCGGCGCCCTTGGCCGGGTCGCGGATCACGTGCCGTTCCAGGTTCACCTGGGCCTGCCCGGTGCCGCCGACGGTGATGTCGTCGTAGGCCTGGAGCAGCTTCTGCTGGTCGAAGTAGAGCACCGTCATCGACAGCGGGGTCGGCTTCTCACCCTCCAGGCCGCGCAGCCCGGCGCCACCGGTCGAGCCCTCCACCATCAGCTGGGTGGGCTGCTGGCCGTCCACCTGCGGCAGCTTCGAGATCTGCCGGGCGTGGGTGTGCCCGGCCAGCACCAGCGGGCAGGTGCCCGAGAGCGGACCGGCCGAGGCCGGATCGTGCACCAGCGCGATGTTCACCGGTCGCGGCGACTGGCGGATCGTGGTGGCGAGCGTCTCGCCGGCCCCGATCACCTGGTTGGCGACCTGCGCGGTGAGCCCGCTGCCGGCCGGGGAGGTCTCCTTGTCCGGGGTGAACCGGGGGTCGCCGATGCCGGCGATGGTCAGCCCGGCGACGGTGGTGGTCGAGTTGTTCAGCACGACCGCGTTCGGCTGTCGGGCCACCGCCGCCGCCGTCCGGGGTGAGTCGTGGTTGCCCCGGATGTAGACGTACGGCTTCTTGAGCAGCCCGATCGAGCCGACGTACGACGCCTCGGGTTCGCTGCCCCAGTCGGTCAGGTCACCGGTGTCGATCACCACGTCGATGCCGAACTGTTCGACCACGGTGCGGATCAGCTGCCAGCCCGTCGGGTTGAGGTGCATGTCGGACACGTGCAGCACCCGGGTGGTCCCCGGCGCCGGTTCGTACACCGGCAGCGCCGAGACGGTGGTGTAGAGCTGGCTGACGTTACCGACCAGCCGCTGCAACTGCTCGGCGTAGCGGCTGTAGTCGTTGGCGATCCGCCGCGCGTCACCGACGATCGCCGGGGCGTTGACCAGCAGGCCCTCGTAGCGGGGTTCCTCGATGGACTGCGGGCGGACGGTGCCGGCCGCCAGGCCGAGGCTGCCGGCGGTGACCGCCAGGGCCACCCCGCCGGCCCAGGCGGTCCGTCGGGTGTCCCGGAAGACCAGCGCGGCCAGCAGCAGGGTGACCAGCACGGCCGCCCCGAGGGTACGCAGACCGAGCCGCAGCACCCCGTTGCGGACGTCGGTCACCGCCGACTGGCTGGCCCGGCTGATGCTGGCCGGGTCGTCGATCAACGCCTCGGTCTTGCGCTGGTCCAGCGCGCCGAGCCCGACCGTCAGGTGGGTGGGGCCCTGGTGGCTGTCGAGCTGGAGTGCGCCCAGCGGGGGGATGTCGACGGTGGTGCCGCCGCGCACCGCCGGGGCGAGGGTCAGGTCGGCGCGGAACGGGCCGATGTCGGTGCTGACCCGACCACCGGCGAACACCCCGACGACCGTCCCGGTCAGGGCGACCAGCAGCACCGCCAGCACCACGCCGGCCCGGCGGGCCCTGGCCGACCGCAGGGCCGACCACCAGGTCCGCCAGCGTCGCTCACGCCGGTCGGGAAGGTCCGTCTCCCCGGGTCCGCGTTGCTCGTTCTCCTGACCGCCCATGATGAGATTCTGACCTGCCCCGTGAAAGATCTTGGCAAACCCGACAGACGGACGGCCGATCCGCCCGGTACCTGCCCGGCTGTCCGGCCCGTCGGCGTGTCGTCAGCTCCGGCCGGCCCCGCCGTCGGCGAAGACCAGCCGCAGCAGCCGGTCGTCCTCCGGGGTCGGCTGACCCCGCCCGTCGTGGTTGGAGGTGGAGACCCAGAGCGAACCGTCCGGGGCGGCGGCGACCGCCCGCAGCCGACCGTACTTCTCGGTGAGCAGTTCCCGGGGCGCGCCGAGCACCGAGCCGGCGTCGGTCAGTTCCACCAGCCAGAGCCGCTCGCCGCGCAGGCAGGCGGCGGCCAGCAGCCGACCCGTGGCGGCCAGCCCCGAGCAGGACGCCTCGTCGGTGCCCCACTGCACGATCGGATCGACGAACCTGCCGTCGCCGGCCTGCCCCTCCACCGTCGGCCAGCCGTAGTTCGCGCCCTTGTCGATCTTGTTGATCTCGTCCCAGGTGTTCTGCCCGAACTCGGTGGCGTACATCCGTTTCCCGGTGTCCCAGGCCAGGCCCTGCACGTTCCGGTGCCCCAGCGACCAGACCGGCGAGCCGGGGAACGGGTTGCCCGCCGCCGGCTTGCCGTCCGGGGTGATCCGCAGGATCTTGCCGGCCAGGCTGGCCCTGTCCTGGGCGGCGTCCCGGTCACCGGCGTCGCCGGTGCTGACGTAGAGCTGCCCGTCCGGGCCGAACGCCAACCCGCCGCCGTTGTGGTTGCCGGCCTTCGGGATGCCCGTCAGGACCGGCGTGGGGGTACCGCCCAGCGTCAACCGGGCCACCCGGTTGTCCTGCTCGGTGGTGTAGTAGACGAAGACCGTCCGGTCCTGCGCGTACGCCGGGGAGACGGCGATGCCGAGCAGGCCCGCCTCGCCGGACGCGGCCACCCCCGGCACGGTCTGCGCCGGGGTGACGGTCAACCCCTGTGGCCCCGACTCGGGACCGACCTTGAGGATCCTGCCGCTGTCCCGCTCGGTGACCAGCGCCGCCCCGTCGGGCAGGAAGGCGATGCCCCACGGCACCCGCAGCCCCTTCGCCAGCACCGTGGCCACCACCTGCTGCTCGGGGGTGTTCGCCGACGCCGACGGGGTCGGCAGGTTGGGGGGCTCACCGGCCGGATCGGGCTCCGGCGGGCCGAAACTGCACCCGCTCAGCAGCAACGCGGCACCGGAGGCCGCCAGGGCCGCGCGGACCCGGACGGTGCGGGGGTACGGGAGACGGGCGCTCACCCGCCCCAGCCTAGCCCGCGAATCCCGGTCGGCCGGGCCACCGGGGACGGCGCACCGGCCGGTGACCGCCTCAGCGGGCCCGCAGGGCCAGCAGCGCCACGTCGTCCTCGCGCCGGTGACCGGTGCCGAGCAGCAGGTCACACAGGTCGGCGGCGGGACGGACGCCGGCGGCGGCGACCCGGGCGCACAACTGGGCCATCCCCTCGTCGATCGACTGGTCCCGCCGCTCCACCAGCCCGTCGGTGTAGAGCAGCAGGGTGTCCCCGGGGGCGAGCAGCACCCGTGCCCCGGTGCGCGGGGTCGGCCGGGTCAGCCCCAGCAGCGGCTCCCGCCGGCCGTCGAGCAGCCGTACCGTGCCGTCGGCGGTGACCAGCAGCGGCGGGGGATGACCGGCATTGCACCAGGTGACCGCCACCCCGCCCGCGACCTGCCGCAGTCGGGCCAGCACCGCCGTGGCGGCGGTCGGGATGCGCAGTCCCGAGATGGTGGCGTCCAACCGCCGCATCAGCTCCTCGACCGGGTCGTCCCGGCCGAACGCGTTGCCCCGCACCAGGTTGCGCAGCTGCCCCATGGTCGCAGCGGCCTCGATGTCGTGGCCGGCGACGTCGCCGATCGCCGCCACCAGGTCGCCGTCGGGCTGGACGAAGGCGTCGTACCAGTCGCCGCCCACCTCCACCCGGTCGGCGGCCGGCTGGTAGCGGGCGGCCAGCTCCACCCACTGGCTCTGCGGCAACTGCGGCAGCATGCTGTGCTGCAGGACCTCGGCGACGTGCCGCTGCTCGCCGTAGATCCAGCCGTTACCGACCGCCTGTCCGGCGCGGCGGCCGATCTCCAGCACGGTGCCCAGGTCGTCGTCGTCGAAGGCCCGCCGGCCGGGCCCGTTGACCAGGGTCACCGCACCCATCACCGTGCCCCGGCCCGGGGCCGGCACGGGCACGGTCAGGTGTGAGGCGAAACCCAGCCGTTCGGCGAGGTCCACCAGTTCCGGGGCGTCGCTGGCCCGCCGGACCTCGTCCAGGTCGGCCACGCCGCGCAGCACCGGCTGGCCCGTCCGCAGCACCGTCCGGGTGACCGAGGCGGGGCCGAGCCGGCGCAGCGCCACCTCGCCGAACCGGGTGATGTCGGCGGCGCGGGCCGGGTCGCGGTGCACGGCGGTCACCCAGCGGGGCGCGCCGCCCTGGTCGATCAGGGTCACCATCGCCCAGTCGGCCAGCCGGGGCACCACCGCGTCGGCCAGCCGCCCCACCGCCGTCTCCACGTCGAGCGTGCCGGTCAGCTCCTCGCTGAGCGAGGCGAGCAGGTTGAGCCGCTCGTGTGCCTGCTCGACCAGCCGGCGGGCCGCCTCGGCCGCGTCCAGCGCGATCCGCAGCCGCAGCTCCGAGGAGCAGGCCGCCGCCAGGTCGGCAAGCGTCCGTAGCTGCGCCTTCGTCCAGGCCCGGGGCTTGCTGTCGATCGCGCACAGCGAGCCGAGCACCCGGCCGTCCAGGTCGGTCAGCGGCATCCCGGCGTACGCGACGACGCCCAGCTCCGGCACGGCCAGATTGTCCCGCACCCGGGGGTAGAGCCGGGCGTCCGGCAGTACCAGCGGGATCTCGGTGTCGATCACGTGCTGGCAGAACGAGTGGCTCAGCGGGGTCTGCCGGCGGGCGGCCCACGGCTCGGGCAGCCCGACCGCGCCGGGGAAGAACTGCCGGGTCTCGGTGACCAGCGAGACCAGCGCCACCGGCACGTCGAGCAGGTCGCTGACCAGCCGGGCGAACCGGTCGAACGCCTCGTCCGGTGTGGCGTCCAGGCCGGTCTCGGTCAGCGACCGCAGTCGGGCCGGATCGGCCAGCGCGGCGATGCCCGCGTCCGGCCGTACGGTGCGTTCGGTCATCGACCACCTGTCTGCCGTGATGGGGAGGACACCGTTCGGCGTTCCGACCCCCGGTTATACCCGTGCCGCCCGACCGTCACCCGTGGCCGTGGCGACATGGCCCGGTACGGCGTCGTCCCCCGGCCCGTCGGCACCGCCCACCTGCCGGAGGGCTATCGTCGGCACGCGTGAAGGTATGGATTCCGCACCCCGAAGGGGTCGAGCTGCTCGGTGCCGTCCCGGCCGGTGTCACGGTACAGCCGTGGACCGACCCCGCGAATCCGCCAGGCGACCCGGCCGACGTCCGGTTCTGGGTGCCGCCGTTCCTGGCCGGGGTGGACACCACGGCGATGCTGGACCGGCTGCCCGACGTGGCGGTGGTGCAGCTGCTCTCCGCCGGGGCGGACGCCTGGACGGGCCGGGTGCCCGCCGGGGTGACCCTCTGCGACGCCCGGGGGGTGCACGACGCCGGTACCGCCGAATGGGTGGTCACCGCGATCCTCGCCCAGCTGCGCGGCTTCCCGGAGCTGGCCCGCGCGCAGGCCCGCCGGGAGTGGGCGTACGACCGGGTCGCGCCGACCGACGAGCTGACCGGCAAGCGGGTGCTGATCGTGGGGGCCGGGTCGATCGGCGCGGCGGTCCGGGCCCGGCTGGCTCCGTTCGACGTCACCTTCACCCTGGTCGCCCGGACCGCCCGGCCGGACGAGGGGGTGCACGCGGTGACCGAGCTGCCGCGCCTGCTGCCGGAGGCCGACGTGGTGGTGCTGCTGGTGCCGCTGACCGATGCCACCCGGGGGCTGGTCGACGCCGCGTTCCTGGCCGCCATGCCGGACGGGGCGCTGCTGGTCAACGCCGCCCGGGGCCCGGTGGCGGACACGGTGGCGCTGGTCGCGGAGCTGACGTCGGGGCGGCTGCGGGCGGCGTTGGACGTGACCGACCCGGAGCCGCTGCCGGCCGACCATCCGCTCTGGGAGCTGCCGAACGTGCTGCTCACCCCGCACGTGGCCGGTTCGGTACGCGGGCTGCTGCCCCGGGCGTACCGGCTGGTGGGGGAGCAGGTGCGCCGGTTCGTCGCCGGGTCACCGCTGGTCAACACGGTGGTCGACGGATACTGACCCGGGCGGGGCCGACCTGTCGGTGGGGTGCCCCGGCTCAGCGCGCGTCCGGCAGGGGCTGCCCGGTGACCGCGACCAGCCGGGGCAGGTCGACGCCCCGGACGGCGGGCAGTGGCAGTTGGTGCCCGTCGGTGAGCCGGACGACGGCCCGGCCGCGCGGGTCGGCGGCCAGCTCGACGACCTGCTCCCAGGGGATGCGCCGGCCTCCGGCGAGCGCCCGCAGCCGCAGCCCGCGCGGGTCGGCGTCGGTGCCGGAGCGCCAGGCCCAGACCGCGACGGTCAGCGGGACCAGCAGCACCGGCAGCAGGTACCACCGGGCGGCGGCCAGGGGCAGCGCGCCGATGGTGGCGATGACGGCCGCGACCAGGATGGCCTGGTTGTGCCGGAAGCGGATGGTGTCGGCGCGACTCACCCCCCGATGATTCCACCCGGGGCCGTGGCGGCACCGGGCGGGCGGCGGACCGGCCGCGACCGGCGCTACCCGGTGATGTAGGTCACGACCGGAGGGCATAACCGGGAGGGTGGTGCCTCGTTGAACCGCTAACCCTCCGCCGCACCGCGCCGTGTCCCCCTCACGAAGGTGACCGCCGTGACCGTCGCCCGCCCCCTCCGCCGCCCACCGTCCGCACCCGTGGTGCTCACCCTGCTGGTCGCGTTCCTCCTCGTCGTCGCCGCCCTGGTCGGCGCCGTCGCGCCGCTGGCCGCCACCACGATGGCCGGCGCGGGCGGCTGTGCCGTGGCCGCCGCCCGGCTGCTCCGCCTCACCGCCGGCGACGGGCCGGACCATCGCGTCCGGCACCGCCGGGCCGCCGTCCTGCTCACCGTCGCGGCGGCCGTGGTCGGGACGACCGTGGCGGTGCTACCGCTGGCCCCGGCGTCCCACCGGGCCGGGGTCGCGGCGGTCGGGCTCGGCGCGGCCACGCTCGTCTACGCGCTCGGCCTGCTCCTGCTGCCCGGCCACTCCCGGCTGACGCCCCGGGCCCGGTGGCGGCGCGGCGTCGACATCCTCGGTCTCGGCACCGCCCTGCTCTTCGCCGGCTGGGTGCTGGTCCCGCCCGGCCCGGTGCCCCCGGTGGTCCGGGTGGTCACCGTCGCGGGTGCGGGTGTCCTGGCCGGGCTGCTGGTGGGCGCGCTGGCCGGGCACCGTCGCCATCCCGGTGCGGCCCGGTGCCGGCTCGGCGTGGCGGCGGTCCTGCTCGGCCTGGCCGACCTGGTGGTGCTGCTGGCCTACCGGGCCCCCACGGTGACGCTGCCGACCGCGGTGCCGCTGCTGCTCGGCGGGGCCCTGCTGACGGCCGTCGGGATGGCCCGGGTCGCGGCGGGCGACCCGGCGGTCCCGACGGGTCCGTCGCCGGCCTGGCCCCGGGTGACCGCGCCGGCGGCGGTGGCGACCGTGGCGGCGGCCGGCCATCTGGCGTTCGTCGGCGGCTTCACCCCGACCGCCGTCCTGCTGGGGTTGGCGGTGATCCCGCCGCTGGTGGCCCGGGAGTTCATCTCCGTCACCGACCAGCGGCGGTGGGCCGGGCGGTTGGCCGCCCGCGAGGCGTACTTCCGCACCTTGGTCGCCGGCGGTCGTGACCTGGTCCTCGTCCTCGACGACGGGTTGCGGGTGCGCTGGCTCTCGGCGGCCGGTGAACGCTGGTTCGGGCTGCGTCAGGAGGCGGTGTGCGGACGGCCGCTGGCCGACCTGTTGCATCCGGACGACGCGCCGGGCGTCCTGACCCGGCTGGCCGGGCGGTCCGGCAGCGCCGTCGCGCCGCTGCCGGGCGATGCCGTCGCGCCGCTGCCGGACGACCCGGCCACGCCGCTCCTGGTGGCCCGGATGCGGACCGGTGACGGCGGTTGGCGGGAGACCGAGTCGACGGTGAGTGACCAGCGGACCGTGCCGGAGGTGGGCGCGGTGGTGCTGCACGTCCGCGACGTCGGTGACCGCCGCCGGCCGGGGCGTGGGCGGCCCCGGGGCGGAGCCACCGACCCGCTCACCGGCCTGTCCACCCGGCGCGAGCTGCTGCGGGTGCTCGACGAACGGGGCGGCACCCCCGGCGCGCTGCTCCTGCTCGACGTGCACGGGCTCGGCCCGGCGCGGGACGCCGCCGGCCCGGACCCGCTCCTGGCCGCCACCGCCCGCCGGCTGCGCGACGTGGTCGGCCCCCGGGACCTGGTCGCCCGGTTGTCCGGGGAGGAGTTCGCGGTGGTCACCGACGCCGGCCCGGTCCCGGCGTACGCGTTGGGCGAACGGCTGCTGGCCGCGTTGACCGAGCCGTGCCCGGTGCCGACCGGGATGGCCCGGCTCCGGGTCGGCGTGGGCCTGACCGAGCTGGCCGCGACGTCGCCGCAGGACGCGGTGCGCCAGGCCGACCTGGCGCGCCGCCGGGCCGTCCAGCTCGGCCGCAACCGGGTCGAGTGGTACGACGCCTGCCTGGAGGAGGAGCTGGTCCGCCGGCTGGACCTGGAACGGGAGCTGCCCGGGGCGGCGGCCCGGGGCGAGCTGGACCTGGTCTACCAGCCGGTGCTGGCGCTGGCCGACCGCCGACCGGCCGGCATCGAGGCGTTGCTGCGCTGGCGCAGCCCGGTGCTGGGCACCGTGCTGCCGGCCGAGTTCCTGCCGGTCGCCGAGGATCTGGGTCTGCTGGGGGAGCTGGGCCGGTGGGTGCTCGACCGGGCCTGCCGGCAGCTCGCCGACTGGTCGGCCGGTGGTCGGGAGCTGTGGCTGGCGGTCAACGTCACCCTCGCCGAGCTGTTGGCGCCGGATCTGGTGCCCCGGGTGGCGGCGGTGCTGGCCGGGCACGGCGTCCCGGCGGAGCGGCTGGTGCTGGAGATCGCCGAGTCGCGCCTCGGGGCCGACCTGCCCACGGTGGTGGCCCGGCTGGCCGGCCTGCGGTCGCTGGGGGTACGCACCGCGTTGGACAGCTTCCGGGCCGAGCACGCCTCCCTCGCCCAGCTACGTCGGCTGCCGATCGACCTTTTGAAGGTGCAGCCCCGGCCGGCCGACCCGGACGAGGATTCCCGCCCGTTGATCGACGTGGTGGTGGGGTTGGGGGAACGGCTGGGAGTGACCGTGGTGATGGCCGAGCTGGAGTCGGAGCCGGACGTGGCGCGGGCCACCCGGGCCGGCTGCCGGTACGGGCAGGGGTTCGCGTTGGCGCGTCCGGCCACCGCCGAGCGGGTCGAGGCGTACTTCGCGGAGTTTCCGACGACGTCCCGCTGACCGTCGGGGCGGATCGGGATGAACCGGTTCACCTCACCCGGGGCGGCGCGGTGCTGCCCCGGGGCGTCAGGTGCGCCGTCTCGTCCTGGAGCCCGCGCACCGGTTCACCGGCGATGACGGCGAGCAGCTGCCGGGCGGCGTGCGCGCCGTAGGCGGGGATGTCCCGGCCGAGCGCGGTCAGCGGCGGGTGCACCAGTTGGCACAGCGGGGAGTCGTCCCAGGCCACGATGGACAGGTCGGTGGGGACGCCGAGGCCCATCTCCTGGGCCACGGCGAGCCCGGCGATCGCCATCACGTCGTTGTCGTAGATCACCGCGGTGGGGCGTCTGGCGGAGCTGAGCAGCCGCCGGGTGGCGCGCGCCCCCTCCTCGCCGGTGTAGTCCGACCACACGGTCGCCGCGTCGGTGAGCCCGAGCCGGCCGCACACCTCGGCGAACGCGTCGGTACGGATCTCGGTGTGCAGCAGCGACGGCAGCCCGCCGATCCGGGCGATCTTGCGGTGGCCGAGGGCGACCAGGTACTCCACCGCCTCGGCGAGCGCCGCCGCGTCGTCCGACCAGACGTGGGCCAGCGTGCCGGTGTGCCTCGGCCCGCCGATCACCACGGCGGGCAGTTGCAGCTCCTCCAGGGCGGGCACCCGGATGTCGTCGGTCCGCAGGTCGCAGACGAGCACCCCGTCGACCCGCCGTTCGGCCCACCACCGGCGGTAGACCGCGATCTCCGCCTCCTGGTCGGCCACCACCTGGAGGGTCAGCGCGTACGACCGGGCGGAGAGTTCGGCCTCGACGCCGCTGATCAGCTCCATGAAGAACGGTTCGATGCCGAGTATCCGGGCCGGTCGGCACAGGGCCAGGCCGACGGCGTTGGCGGTGGCGCCGGAGAGCGCGCGGGCGGCGCTGCTCGGGCTGAAACCGATCTCGGTGGCGATCGCCAGGATGCGTTGCCGGGTGGCTTCCGAGACGCCCGGCTGCCCGTTGAGCGCGTACGACACCGCGCCCTTGGACACTCCGGCGCGTCGGGCGACGTCGGCGATGGTCGGCCGCTTCACCGGCGGTTTCCTCCACTTCTCGCGGCCTGGGCAGGCCGTTCTCGGGCCGGGGTCGCCGGCGGTCCTCACGCTACCGGTGCCCGGTCGGGCGGTCGTCCCCGGCCGTGGCCGGTCCCGATCGACGTGGGCGGCCGGTTCGCTTGCTCGGTTAAGTGTGCCGTTCGCGCCGGGCGGGATGCGTCCCTTCCACCTGCTGGAAGGGCTCGCTGAGCGTGTCGGCAGGGCGTTCGGGGCGGATCCGGTTACCGGCCGGGGGCGCTGTTAACCGGCCGTTGACAGTGCCCAGGGCGGGTCGTACGGTGGCCTGACTTATCCGGTTCAGTCGACGTTCCTCGATGTGTGGAGCGTTCCACAAGCGTGCGCGGAGGATGAGATGACACGGTCCTGGACCCGCTGGGCCCGCGCGGCGGCGGTCGGTGCCGTCAGCCTGACGCTGGTCGCGGCGTGCAGCGGTAGGAGCACCACCGGCGGGGACGGCGGCGGCCAGGTCACCCTGAAGATCAATTTCTGGGGCGACTTCGGTCTCCAGGACCTCAAGACCCGCTACGAGGCCGACCACCCCAACATCAAGATCCAACTCAACTCGGGCGAGTACAACGCCCAGCACGAGGATCTCCAGAAGAAGCTCGTCGCCGGCTCCGGAGCGGCCGACATCGCCGCCATCGACGAAGGCTTCATGGTCCAGTTCCGCAGCCAGTCCGACAAGTTCGTCAACCTGCTCGACAAGGGCGCCGGCTCGTACGAGAGCAAGTACCTGCCGTGGAAGTGGAAGCAGTCGCTGTCGGCCGACGGCAAGACCCAGATCGGCCTCGGCACCGACGTCGGCGGTCTGGCCATGTGCTACCGCACCGACCTGTTCGCCGCCGCCGGGCTGCCCACCGACCGCGACCAGGTCTCCGCCCTCTGGCCCACCTGGGACAGGTTCATCCAGGTCGGCCAGGACTACACCGGCCGGACGAAGAAGAAGTTCCTCGACTCCGGCACCAACCTGTTCAACCCGATCCTGGGCCAGCAGCCCGTCGGCTTCTACGACGAACAGGAACAGCTCCGGATGGAGCAGGGCCCCAAGGTCGCCTTCGACTACACGATCAGGGCGGTCCAGGCCGGTCTCTCGGCCAACCTGGCCAGCTTCCAGGCCGACTGGGACAAGGGCTTCACCGCCGGCTCGTTCGCCGTCCTCGCCTGCCCGGCGTGGATGCTCGGCCACATCAAGGACACCGCGCCCGGCACCCAGGGCAAGTGGGACATCGCCGCGGTGCCCGGTGGCGGCGGCAACTGGGGCGGCTCGTTCCTCACCATCCCCAAGCAGGGCAGGCACGTCGACGAGGCGTACGAGCTGCTGGAGTGGCTGGTCCAGCCGGAGCAGCAGATCGAGATCTTCAAGAAGGTCGGCAACCTGCCCTCGCAACCCGCGCTCTACGCCGACCCGGCGATCGCCGAGTTCACGAACCCGTTCTTCCACGACGCGCCGGTCGGGCAGATCTTCCCGAAGATGGCGCAGGGGCTCACCCCGCAGTACCTGGGCAGGAGGAACGGTCCGACCCGGGTGGCCGTGGAGAACGTCATCAACCGGGTGCAGAACGGCACCCTGAAGCCGGACGCCGCATGGGCCGAGGCGGTCAAGGAGGCGGAGAAGGCCCGCACCTCCTGACCGTGCGCCGCCCCGCCCCCGTACCGTCCCCGGCCCTGGAGGGTGCCCCGTGTCCACCACCCGTGCCGTGCCGCCGTCGAATCGCCGCACCGGTCCGGAGCGTGCCGCCTCCGGAGCCGGCGACCGGTCGCCCGGCTGGCGTGACCGGCTGTACCGGTTCGACCTGCGCTACCTTCCCTACCTGATGGTCGCGCCGTTCTTCCTGCTGTTCGGCGTCTTCGGGCTCTTCCCGCTGCTGTTCAACGGGATCGTCGCGCTGCGCAACTACCGGCTCGACGATCCCACCCTGCCCTACTGGGCCGGCCTCGCGAACTTCACCCGGCTCGGCGGTGACGAGGACTTCTGGAACGCGCTCTACAACACGTTCGGCATCTTCCTGCTCTCCTCGGTGCCGCAACTGCTGCTGGCGCTGGTGGTCGCCTCGCTGCTCAACCGCAAGCTGCGGGCGCAGACCTGGTGGCGGGTCGGGGTGCTGCTGCCGTACGTCACCCCGATCGTGGCCTCGACGATGGTGTTCAGCGTCTTCTTCTCCCGCAGTTTCGGGATGGCGAACTGGCTGCTCGCCGAGGTGGGCATCGGCGGGACGGGGGACGCCGCGATCGACTGGCGGGCCGACAAGCCGCACGCCTGGATCGCCATCGCCACGATGGTCAACTGGAAGTGGATCGGCTACAACGCCCTGCTCTACCTGGCCGCCATGCAGTCCATCCCGCGCGACGTCTACGAGGCGTCGGCGATCGACGGGGCCGGCCCGTGGCGGCAGCTCTGGCGGATCACCGTACCGATGATCCAGCCGGTGATCGTGTTCACGGTGGTGCTGTCCACCATCGGCGGGCTGCAACTGTTCACCGAACCGATGCTGTTCGACCTCAACGCGCAGGCCGCCACCGGCGGGCCGAACGGCGAGTGGCAGACCATCGCCCAGCTCATCTACAAGGTCGGCTGGAAGGACCTCAACCTCGGCTACGCCGCCGCCATGTCCTGGGCGCTGTTCCTGATCATCCTGCTGGTCACCGGCCTCAACACCCTGCTCACCAACCGCCTGTCGGGGGGACACCGGTGAGCCGGCGGCCCGCCCTGCTGGGTCGCGCGCCGCAGGACACCCCGGCCGGCCTCGGCACGTACCTGCTGCTGTCGTTGACCTTCCTGTTCGCCGCGTTTCCGCTGTACTGGATGTTCGTCATCGCCACCAGCGACGACGAGGCGCTGGCGAAGCTGCCCCCGGCGGTCGTGCCCGGCGACCGGTTCCTGGCCAACCTGGAGGAGGTCTTCTCCCTCCAGGACGTCTACTTCGCCGCCTCCCTGGTCAACAGCGTCATCGTGTCGACCGTGGTGACCGCCTCGGTGCTGTTCTTCTGCTCGCTGGCCGGGTTCGCCTTCGCCAAGCTGCGGTTCCGGGGCAGCAACGCGCTGATGCTGCTCGTCGTGCTCACCCTCACCGTGCCCAACCAGCTCGGCATCGTCGCGCTCTACGTCGTGATGGGCCGGCTCGGCTGGAACGGCACCCTGCTGGCGGTCATCGCGCCCGGCCTGGTCACCGCGTTCGGGGTGTTCTACATGCGGCAGTTCATCGTCAACAGCGTCCCCGACGAGCTGGTCGAGTCGGCCCGGGTCGACGGGGCGACCACCATGCGGATCTACCGCAGCATCGCGCTGCCGGCGATCCGCCCGGCCCTGGCGGTGCTGGGCCTGCTCACCTTCGTGGCCACCTGGAACGACTTCCAGTGGCCGCTGATCACGCTCAGCGGCACCGACTATCCGACCTCGATGGTGGCCATCTCCGATCTGGCGAGCGGCAACTACGTCATCTACCGTCGGGTGCTCGCGGGGGCGTTCATCGCCACGGTCCCGCTGCTGGTGATGCTCTTCATCGGCGGCCGGCAGATCGTCCGGGGAATCATGGAAGGCGCGGTGAAGTCGTGAACCGTCAGGCGTTGCATGAGGGATGGCAGTTGCGCGCGGTGTCCGGGCCGCAGGTGCCCGACGCCGTCGCCGGCCGGTCGGTACCGGCCACCGTGCCGGGTTGCGTGCACACCGACCTGCTCGCCGCCGGCCTGATCGACGACCCCTACCTCGACGCCAACGAGACGTCGCTTGCCTGGATCGGCCACACCGACTGGGAGTACGCGACCACGTTCGTGCACCGGCCCGGCGACGACGACCGGGTCGAGCTGGTCTGCGCCGGGCTGGACACGGTCGCCACGATCACGCTCAACGGCGTCGAGGTCGGCCGCACCGCGAACATGCACCGGTCGTACCGGTTCGACGTGGCCCCGGCGCTGCGGCCGGGGGAGAACACCCTCGCCGTCCGGTTCGCCTCGGCGTACCGCTACGCCGAGGCGCAGCGGGACCGGCTCGGTGACCGGCCCAACGCCTACCCGGAGCCGTTCCCGTTCATCCGCAAGATGGCCTGCAACTTCGGCTGGGACTGGGGGCCGACGCTGGTCACCGCCGGGATCTGGCAGGAGATCGGGTTGCACGCCTGGTCCACCGCCCGGCTCGGCACCGTCCGTCCACTGGTGACGGTTGTCGACGGGCAGGGCCGGGTCGAGCTGCACGTCGAGGTCGAGCGGGTGGCCGACGTGCCGCTGACCGTCCGCGCCGAGGTCGCCGGGGTGACCGGCGAGGCGACCGTCGCTGCCGGGCAGCGCACGGCCGTGCTGACCCTCACCGTCGTCGACCCCGAGTTGTGGTGGCCCCGGGGGTACGGCGCACAGCCGCTGCACCCGCTGACGGTGACCCTGGCGACGGCCGACGGTCGCCCGCTGGACACCTGGTCGCAGCGGATCGGCTTCCGCTCGGTACGCCTGGACACCACCCCCGACGCCCACGGCACCCCGTTCACCCTGCACGTCAACGACGTGCCGGTGCTGGTCCGGGGGGTCAACTGGATCCCCGACGACGCGTTCCCCACCCGGATCACCCGTGACCGGCTGGCCCACCGGTTCACCCAGGCCGCCGACGCCAACGTCAACCTGCTGCGGGTCTGGGGCGGCGGTCGGTACGAGTCGGCCGACTTCTACTCCCTCGCCGACGAGCATGGCCTGCTGGTGCAGCAGGACTTCCTGTTCGCCTGCGCGGCGTACCCGGAGGAGGAGCCGTTCGGCACGGAGGTCGAGGCGGAGGCGCGGGAGCAGGTGACCCGGCTGGCCGGGCACCCGTCGCTGGTGCTGTGGACCGGCAACAACGAGAACATCTGGGGCTGGCACGACTGGGACTGGCAGGAGCCGCTGGCCGGGCGCACCTGGGGGCGGGGCTTCTATCTCGACCTGCTGCCCCGGGTGGTGGGCGAGTTGGACCCGACCCGACCGTACTGGCCGGGCAGCCCGTGGTCGGGCGACGAGACGGTCCACCCCAACGATCCGGCGCACGGCACCACGCACATCTGGGACGTCTGGAACACCGACGACTACACGAGGTACCGCGCGTACGTCCCCCGGTTCGTCGCCGAGTTCGGCTACCAGGCGCCCCCGGCGTACGCGACGCTGCGCCGGGCGTTGTCCGACGATCCGCTCGCGCCCGACTCGCCGGGGATGGCGCACCACCAGAAGGCCGCCGACGGGGACGCCAAGCTGCGACGTGGCCTCGACGCGCACCTGCCCGCCCCGGCCGACTTCGACGACTGGCACTACCTGACCCAGCTCAACCAGGCGCGGGCCATCCAGCTGGGGGTGGAACACTTCCGGTCGCACCGGGACGTCTGCTCCGGCACCATCGTCTGGCAGCTCAACGACTGCTGGCCGGTCACCTCCTGGTCGGCCGTCGACGGCGACGGCCGCCGCAAACCCCTGTGGTACGCGCTGCGCCGGGCGTACGCCGACCGGCTGCTCACCGTCCAGCCCCGCGACGGTGGGCTGGTGCTGGTCGCGGTGAACGAGACCGGCACCCCGTGGCGGACCCCGCTGACGGTGACCCGGTCGACGTTGACCGGCGAGCCGAGGGCGAAGACGTCGTACCCGCTCGACGTGCCCGCGTACGCGGCGGTGACGGTGCCGCTGCCGGCGGACCTGGCGGTGGCCGAGGAGGAACGCCGGGAGCTGCTGGTCGCCGAGGCCGGGGACACCACCGGGCGGGCCCTGTGGTTCTTCGCCGAGGACCGGGACGCGCACTGGCCGGCGGCCCGCTTCGACGCGACGGTGGAGGCGGTCGAGGGCGGGCAGCGGGTCCGGGTCACCGCGCGGACCGTGCTGCGCGACCTGACGCTCTTCCCGGACCGGCTCGATCCGGCCGCCGAGGTGGACACCGCGCTGGTCACCCTGCTGCCGGGGGAGTCGGTCACGTTCACGGTGCGTTCCGGCACCCCGCTGGACCCGGCGGCGTTGACCACCCGGCCGGTGCTGCGCTGCGTGAACGACCTGGTCGAGGACGCGACCGGGGCCCCGGCGGGCTGACCGACGGGTCGCCCCTGCGCGCCGGCCGGCGACCTCTTGGCCGGCGCGGGGCGGGCCACCCCTTGACAGTCCCCGATGCGATCAGCGAGGGTCGATGCGTTCCGGGTGCGGCGGCGCGCTCCTTCCCTCGCTCGAAGGGCAGCCGTGATGTCGTCCGCGTTCACCCGCCGGCACCTGTTCCGCCTCGGCGGGGCCACCCTCGTCGTCGCCGCCGGCACCGGTCTCGGCCTGCCCGCCCTGGCCGCCGGCACCGTCACCGTCGACCTGGTGGTCTACGGCGCGACCTCGGCCGGCATCATGGCCGCCGTGCAGATGCGCCGGCTCGGCGGCACCGCCGTGATCGTCGAACCGGGCCGCCACGTCGGTGGGCTCACCACCGGCGGGCTCGGCTACACCGACAGCGGCACCAGCGCCGCCATCGGCGGCCTCGCCGGGGAGTTCTACCGCCGGGTGTACGCCCGCTACCAGGGCACCCCGGTCACCCCCGACTCGCCGATGCGGCTGGTCTTCGAGCCGCACGTGGCCGCCGGGGTCTTCGACGACCTGCTCACCGAGCACGCGGTCCCGGTCTACCTGGACGCCCCGCTGGCCACCGTCGCGCGGGCCGGCGACCGGATCACCGGGCTGGTCACCGCGCACGGGCAGCTCTTCACCGGCCCGATGTTCGTCGACGCGACGTACGAGGGTGACCTGATGGCCGCCGCCGGGGTGTCGTACACGGTCGGGCGGGAGGCCAACACCGCGTACGGCGAGACCATCAACGGGGTGCAGTTGCGCGGGGCACACCAGTTCACCCTGCCGGTCGACCCGTACGTGGTGCCGGGCGACCCGGCCAGTGGCCTGCTCCCCGGCATCTCCGCCGCCCCGGTCGCGCGCAACGGCACCGGCGACGAGCGGATCCAGGCGTACAACTTCCGGATGTGCCTGACCCGGGACGCCGGCCGGGTCCCGTTCCCGCAGCCGGCCGGCTACGACCCGGCCGACTACGAACTGCTGCTGCGGTACGTGCAGGCCGGCTACACCGGGCCGTTCTTCACCACCCAGAGCGTCGGCGGCGGCAAGACCGACTCGAACAACACCGGGGCGTTCTCCACCGACTTCATTGGCGCGAGTTACGCCTACCCGACGGCGACCCGGGCGCAGCGGGACAGCCTGACCTCCGACCACCTGACGTACCAGCAGGGCCTGATGTGGTTCCTGGCCAACGACCCCCGGCTGCCGGCGTCGGTGCGGTCCGGGGTCGCCGGCTGGGGCCTGGCCGCCGACGAGTTCACCGCCACCGGCAACTGGCCCCCGCAGCTCTACGTCCGCGAGGCCCGCCGGATGGTCTCGGCGTACGTGATGACCGAGCGGGACTGCCGGGGCAGCGTGCGGGTCGCCGACTCGGTCGGGTTGGCCAGCTACACCATGGACTCGCACAACTGCCAGCGGGTGGTGGTCGACGGCCTGGTGAAGAACGAGGGCGACGTGCAGGTCGGGGTGCCCGGCCCGTACCCGGTCAGCTACCGGTCGATCGTGCCCGCAGCCGGGCAGTGCGCCAACCTGTTCGTGCCGGTCTGCCTGTCGGCCACCCACATCGCGTACGGGTCGATCCGGATGGAACCGGTCTTCATGATCCTCGCCCAGTCGGCGGCCACGGCGGCGAAGCTGGCGCTCGACGCGGGCGTGCCGGTGCAGCAGGTGGACGTCGCGGCCCTCCAGGCCCGGCTGCGTCGGGACGGGCAGATCCTCGCCTGGCCGCCCACCGTCGACGGCGAGATCGTGGTGGACAACCGGTCGGCCGGGGTCACCCGGGCCGGCGTCTGGGTGGGCAGCACCGCGATCGGCGGCTACTGGGGGTCGGACTACGAGCACGACGGCAACACCGGCAAGGGCGTCAACCGGCTGCGGTTCACCCCGTCCCTGCCGACGGCCGGGAGTTGGGCGGTCCACCTGCGCTGGACCGCCGACCCGAACCGGGCCGGCAACGTCCCGGTCGACGTGGTGCACAGCGGCGGGGTGACCACCCGGATGGTCGACCAGCGCACCTCGGGCGGGCAGTGGGTGTCGCTGGGGACGTACCAGTTCCCGGCGGGCACGGCCGGCAGCGTGCTGATCCGCACCGAGGGCACCGACGGGTACGTGGTCGCCGACGCGGCCCGCTTCGTCCCGGCCTGACGGTGCTCACTTCTCGAAGACGGCGAGGACGTTGAGCCCGGGGCCGGACTTCAGGGTGCCCACGATCCGCAGCCCGTGCTGGTTGCCACGGCGGATCATCGAGTACGCGTAGATTCCCGTCTCGAAGTTGCGCCGACCCCGCAGAGAGAGCTGGAGCGACCTGTCGTTGAGGTGAACCCGGTAATCCACCCACTGGGCCGGACCGCCGTCGCCGATACCCCGTTCGAGCACGTTCATCGCGGCGATGGCGCTGTAGTTGTCCGAGAACCAGCGCCAGTACTCGCGCTTCGTCGCAGGCTCCTCGGTCTCCGGGTAGTGCGGCGGCAGCGTACGGACGGTGCGGGAGATCTCGGCCACCAGGTCGTCGAAGATCGCAACCACTCTTCCGGTCGCCAGTTCCGCGGCCAGCGGAATGATCGCCCGCCCGGCGGGAAGGTCGACGAAGACGAGTGCCCGGGGGCTGTCCCTGATGAAGTTCCGGTCGAGGTCGTCCAGCCAGCTCTCGTCCTGGGCGAATGTCACCCTGTCGGGCAGGTGGGCCGCATAGTGCAGGGCGAGTTGGAGGAGTTGCCGGTGCGGATTCCTGATCGGGTGAAGCTCGATCGAGTCCCCCTGCTCGGCCTGCGTCGACTTCTCGCGACCGTGCGTCCCCTCCAGGGCGACGTGGGCATCGAGGAACGGAAAGAGGGAGGCCAGCAGGTCCCTGGTTCCGATGCGGGCCCCCAGCTTTCCGCTGGTGCTGCTCCGCGAAACCCGGATGTCCCTGGTCGACAGAGTGATCTTGCCGGTCTCGTGTTCGGGCATGACCACCGCGTCGTAGAACGCCGACACCTGATCCCGGTCGATGAACAGCGGGGCGTCGGCAAGCCAGGAGAACGGGAGTTCCGGTTCTGCGTCCGGGCGCGGATGAGCGCTCATCTCTCCCCAACGGTGCTCGGTGATCCGTACCGCTTCCGGTCCTCGCGGCCCTGCGGCACCGTCCACCGTAGAACACGGCGTCAGCCCTGGACGGGTCCCGACAGGCGATCAGCGCGATAGCGGTGTTGCGACCGCGCCGCCGCGTTGGGTACGTTCTGCGGCACGCCGTCGAGCCGGAAGGAGGTCAGAACGATGTCCGATGTTCTGCGCCCCCTCCGCGTCCCGGCGTCCACGCGGATCTGACCGGGGCGTTCGCCTTCCGGAGGATTCCCCATGACCGACCTGGTCATCCGCCCGCTCGTCGCGGGCGAGGAAGATCTGTTCGAGTCCATGCCCGACCCGCTGCCCCACCTGCGCAAGGTCGGTTACGCCGACGGTGTCGCCGGGGGTGGCTATCGGCCCGAGCGCACCTGGATCGCCCTGCGGGGCGGCCGGGTGGTCGGTCGGGCCGCGTGGCTCCTGCCGCCCGGGGCCGCCGGTGCGCCCTGGCTGGACCGCTTCGACCTGACCGCCGAACCTGAGGCGGGTGCTGCGCTGCTGCGGGCGGCCCACGAGGCGCTCGGTGGCCCGTACCCGTACCACGCCGGGCTGCCCGCGCACTGGCGGCGGCGGCCGGAGGTGCTCGCCGTGGTCCGGGCCCCGCTGGCGGCGGCCCGGCTCGCCGGGCTGGTCGAGCGCGGTGAGCGACTCCGCTGCTCGTGG
Organism: Micromonospora sp. WMMD735; assembly: GCF_049178995.1. NCBI lineage: Bacteria > Bacillati > Actinomycetota > Actinomycetes > Micromonosporales > Micromonosporaceae > Micromonospora > Micromonospora sp. WMMD735. The sequence goes on from NZ_JBMHMJ010000002.1 coordinate 6,472,897, forward strand.
GCGGGCACCCCGCTGCCGGCGGCCGCCGGCAGCTACGCGTTCCGCCCGGCCACCGACGGCGGCGAGGTCGACGCCCTGGTCGCCCGGATCGCCGAGCCGGACGTGCTGACCGGCCGGGAGATCGCCCTTGCGGTGGCCGGCGTGGACCTGGCCACCGCTCCACGGGCCTGGCTGACCGCTGCGACCTGGCGGATCGCCCTGGCCGACGGGGAGCCGGTCGGCCTCGCCGGGACGACCGGGGACGCCTGTTTCCCGCAGCTCGGCTACCTCGGCCTGCTGGACGGGGCGGCGCGGGGCGAGTTGCTTGCCGACTCGGTCGCGGCGTTGGTGGCCGAGGGGGCACGGGAGGTGGTGGCCGACGCGGACGCGCACCGGGTGGCGGTGGTCGCCGAGCTGGAACGCACCGGGTTCCGGCAGTTGCGTACCCGGCTGTTCTTCGAGCCCGCCACGGTTTCCGTCGACTGATCCGTACGGCGTGCCCCCGGCCGGTCCGCCGGGGGCACGCCGCCTGACCCGACCACGAACCGGGAGTCACGAACCACGCGACAGTCGACTTGAAGAATTTCGCAAGTGCTAAAGTGTTCACGACGTCGACGGAAGAAGGTCCCGGGTGTCGGTCCCGCTGTACCAGGCCAAGGCGGAGCTGTTCCGCACCCTCGGGCACCCGGTGCGCATCCGGGTGCTCGAACTGCTCCAGGACGGCCCGAAGCCGGTCCGCGACCTGCTCGCCGTCATCGAGGTCGAGCCGTCCAACCTCTCCCAGCAGCTCGCCGTGCTGCGCCGGGCCGGCATGGTCACCTCCTACCGGGACGGCCCGCTGGTGATGTACTCGCTGAGCACCCCCGACGTGGCCGACCTGTTGGCCGCCGGCCGACGCATCCTCGGCACCGTCCTCACCGACCGCGACGCCCTCCTCGACGAACTCCGCGCCGATCCCGCCCCGACCGCCGGCAGCGCCGCACCCGCCTCCGTCGCGGCCGGCGACGGGCCCCGAACCCCCACGAACGGCTCGCCGACCCGGCCGGGCCGGTGAGCGCCACCGCCGTCGCCGACCGGGTCCTCGGCCTGCTGCCCGACCGCGCCGACTGGCAGGCGGTACGCCGCTCACCCCGGCGGGACCTGGTCGCCGGGCTGACCGTGGCCGTGGTGGCACTGCCGCTCGCCCTCGCCTTCGGCGTCACCTCCGGGCTGGGCGCGCAGGCCGGGCTGGTCACCGCCGTCGTCGCCGGGGCGGTGGCGGCCGTGTTCGGCGGCTCCCACCTCCAGGTCTCCGGCCCTACCGGGGCGATGACCGTGGTGCTGGTGCCGGTGGTGCAGCAGTTCGGCCCGACCGGGGTGCTGATGGTCGGCGTGCTGGCCGGGCTGCTGCTGATCGCCCTCGCCCTGGCCCGCCTCGGCCGCTACGTCCGCTACCTGCCCACCCCCGTCATCGAGGGCTTCACCGCCGGTATCGCCGTGGTCATCGCCCTGCAACAGGTGCCCGCCGCGCTCGGCGTCACCGACGCGCACGGCGACCAGGTGTGGGCCGTCGCCGCCGACGCCGTCGCCCGGTTCGCCGTACACCCCCGGCCGGTGGCGCTGGCGGTCGCGCTCGGGGTGGCGGCGCTGATGCTGCTCGGCGCACGCTTCCGGCCCGGCGTACCGTTCTCGCTGCTCGGGGTGGCCGCCGCCACCGTCCTCGCCGAGACCCTCCCGCTCGACCTGGCCCGGATCGGCGCCCTGCCGCAGGGGCTGCCCGCGCCGTCGCTGGGCTTCCTCGACCCCGGCGCGGTCGGCGTGCTGCTGCCGTCGGCGCTGGCGGTGGCCGCGCTCGCCGCGCTGGAGAGCCTGCTGTCGGCTACCGTCGCCGACGGGATGACCGTCGGGCAACGGCACGACCCGGACCGGGAACTGTTCGGTCAGGGCCTGGCCAACCTCGCCGCACCCGTGTTCGGCGGCATCCCGGCCACCGCCGCCATCGCCCGCACGGCCGTCAACGTCCGCGCCGGGGCGGCCTCGAAGCTGGCCGCGCTCACCCACGCGGTGGCGCTCGCCGCGATCGTGCTGGCCGCCGCCCCGCTGGTCGGCCGGATCCCACTCGCCGCGCTCGCCGGGGTGCTGCTCGCCACCACGGTACGCATGATCGAGGCCGGATCGCTGTGGGCGCTGGCCCGCGCCACCCGGGGCGACGCCCTGGTGCTGGTGCTCACCTTCGTCGTCACGGTCGCCTGGGACCTGGTCACCGCTGTCGCCGTCGGGGTCGCCGTGGCGGTGGTGATCGCGCTGCGCGCGGTGGCCCGCAGCGCCCGGCTGGAACAGGTCCCGCTCGACCGGGGCGAGCACAGCGCCGAGGAACACGCCCTGCTGGCCGAGCACATCGTGGCGTACCGGCTGGACGGGCCGCTGTTCTTCGCCGCCGCGCACACCTTCCTGCTGGAACTGTCCGAGGTGGCCGACGTCCGGGTGGTCATCCTGCGGATGTCCCGGGTGTCGGCGCTGGACGCCACCGGCGCGCACGTGCTCGGCGACGCCATCGGGCGACTGCGCGGCCGGGGGATCACCGTGCTGCTCTCCGGCATCACAACCGACCACGACCAGGTGCTTTCGACCCTCGGCGTGGCCGACGAGTTGCGCCGCGACGGGTTGGTCTTCCCCGACACCCCGGCCGCCATCGCCCACGCCCGCGACCTGCTCCGCGGCCCCGTCCCCACCTGACCCCAGCCGGCGTTCGCGCGGCTGGCCGGTTGATCGACTCTTCGGGGCCGATGTAGCGGTGTCCCCGCGTAGGGATACCGCCACATCGCCGACGCGGGCGACGCCGGTCCGGGCTACTCGGGGACGCGGCGGTACGCGCCGTCGCTGGCCGAGGTGGCCATCGAGGCGTACGCGCGCAGGGCGGCGGAAACCGGGCGCTGCCGGTCCAGCGGGGTGTACGGCCGGTCCCGCTTCTCCTGGGCCACCCGGCGGGCCTCCAGCACGTCGTCGGGCACGTTCAGCTCGATCGACCGGGCCGGGATGTCGATGACGATCTCGTCGCCGGGCTCGACCAGGGCGATCAGCCCACCGGAGGCCGCCTCGGGGGAGGCGTGCCCGATGGACAGCCCGGAGGTGCCACCGGAGAACCGGCCGTCGGTGAGCAGCGCGCAGGACCGGCCCAGCCCGCGCCCCTTGAGGAACGAGGTGGGGTAGAGCATCTCCTGCATGCCGGGGCCGCCCTTGGGGCCCTCGTAGCGGATCACCACGACGTCCCCGGCGACGACCTCCTTGGCGAGGATCGCGGCGACCGCGTCGTCCTGCGACTCGTAGACCTTGGCCGGGCCCCGGAAGGTCAGGCACTCCTCGGGCACCCCGGCGGTCTTCACCACGCAGCCCTCCGGCGCAAGGTTGCCGTGCAGGATGGCCAGCCCGCCGTCGGCGGTGTAGGCGTGCTCCCGGTCACGCACGCACCCCTGCGCGGCGTCGGTGTCCAGGGTGGACCAGCGGTTGGTGGTGGAGAACGGCTCGATGGTGCGCACCCCGCCGGGCGCGGCGTGGAACAGCTCGACCGCCTCGGGGAGGGGTGAGCCGCCCCGCACGTCCCAGTCGGTGAGCCACTGGGCCAGCGAGGGGGAGTGCACGGCGTGCACGTCGCGGTGCAGCAGGCCGGCGCGGTCGAGTTCACCGAGGATGGCCGGGATGCCACCGGCGCGGTGCACGTCCTCCATGTGGTAGCTCGGCGAGTTCGGGGCGACCTTGGCCAGGCAGGGCACCCGGCGGGAGACGGCGTCGATGTCGGCGACGGTGAAGTCGAGTTCGGCCTCGCGGGCGGCGGCGAGCAGGTGCAGGATCGTGTTGGTCGACCCGCCCATCGCCACGTCGAGGGCGACCGCGTTGTCGAACGCCTTGCGGTTGGCGACGGCGCGGGGCAGCACGGAGGCGTCGTCGTGGTCGTACCAGCGCTTGGCGATCGCGACGGCGGTCCGGCCGGCCTCAACGAACAGTGACCGGCGCGCGGCGTGGGTGGCCAGCGTCGAGCCGTTGCCGGGCAGCGCCAGGCCGATCGCCTCGGTGAGGCAGTTCATCGAGTTGGCGGTGAACATGCCGGAGCAGGAGCCGCAGGTGGGGCAGGCGGAGCGTTCGATCTCGCCGAGCTGGTCGTCGGTGACCGCCTCGTTGGAGGAGGCGACCATCGCGTCGATCAGGTCGAGCTTGGAGTGCACGACGCCCTCGATCGCCACCGTCTTGCCGGCCTCCATCGGGCCGCCGGAGACGAAGACCGTCGGGATGTTGAGCCGCAGCGCGGCCAGCAGCATCCCGGGGGTGATCTTGTCGCAGTTCGAGATGCAGACCAGCGCGTCCGCGCAGTGCGCGTTGACCATGTATTCGACCGCGTCGGCGATCAGCTCCCGGCTGGGCAGCGAGTAGAGCATCCCGCCGTGGCCCATGGCGATGCCGTCGTCCACGGCGATGGTGTTGAACTCGCGCCCCACCCCGCCGGCCTCGGCCACCGCGTCCGCGACCAGGCCACCCATGTCCTTCAGGTGTACGTGACCGGGGACGAACTGGGTGAAACTGTTCGCGATGGCGACGATCGGCTTGCCGAAGTCGTCGTCGGTCATCCCGGTGGCCCGCCAGAGGGCCCGGGCACCGGCCATCGTCCGACCGTGGGTGGAGGTCCTCGACCGCAGCTCAGGCATGGGTACCAGTCTTACACCGCCCGGCGGGCGGCTCCCACCGCTCGCGCCGTGTCCCAACAGTTGCACACCCGGTACCCCGTGGCGGGCGCCGATCCGGCACAGTTGAGGTCGTGCGTTTACCCCCGGGCATGGTCGCCGTGGCGGTGTTGAGCGGCCTGCTCGCCGTCGCCGCCACCGCACTGCTGGCCGACTCGGCCCGGCGGCGTGGCGGGCCGCACCGCCAGGCGCACCTGCTGTTCGCCGTGGCCGCCGCGATCGCCCTGACCACCCTGGCCGCCGGCACCGTCGCGGTGCTCGGCGCGGCCGACCACGGGGCGCACCCGCGCGGGCAGGGGATGGGGTGGGCGTCGCTGATCGCGGTCGGCACCGCGCTGAGCGGGCTCGGCTACTGCGCGGGTCTGCTCCGCCTGCCCGGCGCGATGGTGGCCCGGGCCGCCGCCGCGCGGCTGCTGCTCGACGGGCTGACCGTGGCCGCCGCGATCTGGTTCGTCGGCTGGGTGCTCTTCTCGGAGCCGACCCGGCTGCTGGGGCCGGCGACGCCGAGCGCCTGTCCGGCCATCCTGCTCGCGTCGGTGACCGTGGCGCTCACCGCCGGGCTCACCGCGATGGTGGTGGCCCGCGCCGACGGCCCACGGACCCGGCTGGCCGTGCTCGGCGTCGGCATCACCGCGACCGCCACCGGTGGTCTCGGCCTGGCCGCCGGGGTCTGCCAGGGCGGCTCGGCGATGGCGCTGACCGGTGCCGCGCTGCTCGCCGTGGGCATGCTCGCCGGGGCGCTCGCCGTGCACCGGGTGGACGCCCCGGGCCAGGTCGACATCGACCTGATCCGCCGCGACGGCGAGTACGCCTTCATCCCGATGGTGGCGATGGCCGGTTCGGCGATGTACCACCTCGTCCAGGGCGGCCGGTTCGACGCGCTGGGCATCATCGCCGGCAGCCTGGAGGGCTTCGCCCTGGTCACCCGGCAGTACCTCACCCTCAACGACGTCCGCAGCTACGCCCACCGGCTGGCCGACCGGGAGGCGCACTTCCGGGAACTGGCCCACACCGACCCGCTGACCACCCTCGCCAACCGGCGTGGCCTGCTGCGGGAGATGCAGCGCTGCGCCACCGAGGGGGGCGGCTGCGTGCTGCTCGGCCTCGACCTGGACGGCTTCAAGAACGTCAACGACATGCGCGGCCACGACGTCGGTGACATGGTGCTCGCCGAGGTGGGGCGGCGGCTGCGGAGCAACCTGCGCCCCGGCGACCTGGCCGCCCGGCTCGGTGGCGACGAGTTCGCGGTGCTGATGCGGGGCCGGCCGACCGACGCGGACGTGGTGGCCGAGCGGCTGCTGGGGGTGCTCGGCCGGCCGTACGAGCAGGAGGGCGGGGCGGTCTTCCTCTCGGTCAGCATCGGGGTGGCCGGGCAGGGCGGCGACGACCCGGACGTGGTCGGCCTGCTGCGCCACGCCGACCTGGCCCTGCGCTACGCCAAGCAGCGCGGCAAGAACCGGATCGAGCGGTACGACGGCAGCTACGACCGGCTGCTGACCCGGCGTACCCGGCTGGAGCACGAGATGCGCGGCGCGATCGAGCGCGACGAGCTGCGGCTGGCCTTCCAGCCGGTGGCGTCGCTGCCCTCGGTGCGGCCGGTGGGTGCCGAGGCGCTGCTGCGCTGGCACCACCCCGAGCTGGGCAACGTCCGGCCGGACGAGTTCATCCCGCTGGCCGAGGAGTGCGGGATGATCGCCAAGCTGGGGGCCTGGGTGCTGCACCAGGCGTGCTGGCAGCTGTCCCGCTGGCTCGCCGACGGCCACGACGTCTGGGTGTCGGTCAACGTCTCCCCCCGCGAGCTGCACGCCCCGGAGTACGTGGTGCAGGTGGCCGAGGCGCTGCGCGCCCACCACGTGCCGCCGCAGCGGCTGGTGCTGGAGGTCACCGAGCACGCCGTCGCCACCGACCTGGACGAGCTGATCCGCCGGCTGACCGCGCTGCGGCGCACCGGGGTACGGATCGCGCTCGACGACTTCGGTGCGGGGTACTCGTCGTTGGGGCAGTTGCGCCGGCTGCCGATCGACATCCTCAAGATCGACCACAGTCTGGTCGCCGAGCACGAGCCGGTCCGCCCGGTGGGCCGGGACGGGCCGGCGTTCGCCCCGATGGTCGACATCGTCATGCGGTTGGGGCACCAGCTCGGCCTGGAGGTGATCGCCGAGGGGGTCACCAACCCGGCCGAGCTGGCCGCGGTGGTCGCCGCCGGCTGCCGGTTCGGGCAGGGCGCGCTCTTCGGCTGGGGGGTGCCGGCCGAGCACCTGGAGGCGATGCTGGAGGCGGCCACCTCGCCGGGCGCCCGCCCCGCGTCGGCACCGCCGGCCCCGCCGCCCCCGCCGCGACGACCCACCCCGTCGCCGCTGCTGCCCCGGCTGCGATCCCACCCACCGGCATCCCCGGCGACGCCCGCCCCGCGCCCCGCGTACGACGAGTCCGCGCAGGCCGGGCCGGTTGACGAGACCCCCAACGGGGACGGTATCCCCCGTTCGTGAACCAACATGTGGGATCAGTTGACTCATCGCGTGAGATGCGTCAGGCTTGGCCCATGTCGTCGAACCGGTCGCTGCGAGTACTCACCTGAGCGCACTCTCCCGCTGTCGAGAGTGCGCTGGCCCCGTGCATCTGCACGAGGGCCGTTTTTATTGCCGTCGGAACCACCGGGGCGGGCCACCGCCCCCGTCGCACCTGTCGTAGCAGCTCCACCCAACTCCAGCCGAAGGCCTGAACCGCCATGACGAGACCCACGCCAGAGACCCTCGCCCACTCCGCCCGGCGGGCCCGTACGGTCACCGAGCCGGCCGGCGACGCCGACCACACCACCCCGCCGCGCGCCGCCGCGCCGGCCACCCCGGCCGTACGGCCGTCCGGGCCGGTCCCGGTCTCCGGTGCCGGCTCCCTGGTGCGGTCGTTGGAGGCGCTCGGCGTCGACGTCGTCTTCGGCATCCCCGGCGGGGCGATCCTGCCCGCCTACGACCCGCTCTACGACTCCTCGGTGCGGCACATCCTGGTCCGGCACGAGCAGGGCGCGGGACACGCCGCCACCGGGTATGCACAGGCCACCGGCCGGGTGGGTGTCTGCATCGCCACCTCCGGGCCGGGCGCGACGAACCTGGTCACCCCGATCGCCGACGCGTACATGGACTCGGTGCCGATCGTCGCGATCACCGGTCAGGTGGCCCGGCCGATGATCGGCACGGACGCCTTCCAGGAGGCGGACATCCAGGGCATCACTCTGCCGATCACCAAGCACAACTTCCTGGTGCAGAACGCCGAGGAGATCCCGCAGGTCCTCGCCGAGGCGTTCCACCTGGCGGCGACCGGGCGTCCCGGCCCGGTCCTGGTGGACATCCCCAAGGACGTCCTGCAGGCGGCGACCACCTTCTCCTGGCCGCCCACCCTGGACCTGCCCGGCTACCGGCCGACCCTGCACCCGCACGGCAAGCAGATCCGGGAGGCGGCGCGGCTGATGAGCGGCGCCCGGCGGCCGGTGCTCTACGTCGGTGGCGGGGTGCTCAAGGCCGGTGCGACCGAGTCGCTGCGTCAGCTCGCCGAGCTGACCGGCATCCCGGTGGTTACCACACTGATGGCGCTGGGCGCGTTCCCCGACTCGCACCGTCAGCACCTGGGCATGCCCGGCATGCACGGCACCGTCGCCGCCGTCTACGGCCTGCAGAAGGCCGACCTGATCGTGGCGTTGGGGGCCCGGTTCGACGACCGGGTGACCGGCAAGCTCGACTCGTTCGCCCCGGACGCCACGGTGGTGCACGCCGACATCGACCCGGCCGAGATCGGCAAGAACCGGCACGCCGACGTCCCGATCGTCGGTGACGCCAAGCACGTCATCGACGAGCTGATCGCGGCGGTGACCACCGAGCAGAAGGCCGGCCGCCGCACCGACCTGCACGACTGGTGGCACCAGCTCGACGACCTGCGCGAGCGGTACCCGCTGGGTTACGACGAGCCGGCCGACGGCACCCTCTCCCCGCAGTACGTGATCAAGCGGCTGGGCGAGATCGTCGGCCCGGACGCGATCTACGTGGCCGGGGTCGGCCAGCACCAGATGTGGGCCAGCCAGTTCATCTCGTACGAGAAGCCGGGCACCTGGCTCAACTCCGGCGGCCTCGGCACCATGGGGTACGCCGTCCCGGCGGCGATGGGCGCGAAGGCCGGCCGGCCGGACACGGTGGTGTGGGCGGTGGACGGCGACGGCTGCTTCCAGATGACCAACCAGGAGTTGGCCACCTGCGCGCTGGAGGGCATCCCGGTCAAGATCGCGGTGATCAACAACGGCAACCTGGGCATGGTCCGGCAGTGGCAGACCCTGTTCTACGAGGGGCGCTACTCCAACACCGAGCTGGGCACCCACAAGCACCGCATCCCGGACTTCGTCAAGCTGGCCGAGGCGCTCGGCTGTGTCGGCCTACGCTGCGAGAACGCCGCCGACGTCGACAAGACGATCGAGGCGGCGATGGCGATCACCGACGCGCCTGTCGTGATCGACTTCACGGTCGGCAAGGACGCGATGGTCTGGCCGATGGTGGCCGCCGGCACCAGCAACGACGAGATCATGTTCGCCCGGGGCGTCCGCCCGACGTTCGACGAGGACGACATCTGAGATGAGTGACCGATTCCCCGGGACCGTGCGCGGGCACGGCCCGACCGAGCGAAGCGAGACGGTGGCATGACCCTGCACACCCTGTCCGTGCTGGTGGAGAACAAGCCGGGTGTCCTGGCCCGGGTCTCCGGCCTGTTCTCCCGGCGCGGCTTCAACATCGACAGCCTGGCCGTCGGCGAGACCGAGAACCCCGACGTCTCCCGGATCACCATCGTGGTCAACGCCGACTCGTCGCCGCTGGAGCAGGTCACCAAGCAGCTCAACAAGCTGGTCAACGTACTGAAGATCGTCGAGTTGGACCCGCAGGTCTCGGTGGCGCGGGAGCTGCTGCTGGTCAAGGTCCGCGCCGACCGCGCCGCCCGCGCGCAGGTGCTGGAGACGGTCGCCCTGTTCCGGGCCCGGGTGGTCGACGTCGCGCCGGACACCCTCACCGTCGAGGCGACCGGCACCCCCGACAAGCTCGACGCGCTGCTGCGCGACCTGGAGCCGTTCGGGATCAAGGAGATGGTCCAGTCCGGCACGGTGGCGATCGGGCGCGGCTCGCGGTCGATCACCGCCGGCCCGGCGCTGCGCGCCGCCTGACCGCGCGCCCACCCGCCACCGCACACAGTCCACGACGGTCGACGAGACCGCCGTACGAAAGGGAAGTCAATGAGCGTTGAGGTGTACTACGACGACGACGCCGACCTGGGCCTGATCCAGGGCCGCAAGGTCGCCGTGATCGGGTACGGCAGCCAGGGCCACGCCCACGCGTTGTCGCTGCGCGACTCCGGTGTCGACGTGGTGATCGGCCTGCCGGCGGGCTCCAAGAGCCGGCCGAAGGCCGAGGAGCAGGGCCTGCGGGTGCTCACCCCGGCCGAGGCGGCGGCCGAGGCCGACGTGATCATGATCCTGGCGCCGGACACCGCCCAGCGGACCATCTACGCCGAGTCGATCGCCCCCAACCTCGCCCCCGGCAAGGCGCTCTTCTTCGGGCACGGCTTCAACATCCGCTACGGCCTGATCACCCCGCCGGCCGACGTGGACGTGGCGATGGTCGCCCCGAAGGGCCCCGGCCACCTGGTTCGCCGCCAGTACGTCGACGGCAAGGGCGTGCCCTGCCTGGTCGCCGTCGAGCAGGACGCCAGCGGCAACGCCTTCCCGCTCGCCCTGGCGTACGCCAAGGGCATCGGCGGCACCCGGGCCGGCGCCATCAAGACCACCTTCACCGAGGAGACCGAGACCGACCTCTTCGGCGAGCAGGCGGTGCTCTGTGGTGGCGCGGCGGCCCTGGTGCAGACCGGGTTCGAGGTGCTCACCGAGGCCGGCTACGCCCCCGAGGTGGCCTACTTCGAGTGCCTGCACGAGCTGAAGCTCATCGTCGACCTGATGTACGAGGGCGGCATCGCCCGGATGCGGTACAGCATCTCCGACACCGCCGAGTACGGCGACCTGTCCCGTGGCCCGCGCGTGGTCGACTCGCGGGTCAAGGAGGAGATGCGCAAGATCCTCGGCGAGATCCAGTCCGGCGAGTTCGCCCGCGAGTGGGTGGCCGAGGACGAGGCCGGCCGGCCGAACTTCGCCAAGTGGCGGGCCGAGGGCGCGGCGCACCCGATCGAGGAGACCGGGCAGAAGCTGCGCTCGATGATGAGCTGGGTGGACCGCCCGCTCACCGAGACCGCCTGAGCGGTCCGTCGCGCTGAGCGCCGTCCGGCGGGCCGCCCGGGTCGTCGGTCCTGACCGGGCCGCCGGCTCCCTCGGGCGGGTCGCGGGCCGGTCGACCTGGTGACGTGAAGCGGTATGACTGGCAGGCATATTTATGCCTGCCAGTCATACCGCTTTCTGCGCGGGCACGTTCCTCAGCGGTCGGGGCCGGGCCGCTGCCGCCGCTGGACCCTGTCGCCGCCGGACCCCGTCGCGCCGTGACCCGTTCCGCCGGTCGCCGTCGCGGTCCGCGCTGGCCGGTTCACCAGGCGGGATGGGGTGATCGATGCCTCATCGGTCCCGATCGGCCCCCGCACCGCGCTCCCGGGCCGGATGAACGGGGGATGACAGGCGTGCGACAACCCTGTGTGAGGGCCCTCACCCCGAAGACCGGGACATGCCGGCCGGAGCGCCCCCTACCATCCTTGGTGAGGTGCGTGACCGGCACCTGACGGCCACGGCACGGATCGGCGTAGGGCGCATCGCGGCGCCCGGTCGCCCCGGCCAACCTAATACGACGTCTACGAGGACCGATGAATCCTGTCGTACTGATCGCCGAAGAACTCGCCCCCGCTGCCATCGAGGTGCTCGCGCACGACTTCGACGTGCGCCACGTCGACGGCACCGACCGTCCGGCCCTGCTCTCCGCGCTGGCGGAGGCCGACGCGGTCATCGTGCGCAGTGCCACGCAGATCGACGCCGAGGCGATCTCCGCCGCGCCGCGCCTGAAGGTGGTCGCCCGGGCCGGCGTCGGGCTGGACAACGTCGAGGTTCCGGCCGCCACCGCGCGGGGCGTCATGGTCGTCAACGCCCCCACCTCCAACATCGTCTCCGCCGCCGAGCAGGCCGTCGCGCTGCTGCTCGCCGTCGCGCGCAACACCGCCAGCGCCAGCGCCGCGCTCAAGGCCGGCGAGTGGAAGCGGTCCAAGTACACGGGCGTCGAGTTGCAGGGCAAGACCGTCGGCGTGGTCGGCCTCGGCCGCATCGGCGTGCTGTTCGCCCAGCGCATCGCCGCCTTCGGCACCCGGCTGATCGCGTACGACCCCTACATCCAGCCGGCCCGCGCCGCCCAGCTCGGCGTCCGCCTGGTGGGGCTGGAGGAGCTGCTGCGGGAGGCCGACTTCATCTCGATCCACCTGCCGAAGACCCCGGAGACGGTCGGCCTGATCGGCGAGAAGGAGCTGGCGATCGTCAAGCCGGGCGTCCGGATCGTCAACGCCGCCCGGGGTGGCCTGGTCGACGAGCAGGCCCTGGCCGACGCGATCGCCGAGGGCCGGGTCGCCGGTGCCGGCGTCGACGTGTACGCCAAGGAGCCGTGCACCTCCTCGCCGCTGTTCGCCTTCGACAACGTGGTGGCCACCCCGCACCTGGGCGCGTCCACCCACGAGGCGCAGGACAAGGCCGGCCTGGCCGTGGCCAAGAGCGTCAAGCTGGCGTTGCAGGGCGAGTTCGTGCCGGACGCGGTGAACGTGCAGGCCGGCGGCGTCGTCGCCGAGGACGTCCGGCCGCTGCTGCCGCTGGCCGAGAAGCTGGGCCGGGCGTTCACCGCCGTGGCCGGCGGGGTGGCCGCCAGCGTCACCGTCGAGGTGCGCGGCGAGATCGTCAACCACGACGTGTCGGTGCTCAAGCTCGCCGCCACCAAGGGGCTGTTCAGCTCGGTGGTCGAGGAGCAGGTCACCTACGTCAACGCGCCGCACCTGGCCGCCGAGCGGGGTGTCGAGGTGACCCTCGCCACCCAGGCCGAGACGGTCGACCACCCGAACCTGGTCACCGTGCGGGGCGCGCTGCCCGACGGTCGTACGGTCAGCGTCTCCGGCACGGTCGCCCACACCGGCACCCGCGACGTCATCAAGCTGACCGAGGTGGACGGCTTCGACGTGGAGATCGGCGCGGAGGGCATCCTGCTCTTCCTGCGGTACGCCGACCGGCCGGGCGTGGTCGGCACCGTCGGCACGCTGCTCGGCGAGGCCGGCATCAACATCGCCGCGATGCAGGTGGCCCGTCGGGAGGCCGGCGGCGAGACCCTGATGACGCTCACCGTCGACCAGGCGCTCGGGGCGGACCTGCTCACCTCGGCCGCCGACTCGATCGGGGCGACCGCCGCGAGCGCGGCCGACCTGCGCGACGAGTAGTCGCACCCGCACGTTGCACCACGGAGGGCCCGGCCGCACGGCCGGGCCCTCCGTCGTCCACACCCGAGCGTCGCGGGCGGTGGCCTCAGCGGGCGAGGCGCGACGGCGGCGGGTAGACCGAACCGTCCTGCGGGTCGAAGAGCATCAGGTCGTACTCGCCGGCCAGCCGCTCGATGTCGAGCAGCACCTGGTCGTCACAGGTCGGTACGAGGTTCAGCGCCACGTGGTCGGCCGCCGCGTGCAGCGGCGACACCTCCCACGGGGTGCCCTGGTGGGCGGGCCGGTCGGGGTACGAGGCGGTGATGGCGCGGTAGAAGGCGACCACCCGCGGGTCCGGATACCGCTCGCCGTGCCGCCCCTCGTGGCACTGCCGCACCGCCGCCCGGACGTCCTCGGGCGTGGCTCCGTCGTGCAGGGCCCACACGCTCAGATCGAAACTCACGGCGGACAGCGTGCCATCACCCGGACCCCCGGGCGACACTGACCCGCCGTGATCGCCGCGAGTGGTCGAGAGTGTACGGAGGAACACGGTCCGCTGTGGAGACTCTTGCGTAGAGTTGCGTCGATTCGCTAGCGTACCGGAGCGGTCATCGGGAAAGTCGGAAGTCGACCCGTCTTCGGGTGACGGGGCCGAGCGTCCGGCCGGCCGGTCCGCACCCCTCGAATGCGCGAGCCACGCGCACTCGTCGCTGACCGGCCCCCACGGTCGTTGCCGAGACCGTGGGGGCCGATCGCCGGCCCGTCGACCGCGCCACCCCGTGGACCCCCTCCACAGGTCGGCCGACGCGCCGCGACACCGCTCAGCGGCGTCGGTGGGCGAAGAGAGCCTGATAGGCCGAGTCGGCGCGGAACCACGACAGTCCCACCGGCCCGGCCGCGTACAACGCGGTCGCGTAGGCGTCGGCCACCGCCAGGTCCGGGCCGACGACGGTCGCGGCGACCAGCTGTCCGGCCGGTTCGCCGGTGTGCGGGTCGACCACGTGTCCCTGCCGGCCGCTGACCCCGGAGGTGCCCACCGCGCCGGCCGTCATCTCCAGCACCAGCGGGGCCCGCCGGCTGTCGGTCGGGTGGTGCACCGCCACCCGCCACGGTCCGCCGTGCGCGGCGTGTCCGCGTACCGTCAGGTCGGCGCCGGAGAGCACCGCGTAGTCGTGGATGCCGGCGGCGCGCAACCGGGCCGCGGCCCGCTCCACCGCCCAGCCGTTGAGCAGGCCGCCGGGGTCGAAGCCGCCGGGGACGGCCCAGGCGTCGAACCAGCCGTCGGTGGCGGCCCGCATGGCGGCGCAGCGGTCCACCAGGTCGGTCAGCGGAGGGTACGACTCGGGGCTGATCTCGCCGCGCCGCAGCCGGGAGACCAGGCTCTGCGGCCGGTTCGGCCCGTAGGTGAGGTCGATGGCCCGCAGTTCGGCGACGGCGTCGCGCAGCGCGTCGCCGACCGCCCGGCGGCCCAGTTCCTCGGGGGCGTTGAGCAGGAGCGAGTATCCGGCGGTGCCGGTCCGGACGGAGTGCTGCACGGCGATCCGGCCGCCGGACGGGTCAGCGGCGGGGTCGAGGCGGTGGCTGCGGGTGCTCAGGCGCAGGTCGGGGCGGCGGCGGGAGAACGCCGTCTGGTCCACCCAACGGGTGCGCGGTTGCTCGTCCAGTCGGCCTGGCCCCCGCTGCTGCTCGGTCCGCATCATCCTGCTCCTTCACCGACGGTGCCGCGGCGTCGCGGCCGGTCCGTCCCGGGCCCCCACGACCCGTCCTGCACCGACCCTAGGCAGTGGAGATGACCGCACCATGAATGCTGCCTGGGAGCCTGCTGAGCATTTCTGCCTCCCAGATGGTGGAAGGCGCGTACCGGGAGGCGGGACGGGGACGTACCGTTGCGCACAGCGGACGAGGTGAGGAGCAGCAGGTGGCACGGATCGCGGTGGTGGCCGGGGACGGGATCGGACCCGAGGTGGTCGCGCAGGCCCTCAAGGTCCTCGACGCCGTGCTTCCCGGCGTCGAGGCCACGCAGTACGACCTCGGCGCGGCGCGGTACCACCGCACCGGCGAGGTGCTGCCCGACTCGGTGCTGACCGAGCTGGCGGGCCACGACGCCATCCTGCTCGGTGCGGTGGGCGACCCCACCGTGCCGCCCGGCGTGCTGGAGCGCGGCCTGCTGCTGAAGCTGCGCTTCGCCTTCGACCAGTACGTCAACCTGCGCCCGTCCCGGCTCTGGCCGGGGGTGCCCGGCCCGCTGGCCAACGTCAAGCCGGGCGAGGTCGACCTGGTGGTCGTCCGGGAGGGCACCGAGGGGCTCTACGCCGGGGCCGGCGGCAGCCTGCACCGGGACACCCCGGCCGAGGTGGCCACCGAGGAGAGCCTGAACACCCGACACGGGGTGGAACGGGTCATCCGGGACGCCTTCGTCCGCGCCGGTCGCCGTGAGCGGCGCAAGGTCACCCTGGTGCACAAGACCAACGTGCTGACCCACGCCGGCTCGCTGTGGGCCCGTGCCTTCGCGGCCGTCGCCGCCGAGCACCCCGACGTCGCCACCGAGTACCAGCACGTCGACGCCGCCGCCATGTTCCTGGTCACCCAGCCCCAGCGGTACGACGTGGTGGTCACCGACAACCTGTTCGGCGACATCCTCACCGACATCGCCGCCGCGGTCACCGGGGGGATCGGGCTGGCCGCCAGCGGCTGCATCAACCCCACCGGGGCGTACCCGTCGATGTTCGAGCCGGTGCACGGCTCCGCGCCGGACATCGCCGGAAAGGGGGTCGCCGACCCGGTGGCCGCGGTGCTCTCCGCCGCGCTCCTGCTCGACCAGCTCGGCCACGCCGACGCCGCCGCCCGGGTGACCGGCGCGGTCGCCGCCGAGCTGGCCGCCCGCACGTCGGGTGTGTCGTTGCGCACCGACGAGGTGGGGGACCGGCTCGCCGCGCAGGCGGTGGCCTGACCCCTCGGGACGTGGAGCTATCCACTGAACGAGCGTTCGGGGTAGGTTTCTGGGACGTCAGCCCGGTGCGTGGTTCCCGCGTGCCGGCAAACCCGCAGGGAGGTCAGCGCGATGAGCGGTGGTGACATGCTCGATTTCGAGATCCGTCCGAATCCCGCGCCGGTATCCGCCGTCGAGCGGGCCGCCCTGCTGGTCGACCCCGGCTTCGGCCGGGTCTTCACCGACCACATGGTGACCATCCGGTACGCCGACGGCAAGGGCTGGTACGACCCCCGGGTCGAAGCCCGCGCGCCGATCCCGATGGACCCGGCCAGCGCCGTCCTGCACTACGCGCAGGAGATCTTCGAGGGGCTGAAGGCGTACCGCAGGGCCGACGGCTCGATCACCATGTTCCGGCCGGAGGCCAACGCGGCCCGGTTCATCGCCTCCGCCCGGCGGCTGGCCATGCCGGAGCTGCCGGCGGAGCTGTTCGTCGAGTCGCTGCGCAAGCTGGTCGAGGTCGACCGGGACTGGATCCCCGACGCCGCCGACGCCAGCCTCTACCTGCGGCCGTTCATGTTCGCCAGCGAGGTCTTCCTCGGCGTCCGACCGTCCCGCGAGTACCTCTACTGCGTCATCGCCTCACCGGCCGGTTCCTACTTCGCCGGCGGGGTGAAGCCGGTCACCGTCTGGGTGTCCCCGGACTACACCCGGGCCGCCCCCGGCGGCACCGGCGCGGCCAAGTGCGGCGGCAACTACGCGGCGTCGCTGTCGGCCCAGGCCGAGGCGATCGAGGCCGGCTGTGACCAGGTGGTCTTCCTCGACGCGGTCGAGCGCCGCTATGTCGAGGAGTTGGGCGGCATGAACGTGTTCTTCGTCTACGACGACGACACCCTGGTCACCCCGCCGCTGACCGGCACCATCCTGCCCGGCATCACCCGGGACGCGCTGCTCGCCCTGGCCGCCGCCTCCGGGCACCGGGTCGTCGAGCGTCCGGTCAGCTTCGCCGAGTGGCAGGCCGACGCCGAGAGCGGCCGGCTGCGCGAGGTCTTCGCCTGCGGCACCGCCGCGGTGATCACCCCGATCGCCCGGGTGCGGCACCCCGGCGGCGAGTTCGTGATCGGCGGCGGTGAGCCGGGCCGGGCCAGCGCGGCGCTGCGGGAGCAGTTGGTGGCGGTCCAGCGGGGTGACGCACCCGATCCGCACGGCTGGGTCACGCACATCCGCTGACCACCCCGGCCGTCCTCCGGCCCGCCCCTCGTCGCTGGCGTGGGGGTGGGCCCCGACGGTCGGCTGCCCGCGTCCGGAGCCGGAGCCGACGGGCTGCTCCGGACAGCGTGCTGTGGTACTCCCCGGCCGGGCAGGTAACCATGTCTGTGCGTCCTTTCGAGCTGATGACGTCGACGAATCAGCCGAGCTGTGGCCGCTCTGTCTGCGCCAACGGTCGGGCCGGCGGTGACAGCCGGTAGGGGACGCCCGTCGCTCGGTGGGCTACGCCACACCGGCCCACTCAGGCTGCGCCCTTCCACCCCGGCTGCGTGTCCCGCTCGGGTTGAGCGTCGCGCTCGGGTCGGGCTGCGTGTCCCGCTCGGGTCGAGCGTCCCGCTCGGGCTGTGTGTCCCGCTCGGGCTCGTCCCGGCTCGCTTCGGCGTGCTGCGGATGTCGCGGTCGCCGGGGTGATGCTGACTCGTTTGCGTCATCAGCTCTAAAGGACGCACCCGGGCATCTGGAGGGTCTGGGCCCCGACCTGTCACCCCGCCCCGCCGGTGGCGATTCTCAGGGCTGGCAGGGCGCGTCGGCAGAAGCGGGCACGGGTGGCGCGGGGCGCGTCGGCAGAAGCGGGCGTCGGGCACCGACGTGCCCGACGCCCGCTGCCGGAACGTCGGCGGTGCGCTCACCGCAGCGCGGGCGGCTCCAGCAGGTGGTCGCGCAGGGCGGCGAGCTGGTCGTCGGTGACGCCCGCGTGCCGCAGGTAGTCCTCGATCGAACCGTGCCGCTGGCGCAGCTCGGCGAGGAAGAGCGACATCGCCTCGGCGGGGGAGCCCAGGAAGGGCGCGGGCGGTGCTTCGGCCTCCGGCATGGACGCCGCCAGCCAGGCGCTGAACCGCTGGGACGCCTCGCTGCTCAGCGCGTAGTCCTCGGCGATCTGCTCGTCGTCGACGCCGAGCACGGACAGGGTCAGCGCGCAGACGATGCCGGTGCGGTCCTTGCCGGCGACGCAGTGCACCAGGACGGGCGCGTTGGCGCTGTCGGCGATCAGCCCGACCGCCTCGGCCAGCCCGGCGGTGCCGGTCTCGGCGAGGTCGGCGTACCGGTCGGCGAGGTAGCGGGCCAGGCTGGCCTCCGGCTCGTGGCGGCTCAGCGCCCAGTCGGCGTGCTCGGGGTGGATGTGCCGGTAGGCGAGGCCGTCGAGGTCGGGCACCCGGCCGTCCCGGTCCACCTCGGTCGGGCGGCGCAGGTCGATCACCGTACGGATGCCGAGCGCGGCGAACGCCTCCCGGTCGGTGCCGTCGATGCGGTGCGGGGAGTCCGAGCGGTAGAGCCGACCCCAGCGGACGGTACGTGCGTCGTGGCCGGGATAGCCGCCGACGTCGCGGAAGTTGAACATCGCGGAGAACGGGATACGCCGGCTGTTCTCGGTGGGGTTCACCCGCACACGGTAACGGCCGGCGGGGCGAGCACGCCGCCCCGCCGACCGTTACCGTCGATCGACAGTTGTGCCTGCCGGCTACCGGGCGGTGCCGGGCGGCAGGTTGCCGTAGGTGTCGTCGTAGTAGCCGCCCAGCTTGTCGCGGTAGGCCGCGTCGCCGTGGCTGGTCTCGTCGTACTCGGGAGCGGCCTTGATCTGGTCCCGGGTGCGGTCGACGTGGACCTTCCGGTCGTCGTGGTCGACCTGGTTGACGGTGCCGGCGGGGAGCATCACCTTCTTGCCGAAGATCCACGGGCCGGTGTCGACGACGAGGTAGCTGCCGCCGACCTCGTGGCTCGCCTCGTCGATCTTGCCGATGCCGCCGTCGGTCGCCTCGACCTTGTAGCCGACCAGGTCGGCGTCGGCGACCCCGGCCTCGTCGCGGTAGCTCCAGGGGTTGAACGCCCCGCCGGGGGCACCGCCGGCGATCGCGCCCTGGCCGTCGTCGACCATCGGGTCGGTGGTGCCGTGGGCGGTGTGCGGATCGAGCCTGTCCATGGGAACTCCTGCCTCGACTGTCGTAGTCGTTATCGGAGAAAAGCGCTTCGTGTCCGCATCTGAGGTACCCGAGGGGAGACGTCCCACACACCCCGTCCCGGGATGTGGATTCTGTCTCCCAGATTCGGGCGGGAGTGGCAGAGTGGCGACCGTGACCAGCTCCGCCCGCATTATTGGCAGCTAGCGCGCCGGCCTCCCCTCTGCCGAGCGCGCAGACCTCCCGCATCCGCGGGGGGTCTTTTTGTTGCCCCCGCAAGGTTCGACGGTCCGAAGGAAGGGACTCGCGATGACGTTCCAGGTCTATGACACCACGCTGCGCGACGGCGCCCAGCGCGAGGGGCTCAGCTACTCGGTGATCGACAAGCTGGCGGTGGCCCGGTTGCTCGACGAGTTCGGCGTCGGTTTCATCGAGGGCGGATGGCCGGGTGCCGTGCCGAAGGACACCGAGTTCTTCCGCCGGGCCCGCACCGAGCTGGACCTGCGGCACGCCCTGCTGGTCGCGTTCGGTGCCACCCGCAAGGCCGGGGTCGCCGTCGCCGACGACCCGCAGGTGCGCGCGTTGCTCGACGCGCAGACCCCGGCCGTCGCGCTGGTCGCCAAAGCCGACATCCGGCACGTCGAACGCGCCCTGCGCACCACCGGCGCGGAGAACCTGGCGATGGTCCGGGACACGGTCGCCCACCTGGTCGCGCAGGGGCGACGGGTCTTCGTCGACGGCGAGCACTTCTTCGACGGGTTCCGGCACGACCCGGCGTACACCGCCTCGGTGGTCGAGACCGCGCTCGCCGCCGGGGCCGAACGGTTCGTGCTCTGCGACACCAACGGGGGGATGCTGCCGTCCCGGGTGACCGCCGCGATCGCCGACCTGACCGCCCGGACCGGGATCGCCCCGGAACTGTTCGGCATGCACGCCCAGAACGACACCGCCTGCGCGGTGGCCAACACGATCGCCGCCGTCGAGGCCGGGGTGCGGCACGTGCAGGGCACCGCCAACGGGTACGGCGAGCGCCCCGGCAACGCCGACCTCTTCGCCGTCGTGGCGAACCTCCAGCTCAAGCTCGGGCTGCCCGTCCTACCTGACGGCTGCCTGGAACAGATGGTGCGGGTCTCGCACGCCATCGCCGAGATCGCCAACATCGCCCCCGACACCCACCAGGCGTACGCCGGGGCCGCCGCCTTCGCCCACAAGGCGGGGCTGCACGCGAGCGCGATCAAGGTCGACCCGTTGCTCTACAACCACGTGGACCCGTCGGTGGTGGGCAACGACATGCGGATCCTGGTGACCGAGATGGCCGGCCGGGCCAGCATCGAGCTGAAGAGCCGCGAGCTGGGTCTTGACCTGGCCGGCCATCCGGACGCCGTGTCGAAGGTGACCGCCCGGGTCAAGGAGCTGGAGGCGGGCGGCTGGTCGTTCGAGGCCGCCGACGCCTCGTTCGAGCTGCTGGTCCGCTCCGAGCTGCCGGACGCCGCCCCGGTGCGGCCGTTCGCGCTGGAGTCGTACCGGGTGCTGGTGGAGCACCGGGAGGACGGCGAGGTGATCTCCGAGGCGACCGTGAAGATCCGGGTACGCGGCGAGCGGGTGATCGCCACCGCCGAGGGCAACGGCCCGGTCAACGCCCTGGACGAGGCGCTGCGGGTCGGCCTGTCCCGGCACTACCCGGAGCTGCGCGACTTCGAGCTGGCCGACTACAAGGTGCGCATCCTGGAGGGCACCCACGGCACCGGCGCGGTGACCCGGGTGCTGGTGGAGACCGCCGACGGCACCGGCCGGGACTGGACCACCGTGGGTGTGCACCCGAACGTGGTCGAGGCGTCCTGGCACGCCCTCGTGGACGCCCTCACCTACGGCCTCGACCGCGCGGCGGTGTGAGCTGACCCCCGGCGTCAGGGGGCGGGCAGGCGCAGGGTGGCGAGCACGGCGCGGTGGTCGGTGGCGGGCACCCCGTGGACGGTGACCGCACGGACCGCGATCCGGCGGTCGACCAGGACGTGGTCGATGGTGACCGGCGGGATCGGGTCGCCGTCGTACGGACCCCACGTGCCCACCAGCCCGGCCCCGACGGCGTCGGCGGCGTCGACGTAGCCGCTGGACAGGAGGGCACGCAGCGGGGAGTGGTCGAGGGTGGCGTTGAAGTCCCCGGCGAGGATGCCGAGCTGACCGTCGGGGGTGGCGCGCGGCTGGCCCGCCAGGTCGGTGCGCCACTCGCCGACCACCCCGACCGACCAGGGTGCCGCCGGGTGGGCCGACTCCACCCGTAACGGTGGTGCGCCGGGCACCGCCACCGTCGCGTACGCCTGGGTGAACGCGAACCCGGCGTTGCGCCGGAAACCGCCGTCGGTGAGGGGGAACCGGGCGTAGAGCCCGGAGCCGGTGGTGCCCACCTCGGGGTTGAGCTGGCGGTGGGGGAGCAGGTCGGCGAGGCCGGCCCGGTCGAGGGCGTCCCGCGCCGCCGGGGTGAACTCCTGCACGGTGAGCACGTCCACCTCGTGCCGGCGGACCAGTTCGACCAGGGTGGCCGCGTCGGCGTTGCCCGCGAGCAGGTTGGCGGTGAGCACCCGCAGTTGCGGCCCCCGGGTCGCCGGCTGCCGGTCGGGTAGCGCGCGGGGTGCCACCGCGCCGAGGAGTGCCAGCGTCGCCACCGCCGCGGCCACCGCCGGCCACCGGCACCGCAGGGCGAGGACCAGCATCAGGGCCAGCAGGCTCCACGCCGCCACGTACGGGGTGAAGGCGAGCGCCTGCACGAGTGGGCCCCGGTCGAACCCGGCGAGGCGGACCACGGCCCAGGCGAGGCCGGGTGCCACCGCCAGCCAGCAGATCAGCGGAGCGGCACGACGGCGGGTGGTGGTCGGCACCGGGGTCGTCAGCACGGCGGCCAGCCTAGCGGCCGATGCCGCCTCCGCCGGGCGCGGAGCCGTTCCGTGAATGGTCGAGACTTCACGTTTCGCAATTTCCAACATCGTTTTCGGGATGGCGAAACGGGTTGGTGCGCTATTGACGCTCCGCTTTTGGCGGTGCTACGTTCCTCCTCGTTGAGGTGCCGCAACAGAGCGTAGTTTTCCCAGCTCAGGCCGGTTGGAAGTGTTTCTTCTTCACTATTTCCGGCGTGGGTGGAAGGCTTTCTGCCCACGTTAATTCCGGCTCGATCGCACCATCTGTATCCGGCTCGCCGTACGGTGGGTCGGCCGTATTGCCACGGTCACAAAAGGGAGACCTGTCATGGCCACATTCTTCAGGCGTAAGGCGGCGGCGGTGACGCTCGGCGTCCTGGCGCTCACCCTGGCCGGCGGCGGGATCGCCGTCGCGCAACCGGCGACCAAGGCTCCGGCCGAGGTGGCCCAGCCCGGGGCGCGGCTGTCCGGTGCCACCGGTCAGCCCCCGGTGACGGCGGCCGAAGCCAAGCAGGCCCGTGCGGCGCTCAAGGCCTCGCTCGCCCCGCCGGCCTCGGGTTCGGTCGCCTGGGCGGTCGTCGCCAGCGACGGCACCCTGCTCCAGCACTCGGCGAACGTCGTCTCGTCGACCCGGTACGGCACCGGCCAGTACCAGGTGCTGCTCGACTACAGCGTGGTCGGGAAGGCGTTCCAGGCCACCATCGGCACCAACGACCAGTTCAACGTGCCGCCGGCCGGCGAGATCGCCGTCGCCCCGCGCAACCAGACACCGAACGGCGTCTTCATCCAGACGTACAGCTCCAGCGGATCGGTGTCGAACAAGCCGTTCCACCTGTTCGTCGCCAACTGAGGCGCGGACCCGTCGGCGGTGCCGGCCCCCACCAGGGGGTCGGCACCGTCTGCTGTGGACACCGGTGCCCGTGGCCCGGCCCGCGTGGGCGGGGCACGGATCACCCGGTGACGCACGCATTGGGTCGTCGCACGGTGTTGCCGCCCCGCCGGGCCGGTCGTCCCGGTCCGGGACGAATCGGCCCGTCGGGGCGGGAAATTCCGACGTTTGCCGGCGGGTGACCCCGGGAAGCAAGCACCGTGACGGACATCTCGGACACCCTGGCCAGCCTGCCCCGCCCGGTCGATGCCGACGCGGCGGGCGCCGAGTTGGAACAGACCCTCTTCGAGGTCAAACGCGTGATCGTCGGGCAGGACCGGCTCGTCGAACGGCTGCTCACCGCGCTGATCGCCGACGGCCACTGCCTCCTGGAGGGGGTGCCCGGCGTCGCCAAGACGCTTGCCGCGCAGACCCTCGCCACCGTCGTCGGCGGCACCTTCACCCGCATCCAGTTCACCCCCGACCTGGTCCCCTCCGACATCGTCGGCACCCGGATCTACCGGGCCTCGACCGAGAACTTCGACGTCGAGCTGGGCCCGATCATGGCCAACCTGGTGCTGGCCGACGAGATCAACCGGGCCCCCGCCAAGGTGCAGTCCGCGCTGCTGGAGGCGATGGCCGAACGGCAGGTCACCATCGGCGGGCGGAGCTGGCCGGTGCCGGAGCCGTTCCTCGTGCTGGCCACCCAGAACCCGATCGAGTCCGAGGGGGTCTACCAGCTCCCCGAGGCGCAGCGCGACCGGTTCCTCATGAAGATCGTCGTCGACTACCCGGGCGACGCCGACGAACTGGCCATCCTCTACCGGATGAGCAGCGACCGGCCCCGCCCCCGCCAGGTGCTCGACCCGGTCCGGCTGCGCGACTACCAGCGCCGGGCCGCCCAGGTCTTCGTGCACCACGCGCTCGCCGAGTACGTGGTCCGGCTGATCCTCGCCACCCGCGACCCGGGCCGCTTCGGGCTGCCGGAGATCGCCCCGCTGCTGGCGTACGGGGCGAGCCCCCGGGCCACCCTCGGCCTGGTCGCCGCCGCCCGTGCCCAGGCGCTGCTGCGCGGCCGCGAGTACGTGCTCCCCGACGACGTCCGCGAACTCGCGGTCGACGTGCTCGCCCACCGGCTGGTGCTCTCGTTCGACGCGGTCGCCGACGGGGTCAGCGCCGAGGCGGTGGTGCACCGGCTGGTGCAGGCGGTGCCGCCCCCGGTGCTCGCCACCGGCCACCCCGAGTACACGCCCGACCTGGCGGCGGCGTGAGCGCCCCGGCCGCCCTGACCGGCCCGACCCTTGCCGACCTCGCCCCCGAACGGCGGCTGCGCCGCCTCGAACTGACCGTCACCCGCCGCCTCGACGGGCTGCTCCACGGTCAACTGCGTGGCCTGCTGCCCGGCCCCGGCAGCGAGATCGCCGGCAGCCGCGAGTACCGCCCCGGCGAGGACGAGGTACGCCGGATGGACTGGGCGGTCACCGCCCGTACCACCGTCCCGCACGTCCGCGAGGTCGACGCCGACCGGGAGCTGACCACCTGGCTGCTGGTCGACGCCAGCCCCAGCATGGAGTACGGCACCGCCGCGCTGGACAAGCGGGAACTGTCAGTGGCCGCCGTCGCCGCGGTCGGCTTCCTCACCGCCGGCACCGGCAACCGGCTCGGCGCGCAGGTGCTCGGCAGCGACGGGCTGCGCCGGTTCCCGGCCCGCTGCGGGCGTACCCACCTGCTGAGCGTGCTCCGCGCGCTGCTGGACGCCCCCCGGGTGGACGACCCGGCACCGGACACCCCGCCGACCGGCCCCGACCTGGCCGCCGCGCTCGCCGCGGTGCAGCGGGTCGCCGTCCGGCGGGGACTGGTGGTGGTGGTCTCCGACTTCCTCGACGGGCTGCCCGACGGGCACGACGCCACCACCGGGTGGGAGCCGGCGCTGCGCCGCCTCGCCGCCCGCCACCAGGTGCTCGCGGTCGAGGTGACCGACCCGCGTGAGCTGGAGCTGCCCGACGTCGGCCTGATCACCCTGGTCGACCCGGAGACCGGCCGGCGGCGCGAGGTGTGGACCGGTGACCCGGAGCTGCGCCGCCGGTACGCCAGCGCCGCCGCCGCGCAACGCGCCCAGGTGGCCCGCGCGCTGCGCCGCAGCGGGGCCGACCACCTCGCGTTGCGGACCGACCGGGACTGGACCGCCGACATCGTGCGGCACGTGCACGCCCAGCGCCGGCTGGCGGCGTCCGCCGCACCCCGGGGAGGTGTCGCGTGAACTGGCAGTCACCCGCCCGGCTCCTGCTGCTGCTCGGGGTGGTCGCGCTGGCCGTCGGCTACCTGCTGGCGCAGCGCCGGCGCAGCCGGTACGCGGTCCGCTTCACCAACCTGCGGCTGCTCGACCGGGTCGCCCCGCAGCGGCCGGCCTGGCGACGGCACGTGCCCGCCGGCCTGTTCCTGGCCATGCTGGCGCTGCTGGTGGTCGGCTTCGCCCGGCCCACCGCCGAGGTGCGGGTGCCCCGCGAGCGGGCCACCGTGATGGTCGCCGTGGACGTCTCCACGTCGATGCTCGCCACCGACGTGGAACCGGACCGGTTGACCGCCGCCAAGGAGGCCGCCCGGACCTTCGTCGACGGCCTGCCCGACGAGTTCAACGTGGGACTGGTCGCGTTCGCCGGCAGCGCGGCGGTGCTGGTGCCGCCGAGCACCGACCGGGGCGCCCTGCACGACGGGATCGACCGGCTCGCCGAGGGGATCACCGGGGTGCAGGGCACCGCCATCGGCGAGGCGATCAGCGCCTGCCTCGGCGCGGTGAAGAGCCTCGACGGGAAGGCGGCCAAGCAACCGCCGCCGGCCCGGGTCGTCCTGCTCTCCGACGGGGCGAACACCTCCGGGGCCGACCCGATGGAAGCCGCCGCGGCGGCCGTCGCGGCGAAGGTGCCCGTGCACACCATCTCGTTCGGCACCCCGGGCGGGTTCGTCGACCGGGGTGGCCGGCCGATCCAGGTGCCGGTCGACGGGCAGACCCTGCAGGCGGTCGCCGACCAGACCGGGGGCGGGTTCCACGAGGCGGGCAGCAGCGCCGAACTGCGCGACGTCTACGAGGACATCGGCTCCTCCGTCGGCTACCGCAAGGAACGTCAGGACATCTCCGCCCGGTTCATCGGGCTCGGGCTGGTCTTCGCCATGGGGGCGGCGGCCGGGTCGATGCGCTGGTTCTCCCGCCTGCCCTGAGCGGGGACCGTACCGGCCCACCTGCCCCTGATCCGTCGCAGCACACAGTGAGGAGCGGACGTATGGCAGTACCGACCGGCCTGGGGGAGCCCCGGGGCCCCTGGTTCCTCTCACCCGACCTGGGGCCGGACGGCCGACCCCGGTGGGACGTACCGTCGCCGGGGGAGGACCCGTCGCGGCGGCGCTGGCGCGGGCGGTTGTGGACCGCCGTGGCGGTGGTCGCCCTTTCCACCGTCTCCGGTGCGGCGGCCGGCGGCTGGGTGGCCGGCCAGGACGGCGCGGGCCCGACGGCGGCCTCCGCCGCCCCGGTCCCGGCGGAACTGGTCACCGCCGCCCAGAAGACCGTCCCGGGCGTGGTGTCCGTGCTGGTCGGCGGCGGTGCCGCCGGGCAGTCGGCGACCGGTTCCGGCTTCGCCATCGACAACGAGCAGCACGTCGTCACCAACGACCACATCCTGGCCAAGGGGGGTGGTGGCGCGGTGACCGTGGAGATGCCCGACGGCCGCCGGTACGCCGCCGAGGTGGTCGGCCGGGAGCCGGGCAGCGACCTGGCCGTGCTGAAGGTGCCGTCGGCCGCCGGGTTGGCCCCGTTGCCGCTGGCCAAGCCCCGGTCCACCCGGGTCGGCGAACCGGTGCTCGCGGTCGGCTCGCCGCTGGGCCTGGCCGGCACGGTGACCGCCGGGATCGTCAGCGCCCTCAACCGGCAGGTGCGCCTGGGCACCAACCGCCGCAGCGCGGTGCAGACCGACGCGTCGATCAACCCGGGCAACTCCGGCGGCCCGCTGGTCAACGCCCGGGGCGAGGTGGTCGGGGTGAACACGGCGATCGCCACCATCGACGGCAGCGGGTCGATCGGCATCGGCTTCGCCATCCCCATCGACCAGGTGCAGCAGACGGCCGACACCATCATCGGCAAGGGCGGCTGACCCGGGAGGGCTCGGGCCGGGTCGCCGGCGTCCACCGGTGCGGCGGCCGGTGTACGCGGCGCTGACCAGGGAAAACTTGCAGATGCCGAGGTCAGGCCATCAGCCCATAGAAATATGGCGCTAAGTATGGATACTGGCGTGGGTGGAGCTACCTCTCGTTGCATTGCTGCTGGTGGTGGGCCTCGTCGTCGGCTGGGGGGTCGGCGCGCGGTACGCCCGCGCCCGCCGTGGCTGGAACGACTACCGGGCCGCCAGGCGGGCCGTCCCCGGGGCCCGCCGGGCCGCCCTCGCACTGGTCCGGGCGGTCTTCACCCGGGTCGGGGTGATCGCGCTGCTGCTGTTCGGCGCGGTCGCCTACGCCACCGTCGGGCCCGACCACGACCGGGCCGAGCCGGCACCCGGACCCGCACCCTCGGCGACCGTGACGCCCGCCGGCGGCCGGGGGCGCTAACCTCGCCGGATGGACGACGGACTGCGGGTGACCGACCGGTGGACCGTTCCCGCCGCCGAGCTGCGGGAACGGTTCTCGCGGTCGTCCGGGCCGGGCGGGCAGGGCGTGAACACCACCGACTCCCGGGTCGAGCTGAGCTTCGACGTGGCCGGCACCACCAGCCTGCCCCCGGCGTTGCGCGAGCGGGTGCGGGAACGCATCGCCGGCCGGCTCGTCGACGGGGTGCTCACCATCGCCGCCAGCGAGCACCGCGCGCAACTGGCCAACCGGGAGGCGGCCCGGGAACGGCTGGTCGCCCTGTTGCGCGAGGCCGTCGCCCCGCCCCCGCCGCCCCGGCGTCCCACCCGCCCCTCCCGGGGTGCCAAGGAACGCCGGCTGGCCGACAAGAAGCGCCAGTCCCAGCGCAAGCGGGACCGTCGCGCCGACGGCGACTGACCGCCGCCCGCGCCGGTCGGGTCCCGGCGGCGGCACCGTCGACGCGGTGCGGTGCGCCGGTGGCGGAAAACCCGGGCCGGGACGGGCCGGCGCTGCCTAGGCTGGCGGGCATGTCCACCGACACCCTGGTCACCCTCGCCGGCGTCACCGCGCTCGCCGGTGCCCCCGACGGGCCGAGGATCTGCGGCGGCGACGACGCCACCGACGTGATCGGCGCGGCGCTGGGCCACGGGGTCGACCTGGTGGTGCTTCCGGTACGCCGGCTCGCCGTCGAGTTCTTCGCGCTGCGTACCGGGGTGGCGGGCGCGGTGGTGCAGAAGTTCGTCAACTACCGGCTGCGGCTGGCCGTGGTCGGCGACATCTCGGGGCACGTCGAGCGGAGCACCGCCCTGCGCGACTTCGTCGTCGAGGCCAACCGGGGCGACCAGCTCTGGTTCGTCGACACCACGGCCGAGCTGGAGGAGCGGCTGCGCACGCGGGCCGGCGGCGCAAACCCGGTGGAGCCCGGCCCCGGCCACCGTCGATGATGGGCCCATGCCCAGCGCCGTCGACTTCGCCGCCAAACCGACGATCACCGGCGAGCGGGTGACGTTGCGTCCGTTCGTCGACGCCGACCTCGCCTGTTTCCGGGCGGCGATGGCAGACCCGGAGGTGGCCCGCCTGACCGGCAGCCCACCCGGCGGCCCCGACGAGCAGCAACTGCGTTCCTGGTACGGCAGCCGCAACGCGCAGACCGACCGGCTCGACCTGGCGGTGGTGGACAACGCCACCGGCGACTGCGTCGGCGAGGTCGTCCTCAACGACTGGGACCGGCACAACGCCTCCTGCAACTTCCGCACCCTGTTCGTGGCGGCCGGCCGCGACCGGGGCCTCGGCACCGAGGCGACCCGGCTGGTCGTCGGGTACGCCTTCGACACCCTCGGCCTGCACCGCGTCTCGCTGGAGGTGTTCGCGTTCAACCCGCGCGCCCGCCGGGCGTACGAGAAGGTGGGTTTCGTCGCCGAGGGCGTGCTGCGGCAGGTGTTGCGGGACACCGACGGCTGGGTCGACGCGACGGTGATGTCGATCCTGGCCCCGGAGTGGGCCGTGCACCGGGGCCACCCGACGCGCTGACCTGGGGTGTCGAAGCGCTTCGCCAGGATGCGGGAGGGCGTTGAGCCGGGGCGGCCGGTCTGGTGGGATATCAGTGGGAGCAACCGGGCCTTCACCGACCGCACGTCGTCACGTGACAGGAGTCCCCTCACCATGCTCCGAAGGCCGTTCCTCTCCGCCCTGCTCGCCGCGTTCGCGGCCGTCCCCCTCACCCTGCTCGTCGGGCTGGTCGCCACCCCGGCGGCCCACCCCGCCGCCGCCACCCCGGTCCGCGTGATGCCGCTCGGGGACTCGATCACCGGCTCGCCCGGCTGCTGGCGTTCCCTGCTGTGGAACCGCCTGCAGTCCACCGGCCACACCGACGTCGACTTCGTCGGCACCCTCGGCCCGCAGGGCTGCGGGCAGCCGTACGACGGGGACAACGAGGGTCACGGCGGCTACCTGGTGACGAACGTCGCCAACCAGAACCTGCTGCCCGGCTGGCTCGCCGCGACCCACCCCGACGTCGTGCTCATGCACTTCGGCACCAACGACGTGTGGAGCAACATCCCCCCGGCCACCATCCTCACCGCGTACTCGAAGCTGGTGGACCAGATGCGGGCCAGCAACCCGACGATGCGGATCATCGTCGCCAAGATCATCCCGATGGCCCCGTCGAGCTGCGCCGAGTGCGGGCAGCGGGCGGTGGCCCTCAACGCCGTGATCGACGGCTGGGCGGCGGGAAAGACCACCGCCGCGTCGCCGATCGTGGTGGTCGACCAGTGGACCGGGTTCAGCACCACCACCGACACCTACGACGGGGTGCACCCCAACGCGGCCGGCGACCAGAAGATGTCCGACCGGTGGTACCCGGCGCTGGTGGCCGCCCTCGGCGGGGTCACCCCCACGTCCACCCCGACCGGCTCGCCCACCCCCACCGGCCCGCCCACCCCCACCGGCCCGCCGAGCCCGACGGTCAGCCCCACGGTCCCGCCCACCGGGTCCCCCACGGTCGACCCGCCGACCACCTCGCCGCCGGCCGGGGTGGCGTGCACCGCCAGCTACCGGATCACCAACCAGTGGCAGGGCGGGCACCAGGGCGAGGTGACCGTCCGCAGCACCGGCACCGCGCGGACCGCCGGCTGGCGGGTCACCTTCACCCTGCCCGCCGGACAGCAGATCACCCAGACCTGGAACGCCGACCTGACCCAGACCGGCAGCGCGGTCACCGCCCGCAACGTGAACTGGAACGGGGCGCTCGCCCCGGCGGCCGAGGCCACCTTCGGGTTCCTCGGCACCCACACCGGCACCGCCACCGCCCCCACGGCGACCTGCACCGCCAGTTGACCCGCCCGAGGGTCCGGGTCCCGGTCCGGACCCTCGCCCGGGTCAGCCGGCGTCCGCAGTGGCGCGGTCCAGTGCGGCCAGCAGGCGAGCGCGCAGCACGGCGGCCCGCTCGGCGAAGCCGCGCTGCGCCGCCGCGTACTCGGCCCGGCCCTCGGCGGTCTCCACCCGCACCGGCGGGTAACCGAGGGCGGCCAGGTCGTAGGGGCTGGCCCGCATGTCCAGCGTCCGGATCTGCCGGGCCAGCGCGAAACAGTCCGCCACCAGCTCCGAGGCGACCAGCGGGGAGAGCTTGTACGCCCACTTGTAGAGGTCCATGTTGGCGTGCAGGCAACCCGGCTGTTCCAGCTCGTGCTGGGTCTCCCGGCTCGGCTGGAGCAGGTTCAGCGGCCGGGCCGGCGCGGTGAAGAACCGGAACGCGTCGAAGTGGCTGCACCGCACGCCCCGCTCGCGAACCACGGCGGCGGTGTCGTCCGGGCTGAGCCGCAGCGGCCAGGCGTTGTGCCGGACCTCCTCCTGGGTCTGCCGGTAGACCATCGCCCACTCGTGCATGCCGAAGCAGCCCAGGTGCGCCGGTCGGCCGGCGGTCGCGGCCAGCAACGCTCTGATCCAGCCGATCGAGTCGGCACGGCGTCCGCGTACCCGGTCGGTGTCGAGGGTGACCCCGGCGGGGTCGGCGCGGTAGTCGCGGCCGAACGCGGCCGGGTCCGCGTCACGCAGCAGCACCCCCGCGCCCGGATGCCAACGACGCAACTGCGCCGGGCGGTATGAGTAGTAGGTGAAGAGGAAATCCTCCACCGGATGCCGGCCGCCGGTGCGGCGGCGGGCCAGGTGCGGGTCCAGCCAGGTGGCCACCCGCGCCGCGTGGGCCGCCCGCCGGGCCTGCCAGTCGACCGCGTCGAGGGCGGCGGGGGCGAGGGCGGCGGTCACACCCCTCAGGGTACGACCGCCGCCCGCCCCCGGTCAGGGCACGTCCACCCGGACCCCGGCGGAGAACACCCCGCTGCGCAGCTCCAACTGCTCCGGCTTCTGCGCGCCGTGCACGGTGAAGACCAGCGGCAGCACCACCCGGCTGCCCGCCGAGACGGGCTGGGCGAAGACGTCGCGCCCCAGGTTCGCCAGCCGGGTGGCGTCCTCGTCGGTGCTCACCCAGCTCCCACCCGGCAGGTACGCGCGCTGGAGCTGACCGTGCCAGCTCTGCTGCTCCGGGGTGACGTTGCGCACCCCGACCGTGGCCTGGCACTGCTGGCTGGCGACCCTCGCCGTGGCGCAGGCCACCCGGTAGACGGTGAACTCGAACGCCTTCTCCCGCAGCGGGGTGCCGACCGGGCCGGTCATGGTGGTGCCCGTCCACGCCCCGGCGGTCGGCTGCTTGGTGGTGTCGATGGCGGCGACCTCGCGGGTGGCCGTCCAGGCGGCGGCGAAGACCACCCCGGCCAGCACCGTCGCGGCCACCCCCACCACCAGCCACACCGACGGGCTGCGGCGTCGCCGGACCTCTCCGGGTACGGCGGGGCGCGGGTACACCGTCCCCCCGCTGGGGGCCGCCGGGCCGCCCGCGTACGGCGGGGAGCCGGCCGCCACCGGCGCGGTGCCGGTCGGCTCGATCCCGCCCACCCGTCGCCGGGCCCGCCGCCACCACCAGAGCGCGCCGGCCAGCAGGGCCAGCACCACCAGTGCCGCGCCGAGCAGGATCGGCGGCTGCCGCCAGGCCGGCGTCGCGGGCACGAACGCCTCCGGGGCCGCCCCGCTGCGCCAGGTGGCCGTCGCGCAGTCGTACGGCTGGTCGCCGTCACCGGCGTACGCGCAGGCCGGCGCGGTCAGCGCCCGGCCCGGCGCGGCGGCGGCCAGGGCGGTGTCCAGGGTCCGGGTCGCCCCGGCCGGCAGGACGAGCCGCCAGGTGACCTCCCCGCCCGCGCCCGCCCCGCCCGCTTGGGTGACCAGGCCACCCGCGCTGACCGCGGTGGTCGAGGTGCCGGCCGGCAGCTCCTGCCGGACCATCGTCTGCACCGTCGAGCCGCCCGTGTTGCGCACCATGATCCGGTAGCCCGGCACCCCCGTCGCGGCGGGTGCCACGGCCACGGTGACCTGCGGTGCCGGCCGGGGCGCGCCCGGGTTGCCGGCGGTGGTCATGCCGGGGGCCGGCGCGGTCGGGGTGACCGGCACGACCGCGCCGCTGGCCGCCACCCCGGGCGCGGCCCGCGCCGGCCGGGCAGGTGCGGTCTCCCGGGCCGGGACCACCGGCGTCGCCCAGGCGGCGAGGTGGGCCGGTACGGCGGGGCGGGCGGTGGCCTCCGGTCGGGCCCGGGTGCCCGGCCCCGTCGGTGCCCGGCCCGGTTCCGCCGGGCCGGGGTGGCCCGCCGTCCCCGGTGCCCGACCCGGTCCGGCCGTGCTGGCGGACCCTGCCGTCGCGGCGGTCACCGCCGGGGTGGCGTGGGGTGCGGGGCCGGTACCGGGCAGCGCCGGTACGGCGGCGAGGATGCCCAGGCAGTTCACGAAAACCGCGAGGGCCCTGTGGTGTCGTCTCGATGCAGGCATACCAACGAACCTCCGGAGCCGACGTTAGGAGCGCGCACCCTCCGGGCGGGTACGAAGCGGCGAACCCCGCCCACCGCGCCGGCCGATGGCCTACGCTGCGCCGACGTCCCGGTGGTCGACTGGTGACGCCGGGCGTGGGGATAGATTGGCCGGGTGCGTATCGCTCGTTTCGCTCATGCCAAGGGAATGTCGTTCGGGGTCGTCGAGGGCGAACCGGAGGCCGGGCCGCAGGGTCTGACCGTCGCCGAGATCGAGGGCCACCCGTTCGGGCAGATCCAGTTCTCCGGTGCCCGGTGGGCGCTCTCCGACGTGCGGCTACTGTCGCCGATCCTGCCCAGCAAGGTGGTCTGTGTGGGGCGTAACTACGCCGAGCACGCCGCCGAGCACGGCAACGAGGTGCCGAAGGAGCCGTTGCTCTTCCTCAAGCCGTCCACCTCGGTGATCGGCCCCCGGGACGCGATCCGGCTGCCGATCTTCTCCCGGCAGGTGGAGCACGAGGCCGAGTTGGCCGTGGTGATCGGCGCGCCGGGTGCCCGCCGGGCCGACCGGGCCGCCGCCGCGAAGGCCGTCTTCGGCTACACCTGCGCCAACGACGTCACCGCGCGGGACCTGCAGCGTTCCGACTCGCAGTGGACCCGGGCCAAGGGTTTCGACTCGTTCTGCCCCATCGGCCCCTGGATCACCACCGGTCTGGACGTCTCCGACCTGGAGGTGCGCTGCGAGGTGGGGCGCAACCCGGACGAGATGGAGGTACGTCAGCTCGGCCGGACCAAGGACATGGTCTTCGACGTGCCGGCGCTGGTGTCGTACATCTCGCACGTGATGACGCTGCTGCCCGGGGACGTGGTGCTGACCGGCACCCCGGCCGGGGTTAGTCCGCTCACGGACGGGGATACGGTCACCGTACGGATCGAGGGGATCGGCGAGCTCACCAACACGGTGGTACCGGTCGCCTGACCCGTACGACACCCCTGTTTCCGCAGCTCACACGCGGTTTGGGGGATTGGATTTGGCCTGTTGGCGCGGGGAGGGTAAAGTTCCTTCCCGGCGCCACAAGGGGCCAATGGGGTATGGGGTAATTGGCAGCCCAACTGATTCTGGTTCAGTTAGTCTAGGTTCGAGTCCTGGTACCCCAGCGCAACCGCGGGTTCACCCGAATCCGTGGACGCTGGATTCTGACGGAGATCGGCTCCGTCCCGTCATCGGGACGAAGTTGATCTCTGATAGAGTGCAGCTTCCCCGCCCGGGTAGGGCAGGGAAGCACAAGCTATGTTCTGGCCCCGTCGTCTAGTGGCCCAGGACGCCGCCCTCTCAAGGCGGTAGCGCCGGTTCGAATCCGGTCGGGGCTACAACGCTGACAGCCCGTCCCACGTTCGTTGGGACGGGCTTCTTCGCGTCTCGGGGAGAGTTCGTTCCCCCTCCCGCGCGCCAGCCGGCCCGCTCGGGCTGGCCCGGCTCATGTGGCTGGGCCCCCCTCGGCTGGCGGGGCCCGCTCGTGTGGTCGGCCCTGCTCTGTGGCTGATCCCGTTCGTGTGGTCGGCCCTGCTCGTGTTGGCTGGGCCGGCTCGTGTTGGCTGGGCCGGCTCGTGTGGTGATGGTGCGCTGTCTCGGCCGCTCGGACACCGCTGTTTCGCCACCCGGGTACCGACCCCGCCAGGATGCCGACCCCCGTCTCGGGGGTCGGGTGCCGGTGCCGTTAGACTAATGCCGCACCGCCCCACGGGGTGGTGAAGCAGGAAAATGTGCCTGGCCCCGTCGTCTAGTGGCCCAGGACGCCGCCCTCTCAAGGCGGTAGCGCCGGTTCGAATCCGGTCGGGGCTACCACACGATCGGCCCGTCTCGCCCCGCGAGGCGGGCCGATCGCCGTTCCCCTCGCTTCCCGCCCTCTCCCGCGCCTCCATCCCGCCGGTCACACCCGCCCCTGGCCCTTGGTCCTTGGCCCCTGGCCGCGCCGACCCGCCTCTGGCCGCGCCGACCCGCCCCCGCCGCCCTCACCCTCCCCGGTCTCACCCGCCCCCGCGGTCCCACCTCGGTGATCAAGAGGTTTGCGTCACGTGATCAAGAGGTTTGCGTCACTTTGATCTCTGAACATGACGCAAACTTCTTGATCACCGAGGCGAGCCGAGGCGGCGGGGGCGGGGCGGGGCGGGACGGGGTGGGGTGAGGCGGGTGGGGGAGGAGTGGGTTAGAGGCCGGAGAGGCGTTGGCCGGCGCGGACGACGGCCATGGCGTGCCGTTCGCCGGGGCGGCGGCCGAGGCGTTCGATCGGGCCGGAGATGCTGATCGAGGCGATCACCCGGCCGGTGCGGTCCCGGATCGGGGCGGAGACGCTCGCCACACCGGCCTCCCGTTCGGCGACGCTCTGCGCCCAGCCCCGGCGGCGTACCTCGGCGAGGGTGCGGCCGGTGAACTTGGACCGGGGCAGCAGCGGCATGACCGCCTCGGGCGGCTCCCAGGCGAGCAGGATCTGCGCCGCAGAGCCCGCCGTCATGGGTAGCACCGAGCCGACCGGCACGGTGTCCCGCAGGCCGCTGGCCCGCTCGGCGGCGGCCACACAGACCCGTTCGTCGGCCCGGCGCAGGTAGAGTTGGGCGCTCTCCCCGGTGGCGTCGCGCAGCGCGGCGAGCAGCGGCTCGGCGGCGGTCAGCAGGACGTCCGGGGCGGCGTTGGCCAGCTCGCCGAGCCGGGGCCCGGGACGCCATCGCCCCTGGGTGTCCCGGACCAGCATCCGGTGGATCTCCAGGGCCTGGGCCAGCCGGTGTGCGGTGGCTCGGGGCAGCTTGGTGCGTTCAACGAGTTCGGCCAGGCTGGCGCCGTCGACACAGGCGGCCAGGATGACCACCGCCTTGTCGAGGACGCCGACACCGCTCATACTGTGTCCCACAAGCCGAAATTTACCTCCCAGAATTTAGGATGTCCAGATGGTGGGAGTCACTCAACCGAGGACCCTGGCCGAGAAGGTCTGGGACGCGCACGTCGTACGGACCGCCGAGGGTGAGCCGGACCTGCTCTACATCGACCTGCACCTGCTGCACGAGGTGACCAGCCCGCAGGCGTTCGACGGGCTGCGCCAGGCCGGCCGGCGGGTCCGCCGCCCCGATCTCACGCTCGCGACCGAGGATCACAACACCCCGACCGGGTACGACGATCCCGCGTTCCGGCTGCGCCGGGGCGACCTGCTGACGATCGCGGACCCGACCTCGCGTACCCAGATCGAGACGTTGCGCCGCAACTGCGCCGAGTTCGGCCTGCGGCTGCACCCCCTGGGCGACGAGAACCAGGGCATCGTGCACGTGATCGGCCCCCAGTTGGGCGTCACCCAGCCCGGCATGACGATCGTCTGTGGCGATTCGCACACCGCCACCCACGGCGCGTTCGGCGCGCTGGCCTTCGGCATCGGCACCAGTGAGGTCGAACACGTCCTGGCCACCCAGACCCTGCCGCAGGCCCGCCCGAAGACCATGGCGGTCAACGTCACCGGTCAGCTCGGCCCCGGCGTCACCGCCAAGGACCTGGTTCTCGCGCTGATCGCGCAGGTGGGCACCGGCGGTGGACGCGGCCACATCGTGGAGTACCGGGGCGAGGCCATCCGGGCGCTGTCGATGGAGGGCCGGATGACGGTGGCCAACATGTCCATCGAGTGGGGCGCCAAGGCGGGCCTGATCGCGCCGGACGAGACCACCTTCGCGTACCTGAAGGGCCGGCCGCACGCGCCGGCCGGGGCCGACTGGGACGCGGCGCTGGCCTACTGGCGGACGCTGCCCACCGACGACGGCGCGACCTTCGACGCCGAGGTGACCCTGGACGCCTCCCGGATCACCCCCTTCGTCACCTGGGGCACCAACCCCGGCCAGGGCGCCCCGCTCGGCGCGGCCGTGCCGGACCCGGAGGAGTTCACCACCGACGCCGAGCGGACCGCCGCGCGCCGGGCCCTGGAGTACATGGACCTCACGCCGGGCACCCCGCTGCGCGACCTCGCCGTCGACGTGGTGTTCGTCGGTTCCTGCACCAACGGCCGGCTGGAGGACCTGCGGGCCGCCGCCGACGTGCTGCGCGGCCACCGGGTCGCCGACGGGGTGCGGATGCTGGTGGTGCCCGGTTCCGCCGCGGTACGGGAGGCCGCCGAGGCGGAGGGCCTGGACAAGGTCTTCGCCGACGCCGGAGCGGAGTGGCGGTTCGCCGGCTGCTCGATGTGCCTGGGCATGAACCCGGACACGCTGAAGCCGGGCGAGCGTTCGGCCTCGACCTCCAACCGCAACTTCGAGGGCCGGCAGGGCCGGGGCGGGCGTACCCACCTGGTGTCGCCGCCGGTCGCCGCCGCCACCGCCGTGACCGGCCGGCTCGCCGCCCCGGCCGATCTGTAGAAGGGCAGCCGAGAGATGGACAAGTTCACCACCCACACCGGGACCGCGGCACCGCTGCGCCGTTCCAATGTGGATACCGATCAGATCATCCCGGCCGTGTACCTCAAGCGGGTGACCCGTACCGGCTTCGCCGACGGACTCTTCCGGGCCTGGCGCGACGATCCCGCATTCGTGCTCAACAACCCGGCGTATTCCGGGGCCACCATCCTCGTGGCGGGGCCGGAGTTCGGCACCGGGTCATCCCGGGAGCACGCTGTGTGGGCGCTGCGCGACGGGGGTTTCCAGGCGGTCATCTCGCCCCGGTTCGGCGACATCTTCCGGGGCAACGCGCTCAAGGAAGGGCTCCTCCCGGTCGAATTGGAACTGACCGCGGTCGAGCAGATCTGGGACCTGGTGGAGGCCGATCCGACCACCGCGGTGACGGTCGACCTGACCACCCGAGAGGTCCGCGTCGGGGATTCCACCTGGTCGTTCCCGCTCGACGACCACAGCCGCTGGCGGCTGATGGAGGGCCTCGACGACATTGGACTCACCCTGCGGCACGTCGCCGACATTGAGGCGTACGAGGCCGGCCGACCGTCGTTCACCCCCGCCGTGGTCTAGCCGTACGCCGGGCCACGGCACCGTTTTCGCCCCCACCGGTTCATCCGGTGGGGGCGAATCCGTTACGACACAAGGGCTTTTTTCCACCGAATGTTTGTGTCCAGGCAGCACAGGGCATACGGTGCGCGCAGAATGGCTCGCGTCGAGTCAGTTGCACAATCGGGAGGAAGTCGTGAACAAGGCCGAGCTCATCGAGGCGCTCGCCGCTCGCCTGGGGGACCGGAAGTCGGCGACGGCGGCGCTCGACGCGGTCCTCGCCGAGGTCCAGGCGGCGGTCACCAAGGGCGACAAAGTGGCGATCACCGGATTCGGATCGTTCGAAAAGCGTGTCCGGGCGGCGCGAACAGCGCGCAACCCGCGTACCGGTGAGGCGGTGAAGGTCAAGAAGACATCCGTCCCGGCCTTCAAGCCGGGCGCCGGTTTCAAGGAGATGGTGGCCACCGGCAAGGTGCCGAAGACCGCCGCTCCGGCGAAGAAGACCACCAGCACGGCGGCCGCCAAGGCCACCGGCGCCAAGGCGACAGGGGCGAAGGCCACCAC
Organism: Micromonospora sp. WMMD735; assembly: GCF_049178995.1. NCBI lineage: Bacteria > Bacillati > Actinomycetota > Actinomycetes > Micromonosporales > Micromonosporaceae > Micromonospora > Micromonospora sp. WMMD735. The sequence goes on from NZ_JBMHMJ010000002.1 coordinate 6,511,355, forward strand.
CGCGAAGGCGACCGGGGCCAAGGCCACGGGCGCGAAGGCGACCGGCGCCAAGGCGACCGCAGCCAAGGCCACCGGGACGAAGGCGACCGGCACCAAGGCCACCGGGGCGAAGGCGACCGCCGCCAAGAAGACGACGGCGACCGCGGCCCGCAAGACCACCACGGCGAGCGCCACCAAGGCCACCGCCGCGACCAAGGCGGCCACCAAGAAGGCAACGCCGGCCAAGAAGACCGCCACGGCGACCAAGTCGACCACCGCCCGCACCCCGGCGGCCAAGAAGGCCACCGCGGCCAAGAGCACGGCCGCCAAGGCGACCGCCGCGAAGAAGGCACCGGCCAAGAAGGCGCCGGCCCGCAAGGCCGCAGCCAAGCGCTGACACCGGGTACGACCCGACGGGCGTCCACCAGCACGGTGGACGCCCGTCCGCGTGTTCAGAACCGGTCGGCGGCGAGCAGCCCGTCGGCGGTGAACGCGAGCAGCCAGCCGCGGCCCTTGGCGGTGCCGAAGTCGTCGTCGCGTCCCGCCAGTCGGGCCAACGCGCCCGGGATCACCTTGCCCTGGCTGCACACCCCGACCGGCTGCCCGGTGGCGGCCAGCTCGACCAGCCGGCCGGCGGCGGCCAACGCGCACTCGTCGACCTGCTGGCCCGGCTGCGGCTCGTCGAAGTCGCCGCACACCTCGATCGGCAGGTCCAGCGCGGCGGCCGCCGGCCCGAGGGTCTGTACGCACCGGCGGGGCGAGGCCGACAACAGGCGTACCGGCCGGACCAGGGCGACCAGCGGGGCCAACGCGTGCGCCTGGGTGACCCCCTCGGCGTCCAACGGGCGGCCGGTGTCCGGCCCCGACCAGGTGGCCCGCCTGCCGGCGTGCGCGTGCCGCACCAGCGCCACCGTGCCGGTGACCCGGGGCAGGGCGGCGAACGCGGCCAGCACCTGCGCGTCGTGCGGGTAGCTCACCCGGGCGACCGCCGCGTCGACGTCGAGCCAGCACACGTCGTCGACCTCGGTGCCCGGCTGGAACCCGCCGGTGCCCACGGCCCGCATCGACCAGTAGTCGACAAGCTTGGGACGGCCCTCGCTGCGGTACCGCACGCTGGGCAGCCGGACCTGCGGCACCGCTTGTACGTCGGACTCCTCGGCCACCTCCCGGACGGCGGCCAGCAGCGGATGCTCGCCCCGTTCCAGCTTGCCCTTGGGCAGCGACCAGTCGCCGTAGCGGGGCCGGTGCACGAGACAGACCTCGACCCCGCCGTCGTCGGTCGGCCGCCACGCCACCCCACCGGCCGCCCGGATGCCGACCGGCTCCTCGTCCACCATCCGATCACCCTACGTCCGGGCGATCCCCCGTACCGGCCGCCCGCCCGGCTCAGCCGTCGGAACCGCCCACCCGGCGCAGCAGCAGCTCCTGCAGGTCGTGCAGCGGCTCCTCGGGGGTGCCGGTCCGCCGGCTCCAGCTGCCGTCGGCGGCCAGCTCGAACGCGTCCACGTCCGGGCTCATCGCGGTGGTCATCACCTGGTCCAGCTCGGCGCGGGCGACCGGGTCGCTGACCTGCACCAGCGCCTCCACCCGGCGGTCGAGGTTGCGGTGCATCAGGTCGGCCGACCCCATCCAGAACTCGGCGTCGCCGTTGTTGCCGAACCGGAAGATCCGCGAGTGTTCCAGGAACCGGCCGAGGATCGAGCGGACCCGGATGTTCTCCGACAGCCCCGGCACCCCCGGCCGCAGCGTGCACATGCCCCGGATCAGCAGGTCCACGTGCACCCCGGCCTGCGACGCCCGGTAGAGCGCGTCGGTGATCTCCTCGTCGACCAGCGAGTTCACCTTGAACTGCACCAGCCCCGGCATGCCCAGCCGGACGTGTGCGATCTCCCGCTCGATCCGCTCCACCAGGCCGCTGCGGATGCCCTGCGGGGCCACCAGCAGCCGCCGGTACGCGGTCTGCCGGCTGTAGCCGGTGAGCACGTTGAACAGGTCGGTCAGGTCCGCGCCGATCTCCGGGTCGGCGGTGAGCACGCCGAAGTCCTCGTACAGCCGGGCGGTCTTGGGGTGGTAGTTGCCGGTGCCGATGTGGCAGTACCGGCGGATCTGGTTGCCCTCCTGGCGTACCACCAGGGCGGTCTTGCAGTGCGTCTTGAGCCCGACCAGGCCGTACACGACGTGGCAGCCGGCCCGTTCCAGGGTGCGCGCCCAGCCGATGTTCGCCACCTCGTCGAAGCGCGCCTTCAGCTCCACCAGCACCACCACCTGCTTGCCGGCGGCGGCGGCGTCGACCAGCGCGTCGACGATCGGGGAGTCCCCGCTGGTGCGGTAGAGGGTCTGCTTGATGGCCAGCACGTCCGGGTCGGCGGCGGCCTGCTCGACGAAGCGCTGCACGCTGGTGGCGAATGAGTGGTACGGGTGGTGCACCAGCACGTCGCCGTCGCGCAGGGTGGCGAAGACGCTGCGCGGCACCTCGCCCTCGGCCAGCCGGGGGTGGGTGGCCGGCACGAACGGCTTGTCCTTCAGGTCGGGGCGGTCCGCCTCGCCGTAGAGCTGCCACAGTGCCGACAGGTCCAGCAGACCGGGCACCCGCAGCACGTCGTGGTCGTCCATGTCCAGCTCGCGGACGAGCAGCTCCAGCATGTGGTCGGAGATGGAGGCGGCGACCTCCAGCCGGACCGGCGGGCCGAACCGCCGCCGGGCCAGCTCCCGTTCGAGGGCCTGGAGCAGGTCCTCGTCGCGGTCCTCGTCGACCTCCACCTCGGCGTTGCGGGTGACCCGGAACAGGTGGCACTCGACCACCTGCATGCCGGAGAAGAGCTGCCCCAGGTGCACCGAGATGAGGTCCTCCACGGGCAGCATCCGCAGCCCCGGCTGGTCCCGGCCCACCCGGACGAAGCGGGGCACGTTGTTGGGCACCTTGACCCGGGCGAACAGCTCCGACCCGCCGTCGGGGTCCCGGACCGCCACGGCCAGGTTCAGCGACCGCCCGGAGATGTACGGGAACGGGTGCGCCGGGTCCACCGCGAGCGGGGTGAGCACCGGGAAGATGTGTTCCCGGAAGTAGGTGCGCAGCCGCTCCCGCTCCGGGTCGTCCAGCTCCGCCCAGCGGATGATCCGGATGTCCTCCCGGGCGAGCTGCGGCAGCAGGTCGTCGACGAAGCAGGCGGCCTGCCGGGCGACCAGCCCGGCGGCGCACTCGGTGATCCGCTCCAGCTGGGTGCGCAGCGGCAGCCGGTCCCCGCCGCGTACCGGCAGGCCGGCGGAGAGCCGGCGCTTGAGCCCGGCCACCCGCACCATGTAGAACTCGTCGAGGTTGCTGGCGAAGATGGCCAGGAACTTGGCCCGTTCCAGCAGCGGCGTGCGCGGGTCCTCGGCCAGGGCCAGCACCCGGCCGTTGAAGTCGAGCCAGGACAGCTCCCGGTTGAGGAACCGGTCCGCCGGCAGCGGCGCGACGGCGGGCTGCCCGTCGCCCGTCGACCCCTCGCCGGCGGCCGGGACGTCGGCGGCGGGGCGGTCGTCGGTGTCGAGCACCTCGTCCAGGCCGGCGGAGGCCCCGGCGGCACTGGCGCCGGGGGAGTCGGGGGCCGTGGCGGAGACCTCCTCCGGGGCGCGGCGGGTGCGGGAACCGCTGCGACGACGGGTGCCGTTGCGGGTCGGGTCGGTGGCGGCGGACGGGCTGGTGGGGTGCTCGCGAGGGGTGCTCACCCGCTCATAATCACCCGATTACGGTTAACGCAAAATGAACTTGGGCCGCGTTGTTCAGACCATCGTCGGCAACGTCACCCGGACGACCCCGCCGTCCGGATCGGTGTGCACCGTCAACCGCTGGCCGAGGCGGAGCAGCCGCAGCCCGGAGGCGTCGAAGGCGCAGGCCGGGAAGGGCAGCTCGGTGCCGTCGTCGAGCAGCAGCACGCCGGTGCGGCTCTGCGCGTCGAAGGTCGCCACGGTGCCCTGCATGCCAGCACCGTACACCGGCCGGTCGGCGCGGGGCCGCCGGCCGGGGGCCGCCGGGCCGACACCGGTGAGCGCGCCGGTCGCCGGGCCGAGACCGAGCCGGGCCGCGTCGGCCAGGTCGGCGGCGGTGTCCACGTCGCGGCGCAGGCTCGGCCAGACACCGGGCAGCGGCACCGCCCCGGAGGCCAGGTGCGCCGCCGCCGAGCCGACCCCGAACCGGGGCGCGAGCGGCACCCCGGGAGGCGTGGTGAGCAGCACGGTCCCGGTACCGGGGGCGTCGGCCACGAACCGGCGTACCCCCGTCGGGCCGGTGCCGACCGCGTGCAGTGCGGCGGCCAGTTCGGCCGGGCGCAGCGCCGGCAGGTCGGCGGTGAGGGCGGCCAGCCAGCTCCGGCCGTCGTCGGCCGCCGCCTGCACACCGTGGCGCAGGGCGGCGTTCAACCCGGCGTCCGGGTGGTCCGGCACCACCCGCGCGCCGGCCGCGCCGACCGTCGCGGCCACCCGCGGGTCGGCGGTGACCACCAGCACCTCGGCCACCGCCGGGCAGGCCAGCACCGCGCCGACCGTGTCGGCCGCCAGCGCCAGCGCCAGCTCCTCGTGCGGTACGGCCGGCAGCGCCCCCCGCAACCGGCTCTTCGCCGCGTGGAGCCGCTTCACCGGCACCACCGCCACCCACCTCGCCTGGCCCACGTCGACAATCCTGCCAGCGACGGCGGCGGTACCCGCACTGGCCGTACCCGGGACGAGCAGGCATGATTTCCGCTGCGGGCACGCAACGGTGGGGGTGCGGCACGCGGGTGGGGTGACGAGGAGGCACGGTGGCACGGCGCAGGCTGGGTTTCTGGCGACGGTTCGCCGTGGCGCTGGTCAAGCCCGTGATGCTGGCCTGGACCCGGCGCACCTGGCACGGGATCGAACAGCTGCGCCGCCCCGGGGGCGTCATCATCGTGCCCAACCACATCTCGCACGCCGACCCGCTGGTCTGCGCCCACTTCATCTACGAGGCCGGGCGGTGGCCGCAGTTCCTCGGCAAGGCCAGCGTGTTCCGGGTGCCGGTGGTCGGCTACATCCTGCACCGCTGCCGGCAGATCCCGGTGGAACGGGAGACCGCCACCGCGGTCAAGTCGCTGGACCGGCTGGTCGCCGCGCTGGACGCCGGGGGAGCGGTGGTGATCTATCCGGAGGGCACCATCACCCGGGAGCCGGACCTGTGGCCGATGAGGGGCAAGACCGGGGCGGCCCGGCTGGCCCTGGCCACCGGCGCGCCGGTGGTCCCGGTGGTGATGTGGGGGCCGGAACGGCTCTTCGACCCGCGGACCAGCCGGGTGGGCCTGCGGCCCCGGACCCCGGTGACGGTGCTGGCCGGCCCGCCGGTCGACCTCGGTCGCTGGGCGGGGGCCACCCCCAGCCGGGTGGTGCTGGAGGAGATGACCGACCAGATCATGCTGACCCTGCGGGACCTGCTCGCCGGGGTCCGGGGTGACACACCGCCGCCGCTGTGGGAACGTCCCGTCCGTCCGCGTACTCCCGAGGGGACCGAATGAGCGAGTGGATCGACCGGCGCGACGCAGGGGCAGGGGTGGCGTGAGCGGGCACGTGGCGGTGCTGGGGGCCGGTTCCTGGGGGACGGCGTTCGCCAAGATCCTCGCCGACGCCGGTCGGGAGGTGACCATCCTCGCCCGGCGGGAGCAGGTCGTCGAGGCGATCCGCAGCCACCGGCGTAACCCCGACTACCTGCCGGAGCTGCGGCTACCCGACCGGGTCACCGCGACCGGCGACGCGGCCAAGGCGATCTCCGGCGCGGAGCTGGTGGTGCTGTCGGTGCCGTCGCAGACGCTGCGCGGCAACCTCGCCGAGTGGGCCGGCCACCTCGCCCCGGACGCCACCCTCGTCTCCCTGATGAAGGGGATCGAGCTGGGTACCACCCGGCGGATGAGCGAGGTGATCGTGGAGACCGCCCGGGTCACCCCGGACCGGGTGGTGGTGGTCTCCGGCCCCAACCTGGCCCCCGAGATCGCCGTCGAGCAGCCGGCCGCGACGGTGGTCGCCGGCACCGACGCCCGCCGCACCGAGCTGGTGCAGCAGTCGATCCGCACCCCGTACTTCCGGCCGTACACCAACGACGACGTGATCGGCTGCGAGCTGGGCGGGGCGGTCAAGAACGTGATCGCCCTGTCGTACGGGATCGCCACCGCGATGGGATTCGGCGACAACACCCGGGCCATGCTGATGACCCGGGGGCTGGCCGAGACCGCCCGGCTCGGGGTGGCGCTCGGGGCCGACCCGATCACCTTCGCCGGTCTGGCCGGGATGGGTGACCTGGTGGCCTCCTGCTCGTCGCCGCTGGCCCGCAACCGCACCTTCGGCGAGCACCTGGGTCGGGGGGAGACGCTGGAGCAGGCGCAGGCGGCCACCCGGCAGACCGCCGAGGGGGTCAAGAGCTGCCTGGCCATCCGGGACCTGGCCCGCGCGCACGGGGTGGAGATGCCGATCACCGAGCAGATCGAGCGGATCTGCCACGAGGGGATGGACCCGAGGCTCGCGGTAGACACCCTGATGAGCCGGACCGCCAAGCCGGAGTCGTACGAGTGAGCGGCCCGCCGACCGGCCCCGTCGACCCGGCGACGCACTGGCACGACGGCACCCGGTGCGTGCACGCCGGGCTGCCCGAGCCGGAGCCGGGGCAGCCGTTCCTGCCCGGTCCGGTCTTCGCCGCGCCGTACCACCTCGATCCGTGGCAGGGGCCGGCCGCGACACCGAACGGCTACGGCCGCCCGGACAATCCGACCCGGCGGCTGCTGGAGGCGGCCATCGGTGAGCTGGAGGGCGGCGACTGCCGGGTCTTCGCCTCCGGACAGGCCGCCATCACCGGGCTGCTGCTGGCCGTGCTGCGCCCCGGCGACACCGTGCTGCTGCCCGCCGACGGCTACTTCCCGGTCCGGGCGTTCGCCACCGCCACCCTCGCCGGGATGGGGGTACGGGTCGGCTTCGTGCCCACCGCCGGGCCGTACCCGTCGTTCGACGACGTACGGCTGGTGCTGCTGGAGACCCCGGCGAACCCGGGCCTGGACGTGGCCGACATCGCCGCCGTGGCCGACGCGGCGCACGCGGCCGGCGCGCTGGTGGCGGTGGACAACACCACCGCCACCCCGCTGGGGCAGCGTCCGCTGGACCTCGGTGCGGACCTGGTGGTCGCCTCCGGCACCAAGGCGTTGACCGGCCACTCCGATCTGCTGCTCGGCTACGTGGCGGCCCGGTCGGCGGAGCTGCTGGAGACGGTGACCGGGTGGCGCACCACCACCGGCGCGGTGCCCGGGGCGTTCGACGCCTGGCTGGCCCACCGCTCGCTGGCCACCCTGGACCTGCGGCTGGCCCGGCAGTCCGCCAACGCGGCGGCGCTGGTCGAGCTGCTCGCCGGCCGGCCCGACGTGACCGGGCTGCGGTGGCCGGGGCGTCCGGAGGACCCGGCGTACCCGGTGGCGTCGCGGCAGCTGCGCCGGATGCCGGGAGTGCTCTCGTTCGACCTCGGCGACGCCGACCGGGTGGCCCGGTTCGTCGCCGCGTCCCGGCTGGTCGCCGCCGCGACCTCGTTCGGCGGCCTGCACACCAGCGCCGACCGGCGGGCGCAGTGGGGCGACGACACCGCCCCCGGGTTCGTCCGGCTCTCCTGCGGGGTGGAGGACACCGCCGACCTGGTCGCCGACGTGACCGCCGCACTGGACGGCGCGGGGGCGGCCGGTCCGCTATCGTGATGCCGGCCCACCCGGGCCCCGACCGGAGGAGGTGAGTCCGATCCACCAGACGTCAGGACCGGCGCTCCCCGTCGAGTCCCGTCGCTGCGGCAACGGAGTCCCGTCGCCGCGGTAGCGACGGTGGGAGCGCCGACGTGCGCTCCCGGAAGGCATCACCATGGCATCCGATCCGTTTCCCCACGACCCCGCCGCTCTCGTCGCCCGGCTGCGCGCCGCCGGCTGCGTCTACGCCGAGGACGAGGCCGCGCTGCTCACCGCCGCCGCCGACTCGCCGCAGGCGCTCGCCGCCCTCACCGACCGGCGGATCGCCGGCGAACCGTTGGAACACCTGCTCGGCTGGGCCGAGTTCTGCGGCCGTCGGGTCGCCGTCGACCCGGGGGTGTTCGTTCCCCGGGCCCGGACCGCGCTGCTGGTGGAGGCCGCCGCGTCGGTGGCCGGGCCGGCCCCGGCGCTGGTCGACCTGTGCTGCGGGTCGGGGGCGATCAGCGTCGCGCTCGTCGACCGGCTCGCCCCGCGCTGGCTCGCCGCCGTCGACGTCGACCCGGCCGCCGTGGCCTGCGCCCGCCGCAACCTGGCCGGTCGGGACGTCACCGTCGTGCAGGGCGACCTGTACGACCCGCTGCCGGCGCGCTGGCGGGGCCGGCTGGACGTGGTGGTCGCCAACGCCCCGTACGTGCCCACCCCGGCGGTGGCGCTGATGCCGGCGGAGGCCCGGCTGCACGAGGCGGCGGTGGCGTTGGACGGCGGCGTCGACGGGTTGGCCGTGCTGCGCCGGGTCGCCGCCGGTGCGGTCGGCTGGCTGCGGCCCGGCGGGCACCTGGTGGTGGAGGTCAGCGCCGGGCAGGCCGGGGCGCTCTGTGCGGCGATGACCGGCCTGGGGCTGCTGCCGAGGGTCCTGCACGCCGACCGGTGGGACGCGACAGGCGTCCTGGCCCGCCGGCCGGAGTGAGCCGCCGGGCCGGCCCCGGGCCGTCGGCGCGGATGCCGCGTCACCGGGCCGGCCCCCGTGCCGCCGGGCGGGTCCGGGGCCGCCGGACGGGTCCGGGGCCGTCGGGCCGGTCGTCCTGGCGCGGGGCCGGTCGCTCTCCGGTCGGGTGCCTGGCGGGATTGCCGCACGTGGGGCGTGACGGGCGGTGGGAACGGGAACTAACCTCGCAGCAGGCCCGGTCGGAGGTGGCGGATGGTCAGCGTGGACGTGCCGGTGGTGGTCGGCCTCGACAACGGTGGCACCAGCAACAACGCCACGGTGCTGCGCCTGGACGGCCGGTTCCTGGTCGACGGGCTGGTGGAGACCCCCAGCGAGGTGACCGCCGGCCCGCAGGCGGCCATCGAGGCGCTGGCCGGCGCGTTCGACGGGGTGCTGGCCCACACCGGGGTGCCCCGGGGGCTGGTCCGGGCGGTCGGGTTGGACACCCCGGGCCCGGCCAGCGCGACAGGCGTCATCTCGTCGCGGGGCTCGACGAACTTCGCCCAGCCGGCCTGGCACGGCTTCGACGTACGCGGCGCGTTGGAGCGGCGGCTCGGGCTGCCGGTGATCTACCACAATGACGGCAACGCCGCCGCGCTCTACGCCCACCACGTCCACTTCGGAGCCGACGCGGCGACCCGGTCGTCGGTGGCGGCGATCGTCGGCACCGGTCTCGGCGGGGCGGTGGTGGTCGACGGCCGGGTGGTCACCGGGGCGGCCGGGATGGCCGGCGAGTTCGGTCACGTGCACATCCCGCTGGCCGGGCTGCTCGCCCCCGACCAGCCCGAACCGCGCTGCGCCTGCGGTTTCACCGGGGACGCGGAGAGCGTCGCCTCGCTGACCGCGATCCGGCGCAACCTGTTGCCGTACTGGCTGTCCCGGTATCCGGGGCACCCGCTGGCGCAGGAGCCGCCCGAGCGGGCCGCCACCCTGCTGCGCGGGTACGCCGAGCGGGGCGACGCGCTGGCCCGGGAGGTCTTCGCCCAGCAGGCGGCGGCGCTCGGCCGGTTGTTCACCATCGCGGCCAACTTCACCGATCCGCACGCGTACTTCGTCGGTGGTGGGGTGGTGGAGGCGGCACCGGAGTTCCGGGACTGGTTCCTCGACGCCGTCCGCGCGCACACCGTGCTGCGGGAGGAGCAGGCCGCCCTGGCGACGTTCGCGCTGGTGCCGGACCGGGACATGGCCGGCGCGCGGGGGGTGGCCATCGCCGCCGCCGAGGCGGTCCGGCCCGCCGCGACCCCACCCGCCGACGCCCGGGTCGACTGACCCGCCGACGCGCCCGGCCCCGCCCCGCACCCCGTCGTAACGGGTGCGGGGCGGGGCCGGGGTGGTCAGCGGCGCGGCGGGGCGGTGGCGAAGGCGGACCAGGCGGCGGGCGGGAAGAGCAGCACCGGTCCGCCCGGGTCCTTGGAGTCGCGGATCGCGACCCGGCCCGGCAGCGACGCCAGCTCGACGCAGGCACCCTCGTCCCCGCTGTGGCTGCTCTTGCGCCAGGCGGCCCCGGACAGGGCCCCGCCGATCGTCGGTGTCATCGGTCTCCTACCGTCCCTTCATCAGTTGCACGAGCTGGTCGCGGCTGTCGGCCGGGCTGAGCGCGACGGTCCGCAGGTGTTCCATGATCTTGGTGCAGGTACGCAGGTCGCCCGGCCGGTCCAGGACCATCTGACCGGCTACCGTCTCCACCGAGGCGATCAGCGGGTCCTCCGGGTCGGCGAACTCCAGGATGTGCAGCGAGCCCCGGGTGCCCCGGTGGTATCCGGCGGCGAGCGGGATCACCTGGACGGTGACGTTCGGCAGCTCCGAGGTCTTGAGCAGGTGGCTGAGCTGCGCATGCATCACCGTCCGGTCGCCCACCGGGCGCAGCAGCGCACCCTCGTCGATGATCGCGTCGAAGATCGGCGGTTCGGCGGCGGTGATCCGCTGTTGCCGGTCCAGCCGGAGCTTGACCCGCTGCTCGACCTGCTCGTCGGTGAGGGTGTGCGGCCCGCCCCGCATCACCCCCCGGATGTAGTCGGCGGTCTGGAGCAGACCCGGGACGATGGACGGTTCGAAGTTGGCGATCGCGGTGGCCTCGGCCTCCAGCGCGATGAAGTCGATGGTGCGCTTGTCGAGCAGGTGTGAGTAGGGCACCCACCAGCCGGGCTTGCGGGTGTCCTTGGCCAGTTGGACCGCCGCGGCGATCTCGTCCGGCCTGACCCCGTAGAGGCTGAGCAGCGCGCGGACGGTGGCCGGGCTGACCAGCGTCTGCGCGTTCTCGTAGCGGCTGAGCGTGCTGCGGGTGCTGTTGATCTCGTCGGCGGCGGCCTCCAGGGTGAGGCCGGCCGCCTCCCGGTGGGCGCGCAGGGCGATGCCGAGGCGGCGAGCACGGGCGGTCTTCGGTGCCATGCATCGATGGTGACACAGGTCTATGGGAAGACGTGCATGAGAGAAGAGGCGATGAGAGTTGCATTCACGCCTGTGCACCTGTCAATCTGTAACGGAGTCCTCACCAACGGTTGTCGTGGCGACGGCGATGGTGAGTGACCGGAGGGGATGAGGCGCGTGGCGATCGGGTTTACTCCCCCGTTCCCGATCGCCACGTGCCGCCGCCGCATGCGTCAAGAAAGGACTTCCAGCAGTGAGGGGTCTGGTGACGGCGATGACGCGGTTCCTGGTGGTGCTCAGTGACGTCCGGCCGGTGGAGACGTCCACCCGCGACGAGCGGGCCCGGCCCGAGCGTCGGCGGCAGGTGGTCGGCGCCAGCAGCCGGGAGGCCGCCGACCGGATAGCCGGGGCGTTCATGGCCCTGGGCATGGTCCGGGCCGGGCGGCAGCGGGTGAAGGTGATCGCGGTCGGGCGGGGGCGCGGCAACCACCCCCACCGACCCTGATCGTCACGTACCGTATCGGGTCGGATGACCGTTTGCGAGGGTCACTCGCTTCCTGCCGGGTATCACCATCGGTCCGCCGCAACCCACAGTAAGGTCAGTCGGGTGAGCGCAACTGACGGCTCCGCAGTCGCGTACCGAGAGGTGACCCGAGTGACCACCCCAGGCAAGACCCGCGTGGCGATCGTGTTCGGCGGGCGCAGCCCCGAGCACGGCATCTCCTGCGTCAGCGCGGGCAGCGTGCTCGGCGCGCTCGACCCCGACGAGTACGACGTGGTGCCGGTCGGCATCACCCGGCAGGGCCAGTGGGTGCTGACCAGCGGGGACCCGGGCGAGTTGGCGATCCGGGCGCGCAGGCTCCCGGAGGTCACCGTCGGGGCTGGGGCCGAGGTGGTGCTGCGGACCGACCCCACCGCCGGTGGCCTGCTGGTGCTCGACCCGACCGAAGGTCCCCGCGCGCTCGCCGACGTGGACGTGGTCTTCCCGGTGCTGCACGGCGCGTACGGCGAGGACGGCACCATCCAGGGCATGCTGGAGATGGCCGACGTCCCGTACGTCGGCGCGAACGTCTTCGCCTCCGCCGCCGCGATGGACAAGGAGTTCACCAAGAAGCTCTGCGCCGCCGAGGGCATCCCGGTCGGCCCGTACGCGGTGCTGCGCAACGGGATGACCCTCAGCGAGGCCGACAAGCAGCGGCTGGGCCTGCCGGTCTTCGTCAAGCCGTCCCGGGCCGGCTCGTCGTTCGGCATCACCCGGGTCGACGACTGGGCGCGGCTCGACGACGCGGTCGCCGTCGCCCGGGAGATCGACACCAAGGTGCTCGTCGAGGCCGCGGTCGTCGGCCGGGAGATCGAGTGTGGCGTGCTGGAGGGTGAGGCCGGCGGAGCGCCCGAGGCGTCCGTGCTGGCCGAGGTCCGGATGGTCGGCGACCGCGAGTGGTACGACTTCGAGGCCAAGTACCTCTACGCCGACGAGGTCTGCGAGTACGACGTCCCCGCCGTCCTGCCCGACCGGGTCACCCACCAGGTCCAGGAGTACGCCACCCGCGCCTTCACCGCACTGGACTGTTCCGGCCTGGCCCGGGTCGACTTCTTCGTCACCCCCGACCTGGACGTCTACCTCAACGAGATCAACACGATGCCCGGGTTCACCCCGACGTCGATGTTCCCCCGGATGTGGGCGGCCAGCGGCCTGGAGTACCCCAAGCTGGTCAACCGGCTGATCCGCACGGCGCTGCACCGGCACTGACCGCCGCACCGGCTGCCGGTCCGCCCTCTCGTCGACGCCCCCGCCCGGGGGGCGTCGACAGGCGTGTCCCGGGTCGTCCGGGAACTGCCCCCGCCGGGAGCCGACGCGGTGCGTCGCATATCCCAGGGCTGAAAAAAATCGACGTCGGTTATGGCGTCCGTGGTGGTGCGGCACGGATTCCTGACAATTATCGGCCGTCATTGTGATCAATAGTCGTGTCTCAATATGCTGCCGGAGTTCGGATAGGTGCAAGGGGCAGAGGAGGTCCTCTTGAAATCCGCTCTGCGTTGGTCGGTGAGTGCCGGTGCGGCATTCACCCTCATCCTGGCCGGTGCGCCGGCAGCCGAGGCGAATTCGACCACGACCGACGGGAAAGGAAACATCACGGCGATCGCCCGTACCCTCGACGGGCGGGCGATCACCAATGAGAAGATCGCGAAGGAGGTCGCCGACTTCTGGACCCCGGAACGTATGGCGTCCGCCGTGGACCTGGACTTCCCGAAGTCGGCGCGGGCCGCCACGTCGTCGAGCCGCGCGCCGCGGCCCACCGGACCGGCCGGCACGGTCGCTCCGGTGGCCCCGAGCATCGCCGGTGGCCCCCGGACGATGCTGAACGAGGCGGTGACCGTGGGCAAGGTCTACTTCACCGTCCCCGGCGGCGGCACCGCCTCCTGCTCGGCCAGCACCGTCGCCAGCGCCAAGCGGCGGCTCGTGGTGACCGCCGGGCACTGCGTACACCAGGGTGCCGGCGGTGGGTGGTACTCCAACTGGCAGTTCGTCCCCCGGTACCGCAACGGTGTGCGGCCGTTCGGCACCTTCGTGGCCTACAGCCTCTCCACCCGGGGCGCGTGGGCCAGCTCGTCGAGCTACGCCGAGGACATGGGCATCGCGGTGATGTCCAACGGCGGCACCTACAACGCCAAGGTCGTCGACACCGTCGGGGGCAACGGGCTGCGCTGGAACTGGGGCTACTCCGTGGCGGTCACCGCCCTGGGCTACCCGTCCAACCTCGGCGGCGGGGAGAGCCAGCAGTACTGCCAGAGCACGACCTGGGACGCCGGTGGCCAGCAGATCCGGATGTACTGCAACATGACCTACGGTTCCAGCGGTGGGCCGTGGTTGCAGGAATACAACGACTCGATCGGCGCCGGCTATATCAACAGCACCGTCAGCCACGGCGACAATCCGGGTAACGGGCAATTCGACGGCCCCTACTACGACGACGACATCAAGAGCCTGTACGACTACGCCGAAGCCGGCTCTCCCGCGTAAATCCACCCTCCCCGCACCGGAGCCCCGGCCGTCGGCCGGGGCTCCGGTCTGTTTCCGGGCCCCGGGAAATGCGCCTGTCGGGTCGATACAGCGGTATTCCGTGGCCCGGACACCGCTGTTTCGGCTCAACGGGGGGCGTCGGTCAGGGGGTGGCCAGCACCTCACGGAGCTTCGCGGCGAACTCCCGGGGCCTGCCGGCGTAGCCGGCGTGACCGCCGAGGAAGCCGCCGTGGTGGCTGGGGAACACGGTGGCCTCCTGGCCGAGCAGGTGGGCGGTGCCGACGGCGGTCCGGGCGGTGTACGTCCCGGTCGACTCCTCGCCGACCGCGATGACGATCCGGGTCGGTGCGGCGGTGAGTGCCGCCGCGTCGGGGCGGTAGTCGGTGACCGGCCACGAGTTCTTGGACAGCAGCGGGTCGTCACGGCCGCCGTCGTCGCCGGTCGGCAGGCCGAACGTCGCCGGATCGGGCTCGGGCTGGGCGAAGTAGGCGTCGGTGAACTCGCCCTGCCACGACGTCATCACGATGAACGCGGCCATTCCCGCGCCGGCGCCCCTCGCCTGGTACGCCTCGTGGAAGGCGGCCCGCGCGCGCTCGGCGGCGGCGGCGTCGGGCAGCACGGCGTTGATGGGCGGCTCGTGCGCCACCAGCGTGACGACGTCGTTGGGGTGGGCCGCGACCAGGGCGAGCGCGGTCACCGCCCCGCCGCTGCTGGCGAACATGTCGACGGGGCCGGCGTCGAGCGCCCCGATCAGGTGGTGCAGGTCGTCGGCCTGCTGCTGGGGCGTGTGGTCGGACCGGCCGTCGGTGCGGACGCTGCGACCCAGGCCGCGCGGGTCGTAGGTGACGACCGTGCGGTCGGCGAACTGGGCGGCGAGCGCGTCGAAGCCCTCGGCCGTCATCGGCTGGCCGATCATGACCAGGGCGGGACGCCCGTCGGCCGGGGGAAGCGGGCCGCGGACGTCGTAGACCAGTTCCACTCCCGGCAGGGTGAGCGTGTGCGTCCTCGTCATGGCGCTGAGCCTACGACCGGCCCCCGACACCGTCCGGCGGTCAGGGACGGCGTGACCCCCGGATGAACTGGTCGACCGCCGTCCGGGTGATCCCGTCGAGCAGACCGGGTGCGACCAGGTTGCCGTTGACCAGCGTGGCGATGCCCTGCAACGTGGCGAACAGCACGATGCCGGCGTGCTCCGGCGGGCCGGGTTCCAGCACCCCCTGGGCCTGTCCCTCGGTGATCAGGTCGTGCAGGAGCCCGAACGGGCCGGCGGCGGCCGCGACGAGGTGCTCGGCCCCCTCGCGGTGCTTGCCGGTGAACATCAGCTCCAGCAGGGCGGCGTCCTCGGTGGCGAACCGCAGGTAGGCGGCGGCCACGGCGTGCAGGCGCGGCCCGAAGTCCGCACCCGCGTCGGCGAGCGCGGCGCGCAGCTCGGCGTGCAGCCGGGCGAACCCGGCCTCGGCGAGGGCGTCCAGCAGCGCCTGCCGGTCGGCGAAGTGCCGGCGCGGCGCGGCGTGGCTGACGCCCGCCTCCCGGGCCAGTTCGCGCAGGGAGAGCTGGCCCGCGCCGTGCTGGCGCAGGCTGCGCTCGGCGGCGGCGAGCAGCGTCGACCGCAGGTTTCCGTGGTGGTACGCGGGCACGGGGTCATGGTAGCCCGAACAATGTCGCCGTTGCCGACATTGTTGTCGCCGTATACATTGTTTCCCATGACAACATTCACGACCGCCCAGATCCCCGCCCTGACCGGCCGTACCGTCATCGTGACCGGCGCGAACAGCGGCATCGGCCGGGTCGCCGCGACGGCGCTCGCCGCCCGGGGCGCCCGGGTCGTGCTCGCCGTCCGCGACCCCGCCAGGGGCGCCGCCGCGGCCTCGGGCATGACCGGCGACGTCGAGGTGCGCCGGCTCGACCTGGCCGACCTCGCCTCCGTCCGCGCGTTCGCCGAGGGCTGGACCGGGCCGATCGACCTGCTGGTCAACAACGCCGGCGTGATGATCCCGCCGCCGACCCGTACCGCCGACGGGTTCGAGCTCCAGTTCGGCACCAACCACCTCGGGCACTTCGCGCTCACCAACCTGCTGCTGCCGCAGATCCGGGGGCGGGTGGTCACCGTCGCCTCCTCCGCGCACCGGGCCGGAAAGATCGACTTCGCCGACCTGAACTGGGAGCGCCGCCCCTACCGGGCGTTCCCCGCGTACGCCCAGTCGAAGCTGGCGAACCTGCTGTTCACCGCCGAACTGCACCGCCGGCTCACCGAGGTCGGCTCGCCGGTGCTGGCGACCGCCGCCCATCCCGGCCTGGCCGCCACCAACCTGCTCGGGCACCTCGACGGCGACCGCTCCTGGTGGAACCGGCTCCAGACGGCGTTGGTCAACCGGTTCGCACAGAGCGACGTCGACGGCGCGTCGCCCACCCTCTACGCGGCGGTCGCCGACATCCCGGGCGGCAGCTACGCCGGGCCGGACGGCCTTTTCGAAGGGCGTGGCGCGCCGAAGCTCGTCGGTCGCTCCAGCAACGCCCGCGACGGTGCCGTCGCCCGTCGGTTGTGGACGGTGTCCGAGGAGCTGACCGGCGTCACCTTCCCCCTGGCCGCCCAGCCCGTGAGTCAGGTGACCGCCGACGGCACGGGCCGGACCCCGGTGGGTCGCTGACGGGACGGTTCACCCGGCGGGGCAACGGGCGTCGGCGGCGGGCAGGGTCAGGTCGACGAGGTACCTGTCGACCACGGCGACGGTGCACGCGTTGCGCAGGTAGGTGCCGTGGCCCGAGCCCTCGTAGGTGACCAGGCGTCCGTGCCGGTCCAGCTGTCGGGCGACGTGGGTGGCCCAGGCGTGGCCGGTGCGGGGATCGTGCCGGGCGTTGAGCAGCAGCAGCGGCGTGCGGGTGCGCACCCGTAGCTCGTGCGGTGGATTCCGGACCGGGGACGGCCAGCCCAGACAGGTGTGCACGGCCAGCAGGCCGGCACCGTAGCGGACGTCCGGTGCGACGGCCCTGGCCGCCCGGACCAGGGCCGCGTACCCGTGGTGGTCGCGGACGGTGGCCGGCCAGTCCGCGCAGAAGACCGCCACGGCCACCGGGAGTCTCACCTCGGGCGGCGGCATGCCGGCGGCCATGTCCCGGACGGCCTCGGCCAGCTGTGGGAAGCGGGGGCCGGCGAGCATCCCGAGGGCCACGGCGGTGACGTCGAAGGCGGTGCGCGGGGCATACCCGTCGTTGTCGGCGCGGGCCAGCACCGCAGCCCAGACCGCCCGGACGTCCCGGCCGTGCAGCACGCACCCGGGCGAGCTGTCGCACCAGGTCACGAATTCGTCGAAGGCGTCCTGGAGTGCCGCCGCCTGGGTACGGACGAAGGACCGCACGTCCAGGCTGTGGTCGAACACGCCCTCCAGCACCACGGCCCGGACCCGGTCGGGATACCGCTCGGCGTACTGCTGACCCAGCAGCGTGCCGTACGAGCTGCCGTGGAAGGTCAGCCGCCGCTCACCCAGCGCACGCCGCAGCGCCTCCAGGTCGTGCACCGTGCTGAGCGTGTCGGCGTGGGTGAACACCGGGCTGGTCGGGCGACACCGGTGCCACAGCGCCCGGTTGTAGGCCACCGTGGCGTCGAAGTCGGCCTGGCCGGTCAGCACGACGGGCGGCCTGCGCAGCTCCGGGTCGGGAGTGCAGACCGGGGCGGCGCTGCGGGCCACCGTACGCGGATCGAAGCTGACCAGGTCGAACCGGTCCAGCAGCTCGTCGCTGAACCGGTCCCCCCGGCGGATGCGTTCCACCCCCGAGTCCCCGGGGCCGCCCGGACCGAACACCAGCGTGCCCACCCGCTGCTCCGCCACCCGGGCCGCCCGACGGGCCACGACGAGCGTGAACGTGCGGCCGTCCGGGCTGGCCCAGTCCACCGGCAGGCGCAGCGGGGCGCACCGCACGCGCGGGTCGGGTGGCACGTCGGGCAGATCGTCGGGACACTCACCCCAGACGAGGCCCGGCGGTGGCCCGGGACGCGCCTGGGCCACCGCCGGGAGACCGGCGAGGACGGTGGACACGGCGACGACGACGGTCACGGTACGTCGGAACACGGCGGACCTCCCAGGTTGTGGCTACCCGTCCACCCTGGACCCCGGCCCACCCGAGCCGTATGCGGAGGAACCCGGATCTCGTCCCTGAGGTTGCGTTCCGACCACCGCGACGGGGTGGCGGGCTCGTCGGTGATCCAGCGGTGGACTCCTCTCCGAGGCGTCGACCGCACGGTAGGCGGCCCGGGCGGTCCCCCGTTGGTCGTTTGTGGACGGTGCGAGCGGGGAACAGGGTTGGTATGGCGAACGGACAGATGAAGACCGTCGGTGGTCTGCTGCTGCGGGTTCTCGGTGTGCTGCTGGTCGTGGTGGGCGTGCTGGGTGCGCTGGCCTCGCTGACCCAGGGCAACGTCGTCGGGATGGTCCTGGGTGTCGTCCTCGTCGCCGGGGGCGCGGTGCTGCTCAAGCGCTCCGGACGGGCCGGCCGGTCGGGAGCGGTGCCGTCGACCCGGTGACCGCGCGGCGACGTCAGCGCTGCGACCGGCCGCCGTCGGTCGCGCCCCGGGACGTCGGACGCCGCGCGGTCAGGGTGGGGCTGTGGTGTTCTGGCAGCTGACGATCGACGCAAACGACCCGGCCCTGTCTGCGTGAGCTGACGTCGGTCCGGCCCGGACGTGGCCGGGCCACCTCCGGGGGGCCGGTGCTGGACGGACGCCCGGGCTGGCTGAGCCGGATGCGCAGGAACCGGAGGCCTCGTCCCGGCTAGACCGACGGGGTGATGAGTTCGTCGGTGATCCAGCGGGCGACGCCGACGGGATAGGGCGGCGTCAACCCCAGGATCACGTGCCCGAACCCGGCGGCGGTCGCCGCGCGGATCGCGGCCCGGGTCTCCGCCGGCCGGTCGTAGGAGACCGGCAGGTGGATCGAGCGGGTGATCGAGGCGGGATCGCGGCCGATCTCGGCGCAGTAGC
Source organism: Micromonospora sp. WMMD735 (assembly GCF_049178995.1). Classification (NCBI taxonomy): domain Bacteria; kingdom Bacillati; phylum Actinomycetota; class Actinomycetes; order Micromonosporales; family Micromonosporaceae; genus Micromonospora; species Micromonospora sp. WMMD735. The sequence continues at coordinate 6,530,374 of NZ_JBMHMJ010000002.1, forward strand.
GGTCCAGCAGCGCGCTGCGGGCGGCCACGTCCCCGATGTCCCCACCGCCGGGGACGTTCCACACGTCGGCGTGCTCGGCGACGACCCGCAGCAGGGCCGACGAGCGTCCGCCGATGACGATCGGCGGGTACGGCCGCTGCACCGGCTTCGGATTACCGTAGGCCCCGGTCAACCGCACGTGCTCGCCGTGGAAGTCGAACGGCGCGTCCTCGGTCCACAGCCGCCTGATGACCGTGCACGCCTCGGCGAGGCTCTGCACCGAGTGGCTGAAGTCGTGGTAGGGCAGGCCGTGGGCGGTGTACTCGCGGCGGGCCGCCGGGTGACCGGGGCGGGAGCCGGCGCCGATGCCGAAGTCGAGCCGTCCGCCGGAGACGATGTCGACGGTCGTGGCGATCTTGGCGAGCATCGCCGGGGGGCGGAACCGGTTGCTGGTGACGAGCAGGCCGAGGCGCAGCCGGCGGGTCTGGGCGGCGAGGGCGGAGAGCAGCGTCCAGCCCTCGTACGCCGGCCCGTCGGGGTCGCCGCCGATCGGCATCAGGTGGTCGAAGAGCCAGGCGTGCGCGATCTCGGGGATGTCGTCCGCCTCGCGCCAGACCCGCAGCACGTCGTGGTAGTGGACCTGCATCGGTGCGGTCATGATCCCGATGCGGAGGGAGGTGGGGTGCGGCATGTGCCGTCCTTCCTGATCCGGCGCTCAGCGGCGGCGTAGTGCCGGGTCGAGCAGGGCCGGCGGGGTGTCGTGCTTCTCGCCGGGGGCCAGGTCGACGCCGGGGGCGACGATGGCGTCGATGGCGTCGAGCACGTCGGCGGTGAGCACGGTGTCGGCGGCGGCGAGTTGGCTGCGCAGGTGCTCCGGCGTGCGGGGCCCGATGATCGCGCTGGTCACGGCGGGGTGCGCGGTGACGAAGCCGAGCGCGAGCTGGATCAGGGTGAGCCCGGCCTCCTCGGCGACCTTGGTCAGCTGCTCGACCGCGTCGAGCCGGGCCCGGTTGGCGGCGACGGCGAGGTCGAAGCGCTCGGGCAGGACGTCGGCGCGGTGGGTGGTGATCTCCCGACCCGCCCGGACCGCGCCCGACAGCCACCCCGAGGCCAGCGGGCTCCAGGCGAGCACCCCCAGGCCGTACTGCGCGGTGACGGGCAGGACGTGGGTCTCGATGCCGCGTTGCAGGATCGAGTAGCTGGGCTGCTCGGTGACGTACCGGCCCAGGTGGTGTTCCCGGGCGGCCCACTCGGCCTGCACGAGGCGGTACGCGGGGAACGTCGAACAGCCGAAGTAGCGGATCTTGCCGGCCCGCTGGAGGTCGGTGAGCGCGGAGAGCGTCTCCTCGTCGCTGGTCGTCGGGTCCCAGCGGTGGATCTGGTAGAGGTCGATGTGGTCGACGCCGAGCCGGCGCAGGCTGCCGTCGAGCGCGGTGTGCAGCCAGCGGCGGGAGGTGCCCCGGTGGTTGCGTTCGTCGCCCATCGGCATGGCCGCCTTGGTGGCCAGCACGATGTCGTCGCGGCGGCCGGCGATGGCCCGGCCGACCAGTTCCTCCGACTCGCCCTGGCTGTACCGGTCGGCGGTGTCGATCAGGTTGATCCCGCCCTCCAGGGCGGTGTCGATGATCGCGGTGGCCTCGGCCTGGCCGGTGCGGCCGATGGCACCGAAGTTCATCGCGCCGAGTACGAGGGTGCTGACCTGGACGCCGGTGCGGCCGAGGGTGCGGTACTGCATGAGGGTTTCCTCCACGGGGTGACGGGGTGGCGGCCGGTCGGTGCCGCCGGGAACCGCGGCGCGTGCGGACGCGCCGTGGGCTGGTGGGGGAGGGACGAGGGCGCGGCTGGTCACCGGCCGTCGGGCTCTGGCATCATGGTCCAAGTGGAACCATGTTCCGCTCTGAACTATACGGAACGCTGTTCCGTTTGCCAAGGGTGCCCGGAGGTGACGACGCATGGCCGACGGTGGACCGGGGTCGCCCACCCCACCCGAACGCGCCGACGCGCCCCGGAAGCGGGCTGACGCCCGACGCAACGAGGCGACCCTGCTGGAGGCGGCCGCCGCGGCCTTCCTCGCCGCCGGTGTCGACGTGCCGGTACGCGACATCGCCGCGCGGGCCGGCGTCGGTGTCGGCACCATCTACCGCCACTTCCCGACCCGGGCCGACCTGATCGTCGCCGTCTACCGGCACCAGGTGCAGGCGTGTGCCGAGGCCGCGCCGGCCCTGCTCGCCGACGGCCGCCCGCCGTACGCCGCCCTGACCGCCTGGATCGACCAGTTCGTCGACTTCCTGGCCACCAAGCACGGCCTCGCCGGGGCGATGAACTCCGACACCGCCGCCTACGAGACGCTGCACGGGTACTTCCTCGACCACCTCGTGCCCGCCTGCGCCCGCCTGCTCGACGCCGCCGTCGCGGCCGGCGAGATCCGCCCCGGCACCGATCCCCGGGAACTGCTGTTCGCGGTCGGCAACCTCTGCGCCGGCCGCGCCCCCTACTACGACGCCCGCCGGATGGTCGGCCTCCTCGTCGCGGGGCTGCGGCTGCGCTGAGGGGCGACCCCGTCCGCCCGGCCGGATCAGCGCGCGTAGTGCGCGGCGACCGCGGCGAACGCGGCCTTCGGTTCCCAGGGCAGGCCGGGGTACGTGGCACCGGTGCGCCCGTCGAGCACCTTGACGATCCCGGGGCTGGCCAGGTCGAGGTCGTCGCGCGGGTCGCCGTCCGGTCGGTGCGGGAGGCTGGGCAGCGCGAACAGGTGGACGAAGACGCTGTCGACGCCCTCGCTGTCGAAGATGTCGAGCAGTTCGCCCAGGTAGGCGGCCTGGCCCTGCTCGTCGCGCTCGTACACCCCGTCCAGCCGGTGGGGCCTGCCGTCCGGGCCGTACTCGATGATCTCCATGCTGCGCGGCGCGACGTCGCCCGCGCCGCGCCAGGTCGCGGTGCCGAAGCCGGTGACGGCGACCGGCTTGGGCTGGTCGACGAGCCGGCGTACGCCGTCGCGGAACTGGTCGGCGACCTCGGCGGAGCGGATCAGCTCGACGGTCACCACGTCGAACAGGTCCCAGTCGACGCCCTCGAACGGGATCGCGGCGTAGGTGACCCTGCCGTGGAAGCGTTCGCGGACGGCGGCCACGGTGGCGCGCAGGAACGCGTCGAGGCGGGTGCGGACCCCGGCGATGCGCCCGGCCCGGCCGTCCGGGTCGGTGAACAGGTGGGCGAGGCGGTCCGCGAGGCGGTCCCCCTCGACGAATCCGCGGTTCATGATGCTCAGCTCGGCGCCGGTGACGAAGACGATCTCGGCCCCGGCCGCACGGAGCCGCTCGGCCCGCTCGGCGCAGTCGAGGAACAGGGCGCGGATCAGGTCCGGTTCCAGCTCCAGGGGGTACGGCGAGAACCACACCTCCAGTCCGAGTTCGGCGGCGATCCGGGCGGCGGACTCCAGTCGCCCGGGATCGCCGCCGACCAGGTGGACGGCGGTGCAGTGCAGGTCGTCCCGGATGATGGCCAGCTCCCGCCGGACCACCTCGGGGTCCCAGTGCGGCACCGAGGTGACGCCGTCGGTGACGAAGCCGGTGTCGTAGGCCATGCCCTTGGCGCGCATGTCGGTCCTTTCGGTCGTGGTGCTGCCGGAGTTCGGAGGGACCGTAGCATAATTTTGCGTGCACGCAATTTTGCGCGCACGCATCGTGTGTGCGACAGTGGCACCGTGACCGACCCATCGACGCTGCGGGAACGCAAGAAGCGGGCCACCCGGGAGGCGCTGCAGGCGGCGGCGCTGCGCCTCGCGCTGGAACGCGGGCCGGACAACGTCCGCGTCGAGGAGATCGCCCAGGCGGCAGGCGTGTCGACCCGGACCTACAACAACTACTTCCCGAGCCGGGAGCAGGCCATCGTCGCCGGGGTCGCCGCCGACCGCGCGGCCGGCGTCGCGGCGGCGGTGCTCGCCCGGCCGCCGGGGGTCGGCCTCGCCGACGCGGTCGTCGACGCCGTCGTGGGCCTGTACGCCGACCCCGGCGACCAGCCGCCCGCCGCGCTGCTGATGATCGCCGCCAGCCCCACGCTGCGCGCCTGCTACGTCGAGGCCGTCACCACGTTCGAGGAGCCCCTGGCCGGGGCGGTCACCACCCGCTGTCCCCACGTCGGAACGCTGGCCGCCCAGGTGCTCGCCGCCGCGGTCGGCGCGGCGGCCCGGCTGGCACTGCGGCAGTGGCTGCACGGCACCGGCGAGGTGCCGTCGATGGCCGGTTTCGTGGTGCCGTCCGCGCCGCTACCGGACCTCGTCCGGGCGGCGCTGCTGCCGCTGGCCCCGGCGCTCGACGCCGCCTGACCCACCCGACCGGCTCCGGTGTAACCCCGCCCCCGCCGGGTGGATGCCGGACGCGCGTGGTGCCGACGCGCGGTCCGGTCCCGGCCCGGCGGGGGCGGGGATACCGGCCGGGGCGGGACCGCAGCGGTCCCGCCCCGGTGAGGCGGTCAGGTACGCGACAGGGCGCGGTCGCTGACCGAGGACTGGAGCCCGAACTGCCGGGCCCGGCGCTCGGCGAAATCGGTCAGGCCCTGACTGTCGGCGTAGTCGAGGCTGTACAGGTCCAGCTCCAGCTGGAGCAGCTGCTCGGCGATCTGGGCGTGGAACTCCAGCACGTCGGGCGGCCACGGCGCGTAGCCCTGGTCGGTCCACCGGGCCGAGAACGACTCGAAGACGATCCCGTCGACGATCTCGGCCAGCCGGGGCAGCATGCCGAAGCCCCGGTTCGCCAGCAGGTACGCCGGCTCCGCCTCCTCCCGGATCGCGGCGACCAGGGTCAGCAGGTGCGGCACGTCCTCCGGGAAGGTCAGCTCGACGTTGAGCGTGTCCAGGAACAGCCCGGCGAAGCCCTGCGCGATCGCCTGCTTCGCCTGCCCCACCACGTGCGACACCCACCCGGGATGGTCGACGTGGACGAACGCGCCACCCCAGTCCGGGTTGCGTTCCTGCCGCTGCCAGGGCGCGGGCGGCCCCTGGTCCTCCGACAGCGACAGGTAGCCGAGGGTCTGCACGTCCTGCGCCGCGAGGTAGCGCAGCTCGGCCGGACGGTAGAAGTCCGGTTGCAGCACCACCCGTACGTAGCGGGTCAGCTCGGGCAGGCGGCCGTCGCCGTAGTAGAAGCAGATGGGGCGGCGGTTCATCACGTCCACCCGTGTTCCCGGTACCAGGCGAACGTGCTGCGGACCCCCTCCTCCAGGCTGACGCCCGGCTCGTAGCCGGTCAGCTCACGCAGCCGGGACAGGTCCGGGCAGCGGCGGGCGACCGATCCCGGTGGCGCGTTGCCGGGGGCGATGGCGGGGCTGACCCCGGCCACCCGCAGGACCAGCTTGGCCAGGTCGCCGATGTTGGTCTCCTCGCGGTCGTTGCCGATGTGCACGATCTGCCCGGCGGCGGCCGGTGCCGCCATCAGCCGCACCATCGCCTCGACCGCGTCGTCGACGTGGCAGAACGCCCGGAACTGGTCGGCACCGGGAACGGGGAACGGGTCGGCCCCACGCAGGGCGCGCAGCGACATCTCCGGGATGACGTGGTCGGCGCCCATCCGGGGGCCGTACACGTTGTGGAACCGGCCCACCACGGTCTCGAACCCCCGGGCCCGCGCCGTGTGCAGGAAGGCGGCCTCGCCGAGCAGCTTGCTGGCCGCGTACGCGAACCGGGGCGCGGCGATGTCGGAGATCATCGGCGGCACGGTCTCGTCCGTCGGCACCGGCACCACCCCGGCGGTCACGCCCCCGGCGTAGACCTCGCTGGTGGAGGCGAAGAAGACCCGCTCGTCCGGGGCCACCCAGTCGAGCAGGTGCAGCGCCGACAGGGTGTTGACCCGGATCACCCGGGCCGGGTCCTGCTCCACGTTGCGCACGCCGACGACGGCGGCGAGCAGGTAGATCTGGTCCCAACCGGTCGGCAGCGCCGCCCAGGTGGCCGGGTCGGTCAGATCGCCGGAGACCACCTGCACGGCCGGGTCGGCGCGCAGCCGGTCGAGGTCGGCGTCGTCGCGGCCCCGGGAGAAGTCGTCCACGATCGTCACCCGGTGCCCGTCGGCGACGAGCCGGCGGGCCAGGTGCAGGCCGATGAAGCCGGCCCCGCCGAGCAGCAGCGCCCTCATGCCGACACCGCCGTGGTGTTCGACGCGCCCGCACCGGCGGCGACGGTCGCGGCGTCCGCGCGGGCCGCCTCGGCGGGGGCCGGTGGCAGGTAGCCGAGCCCGGCGTAGCGGACCCCGGCGGCCAGCACCGCGTCTGCGTCGAGCACCCGCCACGAGTCGTAGACGAACGCCGGTGGCGTCGCGCCGAGCACCTCGGGCACCCGCAACGCCCGGTAGTCCGGGTGGTCGTTGATGATCAGGACGGCGTCCGCCTCGGTGAACGCCTTGTCCAGGCTGACCGGTTCGCCGCCGTACTGGCGGATCACGTCGTCGGTGACCATCGGGTCGTGACCGAGGACGGTGACCCCGGCGGCGGAGAACACCCGCATCATCGGCTCGATCGGCGTACCGCGCATGTCGTCGGTCGCCGGCCAGCCCTTGTACGCCCACCCGAGCACCGCCAGCCGGGCGCCGAGGCTGCGCCCGCGCGCCTCGACGAGCATCCGCACCACCGTCTCGCCGACGTGGATCGGCAGGTATTCGTTGAGCTGGCGGGCCTTGCCGACGAGGAACGGCCGGCGGTCACCCGCACTGTCGATCATGATGTACGGGTCCTTGGAGAGGCAGCCGCCGCCCACGTACCCGGGCTTGGCGAGATCGGGGCGCGGGTAGTCGACGTTGGCCGCCCGGATCACCTCCAGCGGGTCGAGGCCGTGCCGCTCGGCGACCAGCGCGATCTCGTTGCCGAACGCGTAGATCAGGTCGGTGTGGCAGTTGTTGGACAGCTTCACCAGCTCGGCGGCCTCCAGGCTGGAGACCGGGACGATGGTGCGGACCAGCCCGTTGAAGAACTCGGTCGCGGCGACCAGGCTGTCGTCGTCCAGACCGCCGATCACCTGCGGCAGCTCCACCAGCTCCCGCAGCGCCTGCCCCTGGATGGTGCGTTCCGGGGCCATCACCAGCTTCACCCGCTCACCCCAGGCGGCCTGGAGTTCCGGCAGCACCACCCGACGGCTGGTGCCCACCGGCACCGTGCTACGGACCACCACCAGGGTGTCCGGCCGGCAGCTCGCCGCCACCACCCGGGCGGCGGCGGCCAGGTTCGCCAGGTTGGGCCGGTGGGTCATGTTGTCCACCGGCGTCGACACGCTGATCACCGCCACGTCGACGGTGTCCTTCGGCAGGTCGGCGGCGACGTGGATGCGGGTGCCGAGGTGGGCGGCGAAGACGTCCTCGATGCCCGGCTCGAAGATGTGCGGCCGGCCGTGCGACAGCGCGTCCAGCACCGCCGGTGACACGTCGGCGCCGTACACCGTGAAGCCCTTGTCGGCGAGGGCGGCGGTGAGGGTGAGCCCCACGTAGCCCAGGCCCACGACCCCGATCTTCATGCTCATCTGCTGTCCTCTCGTGTGCGGGTGTGTCGTGAAGGGGGAGCGGTCCGTCGGCTCACCGCGCGTCGCCGGCGGCCCAGATGTCCTTGATCGAGGTGGCCAGGTCACGCACCGGTGACCAGCCCAGCCCGGCGGCCCGGCCGATGTCGGCCTGGATCCAGTCGACCGCCTGCGAGCGCTGCGGCCCGGCACCTGCCTCGCGGACCCGGCCCCGGTAACCCGCCGCGTCGGCCAGCAGGGCGACCGCCTCCCGGGCGGTGACGGCCCGGCCGCTGCCGGCGTTGACGATCCGGTGCCGCAGCGTCGGCGCGAGGACCGCCGCGACGACCAGCGCGGCCAGGTCCCGCACGTCGACGAAGTCCCGGTACGCCGACAGCGGCCCCAGGGTGATCTCGGTGGCCCCGTCGTCCAGGGCGGCCCGCAGCCGGGCCGCCGCCCGACCGAGCAGGTTCTCCTGCGACATGCCGGGGCCGATCGGGTTGAACACCCGCAGCGAGACCGCGTCGACCTCGCCGGCCTCCCCGGCGAGCTGGAACAGCCGGGTGCCGGCCAGGTGGCTGACGCCGTACGCGCTGACCGGGCGGGCGGGGGAGTCCTCGGTGACCGGGACCCGGTCCGGCACCGGCCCGTACTCGCCTGCCGAACCGAGCCGGACCAGCCGGGCCCGTGGTGCCGCGGCGGCGGTCGCCTCCAGCAGTTTCGCCGCGACCAGGGTGTTCGCCGTGACCAGTTGCCCGGCGGAGCCGGTGAGCGCGCCCACGCAGTTGACCACCGCGTCCGGGGCGACCTCCCGCAGCAGCCCGGCCAGCGCGTCCGGCGTGCCGTCGAGCAGGTCGTGGGTCGTCCGCCCCGGGCAGACCACCTCGGTCACCCGGGGGTCCGCCGTCAGCGCGGCGCGGGCGTGCCCCCCGATGAACCCGGACGCCCCGAACAGCAGCACCCGGGTCACGTCAGCTCCCCGGCGCCCACCACGCCCGTCAGGTCGGCGGCCAGCGGTTCGCCGACGGCCCCCACCGGCTCGCCGACGGTCGCCTCCACCGGGGTGGCCCCGGCCGGCAACAGGATCGGCTTGAGCTGGTGGAACGACCGGTTCGCCTCGTCGTAGTCCTCCGGCCGCCCGATGTCCAGCCAGAACCCGTCGAACGGGTACGTCATCGGCGGGTCACCGCTGGCGAGCAGGTCCAGCACGAGCTGGTCGAAGCCGAGGGCCAACCCGGCCGGGTAGGGCTCCAGGGTCCGCCGCGACATCCCGTACACGCCCATGCTGACCGGGTAGCGCAGCGCCGGCTTCTCCCGGAACCCGACGACCCGCCCGGCGTCCACGTCGAGCACGCCGAAGTCGATCCGGTGCACCCGTTCGGAGGTCGCCAGGGTCAGGCCCGCCCCGGAGCGCTGGTGGCTGCGCAGCAGGTCGCCGTAGTCCAGGTCGGTGAGGACGTCCCCGTTCATCACCAGGAACTCCTCGGGCAGCCGGTCCTTGAGGCCGAACAGCGGGCCGACCGTGGACAGCGGTCGGTCCTCCTCGATGTAGTCGATGGCCAGCCCCCACCGGTTGCCGTCGCCCACGAACGCCCGGATCAGCGGGCCGAGATGGTTGATCGCCAGGGTCACCGAGGTGAACCCGCGCGAGGCGAGCTGGTCGAGCACGATCTGCAGGATCGAGTGGCTGTCCCCGATCGGCATCAGGGGCTTCGGCAGCGTCGTCGTGTACGGCCGTAGCCGTACCCCTTTGCCACCGGCAAGGATCACCGCGTGCAACCGGACCTCCCCATAGGTCTCAAGTGGACTATCGGTAGTGCCGAACCTGCCCGATCACCGGAACCAGACCGAGCGCGAACAGCGCCTGGAGCAGCAGCACGCTGACCAGGTGCAGCGAGGTGTCGGTGAGCGGGTCGCCGCCCTGCCCGAGCAGCGGGGCGACGCCGAGCAGCGCACCCCCGCCGACGTGCAGCACGATCACGACCGTCATCGACAGGCACAGCCAGCCGTACCGGCCCTGACCGGCCAGCAGGAACGCCAGGTAGTACGCCCCGGCGAGCGCCACGTGGGCGGCCGTCATCACCACCCCGGCGGTGGACAGCACGCCGGCCCGGTCGAGCGCGACGAGCAGCAGCGCCCCGAACACCGCCGGCACCGCGAGGCACACCGCGAACTCCCGGCCGATGGTGCGCCAGATCCCGGCGACGAAGGTGCGCGGGAACCGGGCCCGCCGGGACAGGGCGACCCCGCTCGCCCAGAACCGGCTGGTCCGCCATTCGACGAACCCCATGGACAGGATCAGCGGCACCGCCGACGCCGCGACGTCCCACTGACCCAGCAGGTAGGGCGCCTGTGCGTGGAAGAGCAGCGCCGCCGAGCAGAGCCCGTACCCGGCGACGCCGAGCAGGGCGGGCCACGCCGGCCAGAGCGGGTCGCGGGGGGCCGGCTCGGTCGACCGGGCGGCGGACCGGGTGGCCCAGAGCCCGGCGGCGAACGCGGCCAGCACGCCGAGGGCCGCCGCGCCCACCGCCCAGCGGCGTGCCGTCCCCCCACCGGCGACCAGGAACACCCCGCTGGCCAGGACGGCCGGGACCAGCGCGACGGCCAGCCAGCCCTCCCGCCGGTAGAAGACCAGCAGGGTGCTGGCCAGCTGGTAGGCCAGTTGGCAGACCATCATCGCGGCCAGCGGCAGCCCGCCGTAGGGCAGCATCAGGGCACCGGCGGCCAGGCCGAGCAGCACAGCGGTCAGCGCGGCGATCCGCAGTACCCGGCTGGCCGAACGGGCCCGGCCCAGGCCGAGCAGGCGGAACGCCGCGTAGGCGACCACGCCCGACCAGATCCAGCCGACCGTGCCGGCGAGGATCATCCCGGCCACCAGCCCCGACCGTCCCACCACCGACAGCACGGCGGGGAACGCGGCGCTCGGCAGCACGTACAGCAGGCCGTGGGAGATCGTCCGCAGGTCGCCCCGCCGGTCCCGGCCGGCCCCCGGCGCGGCGGCCGGCTGTTCCTCGACGGCCGGGGCCGGGCCCAACCGCCGGAACACCTCGGCGGCGAGGACGAAGACGTCGCGGTAGCCGTACTCGACCTGGGCGGCCCGGTCGGTGTGCCCGTCCGCCTCCAGGGCGGCGGCGACCTGCAACGCGTCCACCGCGCGGGCCAACCGGGGCCGGACCCGCTCGACCAGGTCGTCCACCGGGTCGGTGGAGATCCGGGGCAGCAGGATGGTGCGTTCGGGGCTCTCGGCCGGCCCCGGCTCGGTGGTCATCGTGGCGACGGGGCGGAACAACGGATCGGTGCCGTCCGGGTCGGTGGCCCCGGTCATCAGCGACCACCGGTGGTACGCATGATGACGGTCGTCGTCTCGTCGTCGTCCGGGCCCGGGCCGGCCGGCTGCGGCAGCTCCGGCGCGGCCGAGTTCGGGTCGTGGCGGGTCCGGTACGCCGCCGCCGAGTACTGCTCGGGACCCCGCTGGCGGGGCACCCGCCCGGCCAGCGGCGACACCTCGGGCCGGGCGGTGACCGGGGTCGGCTCGGGCCGGGCGACGACGGGCGTCGCGGCGACGGGGGCCACCTCGGGCCGGACCGTGGGCACGGCGGCGGGGCGGGCGGCGACCGACGCCACCCCGGGTCGGGTCGGCCGGTTCGGCACCCGGACGAAACCCTGGGCCTGACCGCGCAGGTGCTTCGGCGCGGGCGACGCCCCACGCGGCGTGGCCAGCCGCTCGTAGATGTCGCGGTACGCCTGCAACGACCGTTGCAGGGTGAACCGCTCCAGCACCCGTTGCCGGGCCGTCGCCCCCAGCCGCAGCCGCAGGTCCCGGTCGTTGAGCATCGTGACGCAGGCGGCGGCGATCGCGGCGACGTCGCGCGGCGCGACCACGAAACCGGTGTCACCGACCGCCTCGGCGACCCCGCCGACGTTGGTGCACACGGTCGGCCGGCCGCACGCCATCGCCTCCACCACCGTGTAGGGGAAGCCCTCGGAGATGCTGGTCAGCGCCACCAGACTGCCCGCGTGGTACGCCTCGACGGCGCTGCCGACCCGGCCCTCCAGGACGGCGTGGCCGGTCAGCCCGAGTTCGTCGATCAGCGCCTCGCAGCTCTCGTGGTAGACCTTGTTGGCGGCCGGCGTGCCGCCGAAGATGCGCAGCCGGGCCTCGGGGATCTCGGCCCGTACCAGCGCGAATGCCCGGATCAGGGTGTGCAGGTCCTTCAGCGGGTCGATCCGGCCCATGAACGAGATGGTCGGCACGTCCGGCTCGCCGGCCGCGGGTGGGAACTCGTCCGGGTCGACGCCGTTGTACATCGTCCACATCCGCTCGGGGTCGGCGCCGTTGTGCAGCTGCCAGCGCCGGTTGTACTGCGAGTGCGGGGCGAGTGCACCGGTGATCAGGTAGGCCGCACCGGCGAGCGAGCGGAAGAAGCTCAGCACCAGCACCCGGACCGGGTGCGGCGCGTCGTCGTGCAGGTAGGAGATGTAGCGTTCGCGCAGGTAGATGCCGTGCTCCGAGAGCACCAGCGGGGTGCCGTACGTCCAGGTGGCGGCCATCCCGACGAGGGTGGCCAGACCGTTCATCGACGAGTGCACGATGTCGGCGCGTACCGGTGGCGCGCTCAACGGCCGCAGCATGTGCGAGATGAGCCAGGCCGCCTCCAACGCGTCGGCGACGGTGGGGGCCGGTCCGGTCTCCTCGACCCGCAGGGTGTGCCAGGCCTCCAGCATCATCCGCAGCGCCTCGTTGGACAGCAGGGCCGCGCTCAGGTCACCGCCGGCGGAGGCGTACTCGAACATGCCGCGCAGGGCCAGCAGGAAGGTGCTCCGGTTGACCGCACCGGCCTGGGAACGGGTCGACTCCAGGGGGGTGACCAGGGCCCGCAGGAACACCTCGTAGGACTGCATGAACTCGGTGCCGGGCCGTCCGGCGGGGACCAGCACCCCCCGCCGGGGGCGGCGGCCTGTCGGCCGGCCGCCCCACAGCGGGATCGAGTGCACACGGTCGAGGTTGGCCGGCCGGTCGAACACCGGCTCCTCGGTGCCGTCCACGGTGAGCGCCACGACCTCCCACCGGTAGTCCGGCATTCCCCGGATGAGCTGTTCGCACCAGATGCTCACCCCACCCATCGCGTACGGGTAGGTGCCCTCCGAGACCAGTGCGATCCTCACCAATTGCTCCCGTTTACCTTTGCTGTTCTGATGTCGCCGTCTCGCCCTACAGGCGAGGCGCGGCGGTGAACGTGACCGGGGTGTTCGCCGCCAGCGTCACCGGGACGGTGACGTCGGTGCCGTAGGTGCCGGCACCCGTGGTGGTCGCGGCCACGCCCCCGAGCTGGAGCGAGCCGGCGGCCGGCGAGGTCACCGTGATCTCACCGGTGGTCCGGTCGTAGATCGCCGACGCCCCGGCGCCGAGCGTGGCGAAGTGGGCCGTACGCGCCCTGGTGTAGGTGGCGATGTCGGTCCACGCCGAGTTCAGCAGCGGCACCGAGTAGTAGGAGCTGTACTTGGTCAGCACCGCGCCCACCCAGTCGGTGACCAGGCTGTTGCCCGAGCCGTAGTCACGCACGTTGGCGACGTGGAACGTGTGCGCGTAGATCGAGCCGGACGTCACGTGCTGCAGCCCCACCGAGGCCTCGTAGTCCAGGAGCTGGGCGTAGGTGCGGTCGGTGGGCCAGTAGGGGAAGTGGCCGTTCGGGCCGTAGAACGCGTTGTAGAAGTGCGTCTCCTCGGCCTGGTTGGTGGTGTGGTAGGCGATGTTGGTCGGCCAGCACGGCACCACGGCGATGCTCGGGTCCAGCGGGTGCGCGGTGGACGCGTTGAAGTGCGCCGGCACGTGACTGGCGAACGACATGTTGCCGGCCAGCGTGGTGATGCCGAGGTCGGCGGCCGCGTCGATCAGGTCCGGGTTGGACGCGGAGAGGCCGTGGTCGGTGAGCACGCCGCTGGAGTTGTTGTAGACCCCGAGGCCGGAGTACTCGGGGGTCTTCAGCACGCTGGCCGGCGGGTTCAGCCCGATCGAGGTGCCCGCGGTCTGGTTCGTGCTGATCTCGTCGTGGGTGGTGGTGTAGTCGGTGGTGTTCAACGCGGGGTGGGTCAGGGTGTGGTTGATCCACCGGAAGTTGTTCTTCAGGCACTTCGTGGTGGCGGTCAGCGTGGTGGCGTCGCCGTTCGGGCTGCACGTGTTGCCGGCGAACGGGTCGATCTCGGCGCCGTTGTAGGGAATGTTGAAGGTGAACCCGGACGCCAGCGGGTGCGCGGCGCGCAGCGCGGTCTGCTTGGCGTCGAGGTTGACCGCGTCGTGCCCGGTGGTCTGGAAGCCGGGGCTGTACTCGACGGTGCCGTCTTCCTTGTAGTGGTCCGAGAAGCTGAACCAGTCGTCGATGTCGACGTTGAGGTGGTGCTTCTGCTCACCGAAGTGCAGGCCCTTGGTCGCCCACCGGATCAGGCCGTAGACCAGCAGGTCCGAGTGGAGCAGGTACTGGTTCGAGGTGAACGTCAGGGCGAGGCGCTCCCGACCGTCGGTCGACGTCGTGCGTACGGCCAGCACGTTGGACCCGTTGGTCAGCAGGGCGTCGGCGTTGCAACCGCTCTTGATCGACGTCTTGTAGACGTAGGACTGCGTCACCGGGATCTCGGCGGTGCTCTTGAGGTAGTCGAAGACCCCGGCGCCGGCGGTGGTCAGGGAGACCGGCAGGGGGGTGTCGCCGACCGCGGTCTCACCCGCGGAGTTGAGGCAGTAGTCCTCCGGCCAGGTGCCGTAGCTGGTGTAGAGGGCCACCTGCCGGACCTGGAAGTTGCGCTCGTAGGCCCAGAGGGTGGTCCACTCCGTGCTGCTGAGGCCCTCCAGGTAGTTGCCGCCCGACTCGTAGATCAACATGCTGTTGGTGAGCAGGATCGCGTTGTACTTGCCGACTCCGTTGGAGTCGACGAGCGTGCTCGCCGAGAGGGTCTGGTTGGCGGTGTAGATGATGTCGTAGCTCGCGCCGACCCGGTCGAGGGTGGTGGTGAGCGTGGCTACGCCGAAGTCCGCCGTGTTGGTGGCCACGATCAGCGACCGGAGGGCGACCTTGTCGTTGATCGCCTGGGTGCCCACGCCGCCGCTGCGGGCACCCGACGACGGGGCGACCTTGACGGTGCCGGCCCGGGTGGGCAACGGGCCGGGGCGGGCCTCCTTCTTGCTGGCGACCTGGCCGAGGCCGGGTGCGCTCGGCGGCTGGGCCAGCGTGCGCGGCGCGGTCGGCGGCTGGGCGAGGCCCGGGGTCTGGGTGCCGAGCAGGACCGTGAGCGCGGTCAGCCCGGCGAGGGCGAATCGGTTCGCGCGACGGCGCGTAGGTCCGGTGTGGACCATGTGGTGACCTCCGATGAGGAGATGTGAACAATGCCGCCGATCCTGTATGGACCGGCGGGGTCGCCATCGAAGGCTAGCAATTATTGGTTCGGATTCCGCGCATGATCCTGTCGCATGTGGAGCATTGACGCAAGCGGGGTCGGGTGTTAGCGCCGTGCGTACGAAGTTGTCTTCCGGCAACGTGCTTTGCGCTGATCTTGGTGATGTTGCCGGTCGGTGTCAGGTGCGCTGACGTGCTCTTTTCCGAAGTGATCGAAACACCTCATTCACGTTCACTTCACACAGCTGTAGCGGACCGTGGCCAGAATGTGGTCGGCGGTCGGGTGCGGAACGTCGTGCACATCGGCCATTCGCTCGGGTCGCACCTGTCGCGGTGGGGCAAGAGTGGCCGATCAGTCCATGCTGGCCCGCCGATCAGCCGATTTTCCGGCCGTCCCTTCGGTTGGTGCCTGTCGCTGCGCCGACGGCGGATCGCGCCGGAGCGGGTCACATCCGACGTTCTCGCAGCTAGAAGCACGGTCAACCCGGTGTCACCCGGTTGCCGCTTGCGCCTTTTGTCGGGCAATCGCTTGATCGACGGCGCATCGCGGAGAATGTTGACTTTCTGCGGCACGGGCGGCGGGTGAACCCGTCCGGAAATGGCTAATACCACAGCGCTGACCGTCGAATCAGCCAGTTTCGGCAGAAGCGGTTCCCAGCGTCAGGAGTTGCCCATTCCCAGCCAATGGAAGCCCTTCGCTGTCTCGGCTATCAACGCGTCCGGAGCCAAATCGTTTTGCTGACCCGATCGGTTTCGTGGAAGTTCCACGGTGCGCAAATGCAGAAGTGGACGTGCGTCGGCGGAGTCGGTCGGCGCGACCTGATGAAACGGGCAGGCTGAGTCCGCACTCGACGCATCGGGCGGCCGGTCCGGCGGCACCGGTCGCGCAGTTTTCCCCGCACCGCCGGCCGGGTGACGTCAGGGCTGCCGCAGGTCGGGTGTGGTGGCCAGCAGGAGCGTCGAACCGGCCGCGAAGACGGCCGCGCCGACGAAGACCAGGGCCCGGTGCCGTGTTCGCCAGCGACCAGGCAAACACCGCGCCGGCCGCGACCGGCACCACCGTCTCGGCAGCGGCCCCGATCGAGCTGAGCGCCCCCTGCACCGTGCCCTGCTCGTCGGGGCGGACCAGCCGGGAGAGCCACGACTGAGCGGCGGCTCCCCCCACCGCGGCGAGGACGCCGACCGCCTGGAGCAGGTGGAGCAACCAGGGCACCGTCACGAACGCCGTACCCGCCAGCGCGACGACGCCGAGCAGACCGCCGACCACCGCGGCCCGCTTGTCCCCGAGCCGACGCACCACCGGCCCGACCGCCCTGGCCTGGAAGGGCGCCCCGGCGAGCGCCCCCGCCGCGAGCACGGTGCCGATCCGCGCGGTGCCCCAGGCGAACTGGTGGGTGAGAAAGAACGTCCAGGTCGACTGGTGGACAGCGGCGGCGGCATCCTCGGTGACGGCGGTCGGCAGGGCGGGCAGGGTCGGCACGATCAGCCCGAGCATGTCCAGGACGACGGTGCCGAGGAGGAACGAGAGGGCGGGCGGGCTGCCGGCCCCGGCTCAGCCCCGGCAGCCGGCCGGGCTGTCGCCGCCCGACGGCACGGAGGCGACCACCGCGTCGGAGATCGGGGTGAGCCACTGCAACGCCCCCTCGTACGCCCGGGGCACCGTCACCGTGACGGCGGTCTCCCGGTCGAGCGTGGTGAGCACCGTGGCGTCCGACCGCTCGTCGGCGTACCAGCAGACCCGGTTGACGGTCCACACGTCGGCGGTGGCGTCCACGGTCGGCTCGGCACCCCCGCAGGCCACGGTCAACGCCGGGTCACCGTAGGCGGCGTTCTGCTCGGCGCCGGCGGTCACCGGCCGCTGGGCGAGGTCCCGCACGGTGGCCGGCAGTTGCGACACCAGCGCCCGGCACACCACACCGGGCCGTTCGGCCAGCGCCGGGGCGGGCATCTCGACCGGGGCGCTGGACCTCGGCCCGGCACTGCTCGGCGACGCCTCCGGCGCGGCGACCGGTGCTTCCGGGGAGAGCTTGGCGAAGGTGAAACCCGCCACGGCCACCGTCACCGGCACGGCGACCAGGGTGGCCCAGAGCGCGGCCCGCCGGGTCGACCGGTCCGTCGCCGGCCGGTCGGCGGTGGGCGCGACGTCGGTCGGGGTCTCGGGGGAGGAGGTATTCTCGTCCACTTACAGGCGCACCACCGAACACGTGAGGGTGCGGGTGATGCCGGGCACCATCTGCACGTTGCTGACGATCAGTTTGCCGAGTTCGTCGACGGTGTTCGCCTCGGTGAGGACGACCACGTCGTACGGCCCGGTGACGGCGTCGACGCGTACCACGCCGGCAAGATCCGCGATCAGGCCGGCCACGTCGCGCGCCCGGCCCACCTCGGTCTGGATGAGGATGTACGCCTGTACCACGACTCGACCTCCGTCCGTCGCCGCCAGGGGCGGCCCGAAGGGTGAAAATACCCTACGGAGCAGGCGTGATCCCTGGCGGTGGTCGCGGTTGGGCAGCTAGCGAGCGTGTCGGAAGGAAGACATGGGTGTCACGGACGTGGGCGAGTTCGGCCTCATCGACCGGGTGACCGCCCGGCTGACGTACGGATCGGCCTGCCTGCTCGGGCCGGGCGACGACGCCGCCGTGGTGGCCGCCGGCGACCGGCGGGTGGTCGCCTCCACCGACGTGCTGGTCGAGGGACGGCACTTCCGGCGGGACTGGTCGGGCGCGCGGGACGTCGGGCACCGGGCGGCGGCGGCCAACCTCGCCGACATCGCCGCCATGGGCGCCACCCCCACCGCCCTGCTGGTGGCCCTGTGCATCCCCGCCGACCTGGACACCGCCTGGGTGGAGGAACTGGCCGACGGGTTGGCCGCCGAGGCGGCGCTGGTCGACGCGGGGGTGGTCGGTGGGGACATGTCCGCCAGCCCCACCCTCACCATCGCGGTGACCGCTCTCGGCGACCTGGCGGGCCGGGCACCGGTGGTCCGCTCCGGCGCCCGCCCGGGTGACGTGGTGGCGCTCGCCGGCCGCACCGGCTGGGCCGCCGCCGGGCTGACCGTGCTCTCCCGGGGATTCCGCACCCCGCGGGTGCTGGTCGAGGCGTACCGGCGGCCGGAGGTGCCCTACCGGGCCGGACCGGAGGCCGCCCGGCTCGGCGGCACCGCCATGATCGACGTGTCGGACGGGTTGCTGGCCGACCTGGGCCACCTGGCGAAGGCCAGCGGTGTCGGCGTCGACCTGCGCCGGGACGCCTTCGCGGTGCCGCCGCAGATGCGCGACGCCGCCCAGGCGCTCGGCGTCGACCCGTACACCTGGATCCTGGCCGGCGGCGACGATCACGCCCTGGTCGCCACCTTCCCGGCGACGGTGGCGCTGCCGGACCGGTGGCGGCCGGTGGGCCGGGTGGTCGAGGGCGGCGGGGTGACCGTCGACGGTGACGTGTACGACGGACCGGCAGGCTGGGACCACTTCCGGTAAGGGGCGGTCGTACCCTTCCCCCGTGAGTGAGATCGAGATCCGACCGCTGGGCTTCGACTCGCCAGCGGCCCAGACGCTCATCCGGGCGACCATGGCCGACCTGGGCGTCCGGTACGGCGGCAGCGGCGACGAGACCCCCATCGACCACACCGAGTTCGTCCCGCCGCACGGCGACTTCCTCGTGGCCCACCTCGACGGCGAGCCGGTCGGCTGCGCGGGGTGGCGCAGCCACGGCGCGGACGCCGCCGAGCTGAAACGGATGTACACCACCCCGGCCGTGCGGGGGCGCGGGGTGGCCCGCGCCCTGCTCGCCGCCATCGAGGAGTCGGCCCGCCGGCACGGGCGCACGCGGATCATCCTGGAGTGCGGTGACCGGCAACCCGAGGCGGTCGCCCTCTACACCTCGGCGGGGTACGAGCGGATCGCCAACTTCGGCTACTACGCCGACGCCCCCGGCTGCCTGTCGTTCGGCCGGACGCTCTGACCGGTCGTACGACGCGCCGGTCCCGCCCGCGGCGGCCGGGGCCGGGGCGGCGGCCCGGCGGCGTCAGGCGACGGTGAACCGGAGCCGGTCGGCCCCGGCACGGGCGGCGGCCGCCGCCTCGGCCGGGTCGGCGCCCCAGGCCAGCACGTGCCCGCCCCGGCGTACCGACGAGGTGACCTCGCCGACCCGGTCCCCGACGGCCACGTCGAGCTGCACGGCGAGGACGCCGGGGACCCGGCGGGCGTCACGCAGCCCGTCGACCGCGGTCAGCGTCCCCGGCGGCGGCAGCAGGAACTCCACCGCCGACGCCCCGGACGGCCGGGCCGGCAGCCGGGGCCGCTCGCCGCGCAGCGTCCGCAGGTAGGCGTCGATGAACCCGCACTCGTACGCCAGCGAGATCAGCGCGGCGATCATGTCGCCGGGCAGCCGGGCGGCGCACTCCACCAGCGTCGGCACGCCGTCGGCGACGATCCACTCGCTGTGCAGCACACCGGTGCGGAAACCGGCCGCCGCCGCCAGCCGGGTGGCCGCCGCGACGAGTTCCGCGCGGCCGTCCGCCGGCAGCGCCGACGGCACCGTGTGCCCGGTCTCCACCGGGCGGCGGCCGGGCAGCACCCGCTTGTCGGTGACGTTGCCGAAGCACACCTCGCCGTCGGCGACCAGCAGTTCGACGCTGTACTCCGGCCCGACCAGGGTCTGCTCGACGAGCACCTCGGTGGGCAGGTCGGTGGCCGCCTCCACCGGCGCCTCCGGGGCGGCGGTCGCCGACCAGGCCGCGGACAGGTCGTCACCGGCGTCGACGAGTTGCACGCCGAGGCTGCCGGAGCGACGGGTCGGCTTCAAGACGCACCGGCCACCGAACCGGGCCGCGAACGCCGCCGCCCGCTGCGGGGAGTCGACCAGCTCGTACGCCGGATTGGCCAGCCCGGCCCGGTCGGCCAGCACGCGCATCCGGTGCTTGTCGGAGAACACGTCGGCGGCCTGTGGGCCGGCCCCGGGCAGGCCCAGCCGTTCGGCGAGCCGGGCGGTGGCCCCGACCGCGTACTCCAGACCGGGCATCACCAGCCGGGCGGTGGCCAGGCCCGGCTCCCGGGCGAGCAGTTCCTCGACGTCCAGGCCGGTCTGGTAGCGGGCGGACACCACCCGGGACACCACCGGCAGCCGGGCCGTCGTCGCGGTGACGTCCCGCCGGGCGATGATCTCCGGCTCCTCGACGAGCACCACGCTGCCCGGCGGCAACTCCTCGGCGAACCAGTGCAGCATGCCGAGCGAGGCGCCCACGACGATCATCTCGTCGCGGCCCAGGTCGAGGTCCAAAGGTCGTCCTCCGTACGGGTCGGTCACCGGATGGCGGGGACACGACAGTACCGGCGGGCCGGACGGCCCACCGGTACTGATCGGAGCTGAGGCGGTGGAGGTGTTACCAGGTCAGGCGCGGGTGACCTTGCCGGCCTTGATGCACGAGGTGCAGACCTGGAGCTTCTTGGTGGTGCCCCCACCGGCCGGGGTACGCACCGACTGGATGTTCGGGTTCCAGCGGCGGTTGGTCTTCTTCTTGGACCAGGGCACGTTGTGGCCGAAGCCCGGCCCCTTGCCACAGACGTCGCACACGCTAGCCACGGGATACTCCTGAGATTGATACGTTCATGAGGTCGCCGGCAGGCGCTGCCCGGACAACCTGGCCAGGGTACCCGATGCACTCCGGGCAGGACCAACCGCCCGTCCCGGCTCCCGCCGCCCGGCCCGGCCCGGCCACCGCCGCCCTGCCCGGCCGGCCGCCGCGGACCGGGACGGCACTCCCGGACCGAACCGGGACACGCCAGCCGACCCCGGCGGGTGTCGGTCGCCGCCAGTAGGCTTCTGGCCGTGCTGGACACCCTCGACGCCGCCGCGGTGGGCCGCTGGTGCGCGGGCGGTCTGGCCGCGCTGCGCCGGCACCAGGGCGAGATCGACGAGCTGAACGTCTACCCCGTGCCCGACGGGGACACCGGCACCAACCTCGTGCTCACCCTCACCTCGGCCCAGCAGGCGCTGGCGATGGAACTCGCCACCCTGCCCGGGGACGGCACGACCGCACACGGGCGGGCGCTGCGGCTGATGGCCCGGGGTGCGCTGCTCGGCGCGCGGGGCAACTCCGGGGTGATCCTCTCGCAGATCCTGCGCGGCCTCGCCGACACGCTCGGCGACGTGCCCGCCGTCGCCGGCCGGGCGTTGGCCGCCGCGCTGCGCGACGCCACCACCGCCGCCTACGCCGCGGTGGCCCGACCGGTCGAGGGCACCGTGCTGAGTGTGGTCGCCGCCGCCGCGACCGCCGCCGAGCAGGCCGACAGCGACGACCTGTGTACCGTGGCGCGGGCCGCCGCCGGGGAGGCCGCCCGCGCGCTGGCGCGTACCCCCGGGCAGCTGCCCGCGCTGGCCCGGGCCGGCGTGGTCGACGCTGGCGGCCGGGGGCTCTGCCTGCTGCTCGACGCGCTGGTCGAGGTGGTCACGGGGGAGGCTCCGGCCGGGCCGCCGCCGGTGGCCCGCCCGGTGCGCCCGCCGCTGACCGTCGTCCGGGAGACCGGCTCCCCCGAGTACGCCTACGAGGTGCAGTTCCTCCTCGACGCCCCGCACGGGGCGGTGACCCGGATGCGCGCCGAACTGGCCACGCTGGGCGACTCGCTGGTGGTGGTCGGCGACGCCGGCTCACCGGCCGAGTCCACCACCTGGAACGTCCACGTCCACGTCAACGACGTCGGGGCGGCCGTCGAGGCGGGGGTGGCCGCCGGCCGGCCGTACCGGATCTCGGTGACCCGGTTCGCCGACCAGACCCCGCCGGCCGACCACGTCGCCACCGACGGCCGGGCGGCCGTGGTGGTCGCGACCGGTGTCGGCATCGCCGAACTCCTCGGTGGCGAGGGGGCGACGGTGGTGCCGGGCAACCCGTCCACCGGTGAGCTGCTGGACGCGATCCGGGCCACCGCCGCCGCCCGGGTGGTGGTCCTGCCCAACGACCCGAACACCCAAGCGGTGGCGAGCGCCGCCGCCCGGGAGGCGCACCGGTTCGGGGTGAAGGTCAGCGTGGTGCCGACCCGCTCGCCGGTGCAGGCGCTGGCCGCGCTCGCCGTGCGGGACCCGCAGCGCCGGTTCGCCGACGACGTCATCGCGATGGCCGAGGCGGCCGGGGCCTGCCGGTACGCCGAGGTGTGCCACGCCAGCCGGGAGGCGCTGACCGTCGCCGGCCCGTGCCGGCCCGGCGACGTGCTGGCCCTGGTCGAGGGGGAGGTGCACCTGATCGGCAGCGACCTGGTCGACACCTGCGCCGCCGTGGTCGACCGGATGCTCGGCGGCGGCGGTGAGCTGGTCACCCTGCTCACCGGCGCGGACGCCCCGGCCGGGCTCGCCGAGGCGGTCCGGGAGCACGTGACCCGGCGCTGGCCCTTCGTCGAGGTGCAGGCGTACCCGGGCGGGCAACCGCACTATCCGCTCCTGGTGGGGGTCGAATGACGACGGCCGAACCGGCCACGGTGGACACCGCGCTGACGAAGCTGGTCGGGGAGCGCACGGCCAGGGCGCTCGCCGGTCATCTCGACCTGCACACCGCCGGTGACCTGATGTACCACTTCCCGCGCCGCTACGACGAGCGCGGCGAGCACACCGACATCCGCTCGCTGGACGTCGGTGAGCAGGTCACCGTGCTGGCCCAGGTGCAGCGCACGGCGGTGCGTCCGATGCGGCAGCGCCGGGGCAACCTGCTGGAGGTGACCGTCGGCGACAACTCGGGCGGGACGCTGACGTTGACCTTCTTCGGCAACCAGGCGTGGCGGGAACGCGAGCTGCGCCCCGGCCGGTGGGGGTTGTTCGCCGGCAAGGTCACCGAGTTCCGGGGCAAACGGCAGCTCAACGGCCCCGAGTACGTGCTGCTCGGCGAGGGTGGCGAGGGTGAGGCGGCGGCCTCCGAGGAGGTCGAGGAGTTCGCCGGGGCGCTGATCCCGGTCTATCCGGCTGCCGCCGCCGTGCCGACCTGGGTGATCGCCAGGTGCGTCCGGGTGGTGCTGGACACGGTCGCCCCGCCTGACGATCCGCTGCCGGCGTCGCTGCGGGCCGACCGCAAGCTGGTCGGCATCGGCACCGCGCTGCGCGAGATCCACCGGCCGTCGAGCAAGGAGGAGCTGTACCGGGCCCGTCGCCGGCTCAAGTGGGACGAGGCGTTCGCCGTGCAGTTGACCCTGGTGCAGCGCAAGCTGCGGGCGGCGTCCTGGCCGGCGACGCCGCGCCCGGCGAAGGCGGGTGGCCTGCTCGACGCGTTCGACGCCCGGCTGCCCTACGAGCTGACCCCCGGGCAGCGCGACGTCGGCGTCGAGATCGCCGCCGACCTGGCCACCCCGCATCCGATGCACCGGCTGTTGCAGGGCGAGGTCGGTTCCGGCAAGACGGTGGTGGCGTTGCGGGCGATGCTCCAGGTGGTCGACGCGGGCGGCCAGGCGGCGCTGCTGGCCCCGACCGAGGTGCTCGCCGCCCAGCACCACCGGGGCATGCTCGACCTGCTCGGCCCGCTGGCCCAGGCCGGCGAACTGGGCGCGGCCGACGACGCGACGCGGGTGGAGCTGGTCACCGGCTCGCTGGGCGCGGCGGCCCGGCGGCGGGCCCTGGCCGAGGTCGCGCAGGGGCGGGCGGGCATCGTGCTCGGTACCCACGCCCTGCTCTACGAGGGCGTCGACTTCGCCGACCTGGGTCTGGTGGTGGTCGACGAGCAGCACCGGTTCGGCGTGGAGCAGCGCGACGCGCTGCGTTCCAAGGCCGACCAGCCGCCGCACGTGCTGGTGATGACGGCCACCCCGATCCCGCGCACGGTGGCGATGACCGTCTACGGCGACCTGGAGACCTCCACCCTGTCCCAGTTGCCGCAGGGCCGGTCCCCGATCGCCTCGCACGTGGTGCCGGCCGCCGAGAAGCCGGCCTTCCTGGACCGGGCGTGGCGGCGGGTGCGCGAGGAGGTCACCGCCGGCCACCAGGCGTACGTGGTGTGCCCGCGCATCGGTGAGGGGCCGGCGGCCGAGGAGGAGCCGCCCCGCGAGGACGACAACGGGCGACGCCCCCCGCTGGCGGTGACCGAGGTGGCGCCGCTGCTCGCCGACGGTCCGCTGCACGGGCTGCGGATCGGCGTCCTGCACGGCCGGCTGCCCGCCGACGAGAAGGACGCGGTGATGCGCTCCTTCGCCGACGGTGACCTCGACGTGCTGGTCGCCACCACGGTGGTCGAGGTCGGGGTGAACGTGCCCAACGCCACCGTGATGATCGTGCTGGACGCCGACCGGTTCGGGGTCTCACAGCTGCACCAGCTCCGGGGCCGGGTCGGCCGGGGTTCGGCTCCCGGGCTCTGCCTGCTGGTCAGCGAGGCGGCCGAGGGTTCGTCGGCGCGGGAGCGGCTGGACGCGGTCGCCTCCACCACCGACGGGTTCAAGCTGGCCGAGCTGGATCTGGAGCAGCGCCGGGAGGGTGACGTGCTGGGGGCCACCCAGTCCGGCCGCCGCTCGCACCTGCGGCTGCTCTCCCTGAGACGCGACGCCGACCTGATCCGTGACGCGCGGGCCGAGGCGGTCGCCCTGGTCGACCAGGACCCGGAGCTGGCCCGGCACCCCGCCCTGGCCGCCTCGGTCGCCGCCCTGGTCGACGAGGAACGCGCGGAGTACCTGGAGAAGGGCTGACCGCCGCCCCGACGCGCGGACGTCGGGGCGGCGGTCAGCCGGCCGGGTGCGCCACGACCCGGCGGGACGGCTCAGGGACGGCGTTTCTCGATGACGGTCCAGCCGGTCCACCCCCGGTCGGCGACCAGCCTGCGCAGCCGCCTGACGACGGGATGGGCCGCGTCGGCGAACGAGTCCATCAACCTGACGAACGCGGGGTCGGGGGTGACCTCCTTCTGCATCGCCAGCTCCCCGGCGGCCTCCGCCTGCGCGAACATCTCGGCCATCAGGTCCGCCGTCTCGTGCAGCAGCTCCTCGTCCTGCCAGTTCTCGGCGATCCGTCCGATCAGTCGGTAGAACTGGACGACCTGGGGGTTGTCGAGCTGGGCCACCTTGTCGGCCATCAGCGTCGGGATCGCGTCCGGCCACCGCGCCGCCATCAGGATCCATCCGTCGCGTTCGCCCTCGACGGCGACCAGTGGCACCCCGGCGGCGCGGAGCCGGTCCAGATAGTCGACCACCTCGGCGGGGACGGCGAGGGTGTCACCGTCACGGAGCCTGGCGATCCGCCGTCGGTGCTCCTGAAGCGCCCGGATCTGGGTACGCAACTGGTGGTCGATCTCGGTGGTGGCGGCGGCGAACGTCGCCGGGTCGGCGTCGAGCAGTTCGCGGACCCGGCTCAGCGGGACGCCGGCCTCGGCGAGGGTGCGGATCCGGATCAGGCGTACCACCGCCGCCGCGTCGTACGTGCGGTAGCCGGAGGCGTCGCGCTCCGGTTCCGGCAGCAGCCCGATCTGGTGGTAGTGCCGTACGGCGCGGATGGTCACCCCGGCGTACGACGCCAGCCGTCCGATCGTCAACATGGCCTCAGCCTGCCCGATCCGGCCGCACCGTCAACCGACCCGACGGCGGTGCACGACCATCGCGCCGGCGTACGCGACGACGAGGAGGCCGGCGCACCAGACGAGTGCGGTCCACACCTCACCGCCGTCCGGCTGCCCGGCGAGCAGGCCGCGCAGGGCGTTCACGATGGAGGTCACCGGCTGGTGCTCGGCGAAGGCCCGCACCGGGCCGGGCATGGTGTCGGTGGGCACGAAGGCCGAGCTGACGAACGGTAGCAGGATGAGCGGGTAGGAGAACGCGCTCGCGCCGTCCACGGAGGTGGCGGTCAGGCCCGGGATGACCGCGAGCCAGGTCAGCGCCAGGGTGAACAGCAGCAGGATGCCGGTGACCGCCAGCCAGGCCAGCGGGCCGGCCCCGGAGCGGAAGCCCATGGCGAGGGCGACCAGCACCACCACCACGAGCGAGATCAGGTTGGCGACCAGCGAGGTCAGCACGTGTGCCCAGAGCACGGCCGAGCGGGCGATCGGCATGGACCGGAACCGCTCGAAGATGCCGCCCTTGAGGTCCAGGAAGAGCCGGTACGCGGTGTAGGAGATGCCGGAGACGACGGTGATCAGCAGGATGCCGGGCAGCAGGTAGTTCACGTACCGGTCGGACCCGGTCCGGATCGCGCCGCCGAACACGTAGACGAACAGCAGCAGGAACGCGATCGGCATGATCGTGGTGGTGATGACGGTGTCCGGGCTGCGGCTGATGTGCCGCAGCGAGCGCCCGAGCAGGGCGGCGGTGTCCGGCAGGAAGTGTCTGGTCATCGGGGTCCTCAGTGGCTCGTGCCGGCGGGGCGGGCGGGGTCCGGGACGCGGTCGGTGTCGGCGGTGGCCCCGTCGTCGCCGACGATGGCGAGGAACACGTCCTCCAGGGTGGGCTGCTTCTCGACGTACTCGACGGTGGCGGGCGGGAGGAGCTGCTTGAGCTGGGCCAGCGTGCCGTCGGCGATGATCCGCCCGTGGTGCAGCACGGCGATCCGGTCGGCGAGCTGTTCGGCCTCGTCGAGGTACTGGGTGGTGAGCAGCACGGTGGTGCCCCGGCGGGCGAGTTCCCGGACGGCCTGCCACACCTCGATCCGTGCCTGCGGGTCGAGCCCGGTGGTGGGTTCGTCGAGGAAGATCACCGGTGGGTCGCCGATGAGGCTCATCGCGATGTCGAGGCGGCGGCGCATCCCGCCGGAGTAGGTGCCCACCCGCCGACGGCCCGCGTCGGTGAGCGCGAAGCGGCCGAGCAGGTCGTCCGCGATCCGGCCGGGGTCGGGCAGGTGGCGCAGCCGGGCGACCAGCACCAGGTTCTCCCGGCCGGTGAGGATCTCGTCGACGGCGGCGAACTGGCCGGTGAGGCTGACGGACTCGCGTACCCGCGCGCCCTGGGTGGTGACGTCGAAGCCGTGCACGTGGGCCGTTCCGCCGTCCGGCCGGAGCAGGGTGGCGAGGATGCGTACCAGGGTGGTCTTCCCCGCTCCGTTGGCGCCGAGCAGGGCGAGGATGCTGCCCGGGGCCACGTCGAGGTCCACTCCGCGCAGCACGGGCAGTTCGCGGTAGGACCTGGTCAGGCCCCGGATCTGGATGGCGGGCCCGGGGGCTCGCGTCGACTCTGTCGTGGACATGGCGTCAGCATGCGAGGTTGACGCTGCGGCAGGGTCAAGCGTGAAACCGCGCAGGGCGCGTCGACCGGTCGGTCGACGCGCCCTGCGGGCGTGCTGTGCGGGGCAGCGCCCTGCGGTGCTGTGCGGGGGCAGCGCCCTGCGGGTGTGCTGTGCGGGTCAGACGGTGAAGCGGATGCGCCGACGACGGGCGACGAGGAAGAGCACCCCGCCGGCCACCAGCAGGGTGGCCGCACCGGCCGCGATGGCACCGGCCGCCGCGCCGGTCACCGGGAGGCCGCCGTCCTGGTCGCCGCCGCCACCGCCGCCACCGGTGGACGGGCAGTCCTTCGGCTGCTCCCACTTCAGTGGGCCGCCGGAGTCGAGGTCACCGGTGACGGTGACGGTGAGCCCCTTGCTGGCCGGGAAGCTGACCGTCCCGGTCCGGCCGGGCTCGACGGTGATCTTTTTCGGCTCGCCCTTGTTGGGGGTGAACACGGAGGTCAGCGGGGTGCCGTCCTCCGGGTTGCTGATCCGGAAGATCATCTTGTCGCAGCTCGACTCGTAGCTGGCGTCGGGGGTGCCGACCTCGGGCTGCTGGCAGTCGGCGGGCTTCTGCCAGCCGCCGGTGAAGTCCTTCATGCCGGGGGCGGTGACGGTGATCTCCTGCGCCTGCCCGGCGCTGAGCCTGCGGGTCTCGATCTTGCGCAGCGGGACGGTCACCTGCTCGGTGAACCCACCGCTGCCGACGATCGCGAAGGTCGCCCCGGCGTTGCCGCCGCGGTTGACCAGGGTCAGCTCGACGTTGCCGTCGCAGTCGGACTCGGCGATCACCTCCGGCGCGGCCGAGCAGGTGCCCGAGCCGCCGTTGTACCAGGCGCGCGGGCCGGTGGAGCGGGCGCCGATGCCGGCCGGGCTGCCGACCTTGCGGTCGCCGTACCGGTCGCTGGTGTCGGTCAGCGGGTCGATCAGCTTGCTGCCGAAGACGAAGTCGACCTGGGTGTAGCAGTTCGGCACCTCGACGGCGAAGTCGAGGGTGGCCACCCCCAGCTCGCCCGGGGCCACCCCGGTGAACTTCTTGACCGACTTGTCGAGCACGTACTGCGGGACGGCGAACTTCGCCGACGGCGTCACGTACGACACCAGGGCCAGGTCCTGCTCCTCGCCCCGGCACAGCGGGCCGTTGGTCAGCGTGATCGACGCCTTGCCCGCGGGCCCGTCGAAGGTGTGCGTGTAGCGGGCGTCGGCGGCGGCGACGCAGGACGGCGCGGGCTCGCCGCCCGACGGGGTGGTGGCCGTCGCGCTCGGCGTGGCGGTCGCCGTCGGCGTGGCCGTGGCCGTGGCCGTGGCCGTGGGGGACGGTGAGGCTGCGGTGGCGCCCGCCGGGGCGGTCAGGGCGAGGGCCGTGGCCAGGCCGGCCAGGGCGGCGGCGGTCGCGGCGAGCGGTCGCCGTGGCGACAGCTGGGGACGGATCACGCGTACTCCCGGGGTGAGGGTGCGTCAGGGCGCGGCGGGGGTGGCGTCTGTCGGGTCACGGCAGGGATGGGGAGCGCCGTGACGACGCCGGTCCGGCGCCCTGGCCGGCGGAGCGGCACCGGCACCGGGCCGACCCTAGTGGGCCCGTCGATACGGACATAGCGCACAGCCGGCACAGGGAGTGTTGTTATACATATGAGATCATTGATCTACCTGAAGTGATCATGTGGTCACCCGGCCCGGGTGCACCGCGCCGCCGGCCCGCGCCGCCCGTCGCGTAGCGTCACAGGCATGCACAGGGGCAGACCGTGACCCGGATCGTGGCCGGCACGCTCGGCGGACGACGGATCGCCGCACCCGCCGGCGGCGGCACCCGACCCACCTCCGACCGGGTCCGGGAGGCGCTGTTCAGTGCCGTCGCCGCCGAGGTGGACCTGGACGGGGCCCGCTTCGCCGACCTCTACGCCGGCTCCGGCGCGGTCGGGCTGGAGGCGCTGTCCCGGGGCGCGGCGCACGTGCTGCTCGTCGAGTCCGACCCCCGGGCCGCCCGGGTGATCCGGGAGAACGTCGCCGCGCTGCGGGCCGCCCCCGCCGCCCGACTGGTCACCGGCAGGGTGGCCGGGGTGGTCGCGGCCGGACCCGGCGGCGATCCGTACGACGTGGTCTTCGCCGACCCGCCCTACGCGGTGCCGGACGACGAGATCACCGCCCTGCTGACCGGGCTGGTCGCGCACGACTGGCTCGCCCCCGACGCGCTGGTCGTGGTCGAGCGGTCCACCCGGGGCGGCCCGGTCGACTGGGTGCAGGGCATCACCGCCGGGCGCAGCCGGCGTTACGGCGAGACCACTCTTTGGTACGGTCGCCGATCATGAGACGTGCGGTGTGTCCCGGCTCGTTCGACCCGGTCACCAACGGACACCTCGACATCATCGGACGGGCCAGCCGGCTCTTCGACGAGGTGATCGTCGGCGTGCTGGTGAACCAGTCGAAGAGCGGCCTGTTCACCGTCGAGGAGCGGATCGACATGCTCCGCGAGGTGACCTCCTCGTACGGCAACGTGCGGGTCGCGTCGTTCCGGGGGCTGCTCGTCGACTTCTGCCGGGCGCAGGAGGCGAGTGTGCTGATCAAGGGCCTGCGGGCGGTCAGCGACTTCGACTACGAGTTGCAGATGGCCCAGATGAACATCGGCCTGGCCGGCGTGGAGACGCTGTTCATGCCGACCAACCCGCTCTACTCGTTCCTCTCCTCCAGCCTGGTCAAGGACGTGGCGAAGTGGGGTGGCGACATCTCCTCGCACGTGCCCGACACCGTCCGCCGGGCGCTGCAGGCCCGGCTGACCGTCCCGCGTCCCTGAACCGTCGCGCGGTCACGCCGCATCCGGGCGGCGCGTCGGGCCGGGGTGGTGGCGGCGGTGGTGGCCGGGGCACGACATCATGTGGTGCAGCGCCGAAGCCGGGCGCAGGCCGCATCATGTAGGTCGGCCGACGAACGACAGGAGTGAGGTACCGGTGGACCCGCTCGACCGCATCGACGAACTGATCGCCATGGTGGAGCAGGCGCGCTCCGTCCCGATGTCGCGCAACAACTGCATGGTCGACCGGGGCGAGATGATCGCCGCCCTCGACGAGATGCGCGCCGAACTCCCCGCCGACCTGCGCCGCGCCGCCGCCCTGCTGGAGGAGCGGGACAAGATCATGGAAGCCGGCAAGCGGGAGGCCGACCGGATCATCAGCGAGGGTGAGGCGGAACACGCCCGGCTGGTCTCGGTGAACGAGATCACCGTCTCCGCCGAGCACGAGGGGGCCCGGATCATCGCCGAGGCCCGCGCCGAGGCGCAGCGGCTGCGCGAGGAGGTCGACGACTACGTCGACACCGCGCTGGCGAACTTCGAGCAGTTCCTCACCCGGGCGCTGGCCTCGATCGAGCGCGGGCGGGACAAGATGCACGCGCTGCGCGAGATCGGCACCTTCGGTGGGGACGAGGCGGAACGCCCGTTACCCTTCTGAGCGGCACCTCATCCCACCGACGGACGGGTCGGGCGTCGCCCCCGGTTCGACGACCAGGCGGTCGCCCAGGTAACCTTTTTTGTCGGCCTCTCACCGGCCGGAGTCTGACTATGCCCAAACACTCGCCTTCATCACTCAACCCCAGGGCGCCGCTGGTCCTCGACACGAGGGACCTGCCGCGTCGCCCTGGCGCGTTGCGTACGCATCGGCGGGTCGTGCCGGCACCGGCGGACCTCGGCGGAGAGTTGATCGGCGTGCCGGAGGGCGCGGACCTCGACCTCGACCTGAGGTTGGAGTCGGTGTCCGAGGGCGTGCTCGTCTCCGGGACCGTGACCGGTCCCGTCCAGGGCGAGTGCGGTCGTTGCCTGCGCGCGATCGACTACTCGTTGACCGTGAACGTCCAGGAGCTGTACGCGTACGAGAACAGCACCACGGACATCACGACCGACGAGGACGAGGTGGGCCGGATGCAGGACGATCTGATCGACCTGGAGCCGGCGCTGCGGGACGCGGTGGTGCTCACGCTGCCGACCAACCCGCTCTGCCGGGAGGACTGCCCGGGACTGTGCCCCGAATGCGGGGTGCACCGGGACGATCTGCCGGCCGATCACAGCCACCAGCAGATCGACCCGCGTTGGGCGAGCCTGTCGCAACTGAACCGTACAGAGGAGTAGGAACCGTGGCCGTCCCCAAGCGCAAGATGTCGCGCAGCAACACCCGGTCCCGCCGGGCGAACTGGAAGGCGGCTGTGGTCGCGACCGTGGCCTGCCCGCAGTGCAAGTCCCCCAAGCTGCCGCACGCGGCGTGCTCCGTCTGCGGCACGTACAACGGCCGCCAGGTCCTCGAGGTCTGACCTGGACGCCGAGTGACACCCCCGACCACGGGTCGGGTGGCGCGCGCACCCCGGCGATCGCCCGGTGCCCCGGCTCCCTCCGACACCGGCCGGCCTGATCCGGCCGGCCCGGCGAGGGAGTCGGGCACCGCGCGGATCGCCGTTGACCTCCTCGGCGGGGACGATGCTCCCGCCGTCGTGGTTGACGGCGCTCTGCGGGCGGTGCGGGCCGACCCGGACCTGCACCTGCTGCTCGTCGGCCCGACCGAGGTCGCGGCCGGGGTGGTCGACGCCCTGACCCCGGCGCAACGGACCCGGATCACCATCCGGGCCACCCGGACCGCCGCCGGGCCGACCGAGCACGCCCCCCGCGCCGACAGCACCGTCCGGGCGGCCGTCTCCGCCGTCCGCGACGGCGCCGCCGACGCGCTCGTCTCCGCCGGGTCCACCGGCGCCACCGTCTCCGCCGCCGCCCTCGGCTTCGGCCGCTGGCCCGGCGTGCGCCGGCCCGCGCTGGTGGCGACGATCCCGGCCGTCTCCGGCCCGGTGGTCCTGCTCGACGTCGGCGGCTCCCTGGAACCCCGACCGGCCACCCTGGCCCGGCACGCCGTGCTCGGCGCGGCCTACGCCGCCGTCGCCCACGCCGTCGCCGCCCCCCGCGTCGGCCTGCTCTCGGTCGGCACCGAGGCCGGCAAGGGGGACCGCCCGCGCCGCACCGCCGACCTGATGCTCGCCGCCACCGCGCTGCCCGGTGACGCCCGCTACGTCGGCCTGGTCGAGGGGTACGACGTGACGTCCGGCGTCCGCGCCGACGTGGTCGTCACCGACGGCTTCACCGGCAACATCCTGCTCAAGACCATCGAGGGGGCGTACGCGATGGCCGGGGGCCCACCGACCAGTGGCGGAGCGCCCCGGGCGGCGGCCCTGCTCGGGGTCGGCGGGACGGTGGTGGTCTGCCACGGCGCGGCGACCCCGGACGACGTCGCCTCCGGTATCGCCCTGGCCGCCCACCTCTGGCGTCGCCGGGCCACCGAGCAGGTCCGGGAGCAGGTCGCGCTCCTTCCCGCGAGCGACGGCACCGACCCGGAGCGGGAGGACACCCCCACCCGTTCCGCCGCCGACCGGGCCGACGAGGTGACCGGGAACACCGGACCCACGCCGGCCGGCCCGACGGTCCAGAACGCACCCGCCGCCCGGCACCCGGGTCATCCGCCCGCGTACCCCGGCGGGACCGAAGCAGAGGTAGGAACATGAGCAACGACAAGCGGCGGCGTGCGCCCGTCAGCCACCTGGAGGCGGCGTTCGGGGTGACACTCGACGCCGAGCTGCTGGAGCGGGCGCTGACCCACCGCTCGTACGCGTACGAGAACGGCGGGCTGCCCACCAACGAGCGGTTGGAGTTCCTCGGCGACTCGGTGCTCGGCGTGGTGATCACCACGGCGCTGTTCCGGAACCACCCCGACCTGCCCGAGGGGCAGTTGGCCAAGCTGCGGGCCAGCGTGGTCAACATGCGCGCCCTGGCCGACGTGGCCCGGGGCCTCGGCCCGGACGGGCTCGGCGCCTACCTGCTGCTCGGCAAGGGCGAGGAGACCACCGGCGGGCGGGACAAGGCGAGCATCCTCGCCGACACCCTGGAGGCGCTGCTCGGCGCGATCTACCTCCAGCACGGGCTGGACACCGCGGCGGTCGTCATCCACCGGCTGTTCGACCCGCTGATGGCCGAGTCGGCGGGCCGGGGCGCGGCGCTGGACTGGAAGACCAGCCTCCAGGAGCTGACCGCCGCGCTCGGCCTGGGGGTGCCCGAGTACCGGATCGAGGGCA
The DNA here is from genome assembly GCF_049178995.1 of Micromonospora sp. WMMD735. Classification (NCBI taxonomy): domain Bacteria; kingdom Bacillati; phylum Actinomycetota; class Actinomycetes; order Micromonosporales; family Micromonosporaceae; genus Micromonospora; species Micromonospora sp. WMMD735. Next base: position 6,563,452 of record NZ_JBMHMJ010000002.1, read on the forward strand.
CCGGCCCGGACCACCTCAAGACCTTCACCGCCTGGGTGGTGGTGGCCGGCAACCGCTACGGCGGGTCGGAGGGCCGCAGCAAGAAGGAGGCCGAGCAGCGGGCCGCCGAGGCGGCCTGGCGGGAACTCACCGCGCAGGCCGAGCGGGACCGGGCCGACAGCGGGCCGGACGAGCAGGACCGGGTCGGCCCCGGCCCGGTCGACGCCGACGCGACGCCCGGGTCCACCCCGGACGGCCCGGCCGGGTCCACCGGCAACGGTACGGTCGGGTCCACCTCCGACGGGCCGGCTGCCGACGCGGTGCTCCCGACGGCGGACGAGACCGCCGAGGCGGGACTGGGCCGTGCCTGAGCTGCCCGAGGTCGAGACCGTACGGCAGGGACTGGCCCAGTGGGTCACCGGCCGGCGGATCTCGACGGTGGAGGTGCGCCACCCCCGGTCCGTGCGACGCCACCCGCCCGGTCCGGCGCACTTCGCCGACGTGCTGGCCGGCCGGACGGTGACCGACGTGCGGCGGCGCGGCAAGTACCTCTGGCTGCCGCTGGACAGCGGGGACGCCCTCGTCGGCCACCTGGGCATGTCGGGGCAACTGCTGCTCCAGCCGGCCGAGGCGGCCGACGAGCTGCACCTGCGGGTCCGGTTCCGGTTCGCCGACGACGGCCCGCAACTGCGCTTCGTCGACCAGCGGACGTTCGGCGGGCTCGCGGTCAGCGAGGGCGGCGCCGAACTGCCCGCCGAGATCGCCCACATCGCCCGCGACCCGATGGACCCGGAGTTCTCCGACGCGGGGTTCGTCGCCGCGCTGCGCCGCAGGCGTACCGAGGTCAAGCGGGCCCTGCTGGACCAGACGCTGCTGTCCGGAGTGGGCAACATCTACGCCGACGAGGCGCTGTGGCGGGCCCGGCTGCACGGCGCCCGCCCGACCGACGCGCTGACCGCCCCCGCCGCGGGTCGGCTGCTCGGGCACGTGCGGGACGTCCTCGGCGAGGCGATCACGCAGGGCGGCACCAGCTTCGACGACCTGTACGTCAACGTCAACGGGGAGAGCGGCTACTTCGACAGGTCGCTGAACGTCTACGGCCGGGAGGGTGAGCCCTGCCGGCGGTGCGGTGCGCCGATCCGCCGGGAGGCGTTCATGAACCGGTCGTCGTACAGCTGCCCCCGCTGTCAGCCCCGCCCCCGGGGTGCCCTCAGGGGCTGACCCCGAGCCGGTTCGGGGTTGCGCCGGTGTGCCGCGCCGCCGGCACCCCGGGCCGCCGCCGGATTTTCCCCGATCCACCCGGTCGGTCGTCCCGGGCGACCCGACCCGACCGCCCCCGCGTCCTCGGGGGCGGGCCGGGGCCGTTCCCCGATGTGCCCCGGCGTCGCCGTCCCTAGCGTCAGCACGGTCGGCAGGGCGCCGGCGGGAAGGGGGCCCGACTCAGATGGGCGGCAGACCGGTGACGGTGCGGTTGGCACGGTGGAGCGCGGAGCATCCGTGGCGCGCGATCGCGCTCTGGGTGGTCTTCGTGGCGGTGTGCTTCGTCGGCGGCAACGCCGCCGGCCTGAACGAGGCCACCCAGGCCGACCAGGCGATCGGCGAGTCCGGTCACGCCGACGTGATCATCACCTCGGGCGACTTCACCGATCCGGCGGTGGAGAACATCCTGATCACCCCGCGTACCGGCACCCTGGACCGGGCCGCCGCGCAGGCCGCCGCGACCGACGCGGCCGACCGGCTGCGACAGGTCACCGGGGTGGCGTCGGTCGGCGAGCCGGTCCCGTCGCGCGACGGTGCCGCGCTGCTGGTGCCGGTCACCATGGCCGGTGACCCGCAGACCGCCGCCGACCGGGTGCAGCCGCTGCGCGACGCCACCGCCGACGCCCAGGCCGCCCACCCGCAGCTGCGGATCGAGCAGGTCGGCGGCCCGTCGATCAACCAGGCGCTGGACGACACCCTGGGCCGGGACTTCAAGCGGGCCGAGCTGCTCAGCCTGCCGGTCACCCTGGCCATCCTGATCGTCGCGTTCGGCGCGCTGATCGCCGCCGGGGTGCCGGTGCTGCTGGCGCTCTCCTCGGTGGCCGCCGCGATGGGTCTGTCCACCCTCGCCTCCCACCTGGTGCCCGCCACGGACACCACCTCCAGCGTGATCCTGCTGATCGGGATGGCCGTCGGGGTGGACTACTCGCTGTTCTACGTCCGACGGGAACGCGAGGAACGGGCCAAGGGCCGGTCCGGGTTGGACGCGGTGGAGATCGCCGCCGAGACGTCCGGGCACGCCGTGGTCGTCTCCGGCTTCGCGGTGATCATCTCGATGGCCGGCCTGATGCTCGCCGACGACGTGGTCTTCTCCTCCCTCGCCGTCGGCTCGATCCTGGTGGTCGCCGTCGCGGTGACCGGCTCGCTGACCGTGCTGCCGGCACTGCTGGCCAAGCTGGGCCGCTGGGTGGACCGTCCCCGGGTGCCGCTGCTGTGGCGGCTCACCGCCCCCCGCGCCGGCCGGCACGGGCAGCCGGCCCGGCCCCGGTTCTGGCCGGCGGTGCTGCGACCCGCGCTTCGTGCTCCCCGGGCCACCCTGATCGTCTCGGTGGGGCTGCTGCTCGCCCTGGCCGCCCCGGCGCTCGGCATGAAGCTGAAGTTCCCCGGCATGGAGGACCTGCCCCGGACGACCCCGGCGATGCAGGCGTACGACCGGCTGACCGCCGCCTTCCCGAGCACCGGGACCAGCCACACGGTCGCCGTACGGGCCCCCGCCGACCAGGCCGACCGGGTGCGCGCCGCCCTGACCGGGCTGGCCCGCACCGCCGCCGCCGACCCGCTGTTCGCCCCGGCCGAGGCGGACGGCCCGACGATCGAGGTGTCGGCCGACCGCCGGGTGTCGGTGCTGGAGGTGGCCACCCCGTACGCCAGCCGGGACGACCGGTCGGTGCGCTCCCTGCACGAACTCCGCGACGACCTGCTGCCCGCCGCACTGCGCGGCATCCCCGGCGTCGAGTACGCCGTCGGTGGCGGGGTGGCCGCCAGCGAGGACTACGCCCGGCACATCCGGGAGAAGCTGCCGCTGGTGATGGCGTTCGTGCTGGCGCTGACCTTCCTGGTGATGACCTGGACGTTCCGGTCGGTGGTGGTCGCCCTCACCTCGATCCTGCTCAACCTGCTCTCCGCCGGGGCCGCGTACGGCCTGCTGGTGCTGGTCTTCCAGGGCGAGTGGGCGCAGGACCTGCTCGGCTTCACCTCGATGGGCGCGATCGTCTCCTGGCTGCCGCTGTTCCTGTTCGTGGTGCTCTTCGGGCTCTCCATGGACTACCACGTCTTCGTGGTCAGCCGGATCAGGGAGGGCATCCGGGGCGGCCGGTCCAACGCCGACGCGGTCGCCTACGGCATCACCTCCTCGGCCGGGGTGGTGACCAGCGCGGCGATCGTGATGGTCGGGGTGTTCGCGATCTTCGCCTCGCTCAGCACGATCGACATGAAGCAGCTCGGCATCGGGCTGGCCGCGGCGATCCTGCTGGACGCCACGATCATCCGGGCCGTGGTGCTGCCGTCGGTGATGACCCTGCTCGGCGAGGCCAACTGGTGGGCCCCCCGGTTCCTGCGCCGCCGCGACCGGCCCGCCGTCACCCCACCGGCCGAACCGACGCCGGAGCTGGTCGGGGCGCACTGACCGAGCGTCGGACCCGCCGCCGGTGACCGCCCGCCCGGGTGGTGCAGCGCCGTGGCCGGCGGCACGGGTGACCCGGACCGCACCGCGTGGTCCGGGTCACCGCGGTGTGCCGGGGACCGGCCCGGCAACGGTGGGGCAGGGCACCCGCCAGGCGTCCAGGGTGCGGTTCTTACGGATCGAGGCGAAGCCGTAGCCGACGGTCGTCACGCAGAACCGCGCCGGGTCACCGGCGTACTCGACCTGGAAGACCGGCTTGCCCGCGTCGGCGAAGGGGAGCAGCCGGGCGCAGCGGCGCAACCTGACGCACTCCTCGTCGACCGCGAAGTCGAAGTCCGGCGCGAGGGCGGCCACCTGGTCGACGTCGCCGACCAGGCCGGGGGAGAGGTCCAGGGAACGGGCCAGCCCGGCCGTGCGCCGGTTGAACAGCAGTTGGTCGTCGAAGCCGAGCGGGAAGCCCGACCGGTGGGCGTACCCGTCGGCGTCGACGAGGGCCACCGCGCCGAACCCCTTGCCCCGGCAGAGCCGGAACCGGTCGGCCAGGACGGGCCGCAGCAGGTCCCACCGCCGCACGTCCACCCACCGGGTGCCGGGCCGCCCGGCGGCAGCACCCCGCACCGCCGCCGGGTAGCGGGCGGCGTCCGGGTCCGTCCCCGCGTACGTCCCGACGGGCACGTGACAGATCAGCCGCCGGTCGCGCCGACGCAGCGCCCCGGTCTCGGCGGTGCTCACCCGTACCGGGTCGAGCAGGACGACGTCGGCGTCGACGGTGGTGTCGACCGGGCCGGTGAGCTGCCACTGCCACCGCCACTGCCGGGCCGCTGCGGGGGGCCAGGGGGTCGGTGCGCCGGGTGGGCCGAGGTCGGGACGGCAGGCGTACACCGGGGTCAGCAGGGCGAGTGCCAGCGTGGCCGGCAGCACCCGGCGGGCCGGGTGGCGGCGCGGTGGCCGGGTGGGCAGCGACGACCCGCCGCGCGTCGCGGACGCTGACGGCCGGATGCGCATCGGCTGCTCCCGGGTCCCGTGCGGTACGCCGCACGCCTCACCCGGTCAAACGAGAAGCCCCCGGCGACGACGCGGTCACGTCGTCGCCGGGGGCCCGGGATGATGTGGCCCGGTCGGCCGTCCCCGGTCAGCGCGGGGCGGCGAAGTCCTGCGTCCAGTACGGCCCGTTGCCGTTGGCCACCCCGACGCCGATCTCGGTGAACGCGCAGTTGAGGATGTTGGCCCGGTGACCGGGACTGTTCATCCAGGCGTCCATCACCGCGGCCGGGGTCGGCTGGTTCCAGGCGACGTTCTCACCGTAGGTGCGCCAGGCGTAGCCGGCCCGGTCCAGCCGCTGCCCGGCGTTGCTGCCGTCGCTGCCGGTGTGCGTCATGGTCTTGTGATCGGCCTGGTCCTGGCTGTGCTGCTGGGCGGCGAGGGTCAGCTTGGCGTCGACGGTGACGGCGGCGCAGCCGGCCTTGGCCCGCTCGGCGTTGACCAGATCGACGACCTGCTGGGTCTGGCTGCCCCCGCCGCCGCTGACCGCCGCCCGGGTGGTGGGGGGCGCGGCCGGGGCCACGCTGCCGGAGCCGCCCCGGGCGGTCTGCCGCGACGCCGCCTGGGTCCGGCTCGGGGTGGGCGTCGGCGTGGCGGTCCGGCTCGGTGACGGGCTCGCCGACGTCGGTGACGGGCTCGGCGACGCGCTGGGGGAGGCCGGGGCGCTGCTACTCGGGGCGGTGCCGGTGATGACGGGCGCGGTGGCCACCGGCTCGTCGAGGGCGGCCCGGTCGGTGTTCCCGTCGTCGTCGGGCAGCAGCACCGCGCCGATGCCGAGGCTCACCACCAGGGTCGCCGCCGCGGCGGCACCGCCGATGAGCACCGGACGTCGCGACCGCCGCCGGGTACGACCGGTCGCGGCCACCGCGTCGACCGGTCCGACCGTCGGGGTGGCCGCGGTGGCGTCCCGCAGGTCGGCACGCACCGGCCCGACGGCGGCCGGGTACGGCTGCCGGCCGTCGGGTCCGGCGGGCGCGTCGGCCCGGGGGGCGTCGGGCCCGACAGCCCGGTCCACCCCGTCGTGCCACGGCCCGGCCTGCGGCTGGGCCCACCGGTCGGCCCCGTCACCGGACCACGACCCGTCCGGCCGGTCCGGCCACGGCTCCTGCCGGTCCGGCCCGGCGGCCGGCTGGCCCTGCCATACGCCGGTCCGGTCGTCCGGCCCACCCTGCCACGGCTGGTCCGGCTCGCCGTGCCACGGCTGGTCCGGCTCGCCGTGTCCGGCCGGCCAGGTGCCGGGCTGCCCGTCCCGCCAGGAGGCGGCCTGCTCGTCCGGCCACCGGCCGGGCCGGTCGTCCCGCGCGCTCTGCCAGGCCCCCGCCCGGTCGTGCTCGTCCCTCCAGGCCCCGGACTGGTCGCCCTGCTCGTCCTGCCAGGCTCCGGTCCGGTCGTGCTCGTCCCGCCAGGCCCCGGACTGGTCGCCCTGCTCGTCCTGCCAGGCTCCGGTCCGGTCGTCCCGCCATGCGCCGGCCGGGTCGCCCTGCCACTCGCCGGCCCGGTCGTCCTGCCAGGCACCGGCCCGGTCCTCCTGCCGTGTTCCGGCAGGTTCGTCCCGACCGTCCGACCACCGCCCGTCCCGCCACGCGTCTTCCTGGTGGGCGGCATTCCGGTCGTCCGGCCGGGCGGTGGTCTGCTCGACGGCGTCCCACTGCCCGGCGGGCCCGGCGTTCCAACGGCCGGTGGGTGCGTCCTGCCAGCCGGTCTGCCCGCCCTGCCACGGCTGACCGTCCGGTGCGTCGGTCCACCGGTCGGCGGCGGGCGGGGTGCCCCCGGCGGGTCCGGTCGCGGCGTCGGCCCCGGCGGGGCCCGGCTGCGCCGGTGCGTCCACGGCCGGGTCGTCGCCGAAGAGGTACGCCGAGCGGGGGGCGGGACGGTCGGTCAGCCAGGCCGGGTCGTCCGTCGACGGCTGCGGCCGTCGGTACGCGGCGTCCGGGTCGTTCGGGTCGGTCCAGCCGTACACGCCTGTCGCCTCCACGGGTCGCTTGCGGGCCGGGGTGACGCTACGGCGGCCACGGAACAGCAGCAATGTGGCTAAGGAAGAGTTAAGGAGGGACGACCGTCCAGGGTCACCGTACCTGTCCGGGAAGGCGTAGAGTCAAGGAGTCCGGACAGAGAGTGTCCGAGCCTTGCGGCCCCCTCGGCAAGTGCACAGGGCAGACGTGGAGATGATCTACGGCCTGCGAGAACTTGACGAACGAGGGGTTATCGCTCAATATGTAGGTGTCGCCAGTCGCGCCCAGCCACGCCCGGATTCCGATGGCCTGGTAGTAGTCGCGAACACGAAATGGGCGCGCGTTGGCCGGCTTTTCCGGCAGCGCATATCAAGGAGTCAGCATGGCGAAGGCCCTCTACGGCCACGTAGGTGCAGCGCCCGACCGGCGTCTGCTCGACGAGGTCACCCGACTGCGTTCCAGGGTCCAGGCCCTGGAGTTCGAGATCACGCGCCTGCGTGCCGACAACGATCGGCTCGCGGCGGCTGCGGCGGAGGTGGACGACCTCCTCCGGCTGGCCGAGCCGGCGCTCACCTGATCGTCGGGTACGCAGAAAACTGAACAGCACCACCGCGAAAAAGCGCGCCGACACTTTCGTGCCGGCGCGCAGTGCTGTCCGCCACACATTTCTCCGCTCACCAATTCACGATCTTGCGAACCGATGTGGCGTGGGCCACCCCGATCAATTCCACCCACCGCACGGCGGTCGGCCGGCGGTGCCGGGGCGGGTCGCGTGCCGGTCGTCGCGTACCCACGGGTTAGTCTGCGGGTTCACCAGGTCCGCGCAGCCCGCGACGCCTGCGGTGGCCACCGGACGAGGATCGGACAGGTGCATCTCAAGAGTCTGACGGTGAAGGGGTTCAAGTCCTTCGCCTCCGCCACGACGTTGAAGCTGGAGCCCGGGATCACCTGCGTGGTCGGCCCGAACGGCTCCGGCAAGTCCAACGTCGTCGACGCGATCGCCTGGGTGCTGGGCGAGCAGGGCGCCAAGGCGCTGCGCGGCGGCAAGATGGAGGACGTTATCTTCGCCGGCACCGCCGGCCGGGCACCGCTGGGCCGGGCCGAGGTCACCCTCACCATCGACAACACCGACGGCGCGCTGCCGATCGAGTACACCGAGGTGTCCATCACCCGCCGGATGTTCCGCTCCGGCGAGAGCGAGTACGAGATCAACGGCGACTCCTGCCGGCTGCTCGACATCCAGGAGCTGCTCAGCGACTCCGGCATCGGCCGGGAGATGCACATCATCGTCGGCCAGGGCCGGCTCGACGGCATGCTGCACGCCAAGCCGGAGGACCGCCGCTCGTTCATCGAGGAGGCGGCCGGGGTCCTCAAGCACCGCAAGCGCAAGGAGAAGGCGCTGCGGAAGCTCGACGCGATGCAGACGAACCTCAACCGGCTGACCGACCTCACCGCCGAGCTGCGCCGTCAGCTCAAGCCGCTGGGCCGCCAGGCCGAGGTGGCCCGGCGGGCCGCCGCCATCCAGGCCAACCTGCGCGACGCCCGGCTCCGGCTGCTCGCCGACGACCTGCACACCCTGCGGGCCACCCTCGACAAGGAGATCGCCGACGAGACGGCGCTGCGCCAGCGGCGCGAACAGATCGAGGGCGAACACGCCGAGGTCCAGGGCCGCCTCGGCGAGCTGGAGGCCGCGCTCGCCGAGGACGCGCCGCTGCTCGCCGCCGCCCAGGACACCTGGTACAAGCTCTCCGCGCTCTCCGAACGGTTCCGCTCGGTGGAACAGGTGGCCCGGGAACGGCTGCGCCACCTCAGCGCCACCGGCGACGACGAGCGCCCCGGCCGCGACCCCGACCAGTTGGAGGCCGAGTCGCAGCGGGTCCGCGAGCAGGAGGAGGAGCTGCGCGGGGCGCTCACCGACGACCAGATCCGGCTCGCCGAGGCCGTCGAGCACCGGCAGGAGCTGGAACGCCAGCTCGCCGCCGCCGAACGGGAACTGGTCACCGCCGCCAAGGCGATCGCCGACCGGCGGGAGGGGCTGGCCCGGCTGACCGGGCAGGTCAACTCGGCGCAGGCGCGGACCACCAGCGCCGGTGAGGAGATCGAGCGGCTCGCCGCCGCCCACGCCGACGCCCTGGCCCGCGCCGACCAGGCCCAGGCGGAGCTGGACGCGGTCGCCGAACAGTCCACCGAGGCCGACCGGGACAACGCCGAACTCGACGACCGGCACGCCGAGGCGGTGGCCGCCCACGAGCGGGCGCAGGCCACCGTCCGGGCGCTGGCCGACACCGAGCGGGCCGCCGAGAAGGACGCCGCGACGTGGAAGGCCCGCGAGGAGGCGCTCGCCCTGGGGCTGCGCCGCAAGGACGGTGCCGGGGCGCTGCTCGCCCGCGCCGACGAGGTGCCCGGCCTGCTGGGCAGCCTGGCCGGGTTGCTCACCGTCGCCGCCGGCCACGAGGCGGCGCTCGCCGCGGCGCTCGGCGGGCTGGCCGACGCGGTCGCGGTCACCGGTGTCGACGAGGCCGTCGAGGCGATGCGGCTGCTGAAGATCTCCGACGCCGGCCGGGCCGGCCTGCTGGTCGGCAGCCCCGCCGGCCCCGGCATGACCGGCTCCGCCGACGCGCTGCGCCCCCGGCTCCCGGAGACCGCCCGGTGGGCGCCGGACCTGGTGGAGTGCGCCCCCGAGCTGCGTCCCGCCGTACACCGGGCGCTGCGCGACGTGGCGGTGGTCGACGACCTCGCCGCCGCCGCCGAGCTGGTCGCCGGCAACCCGGAGCTGCGCGCGGTCACCCCGGACGGTGACGTGGTCGGGGCGTACGCGGCGGCCGGCGGGTCGGCCAAGGCGGCCAGCTTCATCGAGGTGCAGGCCGCCGTGGAGGAGGCCCGCACCAACCGGCACACCGCCGAGCGGACGGCCGCCGAGCTGCGCGACCAGCTCGTCGACGCCCGGGCCGAGGTGGCCGCCGCGAAGGAGGCGGTGCAGCACGCCGCCGCCGCCAAACGGGAGGCGGAGAGCCATCGCAACGCCGCCGCCCGTCGGCTGGCCGAGCTGGGTGCGGCGGCCCGGTCGGCGAAGGCGGAGACCGACCGGCTCGGCGAGAGCCGTTCCCGCGCCGAGGCGGCCCGGGAACGCGACCTGGCCGCCCTCGCCGAGCTGGCGGAACGGCTGCGGCTCGCCGAGGACACCCCGATCGACGCGGAACCCTCCACCGAGGAACGGGACCAGCTCGCCGCGATGGTGCCCCGGGCCCGGCAGAACGAGATGGAGGTCCGCCTCGCGGTGCGTACCGCCGAGGAGCGGGTCGCCTCGATCGCCGGCCGGGCCGACTCGCTGGCCCGGCAGGCGACCGCCGAGCGGGCGGCCCGGGAGCGGGCGGCGGCGCGGCGGGCGGCCCGGACCCGGGGCGCGGCGATCGCCCGCGCCGTGGTCGGTGGGGCCCGCGAGGCGCTGACCCGGCTCGGCACCTCCATCGCGCGGGCCGAGGAGCACCGCGACGCGGTCGCCCGGGAGCGCGCCGCCCGGGAGGCCGAGCTCCAGGAGGTACGCGGCGCGGCGAAGCGGCTCGGCGCGGAGCTTGCGCGGTTGACCAGCCAGGTGCACCGGGACGAGGTGGCCCGCGCCGAGCAGCGGCTGCGCATCGAGCAGTTGGAGGCCAAGGCCGCCGAGGACTTCGGCCTGGACGTGGAGACCCTGGTCGCCGAGTACGGCCCGACCCAGCCCGTCCCGCCGACCCCGGTGGACGTGGCGGCGGCCGAACGCGACGGCCTGCCGGTGCCCGAGCTGGTCCGCTACGAGCGCCCGGTGCAGGAGAAGCGGGCCGCCAAGGCGGAACGGGAACTGGCCCTGCTCGGCAAGGTCAACCCGCTCGCGCTGGAGGAGTTCGCCGCCCTGGAGGAGCGCTTCAAGTTCCTCTCCGAGCAACTGGAGGACCTCAAGGCCACCCGACGTGACCTGCTCACCGTGGTCAAGGACGTCGACGAGCGCATCCTGGAGGTCTTCGCCAGCGCGTTCGCCGACACGGCCCGCGAGTTCGAGCAGGTCTTCACGGTCCTGTTCCCCGGTGGTGAGGGCCGGTTGATCCTCACCGAGCCGGACGACCTGCTCACCACGGGCGTGGAGGTGGAGGCCCGGCCGCCCGGCAAGAAGATCAAACGGCTGTCGCTGCTCTCCGGCGGCGAGCGGTCGCTGACCGCCGTGGCGATGCTGGTGGCGATCTTCCGGGCCCGACCCAGCCCGTTCTACATCATGGACGAGGTGGAGGCGGCCCTCGACGACGTGAACCTGGGCCGCCTGATCACCCTGCTGGCCCAGTTGCGGGAGAAGAGCCAGTTGATCGTCATCACCCACCAGAAGCGGACCATGGAGATCGCCGACGCGCTCTACGGCGTGACCATGCGCAGCGGGGTCACCCAGGTGATCAGCCAACGGCTCAACCGGACCGACGCCGAGCGGTCCGACGGACACGAGGAGAATCACTAGTGGCACGGCAACGGCCGACGGCGCTCCTGCTCGACTTCGACGGCGTGCTGCGGCACTGGGACCCGGCGGTGGCCGCCGACGTCGAACGGGAGTACGGCCTCGCCGCCGGGGTGCTCGGCGAGATCGCCATGCACTGGGGGCGGCTGCAACCGGTGCTGACCGGTCAGGTCAGCCACGCCGACTGGATGTCCAGTGTGGCCGACGCGCTGAGCGACTCGGTCGGGCCGCAGCGGGCCCGCGCGGCCGTGGAGCAGTGGCAGCGCTACCGGGGCGAGGTCGACGCCGACGTGCTGGCCTTCGTCCGCGAGGCGCGGGCGGGCGGCATCCGGGTCGGGCTGGGCACCAACGCCACCGACCTGCTCGACACCGACCTCGCCGAGCTGGGCCTGGTCGGCGAGCTGGACGTGGTGGTCAACTCCTCGGTCGTCGGGGTGCACAAGCCGGCGAAGGAGTACTTCCAGGCCGCCTGTGCCGCCCTGGAGACCCCGCCCGCCCGGGTGCTCTTCGTCGACGACGAGGACTGGGCGATCCGGGGGGCGCGGGCGGCGGGGCTGTCGGCGTACCGGTGGAGCGGGCCGGAGGGGCTGCGTTACCTGCGGGCGGCGCTGGCCCACTGAACCCCGGCCTGGCCGAGCGGCGGGGTCACTCGCCGGTGACGCCGTCGAGGCGTTCCCGGATCAGGTCGGCGTGGCCGTTGTGCCGGGCGTACTCCTCGATCAGGTGCAGGTAGACCCAGCGCAGGCTGAAGGTCCGATGCTGGGGGCCGACCTCGGTGAACGTCTCGTCGAGCGAGCGGCCGGCGGTGGCGGCCCGGGCCAGGGCGACCTGCTCGTGGTAGGTGGCGAAGTCGGCCTCGGCGTCGGCGTGACTGACGTCGAGGTCGGCGCGTGGGTCGTCCACGGACCCGTACGGGTAGTCGACCTGTTGCCCGGCGAAGTTCTCCCGGAACCACCAGGACTCCACCTCGCCCAGATGCCGGACCAGGCCGAGCAGGGTCAGCCCGGACGGTTCCACGCTCGGGGTGCGCAACTGCCCGGCCGTCAACCCGGCGCACTTGAGCAGCAGGGTCTGCCGGTGGTAGTCGAGCCAGCTCTCCAGCATGGGCCGCTCGTCGCCGACGGGAAGTTCCGGGTTCCGGGTGATCTCCGGTGCTCGCCAGGTCATGGCCGGCATCCTCGCCGACCGGTCCGACATTCCCCGGGCCCCGCCCCGGTCAGGGGACGACGAGGACCGGCCAGCGGCCGGTGCGGACCAGGCGGGTGGCGACGGAACCGACGAGCCGGTGCCCGGCCTGCTCGGAGGAGCCGACCACCACCAGGTCCGCCCGGGACTCGTCGGCCGCCGCCCGCAGCTCGGTGTACGCGTCCCCGCGCCGGCACAGGAACGTCACCGGCAGCCCCAGTTCCTCCGCGCCCCGGCGGCACTCCTGCCGCAGTTCGTCGGCGAGTTCGTCGTGGGTCTGCTGGACCGCCCCGGCCACCACCCCCGGCATGAGGGACACGTAGCCGGCCGGGGCACTGACGAAGACCACCACCAGCGCGGCGCCCTGCCTGCGGGCCAGCCCCGCCGCGTACGACGCGGCACGCAGCGAGGTCCGGGTGCCGTCGACGCCGACCAGCACCACCCGGGGCCCGTCGGTGCCCCGCTCGAACTCCAGCGGGCGGGCCTGCGGGCCGTACTGCTCACGCTCGACGGGGGTGCTCACCGGTCAGTCCCGGGTCCCGGTGCGGACCACCGCCGCCCCGCCGCCCGCCGCGACGGCGGACTCCTGCGCGACGGTCTCGGTGACGGCGTCCCCGGTGTGCTGGCGCAGCGGGATCTCCTTGATGAAGATCACCGCGATCAGGGCGATCAGCCCGAACGGGGCGGCGGCCAGGAAGATGTCGCCGGCGCCGTGGCCGTAGGCGCTCTCCACCACGATCCGGATCGGGCCCGGCAGGGTGTGCACGTCGGGCAGGACGCCGCCGCTGCCCGAGCCTGAGGCCGGGATGCCCAGCGCGGTGAGGCCGTCGGCGATGTAGTCCTTGACCCGGTGGCCGAGGACCGCGCCGAGCACGGACACGCCGACCGCGCCGCCGAGGCTGCGGAAGAACGCCACCACCGAGCTGGCCGCGCCGAGTTCGTGGGTGCTGACGGTGTTCTGCACGGCGAGGACGAGGTTCTGCATGGTCATGCCGAGCCCGAGGCCGATCAGCGCCATGTAGACGGCGAGGTGCCAGTACGGGGTGTCGTAGCGGATCGTGCCCATCAGTGCGAATCCGGCGGTGAGCAGCGCGGAACCGGCGACCAGGTAGCGCTTCCAACGGCCGGTCCGGGTGATGATCCGGCCGACGACGACGGAGGAGACCAGCAGGCCGAGGATCATCGGCATGGTCATCAGGCCGGACATGGTCGGACTCTCGCCCCGGCTGATCTGGAAGTACTGACCCAGGAAGACCGATGCGCCGAACATGCCCACGCCGACGGCGATGCTGGCGACGACGGCGAGGGTGATGGTGCGGTTGCGGAACAGCCTCGGCGGGATCATCGGCTCGCTGGCCCGGTTCTCCACCCGGATGGCGAGCGTGCCGAGCACGACTGCGCCGGTCACCATGACGGCGCTCTGCCAGGAGATCCAGTCGTACTTGTCGCCGGCCAGGGTGACCCAGATCAGCAGCAGCGACACGGCGGCGGTGATCAGCGTCGCGCCCCACCAGTCGATCTTCACCTGACGCCTGACGACCGGCAGGTGCAGGGTCTTCTGGAGCACCACCAGGGCGGCGATGGCGAACGGCACGCCGACGTAGAAGCACCAGCGCCAGCCGAGCCAGGAGGTGTCGACGATGACGCCGCCGATCAGCGGGCCGCCGATGGTGCCGACGGCCATCACCGCGCCGAGGTAGCCGCTGTACCGGCCGCGCTCGCGGGGCGCGATCATCGTCGCCATGATCACCTGGGCCAGGGCGGTGAGGCCGCCGGCCCCGACGCCCTGGAGCACCCGGCAGGCGATGAGCTGTTCGGTGGACTGGGACAGCCCGGCCAGCACGGAGCCCAGCACGAAGATGGCCAGGGAGAGCTGGACCAGGATCTTCTTGCTGGTCAGGTCGGCGAGCTTGCCCCAGATCGGGGTGGTCGCGGTGGTCGCCAGCAGGGTCGAGGTGACCACCCAGGTGTAGGCGGACTGACCGCCCTTGAGCTCGGTGATGATCCGCGGCAGCGCGTTGGAGACGACCGTGGAGGAGAGGATCGCGACGAACATGCCCAGCAGCAGTCCGGAGAGGGCCTCCAGGATCTGCCGGTGGGTCATCTCGACGCCGGTCGCCCGGGTGGGCGCTGTCGCCTGGGTCATCGTCGCTGCCTCCGCTGGTGGTGAAAAGGGTGCCTCGGGCAACCGTAAGTGTTCGTTGCCTCAAGCAACAACCGGACGTGACGTGGCTCTATTCCCCCCGACCTGGGGCACGACGCCGCCCGACCCGGGGCGCGGCCAGGTTCAGAAGGTCTCGTTGAACCGGTGCATCAGGCGGGCGAACTCCTCGACGTCCCGCTTCGGCCAGGTCTCCATCGACCTGTTGATCTGGTCCATCCGGGCCGACCGGGCCGCGTCGAAGCGCCGGGTGCCCTCCTCGGTCAGCCGCAGCTGCGCCGCCCGCCGGTCGACCGGGTCCGGGTCGCGGCGCACCAGGCCCAACGCCTCCAGCCCCTGGATCTGCCGGCTCAGCGTGCCCTTACCGATACCCAACTGGGCGGCCAGGTCGGTCAGCCGGGTCGACCCGGACCGGCGCAGCCACAGCAGCAGGCCGTACGCGTTGGGCTCCAGGTTGGGATGCACCTCCCGGGCGATCTCCCAGGACAGCGCCCGGCCCCGGCGCAGCAGCGCGGTCAGTTCGTGCTCCAGCACGCGCAGCGTCTCCGGCAGATGATCGTCCACGGCACGAGGGTACGTGGCGCGCGTCACTTCGCCGAGGAGAGTCGTTGCCGGGCCACCTCACGCAGGTGCCCGTCGCTGGTGGTGCCCTCGATCAGCACCACCGCCTCCCGCCCGGTGTGCCGCAACGTGCTCACCGCGTTGCCGAAGTACGGGCCGGCGAGCTTCTTCCAGCGCACCGTCGGGCGGCGTACCCCGGCGGAGCGGGCCAGTGCCCGGGTGGCCGCCGCCGGCCCCGCGCTCCAGCCCAGCTTCATCAGCGGGCGCATCGCCGCCGGCACCTGGTTGTGGATCGGGGAACAGGTGAGCTGGTGCACCGGGGTGCGGACCGCCGGGTCGTCGAACCGGGCGCGGGCCACGTACGAGTGGTGCACGTCGCCGGAGAGCACGCTGATCGACGCCGGCGCCGGGTACGCGGGCCCCGCGCCGACCCGGTCCCCGGTGCTGCCCGGGTCGCCGCTGCCCAGCCGCACGAACAGCGCCCCGAGGGCGTCGAACGAGCGGCGGAACGCGGCCCAGTGCTCCAGGTCCAGCGCCCGGCGCAGCTTCTCGGCCAGCCCGGCGACCCACGGCCTGCCCGAGTCGGCCAGCTTCTCGTTCCACGCCTCCACGTGGTGGATGCCCGGCGGCAGCAGCCAGGGCAGCGACGCGCCGACCACCAGGTGGTCGTAGACCCCGTGGGCCCGGTCCAGGAACCAGGACCACTCGCCGGCCGGCAGCATCGACCGGGCACCCGGTTCGAGCACCCGGCTGCACCTGTTGTCCAGCATGACCAGCCGGGTCCGGCCCAGGTCCAGCGCGTAGCTCCACTGGTACTGCACGGCCCGCCAGCGCTCGGTGTCGTGTGCCTCGTCGGCCTCCCTGTCGACCCGTTCGCCGAACTCGCGCAGCACGGTGGTGGCGTCCTCGGCGGCGACCACCTTGGCGTAGAGCGGGTCGGCGGCGATCTCGTCCGGGGCGAGGTTGCCCAGGTGCTGGTAGACCCAGTAGGAGGCCAGGCCGCTGCGGATCCGCTCGGCCCACCAGGCCTGCCGGCGCATGTCGGCCCGCCACGACTTCGAGGTGTTCCAGTCGTCGATCACCTCGTGGTCGTCGAAGATCATCACGCTGGGCACGGTGGAGAGCAGCCAGCGGATCTCCGGGTCGCGCCAGGACTCCAGGTAGAGCTTGGTGTACTCGTCGAAGCTGACCACCTGGTCGGCCGGGGCGTCCTTCGGACGCCGCCGACGCCGCTTGAGCAGCCGCCTGACCGTGGGCGAGGTGACGTCGGCGTAGACCTGGTCACCGAGCAGCACCAGCAGGTCGGGCAGGTCGTCCGGGTCGGGCGCGGCCATCAGCCGCCGGGCGTACGCGTCCAGCGCGTCCGGGGGCAGCTTGCGGGTGGTGTTGTGCTGGGTGGTCTCCCGGCACGACCCGAAGATCAGGCTGACCGGCTGGTCCCGGTCGTCGGCCGCCCTGGTCCGGATCACGCTGGGCGGGAACCCGTCGCGGGCCACCGGCCAGACCAGCTCGTCGTCGACCAGCACCTCGTAGGTGGTGGCGTGGTCCGGGGTGAGCCCCTCCACCACCACCAGCGCGTAGTGGTGGTCGTACGCGGAGAAGGTCGGCGCGGAGCCGGTGGCACCGTGCGCCGTGCGGACGGTGACCACCGCGGGCCCGCCGGTCTCCACCCACACCGTCGCCCGGGTGCCGACCACCCGGCGCAGCAACGGGCCGATGAGCAGGCGTGGCTCGGGCATGGGTGGCACCTCCGAGGAGAAGACGGTTCAGCTCTGCTACCCCGCGGGCGGGTGGGTCACCCCCGGCAGCGGCGAGCGTACCCGCAGCTCGCCCGGGTCTGGAGGCGGTGAGTGGGACGCGGTCGTCGGCATCTGACAGGATTTCGGCATGACGGACTACCTCCTCGTCGCACTGGCCCTGCTCGGCGTGCTGATCCTCGGCGGCCTCGGCCTGGTCGTGCCCCGGCTGCGTCGGCGTGCCGCACCCCCGCTGCCGCAGACCGAGGTCGACACCCGGGCCGAGGAGGACCTGGCCGGGCCACCCGTCGAGGCGGCCGAGTCCGACCTCTCCACCGGCGTGCTGGTCGAGCCGCCGGTGGCGACGGCCCCGCCGCTGGAGGTCCCCGAGCCGACCGCCGGCCGGCTGGTCCGGCTGCGATCCCGGCTGGCCCGCTCGCAGAACGCCTTCGGCAAGGGCCTGCTCGGCCTGCTCGCCCGCGACCACCTCGACGAGGACGCCTGGGAGGAGATCGAGGACAGCCTGATCACCGCCGACGTCGGCATCGACGCCACCCGGGACATCGTCGACCGGCTCCGCGAGCGGACCCGGGTGCTCGGCACCCGCTCCGCCGGTGAGCTGCGCGACCTGCTCGCCGCCGAGCTGGTCAACGCGCTCGACCCGGGCCTGGACCGGTCACTGCGCACCACCGGCCGCGACGGCGTGCCGGCGGTGCTGCTGGTGGTCGGGGTCAACGGTGCCGGCAAGACCACCACCTGCGGCAAGATCGCCCGGGTGCTGGTCGCCGACGGGCGCTCGGTCACCCTCGGCGCGGCCGACACCTTCCGGGCCGCCGCCGCCGACCAGCTGGAGACCTGGGGCGGCCGGGTGGGCGCCGAGACGGTCCGGGGCGCGGAGGGCGCCGACCCGGCCAGCGTGGCCTTCGACGCGGTCCGCCGGGGCATCGACGCCGGCACGGACACCGTGCTCATCGACACCGCCGGCCGGTTGCAGAACAAGATCGGCCTGATGGACGAGCTGGGCAAGGTCAAGCGGGTGGTGGAGAAGCACGGCCCGATCGACGAGACGCTGCTGATCCTGGACGCCACCACCGGGCAGAACGGGCTGGAACAGGCCCGGGTGTTCACCGAGGTGGTGAACGTGACAGGGGTGGTGCTGACCAAGCTCGACGGGACGGCCAAGGGCGGCATCGTGATCGCCGTCCAGCGCAAGCTCGGCATCCCGGTCAAGCTGGTCGGTCTCGGCGAGGGCGCGGACGATCTGGCCCCGTTCGACCCGGCGCAGTTCGTCGACGCGCTGCTCGGCACCGAGCCGCTCGCCCGGGACGCGTAACCTCGCGGTGAGCAACGACGATCGCGCGTACGCCGGGTGGCGTGACCCCCGCCATGCGGCGCCGGGCCTGGGGAGACCGTACGTGACCTCGCAGGAGATCCCGCTGCACGGCGGGAACGTGAGCACCGTCGTCCGGGTCGGCGACACCGTCCGGCGCAACGCCGGCCCGTGGACGCCCTCGGTGCACGCCCTCCTGCGCCACCTGGAGTACGTCGGGTTCACCGGCGCTCCCCGGGCGCTGGGCATGGACGAGCGCAACCGGGAGGTGCTGTCCTACCTCGAAGGGGAGTGCGGGGAGTACCCGCTGGCCCCGCACTGGGTCACCGACGAGGCGCTGGTGACGGTGGCCACCATGCTGCGGATGTTCCACGACGCCCAGTACGGCTTCGCCCCGCCGCCCGGCGCGGTGTGGCGCTCGTTCGGGCCGCCGCCGCCGGACACCGAGGTGATCTGCCACCACGACGCCGCCCCGCACAACGTGATCTGGCGGCCGGACGGCACCCTCGGCCTGATCGACTTCGACCTCGCCTCGCCCGGGGCCCGGATCTACGACGTGGCGTACGCGGCGTGGACCTGGGTGCCGATCTTCGCCGACCGGGACTCGATCACGCTCGGCTGGAAGCACCCGGACCGGCCCCGCCGGCTGCGGTTGTTCGCCGACGCGTACGGGCTGATCCCCCGGGACCGGCACCGGCTGATCCGGACCATCCGCAAGCGGATCGTCGACCACGTGGAGGGCATCCGGCGGATGGCGGCGGCGGGGGAGCCGGCGTTCGTCCGGATCGTGCACAAGGGTCACCTCCGTCGCCCGATGCGCGACCTGCGCCTGCTCGACTACGAACGGCACACCCTGGAGTACGCCCTGCGCTGAGCGTGGGCTCCTCCTGCGTGCGGGGTCCCGGAACATCCCAGCGGTCGACCGCATCGGGGAAAGAGTGGCCGTTCGTTGCCGGAACGGCCACTCTTTCGTATCCGGGATTTCATGATCGAGGTTCTTCACACGCCGGAAACAACCCGTCACGTGTCGGAAATCGAGGGGTGTCGGTCCAGGAAACAGCAGCCGGCCAAGCTTCCGCGCAACCGGCGTACGGGCGACGCTGCCCCGGAAGCCGCGAAGGAGGGAACTTCACCTTTAGGAGGCCAGCGTGCCTGAAGCACCGACGATCGACGGCGGCAACACCGTTTGGCTGCTGGTTTCGACCGCTCTCGTGCTGCTCATGACCCCCGGACTGGCGCTGTTCTACGGCGGCCTCAACCGGGCCAAGGGCGTGCTCAACATGATGATGATGAGCTTCTCCGCCATCGGGCTCATCTCTGTTCTGTGGTGGTTCTACGGTTTCAGCATTGCTTTCGGGACCGACGTCAACGGTTTCTGGGGCGACCCCGGTGCGTACCTGGGCACCAAGACCTTCCTCGCCGAGACCGACCTGTGGGGCGCCACGGCGGAGAACCCCAGCGGCATCGGCGTCCCGCTGTACGTGTTCATGGCGTTCCAGATGGTCTTCGCGGTGATCACCGTCGCGCTGATCAGCGGCGCGATCTCCGACCGGGCCAAGTTCGGCGGCTGGCTGCTGTTCGCCTTCGGCTGGGCCACCCTGGTCTACTTCCCCGTCGCCCACTGGGTGTGGGGCGGCGGCATCATCGGCGCCAAGATCCACGCGCTCGACTTCGCCGGTGGTACCGCGGTGCACATCAACGCCGGTGCGGCGGCCCTCGCCGTCGCCCTGGTGCTCGGCAAGCGGCTCGGCTGGCCGCGTGAGGGCATGAAGCCGCACAACATCCCGCTGGTCGCGCTCGGCGCCGGCCTGCTGTGGTTCGGTTGGTTCGGCTTCAACGCCGGGTCGGAGCTGACCGTCGACTCGGTCGCCGGGCTGGCCTTCATCAACACCCAGCTCGCCACCGCCGCGGCGGTGCTCGGCTGGATCGCGGTGGAGTGGATCAAGGACAAGAAGCCGACCATGGTCGGTGCCTCGTCCGGTGCCGTCGCCGGTCTGGTCGCCATCACCCCGGCCTGCGGGTTCATCGCCCCCTGGGCGGCCGTCCTGCTCGGCATCGTCGCCGGTGTGGTCTGCGCCCTGGCCATCAGCCTGAAGTACAAGCTCGGCTACGACGACTCGCTCGACGTGGTTGGCGTGCACTTCGTCGGCGGCTGGATCGGCTCGCTGTGGCTCGGCCTGTTCGCCACCAACTCGGTCAACGCCGCGATCAGCGACGTGGTCGGCGCCTCCGACGGCCTGTTCTACGGCGGCGGTGTGACCCAGTTCGGCCGCCAGGCCCTCGCCGGCCTGATCGTGACCGCCTGGTCGTTCGGTGTCGCCTGGGTGCTCGCCTTCGTCATCGACAAGACCCTCGGCTTCCGGGTCAAGGCCGAGGACGAGGTCGAGGGCATCGACATCAGCGAGCACGCGGAGAGCGGTTACGACCTCTCCCCGAGCACCGGCGGTGCCGGTGGCGGGGCGTTCGCGATGGCCGGGATCACCCCGGGCGGCGCGAAGGCCTCCGAGCCGGCCGCCGCGCCGGTGGACGAGAAGGTCGCCGGTTAACGTTCGGAGAATGGAGGGCATGGACATGAAGCTGGTGACCGCGGTCATCAAGCCGTACCAACTGGACGCGGTGAAGGAGGCCCTGCACGCTCTCGGCGTTGCCGGCCTGACCGTCAGCGAGGTCCAGGGGTACGGGCGTCAGAAGGGGCACACCGAGGTCTACCGGGGTGCCGAGTACACGGTCGAGTTCCTGCCCAAGATCCGGGTCGAGGTGCTCACCGACGAGATGGACGTCGACAAGGTCGTCGACGCGATCGTGGCCGCCGCCCGTACCGGCAAGATCGGTGACGGCAAGGTCTGGGTGACCGGCGTGGAAGAGGTCGTCCGGGTCCGTACCGGCGAGCGCGGCCTCGACGCCCTGTAGGAGGACCTGTAGATGACCCCGTCGACCAGGAGGAACGCGTCGGACGACAGCACCGACGCAGGGACGGACCTCCTGGTCGACGGGGTCGTCGGGGTTCCCCCGGGCATCGGCGAACCGGCCCGGCTCGCCCGGGCCGGGGCGTTCGACGCCTGGCTGCACGGCCTGCTGCCGGCCCGGGAGGGCATCGCCCTGATCGCCGTCGGCGGCCTCGGCCGTCGGCAGTGCGCCCCCTACGGGGACCTCGACCTCGTGCTGCTGCACGCCGGGGTGCCCGGGGTGGACGAGTTGGCCGCCGCACTGTGGTACCCGATCTGGGACGCCGGGGTCCGGCTCGACCACTCCGTGCGGACCCTCGCCGAGGCGCTGTCGGTGGCCCAGGACGACGTCAAGGTCGCCCTGGCCCTGCTCGACGCCCGGTTCGTCGCCGGTGACCGGGCGCTGGCCGACACCCTCACCCGGACCGCCACCGACCACTGGCGGCGGACCGCCGTCCGCCAGCTGCCCGCCCTGCGGGAGATCACCGAGGTGCGCTGGCGTACCCACGGCGAACTGGCCTTCCTGCTCGAAGGCGACCTGAAGGAGGCCGCCGGCGGGCTGCGCGACGTGGGCATCCTGCGGGCCATCGCCACCGCCGGGATCACCGACGCGCTGCGTCCCGCCGTCCGCGCCGCCCACCTGCGGTTGCTGGACACCCGCGACGCCCTGCACCAGCAGGTGGGCCGCCGGGTCGACCGGCTGGTCGCCCAGGAACGCGCCGGGGTCGCCGCGCTGCTCGGCCTGCGCCAGTCGGCGGCCGAGGCCGCCGGGGCCGGGGCGCGGGCGGACTCCGGCGACGGTGACGCCCTGCTGCGTCGGGTGGCCGGCGACGCGCGCACCGTCAGCCACGCCCTCGACGACGCCTGGCGGGCCGCCGACCGGCTCCGCTCCGGCCGTCGCCGGGGCACCGACGGCCGACCGCTGCGCCGCCCGGTCGCCCGGGACGTGGTCGAGCACGACGGGGAGCTGGTGCTGGCCCGGACCGCCATCGGGGCCCGCCCCGACCCGAGCCTGTCGCTGCGGATCGCCGCCGCCGCGGCCACCCACCGGCTGCCGATCGCGCGGGCCACCTGCGAGTGGCTGGCCGCGTACTGCCCGCCGCTGCCCGCGCCCTGGCCGCCGGCCGCCCGGGCCGCGTTCGTCACGCTGCTCGGCGCCGGCCCCGGCCTGGTGCCCGCCTGGGAGACCTGCGACCGGTACGGCCTGATCGACGGCTGGCTGCCCGAGTGGACCCGGCTGCGCAGCCTGCCCCAGCACAACCCGGTGCACCGGTTCACCCTCGATCGGCACCTGGTGCAGGCCGCGTACGAGGCGAGCCGGCACACCCGCGACGTCGAGCGCCCCGACCTGCTGCTGATCGGCGCGTTCCTGCACGACATCGGCAAGGGGCTGGACGGCGACCACTCCACCGTCGGCGCGCCGCTGGCCGAGGCGGTGGCCACCCGGATCGGCCTGCCCGCCGAGGAGGCCGCGCTGATCGGCACGCTGGTCCGGCTGCACCTGCTCCTGCCCGACGTGGCGACCCGCCGCGACCTGTCCGACCCGAAGACGATCGCCGGGGTGGCCGAGCGGGTCGGCGACACCACCACGCTGGAACTGCTGCACGCCCTGGTGCTGGCCGACGCCGCCGCCACCGGCCCGGCCGCCTGGTCCGGCTGGAAGGGGCGGCTGATCGCCGAGTTGGTCGCCCGGGTGCGGACCACCCTGGACACCGGCGTGGTGCCCGCCCCGCCGGCCCCCGACCCGGCGCTGGTCTCCGGGCCACTGCCGGTCGTACACCTGACCGAGGACCGGGTGGCGGTGGCCGCGGCCGACCGGCGGGGGCTGCTCGCCACGGTCGCCGGTTGCCTGGCCCTGCACCGGCTGGAGGTGATCTCGGCGGACGCCGCCACGGTCGACGGCCGGGCCCTGGTCGAGTGCCTGGTGCAGCCGCGCTACGGGCTGGCCCCGGACCCGATCGCACTCAGCGCCGACCTGCGGCGCGCGGTCACCGGTGACGTCTCGGTGACCCAACGGCTGCGTGGCCGGGCGCTGGCCGCCCGCAGTGGGGGAGCGGCCCCCCGGGTCGTCTGGCACCGGGAGGCGGCCACCGACGCGGTCCTGCTGGAGCTGCGCGCCGCCGACGCCGCGGGCCTGCTCTACCGGGTCACCTGCGCGCTGGACGAGGCCGGGGCGCAGGTGCGCGCCGCCCGGATCTCCACCCTCGGCGGTGACGTGGTCGACGCGTTCTACCTGGTCGGTGGCTGGCCGTCGGACGAGCAGCGGGACCACATCGAGGCCGCCGTCCTCGCCGCCGTGTAGGACCGCGCCGGCCGGAGGCGACGCCGCCCGCACGTGGTGCCGGCGGACCTGCGGTGTGTCCGACGTCCACCGTCCGGGCCAGCGGGTGCGTCGTGGGCGTCGCCGCCGGCCGGCCCCGGGCACGGGCGCGTGGCGCGGCGCGCGGGGCCGGAGCGGGCGTGCGGCCGGCGGGCTACCCTAACGGTGGGCTGGACAGCCGGCCCGGCCGCACCTGTGCCCGCCGCTGACGACATACGGGATGTTCGCGTGTTTGACACCTTGAGTGACCGCCTGTCCGGAATCTTCACCAAGCTCCGCGGCAAGGGCCGGCTCACCGACGCCGACATCGACGCCACCGCCCGCGAGATCCGCCTGGCGTTGCTGGAGGCGGACGTCGCGCTCCCGGTGGTGAAAGGCTTCATCGCGAACGTCAAGGAGCGGGCCCGCAGCGCGGAGGTCTCCCAGGCGCTCAACCCGGCCCAGCAGATCGTCAAGATCGTCAACGAAGAGCTGATCAACGTGCTCGGCGGCGAGGGCCGGCGGCTCCAGTTCGCCAAGCAGCCGCCGACCGTGATCATGCTGGCCGGCCTCCAGGGCTCCGGTAAGACCACCCTCGCCGGCAAGCTGGCCCGCTGGCTCAAGGCCCAGGGGCACCAGCCGCTGCTGGTCGCCGCCGACCTCCAGCGTCCCAACGCCGTCGGGCAGCTCCAGGTGCTCGGTGGCCGCGCCGGCGTCGAGGTGTACGCCCCGGAGCCCGGCAACGGCACCGGCGACCCGGTGCAGGTCGCCCGCGCCTCGATCGAGCACGCGAAGCGGGCCGCCCGGGACATCGTCATCGTCGACACCGCCGGCCGGCTCGGCATCGACGCCGAGATGATGCAGCAGGCCGCCGACATCCGCGACGCGGTCGACCCCGACGAGGTCATCTTCGTCATCGACGCGATGGTCGGCCAGGACGCGGTCCGCACCGCCGAGGCGTTCCGCGACGGCGTGGGCATCACCGGTGTGGTCCTGTCCAAGCTCGACGGCGACGCCCGGGGTGGTGCCGCGCTGTCGGTGCGGGAGGTCACCGGCCAGCCGATCCTGTTCGCCTCCACCGGTGAGAAGCTGGAGGACTTCGACGTCTTCCACCCCGACCGGATGGCCAGCCGGATCCTCGGCATGGGCGACGTCCTCACTCTGATCGAGCAGGCCGAGCAGGCCTTCGACACCGATCAGAAGGAGAAGATGACCGCCAAGCTGATGGGCGGCGAGCAGTTCACCCTGGAGGACTTCCTCGACCAGCTCATCGCGGTGCGGCGGATGGGCCCGATCGCCAACGTGCTGGCCATGATGCCCGGCATGGGGCAGATGAAGGACCAGCTCGCCGAGCTGGACGACAAGCACTTCGACCGGGTCACCGCGATCATCAGGTCGATGACCCCGGCCGAGCGGACCAACCCGAAGATCATCAACGGCTCCCGGCGGGCCCGTATCGCCGGTGGCTCCGGGGTCACCGTGATGGACGTCAACCAGCTGCTCAACCGCTTCGCCGACGCGCAGAAGATGATGAAGCAGATGGGCGGCATGATGGGCCTGCCCGGTGGGGGCCGGCGCAAGGCCACCAAGTCCCCGAAGAACAAGCGCAAGGGCACCAAGGGCGGCAACCGGCCGCGCAGCGGCGCGGGCGCCGGGCTGCCGGGCGGCTTCCCCGGTGGCATGCCGCAGCTCCCGCCGGGGATGGACCCGAACGACCTGGCGGGCGGCCAGGGGCTGCCGCCGGGCTTCAAGCTTCCGAAGATCGACTTCAACAAGCTCGGCAGGGGCGACAACCGGCCCCGCTGACGCGTGTCGATTACGGTGGGCGACGGGGTGGGCGCTTAGGGTGGTTCCGCCCCCTGGAAGGAGATGTCATGACCGCGGCCCCGATCCTGCCCGAACGGCACGAGTGGACGGTCGACGACCTCGGCGACCTGCCGAAGGACCTTCCGTACGAACTGATCAACGGAAGGTTGATCGTGCCGTCCCCCACTGCCCTGCATCAGGACCTGTGCGTCCGTCTGTTGCTCGCCGTCGAAGTCAACTGCCCGTCGGATCACCTCGTGAGTTTCGACCTGTCGATGCGGGTCGACCGCCGCAACGAGCCCCGGCCCGACGTGGTGGCGATCCACCGCCGGCACGCCGGGCGGTCGCCCGTCCCCGTCGAGGACGCCCTGCTGGCCGTGGAGGTGGTGTCACCCACCTCCACCTTCCGCGACATGTACGACAAGGCGAAGGTGTACGCGCACGCCGGGGTCCGCTCGTACTGGGTGGTCGACCCGCTCCAGGACCGGATCACGCTGACCGAGTACGCACTCGGTCCCGGCGGTCGCGACTACGAGCAGCTCACCCACACCGAGGACCTGTTCGTCACCGAACAGCCGTGGAAGGTCTCGGTCGACCTGCCGGCGCTGACCGCCCGGAAGAACGACCTGCTCGCCCCCGACGGGCCGTGATCGGGTAGGACTGTGCGCATGGCTCTGCATGTGCGCGGTGTGCTCCTGCCCGACGACGAGGTCCGGGACGTCTGGCTCGACGGCGACCGGGTCACCTTCGACCCGGTGCCCGACGCCGAGACGGTCGCCGACTCCGGGTTCGTGCTGCCCGGGCTGGTCGACGCCCACTGCCACCTCGGCATCGCCCGGGGTGCCACCCCGGTCACCTCCCTCGACCAGGCCCGCACGTTGGCCCGTACCGACCGGGACGCCGGGGTGCTCGCGCTGCGCGACGCCGGCTCGCCGTACCCGTACCCCGAACTCGACGACGAACCGGACCTGCCGCGACTGGCCCGCGCCGGGCGGCACGTCGCCCCGCCGAAGCGCTACCTGCGCGACATCGGCCTGGAGGTCGACGCGGCGGAGGTGACCGCGGCGGTCACCGCGCAGGCCGCCGCCGGCAACGGCTGGGTCAAGCTGGTCGGCGACTGGATCGACCGGGGCGTCGGCGACCTCGCGCCGGCCTGGGACGCCGACACGATGGCCGCCGCGGTGGCCGCCGCGCACGCCGCCGGGGTACGCGCGGCGGTGCACACGTTCAGCGAGTCGGCCGTGGAGATCATGGTGAAGGCCGGGGTGGACTCGGTGGAGCACGGCACCGGGCTGAGCCTCGACCTGATCGACCTGATGGCCCGGCAGGGCACGGCGCTGGTCCCCACGATGATCAACATTCGGACGTTCGGGGGCATCGCCGCCGCGGCCCGCCCCAAGTTCCCCGGCTACGCCGACCACATGATCGCCCTGCGCGACCGCTTCCCCGAGGTGGTGCGGGCCGCCCACGAGGCCGGGGTGCCGATCTACGTGGGCACCGACGCGGGCGGCGGCATCGACCACGGGCTGGCCGCCGAGGAGATGCTGCTGCTGCACGAGCAGGCCGGCATGCCCGCCGTGGACGTCCTCGCCGCCGCCTCCTGGCGGGCCCGGCAGTGGCTCGGCTTCCCCGGCCTGGTCGAGGGCGGCCTGGCGGACCTGGTCGTCTACCCCGAGGACCCGCGCCGCGACCTGCGGGTGGTCCGGACGCCCAGCCGGATCGTCCTGCGCGGCCGGGTGGTCCGCTGACCCCGGTCGGGCGGCGCGGGGCGCGGCAGCGCGCCCGATGACGCCGACGTCGGGCGGGGCGCATAGGATGTGCGGTCATGGCTCGCGTGCTCACTCCCCGTGCGGAGGACTTTCCCCGCTGGTACCAGGACCTGATCGCCAAGGCGAAGCTGGCCGACAACGGCCCGGTCCGGGGGACCATGGTCATCCGACCGGCCGGCTACGCCATCTGGGAGCGGATGCAGGCCGAGATGGACGCCCGGATCAAGGCGGCCGGCGCGGAGAACGCGTACTTCCCGTTGTTCATCCCGGAGAGCTACCTCAAGCGCGAGGCCGAGCACGTCGAGGGCTTCTCGCCGGAGCTGGCGGTGGTCACCCACGGTGGCGGCAAGCAGCTCGCCGAGCCGGTGGTGGTGCGCCCCACCAGCGAGACGGTGATCGGCGAGTTCATGGCCAAGTGGATCGACTCGTACCGGGACCTGCCGCTGCTGCTCAACCAGTGGGCGAACGTGGTCCGCTGGGAGCTGCGCCCCCGGGTCTTCCTGCGTACCAGCGAGTTCCTCTGGCAGGAGGGGCACACCGCGCACGCCACCCGTGAAGACGCCCGCGCCTACGCCCGCAAGATCCTGCACGAGGCGTACGAGGACCTGATGGTCAACGTGCTGGGCATCCCGGTGGTGGTCGGGCTGAAGACCGCCCGGGAGCGGTTCGCCGGGGCGACCGCCACCTACACCTGCGAAGGCATGATGGGCGACGGCAAGGCGCTGCAGCTCGGCACCAGCCACGAGCTGGGGCAGAACTTCGCCAAGGCGTTCGACATCAGCTACTCCTCGGCCGAGGGTGGCCGGGAGCACGCCTGGACGACCTCCTGGGGCACCTCCACCCGGATGCTCGGCGGGCTGATCATGGCGCACGGTGACGACAACGGGCTGCGGGTGCCGCCGAGGCTGGCCCCGATCCAGGCGTACGTCATGATCGTCAAGGCGGGCGACGGCGTCGGCGAGGCGGCGGCCAAGCTGCGTGACGCGCTGCGTGACGCCGGCGTCCGGGTCGCGCTCGACGACCGCACCGACACCGCGTTCGGCCGCCGGGCCGTCGACGCCGAGCTGCGCGGCTATCCGGTACGCGTCGAGGTCGGCCCCCGCGACCTGGCCGCCGGCAACGCGGTCGTGGTCCGGCGGACGGACGGCTCGAAGGCCCCCACCCCGGTCGCCGACGTGGTCGGCGCGGTCGTGGCCGCCCTGGAGGCCGACCAGCAGGCCCTGCACGACGAGGCGCTCGCCCACCGGCGGTCCCGCACCGTCGAGGTGTCCACCCTCGCCGAGGCGATCGAGGCGGCGGCCACCGGCTGGGCCATGGTGCCGTGGTCGGCCGTCGGCGTCGCGGGCGAGGCCGAGGCCAACGGTCAGGGAGTCACCGTCCGGTGCCTGCTGCGGGCCGACGGGTCCGTCCCGGACAACGAGGACGAGCCGGACCTGACCGCCATCCTGGCCCGCGCCTACTGAGCCGCCCCACGGTGGACCCCGGTCCGCCGACCCGGGTCGGCGGACCGTCCCTGCCGGCGGTGCCTCCCGTGCGCCGCCGGCTCGCCGGACCCGGCCCGGCGGCCCGGCCCGAGCCCCGGGACCGGCGCGCAAGTCCGTGCCCGGCCCGG
Source organism: Micromonospora sp. WMMD735 (assembly GCF_049178995.1). Taxonomy (NCBI): domain Bacteria; kingdom Bacillati; phylum Actinomycetota; class Actinomycetes; order Micromonosporales; family Micromonosporaceae; genus Micromonospora; species Micromonospora sp. WMMD735. Next base: position 6,591,963 of record NZ_JBMHMJ010000002.1, read on the forward strand.
CCGGAGCTCCGGGACCGGCCCGGCCCGAGCCCCGGGACCGGCGCGCAGGTCCGTGCAGAACTGTGGAGGTGTGGTGCGTTTCGAACCGGGTCAGCTGATCGTGCACCGCAACGTGCGGCACGGTCGGATCGGGTGGGTCCGACCGGCCCGGGTGGTGCTCGACGACGACCGGGGCCTGCTGCTCTGGGTGGCCCGGGACACGCCGGTGGCGCACGAGGTGTCCGAGGCGGGGCTGGGCATGCGGGCGATGCCGTTCACCGAGTGGATCACCTCGTCGTACCGGCTGGCCCGGGGCCGGTGGAACGGCCCGCCGCTGCTGAAGTTCCTACCCACCGGCGCGGCCCACTCGGTCTGGTTCTTCCGCGACGACCAGGACCGGTTCGCCGCCTGGTACGTCAACCTGGAGGAGCCGGGCGTCCGGTGGGCCGACGGGTCGCTCGCCGGGGTGGACATGGTCGACCAGGACCTGGACGTGGTGGTCCGGCCCGACCACAGCTGGCAGTGGAAGGACGAGGACGAGTTCACCGAGCGGCTCGCCTTCCCCGACCACTACTGGGTGACCGACGAGCGGGCCGTACGCGCGGAGGGGGAGCGGGTGATCGCCCTCGCCGAGGCGGGGACGTTCCCGTTCGACGGCACCTGGTGCGACTTCGTCCCGCCGGCCGACTGGACGCCCCCGACGGAGCTGCCGCCCGGCTGGGACCGCCCCCCCGTACGATGATTGTGACATGGCCCACTCCCGGCCGGGCTGCCCGCCGGGCCGGTGGGGTGGGCCGATGTGAGTGTTCGCCGGGTGATCTGGCAGAATGGTTCGCTGGTATCCGGCGCGCGTTCGGCGCCCTCTAACCCGGGCGCGTCGCCAGTCCATCGAGCAGTCTCCGGCCCAACCCCACTGTGCCGGTCGACGCTCACCCGTGCACCGCCCGTAGCCGGGTCGGTGAAATCGCAACAGGAGCGAAACAACTGTGGCCGTAAAGATCCGGCTCCTGCGGATGGGCAAGATCCGCAACCCGCAGTACCGCATCGTCATCGCGGACTCGCGCACCAAGCGTGACGGTCGCGCGATCGAGTTCGTGGGCGTCTACCAGCCGAAGGAAGACCCCTCGATCATCGAGGTCAAGTCGGAGCGGGTCCAGTACTGGCTCTCGGTCGGCGCGCAGCCGAGCGAGGCCGTCCAGCGTCTGCTGGAGCTGACCGGCGACTGGCAGAAGTTCAAGGGCCTGCCGGCCCCGCCGCCGCTCAAGGTCGCCGCCGAGCGCGCCGACCGCAAGGCGGCGTACGAGGCCGAGGCGAAGGCCGCCGCCGGCCTGGCCCCGGAGACCCCGGCCAAGCCGGCCCGCAAGGCCGCCAAGGCGGAGGCTCCGGCCGAGACCGAGGCGCCGAAGACCGAGGCTCCGGCCGAGGCCCCGGCTGCTGCTGCCGACGCCGGTGAGCAGGCCTGACATGCCGCTGCGTCCCGCCCTGGAGCACCTGGTCAAGGGAATCGTCGACCACCCGGACGACGTGCGCGTCCGCATGGTCGACTCCCGTCGGGGCAAGCGGCTGGAAGTCCGCGTGCACCCGGAGGATCTCGGCACGGTGATCGGGCGGTCCGGGCGGACCGCCAAGGCGCTGCGTCAGGTGATCGGCTCCATCGGTGGACGCGGGGTACGCGTCGACATCGTCGACTCGTACTGATGCTGCTCATCGTCGGCAGGATCGGCAAACCGCACGGCATCCGCGGTGAGGTCACCGTGGAGGTGCGGACCGACGAGCCCGAGGCGCGGTTCGCCCCCGGCGCGGTGCTGTGCACCGAGCCGGGGGCGACGCCCCGGGTGGCGGCACCGCGCCGGGGCGGAACCGAGCCGGCCGAGGCCGTCGTTCCCGGCGTGGCCTACGAGGTCCCCGCCGAGCTGACCATCGAGTCGGCCCGCTGGCACCAGGGGCGGATGCTGGTGGCCTTCGAGGGGGTGCTCGACCGGGAGACCGCCGAGGCGCTGCGCGGCACCCTGCTCGGGGTGGACAGCGCCTCCATCGCGCCGCCGGAGGACCCGGAGGAGTTCCACGACCACCAGCTGGTCGGCCTGGCCGTGGTCACCCCGGCCGGTGAGCACCTCGGCGAGGTGGCGAAGATCGACCACGCGCCCGCCTCCGACCTGCTCGTCCTGCGCCGCCCCCAGGGGGGCAGTGCGCTGATTCCGTTCGTCAAGGCGATCGTCCCGGAGGTCGATCTCGCCGGCGGACGCGTCGTCGTCGACCCGCCGGCCGGTCTGCTCGACCTCTAGCCGGAAGCCACCCACATGCGCGTCGACATCGTGTCGATCTTCCCGGAGTACTTCGCCCCGCTCGACCTGTCCCTGATCGGGCGGGCCCGGGAGCAGGGCCTGCTCCGGCTGGCCGTCCACGACCTGCGGGACTGGACCCACGACGTGCACCGTACGGTCGACGACACGCCGTACGGCGGCGGGCCCGGCATGGTGATGCGGCCCGAGCCGTGGGGTGAGGCGCTGGACGCGCTGGCCCCCGACGAGCTGGCCCCGGACGGCCTGACCCTGCCCCGGCTGCTGGTGCCCTCCCCGGCCGGTGCGCCGTTCACCCAGGCGATGGCGCACGAGCTGGCGGCCGAGTCGCACCTGCTCTTCGCCTGCGGCCGGTACGAGGGCATCGACCAGCGGGTGCTCGACCACGCGGCGACCCGGCTGAAGGTCACCGAGGTCTCGCTCGGCGACTACGTGCTCTTCGGCGGCGAGGTCGCGGTGCTGGTGATCCTGGAGGCGGTCACCCGGCTGCTGCCCGGGGTGCTCGGCAACGCCGGTTCGCTTGACGACGAGTCGCACGCGCACGGCCTGCTGGAAGCCCCGATGTACACCAAGCCGGCGAGCTGGCGGGGGTACGAGGTGCCCGACGTGCTCCGCTCGGGCGACCACGGGCGGATCGCCCGCTGGCGGCGCGACGAGGCGCTGACCCGGACGGCCCGCCGACGGCCCGACATGATCGCCGCGCTGTCCCCGGAGATCCTGGACAAAAGGGACGTGGCCGCGCTGGAGCGGGGTGGCTTCCCCCTGCCCCCGGGGGATATGGCAGAGTAGAGGGGTTGCCGCATCCGTCCACGCCGTGGGCGGCTGCGAGGATTCCCGACCGGGGTCGGCCCGCCGGCAACCACCCGGGGATCAGAATCACCCATCCGCGCACCGAGTGACGGTGCGCCGTGAGCATTACGAGGACGCAGCGATGAACATCCTGGACGCCCTTGACGCCCAGTCGAAGCGTACCGACATCCCCGACTTCCGGGCCGGTGACACCGTCAAGGTGCACGCGCGGGTCGTCGAGGGCAACCGGTCCCGGGTCCAGATCTTCCAGGGCGTCGTCATCCGCCGCCAGGGTGACGGCCTGCGCGAGACCTTCACGGTCCGCAAGGTCAGCTTCGGTGTGGGTGTGGAGCGGACGTACCCGCTCAACGGCCCGGGTATCGACCGGATCGAGGTCGTGACCCGTGGTGACGTGCGCCGGGCCAAGCTCTACTACCTGCGCGAGCTGCGCGGCAAGAAGGCCAAGATCAAGGAGAAGCGCGAGAAGCAGCCCAGCTGATCTCCGTTCGCCACGCCGCCTGACCTGCGCGGATGTCGTATCGACCAGAGCGCATTACGCTGATCGGTACGGGCGCAGACCGGCGGGTGACGTCGCGACGACAGATCGCGGCGCTCCGATCGTCCCTGCCGCCCGTGGGGCCTCGACGAGGCTCCCGGGCGGTAGTGTCGTTTCTGCGGACCGGGGAGTGGCGTGGTGCAGGTGCTTGACTCGAACGGCACAGCGGACCCGTGGCGTCGGCGGGCCCGCCCCGCCCGTCGGCAGATGCCCCTCTGGCAGGAGCTGCCACTGCTGTTGATCGTGGCCTTCTGCCTCGCGGTGCTGATCCGCACCTTCCTGCTCCAGGCCTTCTTCATCCCGTCCAGCTCGATGGAGGACACCCTCCTCATCGGCGACCGGGTCCTGGTCAACAAGGTCGTCTACGACATGCGGGACCCGCTGCGCGGTGAGGTCGTGGTGTTCCGGGGCACCGACAAGTGGGTCGCCCAGGAGAATCCCGTGCCGCCGACCGGTGCCGCCGGCAAGATCGGTCGCACCCTCGGCGACCTGGTCGGGGTGAGCCGCCCCGGCGAGAAGGACTTCATCAAACGGGTGATCGGGCTGCCCGGCGACCGGGTCAAGTGCTGCGACGACCAGGGCCGGGTCATGGTCAACGGCATCCCGCTCGACGAACCGTACGTGGTGCGGGACTCCCCGCTGGACGTCCCGCCGAACCCGAAGGAGTGCCGGTCCCGCCGGTTCGACGAGGTGGTCGTACCCCCGGGGCAGATCTTCGTGATGGGTGACCACCGGCTGGTCTCCCAGGACGCCCGCTGCCAGGGCCCGGTGCCGATCGACAACGTGGTCGGCCGGGCGTTCATGGTGGTGTGGCCGTCGTCGCGGTGGGCGTCGCTGCCGGTGCCGGCCACCTTCGCCAAGCTGTCCGACTCCGCCGCCGCGAACACCGCCCCGGCCCCGGTGCGGCCGACCCCGACCGGCGACGTGGTCCTGCTCCTTCCGGTCGCCGCCCTGCTCGCCGCCGTCACCCGGTCCGGGCGACGGGCATGGTCCCGCGACCCCGCCCGGCCCGGCGGTCGGGGCCGGTTCCGACCACGGGAACGGTGGCGACAGGCCGGGTGGCGGGAACACCTCCGGCGTTCCGGGCGGCCCGTTCGGCTCCGGCGACGTAGGCTCCACCCGTGATTGACGAGCAGACCGAAAAGCCGCGCAGCTCCTTCTGGAAGGAGCTGCCCATTCTCCTGGGCGTCGCGATCCTGGTGGCGGTGCTGGTCCGCGCATTCGTGCTGCAGACCTTCTTCATCCCGTCGCCGTCCATGGAGAACACCCTCAAGATCGACGATCGGGTGCTGGTCAACAAGCTGGTCTACGACTTCCGCTCACCACACCGGGGTGAGGTGGTGGTGTTCAAGGCGCCGACCGAGTGGAGCGGCAACCCCGACGGTGAGGACTTCATCAAGCGGGTGATCGGGGTCGGCGGCGACCACGTGGTCTGCTGCGACGCACAGGACCGGCTGACCATCAACGGCAAGTCCCTCGACGAGCCGTACATCTACTCCGCCAACGGCCAGCAGGACAAGCCCGCCGACCAGGAGTTCGACATCACCGTCCCGGCGGGGCGGCTCTGGGTGATGGGTGACCACCGCTCGGCCTCCGGGGACTCCCTGGAGCACTGGCAGCAGTCCGGCCGCAACATCGACAGCGCGACCATCCCCGAGGGGGAGGTCGTGGGTCGGGCCTTCACCGTGTTCTGGCCGTTCGACCGGGCCACCTGGCTCACCGTGCCGAAGTCGTTCGACGACATTCCCAACCCCTGACCGGCCGCGCCCGCCCCGGGCGTGGCCGACCGCCGGCACCGTCTGGCAGTCTGATGCGGTGACCGTCTTCCACCCCCGACGTGCGGCCCGCGTGCTGCTCGTCGACGCGCCCGGCCGGGTGCTCCTCTTCGAGGGCACCGACCCGGCCCGCCCGGGTCACCGGTACTGGTTCACCCCCGGCGGTGGGCTCACCCCGGGGGAGTCCCCGGCGGTCGGGGCCGCCCGGGAGTTGGCCGAGGAGACCGGGCTGCGGCTGACGCCGGCCGAGCTGGGCCGGTCAGTCCGCACCGAGACGATCGAGTTTCCCTTCGACGGCGTGTGGTACCGCCAGGAACAGGAGTTCTTCGTGGCCCGGGTACCCACCTGGGAGGTGGACACGGCCGGCTTCGACGCGATCGAGCGGGCCAGCGTCACCGGGCACCGCTGGTGGTCGGCGGCCGAACTGGCCGACACCGCCGAGCGGTGCTATCCCGCCGACCTGGCGGACCTGCTCATCCAGGTGCTGGCGGCGGCCCCCGCGTCGGAGGCGTCGTGCTGACCCCGCCGCGCACGGTGGTGCGCCGCGACGGTGGGCTCTACGCGCTGGAACGGGCCTTGCAACGGCGCGGATTCCGGCACGTCGCGGGCGCGGACGAGGCTGGCCGGGGGGCCTGCGCCGGCCCGCTGGTGGCCGCCGCCGCGGTGCTGCCCGAGGGGCGACGCGGCGAGATCGAGGGACTTGCCGACTCCAAGCTGCTCACCCCGGCCAGCCGGGAGCGGGTGTACGCCGAGGTCGTCGCCCGAGCCCTGGCGTACGCGGTGGTGGTCGTCCCGGCCGAGGAGGTCGACGCCCGGGGGCTGCACGTGTGCAACCTCGCCGCGATGCGCCGGGCCCTGGCCTCGCTGACCACCCGCCCCGAGTACGTGCTCACCGACGGTTTCGGGGTGGACGGGCTGGACGTGCCGGGGCTGGCGGTCTGGAAGGGCGACCGGGTGGCGGCCTGCGTGGCGGCGGCCAGCGTACTGGCCAAGGTCACCCGGGACCGGATCATGGTGGAGCTGGACGGACGTCACCCGGGCTACGGCTTCGCCGAGCACAAGGGGTACGTCACGGCCGAGCACACCGAGGCGCTGCGCGAGCGGGGTCCCTGCGTGGAGCACCGGTTCTCGTACGTCAACGTGGCCGCCGTCGCGGGCCGGGAGGGGACCCCGCCCCGGGCCCGCCGGCCACTCGGCGCAGCCGCTCCCGAGCCGATGGAGCGCTCGGGCCGGACAGGGGGTACCGTCGGCGTGGCGTTGGGCGAGCAGCCGCGGCCTCCGGCACCGGTGGGGGAAGATGTGGTCATGGAAGGCGGAGTGCGATGAGCGCGGAAGATCTCGAAAAGTACGAGACCGAGATGGAGCTGCAGCTCTACCGGGAGTACCGCGACATTGTCCGTCAGTTCTCCTACGTGGTGGAGACGGAACGCCGCTTCTACCTGGCCAACCAGGTGGACCTGCACGTGCGCAACTCCGACGGCGAGGTCTACTTCGAGGTCGAGATGCACGACGCCTGGGTGTGGGACATGTACCGTCCCGCCCGCTTCGTCAAGAACGTCCGGGTGATGACGTTCAAGGACGTCAACGTCGAGGAGCTGGAGAAGCCCGACATCTCGCTGCCGGCCGACTCGGGCTTCGGTAGCTGACCCCCGCCCCCGCGTCGGCCGCCCACCGGCGACGTCGGGCCGGGACCGGGCCACCTCACTCCGCGACGACGAGCACGTCCACCCGCTGGACGAGGTTGTTGGCGAACCCACCCCGGTTCCACGGCTGCTCCACCGGCTGGGTACGCCCCGACGCGTCGGTCGCCCGGGCCCCCAGCGCGTAGCGGCCGGGCTGCGGCGTCCACTCGTACCGCCAGCGTCGCCACGACCACCCGCCGCCGGCCGGCGGGTCCAGGGTGGCCGGTGACCAGCTCGCCCCGCCGTCGGTGGTCACCTCCACCGCCACCACCGGCCCGTACCCCGACCAGGCGCGTCCGTCCACCGTGCACGGCCCCGGCCGCAGCACCCGGGACCGGGACATGAAGTCCGGGAAACCCGGCGGCCGGACCAGCGCCCGGGGCTCGATCCGGGTCACCGGCACCCCCGGATCGTCGGCGTCGCGCCGCAGCCGGTAGGCCACCGCGTTCTGGTAACCGTCGAACTCCCGGGTCAGCACGCTGATCGTGCGCAGCCACTTGACGTGCGCCATGCCGTACCAGCCGGGGACGATCAGCCGCAGCGGCGCGCCGTGCTGGGGCAGCAGGGGAGCGCCGTTCATCTCGTACGCCAGCAGCACCTCGTCGCGCAGCGCGTCGTCGACCGGCAGGGCCCGCTGGTAGTCCTGCTCCACCCCGCGCTCCACGCCGTGGTCGGCGCCGGTGAACACCACGTCCACCGCGTCGGGCGCGATCCCGGCCTCGCGGAGCAGCGGCGCCAGCGGGGTGCCGGTCCACTCGGCGTTGCCCACCGCCTCCACCAGCCACGGCTGGCTGACCGGGCGGGGGTGCAGCAACGCCCGGCCGTTGCCGGCGCACTCCAGCGTCACCCGGTGGGTCACCCGGGGGCGTTCCCGGAGCTCGGCCAGCCCGAGCCGGAGCGGCCGGTCCACCGCCCCGTCCACGGTCAGCGCGTGGGCCGCCGGGTCGAGGTCGGGAATGTCGTAGTGGATGAGCAGGTAGTGCAGGCCGGCCGGGGTGACGTCGTACCGCAACGCTTCCAGCGGTATGCCGTGGTTGCGGGCGGCCAACCGGAGTTCCTCCGCGCTGATCCCCTCGTCCGCCCCGGCGACCCGCGAGGGCCGGCTCACGTCGTCCATGGTGGTCATCGGTGGCCTCCCGGTCCGCGCCGCACTGCGATCCCGTCAGCCTAGACCGGTCGGCCGGCCGGCACCGTCGTCGTTCCGCCCGGCGGCGGCCGGCATAACAGATCCACCGGCCCGACGGGCGTTTTCCACAGCCCGTCCCCTCATCCACAGCGGACACCAGGTGCGCGGCACCACGCGGGCGACCCCGGCATGCTGCGGTGATGCGCACAGGACTACGGCAGGTGACGGCCCTCGGGGTCGCCGTGCTCGTGTTCGGCCCGCACTGGTTCCCCGGCCGGCCGACCCCGCCACGATCCGCCCCGGTCCGGGCCGCGCCCGCAGCGGCGTTCCGGTGGCCGCTCGACGGCCCGCCCCGACCGGTACGCCGGTTCGACCCGCCGCCGCTGCCGTGGCTCGCCGGCCACCGGGGCGTGGACCTCGCCGCCGTGCCCGGTGCCACCGTCCGGGCCGCCGGCGCCGGCACGGTGCTCTTCGCCGGCATGGTCGCCGGCCGACCGGTGGTCACCGTCGGCCACCCGCAGGGGCTGCGGACCACCTACGAGCCGGTACGTCCCCGGGTGCACACCGGTGACGTGGTGGCGGCCGGCACCCCTCTGGGCGTGCTGCTGGCCGGGCACCCGGGCTGCCCCGCGACGGCCGCACCGGCCGGCGACTGCCTGCACTGGGGGGCCCGACGCGGTCCGGAATACCTCGACCCGCTGGCCCTGCTCGGGCTCGGCCGGGTCCGCCTGCTGCCGGTGACGGCCGACCTCAGCCTCGGCCCCGGTGCCACCGTCGCCGCCGGCTTCCGCCCGGCCCCTGACGCCGCTGCGGACCGCCGTCCGGCCACCGGCGGTGCTCCCGACGACGCCGGCCGGCCCACAGGCATCGGCGACCGCCGGCGGTGGGGTGCCGGGCCGGACGGGGCCGCCCGGCGGGACGACGCGGCACCCTGCCGGTGCGGTCGGCGCTCCGCCGGCCTCGGCTCAGCCCCGCCCGGCCAGCAACGTCGGCAGCCGGGCCGCCAGCCGCTCGTACTCGTCGGGGGTGTTGTAGACCTGCCCGCACAGCCGCAGCCAACCCCGCCCGTGCCAGGCCATCACCGCCACCTCGGTGGCGAGACGATCGGCGATCCGGCCGCGCAGGGTGGCGGCCTCCTCCAGGGTGCCGGCTACGCCCGGCGGCAACGGCACGATCCGCATCGCCACCCCCGGCCCGCCCGGGTCGGGCAGGTCGGCCGGGGGCACCCCGAGCGCCTCCCCGACCACCCGCTGCCCGTACGCCGCCAGTGCGGCGTTGTGCGCCCGGACCCGCTCGACGCCGAGGCTGCGCAACGCGTAGAGACCGGCCGGGGCGCTCAACCAACTCGTGTAGTCGAGGGTGGCCTGCCACTCGACGTTGCCCGGAAAACCCTCGGCCTGCTGCCAGGACACCACCAACGGCTCGATCCGCGTCCGCCACGACGGGGCGACGACCAGCACGGCGGTGCCGCGCGGGGCGAACCCCCACTTGTGCAGGTTGCCCACCCAGAAGTCGGCCCCGATCGCGTCGACCTGCACCGGCAGCATCCCGGGCACGTGGGCCGCGTCCACCAGCACCGGGATGCCGTGTTCCCGGGCCACCGCCACCAGCGCGGCGACCGGCAGCACCCGGGCGGTGGCCGAGGTGAGCTGGTCGACCAGCAGCAACCGGGTACGCCCCGGACGCAGGCCGGCCCGGACGATCTCCACGATCTGCGCGTCGGTGGCCGACCGGGGCAGGTGCAAGGCACGGGTGGTCGCGCCCGTCCGGCGGCACTCCCTGGCCACGGAGTAGTTCACCGCGCCGTACCCGTGATCGGTGCCGAGCACCTCGTCGTCGGGGCGCAGGCCGAGCGACTGGAGGACCACGGCCACCCCCGTCGTGGTGTTGCCGACCAGGGCGGTGCCCTCCGGATCGGCACCGAGGAAGGTGGCCAGGTGCCGCCGGGTGTGGGCGAGCCGGTCGATCAGCGCCATCCCGAAGAAGCGCTGCGGGTTGGCTTCCATCTCGTCGCGCAGCCGCTGCTGGGTGCGCTGCACGCTGAGCGGCACCGCTCCGAACGCACCGTGGTTGAGGTAACTGACCGAGGGATCGAGGGTGAAGAGCAGTCGGGCCCCGGGAATCGACTCGGGCGGCGTCGGGACGCTCATCGGGCGATCGTAGCCCGCATGCCGCCGGGCGGCCGGACCGATCGTCACCGGTCACCGCACCTCACCGACGGCGTGGCCGCACGACTCCCCGGGCGGGCCGGCGCCGGCCCCGGAGGGCGGTCAGGCCCGGGGATGGGCCTGCCGGTAGGCGGCGCGGAGTCGTTCCACCGACACGTGGGTGTAGATCTGGGTGCTCCCCAGGGACGAGTGCCCCAGCAGCTCCTGCACCGCCCGCAGGTCGGCCCCGCCGTCCAACAGGTGGGTGGCCGCCGAGTGCCGCAGCCCGTGCGGGCTGGTCGGCGGTAGCCCGGCGGCCCGCGCGTACCCCGCCACGATCCGCCGCGCCGTCGTCGGGTGCAGCCGCCCGCCCCGGGCACCGAGGAACAGGGCCCGCCCGGAGTCCGGGCCGGCCAGTTCGGGCCGACCGGCCGCCAACCACCTGTCGACCGCCCGCTGCGCCGGCAGCCCGTACGGGACCGTCCGTTCCCGGTTGCCCTTGCCGAGGACCCGGATCACCCGACGTTCCCGGTCGATGTCCGTGGTGTCCAGACCGCACACCTCACTGATCCGCGCGCCGGTCGCGTAGAGCAGTTCGAGCAGCGCCCGGTCACGTACCAGGACCGCCTCCTCCGCCGGGTCCAGCTCCGGGGTGGCCCCGCCGGTGGTCGGGTCGGACGGTGTCCCGGCGGGGGGAGCGTCGGGTAGCGCGGCGGGAGGCACGTCGCGTCCCGGGGTGGTGGGCCGGTCGTGTCCCGGGGTGGTGGGCCGGTCCCGGCCCTGGGTGGTGGGCCGGTTGCGGCCCGGGCTCTCCACGAGGGTGGCGACCTGGTCGGCGCGGAGCACCACCGGTAGCTCCCGACGCGTCTTCGGGGTGGCCAGCGGCGCGGCCACGTCCGTCGCCAGGAGACCGGACCGGTGGGCCCAGCCGCTGAAGGTACGTGCCGCGGCGGCCTGTCGCGCCGACGAGCTGGACGCCGCGCCGGTGGTCCGCTGCTTAGCCAGCCAACTCCGCAACACGCCCAGATCCAGGTCGGCGGGGGCTGTGCAACCCATCCGGACCGCGTGGTCGAGCAGCGAGACCAGGTCGGCGACGTACGCCCGGACGGTGTGTGCGGAGCGGTTGCGTACCTGCGCCAGGTGCACGGCGAATCCGTCGACCGCGTCCCGCATGGCCGGCGGTAGTGCCTGGTGGGTGGCCCGGGTCCCCGGCCCGCGACTACTCATCGCACTGCCATCGCCGAGGTCGCCCGGCGGCAACTGCCGGGGTCGACGGTTGACGACCTGCGACCGACCACTCGTCCGGGTTCACCGGCCCAGCCTACGGACGCCGACAGGAAACACCGCCGACCGGACGACCCGCCGGCCCCGGCTGGCTGCCCAACGGTGGACGGCCTGCCGGAGGAGTCGGGTGGACGGCCGGTGGGCGTGGGGGTACTCGGGCCGTGGTCCGGCCGGCGGCGGGAGCGGGTCAGGCGAACGCGTTGGCCACGGCGACGCGGGCCGGGTCCGGGTCGGCCCAGCTCCAGTTCGGGTGGGCGCGGTTGGTCAGCAGCACCAGCACCCGACGACGGTCCGGTTGGACCAGGAACGACGTGCCGGTGAACCCGGTGTGTCCGAAGGTGGTGGGCCGGGCGAGCCTGCCCATGAACCAGGGCTGGTTGAGCACCACCCCGAGGCCGTGGTCGGAGGTGCGGTTCGGCCGGTCCGGGTCGACGGCGGGCAACCCGGTGTTGGCGTTGCGCAGCATCCGGGCGACGGTGCTCTCGGCGAGGATCCGCTTCCCGCCGTAGCTGCCGCCGTCGAGCAGGAGCTGCCCGATGACCGCGACCTCCTCGGCGGTGGCGAAGATGCCGGCATGGCCGGCGATGCCGCCGAGGTGGTTGGCGACGTCGTCGTGCACCACGCCCCGCAGCAGTCCCCGTGAGGACCGGGCGTCGGTGGCGACCAGGCGGTTGGCCCGGTCGGCCGAACCGAGCCAGGTGTTGGGGTTGAAGCCGGTCCACCGTAGCCCGAGTGGTTCGGTCAGGTTGGTCTTCAGGGCCCGGTCGAGACTGAGCCCGGTGACCTTCTCGACGATCTTGCCGGCCACCATCAGCCCGACGCTGGAGTAGCGGAAGACCGTGCCCGGGGTGGCTCCGGTGACCAGCGGCGTGGCCAGCACCGCCTGCCAGCGCTGCGCCATCGTCGAGTAGCCGGTCACCTTCGCGCCGACCGGCAGGCCGCTGGTGTGGGCGAGCAGCATCGCCACGGTGACGGCGGACTTGCCGGTGCCGGTGAACCCGGGCAGGTAGCGCACCACCGGCGCGTCCAGGTCGATCCGCCCACTGTCGACCTGTTGCAGGGTGAGGATCGCGGTGTAGACCTTGGTGAGTGAGGCCAGGTCGAAGATCGAGTCGGGCCGCATGGCGACCCGCTTCGCGGCCGGCAGCAGCACCGGCCCGGCGTCGTAGCGCAGCGCCTCACCGACCGCCAGGTGGTCGGTCGGCTCACCGTCGGTCGTCGCCAGCACCACCGCTCCGGCGTACGTCGGGTGCTTCGGGTTCTCGGTGGTGGGCTGCAGGTAGCGCTGGAGCGCCACGGTGAGGGTGCGCGGCTTTCTGGTCGCGGTCGGGGCGGCCCCCCGGGCGGCGGCCCCCGGTCGGCCGGCAGCCGCCGCACCCTGGCCGCCCTGCGAGCCGTCACCGGGGGCGGGGGTGGCCCAGGAGCCGGCCGGCCCGGTGGACGGGTGCCGCGCGCAGCCGGTCAGCCCGAGGGCGGCGGCGAACCCGAGACCGAGGACGGAACGACGGGGAATCGACACGGCAGCGATCATCGCATCCGAACCCGTCCACCGGGGTGGCACCTTCAGGTGGCATCCGTCGCCTCCGCCTCCGCCTCAGCGCGACGGTGGCCTGGTGAGGGCGTAGCCGTCGTCGCGGCGGGCCACCAGGCCCAATTCCTCCAGCAGAGCGAGTTTGCGTAGCGCCGTCCGGACCGGAACGCCGGCCCGGGCGGCCAGCACGTCCGCGCCGACCGTGCCACGTCGGGGCATCGACTCGCGCAGCATGGTCGCCTCGTCGTCGAGGACGTCGGTCGGGCGGGCCGCACCCCGGGCGGGTGGTGCCAGGTCGACCCCGATCCGCCCCACCTCCTCCAGCACGTGGGCGAGCCCGGTGACGAGCCGGGTGTCCCCGTACTCGCGCAGCAGTTCGTGCGCGCCGACGGACAGCGCCGAGGTGACCGGGCCGGGCACCACCATCGAGGGGCGTCGGAGGGCGATCGCCCGGTGCATGGTCTGGGCCGCGCCGCTGCGGGCCGCCGCCTCGACCAGCACGCTGCCCCGGGTCCCGGCGGCGATCACCCGGTTGCGGATCAGGAAACGGGGACGCAACGGCTCCGCGCCCGGCAGCCATTCGCTGACCAGCAGGCCGGTCTCGGCGATCCGGTCGAAGAGCGCCGAGTTGCCCATCGGGTAGGGCCGGTCCACCCCGCAGGCCAGCACCGCCACCGTCACCCCACCGGCGTTCAACGCGCCCCGGTGGGCGGCGGCGTCGATGCCGAACGCGCCGCCGGAGACCACCGTCCACCCCCGGTCGGCCAGGCCGTATCCGAGCTCGGTGGCGACGTGTGAGCCGTACCCGGTGGCGGCCCGTGCGCCGACCACCGCGACCGAGCGGTCCAGCACCTCGGCCAGCGGCCACCCGCCGCGTATCCACAGGCACAGCGGTGGGGCGGTCTCCCGGTCGACCTTACGGCTCGCCCCGGGCAGTTCGAGCCCTTCCAGGTCACCCAGTGGAGCGGGCCACTCGTCGTCGGCAGGACAGACGATCCGCGCGCCGAGCCGGTCGGCGAGCGCCACCGCCCCGGCCGCCACCGTCCTGGGATCGCCGGCGTCCAGCCGGGCCGCCACCGTCGCCCGCAAACCGTCGTCGGGCGCACCGCCGTCGAGCAGCAACTCCAGGGTGGCCACCGCACCCAGCCGGTCCACCAGGCGGTACACCGACCGGGTGCCCGGCTCGGCGAGCCAGGTGAGCGCCACCCGGGCGTGCAGGTCCTCGATGCTGGTCACGCTTCTTCCCCCGTTCTGAGGCCGATGGCCTCCCGGACGTCCTCCTGATCGGGCCGGGTCCGACCGTCGAGGTCGGCGATCGTCCAGGCGAGCCGGATGATCCGGTCGAAGCCCCGGGCCGAGAGCGAACCCCGGTCGAGTCGACCGCGTAATTCGGCGGTGGCCCGGGCGGCGAGCCGCCACGGTGGGCGGCGCAGCAGCGGGCCGGGCACCTCCGCATTGAGCCGGTGGCCGACCGTGGCCCACCGTTCGGCGGCGGCCCCGCGCGCCGCCGCCACCCGGGCGGCGACCGCCGCCGACGGCTCACCGTCGGGGTCGGTGCCCATCAGTTCCGCCGCCCGTACCGGCAGCACCCGGACCTGTACGTCGATCCGGTCGAGCAGGGGACCGGAGAGCCGGCCGAGATACCGCCGGCGGGCCAGTGGGCTGCACTCGCAGAGCGTGTCGCCGCCGGGCCGGGCGCAGGGGCAGGGATTGGCGGCCAGCACCAACTGCACCCGGGCCGGGTAGCGGGTGCCGCCCCGGGCCCGGGTCAGGTGCACCTGCCCGCTCTCCAGCGGTTGGCGCAACGCCTCCAGGGCGGCCTTGCTGAACTCGGCGGCCTCGTCGAGGAAGAGCACGCCCCGGTGCGCCAGCGACACCGCACCCGGCCGGGCCAGTCCCGAGCCACCGCCGACGAGGGACGCCACGGTGGCCGAGTGGTGTGGTGCCTGGAACGGTGGACGACGCAGCAGCCGCCCGTCCGGCGGCAGGGTGCCGGCGATCGAGTGCAGCGCGGTCACCTCCAGCGCGGCGGCGTCGTCGAGTTCCGGCAGGATCGACGGCAACCGCTCGGCGAGCATCGTCTTGCCGGCACCGGGTGGCCCCAGCAGGGAGAGGTGGTGTCCGCCGGCCGCCGCCACCTCCACCGCGCGTCGGCCCAGGCCCTGCCCGGCGACGTCGGCGAGATCCGGCCCGGCCGCCGCCTCGGCGGGGGCGGGGGCCGGTGGTTTGAGCAGCGGCGTCCCGTCTCGGATGAAGGCCACCAGCCGGTGCAGCGTGTCGACGGCGCGGACCCGTACCCCGGGGATCACCGCCGCCTCCGCCGCGTTCCCCACCGGTACGACCACCCGGTCCAGCCCGGCGCGCACGGCGGCGGTGACCATCGGCAGTACGCCACGAACCGGCCGGACCGTCCCGTCGAGCCCCAACTCACCGAGCACCACCACCCCCTCCACCGGCAGCAGCGGCAGCTCACCGGCGGCACCGAGCAGGGCGACCGCGATGGCCAGGTCGAAGGCCGAGCCGTACTTGGGCAGCGTGGCGGGCAGCAGGTTGAGGGTGATCCGGCGGTTGGGCCAGCGCTGCCCCGAGTTGACCACGGCCGCGCGGACCCGGTCCCGTGCCTCGTGCAGGGCGGTGTCCGGCAGCCCGGAGATGACGACCGCGGGCAGCCCGGGGGAGAGGTCCGCCTCGACCTCGACCAGGTGGCCGGTGACACCGACCAGGCCCACCCCGAGCACCTTGGCGTAGCTCACCCCGCCACCCCCGCCCGGACTCGCCGGCCCTCGTCCTGGTGCCCGCCGGCCATCAGAAGGCCCCCTTGAGATGCTCGACCCGGGCCGGACCGGCGGTTGGCAGCCGGACCGACAGGACGTCGAAGCGGACCTCGTCGGCGGTGGTCCCGGTCTCGGCCAACCAGCGCACGGCGAGCCCGCGCAACCGCCGGGCCTTGGCCGGGACGATCGCCTCGGCGGGACTGCCGTAGGTGTCCCCCCGGCGGGTCTTCACCTCGCAGAAGGCGAGGACCGGGCCGTCCCAGGCGATGACGTCGATCTCGCCCGCGCGGCAGCGCCAGTTGCGGGCCACCGGGCGCAGCCCGGCCCCGATCAGATGGCGTACGGCGCACCGCTCGCCGTACGCGCCGATCGCCTGGTTCCGGTTGGTCATGGCGGTCAGCGTCCGGGTGGGGACGGGCGGGACGCGACCCCCGTCGCCCCGGCTGTGGACAACCCGGCGGCCTGTGGACGACCGGACGATCAAGGCCCCGACGTGCTAAGGACATCCGGATACGCCCTGCTCGGGGTCGGTTCGACCGCCGGGGATGATCGACCCGATCGGTCCTGTCGAGCGGTCCGACCTGCGAATGGCGTCGGACGGGTCGGTCGCATACCGTGCCGGACGTGGACGCACGACGGAGCTACCCCGAAGATCAGGAGTCGCGCTGGTACCCGGCCGGCCGGGACCGGGCGTACGACGACCCGGACTGGCGGACGGCGAGTGGGGTGCGCCGGTACGACGAGCTGCGGACACCCGACCAGCGGGCTGCCGAGGAGGGGCGGTACGCGGACGCGAACCGCCTCGACCCGGGACGCTTCGACGCGGCCGACCCGTTGGGTGACGGCGCGGGCGACTCCGCCGGGTACCGGCCGACCCGGCTCCGTCGGGACGAACCGGAGGTATCCGGCGAACTCCCCACCGACCGGGTGGGTCGACGGGCCGCCCGGGAGTCCGGTGTCGGCGACTCCGGGCCGCTCGGGGACACCGGCACGGGAGCGCTCGGCGGCTCGCCCCGGGGCATCGGCGACACCGGCACCGGCCGGCTGGCCGACAGCGGCCTGGGACGGAGTGTGGCGGACACCGGCACCGGCCGCCTGACGGACGCCGGCCTGGGGCGGAGTGTGGCGGACACCGGCACGGGCCGGTTGGGCGACACCGGCCTGGGGCGGAGCGTGGGTGACACCGGGAGCGGTCCGCTCGGCGCACCCCGGTCGAGCGGCGACACCGGCGTCGGGGCGCTCGGTGGCCTCCCGGTGCGGGGTGCCGGTGGCACCGGGGCCGGCCTGCTGACCGGCACCGGGGTGGACCGGGGCGTCGGCGACCCGGGCCGGTCGGGCGGTGCCGGTCGGCTCGGCGCGGCTGACGGCGGCACCGGTCGGTTCGCCGCCGACTCCGGTGTGCTGGGGGTCAGCGGGGTCGGCCCGCTGGCCGGCTCCGAGGCGGGTCGACCGGCGGCACTGGGCAACTATCCGATCGTCGAGCCGAACCGGCCGGCCGAGCCCTCCCCGCTGGAGGTGCCGACCGGCCCGATGGCGCCGGTCGTGCCCCGCCCGGACGGCGTGGCCGGCCCCGACGGGGCGTACCGGACGGGCGCGCCGGCCTCCGACGGCGTCTACCGGACCCGGCGGCCGGCGCTGGCGGCGCTGCTGGGCCTGTCGGTGCTGGTCTTCGAGATCCCGGCGCTGCGGGTGCTGCTGCACGGACTGACCGGCGATCCGGTCCCGGTGGCGCACGTCGTCGTGGGCGTCTTCCTGGTGCTCGGTTTGCCGATCTTCGCCGGCGGCCTGTACGGGCTGCGGGCCGGCGGGCTGGCGATGGCCGACGGCGACCGGGGCTGGCTGCGCCCACCGACCGCCTATCTCACCATCGGGTTGGTCCTCTTCGTCGCCGCCGCCCTCGCTGCCCGCTGACCCGCCCACCGGCAGCTCCCGTCGCCGCTGACCCGCCTACCGGGGCTTTCGCCGTCCGCTGACCCGTGCGCCAGCCTGCTGGGCCGTGGGTGGCCGCATCGTGGCCGCCCCCCGTCCCGGGACCGTCCGTGCGCCGGAGGGGAGCCCGGGGCCGGGTGGCGGGGTGGGGGCGTACACTGGGCTCTTGGCGACCGCCTTGCGCGGTCGACCTCGCGTGCCCTCTCCACGTCTCGTCGTGGGGCGACGGCCTCCCTGGTCCCGATCTCGTCGGGCCCACCATGGCCGGCGACCAGGCGCCAGGACGCCCGGCCACCGGTCGGGCGGAACAACCAGGGATCTTGAGGAGTACCCCACCATGGCCGTCGTGACCATGCGTCAGCTGCTGGAGAGCGGTGTCCACTTCGGGCACCAGACCCGGCGCTGGAACCCGAAGATGAAGCGCTTCATCATGACCGAGCGCAACGGCATCTACATCATCGACCTGCGCCAGACCCTCGACTACATCGAGAAGGCGTACGACTTCGTGCGCAACACGGTGGCCGAGGGCGGCAGCATCCTGTTCGTCGGCACCAAGAAGCAGGCTCAGGAGGCCATCTCCGAGCAGGCGACCCGGGTCGGTCAGCCGTACGTCAACCACCGCTGGCTCGGTGGCATGCTGACCAACTTCCAGACGGTGTACAAGCGGCTCCAGCGGATGAAGGAGCTGGAGGCGCTGGGTGACCTGACCGGCACCGCCGCCGGGTACACCAAGAAGGAGACCCTCCAGCTGTTCCGCGAGAAGACCAAGCTCACCAAGACCCTCGGTGGTCTGCGGGACATGCAGAAGCTCCCGGCCGCGGTCTGGATCGTCGACACCAAGAAGGAGCACATCGCCGTCGACGAGGCCCGCAAGCTGGGCATCCCGGTGATCGCGGTGCTGGACACCAACTGTGACCCGGACGAGGTCGACTTCCCGATCCCGGGCAACGACGACGCGATCCGCTCCGCCGAGCTGCTGACCAAGGTCGTGGCCGCCGCCGTCGCCGACGGCCTGATCGCCCGTTCCGGCCGGCGTCGCGGTGGCGACGAGAAGCCGGAGGCGGGTCAGGTCGGCAGCGACGAGCCGCTGGCCGAGTGGGAGCGCGAGCTGCTGGAGCCGAAGAAGGCCGACGAGCAGCCGGCGGCCGAGGCTCAGCAGCCGGCTGCCGACGCGCAGCCGCCGGCCGAGCAGCCGGCCACCGCCGCCGCCGAGTGACCGCACCGTCGCGTCCCGCCGCCCGGACGACCGGGCGGCGGGGTGCGACGGTTTCTGCCGGGCACGTCCGGCGCTGTTCCGGGTAGACCGGTATCTCAGACCACCCACCGCAGTCTCAACACCGAAGAGAGAGTCATGTCCAACTTCACCGCCGCGGATGTCAAGAAGCTCCGCGACCTCACCGGCGCCGGCATGATGGACTGCAAGAAGGCGCTCACCGAGGCGGAGGGCGACTTCGACAAGGCCGTCGAGATCCTGCGCGTCAAGGGCGCGAAGGACGTCGGCAAGCGGGCCGGGCGGACCGCCGCCAACGGCCTCATCGCGCACTCGGGCAAGGCGCTGCTGGAGCTCAACTGCGAGACCGACTTCGTGGCCAAGACCGACGCCTTCGTCGCCCTGGCCCAGCAGCTGGTCGAGCACGGTGAGCGCAGCGGTGTCGGCACCGCCGAGGAGCTGCTCGCCACCGAGCTGGACGGCAAGACCGTCGCCGACCTGGTCCAGGAGCAGTCCGCCAAGATCGGCGAGAAGCTGGTGCTGAACCGCTTCGCCAAGCTCGACGGCACCGTCGCGGTCTACCTGCACCGCAAGAGCCAGGACCTGCCGCCGGCCGTCGGCGTGCTGGTGGAGTACACCGGCAAGACCGACGAGGCCGCCGACGCCGACGCCCGGGGCACCGCGATGCAGATCGCCGCGATGCGCCCGAAGTACGTCACCCGCGACGAGGTGCCGGCCGACGTCGTCGAGTCCGAGCGGCGCATCGCCGAGCAGACCGCCCGCGAGGAGAACAAGCCCGAGGCGGCCCTGCCGAAGATCGTCGAGGGTCGGGTGAACGCCTTCTTCAAGGACTACGTCCTGATCGAGCAGGCGTCGGTCGCCGACAACAAGAAGACCGTCAAGCAGGTGCTGGCCGAGGCCGGCATCGAAGTGACCCGCTTCCTCCGGTTCGAGGTCGGCCAGGCCTGAGCCGCCCACGGACCGGGCGCGGACACCGCGCCCGGGCGGGCACGCAACGTCGACGAGGAGGCCGCCGGTGTACGTGACAGGCACCGCGGCCTCCTCGTCACATAGGGTCGGCAACGGGCAGGTACGCGGTGACGCGGCGCGGTCGACGTGCGCGCGGGAAGGGCGGGGCGGATGACACAGGTTGTGAACGACCGGAGCCTGGAGGCGGACGACCCGACGGCGCCGCCGCCCGGCCGCGCCCGCCGAGTGGTGCTGAAGCTCTCCGGCGAGGTGTTCGGCGGTGGGGCGATCGGTGTCGACCCGGACGTCGTGCAGGCCATCGCCCGGCAGATCGCCACCGTCGTACGACGTGGTGTGCAGGTCTCCGTGGTGGTCGGCGGCGGCAACTTCTTCCGGGGCGCCGAGTTGCAGAAGCGCGGCATGGACCGGGCCCGCGCCGACTACATGGGCATGCTGGGCACCGTGATGAACTGCCTGGCGTTGCAGGACTTCCTGGAGAAGGAGGGCATCGAGACGCGCGTGCAGAGCGCGATCACGATGGCCCAGGTCGCCGAGCCGTACATTCCGCTGCGGGCGATCCGGCACCTGGAGAAGGGTCGGGTGGTCATCTTCGGCGCGGGCGCCGGGATGCCGTACTTCTCCACCGACACGGTGGCCGCCCAGCGGGCCCTGGAGATCCGCGCCGACGTGGTGCTGATGAGCAAGAACGGCGTGGACGGCGTCTACAGCGCCGACCCGCGGATCGACCCGGACGCCAGCAAGTTCGACTCGATCACCTTCTCCGAGGTGCTGCGCCGTAACCTGCGGGTGGCCGACGCGGCGGCGTTCAGCCTCTGCATGGAGAACGGGCTGCCGATGCTGGTCTTCGGCGCCCAGGGCGAGGACACGATCATCCGGGCCGTCGGCGGCGACAAGATCGGTACGCTGATCACCGCCTGACCGATCCCGCCGGCCACCGCAGCGGTCCTCCGCACCAGAGCAGCAGATCAGCCCACGACGAGCAACAGAAGGAGGCGAGGAGACCGGTGATCGACGACACCCTCCTCGAGGCCGAGGAGAAGATGGAGCGTGCGGTCGAGCACGCCAAGGAGGAGTTCGGCGCCATCCGTACCGGTCGCGCCAACGCCGCCATGTTCTCCAAGGTCATCATCGACTACTACGGCACGCCGACCCCGCTGCCCCAGATGGCGTCCATCGGGGTGCCGGAGCCGCGCATGGTCATCATCAAGCCGTACGACAACTCGCAGATCAATGCCATGGAGAGGGCGATCCGCGACTCGGACCTCGGGTTGAACCCGAACAACGAGGGCAACCAGCTGCGCATCCTGCTCCCGCAGATGACCGAGGAACGCCGCCGCGAAATGATCAAGGTGGCCCGGCACAAGGGCGAGGAGGCCAAGGTGGCGGTCCGCAACGTCCGCCGCAAGGGCAAGGAAGAGCTGGACCGGCTGGTCAAGGACGGCGAGGTCGGCGAGGACGACGGCCGCCGCGCCGAGAAGGAACTCGACGACCTGACCCAGCGGTACGTGGCCACCGTCGACGAGCTGGTCAAGCACAAGGAGTCGGAGCTGCTCGAGGTCTGACCTCCCGGCCGCCACGGCACCGGCGCGGCACCGCCTGACGGCGGCGTCGCTCCGGTGCCGCTGTCGTTGAGGTCGCCGCCGTCGTTGAAGTCTCTGTCGTTGAGGTCTCTGTCGTTGAGGTCTCTGTCGTGAGGTCACCGCCGTCGGGGAGGTGGTCGTGTCGTGGAGGTGTCGGCGGCGGGGACCGTCTCCCCGATCGCCCGGGGCTCGGGCCGGCGGGGACACCACGCGGAACCCACCGTCTCCGCGCGGTGACGGGCCGCCGCGACGGGGCCGACGGGCGGGCGGCACGGACGCCACCGCTGGCCAACCGGGCCCGGCGTCCACCGTGCCCGGCCGGCCCGTGCAGTAGGCTCGGCACGATTCCCGGCCACCTGGCGGTGAACGGCGGGGATCGATCGGTCGTCGGGCCGGTCAACCGAAGTAGTCACGCGGGTAGGGGATGGTTGTGGTCTTGCGTCATGTGGTGGCACTCGTACCGTCGTCCGGTACGTGATGTCCCCCCTCGACCCCTACAGCGGCACCGAGCCCCGTGGCTGGGAGCGGTCCGACCGTCCCCCGGCGCTGCCCTGGCCGGACCGGGAGGTCGAACCGTGGTCTCCCCGGCAGTCGGGCACCGACCTGTCCGCGGTGCCGCAGGCTCCGCCCCGACCGCCCGTGCGCCGGCACGACGAGTCGCCTGACGGTCCGTACGACCCGCCGCCGGCCGGGCGGCCGTTCGCCGACGACGACGCCCCGACCTCGCAGCTACCCCCGGTCCGCGACGACGACGCCCCGACCGCCCAGCTGCCTCCGGTCCGCGACGACGCCGTCCCCACCGCGCCGCCGTTCACCCCCGTCCGGGACGACGACGCTGTCCGGCCGGAGGCCGACGCCGACCCGCAGGAGCCACCGCCCGGCCGGCGGTCCCGGGGCCGGCGGCGGGCCAGCGCCGAGCGGCCCGCCACCGGGCAGCCGTCGACCGGCCGGGCCGGGCGCAACCTGCCGGCCGCGATCGGGGTCGGGCTCGGGCTCGGTGCGCTGGTCCTGGTTCCGCTCTTCTTCTTCCTCCCCGGTTTCCTGGCCGTGCTGGCCGGCGCGATCGGGGTCGGCATCTGGGAGATGGCCCGCGCGGTACGGCGCAGCGGCGCCCATCCGCCGCTGGTGCCGCTGCTCGCCGGTGGTGTGCTCACCATCGGGCTGGCCTGGTTCGCCGGCCCCGACGCGCTGAGCCTGGGCCTGCTGGTCACCGTGCTGGGCACGATGATCTGGCGGTTGGGTGACGGTCCGGCCGGTTTCCAACGGGACATCACCGCGGCCACCCTGATCGCGGTCTACGTGCCGTTCCTGGGCGGCTTCGCGGCGATGCTCGCGGCGGCCCCCGGCGACGGCCCGTTGCGGGTGCTGGTCACCGTGGCCGGCGTGGTGCTCTCCGACACCGGCGGGTACGCCGCCGGGGCGAACTTCGGCAAGCACCCGATGGCACCCCGGATCAGCCCGAAGAAGTCCTGGGAGGGGTTCGCCGGTTCGATCGTCGCGGCGGCCGTCGGCAGCGCCCTGCTGATCTGGTTGCTCTTCGACGTGGCCCCCTGGTGGGGCGCGCTGTTCGGGGTGGCGGTCTCGGTGGCGGCGGTGCTGGGTGACCTCGCCGAGTCGATGATCAAACGGGATCTGGGCGTGAAGGACATGAGCAGCCTGTTACCGGGGCACGGGGGGCTGATGGACCGGCTGGATTCGATCCTGTTCGCCGTACCCACCGCTTATCTGCTGCTGGCGGTCCTCGTACCGGCGGTGGGCTGAGGGATGAATCACGCGGTGCCACCCGGACGGTCCCGGCGGTGGGGGTCGATTCGGCGCCTCCGGACGGGCGGCTGCGGCACACGGCGTGACAGACTGGACCAGCCATGACGAGCCTGCCTGTGATCCCCGTTGACCCCGACGCCCCCGGCCGCCGCCCGGCGATGCCTCCCCGGCACCTGGCCGATCTCGATCTGCCGGGCCGGAAGGCGCTCGTCACCGAGCTGGGCGAGCCGGCCTTCCGGGCCCGGCAGATCTCCCACCACTACTTCGGTCGACTGGTCCGCGACCCGGCGGAGATGACCGACCTGCCGGCGGCCAGCCGGGACCGGCTGGCGGGGGCGCTGCTGCCCCGGCTGCTCACCCCGGTCCGCGAGCTGGCCTGCGACGACGGCGCCACCCGCAAGGCGCTGTGGCGGCTGCACGACGGTTCGTTGGTGGAGAGCGTGCTGATGGGCTACCCGGACCGGGTCACCGTCTGCATCTCCAGCCAGGCGGGGTGCGGCATGGCCTGCCCGTTCTGCGCCACCGGCCAGGCCGGGCTGACCCGCAACCTCTCCGCCGCCGAGATCGTCGACCAGGCGGTCTACCTGGCCGGCGTCGCCGCCTCGGGCGCGGTGGCCGGTTCGCCGCCCCGGCTGTCCCACGTCGTGTTCATGGGCATGGGTGAGCCGTTGGCCAACTACTCCCGGGTCGTCACGGCGATCCGGCGGCTGGTCGCGCCGGCCCCGGAGGGGCTGGGTCTGTCGCAGCGTCACATCACCGTCTCCACGGTCGGTCTGGTGCCGGCCATCCGCCGACTGGCCAGCGAAGACCTCTCGGTGACCCTTGCGTTGTCGCTGCATGCGCCCGATGATGAGCTGCGCGACGAACTCGTGCCGGTCAACCAGCGCTGGAAGGTAGCCGAGGTGCTGGACGCAGCGTGGGACTACGCGGCGACGACGGGCCGCCGGGTGTCGATCGAGTACGCGATGATCAAGGACGTGAACGATCAACCGTGGCGGGCCGACCTGCTCGGACGCCTGTTGGCCGGACGGTCGGCGCACGTCAACCTCATCCCGCTCAATCCGACGCCGGGCAGCCGGTGGGACGCCAGCGCCAAGCCGGTGGAACGGGAGTTCGTCCGACGGTTGCGCGGGTCCGGCGTGTCCACCACGGTGCGTGACACCCGGGGGCGTGAGATCGACGGTGCGTGCGGGCAGTTGGCTGCCGCGGGGGACAGTGACAGCGAAGCGCCGCGTGGGCGCGACCGGGCGTAGCGGTACGAGACCAGGAGACATAGTGGCGAGTCAGGGTCAGCGTTTCCGGCGTAAGGCGCTCCGCCGGGGCTACAAGGTCGACGAGGTCGACGCCTTCCTGGATCGGGTGGAGGCGACCCTCGCCGGTCAGCCGGTCGGTGCTCCGGTGGCTTCCCAGGAGGTCCACGACGTCGTCTTCCGGGTCCGCTTCAACGGTTACGACGAGTGGCAGGTCGACCTGCACCTGGACCGGGTGGAGCGGCAGCTGGCCGAGCTGGAGGAACGGTCCGCCCCGGCCGGTCGCGGTGCCGACCCGCGCGGCGTGGACCGGCTCGCCCCGCCGATGCGTGACGACCACCGGGGCCTCCCGCAGACCCCGCCGCCGATGCCGCCGCGCGCCATGCCGGCGCAGCCCGGCCCACCCGACCGCTACGGCAGCCGCTACGACGAGCCGACCGGCGCCTTCGCCGGCGGCTACGACGCCCCGCGTGGCGGGTACGACGCTCCACGCGGCCAGTTGGGGCCGGGCCCCGGCGGCCCGATGGGCCCCGGTCCGGGTGCGCCGATGGGTCACGGTGGCCCGCCGCCGCGTGGTCTGCCGGCCGGTCCGGGCAGTGGCTACGGCCCACCCCCCGACGAGCAGCGTTTCGACGGGTTCGAGGCCGGTCGGCACGGCCGTGCCGACATGACCGCCGAGATCCGGATGCCGGACCGGGACCGCATGCCGGACCGGATGCCCGACCGGGACCGCATGCCGGAGCGGGACCGCATGCTGGACCGCGACCGGATGCCCGAGTACGACCGCATGCCGGACCGGGACCGCATGCCCGACCGGGACCGGATGCCGGAGCGGGACCCCATGCTGGACCGCGACCCCCGGGACATGCGTGGCCGGGGCCCGGCCGGCCCGCCGCCGATGCCGCCGCAGTCGTTGGGTGGCCCGCCGCTGGGTGGCCCGCCCGCGCCGATGGGTCCGCCGGTCGGCGGCCCGCCGATGGTGGGTCCGCCGATGGCCGGCCCGCCGGGCAGCGAGCTGTACCGGGTCGACCAGATCCGGCGCAGCTTCCAGGTGCGCCGGTTCGGCAGCGGGTACGACCCGGACCAGGTGGACCGGTTCTTCGAGAGCCTGCTCGGTGGGATGCAGGGCCGCAACCAGATGCCGGTCAACCCGAAGGACCTGGACACGTTGCGCTTCGGGCTGGTACCGGGCGGCTACTTCGAGGCCGAGGTCGACGCCGCGCTCAAGGACGTGCAGGACATCCTCTTCGGCCGGTGATCCACCACACGTGACGAGGGCCCACCCCCGACCGGGGATGGGCCCTCGTGGCGTTGCGGGGGGCGGTGCGTCAGGAGCGCAGCCCGCTGCGACGCAGCACGGCGTCGCCGACGACGATCGCCAGCAACAGCACGGCCAGGCCGACCAGCCAGATGTCCTCGACCTTGCCCTCGTGGTTGCCGCACAGCATCGCCAGCAGCGCCAACGCGGAGAGCACCGCGCCGATCCGCCCGGCCTTGCGGTGCCCGGGCCTGTGCTGATCTGGCGCGGTTACCGGCTCGCTTCCTGCCACTGTCGGTCCTTCCCTCGCGATCGGATCTCCGGTTAGTCTGGCACGCCCCGCCCCGGGCCCGGTGCGGGGTCCGCCCTGCTGGGGGCGCGGTGCGGCGCAGGACCACGCCACCGGGTGGGATGGCCGGCCGGGGTGGTACCCGGGCCCAAGGTCCCCTTCCGGTGGGGCGGGTCGGCTCTACCGGCGTCGCGGGCCGTCGACCACACTGCCTCCGGTAGCGTTCTGACGTACACCTTGATTGTCTGTTTGAGGGGGACTGCGGTGCGAGTGACCGGTACGGGACACGCCAGCATGCGGATCGACACGGCTGCGGGCAGCATCCTGTGCGACCCGTGGGTCAATCCGGCCTACTTCGCCTCGTGGTTCCCGTTCCCCGACAACTCCCTGCTCGACTGGGAGACCCTGGGCCGGGTCGACTACCTGTACGTGTCGCACCTGCACCGGGACCACTTCGACGCCAAGCACCTGCGCGAGTTCGTCTCGAAGGACGCCACCGTCCTGTTGCCCGAGTTCCCCACCTCGGAGATGGAGGACGAGCTGCGGGCGCTGGGCTTCACGAAGTTCCTGCGGGCCCCCAACGAGCAGGTGGTGGAGCTGGACGGCGGCCTGAAGATCATGATCCAGGCGTTGACCAGCCCGACCGACGGCCCGATCGGCGACTCGTCGCTCTGGGTGGAGTACGACGGGGTCCGGCTGCTCAACCAGAACGACGCCCGCCCCACCGACCTGACCGTCTTCGCCGAGCTGGGCCACGTGCACGCGCACCTGCTCCAGTTCTCCGGCGCGATCTGGTACCCGATGGTCTACGAGCTGCCGCAGGCGGCGAAGACCGCGTTCGGCAAGCAGAAGCGGGAGCGGCAGTTCGACCGGACCTGGCGCTACATCGACGACCTGAAGGCCGACCACGTCTTCCCGATCGCCGGCCCGCCGTGCTTCCTCGACGACGCGTTGTGGCAGTTCAACGACATCCACGGCGACGAGGGCAACATCTTCCCGGACCAGTCGGTGTTCCTGTCCGAGTACGCGAAGGTCGGCGGCACCAACGGCATCGTGCTGCTGCCGGGCAGCGTCGCCGAGGTGACCACCTCCGGCGCGACCACCACCCACCCGCAGCCGGTCGAGGAGTTCTTCGCGAACAAGACCGCGCACCTGGAGGAGATGCGGGAGCGTAAGCGCGGCGTCATCGAGGCCGAGAAGGCGTCCTGGCGGCACCCCGAGATCGACGTGCTGGCCGGGATGAAGCGCCGGATCGAGCCGCTGCTCGACGAGTCGATCTACCTGGCCAAGGGCGTCGGCGGCCCGGTCCGCTTCGACCTGGTCGGCTACGACGGCGACAGCGTCGAGTCGATCGTGGTGGACTTCCCCGGCAAGCAGGTCCGGCCGTACGCCGACGAGAAGGTCCGGTACCGGTTCCGTACCGAGCGGGCGCTGATCGAGCACCTGCTCTACATCGACGAGGTCGACTGGGTCAACTCGCTCTTCCTGTCCTGCCGTTTCTCGGCGGCCCGGATCGGGCAGTACAACGAGTTCGTCTACGCCTTCTTCAAGTGCCTGTCCACCGAGCGCCTCCAGTACGCCGAGGGCTGGTACGACGAGCACGAGCGGGCCGTCGACGCCGAGGACGTCACCCTGGGCGACTGGGTGGTGCAGCGCCGCTGCCCGCACCTGAAGGCGGACCTGACCCGGTTCGGCATCGTCGAGGGCGACCAGCTCACCTGCCAGCTGCACGGCTGGAAGTTCGACCTCCCCTCCGGCCGCTGCCTCACCAGCGTCGGCCACAAGATCCGCGCCGCCCGCACCCAAACCCCCTAACCCCCCACCCCCGTCCCACCCCACCCCCTCCCACCCCACCCCACCCCCATTTCCGGCGATCATGGAGTTGTGCTGGGCCGCAAAGGCCCTGAACCGGTACACCCCGGGCACCACAACTCCATGATCGACACAGGCATGGAGGGCGGAGGGTGAGGGTGGGCGTAGGGGGTGGGGTGGGGGAGGATGAGGAGGGGGCGTACGAGTTCGGGCAGCGGCGGGAGAAGGAGCGGGACGCGTCGCGGGTGGAGGCGTTCAGCGACGCGGTGATCGCGATCGTGCTCACCCTGATGGCGGTGGAGCTGCTCCAACTCAGCCCGCAGCGGCCCGAGGGCCAGGACCTGCCCGGGGCGCTGTTCCACGAGTGGCCCGCCTACCTGGCGTACGTGATCACGTTCGTGATCGTCGGGCAGGTCTGGTTGACCCACCACAACATGTGGCGGTACGTCGTCAAGGTCGACCAGATGCTGCTCGTCCTCAATCTGCTGTTGCTGCTGTTCGTCGCGGCCATCCCGTTCGCGGCCAGCCTGCTCGCCGACAACCTGCGGGGCACCGTCGCCGACCAGCGGCTGACCGCCGCGCTCTACGTGGGCACGGTGCTCGGCGAGGCGCTGTTCTTCAACCTGAGCTGGTGGTGGGCCCGGCGTCGTCGGTTGCTCGACCCGGGGCTGGACCCCCGGCTGGCCCGCGCCGTGGCCCGCCGGTTCCTGCTCGGCCCGGTGCTGTACGTCGTCGCGTTCGGCATCTCGTTCGTCGACCCGGTGCTCAGCCTCGCGGCGTACTTCCTGCTCACCGGGCTCTACCTGGTCCGGGGCCCCGGCGACCTGCCCTCCTCCCGGCCGACCCCCGCCTGAGCGGAGGCCGGACCGGTCGGGGTCAACGGCCGGTCGGGCGTCAGCGGCCCAGGTCGGCGAGGATGCGCTGGGCGGCGTTGTGGCCGGCCGCGCCGATCACGCTGCCCGCCGGATGGCAGCCGGCGCTGCCGGCGTACACCCCGTCGATGCCGGTGGCGTACGGCATCCGGTCGGTGAACGAGACGGTGTTGTCGACGTGGTGGATGTGCCCGCCGGTGATGCCGAAGTGCGCCTCGATGCCGGGCGGGGGCAGCGGCACCGCGTCGGCGATCAGGTCACCGGTGCCCGGGGCGTACCGTTCACAGATCTCCACCAGCCGGGTGACGTAGCCGGGCAGCGCGGTGTCCCAGTCGGTGCCGGCCAGCGTGTAGGGCACCGACTGGACGAACAGCGCCGACGAGTGGTGCCCGGCCGGGTCGGACAGCGACGGGTCGACGGTGGTGTGCAGGTACCACTCGATGGTCGGCTCGTCGGGCAGCCGCCCGGCCCGCACGTCGGCCCACATCGCCCGCAGCGCCGCCATCGGTGACTCGCCGCCGCCCCCGACCAGCGACGCCGACCCGGGGAGCAGGTGGATGGTGGACCCGAACGGGCTGGGCGCGTCGGCCGGTAGGCAGGAGAACCTGGGCAGCCCGGTCAGCGCCAGGTTGAGCTTGAGGGTGGTGCCGGGCCGGCGGACCGCCGCCATCCGCGCGCCCAGCTCCGCCGGCAGCGCGCCGTCGGGCACCAGCTCCATCAGCCGGTACGGGTCACACGCGCCGAGTACCACCTCGGCGGCGACCTCCCGCCCGTCGGCGAGCCGGACACCCGACGCCGCGCCCCCGGACAGGGTGACGGCGTCGACCCGGGCACCGGTCAGGATGGTCGCTCCGGCGGCGCGGGCGGCCTCGGCGAAGGTGCGGGAGACGGTGCCCATCCCACCCTCGGCGATCATCCAGGTGCCGTCCGCGCCGGGCAGCCGGCACATGTTGTGCACCAGGAAGTTGTGGCCGGTGCCGGGGTCGTCCGGTCCGGCGTTGAGCCCGGACAACCCGTCGGTGACCGCGTACATGCTGACCAGCAGCTCGGAGCGGAAGTCGAAACGGGCCAGGTAGTCGGCGACGGAACCACGGACCAGGTCGACGAAGACCTGCCGCAGCTCGGGGCGGACGTAGCGCTCGGCGGTCTGCTCCACCGGCAGCGGCTCGGCCAGCCAGGCCGGGGCCAGGTCGGCGCGCAGCTGCGCCAGCTCGGTCTGGAGCGCGTCGTCGGCGGCCACGTCGGCGGAGGAGAAGAACTCGGTGAGCTGCCGCCGGGTCGCCGCGGTGTCGCTGCCGAACAGCAGGTACGGCGCGCCGGGCCCGCCCGGGGTGGGCAGGAAGTAGTGCGGGTCCCGGCGCAGCACCGGGATGCGGACGTCGAGGGTGGCGAGCAGCTCCGGCGGCATCAACCCCAGCAGGTACGACCCGGTGGAGTGGCGCAGCGCGGGCACCTTCGGGAACGGGTTCTCGGTGCGGGTGGCCCCGCCGATCACCTCCGCCGCCTCCAGCACCAGCACGTCCAGCCCGGCGCGGGCCAGCAGGACGGCGGAGACCAGCCCGTTGTGCCCCGATCCGACGATCACGACGTCGGCGCGGGACGGCAGCTCACTCGCATCGCTCATGCCTGCGCAGCCTAGTGCGGTACGCGGCGTGAGGTCTGCCGGCTCGACCGGCTGTTGCGGGCCGCCCGGCTGATCCGGGTCGGCCTGCTGACCCGGGCCGGGGTCCTGGCTGACCCGGGGCGAGCGGGTGTCGGCGGCATCAGGCGCGGAACACGGTATGCCTGTGCGGCATGAATATGACCCACAGGCATACCGGTCACCACGGGAAGCGGTGCCCCGCCCG
Source organism: Micromonospora sp. WMMD735 (assembly GCF_049178995.1). Lineage (NCBI taxonomy): Bacteria > Bacillati > Actinomycetota > Actinomycetes > Micromonosporales > Micromonosporaceae > Micromonospora > Micromonospora sp. WMMD735. The sequence continues at coordinate 6,622,707 of NZ_JBMHMJ010000002.1, forward strand.
CTCCGGTGACCCGGGGGCGACCGGCCCGGCCCGTCGAACGTGAACGGTTGTTGCGATAGTGGACGGCGATCGCTGCGGGGCCGACGCCGGCCGGACGGCCCGGACGCGGGCAACGACGGGTCGGCGGGTCAACGAGGGGAGAGGCCGATGTTCGCCTGGTGGGGGCGGGTCGTGGTACGCGCCCGGTGGGCGGTGCTGGCCGTCGCCGGGGTGCTGATCGCCGTCGGGGCGGGCTGGGGCACCGGCGTCTTCGGCGAGCTGAGCGGGGGTGGCTTCGACGACCCGTCGAGCGAGTCCAGCCGGACCGTGCAGCGGGTCACCGCCGAACTCGGCAGGCAGGGCGCGGACGTGATCGTCCTGTGGTCCAGCGACACCGTCACCGTCGAGGACCCGCAGTTCCGCGACCCGGTGACCGCCACGGTGGCCGGTCTGCGTCAGCGCGCCGAGGTGGCCGAGGTGACCACCTGGTACGACGCGCCCGCGCCCGCGCTGGTCGCCACCGACCACCGGGCCACCTACGCGCTGGTCAAGCTCACCGGCGGCGACGAGGACGCCCGCTCGGCACAGTTCGCGGCGCTGCGCCCCGCGCTGGACGCGCCAGGCCTGCGCACCGAGGTCGGCGGGCTGGTGGCGTTCCAGGAGGCGGCCACCACCCAGAGCACCGAGGACGTCACCCGTGCCGAGCTGCTGTCCATGCCGGTGCTGCTGGTGCTGCTCGTGCTGATCTTCGGTGGGCTGGTCGCCGCCGGCACCCCGCTGCTCGTCGGCGGGTTGGCCATCCTCGGCGCGTTCCTCGCGGTCCGCCTGGTCAACCTGGTCACCGACGTGTCGATCTTCGCGATCAACGTGATCACCCTGATCGGGCTCGGGATGGCTGTCGACTACGCGTTGTTCATCGTCAGCCGGTTCCGGGAGGAGTTGGCCGCCGGCCGGTCCGTCGCCGAGGCGATCCGCCGCACCATGCTCACCGCCGGCCGGACCGTCTTCGTCTCCGGGCTGACCGTCGCGCTCGCCATGGCCAGCCTGCTGATCTTCCCGCAGCCGTTCCTGCGGTCGATGGGCTTCGGCGGGATGGCCGCCGTGCTGATCGCCATGCTGGCCGCGCTCACCGTGCTGCCGGCCCTGCTGGTGGTGCTCGGCCACCGGGTGGACGCGGTGCGCGTACCGCTGCCGTGGCGGCGGGGGACGCGGGGTGGGCGGCCGGCGGCGGGTGCGCCCGGCGGCGCGTGGGCCCGGATCGCGCGCAGCGTGATGCGCCGACCGGCGCTGTACCTGGTGGGGGTCGCGCTGCTGCTCGGCGTGCTGGCCACCCCGTTCGCGCGGATCACCTTCGGCGGGGTCGACGAGCGGGTGCTGCCGGCGGACGCCGCGCCCCGGGTGGTCTCCGAGCGGATCGCCGCCGAGTTCCCCGGCGGCACGATCGCCCCGGTCGAGGTGCTGGTCTCCGGCGCGCCCGCCGACGCGGTACGCCCGTTCGCCGACCGGATCGCGGCGCTGCCCGGGGTGAGCGGGGTCCAGGTCACGGCGGCGAAGGGGGAGTCCACCCTGCTGTCGGTGAGCTACCCGGGGGAGCCGACCGGCGACGCCGCCCGGGACCTGGTGCGGGCGCTGCGCGACCTGCCCGGCCCGGACGGGGCGCAGGTGCTGGTCGGCGGGCGGCCCGCCGCCGACGTCGACCTGCTGGACAGCCTCGGCGACCGGCTGCCGTGGATGGCCCTGCTGATGGCCGGCGCGACCCTGCTGCTGCTCTTCCTCGCGTTCGGCTCGGTGGTGTTGCCGGTCAAGGCGGTGCTGATGAATTTGCTGTCGATCGGCGCGTCGTTCGGCGTGGTGGTCTGGATCTTCCAGGACGGGCACCTGTCCGGCCCGCTCGGCTTCACCTCCACCGGGTTCATCGAGCCGAGCAACCTCATCCTCATGCTCGCGGTGCTGTTCGGGCTGGCCACCGACTACGAGGTGTTCCTGCTCAGTCGGGTCCGCGAGGAGTGGGACCGCACCGGCGACAACACCGCCTCGGTCGCCACCGGCCTGCAACGTACCGGCCGGATCATCACCGCCGCCGCGCTGCTGCTGATCATCGTGGTGGCCGGCTTCACCACCGGCGGGATGGCCTACATCAAGCTGATCGGCGTCGGCATGATCGTGGCGATCGTGGTGGACGCGACCCTGGTCCGGGCGCTGCTCGTGCCGGCCACCATGCGGCTGCTGGGCCGGTGGAACTGGTGGGCCCCGGCACCCCTGGCCCGGTTCTGGGCCCGCTACGGCCTGCGCGAGACCGACGACCCGGCGGCGTCGCCCACCCCCGACGCCTCGGAGCCGACGATTCCGGTCGTCGCCCCGGAGGCGGCGGCGCGGCGGGCCCGCCAGCGGGACAACGCGAGGGTGGCCGAGTAGCCGGCCAGCACGATCACGTGGAACAGGTAGAGCCAGAGCAGCACCGCGACGCCGGCCCCGACCGGGTCGAAGCCGCCGAACGGCACCCCGAGATCCAGCGGGAGCGAACAGAACAGCACGAAGCCGTGCAGGAAGCCGGAGAGGTTGGCGGCGGTGAACGAGCCGACCGCCAACGTCGACAGCCAGTCGGGTGAGGCCGGCCCGACCACCCGGAACACCCACATCAGCACCGGGGTGAGCACCAGCCACACGGCCAGGAACGACAGCACGATGCCCAGCGCGGCGACCCAGCCGCCCTGCCGGATCAACCGGGTGGTGGTGGGCAGCGCGATGAGGATCGACAGCAGCAGGGCGGGGGCGGGGGCGAGCAGCGGCAGCAGCAGCAACCGGCCCCGCCAGCCGACCAGCGACTCGTCCGGGTTGGGGGCGACGGCGACCGAGACGAACGCCCGGCGCAGCCCCTCACCGTAGAGCGAGGCGGGCAGCAGGGAGGCCAGCGCCAGCAGCGGGGTCAACTGCACCCCGGCGTTGACCAGCGCGTCCACCGCTTCGGGCGCACCGATCGCGTCCGGCAGCGTCTCCACGGCGTACGCGGTGAGCCGGCGTACCCGGTCCGCGCCGGCCACCAGCGAGGTCAGCCAGATCGCCAGCAGGGCCACCGGCACCACGGCGATCGCCCCGTAGAAGGTGATGGCGGCGGCGTGCAGGGAGAGGTCCCGCCCCCGTACCGGCCGGAACGCGGCGCTGGTGATCCGCTTCGTACGCTGCCATGCGTCGCCCATCGCGATGTTCTTCCCCCTGTCGCCCGCTGCCACGCATCACGATCCCGCGTCACGACCGTCCACCGGCCATGATCGGCTCAACTGGGCCGATGGTGCGGTGTCGGAACGCCGGGATGGCGCAACATCAGCCCCGGCGAGTGGATCAATAGCGGACCGACCGGCGGCTAGGCGATCATTAGCCGCAATCCGGACGACGTCTTGCGGTGTCCATAGACGTCGCCCTATCCTCGCTTGTGGAAAGCGCTTTCCAGATGCTCAGTGCGGGTGCCGCGGCGAGTTCCACCACCGCCGCAGGCGCCAGTTCGCCGTGCGCGGCAGCACGGTGAGCGGGTCGACCCGGTACATCGGCGCAGACATCCCTGGCCGGCCGCCGACTCCGCCTGACGGCCGCGAAGGCCCGGCCCGTCCCCGGCGCGCAGAGGTCCACCAGGACCACCGTCATCACCGCCGCCCGACCGGGCACCACACCACCCGGCAGCGGCACCACCACCAGGTAATGAGAAAGGTGACGCGAGGATGAGACGACCAGTTGCACGACGAGTCCAGGCGGGGCTGGCCACGGCCGCCGTCGGTGCCGCGATCTGCGTGGCCCTGCCGGTGCACCAGGCGTCGGCGGCGGCCGGCAGCGCCAGCGGCTACGCCACCCAGAACGGCGGCACCACCGGCGGCGCGGGCGGGCAGACCGTACGGGCCAGCACCGGAACCGCGATCCACGCGGCGCTGTGCAACCGGGCCAGCAGCAGCACCCCGATCGTGATCGAGGTGCAGGGCACGATCAACCACGGCAACACCACGAAGGTGTCGGGCAACAGCTGCAACACCGCCGCCGACAGGATCGAGCTGAAGGAGATCAGCAACGTCACCATCGTCGGGGTCGGCAGCGGGGCGGTCTTCGACCAGCTCGGCATCCACCTCCGCGACTCCCGCAACATCATCATCCAGAACGTGACGGTGCGGAACGTCAAGAAGTCGGGCTCGCCCCTCTCCAACGGCGGTGACGCCATCGGCATGGAGAGCAGCGTGCGCAACGTCTGGGTCGACCACGTCACGCTGGAGGCGTCGGGTGGCGAGTCGGAGGGCTACGACGGGCTGTTCGACATGAAGGACGACGTCCAGTACGTGACGCTGTCGTACAGCATCCTGCGCAACTCCGGCCGGGGCGGCCTGATCGGCTCCAGCGAGAGCGACCGGGGCAACGGCTTCGTCACCTTCCACCACAACCTCTACCAGAACATCGACTCCCGTACCCCGTTGCTGCGGGGCGGGATCGCGCACATCTACAACAACTCGTACGTGCAGCTCAACGAGTCGGGGATCAACTCCCGGGCCGGCGCGCGGGCCAAGGTGGAGAACAACTACTTCAGGAACTCCCGGGACGTGCTGGGCACCTTCTACACCAGCGAGGCCGGCTACTGGCAGGCCAGCGGCAACATCCTGGACAACGTGACCTGGTCCAGCCCCGGCAGCGAGACCAACCCCGCCGGCCCGGGCATGCCGTCCAACACCAGCGTCAGCATCCCGTACTCGTACCGCCTCGACGGGGCGAGTTGCGTGCCGGACATCGTCCGCCAGACGGCCGGCGCGAACACCGGCCTCAAGGAGTCCAACGGGAGCTGCACGCCGACCACCCCGGCCCCGACCACCCCGGGACCGACCACGCCCGCGCCGACCACGCCGGCCCCGACCACCCCGCCGCCCACCAGCGCCCCCGGCGGGACCAACCTCAGCATCGGCGCCGGCTCCGACGGCTCCAGCAAGGCCAGCGGTACGAGCTACGGCGACGTCCGCGACGGCAACCTGGGCACCTACTGGTCGCCGGCCGGGTCGACCGGGGACATCTCGATCAAGTGGGGCTCCGCGACCAGCATCTCCTCGATCAACATCCGGGAGGCGTCCGGCTCGGCCGGCAGCGTCACCTCCTGGCAGGTGCTCAACGGCGACACCGGCGCGGTGCTGGCCTCCGGCAGTCGGGCCGGGGTGATCACCTTCGCCCGTACCTCGCTGAAGAAGGTCACCTTCCGGATCAACAGCTCTGCCGCCACCCCGAAGGTCGCCGAGTTCGAAACCTACGCCTGACCGTCGTCCCCGGGCCGCGTCCGGGGCGATGATCAACTAATGGGGCCGATGTAGGGGTGTCCGGTCGACGGGAACACCCCACATCGGCCCCCTTGTGTCGATCAACGGGTGGGCGATCAACGGGTGGGCGATGACCGGGGCGGCGGCCGGCCGTGGCGGGTCCAGGCGATGAACCGGGTGAAGTAGGCGGCCGGGTCGACCGGGCCGGTGCCGACCCGCAGCGCATCGGTGATCGCGTCGTGCATCAGCAGGCAGAGGTAGATGGACAGCGCCGGCCGATCCCGGGCGTACTCCCGGCGGAGGCTCAGCTTGGCCGGCTGGCACGGCCACGGGGCGGCACAGGCCCGGCACCGCCAGGCGGGCCGCGCGGCGACGTGCCGACCCGGGCCGGCCGCCGGGACCGCCGCCGACCGCCCCCGCCGTGCCCCGTCCACCGGCGGGGTCACCGCCGACAGCGGCCGTTCCCGTCGTGCGTCGTCCGGCGGCGTCACGGCCGACGCCGGTCGTCCGCGCCGTGCGCCGCCCGTCGGCGGGGTCACCGGTGTCGGCCGTTCGCCCGGCGGGCCTGCCCCCGGGTGACCAGTCCCGCCGTGCCCACCCAGTAGGCGGCGGTGGGGCCGTTCCACAGGTGAGGGCGGGGCGCGGGCGGCGTGGGTGGTGGCGGTTCCCGCAGCGGTACGCCGGCCAGCCGGTCCGGGCGCGGCCAGCGCAGCCCACAGGTGCAGTGCCGACCCCACCGGGACCAGTCCCGCCGATGCCGTGGCGTCACCGGTACCGGCCTGTCGCGCTTCCTCATCCGCCGCTCCTTCCGTATGCCTGTTCACACTCTGGTGTGGACGCGACTACTGTCGGAAGGCGGCGCGGGACCTCAGCGTGGACTGTGCCGGCCGGGTCCGGTCCCGTGGCCATCGCTGGCGGTGGGTGGCAGACGTGTGGTGGAGGTGTGATGACCGGTGGACCGATGTCGACCCTGGAATTCCTCGGGGCGGAGCTGCGCCGGGCGCGCAGGGAGCGCGGGCTGAGCCAGGAGGATCTGGCCCAACGGATCAGCTACTCGTCGTCGCTGGTGGGCATGGTCGAGATCGGCCACCGTACGCCGTCGCAGGACTTCATCACCCGCGCGGACGCCGCCCTGGAGGCCGGCGGCCTCTTCGAACGGCTGCTCGCCCTGGTCCGCGCCGACTCCGCACCCCCGTGGTTTCGGGAATGGATCAGCGTGGAGCGGGAGGCGACCTTGATCCGCTGGTTCGAGCCGTCCCTCATCCCGGGTCTGTTGCAGACCGAGGCGTACGCCCGTGCCGTGCTGCACGGTGGCGGAATGCTGCGGGAGGGAGAAACCGAGCAGCGACTCGCAGCGCGTCTGGAGCGACAGTCCGTGCTGAAGCGGGAGCCTCCACCGGAATTCGTGGCCGTGGTTGACGAGGCGGTCCTTCGTCGGGCGGTCGGTGAGCCGGCGGTCATGATCGGGCAGTTCGAGCATTTGCTGCGGCTGACTGAACACGCACACATCAGCGTGCATGTGGTGCCAGCGGATGCCGGTATGCACGCCGGCCTGGCCGGACCGTTCATCCTGGCTCGCACGCCCGAGGGCGGCGAGGTCGCGCACCTGGACACCCCACTGCGAGCGCAGGTCACCGATCGTCCAGATGACGTTGATAGCCTTCAACGCAGGTGGGAGAACCTGCGGGGCGAGGCGCTGCCCCGGCGGGCCTCCCGGGATCTGATACGGGAGTTGGCGAAGTCATGGAGCTGACCGGCGCGATCTGGCGCAAGTCGACCCGCAGCGACAATGGCGGTGCCACCTGTGTGGAGGTGGCGACGAATCTGCCGCTGGTGGTCGGGGTGCGGGACAGCAAGGACCGTGGTGGCCCCGCGTTGACCTTCCCGCCCGCCTCCTGGGCCGGCTTCGTGGCCGCGACCAGGGCGGGCACCCTCGGCGTCCGCCAGTGACCGGCTCGTCACGGCCCGATGGCGTCGATGGCGGAGTTGGCGAAGTCATGGACTTGACCGGTGCAGTCTGGCGCAAGTCGACCCGCAGCGACAATGGCGGTGCCACCTGTGTGGAGGTGGCGACGAATCTGCCGCTGGTGGTCGGGGTGCGGGACAGCAAGGACCGTGGTGGCCCCGCGTTGACCTTCCCGCCCGCCTCCTGGGCTGGCTTCGTGGCCGCGACCCGGTCGGGTGACCTCAACCCCGCCCGACATGTCTGCCGTCCGGCAGGATGATCGACTCAACGGGGCCGATATTGGGGTAAGGATCGCCGCCGACACCCCTGTATCGGCCCCGATGTGTTGATCAGGCGCTGGATCTGGCCGACGGGCGGGGAGGTCGTGGGCTGACCGGGACGCACTGGCGGTGCGACGGGCGGCTCCGGGGGCTGCGGCGATTAGGCTGGGACCAGCAGGATGTTCCGCTGAGGGGGTGAGCCCGGATGGCCCAGGCCGCATTCGCGCCCGAGCCGGCACCGCAGTCGCCCGACCCGACGTGCCCGTCGACCGGGTCGGGCGACCGGCCGACCGGGCCGTCGTTCGACGTGCTGCGCTGGCACGACGAGCCGTGGACCGCCCAGCTCGCCCTCGACCTGTTGCCGGAGACCAACGGTCCCAAGGTCGAAGTCCTGAGCGGAAGCGTGATCGTGACCCCACATGCCGGATACGACCATCAGAACGCCGAGTTGGATCTGGCCTACCTGCTCAAGCAGGCGGCCCGCCGGGAAAAACTGTGGCTGTACACCGAAGTCAACATCGTTTCCGGTGCCGACCTCTTCATTCCGGACATCGTGATCCTCGACGCTCCCGGTGGCGGGCGGACGACGATGGACATCGGCCACGCCGTGCTGCTCGGCGAGGTCGTCTCCCCGGGTAACAGGCGTAAGGACGTGATCGACCGGCCCCGTGAGTACGCCGCCGCCGGTGTCCCGTTCTTCCTCCGCGTCGACCTGCGTAACCGGGTGCCCACCATCGCGCTCTTCGAGTTGACCGACGGGGAGTACCGGCCGGTCGCGGCGGCTGCCGCCGGGACGACGTTCGTCATGCGGCAGCCCTTCGCGTTCAGTATCGATCCGGCCGACCTGCTGGGTGAGGAGGCACCGGTCGAGGAGGCGGAACCGCTGGGTCGGGGGGCGGGCGCGGAGGGTGACGTCGAGGGGTGAGGCTCCCAGCCGGCGCACAGCGCGTACGGGGCAGAATGACCGGGTGACAACTCCCCGGGACCTCGTTCTGCTCGGCTCCACAGGTTCGATCGGCACCCAGGCGATCGACATCGTCAGGCGCAACCCCGACCGGTTCCGGGTGGTGGCGCTCGGTGCCGGCGGCGGCAACGTCGAGCTGCTCGCCACCCAGGCGCTCGAACTGGGCGTGGACGCCGTCGGGGTGGCCAAGGCGTCCGCCGCGCAGGATCTCCAACTCGCCTTCTATGCCGAGGCGAGCCGGCGCGGCTGGGCCACCGGGGACTTCAAGCTGCCGAAGATCATCGCCGGCCCGGACGCCATGACCGAGCTGGCGCAGTGGCCCTGCGACGTGGTCCTCAACGGGGTGGTCGGGTCGCTCGGGCTCGCGCCGACGCTGGCCGCGCTGCGCTGTGGTCGTACCCTCGCGTTGGCCAACAAGGAGTCGCTGGTGGCCGGCGGCCCGCTGGTGAAGGCCGCCGTGACGCGGCCGGGGCAGATCGTGCCGGTCGACTCGGAGCATTCGGCGCTGGCCCAGTGCCTGCGCGGCGGCACCCGGGGCGAGGTGCGGCGGCTGGTCGTCACGGCCAGCGGCGGACCGTTCCGGGGGCGGCGGCGCGACGAGCTGACCGCTGTCACCCCGGAGCAGGCGCTCGCCCACCCGACGTGGAACATGGGACCGGTCGTCACGATCAACTCGGCCACCATGGTCAACAAGGCGCTGGAGGTGATCGAGGCGCACGAGTTGTTCGACGTGCCCTACGCCGACATCACCGTGATGGTGCACCCGCAGTCGGTGATCCACTCGATGGTCGAGTTCGTCGACGGCTCCACCCTGGCCCAGGCGAGCCCGCCGGACATGCGGCTGCCCATCGCGCTCGGCATCGGCTGGCCCGACCGGGTGCCCGACGCCGCCACCGCCGTCGACTGGACCACCGCCCACACCTGGGAGTTCGCCCCGCTCGACGACGAGGCGTTCCCGGCGGTGGCGCTGGCCAAGGCGGCCGGCGTGGCGGGCCGCTGCCGCCCGGCGGTCTACAACGCGGCCAACGAGGAGTGTGTGGCGGCGTTCGTCGCCGGACGGCTGCCGTTCCTCGGCATCGTCGACACCCTCGGACGGGTCTTGGAGGACGCCCCCGATTTCGGTGAACCAGGTACCGTCGAGGACGTGCTCGCCGCCGAATCGTGGGCGCGCGCGCACGCGCAGGAGATCATCTCGGGGTCGGGGAAGGAAGCCTGATGCTCTATCTGCTCGGGGTGGTGGTGATCGCCCTGGCGATCCTCATCTCGGTGAGCCTGCACGAGGCCGGTCACATGTTGACCGCCAAGGCGTTCGGCATGAAGGTCACCCGTTACTTCGTCGGCTTCGGGCCGACCATCTGGTCGTTCCGCCGGGGTGAGACGGAGTACGGCCTCAAGGCCATCCCGCTCGGCGGATTCTGCAAGATCGTCGGCATGACGCCGCAGGACGACGACGTCGAACCGGGCGACGAGAAGCGGGCGATGTGGCGTTACCCGGTCTGGAAACGGACGATCGTGATGTCCGCCGGCTCGGTCACCCACTTCGCGCTGGCCGTCGTCGCGATCTGGCTCGCCGCCATGTTCATGGGCCTGCCCAACAAGGACCTGCCCAACCCGCTCCCGGCGCACGTCAAGATCGTCGAGTGCGTCATCCCCACCGACGCGGTCCGCGAGTGCGCCCCCGGTGACCCGGTCAGCCCCGCCAAGCAGGCCGGGCTGCGCGACGACGACAAGATCGTCGCGGTTAACGGCATCGCCGTCCCCGACTACGCCGCGCTGGTCAAGACCGTCCGTGACCTGCCCCCGGGCCAGCCGGCGACGATCAGCTACGAACGCGACGGGGTCGCCGGGCAGGTCCGGGCCGACCTCGCCGCGGTGCAGCGCAAGCCGCTGGACGACCCGAACGGCGCCCCGGTCACCGTCTCCGCCCTCGGCGTCGCCGGCCCGATGCTCCCGCCCGGCGTCCCGGCGAACGTCACCTACGGCCCGGTCGAGGCCATCCCCGCCACCGCCGGCTACACCAAGGACCTGGCCGTCGGCACCTACGAGGCACTCAAGCGCATCCCCGACAAGGTGCCCGCCCTGTGGACCGCCGTCACCGGCGGCGAGCGGGACAAGGACACCCCGATCAGCGTCGTCGGCGCGAGCCGGCTCGGCGGCGAAGCCCTGGAGAACGGCGTCTGGCAGCTGCTGGTCCTGCTGTTCATCTCGCTGAACTTCTTCGTCGGCGTGTTCAACCTGCTGCCGCTGCTGCCCCTGGACGGCGGCCACATCGCCATCGCCTGGTTCGAACGGGCCCGCTCCTGGCTCTACGCCCGGATCGGCCGGCGCGACCCCGGTCGGGTCGACTACCTCAAGCTGATGCCCATCACGTACGCGGTGATCCTCATCGGTGGCGCGTTCACCCTGCTCACCGCCACCGCGGACATCGTCAACCCCATCACCCTCTTCACAAGGTGAGTGCCTGAAGTGACCGCTGTCAGTCTCGGTATGCCCGCCGTGCCGCCCCCGCCACTCGCCCCGCGCCGGGCCAGCCGCCAGATCATGGTCGGTTCGGTGCCCGTCGGTGGCGGTGCCCCCGTCTCGGTGCAGTCGATGACCACCACCCTCACCTCCGACGTCAACGCCACCCTCCAGCAGATCGCCGAGCTGACCGCGTCCGGCTGCCAGATCGTCCGGGTCGCCGTGCCCAGCCAGGACGACGTGGAGGCACTGCCGGCGATCGCGAAGAAGTCGCAGATCCCGGTGATCGCCGACATCCACTTCCAGCCGAAGTACGTCTTCGCCGCGATCGACGCCGGGTGCGCGGCCGTCCGGGTCAACCCGGGCAACATCCGCCAGTTCGACGACAAGGTCAGGGAGATCGCGGCAGCGGCCTCCGCCGCCGGTACGCCGATCCGGATCGGCGTCAACGCCGGCTCGCTGGACAAGCGGCTGCTCACCAAGTACGGCAAGGCCACCGCCGAGGCGCTCGTCGAGTCGGCGCTGTGGGAGTGCTCGCTGTTCGAGGAGCACGGCTTCCGGGACATCAAGATCTCGGTCAAGCACAACGACCCGGTGGTGATGATCCGGGCGTACCGTCAGCTCGCCGAGCAGTGCGACTATCCGCTGCACCTGGGGGTGACCGAGGCCGGCCCGGCGTTCCAGGGCACCATCAAGTCGGCCGTCGCCTTCGGGGCGCTGCTGGCCGAGGGCATCGGCGACACCATCCGGGTGTCGCTGTCGGCCCCGCCGGTCGAGGAGATCAAGGTCGGCAACCAGATCCTGGAGTCGCTGGGGCTGCGCGAGCGCGGGCTGGAGATCGTCTCCTGCCCGTCGTGCGGCCGGGCCCAGGTGGACGTCTACAAGCTCGCCGAGGAGGTCACCGCCGGCCTGGAGGGGCTGCCCGTCCCGCTGCGGGTCGCCGTGATGGGCTGCGTGGTGAACGGGCCGGGCGAGGCCCGCGAGGCCGACCTCGGCGTCGCCTCCGGCAACGGCAAGGGGCAGATCTTCGTCAAGGGGCAGGTCGTCAAGACCGTCCCCGAGGGGCAGATCGTCGAGACCCTGATCGAAGAGGCGCTGCGCATCGCCGACGAGATGGGCGCGGAGATCCCCGAGGAGCTGCGCGACCTGATCCCCGGCCCCACCGTCACCGTGCACTGATCCACCGTCGGAAAGGGCGGCCCTCCCGGTGGGGGGCCGCCCTTTCCGCGTACGCGGCGATTGTCGCCGGGATGCCTGGCGACCCGGGCCGGGGTCGTGGTGGCCCGGCTCGGGTCATGTGGTGGTCCGGGCCGGCACGGCGGGTTCGCCGTGCCGGGCCCGGACGTCGACGGTGGCCGGGGTGCCGGGTCGTGCCCGGCGGTCACTCGGATTCGGCGAGGATCGCGTACAGCTTGCGGCGGGTCTCGTCGAGCACCTGGGCGGCGCGTTCCCGCTGGTCGTCGGTGCCCGTCATCATCACCTGGCGCAGCGCGTGCATGGCCTGCGCGCCCGCGTCGCGGATGTCGTGCCAGCTGTTGACGGTGTCCTCGGCGAACTCGGCCCAGGGCGGGGTCTGCGCGGCCGTGGTGGCCTCCTCCCGGCCGGCGTCGGTCAGGTCGAACCGCTTGCGCCCGCCGCCGGCCAGATCGGTGCTGGCGGCGATGACGCCCTCGTCCTCCAGCAGTTGCAGCGTCGGGTAGATCGACCCCGGGCTGGGCCGCCAGGCCCCGCCGGTGCGGGAGTCGATCTCCTGGATCATCTCGTAGCCGTGCATCGGCCGCTCGGTGAGCAGGGCTAGCACGGCGGCCCGGACGTTGGGTCGGCGTCCCCGGCCCCGCCCCCGCCCGCCCCGGCCGCCGCCCCAGCCTCCGTGCCCGTGCGGGCCGGGGGGCATGGGCGGAAAGCCGAAGCCGCGCTGCCGGGCCTCCTGCAGTGCGTGGATCCGACGGTGGAATCCCATCGTGTCGTCCTTTCGTTGTGCTGTCGCTGATGCATCAACGATATATCGGCAATGTGTTGGCGACAAGTCCCTTGGCGGCTGTGCCGGTCGCCCGGCGAACCACCGCCCGGATCTGGCAGGCTGGTAACCGTGCTGACGGTGCCGGTACGCCAACTGGGAGAGTCGGAGCGGCGCGCCGTCGAGCGGCTGCTCGACCTCGACCCGTACGCGGGCGCGCAGGTCGCCGAGCGGGTCTCCGCACGCGGCCTGGCCTGGTGGCGGGCCGAGGGCCGGATCCTCGGCTACGGCACCCGCCGCAACCTGGAGTCGATCTGCTGGCTCGGCGGCAACCTCACCCCGATCCTCGCCACCGACTCCGCCGTCGCCGCCTTCGCCGAGCAGCTCTCCGGCGAGGAGCGGCTCTGCTCCTCAATCGTCGGACGGGCCGACGCGGTGCTCGGCCTCTGGGACCGGCTCGCCGACCACTGGGGGCCGGCCCGCGACGTCCGCCCCAACCAGCCGCTGCTGGCCACCGACACCCCGCCCGCCATCGCGGTCGACCCCGAGGTGCGCCGGGTCCGCCCCGACGAGGTGCACCTGCTCTTCCCCGCCGCGGTCGCCATGTACGCCGAGGAGGTCGGCGTCTCGCCGCTGGCCGAGGACGGCGGCCGGGCCTACCGCCGACGGGTCGAGGACCTGGTCCGCGCCGGCCGGGCGTACGCCCGCATGGTCGACGGTGAGGTCGTGTTCAAGGCCGAGCTGGCGGTGGTGACCCGCCGTACCGCCCAGGTCCAGGGCGTCTGGGTGGCCCCCGCGTGGCGTGGACGCGGGATCGCGAGCGCCGCGATGGCCGCCGTGGTCCGCGACGCGCTGCTCCGGGTCGCCCCCACGGTCAGCCTCTACGTCAACGACTTCAACCGCCCCGCCCGCCGGGTCTACGAACGCTGCGGCTTCCACCGCGTGGGCACCCTCGCGACCATCCTCTTCTGACGATCCCGGCACTCCTGCTCCCCGGGCGCCGCACGCGTTCACCCGCCCGACTTCTCCGCCTCGTCCCGGTGATCAAGAGGTTTGCGTCAGTTGATCAAGAGGTTTGAGTCAACTTGAAGATCAATCTTGACGCAAACCTCTTGATCACCGGGGCAGGGCGGGGCGGGGCGGGAGGCGGGCGGGGCCGGGCGCTGGGGTGGGGGAGTTGGGTGGGTCGGTGGTAAATGCGTTGAGGGGAGGGGGGCGGGGGGTCAGGCTGGGGGGTACCGCCACCCCGAGTCCCGGAGGGAATCTCCATGCGCCTGCTCCGTGATCTCTGGGCGTCCGCGCCACGCCGCGTGACGGTCGTGATCGTCCTCGTCGTCCTCGGTGCCGCCGGTCAGGCCGCCGCCTCGGCGGTCGCCGGCCCCGTGCTGGTGCACCGCTCGGCCGGTTGGTTCGCCGCCCTGGTCGTCGCGCTGGTCGTCGCGGTCTTCGGCGAGTTGGTGATCGCGCTGCTGATGGCGGGCATCACCGCCGACTGGTCCGCCGACGTGCGTCGCCGGCTCTGCCGGGTCGCCCTCGGGCAGGATCTGCCCACCCTGGAGGGCACCCCGGTCGGTGAACTGCTCGACCGGATCGACAACGACGTCTACCAGGTCGCCTCCGAGCTGCGGAACACCGGCGTACGGCTGGTCCAGGGGTTGGTGCTCTGCCTGCTCGCCACGGTCAGCGCGCTGTTCGTCTGGTGGCCGGCCGGGGTGGCGATGCTGCTGCTCACCGCGCTGCTCGTCGTGGTGCTGCGCCGTCCCACCGCCGCCATCGGCCCGGCCCGGATGTCCGAGGAGGAAGCCTGGTCGGACCTGGCCGCCGTGATGGAGGAGGCGGTGCACGGCCAGGACGACGTCCGCACCAGCCTCGCCCAGCCGTACGTGCTGCGGTTGTACGCCCGACGGGCCGCCGAGGTGCTGGCCCGCTGCCGCCGGGTCTTCCTGATGTCGGCGCGGGTCACCGCCTTCGCCGCCGGCACCATCCGGGTCGGGATCGCCGGGGTGGTGCTCGCCGGGGCGTGGGCGTTGACCACCGGCCGGATCGACGGTGCCCGGCTGACCGCGATCTGGCTGCTCGCGTTGAGCTTCGGCGCGACCGTCGAGCACCTCGCCCGCTGGGTGCCGCACCTGCAGTACGCGCTCGGCGCCTGGGCCCGGGTGCTGCTGCTCTCCGACGCCCGGCAGGAACCCTCAGGCGGGGCCACCCCCACCGACGGCGACCTGACCCTGCGCGGGCTCACCTTCCGCTACCCGGCCACCGGCGAGGACGAGCGGGAACCCGCGCTGCGCGACGTCCGGCTCAGCTTCGTCCGGGGCCGGTCGTACGCGCTGGTGGGGCGGACCGGTTCGGGCAAGTCGACGCTGGCCAAGGTGCTCACCCGGGCGGTCGAGGTGCCGCGCGGGACGGTGCTGCTCGGCGACACCGACCTGTGCGACCTGGACGTCGAGGAGCTGCGGCGCTGGATCGCGGTGGTGCCGCAGCGTACCGAGATCCTCGCCGGCACCCTCGCCGAGAACGTCGCCCTGTTCGACCCGGACCTGCTCGACGACGCGCCCCGCGCGCTGGCCGAGCTGGGGCTCACCGGGTGGGTCGCGGAGCTGCCCGACGGCATCCGGACCCGGCTGGGCGAGGGCGGCCACGTGCTCTCCGCCGGCCAGGAACAGCTGGTGGCGTTCGCCCGCATCCTGGTGCGCGACCCGCACGTGGTGATCCTCGACGAGGCCACCGCGCGGCTGGACCCGGTCACCGAGACCCGGGTACGCGAGGCGACCGAGCGTCTGCTCACCGACCGGATCGGCATCATCATCGCGCACCGGCTGTCGTCGGTGCGGCGCTGCGACGAGGTGGTGGTGATGGCCGACGGGGCGGTCCTGGAGGCGGGCCCGCTGCGTTCCTCGGCCCGTTTCGCCGAGCTGCTCGCCACCAGCCACGCCGCCGCGTACACCCCGGTCGGTGCGGGCCGGTCCGGCAGCCGGGGCGGACTGGACCTGCTCGACGGCCCGGCCACCGCCTGGCCGGACGCCGACGCGCCGGGCACCGCCTGGCCGGACGCCGACGCCACGTCCCCGGCCGGGCCGCCCGGCACCGGGTCGGGCGGCGACGGGTCGGGCGGCGACGGGCCGGGTCGGGCCGCTGCCGTGCGGGGGACCGGGACGGCCGGGCGGGCGGCGGTGGCCGTACCGAAGGGGGACCCGCCGCCGCTGCCACCGCTACCGCCCGCGCGGACCATGCGGGAGATCCTGCGGCTGGGCCTGAACGACCCGCGCCTCGGCCTGCTGTCGGTCGGGCTGTTCATGGTGATCACCGTGCTCGGCCTCGACGGCGCGGTGCTGCCCTGGCTGTGGGCGGACGTCGTCGACGGCGGTGACCCGTGGCTGCCGGCGCTCGGTATCGCCGCCGCGCTGGTGGTGGTGCTGCCGCTGCCCTTCCTGACGAACCTGCGGTTCCCCCAGTGGTGGGTACGGCAGATGCTGCGGATGAGCCTGCGGCTGGTGCACGGTCAGACCGGCCCGCGCCGCGCCAGCCGGCACACCCCGGCCGAGGTGGTGGCGCAGAGCGGGGACACCGAACGGGTCGTGCAGCTCGCCGACAACCTGATGGACCAGCTCATCGCCCTGGTGACGATGGTGACCATGACGCTGATCACGGGCAGTCTCGTGCCGGCGCTGTTCTTCGTGGGCACGATGGCCGTGTCCGGGCTCGCCGCCACCCTGTTCGGCCCCCGGTTGGAGCGTTCCGCGCGGGACACGGTGGCCGCCCGCGCCGCCTTCGCCACCGCGCTGGTCTCGTCGCTGTCGGCGGCCCGGACGGTCAAGCTCGCCGGGGCGACCCGGCCGGTGCTCGACCACCTCTCCGCACTGGACCTGGTGCGCAGCGACCGGCAGCGGCGGGAGATCGCCGCGCAGGTGTGGGCCCGCTCCACCCCCTCGGTGGCCAGCGGGCTGCTGCCGATCGCCGCGTGGGCGCTCTACCTCGGCGGGGGGCTCTCCGCCGGTGCCACCCTGGTCGCCGTCTCCACCCTCGGGGCGGCCCGCTGGTTCGCCTGGACCACCGCGTCCCTGGTCTCGCAGTATCCGTCGGCGCGGGTATGGACCCGGCGGACGGTGGCGATGACCGGGATCGGGGCGTACTCGGCGGAGGTGCCGGGGGTGGACATCGCCGCCGGTACCGCCCCCGCGCCGCAGCCGCCGCCGCGCCGGCCGCTGCGCCGCCTGGAGCTGGCCAACTTCGGGGCGCTGCACTCCGACGGCACCCTCGCCGTGCGGGACGTCGACCTGACCGTCGACCGGGGCCAACTGGTGCTGGTGGTGGGGCCGGTCGGGTCCGGCAAGTCGTCGCTGCTGCGGGCGCTGGCCGGGATCGTGCACCACGTCGGCGAGCTGCGGTGGAACGGCGAGCCGGTGACCGAGCCGGAGCTGTTCCTGCGTCCCCAGCAGGTCGGCTACGTCGGTCAGCTGCCCCGGGTGCTCTCCGGCACGGTCGCCGACAACATCGCCCTCGGGCACGACGTGGACGCCGCCGGGGCGGTCACCACCGCCCAACTGGAGCACGACCTGGCGGGCGGCGGCGGGCTGGGGCTGCTCATCGGGCACAAGGGCACCCGGTTGTCCGGTGGGCAGTTGCAGCGGCTGGCGTTGGCCCGGGCGCTCGCCCCGCGTACCGAACTGCTGGTGGCCGACGACGTGTCCTCCGCGCTGGACGTCACCACCGAGCTGGCGCTGTGGGCGGCGTTGCGGGGGCACGGGGTGACCGTGATCGGCTCCACCTCGAAACGGGCGGCGCTGGTCCGCGCCGACCACGTGGTGGTGCTGGTCGACGGCACGGTCGCCGCCCAGGGCCCGTGGCGGGAGCTGGAGGACGACTGGGGTCACCTGGCCGGCTGACCCCGCCGCCGTCGGGCCGCAGGACCGGGGAGGGTCGTCGTCGCCGCGGCGACGACAACCCTCCCCGCCGGAGTCACCGCGGGGCGGTGGGCCACGGTCAGAAGGCGCGGGCGTACGGGTCGGGCCAGTCGGGGGTGGCACCGAGCTTCCCGGCGGCCCGGCGCGGCCAGTACGGGTCGCGGAGCAGTTCCCGACCGAGCAGCACCAGGTCGGCCTCCCCGGCGGCGACGATCTGCTCGGCCTGCTCCGGCTCGACGATCAGGCCGACCGCACCGGTCGGCACGCCTGCCTCGCGGCGGATCCGCGCGGCCAGCGGCACCTGGTAGCCGGGTCCGACCGGGATGGCCGCCCGGGTCGACGCCCCGCCGGAGGAGGCGTCCACCAGGTCGACGCCGGTCGCGGCCAGTTCGGCGGCGAGGGCGACGCTGTCGTCGACCGTCCAGCCGCCGTCGACCCAGTCGGTGGCGGAGATCCGGGTGAGCACCGGCACCTGCTCGCCGACGGCGGCCCGGACCGCGCGGGCCACCTCCAGGGTGAGCCGCATCCGGGCGGCCCGGTCGCCGCCGTAGCCGTCGGTGCGGTGGTTGGTCAGCGGGGACAGGAACTCGTGCAGCAGGTAGCCGTGCGCGGCGTGGATCTCCACGACGGCGAAGCCGGCGTCGACGGCCCGGCCGGCGGCGGTGGCGAACGCGGACACCACCCCGGCGATACCGGTCCCGTCCAGCGCGGTCGGCTGCCGGTAGTCGGGCAGGAACGGCTCGGCCCCGGGGCCGACCGGCGTCCAGCCGCCCTCGGCGTCCGGTACCCCGCCGCGCCCGGCCGCCCACGGCCGGTAGGTGCTGGCCTTGAAGCCCGCGTGGGCGAGCTGCACGGCGGGCACCGCTCCCTGGGCGGCGATGAACGCGGTGACCGGCCGCCACGCGTCGACGTGCGCGTCGGACCAGATGCCCGTGTCCTGGGGGCTGATCCGCCCCTCGGGAACGACCGCGGTGGCCTCGGTGACGATCAGGCCGGCTCCGCCGACGGCCCGGGACCCGAGGTGCACCAGGTGCCAGTCCGTGGGCAGCCCGTCCGGGCCGGCGCTGTACTGGCACATCGGCGCGAGGGCGATCCGGTTGGGCAGGGTGACGCCGCGCAGGGCGAGTGGGGTGAACAGGGCACTCATGCGGGTGATCCTCCGGTACGGGCGGGTGGCGGTGCGGGGCGGGGCGCGGCGTCCGGGGAGCGC
Organism: Micromonospora sp. WMMD735; assembly: GCF_049178995.1. Classification (NCBI taxonomy): domain Bacteria; kingdom Bacillati; phylum Actinomycetota; class Actinomycetes; order Micromonosporales; family Micromonosporaceae; genus Micromonospora; species Micromonospora sp. WMMD735. The sequence continues at coordinate 6,641,680 of NZ_JBMHMJ010000002.1, forward strand.
CCGGCCGATGCGCTCAGGCGGGTGTTGGTGCGAGGTCGTCGCGGCGGGCCGGCCGGTCGGCGGTTGCGTCGGCGTCGGTCTCGTCGGCGTCGGTCAGGTCGCGCCGTCCGGCGGTGGCGTAGGCGTCGCGGTCCAGGATGCCCTCGCGGGCGGCCACGATGGTCGGCACGACGGCCTGCCCGGCCACGTTGGTGGCGGTGCGGATCATGTCGAGGATCGGGTCGATCGCCAGCAGCAGGCCGGCCCCGGCCAGCGGCAGGCCCAACGTGCTCAGGGTCAGGGTCAGCATGACGATGGCACCGGTCAGGCCGGCGGTGGCGGCCGAGCCGACCACCGAGACGAAGGCGATCAGCAGGTAGTCGCCGACACCGAGGTCGACCCCGAAGACCTGGGCCACGAAGATCGCGGCGAGCGCCGGGTAGATCGCGGCGCAGCCGTCCATCTTGGTGGTGGCGCCGAAGGGCACCGCGAAGGAGGCGTACTCGCGGGGGACGCCGAGCCGCTCGACGGAACGCTGGGTCACCGGCATGGTGCCCACCGAGGAGCGGGACACGAAGGCCAGTTCGATCGCCGGCCAGGCCCCGGCGAAGAACCGCAGCGGGTTGAGCCGGCCGGCGGTGACCAGCAGCAGCGGGTAGACCACGAACAGGACGATCGCGCAGCCGACGTAGACGGCGGTGGTGAACTTCGCCAGCGGGGCCAGCAGGTCCCAGCCGTACGCGGCGACGGCGTGGCCGATCAGCCCGAGGGTGCCGATCGGGGCGAGCCGGATCACCCACCACAGCGCCTTCTGCACGATGGCCAGCACCGCGCGGTTGAGCGCGACGAACGGCTCGGCGGCCGCACCGACCAGCAGCGCGGCGGCACCGACGACCAGGGCGAGGAAGACGATCTGGAGCACGTTGCCCTCGACGAACGCGCCCACCGGGTTGGTCGGCACGATGCCGGTGAGGAAGTCGGTCCACGAGCCGGTGGTCTTCGGGGCGGTCGCCCCGCCGACGTCCAGGCTCACCCCCCGGCCCGGGTCGGTGAGCAGGCCGATGCCGATGCCGAGGCTCACCGCGATCAGCGCGGTGACGCCGAACCAGAGCAGCGTCTTCAGCGCCAGCCGGGCGGCGTTGGCCACCCCGCGCAGGCTGACCACGCTGACCACGATCGCGGTGAAGACCAGCGGCGGGACGGCCAGCTTGAGCAGTTGGACGAAGAGCCCGCCGACGGTGTCGAGGGTGCCGGCCAGCCAGCTCAGGTCGCCCTCACGGGCGAGGAAGCCCAGCGCCGCGCCGAGCACGAGGCCGAGCAGGATCTGGGCGGAGAAGGGGAATTTGCGCAGGGTGGAAGCCATCAGGGCGGGTCCAATGTCGGTAGGGGTCGGTCGGCGGGCAGCGTCAGGAGCGTGGCTGCGCCGGACAGACCCCACTGGCCTGCCGTCGGAGGTCGACGTACAGGCGCACGGTGAGGTGCCAGACATTGGTCATCGCCTGTCGACGCTACTCCCGGCCGACCGCGAGCTGGAAGGACCGCTCCGGGTGAGGCTCCTTACACGGAGGTTGTCGACCCGGTGACCCGTTCGTCACGTTCGACGTGCTCACGGGCGCGGGGCACGACGGGACCGGCCCGGTCGGCTGGCCCGTCAGCGGCCGGTCGGTGCCGGGCCAGCAGCAGCGCGGTGCACAGGCCCCAGCCGGCGCAGACCACCAGCAGCACCCGTTCCAGCCCGGCCACCAGGTCACCCCGGCCCACCGTCAGCAGGCCCAGCGCGACCGCCCCGGCCACCGGCAGGGCCAGCACCCCGGCGATCCGGGCCACCCGGCGCAGCCCCGCCGTCGCCGGCCGGAGGAACCCGACCACCAGCATGGCGAGCACGGTCACCCCGGCCGCCACGATGCTCGCCCCGGCGTGCACCAGGTCGGCCGGCGTCGCCGCCTCGAACGGCGGCAGCGGGCACCCGGCGCTGCACGTCACCGCGCCGGAGACCACGGTGCCGGCGGCGCCGGCCAGCAGCAGGCCGGCTGCGAGCCGCAGCGTCACCGGCAGCGCCGCGGCCAGTGACAGCAGCGCCGCGGCCAGGGCGAACACCCCCATCCGGTACGTCGAGGCGAAGGCGCTGTCGCTGACGCCCGCCTCGCTGACGTACCCGCGCCACGGGCCACCCGGGCCGGCCCCGACGGCGACGGTCACCGCGACCGCGCCGAGCAGCACGCAGCCGGCGGCGACCCGGCCGGCGACGGCGCGGGCGGCCTCAGGCACGGCCGTGCGGGGTGAGCCAGCCGGAGGTGTCCGGGCCCGTCGGCACCACCCCGGTGGGATTGATCTCACGGTGGGTGGCGTAGTAGTGCCGCTTGATGTGGTCGAAGTCGACCGTCCCGCCGAAACCCGGGGTCTGGAACAGGTCCCGGGCGTACGCCCAGAGCACCGGCATCTCGGTCAGCTTCTGCCTGTTGCACTTGAAGTGCCCGTGGTAGGCCACGTCGAAGCGGACCAGGGTGGTGAACAGCCGCACGTCCGCCTCGGTGATCGCGTCACCCATCAGGTACCGCTGACCGGCCAGCCGCTGCGACAACGCGTCCAGCCGGGCGAACAGCGCCGCGTACGCCTCGTCGTACGCCTGCTGGGAGGTGGCGAAGCCGCACCGGTACACGCCGTTGTTGACGTCGGTGTGGATCTCGGCCATCAACGCGTCCAGCTCCGGACGCAGCGCGACCGGGTAGAGGTCGGGCGCGTCCGGGGCGTGCAGGCGTCGCCACTCGGTGGAGAAGTCGAGGGTGAGCTGCGGATAGTCGTTGGTGACCACCCGGCCGGTGAGCGTGTCCACCAGCGCGGGCACGGTCACCCGGCCGGTGTAGTCCGGGTCGGTGGCCAGGTACGCCTCGGACAGGAACCCGACGCCCAGCACCGGGTCGAAGCCGTCCGGGTCGAGGGTGAACCGCCAGCCGCGTTCGTCGCGGATCGGGTCGACCGTGCCCAGCGAGATCACCCCGTCCAGGCCGAGCAGGCCCCGCACGATCATGGCCCGGTGCGCCCACGGGCAGGCCCGGCACCAGATCAGCCGGTACCGGCCGGCCGCAAGCGGCCAGCGTCCCTGCTCGTCCGGCCCACCGTCCTCGGGTGAGGTGGAGTGCGGGGTGACCCGGCCGGTGAACCGGTTGGGCTGGCGGACGAACGCCCCACCGCCGGAGGTCTCTGCGCTGAACTGGGGCCGGGTCATACCGCCAACCTATCCGGCGTCCGCCCGCCCGACCTGGTGTGCGACCCGGCGGGGGCGGCGTCCGGTACGGGCGCGGATATCCTGACGGCGGGCGTCCCCCGTGACCCGGGTGACGCCGGACCGCCAGCCCCTTCCCACCCCCGAAGGACGTGCGTCGATGAGCGTGGCCTACCTCGTGTCCGGAGTCCGTACCCCGATCGGCCGGTACGCCGGCGCGCTGGCCGGGGTGCGCCCCGACGACCTGGCCGCCCACGTGCTGCGCGAACTGGTCGCCCGGCACCCGGCGGTGGACTGGGCCCGGGTCGACGACGTGGTGCTGGGCTGCGCCAACCAGGCCGGTGAGGACAACCGCAACGTGGCCCGGATGGCGGCGCTGCTGGCCGGCCTGCCGCAGGAGGTGCCGGGCAGCACCGTCAACCGGCTCTGCGGCTCCGGCCTGGACGCGTTGGCGACCGCCGCCCGTGCCGTGGTGGCCGGGGAGGCCGACCTGGTGCTCGCCGGTGGCGTCGAGAGCATGAGCCGGGCCCCGTTCGTCATGCCGAAGGCGACCACGCCGTATTCGCGGGCCGCCGAGGTGTACGACACCACCCTCGGTTGGCGGCTGGTCAACCCGCTGATGGAGGCGGGGTGGGGGATCGACTCGATGCCCGAGACGGCCGAGAACGTGGCCGCCGAGTTCGGCGTCGACCGGCGCGCGCAGGACGAGTTCGCGCTGCGTTCCCAGCAGCGGGCCGCCAAGGCGCAGGCCGACGGCCGGTTCGCCGAGGAGATCGTGCCGGTGACCGTGCCGGCCGGTCGCCGGGAGACGAAGCTGGTCGAGGTCGACGAGCACCCCCGGGAGACCTCGCTTGCGAAGCTGGCCGCGCTGCCCACCCCGTTCCGGGCCGGCGGCACCGTCACCGCCGGCAACTCCTCAGGCGTCAACGACGGCGCGGTGGCCCTGCTGGTCGCGTCCGAGGCGGCGGTGGCCCGGTACGGCCTGAGCCCGCTCGCCCGGGTCAGCGGCGCGGCGGCGGCCGGCGTACCGCCCCGGATCATGGGGATCGGGCCGGTGCCGGCCACCCGTCGGCTGCTCGACCGGCTCGGCCTCGCCCTGGCCGACGTGGACGTGGTCGAGCTGAACGAGGCGTTCGCCGCGCAGGGGATCGCGGTGCTGCGCGAGCTGGGCCTGCCGGAGGACGCCGAGCACGTCAACCCGAACGGCGGGGCGATCGCCCTGGGGCATCCACTCGGGGCCAGCGGCGCCCGGCTGGCGTTGACCGCAGCCCTGGAACTGCGCCGCCGGGGCGGCCGGCGGGCCCTGGCGACCATGTGCGTCGGGGTGGGTCAGGGCATCGCCCTGGCGCTGGAATCCGTCGACTGACCCGGCCGGACGCGCCGCGGTGGCCTGGGGTGCGCGGGTCGACGCGCAGCGTGACGACGGTTCGCTCGGCGGGTCCGACCTGCCGGTCCCGGGCACAGATCGGGGTCGGCTGATCTCCCGCACCTGGGCGGACGGGCCTAGAGTGGTCAGCACCACACGATCCGCGGGTCGGCCGGTGCGGCTCCGCGTGCCCGCGCACGCCGTCGACACCGGTGCCCTCCCGCACCGCGGCGACGAACTGGGGGGCCAGGCAGAGATGCAGACGCCGGACGGACTTCCCGCCGAGATCGACCTGAGCCGGCCCAGCGCCGCCCGGGTCTACGACTACTTCCTCGGCGGCGCGCACAACTTCGAGATCGACAGGCGGCTCGCCGAGCAGATCGCCGGCATGACCCCGAACCTCGCGGCCACCATGCGCTCCGGCCGGGAGTTCCTGCGCCGCGCCGTCCGGGCGCTGCTCGACGCCGGCATCGACCAGTTCCTCGACATCGGCTCGGGCATCCCCACCGTCGGCAACGTCCACGAGGTCGCCCAGGCCGCCGACCCGCAGGCCCGGATCGTCTACGTCGACATCGACCCGGTCGCCGTGGCGCACAGCCGCGAACTGCTCACCGGAAACGACCGGGCCGTCGCCGTGCACGCCGACCTGCGGGAACCGAAGCTGATCCTGGACGAGGCCCGGTCCAGCGGCCTGATCGACTTCGACCGTCCGCTGGGCATCCTGCTCGCCGGGGTGGTGCACTTCGTCCCCGACGCCGACCGCCCGGCCGACATCCTCGCCACCCTGCGGGCCGCCGCCGCACCCGGCAGCTTCCTGGTCATCTCCCACTCCACCTTCGAGGACCAGCCCCAGGAGATGCTCGACGCGCAGCGGCTCTCGGCCCGCACCGACACCGAGATCACCCTGCGGTCCCGCGCCGAGATCACCGGCTTCTTCGGTGACTGGACGCTGCTTGAGCCAGGTGTGGTGCACATGCCGCTGTGGCGGCCCGACTCCCCGTCCGACGTGGACGAGCACCCCGAGCGGTTCGGGGCGTTCGGCGGCGTCGCCCGGTACGACCGACCCGCCGGCTGAGCCGACCATGTCCGCCGTTCCGGACCCCGGCGGCACCGACGCGTCCCGTCCGGGCGCGCAGGCCTACGCCGCCGACTGGGCACGGGCGGTACGCCGGCTCGGGTTCGTGCCGATGAGCACGGACGAGACCGAGCGGCTGCTGCTGACGCACACCGTACGGCTGGCGCAGACCCTGCTCGCCGAGGAGTTCTCCGCCGCCCCGGCGGAGGAGGTGGGCCGGGCGCTGGTGGAGGCGCACCTGACCGAACCGCGCATCCTGGACTGGTCGGTACGGGCGCTCGGTGACCAGTTGCCGCAGCGGGTGCTGCCCCCGGACGACCTGCCACCCGACCTGCCCGTCCGGGTGGCCGCCCTGCAGGGTGGGCTGGCCGCCGGGTTCGGCCGGGCGCTGCGCGACCGCACCTTCAGCCAGCAGGAGCGGATCGCCCGGTCGGCCTGGCAGGCGCGGGATTCGGTGGAACGGGCGCTGCGCGACAGCGAGGCGCGGTTCCGGGCGGTCTTCACCGGTGCGGTCATCGGCATCGGGCTCGCCGGCATCGACGGTCAGATCATCGACGTCAACCAGTCCTTCGCCGACATGCTCGGCTACACCCCGGAGGAGCTGCGGCAGACCAACGTCGCGGCGCTGTTCCACCCCGACGACGCGGCCGGGATGTGGGAGATGTACCAGGAGCTGATCGAGGGCAAGCACGACAGCGTCCGGGTGGAGAAGCGCTACTACCGCAAGGACGGCAGTGTCGTCCTGACCGACCTGGCCGTCTCGCTGATCCGGCACGACGACGGCCGCCCCCGGTTCACGGTCGCCATGATCGAGGACATCACCCAGCGGTACGAACTCCAGCAGCGGCTGCGGTTCCAGGCCCTGCACGACCCGCTCACCGGCCTGCCCAACCGGACGCTGTTCTTCGAGCGACTCGGCCAGGTCTTCGCCGACGCCGGGCCCGAGCAGCGGATCGGCGTCTGCTTCCTCGACCTGGACGGCTTCAAGGCGGTCAACGACAGCCTCGGCCACGACCTCGGCGACCGGCTGCTGGTCACCATCGCCCGGCGGCTGTCCGACTGCGTCATCGGCCAGGGGCACCTGGTGGCCCGGATGGGTGGCGACGAGTTCGTCATCCTGGTCAACGGCGGCGAGGGCATCGACGACGCGGTCGGTGTCGCCGAGTTGGCGCTCGCCGCGGTGGCCGCGCCGGTGCTCGTCGGCGACCACCAGCTCGCCGTGTCGGCGAGCGTCGGGGTGGTCGAGTGCCCGGCCAGCGAGACCAGCGTGTCCGAGCTGATGAAGGCCGCCGACACCACGCTGTACTGGGCGAAGGCGGAGGGCCGGGGCCGCTGGGCGGTGTACGACCCGGAGCGCAGCGCCGCCGACATCGCCCGGTCCGCGCTGGCGGCGGGCCTGCCGGCGGCACTGGACCGGGGCGAGTTCGTGGTCCACTACCAGCCGATCGTGTCCCTGCTGGACGGCTCGATGCTCGCGGTGGAGGCGCTGGTGCGCTGGTCCCACCCGGAGCTGGGCCTGGTCGGCCCGGACCGGTTCATCGGCCTGGCCGAGGAGACCGGGCTGATCGTCAGGCTGGGCGAGTGGGTGCTGCGGCAGGCGTGCCGCGACGCCCGCGCCTGGCACCGCGAGTTCCCGGAGGCGAAGCTGGTGGTCAGCGTCAACCTGGCCGCCCGGCAGGCCGACGACCCGGCCATCGTGGACACCGTCGCGAGCGCGCTGAGCCGCAGCGGCCTGCCGGCGGAGCTGTTGCAGCTGGAGCTGACCGAGAGCGCCGTGATGGGCACCGCCGGGGAGCCGTTACGGTCGTTGTACCGGTTGGCGGATCTGGGCGTACGGCTGGCCATCGACGACTTCGGCACCGGCTACTCCAACCTGGCGTACCTGCGGCGGTTGCCGATCCACTGCCTGAAGCTGGCCGGTCCGTTCGTCGAGGGCATCCGGGGTGACGGCGGCGACTCCTCGCCGGATCACCGGGACGAGCGGATCGTCGACGCCCTGGTCCGGTTGGCGCACGCGCTGGAACTGTCCGTGACCGCCGAGGCGGTGGAGACCGGGGAGCAGGCCGAACGGTTGCGGGCGTTGCGCTGCGACACCGGCCAGGGCCGCTGGTTCGGCCCGCCGGCCCCGGCCGACCAGATCACCGCCCGGCTACGCGGGGAGCCGACGGAGTGACCTGCTCCCGGGGCGGTTCGGGGGCGTCGTCGGCGGTGCGGTGGTGACCGGGGCGTGGTCGGTAATGGGGGCGTGGTCGTTCGGGGTGGGGTGGCCGGAGGCGGCCGGTCGGGTACGGGTGGCCGGCGGGGAGCCCGGTGCTCTGGCATGGTGACGACGTGGCCGGGACGGGACCGGGTGGGGGAGAGGTGGCGGGGTGAGCCTGACCGACGGTGAGGCGGCGTTCTCGGTGATCGCGGCGATCGCGATCGTCGCCGGGTTGGCCGGGGTGGTGGTCCCCGGCCTGCCGGCGCTGCCGCTGTGCTGGGGCGGGGTGCTGCTCTGGGCGCTCTTCGGCGGTGCCGGGCCGGGACGCTGGGCGGTGCTCGCCGCCGCCACCGTGGTCGCCGCCGCCGGTGCGGTGATCAAGTACGCCTGGCCGGGGCGCAACCTCAAGCGCACCGGGGTGCCCACCTCGTCGCTGCTCGTCGGGGGTCTGCTCGGGCTGGTCGGGTTCTTCGTCATCCCGGTGATCGGCCTGGTGATCGGTTTCGTCGGCGGGGTGTGGGGGGCCGAACGGCTGCGGCTGGGCAGCAACCAGCTCGCCTGGCCGGCGACCGTGCAGGCGTTGAAGGCGGCCGGCCTGTCGATGCTGGTGGAGTTCCTGGCCGGCCTGGCGATCGCCGCCCTCTGGGTGGCCGGCCTCCTGTTCACCTGACCCGCGCCGAGCCTCCCCTGATCGACTCATCTGGGCCGCTGTTGCGGTATCCGGTCGCCGGGACACCGCAACAGCGGCCCAGGCGAGTGGATCAAGGTTGGGCGGGTGGCGGGGCGGGACGCCCGTCGGGTACGGCACGACGCCGTACGTGAGAGAGAGGTGGGCGTCCCGCGCCGCCGTGGTGCCGGGCTCCTGCCGAGCGCCCGGCGTCGGCCCGTCGCGATCGGGCCTGGTCACGGGCTCAAGCATGCGTCGGTGCCGGGCCCGGGGCAACCCGATTACCGCCCGCCGGGGCGACCTGACCACTGCCGCCCGGGGCGACGCGAATTAACGAGTTCGGCACCGGCGACGGATTGACCGTCGTGATCGGCGGGACGAGACTCGGGCGCACCCGGGGATCACCCGGGCAGTACCGGGTACCACCTCAGGGAGGTGTGCTGTGGCCACAACGCCCCCGCCGACCACCGGGCAACCGCCGACCGCCGGGAACGGGCAACCGTCGACCGCCGGGCAACCGCATGCGCCGGACGACGACGCCCGACGACTCGCCGAACTCGGCTACCAGCAGGAGTTGCACCGCACGTGGAGCGGCTTCTCCAACTTCGCCATCTCGTTCTCGATCATCTCGATCCTGGCCGGCTGTTTCACCACCTTCGGGCAGGCGTGGAACAACGGCGGGCCGGTCGCTATCTCCTGGGGCTGGCCGCTGATCTCGCTGTTCATCCTGATCATCGGGTTCTGTCTGGCCGAACTGGTCTCGGCGTACCCGACGGCCGGGGGGATCTACTGGTGGGCGGCGAAGATGGGCCGGCCGGTGCACGGCTGGTTCACCGGCTGGCTCAACCTGATCGGCCTGGTCGCCGTCACCGCGTCGGTGGACTACGGCTGCGCCACCTTCCTCAACCTCACCCTGTCGGCGCTCTTCGACGGGTGGGAGGGGACGCTGCGGCAGGCGTTCCTGCTGTTCGTGATCATCCTGGCCCTGCACGGGCTGATCAACATCTTCGGGCACCGGATCATCGACGTACTCCAGAACGTGTCGGTCTGGTGGCACGTGGCCGGCGCCGCCGCCGTGGTGGCCATCCTGCTGCTGGTGCCCGACCGGCACCAGAGCTTCCAGTTCGTGTTCACCGAGCGGTTCAACAACTCCGGGTTCGGTGACGGCGACACCGGCGGGTTGACGTTCTGGTTCTATGTGCTGCCGCTGGGATTCCTGCTCACCCAGTACACGATCACCGGATTCGACGCCTGCGCGCACGTGTCCGAGGAGACCCGGGGCGCGTCCCAGGCCGCCGCCAAGGGGCTGTGGCGGTCGATCTTCTATTCGGCGGTGGGCGGGTGGATCCTGCTACTGGCGTTCCTGTTCGCCGCCACCGACGTGGACGCGATCAACGCGGCCGGCGGATTCTCCGGTGCCATCTTCGAATCCGCGTTGACCCCGTTCTTCTTCAAGACGGTCATCATCATCTCCACCATCGGGCAGTTCTTCTGCGGAATGAGTTGCGTGACCTCGATGAGCCGGATGACGTACGCGTTCAGCCGGGACCGGGCGGTGCCCGGCTGGCGGTTGTGGTCGAAGGTCGACCGCAACGGCACCCCGGCCAACGCGATCATCGGGGCGACCCTGGCCGGCCTGGTGCTCACCCTGCCGGCGCTCTACCAGAGCGACGGCGTCCCGGTCGCCTTCTACGCGGTGGTGTCGGTGGCGGTGATCGGCCTCTACCTGTCCTTCGTCATCCCGATCGCGCTGCGGCTGAGGATGGGCGACCGGTTCGAGCCGGGGCCGTGGACGCTCGGCCGCAAGTACAAGCTGTTCGGCTGGGTCGCGGTGGTCGAGATCGTGATCATCTCGGTCTACTTCGTGCTGCCGATCGTGCCGGCCGGGGTGCCCGGCAACCCGGAGTTCAGCTGGTCGGCGGTGAACTACGCGCCGCTGGCCGTCGGCGGGGTGCTGCTCGGGGTGGGCATCTGGTGGTACGCCTCGGCCCGGAAGTGGTTCACCGGGCCCCGCCGTACGGTCGACGTGCCGGTGGCACCGACGGCGGACGCCGCACGGGTCGACGGGCCGGCCTGACCACCAGCCCTCCGGGGCGACCACGGACAGCCCCCGGAGGGAGCCCTGAAGGGTTCCGGCCGGGGGCCGCCCGGCGACCGTCAGAGGTACGCGCTGTTGCTGAGGGTGAGCGGGATGAAGGTGGTCGGGCCGCCGTAGTTCCAGGTGATGAAGGCGTCCGCGCCCGTCTTGTACTCGCCGGTGGACCGGGGGTACTCGGTGTCGACGGTGCCGAGGACGGTGCTGTAGGCCGTCTTGGTGTTGTAGGTGACCTGGGTGTTGTAGCGGAACAGGGCGACCTCGACCTGGATCGCGTAGACGGGATAGGTGCACTGCACCGACGCCAGGCCCTCCTCGCCGCCGCCGTACGGGCCGCCGTAGTAGACGAACGGGGTGCTCGGGGTCAGCGTGCAGGTGACGGTGATGGAACCGACGGTCCCCGTCACCGAGGTCGAGGCGAGGGTGCCGGAGGAACCCGCCGACACGCCGGTGGCTCCGGTGGACAGCGGCGCGAGGCGACCGGCCCGCGCGCCACCGGTGGCGGACGATCCGGCCGCCGGCTGCGCGGCGTCGGCACCGGCGGTGCGGGGGGCCGCCTGGGTCGGGCCGGCCACCGCGAGCAGCGCGGCGGAAACGGCGATCGCCACCAGGGCGGCGAGGGCCCGGGGCTTCCCACTGGGACGTACTCTCGTCATTACGCGTCCTTCGGTGCGTCGTGATGGAGCAGTTCGGGTGTTTCTGGGGCCGGCCGGCCCGGTGCGACCGAGGGGGCCGAACATCCACGCTCCGGTGACCTGTCGACGCATTGCGCGCGAATACGCGGCAGGTCAGGGGAAGTGGTCGTGCGGATCGGCCGACGAAGTGCCGTGCGTCGCACCGGCCGGCTCAAATTCTGGCAAGGTTTCCAACTTTTACGCAAGGTCGCCGAGCGATTACCGATCGGTGTGGTCGGCTATGTGTCCGAACGGATGAGCGGCGTGCCGCGGCGCTTCTTTTCCGCCTTTGGGAAAAGCATTTCCGTCGTTGTGCGCACGACAATTTCCGCGCGTTTCGCGTGTCGGGGTCGCATCCGGCTCCGGACCACGGGCGGGCCCTCGCGGGCCGGGTCGCCGGGGCCGGACCGGGACCGGCCGGACCACCCCGGGCCGGGGGTTTGCCGGCCCGCCCGGACGGGGCATTGACGGTGATCCGCTAGGCCGGTAGACCTTGGTGATGGAGGCGCACGGATGAGGAAAGCCCCGCTCACGTTGGAACAGCTCCGGGTCGCCGTCGCCGAGGGCGAGATCGACACGGTGGTGCTCGCCCTGACCGACATGCAGGGTCGCCTCCAGGGCAAACGGTTCCACGCCCCGTTCTTTCTCGACCAGGTGGTGGCCAACGGCAGCGAGGGCTGCAACTACCTGCTCGCCGTGGACGTCGACATGAACACCGTCGACGGATACGCCATGTCGAGCTGGGAACGCGGCTACGGCGACTTCGCCATGCGCCCCGACCTGTCCACCCTGCGCCGGATGCCGTGGCAGCCGGGCAGCGTGCTGCTCCTGGCCGACCTGGAGTGGCTGGACGGCTCCGGCCCGGTGGTCGCCTCGCCCCGGCAGATCCTGCGCCGGCAGCTCGACCGGCTGGCCGACCACGGGCTGACCGCGTACGCCGGCACCGAGCTGGAGTTCGTCCTCTACCGCGACTCGTACGAGGAGGCGTGGCGGCGCGGCTACCGCGACCTCACCCCGGCCAACCAGTACAACGTGGACTACTCGCTGCTCGGCACCGCCCGGGTGGAGCCGCTGCTGCGCCGTATCCGCACCGAGATGGCCGGCGCGGGGCTGACCCCGGAGAGCGCCAAGGGCGAGTGCAACCTCGGCCAGCACGAGATCGCCTTCCGCTACGACGAGGCGGTGGCCTGCGCAGACCACCACGTGATCTACAAGAACGGGGCGAAGGAGATCGCCGCCCAGGAGGGCGTGTCGATCACGTTCATGGCCAAGCCCAACGCCCGGGAGGGCAACTCCTGCCACATCCACTTCTCGCTGCGTGACGTCGACGGCCGCTCGGCGATGCTCGGCGACGGGCCGGCGCAGCTCAGCGTCACCGGGCAGCGGGTGCTGGCCGGGCTGCTCGCCACCATGCGCGAGATGAGCGTGCTGTTCGCCCCGAACATCAACTCCTACAAGCGTTACCAGCCCGGCTCGTTCGCGCCGACCGCGCTGCGCTGGGGCACCGACAACCGCACCTGTGCGCTGCGGCTGGTCGGCCACGGGCAGGGGATGCGGGTGGAGAACCGGGTGCCCGGCGCGGACGTCAACCCGTACCTGGCGATCGCCGCCCTGGTCGCCGGGGCGGTGCACGGCATCGAGCAGGAGCTGGAGTTGGCCGACGAGTGCACCGGCAACGCCTACGACGACCCCACCGCCGAACGCGTCCCACCCACCCTCCGCGACGCCCTCACCCTCTGGCAGAACTCCGACATCGCCCGCTCTGCCTTCGGCGACGAGGTCCACGCCCACTACGCCAACCTGGCGAAGGTCGAACTGGCGGCCTTCGACGCCGCGGTGACCGACTGGGAACTAACCCGTGGCTTCGAACGCCTCTGACCCCCGCTGCGGCGTCGATCATGGAGTTGTGGTGGGCGATATGAGGCGGTATGCGGTTTATCCGGGGCACCACAACTCCATGATCGACGGGGAAAGGGGTGGGGCGTGACGCGGGTGGTTGATCCGGCGAGTGGGGATGTGGTGGGGGAGGTGGCGGCCACCGGACCGGGGGAGGTGGATGCGGCTGTCTCTCGGGCTGCTGGGGCGTTCGAGACGTGGCGTCAGGTTGCGCCGGGGGAGCGGGGGCGGATCCTGCGGCGGTTCGCGGGGCTGGTGGACGCGCACCTGGAGGAGTTGGCGCGGCTGGAGGTGCGCAACGCCGGGCACACCATCGGCAACGCGCGCTGGGAGGCCGGCAACGTCCGCGACGTGCTCGACTACTACGCGGGGGCGCCGGAGCGGCTGACCGGGCAGCAGATCCCGGTGCCCGGTGGCTGGGACGTCACCTTCCACGAACCGCTCGGCGTGGTCGGGGTGATCGTGCCGTGGAACTTCCCGATGCCGATCGCCGCCTGGGGATTCGCCCCGGCGCTGGCCGCCGGCAACACGGTCGTGCTCAAGCCCGCCGAGCTGACTCCGCTGACCGCGCTGCGGCTGGCGGAGCTGGGGCGCGAAGCCGGCCTGCCGGACGGCGTGTTCACCGTGCTGCCCGGCCGGGGCGACGTGGTTGGCGAACGGTTCGTCACCCACCCGGCCGTGCGCAAGGTCTGCTTCACCGGCTCGACCGAGGTGGGCACCCGGATCATGGCCGGCTGCGCCGCCCAGGTGAAGCGGGTCACCCTGGAGCTGGGCGGCAAGAGCGCCAACCTGGTCTTCGCCGACGCCGACCTGGAGAAGGCGGCGGCCACCGCGCCGTACGCCGTGTTCGACAACGCCGGGCAGGACTGCTGCGCCCGCTCCCGCATCCTGGTCCAGCGCCCGGTCTACGACCGGTTCCTGGAGTTGCTCGAACCGGCGGTGCGGGCGTTGCGGGTGGAGGACCCGGCCGCCGAGACCGCCGAGATGGGCCCGCTGATCTCCGCAGCCCACCGGGACCGGGTCGCCGGCTACCTCGACGGTGCGAGGGTCGCGTTCACCGGCAACCGGCCCGACGGCCCCGGATTCTGGCACGCCCCGACGGTGCTGCTCGCCGACTCCCCGGCCGACCGGCACTGGCGGGAGGAGATCTTCGGGCCGGTCGTCTCGGTGCTCCCGTTCGACGACGAGGCCGACGCGGTCCGGCTCGCCAACGACACCGAGTACGGCCTGTCCGGCTCGATCTGGACCCGGGACGTCGGCCGGGCGCTGCGGCTGGCCCGCGCCGTGGAGGCGGGCAACCTGAGCGTCAACTCGCACTCCTCGGTGCGCTACTGGACCCCGTTCGGTGGGATGAAGCGCTCCGGGCTCGGCCGTGAGCTGGGCCCGGACGCGCTGCACGCCTTCACCGACGTCAAGAACGTCTTCATCGGCACGGAGGAGTGAGGCGCGTGCAGGGTCGGCTACAGGACCGGGTCGCCGTGGTGACCGGTGCGGGCAGCGGGATCGGGTTGGCCACCGTACGGCGGTTCGCCGCCGAGGGGGCCCGGGTGGTCTGCGTGGACATCGACGACGAGGCCGGCGGGCGGGCCGCCGAAGAGGTCGGCGGCGAGTACGTGCACACCGACGTCGCCGACGAGGCGGCCGTGCGGGACCTCTTCGACGGGGTCGTGCAGCGGCACGGCCGCCTCGACGTGGCGTTCAACAACGCCGGCATCTCCCCGCCCGACGACGACTCGATCCTGGACACCGGCCTGGACGCCTGGGAACGGGTGCTGCGGGTCAACACCACGAGCGTCTACCTCTGCTGCAAGTACGCGATCGGGCACATGCGCCGGCAGGGCAAGGGCTCGATCATCAACACCGCCTCCTTCGTGGCGCTGATGGGGGCGGCCACCTCGCAGATCGCGTACACGGCGAGCAAGGGCGGGGTGCTGGCGATGACCCGGGAGCTGGGCGTGCAGTTCGCCCGGGAGGGCATCCGGGTCAACGCGCTGTGCCCCGGCCCGGTGGCGACCCCGCTGCTGCTGGAGCTGTTCGCCGCCGACCCGGAGCGGGCCGCCCGCCGGCTGGTGCACGTGCCGATGGGCCGGTTCGGCGAACCGGAGGAGATCGCCGCCGCGGTGGCCTTCCTGGCCAGCGACGACGCGTCGTTCATGACCGCCGCGCAGTTCGTCGTCGACGGGGGCATCACCGGCGCGTACGTCACCCCCCTGTGAGCGGGTCGGCGGCCGGCCGGCGGGCGCGTCCGCTGATCGGCATCACCGGGTACGTCGAGCCGGCGAGTTGGGCCGTCTGGCGGGACGTGCCGGCGTCGCTGATCCCGCAGGCGTACGTCCGCTCGGTGACCGCCGCCGGAGGGCGGGCCGTGGTGCTGCCCCCGGACGACCTGGACGCCGACGTGGTGGACGTGCTCGACGGGCTGTTGCTCGCCGGTGGCGCGGACGTCGGCCCGGAGCGTTACGGCCAGCCGGCGGACCCGCGTACCGAGCCCCGGCCCGACCGGGACGCCGGGGAGTCGGCCCTGCTGGCCGCCGCGCTCGCCGCGGACCTGCCGGTGCTCGGGGTGTGCCGGGGCATGCAGTTGCTGGCCGTCGCGTACGGCGGGTCGCTGCACCAGCACCTGCCGGACGTGGTGGGCCACGACCGGCACCGCCCCGCCCCGGGGGTGTACGGGGCGCATCCGGTCCGGTTCGCGCCGGGGACCCGGACGGCGTCGGTGTTGGCCGGGGTGGACCGGGTCAACTCGTACCACCACCAGGCGGTGGCCGATCCGGGGCGGCTCACGGTCACCGGCTGGGCCGACGACGCGGTGGTGGAGGCGGTGGAGGACCCGGCGCGGCGGTTCCTGCTCGGGGTGCAGTGGCATCCGGAGAACGACGACGACCCGCGCCCGGTGACCGCCCTGGTGAGGGCCGCCCGGGACAGCTGACGCCTTCCATTATGCGGGATTATTGTCTCGAAATGCGGTCAGCGGCGGCAGGATGACGGTATGGGGACCGTGTATCCGGCGCTGGACGGGCGACTGCGGGAGTTCGTCGAGGCGCAGCCGATGTTCTTCGTGGCCACCGCGCCCAGCGGCAGCGGGGGGCACGTCAACGTCTCCCCCAAGGGCATGCGGGGCACCTTCGTCGTGCTCGGCCCGCACCGGGTGGCCTGGCTGGATTACCACGGCAGCGGCGCGGAGACGATCGCCCACCTGCGGGACAACGGCCGGATCACGCTGATGTTCTGCGCCTTCGACGGCCCACCGAAGATCGTCCGACTGCACGGCCGTGGCGTCGCCACCCCGGTCACCGACCCCGGCTTCGCGGCGCTGCTGGCCGACTTCCCCGAGCCGCCCGACGCGCATGCCGTGCGGGCGGTGATCGGGGTGACCGTGGACCGGGTCAGCGACTCCTGCGGCTACGCGGTGCCCCTGATGGACTACCGCGCCGACCGCGACCTGTTGCTCACGTCACACTCCCGGCGCACCGCCGAGGATCTGGTCGCCTACCGGGCGACCAAGAACGCGGCCAGCATCGACGGCCTGCCGGTCTTCTGAGCGCCGGCCCCTCACCGTGCGCTGTCGGGCAGATGACGGCAGGATGAGGCACGGGTTACCAGCGTCCGTCGGAACCTGTGCGTTACGTTCCTGATCCGTCGGGGTAGAAGACGGACGCGACCGGCGTGAGCCGAGGCGTTATGGGGGGCACGACCGGCCGAAGCAGGGGGCGCGGATGAGCTCGGCCCGTGGGGGCGAGGACGGCCGAGGGCTGTCCGCACTGTCGTCCGCCGACGGCGTACTGCCGCCGTGGCTGGCCGGGGCGTTCGCGGCGGGCGGCGAGATGGGCCGCCGGCTGAGCGGACACGACTGGGCGGCCAGCCCGCTCGGCAGCCCCGACACCTGGCCGGCGGCGCTGAGCCACGCCATCGGCATGATGCTCTCCTCGCGGGCCCAGATCGTCATGTTCTGGGGCCCCGACCAGCTGGCCTTCTACAACGACGCCTACCGGCCCACCATCGGCGACAAGCATCCCGTCGCGCTCGGCCGGCCCGCCCGGGAACACTGGGCCGAGACCTGGGACGTGCTCGGTCCCCTGCTCGACGGGGTACGCCGCAGCGGCGAGTCCTACCGCGGTGAGAACCACCCGTTCCTGCTCGACCGGCACGGCTTCGTCGAGCGGGTCTACTTCGACATCTCCTACGACCCGATCCGCGACGACGACGGCAGCGTCAACGGCGTCTTCTGCTTCGTCAACGAGACCACCGGCCGGGTCGTCGGGGAACGCCGGCTGCGGGCCCTGGCCGAACTCGGCGCCCGCCTCGGCGCGGCCGGCAGCATGGCCGAGCTGGGGCAGGCCACGGCGGCGGTGCTCGACGGGCACCAGGCCGACGTCCCGTTCGCCCTGGTCTACCTGACCGACGAGACCGGTCGGCCGGTGCCGGCCGGGGTCAGCGGCGTCGATCCCGCCCGGGTGCCGGCCGAGCCGCCGGCCACGCTGGCCCGGGTCGCCGCCGGTGGGGTGGCCGCCGAGATCGAGGTGGCCGAGCTGCTCGGCGCGGTGCCCGACGACGTCGCCCCCCGGGCGCTGGTGCTGCCGCTCACCGCCACCAGCGAGCCCGCCGGGGCGCTGGTGGTCGGCCGTTCCGCCCGACTGCCGTTCACCGACGAGTACCGCGACTTCCTCGGCCTGATCGCCGCGCAGGTGTCCCGGGTGGTCGGCCAGCAGCGGGTGTACGAGCAGGAGCGGGCCCGCGCCGCCGAACTGGCCGCGCTCGACCGCGCCAAGACCAACTTCTTCGCCAACGTCAGCCACGAGTTCCGCACCCCGCTGA
The DNA here is from genome assembly GCF_049178995.1 of Micromonospora sp. WMMD735. Taxonomy (NCBI): domain Bacteria; kingdom Bacillati; phylum Actinomycetota; class Actinomycetes; order Micromonosporales; family Micromonosporaceae; genus Micromonospora; species Micromonospora sp. WMMD735. The sequence continues at coordinate 6,659,670 of NZ_JBMHMJ010000002.1, forward strand.
CCCTCGTCCTCGGCCCGCTGGAGGACATGCTGGCCGACCCGACGCTGTCCGCCGAGCACCTCGACCGGCTGACCATGATGCACCGCAACGCGCTGCGCCTGCTCAAGCTGGTCAACACGGTGCTCGACTTCTCCCGGCTGGAATCCGGCCGGCTCGCCGCCCACTACCAGCCCACCGACCTGGCCGAATACACCTCCCGGCTGGCCAGCACCTTCCGCTCCGCGACCGAGCGGGCCGGGCTGCGGCTCGTGGTCGACTGCCCGCCGCTGCCCGCGCCGGTCCTCCTGGACCGCGACATGTGGGAGAAGATCGTCTTCAACCTGCTCTCCAACGCGCTGAAGTTCACCTTCGACGGGGAGATCCGGGTCCGGGTGGTCGCGGTCGACGGCACGGCCCGGCTGGAGGTGGTCGACACCGGGGTCGGTATCGCCGCCGAGGAGGTGCCGCACGTCTTCGAGCGGTTCCACCGGGTGCCGGGGGTCCGCTCGCGTACCCACGAGGGCACCGGGATCGGCCTGGCCCTCGTCCGTGAACTGGTCGAGATGCACGGCGGCACGGTCGCCGCCACCAGCCGGGTCGACCACGGCACCACGGTCACCGTGACCGTCCCGTTCGGCTCCGCGCACCTGCCGCCCGACCGGGTCGCCCTCACCGCGCCGCCGCCCACCACCGAGTCGGCGCACGCGTCGCTCTACGTCACGGAGACCGCCAGGTGGACCGACCGGCCCGACCCGGCCGGCGACGGGCGGCCCACCCCGGCCACCGGCCATCCCGCCCGGGGCGGCCGGGTCCTGCTCGCCGACGACAACGCCGACCTGCGCGAACACGTCACCCGACTGCTCAGTCCCGAGTACGAGGTGGTGGCCGTGCCGGACGGCGCGGTGGCCCTCCAGGAGGCCACCGCGGGCCAGTTCGACCTGGTGCTCACCGACGTGATGATGCCCCGGCTGGACGGCTTCGGCCTGGTCACCGCGCTGCGCGGCAACCCGGCCACCCGGCACGTGCCGATCGTGCTGCTCTCCGCGCGGGCCGGGTCCGCCGAGGCGGTCGCCGGCCTCTCGGTGGGTGCCGACGACTACCTCACCAAGCCGTTCTCCGGCACCGAGCTGATCGCCCGGGTCCGGGCCAACGTCGAACTGGGCCAGTTGCGTGGTCAGATCATCCGCCGGCTGCGGGCGCTCGCGGACGCCGCCGTGGCGGTCAACACCGCGAAGTCGACCGCCGACGTGGTCCGGGTCGCCGCCCGGCACGCACTGCACCTCGCCGAGGCGGCCCGGGTGTCGGTCACCACGGTCACCGGCGCGCGGCACGAGGCCGACGGCGGTGGTGCCAGCACCGGCCAGCCGTCCCAGGTGCTGCCGCTGACCGGCAGCACCGGTGGGCAGCTCGGCGAGCTGCGGGTCTGGCGTCGGGACGGTGACGGCACCGAGCATGCGGCCCTCACCCAACTGGCCCGCCTGGTCGGCGTACGACTGGAGAACGCCCAGCTCTACGAGGCCGAACACCGGATCGCCACCACGCTGCAGCACAGCCTGCTGCCGCGTTCGCTGCCCCAGCTCCCCGGTGCGGTGGTGGCCAGCCGCTACCTGCCCGGCAGCACCGACGTCGAGGTCGGCGGCGACTGGTACGACGTGATCGGCACCGGCGACGACGAGGTGGTGCTGGTGATCGGCGATGTCGTCGGCAAGGGCGTCCGGGCCGCCGCCGCGATGGGTCAGCTCCGCAACGGCCTGCGGGCCTACCTGCTGGAGGGCTACGACCCGGGGCAGGCGCTGACCCGGCTCAACCGGTTGGTCGGCTCGACCGAGCGGCAGTCGTTCGCCACCGTGTTCTGCCTCTCCTTCACTCCGCGCACCGGCCGGCTGCGGTACGCCAGCGCCGGTCATCCGTCCCCCCTGCTGATCCGAGGAGACGACGTGGCCTTCCTGCACGAGCAGGCCCTCGGGCCGCCCATCGGGGCGCTCACCGGCACCGACTACCGCACCGTCGAAGGTGGACTCGCCCCCGGCGGTCGGCTGCTGCTCTACACCGACGGCCTGATCGAGGACCGGCGGGCCGGCATCGACGCCGCCCTCACCCAGCTCCGGGCGGACGCCGCTGCCGGTGCCGGCGGCGGGCACGTGGCCGACCTGGTGGACGCGGTGGTGGAGCGGGTCGACGGGCGCAGCCGGCACGACGACGTCGCGGTGCTGGCGCTGGAGGCCGCCGAGCTGAACCGGTTCGCGTTGCGGCTGCCCGCCGATCCGACCCGGCTCAGCGTGCTGCGTAAGCGGCTGGAGGACTTCCTGGTCGCGCACTCCGTCGGCGAGAACGACCTGTTCGACCTGATCGTCGCCGTGTCCGAGGCCGCCGCCAACGCCATCGAGCACCCGGTCGCGCCGGTGGAGCCGACGATCGGGGTCGAGGTGTCGATCGTCGACCGGACGGTGGTGGCGACGGTGCGCGACAGCGGCCGGTGGCGGGAGTCGACCGGGGCCGGGTTCCGGGGCCGGGGACTCGCGCTGATCGAGGCGCTGGGCGAGCTGTCCGTGCGTCGCACCGACGAGGGGACCGAGGTGTCGCTGCGCCGCCGGCTGGCCGACTGAGCCGGGCCGCCCCGGGTCAGAGCGGGCGCAGCCACTCCTGGTCGCCCAGGCCGGAGATCTCCAGCACCCGGCTGACCTGCCGGGACGGGAACACGGTCAGCGCGCCGGGGAACCGCCGGGCGAGCTGGACCACCGCGTGGATGGCGGCGGAGTCGAAGAAGGTGACCGCGCGCAGATCCAGGGTGACCTGCCGGGCCGGCTCACGGAGGGTGGTCTGGACCATGGTGTCCGCGGTGGCCATGTCGACCTCGCCGGTCACCGTGACGCGGACGTGGTCCCCGGTGTTCTCCGCGCGTGCGGAGAACACGGGCGGTTCGCCCTCCAGATCCACCCCGCCACCATTGCACAGCCCGGTGGCGGCGGCAACAACCGCCGGGCCGTGCGGGAGGCCCTGCGCCCTACGGAGATAGGCTGTCGTCATGACCGTCCGTGCCCCGCTCACCCCCGGCACACTCTCCCCGTGGCGAGCGGTCCCCGACCACATCGCCCGCCCGGAGTACGTGGGCCGCAAGCAACCCCAGCAGTGGCGCGGCTCGCACGTGCAGACCCCGCAGACCATCGAGAAGATGCGGGTCGCCGGCCGGTTGGCGGCGCAGGCCACCCAGCTCGCGGGCGCACACTGCAAGCCCGGGGTCACCACCGACGAGATCGACCGCGTGGTGCACGAGTTCCTCGTCGACCACGGCGCCTACCCGTCGACGCTGGGCTACCGGGGCTTCCCCAAGTCCTGCTGCACCAGCATCAACGAGGTCATCTGCCACGGCATCCCCGACTCGACGGTGCTCGCCGACGGTGACATCGTCAACGTCGACGTCACCGCCTACCTCGACGGGGTGCACGGCGACACCGACGCCACCTTCTGCGTGGGTGAGGTGAGCGAGGAGGCCCGGCTGCTGGTCGAGCGCACCCACGAGGCGATGATGCGCGGTATCCGGGCGGTCCGCCCCGGCCGGCAGATCAACGTGATCGGCCGGGTCATCGAGTCGTACGCCAAGCGGTTCGGCTACGGGGTGGTCCGTGACTTCACCGGCCACGGCATCGGCGAGGCCTTCCACAGCGGCCTGTACGTACCGCACTACGACAGCCCCCGGCCCACCGACATCATGGAACCGGGCATGACCTTCACCGTCGAGCCGATGATCACCCTCGGCACCTACCAGTACGACATGTGGGACGACGGCTGGACGGTCGTCACCAAGGACCGGAAGTGGACGGCCCAGTTCGAGCACACCATCGTCGTCACCGACGACGGCTTCGAGATCCTCACCCTGCCGTGACCGAGACCCCGGCGGCGCTGCGCGAGGCGCACCACGCGGACGTGTCCGGCGGCTGGCTGCGGCCCGCCGTCTTCGGCGCGATGGACGGTCTGGTCACCAACATCGCCCTGATCGCCGGGGTCGGCGGCGGCGGGGTGTCGGCGCACAGCATCGTGCTCACCGGCACCGCCGGCCTGGTCGCCGGCGCCATCTCGATGGGGCTGGGCGAGTACACCAGCGTCCGGTCGGCCAACGAGCAGGTCGCCGCCGAGGTGGCCAAGGAACGCCGCGAGCTGGAACGCCACCCGGAGGCCGAGGCCCGCGAGCTGTCCGACGCCTGGGTGGCCCGGGGCCTGCCCCGCGACCTGGCCGACCAGGTCGCCGAGGCGGTACGCCGCAACCCGGAGGAGGCGCTGCGGGTGCACGTCCGGGAGGAGTTGGGCGTCGACCCCGACGAACAACCCAGCCCCTGGGCGGCGGCGATCTCGTCGTTCCTCTGCTTCTCCGTCGGCGCGCTGATCCCGCTGCTGAGCTACCTGCTCGGCTCCACCAGCCTGGCGCTGGCGCTCGCCATCGGCGGGGTGGGGCTCTTCGCGGCCGGGGCGGTCGTGGCCCGGTTCACCCACCGTCCGTGGTGGGCCGGTGGGCTGCGGCAGCTGCTGCTCGGCGCGGCGGCGGCCGGCGCGACCTACCTGATCGGGATGCTCATCGGGGTGCAGGGCGGCCTCGGCTAGCCCGTCACGGTCGGCCCGGCTGGTCACTGCGGTCGGCCCGGCGGGGCCGGGGCTCAGTCGGTGAGCAGGTCGTCCACCGTGCCGTCGACCGGTCGGCCCCGGGCGGCCAGCTCCTCGGCCTGCCCGGTCAGCACCCGGCCCACCTCGGTCATGTCCGCGCCGGCCAGCCCGGTACGCCGCACCGCGTCGCCCGGGTCCCGGAAGTAGGTGCGGCTGAGCAGGCCGCTGACCGTGGCCGCCGCCAGCCGCGCCTCACCCAGCATGACCAACGCCTGGTCGGTCTCGTACCACTCGGCGAGCCGGGCGGCGCGGGCGTGCGCCGCCCAGCCCCGGTACCAGGCGTCCCGGGCGGCGGTGCTGAACTCGGCCGGCCGGGCCCGGGCCAGCCGGCCCAGGTGCTCGTCGCGCAGGGTGCGCAGCCAGCCGGTCGGGTCGTACAGCGCGACGGTGGTGACGTACCGGTCGGCGGTCAGCGGCCAGGCCGGGGTCAGCGTCCGGGCCCGCCGCAGGTAGCCGTCGGCGTCGGCCACGGTCAGCGCCACCAGCACCCCGTCCACCCGCCGGGTCGACGGGGCCGGGCCGCCGCCCGCCCGGTAGGTGACCAGCAGCAGGTCGACCTCGGCGTCCCCGCCACCGTCGTCGTCGCCATGCGCCAGCGGACCGTGCACGGCCACCGCGAGGATGTCCGCCGGGAAGCGTCGCCGCGCCGCGTCGGCCACCCGCCCGGCGACCTGCCAGCGCGGATCGTCCAGGTCCACCCCGGCCGCCGGCTCCGGCACGGTCACGGCAGGTCGGCACCGGTCGGGGCCAGCCGGAAGATGTGGATCTCCCGGCCGCCGGCCCGCTGCACGTACGTCCGGTACGCCGGCCACTCGGTGACCAGCAACTGCCAGAGCCGTTCCCGCTCGGCCCCGGTCGCCAGGTCGGCGCGGACGGCGAGCCGACGACCCTTGACGGCCACCTCCGCCTGCGGCCGGGCGAGCAGGTTGAGCACCCAACCGGGCTGGTGCCGCTGACCCCAGTTGGAGCCGATCACCACGAACCCGTCGCCGTCCGGTACGTACAGCAGGGGGTTGCTGCGCGGCAGGCCGGAACGGTGCCCGGTGGTCGTGATGATCAGCGAGGGGACCAGCCCCAGCGCGACCACCCGACCCCGGGTGAGCCGTCCGACCGCCCGGTCGACGGGGACGAGCAGGCGCATGGTGGCACCGAACCACGTGTGGTGACCGAGCCGCCGGGTGAGGGTTCCGAGTACGGGCACCCGGCCAGTCTGCCTGGTCGACGCGGTGTCCGCACCCACCGGCTCCCGGCGGGCCGCTCAGTCCAGCCGGCGTTCGACAGTCAGGCGGGACCTGGTGAACAGGCCGGCGCCGAGCATCGCCACCAGCGGCACCACCACCAGCACGCCGAGGGTCTGCCAGGGCACCACCATCGGGTACGGCGTCTGGGTCGGCCAGCTCTGCGCGTACTGGCGGTTCGTCGAGGTCAGGATGATCAGGGCGGAGCCGAGCCCGGCCGCGATGCCGAGCGCCGAGCCCACCACGGCGATCACCCCCGCCTGGCAGAGCGAGAGCACCCTTCGTACCCGGGGACTGGCCCCCACCGCCGCGAGCGTGGAGAGGTCCCGGCGGCCCTCCGCCGCGGCGAGCCCGGTGGCCACCCCGGCCGCGCCCAGGGTGATCACCCCGGCACCGGCCGCCAGCAGGAGCAGCAACGGCCGCCGCTCCGAGCGGGGCGGACCCCGCTCGATCTGCGCTGACACCGGCAGCAACGGCCGCAGCGCGGTGACCACCCGGTCGAGCTGCGCGTTGCTGGGCGCGGACCGGGTGTCGACGGCGAAACCGGCAGGCTCCGTGCGCAGGCCGGCCCGGGCGGCGGCGGCGGGGGAGAGCACCAGCCGGTCCACCGGCAGCCCGTCGCGCAGCAGGTGACCGGGAAGGGTGACGGTGTTCGCCACCGGCGGCCGGGAACCGCCGGTCGACCGGTCGACCCGGACCGTCACCCGGCCGTCGACCACGTAGCGGGAGTCGCTCACCACCACGCCACCGGCACGCAGCACGGCCGCGGCGGCCGCCACCTCGGCCGCCGGTGCACCGCTGAGCACCCCCAGGGCGGTACCGTCGTCGACCATGGCGGGCAGGTAGAAGCCGCTGACGATCCGGACCGGCGGAACACAGCGCGGGTCGTCCAGCGCCGCGCGGCGGGCCTCGGCCGTCTGGTACGACTCCGGGTCGTACGGGCATGCCCGGCCGGCGGGCAGCACCGGCGCGACCGTGCAGTAGGCGCTCGGGTCGCGCATCTCGGTGCAGCCGGGCACCGCCACCGGCAGCACCGCGTCGGTGCCCAGCTCGGCCCGGACCCGCTCGGTGACCAGCGGCAACGGGGGCAACGGTCCGGTGCCGTCCCGGTCGGCACGCAGCAGCAGCACCCGACCCGGCGGCATCCCCGGTTGCCAGTCGGCTCGTTCGCGGGCGTCGTTGCTGGCCACGTAGACGCCCAGGGCGACGCTGCCGGCGACGGCGGCCATCACCGCGGAGATGGCCGGGGCGGCCGACGAGCGGTTGCGGCTGGCGTCGCGCAGCGCGATCCGGGGCGCGGGCGGCAGCAGCGGACCGAGCCGGGCCAGCAGACCGATCAGCGTGGGCGTGCAGAAGACCAGGCCCAGCTCGCCCAGGACCAACCCGGCGAGGATCATCGGGGTGTCGGCCCGCGCGGCACCCAGGGCGGCGGTCCCGCTGCCCAGCACGGTCAGCGCCACCCCGAGGAGAAGCCAGCGGCGGCGGTGCGGGGGTGCGGTCCGGCGACCGGCCAACCCGGCCACCACGTCCTGCCGGGCGGCGGCCAGCGCCGGTGCGAGCGCGGCCAGCACCCCGGCCAGCACCGCGACCGCCGCGATCGCGGCGAGCGCCGCCGGGAAGACCCGGTAGCCCCCGCTGCGCGCCCCCAGCACGTGCTCCTCGACCACCGACCGGCCGACGAGTGCGGTGGTGACCCCGAGCAGCAGCCCGCACGCCGCTCCGAGCCCACCGAGGACCACCCCGTCGGCGAGCACGATCCGCCGCAGGTGCACCGGGTCGCCGCCGGCCACCGCGACCAGCGCCAGGTCCCGCCGCCGCCGCCGGACCCCCACCGCGAAGGCCGGGCCGACCAGCAGGACGACCTCCAGCAGACCGAGGCCGCCGACCAGCACCGTGTTGCTCGCCAGCACCGGATCGGGCAGGTAGAGCGTCGACCCGTCGGGGGAGCGGGCACCCGGCACCGGATGCCGGGCGCTGACCAGCACGCCGTGCGCGTTGAGCCGGTCCACCAGCGCGGCATCCACCGGGCCGGGGAGGTCGACCAGCCAGCTCTCGTCGTAGCTCCGCTCGTCCCGGGGCAGCCCGGCCGGGGTCAGGGCGACGATCTCCCCGAGCTGGTCGGGAAACTCGACCACGCCGACCACCCGCCACCGGCGGGTGCCGTCGGCCGCGTCGACCGACCCGCCCACCCGGACGCCCATCCGGGCGGCGGCCTGCGCGCTCACCGCGATCTCGTCGGGTGCGGTGGGGACCCGCCCGGAGCGCAGCCGCACCGTCGAGCGGGCCACCGCGTCGGTCAGGTCCAGCGCCCGCCCGTCGAGGGTCCTGGTCCGGTCGCCGATCCGCACCTCGAACGGCACCCACCAGCTGACCCGGCTGGCGCTGCTGCCGGCCGGCAGCAGCGCCTCGATCTCCGCCTGGCCCACCGGCCGGTCCCGGGTCACCACCTGGTCACCCGTGCGGGGCCAGTTCGTGTCCCCCCAGGAGTCCTGGTGGATCGGGTTCTCCGCCACCCAGCTCAGCTCGACGTCGGCGGCGCCGGCCCGCTGGACGAAACTCTCCTCCCGGGTGAGGTCGGCCATGTCGTAGGTGACCGCCACGAAGCTCAGCACCAGCACCGGCAGCGCGATCATCGTCAGCACCAGCGCGGTACGCCCCCGCGCCCGCCGCGCCTCCCGCCGGGCGATCCGCAGGGCCGCCCGCCAGGACCCGACCGTGCCGGCGAGCCGGGCTGTGCGGTCGGACCGGCCATCGGGGTGGGGCGGGGCGCTCACCGGCCGATTCCGGAGAGCAGGTGCTCGACCCCGGTCAGCGGCGCGGTGGAGTCGACCATGACGCCGTCGCGGAGGAACACCACCCGGTCGGCCCAGCCGGCGTGCCGGGCCTCGTGGGTCACCAGCACCCCGGCCGCGCCCGCGTCGACCCGGCGGCGCAGCAGGTGCAGTACGGCCTCCCCGGTCTGCGAGTCCAGCGCCCCGGTCGGCTCGTCGGCGAGCACCAGCCGCCGGTCACCGACCAGCGCCCGGGCGATCGCCACCCGTTGCTGCTGGCCCCCGGACATCTGGTCGGGGAAGCGACCGCCGAGCCCGTCCAGGCCGACCTCCTGCAGCGCCGTCAGGGCCGCCCGCCGGGCCTGGCGTACGCCGACCCCGTCGAGTTCCAGCGGGAGGGCCACGTTCTCCGCGGCGGTGAGGCTGCCGAGCAGGTTCAGATCCTGGAAGACGTAGCCGATCCGGCGACGGCGCAGCCGGGCCAGCCGCCGCCCGTCGAGTGTGCCGAGCGACTCCCCCTCGACCAGCACCTCCCCGCCGGTCGGCCGGTCCAGCCCACCGGCGAGGGTGAGCAGGGTCGACTTGCCCGAACCGGAGGGACCCATCACGGCCACCAGCTCGCCCGGTCGTACGGTGAGGCTCACCCCGCGCAGCGCGTGCACGGCGGCCTCCCCACCCCCGTGGGTGCGGTGGACGTCGCGCAGTTCGAGCACCGCGCCGTCGGGGCCGGTCACCGGTGTGCCTCCTCGTCGGCCCGCTCCACCACCTCCGGCGGTGACCCGCTGCGTGCGGTGGGGGCCGCCGGCCGGTGCCGGACCAGGCTGGTCTCGCAGTGGTCGAGCCAGCGGATCTCCGCCTCGGCCTGGAACATCATCGCGTCCAGCACCAGTCGCCAGGGCAGGTCCTCCGGCCGGTCACTGGTGTACTTGAGCCGGGTCAGCTCCTGCAACGTGCGCATGGTCGCGCCACGCTGGGTCTGCACCACCGCCCGCACGTCCACCCCGGGCGTGGTCAGCGCCAGGGCCAGCTTGATGGACAGCTCGTCGCGGGGGCGGTCGTTGCGGCTGATCGGGGTGACGAACCACAGCGCCAGGTCCGCCCGTCCGGCATCGGTGATCTCGTACGGCCGCTGCCCGCCCTCGTGCTCGGGCAGCGAACGGACCAGGCCGTCGCGTTCCAGCCGGTTGAGGGTGGTGTAGACCTGACCGATGTTCAGCGGCCAGGTCGAGCCGGTCGACTCCTCGAACGCGGCCCGGAGCTGGTAGCCGTACATCTGGCCGCGCTCGAGCAGGGCGAGCAGGCCGTGACGGATGGACATGCGACGGAGTATGCATACCCCGTATGCGGACCGCAACCGCAGGGTACGGACGGTGGGTCAGGTGGGACTGCCGGGGAACGGGACGGTCAGTGGGGTCAGGCCCGCGCTGCGCCGCCACCGGGTGGCCCGCACCGCGCAGTCGGTCAACGCGTTGAGCGCCCGGGTGCGGTCCGCGCCGGTGGTGACCGGCAGCGCCACCCGCCAGAACGCCGCGGTGCGCTCCTCCACCTGCACCGCCAGCCGCAGCGCGGCGGCCCGGTCGGTGACCGGGAACGGCAGCGCGTAGCCGGCCTGGTCGGCCGGCACCGTCCCCCCTGCCGCGCTGAGCTGGAGCACGAGCGCGTCGCGCCGGGACCGGTGGGCCGCCTCGGCGGCACGGGCCGCCCGCCGGTCGGCGTCGGTGAGGTGCACCCCGATCGGGCCGTAGGCGTAGATCGCGGCGTATTCGGCTGTCAACGCCCCGGCGAGCGCGTCGCCGGGGGTGGCGGGGGCGGTGGAACGGCTCACTTCAGCGCCTCCAGGTGGGTGGCGCGGGCGGCGGTGATCGCGCCGAGCAGGGCGGCCCGGTCGCCAGGCGCGTCGGCACAGGCCTTCGCCGCGTTGTCCCGGCCGCGCTGCTCGGCCGTCCGCAGCGCGGCCAGCACGGCGGCGCGGTCACCGCCGGCGGTGGACGGGCCGGGCGAGGCCGCGGCGGAGGGTTCGGGACGGCCGATCACCCGACGCAGCTCCTCGGCGTGCGCGGCGTGCGCGTCGGCGATCGGGGTGAGCCGGTCGGCCAGCCCGGGATCGGCGGCGATCGCGGCCCGGTGCCGGTCGGCCAGCGACCGGGCCTCCGCCGCGAGGGGTTCCAGCGGGTCGGGCGGTGGGGCCGGGTCGTCGCGGTCGAGAAGACCGCAACCGGTCAGCGGTACGGCGGCGACGCCGGCCGCCAGGAGCGCGCCGGCCCGCAGCACGGTACGCCGGGACTGCCCCGTTGCGTCGTGGTGCGTCGTTGTTCTGCCCGTGGCCACCGGACAAGTCAACACCATGCCCGCCGTCCGCCGGGCGACCGCCGTCGGTGCGCCGCCGGGGCCGCCGTACCGACGGCGCGTTACGCTCTGCGCAGCCACCGGTGCTGCCGCCCCGGTGGCGTCCCGGCGTGCCGGTCCGACGACCGCCGCCGACCAGGAGAAGGGTGCCCAGATGACGCAGCGTGGCCGTGCCACCAGGCCGACGGCGCCGGCGGGACGCTCCCGCCGCACCGACGGTCCCCGGGGCGGCGACCGTGCCGGCGCATCCCGGGGTGACCTGGCCGCCCGTCGTGACCGGTTGCGCGCGGTGATCGAGCCGGTGGTCGCCGGGGCGGGCTACGACCTGGAGGACGTCTCGGTCTCCCGGGCCGGCCGCCGGCACGTGGTCCGGGTGATCGTGGACGCCGACGGCGGGATCAACCTGGACGCGGTCGCGGTCGTCTCGCGGGCGGTCTCGGCGGCGCTGGACGCGGCCGAGGAGTCCGGCGGGGACATCGTGGCGGGGGAGTACCAGTTGGAGGTCAGCTCCCCGGGGGTGGACCGCCCGCTGACCCTGCCCCGGCACTGGCGGCGCAACGCCGGCCGGCTGGTGAAGGTGACCGTACGGGCCGGGGAGCCCGCCGTGGACCGGCAGGTCACCGGGCGGGTGACGACGGCCGACGACGAGCGCGTGGTGCTGGAGACCGAGTCCGGTCCGGTGGAGCACCGCTACGCCGAGCTGGGCCCCGGCCGGGTGCAGGTCGAGTTCCACCGCCTCGACGAGATCGACGAGGCGGACGAGGTCGGCGACGACACCGACGAAGATGACGACGATGATGTGGAGGACGAGGAGAGGTGAACATCGACCTCGCGGCGCTGCGCGCACTGGAGCGCGAGCGGGAGATCCCGTTCGACACGATCCTCGCGGCGATCGAGACCGCGTTGCTGACCGCCTACCGGCACACCGACGGCGCCGAGTCGCACGCCCGGGTGGAGATCGACCGTAAGAACGGCGCCGCCCTGGTCTACGCCCAGGAGCTGGACGACGACGGCAGCGTGGTGCGGGAGTGGGACGACACCCCGCACGACTTCGGTCGGATCGCGGCGATGACCGCCAAGCAGGTGATCCTCCAGCGGCTGCGGGAGGCCACCGACGAGGTGCACTTCGGCGAGTACGTCGGCCGCGACGGTGACCTGGTCACCGGCGTGGTGCAGGCGCACGAGGCGCGCAGCGAGAAGGGCATCGTCAGCGTCGACCTGGGCAAGCTGGAGGGCGTCCTGCCGCAGTCCGAGCAGGTGCCCGGCGAGCGGTACACCCACGGCGAGCGGATCCGCTGCGTGGTGGTGCACGTGACCAAGGGGATGCGCGGGCCGCAGATCACCCTGTCCCGCTCGCACCCGGCGCTGGTGAAGAAGCTCTTCGCGCTGGAGGTGCCGGAGATCGCCGACGGCACCGTGGAGATCGGGGCGATCGCCCGTGAGGCAGGTCACCGCACCAAGATCGCCGTCCGGTCCACCGTGCAGGGCGTCAACGCCAAGGGCGCCTGCATCGGGCCGATGGGCCAGCGGGTCCGCGCGGTGATGAGCGAGCTGCACGGCGAGAAGATCGACATCATCGACTGGTCGGACGACCCGGCGACGTTCGTCGGCAACGCGCTCTCGCCGGCCAAGGCGCTGCGGGTCGAGGTGGTCGACCTGGCCACCCGTACGGCCCGGGTGACCGTCCCGGACTTCCAGCTCTCCCTGGCGATCGGGCGGGAGGGGCAGAATGCCCGGCTTGCCGCCCGATTGACCGGTTGGCGGATCGACATCCGGTCCGACGCGGAGCAGCCGGGCGCCGGCGGTCGGGGTGGAGGCGAGCACGTCCCGGAGCCGGGCGGAGCGATCTCGGCCGGCTAGGGGTAGACTTCTTCCAGTGGTACGACGCGCGCATCCGGAGCGCACCTGTGTGGGTTGCCGGAAACGTGCGCCGGCCAGCGAACTGCTGCGGATCGTCGCGGTCGGTGACGAGGATGGTCACAGTCTCCGGCCTGATCCGAGCCGCAGTCTGCCGGGTCGGGGAGCGAACATGCACCCGGATCCGGCCTGCTTCGCGCTGGCGGTGCGGCGTCGCGCCTTCGGGCGGGCGCTGCGACTCACCGGGGTCCCCGATCACGGTGCCGTCGCGGAGCACGTCGATGCGCCAACCACTACGTCCGGTCAACCCGATCGGGCGAGGGTCGCTAGCAAGGTAGGACGACCGACATGAGCACACGATGAAGTCCCTGAAATGACCAGGCTTCAAGTGCAGGAGTGAGGTCGCTGCGGGTGCTGCCCGCACGACCTCGGAGTGAGGAGTGCAGTGGCAGGTAAGGCCCGCGTACACGAGCTTGCCAAGGAGCTCGGGGTCGAAAGCAAGACAGTGCTCGCCAAGCTGAAGGAAATGGGCGAGTTCGTGAAGTCCGCGTCCAGCACCGTCGAGGCGCCCGTCGCCCGGCGACTGCGTGGCGCATTCGTCGCGTCCGCCGGTGGTTCGTCGGCACCGTCCGCTCCGGCGGCGGCCCCGAGCCCGGCACCGACCCCGACGCCGCCCCCGACCCCGGGTGCCCCCCGGGTCTCGGCCCGACCGATGCCGCCCCGGCGGCCGGCCGCGCCGACCCCTGGACCGAAGCCCAAGGGCCCGGTCCCCGGCCCGCCGCAGCCGGTGACCCCGGTCGCCAAGCCGGCGAGCGCACATGACATCGAGGTGGCCGCCGCCGAGGCGCGCGCCGCCGCGTTGAAGGCCGAGCAGGAGGCGGCGGTCAAGGCCGCCCAGGCCGCTCGGCAGCAGCAGCGGGACAACGTCCGGCGGGAGCCGCCCACCGAGGGTGGCCCGCGTCCGGGTCCGCGTCCCGGCCCGAACGCCGTACCGCCGCGTCCGGGCACCCCGGCCGCCGGTCGGCCCGGTGGTCCCCCGGCGGGCCCGGGTGCCCGGCCCGGTGGTCGTCCCCCGGCGCGCGGCGCCGGTAACAACCCGTTCGGCATCCAGGGTGGCCAGCAGCAGCGGCCCCCGGCGGCCGGCGGCGGCGGTCCCCGGCCGAGCCCGGCCGGCATGCCCCCGCGGCCGAGCCCGGCGTCGATGCCGCCACGGCCCAGCCCGGCCTCGATGCCGAGCCAGCGGCCCACCACCGGTCGCCCCGGCGGTCCCGGTGGCGGTCGTGGTGGCCCCGGTGGCGGCGCCGGTCGTCCCGGTGGCGGTGGCGGTGGCTTCCGTCCCGGTGGTGGCGGCGGTGGTGGCTTCCGTGGCGGTCCCGGTGGCGGCGGTGGCGCCGGCGGCGGTGGCTACCGTGGTGGCCCCGGTGGCGGCGGTGGCGCTCCCGGCGGTGGTTTCCGTCCGGGTGCCCCGGCCGGTGGCGGTGGTCGTCCCGGTGGTGGCGGTCGTGGCCGTGGCGGCGGCGCCGCGGGTGCCTTCGGGCGTCCGGGTGGCCGGCCGACCCGTGGTCGCAAGTCCAAGAAGCAGCGCAGACAGGAGTTCGACAACCTGTCGGCCCCGACCATGAGCTCGGGCGCGCCCCGGGGTCAGGGTCAGGTCGTCAGGCTCTCCCGTGGCGCCTCGCTGTCGGACTTCGCCGACAAGATCAACGCCAACCCGGGTTCGCTGGTCCAGGAGATGTTCAACCTGGGCGAGATGGTCACCGCGACCCAGTCCTGCTCCGACGAGACCCTGCTGCTGCTCGGTGAGCACCTCGGTTTCGACGTGCAGATCGTCAGCCCGGAGGACGAGGACCGCGAGCTGCTCGCGCAGTTCAACATCGACCTCGACGCCGAGGTCGCGGAGGACCGCCTGGTCAGCCGTGCGCCGGTGGTGACCGTCATGGGTCACGTCGACCACGGTAAGACCAAGCTGCTCGACGCGATCCGCAAGGCGAACGTGGTGGCCGGCGAGGCGGGTGGCATCACCCAGCACATCGGCGCGTACCAGGTCCACGTCCCGCACGAGGGCGAGGACCGCGCGGTGACCTTCATCGACACCCCGGGTCACGAGGCGTTCACCGCCATGCGTGCCCGTGGTGCGCAGGTCACCGACATCGTGGTGCTGGTGGTGGCGGCCGACGACGGCGTCATGCCGCAGACGATCGAGGCGCTCAACCACGCCAAGGCGGCCGACGTGCCGATCGTGGTCGCGGTCAACAAGGTCGACAAGCCGGAGGCGAACCCCGACAAGGTCCGCCAGCAGTTGACCGAGTACGGCCTGGTCGCCGAGGAGTACGGCGGCGACACCATGTTCGTCAACGTGGCGGCCAAGCCGGGCATCGGCATCGACGAGCTGCTGGAGGCGGTCCTGCTGACCGCCGACGCGTCGCTGGAGCTGACCGCTCCGATCGACGGGCCGGCGCAGGGTGTGGCCATTGAGGCGCACCTGGACAAGGGCCGCGGTGCGGTGGCGACGGTGCTGGTGCAGAAGGGCACCCTGCGGGCGGGCGACTCGATCGTCGCCGGTGGGGCGCACGGCCGGGTCCGCGCCATGCTCGACGAGAACGGCAACCAGGTCGCCGAGGCCGGTCCGGCCCGTCCGGTCCTGGTGCTCGGTCTGACCGCGGTGCCGGGTGCGGGTGACACCTTCCTGGCCGCCGAGGACGACCGCACGGTGCGGCAGATCGCCGAGCAGCGGCAGGCACGACGGCGGGCGGCGTCCTTCGCCAACTCCCGCGGCCGGGCCACCCTCGAAACGCTCATGGAGCAGCTCAAGGAGGGCGAGAAGACCTCGCTCAACCTGGTGCTCAAGGGCGACGTCTCCGGTTCCGTGGAGGCCCTCGAGGACGCGCTGTTCAACCTCGACATCCCCGAGGAGGTCCAGCTCAGGATCATCCACCGGGGCGTGGGTGCGATCACCGAGAGCGACGTCATGCTCGCGAGCGCCTCGTCCGAGGCGGTCACGATCATCGGCTTCAACGTGCGGGCCGCCAACAAGGTCCGCGAGATCGCCGACCGCGAGGGCGTGGAGATCCGGTACTACACCGTCATCTACCAGGCCATCGAGGAGATCGACGCCGCGCTCAAGGGGCTGCTCAAGCCGGAGTACGAGGAGGTCGAGCTGGGCACCGCGGAGATCCGCGACGTCTTCCGCTCGTCCAAGATCGGCAACATCTCCGGTTGCATCGTCCGGTCCGGCATCATCCGCCGCAACGCCAAGGCGCGGCTGCTGCGGGACGGGGCGGTCGTGGCGGACAACCTCACGATCAGCTCGCTCAAGCGGTTCAAGGACGACGCGACGGAGGTCCGCGAAGGCTTCGAGTGTGGTCTGACTCTGGGCGGTTTCAACAACGTCCAGGTCGGCGACACCATCGAGACCTTCGAGATGCGGGAGAAGCCGCGCGCCTGATCCGAGGCTGACAACAGTGCTCAAGGGGTTTACGCCACCCGGCGTAAACCCCTTGAGCATGTCCGGGCCGCTTCCGTAACGTCCGTGGCGATGTATACCGGAACCGCACTCTTCGACCTGCTCCTGCCGGGCGACTCCCGCTCTCTCAAGGCGAAGCGCTCCTACGTCCGGCCCATCGTGGCGGCGCTGCGCCGGTTCGAGGTGTCGGCCGCCGAGGTGGGCGCGCTCGACCTGCACGGGCGGGCCGAGATCGGGGTGGCCGTGGTGGCCGCCGAGGCGACCCACGTCCGCGACGTGCTCGACTCCTGCGAGCGCCTGGTCGCCGCCCGCCCCGAGATCGATCTCCTCTCCGTCCGCCGCCACCTCCACACCCCCGAAGACTGACCCACCCCACCCACCCCACCCACCCCACGCACCCCACGCACCCCATCCGCCCACCTCCTGTTCGCATTGATCAAGAGGTTCGCGTCAGCTTCGATCTTCAGGTTGACGCAAACCTCTTGATCGATTGACGCAAACTTCTTGATCACCGGGGCGGGGCGGGGCGGGGCGAGACAGGGCGGGAAGTGGGGGTGGGTGGGAGAGGCGGGAGTGCGGGGTGGGGGCGGGCGGGTGGGGGTGGCGCGCGGGTAGTGTTCGAGGTGTTGGGTGGTTGGCCCGGTGACGTTCGCGTCGCCGCTCCGGCCGCGGAAGGAACGCCCTGGAGGTGGGGGACATGACTGATCCGGCCAAGGTTCGCCGGCACGCCGAGCGGATTCGCGAACTGGTCGCCTCGGTGGTGCGGAGCCAGATCAAGGACCCCCGGCTCGGGATGATCACCATCACCGACGCCCGGATCACCGCCGACCTGCGCGACGCCACCGTCTTCTACACCGTCCTCGGTGACGCGGCGGCACAGGCCAGCACCGCCGCCGCGCTGGAGAGCGCCAAGGGCATGCTGCGCAGCACCGTCGGCAAGGCCCTCGGGCTGCGTCACTCGCCCTCGCTGACCTTCGTCCTCGACGACGTGCAGGACCAGGTCAAGCAGATCGACGACCTGCTCGCCCAGGCCCGGCACGCCGACGCCGAGGTGCAGCGGCTGGCCGCCCAGGCCAAGTACGCGGGCGATGCCCAGCCGTACCGCGTCGACGACGAGGACGACGAGGCCGACGACGACGCCACCACCGACACGTCCGCCACGGACCGGCGGTGACGGCCGCCCCGGGCACGACCGACCAGCTCCGCACCGGGTCGCCGTCCGCCGGCCCCGGCGAGGACGACTGGGCCGCCGCCGTCGCAGCGGTACGTGGCCTGCCGGCCGATGCCCGGGTGCTGCTGATCTGTCACGTCAACCCGGACGGCGACGCGCTGGGCAGCATGCTCGGCTTCGGGCTGGGGCTGCGCCGGCTCGGCGTACGCCGGTTGCAGGCCACCTTCCCGGGGCCGCCCGGGGTGCCGGAGCCGTTCCGCTGGCTGCCGGGGCTCGACCTGCTGGTGCCGGCGGCCGAGGCGTACCCGGATCCGGATCTGGTGGTCTGTTTCGACGCCGCGAGCGAGTCGCGGCTCGGTGACCTGGTCGACCGGCTCGACACCGCCGGCACCTCGATCGTCCTCGACCACCACGCCTCGAACACCGGCTTCGGCGCGGTGCATCTGGTCGATCCGACGGCGGCGGCGACCTCGGTCGTCGCCGAGCAGTTGCTCTCCCGGCTCGACGTGCCGCTGGACGCCGAGATCGCGACGGGTCTCTACGTCGCGTTGACCACGGACACCGGCTCGTTCCGGTTCGCGGCCACCACCCCCGAGGTGCACCGGCTCGCCGCCCGGCTGCTCGCCACCGGCCTGCACCCCGGGGACATCTCCCGCCAGGTCTTCGACACCCGGCCGTTCGGCGCGGTCCGGCTCTTCGGCGAGGTGCTGGGCCGGGCCCGGCTCGAACCGGAGGCCGCCGCCGGCCACGGCCTGGTCTGGACCGACGCCACCCTCGACGACCTGGCCCGGCACGACCAGCAACCGTACGTGCTGGAGTCGCTTATCGACTCGGTCCGTTGCACCGCCGAGGCGGACGTCGCGTGCGTGCTCAAGCAGGTCGGGCCGGCCGAGTGGGCGGTGTCGATGCGCAGCAAGGGTGCCGTCGACGTCAGCGCGGTGGCGGTGGCACTGGGTGGCGGAGGTCACCGCTTCGCCGCCGGTTTCACCGGATCGGGCGACGCCGAGCAGGTCATCGCCCTCATCAGGGCGGAGTTGGCCGGTGCGCTGACCGGTGGCCCCGCCGACGCCGACGGGTGTCGGTCTTCCCGCACACGGTGACCCCGGGGAGAATCGGACGATGGAGCAGCCGCACGAGATCGCCGTGGACGTCTCCCGCGCCTGGGACAGGCCGGTGGTCACCGTGCCGGTGCTGGCCTGCCTCTCCCTGGTCGGTGGGCAGTTCCCGTCGTTCTCGGCACAGGCCAACATCTGGACGCTGGGCACCGGCGGCGCGCTGATCTGGCTCGGCCTCGGCAACCGGGTGCAGCGTCGGCCGGCACCGCGCCGGCTGGGCCGGGGCACCGTCTGGTGGCTGCTCCCGGCCGCGCTCTTCGGGGTGCTCGAAGGGGCCACCTTCGTCATGGCGGTCGGCGACGAGTTCCCCACCTTCTCCCGCCTGGCCGATCCGCTGCTGGAGGACGACCTGGTCCGTTCGGCGGCCTGGTTCGCCTGGCTGGCCGCGTTCTGGGGGCTGGTGCGGCGATGATGCGCACGCTCGCCATCAGCGGCTTCCTCGCCTCACTGGTGCTCTTCGCGGCAGTGGAGTGGGCCGCCCGCCGGGAAGGTTCCCGGATTCCGTCACTGGGCGACGTCTGCGCCTACGTCATGCGGTACGAGGTCGGTCCGGTGCCGGTCGGCCGGATCGGCGTGTTCGGGTTCTGGTGGTGGCTCGGCTGGCACTTCCTGGCCCGCTGACCGCTTCCACCGTCGGTTGACCTTCCACCGTCGGTTGACCTTCCACCGTCGGTGACCGGCCGCTCCCGTCCGGTCGGGAGCCGCGACGCTTGCCTGCCCGGCCGCCCGCTCCGATTCTCCCAGCCCGTGCGGGTGCGCTCCGCCCGGCTCGGTTCGGGCCGCCGGTCTCGCACCTCCGTCCGGTCCGACCGCTCGCAGCTCGTCCTACACCGGTCCGGCCTGATCGGCGTGGCTTCCCCGTTCCCGACGTGCCCCGGTCGTCAGAGGCGTCACGTGCGCTCCTTCCTGGTACGGGAACTGCGGGCCGGCCTGGCGGGGTGGTGTGTGGTGCGGGCGTTCGTGCCGGGCAGCGGTTTCGGGTGTGCTCGGGGTGTCTGCCGGTCCGTCCAGATGACGGGAAGAGTGGGCAGCATGTGGAAAGTAAACGTTAACTTGGGAGAGGCCGACGTCGCGCCGCGACGCAGGTCGCGGGCGGTGGTGCCACACCCGGTGCCGCCTCCCTCCAGGGTCTGACCGACCCGGGCTCACGCTGCCAGGCGAGCCGCTCCGGTGATCCCGGGCCGCCTTCCCGGCGCTCAGCAGGACCGCCCGTCCGGGCCACCTGTTCGGTGGTCCGCACCCTGGAAGGACACCGCCATGGCGACCAAGCCCAAGACCGAGACCACCGACGAGGCCCGCGAGCAGATGCGCCGTGCGCTGCAGACCTCGATGGACACCCGCCAGTGACCCTGCCGCACCGGCGATGACCCCGCTGCCTGGCTGAGTTCCGACTCAGCCTGGCTCCGGTTGTCGTGCTCAGTCCGGCCCCGTCCGGCCCGTTTCCAGTCGTCCCACCGGACCCGGCACGGACCGACCTCCCGGCGCTGGCCGGGCTCCGTGCCCCAGGTGCGGTCCGGTCGTAGCGCCTGCTCCGGGCCGTTCCACCCTGGCATCGGCCAGGCCCGGTCCGGCACCGGTGTATCTCAGCTTGACCCCGACCGGCCGCGATCCCGCCCTCGGCCGCGATCCTGTCGTCGGGCACGGGCAGTGGCTACCCGGCTGCCTGGCCGGACCTAGCCGGCCGCCCGTCCGGTCCACCCCGGCTGCGCCCAGCCCGACCGTCCCCGGCTCCGGCCGCGTTCAGCGCGGTCGGAGCGGGCCGGGCCGAGCCGCGTTCAACCGGCCCGACGGGGACGAGGGTCGCTCGTTCCGATCAGCCCCGGCCGTGTCAGTCGGCTCGCCCCAGCCCCAGCCCCGGCCGCCCCAGCCCCGGCTGTGTCAGCCCCGGCTGTGTCAGCCCCGGCCGCCCCAGCCCCGGCCGTGTCAGCCGGGCTCGCCCCAGGCTCGCCCAGTCGGGCCCGGCCCGGTCGGCTCGGCCTTCCTCAGCCGGCTCGCCCCAGCCTGCCCGGCCCGGTCGGCTCGGCGCGGCGGCCCACCCCGGCCCGGTCGGCTCGGCCTGCCTCGGCGTGCCGGTGGACCCGTCGTTCAGGCCGGACCGGGCGCACCCCGCCCCGCCGAATCCGTCCGGCCGGCTCGGCCGGAGCACCCCGCCTCGCCCACTCCGCCACCCGCGCGCACCCGTCCCGTGCGGTCGCGTCCCTCGCCGGGCCGGTTCTGCAGGCCCTCGCTCGGTAAGTGATGCCAAGGCTTGCGTTCCTTACGGCAGGCGTGCCAGGATCGGCGGCGATGAGCCAGTCCACCGCCACCGCCACCGCGCTCGCCTCGCCGCGCCGGATCGCCGCGCTCGCCCTGCCCGCCCTGGTGGTGCTCGCCGCCGAACCGCTCTACGTGCTGGTCGACACCGCCGTCGTGGGGCACCTGGGCCGGGTGCCGCTGGCCGCGCTCGCCGTCGGTGGCACGGTGCTGACGCTCACCGCCTGGCTCGGCACCGTGCTGGCGTACGGCATCACGGGGCGGGCGGCCCGCCGGTTCGGTGCCGGTGACCGGGCTGCGGCGCTGGCCGAGGGCGTCCAGGCGTCCTGGCTGGCGTTCGGGGTGGGCGTGCTGGTGGCCGTCGGCATGCAGTTCGGCGGTGACGCGCTGGCGCGTACCCTCGCCGGTGGTGGTGGCGAGGTGGCCGACACCGCCGGTCAGTGGCTGCGGATCGCGGCCCTCGGCGCGCCCGGCCTGCTGCTGGCCGCCGCCGGCAACGGCTGGCTGCGCGGCATCCAGGACACCCGCCGCCCGCTGCTGTTCGTGCTCGGGCCGAACCTGCTCTCCGCGTTGCTCTGCCCCCTGCTGGTCTACCCCGCCGGACTCGGCGTGACCGGTTCGGCGGTGGCGAACGCGATCGCCCAGACCGTCTCGGGTGCGCTGTTCGTGGGGGCGTTGCTGCGGGAGCGGGTGGGCGTGCGGCCCCGGCCGGCGCTGATCCGCCAGCAGTTGGTGCTCAGCCGGGACCTGCTCATCCGGGGGCTCGCCTTCCAGGCCAGCTTCCTGTCCGCCACCGCCGTCGCCGCCCGGTTCGGCGCCGCCGCCGTGGGCGCCCACCAGATCGCGCTGCAACTGTGGTTCTTCACCGCGCTGCTGCTCGACGCGTTGGCGATCGCCGCGCAGGCGTTGATCGGCGCGACACTGGGCGCGGGCGACGCCGCCGGGGCGCGCGCCCTGGCCCGCCGGTTCGCGCTGCTCGGCGGCGTGTGCGGAGTGGCCTTCGCGGTGCTGATCGCCGCCGGGGCCGGCGTCGTGCCGTCCCTGTTCAGCTCCGATCCCGAGGTACGCGAGCAGGCGATGGTGGCGTGGCCCTGGTTCGTCGCGATGCAGCCGTTCGCCGGGGTGGTGTTCGCCCTCGACGGTGTGCTCATCGGTGCCGGCGACATCCGCTACCTGCGCAACCTGACCGTGGTCGCGGCGGTCGGCGGCTTCCTGCCGGCGATCTGGCTCTCCTACGCGTTCGACCTCGGTCTGGGTGGCATCTGGGCCGGGCTCACCCTGCTCGTGGTGATCCGGCTCGTCGGCGTGCTGCTGCGACTGCGGTCCGGCAGGTGGGCGGTGGTCGGCGCGGTGCGCTGACGGCCGTGCTGCGACGGTTTCCGGCCGGAGCACCGCGATCGCCGGTCAGCACTCCTCGCCGTCGCCGGCCCGCCAGCTCTCGTCGTAGACGTCGCCGGTCGGGGCCGGCGCGGTCCGACGACGCAGCGGTTCGGCCTCGGCCAGCGCCAGGAAACCCCGCCGCATCGCCGGGCAGTCGGCGTTCTGCAGGGTGATCCGGGCCGAGTCGAGCCAGAGACCACGCCCGGCCGGGCCGACGTCGTCCGGGTACGGCACCAGCCACACCACCTCGTCGCGCAGGGTGACCAGCTCCGCGCCCGGCCGGTACGCCTGGGGACGCCACAGGTCGAACGGGTAGGCCCAGACGAACCGGGTGGTGACCTCCAACGCCCGTACCCCGCTGGCGGCGGTGGTGGACCGGTACGTGATGGTGCCCCGGCCACGCACCTGCTCGTCGCGGTCCAGCCCCGGGTCGGCGCGGTCGGCGATCCGGCTGGCGAAGCCGAGGCTGATGCCGGAGGCCAGGTCCCGACGGACGGAGTCGCGGTTCTGCGGGGCGAGCACGGCGAGGAACCCTTCCGGATCGCCGTCCAGCATCCGGGGTTCCACCCGCCCCTCGACCAGTGCCCGACGGACCCGCGCCAGCGCGTCGGTGACCTGCTCGGCGGTGAACGGCCCGGTCCGGTGGGCGGCGGGCGGCACGACGGCCGCCGCGCCCTCGGCGTACGCCTCGGCCGGGGTGGCGACGAACGGGCCGAGACTGTTGCCGCTGGCGTCGGTCGGCCGGGGAGCGGCCGGCGACGCGCCACCGGGGCGGGGGCGCAGCGGTGTGCCGTCGTGCGCCCGTTGGACGAAACGGAACCCGCCCAGGGCGAGCCCGCCGACCAGCACCAGCACCAGCAGGACGCCCACCGCGCCGAGCAGCGTGCCGCCGTACCGACCCCAACGCAGCCGGAGCCGTTCCGAGCGGGTCAACTCGTGCTCCACCTCGGGTTCCCGCATCCAGGACGGAATCCGGACCGGCTCGTCCGCGGTGGCGACCGCCGCTCTGTCGGGGGGTGGGTCAGTGGGTGTCGGGTCGTGGGTCACGCGGTGTTCCCTGGGTCGGACGGGAAGGGGCGCATGATCCTCGCACCCGGGCGGTCGCGGCGCCGTCCCGTCCGGGGTCACGGACGAGGACTGGCCCGGGGTGGGGGTCACGCGCTCAGAGGGTGCCGGCGCGCATCCGGGCGAACAGGTAGAGCGCGCCGCCGACCAGCAGGCTGGCCAGCGTCGCCACCAGCACGAACGAGACGATCCCGGCGACGACCGGGTGACGTTCGCTGAATCGGCTGCGGTCGCGCCACCGCCAGAGCGACAGCCGGGCCCGGCGGAGCGTCGGCACGGCCTCGACCAGCTCGGACAACCGCCGGCCGAGGGTACGACGGGGCGGCTCCGGGTGACGCATCCACTCGGGGAGTTCGACCCGGGCACGGTGTTCGGGCGGGGACGGCGTGGTCATGCTGCTCCTGATGGGTGACGGAGGGCTCGTGGCGCGACGGTCATTGTGCCGTGCGGTGGCGGGCGGGACGGACCCGTCTGGCAGGCTTGGCGGTCGTGAACGGTGACGGTCTGATCGTGGTCGACAAGCCCGGCGGCATGACGTCGCACGACGTGGTGGCGCGCATCCGCCGGTTGGCCCGTACCCGCCGGGTCGGGCACGGCGGCACCCTCGACCCGATGGCGACCGGGGTGCTGGTGATCGGGGTCGGCCGGGCCACCCGGCTGCTGACGTACGTGATCGGGGCGGGCAAGAGCTACACCGCGACGGTCCGGCTCGGCCAGTCCACGGTCACCGACGACGCCGAGGGTGACGTGATCGGGACCACGCCCGCCGGTGCGCTGACCGACGCCGCGATCCGGGCCGCGTTCGTGCCGTTGACCGGTGAGATCGACCAGGTGCCCAGCGCGGTGAGCGCCATCAAGATCAATGGGGAGCGGGCGTACAAGCGGGTCCGGGACGGCGAGCAGGTCGAGCTGCCCGCCCGGCGGGTCACCGTCTCCCGGCTCGACGTGTCGGCGATCCGCCGCGACACCCCGGACGTGGTCGACGTGGACATCGACGTCGACTGCTCGTCGGGGACGTACATCCGGGCGCTGGCCCGGGACGCGGGCCAGGCGCTCGGCGTCGGCGGACACCTCACCGCGCTGCGGCGGACCGCTGTGGGCAGTTTCACCCTGGCCGAGTCGGCGACCCTCACGACGCTGGAGCAGCGCGCGCCCGAGGTGGTCACCCTGCCCCTCGACACCGCCGCCGACAGGTACTTCTCCCGTCGGCAGGCCAGCGCCGACGAGGCGAAGGTGCTCTCCCACGGCGGCCCGCTGGACCCGGTGGGCATCGTCGGACCGTACGCCGTCTTCGGACCGGACGGTGGCCTGATCGCTATCGTCAGCGAGCGGGACGGCCGGGCCCGCGCGGAGATCGTGCTCGCCCCGGCCTGACCGGGCCGTCGGCCGGCACGGCCGGACGGCACGGCGGGGACGGGCGCGGGGACGACGGCCGGCACGACCGGCGGCGGTGGGTACGGGTGTGAGCCGGTCAGCGGCGGAGCAGGGAAGGAGCGGCATGCAGCGGTGGCGGGGGTACGAGGCGGCACCCGGTGACTGGGGGCGGTCGGTCGTCACCATCGGCGTCTTCGACGGCGTGCACCGGGGGCACCAGGCGACCATCGGGCACGCCGTGGCGCGGGCCCGTGAGCTGGGCGTACGGTCGGTGGTGGTGACCTTCGACCCGCACCCGGCCGAGGTGGTCCGCCCGGGCGCGCACCCGGCCGTGCTCACCGAGCCCACCCGCAAGGCGGAGCTGGTCGAGGCGCTCGGGGTCGACGTGTTGTGCGTGGTGCCGTTCACCGCCGAGCTGTCCCGGCTGCCGGCCGAGGCGTTCGTGCACGACATCCTGGTCGAACACCTGCACGCGGCGCTGGTCGTGGTGGGGGACAACTTCCGGTTCGGGCACCGGGCCGCCGGGAACGTGGCACTGCTCGAACAGCTCGGCCGCACCTACGGCTTCGGGGTGGAGAACGCCCCGCTGGTCGCCGCCGACGGCACCGTCTTCTCCTCGACGTACGTCCGGGCCCGGATCGAGGCCGGGGACGTGGCGGCGGCGACCGTCGTGCTCGGCCGGCCGCACCGCCTCGAAGGGGTGGTGGTGCTGGGCGACCAGCGCGGCCGGGAGCTGGGTTTCCCCACCGCCAACCTGCGCTGCCCGCCGCACGCGGCGGTGCCCGCCGACGGGGTGTACGCCGGCTGGCTGGTACGCGGGGGCGTCGAGCGGCTGCCGGCGGCCATCTCGATCGGCACCAACCCGACGTTCGCCGGCCGGGAGCGCCGGGTCGAGGCGCACGTGCTGGACTTCGCCGGCGACCTGTACGGCGAGCACGTCGCCCTCGACTTCGCCGCCCACCTGCGCGGTCAGATCCGGTACGACGCGATCGAGCCGCTGCTGGCGCAGATGACCGAGGACGTCGCGCGGACCCGGCTGGCGGTCGCCTGACCGGCCCGGCGGGCGGGGTCGGCGGGCCGCCGACGCCCGCCGCGCGGGCCTTGACCGGGCGGTTCCGCGACGGGCTGGTAGTGTGGCGGTGACGTCGGATGACCGACGCGGGGCCTCGCGTGCCTGCACGACGCCGCGGGTGCGAGGTTCGTCCGTCTCCGGTCCATGCGGACCCGAACGACGGACACCAGTTGTCAACCCACCGAAACAGGGAGAACATGGCGCTCGACCAGGAAGCCAAGGCCAAGATCCGCTCGGAGTACGCGACCGCCGAGGGCGACACCGGTTCGCCGGAGGTGCAGGTCGCGGTCCTCACCAAGCGGATCGCGGAGTTGACCGAGCACCTGAAGGTGCACAAGCACGACCACCACAGCCGCCGTGGGCTGCTGCTGCTGGTCGGTCGGCGCCGTCGGCTGCTCAACTACGTCCAGAAGAAGGACATCAACCGCTACCGGTCGCTGATCGAGCGGCTCGGCCTGCGCCGATGACGTGACGGGGGAGCGGCCACCGGGTCGCTCCCCCGCCCCGCGCACCACCAGAAGAAGAGGGCCGCGCGACCACCCGAGAGGGAGCCGGTCAGCGTACCGGTCTCCGGTAGTGGCCCCCGGGCATCCCGGCATCATGCCGGCCACCCGGGCGCTTCGATCGAAGACCGGCCGTCTGAGCAGCTCCGGTGTCGTGGGCCCACGACGCGAAGGAGTACCGCAGCACATGACCGAGACCAACCTCGGCACCGAATCCCGCACCGCCGTGATCGACAACGGGTCCTTCGGCACCCGTGAGATCACCTTCTCCACCGGCCGGCTGGCCCGCCAGGCCGCCGGCTCCGTCATCGCCCAGCTCGGCGAGACGGTCGTCCTCTCCGCCACCACCGCCGGTAAGCACCCGAAGGAGCAGTTCGACTTCTTCCCGCTGACCGTCGACGTCGAGGAGCGGATGTACGCCGCGGGCCGCATCCCCGGCTCGTTCTTCCGCCGTGAGGGCCGGCCCAGCGAGGACGCGATCCTCACCTGCCGGCTGATCGACCGGCCGCTGCGCCCGTCGTTCGTCAAGGGCCTGCGCAACGAGGTCCAGGTCGTCGAGACCGTCCTCGCGCTCGACCCGCAGCACCCGTACGACGTGGTCGCCATCAACGCGGCCTCGATGTCGACGAAGCTGTCCGGCCTGCCGTTCTCCGGCCCGATCGGGGCGACCCGGGTGGCCCACGTCGAGGGCCAGTGGGTGGCGTTCCCGACCCTGGAGGAGCTGTCCCGGGCCACCTTCGACATGGTGGTGGCCGGCCGGGCCCTCGAGGACGGCGACGTCGCGATCATGATGGTCGAGGCCGAGGCGACCCCGCACGCGGTGACCCTGATCGCGGGCGGCGCGACCGCCCCGACCGAGGAGATCGTCGCCAGCGGCCTGGAGGCCGCGAAGCCGGCGATCCGCGAGCTGTGCCGCGCGCAGAGCGAGCTGGCCGAGGTCGCCGCGAAGCCGGTCACCGAGTTCCCGGTGTTCCTGGACTACCAGGACGACGTCTACCAGGCGGTGGCCGAGCTGGTCCGCGCCGAGGTGGCCGAGGCACTCCAGATCGCCGGCAAGGCCGACCGCGAGGAGGCCCTGGACCGGGTCAAGGCCAAGGTCGCCGAGGAGCTGACCGGTCGGTTCGAGGGCCGGGAGAAGGAACTCTCCGCCGCCTTCCGTTCGCTGACCAAGTCCGAGGTCCGCAACCGGGTGCTGCGCGAGCAGGTCCGCATCGACGGCCGGGGGCCGCGCGACATCCGGCCGCTCACCGCCGAGGTCGGCGTGCTGCCCCGGGTGCACGGTTCCGCGCTGTTCGAGCGGGGCGAGACCCAGATCCTCGGCGTCACCACGCTGAACATGCTGCGCATGGAGCAGATGGTGGACACCCTCTCCCCGGAGAACCGCAAGCGTTACATGCACAACTACAACTTCCCGCCGTACTCGACCGGGGAGACCGGCCGGGTCGGCTCGCCGAAGCGGCGGGAGATCGGCCACGGCGCGCTGGCCGAGCGGGCGCTGCTGCCAGTGCTGCCGTCGCGCGAGGAGTTCCCGTACGCCATCCGGCAGGTGTCCGAGGCGCTCGGCTCCAACGGCTCGACCTCGATGGGGTCGGTCTGCGCCTCGACGCTGGCGCTGCTGTCGGCCGGTGTGCCGCTCAAGGCACCGGTGGCCGGCATCGCGATGGGCCTGATCTCCGACGAGGTCGACGGCAAGACCCAGTACGTGACGCTGACCGACATCCTCGGTGCCGAGGACGCGTTCGGTGACATGGACTTCAAGGTCGCCGGCACGCCGGAGTACGTCACCGCGCTCCAGCTCGACACCAAGCTCAACGGCATCCCGTCGGACGTGCTCGCCGCCGCGCTCCAGCAGGCGAACGAGGCCCGGCAGACCATCCTCGGGGTGATGCAGGCGGCGATCGAGGCCCCGGCCGAGATGTCGGACTACGCGCCCCGGGTCACCACCGTCAAGATCCCGGTGGACAAGATCGGCATGGTGATCGGCCCGAAGGGGCAGACCATCAACGCCATCCAGGACGAGACCGGCGCCGAGATCTCCATCGAGGACGACGGCACGATCTACGTCGGCGCGACCAACGGCCCGTCGGCGCAGGCCGCCGTGGACCGGATCAACGGCATCGCCAACCCGACCCTGCCCAAGGCCGGTGAGCGGTTCCTCGGCACGGTGGTCAAGACCGCCGCGTTCGGCGCGTTCATCTCGCTGCTGCCCGGCCGCGACGGCCTGCTGCACATCTCCAAGGTGGGCGACGGCAAGCGGGTCGAGCGGGTCGAGGACTTCCTCAACGTCGGCGACAAGGTCGAGGTGGAGATCGCGGACATCGACGCCCGCGGCAAGATCTACCTGGACAAGGTCCGGCCGGAGGGCGCCGAGGCGCCGGCCGCCGGTGAGGCCGCCGGTGGCGACCGGCCGGCCGGTCGAGGCGGCGACCGGGGTCCGCGTGACCGCGGTGACCGGGGCGGCGACCGGGGTGGTCGCGCGCCGGAGCGCGGCGAGCGTGGCCCGGGTGGCGGCGAGGGTGGCGACGGCGGCGAGCGTCCGCGTCGGCGTACCCGGCACAGCTGAGCAGTGACCGGCCGGGTGACGACGACGTCGTCACCCGGCCGGTGTGTTCCCTCCACCCCTCGTCGCACGGGAAGCAGGTCTGCGTGAGCCGCGCCCAGCGTTCGTCGTTTCCCCCGGGCCGGCGGCCGGCGTCGCCCGTCCGGCACGCCGTCGCCGGGCAGCCCGGCCGCGCCGGGGCACCGTCGCGGGCGGTCACCCGCACGATCAGTGACGACCCGCTGGGCGGCACCGTGCGGCGCACCGTGCTGCCGAGCGGGCTGCGGGTGCTCACCGAGGCGATCCCGACGATGCGCAGCGTCTCGTTCGGCATCTGGGTCACCGTCGGCTCACGGGACGAGACGGGCCCGCAGGCCGGTGCCGCACACTTTCTGGAACACCTGCTGTTCAAGGGCACCCACAAGCGCACCGCGCTGGAGATCTCCGCCGAGATCGAGGCGGTGGGCGGCGAGACCAACGCCTTCACCACCAAGGAATACACCTGTTACTACGCGCGGGTGCTCGACGAGGACCTGCCGCTGGCCATCGACGTGATGTGCGACGCCGTCGCCGACTCGCTGCTGGAACCGGCCGACGTGGAGACCGAACGCGGGGTGATCCTCGAAGAGATCGCCATGCACGACGACGAGCCCGGCGACGAGGTGCACGACCTGTTCGCCCGCGCCGTCTACGGCGACCACCCCCTCGGCCGGTTGATCTCCGGCACCGAGGAGACGGTCACCCCGATGACCCGCAAGCAGATCCAGAGTTTCTACCGCCGCCGCTACACCGCGCCGCAGATCGTGATCGCCGCCGCCGGCAACCTCGACCACGCCACCGTGGTCCGACTGGTCCGCCAGGCGCTGCGCGGCACCCCGCTGGACACCGACCCGGCCGCGCCGGGCACGCCCCGGCGCAACACCCCGGCGGTACGCACGAAGCCGGCCGCCGTCCTGGTCGAGCCGAAGGAGACCGAGCAGGCGCACGTCATCCTCGGCTGCCCCGGCATCGACCGGGTCGACGAGCGGCGGTTCGCCCTCGGGGTGCTCAACAACGTCCTCGGCGGCGGCATGTCCAGCCGGCTGTTCCAGGAGATCCGCGAACGGCGTGGCCTGGCCTACTCGGTCTACTCCTACGCCAGCCAGTACGCCGACAGCGGCCTGTTCGCCGTCTACGCCGGCTGCGCGCCGGGCAAGGTCGACGAGGTGCTCCAGTTGACCCGCGCCGAGCTGGCCCGGGTGGCCGCCGACGGGCTCACCGAGGCGGAGGTGGCCCGGGGCAAGGGGATGAGCAAGGGCTCGTTCGTGCTGGGCCTGGAGGACACCGGCTCCCGGATGAGCCGGCTGGCCAAGGGCGAGCTGCTCTACGGCGACCTGATGCCGGTGGACGAGCTGCTGGCCCGGGTCGACGCGGTGACCGTGGCCGACGTGAACACCCTCGCCGCCGAGCTGCTGGGCCGGCCGATGTCGCTGGCGGTGGTCGGCCCGTTCGGCGAGCACGACTTCGCCGGCTGAGCCCGCCGCCCGCCGACCCGTTCCCGGCGAGGCGGGTCGTCCCGGCGGTGGTCCGACCGGACGGCGTCCGGGTGGTCGGCGGCTCACGGTCGGGTCCGGGGTCCGTCCGTTCCGGGACCGGCCGGTGGGACGGCGGTGGTCCGGCGGTGGCCCGCGTCCCGATTGGGATAGGTTGTGCCGCGTGACTGACGAGCAGGAGAAGGGCCCGGGTGGGCCGGTCCGGGTCGGTGTGCTGGGTGCCCGGGGCCGGATGGGCGCCGAGGTGTGCCGGGCGGTCGACGGGGCCGACGACCTGGCGCTGGTGGCCGCCGTCGACCAGGGTGACGAGCTGTCCGCCGCCGCCTCCGCCGAGGTGGTCGTCGACTTCACCACCCCGGACGTGGTCATGGACAACCTGCGCTGGTGCATCGACCGGGGCGTGCACGCGGTGGTCGGCACCACCGGCTTCACCCGGGCGCGGCTGGAGCAGGTGCGCGGCTGGCTGGCCGACCGGCCCGACGTCGGGGTGGTGATCGCCCCCAACTTCGGCATCGGCGCGGTGCTGATGATGCAGTTCGCCGCCCGCGCGGCCCGGCACTTCGAGTCCGTGGAGATCATCGAGCAGCACCATCCACGCAAGCTCGACGCGCCGAGCGGCACCGCCACCCACACCGCCCGGCTGGTCGCGCAGGCCCGCGCCGAGGCCGGCCTGGGCCCGGCCCCCGACGCGACCAAGGACGAGGTGCCCGGCGCGCGGGGCGCCGACATCGACGGGGTACGCGTGCACGCGGTCCGCGCCACCGGCCTGCTCGCCCACCAGGAGGTGCTGTTCGGCACCCTCGGCGAGACGCTGACCATCCGGCACGACTCGTACGACCGGGTGTCGTTCATGCCCGGGGTGCTGCTGGCGGTGCGGGCGGTCCGGCAGCGGCCGGGGCTGACCGTCGGCCTGGACGCCCTGCTCGACTAGCCCCGCCCGCCGGGCACGACGGTCGGTGTCGCGCCGACGCCGGGTGCGGCGGTGGCGGCGAATTCGTTGGCGGTGCGCCGGGGTGCGCCCTAGGCTGCCCCGGTGCTGGATTCCGGACATATCGATCGGCTCGGGCGGCGGGTCACCCTGCGCCCGGTGGACGACGACAACTGGCGGGCGGTGGCCGACCTGGCCCCCCGCGACGACCAACGGGACTGGGTGCCGGCGCTGGCGGCCCGCTACCTGGTGCTGACCGCGCGTTCCGAGGTCTGGACGTCGCTTGCGGTCCACGCCGACGAGACCGTGGCCGGCCACGTCATGTGGGGCGTGGACGACGACGGGTCGCGGTGGATCGGCGGCATGCTCGTCGACGCCGCCGAGCAGGGCCGGGGGGTGGGCCGGGCCGCCGTACGCACCCTCGCCGCCTGGCTGGCCGGGCCGGACGGCGAGCACCCCGTCCGGTTGTCGTACCACCCGGACAACACGGCCGCCGCCCGGCTCTACACCTCGCTGGGTTTCACCCCGACGGGTGCGGTGGAGAACGACGAGCTGGTCGTCGAGCTGCGCCGCTGACCCGGCGCGGGGTCACTCCTGCTCGATGACGGACAGGATGTTGCCGGCCGGGTCGGTGAACCAGGCGATGGTCGGCCCGTTGTCGCGCATGATTCCCCGGTCGTCCTGCGGCAGCCCCGGGTAGCGCGCGAACCGCACCCCGCGTGCGGTCAGCTCGTCGACCGCCCGGTCGACGTCGGCCACCGGGAAGTTGAGCACCGTGAACGTCGCCGGCACGTGGTCGGCCTTGGGGTAGACCACCACGTCCCGGTCGCCGGCCAGGTGCAGCATCAGCAGCCCACCGGGGCCGCCGAGCTGCGACACCCGCAGGTCGAGGGTGTCGGCGTAGAACTCCCGGGCCCGGTCGGTGTCGTCGGCCGAGAACCCGCTGAACGCCTTCGTCTCCCGGAACATGCCGTGTCTCCCTCACCGTCGGTGGCGTGCCGCCGCCTCCGGTCTACCAGGGCGGGCCGACAGAACCGGCCGGGACGCGTCGACCGGGCCGCGCGACCGCTGCCGCCACGGCGGGGTTCAGGGCGTGTCGTCCGGTTCGGTGGGGACCGCGACGTGCAGCCGCACCTGGGGGACGAGCATGTCGTCGACGTCCAGCGCGCGGGCCGCGCCGTCCGGCTCCCAGCCGGTGCTGGTGAGGAACTTACGGGTCGCCTCGTCGCCGTCGAACGTCCAGGCGACCGCGTGGGTGAACCCGTCGCCGCGCCAGGCGTCCACGGCGGCGGCGAGCAGCCGGCTGCCGTGCCCGCGCCGACCCCAGCGCGGCTCGACCAGCAGGTCGGTCACCGCGACCACCCCGGCGTCCAGCGCCGTGGCCGGCTCGCCCGGGGCGAGCGCTTCGGCGTCCGCCGGCCCGGAAGCCGCGAACCCCACCAGATAGGATTGCTCGGCCTGTTCCACGGCGACGAGCACCCGGTGCGCAGCCGAGGGCGGCTCCTGCACCGCCGCGCTCCACCGCCGGGCGAGCCACGCCTCGTCCAGGTTGTCGAGCACGTGCCGGGGCAGCAGCCGACGGTACGCGACCCGCCAGGTCGCGAGCTGCACACGGGCGATCTCGGCGGCGTCCTCGGGACGCGCCGGGCGGACGTACCCCAGAGCCATGGCACGAAAGCCTAGGCCACAGCGAGGGAGACGACGGTGGCGCAGGGGGCCAGGCGGACGACCGGGCAGGTCGTCGCGGTGGTGGTGCTCGCCGTCGCGGTGGCCGCCTTCCTCTCCGTGGCGGCCGTCCGGCACGGCTTCTTCGACCTGAAGGTCTACTACGGCGCGCTGACCTTCTGGGTCCACGACCACGGCGAGATCTACGACTACCTCAAGCCGGGCACCCAGTACGGCTTCACCTACCCGCCGTTCGCCGCGCTGGTGATGCTGCCGATGGCCTACCTGCCGTGGCCGGTCGCGATCACCGTCAGCGTGGCGGCGACGGTGCTGGTCAGCGCGGTGCTGGTCTGGTGGCTGCTCGACCCGGTCGCCCGGCGGGCCGGCTGGACCCGGTGGTTCGTCCTGGCGGTGGCGCTCTGCCTGGCCGCCGCGTTCGAGCCGATGCGGGAGACGGTCAACTTCGGCCAGGTCAACATGCTGCTGCTGTTCCTGGTCGCGGTGGACCTGCTGCGGCTGCTGCCGGCCGGCAACCGGTGGGCCGGCGTCGGCATCGGGCTGGCCACCGCGATCAAGCTGACCCCGGGCGTCTTCATCGTCTATCTGCTGATCACCAGGCGGTTCCGGGCCGCCGGCACCGCCGTCGCCGCCGCGGCCGCCGCCACCCTGCTCGCCGCGGCCCTCTTCCCCGACGCCGCCCGGGAGTTCTGGACGTCGGCGCTGTGGAACACCGACCGGGTGGGCGAGTTGGCGTTCGTGTCCAACCAGTCGCTGCGCGGTGTGGTGGCCCGGCTCGACCCGGAACACCCGAGCACCCTGGCCTGGCTGGCGCTGGTGCTGGTCACCCTGGCCGTCTGGGCGTGGCGCTGCCGGGCCGCCGTGGCGGTCGGCGACGAGGCCACCGGGCTGGCCCTGACCGGCGCGCTGATGTGCCTGGTCAGCCCGGTCACCTGGGTGCACCACCTGGTCTGGTTGATCCCGGCGCTGATCCTGCTGGTCGACAACGCGGTCGCCGCGCCCGCCGGCAGCCTGCGGCGGCGTGCGCTGTCGGCCCTCGCGGTGGTCTCCTACGTGCTGCTGTGCAGCCGGATCGTCTGGGCCTGGGAGAAGGACTTCACCGGGGTCGCCGGCTTCCTGGGCAGCAACACCTACGTCTGGATCAGCCTCGCGTTGCTGGTGCTGCTGCCGATCCGCACCTGGGCGACGCCGGTCGGCGGTCGGCCGGGCGACCCGGGCGGACCGGTCGACCCCGCCGTCGGGCGGCGGCCGGCGGGCTCAGCCGGGCAACCGGCCGGTGTAGCGCAGTTCGTCGAGGTGGACCGGGGGACCGCCACCGGCCAGCGGCACCGGGTAACGGGACCGCTCGCCGTCGACTGACAGACCGGCCCGCTCGTAGAACCGGCGGGCGCGGGCGTTGTCGGCGAGCACCCAGAGCCGGTACTCCCGCCAGCCGCGCGCCGCCAGCCCGTCGCGGGCCGCGGCGAACAGGGCCTGCGCGGTGCCGTCGCCCCAGTGGGCCGGCTCCACGTACATCGCCAGCACCTCGCCGTACGTCGGGTCCAGGTCACCCCGGTCCTGGTTGTTGCGGTACGGCCCGAAGGTGGTGAACCCGGCGGGCAGCCCGTCGACCTCGGCGAGCAGGGTGGTGAACGGGTGCTCCGGGTCGGCCGTGCCCACGTCCCGCCGGCGTTGCGCCCAGGCCACCGGGTTGAGCCGGGCCAGCACCTCGGCGGGCATGATGCCGGCGTATCCGGCCTGCCAGCCGTGGATGTGCACCCGGGCGATCGCCTCGGCGTCGTCGGGTTCCTCGCGGCGGATGGTGAGCATGCGTCCGTTCTATGCCCCGACGGGCGGTCGGTCCAGTGTCCGCTCCGGTGTCGTACCGCTGGTCTAGGGTCGTCGGCGATGGTCGCACCGGAATCGCTCTCGCTCGCCCAGGCCCGGCGGATGACGCTCGCCGCCCAGGGTTTCGCCGACCCCGCGCCCGCCGGGGTGCCCACCCGCCGGCACCTGCGTCGGGTCCTCGACCGGGTCGGGCTGATCCAGATGGATTCGGTCAACGTGCTGCAACGGGCGCACTACCTGCCGCTCTACAGCCGGCTCGGGCCCTACCCGACCACCCTGCTCGACACCGCGGCCTACCGCCGCCCCCGCGAGCTGTTCGAGTACTGGGGGCACGAGGCGTCCCTGGTGCCGGTGGGGCTGCACGCCGCGCTGCGCTGGCGGATGGCCAAGGCCCGCGACGACGCCTGGGGCGGGATGCGTCGGATCGCCGCCGAGCAGCCCGAACTGGTCGCCTGGGTGCGCGACGAGGTGGCTGCCGCCGGGCCGCTGACCGCCGCCGAGATCGAACACGACGCGCCCCGGGAGACCGGCAACTGGGGCTGGAACTGGTCGGCGGTGAAGCGGGCGCTGGAGTTCCTGTTCTGGGCCGGCGAGGTCACCGCCGCCGACCGGACGCCCTCCTTCGCCCGCCGCTACGACCTGCCCGAACGGGTGCTGCCGGCGGCCGCGCTCGACGCGCCCACGCCGACCGACGCCGACGCGTACCGCACCCTGGTGGCGGTGGCCGCCCGGTCGCTGGGGGTGGCCGCCGAGCCGGAGCTGCGGGACTACTTCCGGCTCCCGCTGGCCGGTGCCCGGCAGGCGGTCGCCGAGCTGGTCGAGGCCGGTGAGCTGGTGCCGGTGACGGTGCAGGGGTGGCGGCTGCCGGCCTGGCGGCACGTCGACGCCCGGCTGCCCCGGTGGGTGCGGGGCAACACCCTGGTCAGCCCGTTCGACCCGCTGGTCTGGGAACGGGCCCGCACCGAGCGGCTGTTCGGCTTCGGCTACCGGATCGAGATCTACGTGCCGGCCGCGCAGCGGGTGCACGGCTACTACGTGCTGCCGTTCCTGCAGGGCGAGCGGTTCACCGCCCGGGTCGACCTGAAGGCCGACCGCAGGGCCGGGGTGCTGCTGGTGCCGGCGGCCTGGCAGGAGCCCGGTGTCGACCCGGGGGAGACCGCCGTCGCGCTCGCCGCCGAGCTGCACCGGCTCGCCGGCTGGCTCGGCCTGGACGCGGTCGCCCCACCGGCGGCCGGCGACCTGGCCGCCCCGCTGACCGCCGCGTTGCGCAGCCTCACCGGTGTACCGTGAGGCCGTGACGAGCGTTGACGGGCCGACCGGGCCGACCCGGTCGGGGCAGGGCACCGATCCGACGTCGACCGGTGCCGCACCGGCCGGCACCACCCACACGCTGAGCGACCCGCCCCCCGTCGGCCCGCCGACCGACCCGTACCCCCACCCGGTGACGGGCGCGGGCGTCGACGGGTTGCCGCCCGGGTCGTGGTCGGCGGGGTCGCCGGTGGTGTGGCAGCCGCCCGAGCCGGACCGGCTCACCCGGTTCGTGCTCCGCCTGCACGCCCGGTCGCCGCGCTGGGCCGCCCCGCTGGCCGCGCTCGGCTGCGTCGCCGCCGGCATGGCGTACGCGTTGGTCAGTGACCCGACCACCAGCGACCCGGACGCCGCGCCGAGCTGCCTGCTCAAGCTGACCACCGGACTGGACTGTCCGGGCTGCGGGGGCACCCGCGCGCTGTGGTACCTCCTGCACGCCGACCTGCCGGCCGCCGCCCGCCACCACGCCGTGTTCGTCTTCGCGGTGCCCTTCCTGGCATACCTCTTCGTCGCCTGGGCGGGCCGGCAGGCGTTCGGGTGGCGGCTGCCCGAGCTGCGGCTCAGTTCCCCGGTGATCGGCGGGTTCCTCGCCGTCTGGATGGCCTTCTCGGTGCTGCGCAACCTGCCCTGGGCACCGTTCACCGCGCTGTACGTCTGACCGGCCGGGGCGCGCGGCGGGCCGGGTGGGAGACGTTGGCCACCCGCCGCCGCCCCGGGCCGGAACTGTCCATGATCTCGCTGGTCAGCGCGGTGGCCCGAGTTTCCCCGCAGCCCACCGGGCCACTACAGTCGCAGGAATGCCGGAGATGGTGCAGCCCCAGGTGCAGTTGATCGCGTGGACCCAGTTCCAGGCCCCCGACGACGTGCCGTGGTCGACCGACGCCGAGGGCGGCCAGGCGCTCGCCGAGTTCGCCGGCCGGGCCTGCTACCAGAGCTGGAAGAAGCCGAACCCGGCGACCGCCACCAACGCCGGCTACCTGGCGCACATCCTGGAGGTCGGGCACCTGTCGGTGCTGGA
Source organism: Micromonospora sp. WMMD735 (assembly GCF_049178995.1). Taxonomy (NCBI): domain Bacteria; kingdom Bacillati; phylum Actinomycetota; class Actinomycetes; order Micromonosporales; family Micromonosporaceae; genus Micromonospora; species Micromonospora sp. WMMD735. The sequence continues at coordinate 6,696,748 of NZ_JBMHMJ010000002.1, forward strand.
GCACGGCAGCGTGACGTTCTACTTCACCGGGGTGTCCCGCTCGTTCACCCACGAGCTGATCCGGCACCGGCACTTCTCCTACTCCCAGCTCTCCCAGCGCTACGTGCCGGAGCGGGACGCGGCGATGGTCGAGCCGGCGGTGATCGCCGACGACCCGGAGCTGCACAAGCGGTTCGTCGAGGCCGCCGAGGCGAGCGTGCGGGCGTACACCGAGCTGCTGGAGGGGTTGGAGCAGCGGTTCGCCGACGAGCCCAACCCGACGCTGCGCCGCAAGCAGGCCCGGCAGGCGGCGCGGGCGGTGCTGCCCAACGCCACCGAGACCCGGATCGTGGTCACCGGCAACTACCGTGCCTGGCGGCACTTCATCGGGATGCGGGCCACCGAGCACGCCGACGTGGAGATCCGTGAGCTGGCCGTGGAGTGCCTGCGGCAGCTCCAGCGGGTCGCCCCGAACGTCTTCGCCGACTTCGTCGTCTCGACGCTGCCCGACGGCACCGAGGTGGCTACCAGTCCGCACGCGCAGCTGTCCTGAGCCCTTCCCCACCGGCTGTCCGGTGCTCGTCCGCTAGGTTGTGAGCATGACGCACGACCACCCTGCCGCCCCCGACCGGGGCGTGTCGCGCCCGTTCGGGCGGCTTCTCACCGCGATGGCGACCCCGTTCACCGCCGACGGCTCCCTCGATCTGGACGGGGCGGTCCGGCTGGCGACCTACCTCGTCGACGAGCAGGGCAACGACGCGCTGGTGCTCAACGGCACCACCGGCGAGTCGCCGACCACCTCGGACGCGGAGAAGGAGACCCTGATCCGCGCGGTGGTCGAGGCGATCGGTGACCGGGCGCGGATCGTGGCCGGCGTCGGCACCAACGACACCCGGCACACCATCGAGCTGGCCGCCACGGCCGAGAAGGCCGGCGCGCACGGCCTGCTGGTGGTGACCCCGTACTACAGCAAGCCGCCGCAGCGGGGGCTGGTGGCGCACTTCACCGCCGTCGCCGACGGCACCGGCCTGCCGATCATGATGTACGACATCCCGCACCGCGCCGGGGTGCCGATCGAGACCGAGACGCTGGTGCGGCTCGCCGCGCACGAGCGGATCGTCGCGGTCAAGGACGCCAAGGGCGACCTGACCGCCACCAGTTGGGTGACCAGCCGCACCGACCTCGCCTTCTACAGCGGCGACGACGCGCTCACCCTGCCCACCCTGGCGGTCGGCGGGGTCGGGCTGGTCGGCACGTCGACCCACTTCACCGGCGCGCTCGCCAAGCAGATGATCGAGGCGTACGACGCGGGTGACACCGGCACGGCGCTGGCCCTGCACCGGCGGCTGCTGCCGCTGTTCACCGGGATCTTCCGTAGCCCGGGCACCATCCTGGTGAAGGCGGGCCTGAACGTGCTGGGCCTGCCCGCCGGCCCGGTGCGTCCGCCGCTGGCGGACGCCACCGACGACGAACTGGCCCTGCTGCGCGCGGACTGCGCGGCGGCGGGCCTGGACCTGCCCGAATGATCGAACGACACGACGGACGCCGGGTTACGGCGTCGCAGAATGAGGTGGACGCGTGACCGAGGCGCAATTCGAGGGTGAACTGCCCCCGCCGCTGCCCGAGGGCGGGCTGCGGATCATCCCACTCGGCGGACTCGGTGCCATCGGTCGGAACATGACCGTCTTCGAGTACGACGGCAAGCTGCTGATCGTCGACTGCGGGGTGCTCTTCCCCGACGTGGAGCAGCCCGGGGTGGACCTGATCCTGCCCGACTTCGCACCGATCCTGGACCGGCTGGCCGACGTGCAGGCGATCGTGCTGACCCACGGTCACGAGGACCACATCGGCGCGGTGCCGTACCTGCTCGCCCACAAGCCGGACATCCCCCTGGTCGGCTCCCAGTTCACCCTCGCCCTGGTCGAGGCGAAGCTGGCCGAGCGGCGCATCCAGCCCTACACGCTCACCGTCCGCGAGGGCGGCCGGGAGCGGCTGGGCCCGTTCGAGTGCGAGTTCTTCGCGGTCAACCACTCGATCCCGGACGCCCTGGCGGTGGCCGTGCGTACCCCGGCCGGCCTGGTGCTGCACACCGGTGACTTCAAGATGGACCAGCTCCCGCTGGACGGCCGGATCACCGACCTGGCCGGCTTCGCCCGGCTCGGCGCGGAGGGCGTCGACCTGCTGCTGTCGGACTCCACCAACGCCGAGATCCCCGGCTTCGTCACCCCGGAGCGGGAGATCGGGCCGGTGCTCGACTCGATCTTCGCGAAGGCGAAGGGGCGGATCATCGTCGCCTCGTTCGCCTCGCACGTGCACCGGGTGCAGCAGGTCTTCGACTCGGCGCTGGAGCACGGCCGCAAGGTGGCGCTGATCGGCCGCTCGATGGTCCGCAACATGGGCATCGCCCGGGATCTCGGCCTGCTCAACATCCCGGCCGGTCTGGTGATCGGCATCGAGGAGGCCACCACGCTGCCGCCCGACCAGATCGTGCTGATGTCCACCGGTTCGCAGGGCGAGCCGATGAGCGCGCTGGGCCGGATGGCCAGCGGCGACCACCGGCACATCACCATCGCCCCCGGCGACACGGTCGTGCTCGCCTCGTCGCTGGTCCCCGGCAACGAGACCTCGGTCTACCGGGTGATCAACCGGCTGGCGCGGGCGGGCGCGGTGGTGGTGCACAAGGACGTCGCCAAGGTGCACGTCTCCGGGCACGCCCCGGCCGGTGAACTGCTCTACCTGCTCAACGTGGTGCGCCCGAGCAACCTGATGCCGGTGCACGGCGAGTGGCGGCACCTGCGGGCGCACGCCCGGCTCGGCATCGAGTCCGGCGTCGCCCCCGACCGGGTGGTGATCTGCGAGGACGGCGACGTCGTCGACCTGGTCGAGGGCCGGGCCAGTGTGGTCGGGCACGTGAAGAGCCGCTACGTCTACGTCGACGGTCTGGCCGTGGGTGACGTCAGCGAGTCGCTGCTGACCGAGCGGCGGATCCTCGGCGACGGCGGTTTCATCGCCACCACCGTCGTCGTCGACTCGGTCACCGGCAAGGTGGTCGCCGGCCCGACCCTGTCGGCGAAGGGCTTCTCCGAGGACCCGGCCGCGTTCAACCCGGTGATCCCGCTGGTCACCGAGGCGCTGAACCGGGCCGCCGCGGACGGTGTCACCGACCCGCACCAGCTCCAGCAGATCGTCAGGCGCACCGTGGGCCGCTGGGTCAACGACGCGTACCGCCGCCGCCCGATGATCGTCCCGACCGTCGTCGAGGTCTGAGCGGGTCACCCACCCGGACGCCGCGGGCCGGCCACCGTCGTGACGACGGTGGCCGGCCCGTTGTCCGGTCGGTTCAGCGGTGGCGCAGGGTGGCCACGATCAGGTTGGGGTCGGTCGCCGTGACGTAGGCGGCGCTGGCCACCAGGACCGTGTGCCCGCGTACGGCCACCGAGGTCGGGTTCTGCAGCCCGTCGGCACCGGTCAGCAGGGTCCGGCTCCGCCCGTCGTGGTCGATGCCCACCACCGTGTTCGGCCCGTTGAGGGCGGCGACGACCCGGCCGTCGGCGGTGAACGCGAAGTCGTCGATGCCGACCAGCCCGGTCGCCCTGACCTCGACGGCTCCCGGCCGGCCCTGCCGCAGCGGAATCCGCAGCAGGGTGCCCTGGTCCAGGTTGGTCACCCAGACCGCGCCGCCGCGCACCTTGACGCCGTTGACGCCGAGGAAGCCCGTCGCGGCGAGGGCGGACGCCGACGACCAGACCCGGGCCGGGCCGCCGGCCAGCGGCACCGTGGAGATGGTGCCGAGCACCGAGTCGGTCAGGTAGAACGTCCGGCCCGTCGGGTCGAGCGCCAGCCCGTTGGGCAGCCCGGCGGCGGGCAGCGCGGCGATCCGTCGGGGCGGCTGACCGGGCGTCAGCCGGTAGAGGCCGGTGCTGGCGGCGTCGCCGCTGGCGTACAGGAAGTACAGGGTGCCGTCGCCGGTCCGGACGATCCCGGTGGTCAGGGCGAAGCCGAGCACCGGGGTGTGCACGCCGCCGTCGGCGGGGGCGGGCAGGGTGGCCAGCACCCGGGTCCGGCCCGCCGGGTCGACGGCGACGACCTGCCGGGCCGCCGCGAAGGTGAGGTAGGCGGTGCCGTCGGGGGCCCACGTGATGTTCTCCGGCAGCTGACCCGTCGCCGGGTCGAAGTGGACCGCGATCCGGGCCGGCAGGGCCGCCGGGGCGACGGGGGCGGCCGGGACGCCCGCCGTCGGGCCGGCCACCGCCGGTGCCGCAGGCGTCGCCGGTGCGGCCAGGACGCCGACTGCCGCGACGGCCACCGCGAGGGTACGGATTCTTCTGCGCATGGTTCGTCCTTCGTGGGTGTGCGGACCCGCCGAGCGGGTCCGGTTTCGGGCGCGGACGACCGGACGCCCCGTGCGGAGCGCCGTCGTCGCGTGGTGTCGGGCAGCGCCGACCCCCGCCGGACCACACGGTCCGGTGGCGGGCCCGGCGCGGCCGGGTGGGACGGCGGCACCCTGTCGGCGCCGCCGGGATCGGGAGGGGAGGGTCAGCCGGGCAGCGGTTGCCGGGCGGCGGCACGGCCGGTGACCGCGGCGTGCACCAGCAGGGTCATCGCCGCCTGCGACGGGGAACCCGGTGCGGTGGTGGCGACGACGACCGTCTGGTCGTCCTCGGTGCGCAGGCTCTGTTGGGTGACGGTCAGCGTGCCGACCAGCGGGTGCCGCATCGCGTACGCGGCGGTGCCGCCGGCCTTGACCCGGTGGTCGGCCCACCGGGCGGCGAACTCGGGGCTGCCCACCGCGAGGTCGCCCACCAGCGCGGCGAGCAGCGGGTCCGTCGGGTGCTGTCCGGAGGTCATCCGCAGGGTCGCCACCACGGCCCGGGCCTTGGCCGGCCAGTCGACGTACAGGTCGCGGGTGTGCGCGTCGAGGAAGACCAGCCGCGCCATGTTGGGCCGCCGGTCCGGTCGGTGCACCGCGTCGGGTTCCAGGTGACCGGCGAACAGGGCGTGGCCGGCGGTGTTCCAGGCCAGCACGTCGAGCCGGCGGCCGAGCACCAGCGCGGGCACGTCCCCGAGGGCGGCGACGAGCTGGCGTACGGCCGGGTCGACGCGCTCCGGCGGCGGCCGGCGGACGGCCGGGCGGCGGGGGCCGGCGGCCAGCCCGGACAGGTGGCGGCGTTCCGCGGCGTCGAGCCGCAGCGCCCGGCTGAGCGCGTCCAGCACCTCGGGTGAGGCGTTCGTGGCCAGCCCCTGCTCCAGCCGGGCGTAGTACGAGGCGCTCACCCCGGCCAGCAGGGCCAGCTCCTCCCGGCGCAGCCCCGGCACCCGCCGTCGGCCGCCGTAGGTGGCCACCCCGGCCTCCTGAGGGCTGAGCCGGGAGCGTCGCGAGCGGAGGAACTCGCCGAGTTGTCGTTGCGCCTGCATGACTCCCAGTATCGGCGGCGGCCACCCGGCCAACCACACCCTACGGGGGACAGGCAGCGCGGGAATGCGTGACCCGACGGTCACCGTACGTCGATAACTGCGGATCGGCTCATCCGTTCGGCGGCCGTCTGCGTACCTCCGTCCGGCGGGCGTACCCCGCGTCGGCCGGGAGGAGCATGGCGGATGGACCGCAGACGGATGACAGCGATCGGCGTCGTGCTGGCGGCAGCGGGACTGACGGCGGCGGTGACCCTGCCGTCGTTCGCCGGTGACCAGGGCGCGCCACGCGCCGGGGGGACCGACGCCCGCGCGGCCGGTGGGCCGGCCCCCGAGGTGGTGGACGCGCTCAGCCGGGACCTGCGGATCAGCCGGGACCAGGCGGTCCGGCGGTTGACCGCCGAGCAGCAGGCGACCGCCCGGTTGACCGGGCTGCGGGCCGCGCTCGGCAACGACTACGGCGGGGCCTGGCTCAGCGGCGACGGGTCCACCCTGAACGTGGCCGTCGCCGACCCCGCGAAGGCCGACCGGGTCCGGGCCGCCGGTGCGGTGCCCAAGGCGGTCGACCGGGCCGTCAGCGAGCTGGACGCGGCGAAGACCCGGCTCGACGCGGTCGGGCGGCAGGCGTCCCCGGCCATCACCGGCTGGTACGTCGACGTCGCCACCAACTCGGTGGTGGTGCTCGCCCAGCCGGGCGCCGAGGCGCGGGCCCGCCGGTGGGCGGCGGGCAGCGGGGCCCCGGCGGACGCGGTCCGGGTCACCACCTCCCGGGAGCAGCCGCGCCCGCTGTTCGACCTGGTCGGCGGCGACCCGTTCTTCATCAACGACGTCGGGCGCTGCTCGATCGGCTTCGCGGTGGTCGGCGGGTTCGTCACCGCCGGGCACTGCGGCCGGGTCGGGGACCGCACCACCGGGTTCAACCAGGCCCGGCAGGGGGTGTTCGCGGCGTCGTCGTTCCCGCGTGACGACTGGGCGTTCGTGCGTACCAACGGCCAGTGGACCCCGCAGGGGGTGGTCAGCGACTTCAACGGCGGCACGGTGCCGGTCAACGGCTCCGTCGAGGTGCCGCCCGGCGCGTCGATCTGCCGTTCCGGCTCCACCACCGGTGCCCGGTGCGGCGTCGTGCAGGCCCGCAACGCCACCGTCAACTATCCGGAGGGGACGGTGACCGGCCTGACCCGGACCGACGTCTGCGCCGAACCTGGCGACTCCGGTGGCTCGTGGATCGCCGGTGACCAGGCGCAGGGCGTCACCTCCGGCGGCTCCGGTGACTGCACCGTCGGCGGCGTCACCTTCTTCCAGCCGGTCAACGAGATCCTCCAGCGCAACAACCTGACCCTGGTCACCGCGAACGGCGGCCAGCAGGCGACGCGACGCGGTCGGTAACCACCCCGGCCCCCGGTACCGCGGCCCCCGACCTCCACCGCCCGGAGGTCGGGGACCGCTCGCGCGTGCACGCCCCGTCGGCCGGTGGCGGTCAGGGCAGGGCGGCGGTCAGGGCAGGGCGGCGACCGCCTCGGCGTACGCGACGCCGGTGCTCACCGCCGCGTCGACCAGGATGCCGAGCTGCGCCGGGGCCACCCCGTGCGCCAGGTCGGTGGTGACGTCGCCGGCCAGCACCAGCTCACCGCCGGGCAACTCGTGGACGTACGCCTTCGGCAGCAGCCGGTCGTGGTTCCACGCGTTGCAGAACTCGTACGCCTCGGCGAGCCGTCCCGCCGCCAGCCGCCGGGCCGCCACCACCCGGGCGTGCAGGATCTCCCCGTCCCGGCCCAGCAGGCGGAACTGCACGACCGCCTCGTCCCAGCGGCCGACCACCACGCCTGCGGCGTCGACGGCGTACACGTCGCCCCGGGCGTCCAGCACGGCGGTGAGCTGCGAAAGGCTCAGCGGGGCCGGCTCCTCGGCCGAGGGCAGGAACGGCTCGTCGGCCGGGTCGTCGACGCTCTCCGGCGCCGGGAGGGGCACCGGGTCACCCGTCGGCCGTTCGGCCAGCCAGGCGGCGATCCGCCCGGCGTGGTGCCCGGTGCCGTTGCGTGCGTCGAAGCTGCCGGCCAGCCGGGTCGCCTCGGCCAGCAGGTCGGTGCCGAGGGTCGCCACGTCCAGGTCGGCGGTGGGCCGGTCGGCGTGGCCGGGGCGGCGGACCCGGCGGGCGTCCCGGCCGGACTCGGCGGCGAGCGCGCAGACCAGCGCCCCGGCGGCGGCGAACTCCATCGCCGACAGGTCGTCGTAGGGGTGGTCCAGCCGGGGCAACTGCTCGGCGAGGAGGTCCAGCGCCCGGTCCGGGTGCCCGGCCAGCGCGCAGAACCGCAACTGCGCGGCCAGGTACGGCAATGCGGCCCGTTCCCGCCGGTGCCGCCGGTACGCCCGCAGGTGCGCCGTCGCGGCCCGACCGGCCGCCCCGGTGCGCAGCCACGGCAGCAGCCCCACCGCGAGGGCCCGCTCCGGCTGGTCGGTGCAGTCGACCCCGGCGTCGAGCGCGGGACGCAGCGCCGCCAACGCGGCCCGGTCGTCGCCCCAGCCGGCGAGCAGTTCGGCGCGGCGTACCGCCAGGCAGGCGGGGCAGCCACCCTCCGGGTCCGCCTCGGCGGCCGTCCACCTGTCGTACCACCGGCGGGCGGTGGGCTCGTCACCGGCGTGGTCGGCGAGCCGGCAGCGTAGCTGGGCGACCACCCCGGCCTCCGCGCCGACCCGGCGGGCCAGCGCGTCGAGCAGGGCGTTGGCCTGGTCCAGCCCGATCCGGGGGGTGCCGATCGCGGCCTCCACCGCCTGGCGCAGGTGCCGCCGCAGCAGTTCCGCGTCGCCGGGGCGGGCGTCGAGCAGGTCGGGGGACCGGTCCACGGTGGCCAGCAGACGGCGCACCGGCTCGATGATCCGCCACCGGCCACCGTGCCGCAGGTACGCCGCCACCAGCGCGAACCGGGCGTCCAGGGCAGAGTGCGGGTCGCCGAGCGCGTCGGCGCGGGCGGCGATCCGGTCGAGTTCGGCCAGCCGGGCCTCCCCGTCGGGCAGGTCCCCGGCGTCGGCGAACGCGGCGGAAAGGACCGGGTCGCGCGGCGCGGCCGACCCGTCCGCCCCGGGAGCGAACCCGCCGGTCATCCGGGCGTCCGGCCGGGCAGTTGGCCGACGGCGGCGGCGAGCCGGCAGCCTTCGGTGATGCCACGGTCGAGCAGCCGGTCGAGCTGGTGCGGGGTGACCCCGCGTTCCAGGTCGGTGATCACCTCGCCACAGACCTGGGCCCGACCGTCGTCGTCGACGTGCACGAACGCCTTCGGCCAGAACCACTCGTGGTTCCACGAGTTGCAGAAGGCGTAGAGCGCCGGCACGTGCTCGATGCCGAAGGTCGTCGCCGCCAGGGTGCGGACCTGGAGCAGCTCGCCACGGCCACCCCGACGCAGGAACCAGATCAGGCTGTCGTCCCAGCGACCCACGAGGTCCCCGTCCCCGTCGGCGACCACGACGTACCCCCGGGTGCCCAGCACGGCGGCGACCAGGTCGGCGGTCAGCGGACGCAGGGCCTGCGGGTCACCCGCGAGGGGGTCGGGACGGTCCGCGAAAGCAGGCGACGCCATCGGGCATCCCTTCTGAGGCGAATAACACGTCTGCGGGCGTGGTCCGCGCTGCGACGCGCGGACACGACCCGGAAAAGCGGCGATCTGCCGGGTAACGCCGTTACGGTGACTCTATGGCGGGCCGTACCTCTCAGGCGAGCCGGCGACGCGGCGCGTCGCCGCGCGGCACCACGAACAGTCGTGCCCGTCAGCCGGCGAAGAAGACCACCCGGGCGACGGCCCGGCGGCGACCGGCCCCCCGACCAGCCCCGGCGGCGTACGTGGGCCGGGCCGTCGGGGCACTGTGGATGGGGCTGGCGCACGGGGTCGGCTGGGGTTTCCGGGCCGCCGGTCGGCAGGCCGCCTCGGCCCGGGAGCTGGACCCGGAGCACCGCCGCGACGGCGCCGGTCTGCTGCTGTTCGGGCTGGCCATCCTCAGCGCGGTGGCGATCTGGTTCTCCGGTGCCGGCCCGTTCGGCGCGCGGCTGGCCGACACCGTACGCCTGTTCCTGGGTGCGATCGCGGTGGTGGTGCCGGTGCTGCTGATGATCGGCGCGTGGCGGTTGATGCGGACCCCGGTGGCTCCGGAGCACCGGGGGAGGGGCCTGGTCGGCTGGGGTTCCATGCTGGTCGCCACGGCGGCGATGCTGCACATCGGACAGAATCCGGTCGACCCGGTGCAGCGTGACTACGCCGGTGGCCTCGTCGGTGCCGGCGTCGGCGACCTGCTGGAGCGGGCGGTGACCGCGTGGGTGGCGATGCCGCTGCTGATCCTGCTGCTCGTCTTCGGCCTGCTGGTGGTGACCGCCACCCCGATCAACAAGATCCCGGAGCGGCTCGGTCTGCTCGCCGGCACGCTGGTCGCGCCGCCCGAGGCGCCGGAGCAGGAGGACGCGGAGCCGGCGGAGGTCGTCGCGAAGCCGGCCCGTAAACGCCCGGCCCGCAAGGCCGCGCCACCGCCGCCCGACCCGGACGACTTCGACGACGTCGGCCCGGAGGTCGACCTCCAGGAGACGATCGTGCTGCCCCGCCGGCCGGCGAGCCGGGTGCCGGCCAGCCGCAAGCCGGCGGAGCCGCCGGAGCACTCCGCCCCGCCCACCCGCGCCGAACAGCTCGCGCTGACCGGGCTGGCCGGCGACTACGTGCTGCCGCCGGCCAACATGCTCACCGGTGGCGCGGCCCCGAAGACCCGCAGCAAGGCCAACGACGAGGTGATCGCCGCGTTGACCGGCGTCTTCGACCAGTTCGGGGTGGACGCCGAGGTCACCGGCTTCACCCGGGGCCCCACCGTCACCCGCTACGAGGTCGAGCTGGGGCACGGGGTCAAGGTCGAGCGGATCACCCAGCTCTCCCGCAACATCGCGTACGCGGTGAAGTCGCCCGACGTCCGCATCCTCAGCCCCATCCCGGGCAAGAGCGCGGTCGGGGTGGAGATCCCCAACACCGACCCGGAGAACGTCGCCCTCGGCGACGTGCTGCGGTCCCGGGCCGCCACCAGCGACCACCATCCGATGGTGGTGGCCCTCGGCAAGGACATCGAGGGCGGCTTCGTGGTCGCCAACCTCGCGAAGATGCCGCACATCCTGATCGCCGGGGCCACCGGCGCGGGCAAGTCGAGCTGCCTCAACACCCTGCTGGTGTCCATCCTGACCCGGGCCACGCCGGACGAGGTGCGGCTGCTGCTCATCGACCCCAAGCGGGTCGAGATGACCGGGTACGAGGGCATCCCGCACCTGGTCACCCCGATCGTGACCAACGCCAAGAAGGCGGCCGACTCGCTGGAGTGGGTCGTCCGCGAGATGGACATGCGCTACGACGACCTCGCCGCCAACGGGGTCCGGCACATCGACGACTTCAACCGCAAGGTGCGCAACGGCGAGATCAAGGCCCCGCCGGGCAGCGAGCGGGAGATGCGGCCGTACCCGTACCTGCTGGTGATCGTGGACGAGCTGGCCGACCTGATGATGGTCGCCCCGCGCGACGTGGAGGACTCGGTCGTCCGGATCACCCAGTTGGCCCGTGCCGCCGGCATCCACCTGGTGCTGGCCACCCAGCGGCCGAGCGTCGACGTGGTGACCGGCCTGATCAAGGCGAACGTGCCGTCCCGGCTGGCGTTCGCCACCTCGTCGCTCGCCGACTCCCGGGTCATCCTCGACCAGCCGGGTGCGGAGAAGCTGCTCGGCCGGGGCGACGGGCTGTTCCTGCCGATGGGCGCGTCGAAGCCGGTCCGCATCCAGGGCGCCTGGGTGACCGAGCGCGAGATCGCCGACGTGGTGAAGTTCTGCAAGGACCAGCGCGAGCCGGAGTTCCGCTCCGACGTGCTGGCCCCGGCACAGGACAGCAAGAAGAAGATCGACGAGGACATCGGCGACGACCTGGACCTGCTGGTGCAGGCGGTGGAGCTGGTGGTGACCTCGCAGTTCGGCTCGACCTCGATGCTCCAGCGCAAGCTGCGGGTCGGCTTCGCCAAGGCCGGGCGGTTGATGGACCTGATGGAGACCCGGGGGGTGGTCGGCCCGTCCGAGGGTTCCAAGGCCCGCGACGTGCTGGTCAAGCCGGACGAGCTGGACGAGGTGCTGGTCGGCCTGCGCGGCGACGTGGACTGACCCCGTCGGCGCGCCGGCCGGGGGGCGTACCCCCGACCGGGCCGGGACGTGCGACGGGCCCGCCGGGAATCCGGCGGGCCCGTTCGCGCGGGTGCGTCTGGTCAGCTGTTCATCATGGCGCTGATCAGCACGAGGCTCAGGACGATGGCGGCCACGTTCGCGGCGGCGGCGTACCAGCCCAGCGGCTTGTCGCCGAGCACCGCGCCGACGATGCCGAGCGCCAGACCGATGATGCCGAAGATGACCGGCGCGATCAGCAGCGCGACGACGGCGAAGACGAACGCCAGGATGGTGCAGATGCGGGCGGCGTTGGTACGCGGGCGGGCGGGGGCGTGGGTGTCGGCCATGACGTCCTCCGTGGTCGGGGGCTGGTTGCTGTGGTGGTCGATCACTACCCACACCGGACGGAAACTACGCATCGACCCCGGCGGGGGCCGGGCCACTCAGTGGAAGAGCTTGAGACCGACCACACCGGCCACCACCAGCAGCAGGCTGAGCAGCCGGGGCAGGCTCGTCGACTCACCGAGGGCGACCATGCCGACCACGGCGGTGCCGACCGCCCCGATGCCGACCCAGACCGCGTAGCCGGTGCCGACGGGGATGTCGCGCAGCGCGTACGCCAGGCCGGCCATGCTGGCGACCAGGGTGACCGCGAAGACGGCCGAGGGCAGCGGCCTGGTGAATCCGGCGCTGCGGTCGAGGGAGACCGCCCACGCGGTCTCCAGGAGTCCGGAGAGCACCAGCACGATCCAGGCCATCGGGCATCACCTCGGGGGTCGGTCCCGGGCCGTCGGCCGGGGACGAGTCGGTTCGGTACGGGGCGTCTTGGCCTGACCGGGTACGCCCGCGACTCGTCCGGGGCGGCCGCGCGGGCCACCACGACCGACGTTAGCACCGCCGGTCGGCGGGGTGGGGTGATCCTCCCCACCACACCTTGAGTTGAAGTCAGCTTGAGGTTGCAGCATGGGGGGCATGACGCTGCTCTTCGACGACCGGCAGGTCGCCGCCGCCCTGGACGCGCCGACCACCGTCGCGGCGATGCGGGACGCCCTGCTGGCCGCCCACGCCGGCCGGCTCGTCGCCCCACCCCGGGCCTCCGCACCGCTGGCCGGTGGGCGGATGGTGCTCACCGCCGGGCAGCTCACCGACGAGTGGTACGGCTTCCGCTCCTACGACACCCTCGGCCACCCGGCCGGCGAGCAGCTCGTGGTGCTGCACGACGCCCGGACGGGGGCGGTACGGGCCATCGCCGTCGGCGCGGAGCTGGGCTCCCGGCGTACCGGCGGACTGGGCGCGGTGGCCGTCGACGCCCTGGCCCGCCCGGACGCCGCCACCCTGGGCGTGATCGGCTCCGGCGGGCAGGCGTGGACGCAGGTCTGGGCGACCGCCGCCGTCCGGCCCCTGCGCGAGGTGACCGTGCACAGCCGCTCGGCGGCCCGCCGCGAGGCGTTCGCCGCCCGGGTCCGCGCCGAGCTGGGGATACCCGCCCGCGCCGTCGGCTCGGCCGCCGGGGCGGTCCGCGACCGGGACGTGGTGGTGCTCGCCACCACCAGCGTCACCCCGGTGCTGGCTGCCACCGACCTCGCCCCGGGCACCCACGTCAACACCGTCGGCTTCAAGCAGGTGCACCGGCACGAGTTCGGCACCGACCTGCTCGACGCCGCCGACGTGCTGGTCACCGACTCGCCGGCCCAGGCGGCGGCGTACGACCCCCCGATGCTGACCGCCGTCGGGCCGTACCCGGGCAGGTTGCGCGACCTGGGGGCGGTGCTGGCCGGCGCGGTCCCCGGCCGCACCGGCGCGGACCAGGTGTCGGTGTTCTGCTCCACCGGCCTGGCCGGCACCGAGGTCGCCCTGCTGGACCGCCTGGTCCGGGTGGGCGCGACGACGGTCTGACCGCTGGCCGGGCCGGGCGGCGGCGTTAACCGGCCGACACCGCACGCCGCCGTCGGTCGGGCCCGCGACGTCGCCCGGTACCCTCGGATGGTGTCCGCCACCCCCACGCCTGACAACGCCGGCCCATCGCGGCCCGCCCCGGCGCCGTCGCCCGCCGACGGCCGCCGGGTCGCCCTGCTGACCCTGGGCTGCGCCCGCAACGAGGTCGACTCGGAGGAGCTGGCCGCCCGGCTGCACGCCGACGGCTGGCAGGTCACTACCGACGGCGAGGGTGCCGACGTGGTGGTCGTCAACACCTGCGGGTTCGTGGAGAAGGCCAAGCAGGACTCGATCCAGACCCTGCTCGCCGCCGCCGACACCGGGGCGAAGGTGGTCGCCGCCGGCTGCATGGCCGAGCGGTACGGCCGGGAGCTGGCCGACAGCCTCCCCGAGGCGCAGGCGGTGCTCAGCTTCGACGACTACCCCGACATCGCCGCCCGGCTCGACTCGGTGCTGGCCGGCGAGGCGATCGGCGCGCACACCCCCCGCGACCGCCGTGAGCTGCTGCCGCTGACCCCGGTCGCCCGGCGGGAGTCGGCGGTGTCGCTGCCCGGCCACGGCACCCCCACCCGGGTCGCGCCGGAGACCGACGCGCACACCCCGGCGCACCTGCGGCAGGTGCTGCGCCGCCGGCTCGACACCGGCCCGGTGGCCTCGCTGAAGCTGGCCAGCGGCTGCGACAGGCGGTGCGCGTTCTGCGCGATCCCCGCGTTCCGGGGCGCGTTCGTCTCGCGTACCCCCGACGAGCTGCTGGCCGAGGCGGAGTGGCTGGCCAAGACGGGCGTCCGCGAGCTGGTGCTGGTCAGCGAGAACTCGACGTCGTATGGCAAGGACCTGGGCGACCCGCGGGCGCTGGAGAAGCTGCTGCCGCAACTCGCCGCGATCGACGGCATCGTCCGGGTGCGGGCCAGCTACCTCCAGCCCGCCGAGACCCGGCCCGGCCTGGTCGAGGCGATCGCCACCACCCCCGGCGTGGCCGCCTACTTCGACCTGTCGTTCCAGCACTCCAGCGAGCCGGTGCTGCGCCGGATGCGCCGGTTCGGCTCCACCGACCGGTTCCTGGAGCTGCTGGCGAGCGCCCGTGCCCTGGCCCCGGAGGCGGGCGCGCGGAGCAACTTCATCGTCGGTTTCCCCGGTGAGACCCGGCAGGACGTGGCCGAGCTGACCCGCTTCCTGACCGAGGCGCGGCTCGACGCGATAGGCGTGTTCGACTACAGCGACGAGGACGGCACCGAGGCCGCCGGGCTGCCCGGCAAGCTCTCCGCCGCCACCGTCAAGCGCCGCTACGACCGGCTCGCCGCGCTCGCCGACGAGTTGTGCTCGCAGCGGGCCGAGGAACGGCTCGGCAGCACCGTCGAGGTGCTCGTCGACACCGTCGACGACGGCGTGGTGGAGGGGCGGGCGGCGCACCAGGCCCCCGAGGTCGACGGCTCGACCACCCTGGTCGCCCCGGTCGGCGGCGGGGTCGACCTGGCCGCGTTGCGCCCCGGCGACCTCGTCCGGGCCACGGTCACCGCGACCGAGGGCGTCGACCTGGTGGCCGTGCCGGATGAGATGATCTCGGCGGCGCCCGGCGCGGAACGGTGACGGTGGGCCCGGACGGAGCGGGGGAGCCAGGTGGGGCGGTGCCAGGTGGGCCTCGACGGCCGGAGCGGGGCGCGGCGGTGACCGGGGCGGCGGAGTCCGCGCCGCCGGTGGCCCGGGTGCCGGTGCTCAACGCGGCCAACGGCCTGACCCTGCTGCGGCTGGTGCTGGTGCCGGTCTTCGCCGCGTCGGTGGTCGCCTCCGGCATGACCCACGGCGGGTGGCGGATCGCCGCCTGCCTGATCTTCGCGTTCGCCTCGATGACCGACCTGGTGGACGGCTGGATCGCCCGCCGCTTCGGCCTGGTCACCTCGGTCGGCAAGGTGGCCGACCCGATCGCCGACAAGGCGCTCACCGGCGCGGCCCTGGTGCTGCTGTCCGTCTACGACCGGCTGCCCTGGTGGGTGACGGTGCTGATCCTCGTCCGCGAGCTGGGCATCACCGGGCTGCGGTTCTGGGTGATCCGGCACGGCGTGATCGCCGCCAGCCGGGGCGGCAAGCTCAAGACGGCGCTGCAGATCCTGGCCATCGCCTGGTACCTGTGGCCGATGCCGGCGGCCCTGGCCGCCGTCGGGCCCTGGATCATGGCGGCCGCCGTGCTGGTCACCGTGGTCACCGGCTTCGACTACGTCGCCCAGGCCCTGCGCCTGCGCCGCCCCCGGCCCTGACCGGCCCGCACCGCTCCCGCTGAACCGCCGCGCCGGAATCCCGGTGCGGCGGGACGGCTGTCCCTGCCGGTCGGGACGTCCCGCCCCGCAGAGTCGTCACCGCACCGGCCCCTGTGCCCGGTGCGGCGTCGACCCGGCCGGGTCGACGCCCGGTGACGGCGGGCGGGGTTGCGCCCGGTGGCGGGAGGAGCAGCGGTGGGGACAGCGACGAGACACACCCGGGGGCGGTCCCCGGGCGGCGGGTGGCGCAGCCGCCGGCTGTGGGCGGCGGGCCTGACGGCGGTGCTGGCGGTCACCATGCACCAGAGTCCGGCCCGTGCCGCCGACCCGGTGCCGTTCGACGAGCAGGCGGTGCACGGGGCGCTGTTCGGGGCGGTGGTGCAGCTGCGCGACGCCGGGGCGGCCGGGCTGAAGGACGCCCTGCTCACCGCCGAGCTGCTGGACTGGCGTAGCGCCCAGCCGGGTGCCGACGCGACCCAGGTGGCCGGGCACGTGGCCACCACCCGGGCGGTCGCCGACGCGGCGGTCGGCGACGCGCGGGCCGAGGACCGGTCCCGGTTCGCCGTGGCGATGGCGGTGCTGGCCCGGCTCGGCGAGTCCAGTGGCGCGGTGACCACCGGCCCGGCGGTGCGGGCGTTCCTGACCAGCACGGTCGGCGCGGAGGGCGCGAACGTGGTGCCGGACGCGCTGAACCTGGTCCGGGGCGGCTACCAGGACGCGGCGTGGAACGCCCGTTCCCGGGACCTGGTCCAGGACACCTGGCGGGAGCTGCACCGCCGGGCCGCCACCGACGACGCGCTGGCCACCGGCTGGGACAGCGCGTTCGCCGGGCGCACCGGCACCGGGGTGCGTACCCCGGTCGACGGGCTGCTGGCCGCGCGGATCCACGAGCCGCGCGCCGACGGCAACACCGGCACCCTCGGCTACTACGTGCCGCTGTCCGCGATCCGCGACGTCCGCGGTGACGCGACCGCCTTCAAGGCGCTGGTGCAGGAGCGGGCGTACGCGACGCTGAAGGTGCTCGACACCGACGGCAACAACCGGATCACCGAGGTGGTCGGCTACGCCAACACGTACCCGCTCAACCAGGACCCGAAGCCGAGCCAGGCGGTCATCGACGCGGAGAAGGCGAAGACCGAGTCGAACCGCAAGATCTTCGAAGGTCTCGGTTCGACCGTCACGGTGCTGTCCACCCTGGTCGGCTTCGTCGACAAGAAGTTCGGCAAGCAGCTGGAAACCATCGGCAAGGCCGTGGTGACCTCGGTGACCGCGATCAACACGTACGTGACGACGGTGCTCGGGCAGGGGCTGACCATGGCCGCGACGGCGATGGGCACGGCGGTGCTGACCGGCAACCTGCTCGGCGCGGCGGTGAGCCTGATCGGCCTGTTCGCCGGGGGCGGTGACCCGAACGCCGCGATCCAGGCCGAGATCGGCAAGCTGCGCCAGCAGATCGACCGGCTGGCCAAGGGGATCGACAAGCGGTTCGACCGGATCGAGTCGGCGCTCAAGGAGATGTACGCCGGACTGGTCGCCCAGCTCGACGCGCTCACCAAGGGCCTCGACGAGGTACGCGCCAACCTGGGTCGGATCGCCACCCAGTTGCAGACCATCGAACGCAAGGTCGACTCGATGGCGCTCGCCACCCACGTGGCCCTGGAGAACATCGCCAAGAGCCAGCTCAACCAGGTGATCACCACGTACGTGCACCACAGGGAGATCACCGGGCAGCCGATCCCGGACTACCTGGGCACCTACTACCCGAAGGCGGAGTCGCCCACCTTCACCTTCGCCACCGTCAACGCCTCCGACGAGGGCACCTTCACCGCGCCGGCCGGCACCAGCCTGGCCGACCCGGTCAGCGTGCTCGACACCCACCTGCCCGCCGGTTCGATCAACTACCTCGGCCAGTGGGCGCGTAACCGGGTCGGTGGCACCTGGACCGTCGGCCCGGTCGCCAACGCCGCCGCCTGGACCACCGCCGCCCGGGTCTACAACATCCTGCAACTGGAGAACCCGCAGTTCGCCGCCCAGGTGGCCGCCGGGCGTGGCGACGCCGTCGCCCAGACCGGCCGGACCATCAACGAGCGGGTGCGGCAGTTCAGCCAGCCGGCCGCCGACGGCAGCACGAACCCGTTGTTCACCGCGCTGATGGCCGACTACCGCACCGCGGTCGCCGGCTGGAACGCCCAGGTGGAGAACGTGCGTAAGGCGGTGGTCTGGAACGGCAGCGACGCCCTGCCGGTGCACGACATGTGGGGCAGTCCGGACCAGGAACTCCCGGCCGCGAACCGGATTCCCGAGACCGAGTCGATCGGCGGCTGCGGCCCGACCCGGGTCAGCCGGCCGATCCCGTCGACGGTGCGCCGTAGCAACCTGCCCAACGCGTTCCACCTGGCCCACCACGCGATGCCACCGGGGCACGCCCCGGCGTTCTCCACCTGCTACGACGCGAACTTCGTCAACGTGGAGGAGCACGAGGGACCCCGGTTCCAGACCACCACCGGCGACCTCCAGATCACCCTGCGGTCGCGGGTCAAGTGGGCCGGCGGGGACTGGCAGGAGGTGCAGACCGCCACCCGCGTGTTCCCCATCGGCACGTTCTGCTCGTGGGACGTCCGTTCCCCCGTCCCGCAGGGCTACTGCTACGACGAGAACAAGTACCTCACCGAGCGGTGGGCGGGGACGTACAAGCCGGCGTTCGAGTCGGCGGCGATCCCGGTCGTCGCCAGCCAGACGACGTCCGCCCGCAGCAAGGCCGCCGCGATGCTGTCCGGCCGGCAGAAGTACTTCTACCGGGTGATGCGGGCCGGCACCGGGCCGAACCCGCCGAGCAGCGACACCTGGGAGGTGTCCCGGGTGCTCTGGCAGAAGGGCAAGGCGGTCTCGGACGCGCTGCGGCTGCTCCAGGCGTACACCGAACTGGGGTGGGGCACCGCGCTGGAACTCGACGATAGCCTCGTCGGCCTGCTCTTCGGCGGCCAGGGGTTGCCCGCCGACTACAGCCGCCCGCGCAGCGACGGCGACCAGTCGCCCCACCAGCACCTGCGCAACGCGATGACGCAGGCGGTGGCCAACTACGCCGACTGCGTCCAGACGTTCGACTGGAACCCGTGCGACGGGGAGCGGTCGGGCTTCGACCCGCTGCGTGACCAGGGCCAGTACGGCGCCGCCTGCGTCCAGGCCAGCGTGCCGGACAAGCCGCGCGACCCGCTGAGCGCCTGCCTGGCCAGCGCGGCGTTCGTCCGGGTCGGCCAGCTCGGCCAGCGGTACGACCACTGGTCGTCCCGGGTGCGTTCCGGCGGGCACACCGAGGGGCTGCCGGAGGTGACCGCGGCGACCGACATGACCCGGGCGACCACGGTGAGCATGCACCCGGCGGGCTGACCGCGCGTCGACCGGGACGGGCCCCGTCGGCCCGGACGGGTGGGACCCTTCCCCCGCCCGCCGGGCCGGCCGGGGCCCTTCCCCCGCATCGCGGGCCGGCCGGGGCCCCTCCCGCGCGTCACCGGCCGGAGCCCCCGCGTCGGGTGCCGGGGTCGCCGTCCGATCGGTCCCGCCGGGGCGGGACATCCGACCCGGGTCGGCGGGACAGCCGGCGGGTGACGATGGCTCGACCGTCCACCCCGCCGGCCCGCCCGGCGGTGCCACTGTGGACGGTCGACCACCTACGCTGCGGCGGACGGGTGCCGGGGGGACCGGCCCCGTCCGTCCGCGTACGGCACCCGAGGAGTGATCATGACCCTGACCGCTGGCGACGACCGACGGATCGTGCTGATCGCGGCCGACGACACGTTCTGCCACGTCTACCAGGACCTGTCCGACCTGCTGTCGACCGCCGACCACGGCGAGAAGCTCGCCGGGGCGGTCGAGTTCTTCGACGTCACCGGCCGACGGCTGCACCCGGTCTTCTCCGCCGACTGGCGGCTGGAGGAGTTGCAGGCCGGCACCGGCCCGGCGGTGCCCGACGTCGTCCGGCAGCGGCTGACCACGGTGATCGCGCACGTGACGCGGTACATCCACGACCATCCGGACGTGCTCGCCCGGTCCCGCATCTCGCTGGAGCGGGCGCTGTCCGAGCTGCCCCGCCTCGACGACCCGGACCTGTCCGAGATCATCGGCGCCCTGCCGGAACACCTCGAACACGACACCGGTAACTGGCTGCACAACGCCATGCACGCCGCCGGCTGGGCCGACTGACCCAGCCGCTTCCACCACCGACGACCAACCCCGGGAGGGCCCGCCGTGCCGTCGCCGATCGCCGCGCTGTCCCCGTCCCGCCGGATCCTGGCCGGGGCGGGCCTGGTCGTCGCCGGGCTCGTCCTGGCCGGGCAGTGGTGGTATCCGCAGCCGGCGGCGCTCGGGCCGGCGGCGCTGACCGGCACGATCGCGGTCGCGTTCACCGCGCTCGGCGCGCTGGTCCTCGCCGGGCTGCCCGGTCACCCGGTCGGCCGGTTGATGCTGGCCGCCGGACTCGTCGCCGGGACGGCGGTGCTGGCGTTGAGCTGGCCCGTGGTCACCCCGCTGGCCTGGCTGGGGCAGTGGCTCTGGTGGCCGCCGTACGGGCTGGTCTTCCTGGCCCTGCTGGTCTTCCCGGACGGCCGGCTGCCGGGCCGGGGCTTCCGGCTGGTCGCGGTCGGGCTGGTGGTCACCACGGTGGTGGCGGCCGTGGCGCTGGCGGTGGCCGCGACCAGCGACCCCCGGGGGCTGCTGCTGTCCGCGACGACGGCTACCGACCCGACCGCGCGGCTGCTGGTCCGGGTCGCCCTGGTGACCGTCGGGGTGCAGTCGCTGCTGGTGGCCGCCGTGCTGGTGGGGCTCGCCCGACGCTTTCGGCGGGCCGTCGGCGAGGCCCGCCAGCAACTCGCCTGCCTGCTGGCCGCCGGGGTGCTGTTCCTGCTCGGCTTCCTGCTGGACTGGCTCAACCTCTCCGGCGCGTGGGTGCTGATGGTGATCGCGGTCCCGGCCGCGATGACGGTGGCGGTGCTCCGTTACCGGCTCTACGGCCTGGAACAGGTGATCAACCGGACCCTGGTCTGGCTGGTGATGAGCCTGCTGGTGATCGCCGCGTTCGTCGGGGTGGTCGCCCTGCTGCGGGATCTGGTGCTGCGCGGGGACACCTCGAACGCCTCGCTGGTGGCCACCGGGCTGATCGCGGTGACCTTCGAACCGCTGCGGCGGCGGGTGCAGCGCGGGGTGAACCGGCTGCTCTACGGCGACCGCGACGAGCCGTACGCGGTGCTGGCCCGTCTCGGTGACCTGCTGGAGCGGACGGTCCAGCCGGAGGCGGTGCTGCCGCTGCTGACCGGCACCATCGCCCGCTCGCTCCAGGTGCCGTACGTGGCGGTGGAGCTCGGCGGGGAGCCCGACGACGGGCGGCCCACCCGGGTGCACGCCGCGCACGGCCACGCCACCACCGAGCTGGAACGCTTCGACATGGTGACCCACGGCGAGTGGGTGGGGCGGCTGGTGGTGGCCCGCCGGGCACCCGGCACCCGGTTCACCCCGGTGGAACGGCGGCTGCTCAGTGACGTCGCGCTGCACGCCTCGGTGGCCGCCGCGACCGCCCGGCTGATCCGCGACCTGCGCGACTCCCGGGAACGCCTGGTGACCGCCCGGGAGGAGGAGCGCCGCCGGCTGCGCCGGGACCTGCACGACGGGCTCGGCCCGACCCTGGCCGGCATGTCGATGCAGGTACGCGCGGCCCGCAAGCTCGCCGCCGTCGACCAGGCCCGGCTGGCCCGCATCCTCGACGGGCTCGCCGACGACCTGCTCACCTGCACCGGCGAGGTACGCCAACTGGTCGACCAGCTCCGCCCGGCGGCCCTGGACCGGGGGTTGGAGTCGGCGTTGCGGGCCGAGTGCCAGCGCTTCGACGGCCCGAGCCTGACCGTGCGGCTGAGCGTGGCGGACCCGCTGCACGGGCTGCCGGCGGCGGTGGAGGTGGCGGCGTACCGGATCGTCGGCGAGGCGCTCGCCAACACGGCCCGGCACGCCGGGGCGACCTGCTGCGACGTGGTGGTGCGCCGGGGCCGGGCGCTGGTCGTGGAGGTGTCCGACGACGGCACCGGCATCGTCGCCCGCAGGCCCGGCGGTGTCGGCCTGGACTCGATCCGGGAGCGGGCCGCCGAGCTGGGCGGCGGCAGCGACATCGTCGACCGGGACCCGCACGGCACCTTGATCCGGGTCCGCCTGCCCCTACCCCCCGCCCCACCGCCCGCCGCCCCGCCCGGCTCGGCCCCCTCCGCCCCCGCCCCGCCCGCTTCTGTCCCCTCCGCCCCGCCCACCCCCGCCCCGCCCGCCCCCGCCCTCGCCCCGCCCGCTTCCGGTGATCAAGAGGTTCGCGTCAGAATCCGCCCGGAGGATGACGCGAACCTCTTGATCACCGAGGGCTCCCGGGTGGCCACCGGAGGGTCCCGGCCGATCGCCGGGGGGTCCGGGGAGTCGGTGCGGGGTGGGGCGGACGGCGGTCGGGTGGCGGACGGTGCTGCGGGAGGGGGAGGGCAGTGACGGCAGAGGGGGCCCGTGGCGGGGCGGTCCGGGTGCTGATCGTGGACGACCACCCGGTGGTCCGCCGGGGCCTGCGGACGATGCTGGAGGGCGAGCCCTGGGTCGACGGCGTGCTGGAGGCCGCCACCTGTGCCGAGGCGATCGGCATCGCGTCGACCGAGCCCGTCGGGGTGGTCGCGATGGACGTGGCGCTGCCGGACGGCGACGGCGTGGAGGCGACCCGGCGGATCGTCCAGGGCCGGCCCGAGACCCGGGTGCTGATGGTGACCATGACCGACGACGAGGACGTGGTCGGCCGGGCGTTGCGGGCTGGTGCTCGGGGCTACGTGCTCAAGGACACCGACCCGGACGTGATCGTCGACGCGCTGCGGACGGTGGCCGGCGGCGGGCTCGTCCTCGGCCCCCGGGTCGGCCCGCAGGTGCTGACCAGCCTGCGTCGCCAGCCGGTCGAGCTACCGCCCCCGTTCGACCGGCTCACCCCGCGCGAGCGGGACATCCTGCGCCGGTTGGCCGGCGGTGACACCAACGCCCGGATCGCCCGCCACTTCGGGCTCAGCGAGAAGACGGTCCGTAACCAGCTCTCGGCCGTCTTCGCCAAGCTCGGTGTCGCCGACCGGGTCCAGGCCGCCCTGCTCGCCCGGGACGCCGGCCTCACCGGCTGACCCGGCGGGTCAGGAGCGGACGCACCGGCTGCCCGCCACGGGGTGCGCGTCGCACCGTCGGGGCGGGAGCGGACCCACCGGTGTCCGCCCGGGGACCCGCCGCACCGTCGGGTCGGGAGCGGACACGACGATCGGTCGGGTCGGGATGAGTAGCAGGATGACCTCGGGGAAGGAGGACGACATGGGGACCGATGCACAGCACGAGCGACCCGCAGGCAGCCCGGCGGCGGGCGTGGTGCACAGCCTGCACGAACGGCAGCAGACCCTGGCCACCGTCGAGTCCCTGACCGGCGGGCTGCTGGCCGCCGCGATCGTGGAGATCGCCGGGGTGAGCGCCGTCTACCGGGGCGGCCTGGTGACCTACGCCACGGAACTCAAGGCGCGGCTGGCCGACGTACCCGAGGACCTGCTGGCCGAACGCGGGCCGGTCGATCCGGACGTGGCCATCGCCCTGGCGGAGGGGGGCCGGCGGCGCTGCGCCGCCGACTGGGGGCTGTCGACCACCGGGGTGGCCGGTCCCGAGCCGCAGGACGGCAGGCCGGTCGGCCTGGTCTATGTCGCGGTGGCCGGGCCGGGCGGCCCGGTGGTCCGCCGGCTCGACCTCGACGGGGGTCGCGACCACATCCGCGCGGCGGCGGTGATCGAGGCGTTACGCCTGCTCGCGACGCGTATCCACAGGGCCTTTCCCGAGCCGGGGCCCGGCCCGCGCCCCGGGCCGGCGGCGGTGGTGCCCCCGGCCGGCGCGGGTCGGCGCTGACCGGCGTTGTCCAGATCCGACAGGCGGGGTGGGATGTCGCCGGGCCGACCAACGGGTACGGTTGCGGGAAGGCTCCGGCGTACGGCGTCGGCGGCGGCGCGGTCCATCGCGTCCGGCGCGGGCGACCATCCGCCCGGAGCGTGAAATCCCGTCAGGGGGAGGTGCGATGGTCCTGCTACGCCGGGTGATCGGTGACGCACTTCGGGCGCGCCGCCAGGGTCAGCACCGCACCCTGCGCGAGGTCTCCACCGCCGCCAACGTGAGCCTCGGTTACCTGTCCGAGATCGAGCGCGGCCAGAAGGAACCCTCCAGCGAGCTGCTCGCCGCCATCTGCGACGCGCTCGGCGCCCGCCTGTCCGAGTTGCTGCGTGAGGTGAGCGACACCGTGGCGCTGGCCGAGCAGCTGCCGGGCGTGCTCATGCCCGTGCAGGACGAGCCGGCCGCCGCCGGTCCGGCCGCCGGGGTGCGCAAGGCCACCGGGCGCGGCGTGCGCCAGGTGACCACCGATGGTGCGGTCGCCGTCTCGGTCCGCCAGGATTCCCCCCTCAAGGCCACCCTGCGCAGCGCCCGGGTCCGCCCGAGTGACCGTGACGTGGTCTGCGCCGCCTGACCCCGCCGTCCGTCCCGTGGCCGGGCTGGCCGACGCCGCGTAGTGTTGATCGCAGGCCGCCGGAGCACCCCGCGGTACGAACGGCCCTGCTGGCGTCCGCCTGCGACGATGGGGGAGCGCCGTGCGGCCCGCCCGGTCCCGGGTGTGGCCGGGGCGCAGCGACGCTACTGAGGGGATACCGCGGAGATGGCGAACCCGTTCGTCAAGGGCTGGAAGTACCTGATGGCGCTGTTCGGTGCCAAGATCGACGAGCACGCCGATCCCAAGGTGCAGATCCAGCAGGCCATCGAGGACGCGCAGCGTCAGCACCAGGCGCTGGTGCAGCAGGCGGCGGCGGTGATCGGCAACCAGCGGCAGCTGGAGATGAAGCTCTCCCGGCAGATGACCGAGGTCGAGCGGCTCCAGGGCAACGCCCGGCAGGCGCTGGTCCTCGCCGACCAGGCCCGCGCCAAGGGCGACGAGGCCGAGGCCGGCCGCTACGAGCAGTCCGCCCAGGTGCTCGCCACCCAGCTGGTCTCCGCCGAGCAGGCCACCGAGGACCTCAAGACCCTGCACGACCAGTCGCTCGGGGCTGCCGCGCAGGCCCGCCGCGCGGTCGAGAACAACTCCATGATCCTCCAGCAGAAGCTCGCCGAACGCACCAAGCTGCTCAGCCAGCTCGAACAGGCCAAGATGCAGGAGAGCGTGGCCCGGTCGCTGGAGTCGATGTCGTCGATGGCCGCGCCGGCCAACACCCCCTCCCTGGACGAGGTGCGGGACCGCATCGAGCGCCGCTACGCCAATGCGATGGGCCGCGCCGAGCTGGCCGGCAACTCCGTCGAGGGACGGATGCTGGAGATCCAGAAGTCGACGCTGGACAGCGCCGGGTCGTCCCGGCTGGAGCAGATCCGGGCCAGCATGGCCGGCGACCAGCTCGGCGGTCGGCAGGAGCAGCCGGCGGTGCAGCAGCAGGCCCAACCGGCCGCCCCGACGGCCGACCCGGCCGCCGCCGCCCGGCTGGACGAGCTCCGGGCCAGCATGAGCCGCGACCGCGGCGTGGGGGACACCACCGCCGGCTGACCGCCGGCACGAGGAGGTACGGGTGGCCGACGAGCGAACGCGACACTTCCGTCGACTGGGCCGGCTGCGGCGCTCCGCCCGCCGGTGGAGCGTCCTGGCCGGTGGGCTCACCGGCGCGGCGGCGGTGCTGACCCCGTACGCCGGGCTGGGGTTGCCCGACGCGGCCTGGGCCGGCGCCGCGGGCAGCGCCGTCGCGCTGGCCGCCTGGCGCTGGATCGACCTGCGGGCGTTCGCGGCCCGCCCGGTGCCGCCCGCCCTCGACCCGGCCGAGGCCGCCGCCCGTTCCCGGGCCCGGCTGGTCGCCGCCGTCGAACGCCTCCCGGTGGGCCCCGGCGTGCTGGCCGAGGCCCGCCGGTTCCGCTCCCGGTTCGCGCTGCGCGGCACCTCCGCCGCGCAGTCGTGGGCCCGGCTGGACCGTGCCGCGCTCACCCTGGCCGGGATCGCGCCCCGGCTGACCGGCCTGGCCGAGCCGGCCGTGCTGGAGGCCGCCGCCGCCGACCGTTCGCTGCGCGACCTGGCCGACCGCACGGCCGGGGTGGAACGCGCCCTGCGGC
The DNA here is from genome assembly GCF_049178995.1 of Micromonospora sp. WMMD735. Lineage (NCBI taxonomy): Bacteria > Bacillati > Actinomycetota > Actinomycetes > Micromonosporales > Micromonosporaceae > Micromonospora > Micromonospora sp. WMMD735. Next base: position 6,722,635 of record NZ_JBMHMJ010000002.1, read on the forward strand.
TCGCCCCACCCGAGGCCCGGCCCCGGCTCGAAGAGGCCCACCGGGCCCTGCTCGACCAGCTGGCCGCCGGGGTGACCGCCTACGAGGGGCTGGTCGCCGCCGCGGCCGGCTACGTCGCCGAGGACGCCCACCCGGAGGTCGTCGCGGACCCGTCCGCCGCCCGCCTGATGGAGGCGACGGACCTGCTGCACGGCGTCGCCTCCGCCCTGGCCGAGCTGCGCGCCGTGGGCGAACCGCAACGCACCCCCACCCGCTGAGCGCCGCGCGGCAGGCCGGCCCGGCCTGCCGCGCGGCTGCCCACGACCGGACCGGGTGACCTCAGTCGGGTGTGTGGACCGGCAGCGGGCCGGTCCACGGTGAGCTGCCGACCACGTTGAACGCGCGGACCCGGTAGTGGTAGGTGACCCCCCGGGCCAGGCCGGTGTTGGTGAAGCTGCGGCCGGTCACGGTGAAGCTGGCCACCTCCCGGTCGAACGCCGGGTCCACCGCGCGCTGCACCACGAACCCGGCTCCCGGCCCGGTCGGGACGTCCGCCGCCCAGCTCACCGACACCGTCGCCGTGTCCGGCGCGGGGACGCCCACCGTCGCGGCGACCCTCGTCGGCAGCTCCGGCACCGGTGGGGTGGTCACCGTCGCCACCGTCGACCACGGAGACGCCGCACCGAGGTAGGTGGTCCGGACCCGGTAGTAGTACGTGGTGTCCGGGGCGACCGCCGGATCGAGGTGGTGGTCGGCCACCGGCACGGCGGTGGTGCCCGGACCGCTGGTGAAGGTCGGGTTGGTGGCCCGCTGCACGTCGAGCCCGGTGGCGAAGGAGCGGTTCACCCAGCGCAACGCCACCCGCAGCGGGGCCGCCGGTGGCACCGTCGCGGCCAGCCCGCCCGGCGCGGGCAGGCGTACCGACGCCGGGCTGCTGTTCGACCAGGCCGAGCAGCCGGCCGCGTTCTCGGCCCGGATGCGGTAGTGGTAGGTCACGCCGGGGGTGATGCTGGCGTCGGTGTACCGGGTCGCGGTCGCCGCCACGGTGATGGTGGTCAGGCCGGCGGTGAAACCGGCGTCGGTGGCCCGCTGGAGCAGGTGACCGGTGGCCGCCGGCCGGCTGCCGTTGCCCGTCCAGGCCAGCGCGATCGCCGGCAGCGCCGTCGCCGAGCCGGGCACCGGGGTAGCGGTCAGCCCGGTCGGCGCGCGGGGCGAGACCCGCAGCACCAGCGGCCGGCTCATGCCCAGGTCCCGCAGCCCGGCCGCGCCGCTTGCCCAGCGGAACTCCCAGCCCAGGTTGACCTGTTGGTTGACCACGATCGCCGGCCGGCCGTCGCAGGGGCTGACGCCGGTGGCGTCGAGGCGTACCCCGGCGGGTCGGGTCGGGTCGAGCAGCCGCAGGCTGTCGGCGACCTTGAACGGCAGCGGCGGCACCTCGGGCCGCAGCGCCACCACCACGTCCTCGGCCGGGTTGACCCGGACGGTCTGCTTCCAGCCCCGCTCCCCGCCGTCGGGGTCGCGGACCGTGCCGTCCCCGCCGATCCGGTTGACCACCTGCACGTCGCAGCCGTCGAAGCGGACCGGGTGGGTCTGCCGGCCGGTCCCGCTGATCCGCCACACCTGGATGCCGTCGGCCGGGTCGGCCGGCCCCACCGTCGGGTCGGCGGCGACGAGGATCTCGGTCGCCGGGTCGGTCGGGCCGAGCGGCAGGGTCACCGGACCCAGCGGGCCGGCCCCCGGATGGGGTACGCCGAGGCGGCCGGCCCACCGCCCGTACTCCGGCTCGAAGACGGTCCCCACGGTCTTGACCTGGATCGGCAGGGTGACCGGCGCGGTGCCGCCCGGCGGGGTGAAGGTGAGCGAGGTGGCCTGCGCCGAGACGGCCATCGCCCGCCCGCCGGTGGTGCCGAACGCCCGGTCGTACACCGGGTGCGGCACCACCGGCGGTCGCTGGCTGGCGGCGTACGCGGCGGGCAGCCGCTCGGCCAGCCGGTCCAGGTCGTACCGGCGGCCGGGGGTGCCGGCCACCCGGAACTGGAGCACGGTACGGGTGTTCGGGCCGTACCCGGGCAGGGTGCCGGGGCCGCCGCCCGCGGCGCGCTGGTCCCCGGCGGCGGTGTGCCGGTCGTAGCGGGGGTCGAAGCCGGGCAGCGGGGCCGGACAGTCGTTGTAGAGCAGCACCGTCGCGCCGGGCGGCAGGGTGGAGAAGTCGACGATCACGTCGGCCCGTTCGCCGGGGGCGAGCAGCAGCGCGGCCGAGTCCACGTTGAGCACGGTGGGGTCGCGGCGGTCGTAGCGGTAGCCGACCGGCCGGTTGGGCAGCACCACCGGGGCGGGGAGCAGCCCGCACTCGTTACCGATCTGGATCATGGGCGGGCCGGCGGCGGCCGGGTCGGGCACCCCGCCGTCGCGTCCGTCGGTGGGCCAGTCGGCGGGCCGGCCGGGGGCGCGGACCGCGTCCACCATCGGCACCTCACCGGCGTCGGCGTCGGCGAGGCTCCCGTCGGCCTGCCACATCGGCCCGTCGGAGCGGGCCCGGTAGAGCTGCAGGTTGAGCGACCGGTCGGCGCAGCCGTTGACGATCCGGAACCGGTACGCCGTCGGCCGCACCCGCAGGTACGGGTAGGCGACCCCGTTGACCAGCATGGTGTCCCCGTACGCCTCGGGCACGGCGCTGGGGTGCGGCACCCCGGGGGCCTGCGGCGGCTCCTGCGGGGCGGCCACCGGGTCGTGGTGCGGGTTGTCCACCGGGCCGACCCGGGGCCCGTCCCCACCGTCGGTGCCGGGCAGCCACGGGCCGTAGTCCCAGCGGCCGGTGGGGTTGCGCCCGTGCTCCCGGTACGGGTCCTGCCGGGGCTGGTAGACGTGCGGGTGCCACAGGTTGCCCCGGGTGCCCCAGCGGTCCCGGTCCCAGGTGGGGTCCTCGGCGGCGAGTTGGGCGTCGTCGGGGACGAAGGTCCGGTCCTGGATCACCAGCGGGACCTGGTCGGCGGGGAGCACCCCGTCGGCGGTCAACTCCTCCTCGACCGGGTCGGTGAGCAGGTAGAGGGCGAACTGACCGGACAGGACGGTCAACCGGGACAGGCCGAGGGTGTTGTCGTGCAGGCACATCAGCCGACCGCTCTGCGCGTTCGGGTAGTAGAGCGTGGTGGCCCCCGCCCCGGGCGGCGGCATGTCCGGCACGTGGGTCAGGCCCGGTCCGGTCGGGTACGGGGTGATCTCCCCGGCCGGGGTCACCCACTGCCACGGGTTGCCGGCGCTGATCCACCCGGTGTGCGCGCCGGACAGGTGCGGCACGGCCCGGTTCTGCGGGTAGGGCGCCGGCCCCTCCAGCGGCCCCGCCCCGGCCCCGGGGAGGCTGGTGTCGACAGGCAGGAAGAGGTCCCCGGCCGGGCCGGTGGGGAGCTGGTTGATGAACTTGACCCGGACCGGTCGGCCCCGCCGCGCCATGATCAGCGGCCCGAGGTGGTACGGCCGCTCGGGTGGGGCGACGGTGTTGTGGCCGTCCGGGTCGGTGCCCAGGTTGAGCTGGCGGTAGCCGCGCAGCCGGGTGGTGGGCAGGTCCCGGTGCAGCCGCTGGGTGTACTCGACCAGCCCGATCTCGTAGTAGTCGCAGCCCGGCCAGCTCACCGTGTCCGGGGTGGCGACCGGCAGGTGTCCGCCCAGTTCGGTGCGGCCCGCCGGGCCGGGCAGCGGCAGCGCGTCGACGAACTTGCGCAGTCCGGTGCCGGTGACCACCCGGCCCTGCGGGTCGCGCACGGGCAGCGGGCTGCCGGCGAAGTTGGGCACCGGGCCGAAGCAGCGCGGCACGGCGGCCGGGTCGAGGGTCGCCGGGGCGGGATCGGGTTCGCCGGTGCGGGCGGCCGGCACGGTGGGCCGGTCGGGCCGGTGGAGGCGGACGACCCGGGTCGTCCAGGGCGGTCGCAGTCTGCGGAACAGGGTCATGGCTCTCCCCGGGCACGGGGACCCGCCGCCCCCACCCCGGCGTGGTGGGCGGTCGCGTCCGATGGTCACGAACGGTGAGCACTCCACCGCAGCATGCGACGTCGGCGACCGGATAGGAATTACCCATTCGTCCGTGTCTGCGGATTGTCCCGTCAGACGGGAGGGGTTCCCGGGTCGGCCGGTGGTGGCGCCGGCTGGCAGGTGGGGCACCAGTAGGTGACCCGGTCACCCAGGTCCTCCTTGGCGATGGCGGTACCGCAGCGGCGGCACGGCTGGGCCCGCCGGCCGTAGACGTAGCTGGTCTGGCCCCGGCGCAGCGAACCGGTGGTGCTCTGGGTCCACCGGCCCCGGTTGGCCGCGAGCAGCCGCTGGGCCAGGGCCACCGTGCCGGGCAGGTCGGGCACCGCGCCGACCGGCGTCCACGGGGAGATGCCGCGCAGGAACAGCAGTTCGCACTTGTAGAGGTTGCCCACCCCGGCCAGGTTGCGTTGGTCGAGCAGCGCCTCGCCGATGGTCACCCCGGGTGCGGCGGCCAGCCGGCGGACCGCCTCGGCCGGGTCCCAGTCGGTGCCGAGCAGGTCGGGGCCGAGGTGCCCGAGCAGGCGCTCCTCCTCGGCGGTGGGCAGCAGGGCCAACTCGTGCAGGTGGTAGCCGACCGCCACCGCCTCGGCGCTGCGTAGCACCGCCCGGATCAGGTGGGCCGGCCGGGCCGTCCAGCGTTCCCCCGGGGCGTACGCCCGCCAGACGCCGTCCATCCGCAGGTGGGAGTGGAGCGTCCAGGCGGTGGTGGACGTCACCGGGGCCGGTGCGGTCAGCCGCAGCAGCAGGTGCTTGCCCCGGCTGGCCGACTCCGTCACCGTCCAGCCGGTCAGGTCGGTGGCGGCCAGCGCGGGCACCCGGAAGTCGCTGCCGGTGAGCCGCGCGCCGGCGAGCGCGCGGTGCAGGACGCGGGCGGTGTTCCAGACAGTGTCTCCCTCGGGCACCCCAGCATTCTCCCTCGTCCGAACAGAATTCGCATGTATCGCTATTTGTAGCGTGCTTCCTGTCGATCTACGAAAAATTGCACTATAGGGTGGTCTTGAGGAGAATATTATGGCCTTTGGCCCCTGTCGTCCCCTGTCGTCCCTGTTGGTCGGTCTGCTGACCCTGACCCTGGCCGGTGGTCTCGTCCCGACCGCCGCGACCGCCGCACCCCGTACCCCCGGCCAGAGCACCGGCCACGCCGCCGCCCCGGCCGCACCCACCGGCGGGGAGCACTGGACCGTCGACCTCGCCGTGGCCGGCGGCGACGACGTCAACGTCCGCTTCGGTGCCGGCCTGCTGCGCCTCGCCGACCCGCACCCGGCCCGGCGCACCCGGCCCGCCGCCCTGGGCGCGCCGGTCGCCGAGGGGGTGCTGCTCGCCCCCGCGCGCACCCTCACCGGCCCGGCCAACCGGGTCCGCGTCGACCTCACCGCCGAGGCGGCCACCGGCGCCACCGTCGGCGTCCAGGTGCGCGGCTGGCGGGCCACCGGCTGGACCGAGTGGCGGGAGGCCGGCACCGGCCCGGCCGTCTTCGACCGCCCGGTCACCCGGGTCCAGGCCCGGGTGCTGCTCACCACCCGCGACCCGCACGCCGCCGCATCGGTACGCGCCGTGCGGCTCACCGCCGACACCGCCACCACCGCCGCCCCGGCCCCCACCGCCGTACGCAGCTACCGGGTCTTCGCCACCCGGGAGGGGGAGGTCGGCGGGGTCACCGCCAACGGGCACACGATCCGAACCCGGGACCACTTCGTCGCCCTGCCGTCCCGGCGTGGACTGTCCCCGATCGGCACCGGCGACTACACCGTGCGGGTCTGCACCACCAGCGGCAGCCGCTGCGAGTACGCACCCGTCTGGGACGTCGGCCCGTGGAACACCCGCGACGACTACTGGAACCCCGCCGCCGTCCGGGAGAACTGGAAGGACCTGCCGCAGGGGCGACCCGAGGCGCAGGCCGCCTACCAGTACGGCTACAACGGCGGCAAGGACCAGTTCGGGCGTACCGTGCTGAACCCCGCCGGCATCGACCTCGCCGACGGCACCTTCTGGGACGGCCTGCTGCTCACCGACAACGCCTGGGTCGACGTGACGTACCTGTGGACCGGCAGCGGACCACGCGGCGTCATCGGCTCCGGGCCGCTCAACATCCGCACCGGCCCCGGCACCTCGTACCCGGTGCGGGGACTCGCCGCCACCCACGCCAACGTACCCATCCAGTGCTACGTCACCGGGCAGACGGTCGCCGGGACGTACCGGACCACCAACCGGTGGAACCGGCTGGCCGGTGGCCAGTACGTCAGCCACGCGTACGTGTCCACGGTGTACGGCGGCACCGTGTCCCGCTGCTGACCGGTCCGCCCCCCGACCCCGCCGGGTCGGGGGGCGGACCGGCTCAGGGCCGCTCGTCCGGGCGGGGCGGGCGGACCATGTCCTGGTAGCGGGGGTGGCTGGCGCCGTACACGGCGAAGTTCAGCCGGGCATGGGTGAGGCTCAGGTCACCGTTGGGACCGCCCCGCACCACGTCGGCATCGGCGTCGCCCTGGCCGTCGTCGGTCCAGAAACAGACCGGACAGGTGCCCCCACCCGTCCGGGACGCACAACAGGGACAGCCCACCGGAACCCACACTTCACCCACCGCAGCAGCATTCCACACCGGACGCCCGACAGGGAGCGCAGCTCACCCTCCGGGGCGTCCCCGCACCGTCACCGTCGCACCGGGGGCGACCCCGAGCAGGTCCACCGCCCGACCGCCGTTGCGGGCCACCGCCACCAGGCCGGCGGAGTCGACGAGCACCACCAGTTCCCCGGCCGGCACGTCCCCGAACGTCACGCCCCGCACCGCCGGGTGACCGTCGACCCGGACCGTGCCGGGCAACGCCGCCAGCAGGTCGGCGCCGGCGGCGAGCTGCACGTTGCCGAAGTGGTCCACGGTGAGCACCTCGGCGGTGAACCCGTCGGCCTCCCGACGCAGCACCGGCGCGGGCAGCGTCACCAGGTCGGCCGGATCGACGGGCGGGCCCGCGTCGGCCGGCGGGTCGCCGAGCGCCAGCCGGGCCGCCACCGGGGCGAACACGTCCCGGCCGTGGAAGGTGCCCGACACCTCCGCCGCCACCCACCCCGGCGAGGTCAACTCGACCGCCGCGGTGACCCCGCCCAACGCCTGCGCCGCCGCCGGCAGCAGCCCGTTGTCCGGCCCGACCAGCAGCCCGCCCGGTGTCACCAGCGCCACCCCGCGCCGGGCGGTGCCCACCCCCGGGTCCACCACCGCCACATGCACCCCGTACGGCAGGTACGGCACCGCCTGGGCGAGCACCGCCGCACCGCGCCGGACGTCCCCCGCCGGCACCAGGTGGGTCACGTCGATCACCCGGGCGGCCGGCGCGATCCGGCCGATCACCCCGTGGCAGACGGCGACGAACCCGTCGGTGAGCCCGTAGTCGGTGGTCAGCGAGATCCAGGGGGTCGGGGTCATGCCGGCAGGCTAGTGCGGTGACCGCCCTATCACTGACCGGACACCCCGATCGACCGACCGGCCGGTGCCGGGCGCGCACCCGGTTCGGCAGACTGCCGGGGTGACCAAACGCCTCCGCCTCCTGCCCGTGACCACCACCGTCCTGCTCGCGCTGGCCCTCGCCGGCTGCGGCGACGACCCCGGCGACGAACGCGACGGCGGGGCGTGGGCCGACGGCCGGTCGAAGGCCCCGGCCACCAGCGAGGCGCCCCCGGCCGAGGGTGCGCCGAAGGCCGAGAAGTCGGGCAGCACCCCCCGGGAGAGCCCCTCCACCCCGCCGTTCGTGCTGCCGACCAAGAAGACCAGCGCCCCCGCCGCCCGCAAGGTGGTCGACGCGTTCACGGCCGCCGGCCTCAAGGTGCCCGACCCGCGTGACCGTTCCAAGGACTGCGGCCCCAACGGTACGGGTGTCGGCTGCGCCCAACTGATGGTCACCGACGCCGTCTCGGTGTACGTCTTCCCCGACGAGGCGAGCGCCACCAACCAGACCGAGGTGTGGGGGACCAAGGCGTACCGGGCCGGTGCGGTGGTGCTCAACTACCTGGGCACCCGGACCAGCGCCGCCGAGCAGAAGCGCTACAACGACGTCCTGGCGAAGCTCGGCTGAGCCCGCCCGGCTCCGGCCGCCGCCGGTCGGGACGACCCGGCCGGCGACGCGGGGTGGCCCGGCCGGTCAGCCGCGCAGCCGCAGGCCCCGGGGGGTGGCCCGGAAACCGGCGGCGGTGAGCGCGTCGTGCAGCGGCGAGGAGTGCACCGCCCCGCCGTCGGCACGCTCCACCGACATCGCCCCCAACGCGCCGGAGTGCACCGCGTCGGCGAGCGCCTTACCGGCGGCGGCCAACGCGTCGGCGTCGTCGGTGAAGGAGAGGATCGTCCGGCCACCCCGCTCGACGTAGAGGGCCAGCCCGCCGCCGACCAGCACCACCACCGCCCCGGCCTTGCGCCCGGCCCGGTGCCCGCTGGCCGGGGCGGTGCCGTCACCGGAGTCGACGGCCCGCTCCGGCCACGGCAGCGCCGCGCCGTACGGGTTGGCCGGGTCGGTGGCGGCGAGCACCGTGGTCGGCCCGTCGCCGCGCCCGGAGTCGGCCGGCTCGGCCAGCGCCCGCAGCCGGTCCACCGCCCCGGGCACCGCGAACTGCGCCGCGCCCAGCCCCTCCACGAAGTAGCCGCGCCGGGCCGCGCCGCGTTCCTCCAGCGCGGCGAGCACCGGGTAGACGGCGGCGAACCCGCCCACCACCTGCTCGGCCACCACCGCGCCCCGGGTCACCACCCCGTGCCGGTCGAGCAGCAGGTCGGCCAGGGCGGCGGCCCGCCGGGTCGGATCGGTGTCCCGCTCCGGCAGCCGCGACCAGCGTCCGGCCACCGTGGGCGGACCGCCCCGGCTGGGCAGCGCCACCCGACCCGGGCGGCGGTACCGGGTCCGGGGGGCCGCCGGGCGGGACCGGTGCGCCCCGCCCGCGCCGAGCGCCGCCCGCAGCGGGGCCAGGGTGTCGTTGGTGAGCTGACCCGCCCAGACCAGATCCCAGATGGCCGCGCTCAGGGCGGCGTCGTCGGTGGAGCCCACCCGGTCGGCGAGGGAACGGAAGAACAGCGCCTGGCCGTCGGCGAGCGCGTCCAGCACGGCGTCGTGCAGCGGGGTGCCGGCGAAGCCGTCGTCCGGCGGGGGGAGCAGCAGCGGTGCGACGTCCGCGTACGCCAGGGTGATCCACCCGTCGCCGCCGGAGATCGCCCCCGAACCGGCCCAGACCACCTCACCGCCGGCACACAGCTCGTCGAGTTGGGCGGGGGAGTAGTCGGCGACCCGGGCGGGCAGCACCAGCCGTTCCCACGCCGACGCCGGCACCGCCGTGCCCTGCAACTGCTCGACGGCGGCGGCCACCGCCTCCACCCCGCGCGCCGACGAGCCGACCTGCTGCCAGCGGGGCAGGAAGCCGGCCAGCACGCGGGGCGGCACCGGCTCGATCTCCCGGCGCAGCGCGGCGAGCGACCGGCGGCGCAGCAGCCGCAGCACCTCGGCGTCGCACCACTGGGTGCCGACGCTGTCGGGGGCGAACTCGCCGGAGACCACCCGCCCGGTCGCGGCGAGCCGGCGCAACGCCTGCTCCACCACGAACACCCCGAGCCCGAACCGGGCGGCGCAGGTGGCGGCGGCGAACGGCCCGTGGGTGCGGGCGTACCGGGCGACCAGGTCGCCGAGCGGGTCGGCCACCGGCGTCAGGTACGCCTCGGCCACCCCCACCGGCAACGCCACCCCGAGCGCGTCGCGCAGCCGGGCCGCGTCCTCGATGCCCACCCAGCGCTCCGCACCGGCGATGCGGACCCGCAGCACCCGGCGGGCCGCCGCCAGCTCGGTCAGCCAGCCCTCCGGTACGCCCCGCTCGGCAAGCTCCGCTGCGGTCAGGTCGCCGACGACCCGCAGCAGCTCGACCACGTCCTCGGCGTCGCGGGGGCGACGCTGCTCGGTGCGCCAGCGCACCTGCTGTTCGGTCTCGGCGAGCACCGCCGGATCGAGCAGCTCGCGCAGGTCGACCCGGCCGAGCAGCTCGCCGAGCAGCGCCGAGTCCAGCGCCAGCGCGGCGGCCCGGCGTTCGGCCAGCGGGGCGTCCCCCTCGTAGAGGAACGCGCCGACGTAGCCGAAGAGCAGCGACCTGGCGAACGGCGAGGGGCGTTCGCTCTCGACCTCGACCAGGCGGACCTTCCGGCTGGCCAGGTCGCGCATCAGCTCGGCCAGGGCGGGCTGGTCGAAGACGTCCTGCAGGCACTCCCGGGCGGCCTCCAGGGTGACCGGGAAGTCGGCGTACTCGCGGGCCACGTCGAGGAGCTGGGCGGCGCGTTGGCGTTGCTGCCACAGCGGCTGTCGGCGGCGCGGGTCCCGCCGGGGCAGCAGCAGCGAGCGGGCGGCGCACTCGCGGAACCGGGCGGCGAACAGCGCGGAGGTGCCCACCGAGTCCTCGACCAGCTGGGCGATCTCGTCGGGGGCGAACACCACCACGTCGGCGCCGGGCGGCTCGTCGGCGGTGTCCGGCAGCCGCACCACGATCCCGTCGTCGGAGGGCATGACCTGGGCGTCCACCCCGTAGCGTTCGGCCAGCCGGCGGCCGATCGCCAACGCCCAGGGGCCGTTGACCCGGGCCCCGAGCACGCTGTGCACGGCCAGCCGCCAGTCGCCCAGCTCGTCGCGGAACCGCTCCACCAGCACCGTGCGGTCGTCAGGCAGCGAGCGGGTGGCGGCCTGCTGTTCCCGCAGGTAGGCCAGCAGGTTGTCGGCCGCCCAGTCGTCCAGGCCACCGGCGCGCAGCGCGTCGCGGGCGGTGGCGTCGTCCTGGCGCAGCAACGCCCGGACCCGGCTGCCGATGGCCCGGCCCAGCTCGACCGGCCGGCCCAACTGGTCGCCCTTCCAGAAGGGCATCCGGGCTGCCTGGCCGGGCGCGGGGGAGACCAGCACCCGGTCGGGGGTGATCTCCTCGATCCGCCAGGACGACGAGCCGAGCAGGAAGACGTCGCCGACCCGGGACTCGTAGACCATCTCCTCGTCCAGCTCACCGACCCGGGCGGCGCGTTCCGCCCCGGCCAGGAAGACCCCGAACAGGCCCCGGTCGGGAATGGTGCCGCCGCTGGTGACGGCGAGGCGCTGGGCCCCCGGCCGGCCGGTGAGCACGTCGGTGGCCCGGTCCCAGACCAGCCGGGGACGCAGCTCGGCGAAGGCGGTCGACGGGTAGCGGCCGGAGAGCATGTCGAGCACCGCGTGCAACGCCGAGTCGGGCAGCTCGGCGAAGGGTGCGGCCCGGCGGACCAGCACCGCCAGGTCGCCGAGCGACCAGGGTTCGAGGGCGACCATGGCGACGATCTGCTGGGCGAGCACGTCGAGCGGGTTACGCGGGTAGTGCAGCTCCTCGATCGCGCCGGCAGCCATCCGCTCGGCGACCACCGTGCAGGAGAGCAGGTCGCCCCGGTGCTTGGGGAACACCACGCCCCGGGACACCGCGCCCACCTGGTGCCCGGCGCGGCCGACCCGTTGCAGGCCGGCCGCGACGCTCGGCGGGGCCTCGATCTGCACCACCAGGTCGACCGCGCCCATGTCGATGCCCAACTCCAGGCTGGAGGTGGCGACCACGGCGGGCAGCCGGCCGGACTTGAGCGCCTCCTCGATCTGCTTGCGTTCCTCCCGGGAGACGCTGCCGTGGTGGGCACGGGCGATCACCGCCTCCGCGCCGGCCGCCGTGCCCGACTGGGCCATCGCCTCGGCCGGCGGGCGGGGTGTCCGCAACGGCCCCACCGGGCCGCCCCACCGCTGTGCCCTGCCCGGCTCGTCGGCCCTGCCCGGCTCGTCCGCCCCGCCCGGCCCGTCGCCTGCTCCGCCCGGCCCGTCGGCTCTGCCCGGCCCGTCGCCCGTCCCGGCGGGCGGGGTGGCTCCGGCTGCTTCCCGTTCCTCGGTGGCCAGCTCGTTGAGCCGGGCGCAGAGCCGCTCGGCGCTGCGCCGCGAGTTGGTGAACACGATGGTCGAGCGGTGCGCCCGGATCAGCGCGAAGACCCGTTCCTCGACGGCCGGCCAGATGGACGCCCGGCGGGGGCCGGGGCCGCCGGGAGCGTCGTCCGGCGGCTGCTCGGTCTCGTCGAGCCGGGTCATGTCCTCCACCGGGACCTGGACGCTCACCTCGATCGTCTTGGGGGTGGCCGGCTGGACCACGTCGACCGGGCGGGCGCCGCCGAGGAAGCGGGCGCACGCGTCGATCGGCCGGACGGTGGCGGACAGGCCGATCCGCTGGGCGGGCCGGGCCAGCAGCCCGTCGAGGCGTTCCAGGGAGAGCGCCAGGTGGGCGCCGCGCTTGGTGCCGGCGACGGCGTGCACCTCGTCGAGGATGACCGTCTCGACACCGCGCAGTGATTCCCGGGCGGCGGAGGTGAGCAGCAGGAACAACGATTCGGGGGTGGTGATGAGGATGTCCGGCGGGGTGCGGGCGAAGGCCCGCCGCTCGTCGGCCGGGGTGTCGCCGGTACGCATGCCGACGGTGATGTCCGGTGGTGTCACGCCGAGCCGGGTGGCGGCCTGCCGGATGCCGGCGAGCGGGGCGCGGAGGTTGCGTTCGACGTCGACCGCGAGCGCCTTGAGCGGGCTGACGTAGAGCACCCGGCAGCGGTGCCGGGCGTCGTCCGGGGGTGGCGCGTCGGCCAGCCGGTCGAGCGACCAGAGGAACGCCGCGAGGGTCTTGCCCGAGCCGGTGGGCGCGACCACCAGGGCGTTGCGGCCGGCGGCGATCGAGCGCCAGGCGCCGGTCTGGGCGGCGGTGGGAGCGGCGAAGGCGGCGGTGAACCACTCCCGGGTGGCCGGACCGAACCCGGCCGGGACCGTCGCTCCGCCCGTCGCGTCCTCCTGCCCCGTCGCGTCCTCCTGCCCCCTCGCGTTCTTCCGCCCCGTCACGTCCCCATCCTGCCCCGGCGGTGTGACATTCCGCCGGAGCCGCCGGTGTTCTATCCAACTAAGGGCAAATTGCGCGCTGATTGTACGTTTTACTACTTAAGTCTTACTTAACTGCTTGCTTGTGGCCCACAACATAAAGTAACTTCTCCCGGAACGCCGCACCAGGTGAAAGGAATCGGATGTTCGTCGAGGAGCGTGGCCCGACGCCCGGCACCGACGTGCTCATCCGCAAGGTCGAAGGTCACCTCACCGCCCTGCGGACCAGTCTGCGCGGCCCCGAGCTGGCGCTCGCCGAGCGTCTCGCCGACAGCCTGCGGGAGTTGGTCGTCTCCACCGCGCAGTCCAGCGCCGCCGACCGGGGGCAGGTGCGGGTCGCCGTGCACTACTTCGTGCTCCGCCGGGAGAGTCGCGGCGCCATGCTGCCGGTGCGCTCGCTCGCCGTCGCCCAGCGGGTGGTCGACAAGGTCGCCCTCCAGCTCGGCCGCCCCGACCTGCTCGTCGAGCCCCGGCGTGCCCTGACGCCCGCGCTTCCCGGTGGTGACACGGTCACCGGCTGACCGGACGATTTCCCGAAAACGCCCCATAGGGGGCGGAACTGGCGTGTGATCGGTGCTGGCCGGACAACTCGCCCGGCGCGCGCCGCCAGTTCGACGGGGAGGACGCGTGCTCGTACTGCTGCTCCTCCACCTGGTGGCGGCGCTAGTCGCGCCGCTGCTGGTCCGCTGGTGGGGCCCACGCGCCTGCTACCCGCTGGCGCTGGTGCCCGCCGCCGCCCTCGGCTGGGCGCTGACCCGCACCCCGGCCGTCCACGACGGCGGCGCGGTCGTCGAGACGTACCACTGGATCGGCCAGCTCGACCTCGACGTGGCGTTGCGGATGACGACGCTGTCCTGGCTGATGACCCTGCTGGTCGGTGGGGTCGGCGCGCTCGTCCTGGTCTACTGCGGCAGGTACTTCGCGCCCGGCGCGGCGGGCCTGCCCCGGTTCGTCGCGGTGCTGGTCGCCTTCGCCGGGGCCATGCTCGGCCTGGTCCTCTCCGACGACCTGCTGCTGCTCTACGTCTTCTGGGAACTCACCACCGTCTTCTCCTACCTGCTCATCGGGCACAGCACCGAGCGCCGCTCCAGCCGCTGGGCGGCGGCCCAGGCGCTCACCGTCACCACCCTCGGCGGCCTGGCCATGCTGCTCGGCTTCCTGATCCTCGGCGGGCACGCCGGCAGCTACCGCTGGTCGGAGATCGCCGCCGCGCCACTGCCCGGCGGCGGGACGCTGGTCGCCGCGGTGCTGTTGATCCTGACCGGCGCGCTGGCCAAGTCGGCGATCGTGCCGTTCAACGGCTGGCTGCCGGTGGCGATGGCCGCACCCACCCCGGTCAGCGCCTACCTGCACGCGGCGGCGATGGTCAAGGCCGGTGTCTACCTGATCGGCCTGCTCGCCCCGGTGCTCGCCGACACCGGCCCGTGGCGGCCGGTGCTGCTCACCCTCGGCCTGGTCAGCATGCTCGCCGGCGGCTGGGCGGCGCTGCGCCAGTGCGACCTGAAACTGCTGCTGGCCTACGGCACGGTCAGCCAGCTCGGCCTGCTGACCGTGACGATCGGTACGGGCAGCGCCGACGCCGCGCTCGCCGGGGTCGCGATGCTGCTCGCCCACGCCCTGTTCAAGGCCGCCCTGTTCCTCGTCGTCGGCATCATCGACCACGACGTCGGCACCCGCGACCTGCGGGAACTCTCCGGTCTCGGCCGCCGGGCCCCGGAGTTGGCGGTGATCGCCACGCTCGCCGCCGCGTCGATGGCGGGCGTGCCGCCGCTGCTCGGCTTCGTCGCCAAGGAGGCGGTCTTCACCGCCCTGGCCACCCGTCCGGTGGTGCTCGTCGGGCTGGTCCTGGGCACCGTGCTCACCGTCGCCTACAGCATCCGCTTCCTCTGGGGCGCCTTCGCCACCCGCCCCGGGGTCGCCGAGGCCGCACCGGAGCCGGTCCCGTGGCCGATGCTCGCCCCACCCGCCCTGCTCGCGACAGCCGGGCTGGTCGCCGGCCCGGCCGCCGCCGCGCTGAACGGCCTGCTCGACCCGTACGCGGAACTCTTCGGCCCGCCGCACGACACGCTCGCCCTCTGGCACGGCCTGACCCCCGCCCTCGGCCTGTCCGCGCTGGCCCTGGCCGGCGGGGCCGTGCTGCACGCGGCGCGCGGCCCGCTCGCCCCGGCGCTGGCCCGGTGGAAGCTGCCGTTCACCGGCAACCAGGGGTACGAGTGGGTCACCCACCGGTTCGACCGGCTCGCCATCGAGGTCACCGGGGCCACCCAGCGCGGCTCGCTGCCGCTGTACCTGGGCACCGTCCTGCTGGCCCTGGTGCTGGTGCCGGGCGCGGCCCTGCTCAGCACCAGCCCGTGGCGGACCCGGCTCGCGGTCTGGGACAGCCCGCTGCAACTGGTGGTGGGACTGGTCATCGGGGTCGCGGCGCTCTTCGCGGTCAACGCCCGACGGCGGCTGACCGCGATGCTGCTGGTCGGGGTGACCGGCTACGGCACCGCCATGCTGTTCGTCCTCTACGGGGCACCCGACCTGGCGCTGACCCAGTTCCTGGTGGAGACCGCCACCATCGCCGTGTTCGTGCTGGTGCTGCGCCGGTTGCCGGAACGGTTCTCGGCCCGGCCGCTGCGCCGCAGCCGGTGGGCCCGCCGGGTGCTCGGCGTCGCCGTGGGCGTGGTGCTGGCCGGGCTGGCGCTGGTCGCGTCCGGGGCCCGGACCGCCGTGTCCATCTCGACCGCCTTCCCGGTGCTCGCCGTCGCCGAGGGGCACGGCCGCAACGTGGTCAACGTGACCCTGGTGGACATCCGGGCCTGGGACACCATGGGCGAGCTGTCGGTGCTGGTGGTGGCCGCCACCGGGGTGGCCAGCCTGATCTTCGAGCGGTCCCGCACCGGGCCGCGACCGCGTCGGGTGGAACCCGCCACCGCCGGCCACGGCGACCGACCGGTGTGGCTGCGCGGCGGGACCACCCTGCACGCGCGCCGCCGGTCCATCGTCTTCGAGGTGGTGACCCGGCTGCTGTTCCACACGATCGTGCTCTTCTCGCTGTTCCTGCTCTTCTCCGGCCACAACGCGCCAGGCGGCGGCTTCGCCGGTGGCCTCGTGGCGAGCCTGGCGCTGGCCGTGCGCTACCTCGCCGGTGGCCGGTACGAACTGGCCGAGGCGGCCCCGGTCGGGGCGGGCACGGTGCTCGGCGCGGGGCTGGCGATCGCCGTCGGCGGGGGCGTGGTCTCCCTGCTGACCACCGGCACCGTGCTGGCGAGCACCCGGGTCGACCTGCCGCTGCCCGGCCTCGGCGGGCCGTACCTGGTCACCTCGCTCTTCTTCGACATCGGCGTCTACCTGATCGTGGTGGGGCTGATGCTGGACATCCTGCGCAGTCTCGGCGCCGAGATCGACAGGCACATCGAGGCGGCCGGCAAGTCCGACCGGGGGCTCGTCGTCGACCACGAGGGGGACCGGCGGTGAGGGACGGCGGGGCGGGCCCGACGCTGGTGCTGGTGATCGCCGTGGGCGTGCTCACCGCCACCGGGGTGACCCTGCTGCTGGAGCGCAGCCTCACCCGCATCCTGCTCGGCGTCATCCTGCTCGGCAACGGGGTGAACCTGCTCATCCTGGTCGGTGGTCGCTCCGGCGGTGCGCCGGTGGTGGGCGCCGGCCCGGACGACGCGATGAGCGACGCGCTGCCGCAGGCGATGGTGCTCACCGCCATCGTGATCACCTTCGGGCTGACCGCCTTCCTCGCCGCCGTGGCGTACCGGAGCTGGTATCTCGGCGGCGACGACGAGGTCCAGGACGACGTGGAGGACCAGCAGATCGTCGCGCTCGCCGCCCGCAACGAGGTGCCCAACGCCGACCTCGGCGGCGAGGGGCCCGGCGACGACCCCGAACAGGTGGACCCGGAACCGCCCCGCCGACCGGGCGGCATCCGGTGAACCGCCTCGTGCCGCTGCCGGTGGTGGTGCCGCTGCTCGGGGCCGCCCTCACCCTGATCCTGGTCAGCCGGCCCCGGTTGCAGCGCACCGTCAGCGTGGTCGCCCTCGCCACCAACCTGGTGGTCGCGGTGCTGCTGCTGGTGCGGGCCCACCGGGACGGGCCGGTGGTGACCGAGGTGGGCGGCTGGCCCGCGCCGGTCGGCATCGTGCTGGTCGCCGACCAGCTCGCCGCGTTGATGCTGGTGGTCTCGTCGGCGGTCACGCTCTGCGTGCTGTTGTACTCCATCGGCCAGGGCCGCGCCGAGACCAGCGAGTCCGCGCCGGTGAGCATCTACCACCCCACCTACCTGGTGCTGACCGCCGGGATCACCAACGCGTTCCTCGCCGGTGACCTGTTCAACCTCTTCGTCGGGTTCGAGATCCTGCTCGCGGCGAGCTTCGTGCTGATCACCCTGGGCGGCACCGAGGCCCGCATCCGCACCGGTTCGACGTACGTGGTGGTCAGCATCCTCTCCTCGATGATCTTCCTGACCGCCGTGGGACTGGTGTACGCGGCCACCGGCACCCTCAACATGGCGCAGCTCGCCGGCCGGCTCGACGCCCTGCCCGACGGCGTACGGCTGGCGTTGCAGTTGACGCTGCTGCTCGCCTTCGGCATCAAGGCGGCGCTCTTCCCGCTGTCCGCCTGGCTGCCGGACAGCTACCCGACCGCCCCGGCACCGGTCACCGCCGTCTTCGCGGGCCTGCTCACCAAGGTCGGCGTCTACGCGATCATCCGGACCGAGACGCTGCTCTTCCCCGGCGGTGCGGCGTCCACCCTGCTGATGGTGGCGGCCGGACTGACCATGGTGGTCGGCGTGCTCGGCGCGGTCGCCCAGTCGGACATGAAGCGGCTCTTCTCGTTCACCCTGGTCAGCCACATCGGCTACATGATCTTCGGGGTGGCGTTGGGCACCACCGCCGCGCTCTCCGGCGCGATCTTCTACGTGGTGCACCACATCACCATCCAGACCACCCTGTTCCTGGTCGCCGGCCTGGTCGAGGAGCGGGCCGGCAGCACCGACCTGCGCCGGCTCGGCGGGCTGGCCCGGATCGCCCCGCTGCTGGCGGTGCTCTACTTCGTCCCCGCGATGAACCTGGCCGGCATCCCCCCGTTCTCCGGCTTCCTCGGCAAGGTCGGCCTGCTCGAGGCCGGGGTGGCACACGGTGGCGTGCTGCCCTGGGCGCTGGTCGTCGCCGGCACGCTGACCAGCCTGCTCACCCTCTACGCCGCCTCCCGGGTGTGGAACATCGCGTTCTGGCGGGCCCCGCGGCTCGCCACCGCCGACCCGGTTCCCCGGCTGCCCGCGCTGATGATCGGGGCGACCGCCGCCCTGGTGGTGCTGGGGCTGGCCCTCACCGTCGCCGCCGGCCCGCTGTTCCAGGTCACCGCCGACGCCGCCGACGACCTGCGACTGCGTACCCCGTACGTGCGGGCCGTCCTGCCCGGCGGCCCGTCGTGACCGGCCGGACGCGTCGCCGGGCCGGTACGCCGCCGCGTACGGGACGCCGCCGCGACCAGCTCATCGCCCTCGGCTGGCTGGTCCTGGTCTGGAACCTGCTCTGGGGGAACTTCTCCCCGGCCAATCTGCTCGCCGGCCTGGTGGTCGGCGGGGCGGTGCTGGTGTTCTTCCCGCTCCCACCGGTCTCCTTCGGGGGTCGGCTGCGGCCCCGGGCGCTGCTCCGGCTCGCCGGGGGGTTCGTCGTCGAGCTGGTCAGCGCCAGCATCCACGTCGCCGCCATCGCCGTACGCCCCGGCTTCCGCCCGCGCGGCGCGATCATCGGGGTGCGGCTGCGGGTCCGCACCGACCTGAACCTGGCGCTCACCGCCGAGCTGCTCTCCCTGGTGCCGGGCACCCTGATCGTCGAGGTCGACCGGGATGCCGGCGTCCTCTACGTGCACGTGCTCGACGTGCGGTCCCCGGCCGACCTGACCGGCAGCCGCGACCGCATCCTCGCCGTCGAGGAACGGATCGTGCGGGCCGTCGGCTCCGCCGCCGAGCTGCGGCAGCTCACCACCGAACCCACGGAGGCCCCGTGACCGTCGTCCTCGCCGTCGTCCTGACCGTGCTGCTGTCGACCACCGCCCTGCTGGCGCTGGCCCGGATCTACCGGGGCCCGTCGCTGCTGGACCGGGTCATCGCCGCCGACCTGCTGCTCGCCACCATGCTCGGCGCGGTCGGCGCGGAGGCGGCGGTGAACCGGCACGCCACCACGCTGCCGGTGCTGGTGGTGCTCTCCCTACTCGGCTTCGTCGGCTCGGTCGCCCTGGTCCGCTTCGCCGCCCGGGAGGAGCCGTGACCCGGCCCGTCCCGGGGTCGGGCCGTCATCCCGGGCCCGGCCACGACCGGTCGCCGGTCCGCCACCGCACGCCGGGTCGGGGCCTGATGCCGGCTCCCGGCCGGATCGCGCCGGTTCCGGCCGGGGGAGGGCGGCCGTGAGCGTGGGTGCGGTGATCGACTGGCTGGGCGCCGTCGCCCTCGTCTCCGGGGCGCTGCTCAGCCTCGCCGCCGGGATCGGCGTGCTGCGCTTCCCGGACGTGCTGGACCGGATGCACGCCGCCACCAAACCGCAGGTGCTCGGGGTGCTGCTGTTGCTGCTGGGGCTGGTGCTGCGGCTGCGTACCGCGGCCGACCTGGGCATGATCCTGCTGGTCGGGGTCTTCCAGCTGGCCACCGCCCCGGTGGCCGCCCAGATGATCGGCCGGGCCGCCTACCGGTCCGGCCGGGTCGACCGCAGCCTGCTCGACGTCGACGAGCTGGCCGGGGACCCGCCCCGCGCCCCTGACTAACGCGACGAGCAGGAACTTTGCGCCCACCCTCAGCGGGCATCCAGCAACCGCCGATAGAATTGCGGCATGATCGACTCCTCTGCCCAGGAGGGCAGCAGTAGCCAGCCGGGTCGTGCCCGGCAATCCTCCGCCCCGACGTCCACGGGAGCCCTGAGCGACCCGTGTTGATCGTCGTCGGCCTCGCACTCATCATCGTTCTCACCGCCGCCACCGGCTACTTCGTAGCCCAGGAGTTCGGCTACGTCGCCGTGGACCGGGGCAAGCTCAAGCAGCTCGCCGACGACGGCGACGCCAAGGCCGCCCGCGCCCTGGAGGTCACCGGGCGGCTGTCGTTCATGCTCTCCGGGGCACAGCTCGGCATCACCGTGACCGCCCTGCTGGTCGGTTACGCCGCCGAGCCCTACCTCGGTGCCGGGCTGGCCGAACTGCTCGGCGGCGTCGGCGTCGCAACCGGCGTCAGCCTGCCGCTGTCGGTGGCGTTGGCGCTGGTCATCGCCACCGTCGTGCAGATGGTCCTCGGTGAGTTGGCCCCGAAGAACCTGGCCATCGCCCGCCCCGAGGTGTTGGCGCGGGCGCTGAGCCGGTCGACTCTGATCTACCTGAAGATCGCCGGGCCGCTGATCACGCTCTTCGATCGGGCCGCCGTCCGGCTGCTGCGCCGGGTCGGCATCGAGCCGATCGAGGAGCTGCCCAGTGGTGCCACCCCGGCCGACCTGGAGCAGATCATCGCCGAGTCCCGGGAGGAGGGGCATCTCGACGCCGAGATGTCCGACCTGCTCGACCGGGGTCTCGACTTCCGGGAGCTGACCGCCGGGGAGGCCATGGTGCCCCGGGTCGACGTGCACACCATCCGGTCGCACGAACCGGTCAGCCGGGTGGTCGAGCTGCTCGACACCGGTCACTCCCGCTTCCCGGTACGCGGCGTCGACGGCGTCGACGACCTCGTCGGCGTGGTCGGCATCGCCGACGTGCTCGGGGTGCCGCCGGCCGAGCGCGCCACCACCCCGGTCAGCGCGGTGGCCGTACCGCCGCTGCTGGTGCCGGAGACGCTGCCGCTGCCCACGGTGCTGGACCGGCTGCGTTCCGGGCACCGGCAGCTCGCCTGCGTGGTCGACGAGTATGGCGGCTTCGCCGGCGTGATCACGCTGGAGGACATCGCCGAGGAACTCGTCGGACCGATCCGCGACGAGGACGACCCGCCCGAGCCGGCCCCGATCCGGCAGGAGGACGGCTCCTGGGTGGTGCCGGCCCGCTGGCGGATCGACGAGGTCGCCGACAGCACCGGCATCGCCCTGCCCGAGGCCCCCGAGTACGACACCCTCTCCGGGCTGGTCATGCGGGAGTTGGGCCGGGTGCCCGAGGTGGGTGACCGGCTGGAGATCAGCCTGCCGGTCGACCACGACGAGCCGGCGGAACGGCCGACGGCCCTGGTCGAGGTGCTCGCCGTGGACCGGCACGTGGCCGACTCCGTCCGGCTCACCCTGGCCGCCGACCAGGCCGCCGACGGGGAACCTCCGGCCGCCGGTGGCGCGGGCGAGCGACGCCGCGCCACGAACGTCCGCGCCGGCGGCACCGGGGGCGATCGACGCGGCGGCGCGAACGCCCGTGCCACCGGCGGTGCCGACGTGCGCGTCACCCCGGGTCGGGAGGATCGGTCATGAGCCCCACCGTCGCACTGCTGGTGTCGGTGCTGCTGCTCGCCCTCAACGGCTTCTTCGTGGCCGCCGAGTTCGCCCTGGTGGCGGCCAAGCGCTACCGGTTGGAACAGACCGCCGCCACCGGCAGCCGGGCCGCCCGCGCCGCCCTGGACGGGGTTCGCGAGCTGTCCCTGATGCTGGCCGGCGCGCAGCTCGGCATCACCCTGTGCACCCTGGGCCTGGGTGCGCTCGCCGAACCGGCGATCGAACACCTGATCAGCCCGCTGCTGCACACCGTCGGCCTGCCGGAGGCGGCCAGCCACGTCGTCGCGTTGATCTTCGCATTGGGGCTGGTGACGTTCCTGCACCTGGTGGTCGGCGAGATGGCCCCGAAGTCGTGGGCGATCACCGACGCCGAGCGCTCGGCGACCCTGCTGGCGCTGCCGTTCCGGGCCTTCGCCCGGGTCGCCCGCCCGGTGCTGTCCGTGCTCAACGCCCTGGCCAACGCGATGCTGCGGCTGGTGGGGGTGCAGCAGCAGGACCAGCTCGCCCAGGTCCACGGTCCGGATGAGCTGCGCATCCTGCTCGAACAGTCCCGCGAGCACGGGCTGCTCGGTGCCGAACAGCACCAGATGCTGACCAGCATGCTGGAGTTGCAGGGCACCACCGTCGCCCAGGTGATGGAACCCTTCGACCAGATCGTCACGGTCCACCGCAACGACACCGCCGAGCGGATCGAGCAGGTCAGCCGGGACAGCGGCCGGTCCCGGCTCGCCGTCCTCGACGACGGCGGTGAGGTGTGCGGGCTGGTGCACGTACGGGAGGCGGTCCGGGCCGTCACCACCAGCCGGGCGGCCACCGCCGCCGAGCTGATGACCCGGTCGTTCACCCTGCCGGCCACCTCCTCGGTCACCGAGGCGGTCGCCGCGATGCGCGCCGACCAGGCCCAGTTGGCGCTGGTCCGCAACGGTGGCGGCCCGACCCGGCCGATCGGTTTCGTGGCGCTGGAGGACCTCCTCGAAGAGGTCATCGGCGAGTTCGACGACGAGACCGACCCGATCCCGCGGGGCCGCCGGATGCGCTGACGGCCGTAGCGCCCGGCGCTGAGCAAGATCGACACAACGGGGGCGATGTGGTGGTGTCGGACAGGAGTTGACACCGCTACATCGCCCCCTTCGCGTCGAACAATGCGGTAGCCCTGCCTGGTCTGGCGCCGGGTCGAGGAGTGCGGAGCCGGTGAGCGGGAACCCGCACGGTCATGCGGTTGACCGGTGTGTCCCGGGAATCCGGTGTGACCGGGTTGTCGGTGAGCACCACCCTCACCAATCCGAGCACCCGCCCGGGGCTGCGGCTGCCGGGGCGGGTGACCCTCAGCGCCGGGTCGCAGGACGTGCCGATCCGGCACGTACGGCTGGGTCTGGTGGCGACCGCCGAACCGGAGGACCCCCGTTCGCCCCGTCGCCTCGTGCAGTACCACCAGGTGCCGGTGGGGGGACGGTTCGTCGTACCGGCCGGTCGGCGACGGGCCATCGACTTCGCCGTACCGCTGCCGTGGGAGACCCCGGTGACGATCTTCGGCGGGGTGCCGTTGATGAGCCTGCGTACCGGACTACGTACCGAGGTGTCGGTGGACCCGGAGCTGGAGCAGGGCGCGATGGTGCCGGTCTTCATCCATCCGTTGCCCGCCCAGCAGCATGTGCTCGCCGCGCTGGACACGCTGGGTTTCGTGCTGCGGCAGGCGGGACTGGTGTCGAGCCGGCTGCCGGGGGTCGCGCAGACCCTGCCGGTGCACCAGCGGCTCGGCTACTGGGTCGCCCCGCTCTACGCCGGCCCGATCACCGAGCTGGAGCTGATCTTCGTGACCAACTCCGCCGGCCTGGAGGTGCTGCTGTGGATGGACCGGCGGCTGTCGTTGACCGGGATCAGTCACCAGAGCATCAGCCGGTTCCGGATCTGGCACACCGGTACCGACCAGCAGGACTGGGTCTCGGTGGTGGACGGCTGGTTGCGTACGGCGATCGACCGGCACGCGGCGGCGGCCTCGGACGCGCACTGGTCGGCCCGGATCACCGAGTCGGCCCACGTCAGCCGCCCGCCCGACGAACCGGTGCGGCCGGGCTTCGGGTTGGGCGGCACCGCCGGGAGTGGGGGGATCGGCAGCGGGGGCGGAGGTGGCGACGGCACCTGACCCGCCGGCCGCAGCGGGCGGGTCAGGTGCCGTGTGTCGTGTGCGGGGTGGGGCGGGTCAGACCGAGGCGGTGGCGAGCTTGATGCCGAAGCCCAGGAAGAGCATGCCGACGCCGGTGGTGGCTCCGGCGGCCAACCGGCGACGCTGCCGGAACTGGGCGGCCAGGAAGGTACCCGCGAAGATCAGCGCGGTCAGGTAGAGCGCGCTGGTCACCTGGGCGATCAGCCCGAGCAGCAGGAACGACAGCGCCGGCCAGGCATAGCCGGGGTCGACGAACTGGATGAAGAACGAGATGAAGAAGAGGATCGCCTTCGGGTTGAGCAGGCTGATCACCAGCGCCTTGCGGAACGGGCTGCGCAGCGCCTCCGGCTCGGCGGCGTCGATCAGCCGGGGTGTCGCGGGGTCGTTGCGGTCGCGCCACCGCCGCCAGGCCCCCCGCAACATGGTCAGCCCGACGTAGCCCAGGTAGGCCGCGCCCGCGTACTTGATCACGAGGAAGAGCGGCGGATACGCCTTGAGCAGCGACGCCACCCCGGCGGCGGAGAGGATCATCAGCACCGAGTCGCCGAGGAAGACCCCGCCCGCCGCCCGGTAGCCGGTCGCCACGCCGCGCTTGGCGGCGGTGGAGAGCACGAAGAGGGAGTTCGGCCCCGGCAGCAGGATGATCGCCACGGTGCCCAACACGTACGTCCAGATGTCGGTGATGCCCAGCACGCCCGTCATCCTCGCTCCGCCGGTGCCGGACGGTGAAGCCATTCCCGCAGCCTGGCCTGTGCGTTCGGCCACTCGTCGACGGTCATGGCGTACTGCACGGTGTCCCGCCAGGAGCCGTCCGGGCGCTGCCGGTGCATCCGCAGCACGCCCTCCCGGGTCGCGCCGAGCCGGGCGATCGCGGCCTGCGACCTGGTGTTGCGGATGTCGGTCTGCCAGACCACCCGCACCGCCCCCAGGTCGTCGAACGCCCGACCGAGCAGCAACAGCTTGGCCTCGGTGTTGACGGCGCTGCCCCACCACGCGCGGCCGAGCCAGGTGTACCCGATGGCGACGCAGCGCCGCGCCGGGTCGAGGTCGTAGTAGGAGGTCGACCCGATGACCGCGCCGGTGCGGGCGCAGCGCTGCACCCACGGCACCCGTTCGCCGCGCTGCCGGGCGTCCAGCGCGGTGGTGACGACGGCCCGCATCGCGGCCGGGTCGGTGGGCGTCGGGTGGCTCAGGTGGGCCCAGACCTCCGGCTCGGCGGTGGCGGTGAAGAGGTCGTCGGCGTGCGTCGCGGTGAGCGGTTCCAGCAGCACGTGCCCGCCGTGCAGCGGCACCGGCTCGTACCACGGTGACGTGGCGGAACCCGCCCCCGACGGTCCGGCGGCCCGCGCTTCCGCCTCGACGGGCCCGGCGGCGTCGGACGGGCCGGTGACGTGCGCCGGGCCCGGGCGGGCCGGTCCGGCCGGCTCCCGCACCGGGGTGCCGGACAGGTAGGCCGGCAGCGGGGCGGCCACCCCGGTGTCGGGCTCCGGCGGGCCGGCGACCTGCCGCAACGGCACCACCCCGGCCCAGTACGGCAGGTCGAGGTCGGCGGGTTCGTCGCGGACCCCGCCGGTACGGGTCCGGACCGACACCTCGCGCAGCGGCAGCGCCAGGACGGCGGTCTCGGCCAGCTCCCGCCGGCTCGGTGGACGGCTGTCGGCGGCCCGCCCGGCGGCGGCCTTCTCCACCAGGGCGGTCAGCACCGTGCGCTTGTCGTCGTCGTCGGTCACCAGGTGGGCGGTGCCGTGGGCGACGACCGAGCGGTAGTTGGCGCTGTGGTGGAACTGGGAACGGCCGAAGACCAGCCCGTCGAGCAGGGTCACGGTGACGCAGACCGGCAGCCCGGCGTCGCCCCGGGCGGCGAGCAGCGGCCGGCTGCCGGTGGAGCCGTGCAGGTAGAGGGTGTCACCGACGCGGACGTGCAGGGTGGGCAGCAGTCGGGGCTCACCGTCGACCACGAACCCCAGCACGCAGTGGTAGGCCTCGTCGAGCACCGCGTGGGCGGTGGCCCGGTCGTAGCTCATCCGGTCCCGGCTGCGGTTGGCGGTGGTGCGTGCGGTCGGCGCGTACATGTGACATCCCGCCTTTGTTCTAGTACGATCCTGAAACTGTGGCAGCACATTATCAGATCCTCGGGTCCACGTCCGCCGCGATTTCGGCGAGCGTGGAAACCGGCATCCGCAGCGGCGCGCTCGCCGCCGGTGACGCGTTGCCGCCCGTCCGCGCCCTCGCCACCGCGCTGGCGGTCAGCCCGGCCACCGTCGCCCGCGCCTACCAGGAGCTGCGCCAGCGGGGTCTGGTGGTCACCGCCGGCCGGCACGGCACCCGGGTGCGGCCCCGGCCGCCGGTCGCCCCCCGCCGCGCCGCGCACGCCCCGGCCCCCGCCCCCGGCACCCGGGACGTGTCCCACGGGCAACCCGACCCCCGGCTCCTGCCGCCGCTCGGCCCGCACCTGGCCGCGCTCGCCGACACGGTCGGCCCACCCGTCGGATACGCCACGACCGGCGTGCACCCCGCCCTGGCCGAGGCCGCCCGCTCCCGGCTGGCCGCCGACGGGGTGCCCGCCGACGAGCTGACCCTCACCGGGGGTGCGCTCGACGGCATCGAACGGCTGCTCGCCACCCACCTGCGCCCCGGTGACGCGGTGGGCCTGGAGGACCCGGGCTGGGCCAACCTGCTCGACCTCGTCGCGGCGCTCGGATTGCGGCCGGTCGGCTTCCCGGTCGACGACGAGGGGCCCGTCGTGGCCGGGGTGCGCGACGCCCTCGCCCTCGGGGTGCGGGCGCTGGTGGTGACCAGCCGGGCGCAGAATCCGACGGGCGCCGCCGTCTCCGCCGGCCGGGCCGGGGAGTTGCGGGCCCTGCTCGCCGACCGCCCCGACCTGCTGCTGATCGAGGACGACCACGCCGCCGAGCTGTCCCGGCTGCCGGTGCACCCGCTGGCCGGTGCCACCCCGACCTGGGCCTTCATCCGCTCGGTGAGCAAGCCCTACGGGCCCGACCTGCGGCTGGCGGTGCTGGCCGGAGACGAGGTGACGGTGTCCCGGGTGGCCGGCCGGGCCCGGGTGGGGGCCGGCTGGGTCTCCACCGTCCTGCAACGACTCGTCCTGTCGCTCTGGCACGATCCGGCCACCACCGCCCTGGTCGACCGGGCCGCCGACGCCTACGAACGTCGCCGCCGGGGGCTGCTCACCGCGCTCGCCGAGCGGGGCGTGGCGGGGCACGGCCGCAGCGGCATCAACGTCTGGCTGCCGGTGCCCGACGAGACCGCCACGGTCACCGCGCTGCGCGACGCCGGCTGGTCGGTGGCGCCCGGCGGCCTCTCCCGGCTCGGCAGCCCGCCCGCCGTCCGGATCACGGTCAGCGCGCTCGACGACGCCGATCTCGTGCCGCTGGCCGACGCGGTGGCGGCGGCGGTCCGTCCCGCCGGCCCGGTCGGTTTCACCGCCTGACCCGCGCCGTCGGCCTGCTCCCGCCCGGTTGCGCGGGGGTGGGCTCCGGCGGCGCGGTCAACCCCGCCGGGCGTACGAAGACCTTGCGGCGGGAGACCGCGTCGCCGGCCGCGTCCAGTTGGTAGCCCTCCAACCAGACCCATCCGTCGTACGTGGGCCAGTCGAGCACCCGGATGACCCGCAACCGGATGGGCCGGAGGAACTGCACGCTGGCGGCGCTGGTCACGTACACCAGGTCGCCGGCCTTCACCGGCCGTCCCGGTCCCGTCGGGCGCGCAGCTCCCGCTGGACGCGCCGGTCCCGCCAGGCGCGCAACGTCGCGCCCGCGTCGGCGAGGCGGGCGCACGAGTCGTCCGGCCGGCACCTGGAGCAGACGTTGCGGTGGTGGAAGTCGACGACGTAACCGGCCATCACCACGGCGAACGGTGGCTCGCCGGAGCGCGGCTCAGGCATCGGGCCAGCACCCCCGGTTGGGCCGGTCGGAGCGGCGCGCGCCCCACCTCACCTCGGGGACCTGTCGATGCGGCGCGGCCCGCCGGCCGGCGGGGGAGTGCCGCACGGCAGCCGCCGTCGGGGGCAGGGGTCTGGCCCGTTGTACGACGTCGACGGGCTCAGTCGGCCGGTGGAACCACTTGCAACGGGACATGCCGAGCGCTCCTGACGCTAGGAGTTTACGTGACGTAAACCTTACATCCGAAGAGTGAGTTGGGTATAGAGTCTCCGCTTCTGGAAGCGTGCGCACGCTGTATCCGTAGCGTCTGACGGGTGGAAGTAGCGTTGATGGGTGCGGCAGAGATCCAGGAACGCCTGGGCGTCTCCCGGCAGCGCGCCTACATCCTGATCAACCGACGGGACTTCCCGGCTCCGGCGGCGACCCTCAGGATGGGGAACGTCTGGCTCAAGTCCGATGTGGAGGCGTGGATCGCCGAGAAGCGTCCGCACCTGCTCGAAAGCGACGACGAAGCGTAGGGAACCCGGGTCGACGGGACGCCCGGCGGGTCCCTCGTGGACTCCCGACGGGACCGGGTAGAACAGTCGCCATGGCCGAGCAGACCGACGCACCCGGTGCCCAGCAGTTCATCCCGCCGCAGGCCGGCACACTGGCCGAGCTGCGGGCCGCGGCCGCCGGTTGCCGGGGCTGCGAGCTGTACCGGGACGCCACCCAGACCGTCTTCGGTCGGGGCGACGAGAGCGCCCGGGTGGTCTTCGTCGGCGAGCAGCCCGGCGACCTGGAGGACCAGCACGGGCTGCCCTTCGTCGGCCCGGCCGGCCGGCTGCTGCGCCGGGCGGTCGACGACGCCGGCCTCGACCCGGCCCACCTCTACATCACCAACGCGGTGAAGCACTTCCGGCACGAGCTGCGCGGCCGGCGTCGCATTCACCAGACCCCGGACCGGGTGCACATCGCCGCCTGCCGGCCGTGGCTGGTCGCCGAGTTCGCCCGGCTCCGCCCCGACCTGGTGGTGGTGCTCGGCGCGACGGCGGCGAAGGCCCTGCTCGGCCCGACGTTCCGGGTCACCCGGCAGCGTGGCGGGCTGCTGCCCTGGCCGGCCGCCGCCGAGCACCCGGCGGACTTCACCCGGGCTCCGGTGGACCGCGCCGACGCGCCCGCCGCCCGGGTACTCGCCACCATCCACCCGTCGGCGGTGCTGCGCGCCGACAACCAGGACGTCGCCTATCGGGGGCTGGTGGACGACCTCACGGTGGCCGCCCGCGCCCTGGCCGGCTGACCGCCGGACCGCACGCCCGGGAACCCCGGTGCGGATGGGTGGCCGGCTGCGCGAGGATGGCCTCCCCGGACCAGGAGCTGCGATGACCGTCGACCTGCGCGTGCCCACCCGGCCCGACGTCGCCCCGATCCAGCGACGTACGTTGCGGCTGCTCGTCGCCACCCAGACCATCGGTGGGGTCGGGGTGGCGATCGGGATCTCCGTCGGGGCGCTGCTGGCGGCCCGGGTCGCCGGCACCGCCGTGGCCGGGCTGGCGCAGAGCTGCGGGGTGGTCGGCGCGGCGCTGCTCGCCGTACCGGTCACCCGGATCATGAACGGGCACGGCCGGCGGCCGGGGCTGGTGGTGGCCTACCTGACCGGGGCGGTCGGGGCGCTGCTGGTGGTGCTCGCCACGGCCACCGGCGGGGTGCCGCTGCTCTTCCTCGGGATGCTGCTGTTCGGCGGCGGCACGGCGGCCAACCTCCAGGCCCGCTACACGGCGGTGGACCTCGCCGAACCGGCCCGTCGGGGCCGGCAGCTCTCCCTGGTCGTCTGGGCCACCACCATCGGCTCGGTGGCGGCCCCCAACTTCGCCGCGCTCGCCGACCGGGTCACCCGGTCCCGGGGGCTGCCGTCGCTGGCCGGCCCGTTCGCGTTCAGTGCCGTCGCGTTCGGCCTGGCCGCGGTCGTACTGCTGCTGTTGCTGCGGCCCGACCCGCTGCTGACCGCGCGGCGGCTCGCGGCGGCCGAGGCGGGTGCGCCGCCCGGGGCCGCCACCCCGGCGACAGCCGCGCCGGGCGCACGGCGGGCCGGCATGCGGGTGGCGTGGCAGGTGGTGCGCCGCCGGCCGGCGGCCCGGCTGGGCATCGTCGCCGTCGCGGTCGGCCACCTGGTGATGGTCGCGGTGATGGCGATGACCCCGGTACGCCTCGGCGAGTCGCACTCCGACGCGGACGTGCTGCGGGTCGTCGGCATCGTGCTGAGCGTGCACATCGCCGGCATGTACGCGTTCTCGCCGGTGGTGGGTTGGCTCACCGACCGGTGGGGCCGGCGTGCGGTGATCCTCACCGGCGTCGGCACCCTGCTTTCGGCGTGTGCGGTCGCCGGCACCGCCGGGCACCACACGCCGCGCCTCTCGGTCGGCCTGGCGCTGCTCGGGCTGGGCTGGTCGGCGACCATGGTGGCCGGTTCGACGCTGCTGTCCGAGGCGGTGCCGTCCCGGGTACGCCCCAGCGTGCAGGGGCTCTCCGACCTGACGATGGGGCTGGCCGGGGCGGGCGCGGCGGCGGCCAGCGGGTTTGTCATGCGGGTGGCGGGTTATCCGACCCTGTCCCTGCTGGCGGCGATCGCGGTGGTGCCGCTGGTGGCGCTAGCGTTGCGGCGGGTGCCACCGACGGCACCCGACGAGGAGGAGTGATCACGTGCGGCTGACCGACTTCTGGACCCGGCTGGACGAGGCGTTCGGGTCGGGCTACGCGGCCAGCATCGCCAGCGACCAGGTGCTCTCCCAACTCGACGGGCGGACCATCGAACAGGCCCTCGCGGCCGGCGAGCAGACCCACGTGGTGTGGCGGGCGGTGGTCGCCGCGTACCCCGACCGGGTGCCCGCGCGACTACGCTGAGCTGCCGTCGCACCCCGTCCGCGTGTCGCTTGCCGGCTCGTACACCTGTTCGGCTATTGTCCACAGCGGGGTGCTCGTCCA
Organism: Micromonospora sp. WMMD735; assembly: GCF_049178995.1. Classification (NCBI taxonomy): domain Bacteria; kingdom Bacillati; phylum Actinomycetota; class Actinomycetes; order Micromonosporales; family Micromonosporaceae; genus Micromonospora; species Micromonospora sp. WMMD735. The sequence goes on from NZ_JBMHMJ010000002.1 coordinate 6,753,017, forward strand.
CAGCTCGCGGCCCGTCGGCTGGTTTTCTGTCGGACCCAGCGCCTAGCGTGTCCGCGTGACGCGAAGCTCAGGAAAGACGCCGGCGAAGGCAGGAGTGGCAAACATGGCCGCAGGGCCCGACCGGGAGAAGGCACTCGACCTTGCTCTCGCTCAGATCGACAAGCAGTTCGGCAAGGGGTCGGTGATGCGGCTGGGCGAGCGTCCGGTCGTCCAGACCTCGGTCATCCCGACCGGTTCCATCGCGCTCGACGTGGCGCTCGGCGTGGGCGGCCTGCCCCGGGGCCGGGTCGTCGAGATCTACGGCCCCGAGTCCAGCGGTAAGACCACGGTCGCCCTGCACGCGGTGGCCAACGCCCAGCGGGCCGGCGGCATCGCCGCCTTCGTCGACGCCGAGCACGCGCTCGACCCCGACTACGCCAAGGCGCTCGGTGTCGACACCGACGCCCTGCTGGTCTCCCAGCCGGACACCGGCGAGCAGGCGCTGGAGATCACCGACATGCTGGTCCGCTCCGGCGCGATCGACATCATCGTGATCGACTCGGTGGCGGCCCTGGTGCCGCGCGCCGAGATCGAGGGCGAGATGGGCGACAGTCACGTCGGTCTCCAGGCCCGGCTGATGAGCCAGGCGCTGCGGAAGATCACCGGCGTGCTCAACAACACCGGCACCACGGCGATCTTCATCAACCAGCTCCGCGAGAAGATCGGCGTCATGTTCGGCTGTATGTCGTACTCGACCAGGGTGACCCTGGCCGACGGCACGCAGGAGAAGATCGGCAAGATCGTCAATCAGCGGATGGACGTCGAGATTCTCTCCTACAACCCGGAAACCGACCGGGTGGAGCCGAAGCGAATCACCAACTGGTTCAACAACGGCCCCGCCGAGCAGTTCCTCCAGTTCACCGTGGCCAAGTCGGGCGGCAACGGCCGTGCACAGTTCGCCGCCACCGCCAACCACCTGATCCGCACGCCCGGCGGTTGGCGGGAGGCCGGCGAACTGATCGCCGGTGACCGGGTGATGCTGGCCGAGCCGCGGCGGCTGAGTGAGCAGCAGTGGCAGGTCGTGCTCGGTTCGCTGATGGGTGACGGTGCCCTCTCGCCCAACCGGGCGGACCGCTCCGGTGTCCGTTTCCGCCTCGGGCACGGCGCTGCGCAGGTCGACTACCTCGACTGGAAGGTGTCCCTGCTCGGCAACATCACCCACTCCCGCCGCACCGACGAGCGCGGCGCCGCGTTTGCCGACTTCACGCCCCTGCCCGAGCTGGACGAGTTGCGTCGTGCGGTCTACCTGGGCGACGGCAGGAAGCACCTCAGCTGGGACTACCTCAAGGCCCTCACGCCGCTTGCCCTCGCTGTGTGGTACATGGACGACGGGTGCTTCACGGTCCGCTCCAAGGGCGTGCAGGAGCGCACCGCCGGTGGCTCCGGCCGGATCGAGATCTGCGTCGAGGCGATGGCGGAAGGCAGCCGTGAGCGGCTGGTGGAGCATCTGCGTGACGCGTACGGCATGGAGGTGAAGCTGGTTTCCCGGGGCGCCCGGGGGACCGCGTCGATCATCTTCACGACGGCGTCGTCCGCCCGGTTCCAGGAACTGGTTGCGCCGTACGTGCCGGCGGCGATGCACTCGAAGCTGCTTCCCCGGTTCCAGGGGCGGTGCGCGGTCGAGCCGCAGTTCGCCCCGGCGGAACTCACCCCGGTGCCGGCCCGGATCATCGACGTGCACGTCAAGCCCAGGACCCGCTCGATGAACCGGTTCGACATCGAGGTGGAGGGCAACCACAACTACTTCGTCGACGGGGTCATGGTGCACAACAGCCCCGAGACCACCACCGGTGGTCGGGCGCTGAAGTTCTACGCCTCGGTCCGGCTCGACGTGCGCCGCATCGAGAGCCTCAAGGACGGCACCGACGTGGTCGGTAACCGCACCCGGGTCAAGGTCGTGAAGAACAAGGTCGCCGCGCCGTTCAAGCAGGCCGAGTTCGACATCATGTACGGCAAGGGCATCTCCCGCGAGGGCTCGCTGATCGACGTCGGCGTGGAGCAGGCGATCATCCGCAAGTCGGGCGCCTGGTACACCTACGACGGTGACCAGCTCGGCCAGGGTAAGGAGAAGGCCCGGGAGTTCATGAAGGAGAACCCGGACGTGGCCGCCGAGATCGAGAAGAAGATCCTGGAGAAGCTCGGGGTCGGGGTCGGCGCGGGTGACGCCGCCGGTGGCCCTGAGCTGCCGCCCGTCGACTTCTGACCGGTCGCCCCCCGATGGCAGGACGACGCGCCCGCACGGGGCGGGGGTGGGACGCCTCCCCACCCCGTGCGGGTGCCGACGACCCCTTCCGCACCGACGCCGACGATCCGACCCGGGCCGGTGGGCCCCGCCCCCGTCGGGGTCGCCGGGGGCGGGCCGACGAGGACGCGTCGGGGCCGGTCGAGCCGACCGTCCGGGACGAGGGCGAGGTGGCCCGGGAGATCTGCCTGCGGCAGCTCGCGGTGCGCCCGCGGACCCGGGCCGAGCTGGCCGGGGCGCTGGCGAAGAAGGGCATCTCCGACGAGGTGTCCGCCCAGGTGCTCGATCGCTACGACGAGGTCGGCATCATCGACGACGCGGCCTTCGCCCGCGCCTGGGTTTCCAGCCGGCACAACGGTCGCGGGCTGGCCCGCCGGGCCCTGGCCAACGAGCTGCGCCAGCGTGGCGTGGACGGCGAGGTGGCCAGCGAGGCGCTCGGCGAGTTGGACGAGGAGACCGAGGCACAGACCGCCCGCGCCCTGGTCGACCGGAAGCTGCGGACCGCCCGGGGTGAGCCCGACGCGGTGTTCCGCCGGCTGGTCGGCATGCTCGCCCGCAAGGGTTATCCGCCCGGGGTGGCGATCCGGGCGGTGAAGGACGCCCTGGCCGCCCAGAGCGCCGAGGCGGCCGAGTTCGCCGAGCAGATCGACGCCGACGCGCTGGCCGACGCCGAGGGCGAACGGGGCTGACCGTGTGGAAGGCGTCCCTCAACGGTGCGCGGCGGCGCGACGAGCACCCCGCCGTGCCGCTGACCGCGGCCGAACTGGCCGCCGACGCGGTCCGCTGTGCCGCGCTGGGGGTGGCGGCGGTGCACGTCCATCCCCGGGACGCCTACGGTGTCGAGTCGCTGTCGCCGTCGGTGATCGCCGAGGCGGTGACCGCGATCCGCGCCGCCCGGCCGGGGCTGCCGGTGGGGGTGAGCACCGGCGCGTGGATCGCACCCGACCCGGCCGACCGGGTCGCCGCCGTCCGCGCCTGGTCGGTGCTACCCGACTTCGCCTCGGTCAACGCCCACGAGGACGGTGCCGAGGCGGTCGCGGCGACCCTGCACGGGCGGGACGTGCTGGTCGAGGCCGGCCTCTGGACGGTGGACGCGGTCCGCGCCTGGCGGGGCTGGCGGGTGCCCGCCGGGCGGGTCCTGGTCGAGTGCCTGGCCGACGAGCCGGACCGGGCGCTGGCCGACGCCGCCGACATGCTCGCCCTCCTCGCCCCCGGTGATCCTCCGGTGCTGCTGCACGGCGAGGGGCCGGCGACCTGGCCGGTGCTCCTGGAGGCGGTCCGCCGGGGTCTGGACACCCGGATCGGTCTGGAGGACACCCTGCGTCTGCCGGACGGCTCACCGGCCCCCGACAACGCCGCCCTGGCGGGCTGCGCCCGCGCACTGGGTGCCCGTTGACCCGACCGGGTCCGGCCCCACCACTGCGGATTTTTGGGATTTTTGCAGCGCCGTGTCCGGATTTGGATCACCAGTGGGTGACGTTGCCAACTCTCTCCGTTCGGGGGGTTTGATCATGAGTTCTTGACCGAACGGCCTCCCGCGACCTAGCCTCGCCATACAGGCTCACTTTGCCCGACCAAGCGCAGGCTAAGCGCACAACATAGATCGCGTAACAGAACCGCATCACTTTGGCCAGCTCCACCGGCCTTGACGGTCCCTCCGGACAGCCGGTCCGGAGCCGACCCGACAACTGCACCCGGCTGTCGGCGATGCCGCATGGGCATCGCCGACGGAGAGCTATCCCCACGGCCAGCCGCTCGGTCGGGCGTCCGGAGCCGCAGAGGTGGCGTGCCCGTCGGCACGGTTCCCCTGCGGCGTAGACGTTTGGGGAGGCGCGACCATGGCTGGTCGGCACAGGGACCGGGGGTCCCCAGGAGGTGGTGGCGCGCACGGTCGCGCCGGCACGGTGTTGCGGCCCACCGGCCCGGGTGACGGGACGCCGGCATGAGCACCTTCGACGTGGTGCTCCTGATCGTCGTCGGGCTCCTCGCCCTCGTCGTGGTCGGCGTCGTCCTGGTCGGCGTACGGGCGCTGCGCCGGATCGGCACCGCCCCCGCCCCGGACGATCCCGCCTTCATCGCGGAGAAGGACCGGCAGGAACAGTCGCTGGCCGCGCTGCGCAGCGCCGCCGACGAGGTGAACAGCACCATCGACGTGGCGAAGTCCGCCGCCTCGGCGGCGCGGGCCGAGGCGGCCGGGGCCAAGGCGGAGGCGAAGTCGGCCCGTGCCGAGGCCCGCCGGGTCCTCGACGACGCCCGCGCCGAGGCGGACACCGTCCTGGAGCGGGCGCACAAGCAGGCCGAGGCGGACGCCGAGCAGTTGCGGGCCAGCGCCCGGCGCAGCGGTGAGCGTGAGGTGGCGGTGCTCGCCGCGACGACGCGGGAGCAGGCGGCCGAGGTGGAACGCCGGGCCGCCCGGATGGACGAGCGGGAGCGGCTGCACACCGAGGAGGTGGAGCGGCTGGCCGAACGGGAGCGGCAGCTCACCGCCGCCAGTGCCGCGCTGGCCGAGCGGGAGGCGGCGGTCACCGCCCGGGAGGCCGCCCTGACGGTGGCCGAGGAGCAGCGCCGGCGGGAACTGGAACGCGTCGCCGGGCTCACCGCCGACTCGGCCCGCACCGAGCTGATCGAGGCGATCGAGACGCAGGCGAAGCGGGAGGCGGCGCTGCTGGTGCGGGACATCGAGTCCGACGCCCGCAACACCGCCGAGCAGCGCGCCCGGCACATCGTGGTGGACGCCATCCAGCGGGTGGCCAGCGAGCAGACCGCGGAGAGCGTGGTCAGTGTGCTGCACCTGCCGGGGGACGAGATGAAGGGGCGGATCATCGGCCGGGAGGGTCGCAACATCCGCGCCTTCGAGTCGGTGACCGGGGTCAACCTGATCATCGACGACACCCCGGAGGCGGTGCTGCTGTCCTGCTTCGACCCGGTGCGCCGCGAGGTCGGCCGGCTCACCCTGGAGAAGCTGGTCCTCGACGGGCGCATCCACCCGCACCGGATCGAGGAGGTGCACGACCTGGCCCGCCAAGAGGTGGAGGAGCTGTGCCACCGGGCCGCCGAGGACGCCCTGGTCGAGGTGGGCATCACCGAGATCCACCCCGAGCTGGTCACCCTGCTCGGCCGGCTGCGCTACCGCACGTCGTACGGGCAGAACGTGCTCAAGCACCTGGTGGAGACCGCGCACATCGCCGGGATCATGGCCGCCGAGCTGCGGTTGGACGTGCCGACGATCAAACGGTCGGCGTTCCTGCACGACATCGGCAAGGCGCTCACCCACGAGGTGGAGGGCAGTCACGCCATCATCGGTGCCGACCTGGCCCGCAAGTACGGCGAGAGCGAGGATGTGGTGCACGCCATCGAGGCGCACCACAACGAGGTGCCGCCGCAGACCATCGAGGCGGTCCTCACCCAGGCCTCCGACGCGTGCTCGGGCGGGCGGCCGGGGGCCCGGCGGGAGAGCCTGGAGGCGTACGTCAAGCGGCTGGAACGGATCGAGGAGATCGCGGCCGGCAAGCTCGGCGTGGAGAAGGTCTTCGCGATGCAGGCGGGCCGGGAGATCCGGGTGATGGTCAAGCCGGACGACGTCGACGACATCGGCGCGGCGGTCCTCGCCCGGGACGTGGCCAAGCAGATCGAGGAGGAGCTGACCTACCCGGGTCAGATCCGGGTGACCGTGGTCCGCGAGTCCCGGGTCACCGAGATCGCCCGCTGACCCCGTACGACCGCGAGGGCCGGCCCGGAACTCCGGGCCGGCCCTCGTCGCCTGGGATGGGTCAGTTGCCGCCCGTGCCCTCGGCCTGGGAGGCGAGCACGGTGGGCGGGGCCTGCGGGGCCGGCGTGCCTGCCGACTTGCGCCCCCGGGACAGCCGCCGCTGGACGAACTGGGCCAGCTTCGACAGCGAGTAGTTGGCCAGGATGAACAGCGCGGCGATCACCACGTAGACCTGGATCGGGTTGTCCAGCACGCCGATGATCTGCTTGCCGATGTTGAGGGTCTCCTCGTAGCTGATGATGAAGCCCAGCGAGGTGTCCTTGAGCACTACGACGAGCTGGCTGATCAGCGCGGGCAGCATGATCCGGAACGCCTGCGGGAGCAGGATCATCCGGGTGGTCTGCGCGGGGGAGAGGCCGATCGCGGCGGCGGCCTCGGCCTGCCCGCCAGGCAGCCCCTCCATGCCGGAGCGGAGGATCTCGGCGATGACCACGGAGTTGTAGACGGTCAGGCCGATGACCAGGTACCACAGCGTGTCGAAGGAGATGCCGAACTCGGGGAAGCCCCGGGCCACGAAGAAGATGGTGAGCACCACCGGCAGGCCCCGGAACACCTCGACGCAGACCCGGGTGACCGCCGAGAGGGTGACGCTGAGCCCGCGCAGCAGGTAGGCCACCGGGGTGGCCATTCCGGTGAAGCGTCGCTGGGTGAGGCTCTTGAGCTGGATGCGGAGGATCGCGAGCAGGGTGCCGACCACCAGCGAGGCGACGATGGCCAGCGCGGCGGCGGTGAGGGTGTTCTTGAGGCCGAAGCCGATCCGGTCCCAGACCTGGGAGAAGTTCTCGTGGGAAGGGTCGACCAGCGGCCCCCACAGCTCCATCGAGAACTGGCCCTTGTCGTCCAGCGGGCGGTAGATCAGAAAGTACGCGCCGACGGCCAGCAGCACGGTGGCGACGATGCTGCTGATCAGGGTGACCCGGCGTTGGCGCGGGCCGGGGACGTCGTACAGGACGCTGGTCTGCTGACTCATCGGGCGACCGCCTGTCGCTTCTCCAGCCGGTCGAGCAGTGCGCCGAGCGGCACGGTCATGATCAGGTAGCCGATCGAGATGCCGATGGCGACCGGGATGAAGGCGTAGCCCTCGGCGGAGGTGAGCTGGTCGGCGCTCTGGGACAGGTCGCCGACCACGCCGAAGAAGCCGATCAGAGCCGAGTTTTTGATCATCGCGATGATCACCGAGCCGAGCGGCACCACCGACGCCTTCCAGGACTGCGGCAGCACCACGTGCCGCAGGTTCTGGCCGAAGGTCAGGCCGAGCGAGCGGGCGGCCTCGGCCTGGCCCGGCGGCACCGCGTTGACCCCGGAGCGCAGCGCCTCGCAGACGAACGCGGCGGTGTAGAGCACCAGGGCGAGCAGCGCGAAACGGAAGTACGGCAGGTCGGTGCCGAGCCGGGTGAAGAGCGAGTCCAGCACGGGGACGCGCAGGAAGTCGGCGTTGGAGCCGAGCGCCGGCAGGCCGAAGGCGGCGAAGAACATCACCACGGTCAGCGGCATGTTCCGGAAGACGTTCACGTACGCGGTGCCGACGGCGCGCAGCGGCGGCACCGGCGAGATGCGCAGCACCGCCACGACGGCGCCCAGGATCAGGGCACCGATCGCGGCGAGGACGCAGATCTGGAGGGTGAGCCAGAAACCACCCGCGAAGACGTCGAACTTGTCGATGAGCACACTCACGGGTCGGTGTTCCTCCCCACCCTCCAGATCGAGGTCAGATCAGTAGCGGTTGATGGTGGGCGCGCTGCCCAGCTCCGCGCCGAACTTGCCGGCGGTGTCGTCCCAGGCCTTCTTCCAGCTGCCGTCGTTGAACGCCTTCTCCAACGTGTCGTTGATGAAGGTGCGGAAGTCGTTGTCCTCCTTCTTCACCCCGATGCCGTACGGCTCCTTGGTGAAGTTGTCCCCGGCCAGCTTGAACGACGCCTCGTCCTCGGCGATGTAGCCGAGCAGGATCACGTTGTCGGTGGTGACGGCGTCGACCTGACCACCCTTGAGGGCGTCGCGGCACTTGGGGTAGGTGTCGAAGAGCACCAGCTGGGTGCCGACGTCCTTGATGTACTTCTTGATCTCCTCGGCCGGGGTGGACCCGGTCACCGAGCAGACCTTCTTGGTGCCGTCCTTGAAGGAGTCCGGCCCGGTGATGGTGGTGTCGTCCTTCTTGACCAGGATGTTCTGGCCGGCCTCGTAGTACGGCCCCGCGAAGGCGATCCGCTCCTTGCGCTTGTCGTTGATCGTGTACGTCGCCGCGACCAGGTCGACGGTGCCGTTGACGATGGCGTCCTCACGGACCTTCGACGGCGTCTCGACGTACTCGATCTTGTCCTCAGGGATGCCCAGCTCCTTGACGATGAGCTTGGCGACCTCGACGTCGAAGCCCTCCGGCTTGCCCGACAGGCCCTTCTGGCCGAAGCCGGGCTGGTCGAACTTGGTGCCGATCTTGATCTTCTGCGCCTTGTTGAGCTTCTCCATGGTGCTGCCGGCGGCGAAGGACTTGCTGCCGGCGCCGGTGCCCTCGTCGGCGTCGTCGCCACCGCAGGCGGCCAGACCGAGCGCCAGGGTGGCCGCCGCGGCGACTGCCGCCACGCGCTTCATACGCATACTGAACTCCTTCTTCGTCGGAATGCACCGGTGACCGGCGCGCTCCACTACGGACGCCTAGTGCGTGAGGATCTTGGAGAGGAAGTCCCGGGCCCGCTCGCTGCGCGGGTTGGCGAAGAACTCCGTCGGCGGGGCGTCCTCGACGAGCTGCCCGTCGGCCATGAAGATCACCCGGTTGGCGGCGTGCCGGGCGAAGCCCATCTCGTGGGTCACCACCACCATGGTCATGCCCTCGCTCGCCAACGAGGTCATCACGTCGAGCACCTCGCCGACCATCTCCGGGTCGAGCGCGCTGGTCGGCTCGTCGAAGAGCATCGCCTTGGGCTGCATGGCCAGCGCGCGGGCGATCGCCGCCCGCTGCTGCTGACCGCCGGAGAGCTGGGCCGGGTACTTGTCGGCCTGGTTGGCGATGCCGACCCGGTCGAGCAGGGCCAGGCCGCGCTCGCGGGCGGCGGCCGGCTTCTCCTTGCGGACCTTGACCGGCCCGAGGGTGACGTTCTCCAGGATGGTCTTGTGGGCGAAGAGGTTGAACGACTGGAAGACCATGCCGACCTCGCTGCGCAGCTTCGCCAGCGCCCGCCCCTCGGCCGGCAGCGGCCGGCCGTCGAAGGTGATCGTCCCGTCGTTGATCGGCTCCAGCCGGTTGATCGTCCGGCAGAGCGTCGACTTGCCCGAGCCGGACGGCCCGATCACCACCACGACCTCGCCCTTGCCCACCGAGAGTGACACGTCGTCGAGCACGTGCAGGGGGCCGAACCACTTGTTGACCTTGTCCAGCACGATCAGCGGTTCGCCGGTCGCCACGTCGTCCACCGTCCCTGTCGTCGTACCGGAAAGCGGGGTCGGTCGACCCCCGGTTGGGCCACTGTAGGCGGGGCGACGTGGCGGATCGCAACCCAACGGGTCACGGAGAGGTAACACCGGTGTCGGGTGTACGCCGACGTCCGAATTCCGTCACCCCGACGGGCCGTCAGGTGGCGGTACGGCGGAGTGACGGAGATCATGGGGGGATGACCGACCGGGTCCGCCTGACCGAGTACGCGCGTGGTGGCGGCTGCGCCTGCAAGATCCCGCCGGGCGAGCTGGAGGCGATGGTCGCCGGCCTCGGACCGGCCACCGGCACCGCCGAACTGCTGGTCGGCCTGGACCACGGCGACGACGCCGCGGTGGTCCGGCTGGACGCGCGGACCGGCCTGGTCACCACCGCCGACTTCTTCACCCCGGTCGTCGACGACGCCTACGACTGGGGGCGCATCGCCGCCGCGAACGCCCTGTCCGACGTGTACGCCATGGGCGGCACCCCGCTGGTCGCCATCAACCTGCTCTGCTGGCCCCGGGACACCCTCCCGCTGGAGCTGGCCCGGGAGGTGCTGCGCGGCGGGCAGGACGTGGCCCGGGAGGCCGGCTGCCACCTGGCCGGCGGGCACAGCGTCGACGACGACGGCCCCAAGTACGGGCTGGCGGTGACCGGGCTGGTCCGCCCCGACGAGCTGATCACCCTGGACGCCGGGCGGGCCGGGCTGCCGCTGTCGCTGACCAAGCCGCTCGGCGTCGGGGTGCTGAACACCAGGCACAAGGCCACCGGTGAGGTCTCCGCCGAGGCGGTGGCGTCGATGACCACGCTCAACCGGGACGCGGCGCGCGCCGCCGTCGCGGCCGGCATCCGCTGCGGCACCGACGTGACCGGGTTCGGGCTGCTCGGGCACGCCTCGAAGCTGGCCCGCGCCAGTGGCCTGACGGTGGCGATCGACGCCGCCCGGGTGCCCTACCTGCCCGGTGCCCGCCAGGCGGCGCGCGACGGGCACGTCAGCGGCGGCACCCGACGCAACCTGGACTGGGTCAGCCCGTGGACCGGGTTCGGGTCGGCGGGTGAGGCCGACCGGCTGCTGCTGGCCGACGCGCAGACCTCCGGCGGGCTGCTGCTGGCCGGCGAGGTGCCCGGTGGCACGGTGATCGGCGAGCTGCTGCCCCGGGGGGAGTCGATGGTCGTCGTCCGCTGATGCGCCGGCCGCGCGGTGCCATCCGCCCCGGTGCGGGCCGGGTGGCCCGGACCGGCGGCGCGGACGACGACGGCGGCAGGGCACCGTACCCGATAAACTGTCATTTTCCCGCTACTCGGCGCAGCGGAGCGTCAGGAAATTTTGCCCGGAATGGTCACAGACCGGTAACTTGTCCCCGGCTGAGGTCATATGCCCCCCACCATCGTCATTAAGGCCCGATCCGGAGGCCGGTGGGACGAACGCAGCGAGGAGGCGGCATGACCGAGCTGTGGAACTGGAGAATCGACGGGATCGCACCCGAGGAGGCGTACCCGGCGCTGGCCGAGGCCCTCGGCCGGGTGGTGATGCCCCTGGCCGTGGCGGACCCGGCCCGGCTGCCCACGTACGCGGTGATCTGCGACGTCTGGGAGGCCCCGGGGGAGTTCGGGACGATCGTCGACTGCTACGGCGTACCCGAGTCGTTGCACGAGTTGAGCGCGATCGCCGCGCTGGCCCGGCTGCTCGACCGGGACTGCCTGCTGGCCGACGACACCCTCGACGCCGGCCGGCACCTGCTGGTCGCCCCGGACGGCACGATCCGCCCGGTGCACTTCGCGATCACCGAGACCGACGACGGCGAGGTGCTCTCCGCCCGCCGGCTCTGCACCCTGGCGCACCCGGGCTGCCGGGGCTGGTCGCGGTGCGGCCGGTCGCGCTGGGCGCCGGACTCGGTCAACCCGGCCCTCGCCGCCGCCTGACCGCCCCGCCCGACCCGGCCCCGCCGCGGTCCGACCCGGCCCCGCCCCGATCCGGGCCGGTGCGCCGGGGTCAGGGGGCGGTCGGGCGGGTGCTGCGGACCTGCAACTGGTCCAGCAGGGTCGCGGTGGCGGCGGTCACCGCCTGCACCGCCGCCTCGAACGCCGCCGCGTTGTGCGCCGCCGGGTCCCGGAAACCTGACACCTTCCGCACGTACTGCAACGCCGCCGCCTCGATGTCGGCGGGGGTGACCGTCGGGACGTACGGCTCGCGCAGGGTCTTGATGCTCCGGCACATGGTTCCTCCTCGTCGGGGTCTTCCCGGTCGGCCCGGGTCGGTCGGCCCGGATACGCTGTGCACGTCATGACTACCGCAGCCGCGGGCAGCCCGCGCACCTACCAGGTGCGCACGTACGGCTGCCAGATGAACGTGCACGACTCCGAGCGCATCTCCGGCCTGCTGGAACAGGCCGGTTACGTGCGGCTCGCCGAGGCCGACGACAACCCGGACGTGGTGGTGTTCAACACCTGCGCCGTCCGGGAGAACGCCGACAACCGGCTCTACGGCAACCTCGGTCACCTGCGCCCCGTGAAGGACCGGCACCCCGGGATGCAGATCGCCGTCGGCGGCTGCCTGGCCCAGAAGGACCGCGGCGACATCGTCCGCAAGGCCCCCTGGGTGGACGTGGTCTTCGGCACCCACAACATCGGCTCGCTGCCGGTGCTGCTGGAACGGGCCCGGCACAACACCGCCGCCGAGGTGGAGATCCTCGAATCCCTCGACGTCTTCCCGTCCACCCTGCCGACCCGGCGCGAGTCGACGTACGCCGGCTGGGTGTCGATCTCGGTGGGCTGCAACAACACCTGCACGTTCTGCATCGTGCCCTCGCTGCGCGGCAGGGAGAAGGACCGCCGCCCCGGTGACGTCCTCGCCGAGGTGCGCGCGCTGGTCGCCGAGGGCGTGCTGGAGGTGACCCTGCTCGGGCAGAACGTCAACTCCTACGGCGTCGAGTTCGGCGACCGGTACGCCTTCGGCAAGCTGCTGCGCGCGACAGGTGAGATCGACGGGTTGGAACGGGTCCGGTTCACCAGCCCGCACCCGAAGGACTTCACCGACGACGTGATCGCCGCGATGGCCGAGACCCCCAACGTCTGCCACTCGCTGCACATGCCGTTGCAGTCCGGCTCGGACGACGTGCTGAAGGCGATGCGCCGCTCGTACCGGTCGGAGCGCTACCTCGGCATCATCGAGAAGGTCCGCGCGGCGATGCCCGACGCGGCGATCACCACCGACATCATCGTCGGCTTCCCCGGCGAGACCGAGGCGGACTTCGAGCGGACCCTCGACGTGGTCCGCGCGGCCCGCTTCTCGTCGGCGTTCACCTTCCAGTACTCCAAGCGCCCCGGCACCCCCGCCGCGACCATGGACGGCCAACTGCCCAAGCAGGTCGTGCAGGAACGCTACGAGCGGCTGATCGCCTGCGTCGAGGAGATCACCTGGGCGGAGAACAGGCGTCTGGTCGGCGAGACCGTCGAGGTGCTGGTCGCCGTCGGCGAGGGGCGCAAGGACGACCGCACCGGCCGGCTCTCCGGCCGGGCCCGCGACGGCCGCCTGGTGCACTTCGCCATGGGCGCGCCCGGTGAGCCGGGCGCGGCCGGCACCGTCCGGCCGGGCGACATCGTGCACACCACGGTCACCTACGCCGCCCCGCACCACCTCAACGCCGACGGCGTGCCGCTGGCACACCGGCGCACCCGGGCCGGGGACGCCGCCGAGGCGGGCCGCGCCCCGCGTACCCCCGGGGTGTTGCTCGGACTGCCCACGGTCGGCGCGCCGGCCGTGCCGCCCGCGCCGACGACCGGCTGCGCCGCGCACTGACGCCCCGGTCGGGGCCCGCCACCGGCGGACCCCGACCGGTGCCCGGTCAGACCGAGATCCGGCCCGCGCCGGCACCCGCGGTCACGATGGACTTCACGCTGCTCGCGCTGTCCAGGGTGTACGCGTACGGGATGCCGGCGACGCTGCCGCCGGTCTGCCCGGCGGGCGAGTTGACGAAGTGGTTGTTGCGGGCCACCAGGCTGCCCGGCCCGGAGTCGGCCTCGCCGAGGTGGTAGGTGTCCTTGACGTTCTCGAAGTAGTTGCCCTCGACGAGCACCCCGGCGCTCATCGTGGACGCCACGCCGTAGCCGGCGTTGTTGTAGTAGTAGTTGTTGTAGACGTGCACCGGGTTGCCGAAGCGGACCCGGGGGTTGCGCTGCTTGCTGCCGTCGTACCAGTTGTGGTGGTAGGTCACCCGCAGGTGTCCGATGTCCTGGCCGCCGTTGTCGTCGCTGTGCCCGAGCAGCATCGTCTTGTCGTGGCTGTAGACCCGGTTCCAGGAGACGGTCACGAAGTCCGAGCCGCGCTTGATGTCGACGGTGCCGTCGTAGCCGTTGCTGAACGTGTTGTGGTCGATCCAGATGTTGGTGGCGGAACTCTCCACGTTGATCGCGTCGTCGCTCCAGTTGCGGAACGTCAGGTTCCGGATGATGACGTTGCGGTCGCCGTTGACGGTGAAGCCGCAGCCGACGATCGTCGCCCCGCCGTTGCCGAGGATCGTCTTGTTGGAGCGGACCCGCAGCATGCCCGAGCAGTTGATGGTGCCGGAGACCCGGATCACCGCCGCACCGGTGGCGTTCAACGCGCTGGTCAGCGCCGAGGCGGTGGAGACGGTCGTCGCGCCCGCGCTGCCGCCGCCGGTGGTGCCGCCGTTCTGGGTGGCCCAGCCGACCAGGCCGGTCTGCGGCACGCTGGGCGGCGGGGTGGTCGCCGGGGGCGTCATCGGCGGGGGCGTGACCGGCGGGGGTGTCGCCGACGGCGGGGTGGTCGGCGCACCGGTGGGGGCGGTGCTTCCGGTGCAGGTCACCCCGTTGACGGTGAAGCTGGTCGGCGTCGGGTTGCTGGAGTTGTTCCAGGTGCCGTTGAAGCCGAACGAGACGCTGCCGCCGGTCGGCACGTTTCCGTTGTAGCCCACGTTGGTGGCGGTCACCGTGCTGCCGCTCTGGGCCACGGTGGCGTTCCAGGCGTCACTGACCGTCTGGCCGGCCGAGTACGACCAGCGCAGGCTCCAGCCCGACAGCGGGTCGCCGAGGTTGCTGATGGTGATGTTGCCGGTGAATCCGCCCTGCCACTGCCCGCCGACGGTGTAGCTGACCGCGCAGCCGGGGGCGGCGTGGGCGGCGACGGCGGTGAGCGTGCCGGTGGCGAGCAGGGCGACGGTGGTGGCGGCGATCAGCGTCGTACGACGCCGAGGTGTGCGCATGCTGCGTCCCTTTCGGGTGGGACAGGCGACCGTCGACGGGGGAGCCGCCGGTGGTTGCCGCGCCCGTGGGCACCGGTGACTCGCCGCGTGCGCCGATCGGCCCCTGCCGGGGGGTCAGGTCGGTACGAGGTGGCTCCCGTGTGGTGCGCCCGCGGCCCGGACAAGCGCTTTCCCGAGCAAAGCATAGACAGTGACAGATGTAAATCGGCGTGCCGGTCACCGCCCCGACGGTGCCGAACCAGCCGGTGGGCCGCCGGTCGACGCACGAGTCGACCGGCGGCCCGCCGGGTGTGGACAGGCTCAGCTCAGCAGGCGGTGCCCTTGAGCTTCACCGAGGCCGGGGCGGCGGCCGTACCGTTGGCGGTGAAGCCCACGGTGATCGACGCGCCCGCCGCCAGCGACGGCGCGTAGCTCGGCCCGGCGGCGGTCACCGTCGTGCCGGACTGGGTGACCGTGGCGTTCCAGCCGTTGACCAGGGTGACCCCGGCCGGCCAGGTCCAGGTCACCGACCACGGGTTGACCGCCGCCGAACTGGTGTTCTTGACGGTCAGCTCGCCCTGGAAACCACCCTGCCAGGCGTTGACCTGCTTGTAGGTGGCGGTGCAGCCACCCGCCGGCGGGGGCGTGGTGGTGGGCGGCGGGGGCGTCGTGGTCGGCGGCGGCGGGGTGGTGGTCGGCGGCACCGGGGTGGTGGTCGGCGGCTTCGGCGTCGGGGTGCCCGTCGGGTCGGCCCCACCGGCCACCGGCGGGATCAGGTACGGCTGGAGGATCGCCTGCTTGGCGGTGTTGATGTTGGTCCAGTCGTCGAGCGCGATGCCACCCGTGTCACCCGAGTTGGGGTTCCACGACCAGTAGGTGAAGGACATCCCGTTGACGCCGGTGCCGGTGTAGGCCATCAGCTTCTCCAGCCACACCTTGTCCCGGGGGTCGGCCAGGGTGCTGCCGAACTCGCCCATCATGATCGGGGCGATGTTCTGCTTGTAGAGGTAACCCCAGTAGCGGTCCCAGACCGCCGGCAGGTTCGCCGGGAAGTCGGCCGCCTTGAACCACTCCTGCTCGTAGACGCTGGTGGCGTACTCGTGCGGCGAGTAGACCAGCCGGTTCGCCACGTTCAGCCGGACCGGGAACTGCCCGGCCTTGGACAGGTTGCCACCCCACCAGCCGCAGTCCTCGTCGTTGCTGGTGTCGTTGTCCCAGACGTTCGACAGGCCGCCGCTGGGGCAGCTCACCCCCTCCACGAAGATCAGCCAGTTCGGCTGCACCCCGAGGATGGCGTTGCCGGCCCGCTCGGCGGCCAGCCGCCAGTCCCGGGTGGTGTCGCCGCAGCCCCAGCAGGCGCCGGTCGCGGCCGGGTTGGTGCCCTCGGCGTGCGGCTCGTTGTGCAGGTCCGCGCCGATCACCGTGGTGTTGCCGGCGTACCGCTGGGCCAGCATCTTCCAGTCGGCGAGCCAGGTCGCCTCGGAGACCGTGGAGGTGTACCAGAGCGGCGACTGACCGGCCGACGTCGGCCGGTGCCGGTCCAGGATGACCCGCATGCCCTTGCTGCCGGCGTAGGCGATCACCTTGTCGAGGATCTGCAACGGGGAGAGCCCGATCAGGTCCGGGTTGACGAAGTCGTTGATCCCGGTGGCGGTCGCGCCCGGCTTCACCGAGTCGTTCGAGTACGGGATGCGCAGCGTGTTGTAGCCCAGGCTGGCCATCTTGTCGAGCTGCCCGCGCCACGGGTTGTTCGACCACAGGCCGTGGAACGTGCGGTTGTCGGTCTCCATGCCGAACCAGTTGATGCCGGTCAGCCGTACCGTCGCGCCGGTGCTGTCGACGATCTTGTTGCCGTTGGTGTGCAGGTAGCCGGTGCCGGTGCCGCCGACGGCGGCGGCGGCCGGGGTGGTGCTGACGGCGGCGGCGACGAACACGCCGGCCGCAGCGGTGGCGAGCGCGGTGAGCGCGGCGCCGAGAGTGCGGGGTCGGTACATGCGGGCTCCACTTCGGATGCCCGGCGTCGCGACGGCGACGCGGGGCGGAAAACCGGGGGAAACGCCGGCCGCCGCCGTCCGTCCCGCTCGTTTCGGGATACGCGGACAGTGCGCGACGTGCCGGGTTACGTGGACACGGCCACTCGCTGCTGTGCACCGGCGACTCCCGACGACGGTGTCCGTCGTCGGTGCCCTCGCGCCGGTGGGATCGACCTGGCTCTGCCGCCCATTCTGATCAGCCGGTCTCGATGCGTCAACCGCAGGTCGCGGCGGCTCCGCCGGAGGGGTCGTTCCGGCTGGTCGCGGGCGTGCCCGGGATGGTCCCCGCCCAGGCCCCGCCCAGGTGGTCCGCTCGGCGACCAGGGCGGACACGCGTGAGCCCCCGGTCCCTTGACCCGGGACCGGGGGCTCACGCGTGTGCCCGTTCAGCCGGCGTGCCCATCCAGCCGGCGTGTCCATCCAGCCGGCGCGGACGGCCGGCCGGGGTCAGCCGGCCTGTTCGGCGAGCTGGAGGAACTGCCGCTTGGAGGCGAGCGCCTGCTCGGCCTCCTTGACCCGGCGGGCGTCCCCGGCGGCCTGGGCGCGGGCGAGCCGCTCCTCGGCCTCGGCGACCTGCGCCCGCATCTGGGCGAGCAGCGGGTTGTCCTCCTTGGTGGTCCGCCGCCAGGCCGAGTCCATCACCTCGCGGACCTTGTCGTCGATCGCCCGCAGCCGCCGCTCCAGGCCGGCGGCGGCCTCCCGGGGAACCCGACCCGCCTCGTGCCACTGGGCCTGGATCTCGCGCAGCTTCGCCTGGGCGCCCTTCGGGTCGCCGTCGACGTCCAGCGCCTCGGCCTCGGCCAGCAGCGCCTGCTTGCGCTCCAGGTTGGCCCGCTGCTCGTTGTCCCGGGCCGAGAAGACCTCACTGCGCCGGCTGAAGAAGGCGTCCTGGGCGGCGCGGAACCGTTCCCAGAGCTTCTGCTCCGACTCCTTCGAGGCGCGCGGGGCGGCCTTCCACTGGTTCATCAGCTCCTTGAGCTGGTTGGCGGTGGCCGCCCAGTCGGTGGAGTCGGAGAGCTTCTCGGCCTCGGCGACCAGCTCCTCCTTGACCGTGTGCGCCTGCTTGCGCTGCTGGTCGAGGGAGGCGAAGTGGGCGCCCCGACGCCTGGTGAAGCCGTCCCGGGCGGCGGCGAACCGCTTCCACAGCTCACCGTCGGTCTTCTTGTCGACCCCGCGGATGGTCTTCCACTCGTCGAGGATCTCCTTGAGCCGGTCACCGGCGGTCTTCCAACCGGTCGACTCGGCGGCCAGCTTCTCGGCCTCCTCGACCAGGGCGGTCTTGCGGGCGAGCGCCTCACCCCGGGCGGCCTCCCGGGCGGCACGGGCCTCGCCGGCCTTCTCCTCGGCGAGCACGGCGAGCTTGTCCAGGCGCGCGGCGAGGGCGTCGATGTCCCCCACGACGTGGGCCTCGGCCAGCGAGGCGCGGATCCGCCGCACGGTGCTCAGCGAACCTCCCGCGTCGGCGGCGCCCGAGTTGAGCCGGGCCTCGGTGAGGTCCACCTCGGTGACCAGGTCGGCGAAGCGGCGGGCGAAGTGGGCAAGCCCCTCCTCGGGCGCGCCCGCCTGCCAGGAACCGACCACCCGCTCGCCCTCGCTGGTCTTCACGTACACGGTGCCGTCCGCGTCCACCCGTCCGAAGGCAGTCCAGTCGCTCATGTGCCCATCCTCGTTCTCCCGGCGTCGTCGGGAAACCCCCCGCGATCGCCGCCACGGCGCAGCCAACTTGCTCCCGGCATTGTCACAGGTCCGCCCCCGTCCGCGTCGAGCGCCTGTCTCTGACCGTGACCATACGGTGTCCTAGCACCCACACACAGGCTCCGTGGGGCGAGTGTCGCAAACCGCCGTACGGTGTACGGTAGGCCGTACACCGAAGCTGCCGCCCGTGCCGCGGGCGGGCGAGGAGGAGCAGGATGACGCAGTCCCACACCCGGATGACGCCCCCCGCCGACCCCGGGTTCGTGCCCGACGCCGCCGATCTCGCCGAGCTGGACGAGTGGTTCCGGCGGTACGACGCCCTGGCCGAGGCGGGCGACGTGCCCGGCACCGCCGACCTGGCGATGTTCCCGCTCAACACGGTCACCGACGACGCGGCCGGCGAGGGTTCGGCCCGCCAGCTCGACCGGGCGGCCTACCTGGAGATGATGGGCGGCGTCCTCGGTGGCGGGGGTGACCTGCGGATGGAGAGCCGCCGCACGCCCTACTTCCTCACCCGCAGCCTGGCCGTGGTGCTCACCGAGGCCGAGTTCACCCTCGACGGCCAACGCCAGCGGGTGCGCTACGCCGACCTGCTGGTCCGCACCGGCGGGCAGTGGCGGTTCCAGACCATGGTCCAGGGCGGCTGGGGCGGCCAGACCGGCTGAACCCGTTCCCGCCGCCCGCTCCGGCTGGCGCAGAGCCGGTGCGCCCGGGGCAGGGCGGCGGGGTGGGCGGGGCGGGCGGGGCCCGGCCGCTACCGTTGCCTGGTGCCACTGCTCGCCGCCGCCGTCTGCCCGCACCCGCCGCTGATCGTGCCCGAGCTGGCCGGGGCCGCCGCGCCCGAGCTGGCGGAGCTGCGTGACGCCTGCGCCGCCGCCGTCGCCGCCCTCTACGCGGCCGGGGCGGACACCGTCGTGCTGGTCGGTGCCGGCGAGCGCACCACCGAACTGGCGCTGCCCCGCCGGGGCAGCTTCGCCCCCTGGGGCCTGCCCCTCACGGTCGGTCTCGCAACGGCCGGCGGTGACCCGGTGCCTCCGTCGGGCGGCGGTGACCCGGTGCCTCCGTCGGGCGGCGGTGACCCGGTGTCTCCGTCGGGCGGCGGTGATTCTGTGCCACCGTCGGTGGGCGGTGTCCCGGCGGCGCTGTCAGCGGTGCCACCGTCGGGCGGCGTCGAGCCGGTGTCGCCGCCGGCCGACGGCGAGGGGCTGCCGTTGAGTCTGCTGGTCGGGGCCTGGCTGGTCGACCGGACCGCCCCGCCGACCCCGACCGCCTGGCGGATGGTGAGCGTCGCGTCGGACGAGCCGGCCGACCGGTGTGCCGCCCTCGGTGCCGGGCTGCGGGTGGACGGGCCGTGGGCCCTGCTGGTGCTCGGTGACGGGTCGGCCTGCCACGGCCCGAAAGCGCCAGGCTACGACGACCCGCGCGCCGGGGCGTACGACGAGGGGGTCGCCCGTGCCCTGGCCGACGCGGACGCCGACGCGCTGCTCGGCCTGGACCCGGAGCTGTCGGCGCAGCTGGGGGTCGCCGGTCGGCCGGCCTGGCAGGTGCTGGCCGGGGCGGTCCGCGCGGCCGGCGGCGACTGGCACGGCGAACTGCGCCACCACGGCGTCCCCTACGGCGTCGGCTACCTGGTGGCCTCCTGGACACGGACGGACCCGCCCGGCCCGGACGGGACACCGGCGGGCGATGCCGGGACAACGGCGGCTGACGCCGGGACGGCGGCGGGCGGTGTGACGCGGTGAGCGGCACCGTCGTCGCCGTGGTCGGCCCGACCGCGGCGGGCAAGTCGGCGCTGAGCATCGCCCTGGCGCACGCCCTCGGCGGTGAGGTGGTCAACGCCGACTCGATGCAGCTCTACCGGGGCATGGACATCGGCACCGCCAAGCTCACCTCCGCCGAGCGCGACGGGGTGCCGCACCACCTGCTGGACATCTGGCCGGTCACCGAGCCGGCCAGCGTCGCCGAATACCAGCGGCTGGCCCGCGCGGCGGTCGACGACATCCTGGCCCGGGGGCGGGTGCCGCTGCTCGTCGGCGGCTCCGGCCTGTACGTGCGGGCGGTGCTCGAACAGTTCGAGTTCCCCGGCACCGACCCGGCGGTACGCGAACGGCTGGAGGCGGAACTGGCGCAGCTCGGCCCGGCCCCGCTGTATGCCCGGCTGGCCGGGGCGGACCCGGTGGCGGCGGCGGGCATCCTGCCCGGCAACGGCCGACGCATCGTCCGGGCGCTGGAGGTGATCGAGCTGACCGGTGCGCCGTTCACCGCCTCACTGCCCGACCCGACCCCGTACTACCCGGCGGTGCAACTCGGCGTCGACCTGGACACCGCGCTGCTCGACGAGCGGATCGCGGCGCGGGTCGACCGGATGTGGGCCGACGGGCTGGTCGCCGAGGTACGCACGCTGTGCGGGCAGGGCCTGGCCGACGGCCGGACGGCCAGCCGGGCGCTCGGCTACCAGCAGGTGCTGCGGTTCCTGGCCGGGGAGACCGACGAGGCGCAGGCACGGGAGGAGACGATCCGGGCCACCCGCCGGTTCGTCCGACGGCAACGCTCCTGGTTCCGCCGTGACCAGCGCATCCACTGGCTGGACCCGACCGCGCCGACGGTTGTCGAGACTGCCCTGCGGGTGGTCGCCGGGCATCGGCGATGATGGGGGCGTGGAGTTCACCAAGGGCCACGGCACCGGCAACGACTTCGTCGTCCTGCCCGATCCGGACGGCACCCTCGACCTGACCCCCGGCCTGGTCGCCGCGCTCTGCGACCGGCGGCGCGGCCTCGGCGGCGACGGCGTGCTGCGGGTCGTCCGCGCGGCGAAACACCCCGACGGGGTCGCCCTCGCCGGTGAGGCCGAATGGTTCATGGACTACTGGAACTCCGACGGCTCGTTCGCCGAGATGTGCGGCAACGGGTCCCGGGTCTTCGTCCGCTACCTGCTGGAGACCGGGCTGGCCACCCCCACCGGCGCAACCCTGCCGGTGGCGACCCGCGCCGGCCTCGTGCGGGCCCGGGTCGACGGCGACACCATCGCCGTCGAGATGCGCCGCCCCCGGCTGTACGACACCTCCCGCGCCGTCCTCGGCGGGCTGACCCTGCCCGGCACGGCGGTGGACGTGGGCAACCCGCACCTGGTCTGCGCCCTGCCGACCGGCATCGACCTGGCCGACCTGGACCTGACCCGCGCGCCCGACGTCGATCCCCGGGTCTTCCCGCACGGGGTGAACGTCGAGTTCACCGCCCCCGCCGACCCGGTCGACGGCACCGACGGCCACGTCCTGATGCGGGTCTACGAGCGCGGCTCGGCCGAGACCCTGTCCTGCGGCACCGGCGCCTGCGCGGTCGCCGCCGTGGCGCTGCGCGACGCCACCCTGGACACGGGGGTCGTGGCGGTGGACGTCCCCGGTGGCCGGCTCACGGTCACGGTCACCGCCGACTCCTGCTGGCTCGCCGGCCCCGCCGTCCTCGTCGCCACCGGCACCCTCACCCTCCCCTGACCGCTGCCCTCCCCGCTCTGCCCTGCCTCACCCGGCTCTGCCCCACCCCACCCACCCAGCTCTGCCCCGCCCCGCTTTGCCCCGCCCCACTCCGCTTTGCCTCGTCTCGCCCCGCTTTGCCTCGCCTCGCTTCGTTGATCAAGAGGTTTGCGTCAACATCCCGCGAGCGGATGACGCAAACCTCTTGGTCACCCGGCCCTGACGGGGTGGTGTGCGGTGATCAAGAGGTTTGCGTCAGAGATGGTGGGCGGGATGACGCAAACCTCTTGATCACCGAGGCCGGATGGGGCGGGTGCGCGGTGACCAAGAGGTTTGCGTCACCGGGTGCCGGCCGGGGTGACGCAAAGCTCTTGATCACCGGGGCGAGCCGGGCCGGGGTGAGCCGGGCCGGGGTGAGCCGGGCTGGGGCGGCTGGCGGGAGGCGGGGTTTGGAAGGGGAGGAGGGGTCAGGGGGTGGCGCTGGCGGTGGCGGCGATCTCGGGGAGGTCGGCGGGGCCCGGGTCGGCGGCCGGCGGCGGGGTGACGGCCGGGTTCTGGGCGGCGGCCCGGACGGCGGCGGCGACCGCCGGGGCGACCCGGGAGTCGAAGACGCTCGGCACGATCACCGTCGGGTTGATCTTGTCCTCGCCGACGACGTCGGCGATGGCGCGGGCCGCCGCGATCGCCATCTCCTCGGTGAACTCCTCGGCGTGCGCGTCGAGCATGCCGCGGAACACCCCCGGGAAGGCGAGCACGTTGTTGATCTGGTTCGGCTGGTCGGAGCGGCCGGTGGCGACGATCGCGGCGTGCTTGCGGGCCTCCCGGGGGTCGACCTCCGGGTCGGGGTTGGCCAGCGCGAAGACGATCGCGTCCTTGGCCATGGTGGCGATGTCGTCACCGGTGAGCAGGTTGGGGGCGCTCACCCCGATGAAGACGTCGGCGTCCCGGACCGCGCCGGCCAGGTCGCCGGAGTAGTTGTACCGGTTGGTGTTCTCGGCCAGCCACTGCCAGGCCGGGTTGAGGTCGGGCAGGTCGCGGTGCAGGGCACCCTGCCGGTCGTACGCGATGATGTCGCCGACGCCCTGGCGCAGCAGCAGCTTCATGATCGCGGTGCCGGCCGCGCCGGCCCCGGAGACGACCACCCGGACGTCGGCGAGCTGCTTGCCCACGACGCGCAGCGCGTTGGTCAGCGCGGCCAGTACGCAGATCGCGGTGCCGTGCTGGTCGTCGTGGAAGACCGGGATGTCGAGGGCCTCGCGCAGCCGGGCCTCGATCTCGAAGCAGCGCGGCGCGGCGATGTCCTCCAGGTTGATCCCGCCGTACGCGGGGGCGATCGCCTTGACGATCGCCACGATCTCGTCGGTGTCCTGGGTGTCGAGGACCACCGGCCAGGCGTCCACCCCGCCGAACCGCTTGAACAGCGCCGCCTTGCCCTCCATCACCGGCAGCGACGCCGCCGGGCCGAGGTTGCCCAGGCCGAGCACGGCCGAGCCGTCGCTGACCACGGCGACCGTGTTGCGCTTGATGGTGAGCCGGCGGGCGTCGGCCGGGTTGTCGGCGATCGCCTGGCAGACCCGGGCCACCCCCGGGGTGTACGCCCGGGACAGCTCGTCACGGGTCCGCAGCCCGACCTTGGAGTGCACCTCGATCTTGCCGCCGAGGTGCAGCAGGAAGGTCCGGTCGGAGACCTTGCGCACGTCCACCCCGTCGAGCGCGGTGAGTGCCTCGACGACCTGGTCGGCGTGGCCGGCGTCGGCGGTGTCGCAGGTGAGGTCCACGATCACGTTGGTCGGGTCGGAGTCGACCACGTCCAGCGCGGTGACGATCGCACCGGCCTCACCGACCGACGTGGTCAGCCGGCCGATCGAGGAGGCGTCCGCGGGGACCGCGATCCGGATCGTGATCGAGAATCCGGCACTCGGCAGTCGGGTGATGGCCACGGAAATACCTCCGTCGTCGCTGGCGGCTCGTCAGCATTTCTACTCGCCCACCGGGCCACGGCGGCAGCCGCCCCCGCGTTCGGCGACCTCCACCACGGGCATATAGCAGTCGCGCTCGGCGTTGACCCATGTCAGGATTACTTGGTACATGCACAGAACGGACAGGAGTCGCAGCTTGCGAGACCAGGAGACCCACACCCCCTACTCGGACGACGACCTCGACGCCACGACCGGCGAGTACGAGCTGTCGGAGCGGCAGGCGTTGCGGCGGGTCCCCGGCCTCTCCACCGAGCTGACCGACATCACCGAGGTCGAGTACCGCCAGCTCCGGCTGGAGCGGGTCGTCCTCGTCGGCGTCTGGACCGAGGGCACCCAGCGCGACGCCGACAATTCGCTGACCGAGCTGGCCGCCCTGGCCGAGACCGCCGGTTCACAGGTGCTCGAAGGGCTCATCCAGCGCCGCAGCCGCCCCGACCCGGCCACCTACGTCGGCCGGGGCAAGGTCGACGACCTGGCCGGCGTGGTGCTGTCCACCGGCGCCGACACGGTGATCTGTGACGGTGAGCTGTCCCCGTCCCAGCTGCGGAACCTGGAACAGCGCACCAAGGTCAAGGTCGTCGACCGCACCGCGCTGATCCTCGACATCTTCGCCCAGCACGCCAAGAGCAAGGAGGGCAAGGCTCAGGTCGAGCTGGCCCAGCTCGAATACCTGCTGCCCCGGCTGCGTGGTTGGGGCGAGACGCTCTCCCGGCAGACCGGTGGTTCCGGGCGGGGTGGCGGCGCCGGCGGCGGCGTGGGCCTGCGCGGCCCGGGTGAGACCAAGCTGGAGACCGACAGGCGGCGCATCCGGCACCGCATCGCCCGGCTGCGCCGGGAGATCAAGGCCATGCGCACTGTACGCCAGACCAAGCGCGCCCGCCGTTCCCGCAACGCGGTGCCGGCCGTGGCCATCGCCGGTTACACCAACGCCGGCAAGTCGAGCCTGCTCAACCGGCTCACCGGTGCGGGCGTGCTGGTGGAGAACGCGCTCTTCGCCACCCTGGACCCGACCACCCGCCGGGCCACCACCTCGGACGGGCGGCTCTACACGCTCTCCGACACGGTGGGTTTCGTGCGGCACCTGCCGCACCAGATCGTCGAGGCGTTCCGCTCGACGCTGGAGGAGGTCGCCGAGGCCGACCTGGTGGTGCACGTGGTCGACGGCACCCACCCCGACCCGGAGGAGCAGGTCCGGGCTGTCCGTGAGGTGCTCTCCGAGGTCGGCGCCGACCGGCTGCCCGAGTTGCTGGTGGTGAACAAGACCGACGCCGCCGACGAGGAGACCCTGCTGCGGCTCAAGCGGCTCTGGCCGGACGCGGTCTTCGTCTCCGCGCACAGTGGGCGTGGCATCGACGGGCTGCGCGAGGTGATCGAGCAGCGGCTGCCCCGCCCGGCGGTCGAGGTCCGCGCGGTGCTGCCGTACGACCGGGGTGACCTGGTGGCCCGGCTGCACCGGCAGGGCGAGGTGCTCAGCACCTCCCACCTGCCCGAGGGCACGCTCCTGCACGTCCGGGTGGGGGAGGCGCTGGCCGCCGAGCTGACGCCGTTCGTGGCGGCGGGTGACCCGGCGGTGGCCGGCAGTCGGTGAGCGCTCCGGTGTGACCTGAGGTTCATCGCGGCATGCGACACTGACGCCATGCGCCGCGCTGTCTCCTCGGTCACGGTTGCCCTCGCCCTGTTCGGCGCGGCCGTGGCACCCGCTGCTGCCGCCGGGGCGGCACCGGTCTCCGCCGTCCCCGCCGGGGTGGCCCCGCCCGTCACCGGCGCGGGGCCGCTGACTGTCGGGGCGGGTCCGCTCGCGGCGGCAGCAGGCAAGAAGAAGTGCACGATCACCGACGAGCGGCTGCGCGAGCTGTCCGGTCTGGTCGCCACGAAGACCGGCTACATCGTGATCAACGACGGCACCCTCCAGGAGAGCCGCAAGCGGGTCTTCTTCCTGGACACCAAGTGCAAGATCGCCAAGGAACCGGTGAAGTACTCAGGTGACGGCCCCTTCGACACCGAGGACCTGGCCCTCTCGCCCGACGGCAAGACCCTCTGGATCGCCGACACCGGCGACAACGTCACCAGCAGGGAGCGGCGTACCCGGGTCGCGGTCTGGACGATGCCGGTCAGCGGGTCGAAGCAGCCGGTGCTGCACCGGCTGTCCTACCCGGAACGCAAGCCGCACGACGCCGAGGCGCTGCTGATCGGCGCGGACGGCCTGCCCCTGGTGATCACCAAGGTGCCCAGCGGCAAGGCGGAGATCTTCACTCCGGAGGCCAAGCTCGACCCCGACGGCGACACCGAGCCGGTGCCGATGAAGAAGGTCGGCGAGATCACCCTGCCCAAGACCACCACCGACAACCCGCTGAACATCATCGGCCGGGTGGCGATCACCGGGGCGGCCCGCTCGCCCGACGGCAGCCGGGTGGTGGTGCGCACCTACGCCGACGCCTTCGAGTACGACGTCAGCGGCGGGGACGTCGTGGCCGCCCTGACCACCGGCAAGCCCCGGGTCACCCCGCTGGCCGACCCGTTCGGCGAGGCCATCTCGTACACCCCCGACGGCACCGGGTTCGTCACCGTCTCCGACGGCGGGGAACTCGCCCCGGAGGACCCGATCGACATCCTCGGCTACACGCCGTCGACCAAGGGCGCCGAGCCGATCGAGGGCGCGGCGGGGGCCAAGCCGGCGGCCGAGAGGTCCTGGTACGACAACCTCAGCCTGGACCAGATCACCTATCTGATCGGTGCGGTCGGCGTGATCGGCGCGCTCCTGGTCGGGGCCGGCATCGTCGGGATCGTCAGGTCCCGGCGGCGGGCCGCCACGGCCGGCGACGACCCTGACGGCCCCGACGACGACGTGTTCACCTCCGGCGCGGTCTCCCGGGCCGAGGGGCCCTCGGTCGGCGATGCTCCCCCCGCTGCGGAGCCGGTCGCGAACCGGCCGCGCGGCGGCGGTGTCTACGGTGCTCCGGCGGCGGCCGGCGGCTCGGCTGCCCGCCCGGCCGGCGGTGCGGTCTACGGCGGCGGCCGGCCCCCGGCCGGGGCCGGTGCTGCTCCCGCCGGCCGTCCGGGCGGTGGTCCACCACCGTCCGGCGGCCGTCCGGCGGGTGGCGGTGTGTACGGCGGCGGCCGTCCCGCAGGCGGTGGGGTCTACGGTGCCGCCCCGGCGGGGGGTCCGGCGGGCAACGGCGCTGGTCCGCGTGGCGGCGCGCCCCACGGGGCCCCGGCCGGCGGCGCGTCCCGGGGCGGTCCGCCCGCCGCGGACCCGCGTGGCGGTGTTCCCACCGGTGGGCGTGGCGGTGCTCCGGACGGCGGCCGTGGTGCTCCTCCGGGTGCCCGTGGCGGTGCCCCGGTGGACGGGCGCGGCACGCCGCCGGGTGGCCGTGGTGGCGTCCCGGCCGGTGGGCGCGGTGGTGCCCCGGCCGATGGTCGAGGTGGTCCGCCCGCCGGTGGCCGTGGTGCTGCCCCGGCCGGTGGTCGGGGCGGTCCGCCCGCAGGCGGACGTGACGGTGGTCGGGGCGGTCCGCCCGCCGGTGGCCGTGGCGCTGCTCCGGCTGGTGGCCGTGGTGCCGCGCCGGCCGGTGGGCGTGGCGGTGCCCCTGCCGGTGGCCGTGGTGGCGCGCCCGCGGGTGGCCGTGGTGGTGGCGGTGTCTACGGCGGGGGGCGGGCAGAGCCGCCGCGCCGGGATGCGGCCGGCCCCCGCGAGCCGCGCTCCGGCCCGCCCCGCGACGGCCACGACGACCGGCGCGGCGGCCAGTACGGCCCACCGCCCGGTCGCAGCGGCGAACGCTACTGACGCTGCGGCGGGCCTCCCGTCGACACCTGACCGGCCGCCCTTCCCGGGGAGGGACGACCGGCCAGGGTACGGGTCAGGTCAGGGAGTCAGATCCGGCGGAGCACGGCGACGACCCGACCCATGATGGTGGCGTCGTCACCCGGGATCGGGTCGAAGGCCGGGTTCTGCGGCATCAGCCAGACGTGGCCGTCGCGCCGCCGGTAGGTCTTGACGGTCGCCTCGCCGTCGAGCATGGCGGCCACGATGTCACCGGCCTCGGCGATCGGCTGCTGCCGGACGACGACCCAGTCGCCGTCGCAGATCGCCGCGTCGAGCATCGAGTCGCCCTTGACCTGGAGCATGAAGACCTCGCCCTCACCCACCAACTCGCGGGGGAGCGGGAAGACGTCCTCCACCGCCTGCTCGGCGAGGATCGGCCCACCGGCGGCGATCCGGCCGAGCATCGGCACGTACGCCGGGGTGGGGCGCTGGGCGCGGCTCAGCTCGTCGTCGGCGTCCCCGCCGGGGGCACGCACGTCCACCGCGCGGGGCCGGTTGGGGTCGCGCCGCAGGAAGCCCTTCTTCTCCAGCTCCTTGAGCTGGTAGGCGACGCTCGACGGGGAGACCAGGCCGACGGCCTCACCGATCTCGCGGACGCTCGGCGGGTAGCCGTGCCGCTCGACCCAGCTGCGGATGAACTCCAGGATGCGGCGCTGCCGGGCGGTCAGGTCGACGGCGGTCGGGTCGGGGAAGCCGCTGACCACCGGCGTGACCGGGCGGACGGCCGGTTGGCCGGTACGGCTGCGGGCGGCGCGGGGACGCCGACTGGCCGGGGAACCCGCCTCGGCGATCGGCTGCGGGTTCTTCTGCCGGCTGGCCCGGTCCTCGGTCACGTCCGTCCTCCCTGGTCGGCGCTGGGTGCCTTGGCGGCTCGTGGTGCGTGCGGGGTGTCGCGGTGCCGGACCGACGTGGTGCGCCGTGCCCGGTCGTTCATGACCGTATAGGTGAGATCGGTCATTTTCAAACATCTGTACGACGCAACTCGGCGTGTCGGGTGGAAATCCTGGCCTTTCGTACGTCTGTTCTGGTAGATGGTACGTCCCCGGCGGGCCGGCGTCCGGCGGGTCGTCGGCCGGGTCGCGTCCTCCGTCCGGGGGGCCTGTCTGGACGGCCGGTAACCTCCCGTGGGCCCCGTCGGTTGCACCCAGCGTGCCCCCGGGACGGCGGGTCGCCGCCGGTGGTCGGAGGTGACGCGCCGGACACGCCGGCAACTTGACCCGACCCCCTCGGCGGCCTACGGTCGACCCCTAGATGTAGTAGTCACACGGGCGTAAGTTGCCCACAGGTTGGGTTCGACTACCCACCGCACTCCCGTATCGTCGACCACGGCGACGGCCGGCGAAGCCGGCTCCGCCGGGCCGACGCGTGCCCGGAGGTGGGCGGGCGGGCCCCGGTCGATCAAGGAGGTCAGGCGATGCGGTGCCCGTACTGCCGGCACGCCGACTCCCGGGTGGTCGACTCCCGTGAGGCCGACGACGGTCAGCTCATCCGGCGTCGGCGTTCCTGCCCGGAGTGCGGCAAGCGGTTCACCACCGTCGAGGAGGCCGTGCTCGCGGTGGTCAAGCGCAGCGGCGTGACCGAGCCGTTCAGCCGGACCAAGATCATCGGCGGAGTGCGCAAGGCGTGCCAGGGGCGACCGGTCGACGAGGACTCGATCGCCCTGCTGGCCCAGAAGGTCGAGGAGACCGTCCGGGCCAAGGGCGCGGCCGAGTTGCCGAGCCACGACGTGGGACTGGCGATCCTGGGCCCGCTGCGCGACCTGGACGAGGTGGCCTACCTGCGCTTCGCCAGCGTCTACCGCTCGTTCGACTCGCTTGCCGACTTCGAACGCGAGATCGAGACGCTGCGGGCCGCCGCACAGGCCCGCGCCGACGCGGCCGGGACCGCCGACCGTACCGACTGAGTCTTTTCCGACAGCAACGACCTGGATTCTGACAGTGACGACGCGTGGCGGGTGGCCGCGCAGACGAGGGGGCCGATGAGATGGCGGGGGACGGCGTGACAACAAGCCGGTCGCGGGCGGCGAAGAACGGCGCGGTGACCGGGCTCAAGGTGCAGCGGGTCTGGACGACCGAGGGCGTGCACCCGTACGACGAGGTGGCGTGGGAGCGCCGCGACGTCGTCATGACCAACTGGCGCGACGGCTCGATCAACTTCGAGCAGCGCGGGGTGGAGTTCCCCGAGTCCTGGAGCGTCAACGCGGCCAACATCGTGACCACCAAGTACTTCCGGGGCGCGGTGGGGACCCCGCAGCGCGAGTGGTCGCTCAAGCAGCTCATCGACCGGGTGGTCAGCACCTACCGGACCGCCGGTGAGCAGCACGGCTACTTCGCCGCTCCCGGCGACGCCGAGGTCTTCGCGCACGAGCTGACCTGGATGCTGCTGCACCAGGTGTTCAGCTTCAACTCGCCGGTCTGGTTCAACGTCGGCACGCCGTCGCCGCAGCAGGTCAGCGCCTGCTTCATCCTCTCGGTCGACGACTCGATGGACTCCATCCTTGACTGGTACAAGGAGGAGGGGCGGATCTTCCAGGGCGGCTCCGGCGCCGGGGTCAACCTCTCCCGTATCCGGTCCTCGAAGGAACTGCTCTCCTCCGGCGGCACCGCCTCCGGCCCGGTCAGCTTCATGCGCGGCGCGGACGCCTCCGCCGGCACCATCAAGTCCGGCGGCGCCACCCGGCGCGCGGCCAAGATGGTCATCCTCGACGTGGACCACCCGGACATCGAGGAGTTCGTGGCGACCAAGGCGCGGGAGGAGGACAAGATCCGCGCGCTGCGGGACGCCGGCTTCGACATGGACCTGGGCGGTGCCGACATCGTCAGCGTCCAGTACCAGAACGCCAACAACTCCGTCCGGGTTTCCGACGAGTTCATGTCGGCGGTGGAGAACAACGGCCACTTCGACCTGCGCGGCCGGCTCGACGGGCAGACCATCGAGACGATCGACGCCAAGAAGCTGTTCCGCACCATCTCCCAGGCCGCCTGGGAGTGCGCCGACCCCGGCCTGCAGTACGACGACACCATCAACGACTGGCACACCTGCCCGGAAACCGGCCGGATCACCGCGTCGAACCCGTGCTCGGAGTACCTGCACCTGGACAACTCCTCGTGCAACCTGGCCTCGCTCAACCTGATGAAGTTCCTCCGCGCCGACGGCGGCTTCGAGGTGGAGAAGTTCGTCAGGTCGGTCGAGTTCGTCATCACCGCGATGGACATCTCGATCTGCTTCGCCGACTTCCCGACCGAGAAGATCGGCGAGACCACCCGTGCCTACCGGCAGCTGGGCATCGGCTACGCCAACCTCGGCGCGCTGCTGATGGCCTCCGGCCTGCCGTACGACTCGGAGCAGGGCCGGTCGGTGGCCGCGGCGATCACCTCGCTGATGACCGGCACGGCGTACCGCCGTTCGGCCGAGCTGGCCGGCATCGTCGGCGCGTACGACGGCTACGCCCGTAACGCCGAGCCGCACAAGCGGGTCATGCGCAAGCACGCCGCCGCCAACGACGCCATCAAGCCGGCCGGCACCGTGGCCACCGCGATCCAGCGCGAGGCCACCCGGCAGTGGACCGAGGGCAACAAGGTCGGCGACCGCAACGGCTGGCGCAACGCGCAGGCCAGCGTGCTCGCCCCGACCGGCACCATCGGCCTGATGATGGACTGCGACACCACGGGCGTCGAGCCCGACCTGGCGCTGGTGAAGTTCAAGAAGCTGGTCGGTGGCGGCTCGATGCAGATCGTCAACCAGACCGTGCCGCGCGCCCTGCGCAGCCTCGGCTACCCGGAGGAGCAGGTCGAGGCGATCGTCGAGCACATCGCCGACCACGGACACGTGGTGGACGCCCCCGGCCTCAAGCCGGAGCACTACCCGGTCTTCGACTGCGCGATGGGCGAGCGGTCGATCGCCCCGATGGGGCACGTGCGGATGATGGCGGCCGTCCAGCCGTTCATCTCCGGGGCCATCTCCAAGACGGTCAACATGCCGGAGCAGGCCACCGTCGCCGACGTCGAGAAGATCTACTTCGAGGGCTGGAAGCTCGGCCTGAAGGCGCTGGCGATCTACCGGGACAACTGCAAGGTGGGCCAGCCGCTGTCGGTGGCCAAGCCCGGCAAGGGCGCGGCCGAGACGGCGACTCCGGCCGCCGAGGTCGAGAAGACCGTGGAGAAGGTCGTCGAGTACCGCCCGGTGCGCAAGCGGCTGCCGAAGAAGCGCCCCTCGCAGACGGTCTCCTTCTCGGTCGGCGGCGCGGAGGGCTACCTCACCGCCTCGTCCTACCCGGACGACGGCCTCGGCGAGGTCTTCCTCAAGATGTCCAAGCAGGGCTCCACCCTGGCCGGGGTGATGGACGCCTTCTCGGTGGCGATCTCCATCGGCCTGCAGTACGGCGTCCCGCTGGAGACGTACGTCAGCAAGTTCACCAACATGCGCTTCGAGCCGGCGGGCATGACCGACGACCCGGACGTGCGGATGGCCGCCTCGGTGATGGACTACATCTTCCGTCGCCTGGCGCTGGACTTCCTGCCCTACGAGCGCCGTGCCGAGCTGGGCATCTTCACCGCCAAGGAGCGGGCCGCGCAGTTGCGGGCCGAGGCCGACGCGGAGGCCGCCGGCACGGACCTGACGGCGATGGCGTCCTCCGCCCCGGTCGAGGCGGCCGAGCCGAAGACCGGCCCGGTGGCCCAGCCGGCCCAGGAGCTGGCCGAGGTGGCCGCCATCAAGCCGGCGCCCGCCGTGGGCTCCTCCACCGAGCTGCTGGAGGCCGTGATCGGCAAGGCCGCCGACGCGCCGCTCTGCTTCACCTGCGGTACGAAGATGCGCCCGGCCGGTAGCTGCTACGTCTGCGAGGGCTGCGGCTCCACCAGCGGTTGCAGCTGACGTACGAGGGCCGGCACCCGACGGGTGCCGGCCCTCCCGCGTCCCGTCCGCATGATCGACCCCGGTGGGGCGAGGTAGCGGCATCGGTCCCACCCGGACACCGCCACCTCGCTCCCGTTGCGCGGATCACGCCGACGGCGGCGCACCGGGGACCCCGCCGGGCGGGCGCGGCGGGAATGATCGGGGCATGACCACCGCCGACCGGTACGTCGAGTTCGCCACCCGGGAGGCGCACGGCGTCTCCCCGGCCTACGAACGGCTGGCCCACGCGGTCGCCCGCGACGACGAGCTGCTCGCCCTGCTGGACGACCTGCCGCCGGCCAAGCGGCAGCCGCAACTGCTCCTCGGCGTGGTCCGCTGGCTCGGTGGCCCGGTCGACGACCCGGCCGCCTTCCGCGCCCACACCCTGGCGCACTGGCCCGCCGTCCGGGCCGCGATGCTCACCCGGGCGGTGCAGACCAACGAGGCCGGCCGCTGCGCGGCGCTGCTGCCGGTGCTGGCCGCCCTGCCGCAGCCACTGGCGCTGCTGGAGATCGGGGCGTCCGCCGGCCTCTGCCTCTACCCCGACCGGTACGCCTACCGCTACGGCGACCACCTGCTCGGCGCCGGCGACCCGGTCCTCGACTGCACGCTGACCGGGACCGGGCCGCCGACCACCCGTCCCGAGGTGGTGTGGCGGGCCGGCCTCGACCTGAACCCGCTCGACGTCACCGACCCGGCCGACGTGGGCTGGCTCGACGCGTTGATCTGGCCGGAGCACACCCATCGCAGGGCCCGGTTGCGGGCGGCAGCGGCGGTGGCCGCCGCCGACCCACCGGAACTGGTGCGGGGCGACCTGGTGGACGACCTGCCGGCGCTGGCTGCGCGGGCACCGGTCGGCGCGACGCTGGTGGTCCTGCACACCTCCGTGCTCTACCAGGTGCCGCCGCCACGCCGGGAGGCCTTCGTCGCACTGGCCGCCGCCCTGCCCGGCCACCGGGTGTCCGCCGAGGCGGCCGACGTGCTCGGCTGGGACGTGGACGCGCTGCCGCCCCCGCCCGACGGGACGCTGCACAACGTGCTCGCCCTCGACGGGACGCCGCTGGCCTGGATGCGTTCGCACGGCCAGGAGGCGCACTGGTTCGGCTGACCCCGGGCGACCGGGCGACCGGGCGGCCAGTTGGCTGGGCGGCCAGTCGGCCAGGCGGCCAGGCGGCCAGGCGGCCAGGCGGCCAGGCGGTCGAGCGTCGGGTGACCCGCCCGATCCGGCGGGGACGTGACGCGGGCCATGACGTTCCGTGAGTGTTACGGGACAGCGGATGAGATCGATCATCATTAGGCTGAGGTGCCGACGACTCCGGTGAGGTGTCATGGCGAAGCCGTCGCTGCCCCGTCCCGCCCTGCTCAGCCGCGCCCGGTCGACGCCGTCGGTCCGGTGGATCGCCGCCGGCGTCGCTCCGCTCGGCTGGGGCCTGCTGGTCGGCTGGTGGACCCCGCGTGGTCCCGGCACCAGTGCCGAGGCCCTGACGTCGATCCTGGTCAGCCTGGCGGTCGGCGGGCTCGCCGGCTGGGCGGGCCGGTCCCGTGGGGCGATGTTCGCGGCTCCGGTGCTCTTCGCGCTCGCCGTCGAGCTGGTCCGCTGGCCGCTGCGGGGGCCGACCGTCGACGCCCCGCACCTGAGCGGTTTCGGTGTCGGCGCGCTGCTGCTGGGCCGGGGCGTACACGGACTGCTGTCCCTGCTGCCGTTGCTGGTCGGCGCGGCGTACGGGGCGGGCCTGGCGCGACGGGCCGCCCCGACGGCGGGTCGCCGTCCGGTGTGGACCTGGCTGGGGCGGGCCGGGGCGGGCCTGCTCACCGCGGTGGTCGCCCTGGTGACGGTCGCGGTGGCGCTGCCGGCCGCGACGGCCGCCGTACCGGGTGGGATCGCCGAGCTGACCACGGTGCGCGGCGGTGGCGACCGGGAGCTGGGGGTGCTGCTGCGGGGCGCCGACCGGCAGGCCCCGGTGCTGATCTTCCTGCCCGGCGGGCCGGGCAGCTCCGAGGTGGGGGCGGTCCGGCGGCACCTCGCCGGGCTGGAGCGGCAGTTCGTGGTGGCCACCGTGGACCGGCGGGGCGCGGCACGGTCGTGGGCGGCGTTCGCGCCCTCCTCGTCGTTGACCCTCGACAGCGAGGTCGCCGATCTGCTCGCCGTCGCCGACCGGCTGCGGCAGCGCTTCGGCCGACCGGACGTCTACCTGGTGGCGCACTCCGGGGGGACGCTGGTCGCCGCCGTCGCCGTGCAGCGCCGGCCGGAGCTGTTCCGGGCCTACGTCGGGGTCGGGCAGGCGGTCGACCTACGGGAAGCCGACCGCAGTCAGTACACCGACACCGTCGCCTGGGCGGGCCGTACCGGACGGGCCGATCTGGTGCGGCAGCTGACCGAGCTGGGGCCGCCGCCGTATCCGGACATGTACCACTACGAGCCGCTGCTGGCCAACGAGGCCGCCGCCTTCGACTTCGACCGTACCGGCAACCACGAGGGCCGGGGCGGGACGGGGGAGAACCTCGGCGTCGCCGAGTACACCCTGCTGGAGAAGGCGCACGTGCTCGGCGGCGGTCTGGACGGCTGGGACGTGCTCTACCCGAAGGTCCAGCAGGTCGACCTGCGTGTCCGGGTGCGGCAGCTCGCGGTGCCTGTCTACCTGGTCGACGGCGCGCACGAGGTGCCGGGCCGGTTGACCCTGACCAGCCAGTGGTACGCCCAACTCGACGCCCCGCACAAGGAGCACCTGGTGCTGGACGCCGCCGGTCACCGCTCGCTCTACCAACGGCCCGGCCCGTTCGTCGACCTGCTGACCCGGGTCCGCGCCGAGACCGCCGGCCCGGGGCGGTGAACCCGCCCGGTCCGTAGACTCCTCGTGGTGAGTGGCGAACGACGTCCGCTGGCGGACCGGCCGCTGACCGAGCCGCACCCGTCCCGGCTGCCGCCGGAGCACCCCGACCGGGCACGGATCCTGACCGCACACGCCGCTGCGCTCGCCGCCGGGGACGCCGGCTATCCCGACCCGGCCACCGGCCTGTTCGTCCTCACCGCCGGTTTCCTGGCCCGGCGCGGCACCTGCTGCGGGCGTGGCTGCCGGCACTGCCCGTACGTCGACGACTAGCGCACCGCCGTCGGCTCCACTGCGGACCCTGCGCGACCTGACCCGGTCCGGACAGGAGGGGCGGGTCTTCCGTCCGGCAACCCCAACCCGTACGGTTTCCGACGGACACCGGCGGGTTTCCCGCCGACGATCACGGAGGTGTGCCCGTGCACGGGCGGATCTGGCTGGCCGGCGTGGGCGTGCTGCTGACCACGGGCTGTGGTGCGTCGGAGGTCGAGCCGGTGCCGCTGCCGACCGGGGAACCGGCCACCGTGCAGGTGGGGGCCGCCTCGTCAGGTGGGGCGTGCCGGCTGCTCGACTTCGCGGTCATCGAGGAACACACCGGGGCCCGCTTCGACGTGGCCGCCGCCAGCGAGCGCGGTGACACCCGCACCTGCGTGGTGCGGGCCACCGACGCCACCTGGCCGGAGCTGACCCTGACGGTCACCGACACCTCGATCGACGTGCCGACCTTCACCGCCGACGTGCTGCCCGCCGGGGCCAAGAAGGTGTCGGAACTGGGCCAGGCCGCCTACCGCCGGACCGGCGCGAAGACCGCGAAGCGTGGCCCGACGGCCGAGGTGGGCTGGCTCGCCACCGAGGACCGGCTGGCCACGCTCCGCTGGACCTGCCGACCGGACGAGGACCGGGCGACCGCCGGCGAGGTCGCCGGCCACCTCGCCGACCTGGCCAGGACGCTCGACACCAGGTCGTTGTGACGGCCGGTCGCGGTGACGGCCGGTCACGGTGACGGCCGGGCTGCCGCCGGGGCGGTCAGTGGGCGGCGACGAAGACCCGCGAGGCGACCTCGCGGGGCAGCCGGACCCGTTCGCCGGAGCGGTCGATGAACACCCCGTCGCGTTCCTGGGCGACGGTGACCGTGGCACCCGGGTCCACCCCGGCGGCGTGCAGTTGCCGCAGCACGTCGGCGTCGGTCTGTACGCTCTCGCAGATCCGCCGGACCACCACCTGCCCGGTCAGCCCCGGGAAGGCGAGGTTGCGTTCACCCTCGACCGGCTCGCTGGCCCCGGCCTGCGGCGGACCCAGCTCCTCAAGCCCCGGGATCGGGTTGCCGTACGGCGAGCGGGTGGGACGGTTGAGCAGGTCGTACACCCGCTTCTCCACCGCGTCGCTCATCACGTGCTCCCACCGGCAGGCCTCCTCGTGGGCCTCCTCGTAGGGCATCCCGATCACGTTGACCAGCAGCAGCTCGGCCAGCCGGTGCTTGCGCATCACCGACACGGCGCTGCCCCGGCCCAGCTCGGTGAGCGCCAGGTGCCGGTCGCCCTCGACGGTGAGCAGCCCGTCGCGTTCCATCCGGGCCACGGTCTGGCTGACGGTCGGCCCGCTCTGCCGTAACCGCTCGGCGATCCGGGCACGCAACGGCGGCACGCCCTCCTCTTCGAGTTCGAGGATGGTGCGCAGGTACATCTCGGTCGTGTCGACCAGGTCATGCTTCACGTCAGCGGCCTCCCGGTGGTCGATGCTACCCCGGCGCGCGAAGATCGACCTGCGCCGAAACGCGAGGTCGCTGCACCGATGGTGTTGACTGGACGTCATGTCCGGTACCGATGACCCCCTGATCGAGCCGGACCGGCTCGCCGCCGAGCTGGCCCGGCCCGACGCACCGACCCTGCTGGACGTCCGCTGGCGGCTGGCCGGCCCGCCGGGCCGGGACGACTACGTCGCCGGGCACCTGCCCGGCGCAGTCTTCGTCGACCTGGACGCCGACCTGTGCGGTCCGCCCGGCGCGGCGGGCCGGCACCCGCTGCCCGACCCGGCCGCCCTCCAGGCCGCGCTGCGGGCCGCCGGTGTGCGTACCGGTCACCCCGTGGTGGTGTACGACGGCGGCGACGGCCTGGCCGCCGCCCGCGCCTGGTGGACGCTGCGCTGGGCGGGGCACCGGCCGGTCCGGGTGCTGGCGGGCGGCTGGCCGGCCTGGTGTGCCGCCGGACTGCCGCAGACGGTCGAGGTGCCCACCGTCACGCCCGGTGACGTGACCGTCCGGCCGGGCGCGCTGCCGGTGCTGGACGCCGACGCGGCGGCGGCCCTCGCGGCGGCCGACGACGGGGTGCTGATCGACGTGCGGGCCGCGCCCCGCTACCGGGGCGAGACCGAGCCGATCGACCCGGTCGCCGGACACGTGCCGGGCGCGGTCAACCTGCCCGCCCCCGGGTACGTCACCGAGGGACGCTACCCGGCGGCCGACGTGCTGCGGGACCGGTTCGCCGCGGTCGGGGTGCGCGCCGACGGCCCGGTGGGGGCGTACTGCGGGTCCGGGGTGACCGCCGCGCAGGCGGTGCTGGCCCTGCACCTGGCGGGGCGGCCGGACGCCGCGCTCTATGTCGGATCGTGGAGCGGATGGGTCGCCGACTCGTCCCGCCCGGTGGCGACCGGCCCGACACCCGGCGGCTGACCTGCACGTGTAGTGGGCGGGCGGTGACCGTCGTGCGACGATGGCCCCATGTCGGACGACACGCTGGTGGTGTGGGACGAGTCCCTGCTCGACTACGACATGGGGGAGCATCCGCTGGACCCGGTCCGGGTCGAGCTGACCGTGGCGCTGGCCCGGGAGTTGGGCGTGCTCGACCGGCCCGGCGTGCGGCTGGTGGAGCCCGAGCCGGCCGACGACGCGACGCTGACCCGGGTGCACCGGCCCGACTATCTGGACGCGGTCCGGGCCGCGCCGCGCGATCCGCTCTTCGCCGGGTACGGACTGGGCACCTCGGACAATCCGGTCTTCGCCGGGATGCACGAGTCCAGCGCGCTGATCGCGGGGGCGAGCGTGACCGCCGCCGAGGCGGTCTGGCGGGGCGAGGCCCGCCGCGCGGTCAACGTGGCCGGTGGGCTGCACCACGCGATGCCCGACCGGGCCGCCGGGTTCTGCGTCTACAACGACCCGGCGGTGGCCATCGCCCGCCTGCTCGACCTCGGTGCCGAGCGGGTCGCCTACGTCGACGTGGACGTGCACCACGGCGACGGCGTGCAGGAGGTCTTCTACCACGACCCCCGGGTGCTGACGGTGAGCCTGCACGAGACCCCGCTCGCGCTCTTCCCCGGCACCGGGTTCCCCGACGAGACCGGTGGGCCGGGGGCGCAGGGCAGCGCGGTCAACGTGCCGCTTCCGCCGGGCACCGACGACGCCGGGTGGCAGCGGGCCTTCCACGCGGTCGTGCCGTCGGTGCTGCGCGCGTTCCGGCCGCAGATCCTGGTCACCCAGTGCGGGGCCGACGGGCACCGGATGGACCCGCTGGCCGACCTGCACCTGTCGGTGGACGGGCAGCGCGCCACCTACCTGGCGTTGCGGGCCCTCGCCGACGAGTTGTGCGACGGCCGCTGGGTGGCCACCGGCGGCGGCGGGTACGCCCTGGTGGAGGTGGTCCCCCGGGCCTGGACGCACCTGCTGGCGGTGGCCACCGGTGACCCGCTCGACCCGGCCACCCTCACCCCGCCCGGCTGGTGCACGCTGGCCGCCCACCGGCGACCCGGCCATGACGTGCCGCTGCGGATGACCGACGACGTCGACCCGGAACACCGGCCGTGGCAGCCGACCGGGGAGCCGAACTCGGTGGACCGGGCCGTGGCGGCCACCCGCAAGGCGGTGTTCCCGCTGCTCGGGCTGGACCCGTACGACCCGCGCGACTGAGCCGGGAACCTGGGGAGGGACCGGTGACCACTGTCGACCAACCGGTGGACGTGCTGCTCAGCGACGGCAGCACCGTCGGACTGCGACCGATCCGGCCGCAGGACGCCCCGGAGATCGTCGCCATGCACGGGCGGTTCTCGGAACGCACCCGCTACCTGCGCTACTTCTCGCCGTACCCGCGCATCCCGGAACGGGACCTGCACCGCTTCGTCACCGTCGACCACCGGGACCGGGAGGCGTTCGTGGTGCTGGCCGGCGACCGGATCGTTGCCGTCGGCCGGTACGAGCGGCTCGGGCCGGCGGCCCCCGAGGCCGAGGTGGCGTTCGTGGTGGAGGACGCCTACCAGGGCCGGGGGATCGGTTCGGTGCTGCTGGAGCACCTGGCCGACGCCGCCCGCCGGGCCGGCATCGCGCACTTCGTCGCCGAGGTGCTGCCCACCAACGGGGCGATGCTGCGGGTCTTCGCCGACTTCGGCTACCAGGTGCAACGCCAGTTCGCCGACGGGGTGGTGCACCTGACCTTCCCGATCGCGCCGACCGAGGCGACCCTGGCGGTGCAGCGTGGCCGGGAACACCGCACCGAGGCGCGGTCCATCGCCCGGCTGCTCGCCCCACGCGGGGTGGCCGTCTACGGGGCCAGCGCCACCGGTCAGGGCGTCGGCGCGGCGCTGCTCGGGCACCTGCGTGACGGCGGCTACCCGGGGGCGATCGTGCCGGTGCACCCGGGGGCGCGCACGGTGGCGGGGCTGCCCGCGTACCCGTCGGCGGCCGACGCGGGGGTGGCGGTCGACCTCGCGGTCGTCGCGGTGCCCCCCGAGGCGGCGGCCGGGGTGGTGGCCGACGCCGCCGCGGCCGGCGCGCACGGCCTGGTGGTCATCTCCGCCGGCTTCGCCGAGGCCGGGCCGGCGGGCGCGGCCGCCCAGCGGTCCCTGGTCCGGGCGGCGCACGCCGCCGGCATGCGGGTCGTCGGCCCGAACTGTCTGGGGGTGGCGAACACCGACGAGCGGGTACGCCTCAACGCCACCCTGGCCCCGGTGCTGCCGGCCCCCGGCCGGGTGGGTTTCTTCAGCCAGTCCGGCGCGTTCGGGGTGGCGCTGCTGGCCGAGGCGCAGCGGCGCGGGCTGGGTCTGTCGAGTTTCGTGTCGGCCGGCAACCGGGCCGACGTGTCCGGCAACGACCTGCTCCAGTACTGGCAGGACGACCCGGGCACCGACGTGATCCTGCTCTACCTGGAGACCTTCGGCAATCCGCGTAAGTTCGCCCGGCTGGCCCGCCGGATCGGCCGGGCCAAGCCGGTGGTGGCGCTGGCCTCGCTGGCCCGCCCGGCCGGCCCGGCGCTGGACGAGGCGGCCGTCAGCGCGCTGTTCGCCCAGTCCGGGGTGATCCGGGTGGACACCGTCGCCGAACTGCTCGACGTCGGGGTGCTGCTGGCCCACCAGCCGCTGCCCGCCGGGGACCGGGTAGCGGTGGTGGGCAACTCGTCGGCGCTGACCGGGCTGGCCGCCGCCGCCTGCGTCGGGCAGGGCCTCACCGTCGCCGACGGCTACCCGCTCGACGTCGGCCCGCACGCCGGCGTCGCCGAGTTCACCGCCGCGCTGGCCGGGGCCGCCGCCGACGACCGGGTGGACGCGCTGGTGGCGGTCTTCGCCCCGCCGCTGCCGGGGCAGCTCACCGTCGAGGAGGCGGACGTCACCGCCGCCCTGCCGGCGACGCTGGCCGCCGGGAAGCCGACCGTGGCGACGTTCCTCGCCGGGCGGGTGCCGGCGGGGCTGCCCGCGTACCCGAGCGTGGAGGAGGCGGTACGGGCGCTGGGCCGGGTCGGCCGGTACGCCGGGTGGCTGCGGCGGGACCCGGGCACGGTGCCGGAGCTGACCGGGGTGGACCGGGCCGCCGGTCGGGCCGCGTTGCGCGGTGACACCGCCGACCCGGTCGCGCTGCTCGCCGCGTACGGCGTCGAGGTGGTCGGGTCGGTGCCCGCCGGCAGCGTCGACGAGGCGCTCGCCGCCGCCGACCGCTGCGGGTGGCCGGTGGCGTTGAAGGCCGCCGCGCCCGGCCTGCGGCACCGCCTCGACCTGGGTGCCGTCCGCCTCGACCTGGCCGACCCGGTCGCCCTGCGCCGGGCGTACGCGGACCTGGCGGCCGGTTTCGGCGCGCAGGTGCTGGTGCAGCCGATGGTGCCGCCCGGGGTGGCCTGCGTGGTGGAGCTGCGGGAGGACCCGGCGTTCGGGCCGGTGGTCGGTTTCGGGCTGGGGGGCGTCGCCACCGAACTGCTCGGCGACCGGGCCTGGCGGGCGGTGCCGTTGACCGACCGGGACGCGGCCGAACTGGTCGACGAGCCCCGGGCGTCGCCGCTGCTGCGCGGGCACCGGGGAGCCGCCCCGGTGGACCGGGCGGCCCTGGTCGACCTGCTGCTGCGGGTGGGACGGCTGGCCGACGAGCAGCCCCGGGTGCGGACGCTCACCCTCAACCCGGTGCTGGCCCGCCCGGACGGCATCGCGGTGCTGCACGCGGCGGTGGGGGTCGGCACGGCCGGGGCGCGCCCCGACACCGGCCCGCGCCGGCTCTGACCGGGGGTGCCGCCGGCCGGTCACCGCGGAAGGAGGCAGGCCCCCGGCGAACCGCCGGGGGCCTGACCGCGAACCGTCCCGCTCAGCAGGCGTACGCCTCCAGCCGCTGCGCCCGCTCCGGGTCACGCAGCTTGAGCAGGGTGACCTTCTCGATCTGCCGGATGCGCTCCCGGGACAGGCCGAACTCCTTGCCCACCTCGTCGAGGGTGCGCTGCCGGCCGTCGTCGAGGCCGAACCGGAGCCGGATCACCGCCTGCTCCCGCTGGGAGAGGGTGGCGAGCACGATGCGTACCTCGTTGCGCAGTTCGCCGTTGGCGGCGGCGTCACCCGGCTCGGTGCGCGGGTCCACCGAGGCGACGAAGTCACCCAGGGCGCTCTCGCCGTCCTCGCCGACGGCCTGGTCGAGGCTGACCGGCTCCCGGTCGTACGAGATCAGCTCGATGACCTGGAACTCGGGGATCTCCATCGCCCGCGCCACCTCGGACACGATCGGCTCGCGGCCCAGCGTGACCGACAGCTCCCGGCGGACCCGGACCATCCGGTTGACCTGCTCGACCATGTGCACCGGGATGCGGATCGTGCGGGCCTGGTCGGCCATCGCCCGGGTGATCGCCTGCCGGATCCACCAGGTGGCGTACGTGGAGAACTTGTAACCCTTCGCGTAGTCGAACTTCTCGACCGCGCGGATCAGGCCGAGGTTGCCCTCCTGGATGAGGTCGAGGAAGGCCATCCCCCGCCCGGTGTAGCGCTTGGCGATGCTGACCACCAGCCGCAGGTTCGCCTCCAGCAGGTGGTCCTTGGCGGCGCGTCCCTCCCGGGCGATCAGCGCGAGGTCGGCGTGCAGGTCGCCGGAGACGGGGGTGCACGTCGACAGCTTCTCCTCGGCGAACAGCCCGGCCTCGATCCGCCTGGCCAGCTCCACCTCCTGGGCCGCGGTGAGCAGCTTGGTCCGGCCGATGCCGTTGAGGTAGGCCCGGACCAGGTCGGTGGAGACCCCGCGCTCGTCGGTGGCGTCGAGGTCGGTGAGGGCTTCGGTGCCGTGCTCGGCGTCGATGGTGGTGGCCGGGCGCGTCTTGTTATCGATCATCTGCAGGGCCATCTCTGTGTCTCCCCGTGTCCGCTTTCGTGTCGCGTACCGACGCCATCGGCCCCGGTGACGAACAGCTTTCCAACCGGGACGTGAAACGGGGGTGAGGTGATCGGGGAACCGACACCAATCCGGTCGGGTACGGGGTGGGCCGTCGCGGGTCTTGCCAGGTCCGGTTACCGTGCCAGCGGTCGACCATGGTGGCCGGCACGCGAACAGGCAATGGAGGACGTGGTGGTCTTCAAGCGGCTCATGCAGTCGATGGGGGTGGGCGGTCCGTCGGTGGAGACCGTGCTCGCCAACCCGAACTGCCGTCCGGGCGGGGTGCTGGAGGGACGGGTGCACGTGGCCGGCGGCGACCACGCCACCGACATCGAGTACGTGGCGCTCGGTCTGGTCACCCGGGTCGAGGTGGAGGGCGCCGACTCCGAGTACGAGACCACCCAGGAGTTCGCCCGGCAGCAGGTCACCGGCCCGTTCCGGCTGGAGGCGGGCCAGCGGTACGACATCCCGTTCCGGTTCGCGGTGCCGTGGGAGACCCCGCTGACCGACCTGTACGGCCACCGGCTGCACGGGATGACGATGGGGCTGCGTACCGAGCTGGAGGTGGCCCGCGCGGTCGACAAGGGTGACCTGGACGCGGTGTCGGTGCACCCGCTGCCGGCCCAGGAGCGGCTGCTGGAGGCGCTGCTGCGGCTGGGCTTCCGGTTCGCCCGCGCCGACGTCGAGCGCGGCCACATCTATGGCGTACGGCAGAGCCTGCCGTTCTACCAGGAGATCGAGTTCTACCCCGCCCCGCAGTACGCCGGGGCGATCAACCAGCTCGAGGTCACCTTCGTCACCGACCCGCACCAGATGCAGGTGGTGCTGGAGCTGGACAAGCGCGGCGGGCTGTTTACCGAGGGCCGGGACACCTTCGGCCGGTTCACCGTCGACCACGCCAACGCCGACCGCACCGACTGGGCCGCCCAGCTCGACGGCTGGCTCCGCCAGTCCCTCCAACGCCGGGGCCTCTTCTCCTGACCCACCCCGCCCCCGCATCCCCCCTCCCGCCCCGCCCCCCGCCCCGCCCGCCCGCCCCGCCCCGCCCCCCTGGTGATCAAGAAGTTTGCGTCAAGTTCGATCTTCAGGATGACGCAAACCTCTTGATCACCGGGGCAGGCGCGGGGACGCGCGGGGGCGCGGGGGGAGGGAGTGGTGGGGCGGGAGGGCTGTCAGAGGTCCAGGAGGAGCGTGCGGGGGCCGATGTTGATGCTCTCGACGAGCATGTGGGCGCGGAAGCGGCCCGTCTCGACCGTCGCGCCCCGGGCCCGCAGCTCCTC
Organism: Micromonospora sp. WMMD735; assembly: GCF_049178995.1. Taxonomy (NCBI): domain Bacteria; kingdom Bacillati; phylum Actinomycetota; class Actinomycetes; order Micromonosporales; family Micromonosporaceae; genus Micromonospora; species Micromonospora sp. WMMD735. Next base: position 6,797,269 of record NZ_JBMHMJ010000002.1, read on the forward strand.
TACCACGGCGGTGACCAGCGGTTCGGCCACCTCGGCGGGGGCGGCGGCGGTCCAGCCCGGCCGGCGGCCCCGGCGGGTGTCGCCGTAGAGGGTGAACTGGCTGACCAGCAGGACCGGGGCGCCGGTGTCGGCGGCGCTGCGCTCGTCGTCGAGGATGCGCAGCTCGTGCACCTTGCGGGCCATCGTGCGGGCCAGCTCGGGGGTGTCGGTGTGGGTGATCCCGAGCAGCACCAGCAGGCCGTCGGTGATCGCGCCGACCACCTCGCCGTCGACGGTGACGCTGGCCCGGCCGACGGTCTGCACCACCGCCCGCATCAGTCGGTCACCGGCTCGACGATGCCCCGCTCGACCAGGTGCGCCACGATCGGGCCGGCCGCCTCGGCCAGCTCGTCGGTGGTGACGTCGTGCGCGGCGGCGAGCAGGGCGAGCTGGTCGCGCAGCGGCAACCGCCCGTCGCAGCCGCCGACCAGGGCCAGCACCAGCGGGTCGATCTCCTCGCTCCAGCGCAGCCCGTGCGGCATCGTCAGGACCTGCCGGTCCACCGCCCAGCCCTCGTCGCCGATGGTCGCCTCCTGCCGCAGTTGCAGCCCCGGGGCGGCCCGGTAGCGGGCGTCGAGCACCCCGTCCCCGCCGCGGGCGCGCAGGAAGTCCTGCCGGTCGAACCAGGCGGCCACCTGGTCGCCCAGCGGGGCCTCGACCCGCTGCCGCAGATCCTCCACCCGGACGACGGGATCGGTGTGCCCGCCCCGGCGCAGCGAGACGATGCCGAACCCGACCGCCTCGATCTTGTGCGTGTCGAACCAGTCCAGCCAGGCCGCCGCCCGGTGCGGGTCGGCCGCCTCGCCGACGTCGGTCAGCCACAGGTTGACGTACGCCATCGGGTCGGCGACCTCGCGTTGGATCACCCAGGCGTCCAGGCCGGTGCCGGCGAACCAGCCGGTCACCCGCTCGGCCCAGTCCTCCCCGGCGACGTGCACCCAGTTGGCCAGGTACTGCATGGTGCCGCCCTCGGTGAGCAGGCCCGGGGCGGCGGCGGCCAGTTCCGCGCCGATCGCGTCGCCGACCCGGCCGGAGTCCCGGTAGACGTGGGTGGTGGTGCCCGGCCCGACCACGAACGGCGGGTTGCTGACCACCAGGTCGAACCGGCGGCCGGCCACCGGGGCGACCAGGTCGCCGCGGAGCAGTTCCCAGTCCTGCCCGTTGAGGGCGGCGGTGGTGGCGGCGAAGCGCAGTGCCCGCTCCGACACGTCGGTGGCGGTGACCCGCCGGGCCCGGGTCGCCAGGTGCAGGGCCTGCACACCGGAGCCGGTGCCGAGGTCCAGCGCGGTGTCCACCGGGCGGCGGACGGTCGCCCCGATCAGGGTCTGGGTGGCTCCGCCGATACCGAGCACGTGTTCGCTGGGCAGCGGCCGGCCGGGGCGGGCGCTGGCCGGCACGTCGGCGAGCACCCACCAGTCGTCCCCGTACGGCTCCAGGTCGACCCCGGCGCGCAGGCCGTCGCCGGACGGCTCGACCAGGCCGGCGGCGACGGCCTCGGCGAGGTCGAGCGGGGCGAGCGCGGCGGCGACCGCCGACTCGGGCTCGGTCTGGTCGCAGACGAACACCCGGATCAGGGTGGCCAGCGGGTCCCGCTCCTCGGTGGCGCGCAGCGCGGCCCGGAAGTCGTTGCGGGCCACCCCGCCGGTGGCCTGCGGCCCGAGCCGGCCGGCGATGCCGTTGGCGGTGAAGTCGGCGTCGGTGAGCGCGGTGCGCAGCGCGTCGACGCCGGCGGGGGAGAGCAGCATGTCGTAACGGTCCACCTCGTCATCCTGCCTGCCCCGGGGGCGGGGGGTGGTGGGCACCCGTCGACTTCCATAACACCAGCTCAATCCCCTGGCCGTTATCTCTGTTACGTACGTCGATGTCTCGTTAACATTCCCTCCAACATCCGTCGATGGGACGTTCGGACGGCCCCCGTCTGTCCGGTCGTACCCGGTAGGGAGTTCAGACGATGTCCGACGTGTCCGTCCCCCGGCGTCACGCGCTCCGCGCGGTCGCCGTCGCGGCCGCCGCCGCGGCCCTCTCCGTCGCCGCGGGCGCCCCCGCCCTCGCCGCCCCCACCGGCCAGATCCGCTACGCCTCCGCCCCGGACGCGATCAGCGGCAGCTACCTGGTCGTGCTGAAGGGCGAGGCCGTCGGCGCCGCCAACAGCCGCGCCGCCCGGACCGCCGTGCCGGACCGGGCCGCCAGCCTCACCAAGCGGTACGGCGGCAACGTCGCCGACGTCTACAGCGCCGCGCTCACCGGGTTCAGCGCGAAGATGAGCGCCAGCCAGGCCCGTCGGCTCGCCGCCGACCCGTCGGTGGCGTACGTCGAGCAGGACCGGGTGATGACCGTCCAGGCGACCCAGACCAACCCGCCCTCCTGGGGCCTGGACCGGATCGACCAGCGCAACCTGCCGCTGAACTCCAGCTACACCTACCCGAACACGGCCACCAACGTGCGGGCGTACATCATCGACACCGGCATCCGGACCACCCACACCGACTTCGGCGGCCGGGCCACCTGGGGCACCAACACGGTCGACTCCAACAACACCGACTGCAACGGCCACGGCACGCACGTCGCCGGCACCGTCGGCGGCACCAAGTACGGCGTGGCCAAGGGCGTCCGGCTGATCGCGGTGAAGGTGCTCAACTGCCGGGGCAGCGGCAGCACCACCGGTGTGATCAGCGGCGTCAACTGGGTGACCGCCAACGCGGTCAAGCCGGCGGTGGCCAACATGAGCCTCGGCGGCGGGGTCAGCACCACCCTCGACAACGCGGTGGCCAGCTCGATCAGCTCGGGCGTCACGTACGCCCTGGCGGCCGGCAACTCCAACGCCAACGCCTGCAACTCCTCGCCGTCGCGGGTCGCCTCGGCCATCACGGTCGGCGCCACCACCAACACCGACGCGCGGGCCTCCTACTCCAACTACGGCTCCTGCGTCGACCTGTTCGCGCCGGGCTCGAACATCACCTCGTCGTGGAACACCAACGACAGCGCCACCAACTCGATCAGTGGCACCTCGATGGCGTCCCCGCACGTCGCCGGTGCCGCCGCCCTGGTCCTGTCGGCCAACCCCTCGTACACCCCGGCGCAGGTCGCCAGCTCCCTGACCAGCAGCGCCACCCCCAACGTGGTGACCAGCCCCGGCTCGGGTTCGCCGAACCGGCTGCTCTACGTCGTGAACTGACGCCCCACGGCACCGACGGCCCGGTGGACACCTGTGTCCACCGGGCCGCGCCGTGTCCACCGGGCCGCTTCGCGTCGGGACGGGCCCGGCGCGGCGGGCCGGAGGCGGATGTCGGCCGGCCGGGCGGCCGGGGCGGGCAGGATGGGGGCATGACGCTCTCGCTGCCCATCGACGGTGAGGCCAACCGGCTGCTGGAGCGCAGCCCGCTGGCCCTGCTGACCGGGATGCTGCTCGACCAACAGGTGCCGATGGAGAAGGCGTTCTCCTCGCCGTACGTGCTGGCCCAGCGGCTGGGCCACGACCCGGACGCCCGGGAGTTGGCCGGCTACGATCCGCAGGAACTGGTCGAGGTCTTCGCCCGGCCGCCCGCGCTGCACCGGTTCCCGAAGGCGATGGCCGGCCGGGTGCAGGAGCTGTGCCGGGTCCTGGTCGACCGGTACGCCGGTGACGCCGGCCGGCTCTGGGCGGACGTCACCGACGGGCGGGAACTGCTGCGCCGCATCGCCGACCTGCCCGGCTTCGGCACCCAGAAGGCGCAGATCTTCGTCGCCCTGCTCGGCAAGCGGTACGACGTGCGTCCCGACGGCTGGCGGGAGGCCGCCGGCGGGTACGGCGACCCCGACACCTTCCGCTCGGTCGCCGACGTCACGGACGCGGAGTCGCTGCGCCGGGTGCGCGAGTACAAGCAGCAGGTGAAGGCGGCGGCGAGGGCGGACAGGGGCTGACGCAACCGGAGCCGGGCCGGCTCGTTGAGATCCGCGACAGCGGCGACGGGTGGACGATGGCGGACGAGCGGGGGGCGGCGCTGCTGCGCGGCGGGGGGAGTTCGCCCCGGGCGACCTTCCTCGAACTCTTCTTCGACCTGGTCTTCGTCTTCGCCCTGACCCGGGTCTCCCAGCGGATCATCGACGACCTGGGTGCGGCCGGGGAGGACCTGCCCGTCGAGATCGTCCAGACCCTGGTGATCTTCCTGGCCTTCTGGGCGGTCTGGACGTTCACCGCCTGGGTCACCAGCCGGTACGAGCCGGAACGGCCGGAGATCCAGTTCGTGGTGGTCTACGCGATGCTGGGCTGCATGGTGATGGCGGTCGCCACCCCGCGTGCGTTCGACACCCGCGCGCCGGCCTTCGCCCTCGCGTTCGTGGCGGTGCAGGTGGGCCGGCCGCTCTTCCTCACCCTGGCGTTGCGCGGCCACCCCCGCCGGCTGGTCACGGTGCGGGTCGCGGCCTGGGCGGTGGTCAGCGCCGTGCCCTGGGTGCTCGGGGCGGTGCTGCCCGGGGTGTGGCGGCTGGCCTGCTGGTCGGTGGCCGTCGTCGTCGACTACGCCGGGTTGATGGTCGGCTGGCCGGTGCCCCGACTGGGGGCGACCCGCGCCTCCACCTGGGCGGTGCTGGGGGAGCACCTGGCCGAGCGGCACCAGCAGTTCTTCCTGATCGCCCTCGGCGAGAACATTCTCGTCATCGGGTTGGCGTTCAGCGGGCACAGTTTCTCCACGGCCAGTTCCGGGGCGTTCCTGCTCTCCTTCGTCACCACCGTGCTGTTCTGGCGGATCTACTTCCACCGGGCGGGTCACCTGCTCGCCGAGGCGATCCGGGTGGCCCGTGCGCCCGGCCGGCTGGGGGAGTCGATGAGCTGGACCCATCTGGCGATCGTCGCCGGAGTGCTGACCACGGCGGTCGGCTACGAGTTGGCGATCGTGCACCCGTACGAGCGGACCGAGTTGGCCTGGGCGGTCTTCCTGACGGGTGGGCCGGCGGTCTTCCTGCTCGCCCGCGCCCGCTTCGAGCACGAGGTGTTCGGGCGGGTGTCCCGCTCCCGGATCGTCGCGGTGCTCGTCCTGGCCGTGCTGACGCCCCTGGTGACCCTGACGGTCAGCGTTGTGGCGCTCGCCGCGACCGCGACCGTGCTCGCGGCGGTCACGGTCGCGGATTTCCGCCGGGCGTACGGGCGGCCACCGGAGCGGCCCCGCCCGGCCCTGTGAACGGGCCGGTCAGGCGGCGGTGGGGCGGGACAGCGAGGCGAGCGCCCGGCGTACGTCGGCGAGCGAGACGGTGGCCGAGTCGTCCAGGTCGGCCAGGCCGGCCTCGATCCACTGCCGCATCAGGGTGGTGACGCCGATGCCCCGCGCCTCGGCCGCCGCCCGGACCCGCTCGTAGGTGTCCATCGGCAGGCGTACCGAACGGCTGACCATCGGCACGTCGGTGTCGGGGGCGGGCAGTTCCACCGGCTGACTGTCGTCGATCAGCTCGGCGAACGTGTCGTCGCCGCCGTGGAATCGCTTGATGGCCTCGTCACGGTTCATCGCCGTCGCCTCCTCTATCGGCGCGTTCTCCGCACGGTCTCGTCGTAGCGCTTGGCCTCGACGTCGCTCAGGTCGCGGGCGGAGAGGACGTCCCAGTCGTGGTCGGTGCCGTCGGCCTCGGCGAGCAGGACGGCCAGCCGTCGGCCGCGACCGCTCGCCGCGTAGACGACCGTCAGGTCCTCGCCGAGGTGCCGGATCACCCGGCGGGTGCTGTGCAACGCCTCCCAGACTTCCCCGGGGGTGACGTCGTAGACCCGCAGGTTGGCCAACGCCTCCTCGGTGAAGCTGAACCGGCTGCCCACCGCCGGAGCGTACCACGCACGTAACACGATCCCGGTATGCGTCGATTTTCGCTGATCAAGGTGGTGCGGTGACAGGATGGTGGGTAATCCCCTCAGGAGGTCCATGGTGAAGCGTCAGGCGTACCAGCCGATTCTGATCACCGACGCCTCGCGCAGCCAGGACGACCAGCTCACCAGCCGACAGAAGCGGTACGTGCTGATGATGGGCATCCGGGTGGCCTGCGTGATCGCCGGAGCGGTCCTGGTCGGCACGAAGGCCCCGCTGCTCTGGCTCTGGCTGCCCCTGGTGGCGCTGGGCATGATCCTCATCCCCTGGCTGGCGGTGCTGCTCGCCAACGACCGCCCGCCCAAGGAGGAACACCGGCTGGCCACCAGGTTCCAGCCCCGGCACCGCGACGAGACCCCGCCGATGAGCCTCACCGCCGAGGAACGCCCGCACCGGATCATCGACGCCGAACCCTGACGGGGCCGGCCGGTGCGGGCGTGGCCGGCACCGTTACCCGCCGGTCGCCTCCGGCCGGGCACCCACCATCGAGACCGCCAGGGCGCCCAGGTCGGCGGCCCTGGTCAACGCGGCCCTCGGGGTCGCGCCGGTGGTCCAGGCGGTGAGCAGGCCGGCCGCGAAGGCGTCCCCGGCCCCGGTGACGTCCACCACGGCGACCCGCAGCGACGGCGTCACCCCGACGGTGGCCCGCCGGTCCACCCAGATCGCGCCCGCCCCGCCCCGCTTGACCACCACCCGCCGGGCCGCCGCCGACAACGCCCGCGCCTGGGCCGCCGGATCCAGCCCGCCGGCCAGCACCCCCGCCTCGTCCGCGTTGACCAGCAGCAGGTCGACGTCGCGTACCCAGGACAGGAAGGCCGCCGCGCCGATGCGCCGCAGCGGCGCGGCGGAGGCGGCGTCGACGCTGGTGGTCAGCCCGTGCTCGCGGGCGGCGGCCAACGCGCGCAGTCCGGCCGGTCGCGACCCGGCATCCAGCAGGCAGTACGCGGACAGGTGCAGATGGGCGGCGTCGGGTAGCGCCGCCAGGGCCCGGTCCACGTGGTCGGCGGTCAGCCGCAGGTTCGCCCCCCGCTCGGTGACCATGGTCCGCTCGTCGGCGGTGGCCAGCACGATCACCGTTCCGGTGGTGGCCTGCGGGTGCACCTCGACCGCGCAGTCCACCCCCGCCCGCTCCAGCTCGGCCACCCGGTCCCGGCCGGCGCTGTCGTCGCCGACCGCCCCGACCAGCGTCACCGGCGCGCGCTGGGCGGCGATCCAGGCGGCGGTGTTGGCCGCCTGCCCGCCGCCGGTGACCTTGATGGTCGCCGGGGTGTCCGAGCCGGTGGCCAGCGCTCCGGCCAGCACGGCGACCACGTCGGTGATCAGGTCGCCGACCACCACGATCCGACCGGGAGCGGTCATGCGGCGGCGCGTCCGGCCGCCGCGACCGCGATCCGGGCGGCCAGGTCGGCGTTGCGCAGGATGATCCGGACGTTGACCGCCAGGCTGGCGCCCTCGGTCGCCGAGTGGAAGTGGGCCAGCAGGAACGGAGTGACCGCCTTGCCGGTGACGCCCTCGCGGCCCAACCGGGCCAGGCCCTCGGCGAGGGTGCGGTCGTGCAGCGCCGGGTCGAGCTGCTCGTCGACCGGGAGCGGGTTGGCCACGATCAGGCCGCCGCCGTGCACCCCGTGCTGCTCGCGGGCGGCGAGCACCGCGGCGACCTGCTCGGGGGAGTCCACCGACCAGTCCAGGTCGAACCCGGACTCGGTCAGGTAGAAGCCGGGGAAACGCCGGGTGCGGTAGCCGACCACCCCGACGCCGAGGGTCTCCAGCCGCTCCAGGGTCGCCCCGACGTCGAGGATCGACTTGACCCCGGCGCAGACCACCGTGATCGGGGTACGGGCCAGGGTGACCAGGTCGGCCGACTCGTCGAAGGTCTGCGCCGCCTCCCGGTGCACCCCGCCCAGGCCGCCGGTGGCGAAGACGCCGATCCCGACGGCGGCGGCCACCGCGCTGGTGGCGGCCACGGTGGTGGCCCCGTCGGCGCCGGTGGCGGCGGCCACGGCGAGGTCGCGGACGGAGAGCTTCGCCACACCGTCGACGGTGGCGAGCCGGGTCAGCTCGGCGTCGTCGAGGCCGACGACGAGTTCGCCGCCGACCATGCCGATGGTGGCGGGAACGGCCCCGGCGTCGCGTACCGTCTGCTCGATCTGCCGGGCGACCCGCAGGTTGTCCGGTCGGGGCAGACCGTGCGAGACGATCGTGCTCTCCAGGGCGACGACGGGACGGCCGTCACGCAGGGCTTCGGCGACCTCGGTACCGGGCCGGATGTGAAAGGTGGTCACGTCAGCTACCGTAACTGGCCGCCGTCGGGGTGGGCTGCGGTGGACCGGACCCGGCCGACCTGCCAAACTTGTGCAGTTGGAGGTGTGACTGTGAGTACCGAGGTTCTTGAGCGTCCGGAGTTGAAGGACGCCGACACGGGTCCCGAGATGTTCCATTACGTGCGCAAAGAGAAGATCGCCGAGAGTGCCGTGATGGGCACCTACGTGGTGGCGCTCTGCGGCGAGACGTTCCCGGTGACCAAGGCCGCCAAGCCCGGCTCGCCGGTCTGCCCGAAGTGCAAGGAGATCTACGACTCGTACCGCGAGTGATCCGGGCGGTCCGCCGGACCGCCCCCGTAACCTTCGGCGGTGTGACCACCTCCACCGCCCTGCTCCTGGCCGACCTGACCGGGGTGGCCGTCTTCGCCGCCTCCGGTGCCTCGGCGGCGGTGGCGAAGCGGCTCGACCTGTTCGGCGTCGTCTTCGTCGGGTTCGTCGCCGCGCTGGGCGGTGGGATCTTCCGTGACCTGGTCATCGACGAGGTCCCGCCGCTCGCCTTCGCCGACTGGCGCTACGCCGCCACCGCCGCGGTCACCGCCAGCGCCGTGTTCTGGCTGCACCCGCAGCTCGCCCGGCTGCGCACCACCGTGCTGGTGCTCGACGCCGCCGGGCTCGGCCTGTTCACCGTCACCGGCACGCTCAAGGCGCTCGACGCCCGGGTGCCGGCGGTCGGCGCGGTGGTGATCGGCATGCTCACCGCGATCGGCGGCGGGCTGGGCCGGGACCTGCTCACCGCCGAGATCCCGGTGGTGCTGCGCCGGGAGATCTACGCCGTCGCCGCGCTCGCCGGATCGATCATGGTGGTGCTGCTGTCGGCGCTGGGGTACGCCGGGGCGGGCGGGCTGACCGCCGCGGCGCTGCTGGTCTTCGTGCTGCGTCTGGTGGCGCTGCGGCGACGGTGGTCGGCACCGGTGCCGACGATGCGTCCGCCGGAGACCGGCCTCGGTCGTCCACCCCGCTGACCGGCGGCGGGACCGGTCGGCGTGGTGTCGGCTGGGGTTGCCGGGCCCGGCTGGTTATGCTGGGCCGGCCTTCGCGGCATGCTCTGCGCGGAGGCGTTTTCATGGGCGGCGGTACCGTGGCCCTCGGCCCGGATCCGCCTCGTGCGGTCGGAGAGGAGCCTCGGGTGGCACCCCGGTTGCCGGCGTTGGAGACGTTCCCGCCCCTGCGCGCCTGGCAGCGCAAGGCGATGGTGGAGTACCTGCGCCGTCGTACCGAAGACTTCACCGCCGTCGCCACCCCCGGCGCCGGCAAGACCACCTTCGCCCTGCGGATCGCCGCCGAGCTGCTGGTCGACGGCACCGTCGAGGCGGTCACCGTGGTCGCCCCGACCGAGCACCTGAAGACCCAGTGGGCGCAGGCCGCCGCCCGGGTCGGCATCCAGCTCGACTCCGCGTTCCGCAACGCCGACCTGCACTCCGCCGCCGACTTCCACGGCGCGGTCGTCACCTACGCCCAGGTCGGGATGGCCCCGCAGGTGCACCGGCGGCGCACCATGACCCGCCGCACCCTGGTCATCCTCGACGAGATCCACCACGCCGGGGACTCCCGCTCCTGGGGCGACGGGGTCAAGAACGCCTTCGAACCCGCGGTACGCCGGCTGATGCTCACCGGGACGCCGTTCCGCTCCGACGACAACCCGATCCCGTTCGTCACCTACGAGCGCGGCGGCGACGGGCTGCTGCGCTCCCGCGCCGACTCGGTCTACGGCTACTCCGACGCGCTGCGCGACGGCGTCGTACGCCCGGTGCTGTTCCTGGCGTACTCGGGGGAGACCCGCTGGCGCACCAACGCCGGGGACGAGTTGGCGGCGCGGCTCGGCGAGCCGATGACCCAGGACCTGATCGCCCAGGCCTGGCGGACCGCGCTGGACCCGGCCGGGGACTGGATGCCGCAGGTGCTGCGGGCGGCCGACGCCCGGCTGACCGTGCTGCGCAACGCCGGGATGGCCGACGCCGGTGGCCTGATCATCGCCAGCGACCAGCAGAACGCCCGCTCGTACGCGAAGCTGATCGAACAGGTCACCGGGGAGAAGGCCACCGTGGTCCTCTCCGACGACCAGGGCGCGTCCGCGCGGATCGCGACGTTCGCGGCGTCCGAGCAGCGGTGGCTGGTGGCGGTCCGGATGGTCTCCGAGGGCGTCGACATCCCCCGGCTGGCGGTCGGGGTGTACGCCACCAGCGCCAGCACCCCGCTGTACTTCGCGCAGGCCATCGGCCGGTTCGTCCGGGCCCGCCGCCCCGGCGAGACCGCCTCGGTGTTCGTGCCGAGCGTGCCGCACCTGCTCGGCCTGGCCAGCGAGATGGAGGCCGAGCGGGACCACGTGCTCGGCAAGCCCAAGGACCGCGAGGGCTTCGACGACGACCTGCTGGAGCGGGCCCAACGCGACGAGCAGGCCAGCGGCGAGCTGGAGAAGCGGTTCACCGCGTTGTCCGCGACCGCCGAACTGGACCAGGTGATCTTCGACGGGGCGTCCTTCGGCACCGCCGCCCAGGCCGGCACCCCCGAGGAGGAGGAGTACCTGGGGCTGCCCGGTCTGCTCACCGCCGACCAGGTGTCGCTGCTGTTGACCAAACGGCAGGCCGACCAGCTCGCCGCGCAGCGGCGTCGGACGGCCGTCCAGGCCGCTGAGCCGGCCGCTGCGGCTCCGGCCGCGCCCGCCGTACCTCTGAGTGCCGCCCAGCGTCGGGTAGCGCTCCGGCGTCAGCTGAACGCTCTGGTGGCCGCCCGGCACCACCGCACCGGACTGCCCCACGGCAAGATCCACGCCGAGCTGCGCCGACTCTGCGGTGGCCCGCCCAGCGCCCAGGCCACCATCGAACAGCTCGAGGAACGCATAGCCACCGTCCAGACCCTCTGACGCTCCCCGTTCCCCTCCCGTTCGGCCCGGCCCCGCCCCGGCCCCCGTTCTTCCCGGCCCCGGATGCCCCAGCTTTTCCCGGTGATCAAGAGGTTGGCGTCAGAAACCGGTCGGATGGTGACGCGAACCTCTTGATCACCGGGCCGGTGAAGGGGAATCCGGGGCCGGGAGGGGTGGGCCGCCGGAGTGTGGTGGGGGAGTGCGTGCAGCCGGGAACAGCGGGGCGGAGGCACCCTGTGGGTGCCTCCGCCCCGCTGCGTCGTCGTAGGGGTTTCGGGTCAGTTCGCCATCAGATCGGCGCCTCGCCAGCTGAACTCGGGGTCCGTCGCGAACTTCACCGTGATCTTCACGAGATCCTCGGCGTACTTGTTCGCGTGGTGCCCACAGAACACCAACTCGCTCCCACCCGCCAGAGTGATACGGAGCTTGCCGGCAGCATTGCAGCGGTCGCACCGTTCATCGGCGGCTGGGGGAGCCACCGTTTCGGGCGGCGGCGTGAGGGTCGGGGTCATCGCCTTCCTCCTCTGGTCGTCACCGATGAACACTCTCTTCGGTCGTTGCTCACTCATCGTGCAACACCCTTACCGGGCCCCGCCTTCCCAGTGTGCCCGCGGGGGACCGAGGTCACACCTGGCGGGAAGGACAGTGTGCCGTGCACCCAGGGTGCCACGTCAACGATCACAAACACGTATTGGACGGGTCACCATCGCATGTTCTACGCCTGGTGATCAAACCGACACGACGGGTTGACGTGACCGGCTCAGTCCAGGTAGTCCCGGAGGACCTGGGAGCGCGATGGGTGCCTGAGCTTGGACATCGTCTTGGACTCGATCTGCCGGATCCGCTCCCGGGTCACCCCGTAGACCTGGCCGATCTCGTCGAGGGTGCGCGGCTGGCCGTCGGTCAGGCCGAAACGCAGCCGGACCACCCCCGCCTCCCGCTCGGAGAGCGTCTGCAGGACCTGCTGGAGCTGGTCCTGCAGCAGGGAGAACGAGACGGCGTCGACCGCGACCACGGCCTCCGAGTCCTCGATGAAGTCACCGAGCTGGCTGTCGCCCTCGTCACCGATGGTCTGGTCGAGCGAGATCGGCTCCCGAGCGTACTGCTGGATCTCCAGCACCTTCTCGGGTGTGATGTCCATCTCCTTGGCCAGCTCCTCCGGGGTGGGCTCGCGGCCCAGGTCCTGGAGCAGCTCGCGCTGGATGCGGCCGAGCTTGTTGATCACCTCGACCATGTGCACCGGGATGCGGATGGTACGGGCCTGGTCGGCCATCGCCCGGGTGATCGCCTGCCGGATCCACCAGGTGGCGTACGTGGAGAACTTGTAGCCCTTGGTGTAGTCGAACTTCTCGACGGCACGGATCAGGCCGAGGTTGCCCTCCTGGATGAGGTCGAGGAAGGCCATCCCCCGCCCGGTGTACCGCTTGGCCAGCGAGACGACCAGCCGGAGGTTCGCCTCCAGCAGGTGGTTCTTGGCGCGCTCGCCGTCCCGGGAGATCCAGAGCAGGTCACGCTGCATGTCGCGGGTCAGCTTCTCCTCGCCGTCGTCGGCGGCACGCAGCCGCTCGGCGGCGTAGAGCCCGGCCTCGATCCGCTTGGCCAGCTCGACCTCCTGCTCGGCGTTGAGCAGCGGAACCTTGCCGATCTGCTTGAGGTACGCCCGGACCGAGTCGGCGGAGGCGGTGAGCTCGGCGTCCCGACGGGCCTGCTTGAGCGCCTCGGACTCCTCGTCGTCCCACTCGAAGTCGTTGTCGGTGGCGGAGGCGGCGGCGTCGGTCTCGGCGGCCCGGGCCAACTCGGCCGGCTCCTCCACCACCACGTCCTCGATCTCCGCGGCCAGCTGCTCGGGATCGATCTCGCCCTCGGCGCCCTCGCCCTTGGCCTTCGTGGCGACCTTGCCGGCCCCGGCGGCGGCCACCGTCGCCTTGGTGGCACGGGTCGACTTCGTCGCCTTGGCGGCCGGCGTGGCGGCCTTCGCGGCCACCCCGGCGGTGGTGGCCGCCTTACGCGGGGCCGCCTTGCGGGGGGCGGGCGCGGTGGCCTCCTCGGCGGCGGGTGCCTGCTTCGGGGCCGGCGCGACGGCCTTCTTGGTGGTCTTGGCGGTGGTGGCCCGCGAGGCCGGTGTGGCCGACCGGGCGGCGGCCACCCGGCGGGGACGGGTGCTGGCGGAGCCGTCGACCACCACGGTGACGCCCGCCTCGGAGAGCGCCCGCAGGATCTTCTTGGCCTGGGCCGGGGTCACCTCGGCGGACTCGACGGTGCGCGCGAGCTGGGCCGACGTCAACTGACCACCGGCGCTCTGGGCGTGGGCGATCAGGGTGTCGGTGAGCGAGCGAACGTCGGCGCCGGGCTGGCGGGGTTCTGTCACGAATGACCTTCCGGAGGCGAAGAGCGAGCACGGCCGGAGTCGTCCGGCGCAGCGTGGCATGCCGCGCCGTCGACGTCGTTGAGTGGCCCCCGTGTCCCGGGCCGGCTGTGCGGCGGTGGTCCGTGGCGCGTGGGCAGGGTGAATTGTAACCCCGGTTGGCGCGATCATCCTGCGGCGCACGGCAACCGGCCGTCTGTACCGCCGGTTCGGCACGGATGTCGACTTTGCGGCCATCTTATCGACCCGCCCCGCCGGTCGGTCGGTCGATGCCGGAAACCGCCTGTCGCACCGGGTGCGCCCGGCCGCGACGGCGCCTGCCTATGCTGTCCGGACGAGATCGACGACGCGCGGCGGGGCACGCGCCGCGCCGGACGGCGGGGCGGGACGCGGTCGGCTCCCGACCGGTACGCCCGGTGCGCGCCCGGCGGCCGCGAAGGGGGCAGGGTTCGATGACGGGTTCGACGCCCACCGCGCGGGAACTGCTCGGGATCGCCGTCGAGGTGGCCCGGGAGGCGGCCGGCACGGCGGCCCGGATGCGGGCCGAGGGGGTCTCGGTCGCGGCGACCAAGAGCACCGCCACCGACGTCGTCACCGCGGCCGACCGGGCGGTGGAACGGCAGGTGGTGGCAGCCCTGCGTGCGGCCCGTCCGGCCGACGTGGTGTACGGCGAGGAGTACGGCGGTGTGGAGGCCGGCGCGGACGGCGTGCGCTGGATCGTCGACCCGATCGACGGCACGGTGAACTACCTGTACGGGCTGCCGTACTGCGCGGTCTCGCTCGCCGCCGAGGTGGCCGGCCGGGTGGTCGCCGGAGTGGTGCGCAACGTCGTGACCGGCGAGGAGTGGACCGCCACCGCCGGTGGTGGGGCCTGGCGCGACGGCCGGCGGCTGCGCTGTTCAGCGGAGACGGAGCTGGGACAGGCGCTGGTCGCCACCGGATTCGGCTACGACGCCGGCCGTCGCCGGCATCAGGCCAGGGTGGTCGCCGAGTTGATCGGGGACGTGCGGGACATCCGGCGGATGGGGGCGGCGGCGCTGGACCTGTGCCTGGCCGCCGAGGGGCGGGTCGACGCCTACTACGAGAAGGGGCTGGCCGCCTGGGACCTGGCCGCGGGCGGGCTGGTCGCCGCGGAGGCCGGACTGCGGGTGACCGGCCTGAACGGCCGCCCGGCCGGCCCCGACCTGGTCATCGCGGCCCCACCGGCGCTGTTCACGCCGCTGCACACCCGACTGGCCGCGCTGGACGCCTCCGGCGGCCCCTGAACCGGGCGGCCGCCGTCCGGCTGCCGGAACATGGCGAGGCAGCCGGACGGCGGGGAACGGCGGTGGGGTCGGTCGGTCGCCGGGGACCGGCGGGGCCGGTTACTTGTCCTCCACCGGCATCGGGCAGGAGCCCTCGGGGGCGACCGGCGCGCCCAGGTCGCCGAGGGACTGGTTGACCTCGGTGGTGGTGGCCAGCTGCTGGAAGCTGTCGCCCAGCACCACGTCGACCGTGTCGTCCTGGCGCTTGGGGTCGTAGTCGCGTTCGGCGTTGTTGAGGAAGAAGGCGCGCAGCAGGTGCGCCGAGCCGACCCCCTTGGGGCCGAACCGCAGCAGCGCGACGCCGTCAAAGTGCGCGGCGTTGCCCTCCTTCTTGACCTGGAACTTCCGGTTGCGGAAGTCGTCGCCCACACTGCTGGCCAGGCCCGGCTCGCCGGTGCCGTTCAGGATGTTGATCTTGACATCCTTGTACGTGCGCAGGGACAGGTCGGCCAGCGGCCAGCCCTCGGGGCAGCCCTTGGCGTTGGCCCCGCTGCCCTGGGTGTCGCGGACCACGGCGACGATGACGATGACCAGGGCGACGACCGCCAGCAGGCCGACGACAACGAGTGCTCGCACTCGCGCAAAGCTCATCTGGGTGCTCCCCGGACAGTGGGTGGTGGCGGCGAACGTCGGCGGCGGGCGGCGCCGTCGGCCGTCGAGTACGCCGCTGAGGTTAACGGTTGTCCGGCGGACGCGTGGAAACAGTCCGACATGCCGGCGCGCCAACCGGGAACGGGGTACTACTACCCCTATCTTCGTGTCGCCTGAGTCACATTGGGAACATCTTGGGCCGCTGGGGCGTACATGTCTGCCGCGAGGGCGGTATACATGCCTCGCCCGGTAGGGGGTAAGGTACCGCGCTCGTCGGGTCCTGCCCCCGGCGACCTTGATCCAGAGGCCGTCGGGTCGGGCGACCGACACACATTGGTGGCCGGCCAGTGGGAACCGAAACAGCGTCGCCCGGCGTTACAACCGGAAGCGACAACATCGATATGGGAGAGTGAAACCGATGGCCACCGACTACGACGCCCCGCGTCGCGACGAGGTCGACCTCGGCGAGGACAGCCTGGAAGAGCTCAAGGCCCGGCGGGTCGACTCACAGTCGGGCGCCGTGGACGTCGACGAGGCCGAGGTGGCCGAGAGCTTCGAGCTGCCCGGCGCCGACCTGGCCGACGAGGAGCTGACCGTGAAGGTCCTCCCGATGCAGCAGGACGAGTTCCGGTGCGGACGCTGCTTCCTGGTGCACCACCGCAGCCAGTTGGCGGTCGAGCGCAACGGCGACCTGATCTGCCGCGAGTGCGTCTGAGCACCCACCACACCAGCGGCGGCCTCCTCGCGGGGCCGCCGCTGCCCGAGCCGCCGTGCGGGTACGGCGGGTTGCTGCTTGACTCGTGGTAGGCGCGTCCACCGGACCGGTGGACACCACGGGAGGGGCAGACGGATGAACGAGCACGGCGGGTCCGATCCGGACGGTCCGAAGTCCGACGCCGGCCCGCCCGTCGTCGTTCCCGGAGACGGCCGGACCGGCACCGACCCGACCGGCACCGACCCGGCCGGTGCCGATCCGGCTGGTACCGATCCGCCCGTCCGGCCCGGCGCCGACCCGGCCGGCGACGAGCTGGGTGCCACGGTGGCGGCGCTGACCGCCGACGACATCGCGCCCGCCCGCCGTCGGCAACTGCTCACCCGGCTCGTCGGGCAGGCCCGGGGCCGGGGCATCGCCGACCTGTTCAAGCCGAGGGCGGCGCTGCGCTGGATGACCGACACGGTCGCCGACGTCGCGCCGCACATCCCCGTCCGCGACCTGGCGACGCTGCGGCGGCACTTCCCCGGCCTGGACGACGAGGCGCTCGCCGACCGGCTGGTCCGCAACGCCACCCGGGCCACCGCAGGGGTGGGCGCGGCCGGAGGCGGCGTCGCCGCGGTGGAGTGGGCGGTCGCCCCGACCCTGCTGTCCGCGCCGGTGCTGCTCGCCGCCGAGACGGTGGCCGTGGTGTCGATCGAACTCAAGCTGATCGGTGAGCTGCACGAGATCTACGGCGCACCGCTGCCCACCGGCGGCACCCCCCGGACCATCGCCCTGGTCCAGTCCTGGGCCAGCCAGCGGGGGATCAACCCGATGATGCCGGGCGTCGGGGTGAGCGCGGTGCTCGGCACCGCCGCCCGCAAGGAGCTGCGGGACACCCTGCTCAAGCGATTCGGCCGCAACCTGACCACGCTGGGCCCGTTCCTCACCGGTGCGGCAGTGGCCAGCTACCTCAACCGGCGGGCCACCCGGTCCCTGGCCGACCAGCTCCGCCGCGACCTGCGCAAGCAGCGCCGGGAGCTGCCCGGCGGGCCACCCGCCCTGCCTGCCCCCGGCCAGCCCTGACCCGGCCGGCCCTGACCTCGAACCACCCCGAACCGACCCCGGCCGACCGGTCCGGGCGGCGCGTCGGGCCTCGCTCAGGCCATGTCGCTCAGGCCGTGTCGCCCAGGCCGTGTCGCTCAGGCCGCGTCGCGGGCGGCCAGCAGGGCGGCCGCCAGCTCGGTCGGCCGGCGGGAACTCACCACCCAGAACGGGGTGGGGTCCTCCGGATCGTCGAGCACCACCTGCACCGCGCCGCCGATCCAGGGCCGCTGCACCACGAAGGCCAGCGGGTCCGCGCCCACCCCGAGCACCTCGCGCCGGCCACCGGCGTCGAGCGGGACGGCGTCGGCGACGTACCGGACGGGCAGGTGGGCGTCGTCGACCCACAGCTCACCGTCGGCGACCGCGACCCGGACCCGGCCCAGCCACCACAACCCGGCCAGGGTGGCCGGCAGCAGCAGCGCGAAGGGCAGCCAGGCGCGTACCCCGCCGGCACCCATCCACAGCTCGACGGCGGCGAACCCGGCCAGGGCCACCCCGGCCGCCCAGCACCACCACGGCAGGCCCAGCCGCTCGGAGTACGTCGGCACGGCCGCGACGTGCGGGGTCGGCGACGACGGGGAAGGCGACAGGCTCACACCTCGAGGGTACGGAACACGACGGCCGGTCGACCCGGCAGGATGGCAGGGCACCCCGTGAACGCCGACGGAAGAGGCAGATCCGTGACCCACGTCGTACCCGTGCCCGTCCGGCAGCTCGATCCGGAGCTGCCGCTGCCCGCGTACGCCCACCCGGGCGACGCCGGCGCCGACCTGGTGGCCGCCGCGGACGTCGAGCTGCCGCCCGGCGGCCGGGCCCTGGTCCCCACCGGCGTGGCGCTGGCCCTGCCGGACGGCTACGTCGGCCTGGTCCACCCACGCTCCGGGTTGGCCGCCAGGCTCGGCGTGACGGTGCTCAACGCGCCCGGTACGGTCGACGCCGGCTACCGGGGTGAGATCCTGGTCAACCTGATCAACCACGATCGGGACGCACCGGCGAAGATCTCCCGTGGCGATCGCATCGCGCAACTCGTTGTCCAGCGGGTGGAGCGGGCCGATTTCCAGCCGGCGGCGGTGCTGCCCGGGTCCCGACGGGGGACCGGCGGACACGGGTCGACCGGTGGCCACGCCGGGCTCGTGCCCCCGCCCGGTGGCCCGACCCGGGCGGCGGACACCGATCGGGTCGGCGAACGGACGGAAGAGGTGGCAGGGTGAGTGCGAACAGCGGAGGGTGGGCGCAGTGATCTTCTCCCGAAAGCGGGCCGACAACGGGCGGCACGCCCGTGACGAGCGGGCCGGTGGCCCCGACGCGTACGAGACGGCGGGCCCGGCCCGTGGCCCGTACGACGTCGCCGAGGCGCCGGACGACGTGCAGCGGCTCGACCTGGGCAGCCTGCACATCCCGGCGGTGCCCGGGGTCGAGGTGCGGGTGCAGGCCGACCCGCAGGGCGTCATCCAGCAGGTGGTGCTCGTCCACGGGGACAACGCCCTCCAGCTCGGTGTCTTCGCCGCCCCCCGCTCCGAGGGCATCTGGGACGAGGTGCGCGACGAGATCCGGCAGTCGCTGATCGCCGACGGCGCCACCGCCCAGGAGGCCCGGGGTGAGTACGGCGTCGAGCTGCACGCCCGGGTGCGTACCCCGGACGGCCCGACCGACCTGCGCTTCGTCGGCATCGACGGCCCGCGCTGGATGGTCCGGGGCGTCTACCAGGGTGCCGCCGCCACCGATCCGGCCGCGGCCGGCCCGCTCGCCACCTGCCTGGACGGCCTGGTGGTCGACCGGGGCCAGGAGGCGAAGCCGGTGCGCGAGCCACTGCCGCTGCGGCTGCCCCGGGAGATGGCCGACCAGGCCGAGGGCGGCGACGGCGCGACGACGCCCGCCCCGAACCAGGCCTGACCGACCCGTCCGGGCCGGACCCCGCCGCCTGAGGTGGCCGGGTCCGGCCCGGACTGCTGTCCGCCCCCGGCGGCCCGGCCGAGGTCGGCGGCGCGTCCCGGCCACGGGCCGGCAGTGACTTTCCCGCCGACCGGCTGCGGTGGCGTCCCGGCCACGAGCGGGCGGTAACGGCCCGGCCGGGGCCGGCGGCGGTGGCGTCCCGGTGGAGGTGTCGGCCGGGGGTGGTCGCACCGGAACGACGCAGCGGGGCCGGATCGGCGTACGCTGGCGGCACGGTCCCACCCGGGGCCCGGTGACGCCGGTGCCGACCGGTCAGCGTGGAGAGGGTGACGCGGAGGTCATGTCGACCGACGAGAGCCGGATGTCGCTACGGGGCATCCTGCGCCGGTTCACCGCCAGCGAGGCCGAGATCGAGGCGCAGGAGCTGCGCCGGGAGAGCGCCGAGTCCGGTGGCGTGCTGGCCCGGCAGTGCATGCGGGGGCAGGTGGTCTCGGTCGCCGGGCGGCTCCGCACGGTGGTCTACACGCCCCGGACCAACCTGCCCACCCTGGAGGCGGACCTCTACGACGGCAGCGACGTGGTCACCCTGGTCTGGCTGGGTCGACGGCACATCGCCGGCATCGAGCCGGGCCGGCACCTGACCGCCCGGGGCCGGGTGGCCGTCCGGGACGACCGCAAGGTCATCTACAACCCGTACTACGAGCTGGAGTCGCCGAAGTGACGACGGGACAGCCCCCGGCCACCGAGCCGCAGACCACCCCGCCGGACGACGAGCGGCTGCCCAGCCTCGCCGAGCAGATGGCCGACCAGCTCGGCGGCTGGCGCGGGCTGGTCGAGTCCAGCATCCCCGTGGTGGTCTTCGTGCTGGCCAACGTGGTCGGCGAGCTGCGGCCGGCGGTGATCGCCTCGGTCGGGGTGGCGGTGCTGATCGCGATCGTCCGGCTGGTCCAGCGCCGTCCGGTCCGGCACGCCGTCAACGGGCTGTTCGGCATCGCGGTCGGCGCGGCCATCGCCTGGCGTACCGGGGACGAGCGGGACTTCTACCTCCCGGGCATCCTCTACGGCATCGGCTACGGCATCGCCCTGCTGCTCTCCGCGGTGATCCGGCAGCCCCTGGTCGGGTGGATCTGGTCGGTGCTGGTGGCCAAGGGGCGCTCCGAGTGGCGCGACGACCCTCGGCTGGTGCGTACCTTCACCCAGCTCACCGTGCTCTGGGGGGTCGTGTGGCTGGCCAAGGTCGGGGTGCAGGCCGGGCTCTACCTGGCCCACCAGGACACCGCGCTGGGCGTGGCCCGGCTCGCCCTCGGCTACCCGCCCTACGCGCTGCTGCTGCTGATCACGGTCTGGGTGGTACGCCGGGTGACCCGGGAGTCCGCCCCGCAGCCGCTGCCCGGCGGCTGACCTCTCCAGGGCCGGCACCCGGGCCCGGCCGGCCGGTACGCGACCGTCCGGCACCCGTCGGGGCGGGACGGTCAGCCCGCGCCGCGCGTCCGTTCCACACTGTCCGGGCCGAGGATCACCCCGCGCACCTCGTCCTCCACCTGGGCGGTGCACACGAAGATCAGCTCGTCGCCGGCCTCGATGGGGTCGTCGGGGCTGGGCACCAGCACCCGTTTGCCGCGCAGGATCGCCACCAGCGCGGCGTCGCGGGGGAGCGGCACGGCGTGGATCGGCTGACCGACGTAGGGCGCGGTCGGCGGCAGGGTGATCTCCACCAGGTTCGCCTCGCCCTGCCGGAACGTCATCAGCCGGACCAGGTCGCCGACGGTGACCGCCTCCTCGACCAGCGCGGCCATCACCCGGGGCTTGCTGACCGCCACGTCGACGCCCCACTGCTCGGTGAACAGCCACTCGTTCTCGGCCCGGTTGACCCGGGCCACCACCCGGGGCACCGCGAACTCGGTCTTGGCCAGCAGGGACACCACCAGGTTGACCTTGTCGTCGCCGGTGGCGGCGACCACCACGTCGCAGCCCGCGACGTTCGCCTCCTCCAGGCTGGCCAGCTCGCAGGCGTCGGCCAGCACCCAGTCGGCGGTCGGCACCCGGTCCGGGCGCAGCATCCGGGGCTGCCGCTCGATCAGCATCACCTGGTGGCCGTTGTCGATCAGCTCCTGGGCGATCGACCGGCCCACGTTGCCGGCGCCCGCGATGGCGATCCGCATGGCTCAGTGCCCTCCTTCGGGCGGCGTGGCGGCCACCGCGGTGACCTGGGCGGCGATGTCGTCGGTGACCATCAGGTAGAGCTGGTCACCCTCCTGCACGACGCTGGAGGCGGTGGGCAGCATGCCGATGCCGAAGCGGGTCAGGTACGCCACCCGGGTCCCGGCCGCCTCCTCCAACTGGCGTAGCGGCCGGCCGATCCAGTCCTTGTGCACCGGCACCTCGATGATCGACACGGTGCTGGTCGGGTCCCGGAAGATCTCCACGTTGCCCTCGGGGACCAGGTGGCGCAGCATCCGGTCGGCCGTCCAGCGGACGGTGGCGACGGTGGGGATGCCGAGCCGCTCGTAGACCTGTGCCCGGCGCTGGTCGTAGATCCGGGCGGCGACCCGGGAGACGCCGAACGTCTCGCGGGCCAACCGGGCCGAGATGATGTTGGAGTTGTCGCCGCTGGAGACGGCGGCGAAGGCGTCCGCCCGTTCGATGCCGGCCTGGCGCAGCACCTCACCGTCGAAGCCGGCGCCGGTGACGGTGATCCCGGCGAAGTCGGGGCCGAGGCGGCGGAACGCGTCGGCGTCCTGGTCGATCACGGCCACCGAGTGCCCCCGGGACTCCAGGCTCTGGGCCAGCGTCGAGCCGACCCGCCCACAGCCCATGATCACGACGTGCACGGTGTCCCTCCCAAGGTGTGCCCGCCTCCCGGCGACTGTCGTCTGCGAGCCTGCCACGTCCACCCCGACCACGGGGGACCGAACGGTACCGCGCCGGGACCTGGGAAGGGGATCAGGCACCCCCCGGCGACCACGATCCGGTGGTCGTACCCTTAGCGCTTGTGGCCAGTCCCACCTCGCTGCTGAAGCGACTCCTCGTCGGTCGACCGTTCCGGTCGGACCGGCTCCAGCACACCCTCCTCCCCAAGCGCATCGCCCTGCCGGTCTTCGCCTCCGACGCGCTGTCCAGCGTCGCGTACGCCCCGGACGAGATCCTGCTGACCCTCTCCATCGCCGGGGCGTCGGCGTTCCTGTTCTCCCCCTGGATCGCCCTCGCGGTGGTCGTGGTCATGCTGACCGTGGTGGCCAGCTACCGGCAGAACGTGCACGCGTACCCCTCGGGTGGTGGCGACTACGAGGTGGCCACCGTGAACCTCGGTCCCCGGGCGGGGCTGGGGGTGGCCAGCGCCCTGCTGGTCGACTACGTGCTGACCGTCGCCGTGTCGGTCTCCTCCGGGGTGGCCAACCTCGGTTCGGTGGTGCCCTTCGTGGCCACCCACAAGGTGCTGATCGCGGTGAGCGCGGTGGTGCTGCTGACCGCGATGAACCTGCGCGGGCTGCGCGAGTCGGGCACCGCGTTCGCCATCCCCACGTACGGCTTCGTGATCGTCATCGGCGGCATGATCGTCACCGGCCTGGTCCGGTACTTCGTCCTCGGCGACGACCTGCGCGCCCCCAGCGCCGGGCTGGAGATCCAGGCCGAGCACAGCGTCACCGGCTTCGCGCTGGTGTTCCTGCTGCTACGGACGTTCTCCTCCGGCTGTGCCGCGCTGACCGGGGTCGAGGCGATCTCCAACGGGGTCCCGGCGTTCAAGGCCCCGAAGAG
The DNA here is from genome assembly GCF_049178995.1 of Micromonospora sp. WMMD735. Taxonomy (NCBI): domain Bacteria; kingdom Bacillati; phylum Actinomycetota; class Actinomycetes; order Micromonosporales; family Micromonosporaceae; genus Micromonospora; species Micromonospora sp. WMMD735. Next base: position 6,820,024 of record NZ_JBMHMJ010000002.1, read on the forward strand.
CCGCAACGCGGCCACCACCCTGCTGCTGCTCGGCACGATCTCGGTGGCCATGCTGGTCGGCATCATCTGGCTGGCCCGGCTGACCGGCCTGCAGTTCGTCGAGGACCCGAACACCCAGATCCTCTCCGGCCCCGACGGGTACGTGCAGAAGACCGTCACCACCCAGCTCGGCGAGACCGTCTTCGGTGGCGGGTCGGTGCTGCTCTACGTGGTCGCCGGGATGACCGCGCTGATCCTCTTCCTGGCCGCGAACACCGCGTTCAACGGTTTCCCGGTGCTCGGTTCGATCCTCGCCCAGGACCGCTACCTGCCCCGGCAGCTGCACACCCGGGGCGACCGGCTGGCCTTCTCCAACGGCATCGTCTTCCTCGCCGTCTTCGCGATCGTGCTGATCGTCGGTTTCCAGGCCGAGGTGACCCGGCTGATCCAGCTCTACATCGTCGGCGTCTTCGTCTCGTTCACGCTCTCCCAGGCCGGGATGATCCGGCACTGGAACCGGCACCTGCGCCACGAACGGGACCCGGAGGCCCGCCGCCGGATCTTCCGCTCCCGGGCGATCAACGCGTTCGGCATGGCGATGACCGGCACCGTCCTGGTCATCGTGCTGATCACCAAGTTCCTGCTCGGCGCGTGGATCGCCATCGCCGCGATGGCGGTGATCTACGTGCTGATGCTGGCCATCCGCCGGCACTACGACCGGATCGCCGCCGAGCTGGAACCGACCGAGGTACGCGGGGTGCTGCCCGCCCGCAACCACGCCATCGTGCTGGTCAGCAAGCTGCACCAGCCGACCCTGCGGGCCATCGCGTACGCCCGCGCCACCCGGCCGGACACGCTGACCGCCGTCACCGTCAACGTGGACGAGAAGGACACCCGGCAGCTCCAGCAGGAGTGGGAGCGGCGGGAACTGCCGGTGCCGCTGACCGTGGTCGACTCGCCGTACCGGGAGATCACCAGGCCGATCCTGAACTTCGTGGCGAACACCCGCCGGGAGTCGCCCCGCGACGTGGTCACCGTCTTCATCCCCGAGTACGTGGTGGGCCACTGGTGGGAGAACCTGCTGCACAACCAGAGCGCGCTGCGGCTCAAGGGCCGGCTGCTCTTCGAGCCCGGTGTGATGGTGACCAGTGTGCCGTGGCAGTTGGCGTCCACCGCGACCAAGAACCTCGACCGGCTCGACGAGACGCTGAGCCGCACCCCCGCCCGGGGGCCCCGGGTCGCGCCGCGCAGCACCCTGCCGCCGCCCGTACCGCCGGTGACCGCCCCGCCCGGCGAGCCCGGCCCGTCGACCGGAGACCGCCAGTGACCGCCCACCCCGGCCCCGCCCGTTCCGCGACCACCGACCGCGCCGCGCCGGCCGGCGGCACCGCCCGGCCGGACCGGCCGGCCGGGGAGGACCAGCGGGCTGGAGAGGGCCGGCGGTCCGGACCGGAGCAGCGGCCCGGCTTGGAGGAGGCCGAGCGGGTCGAGTTGACAGTCGACGCGGTCGCCCCCGGCGGGCACTGCGTGGCCCGGGTCGACGGCCAGGTGGTCTTCGTCCGGCACGCGCTGCCCGGGGAACGGGTGGTCGCCGAGGTGACCGAGCTGCACCGGGGTTTCGCCCGTGCCGACGCCGTCGAGATCGTCGAGGCGTCACCGGACCGGGTCGCCCCGCCCTGCCCGTACGCCCGGCCGGGCGGCTGCGGCGGCTGCGACCTGCAACACGTGGCCCCGGCCGCCCAGCTCGACTGGAAGACGGCCGTGGTGCGCGAGCAGCTCAGCCGGCTCGGCGGGCTCACCGACGCCGAGATCGACGCGCTGCGGGTCACCGTCGCGCCGCTGCCCGGCGGCCCGCTGGGCTGGCGGTCCCGGGTCCGTTACGCGGTCGACGCCACCGGCCGGGCCGGGCTGCTCAAGCACCGCTCGCACGAGGTGGTGCCGATCGACCGCTGCCTGATCGCCCACCCGGCGATCCAGGCGCTGCCGGTGCTCGGGCGGAACTGGCCGGCGGCCGACGCGGTGGCGACGGTCGCCTCCACCGGCGGCGACGTCGTGGTCACCGCCCTCGCCGACGGGACGCCCACCCCGGTCGACCTCCCCGGCGGGCCGGCGACGACCGACCTGCCCGGAGCCCCGGGCGGACCGGTGGCCGGCGACGCCCCGGCGACGGTACGGGAGGTCGCCGCCGGCCGGGACTGGACGGTGCCGGCCGGCGGGTTCTGGCAGGTGCACCCGGCCGCCGCCGACACCCTGGTCGACGCGGTCCTCGACCTGCTCGACCCGAGGCCCGGCGAATCCGTCTGGGACCTGTACGGCGGGGCCGGCCTGTTCGCCGCCGCGCTCGCCGCCCGGGTCGGCCCGGACGCCCGGGTCACCGTGGTCGAGTCCGCCGCCGAGGGGGTCGCCGCCGCCCGGCGCAACCTGGCCGACCTGTCCCGGGTCGAGGTGGTCGCCGCCCGGGTGGAGACCGCGCTGGCCCGCCGCCGGATCACCGGCCCGGTCGACCTGGTGGTGCTCGACCCGCCCCGTACCGGCGCGGGCGCGGCGGTGGTGCGGGACATGATCGCCGCCACCCCCCGGGCGATCGCCTACGTGGCCTGCGACCCGGCCGCCTTCGCCCGGGACGTACGCACCTTCGGCCGGGCCGGCTGGCGACTCGCCACCCTGCGCGGCTACGACCTGTTCCCGATGACCCAGCACGTCGAACTCGTCGGCCTGTTCCTGCCCCCGGTCCGCTGACTAGCCTGGCCCGATGAGGATCGTCGGGCTGATGTCGGGCACCTCGTACGACGGGGTGGACGTGGTCGCCGCCGAGTTCGGCACCGCCGGGGACACCCTGCGGATGCGCCCGCTCGGGCACCGGGAGTGCGGCTACGACGCGGAGCTGCGGGAGCGGATCGAGGCGGTGCTGCCGCCGGGGGCGACCACGGTCGAGGCGGTCTGCCGGCTCGACAACGCCCTCGGCGCGGTGTTCGCCGACGCCGCCGCGCTCGGCGTCGAGCTGGCCGGCGGGTCGGCCGACCTGGTCGTCTCACCCGGGCAGACCGTCTTCCACTGGGTCGACGGCGGCACCGTGCGGGGCACCCTCCAACTCGGCGCGCCGGCCCGGGTCGCCGCCCGGGTGGGCGTACCCGTGCTGTCGGACCTGCGGTCGGCGGACGTCGCCGCCGGCGGGCAGGGCGCGCCGCTGGTCCCGGCCTTCGACGCCCTGCTGCTCGCCCCGGCCGCCGACCCGGGCGGGCGGCCCGTCGGCGGGGTTCGGGCGGCGCTCAACCTGGGCGGCATCGCCAACCTCACCGTCGTCGCGCCGGACGCCCCGGTGCTCGGCTACGACGTGGGCCCGGCCAACGCCCTGCTCGACGCGGCGGCCCGCCGGTTCCTCGACCGGCCCTGCGACGTCGACGGGGTACGCGCGGCGGCCGGCCGGGTGCACCCCGGGCTGCTGGCGCTGCTGCTCGCCGAGCCCTACTACGCGGCGGCACCGCCCAAGTCCACCGGCAAGGAACTGTTCCACGCCGGCTACCTCGACGACCGGCTGGCGGCGCTCGGGGAACCGGTCGCCAGCGACGACGTGTTCGCCACGCTGACCGAGCTGACCGCCCGGACGGTCGCCGACGCCTGCGCCCGACACCTGGTGACCGAGCTGGTGGCCGCCGGGGGCGGGGTCCGCAACCCGGCCCTGTGGGGTCGGCTGTCCGCCCTCGGCGGCGGCCGGTGGACGCTGCGCACCACCGACGAGCTGGGGGTGCCCGCCCAGGCCCGGGAGGCGTACGCGTTCGCCCTGCTCGGGTGGCTGTCCTGGCACGGCCTGCCGGGCGCGGTGCCCTCGGTGACCGGCGCGCGGCGGGCCGCCGTGCTGGGGTCCTGGACCCCGTCCGGCCCGCCGTACGGGGTGGCCGTGCCGCGACCGCCCCGCCGGCTGGTGGTGCTCCGCTGACCCGGGCCGTCCCCGGCCGGCACACCGGCACCGGTGGCCGTCGCGCCGCCGATCAGGGCCCCCACCTGCGGTGATCCACGGCAGGGCTGCGGAGTGTGCGGCGGCCGATAGACTCTCTCGTCATGAGTGTTGACGAGGACACGGCCAACCACGGTCGGCTACTGGGCACCGTCCGTGGTCCGCAGGACGTGAAGCGGATGACCGGCGAACAGCTGGACATCCTCGCCGCCGAGATCCGTGACTTCCTGATCGCCAAGGTGTCCCGCACCGGTGGACACGTCGGCCCCAACCTGGGCGTGGTGGAGCTGACCCTGGCCATGCACCGGGTCTTCGACTCCCCGCGCGACCGGCTCCTGTTCGACACCGGCCACCAGTCGTACGTGCACAAGATCATCACCGGCCGGCAGGACGGCTTCGACAAGCTCCGCCAGCGCGGTGGCCTCTCCGGCTACCCCAGCCAGGCCGAGAGCGAGCACGACCTGATCGAGAACTCGCACGCCTCCACCGCCCTGTCCTACGCCGACGGGCTGGCCAAGGCGTACGCCCTGCGCGGCGAGCAGCGCAGCGTGGTCGCCGTGGTCGGCGACGGGGCGCTCACCGGCGGCATGTGCTGGGAGGCGCTGAACAACATCGCCACGGCCGGCAACCGGCTGGTGATCGTGGTGAACGACAACGGCCGTTCCTACTCGCCCACCATCGGCGGTCTGGCCGACCACCTGTCGTCGCTGCGGCTCAACCCCGGCTACGAGAAGGTCCTCGACACGGTCAAGGACGCGCTGGGCAACACCCCGTTCGTCGGCAAGCCGATGTACGAGGTGCTGCACGCGGTCAAGAAGGGCATCAAGGACGCGGTCGCCCCGCAGGCCATGTTCGAGGACCTCGGCATCAAGTACGTCGGCCCGGTCGACGGGCACGACATCGCCGCCGTCGAGTCGGCGCTGCGCGCGGCCAAGAACTTCGGCGGCCCGGTGATCGTGCACGCGGTGACCCGCAAGGGCTACGGCTACCGCCCGGCCGAGGAGGACGAGGCGGACTGCCTGCACGGTCCGGGCGCGTTCGACGTCGAGACCGGCAAGCTGCTCGCCGCCCCGTCGGTGAAGTGGACCCAGGTCTTCGCCGACGAGCTGGTCGCCATCGCCGACGAGCGGCCCGACGTGGTGGGCATCACCGCCGCGATGGCCGAGCCCACCGGCATCGCCACCCTGGCCCGCAAGCACCCCCACCGGGTGTACGACGTGGGCATCGCCGAGCAGCACGCGGCCACCTCCGCGGCCGGGCTGGCGATGGGCGGCCTGCACCCGGTGGTGGCCGTCTACGCGACCTTCCTCAACCGTGCCTTCGACCAGGTCCTGCTGGACGTGGCGATGCACAAGCTGCCGGTGACGTTCGTGCTGGACCGGGCCGGCATCACCGGGCCGGACGGGCCGAGCCACTACGGCATCTGGGACATGTCGGTCTTCGGGGTGGTGCCGGGGCTGCGGATCGCCGCCCCCCGCGACTCCGCCAGCCTCCGTGAGGAGCTGCGCGAGGCGATCGCCGTCGACGACGGTCCCACGATCGTCCGGTTCCCCACCGGCACCGTCGCCGCCGACCTGCCGGCCGTCCGCCGGGTCGGCCCGGTCGACGTGCTGGCGGAGTCGGCCCGTACCGACGTGCTGCTGGTGGCGGTGGGCTCGTTCGGGCTGCTCGGGATGGAGGTGGCGTCCCGGCTGGCCGAGCAGGGCTACGGCGTCACCGTGGTCGACCCGCGTTGGGTGCGTCCGGTGCCGGCCGAGCTGGTCGAGTTGGCCGCCGGGCACCGCCTGGTGGTCACCGTCGAGGACGGCGTCCGCATCGGCGGTGTCGGCGACGCGCTGGGCCAGGCGATGCGGGACGCCGACGTCCGGGTGCCGCTGCGCGACCTGGGCGTACCGGCCGACTGGCACCCGCACGGCACCCGGGCGCAGATCCTGGCCGACCTGCGGCTGACCGCGCAGGACGTGGCCCGCGACGTCACCGGCTGGATCTCCGGCCTGGACGGCGACGCCCCCTCCGTGGAGACGGTCCGCCTCCCGGCCCCCGACACCACCCCCAACTGACCCACCCGACCCCGCAGGGGCGGTCACGGCGCTGCCGTGACCGCCCCTGCGCCGTCTCGCGCCCCGCGCCTCCCCCGCGCCCTCCGTCCACCCGCCTCGCGCGTGTCGCCGCCCCCGCTGACCCCGGTGATCAAGAGGTTTGCGTCAGTTTCCCCCGTGATCAAGAGGTTTGCGTCAGTTTCCCCGGTGATCAAGAGGTTTGCGTCAACCCAGAGATCAACTTTTACGCAAACCTCTTGATCACCGGGGCGAGCCGGGGCGGGTGGGGGGAGCCGGGGTGGGGTGGGGGGAGGGTCAGCGGCCGCCGGCGGAGCGGTAGTAGGTCTTCTCGGCGGTGGCCAGGCTGAAGGTCTGCCGGGAGGCGGGCATCGGGACGACCACCAGGCCGGGACGTTCCACCAGGCGGGGGGTGCCCGGGGGCACCGACAGGGAGGCGTCCCGGTTGCCCCGCCAGGTCAGCACCACCAGCGGCTGCCCCGGCACCGGCAGCACGTACGTCTGCAGCGGGTTGGACCGGTCGGCGGGGGAGACCACCGGGGTGCCGTCGCCGGCCGGACGGTAGACCACCGCGGTCATCGTCCCCGCGTCGGTCTCCCAGGTGAGCTGCTCCAGGTCGCCAGGTTCGTTTCCGCCGCCCAGCGTCATCTCGCCGATGGCCCGGACGGCCACCTTCTCCATCGGCCACGACTCGGGCACCGACCGGGGAGCGTCCCGGTCGCCGATGCGGCGCGGGATGCTCCCGAACGGCCCCTGCTCGTCGGCCAGCATGCAGGTGTCCAACCCGTCGAGGGCCCGCCGACCGGAGCCGGTGTCGTCGCGGACCAGGGGATACCTCGGGTCGGCGGTGGCCGCGCCCAGGTCGAGCAGGCGGTCGGCGGCCCGCCCCCGGGGCAGCGACTCGGTGGCCCGCAGGGTGGCCGTCACCGGCACCGCCCGGCAGTCGGGCACCTTCACCGCGCCGGTCAGCCCGTCGGTCAGCATCAGCGCCCGACCGTCCGGGCCGAGCAGCCGCTCCACCCGGCCGGAGGTCAGGTAGCGCCGGCCGTCCGGCAGGCGCAGCGGGAGGACGTCGGCATAGACCAGGTAACCCGGGTCGGTGTACTCGCTGGCGCGGGTCACCTCGTACCTGCCGTCACGGCCGGTGAGCTGGAGCAGCCAGGAGGCGCTCTCCCCGGGTACGTCGGCGGCGACCAGGGCCAGCGGCACACCGTCGACCGCACCGGACCAGAGGATCCCCGACGACGGCAGGTGGACCCGGTCGTCGATCGGCGAACGCCAGGCGCGGACCGCCTCGGTCACCGCCGCCGTCGCCGCGGCGTCCCCGGCGAGCGTTCCGCGCGGCGGCCACACCGCACGGGTGCCGTCCAGGCTGTCGTAGCCGACCCGCAGCTCGTGGGCCTGACGCCCGGCGACCGGGCCGCACGCCGGGGCCACCAGCAACAGGGCGAGCAGCGCGGCGACCGTCGTGCCGCGACGGCGAACCGAAGCCATCCCTACGCCCCCGATCGCGTCGCCGTCGTTGTCGGAAGCCCACATGGTACGCAACGCCCGGTGACGCCCCGCAGCCGTGTCCCGATGGCCACAAGGGACACCACAGTGAATTTCGGGCTTTTTCCCGGCTCCGGTAGACTCCGCCGACTGTGACGTCTGCCGAGCCCCGTGGCGCCTCCGCACCGGCCCCCGACGACTCCGAGGGCTCCGCCCGCGGCACGACGGCCACCGCGACGGCGCCCCCACCCGTGACCCGTCCCACCCCTGCCGACCTGCGCCTCACCGACGTGCCGGCACCCGCCGACCGGACGGTCGAGGCGACCCCGGTCGACGCGCCGCCGGTGGGGGCGGCACCCGACGGGGCGGCCACGGCACCTGACGGCGACGGTGCCGACGCGGCGGCGGTGGTCGTACCGGAGCGGGTGACTGCGGACACGGACGGTGACGGCACGACGCCGGCCGCGTGGTGGCGGCGCTGGCGCTGGACCGCCCGCCGCAAGGACCTGGTGGTGTACGGCATCTTCCTGCTCGTCGCGCTCTGGGTGACCAGCCGGATCTGGGCCGACCCGGCCGGCCGGGTGGCCTCGCTCTACAGCAGCGACCCGGCGCAGGTGCAGTTCTTCCTCGCCCACTCGGTGCGGGTGGTGCTGCACGGGGAGTTCCCGTTCTACACCGACCAGTTCAACTTCCCCGACGGCGTCAACCTGATGGCCAACACGGCGGTGCTGGCGCTGGGCATCCCGATGGTGCCGGTCACCCTGCTGTTCGGGCCGGCGGTGTCCTTCGTGGTGCTGGTCACCCTCGGCCTCGCCGGCACCGCCGCCGCCTGGTACCACGTGCTGTCCCGGCACCTGGTACGGCGGCGGTTCGCCGCGGCGGTCGGCGGCTGGTTCTGCGGGTTCTCCCCGGCGATGCTCTCGCACGCCAACTGGCACCCCAACATCATCAGCCAGTTCCTGCTGCCGTTCATCGTGTGGCGGGTGATGGTGCTGACCCGTTCCACCCGGCCGGTACGCGACGGGCTGCTGCTCGCCGTGCTGGTCACCGGGCAGGCGTTCATCAACGAGGAGATCCTGCTCTTCACCGCCCTGGCCTGCGGCATCTTCCTGATCGCCATGGTGGCCCAGCGCCCGGCGCTCTGGTCGGCGGCCTGGCGGCCCCTGGCCAAAGGGCTGGCCGCGTGCGCGGTGCTGGCCGGGGCGCTGCTGGCGTACCCGCTCTACATCCAGTTCGCCGGGCCGATGGCGTACCACGGGCTCAGCGACGCGGTGCAGGACTACGGCAACGACATCGCCGCCTTCTTCGCCCCCGGCTCGCCCACCTTCGGCGGCAACGAACGGGCCAACGTCAACCTGGCCCCGAACTACTCCGAGGAGAACGCCTTCTTCGGCTGGAGCCTGTCGCTGATCGCCGTCGGCATCGTGCTCTGGCTGCGCCGCGAACGCCTCGTCCGGGCGCTCGCCGTCACCGGAGCGTTCTTCGCGCTGCTCTCCCTCGGTGAGCGGATCTCCTGGTGGGGGCGGGACCTGGTCACCGGGCCGTGGGAGCTGCTGGTGCGGCTGCCCCTGCTGGACGCGGTGGTGCCCACCCGGTTCGCCCTGATCACCTCCGTGGTGATCGGCATGCTGTTGGCGTTGGCGGTGCAGCGGGCCTGGACGCTGCGCGGCGCGCAGTGGCAGCACGCCAAGACCGTCACGGTGGCGGCCCTGGTGCTGGCGCTGCTGCCGATCGTGCCGATGCCGCTGAAGGTGACCTCCCGCCCACCGGTGCCGGATTTCATCACCGCCGACCGCTGGCGCGAGTACGTCGGACCCGGGCAGACCCTGGTGCCGGTGCCCGTGCCCAGCATGGGCAACACCCACGGGATGCGCTGGGCGGCGGCCACCAACCTGGACTTCAAGATCCCGGGGGGCTACTTCCTCGCCCCGCGTAACGGCAACACCGGCGACCCGGGCCGGTTCGGTGGGCGACCCAGCGGCATCGGGCAGCTCCTCGACGAGGTCGCCACCACCGGCCGGACCACCAAACTGGACGACCGGCAGCGCCGCCGCAGCCTGGACGAGCTGCGGCACTGGAACGCCGCCGTGCTGGTGCTGCCGCTGCGCCAGCAGAACGCGGAGCCGCTGCGTCGGACCGTCGAGCAGTTGGTCGGCCCCGCCCGCCGGGAACTCGACGTGTGGGTGTGGGACGTCCGGCCGCTGTCCGCCCGCACCGCCTGACCGCTCCGACCCGACCCGGCCGGCCCGGACCTGACCTGACCTGACCCACGGTCCGGCCGGGCCGGGTCGGGCTGCGCGCCGGTCGGGCCGCCGCGCCGGTCGGGCTGCGCGCCGGTCGGGCTGCGCGCCGGTCGGGCCGCCGCGCCGGGGCGGGCGGGTCAGTCGACCAGGGGGCGGACGTCCCAGAGCCAGACGTCGTCGACCCGCTGCGCCGGGCCGAGCAGGCCGGTCATCAGGTCCCGCAGCACCGCCTCGCGCGGATGGGCCCCCAGCACCACCACGGACGCCCGCCAGAACCGCAGGTCCTCCACCGCCTGCCGGCGGTTCTCCGGGGTCAGCGCGGGCACCGTGCCGGCGTCGATGGTGGCGTAGATCAGGGTGCTGGTCGGCCGGTTCGGCGCGCCGAAGACGCCCTCGCCCAGCTCGTTGGGGCCGATGAAGTAGCCCCCCGGCACCGGGAACTCGTGCCCGGTCAGCGCGCTCCAGCGCAGCGTGGACAGGCCGTGCACGTTGCTCGGGATCGGCACCGGGACCAGGGTGCGCCCCTGCGGCACGTACGGCCGCCAGCCGCCGGCGGTGATGAAGTGCGGCGGCAGGTCGATGTGCTGCGCGGGCAGCGGACGGGGGAACAGCGGCAGCACCGCCAGCGCGATCGCCGCGTACCCGACCGGCCGGACCCACCGGCGACGGGCCGGCGCGGCGGGTACGGCGGTGGTGGTCTCGGGCGCTGCGGCGTCGTCGGCGGCGGCGCGCGGCGTCGGCACCCGGGACCGGCCGTGGCCGCCCACCGCGTCCCAGGCGAGCGCGAGCAGGACGCCGACCGCACCGGTCACCACCAGGGTCAGCCGGGTCGGCATCATCATCTCGACCAGCGGCAGGTCGTCCGGGATGTACGCCCACGGGCCGTCCACGGTGGTCTCCACCCCGTTGAACCGCACCTTGGGGCCGATCGCCGCGACGGTGAAGACCACCACCAGCACCCCGGCGATCCGGGCGGCCAGCGACCGCCGCCAGAGCAGCACCAGCGCGGCCAGCGCGACCAGCACCAGCGGCCAGCCGAACCAGGTGTTCTGCTCGGTCAGGCCGATGGTCTTCTCGACCGCCTCGTCCCCGGCGACCGTGTCCCGGGCGAAGGTGACGAAGGCCATCAGGTCCTCGCCCCAGTTGTGGAACACCCCGCCCTGCAGGCCCCGGTAGGACTGCGGCCCGTTGAACTGGTACCAGATCGGGTACGCGGTGAGCAGCAGCGCCAGACCGCCGCCGACCCCGAGCGCGGCCAGGAAGCCGCCGGCCCGCGCGCGGGCCTCGCGGGGCCGCTGCACCACGTACGCCGCCACCGCCACCAGGCAGGCCAGCGCGGTCAGCAGCAGCATCTCCTCGTTGATGAAGACCTGGTACGCCACCAGCAGCCCCAGCACCAGCCCGTCGCGCCGCCACCGGCCGGGCCGGCCCAGCAGCAGCACCCGGGTCACGATCACCGGCAGCAGGAAGTTGGAGACGAAGTTGGGCTGCCCGTTGGCGTGGTGCACGATGCCCGGGGCGAAACCGAGGAACGCGCCGCCGACGAACGCGCCGGCCCGCGAGCGCACCAGGTGCCGGGAGAGCATCCAGTACGAGGTGGCCGCCGTCGCGGCGAGCGCCCCGCCCAGGTAGAGCGCGTACGTCACCTGCGGGCCGAACAGCAGCGTGACCGGGGCCAGCGGGATGGTCATGCCCAGCAGCGAGGTGTTCGCCATCATGTTCACCCCGTCCGGGGCGTTCTGCCGGGCGCTGAACAGCGGGTTCTCCAGGTGCCGCACCGAGTACGCGCCGTGGGTGAACAGCCACTCGAACCAGCTGTGGTCGGTCGGCAGGTGGGACGACACCCGGTGCTGCACGTCCACCCAGTAGTTCAGGCACACGAGAACGCCGATCAGCGCATAGGCTCCGATGGCGAGCACGTCGGCCCGGCCCGGCCGTCGGCGGGGCCGCCCCTGCGGGTCGGTCGCGTCGGGCTCGACCGCGTCGCGCGCGGACGTCGGGTTCAACGAGGGATCTACCACCGGCACGGCCACGACGGGCCATCGTACAGGCGACGGCCGGCCGCTCCGGTGACCCGGTGTGTGGCGCTGCGCGTCCGCCGGCAGGCGGTCGGCGGGGCACGGTGGTCGAAAGAGGGTGCGCGTGACGGTCATCGATCTGGGTGAACTCCGCGAAGCCGCGCCGCGACCACCCGGCCCCGCGCCCCGGGTGGTGGGCCGGCCGCTGCGGCTGGCGGTGGTGCTGGCACTCACCCTGCTGGCGTTGACCGCCGCCGCGCCGGTGGCGAAGCGGGCGGCGTTCGTGGTGCCGGCCCCGCTCGGCTCGATGGTGCTGCTCCACGACGGGGAGGTCTTCCTGCTCGAACCGGGCGGCACCCCGGCCGCTCCCGGCCGGTTGAGCGCGTGGACGATCCCCACCTCCCCGGCGGCGCGGCCGGCGCGGCGCTGGCAGGTGCCGGTACCGGTGGCGGTGACCGACGGCTTCACGCAGCTGCGCCGGCACGCCGACGTGCTGCTGCTCACCGGCCCGGTGGGCCGGTCGGACGGGGAGTACCGGGCGTTCGCCCACGACCGGGACACCGGTCGGGTGCGGTGGCAGCGCGCCGGGTCTCCCCGGTCCGCCGGCCCCGACCTGCTCTTCGAAGACGGCGCGGACGGGCGCATGACGATCAACTCCGTCGATCCGAGCAGCGGGCGGGACCGTTGGTCGGTGCCGGTGTCACCGGGGACGGTCCTGTTCAGCTCCGTGGCCGACGGCGTGGACCGGATCGTGATGGTGCGGCCCGGTGGCCCGGCCGAGGTCTGGGACGCCCGACGCGGGGTACACCTGCACAGTGGACAGCTCGACCACGGGGGAACGCCGTCGAACACCGGGTTCGACGTCGTCGGTGACCTGCTGCTCGCCGTCGCGCAGAACTCCGGCCGGCTCACCGGGTACGGCCTCGACGGGCTGGACCGCCGATGGGAGGTGCCGTTGCCCACGCCGTCCTTCTTCGTCGCGTGCGGATCGTTGATCTGCGCGCAGGGCACCGCCGGCGGGGTGCGGGCGCTGGACCCGGCGACCGGCCGGACGGTGTGGCGTGACAACCGGTGGGAGCTGTCCGGGAGCGAACGCGGCGGCCGGATGCTGGCGAGCGGCCTGGGCCGGGGCGTCTGGCACCCGCTGGTGGTGCTCGACGTCGCCTCCGGGCGGGTCGCCGCCGAACTGGACGTCTGGAATCTCGCCGCGTCGAACGGCCCCGACGGGCCGGTGATCGGGTTACGCCCGGCCGGCGACGGCCGGATGCTGGTCGCCGAGCTGGACGTGGCCGCCGCGCGGGCCCGGGTGCGCGACGTGCTGCCGGCCGTCTCCGGCGACTGTCAGACCGACGCGCAGTTGCTGCTGTGCCGGCTGATGGACGGCAGGTTCGGGGTCTGGCGGGTGCCCCGGTGACGGTGATCGACCTGGGTGAGGTCGGTCACCACGACGAACCGACGCCCCCGCCGGCACGCCGGCCCCGGGCGCGGCGGTCGGCCGGCCACCCGGCGGCCGTCGCCCTGACCGTGCTGCTCCTGCTGCTCACCCTGGCCGGCGCGGCACCCGGGCCGACCCGGTTGACCCCGGTGCCCGTGCCGGACGTGCCGGAGCCCAGCCACCTGATCGTCGGGGACCTGCTGGTGCTCGCCTACCCGTCGGCGCTGGCCCCGGCCGGCAGCCGGCAGCTCACCGCGATCGACCTGGCCGACGGACGGGTCCGCTGGGAGACCTCGCTGTCGCCCCGGCACCAACTGGTGGTGCTGGAGGGGGTCGGCGACGACGTGGTGGTCACCACCGACCCCGGCGGCGAACCGGTCTCCATGGTGCTCGACCACGTCGACGGGCGGGCCCGGTGGCGGCAGCCCGGGGTGGCGGTGCCGACCGCCGACGGCGGGCTGCTGCTGGAGGACGTGCACGTCGACCGGGTGGCGGTACGCGGGGTCGAGCCGGCCACCGGCGCGGCCCGCTGGACGGTCACCGCCGGGCCGGCCACCGTCGGCTACCGGACCGGGGACCGCGGTGTCGCGGAACTCGTCGTGGTGACCAGCGCCGGCCGGGCCGAGGCGTACGACGTCGACACGGGCGTACGTCGGCTCGCGTTTCCGGTGCCGCCCGCCCGCAGCGACCATCACCACGTGGCCCAACCGGTCGGTGACCTGCTGCTGGTCGACGGGGAACCGGGTCGGCTCGCCGGCTACGACCTGGCGTCCGGCCGGCGACGGTGGGACACGCCGGTGCCGACGCCGGACGGCTGGTCCGTCCGGTCCTGCGGCGACGCCGTCTGCCTGGGGGAGTCGTTCGGGACCCGGGTGCTCGATCCGGTGACCGGTCGGGTGCGCTGGACCTCCGACTGGTGGGCCCCGGTCGCGTCGGTCGCCGGCCGGATGGTCGGGGTCAGCGCCGACGGGCAGCAGGGCCTGGCCCTGCTCGACGCGGCGACCGGTCGGTCCGTGGCCGAGCTGGGCCGGTGGGAGTTGGTCCACCAGTGGCCGCCCACCGACGCGCTGCTGGTCGTCCGGCCGGTCGGCGGCGGCCGGCAGTTGCTGGCCGAGCTGGACCCGACCGACGGCACGCTGCGCGTCCGCGACGTGCTGCCCGGCCGTTGGGAGACCTGCTGGCGGAGCCAGGGGGTGCTGGTCTGCTGGCGGCAACGCGACAGCATCGGCGTGTGGCGGATGCCCGACTGACGGTGTCGGGCGGCCCACCTGCGGTCGGGCGTTTGGCTGGCGGCGCTAGGTTGTCGGACAGGTCGGCGAGGAGGTCGGGATGCGGGTGCTGGTGGTCGAGGACGAACGGAACCTCGCCGACGCGATCGTGCGGGGGCTGCGCAAGCGGGGCATGGCGGTCGACGTGGCGTACGACGGGGACGCCGGCCACGAGGCCGCCTTCGTCACCCGGTACGACGTGGTGGTCCTCGACCGCGACCTGCCCGGCATGCACGGCGACCAGATCTGCGCCGAGCTGGCCGCCTCCGGCACCCTCACCCGGGTGCTGATGCTGACCGCCAGCGACAGCGTCGCCGACCGGGTGGAGGGGCTGGGCCTCGGCGCGGACGACTACCTGCCCAAGCCGTTCGCCTTCGACGAGTTGGTGGCCCGGGTGCAGGCGCTGGGCCGGCGGGCCACCCCGGCCGCCCCGCCGGTGCTCCAGGTGGGTGACGTGGTGCTCGACCCGGCCCGCCGGGTGGTCACCCGGGCGGGTGCCCCGGTCGAGTTGACGAACAAGGAGTTCGGGGTGCTCAGCGAGCTGGTCAAGGCGCGCGGCGCGGTGGTCTCCAGCGAGGAGCTGCTGGAGCGGGTCTGGGACGCCAACACCGACCCGTTCACCACCATCGTCCGGGTGACGGTGCGGACCCTGCGCAAGAAGCTCGGCGACCCACCGTTGATCGAGACGGTGGTCGGTGCCGGCTACCGGACGGTCGGCTGATGAGCGCGAGGAGTGAGCCGGTGTTGCGAGCCCCGCAGTCGCGAAGCGAGGTCGGCTGATGAGCGCGAGGAGTGAGCCGGTGTTGCGAGCCCCGCAGTCGCGAAGCGAGGTCGGCTGATGAGCGCGAGGAGTGAGCCGGTGCGGCCGGCCCTGGTGCTGCGGCCCGGCCCGGACGGCGCAACGGTGCGGCGGGGCGGCTGCCCGGGGCCCGGGGTGCGGTCGTGACCCGGCGGCTGCGGCCCACCCTGCGGTTGCGGTTGACGCTGCTCAACGGGGTGCTGCTGGTCGGGGCCGGGGCGATCCTGGTGACGCTGGCCTGGCTGCTGGTGCGCGACGCGCTGCGGCCCACCGACGAGCTGCGGCCGGGCACCACCGTGCTGCTGGCCGACGGGCGTTCGTTGGACGCGGCGGTGTGGCAGCGGCAACTGGTCGACGCCGCCTCTGACGAGCTGCTGGTCAAGGGCCTGCTGGCGCTGCTGGCGATCAGCGTGGTCGGGGTGGCCGGGGCGTACTGGGTGGCCGGCCGGACGCTGCGCCCGCTGCACCAGGTCACCGCGACCGCGCGCCGGCTCGGCGAGACCACGCTCGACCAGCGGATCGGCTGGTCCGGGCCGGACGACGAGGTGGCCGAGCTGGCCCGCACCTTCGACGCGATGCTGGACCGGATCACCGCCGCCTTCGAGGCGCAGAAACGTTTCGTCGCCAACGCCTCGCACGAGCTGCGGACCCCGCTGGCGGTGATGCGTACCGAGATCGACGTGACGCTCAGCGACGACGAGGCGGATGCCGCCGAGTACCGCCGGATGGCCACGGTGGTCCGGGACGCCTCGGAACGCGCCAACGGTCTGGTGGACGCGCTGCTGGTGCTGGCCCGCAGTGAGGCGCAGACGGGTCGACGGCTGGCCCGGCGTACGGAGTGCGACCTGGCGACCGGCACGGCCAACGCGTTGTCCGCCATGTCCCGCGAGGTGGAGCGGATCGGGTTGCGGGTGCAGTCCTCGCTGCGACCGGCCCCGGTGACCGGTGACCCGGGCCTGCTGGACCGGCTGGCCGGGAACCTGATCGAGAACGCGGTGCGCTACAACCACCTGCACGGCCGGCTCTGGGTGCGTACCGGCACCGACGGGCGCTCGTCGTGGCTGGTGGTGCGCAACACCGGGTTCGAGGTGGACCAGGCCGACGTGCCGGGGCTGTTCGAGCCGTTCCGCCGGGGCGGGCGGGAACGCACCGGGGCCCGGGGTTCCGGGCTGGGCCTGTCGATCGTCCGGGCGGTTTGCGACGCGCACGGTGGGACGGTCCAGGTCACCGCGCAGAAGGGCGGGGGTCTGGAGGTGACCGTCACGCTGCCCTCGGCCGACCAGGCTCCGGGCTGAACCGGCTTGCCGGCCGGCGGGACGCCTGCAATGATCACTCCGTCGGCCCGGTCCGAGGAGAGGGGGTGCGGTAGATGTCCATCATGACCTGTCCCGCGCCCCGCCCTGCCCACCGCTGACACCGCACGTCACGGGGCGCGTTCCACTGCTGCGAAAGGCAGACCCGTGAGCGCACGGATCCACAACATCGGTATCGACTGTCACGACACCTACGCCCTGGCTGGCTTCTGGGCGCAGGTCTTCGAGTGCCCCCGCCAGCCCGACGACCACCCCGGTGACCCGGAGGCGATGCTGTTGCCGCCGGGCGGGCCGGAGGTGCTCTTCCTGGCCGTGCCGGAGGGCAAGTCGGTGAAGAACCGCCTGCACCTCGACCTGGAGCCGGTCGACCGGACCCGGGACGAGGAGGTCGCGCGGCTGCTGGCCGTCGGTGCCGTGCAGGTCGACGACCAGCGTCGGCCCGACGGCACCGGCTGGGTGGTGCTGGCCGACCCGGAGGGCAACGAGTTCTGCGTGCTGCGCAGCGCCGCCGAGCGGGCCGCCACCTCCGGCTGACCGTCGGCCCGGCCGAGCCGCCGGCGGGCCGTGGCCTGGACGCCGACGGGCCCCGTCCACCGTGGGGTGGACGGGGCCCGTCGGGGCGACCCCGGTGGGTCAGCCCTTCTTCTCGATCTGCCCGCGCATGGTGACGAACTCGGACTTCAGCTCGGCGGCCGACTTGTAGTACTGGACGATCAGGCCCACGCTGCCCCGGTCGGCCCAGATGCAGACGCCCAGCGGGACGCCCTCGCTCTTGCCGTCGCCGCACTTGGCGTCGCCACCGAGCGGGCCGGCGTCGACGGCCGCCATGTTGGTGACGTTGAGCTGGCTGGAGATGCCGTTGACGGCGTCGTCGAGTTCCTTCTTGGGGTCGACCATCACACCGGACGCGGCGGCGATCATCAGCAGGTCCCGCTTGGCCGGGTCACCGTAGAAGGCACCTGCGGTGCTCGTCTCGTTCTGCACGGACTTCTTCATCTCGGTGACCAGGCTGTCGGCGACCGCCTTCAGGCCCGGCTCGGTGACCTGCGGGCGACCGGCCAGGGTGGCGGGGGCGGACACGGTCGTGTTGGCGGCGTCCACCGCCTCCTTGACGTCGTCCTTGAGGGCGAAGGCGGCGATCGCCGCGCCGCCGAGGCAGAGGACCAGCAGCACGGCCAGCACGATCAGCACGATCTTGCCGACGGACCGCTTCTTCGCCGGCGCGGGCGGGGCGGCGTACGGGGTGGCTCCGACGCCGTCCGGCTGCTGCGGGAAGCCGCCCTGCGGTGCCGGCGGCGGGTAGCCGCCCTGCGGCGCGTCGCCGTCCGGCTGGTGGGCGGGAGGGGTGGTCGGGGGCTGGGACATCAGATCGGCTCCAGAGATCGTTTGTTGAGGCCGGGTGATCTTAGCCAGCCCGACCGACATCCCTCGCCGCCGACCGGTCCGCCCGGGTCCGCCCCGAGGTCACCGCCGCGACTGGGGCGCGGACAGCCGCAGGGGCGGCCACGAGGTCCGGTGGACCCGTGACCGCCCCCGGGCGGATCAGTCCCGCTTCTCGATCTGACCCCGGATGGCGACGAACTCGGACTTCGCCTTGGCCGCCGAGGAGAAGTACATGACCACCATGCCGACGCTGCCGTGGTCGGCCCAGACGCAGACGCCGAGCGCGATGCCGGACGCCTTGCCGTCACCGCACTTCGCGACCCCGCCCAGCGGGCCCGGGTCGATGGTGGACATCTTGGTGACCGAGAGCGAACTGCCCAGCCCCTTGACCGCGTCGTCCAGCTCCTGCTCGGGGAGGATGACCGGGCCGGACGCGCCCGCCATCATCACCATGTTCTTGCTGGCCGGGCTGCCGTAGAACGCGCTCACCGCGCCCGTCTCGTTGCGGACCTCGGATTTCATGTCGCGGACCATCTGGTCGGCGATCCGGCGCAACTCCGGGTCGGTGCTCTTGGACCGGCCACCGAGGGTCGACGGGGTCACCAGCCGGATCGGACCCGGGTCGTCGGCGCTCTCGGTGGGGGTCGGCTCGGGGGTCGGACTGTCGGTCTCGACGGGGGTGGGACTCGGGGTGGGCGACGTGACCGCGGTGGGCGTGGGCGACGGGGTCGGCGTCTTCGGGTCGTCGTCGTCGCTCAGGGCGACCCAGGTGAGACCGCCGCCGCCGAGGCAGAGCACCAGGAGCCCGGCGAGCCCCAGCGACAGCAGCAGCGGCAGCTTCGACCGCTGGGGCGCGGGGGCGTGTGGGGGGCCGGGCGGGGAGCTGAACGGCGCGCCGCCGAATCCGGCGTACTGCTGCGCGGCCGGGTCGGGGTAGCCGCCCGACCCGGCGGCACCCGGGTAGCCCGGTTGCGGGCCTGGGTAACCGGGCTGCGGGGTGCCGGGATAGCCGGACGGGGCCGCACCCGGGTAGCCGGGCTGCGGGGTCGCCTGGTAGCCGGGCTGCGGGGCACCCGGATAACCGGACGGTGGAGTGGCGGGCGGGCCGGAGTGGGGAGCGCCGGGGTAGCCCGACGGTGGGGTGGCGGGCGGCCCGGAGTGCGGGGCGCCGGGGTAGCCGCCCTGCGCCGGGTCGGACTGCGGCCAGCCGCCGTACTGCGGGCCGGGATAGGCGTCGGCCGGCGGGCCCGACTGCGGATCGGCCGGCCACCCGCCGGGCTGCGATCCCGCCGGGTACGGCGTGGTGGGCCAGCCGCCACCCTGCGGCGGGGTGTGCGGGCCCTCGGGCGGCACCGGAGGGCCGTCGGAGTAGTGACCGGTGGGCGAGCCGTGCTCCGGCTGCCCGGACCAGGGATCGACCGGCGGTGAGGTCATCAGATCAGCTCCAGGCGAGGGTGAGAACGCGTGATGGTAGCCAGACGGAGCCCGGCCGCGCAGCCCCCCGAGTCTGACGAGGGTACGCAAACGACGATCGCGGTAGCCACGATATCCCGGGGGGAGGACATCGGCGGCCACCGCGATCGGCGGGGGAGCGGGGATGGTTCAGGCGCGCAGGCTGGCGGCCCCACGGGGCAGGAAACGCCGCCCGGTGACCCGCTCGGAGGTGCCGGTCCGGTCCAGGTACGGGGTGATCCCGCCCAGGTGGAACGGCCAACCGGCACCGAGGATCATGCACAGGTCGATGTCCTGCGCCTCGGCGACGACGCCCTCGTCGAGCATCAGCCGGATCTCCTGCGCCAGCGCGTCGAGGGCGTTCTGCCGGACCTGCTCGGCGGTGAGTGGCTGGTCTCCGACGACGAGCAGCTTGGCCACCTCGTCGTTGATCCGGTCCTCGACGACGATCGGCTGACCCGAGTCGGCGATCCGACGGAGATTCTCGCTGACGTCGAACCGGTCCGGGTACGCCGCGTGCAGGGTGCCGCCCACGTGGTACGCCACCGCCGGCCCGACCAGCTGGAGCAGGGCGAGCGGGCGCATCGGCAGCCCCAGCGGGTCCAGCGCGCTGTCCGCCACGTCGAGCGGGGTGCCGGCGTCGACGGCGGCGAACACGGTGCCCAGGAAGCGGGTGAGCAGCCGGTTGACCACGAACGCCGGGGCGTCGGAGACCAGCACCGAGGACTTCTTCAACTGCTTGCCCACGGCGAACGCGGCGGCCAGGGTGGCGTCGTCGGTCCGCTCGCCCCGGACGATCTCCAGCAGCGGCAGCACCGCCACCGGGTTGAAGAAGTGGAAGCCGACCAGCCGCTGCGGGTGCTCCAGCTCGGCGGCCATCGCGGTGATCGACAACGAGGAGGTGTTGGTGGCGAGCACCGCCTCCGGCGCGACGATCTTCTCCAGTTCGGCCCAGACCTGCTTCTTGACGTCCAGGTCCTCGAAGACGGCCTCGATGACGAAGTCGGCGTCGGCGAAGACGGACTTGTCGACCGAGCCCGAGACCAGGCCGTACAGCTTGGCTGCGGTGCCCTTGTCCATCCGGCCCTTGCTGACGGCCTTCTCGATCTGGGTGTGCACGTAGCCGACGCCCTTGTCGACCCGGGACTGGTCCAGGTCGGTCAGCACGACCGGCACCTGCAGGCGGCGGGCGAACAGCAGGGCGAGCTGGCTGGCCATCAGGCCGGCGCCGACGATGCCGACCTTGGTGACCGGCCGGGCCAGGCCCTTGTCCGGCGCGCCGGCCGGCCGCTTGGCCCGCCGCTGCACCAGGTCGAAGGCGTACAGGCCGCTGCGCAGCTCCTCCGAGAAGATCAGGTCGGCCAGCGCCTCGTCCTCGGCGGCGGTGCCGGTGGCGAAGTCGGCGTCCTTCGCCGTCTCCAGCAGGTCCAGCGCCTTGTACGCGGCCGGGACCGCGCCGTGCAGCCGCGCGTCGAGGGTCTGCCGGGCGAAGTAGAGCACGCCCGCCCACATGTCCTTGTCGACCTCGGGCCGGGTGACGGTGACCTCGCCCCGTACCACTCCGGCCGCCCACTGCAGCGACCGCTCCAGGAAGTCGGCCGGCTCCAGCAGCACGTCCGCGATGCCCATCTCGGCGGCCTGCTTCGGCTTGAGCATCTTGTTCTGCATCAGCGGGTTCTGCAGGATCACCTGGGTGGCGGCGGGGATGCCGATCAGGTTCGGCAGCAGCTGGGTGCCGCCCCAGCCGGGGATCAGGCCGAGGGAGACCTCGGGCAGGGCCAACGCCGCCGCGCCGCCGGACAGCGTCCGGTAGTGGCAGTGCAGGGCCAGTTCCAGTCCGCCGCCCATCGCCGCGCCGTTGACGAAGGCGAAGGTGGGTACGGCGCTGTCCTTGAGCCGGGCGAAGACCCGGTGGCCGAGCCGGCCGATCTCCAGCGCCTGCTCCCGGTCGGCCAGCGCGGGCAGGCTGGTGATGTCCGCGCCCACGCAGAAGATGTACGGCTTGCCGGTGACCGCGACGAACGCCGGCTCCGCGGCCAGGGCGGCGCTGATCGCCTCGTCGAGGCTGGCGAGGCCGGCCGGGCCGAAGGTGTTCGGCTTGGTGTGGTCGAGACCGTTGTCCAGGGTGATCAGGGCGGCGGGCCGGTCCAGCCCGGGCACGTTCACCTGACGCAGCAGCGCCCGGGTGACGACCTCGTTCGGTGCGCTGAGGCTCATTTGTCTGCACCCTCCCAGTTCGGGTTCTCCCAGATGACCGTGCCGCCCATGCCGATGCCGATGCACATGGCGGTGAGGCCGTAGCGCACCTCGGGGTGCTCGGCGAACTGCCTGGCGAGCTGCGTCATCAGCCGTACGCCGGAGGAGGCGAGCGGGTGACCGATGGCGATCGCGCCGCCCCACGGGTTGACCCGGGGGTCGTCGTCGGCGATGCCGAAGTGGTCGAGGAAGGCGATCACCTGCACGGCGAACGCCTCGTTCAGCTCGAACAGGCCGATGTCGTCGATGCTCAGGCCGGCGATGCGCAGCGCCTTCTCGGTCGACGGGATCGGGCCGACGCCCATCACCTCGGGCTCGACGCCGACGTAGCCGTACGACACCAGCCGCATCGCGACCGGCAGGCCCAGCTCACGGGCGGTGGCCTCGTCGGCGAGCAGGCTGGCGGTGGCACCGTCGTTGAGGCCGGCCGCGTTGCCGGCGGTGACCTTGCCGTGCGGGCGGAACGGGGTCTTCAGGGTGGCCAGCTTTTCCAGCGAGGTCTCCCGGGGCGCCTCGTCGGCGGTGGCCAGGCCCCAGCCGCCCTCGTCGTCGCGGATCGCGACCGGCACCAGGTCGGCCTGGAGCTTGCCGTCGGCGTACGCCTTGGCGGTCTTGAGCTGCGAGGCGAGCGCGAACGCGTCGGTGCGCTCCTTGGTGATGTGCGGCACCCGGTCGTGCAGGTTCTCGGCGGTGGCCCCCATCACCAGGGCGGACGGGTCGACGAGCTTCTCGGCGATGATCCGCGGGTTGGGGTCGACGCCCTCGCCCATCGGGTGCCGGCCCATGTGCTCGACGCCACCGGCGATGGCGATGTCGTACGCGCCCATCGCGATGCCACCGGCGACGGCGGTGACGGCGGTCATCGCCCCGGCGCACATCCGGTCGACGGCGAAGCCGGGGACGGTCTTGGGCAGTCCGGACAGCAGGGCGGCGGTGCGGCCGATGGTGAGGCCCTGGTCGCCGATCTGGGTGGTGGCGGCGACGGCCACCTCCTCGACCCGTTCCGGGGGCAGCTGGGGGTTGCGGCGCAGCAGCTCGCGGATGCAGCGGATGACCAGGTCGTCGGCGCGGGTGTTGGCGTACATGCCACCCGCCTTGCCGAACGGGGTGCGGACACCGTCGACGAAGACGACATCCCGAACTTCTCGGGGCACTTGGAGCCTCCTTATCGACCACGACCCGGCCGACGCGCCGCGGGGGCGGCACGGGCCGGGTGAGGGTCGGCCGGCACTGGCGTTTCCCGAGGAATGCTACTCGCCAGTAACCACAGCCGTCACCACCCCCGGTGTGGCCCACCCCACACTCCCCGACCGGGTACGCCGGTGGTGACGGCGCACCCGGGTCCCCGGCGGTGCGTGGCGGTGGCTCAGGCCCGGGGCGCGGGCAGCAGTGCCTCGGCGAGCGCGGGCAGCAGGAGCGAGAGCTGCCACTGGCGTGCGCCGTAGCCGCGCAGCACCTCGGTGACGGTGTCCACGGTGATCTCGTCGGGCGGCTGCCAGGCCAGCCGACGTACCGAGTCCGGGGTGATCAGGTTCTCCGGCGGGAGCCGGTGCTCACCGGCGACCCGGACCACCACCTCCCGGCAGCGGGCCAGCCGCCCGGCGGCCACCGGGTCGCGCTCCGCCCACCGGTGCGGTGGGGGCGGCCCCTCCACCGTCGGGGTGACCGGCAACGCGTCGTCGGCCAACTGGCGGGCCTCGTCGAGCGCCGTCAGCCAGGACCGGGCCAGCCGGCGCACCGACCGGCCGCCGAACCCGGGCAGGGTCAGCAGCGTCTTCTCGTCCTTCGGGTCCAGCTCGGCGGCGGCGATGATCGCCGAGTCGGGCAGCACCCGGCCCGGAGCGGCGTCGCGGCGCACGGCGATCTGATCCCGGGCATACCACAGGGCCCGGACCCGGGCCTGCGCCCGCGCCCCCCGGACCCGGTGGATGCCGGAGGTCCGCCGCCACGGCTCGGCCCGCACCCGGGGCGGCCGGGTGGCCCAGGTGATCAGCGCGGCGAACTCCTCCGCCGCCCACGCCGACTTGCCCTGCGCGTGGAGTTCCGCGTCCAGCGCGTCGCGCAGGTCGACGAGCATCTCGACGTCCAGCGCCGCGTAGGTCAGCCACGACTCGGGCAGCGGACGGCTGGACCAGTCCGCCGCCGAGTGGTGCTTCTCCAGGGTGTAGCCGAGCAACTGCTCGGTCAGCGCGGCCAGGCCGACCCGCTCGAAGCCGGCCAGCCGGGCGGCCAGCTCGGTGTCGAACAACCGGCGCGGACGCAACCCCACCTCGGCCAGGCAGGCCAGATCCTGGCTGGCGGCGTGCAGCACCCACTCGGCGTCACCGATCGCCTCGTCGAGGGCGGTCAGGTCGGGCAGCGGCAGCGGGTCGATCAGCGTGGTGCCGGCCCCCTCCCGGCGCAGCTGCACCAGGTAGGCCCGCTGGCTGTAGCGGTACCCGGAGGCCCGCTCGGCGTCCAGGGCCACCGGGCCGGTGCCGGCCGCGAAGCGGGCCACGACCTCGTCCAGCTCGGCGGGGGTGGCCACCGGCTGGGGGGTGCCGTCACGGGGCGCGGTCAGCGGTACGGGCCCGCCGGAGGGCTGCTCGGTGCCCGCGTCCGCCGGCTCCGCGACGGCCGGGGGCGGAACGTCTGCCGTACGGCTTTCGGCGGCCCGACGGCGCAGGGGTGGTTCGTCGGTCACCTGACAACCCTAGTGCGCCCGGGCGACATGGTGTGCGCAGGCGGTCCGGTGTGTGTCGTGCCGGTGTCCGGCGATGGTCCGGGCGGTGAGGACGGCCACCTCGCGTGGGGGACATTCGCCGTCGGGTGGGACGTCCCCGGGGCGTCGGGGACATCGGCTTGTGCTCCGGGCGTGTCGCGTCGCTACCGGCGGGCCGGCCGGTGGTCAGGCCGCGCCGGCCGGCCGGCGGTCGGTGAGCGCGGTGACGCCGGGCGGCGGCAACCCCGCGGTGGAGGCGAGCAGCGCGCACCAGGCCGACAGGTGCGCACCCAGGTCCTCGCCGAGTGGCGTCCAGGATGCCCGGATCTCGACGTCCCCGGCGGCGGGCGGGCCGGCCAGGTCGCCGAACCGGGTCGACACGGTCTGGGTGACCGTGCCGCCGGCCGCCCGGTAGCACGCCTGGTGCGCCTCCAACGCGTCGGTGAGCCAGGTCCAGCCCACCCCCGGCAGCAGCGGATCGGCGGCCAGGTCGACCTCCAGGTCGGCGGTCACGTAGGTGACCAGCCGCAGGGTGCCCTGCCAGGCGTCGTGCCCGGCCGGGTCGTGCAGCAGGATCAGCCGCCCGTCGGCCACCTCGTCGTCGTCGCGCAGCACGGTGGCGGAGAGGGCGAACGCGTAGGGGGCGAGCCGCTGGGGCGCGCCGACCTCCTCCAGGACGATCTCCGCCCGGGGGGTGACCGACCGCAGGCCGGCGACCGCGCGGGCGAACGTCTCCGGGAGCGCGATCGGGGGGGCCATGACCGGCAGCCTATGCCGACCCGCCGTCGCCCGCCGGGACGGCACGCCGAAGTGCCGCGTCCCGCCGTCGACCGGGACGTTCCGGTGGTCCGCGTGGCACCGTCGGCCGGGCGGACCGGCCCACGGCCGGGCGGACCGGCCCACCCGGGCCACGGCGGCCGGGCGGGGCGGGCACCCGGCCACCGCCGACCGGCGCGGGCCGTGCACCCGGGCCGCCGCCGACCGGCGCGCGCCGGGGGCGCGGGTCACAAATGGCGGCGCTGCCCGTCGGGCCCGCGCGGGTGCGTGGCACGATTGCCGCGATGACCACCGACACCACGGGCACCGCCGCCCGAGACGGAGAATCCCGCCGCAGCGGGCCGGCCGACTCGCCCTTCGTCCGGGCCTGCCGCCGGGAGTCCGTCCCGCACACCCCGGTCTGGTTCATGCGCCAGGCCGGCCGGTCCCTGCCGGAGTACCGGGAGATCCGGGCCAACGTGGGGATGCTCGACTCGTGCCGCCGGCCGGACCTGGTCGCCGAGATCACCCTCCAGCCGGTCCGCCGGCACGGCGTCGACGCGGCGATCCTGTTCAGCGACATCGTCGTCCCGGTCGCCGCGGCCGGCGTCGACCTGGACATCGTCGCCGGCACCGGGCCGGTGGTGGCCGAGCCGGTGCGCACCGTCGCCGACGTCGAGCGGGTCCACCGCATCGACCGCTCCGACGTGTCCTACGTGGACGAAGCGGTCCGGCTGCTCGTCGCCGAACTGGGCGACACCCCGCTGATCGGCTTCGCGGGCGCGCCGTTCACCCTGGCCAGCTACCTGGTCGAGGGCGGACCGTCGCGGACCCACGCCAGGACCAAGGCGATGATGTACGGCCAGCCCGAGCTGTGGCACGCGCTCTGCGCCCGGCTCGCCGAGGTCACCCTGGCGTTCCTGCGGGTGCAGGTCGACGCCGGGGTCTCCGCCGTGCAGCTCTTCGACTCCTGGGCCGGGGCGCTGTCGGAGGCCGACTACCGCCGCTTCGTCCTGCCGCACTCCACCGCCGTGCTGTCCGGCCTGGCCGACGCGGGGGTGCCCCGGATCCACTTCGGGGTGGGCACCGCCGAACTGCTCGGCGCGATGGGGGAGGCCGGCGCCGACGTGGTCGGCGTCGACTGGCGTACCCCGCTGGACGTGGCGACCCGCCGGATCGGTCCGGACCGGGCCGTGCAGGGCAACCTCGACCCGACCGTGCTGTTCGCCCCCTGGCCGGTGATCGAGGCCGAGGTGCGGCGGATCGTCGAGCAGGGCCGGGCCGCCCCCGGTCACGTGTTCAACCTCGGTCACGGCGTGCTGCCGGAGACCGACCCCGAGGTGCTGACCCGGGTGGTCGCGCTGGTGCACGAGGTGTCCGCGCGCCGGGACGAGCAGGGCTGAGCGGTGCGGGCACGGCCGTGGCGGGTGGCGGTGGTCGGTGGCGGGATCACCGGCCTGGCCGCCGCGGTCCGGCTGCGCGACCGCGCCCCCGCCGACACCGAGATCACCGTGTACGAGCAGTCCGGCGCGCTCGGTGGCAAGCTGCGCACCGGTGAGCTGGCCGGCCGGCCGGTGGAGTTCGGCGCGGAGTCGTTCCTGATGCGGGACCCGGCCGGGGGTGAGTCCGCCGCGGTGACCCTGGCCCGCCGGCTCGGCCTGGCCGGGCGGATCGTGCACCCCACCGTCGGGCAGGCCGCGCTCGTCGTCGACGGCGGACTGCGCCCGGTCCCGGGCGGCACCCTGGTCGGCGTACCCGGGGACCTGGCGGCGGTGGCGACGGTCGCCGAGCCCACGGCGGACGCCGACCGCGACGGCGGCCGGCCGCTGCTCGACGCGGACCAGGACGTCTCGGTCGGCGCGCTGGTCCGGTCCCGGTTCGGCGAGCAGGTGGTGCAGCGGCTGGTCGACCCGATGCTCGGCGGCGTCTACGCCGGGCGGGCCGACGACCTGTCCCTGGTCACCACCATGCCGGCGCTGGCCCGCGCGGCGCGGGTGGAACACACCCTGGTCGGCGCGGTCCGCGCCGCGCAGGCCGCCGCGCCGCGCGCCCCCGGCGCACCGGTCTTCGGCACCCTGGCCGGCGGGCTGGGCACCCTGGTCGAGGCGGCGGCCACGGCCAGCGGCGCGACGATCCGCCGCAACGCGGCGGTCCGCGAGCTGGCCCCGGTCGGCGACGGCTGGCGGCTGACCGTCGGCCCGACCCGCGACCCGGAGTCGGTCGAGGCGGACGCGGTGCTGCTCACCGTGCCGGCCCGGCCCACCGCCCGGCTGCTCACCGGGTTCGCCGCGGCGCAGGCGGCGACCGTCGGCGGGCTGGACTACGCCAGCGTCGCGCTGGTCACCCTGGCGCTGCCCGCGCCGGAGCTGCCCCGGCTCTCCGGTTTCCTGGTGCCGGCGACCGAGGGGCTGCTGATCAAGGCGTCCACCTTCTTCACCACCAAGTGGGGCCACCTGGCCGCGCCGGACGGGCTGGCCCTGGTCCGCGCCTCCGTCGGCCGGTACGGCGAGGAGACCTCGCTCCAGGTCACCGACGACGACCTGCTCGCCACCGTGCACCGGGACCTGACCCGGGTGCTCGGGGTGGCGCTGCCCACGCCGGTCGCCGGTCACGTGCAGCGCTGGGGCGGCGCGCTGCCGCAGTACGCCCCCGGTCACACCGGGCGGGTGGCCGGCGTCCGGGCGGCGCTGCGCGCGTCGCACCCCACCCTGGCGGTGGCCGGCGCGGGTTTCGACGGGGTCGGCATCCCGGTCTGCGTCCGCTCCGGCGAGAGCGCGGCCGACGAGATCATCGAAGCACTGGGAGGATCGGGTCCATGACCGAGCAGAGCACCGAGCAGTCCAACGCGGCCCGGATCAGGGAACTCAACGACACCGTGCGCTACACCATGTGGTCGGTGTACCGGGCCACCGGCACCCTGCCCGCGCTGCGGGAGAACGTCACCGGTGAGGTGGAGTCGCTCTTCGAGGAGCTGGCCGGCAAGGACGTCGTGGTCCGGGGCATGTACGACGTGGCCGGGCTGCGCGCCGACGCGGACGTGATGATCTGGTGGCACTCGTCGTCCAGCGACGCCCTCCAGGACGCCTACCTGCGGTTGCGTCGGACCACCCTGGGGCGGGCGTTGACCCCGGTGTGGTCGCAGTTGGCGCTGCACCGGCCGGCGGAGTTCAACAAGAGCCACATCCCGGCCTTCCTCGCCGACGAGGCGCCCCGGCCGTACCTGTGCGTCTACCCGTTCGTCAGGTCCTACGAGTGGTACCTGCTGCCGGACGCCGAGCGGCGGGAGTTGCTGGCCGAGCACGGGAAGATGGCGCGCGGCTACCCGGACGTCCGGGCCAACACGGTCGCCTCGTTCGCCCTCGGCGACTACGAGTGGATGCTCGCCTTCGAGGCCGACGAGCTGCACCGGATCGTCGACCTGATGCGGGACCTGCGGGCCTCCGGGGCCCGCCGGCACGTCCGCGAGGAGGTCCCGTTCTACACCGGCCGGCGTCGCTCGGTCGCCGACATCGTCAACTGCCTGGTCTGACTGTCCCGCCCGCCCCGGGTCGCGGTGCCCCGGCGGTCGAGATCGTGCCCGATCGCACAGGTAGTGGCCTCCCGCCGCGCGGGAGGCCACTACCTCCGTGGTGTCGCGTCTGCTGTGCCGTGCCGACCGGTCAGACGGTCGCGGTGCAGACCGGGGTCGGGCTGGTGCCGCTGCTGCCCGAGGCGAGGAAGCCGAAGGTGGTCTTCCCGCCGGCGGCCAACGCACCGTTGTAGTTGACGTTGCGGACGGTCACCGCAGACCCGCTGCTGGTCAGCGTGGCGTTCCACGCCTGGCTGATCTGCTGGCCCCCGGAGTACGTCCAGTTCACCGTCCAGCCCTTGATCGCCGAGGACCCGGCGGTCACGTCCACCTCACCCTGGAACCCGCCGTTCCAGGTGGAGGTCACCCGGTAGGTCGCGGTGCAGCCACCGGTCGCTGGCGGCGGGGTGGTCGGCGGGGCGGTGGTGGGCGGCGGCGTGGTCGGCGGGGCCGTGGTGGGCGGCGGGGTGGTCGGCGGCGCCGTGGTGGGCGGCGGCGTGGTCGGGTTGGTGCCGCCGCCGAAGTCCACGTCACTGCACAGGTAGTACGACTGGTCCAGGTGGCTGGCCTGCCACACGGTGTAGACGATGTGCCGACCGGTACGGCCCGGCGCGTTCACCGGGATCTGGATCGACACGCCACCGGTGTCCCTGTCCCACTGGGAGGCCGGCGTGTTGCCGATCTGCCCGGCCAGCTCCAGGTTGCCCCAGCCCAGCGGTGTGGTCGCCGAATTGAAGCCCTGCTTGGTGACGTACACCCGGATGTAGTCGGCCCCGTGGCTGGCCTGGTCGAAGAACTTCAGCCGGAAGCTGTTCGCGACCGACGTGGTCTTCCACGCGCCCACGGTGTCCAGGGCGTTGTAGCGGCCGTTCTGGGTGCGTCCGCCGCTGCACAGCTGGCCGTCCGGGATGGCGCCCTGGTGGTTGCCGGCGACCCCCTCGCGGAACAGGCCGTTCCAGTTCCACATGGCCTGCGGGTCGGCCTGCCAGGCCTGCCAGCACATCGGGTCCTCGGTGGCCATGCGCGGGTTCTGGAACTCGGCACCCCAGCGCTCCCAGCAGCTGTAGGCGCGGAACCCCGGGTTCACCACCGCGCCGTGCGCGGACGCCGAGTTGGCCAGGGCGGTGGTGAGCAGCAGCGCGATGATCGCGCCGATGGAGAGCAGCGACCCCGCGAGCGCGGTGGGTCGTCTGCGTAGGACGGTGGACATGGAGCCTCCGAGGTGAAGGGGTCTGTCGATCGACGCCCGGACGGCCGGGAGTTGCCCCTCCCGTGCCTGCTGTGCGGCTCCCACTGCCCCCGCAGGCTTGCACAGGAAAGCGGTGTCCGTCAATGTTTCGGGCTGCCCGGCCCGCTCCGGCGCATCGGCAGGTGGGGGATGCCGTCCTCGACGTACTCCGGGCCGGTCACCGTGAAGCCGTGCCCGGCGTAGAAGCCGGCCAGGTGGGCCTGCGCCTCCAGCACGCACGGCCGGTCGCCGACCAGCCGCAACGCCTCGGTCATCAGCCGGCCGGCGAGCCCGCCGCCGCGGGCCGCCGGGGCCACCACCACCCGGCCGATCCGCACCACCCCGCCGGGGTCGGCGAGCAGCCGCAGGTAGGCCCGCACGACGCCGTCGTGGGCCAGCCAGAGGTGCCGGGTGCCGGGTTCGACGTCCCGCCCGTCCAGCTCCGGGTACGGGCAGTGCTGCTCCACGACGAACACGTCGATCCGCAACCGCAGCAGGTCGTGGAAGGTGCGTACGTCCAGCTCGGTGAAGCTGGCGACGTGGACGTCGACGGTCTGCGGTGCCATCAGGCGATGGTAGGCGGCCCGCCCGCCGGCCCGGCACGCCCCGTGGCGTCGGGGCCGGCCGGGTCGGGCCGTGGGCCAAGCCGGGTGGACGACCGGTCGGGCCTGGCTGGTCAGGCCGGGCGGGCGCCGACCGCGTCGCGGATCTCCGCGCCCAGGGCCTCCACGGCGCGGGCGCAGTGCGCGCAGCAGAAGAACCGGCCGCCGACCTCCACCCCGTGCCCGATGATCTTCACCTGGCAGTGCTCGCAGATCGGCGCGAGCTTGTGCGCCGCGCACTCGAAGGAGTCGAAGGTGTGCACGTCACCGCTGACCGTACGCACCTCGAACGCCATCCAGTAGTCGTTGCCGCAGACCTCGCAGGTAGCCACCTGTCACACCCCTCCGCATCGGACATCTGCCCCCAGGGTGCGACAGGCCGGCGGGCGCGCAGGGCGAAATGCCCCGGATCGCTTGGGTCGGACGGCGTTTCGCCCCGGCGTGTCGGGCGTTGGACCCGGTAGGACGCCCCGACCCCGGGAGGATCACGTGATCAAGCGCACCAGACTCTTCGGCACCCAGACCCGGGTCACCTTCTGCCTGCCCCGGGACACCCCGCCCGGCACGGTCAGCGTCGTCGGCTGCTTCAACGACTGGCAGCCGGGCCGGCACGAGCTGGTGCCGCGCCGGGACGGCACGCGGACGGTGACCGTCCGGCTCGGCCCCGGCGAGCACCGGTTCCGCTACCTGGCCACCGGGGGTGTCTGGCTCGACGACTCCGCCGCCGACCGGGTGGACGACGAGGGCAGCCTGCTCCTGCTCTGACCGCCCGGCGTGCCCATGCGCGGGCACGGGCGCGGGCTCGGCGTCGGTGTGGCCCTGCTCCGGTGCGGCCCGCTCCGGCTCAGCCCTGATTCGGCTCCAGCCGGATCGACACCGAGTTCACGCAGTGCCTGGTGTCCTTCGGGGTGAAGCCCTCGCCGTGGAAGACGTGCCCGAGGTGGCTGTCGCAGCGGGCGCAGCGGATCTCGGTCCGCACCATGCCGAGGCTGGTGTCCTGGATCTCCCGCACCCGGCCCGGGATGGCGTCGTCGAAGCTCGGCCAGCCGCAGTGCGAGTCGAACTTGGTGTCGCTGGAGAACAGTTCGAGCCCGCAGGCCCGGCAGTGGTAGACGCCGGGGGTCTTCGTGTCGACGTACTCGCCGGTGAAGGGGCGTTCGGTGCCGGCCTCGCGCAGCACCCGGAACTCCTCAGGGGTCAGCCGGACCCGCCACTCGTCCTCGGTGCGGGGCAGTTCGCTCTCGTCAAGACTCACCTGTCAACCGTACGTCGGATGTCGGGGGCATCGCATATGGTCGCGCCATGGCGGCCAGCGGGAAGACGACGGCGACCGAGGTCGAGGTGGCCGGGCGCAGCGTCCGGCTGAGCAGCCCGGATCGGGTGATCTTCCCGGAGCGCGGGTTCACCAAGGCCGACGTCTTCCACTACTACGTCGCGGTGGGCGAGGGCATCATGCGCGCACTGACCGACCGGCCGACCACCCTGCAACGCTTCCCCGACGGCATCGCGGGGGAGGCATTCTTCTCCAAGCGGGTGCCCACCCGGGGCGTGCCGCCGTGGGTGCAGACGGTCGGCATCACCTTCCCCAGCGGCCGGGGCGCCGACGAGCTGCGCCCGACCGACCTCGCCCACGTCGCCTGGGCCGCGCAGATGGGCACGGTGGTGTTCCACCCGTGGCCGGTCCGGGCCGCCGCCGTCGACCATCCCGACGAGCTGCGGGTGGATCTCGATCCGCAGCCCGGCACCGACTTCACCGACGCGGCGACGGCCGCCGCCGAGCTGCGGGGCATCCTCGCCGAGTTGGGCGTCACCGGCTGGCCGAAGACCTCCGGCGGCCGGGGGCTGCACGTCTACCTGCGCATCGCCCCGCGGTGGACGTTCACCGAGGTGCGCCGGGCCACCATCGCGCTGGCCCGGGAGCTGGAACGGCGTCGGCCCGACCTGGTCACCACCGCCTGGTGGAAGGAGGAGCGCGGGCGGCGGGTCTTCGTCGACTACAACCAGATGGCCCGGGACCGCACCATCGCCTGCGCGTACTCGCTGCGGGCCAACGCGCGGGCCACCGTCTCCACCCCGGTCACCTGGGACGAGTTGCCCGACGTCGATCCCGACGATTTCGACCTGCGGACGGTGCCGGCCAGGTTGGCCGAGCGGGGCGACCCGCACGCGGGCATCGACGACGACCCGGTCGACATCACCCCCCTGCTCGACTGGGCCGAGCGGGACGCCGGGCAGGGCCTGGGCGACCTGCCCTATCCACCCGACCATCCGAAGATGCCCGGCGAACCGAAACGGGTGCAGCCGAGTCGGGCGAAGCGCCCGGCCGACGACGCGACCGCCTGACAACCGACCGCGCGCCACCGGCGGAAATCGGAATGCCGGCGGTGGTGCCGGTACGGGGTGCCTGCCGGTAATCCGAAATCAGTTGCGCGGCATGCCACTCCCACGCGTGAAAATGGCATTCCTCCGTACTCTTTCCGGTACTGATGATTGCGCTCGACTGGTCGTCACGCCTACGGTCGAATATGAAAGGTAGGATGCGCGGAAGTCGGCTGCACTCGTGTGAACAGGGATTATGCCCTCGCTGTGGAGTGTCCGGTCGGCTGCTACCCGGCGGCGGCAGACGATTCGCCGGTCAGCGGCTCCGATTCATCCGACCGGACGCGGGCACCGGACAGGGGAATCACCATGGCGGCCACGACGAGACGAACGCAGCGGATCAGCGGGGTGCCGGGCCGGCATTCCGTGATCCTCGAATACCTCAAGATCCTGCCGGCCGTACTCACCGGGGTGGCCGCCGTCCTCGTCGCCCTCACCGGACTGCTGACCCTGCTCGTCAGATAGTTTCCGGCAGCCGGTCGGCCGGACGGTCCGCAGCCGCAGCCGTTTCCGGTTCCGGGGTCGCCGCCCCGGGCCGATGCCCGTCGTCCGGCCCGGACGCGTTGGCGGCCCGGGTGGACGGTCGGGCCGTCCAGGCGAGGAAACGGTCGAACAGTTCCGCCGGGGACGGAGCCGGGTTCGGATTGAGCCGCACCAGATCGGCGGTGGCCTCGAACAACTGGCTGGCCATGTAGATCGACAAGGCCACCCGGTCCCGCCGGTACTCCCTGGTCAGCAGCAGCCGGGCGGGTTGGCACGGCCAGGGCGCGGCGCACGTCCGGCAGTGCCACAGCGGGCGCATCGGCGGATGCCCGCCCACGGGCCGCCGCTGCCGACCATGAACAGGCGAAACGTTTGACTCGGTCACGCCGCCATCGTGACTCTGCCTGTTGTCTATGTCAACAGCCTGCGTAGTTGTCGGCGTCGAGAGCGATGGGTGCTGTCATTGTCAACCCGTGGACCTCGTCGGCGTGTCGGAGATCAGGACGATGCTCGGGAACGTCTCCCGACAGCGCGCGTCCGTGATCGCCAACCAGAGGAACTTCCCGGAACCCGTGGCGGTGCTGGCGATGGGCAAGGTGTGGCGGAAGGCTGACGTCGAGGCGTGGATCCGTGAGCACCGGCCGGAGCTGACGACGGACTGACTAGGCTCGGGCCGATGACCAGCCAGATCCGCCGGGCCACCGCCGTCGACCTGCCCCGCGCCGCGCGTACGCTCGCCGTCGCCTTCCACGACTACCCGTGGACGCGGTGGTCGATCCCGGCCGACGACTACCCGCGTCGACTCGAAGAGCTACAGGCCCTCTACCTGGGGCACGCCCTGGCGCACGGCATCGTCCTCGTCGCTGACGACGCTCAGGCGGTCGCCGCGTTCCTGCCTGGTGACGCGCCCGCGCCGGGGGAGGACCTCCAGGCGCGGATCGCGGAGCTGCACGGTGACCGGCTGGCGGCACTCATGGCCGTCGAGCTGCCGACGCGGCCACCCGGCGCGTGGGAACTCGCGACGTTGGGCGTCCACCCGGACCGGCGCGGTGTCGGTCTCGGCTCCGCCGTCGCCGCAGCGGGGGTGACCCTCGTCGACGAGTCCGGCGACCCGAACGGCATCGCGCTGGAGACCTCCGACGAACGCAACGTCCGCCTCTACGAACGCCTCGGCTTCGCGGTTTTGGCGCGCACCACGATCGAGGGCGGCCCGCTGGTCTGCTCCATGTACCGGCCGGCCCGCCGGACGCCGGTCCGGGGCTGACCCTGGCCGGGTCGCAAGGCGTCCCGGCCGGGCCTGGACGCCGACCCCATGATCGACGCCGGATCGGCGCGCGCTGCGATCGCCGAGGTGATCAACTCATTGTCGCTGATGTTGCGGTATGTAAGCCCTGTGACCGCGCAACGTCGGCCCACCTGAGTCGATCGTGGGGTCAGTGGCCGGTGTGACCGCGCAATGTCGGCCCACTTGAGTCGATCGTGGGTTCAGTGGCCGGTGTGATCGCGCTGCGATCGCCGGGGTGATCAACTCAATGTCGCTGATGTTGCGGTATGTAAGCCGTGTGATCGCGCAACGTCGGCCCACTTGAGTCGATCTTGCGTTCGGTGGTCGGTGTGACCGCGCAATGTCGGCCCACTTGAGTCGATCATAGGGTCAGCGTCCGGCGGCGATCGCCTCGACCGCCTCCTTGGCGGTGCGCAGATCCGTCCCGGTCGCCTCCCGGTACGCCTTGATCGCCCGGATCTTGTCGCCCCGGGCCAGGTGCTCCCGCACCCCCGGCAGGGCCGGGCCCCGGTCCACGACGCCCAGGTGCTCCATGATCAGCCGCTGGCGGCGCTCGATCTCCACCAGCCGGAACGACACGTCGTCGCGGCGGTTGCGCAGCGGGAACTGCATCACCAGCGCCAGCACGAGGGCGAGAGTCGACAGCATCAGCGCGGTTTCCATGCCGCCGATCACACCAGATCCACGCCGCCGGACCAACCGGCGGGGCAGGGTAACGATCAAGTAACGGGTGCGAACCTTTCCCGCCGGGTCACCGCTCTTGCTCTCCGTCGGCCCGACCCCGGGCCCCGGGGAGGCAACGGATGAAGCTGGTGTGGAGGCGGGCCCGCGAGGCGCGGGGACTGCTGCTCGCGGCGGTCGCCGCCGCACTGGTCGCGATCGCACTGGTCACCGGGCTGGCCGACTACAACCGGCGGGCCGTCGACGCCGGGCAGCGCGCCCTGATCACCGCCGCGCCCGTCGAGGAACGCAGCCTGCTGGTCAGCGGCTCCGGTGGCCGCGACCGCACCGAGTACGCCACCCGTGACCGGGCCGTCCGGGACGGCTTCGCCACCGCCCTCAAGGGCACCTCGATCCAGGTCTCCGCCGCCCGCTACGGCACCGGCCGGGAACTCACCGGCACCCTCGGGCCGGGCATCCGGACCGGAAAGGAACCGGTCTTCGCCACCCTCGCCACCCTGGACGACCTGGCCCGGCACGCCGACCTCGTCGACGGCGTCTGGCCGACCGCCGGGGCCGGCCCGCTCCAGGCCACCCTGCCCGAGAAGGTCGCCGGCGCGTTGGGCCTACGCACCGGCGACCGGGTGCCGATGCGCGACCGCAGCGCCGACCGGCGTACCGAGGTGGTGCTCGCCGGCACCTGGCGTCCCCGCGACCCGGCCGACCCGTACTGGCGGCTCGCCCCCGGACTGGGCACCGACGCGGACGGCGACGCCACGCACGGGCCGTTCGTGCTCGACCCGGCCGACTTCGCGGCCACCTTCCCCGGCCCGGTCTCCGCCGCCTGGGTGGTCGCGCCCGACCTGACCGTGGTCGGGGCGGACCGGCTGGCGGCGCTGCGCCGGGCCGTCGCCACCGCCGCGACCGGGGTGCCCGAGGCGGCCGGGCTCGGCTCGTCGGCCCAGGCGGTGACCACCCTCGACCGGCTCATCGACCGGATCAGCCGGGCCGACCTGGCCGGCCGCTCGGCCCTGGCCACCCCGCTGCTGCTGATCGTGGTCCTCGGCGGGTACGCGCTGGTGCTGATCGCCGCCCTGCTGCACGAGGACCGGCGCGCCCAGACCGCGCTGCTGCGGGCCCGGGGTGCGGCCCGCCGGCAACTCGCCGGCCTCGCCGCCCGGGAGGCGACCCTGGTGGTCGTCCCCGCCGCCCTGCTCGGGCCCCTGCTCGCCGGCGGGGCGCTGCGCCGGGTCGCCGCCGACGGCCCGGTCGACCTCGGCGGTGCCGTCGGCGGCGGCCGGTGGGTCTGGGCGGCGGCCCTGGTCACCGCCGCCGGCTGCCTCGTCGCGATGGTCGCCCCCACCCTGCGCGGCGCGGGCACCTACGTGGCCGACCTGGCCGCCCGGTCCCGCCCCGACCGGGTCACCACCGTCAGCCGGGCCGGACTCGACCTGGCCCTGGTCGCCTTCGCCGTCCTCGCCTGGGTGCAACTGCGCCGCTACTCCTCACCGCTGGCCGGTGCCGGCAACGACCTCGGCCTCGACCCGCTGCTGGTGGCCGCGCCGACCCTGGGGGTGCTGGCCGGGGCGGTGGTGGCGTTACGGCTGCTGCCGCCGGCCACCCGGTTCGCCGAACGGTTCGTCGACAGGCGACCGTGGACCGCGACCATCTTCGGCATGTGGCAGGCCGGGCGGCGGCCACACGCCGGGCCGGTGCTGCTGCTCGCCCTCGCCGTCGGCGGCAGCACCCTGGCCTGGTCGCTCGTCGCCACCGGGGAACGGTCCCAGGTCGACCAGGCCGACCACCGCGTCGGCGCGGACCTGCGGCTGGTCGAACGCACAGGCGTCGCCCCCGTCGACCGGGCCGCCGCGCTCGCCGCGCTGCCCGGCGTCGACCGGGCGCTGCCGGCCTGGCGGGACGACATCCGGGTCGGCCGG
Organism: Micromonospora sp. WMMD735; assembly: GCF_049178995.1. Classification (NCBI taxonomy): domain Bacteria; kingdom Bacillati; phylum Actinomycetota; class Actinomycetes; order Micromonosporales; family Micromonosporaceae; genus Micromonospora; species Micromonospora sp. WMMD735. The sequence continues at coordinate 6,857,272 of NZ_JBMHMJ010000002.1, forward strand.
GACGACCGGCAGGCCACCGTGCTCGGCCTGGACACCGCACAGGCAGCCGAGGTGGCCAAGCTCAGCGACCGGCTCGCCGACCGGCCCGCGCGGGAACTGTTCGCGCAGTTGACCGCCGCCCGGGGACCGGCCCTCGGGCAGCCGCTGCCGGCCGACGCCCGCAGCCTCACCGGCACCGTGAGCACCCCCGTCGACCAGGCCGTCGTCCCGCACCGGATCGCCGTGTCGGTGCTGCTCACCCGGGCCGACGGGCTGGCCTACCGGCTGCCCGTGGCGCGCACCGGCAGCGACGGGCGGGCCACCGGGTTCCGGGTCGACCTGCCCGCCGTCACGGGACTGCGGCTGGCCGGGTTCGAGGCCGACGGCGGGGACGTCGCCGGCACCGCGTACGCGCTGAAGGTGCGGGACCTGCGCACCGTCGGCCCGGATGCCCGGTCCACCACGTTCACACCCACCGGCCGGTGGCGGGTGGCCGCCGCCGAGTCCGCCGGGAGCAGCACCGCCACCGCCGACGACGCCGGACTGACCGCCACCCACCCCGTCGGCTTCCTCGACGGCGGCCGGTACGCCTACCAGCCGGCGTCCCGCTTCGCGGTGGTGCCGGACGGCCCGGACACCGCCGTACCGGCCGTGATGAGCCCGGCCGTGCGGGCCGCGCTCAACGTCCGGCCCGGGGAGACCGTGCAGCTGACCCTGTCCGGGGTCTCCCTGCCGGTGCGCCTGGTCGGGGAGGTGACCGCGCTGCCCGCCACCGCCGGGGACGGGGTGCTGCTCGACCTGCCCGCCGCCACCGACTGGCTGATCCGCAACTCGGGCACCGTCCGGCCGGTACCCGAGTGGTGGCTGCGGACCGACGCCACCGCCCACGGCGAGGCGACCCGGGCCGCCGCCGCGCTACCCGGGACGACCCTGCTGGACCGCCGGCAGGCCGCCGCCGTGGCCGCCGACGACCCGTACTGGCAGGGGGCCCGGACCGGGTTGCTGGCCGCCGCCCTCGGCTCGGTGCTGCTCGCCCTGGTCGGCCTGGTGGTCGACGTGTGGGCCACCGCCCGGCACCGGCTCGGCGAGTTCTCGGTGCTGCACACCCTCGGCGCGTCCCCCCGGCTGCTGGCCCGCGCGCTGCTCGCCGAACAGACCTTCCTGGCCGGGATCGGCGTCGGCGTCGGCCTGCTGCTCGGCGCGGTCGTCGGGGCCACCATGGCACCCCTGGTGATCCTCACCCCGGCCGCCGGGCGACCCGTGCCCGCACCGACGTTCGCCCTGGCCTGGACCCCGATCGGGTGGACCGTGGCGGGACTGCTGCTGGCCGCGCTGGCCGGCAGCGCGGCGATGGCAGCCGGGCTGCGGCAGCGGGTCGCCGCCGCCCGGCTGCGCACCGGGGGAGACCGGTGAGGACCACGACGACCGGACCGCTGCACCACGGGGAGGACCAGCGATGAACATCGGCGTCGTGATCCGTCGGGTACGCGCCCACAGCGGGCAGTTCCTGCTGCTGGCCGCGTTGACCCTGGTGATCGCCCTGCTGGTCGCCGGGGTGCCGAGGGTGGCCAACCGGCTGGCCGACCAGGGGCTGCGGGAACACCTCGCCGCCGAACCCGGCGCCCGCCGCGACCTGACCTGGACCACCCGGCCCGTCGTCGACGCGCCACCGGCCAGCAGCCGGGCCGCCGACCTCGACACGTTCCAGCAACGGATGCCCGCCGACGTGCGTGCCGCCGTGGCGCACCGCTGGTACACCGCGCAGACCCCCGGCGACCTGGTCACCGGCCCCGACCTGGCCCGGGGCAACTATCTGGTGGAGTTGGGCCTGCGGGCCGCCCCCGGCATCGAGACGACCGGCACCCTGGTGCAGGGACGCTGGCCGGCCGTCCCACCCGACGACGACGCCCCGGTGCAGGTCGCCCTCGCCGCCGACGTCGCCGGCCGGTTCGGGCTGCGCGTCGGCAGCCGGCTCCGACTCGCCGCCCCCGACCCGCAGCACCCGTCCACCCCGCTGACCGTGGTCGGGACGTTCCGCCCCGTCGACCCCGCCGACGGAAGCTGGGACGCCCTGCCGTCGCTGCTCCAGGTCGGCGAGCCGGAGGGCGACGGTCAACCGTTCATCCTGGTCGGGGCGGTCGCCGTCGCCGCCCTGGACCGGCTGGCCGGGCAGGGGCGGCCGATCTCCTTCACCTGGCGCTACCGGCTCGGCGCGGACGGCATCGACGTGCGGCACATCGACCAGCTCGTCGACGGGGTGCAACGGCTGGCGCGGGCCAGCACCGCCACCGACACCGAGTTGACCCAGGGCGTCGACGTCCCGCTGCGCGAGTTCAGCCGGGCGGTCACCTCGGCGCGTACCCTGCTCGCCGTCATCGCCGCCGGGGTGCTGGCGACGCTGGCCGGGCTGGTCGTGTTGGCCGCCGCGCTGGCCGTACGCCGCCGCCGCGCCGAGTTCGTGCTGATCCGCGCCCGGGGCGGCGGGGCCACCACCGGACTGCGGCGCAGCCTCGCCGAGTCGCTGCTGGTCGTCCCGCCCGCCGCCGGGCTCGGCTGGCTGCTCGGTGGCCTGCTGCCCGGTGCGCCCGGCGGCACCGGGCCGCTCGCCGTGGGCGCGACGGTCCTGGTCACCCTGGCGCTGCCGGTGGCGACGTTGGCCGTACCGTCCGGGGTGGTCGGGCGGCGGGATCTGGGTCGGCTGCGGCCGTCCGCCCGGCGGGCCACCACCGAGGCCGCGCTGGTGCTGCTGGCCGGGCTGGCGGTGGTGCTGCTGCGGCGGCGCGGCCTCACCCCCGGCACGGTGGACCCGCTGCTGGTGTCGGTGCCGGCGCTGGTCGCGATCGCCGCGTCGGTGCTGGCGCTGCGGCTGTACCCGTGGCCGGTGCGGCTGGCCGGCCGGCTCGCCGCGCGTACCCGGGGAAGTGTCGCCTTCCTGGGCACGGCCCGCGCCGGCCGGGCGGCGGCGGCCACCCCGCTGGTCGTGGTGGTGCTCGCGGTCGCCACCGCCGCGTTCTGCGCGGTGGTCGCCACCGGCATCGAGGACACCCGCGACGACGTCGCCACCCGCGCGGTGCCGGCGGACGCGTTGATCCGGGGCGACCGGCTCGCCCCGGACACCGGGCCGGCCCTGGAGCGGCTGCCCGGGGTGCGGGCCGCCACCGGGCTGGTCGACGAGTCGGCGCAACGCCTGGCCACCGACGCCCTTGGCACCGACGCCCGGTTGCGCGACACCAGCGTGCTGCTGGTCGACGGCCCCGGCCTGGCCCGTACGGCGCGGGCCGCCGGCCGGGACGTCCCGGTGCCCGGCCCGCTCCGCGACGCCCGGCCGGGCGACGGCCCGCTGCCGGCGGTGGTCTCCCCGGCGGTCGCCGCCGACCTCGCCGACGCCGGCCTGCGGTCCGCCTTCGTCACCGTGCAGGGCCAGCGGTACGAGTTCATCCCCGCCGACACCGTCGCCGACTTCCCGCTGGCCCGGCCGAACACCAGCCGGTACGTGGTGCTGCCCTGGCAGGCGCTGCCCCGGCGGGACAGTCCGCCGGTGCCCACCGGGTTCCTGGTGGCCGGCGACCGGCTCGACGTCGGGGCGCTGCGCCAGGCCGGGGACGAGGGGCAGCAGCGCTACCAGACCGGCGGCGCGGTCACCGGCCGGGAACGGCCCCGGGGCGTGGCGGTGCAGACCTGGTCACAGACCCGGCTGCGGCTGGGCGGCGGGGGCGCCAACGGGCTGCTGGCGTTCGGGTTCACCGCCGGGGCGGTGGCCGGTGGGGTGCTGGCGCTGCTCGCGGTCGCCTTCACCGTGCTGGCCGGGGCCCGCGCCCGGGGCGAGGTGCTGTCCCGGCTGCGCACCCTCGGGCTGTCCCGCCGGCAGTGGCGGGGGCTGCTGCTGGTGGAGTTGGCCCCGCTGGTCGGGGTGTCGGTGCTGACCGGTGCACTGGTCGGGGTGCTGCTGCCGCTGCTGCTCACCCCGCTGCTCGGCCTCGCCGCGTTCACCAACGGCACGCCGGTGCGGGTGGGGTTCGCCCCCGGTACGGTCGCCGCCACGGTCGGGCTCGGCGTGGTCGCGCTGGGCTTCGCGCTGGCGGTGGAGGCCCTGAACAACCGTCGGATGCGCCTCGGCGAGGTGCTCCGGCTCGGAGAGGAGAGCTGAGATGACCACGACCGCCCCGAACCCCGTCGTCCCGGACCTGGCCGACCTGCAACGCCGGGCGGCGCAGCGGGCGGCCGAACGGGCCGGCGGGCAGGACCGGCTGCGCGGGCACATCGTCTGCGACGGGCTGGTCCGGATCTTCAAGACCGAGGGGGTCGAGGTGGTCGCCCTCCAGGGGCTCGACCTGGTGATCGACCGGGGTGAGCTGGTGGCGATCGTCGGGGCCTCCGGCTCGGGCAAGTCGACCCTGCTCAACATCCTCTCCGGGCTGGACACCCCGACCGCCGGCATCGCCCGGGTCGCCGAGTACGACCTGCTGTCGATGTCGGCCCGCCGACGGCTGGCCTACCGGCGACGCACCGTCGGGTTCGTCTGGCAGCAGACCGGCCGGAACCTGCTGCCGTACCTGACCGCGCGGGAGAACGTGGAACTGCCGATGCGGCTGGCCCGGCGCGGCGGTGGCGCACGGGCCCGCCGGCAGCGCGCCGACGAACTGCTGGAACTGGTCGGCGTGGGGTACTGCGCGGACCGGCGGCCCGGCCAGCTCAGCGGCGGCGAACAGCAGCGCTGCGCGGTGGCGGTGGCGGTCGCCAACGACCCGGAGGTGCTCTTCGCCGACGAGCCGACCGGTGAGCTGGACGAGGCGACCGGCGCGGAGGTCTTCGCGGCGCTACGCACCATCAACGCCGAACTGGGGGTGACCGTGGTCGTGGTCACCCACGACCACGCCGTCGCCGACCAGGTCCGCCGCACCGTCGCGATCCGCGACGGCCGGACCGCCTCCGAGGTACGCCGCACCGCCCGCGTCGGCGTCGACGGCAGCACCGAACTGGTCAGCGAGGAGTACGCGGTGCTGGACCGGACCGGCCGGATGCAGCTACCGGCGCCGTTCGTGGAGGCGCTGGCCCTGCGCGACCGGGTCCGCCTCGACCTCGCCCCGGACCACGTGCAGGTCCGCCCCGGCGACCGGACGCCGCAACCCAACGGGAGTGACGCATGAGCGAGCAGGTTTCCGTCCGGGCCGCCGACCCGGTCACCGACGAGGTGGTCCGGGTCGAGCAGGTGAGCCGCACGTTCGGCCGGGGACGGCACGCCGTGCACGCCGTCCGCGACGTCTCCTTCACCGCCGCCCGGGGCGAACTGGTGGCGGTGCGGGGGCGCTCCGGCGCCGGCAAGACCACCCTGCTCAACCTGGTCGGCGGGTTGGACCGGCCGGACGCCGGCCGGGTGCGGGTGGCCGGGCACGACGTCACCGCCGCCGGTGAGGCCGAGCTGCTGCGGCTGCGCCGGGGCACCGTCGGTTTCGTGTTCCAGACCTTCGGACTGGTGCCGATCCTGTCGGCGGCGGAGAACGTCGGGGTGCCGCTGCGGCTGGCCCGGGTCCCGGCGGCGGAGCGCGAGGAACGGGTGGCGGTGCTACTGGAACTGGTGGGTCTGGGCGCGCACGCCCGACAGCGCCCGTACGAGCTGTCCGGCGGTCAGCAGCAGCGGGTCGCGGTGGCCCGCGCCCTGGCCAACGAACCCGACCTGCTGATCGCCGACGAGCCGACCGGCCAGCTCGACTCTGAGACCGGCCGGGCGATCATGGACCTGCTCCGCGCGGTGGTGCACGCCCGGGGGATGACCGCGCTGGTCGCCACCCACGACCCGGCGCTGATCGAGGTGGCCGATCGGACGCTCACCCTGCGCGACGGCCGCCTGGCCGACGACTGACCCTGTCAGAGGGGAAGTTTCATGCCCTCGTGGCTGGCGACGAAGCCGAGGCGTCGGTAGAACCGCTGCGCGTCGGCGCGTGACTTGTCGGTGGTGAGCTGCACCAACCCGCAGCCCCGCCGCCGGGCCTGGTCGATCGCCCAGGCCATCATCGCCTCGCCCACCCCCTGCCCGCGCAGGTCGGCGCGGACCCGGACCGCCTCGACCAACGCCCGTTGCGCGCCGTGCCGGCCCAGCCCCGGGATGTAGGTGAGCTGGAAGCAGCCGACGACCTCGCCGTCGCGTTCGGCCACCACCTGCTGGTTGCGCGGGTCGGCGGTGATGTCGGCGAAGGCCCGCTCGTACGCCTCGTCCACCGTGGCGTGCTCGCGGGTGCGGCCGAGCACGTCGTCGGCGAGCAGGGCCAGGATGGCGGGCAGGTCGGCCCGGACCGCCTCGCGCAGGGTCACGTCGGTCATGACCGGCAGCCTGTCACAGCACCCCGCCCGGTCGCCGGGCGCAGGTAAGTGGCCCGGCCTGCGGTCGGTCGTCGGACGCTCGACGGGCAGCGGTGGCGGCCGGGGTGCAGCATGGTGCGGCATGGAGCTGTTGCTGCTGCCGTTCCGGTGGGTCTACCGGGGCCTGGTGTACTTCGCCAACTCGCCCCGGACGCTGATCACGTCGTACCTGTTGATGATCGTGGTGGCCGGGGTGATCTACGGCCAGGTGGAGCACCGCAGCGCCGCCGACGCCGTCTGGTGGGCGGTGGTCACCGCCTCCACCGTCGGGTACGGCGACATCTCGCCGACCACCTGGGCGGGACGGGCCCTCGCCGCGTTGCTGATCTCCACCATGGTGCTGCTGGTCATCCCCCTGATCACCGCACACTTCGCCAGTCGGCTCATCGTCGACGACGACGCGTTCGAGCACGTCGAGCAGGAGGAGCTGAAGAACGACGTGCGGCGGATGCGGGCGTTGCTGGAGGAGTTGGCCGCCCGGCAGGGCATCGTGCTGCCGGAACCGCCGCCACCACCGGCCCCACCGGACCACGCGACCCTCGTCCGGCAACGGCTACGCGGACGCCGCAACCGCCGCTGACCCGTCGCCCGCTGTGTGGCCCGTCGCCGGTCAGCGGGCGGGGCAGCGCAGCCCCTCCCGGGGCACGGTGAGCGAGATCAGGTAGGCGTCCACCGCCTCGGTGATGCAGGAGGTCTGCGGGTAGGCGGTGTGCCCCTCGCCCTCCCAGGTGAGCACCCGCCCGACCCCCAGCATGTCGGCCAGCCGGGCGGTCTGCTCGTACGGGGTGGCCGGGTCACCGGTGGTGCCCACCACCACGATCGGCGGCGCGCCGTCGGCCCGGCCGGTCGGGTACGGGTCCCGCCCGCCCGGCCACTCGACACAACCGAACATGCCCACCGCCAGGGCCGGGCCGAACAGCGGATACTTCTGCCGCCACTCGGACTGCAATTGGCGGATCTGGTCGACGCTGGGCTTCTCGGTCTCGTCGGCGCAGTTCACCGCCAGGTTGGCGTCGAAGAGGTTGGAGTAGTGCCCGTCCTCGCCCCGTCCGGCGTACGAGTCGGCGAGCTTGAACACGTCGGTCGGGTCACCCTCGTCGAGGCGGTCGATCGCCCGGGCCAGCTCCTCCCAACCCGACTCGGTGTAGAGCGAGGAGATCACCGCGTAGAAGACCCACCCGGAGGTGGCCTCCCGCCCGTCGGCACCGCGTACCGGGGAGACCTTCGCCTTGTCGATCGCCGAGGTGACCGCGCCCCGGGCGTCCGGGGCGATCGGGCAGCGCCCGGCGTTCGCCGCGCACCACCTGTCGAAGTTGTCGAACGCCCGCTCGAAGCCCCGGGCCTGGCTCTCCGAACCGGCCACCAACTGCTGGCGGGGGTCGACCGCACCGTCGAGCACCAGCGCCCGGACCCGCTGCGGGTAGAGCTGCGCGTAGGTCGCGCCGAGCAGGGTGCCGTAGGAGTAGCCGAGGTAGGTGAGCTTGTCGTCGCCGACGGCGGCCCGGACCGCGTCCATGTCCCGGGCGGCCTGCTCGGTGCCGTAGAGCGGGAGCTGGTCGCCGTACCGGTCGCCGCAGCCCCGGCCGATCCGCCGGTTGAGCGCCTGGTAGGCGTCGAACGACTGCTGGCTGCGCGGATCGGGGTCGTAGCCGAAGCTGGCGTCGAGGTCGGCGTCGGAGATGCACTTCACCGGGCTGGACCGGGACACCCCGCGCGGGTCGAAGCCGACGATGTCGAACCGGTCGGTCACCGCCGTGGGCAGCCCCCCGAACGACGGCCCGAACGACAGGTAGACGGCGGTGTCCACGCCGGACCCGCCCGGCCCGCCCGGGTTGATCACCAGGGAGCCGATCCGGTCCCGCTGCTTGGTGGAACGGGCCCGCAGCAGCGCGATCTCGAAGGTCTCGCCGCTGCCCGGCCCGGCGGTCGCCCCCGTGCCGGTGCCCCAGTTGCGTGGCACGGCGATCCGGGCGCACTCGTAACGCATGCCCGGTGCGCCCCGGCCGACCAGGTCCTGCGCGACCTCGGGGCAGGCCCGCCAGGTGGGCCCGGTGCCGGTTTGCGCCGCCGACGAGTCCTCGGTGCGCGGGGCGAACGCCGGCATGGTGCACCCGGTGACGAGCAACGCGCCCGCGACGAACCCGGCCAGGGCGAGCCGGAACCGGCGGTTGCGGCGGGCGGTGCTGGTCACCGGCGGACCTCCATGATCGGGTAGCAGTCAGGCTACGCCGGGGTGTCGGCGGCCGGCGGCACGGTCGCCGTCGGATCGCCCCGGAGCACCTGGTCGACGTCGAAGCGCACCGGACGGTCGAGCTGGTCGTAGCGGCAGGACCGGGGATCGCGGTCCGGCCGCCAGCGGACGAACCGGGCGGTGTGCCGGAACCGGTCGCCCTCCATCGCGTCGTAGCCGACCTCCATCACCAGCTCGGGTCGCAGCGGGACCCAGTCGAGGTTCTTGTCGCCCGTCCACCGGCTGACCCCGCCCGGGATGCGCTGGCCGCGCTCGTGGTCGCCGTGCACCCACGGGTGGGCGTCGACATCCTCCCGGTAGGGGGCCAGCTCGTCGAGCAGCTCCTGCCGACGGGCCATCGTGAACGAGGCGCTCACCCCGACGTGGTGCAGCACCCCGGCGTCGTCGTAGAGACCGAGCAGCAGCGAGCCGACCACCGGGCCCGACTTGTGCCAGCGGAACCCGGCCACCACCACGTCGGCCGTCCGGGCGTGCTTGACCTTGGCCATCAGCCGCTTGCCGGGCTGGTAGGGCAGGTCGGCCGGCTTGACGATCAACCCGTCCAGGCCGGCGCCCTCGAACACCTCGAACCAGCGCCGGGCGGTCTCCGGGTCGGTGGTGACCTGGGTGACGTGCACCGGCGGCCGGACCCCGGCCAGCGCCCGCACCAGGCGTTCCCGCCGGGCCGGGTAGGGCTCGTCGACCAGCAGCTCGTCGTCGAGGGCGAGCAGGTCGAAGGCGACGAAGTCGGCCGGGGTCGTCTCGGCGAGCAGGGCCACCCGGGAGGCGGCCGGATGGATCCGCTGGGCGAGCTGCTCGAAGTCGAGCCGGGGCTGACCGCCCGGACCGTCGCGCCGGATCACGATCAGCTCGCCGTCGACCGCGCACCGGGTGGGCAACTGCGCCCGGACCTGCGCCACCACCTCGGGAAAGTAACGGGTCATCGACTTGCCGCCCCGGCTGGCCAACTCGACCTCGTCGCCGTCGCGGAAGACGATGCAGCGGAAGCCGTCCCACTTGGGCTCGTAGGTCAGGCCGGGGTCGGTGGGCAGGCGGGCCACGCTCTTGGCCAGCATCGGCTCGACCGGGGGGTTGATCGGCAGGTCCACGGCGACAGTCAACCAGACACCACCGACAGTGGTGAGGCAGATCACCGTCGGTGCCGGTCCGGCGTGTCCCCGCCCGTACCGTCCGTCCCCGCGGATACGGATCCCGTCCGCCCCGCTCGGAGCTAGCCTCGCCGGGTGGAGTGGCGGTGTGGTTGCTGTGGGCGCTGGCGGGTCACCGTCGAGCTGGTCCGGGGCCGGCACCGTTACCGGCTGGTGCACCGCTACCCGGACCGGTTCGGCGGCGGCAAGAACGTGCTCGGCGAGGTGGGCACGGTCGCCGAGCTGACCGACCTGCTCCACCGGCACACCCCGCTCGACCTGGCCGACCTGCGCGAGGCCGGCTGAGCCGCGCACCGCCCGAACCCGCGCCTGCCCGAACCCGCGCCCGCCCGAGGCCGCGCCCGGCCCCGCACCGGGCCGAAGCTGCGTCCGGTCCCCGCAGCCGGCCGGGGCCGCGTCCCGGTGGGCGCACGGTCGGGAGGACGCACGGTCGGGAGGGCGACCGGAGGGTGGCCCGGTCACGGTCGCTGCGGCACGCTCGTCGGGGAACCGGGCGGCACGCGGGTGCCGGCGGTGCGACCACGGAGGCGGCATGCGGTTCGAGACGGCGACCGAGATCGACGCGGACATCGACGCGGTGTGGGCGGTGCAGACCGACATCGAACGGTGGCCGCAGTGGACCGCCTCGGTCCGGACCGCCCGCCGGGGCGAGGCCGGGCCGCTGGTCCTCGGGTCCACCGCCCGGCTGGAACAGCCCCGGCTCCGCCCGACGTCCTGGCGGGTCACCGAGATCGACCCGCCCCGCTGCTTCGTCTGGGAATCGACCACCCCGGGGGTACGCAGCCGGGGCGAGCACCGGATCGTCGCGCTGCCCGACGGCCGGGTCCGGGTGGAGCTGGCCCTGGAACTCACCGGCCCGCTCGCCGGGCCCGTCGGTTGGCTGGGCGGCCGGCTGGTGCGCCGCTACCTGCGGCTGGAGGCCGACGGCCTGCGGCGGCGCTGCGAAGCCGGCTGAGCCCCGGCCGGGGTACGTGCGACCCGTCGGTGTCCCTGCCCACCACCGCGCGGGACGGCACCGGCCGACCGCCACCCGCCGCGCCCGCACCACCGCCCGGGTCGCCGGTCGACGGCACCGGCCCTAGGCTGACGGTGACCCTGGGGAGGCGCGGTGACCGAGTTGACGTACCCCGAGGTGGGGGCGACCCGGGGCGGGGTGCTGCCGGCGGGCTACCACCACCTGCGGCACCGGTGCGCGCTGCCGCCCGGCGGCTTCCCGGTCGCCGCCGAGGCCGTGTTGAGCTGGCGGCTGCACCGGGCGGCCGGGGTGCGGATGCGCACCGACGCGGTGCGGGCCGCACCCGGTGTCCGGGTCACCCCGGGACTCGGGGTGGGTCCGCTGCGGGTGTGGGGGCCGTGCGAGGTGGTCTGGGTGGTCGACGACGAGCGGGAGGCCGGCTTCGGCTACGGCACGCTGCCCGGCCATCCGGAACGCGGGGAGGAGGCGTTCCTGGTCCGCCGTGACGCCGACGGCGCGGTCAGCTTCGAGGTCACCGCGTTCAGCCGGCCGGACCGCTGGTTCATGACCGCCGCCGGGCCCGCCGGTCGCGCCGTCCAGCACGGGTACGCCCGCTGGCTGGCCCACACCCTGCGCCGCCTCGTCCGCTGACCGGCCCCACCCGGCGCGGCCGCTCCGGTCGCCGGGCCCGTGGCCAACGCGACGGGGCCGAAACAGCGGCATCCGCCCGCTGCGATACCGCAATCTCGGCGACACAGCCCCCGCCCCACCCCGGGCGTCAGAAGCGGGCGAAGGAACGGATCGGCATCCGGGGGCCGAACCGGGGTGCCTGGATGCCGGCGGCGGCCAGCAGCAGGCAGACCCGCCCCCGGTGACCCCGGAACGGGGCGAGCAGGTCGAGCATCCGGGCGTCGTCGCCGCGCGCCTCACCAGCCAGCGCCCAGGCCACCGTGTTCGGCACGTGGTAGTCGCCGACGCTCACCGCGTCCGGATCGCCGTAGGCGACCCGGACCACCTCGGCGGCGGTCCACGGGCCGATGCCGGGGACGGCGGTGAGCCGCCGGGTCGCCTCGGCGCTGTCGACGCAGCGTTCCAGCCGGTCGGCCAGGGCGGCGGCCCGGCGCAGCGTCTCGGCCCGGCGCTGCTCCACGCCGAACGGGTGGAACACCCAGTACGGGGCCGCCGCCACCCTCGCCGCGTCGGGCGGCAGCAGCAGCGGCTGGAACGGCCCCGGCGCGGGCTCGGCGAAGTGCCGCACGGTCGCCGCGTACGCCCGGTACGCCTCCGTGCCGGTGACCTTCTGTTCGAAGACGGCGCGCAGCACCCGGGGGAAGACCTGCCCGGTGGCGGGCATCCGCAGCCCCCGGTGCCGGGCGGCCAGCTCGGCCACCAGCGGGTGGGCGGCGGCCACCTCGGCGAACCCGGTCAGGTCGTCACGCAGGCCGGCGACGGCGTCGGCCCGGTCGACCACCCAGTCCGCGCCCGGCCCGTGCCCCTCGGCCAGCAGCTCGCCCGCCTCCGGGCGCAGGGTCAGGGTGGCCGGACCGGCCGGGGTGCGGGTGGCCCACCAGAACGTGCCGGCGACGATCCGCGCACACGGGTCGTACGGGCTGAAGGTGAGGGCCCGGACCGAGGCGGTCAGCCGGTAGTCGGCCGGCGGTCGCAGCACCCGGCGTGCTGCCGGCTCGTCCCAGGTCACCCCGCCACTGTGCCATGGTCGCGGGGGACGGACGGCCCCGCCCCGTACCGCCGGGGAGGGTGACCGGGGCGGAAATGGACGACACCGCCGACGCCCTGCGCGTCGGCGGTGTCTCCATCCCGGAGCGGACCGGCCGCCCGAGCGGCCGTGGGTGCGGGGTTGGGGGGACCTTCGGTGGCGCGCGCCCGCTGGCGTGTGGCGCGTCCACCGCCCTGGCCCGTTCCGGGGGTCTGGTGGGGGAGGGACCGGCGGGTGGGTACCGCGACGCCGGCCCGACCAGGGGGCCGGCGTCGCGGCCCGGACCGTCCGACGCTGCCGGTTCGTCGACGGTCCTGATCCGTGACGGTGGCCGGTCGCGCCCTCCCCGGCTGCGACCGGCCACCGTGTCCCGGCTGACGCAGGATCAGTAGGTGTAGTCCCCGCCGCTGTTCGAGCCGCCCGAGTCGCCGGCCGCCGGCGGGGCGACCGCCTTCGGGGTGCCGGTCGGCAGGCAGGTCAGGTTCTTCTTGCCGTTCGGGTCGACCACGAACCAGGTGCCGCCGACGCCCTGGCCCTTCCACTGGCCCGGCTTCTTGTCACCGATGTAGCGGTAGACCGGCCAGCCGCCGATGGTGATCTGACGGGTGCCGTCCTGGCGGGTGACGGTGCCGACCTTGTCGTCGGAGACGCCCTGCAGCTGCGGGTTGCCGTCGGTCAGCGCGGGCGGCCAGACCTGCGCGCACTTGTCGACGCAGTTCGACGACGGCGGGTCGTCGGAGTCCTTGTCGAAGCGGTAGAGGATGAAGCCCTCCTGGTCCACCACGACCCGGCCCATCCGGGCGATCTTCTTGCCGACGAGTTCGTCGGTCAGCTGGACGTTGGCCGGCGGCGGCGCCTGGTCGGCGGCGGGGGCGCCGGAGGGGCCGGGAGAGGCCGAGGTGTCCGGCTCGACCGACGCGGTGGGTTCGGCCGCGGCGACGGCGACCGGCTCGGCGACGCTGGAGTTCGCTCCGTCGTAGCCTGCGGGCGCGCAGGCCGTAAGTGCGACCACCGCGCTCGCGACGATGACGGTCGTCCGCTTGATCTTTGCCACGTGCCCTCCTCATTCTTGGCGGTTCACCGAGTAGTACGGAGCGTCCACTGTCAAGGTTGAACGATCGACAGTGGGCCATTTCACATCGCCATCGTTGAACCGTTCCGGCCGGCCGTACGTGTGCGCGAGCAGAGGCACCCCTGCGCCCGGAAAGCCGAAACGGCGTCGGCCCGCAGCGGGCCGACGCCGTTTCCGACGGAAGGTGTCTCAGGGCACGACGGTGACCAGCGGGCTCGCCACGCCGTTGGCGTCCACCGACTGCACCTGCAACTTCGCGATCTCGCCGCGCGGCGCCGAGGTGGACGCCTCCAACTGGAGATCCTGCGGGTTGGCCGTGGTGCCGTAACCCGTCCCCGGCACCGCCCAGGTGGAGACCACCTCGGTGGTGTCGTTCTTGCGGACCACCACCAGCCGGCAGGTGCGCGGGCCGGGCAACCGGGTCAGGTTGAACCCGATCCAGGTGCCGTACTCCTTGCTGTCCAGCCACATCGTGGTCTTCACGCCGGTGCTGCCGTCGGTGGCGTCGAACTGGTCACCCTCGATCTCGGTGCCACCCACCGCCGGCCCCGACCGGGTCGGCTGCGGGCTCGCCGGACCGTCCACCGGCGTGGACCGGCTCGGCTCGGCGACCACCGCGTTGCCACCGCCGACCGTACCGCCGAAGGTGGCGACCCCGATGCCGCTGAGCGCGCCGACCGCCACCACCGCGGCGGCCATCGTCAGCACCTGCCGGAACCGCGCCTTGCGCCGGTGGGTCCGGACCGCCGACAGGGTACGGTCCAGCAGCCGTGGATCCGTCGCGGTCTGCTCCATCGCCATCATCGTCTCGCCGTCGATGTCGGAGAGCAGCCCCACCACCGGGACCATCGTCTCCAACTCGGCGGCGCAGGCCCAGCAGGTGGCGAGGTGTTCCTCGAACCGTTCGGTGTCCTGCACGTCCAGGACGCCGAGCGCGTACGCGGCGACATCCATATGGTCTGCCCGGCTCATTCCGTCACCCCCCTCTCCTGTAGGGCCGTGCGCAGCGCGCGCAGCGCGTAGTAGACCCGCGACTTGGCGGTACCCAGCGGCAGGCCCAACTCCTCGGCCGCCTCCGGCACCGTCCGCCCGCGGAAGTACGTCGCCACCAGGATCTCCCGGTGCGACTGACTCAGCGTACGCAGTGCGTCCGCCACCGTCATGGTGCGCAGCACCCGGTCGGTGCTGTCCGCCTCGGCGAACGCCGTCAGATCCCGGTCGTACGTCTCGGGTGGGCGGGCCTGCTCGCTGCGGTGCTCGTCGATGGCGATCCGCCGGGCCACCGTGACCAGCCAGGGCCGTAGTGAACCCTGCCCCTGCACGCCCAGCCGGTGCGCGTTGCGCCAGGCCCGCAGCAGCGTCTCCTGCACGATGTCCTCGGCGCGTTGCCGGTCACCACCGGTCAACCGCATCACGAACATCAGCAGCGGGCCGGCGTGCTCGGCGTAGAGCAGCCGGACCAGCTGGTCGGAGTGGCTCGCCTCGGGCGTCGTCGCCGGGGCCTGGTGCCGCCCGGGCGTCGATCGCGGGGTCACCGGGCCATTCTGGCGATCGGTGGGACCGGCGTCGACCCCCCGGCTGGACCTCGACGCACGCGACTGCGGCTGAGCCCGGGCGAACATCCACCCTGGCCTGGCCAGTTCACCGTGCAAGCCGGCCGCGACCGCACTCATCCAGACCTCCTGCTGTCCACCGACATCAGCGGGCCCACGGGGAGGGCGCCGACCGTTGATACGGACCGCTCTTCCCAGCGGATCAACGGCGGACCGAAAAAATTCCGGGCGGCGGCGGCAGCGAGTCGGTGGCGTCCGCGTCGGTGACCACGGCGGCACCGGCGACGAACCGGTCCAGCTCGGCACCGGCCAGCACCCGCCCCGGGAACCAGTCCCCGGCCGCGCGCCGGGTCAGCTCCGGCACCGGCGGCTCGACCCGCCCGGCCACCAGCACCAGGTTGCCGTGCCGCCGCCCGCGCAGCACCGCGGCGTCGCCGACCAGGGCGGCCCGGGGCAGCACCTGACGGACCGTGGCCACCTGGGCACGGGTGTGCCGCAACGGCGGCCCGTCGGCCAGGTTGGCCAGGTACCAGCCGGCCGGCGCGAGCACCCGGGCCACCTGTGCGGCGTACTCCGCGCTGGTCAGGTGGGCCGGGGTGCGCGCACCGGCGAAGACGTCGGCGACCACCACGTCGTACGACGCGTCGCGGCTGGACTCCAGGGTGGCGCGGGCGTCGGCGACGCGGACCTTCAGCCTCGGGTCGGTCGGCCAGGGCAGCTCCCGCCGGACCAGCTCCACCAGCGCGCCGTCCACCTCGGCGACCCGCTGCGTCGACCCGGGGCGGGTCGCCTGGACGTACCGGGGCAGGGTCAACGCGCCGCCGCCCAGGTGCAGCACCCGCAGCGGGGCACCCGGCGGGGCGATCAGGTCCAGCGCCGCGCCGAGCCGCCTGACGTACTCGAACTCCAGGTGCGTCGGGTCGGCCAGGTCCACATGCGACTGCGGCGCGTCGTCGAGCAGCAGCGTCCACGAGCGCGGCCGGTCCGGGTCCGGCACCAGCTCCGCCCGGCCGGTGGCCACGTCCACCACGATCCGGTCGTCACCCCGACGGCGGCCCATCAGCGGGTCCCGCCGCTACGGCTGGCCATCAGCGGGTCCCGCCGCTACGGCTGGCCATGGTCAACGCCCGGTGCAGCAGCCGCGCGTCGCCCAGCATCCCGCGCAGCCGCCGCTCCAACCCGGCGATCGGCACCAGGTTCTGCGGCGCGCGCGGGTCCTTGTACGGCGAGGAGGCGAACCGGGGCAGGGTGACCAACGACAGGTCGGCCAGCGCGACCGCGTCCTGCGGTTCGAGGTCCGGCGAGCACTCCAACCGGACGATCCCCGCCCAAGGCGCACCCACCGCCACCGGCAGCCGCAGGTACCACGACCAGCCGCCCCAGGCGGTGCCCAGCCGGAACACCGGGGACCGCTGGCCGGAGCCCAGCCCGGTGACCACGGCGGTGAGCCGGGCGTCGAGATACTGGCTGTGCTGCGTCTTGATGTAGCCCAGGGTGCGCGGCAACTGCCGGCGTGCCCGCAGCGGGCCGTCCACCACCAGCAGGTCCCCGTCGGTGCGGGCCGCGTCGGACACGGCAACCTCCAGGGCGGTCAGCGGGGCCTGCACCGCCGCCGGCAGCTTGCTCAGCTCACCGGTGCCGCCGACCCGGTGCACCGGGTAACGCACCTGCCCGCAGGTCACCTCCTGCGCCGACGGGCTCGCCGTGAACAGCCCCCGCCCCACCCGCGCACCGGCCAGCTCCGCCGCGCCGCGCTCCAGGTCGCAACGGACCACCCCGGCCGCGTACGAGGCGGCGATCCCCGGGTACGAGGCACCGTCCTCCTCGGCCGTCCACACGCTGGCGTCGATCCGGCGCACCCCGTCGACGAGCAGCACCACGTCCGGGGCGGCCACCCCGGAGCGGGGGCCGATCGCCCGCCAGTCCACCGCCGGCAGCTCCACGTCGGTGTCGACCTGGGTGCTGCTCGGCGCGACCGGCCCGCCCGGGGTCGCCTCGAACGACGCCCCGTAGGACGGGTCCCAGGCGTCCACGAACAGCTGCGGCCCGGTCACGTCACCGCCCCACGAACCGACGCCCCACTCACGGGACCCGCCTTTCGTTCGCGACTGCGGGGCTCCGCTGCGCTGCACTCCTCGCGCTCACCGGCCGGTCCGTTCGACGTGGGCCGTGCGGGCGTCCTTGCGGACCTCGAAACGCACCGGGATGCGCTCGGCCAGTGCCGGCACGTGGGTGACTACGCCGACCATCCGGTCGCCCCGGGCGGCCAGACTCTCCAGCGTGGCGGCGACGATGTCCAGGGTGGCCGCGTCGAGGGTGCCGAACCCCTCGTCCAACACGATCGACTCCAGGCTGGCCGCCGTGGTGGACATCCCGGCGAGCTGCTCGGACAGCGCCAGCGCCAGGGCCAGCGACGCCTGGAACGTCTCCCCGCCGGACAGCGTCCGCACCCCCCGGCGCAGTCCCGCGTCGTGGTGGTCGACCACGAAGAACTCGCCCTTGTCGTGGACCAGGTCGTACTGCCCCTGGGACAGCTCCCGCAGGATCCGGGAGGCCCCGTCGACCAGCAGGTCCAGCGCCTCGGCCAGCAGCCACCGTTCGAAGTTGTTGGCCCGCAGGTGCCCGGCCAGCGCCCGCGCCGTACGCGCCTGCCGTTCGTGCTCGGCGCGTTGTTCCCGCAGCTCGACGGCCTGCGCCCGGCGTTCGGTGATCCGCCGCAGGTCGGCCCCGGCCCGCTCGGCGGCCACCGCCACCGCCTGCGCCGGGTCGTCGGCGGGGGGCAGCCCGGCGGCGGTGAGCAGGCCACCGATGCGGTCCTCCACCGCCTCGGCGGCCGACTGCGCCTCGGTCACCGCGGCGACCAGCCCGTCCCGGTCGACCCGTCGCTGCCGGGCCTGCGCGCCGGCCCACTGCACGAGGGTCGTCCAGGCGGCGGCCACGTCGTCCCGGTCGGTGGCCGGCGGGCCGAACCGGGCCAGCCCGTCGCGGGTCGTGTCGAAGTCCCGCCAGGCGGCCCGCAGCCGCTCCTCGGCGGTGTCCGCCGCGCCCCGGGCCCGGCGGGCGGCGTCGCGGCCGGTGCGTACCGCCACCGCCGCCTCGTCCAGGGCCTGCCGCAGCCGGGCGTGCTCGGCGAGCTGGTCGCGCAACGACGCCGGGGTGGCCGCCCCGGCGAGCTGCCCGGCCAGCTCGGTCAGCCGGCCGTGCAGCTGGTCGTGTTGGGCCCGCAGCCGCACCAGCGCCCGTTCCTGCTCCCGGGCCGCCGCGTCCCGCTCCTCCACCAGCGCCAGCGCGGCCTTGCTGGCCGCCCGCGCCGCCTTGCCGGCTGCGGTGGCCGCGGCCACCGCCGAACCGGCCGGCACCGCCGGCACCCGGTCAACCGGCTGCTCGCAGACCGGACAGGTCCCGCCGTCGACCAGGTGCGCCCGCAACGCGACCGCCTGGTCGACGGTCTTGGCCTCCTCGTGCGCCCGGAACGCCGCCTCCAGTCCGGCCTCGGCCCGCGCCGCCGCCTCCCGGGCCGCGCCGAGCGCCGTCGTCGCCGCGTCGTGCCTGGCCTGCGCCGCGTCGAGAGCCGCCCGGAGCGTGTCCGCCTCGCCGGTCAGCCGTTCCGCGTCGGCGTGCGCCCGCAGCAGCAGCCGCAGCGCGCTCTCGTCGCCCGCGCCGGCCAGCTCGCCGCGTAGCTTCTCCTCCTGCTCCTCGGCCAACGCCACGGTGCGGGTCGCCGCGTCGACCGCCTCCCGCGCCGTGCTCACCGCGCGGGCCACCTCGGTCACCCCGGTCGGGGCCCGCACCCCGGCCAGCCCGGCCAGGTCGGCGTCGAGCGCGGCCAGCGCCGCCGTCGCCTCACGCGCCGCCGCCCGGGCCCGCTCCCGCTCCGGTACGGCCGCCGCGACCGCCGCCGCCAGCTCCCGCACCCGGTCGACCCGGTCGGACGCGGCGGCCAACGTCTCGTCGTCGACGTCGGTCAACCCGGCGAGCATCCGGGCGACCGCCTCCAGCTTCGCCTCGGCCTGCCCGGCCCGTTCGGTGGCCCGCTTCTGCACGTTCTCGTAGACGCCGAGGCCGAGCAGGTTGACCAGGATCTGCTGCCGGGTGGCCGGCTTGGCGTGCAGGAAGTCGGCGAACTGCCCCTGCGGCAGCACCACGCAGGAGGTGAACTGCTCGTACGGCAGCCCGACCGCGTCCAGCACGGCCGGTTCCATCTCGGCCGGGGTGCCGGCCAGCACCTCGCCCAGGTCCTCCGGGCTGAGCCCGGTGTCGAGCTTGGTCACGTCGAACCCGGGCGGCATCAGTTGCAGCCCGGCGTTGGCGGTCTTGACCGCGCCCCGGCCGTCGCGGCGGACCACCCGGGTCGCCACGTACCGGTCGCCGGCCGACTCGAAGACCAGCCGGACCCGGGCCTCCACCGCCGACGGGGCGAGCGCGTTGGCCAGCCCCCGCGCCCCACCCCAGCGGGGCACCGCACCGTAGAGGACGAAGCAGATTGCGTCCAGCACCGTCGATTTGCCCGAGCCGGTCGGCCCGACCAGGGCGAAGAAGTCGGCGTCGGTGAAGTCGACGGTGGTCTCGTCGCGGAAGACGGTGAAGCCGGCCAGGTCCAGCCGCATCGGTCGCATCAGCGCTCCACCTCCTCCAGCAGCTCGTCGAAGAGGTCCCGGACCCCGTCGTCCTCGTGGCCCCGGCTGCCCAGGTAGTCGGCGAACAACTCCCGGGGCGAGCGGCCGGCCCGCTGGGCGACCCGGGTGCCGCTGCCCGGCGTGGGCAGCAGCTCGGGGTCGATCCGGATCTCCAGCGCGCGGGGGAACAGCTCCTGCACCTCCTCCCGCAGTCCGGCCCGGGGCTGTTCCCGGACGAACACCCGCAGCCAGCCCTCCGGCGGGTCCGCGGCGGCCAACTGGGCGAGCGTGCCGCGGACCGTGCGCAGCGGCACCGCCGCCGCCACCGGCACCTCCCGGATCCGGGCGGCCGAGGTCGCGCCCACCTCGACCAGCGTCACCGAGCAGACGTTCTCCTGCTCGCCGAAGTCGACGGCGATCGGGCTGCCGCTGTAGCGGATCGGGCACGGCCCGATCACCCGCTGCGAGCGGTGCAGGTGCCCCAGCGCCACGTAGTGCGCGGTGCCGGGGAAGACCGACGCGGGCACCGCGTACCCGAGGACGGTGTGCGCGTCGCGTTCGCCGCCGCCGGTGCTCGCCCCGACGACGGTGAGGTGGGCGGTGACCAGGTGCACCCGGTCCGGCTCGGTGAACCCCTCGGTCAGCTTCTCCAGCACCCGGCCGAGGTGGTCGGCGTAGGTCTGGGTGGCCTCGGCGGCGGTCAGCTCGTACATCTCCACCGCGCGGACGGCGTACCGCTGGGACAGGAAGGGCAGCGCGGCGAGCTGCCAGCGTTCGCCCGCGGCGGTGACCCCGTCGACGACGTGTTCGGCCGGGTTGTCCCGGACCCCGCCGCGCAGGGTGATGCCGGCCGCCTCCGCCCAGGGGCGCAGCGCGTCGAGGGCGTTGCCGTTGTCGTGGTTGCCGCCGATCGCCACCACGTCGGCCCCGGTCCGCCGCAGCGCGGTCAACGCCCGGGTGACCAGCCGGGTCGCCTCCGGGCCGGGGGCGGCCGTGTCGTAGAGGTCACCGGCGACGATGACCAGGTCGGGGCGTTCGGCGTGGGCGATCTCGATCACCCCGGCGAGCACCTGCTTGTGCTCCTCGGCCCGGGACTGCCCCTTGAGGACCTTGCCGACGTGCCAGTCGGAGGTGTGCAGGATCTTCATGCGGCCGGCCCCCTAGAACGGAATGTCGTCGTCGACGCCGCCCGAGCCGACCACGGCGAACGGGTCGATCGCGCCGGTGATCGAGCGCAGCGTCTCCGACGGGGCCCGACCGGCCTCGGACACCCGGGTCGCCCAGGCGGGGAAGGGGAACTCCAGGCACAACGGGACCGGGATGTCGGGCTGGTTGACGAACATGGTGCCCGGCTTGGCCAGCAGGGCGCGTTGCCGCTGGGCCGGCGGGAGGAAGCCGTACTCCGGGCGGGACGCCTCGGCCGGGTCGAGCCGGCCGACCACCCGGATCGCCGAGTTGGTGACGATCCGCCGCTCGACCTCGCTGGCCGTCTGCTGCGCGCCGACCAGGATCACCCCGAGCGAGCGGCCGCGCTCGGCGATGTCGAGCAGCACCTCCTTGATCGGGGAGGAGCCCTCGCGGGGGGCGTACTTGTTCAGCTCGTCGAGGACGACGAAGAGCAGCGGCTTGGCGGTGCCGGCCTTCTCCTTGCGTTCGAACTCGCCGCGCAGTGTCACGCCGACCACGAAACGCTGCGCGCGGTCCGGCAGGTTGTGCAGGTCGACCACGGTGACCTGGGCGCTCTCGGCGGTGTTGATGGAGTGCGGGCGGCGGGTCGCCAGGTCGCCCCGGATCAGCCGGCCGAGGTCCTTCTTGCTGCCGATCAGCCGGCGGGCGAACGCGTTGACCGTGCCCAGGCCGACCGCGCTGCCCGCCCAGTCGCCCCGGGTCTCGTCGTCGTTGAGCTGCTCGACGACGTGGTCGACCAGGTCGGCGTAGGAGCCGAGGCGCACCCCGTCGACGCTGACCCCACCGTCGGCGGGCTGGGCGTAGCGGGCCAGGTGGGCGGTGACCGAGTGCACCACCATCGTGTACTGCTGGCGTTCGTCGTCGGCGTCGGCGAAGACGTACGGCAGGAGGCGGTCGGCACAGAACTCGCTGAGCGTCCAGTAGAAGGCGTCGACGCCGGTGAGCCGGCTGCTCACGTCGGGGGTGCCGGAGGCGTCGCCGACCCGGGGCGGGGCGTACACCCGCACGTCGGGGAACGCGCCGGCGGCCAGCCCCAGCCTGGCGTACGCGGCCCGGGTGGTGTCGTCCAGGCGGGCGTTGGGGTGGTCGAGGAAGAGCAGGTCCTCGCCCTTGACGTTGAAGATCAGCGCTTTGGCGTTGACCGCGTCGCCGCCGAGCACCCCGGAGCGGAACACCGAGTAGAGCAGGAAGGTGGCGAAGCTGGTCTTGGTGGCGACCCCGGAGATGCCGGAGATCGACACGTGTGCGCCCCGACTGCCGTCGAGGAAGTCGGCGTTGAGGTAGACCGGCACGCCGTCGCGGCCCATCCCCATCGGGATGCGCCGTTCCATCCGGTCGAAGTGCAGCGCGCGGGCGCGGGCGTCGCCCTCGGCCCGGTGCACGGTGGCGCCCGGCGCGGGCGGCACGTACAGCTCGGGGTCGACCCGGGTGGTGGTGATCTCGGCGGCCTCCTGCACCTGGGCCGGGAGGGTGCCGTCGGCGATGGCGAAGACGTCCGACTCGAACTGGGCGCCCTCGTGCCGGGCGCGGACCTGGGTGACCACCCCGGCGATGGTGACCGGCTCCCGGTCGGGCAGGTCGCGCCGGGTGACCACGACGTCGTCGAGTTGGAGGTAGCTGCCGGGGGAGACGGCCGTCCAGAACTGCAACGGGGTGGCGTCGGCGGTGCCGAGCACCCGGCCGACGGGCTCGCCGGGGCTGTCGATCCGGCCGTCGGTCCGGTCGTCGGTCATCCGCGGGCTCCGGTCAGCTGGTCGTCTCGGTCAGGGCGCACGCCCTGCATCCTGCCCGAGGAGTGCGACAGGTTGCCACGCGACGCGGCGGACGCCACCGGCGGGCCGCCGTCGACGTCCGGCCGACCACCGCCGTGACCGCCGTTTTGGTGACCGCAGGGGACGGTGCGGTCACCATCGGTCGACTTTTTCCCGCGCGGTGGGGGCGTTTGCGCAGGTGGCGGGCCCGGCGGAAATCCGGGGAAAAAAATCCCCGCGCAGGGCGTGACAGAAACCGACCGGTTGGGCTCAGAATAGCCACAGCTGACATCGAGGATCTTCTTGCTTCGGTGCCGGCCGTCACGTCCGTAACCTGCGGACACGTGACCGGCCCACGGTGAAGGACCGGCGGGCCGCCGTCAGTCGGCACCCCCCCGACTGTCCCTGTGGAGGCAGAACCCCCATGCGTCGAACCCCCCTGCTGAGCGGCCTCGCCACGGCCGCCCTCCTGGCCACCGCCGTCACGGTGCCCACCGCGGCCACCGCCGCGCCCGCCGGCCCCGCAGCCGACCCGTTCACCCGCGCGGTCGCCCAGCTCAAGGCCCACTCCGGTGCCGGCCTCGCCGCCGACGGGCAGACGTTCACCCCGCGCAACGTGGTGACCGACGCCGACGGCACCGAGCACGTCCGGCTCAACCGCTACTCCGACGGCCTGCCCGTCCTCGGCGGCGAGGTGGTCGTCCACCTCGGCAAGGGCGACTCCTGGCGCGGCGCCACCCACGGCCTCGCCAACGCCCCGCAGCGTTCCCCGAAGGCCAAGGTCAGCGAGGCCGCCGCCAGCAAGATCGCCTTCGCCGCGTCGACCGCCACCGGCCGCTCGGTCGCGGGCGCGCAGCTGGTCTTCGACGCCGGTGCGACCGCGACCGCCCTCGCCTACGAGGTGGTGGTGGGCGGCACCCACGCCGACGGCACCCCGAGCGAGCTGCACGTGCTGGTGGACGCCACCACCGGCGCGGTCCGCGACTCGTGGGAGGGCGTGCAGCGGGAGGGCACCGGCAACACCTTCCACTCCGGGTCGGTCTCGGTCGGCAGCACCCAGTCGGGCAGCACCTACCAGCTCACCGACGCGGCCCGGGGCAACCACCGCACCTACGACCTCAACGGCCGGACCTTCGGCACCGGCACGCTGGTCGCCAGCGCCACCAACGTGTTCGGCGACGGCACCCTGAACAACCGGCAGACCGCCGCCGCCGACGCCGCCTTCGGCGCGCAGAAGACCTGGGACTACTACAAGAGCGCGCACGGCCGCAACGGCATCCGCAACGACGGTGTCGGCGCGTACAGCCGGGTGCACTACAGCAGCAACTACGCCAACGCCTTCTGGCAGGACTCCTGCTTCTGCATGACCTACGGCGACGGCGGCTCCGGCTGGTACCCGCTGACCTCGCTGGACGTGGCCGGGCACGAGATGACCCACGGCGTCACCAGCAACACCGCCGGGCTGCGGTACAGCGGCGAGTCGGGCGGCCTGAACGAGGCCACCAGCGACATCTTCGGCACCCTGGTCGAGTTCTACGCGGCCAGCGCCAAGGACCCGGGCGACTACCTGATCGGCGAGAAGCTGCGCAGCACCGGCACCCCGCTGCGCTACATGGACAAGCCCTCCAAGGACGGCAAGTCGGCGGACTGCTGGAGCAGTTCGGTGGGCGGCCTGGACGTGCACTACTCCTCGGGCGTGGCGAACCACTTCTTCTACCTGCTCGCGGTGGGTAGCGGCACCTCGTCGTACGGCACCAGCACGACCTGCAACGGCACCACGGTCGCCGGCATCGGCAACACCAAGGCCGGGGCGATCTGGTACCGGGCGCTGACCCGCTACATGACCTCCACCACCAACTACAAGGGCGCCCGGACGGCGACCCTGTCGGCCGCGACCGACCTGTACGGCGCGACCAGCGCCGAGTACAAGGCCGTCGCCGCCGCCTGGGCGGGCGTGAGCGTCAGCTGACCCCCGGGGCCGGCGGCGACCCGCCGGCCCCGACGTCCTCGACGCGGGGCGTGGGCACACCGACCGGGTGGCCCACGCCCCGCGCCGTGTCCGGGGGAGGGCGACGTCAGCCGACGGGCGCGGCCCCGGCGGTGCCGACGCCGGGCGCGTCGCGGGCGTACCGCAGCATGAGTACGCCGTCGGCGGCGGCCAGCGTGTGCCGCAGCGGCAGCGGGCGGGGCGGGCTGGCCGGGCCGGCCGTGATCCGCCCCGGGCCGGCCCCGGCCAGCAGCGGGGCGACGGTGACGCAGAGTTCGTCGACGAGGTCGGCGGCGGTGAGCGCGCCGAACAGGTGTGGGCCGCCCTCGCAGAGCAGTTGTCCCAGGCCCCGCTCGCGCAGCGCGGCCAGGCCGGCGGCGAGGTCGACGTCGTCGCGGCCGACCCGGACCAGGTCGACGACGTCGGTGAGGCCCGGCGGAGCGACGGCCGTCGCGGTGGTCACCACCACCGGGCGCACCGGCGCGTCGGCGAACGCGGCCTGGGTCGGGTCGAGCCGCAGCGACCGGGAGACGACCGCCAGCGTCGGGTACTCGGCCAGCCCGTGCGCGCGTCGCCAGGCCCGGCGTTCCGGGCTGAGCCGCACCGCCTTGTAGCCCTCGTGGCGCAGCGTGCCGGCGGCCACCAGCAGCCCGTCGCAGAGCATCCGGAGCAGGCCGAAGACGCGCTTGTCCGGCTCGCTTGACAGGCCGGCGGAGTAGCCGTCCAGGGTGACCGCGCCGTCGGCGCTGGCCACGAAGTTGACCCGCAGCCGGGGGGTGTCGGCGCGGGCGTAGAGCGCGGTCAGTGCCGCGTCGTCCAGCGGGCCGTCGGCGGGTGTGGGCCAGATCCGCCGGATCGGGATTCCGACGCTCATTCGCCGGCCGGACCGGTGACCGGAGGGGTGGGTGCGGGGGTACGGTGCTGGCAGTCGCACCACTTCCGGCCGGGGCAGTCGTCGTGCCGCCGCTGTCGGCACGCTCGGCAGATCATGCCGGCAGCCTATGCGGTGGGTGGAGGGGGCAACATGTCACGTCAGATCTTCCAGCTGAAGGTGTCCCTCACCGGGGTGCGCCCGTCGGTCTGGCGGCGGGTGCTGGTCCCCGGCGGCTACACCCTCGACCGGCTGCACCGGGTGGTGCAGCACGCGATGGGCTGGCGGGACTGCCACCTGCACGCGTTCGAGATCGACGGGGTGCAGTACGGCGAACCCGACCCGGACGCCGAGCCGGTGGTGCACGACGAGCTGGACACCCGGCTGGACGCGGTCGCCGGCAAGGGCAGCCGGTTCGGCTACGTCTACGACTTCGGTGACTGGTGGGAGCACGAGCTGGTGGTGGAGGACGTCCTCGCCGCCGACCCGGACGAGCGTTACCCGAGCTGCCCGCAGGGGGCGCGGGCCTGCCCGCCGGAGGGGGTCGGTGGCCCGGCCGGTCAGCTCCTGCTGCTGGCGGCGCTGGCCGATCCGCACCATCCGGAGCATGTCACGATGCGGGACTGGGTGGGCCCCGGGCACGACCCGGCGGCGTTCGACGCCGGGCGGGCGACCACCCTGCTGCGCCGCTTCTGTTGATCTGCGTCCCCGCCGGGGGTCATCACATCAGGCGCGGTAAACGCGATAGCTGGTAACGATCTGGGAACGCTCCCAACGGTCTATTGACACCCCCGACACCTCCCGGCAATCTCATGGGAGCGTTCCCAAGGGCGTGGCGCGGATCACCCGCGACCCTCCCGGACCGATCGGCGATCACCGCCGGACCGGCCAGGACGTGCGACAGCACCCCCCACCACACACCACCCAGCCTCACCATCGAAAAGGGGTCAGGATGAGCGTCACCACGCGGCGTAACCGGTTCGCGGTCGCCGCCCTGGCCGCAGTAACCGCCATCGGCGGTCTCGCGGCCTGCGGCAAGGACGACGAGCCTAAGGAGGCCGGCGGCAAGCCCAGCAAGCTGGTCGTCGACACCTTCGGCGAGTTCGGATACGACGAGATCGTCAAGCAGTACGAGAAGGACACCGGTATCAAGGTTGAGCTGCGCAAGACCGCGCAGCTCAACGAGTACCGGCCGAAGGTGGTCCGGGCGCTCGCCACCGGCAAGGGCGCGGCGGACGTGACCGCCCTCGAAGAGGGCATCCTCAACGAGTTCAAGACCAACCCCGCGAACTGGGCCGACCTCGCGCCGCTGATCGCCGACCACAGCAAGGAATACCTGCCGTGGAAGTGGGAGCTGGGCAAGGCGGCGGACGGCCGGCTGATCGGCCTGCCCACCGACGTCGGCAGCCTCGGCGTCTGCTACCGCAAGGACCTGTTCGCCGCGGCCGGTCTGCCGACCGAGCGGGACCAGGTGGCGGCGCTCTGGCCGGACTGGAACGCCTTCATCGAGACCGGCAAGAAGTACCGGGCGGCCACCAACAAGGGCATGATCGACTCGGCCACCACCGCGGCCAGCGCGGTCATGGTGCAGCAGGGCGGTGACCTGTTCTACGACAAGGAGGACAACGTCATCGCCGACAAGAGCGCGGCGGTGAAGACCGCGTGGGACACCGCGGTCGCGATGTCCGACGCGAAGATCTCCGCGAAGAGCGCCACCTGGTCGCCCGAGTGGTCGGCCGGCTTCAAGCAGGGCACCTTCGCGGCCACCTTCTGCCCGTCGTGGATGCTCGGTATCGTCGCCGACAACTCCGGCCCGGAGAACAAGGGCAAGTGGGACCTGGCGCCGGTTCCCGGCGGCGCGGGCAACTGGGGCGGCTCCTGGCTGGCCGTGCCGGCCCAGAGCAAGTACCCCAAGGAGGCGGCCAAGCTCGCCGAGTACCTGACCAACGCGAAGAGCCAGGTCGAGGCGTTCAAGCTCAAGGGCCCGCTGCCGACCAACCTCGAGGCGCTGAAGAACCCGGAGTTCACCAGCTACACCAACGAGTACTTCAGCGGTGCGCCGACCGGCAAGATCTTCGGTGAGAGCGTCGAGAAGATCCAGCCGCTGCACCTCGGCCCGAAGCACCAGGCGATCAAGGAGAACGCGTTCGAGCCGGCCCTGCGCTCGTACGAGAACGGGCAGTCCCCCAAGGACAAGGCCTGGGAGCAGTTCCTCAAGGACGCCAAGACCCAGGGCGCCTTCTGATCACTGCACCACCACCGGCGGTGGCGTCCGGGCATGTCCCGGGCGCCACCAATGGCGTCCCCCCGTTCCACGTACCGCCCGCCTCACCGGCCCCGCCGGAGCCGGGAAAGGACCCCGCATGAGCCTCTCGGCCACGACGGCGCCGCCGTCGCCCAGCGCACCACCCCCCACACCTCCCCGGCGGCGCAGCCGGGCGATCACCCTGAACCGCCTCGACCTGAAGCTCTCGCCCTACCTCTACATCGCGCCGTTCTTCGTGATCTTCGGCATCTTCGGGTTCTACCCGATGCTGCGCACCGCGTGGATGTCGCTGCACGACTGGGACCTCATCGGCGACCACAGCTTCATCGGGTTCGACAACTACACCCGGCTGTTCACCGACGAGTACTTCTGGAACGCCACGATCAACACGTTCGGCATCTTCATCCTGTCGACGATTCCGCAGTTGCTCCTGGCGCTGTTCCTGGCCACCATGCTCAACCGCACCTTCCTGCGGGCCCGGACGCTGTTCCGGATGGCCATCTTCATGCCCAACGTGGTCTCCGTCGCCGCGGTGGCGATCGTCTTCGGGATGCTCTTCCAGCGCGACTTCGGTCTGATCAACTGGGTGCTCAGCCTGGTCGGCGTCGACGCGGTCGACTGGGACGCCCAGAAGTGGAGCTCCTGGACGGCCATCGCCTCCATGGTCAACTGGCGGTGGACCGGCTACAACACGCTGATCCTGCTGGCCGGCATGCAGGCCATCCCGAAGGACCTCTACGAGGCCGCCGCGATCGACGGCGCGAACCAGTGGAAGCAGTTCTGGCGGATCACCCTGCCGATGCTGACCCCCACCTTCGTCTTCGTGGTCACCCTGTCCACCATCGGTGGGCTCCAGCTCTTCACCGAGCCGCTGGTCTTCGGCAACGGCAACATCATCGGTGGCGACCAGCGCGAGTTCCAGACCCTGGCGATGTACATGTACGAGCTCGGTATCGAGAACCTCAGCTCCGCCGGCTACGGCGCAGCGGTGGCCTGGGCCATGTTCGTCATGATCGCCCTGGTCTCGCTGGTGAACTTCCTGCTCGTCCGCCGTTCGGTGAAGTGAGGACCGCGCCGTGAACAAGGCATCCCAGCGCCTCTGGCGCACCAGTCCGCTGCTCTACATCGCGCTCGTCGTCGCGGTGCTCTTCTCGGTCTACCCGTTCTACTACATGGTGGTCATCGCCACCCGTAGCCTCGACCAGATCAACGACGTGCCGCCGCCGTTCACCCCGGCCGGCGATTTCGGCGCGAACTTCGGCCGGGTGCTCGACAACGACGCGGCGAACTTCCTCACCGGCCTGCTCAACTCGGTGATCGTCTCCGCGGTGGTGACCGTCTCGGTGGTGATCACCGGGTCGCTGGCCGGCTTCGCCTTCGCCAAGCTGCGGTTCCGGGGTCGCAACGCCCTGCTGCTGACGATCATCGTGACCATGATGATCCCGACCCAGCTCGGTCTGATCCCGCTCTGGGGCATGATCCAGGACCTCGGCTGGTACGACACCCTCTACGCGGTGACCGTGCCCTTCCTGGTCAGCGCCTTCGGCGTGTTCATGATGCGGCAGTACGCCATCCAGGCCATCTCCGACGAGCTGATCGAGGCGGGTCGGGTCGACGGCGCCAGCACCTTCCGGATCTTCTGGAACATCGTGCTGCCGGCGTTGCGCCCCGCCGCCGCCGTGCTCGGCCTGCTCACCTTCATGGAGACCTGGAACTCCTACCTCTGGCCGTACGCCGTGCTCACCCCCGAGAACCCGACCCTGCAGGTGTCGTTGGCGTTCCTGTCCTACGCCTACTACACCGACTACTCGCAGGTGTTCGCCGCGACCGCCATCGGCACCGTGCCGTTGGTGATCGTGTTCATCGTGTTCGGCCGCCAGATCATCGGCGGCATCATGGAAGGCGCCGTCAAGTCGTGAGCAACCCGACCCACCCGCCCGCCGTCGGCGTACTCGACCAGGGGCCGGAACTGACCTTCCCGCCCGGCTTCCTGTGGGGCGCGGCGACCGCCGCGTACCAGATCGAGGGGGCCGCCGCCGAGGGCGGCCGGACCCCGTCGATCTGGGACACGTTCAGTCACACCGAAGGGCGGGTGGTCTCCGGGCACACCGGGGACGTGGCCTGCGACCACTACCACCGGATGCCCGACGACGTCCGGTTGATGGCCGAGCTGGGCCTGAAGTCGTACCGGTTCTCGGTCTCCTGGCCGCGGGTGCAGCCCGGCGGCACCGGCGGCGTCAACCAGGAGGGCCTGGACTTCTACCGGCGGCTGGTCGACGAGCTGCTGGCCAACGGCATCGAGCCGTGGCTCACCCTCTACCACTGGGACCTGCCCCAGCCGCTGGAGGACGCGGGCGGCTGGCCGGCCCGGGACACCGCCGGTCGGTTCGCCGACTACGCGTCCCTGGTCGCGGACGCCGTCGGCGACCGGGTGAAGTACTGGACCACGCTCAACGAGCCGTGGTGCTCGGCGTTCCTCGGCTACGGCTCCGGGGCGCACGCCCCCGGGCGGTCCGACGGGGCGGACTCGGTCCGGGCCGGGCACCACCTCATGCTCGGTCACGGGCTCGCCGTGCAGGCCCTGCGGGCGAAGCTGCCGCAGGCCCAGCTCGGCGTCACGGTCAACCTCTACCCGGTGACCCCGGCCAGCGACGCCCCGGGCGACGTCGACGCCGCCCGCCGGATCGACGGGTTGGCCAACCGGTTCTTCCTCGACCCGCTGCTGCGCGGGTCGTACCCGGCGGACCTGACCGCCGACCTGGCTGAGGTGACCGATTTCGGACACGTCCGCGACGGCGACCTGGAGATCATCTCCACTCCGCTGGACCTGGTCGGGATCAACTACTACAGCCGGCACGTGGTGGCCGCGCCGGTCGCCGGCGAGGAGCCGGAGAAGTACTGGCGGGCGCCGTCCTGCTGGCCGGGCAGCGAGGACGTGCGGTTCGTCACCCGGGGTGTCCCGGTCACCGACATGGACTGGGAGATCGACGCCCCGGGCCTGGTGGAGACGCTGCGGCGGGTCCACGAGGAGTACACCGACCTGCCGCTCTACGTCACCGAGAACGGCTCGGCGTTCGTCGACACCGTGCAGGACGGTCGGGTCGACGACGTCGACCGGTTGGCCTACTTCGACGCCCACCTGCGTGCCTCGCACGAGGCGATCGCGGCCGGGGTGCCCCTGCGGGGCTACTTCGCGTGGTCGCTGATGGATAATTTCGAGTGGGCCTGGGGTTACACCAAGCGCTTCGGGATGATCTGGATCGACTACGACACCCAGGCCCGTATCCCCAAGTCCAGCGCCAGGTGGTACGCCGAGGTGATCCGACGCAACGGTCTGGCCGCACAATAGGCAGAGGCCAGCCAGCATTCCGGACGGCCCCGCCGCGCCGCCCGCCCCCGGGGGCGGACGGCGGGGACCGTCCGACGTCGGAGGAGCAGACGATGACAACGCAACGCACCCGGTCACTCGGGCGCCCGACCCTCGACGCGGTCGCCGCCCGCGCGGGTGTCGGGCGGGGCACGGTCTCCCGGGTGGTCAACGGCTCACCCCAGGTCAGCCCGGAGGCCCGGGCCGCCGTCCAACAGGCCATCGCCGAACTGGGGTACGTCCCGAACCGGGCGGCACGGGCACTGGTCACCCAGCGGACCGACTCGGTGGCCCTGGTGGTCTCCGAGTCGGGGGAGCGGGTCTTCACCGAGCCGTTCTTCGCCGGCATCGTCCGGGGCGTCAGCTCCGGCCTGCTGGAGACGCCGCTGCAACTCTGGCTCGCCATGGTGCAGTCCCCGATCGAACGGGAACGGGTCGAGAACCACCTGACCAACCAGCACGTCGACGGGGTCCTGCTGCTGTCGCTGCACGACTCGGACCCGCTGCCCACCCTGCTGGAGGAGCGCGACCTGCCCACCGTGCTCGGCGGTCGGCCTGCCCGGATGCTGCGCCCGGGTGCGCGGCCGTCCTGGTTCGTCGACGTCGACAACGTCGGTGGCGCCCGCAACGCGGTGCAGCACCTGGCCCGGCAGGGCCGCCGCCGGATCGCCACCATCGCCGGCCCGCAGGACATGGGCGCCGGCCTCGCCCGCCTGGTCGGCTACCGAGAGGCGGTGGAGTCCACCGTCGGGATGCTCGACCCCCGCATGATCGCCTACGGGGACTTCAGCGAGGGCAGCGGCGCGGCGTGCATGCGGCGGCTGCTGGAGGCCTGCCCCGAGCTGGACGCGGTCTTCGTCGCCTCCGACCTGATGGCGTTCGGCGCGCTGCGGACGTTGCGCGAGTCGGGCCGACGGGTGCCCGAGGACGTGGCGATCATCGGGTTCGACGACTCGCCTGTCGCCCAGCAGGCCGATCCGCCGCTGACCACGGTCTTCCAGCCGGTGGAGGAGATGGGCCGGCAGATGGCCCGGCTGCTGGTGGCCCGCATCCGGGGCGACGAGATCCCCACCCCGCACATCCTGCTGGACACCGAACTCATCCAGCGTGCCTCCACCTGAAACGCTTCGACAGCTCCGACCTCCACCTCCGGGTGGCCTGACGCGCCGGTGACGTCGGTTCGGGCCAGCGGCTCCGGCCTCAGGACCAGCGGCGCAGTTCCCGCTTGGCCAGGGACGCGCGGTGCACCTCGTCCGGGCCGTCGGCGAGCCGCAGGGTGCGGGCCTGGGCCCAGAGCCCGGCGAGCGGGGTGTCCTGACTGACCCCGGCACCGCCGTACCCCTGGATCGCCTTGTCGATCACCCACTCGGCCATCGCCGGCGTAGCGATCTTGATGGCCTGGATCTCGGTGTGCGCGCCCTTGTTGCCGACGGTGTCCATCAGCCAGGCGGTCTTGAGCACCAGCAGCCGGGCCTGCTCGATCCGTACCCGGGACTCGGCGATCCACTCCCGGACCACGCCCTGCTCGGCGAGCGGCCGACCGAACGCGATCCGCTCGTTGGCCCGCCGGCAGAGCAGCTCCAGGGCCCGCTCGGCCATCCCGACCAGGCGCATGCAGTGGTGGATGCGGCCCGGCCCGAGCCGGGCCTGGGCGATGGCGAACCCGCCCCCCTCGGTGCCGACCAGGTTCTCCGCCGGCACCCGGACGTCGACGAAGTCGATCTCGGCGTGCCCGCCGTGCGGGGCGTCGGTGTAGCCGAAGACCGTCATGCCCCGGCGGACGTGCACGCCCGGGGTGTCCCGGGGCACCAGCACCATGCTCTGCTGGCGGTGCCGGTCGGCGTCCGGGTCGGTCTTGCCCATCACGATGAACAGCTCGCACCGGGGGTCCATCGCCCCGGACGACCACCACTTGCGCCCGTTGACCACGTAGTGGTCGCCGTCGCGGACGATCCGGGTGGCGATGTTGGTGGCGTCGGAGGAGGCCACCTCGGGCTCGGTCATGCAGAACGCCGAGCGGATCTCGCCGGCCAGCAGCGGCGCGAGCCACCTGTCGCGCTGCGCGCCGGTGCCGAACTCGGCGAGCAGCTCCATGTTGCCGGTGTCCGGGGCGGCGCAGTTGACCGCCTCGGGGGCCAGGTGCGGGCTGCGCCCGGTCAACTCGGCGAGCGGGGCGTACTGGAGGTTCGTCAGCCCGGCGCCGTAGCGCGGATCGGGCAGGAAGAGGTTCCACAGGCCGCGCCGTCGCGCCTCGACCTTCAGCTCGTCGAGCACCGGGGACCGCGACCACGGGTCACCCGCCGCGGCGACCTGCGCGGCGTGCACCGCCTCGGCCGGCAGGACGCACTCGTCGAGGAACGCGCCGAGCCGCTCCCGCAGCTCGACGGTACGGGCGTCGTAGCCGAAGTCCATCAGTTCCCCCTGACCGCGTGCAGACCGTGCTCCACCAGGGGCGTCACCATGTCGCCGATCCGGTCGAACCCACCGCCGAGGGTCTGCCCCAGGGTGTGCCGGTAGTGGATGCCCTCGCAGATCACCGCGAGCTTGAAACAGCCGAGGGCCAGGTGCCAGTGCAGCGGCCCCACGTCGACGCCGCTGCGGCCGGCGTACCGGGCGATCAGCTCGTCGCCGGTGGGGAAGCCGGCGCGCGGGCCGAGCCCGTCGGCGACCGGGTTGCCCTCGGCGAGGTCGCTGTCGCCGAGCACGTCCCAGTACGTCAGCAGCAGCCCGAGGTCGGCCAGCGGGTCGCCCAGGGTCGCCATCTCCCAGTCCAGCACCGCCCGGACCGACACCGGGTCGACCGTGGTGAGCAGGTTGTCCAGCCGGTAGTCGCCGTGCACGATCCGGCCGGCGTTCACCCCCTCGGGCACCGAGGCGGCCAGCGCGTCGCGCAGCTCGTCCACCCCGGGCAGCTCCCGGCTGCGGGACCGGTCGAGCTGGCCGGCCCAGCGTCGTACCTGCCGGCCGAGGTAGCCCTCCGGACGGCCGAAGTCGGCCAGCCCGACCTCGGCCGGGTCGACGGTGTGCAGGGCGGCGAGGGTGTCCATCATCGCCCAGGCCAGGTCGCGGCGTTGCCCGTCGGTGAGCGGGTCGGTCTGGGCCCGGGTGCGCAGCACCTCGCCCGGCACCCGGTGCATCAGGTAGAAGGGTGCCCCGATCACCGCCGGGTCGACACAGAGCAGCACCACCCCGGGCACCGGCACGGCGGTCGGCGCGAGCGCGGCGATCACCCGGTGCTCGCGGGCCATGTCGTGCGCGGTGGCCAGCACGTGCCCCAGCGGCGGGCGGCGCAGCACCAGCTCGTGCCCGCCGCAGTGCAGCAGGTAGGTCAGGTTGGACTTGCCGCCGGCGATCAGGCTGGCCCGCAGCGGCCCGCCGGCCGCCAGCTCCGGCCGGTGCGTGGCCAGCCATCCGGTCAACCGGTCGAGATCCAGCCCGGGGGGCGTCGGGCCGCCGGGGGAGCCGCCGTCGTGGGACGCGTCGACGGCCGGCTCGGTCATCCGCATAGTTGATGGCAGGTCAGCCGGGTTGTCAAGGTCAGCGATTTTCCGCCCGGGACATGCCACGGCAACAGGGGCGAAATGGTCAACCGGCAGGCTGGGGACCAGCCTGCCGGCCGTGTGCGGTCGGCCCGCCGAGCGGAGGGACAGACATGTTGCTGAGAGTTCGGGTGACCCTGCCGGACCGACCCGGGACACTCGGCCAGGTGGCCCGCACGCTCGGCGTCTCCGGGGCGGACATCGTCCAGGTCGTGGTGCTGGAACGGCTCGGCGGCCGGGCGGTGGACGACTTCACCGTGGTCTGGCCCGGTGCCGCCCGGGTCGAGGGGCTGCTCGCGGGGCTGGCCGCCATCCCCGGGGTGCGCGTCGACGGGGTGTGGCGGGCGATCGGCGCACCGACCACCACCGGTCAGGACGCCGAACTGCTCGCCCAGGTGGCGGCGAACCCCACCGACGGGGTGGCCACCCTGGTCGACGCGGTGCCGGGGCTGCTCGCCGCGGACTGGGCGGTGGCGGCCGTCGTGCCGGTGGACTGGGCCTCGCGGGCCGGTGCGGGGACGGCGACCGTCGGGCACGCCAGCTGGCGCGCGCCCGAGCCGCCCCGGCTGCCCGAGGTGACCCCGCTGCGGGCCCGCACCCTGACCATGGCCGACGGCACGCACTACGCGATCGCGCCGTTCGGCCGGGCCGGGCTGGTGCTGGTGGTCGCCCGGGACCACACCGAGCCGCTGACCGCCGCCGGGTTC
The DNA here is from genome assembly GCF_049178995.1 of Micromonospora sp. WMMD735. Lineage (NCBI taxonomy): Bacteria > Bacillati > Actinomycetota > Actinomycetes > Micromonosporales > Micromonosporaceae > Micromonospora > Micromonospora sp. WMMD735. Next base: position 6,892,596 of record NZ_JBMHMJ010000002.1, read on the forward strand.
CACGCCACCGAGGTGGACCGGCTCGCCCAGCTCGTCCGGGCCAGCGCGGTGATCCTCGGCGACCGGCTCGACCTGGTCGGCCCGCGGTCGGTGACCACCGTCACCTGACCTGGGCGGACGGTTGCCGGTGCGACACCGCCGGGCAACGCCACGGCAACAGGCCGCGGGCAGGCTTCGTGCTGGGGAAGGGAGTGGACATGGCGCTGTGGCGGGTTCGCGCGACCGTGGACGACCGGCCGGGATACCTGTCGGTCCTCACCGCGAGTCTCGCGTTGCGGGGGGTCAACATCCTCACCGTGCAGGTGCACACCACCGAGGTCGGCGCGGTGGACGACTTCCTCGTCGACGCGCCGGACACCCTCGACGAGGCGGATCTGATCGCCGCCGTCGAGCGGGGCCGGGGCCGGGACTGCTGGGTCGCCCGCAGCGAGGCGCGGGGCCTGGCCGACCAGCCGACCCGGGTGCTCGGGCTGGCCACCCGGCTGGTCGGTGACCCGGAACTGGCGGGTGAGGTGCTCCGGGCCACGCTCGGCGCGGACGACGTGACCTGGCGGCCGACGGCCGCCGCCGGGCACGACGCGGTGGGCACCACGACCATGCTGCTGACCGACCCGGCCGGCGGCTCGTACGAACTGCGCCGGCAGGCGCCCAGCTTCACCCCGGCCGAGTACGCGCGGGCGCAGGCGCTCGTCGAGCTGGCGGCGGCGGTGGCCCGGCGGGAGGCCGACCGGGTGGTCCTGGTGCTGCCCGACGGGGCGGAGCTGACCGTCCGGCCGGCGACCGCCGACGACCTGGCGGGCGTGGTCGACCTGCACGAGCGCTGCTCGGCGCAGAGCCGACAGCGGCGCTACCTGAGCGGGGCGGCGCTGCCCTCGCCGGCCCGGCTGCGCCGGTTGCTGGAACCCGCCCGGGGGCTGACCCTGGTGGCCACGACGACCGGCTCCGGCGGGGCGGCGGAGTCGGTCGTCGCGCTGGCCAACCTGCTCGTCGAGGGCGACGAGGCGGAGGCGGCGCTGCTGGTCCGCGACGACTGGCAGCGGCGGGGGCTGGGCACCGGGCTGCTGCGCCGGCTGATCGCCCACGCCGAGCGGGCCGGGTTCGCGGCGCTGGTCCTGCACACGCAGGCGGAGAACACGCCGATGGTGCGTACGGTGGCCCGGCTGGGCCGGTCCGCGCCGATCGAGCGGGACGGCAGCCTGCTCACCGTGACCGTCGCGCTGTCCGCCCGGGTGGGCGACGGCCCGGTCGCGGACGGGACCGGTCGGCCCGGTGCGGCCGTGATCGGTCCCCGGCGGACGAGCGCGACCGGCGGGGTCTGCTGACCACCGGGCACCGCTCATCGAGACGACCCGTGTGGCACCGGGCGGGGGCTTCCTTCCGGTGCGTGGCCGAACTCCGATGCGGAGAACGGTGTACAGGCAGGGCCCCCGGTGCGGGGGCCCTGCCCATGTCCGGACTGGTTCTGGGCAGCCCGTCGGGGCCTGCTGTGCCCCGGGTGCCCCGGAGCCGCCGCCTGTCGGTCCGGTGGGCGTGCGGTTGGTGGGTGCACGGTCGGTGGGGTGGCGGTCAGCCGAAGAAGACGCCGGCCCGGCGGTGCCCGGAGACGCAGAACCGGTTGCCCTCGGTGTCGGCGAGGACGACGTACGGCAGCTGGCCGGGCTCCGGCTCGGTGGGGTAGTGCGGCCAGTCGACCCGTTCGGCGCCCAGAGCGCACAGCCGGTCGACCTCGTCGTCGAGATCCCGGTCGCCCGCGTGCAGGTCGAGGTGGATGCGGGGGAAATCCGACACCGGGCTGACGCTGACGTCCATCGCCAGCGGCACCCCGGCGGCGTCGGGTGGCGGTTCCAGCACGATCCACCCGTCCCCCGGGTAGCGGGGTGGCCGGCGGACGTAGCCGAGGGCCCCGGCCCAGAACCGGCCGGCGCGACGGTCGTCGGTCACCCCCAGTGACACCTGTTCGATCATCGACATCGATCCAGGCTAGTCCGGTCGCGGTGGTGGTGCCCGGGGAGCTTCCGCCGGTGTCGTCGGGGTTGGCCTCTTCACAAACCGATGACCGAACGATTACATTGGCGCACATCCATGGGAGCGCTCCCGCGACTCCCTCGGTCCTCTCACCACCACCCGCCTCCGACGACGCCCACCACCCGCGACGCCCCCGTCCCCGCGTCCGGTGGGCGTCGTCGGAGGCACCACCGACAGGAGTTCCGCATGCAGCACCCGAACCGGCCCGGCCGGTCGGGCGCGGGCCGGCCCCGGCTCCGCCGCCTGCTCGCCGCCGGTGCCGCCCTGGCCAGCGGTCTGACTCTCGCCATCAGCGCGCTCCCGCTCACCGCCGGGGCCGCCCCCACCGCTGCCGGGCGTGCCGAGGCCGCCGGCACCGGCATGTTCAACTACCCCGAGGCGCTGCAGAAGTCGCTGCTGTTCTACGAGGCGCAGCAGTCGGGCAAGAAGCCGTCCTGGAACCGGGTCTCCTGGCGGGGCGACTCCGCGCTCACCGACGGGGCGGACGTCGGCGTGGACCTCACCGGCGGCTGGTACGACGCCGGTGACCACGTGAAGTTCGGCTTCCCGATGGCGTTCAGCGCCACCATGCTCGCCTGGGGCGCGGTCGAGTACCGCGACGGGTACGTCGCCTCGGGCCAGCTCACCCCGCTGCTGAACAACCTGCGCTTCGTCAACGACTACTTCATCAAGGCGCACCCCTCGGCCAACGTGCTCTACGGGCAGGTCGGCAAGGGCGACGACGACCACAAGTGGTGGGGCCCGGCCGAGGTGCTGCCGATGGCGCGGCCCGCGTACAAGATCGATGCGAGCTGTGGCGGCGCGGATCTGGCGGGGGAGACGGCGGCGGCGATGGCCGCGTCGTCGATGGTGTTCCGGCCCACCGACGCCGCCTACGCCGACAAGCTGCTCACCCACGCCAAGCAGCTCTACACGTTCGCCGACACGGTGCGCAAGAGCTACCACGAGTGCATCACCGACGCGACGAGCTTCTACAAGTCGTGGAGCGGATACCAGGACGAACTGGTCTGGGGCGCGATCTGGCTGCACCGGGCCACCGGTGACGCGAGCTACCTGGCCAAGGCCGAGAGCGAGTACGACAAGCTCGGCACCGAGCCGCAGTCCACCACCCGGTCCTACAAGTGGACGATCGCCTGGGACAACAAGCAGTTCGGGGCGTACGTGCTGCTGGCCAACCTGACCGGCAAGCAGAAGTACGTCGACGACGCCAACCGGTGGCTCGACTACTGGACGGTCGGCGTCAACGGCCAGAAGGTGCCGTACTCGCCGGGTGGGATGGCCGTCCTCGACTCCTGGGGCGCGCTGCGGTACGCCGCCAACACCAGCTTCGCGGCGCTGGTCTACAGCGACAAGACCACCGACGCCACCCGCAAGGCCCGGTTCCACGACTTCGCCGTCCGGCAGATCAACTACGCGCTCGGCGACAACCCGCGCAAGTCCAGCTACGTGATCGGGTTCGGCAGCAACGCGCCGAAGAACCCGCACCACCGCACCGCCCACGGCTCCTGGTGGGACAGCCAGACCGTGCCGGTGGAGACCCGGCACGTGCTCTACGGCGCGCTGGTCGGCGGCCCGTCGGCGGCCAACGACGCCTACACCGACAGCCGGTCGGACTACGTGATGAACGAGGTCGCCACCGACTACAACGCCGGTTTCACCTCCGCCCTGGCCCGGCTCTCCCAGGAGTACGGCGGCGCCCCGCTCGCCAACTTCCCCACCGCCGAGCAGCCGGACATCCCCGAGCTGACCGTGGAGACCACGGTGATGCAGGCCGAGCCCCGGGCCACCGGGCTCAAGGCGATCATCTACAACAAGTCGGCGTTCCCGGCGCGGGCGCTGACCAACGGGAAGTTCCGCTACTACTTCCGCCCCGAGGGCAGCACCGCCGTGCAGGTCACCCCCGGCTACACCCAGGGCTGCCCGTCGCCGTCCACCGCCAAGCAGCTCTCCGGCGACATCTGGTACGTCGAGGTGGACTGCACCGGTCAGACGATCGCCCCGGCCGGGCAGTCGCAGCACCGGATGGAGGTGCAGTTCAAGATCGGCGTACCGGAGGGCGGCACCTGGGACCCGACCAACGACCCGTCGTACCAGGCCACCGCCGGCCCGAACCCGAAGGTGCCGCTGTACGCCGGGACCACCCGGGTCTGGGGTGACGAGCCGACCTCGACGCCGACGGACACCACCCCGCCCACCGTCCCCGGCACCCCGGTCGTCTCGGCGATCGGCCCCACCTCGGTCACGCTGACCTGGGCCGCGTCCACCGACACCGGCGGCAGCGGCGTGGCGGGCTACGACGTCGTGCGCGAGACGGTCGGCAGCGACGTGATGATGTCGCACCGCACCACCACCAACAGCCTGACCCTGACCAACCTCTCGCCGGCCACCAACTACCGGTTCTCGGTCATGGCCCGCGACGGCGCCGGCAACAGCTCGTTGTGGTCGTCGGCGCTCGCGGTGGCCACCCCGGCGGGCACCGGTCCGGACACCACCGGTCCGACCCCGCCCGGCACCCCGACCGCGTCGAACATCGGCGCGAACGGGGTCACCCTGAGCTGGACGCCGTCCAGCGACACCGTCGGGGTCACCGGTTACCGGGTCTACAAGACGTCCTGGCCGGCCCATCTCGTCGTCGCCACGAGCACCGGCACCACCGTCCAGGTGACCGGGCTGACGCCTGACACCTCGTACGGGTTCTACGTGGTGGCGGTGGACGCGGCCGGCAACCCGTCCACCCCGTCGCCGACGGTCACCGTGCGGACCACCGGGTCGGTGACCCCGCCGCCGACCACGCCGCCGCCGACCACCCCGCCCCCGACCGACCCCGCGTCGTCGTGCAAGGTCGGTTACACCACCAGCGACTGGACCAACGGTTTCACCGCCAGCATCACCGTCACCAACACCGGCACGGCCGCGCTCAACGGCTGGACGCTGGCCTTCACCTTCCCCAGCGCGGGGCAGAAGATCGGCCAGGGCTGGTCGGCGACGTACGCCCAGACCGGTACGGCGGTGACCGCGACCAGCATGACCTACAACGGGGCGTTGGCCCCCGGCGCGTCCACCAGCATCGGGTTCAACGGCACCCACACCGGCAGCAACCCGAAGCCGACGAGCTTCACGCTCAACGGGGCCACCTGCACGGTCTCCTGAGCATCGACGTGACGTGGCCGGCACCGCACCTGCGGTGACCGGCCACGTCACGTCGGACCAGGCCGGGCCAAAAATGTTCCGAAACTTTTCCGAAACACCTTTGTTCCGGCCGGTGCAGGATGGAAACATCGACGGTACTAGATTTAACAACCGAAGACGTCCGGCCGTCCCGTCCCGACGGCCCGGGTGTTGGCCAGCAAGGAGGCCACGATGGCAACGAGTCCATCCGTCCACCACGACGGCGGCCGGCGACGGCGATCCCCCGCCGTCCGGGCGCTGCTCGCCGGCGCGGTCGGCGTCGTGACGGTGGCAGCCGCCGCGGTGATGATGCCGTCGGCGAACGCCGCCGCGAGCACGCTGGGCGCGGCCGCCGCGCAGTCGGGCCGGTACTTCGGCACGGCCATCGCGGCCGGCCGGCTCGGCGACTCGACCTACAGCACGATCGCCGGCCGCGAGTTCAACATGATCACGGCCGAGAACGAGATGAAGCCGGACGCGACGCAGCCCCAGCGGGGCCAGTTCACCTTCAGCTCCGGTGACCAGATCTACAACTGGGCGACCCAGCGCGGCCTGAAGGTCCGTGGGCACACCCTGGCCTGGCACGCGCAGCAGCCGCCGTGGATGCAGAGCCTGAGCGGCAGCAACCTGCGCCAGGCGATGATCGACCACATCAACGGCGTGATGGGCCACTACAAGGGCAAGCTCGCCGCGTGGGACGTGGTCAACGAGGCGTTCAACGAGGACGGCAGCCGCCGGTCGTCGAACCTGCAGGGCACCGGCAACGACTGGATCGAGGTGGCGTTCCGCACCGCGCGGGCCGCCGACCCGTCGGTGAAGCTCTGCTACAACGACTACAACATCGAGAACTGGTCGTACGGCAAGACGCAGGGCGTCTACCGCATGATCCAGGACTTCAAGTCCCGGGGCGTGCCGATCGACTGCGTCGGCCTGCAGACCCACTTCACCGGGGGCAGCTCGCTGCCGAGCAACTTCCAGACCACGCTGTCCAGCTTCGCCGCCCTCGGCGTGGACGTGGCGCTGACCGAGGTCGACGTCACGAACTCCTCCACCACCCAGTACGCCGGGCTGACCCAGGCCTGCCTGAACGTGCCGCGCTGCATCGGCATCACGGTGTGGGGCGTGCGCGACAGCGACTCCTGGCGCTCCAACGAGAACCCGCTGCTGTTCGACGGCGGCGGCAACAAGAAGGCCGCGTACAACTCGGTCCTCAACGCGCTCAACGCGGCGCCGCCGACCTCCGGGCCGACCACGGGCCCGCCCACCACGCCCCCGCCGACCACGACCCCGCCGCCGAGCGGCGGTGCCGGCCGGATCGTCGGCGTGGCGTCGAACCGGTGCATCGACGTGCCGAACTCCACCCAGAACAACGGCACCCGGGTGCAGCTCTACGACTGCAACGGCCAGTCCAACCAGCAGTGGACGTACACCAGCGGCAAGCAGCTGCGGGTCTACGGCACCAAGTGCCTGGACGCGAACGGCGCGGCCACCGCCAACGGCACCGGGATCATCATCTGGGACTGCAACAGCGGGGCCAACCAGCAGTGGAACATCAACTCCAACGGCACCATCAGCGGTGTGCAGTCCGGCCGCTGCCTGGACGTCTGGGGCACCGGCAACGGCCAGCAGGTCCAGCTGTACGACTGCCACGGGCAGACCAACCAGCAGTGGCGCACCGACTTCGGTGGCAGCAACCCGCCCACCACCGCGCCGCCGACCACCCCGCCGCCGACGACCACGCCGCCCCCGGGTGGTGGCTGCGCGCTCCCGTCGACCTACCGGTGGTCCTCGACCGGCGCGCTGACCAGCCCGAAGAACGGCTGGGTCTCGCTGAAGGACTTCACCAACGTCGTCTACAACGGCAAGCACCTGGTCTACGGCTCGTACGTCAACAGCAGCGGCCAGTACAGCTCGATGAACTTCGGCACGTTCACCAACTGGTCGGACATGGCCTCGGCCAGCCAGAACGGCATGAGCCAGGGCACCGTCGCGCCCACCCTGCTGTACTTCGCCCCGAAGAACATCTGGGTGCTGGCGTACCAGTGGGGACCGACCTCGTTCAGCTACAAGACGTCGAGCGACCCGACCAACGCCAACGGCTGGTCCTCGGCGCAGACGCTGTCCACCGCCACCCTCCCGGACGCCCCGTACGGGGTGATCGACCAGACCCTCATCGGTGACGACCAGAACATGTACCTGTTCTTCGCCGGGGACAACGGCAAGATCTACCGGTCGAGCATGCCGCTGGGGAACTTCCCGGGCAGCTTCGGTTCGAGCTACACGACGGTCATGACCGACTCGACCAACAACCTGTTCGAGGGCGTCGAGGTCTACAAGGTGGCGGGCCAGAACCAGTACCTGATGATCGTCGAGGCGATCGGGAGCCAGGGGCAGCGCTACTTCCGGTCGTTCACGTCCAGCAGCCTGGGCGGCTCGTGGACCCCGCAGGCCGCCAGCGAGAGCAACCCCTTCGCCGGCAAGGCCAACAGCGGAGCCACGTGGACCAACGACATCAGCCACGGTGACCTGGTCCGCACCAACCCCGACCAGACCAAGACCGTCGACGCCTGCAACCTGCAGTTGCTCTACCAGGGCAAGGACCCGAACGCGAACACCGACTACAACCTGCTGCCGTGGCGGCCGGGTGTCCTCACCCTCCAGCGCTAGGCGCACCTTCGCACGCTGAACGACCGGGGCGTGCCCGGCACCCGAGGGTGCCGGGCACGCCCCGCCCGGTTTCAGCCGGCCAACTCCTCCGCGAGCAGGTCCATCAGCAGCGCGTCGTGCCAGCGTCCGTCCGCGCCCCGCTCGTAGCGCCGCATCACGCCCACCGGGCGGAACCCCACCTTCGCGTACGCCCGGATCGCCGCCGTGTTCGCCGCCGCCGGGTCGATGGTGAACCGGTGGTGGCCGTACTCGTCGACCAGGTGCCGGACCAGGGTGCGCACCGCGTCCCCGCCCAGCCCGTTGCCGCGTGCCGCCGGGTCCAGGAAGACGTCCAGGCTGGCGTGGCGGTAGTCCGGGTCGGTCTCGGCGTACCACTGGATCGCCCCGACCAGCCGGCCCGCGTGCTCGATCACGTAGACCGTCAGGGCGTCGTCGGCCAGGTCGGCCCGCACCGACGCGGCCAGGTCGTCGCCGCCGCGCCACCAGCGGCGCACCTCCGGGGTGGCCCGGATCGCGGCCAGGGCCGGCACGTCGGCCTCCGTCACCGGGCGCAGTGTCACCGTCCGACCGCGCAGCACGCGTCAGCCCCGCCGCTCGCCGTGCTCGACGCAGACCGCCGCCCAGCCGACCGGCAGCACCTGCACCTTCATCCGCCGTCGGCAGTGCCCGCAGTAGCGCGGGGGTTCCAGCACCCGGGCCGCCGCGCACCCCGGGTGCGGGCCCGCCGTGGCGTCCGCACCACAGCGGTCGCACCAGGTCGCGGCCGACGTCAGCACGGCGGACTCCGCCGTACGACCGTCGGTGGTCGGGTCACCCGCGTCGGTCATCATCACCTCACAGGGTGGCGGAGAGCGCCTTGACCGGCATCTTCAGCTCGTCGAGCAGCTTCAGGTCGTCGGTCGCGGGCCGCCCCAGCGTCGTCAGGTAGTTGCCGACGATCACCGCGTTGATCCCGCCGAGCAGGCCGTCGCGGGTGCCCAGGTCACCGAGGGTGATCTCCCGGCCGCCCGCGTACCGCAGGATGGTGCGCGGCATGGCCAGCCGGAACGCGGCGATGGCCCGCAGCGCGTCCTTACCCTCCACCACCGGCCGGTCGCCCAGCGGCGTGCCCGGACGCGGGTTGAGGAAGTTCAGCGGCACCTCGTGCGGGTCCAGCTCGGCGAGCTGCGCGGCGAACTCGGCGCGCTGCTCCACGGTCTCGCCGAGGCCGAGGATGCCGCCGCAGCAGACCTCCATGCCCGATTCGCGGACCATCCGCAGGGTCTCCCAGCGCTCCTCCCACGAGTGCGTGGTGACCACGTTCGGGAAGTACGAGCGGCAGGTCTCCAGGTTATGGTTGTAGCGGTGCACGCCCATCTCGACTAGGTCGTCGACCTGCTCCTGGCTGAGCATGCCCAGCGACGCGGCGACCTGGATGTCGACCTCCGCGCGGATCGCGGCGACCCCCTCGCGCATCTGCTTCATCAGCCGGTCGTCGGGACCGCGCACGGCGGCCACGATGCAGAACTCGCTCGCCCCGGTCGCCGCCGTCTGCTTCGCCGCCTCGACCAGCGACGGGATGTCCAGCCACACCGACCGGACCGGCGAGGTGAACAGGCCGGACTGCGAGCAGAAGTGGCAGTCCTCCGGGCAGCCGCCGGTCTTCAGCGAGACGATCCCCTCGACCTCGACCTCCGGGCCGCACCAGCGCATCCGCACCTCGTGGGCGAGTTGGAGGGCGGCGGTGAGGTGCTCGTCGGGCAGGGTCAGCACCGCGAGGACACCGGCCTGGTCGAGGCCGACGCCGTCGCCCAGCACCTGGGTCCGGGCCTGGTCGAGGATCTCTGGCATGGCTCGTACCCTACAAGGCCGGTGCGGGCCGGGAAACGCCCGAGCCGACGGCCCCCGGGCCACCCCGGCGGCCCCGCGGGCCGCCCCTCGCGCGGCGTGGCGGGGGCCCGCCGCCACGCCGGTGCCGGCCCGGCGGATGGTAATTTCGCCCGGCGGCGGCAACGCCGTCACCCACCGGCACGGGCCGGTCGTCCGTGGGCGGCAGACGCCCGACGGACGGGCGGGCGGCAGGTCGGACGACGGACGGAGGCGGGACCGGTGGCGGACTGGCTGGCGGCCCTGGACCGGCGCGCCGCGCTGCGGGCGAAGGCGGGGCTCACCCGTACCCTGCGCCCCCGCGCCGCCGGTGACCCGGACGTCGATCTGGCCGGCAACGACTACCTGGGCCTCTCCACCCACCCCGAGGTGGTGGCCGCCGCCGGCCGGGCCCTGTCCGGGTACGGGCTGGGCGCCACCGGCTCCCGGCTGGTCCGCGGCTCCACCGACGTCCACCACGCGCTCGAGGACGACCTGGCCGACTGGCTCGGCGTCGACCGGGCACTCGTCTTCTCCTCCGGCTACCTGGCCAACCTGGCCGCCGTCCGGGGCCTGGTGCAGCCGCGTACCCTGCTCGTCTCCGACGCCCACAACCACGCCTCGCTGATCGACGGCTGCCGGATCTCCGGCGCGGAGACGGTGGTCACCCCGCACGCCGACGTCGACGCGGTGGCCGCGACGCTCGCCGCCGCGCCGGGCCGCCCGGCGGTGGTGGTCACCGAGTCGGTGTTCTCCGTCGACGGCGACCTCGCGCCGCTGGCCGCGCTGCACGCGGTGGCCCGGCGGCACGGCGCGCTGCTGCTGGTCGACGACGCGCACGGACTCGGGGTCGCCGGCCCGGCCGGCGCCGGCGCGGTGGCCGCCGCCGGGCTCGCGGGCGCGCCGGACGTGGTGGTCACCGCGACCCTGTCCAAGGCGCTCGGCGGTGCCGGCGGGGTGGTCGCCGGCCCGGCCGAGTTCGTCAGGCACCTGGTGGAGACCGGGCGGACCTTCATCTTCGACACCGCGCCGCCACCGGCCGTCGCCGCCGGGGTACGCGCCGCCGTGGCGCTGGCCCGCTCCGCCGAGGACCTGCGCGCCGAACTGGCCGACCGGGCCGGCTACGCGGTACGCCGCCTCGGCGCGGCCGGGCTGCCGGTGTCCACCCCCGACGCCGCCGTGGTGTCGGTGACCGCACCCGGTCCGGAGGCCGCCACCGCCTGGGCGGCCGACTGCCGGGCCCGGGGCGTCGCGGTCGGCTGTTTCCGCCCACCGTCCACCCCGGACCACCGCTCCCGCCTCCGGCTGACCCTCTCCACCGGGGTCACCCGGGCGGACTTCGAACACGCCCTGGAGACCATCGTGGAGTGCGCCCCGCAGTCGCGAGCCGAGGTGGTCCTGTGAGCGTGAGGAGTGAGCCGGTTTTGCGAGCCCCGCAGTCGCGAACCGAGGTGGTCCTGTGAGCGTGAGGAGTGAGCCGGTTTTGCGAGCCCCGCAGTCGCGAACCGAGGTGGTCCTGCCTTGAGTGGGTGGAAGGGTGCGGTGGTGGTCACCGGGACCGACACCGAGGTCGGCAAGACGGTGGTGACGGCGGCGATCACGGCCGCGGCGCAGGCCGCCGGCCTGCGGGTCGCGGTGGTCAAGCCGGGCCAGTCGGGGACGGCCACCGGCGAGCCCGGTGACGTGGACGCGGTGACCCGGCTGGCCGCCCCGCTGACCGGTCGTACCCTGGCCAGCTACCCCGACCCGTTGGCTCCGCTGGCCGCCGCCCGGGTGGCCGAGCTGGAGCCGTTGGAGCTGTACACGGCCGTCGACGCGATCCGCGCGGAGGTCGACAAGCACGACCTGGTGCTCGTCGAGGGGGCCGGGGGGCTGCTGGTGCCGATGGGGCTGCGTCCGTCGGGTGAGGCGTGGACCGTGGCCGACCTGGCGGTGTCGCTGGGTGCTCCGGCGGTGGTGGTGGCCCGGGCCGGGTTGGGCACCCTCAACCACACCGCGCTCACCCTGGAGGCTCTGGAGCGCCGGGCCGTGCCCGCCGGGGTGGTGATCGGTGCGTGGCCGGCGGAGCCGCAGCTGGTGCACTGGGCGAACCTGACGGAGCTGGTGCCGAACCTGCTCGGCGCGCTGCCGGCCGGGGCCGGGGCGATGGACCCGGGGGTGTTCCGCCGGTCCGCTCCGGGCTGGCTCACCCCCGACCTGTACGGCGTGCTCGACGACTGGCGCACCTGGGCCGAGGACGCCGGCTGAGCGCCACACCGCCGTGGGCCGCGGTGGCGGCGCGGATCGCGACGGACCGGTCCCGGGCCGCGGTGGCGACCGTCCCTGCTCACTCGGTGGCGGGGACGGGGCGGGGCCGGTCGTCCTCGGCCGGACGGGGCGCGACGACCTGCACCTGGCCGCCGGCGGAGCGGTTGTGCGCCTCGATCCAGGTGTCCAGCGCGGTGCCGCAGGCGTGGTCGAGGTGCCGCAGGCCGTGCAGGTCCAGCCGGATGATCCGCTCGGCGGGCAGCGCGTGCAGCGTGTTGAGGATGGTGGGCAGCCGCAGGAAGGTGGCGTTGCCGACGATGGCGACGTCGATCGGCCCGGTGCCGCCGTCGCCGTCGTCCACGGTGACCCGGACGTGCGACGTCTCCCAGGCCGCCTTGGCCACCGCCAGGCCGAGGCCGACCAGCACCCCGGTGAACATGTCGGTGGTGACGATCGCGGTGGCCGTCACCACCAGCACCACCGCCTCGCCCCGGTGTTCCCGCCACAGGTCGGGAAGCGTCCGCAGCGGCAGCAGCTTGCACCCGGCGTGCACCAGCACGGCGGCGAGCGCCGGCAGGGGGATCAGCCCGACCAGGCCGGGTACGGCGGCGACGAAGACCAGGAGCCACAGCCCGTGCAGCACCCGGGAGGCCTTGGTCTTCGCGCCGGCGTGCACGTTTGCGGAACTGCGCACGATGACGGCGGTCATCGGCAGCGCGCCGAGCAGGCCGCATACGGTGTTGCCGGTGCCCTGGGCGACGAGTTCCCGGTCGAAGTCGGTGCGCGGTCCCTGGTGCAGCCGGTCGACCGCCGCCGCGCTGAACAGGCTCTCCGCCGAGGCGACCAGGGCGAACGTGGCGATGGTGGCGAGCACTCCGAGGTCGGCGAGCTGGCTCGGATGCCCGAGCGACGGTTGGATGGCCGCGAGCAGCCCGGACACCTCGATGGTGTCGACCGGCAGGTCCAGCAGGACACTCGCCCCGGCCGCCGCGACCACGGCGACCAGCGCGCCGGGCACGGTCCGCAGCTTTCCGGGCAGGACGTTCCAGAGCAGCATCACCGCGAGCGTCGCGGTTCCCACGACGAGCGACAGCCTGGCGGTTTCGGAGCTGGTCAGGTCACCGACCAGCGCCGGCAGGCCGGCGAACGCGGCGAGGCCGACCGGTGCGGTGTCGGCGCCGGCCAGGATGTGCAGTTGCCCGGCGATGAGCAGCAGCCCGATGCCGGCGAGCATGCCGTGCACCACTGCCATCGAGATGGCCCGGAACCACCGGCCGAGCCGGAGCAACCCCAGGCCGATCTGGATCAGCCCGGCGATCAGCACGATCGTGCCGAGGCCGGCCAGGCCGTAGCGGTCCACGGCCTCGGCCACCAGCACGGTCAGGCCGGCTGCCGGGCCGCTGACCTGCATGCTGCTGCCGGGCATCATGCCCACGACCAGCCCGCCGACGACGCCGGTGACCAGGCCGAGTTCGACGGGGACGCCGGAGGCGACGGCGATGCCCACGCAGAGCGGCAGTGCGACGAGGAAGACCACGAGTGAGGCGGGTAGGTCGGCGCGCAGGGCACGCCGGGTGTCAGTGGAGAGCACGATTCACATCCAGGAGGCTGGCAGCGGTCAACGGGTCGCCACCTCGCCGTCGCTCACCGACCGGCGAAACGACGGGCTGGGCGGCGGTCTGTTGCGGACCGGCGACGGGGTTCGTCGCCGGATCGGCCGGACGTCGCGCGACGGCGACGGGCATGGTGGAGCGGACCGCCACCAGTCAGCAGCGCAGCACGCTCACCCTCAGCGGCACGGCGTCGGCGGTGTCGGGGGTCGGACGCCGGTCCGTGCCCCGCTGCCACCGGTGGGGGGTGCCCCGGACCCCGGGGCACTCCTGCCCGATCGGGTCACGTCGTTCGGTCGACGACTGCCCGCGCCCCGCCCGCCCGACTGCCGTTCCGATCTCCCCTCCGGTCCGACCCGCTCCGGCGCTGTCCGAGGCAGCCGGGCCGGTCGAAAGGCGTTGATACCTGTCGATGTCTGATACTACCGGCTTCTCCCGACTGATACGAGCGTATAGACGGTCCAAAATACAACGGAGGGTCACGGGGGGAGTACTCAACCGGCTCGACGGGGTGGACCCGGCCACGGTGAGCTGCCCGGCGGTAGCGGCGGTGGGCAGCGGTTCGCCACCGGGGACGACCGCCATCGGCCACAGCAGGACGATGCTGAGCAGTGGGACGAGGACGACCGGCGTGCGCTGCACCCTCACCCCCCGGCCCGACAGGCGGACGCGCGACCGCGCGTCGACACTGGGCTCAACCCGTCGCCAGGAGGCCGGGTTACGCCCGTACGCCGCGCGGTGTGCCGGCGGGCCGTGCCGGTGCCTCTGGTCGGGCCGGCGGGAGGGTCACCCGCTGCGGCGGACCACGAAGGCGTCGGGCATCCGGAAGGTGAGGTTGTCCGGGCACCACGGCGGACGGACCACCGTCACCGCGTCCAGCAGCGGCGTCGCCTCGGCGACCACCACCGCCGCCTCCAGCCGGGCCAGCTGCGCGCCGACGCAGCGGTGCGCCCCCGCCCCGAAGGCCAGGTGCCGACGGGACCCGCGCTGCCCCGGGCGGAACCCGGCCGGGTCGGCCACCACCTCCGGGTCGCAGCCGGCGCGGGCCAGCCACAGCAGCACCGAGCTGCCCGCCGGCACCGGCACGCCGCCCAGCGCGGTGTCCGTCGCCGCCACCCGCCGCCAGGTGACGATCGGTGGCTCCCGGCGCAGGCCCTCCTCGACCACGTCGGCCACAGCGACCGTGCCGGCCCGCAGCCCGGCGCGCACCCCCGGTTCGCCGGTGAGCCGGTGCAGCAGCAGGGTGAGGAACTGGCTGGTGGTCTCCTGGCCGGCGACCAGCAGGAAGAACAGCGCCCCGACCACCACGTCCGGACGGTGCCCGGCGGCGCGCAGCCGAGCGGCCAGGCCGCCGCCGGTGCCGGCGAACTCCCGCAGTACGGCGTGGAACCGGCCCACCTCGACGGCGAGGCTCTGCTGCCGGTCGGCGTCCAGCGGGGCCCAGAACAGTTCCAGTGCCGCCCGCGCGAAGTCCTTCACCGCGCCCACCGGGGCGTCCGGCAGCTCGACCAGCCGGGCCAGCGCCAGCAGCGGCAGGTCGGCGGCGAGCCGGGCGTGCAGGTCGACCGGCCGACCGGCGGCCAGGTCGGCGGCGATGTCGGCGACCCGGGCCCGGACCAGGGCGGTCAGCCACGGTCGCTGGGCGGCCACCCGGTCGGGGTGCAGCGCCTCGGCGACGATCGCCCGGATCGCCGGGTGGCTGGGGCCGGCGTTGTTCGCCAGCGTCGGCGGCAGCCGGAACCGGTGCGCGGTGAGCACCCGCAGCGCGGCCACCGGGATCGGGGTCACCGCGTCCAGGGCGTTGTCGGGCCGCCAGGTCACCGCGTCGGCGAGCACCTGCCGGACCAGCGCGTGCCGGGTCACCACCAGGTGGACGCCGCCGACCCGGTCGACGACCGTGGCCACGTCCGGCCAGGGCTCGTCGACGGACGCCTCCCACCCCCGGAACAGCACCCGGTCACGCTAGCGGGCGGCCCCCGGCGGGGCGGGGTCCAGTTCCCACACCGTGGTGTGCTTCACCCGGACGCTCTCCAACGCCTCCGGCACCGGCACGTCGTAGCCGGCCAGCTCGCGGAACCGTTCCCGGGGCAGGAACGCCCGGCCCGGGTCGCCGACCAGCACCCGGGCGCCGCAGCGGGCGGCCCGCAGCAGGAAACGCAGCACCCGGCGGGCCATCGCCTCGCTGTAGAAGACGTCCCCGGCGAGCAGCACCTCGGCGTCCCCGGCGTCGCCGTCGAGCACGTCGGCCAGTTCGGCATCGACGCGTACCCCGTTGGCGTGGGCGTTGAGGGCGACGGCGGCGACGGCCCGCTCGTCGATCTCCACCGCCCGCACGGTCGCCGCACCGGCCCGTGCGGCGGCGATGGCGACCAGGCCGGAGCCGGAGGCGAGGTCGAGCACCCGGCGGCCGGCGACCGTCTCCGGGTGGTCGGTGACGTACCGGGCCAGGCCCTGCCCACCGGCCCAGGCGAACGCCCAGAACGGCGGCGGCTGGGAGCTGCGGAACTCACCCTCGGTCAGCTCCCACAGGCCGATCGGCTCGTCGGCCTGGTGCAACCGCACCTCGGGTACGAAGGCGACCGGGGCGAGCCGGGCGTGCAGCCGGACGAAGGCCGCGGAGAGATCGGACACCCGCCCAGGATGTCAGCCGCGCGAACCCCGGCGCGGTCGACCCTCACCGGCCCGACGAAGCGGCCTAGCCCACGCCGTCACCCGGCGTGTCGGCGAGGACGGGTGACCGGTTCACCACTGTCGGTGTTAACCGGCACCGCACTTGCCGATCGGCGCGAACACGCCCGTCTACCGGCTTCCCCATCCTGCTCATAGCGTGGCGAGTGGACAAGACCGACGGGAGGAGCGAGGCGGTGGTGATGGTGTGGCGGAACGCGCTACGGGTCGGGGCGGTGCTGGCCTGCCTGTCGGGGACAGGGCTCGTCGGGCCGACACCGGCGTCGGCGGCGGACCGCTTCTCCACCGAGCTGAGTGGCCTGCCCGCCCAGTTCACCGCCGGCGACCAGGTGCGGACGGTTTCGGCGGTGGTGTCCCGCCAGGGCAACGGCGGCTGTGTGAAGGTCCGCTGGTCGATGGTGCTCTCGGTGCAGGGGCTGCGGCTGGACCAGGTCAAGATGGACCGGGTCGAGGAGACCGGCTCGTTCCCGCTGGACATCCGGGCCCAGGGCGACGTGGCCCGGTTGACCGACCGGCAACTCGACCCGGGCACCCTCTGCCCGGACCGTACGGTCACCGCCACCTACCGGGTGGCCTTCGCCGAGGACGTCACCCGGGGCCGGATCACCATGGCCGCCGAGGCGTACGACCCGAACCTGCGGCTGCTCGCCCGACGCACCGCCACCCGGCAGGTCGTCGGCACGGCGCCTGCGCCCACCACGGCCGCGCCCGAGCCGACCACCGCGTCGCCGGAGCCGACCGAGGAGGTGCTGGAGCCGAGCGAGGAGGAGACCGAGCCGACCGAGGAGGCGCTGGCCGAGGTGCCGCCGCCGGCCGCGGCGAACCGGTCGGCCGACCAGAGCGGGGGCTTCGGACTGGTGCAGGCGGCGTTCCTGCTCGGCGGCCTGCTGCTCTTCCTCGGTGTCGGCCTGCTGATGCGGCTGCGGCAGCTCACCCGGACCGCGTCCGACGGTGTGGCGGGCGACGATGCCCGCCCGGTCCGTCGACCGGTCCGCTGGACCACCGTCCGACGGTGATCGGGGGCCGCCGGGGCCGGGTGGCGCCACCACCCGGCCCCGGCGGGTTTCACTTCGCGAACACCTGGAACTCGGCGATCCGCACCTGGTCGCGCGCCGGGCTGGCGGTCGCGCAGTCGGTCCGGGTCGCCGGGTCGTCGTCCTGCTCACCGGCGTACGCCGGGCCGCCGGTGCACTGACTGGCCAGCACCTCCAGCCGGACGTGGGTGGCGACGGTGGCCGGCACCCGGAACGACCTGGCGATCAGGTCCCGGCTGTAGGCCCGGTACCTCCCACCGGGGAACGCGTCGTCGGCGCTGGTGTAGATCCGGGTCCAGCGGGCCGGGTCGGCGCAGTCGGTGGTGGTCGCGTCGCAGGTCGACACCGCGAACGACCGCAGCGCGCTCAGCGCGTTCTGCGCACCGGGGTCGGCGTCGCCGGTGATCGCCGGGCGGAGCATGGCGCTGACGGTGACCCGCTGCACCGGCTGCGGCGTGCCGAAGGGCAGTGTCACGGTGACCTGCTTGCCGGCCACCCCGGTCAACGACGCCCAGTTGGTGGCCTCGGTGTCGTCGGCGATCCGGTCCAGGTTCACCCCGTCCCCGGCGATGCTCGCCCCCGACCTGGTGGACGCCAGGTTCTGGCTCAGCCGCAGGTCGACGTACCCCTGCTGGCCGGCCTTCGCGACCACCTCCAGGCGCTGGTGGCCGAAGCCGGGGGCGACCGCCAGCAGCTGGTACGTCCCGGCGACGGCCTCGAAGGTGGCCGGCAGCGGGGTGGCCGGATCGGTGTCGGCGACGGGGGTGGCCCGCGCCTCGTAGTCACCGACGTAGAGCCGGATCGGCGCGTTGGCGCTGTCACCCCGGGGGCGCAGGGTCAGCGTGGCGTTGCCGCCGGCCGGGCTGGCGAAGCTCGGCGTCGGGTCGGTGTCGGCGGCGCCGACGGTGGCGGCGTCCCGACCCATCCCGGAGCGGGCGAACTCGGCCCAGATCAGCTCCTGGTTGGCCCCGCCGAAGCGCAGCCGGTCGGCGGTGAGCAGGTTGTCCCGCATGTCGAGCATGCTGACCTGGCTGGCCGCCTGGAGCAGGAACGAGTCGAAGACCAGCTGCACCCAGCGCCGGTTGCCGGGGCAGTTCTCGGCGGCCACCCGGCCCTGGGCGCAGTCGAGCTGCCGCGCCGGAGTGCCCAGGCCGTACTTCTTGACCAGGGCGGCGCGGATGCGGAAGTTGGTCGCGCCCCAGATCTCCCCGTCGGCGTGCACCGCGGGCCCGCCGGTGTTGTAGCCGACGTCGGAGTAGTTGAGCGGGCTGCGGCTCAGGTCGTAGTTGCGGATGCCGCTGACCAGGTTGCCGGTGACGTAGCCGCCGGTGACGAAGGGCGTCTCACCGGGGGCGCGCAGGCCGTGCTCGTAGAGGTACTCGGCGGCGAGCAGGTCGCTCCACGACTCGCCCATCGCCCCGCCCTGGTGGCCGCCGATCCCGCTGTCCGGGCCGGCGATCATCCGGTTGGTGATGGCGTGGGTGTACTCGTGGCCGATCACCGTCATGTCGTAGTCGCCGTCGACGCACGGCGGGTACGGCCCACCGGCCTGCGGCTGCCACAGGTACATGTTGGTGCTCGGCGGCAGCCCGTCGCGCGGGGTGGACTGGTTGGCGTTGTTCCGGTTGCCGCTCAGCGCGCCCTGCTGGGCCCGCCCCTGCTCGGCGTCGCCACCCAGCCCGGCGCCGCTGACGTTGACCGCCTGGAGGTTCCAGGTGGCCTCGGTGAAGCCGAGGTGCCAGGCCCAGTCGTGCATCCGGTTGTGCATGGCGAACAGGTTGGCGGTGGCGGCGTCGGCGTCGTTGCGTTGGGCCGAGGTGAACGCCGCCGGGTTGCAGCGGGCCTGGTGCCACTGGTCGGTGAACGGGTACTCGTAGCGCCGGTCCGGCCGGTCGGGGGCGTTGACCATGGGGCTGCCGGCGCCCCAGGAGACCACCGTGTTGGCGGAGTTGCCCCGGGTGGTGCCGGTGGGCGCCCCGGTGGCGAGGTCGACGTCCCAGGGTTGCCCGCTCGCCGGGTCGCGGAAGGCGGCGGCGCAGTCGGGTGCGGGGCTGGCGCACCAGCGGACCCGGGGGTCCTGCCCGGGGGCGAGGTCCTGCGGCGGGGTGGCTGGGTAGACCGCCCAGCTCGGGTTGTCGGAGTCGAAGTCGACGAGGTCCTCGCGGACCAGCACCTTCCCGGTGATCCCGTCGACGTAGGTGGTGAAGGCGGCCGGGTGGTCGCTGTCCCGCCCGATCAGGGTCACCTCGTAGGCGGCCCGGTTGCCGTCGACCGGGGTGGGCACGGCGACCGGGCGCACCCGGTGGCTGGCCACCGCGTCGGCGGCCAGGCCGGCGTCGGCGAGGGCGTCGGCGTACGCCTGCCCGGGGGTGCGGGTGGCCGGGGCGGGGGCCGAGGCGTCCCGGGTCAGCGAGGAGCTGACCGAGAGCACGGTGCCGTCGGCGACCGCCACGGTGACCAGCCCGTCGTGGCCGGCGGGCAGGTCGCCGAAGCGCTGCCGCAGGGTGACCACCGCGCCGTCGCCGATCCGCCGGACCAGCACCCGGTCGAGCGCGGTCACCGCGTCGGCGTCCAGCCCGAACAGGTCCCGCTGGGTGGCGAGGTAACGCCGGGCGGCGGCCTCCGGGTCGGTGGGTAGGCCGGTGGCGAGCCGGGCCGGGCCGAGGGCGTGCGGGGTGCCGAGCCGGTTCCAGCGCACCGGGGCGCCGGTGGCGCGGGCCAGGCTGCGTTGGCGGGCGTCGGGTGCGGCCGTACCGGTGCGGTTGTCGACGTCGGCGGCCTGGTGGCGGTCGTCGGCGAACGAGCCGGAGCGGCCCGGGGCCGGGGCCGCGGTGTCGCCCGGCGCGGCCGTGGCGGTGCCTCCGCCGGGCAGCAGGGCGGCGACCACGGCGGCGGTCGCCAGTACGGGAACGAGCCGGCGTCGATGCCGGCTCGTTCGGGGTGTCCACTCCGGTCTGGGCACGGATCCTCCTCGTGGGAGCGGGGACCGGCGCACCGCCGGCCCGGCGCAGGCGGGGTAACGCATGCGCATACGTGGATACCAGGCGGATCGGACGGGGGCAATGGCGCGGAGTGCGCGGATCAGACGAGCTGGGCGGGGTCGAGCCCCAGTTCCCGGGCCGTGACCAGCCGGATCCACTCGCCGAACTGTCGCCGGGAGATCACCCGCTCGTGCACGGCGAGCTGGACGGCGAGCCCGTCCATCACCGCGTTGATCCGCCAGGCGGCACCGGCGGGGTCGGCGCATTCGAAGGTCCCGTCGGCCACCCCGGCCGAGATCACCGCTGCCAGGTCCTGCCGCCAGCGCAGGTCGAGCCGCCGGCAGACCTTCTCCAGTTCCGGGGTGCGCAGCGACTCGGCCCAGCCGTCGATCCACATCGCCCAGGGACGCCCGGTGGGGGTGTAGAGGCGCAGGATGCGCCGGAGCTTGGTCAGTGGCGGGGTGGCGGAGCGCAGCACCGCGTCCAGCCGGGACAGTTCCTGCTCGACGGCGTACGCGAACGCCTGGGCGAGCAGCCGCTCCTTGGTGGCGAAGTGGTAGAAGACCAGCGCCTGGCTGACCCCGGCGGCGGCGGCCACGTCGGCGGTGCGGGTGTTGGCGAGTCCACGCTCGACGATCACGTCGCAGGCCGTGCGCAGCAGGGAATCCAGGCGGACATCGGCGGCGGCACGTCTCGTCACGCCGCTACGGTAACCTATCGAACCGACCACGGGGAGTTACCGACCCGCCCGATCCGGCTGCCGGTAGTCGGAAGCCGGACAGCACCCCACCGGCGGGTCGGCTACCTTGCCGACCTGTTCGGTAGGGGTGCGGGCGAGGTGCCCACCTGCGACGACCAACTCTCCTAGGAAGCTCTGCGGATGGTGGTGCCGGTCACCATCGTGGCGGCCTGACGCGCCGTCGGCGGCCCCGATTTGGCATCGGTGAGACCGCTCGGCTAGAGTTTCCATCCGTCACCGGGTGTCGTCCCGGAGGCAAGCGGACGTAGCGCAGCTGGTAGCGCATCACCTTGCCAAGGTGAGGGTCGCGGGTTCGAATCCCGTCGTCCGCTCGGAGCTGCCGCCACGCATGACGGGGGCAACCTCGGTGGGGTGGCCGAGAGGCGAGGCAACGGCCTGCAAAGCCGTGTACGCGGGTTCAAATCCCGTCCCCACCTCGGTAACAAGCACGGGCGATTGGCGCAGTGGGAGCGCGCTTCCTTGACACGGAAGAGGTCACTGGTTCAAACCCAGTATCGCCCACTCGGTCAGTAGGGCCACCTTCCGTGACGGAAGGTGGCCCTACTGCTGTCCGGTCCCGCTGTTGTCCGACCCTGCGGCTGTCCGGTCGCCGGCCCGGTCGCCGCCCCCGTTCCGGGGCATCACCGCACATCGATGCCAAGCTATCCTGGCTCCGGTTCTTCCAGGGGAACATCGCGACGCCGGGTGGGGTGTGGGGTGGGGGAGACGGGTCGGGAGGCGCTGCTCGCCTTCGCCGACGAACTGCGGCGACTACGCCAGCAGGCGGGCGGGCCGTCGTTGAACTCCCTGGTGGCGGTCGCCGCCGCCCGGGGCAGGCCGCTGGCCCGCTCCACCCTCAGCGACAAGCTCAACGCCAAGTCGCTGCCGGACTGGGACTTCGTCACCGGCTACCTGGGCGCGTGTGTCGCGTACGCCGGACAGGCCGGCATCCGGTTGCCCGCCGAGCTGACCGACCAGGCCCGCTGGGAGGCGGCGTACTGGCAGCTGCTGGCGGCGGCGGACGCGGCGCGCGCCGACGACCGGCTCGCCACGGCCGCCCGCGCCGAGCCGGACCGGCAGGCCCACGCCGCCACCGCGTCGTCGGCCCCGGCACCGTTCGTGCCCCGCCAGCTACCGGCGGCGGTACGGCACTTCGCCGGCCGGTCCGCGCCGCTGACCGCCCTGACCGCCCTGCTCACCGAGCCGGCCGGCCCGCCGGGCACCGTCCCCGTCGCGATCATCGGCGGTACGGCGGGTGTGGGCAAGACGGCCCTGGCCGTGCACTGGGCGCACCAGGTCGCCGACCGCTTCCCGGACGGCCAGCTCTACGTCGACCTGCGCGGCTTCGACGCCGAGTCGCCCGCGCTGAGTCCCGCCGAGGCGGTGGCCGGCTTCCTGGAGGCGCTCGCGGTGCCGCCGGAGCGGATTCCGGTGGGGCTGGCGGCACAGGCCGCCCTCTACCGCAGCCTGCTCGCCGACCGGCGGGTGCTGGTGCTGCTGGACAACGCCCGCGACGCCGACCAGGTACGTCCGCTGCTGCCCAGCTCGCCGGGATGCCTGGTCCTGGTCACCAGCCGTAACCAGCTTCCGGGGCTGGTCACGGCCGAGGGGGCCCGACCGCTGCCGCTGGGTCTGCTCTCCCCGGCGGAGGGGCGTGAGCTGCTGTCCCGCCGGCTGGGCGCGGAGCGGGTCGCGGCGGAGCCGGAGGCGGTGGACCGGGTCGTCGCCGCGGCGGCCGGGCTGCCCCTGGCGTTGGCGATCGTGGCCGCGCGGGCCGCCACCTATCCGGACTTCCCGCTGGCCCGGTTCGCCGCCGAGCTGAGCGTGAGCCGGGGCGCCCTCGACGCGTTCAGTGGCGGCGAGGCCGGCGTCGACGTCCGCGCGGTGCTGTCCTGGTCGTACCGGGGTCTCGATCCGGCGGCGGCCGACCTGTTCCGGGCGCTCGGCACGCACCCCGGGCCCGACGTGTCCGTGGCGGCGGCGGCCAGCCTCGCCGCCCTGGCCCCGGCCGAGGTGCGCCGGCCGCTGGCGGTACTGACCCGGGCGAACCTGCTCACCGAGCACGCCCCCGGCCGGTACGTCCTGCACGACCTGCTCCGCGCGTACGCCGTCGAGTTGGCCGTGGCCACCGACTCCGCCGGCCTGCGGCGGGCGGCGCTGTGCCGGCTGCTCGACCACTACCTGCACACCGCGTACGCCGCCGCTCTGCTGCTGCACAAGCACCGCGACGACATCGACCTGCCGGCGGCGCACCCCGGGACGGCGGTGCCCGCGCCGGCCGACCGGGACGAGGCGTGGGCGTGGCTGGCCGCCGAGCACCGGGCGCTGCTCGCCGCGATCGGCCTGGCCGTCGAGCACGGGTTACCGACGCACGCCTGGCAGTTGGCGTGGAGCGTCAACACCTACCTCGACCGGGTGGGTGCCTGGACGGACCAGTCCCGCGCCCAGGAGTTGGCGTTGCGGGCCGCCACGGCGGCCGGGGACCGCGACGGGCAGGCCCGCGCCCACCGCAACCGGGCCGTCGCCTGCCTGCGCCTCGGCGCGTACGACGAGGCCCACGAGCATCTGGAACGCTCCCGGCTGTTGTACGCCGAACTCGGCGACCGGGTCGGTGGTGGGCGGACCGAACTGAACCTCGGCATCCTCGCGGAGCGGCAGGACGACCACCGGCGGGCGCTGCGCCACGCGCAACGGGCGCACCGCCTGTTCGAGGCCGCCGGGCACGCGCAGGGGCAGGCCAACGCGCTCAACAACATCGGCTGGTACCACATCCAGCTCGGCGACCACCTCCGTGCGCTGGACTACTGCGGCCAGGCCCTGGTGCGGCAGCAGCAGACCGGCAACCGCTACTGGGAGGCGCACGCGTGGGACAGTCTGGGCTTCGCCCACCACCACCTCGGCCGGCACCGCGACGCCCTCGACTGCTTCCGGGAGGCGCTCGTGCTGTGGCGGGAGACCGGCGAACGCTACTACGAGTCCGTCACGCTGATGCACGTCGGTGACAGCCACCTGGCCGCCGCCGAACCCGACGCGGCCCGGGCCGCCTGGGGGCAGGCGCTCGACGTGCTCGACCAGCTCGGCCACCCGGACGCCGCACTGGTGCGCGACCGGCTCGACGCGCTGCCGTCCACGCGGTAGCACTACGGGCCGGTCCACCCCCGCGTCGCGGGGTGCCGGGTCGGTCGCCTCACAGCGGCGGAGCGACGTCCCGACGCTCCTCGACCCGCTGGTACGCCACCGGCTCGGCGGTGGTGACCGTACGGCGGCGATCGCGCATCAGCAGGACCATGACGAGGCCGAGGACACCGGCGGCCATCAGGATCCAGCCGACGACGTCGAGATCGACACCGCCGACGCTCGCGTTCACCGCGAAGGTGAGGATCGCGCCGACGGCGAGCAGGAAGATGCTCGTTCCGATTCCCATGACAGCTCCTTGGGGGTGGGAGTGTGCTGTCGGGATGCAGTACCCCGTCGATGAGCAGGGCAATCGTCGGGAGGGAGCACGCGGTGGGGTCGGCCGGGCGGGCGATCTTGGAATGGGGTAGAGTTCACCCCGTCGCCGGGGAGACCGGGCGGCACGCGGACGTAGCGCAGCTGGTAGCGCATCACCTTGCCAAGGTGAGGGTCGCGGGTTCGAATCCCGTCGTCCGCTCTCGACCACGGGCGATTGGCGCAGTGGGAGCGCGCTTCCTTGACACGGAAGAGGTCACTGGTTCAAACCCAGTATCGCCCACCAGAGGATCACGAAGGCCCCCGGCTCAGCTGAGCCGGGGGCCTTCGCATGATGTCGCTTCATGGTGATGCGCTTCGTGGGGACGCGCTTCGTGGTGGCGTCGCGGGTGGGTCAGCTGTTCCAGTGCTGGGCGACGAGGTCGGCGGCCTGCTGTTCCCACTGGGCGTAGTGGTCGGGGTACGCCGACACCTGGACGGTCTGGGCGGCCTTGGTCAGGGGCATGTCCTGCCAGCCGTCGACCTGCTTGAGGCCCTTGAGGAACGCCAGGGTGGCGTACTCGGGGTCGGTGATCTGCTCGACGGTGCCCCAGCCACTGGACGGCCGCTGCTGGAACAGGCCCTGCGAGTCGTGGTCGTTGCGGTCACCGAGGTGGCCGAGGTTCTCCAGCTTCGACTCCTGCAGGCTGGTCGCGATCGACACGACGGCGGAGCGTTCGTCCATGCCGGCCTTCTTGGTGGCGGCGATGATCGCCTTGGCGTTGCTGGTCTGCTCGTCGTTGAGGTCGATGCGGGACTGCTCGCCCTGCACGCCGTGCGGGATCAGCTTGGTGGTGTCCACGGTGGGCTTGTCGGCCTGGACGGTGGCGACGGGGCGGGTGTCGATGGTGGGGGTGTCGTGGTTGAGCGGGCCGGCGGCGATGCCTCCGGCGACGGCGAGACCGGCGATGCCGAGGACGCTCTTACGCAGGATGGTGGTGTTCATGATGGTGGTCTTCATGGGGTTGCTCCTTCGGGGGTAGACGCCCCGACCCGGCCCGTGGAGGGCTGGGTGTGCCCGTGGGGGACGGGCTGCGGAAGGGGGCGTGGGCACCACGTCGGGGGCGCTCGTACGGGGAAAAGAAGTTCAGGGGGTTCCCGGCCGGGGCGGTGGCCGCTCGTGCCGGGGTCAGGTGTAACGACCGGGGGTCCGGGGCCATTCCCGCCCGGCGGGTGCGGGGTGCGGGGTCGGCCGGGGTACTGCCTGCTGCGGTCGTACCGGGGGTGTAACGAGCGTCGGTGCCGGGTCATTCCGCCGGCGGCCGGGACGTCGGGTGGTCCGGGGTGCTGCTGCGGTCGTACGCAGGGTGTAACGCCGGGGGCGGGGTCGGGATTCCGGCCCGGGGGTGCCGCCGGTCACGACGACAGCGGTCGGACCGGGTGATACCGGACGATCGTCGCACCGGCACCGGCACCGGCACCGGCACTGGGGCCAGGGCCAGGGCCGGGGCCGGGGCGGTATCGGCCATCGGGGTCGGGCGGGTCGTCAGGGGGTGATCCGGGACTCGACCTTCGCGGCGCAGGCGGTCACCACCGACCGGGCGTCCAGGCCCAGGCTCTCGATGGCGACCAGGGCGGTGAAGACCACGTCGGCCAACTCGGCGGCCACCTCCGCACGGGTGTGGGTGACCCTGGGTCTCCCGGTACGGGCTGGCGACGCTGCCCCTTGCGGGGATTCTGGCCGAGCACGCCGATTCAGGTGTTGGTCTGGTTCGTCCGCAGCCGGGAGGCGCCGTTGATCGCCCCCGGAAGCCTGCCTCAACCGTTGCCTGTGGTGTGGGAGTGCGGGCAGTCTTGCGCGGAGAGCTTCATTCCTGTGGGTCATGAATATGCCTGACAGGCATACCGGTGTCCGCCGAGTCGACCGCCTAGGGACCCATTGTCGACCCGTCGGTGGACGGACTGGAATGTGCGCCGAATGTTCGGTCCGTGCCTTCCGTGACGATGGGCGGACATCTTCCGGGAGACGGCATGGGCCTATCGTCACGGGGCCGAAATAGCGGCTTTGGGCCGGGGCGGATACCGCTATATGACGAATGTGCGCAACGAGGCACGGGGTCGGTGCGCGGCTGATGCGGGGTGGTGGGGGAGCGGGTTCTGCCGAGGGCAGATCCGCTGCCGGTGAACAGGATGCCCCGCTGATGTCCCGGGCCGGCAGGGTGGGACGTATGAGACTGCTGATGCTGGGCGGCACGGGTTTCGTCGGCTCCGCCGTCGTGGCCGAGGGCGTACGCCGGGGCTGGACGGTGACCATGTTCAACCGGGGGATACACGGGGCGACCCCGCCGGGCGTACACCGGTTGCGGGGTGATCGGACCGCGCCGGGCGGGTTGGCCGAACTGGCCGGCGGCGCGTGGGACATCGTGGTCGACACCTGGGACGGCGCGCCCCGCGCGGTACGTGATGCCGCCACGCAGCTGCGCTCCGCCGGGCACTACGCCTACGTCTCCAGCGGCTCGGTCTACGCCCCGCCCGTGCTCCCCGGGGCCGGCGAGGAGTCGGCGGTGGTGTCGTCGGCGGCCGACGACACCGGCGACGACGACTACGCCCGGTGCAAGGCCGGCGGTGAACTGGCCGCGACCGGGGTGTTCGGCGACCGCGCCCTGCTGGTGCGGGCAGGGCTGATCCTCGGGCCGGGGGAGGACATCGGGCGGCTGCCGTGGTGGCTGCGCCGGGTGGCCCGGGGCGGTGACGTGCTGGCCCCGGGGCCGGCCGACCTGCCGGTGCAGTACGTCGACGTCCGGGACCTGGCTGCCTTCATGCTCGACCGGGCCGCCGAGGGGGTGGGCGGGGCGTTCAACGTGATCAGTCGACCGGGGCACACCACGATGGGTGAACTGCTGCGCGAGGCGGTGGCGGTGACAGGTGCCGACGCCCGGCTGCGCTGGACCGACCCCGAGGTGATCCTCGCCGCCGGGATCGAACCGTGGAACGACCTGCCGATCTGGATTCCACCAGGCCACGAGTACCGGTGGTTGCAGCAACGTGGCGTCGAGAAGGCGTACGCGGCGGGGCTGACCTGTCGCCCGGTGGCCGAGACGGTCGCTGACACCTGGCGCTGGCTGGAGCGGGTGGGCACGGTCCCGCCCCGTGCGGGGCGGCCGGCGCGGACGACCGTCGGCCTCGACCCGGCCCGGGAGGACGCCCTGCTTGCCGCGCAGCATCCCCGTTAGCCGCCGACCCGTCCGGGTATGAGGGGTCGGGGCGCCGGAGATCCTGTATCCGGTGGTCGGCCCGGACCCGCACGACGCCGACCTTGAAATCACCGAGTACTGGCACAAGTACGTCGTCACCCAGGTCTCCGAGTCCGACATCAAGGTCATGGTCGGCAGCACCGACCACGGTCAACCGGTGCAGAACACCTACTACAGAGCATCCGCTACGAGTCGGCCGGCTCCACCAACGTCTACAAGTGGCAGGCAACCGCCTTCAACATCCGCTACCAGCCGACCGGCGTGAACTATGTGATTCCCGCCAACGAGGGCAGCGGCCTGGCGGGAATCTGGAACTATCGCTACGGCTACGCCACATACGATGGCAGCCCCACCACTATCACCTACCCGCTTTCTGGTGGGCTGCTCTCCGAGTTGGTGGAGACCAGGTATGACTCGACGACCGGCCTGCCTACTGAACTGTCCTCCAACCTGACCGGTGTCGGCCAGTACGTGATCGGGCAGGACTACACCCGGTACGGCGAGCCCACGCTGACCACCCGCCAGACCGACAGCGACCTCTACGTTCAACCTACTACGACTCCGTCACCCGGCGGGTGACCCGTACGAAGGTCAAGCCGGAGACCGCCACCGGCACGGTCAACGACACCAGCTACAGCTACGACGCGGCGGGCAACATCACGTCCATCGCCGACACCCCCCAGGTCGGCGTCGCCGACACCCAGTGCTTCCGCTACGACGAACTACGCCGGATGCGGGTGTGGGCGAAGTGGCGGGCCAAGCGTGGCGGCCTCTAGTGCCGTTGTCGGATTGGAGGAAAGCCGTGGGAGTCGATATGGCTGTTTGGTTTGTGGTCGGTGCTGTTCTGGTGTCTGCTGCGATCTCGGTCATGGTTGTAGTGATGCGGCGGAGGGTCAATCGTGGTGCGACCGACGAGGCGGCCGCCGGTCGCCTGGTCATTCAGGAGATGGCCAAGGAGAGGAGCAGGAGGTCTAGGGGTTCCCTGGGAGGAAAGGGTCAGGGAGGCGACCGCAATACCGCATACGACGCGGCCTATGGCTCCGATACGAGTAGTGGAGCTTAGGAGGCATTCGAATCCCGTCGGTAGTCGCTACGGCGGCACAGGGAGGCGTTCAGCCGGATGCCACCGCCACGTCCAGCACCTCGTCCACGCTCCGCCTCGGGGTCGCCACCCCCGGCTGCCCGTACCCGATCCGCATCACCATCTGCGGTGTGCCGAAACGTCCCAGCGACAGCCGCAGCGCCTCCCGCGCCCCCGACACCTCGATCGGCTGCGACAGCATCGACACCGCGAGCCCGGCGTCGGTGGCGGTCAGCAGAACCCGCTGCAACGCTTGCCCGGCGAGCACCTGGTCGACGACGGTGTTGCCGGCCGCGCCGAGCACCGCCACCAGCGGTTCCGGTTCGAAGTCGCGGCCGGGGGCACGGTCCAGGCCGCCGAAGCCCCGCGACGGCAGCAGATCCTGCGGCTCGGTCTGCGGTCCGCCGGCGCGGGCGGGCACCCCGTCGGGGGCGGGTTCGGTACGCACCCAGTCGGCGCGTTCGGCCCGGTAGGCGGGGTCGCGTTCGAGCACCCGGTGGGCGCTGCGGGCGACCTCGGCGAAGGCATTGACGGCGCTCACCCCGATCACCAGCTCCAGCCAGCACTGTTCGGTACGGGCCGCCTCACCGAGCCGCCAGCGGGCGTCGGCGGGCACCGGGTCGGGCCAGAACGGCGCCCGGTTGCTGAACCGGCGCGCGATGGCCGCGTACAGGCTCTGCTCGGTGGGGGTGGGCCGGCGCGGCAGGTCCGGGACCAGCCGGGCCAGCACGTCCGGGTCGGCCGGGTACGGTCGCAGCCGTACGGTGGCCGGGGTACCCGCCACCGCCAGGGACAGCCGCAGGTTGAACAGGGCCGCCCCGCCGGAGATCCGGGTGCCCCAGCCGCTCGGGTCGGTGGCCGGCAGCCGGCGGGTCGGGTCGACCGACACCTCGATTCCGCCGTCGCGCAGTCGGAACCGCCACGGCTGGGTGTTGTGCAGGGAGGGCGCGCGGACGGCGTCCGCGACGGCGGCCCGTAGTTGCGCCTCGGTGTACCCGGTGCCCATGGTCGTGCTCCTTCCGTGGCGGTTCGTGCCGCTCCACCCCGAGCGGGGAACGCGTCGCCCCGGCCGGCCGACGCCGACCCGGTTCCCGGTGGTGGTTCCCCTCCACGGTCCGTCACCCGGGGGTGGGCCGGGCAGGGCCGGACGTCCCGACCCGCCGGGCCGCCCTCCCCGACCCGGCCGGGCCGCCCGTCCCCGGCGCGACGTGCCGGGAAAGGTGGACCGACGCGCCGGGTTAGGGACCTTCGGCCCGTGCACGGGCCTCTCCGGGCGGGTAGAAACGAGGGATGATCCGGGTGTTCCTCCTCGACGACCACGAAGTCGTCCGCCGTGGCCTGGCCGACCTGTTGCAGAGCAGCGGCGACATCGAAGTGGTCGGCGAGTCCGGCTCCGCGCAGGAGGCGGCCCGGCGGATTCCCGCCCTCCGCCCCGACGTGGCGATCCTCGACGCCCGGCTGCCCGACGGCAACGGCATCGACGTGTGCCGGGACGTCCGGGCGGTCGACTCGTCGATCAAGGGGTTGATCCTCACCTCGTACGAGGACGACGAGGCGCTGTTCGCCGCGATCATGGCGGGTGCGGCGGGGTACGTCCTCAAGCAGATCCGGGGCACCGACCTGGTCGACGCCGTCCGTCGGGTCGCGGCCGGTCAGTCGCTGCTCGACCCGGCGATCACCACCCGGGTGCTGGAACGCATCCGCAGCGGCGTCGAGCAGCCCCGCGAGTTGAAGACCCTCACCGAGCAGGAACGCCGCATCCTGGAGTACGTGGCCGAGGGGCTGACCAACCGGGAGATCGCCGGCAAGATGTTCCTCGCCGAGAAGACGGTGAAGAACTACGTCTCCAGCGTGCTGGCCAAGCTGGGCCTGGAACGCCGCACCCAGGCCGCCGTGCTCGCCACCCGCCTGCTCGGGCAACGGCACTGACCCACCGCACCGCCGGCCGAGCGGGGACCACCGGCTGGCCGAGCAGGAAACGCCCGGCCGCGCCGGCCGGCTGAGCAGGAACGGGCCAGCTGAGCAGGAACAACCCGGCTGAGCAGGAACCGGCCGGCGGCCCTGATCAGTCGCGCAGCGGGACCGACCAGCAGAGCTGGGTGCCGTGCGGCTCGACCCGGCGTACCTCGAACTCGCCGCCGTGCCGTTCGGCGCGTTCGCGCAGGTTCACCAGGCCACCCCGGGCGGCGGCCGGATCACAGCCCACCCCGTCGTCGGTGACCGTCACGGTGACCCGGCCGGCGTCGACCCGCACGGCGACGGCGACCCGGGTGGCCTCGGCGTGGCGTACCGCGTTGGACAGCGCCTCACGGAGCACGGCGGTGAGGTCGGGGCGGACCGGTTCCGGCACGGCGCTGTCGATCGGGCCGTCCAGCTCGACGGCGGGCCGGAAACCCAGCGACCCGGCGGCCACGTCGACCGCCTCCCGGATCTCGGTGCGCAGCGCCGCGCTCATCGGGGTACGCAGCTCGAAGATGGTGCGGCGGATGTCGCGGATGGTGGCGTCGAGGTCGTCGACGGCCGCGTTGATCCGCTTGGCGACGTCGGGGCGGGCGTGCATCGCGCCGCTCTGCAGTTGCAGGCCAGTGGCGAACAGCCGCTGGATCACCACGTCGTGCAGGTCCCGGGCGATGCGTTCGCGGTCCTCCAGGACCACCAGCAGTTCCCGTTCCTCCTGCCCCCGGGCCCGCTCCATGGCCAGGGCGGCCTGACCGGCGAAGCTGGCCAGCAGGGTGACGTCGGCGTCGGCGGCCCGGCCGGCGTCGGGCCGGTGGGCCACCACCAGCACCCCGTGCAGGGTGTCGGCGGCGGCGAGCGGGGAGACCACGGCCGGGCCGGCGACCACCGGCACCGGCCAGGGGGCCGCCTCGGCCAGGTTGTCGAGCAGCTCCCGGCGACGCTCGGTGACCGGGCCGGCGAAGCTGGTCTCGCTGGCCGGCAGCAGCGCGCCGACCAGCCCGTCGGCGTCACCGTCGGCGGAGTCGACCACCTCGACGGTGAAGTGGCCGGCGTCCTCGTCGTAGAGCAGCACCAGCGCCAGCTCCGCCTCGGCGACCTCCCGGGCCCGGCGGGCCACCAGGGTCAGCGCGTCGGTCCGGCGTACCTCGCCGAGCAGCACCGAGGTGATCTCGGCGGTGGCGGCGAGCCAGCGTTCCCGGCGGTGGGCCAGCGCGTAGAGCCGGGCGTTCTCGATGGCCACGCCGGCAGCCGCGGCCAGCGCCACGACGATCTCCTCGTCGTCCTCGGTGAACTCCGGGGCACCCTGCTTCTCGGCCAGGTAGAGGTTGCCGAAGACCTGCTCGCGGATGCGTACCGGCACGCCGAGGAAGCTGTGCATCGGCGGGTGGTTCGGCGGGAAGCCGTACGACTGGGGGTGTTGGGTGATGTCGGGCATGCGCACCGGGCGGGGTTCGTCGATCAGCAGGCCGAGCACCCCCCGCCCGTGCGGCAGGTCACCGATCTTCGCGTGCAGTTCGGCGTCGATGCCGTGGGTGATGAAGTCGTGCAGCAGCCGGTCGGGACCGATCACGCCGAGCGCGCCGTAACGCGCACCGACCAGCTCGCAGGCCGCCTGCACGATCCGTTGCAGGGTGCTGCGCAGGTCGAGGTCGGTGCCGATGCCGACCACCGCGTCGAGCAGTGCCCGCAGCCGCTCCCGGCTGGTCACCACGTCGCCGACCCGGTCGAGCATCTCCTGGAGCAGCTCGTCGAGGCGGACCCGGGACAACGGGCTCAACCCGAGCGAGGGGACCTGGTGTTCGTTGCGGGAGGCAGGGGTGCTGGCGGCCACGCGGGCGATGTTACCGCCCCGTGACCGCCCGGCACGAGATCGTCAGGGCCGCTGGTCGCGTACGGCGGAGGTGTCGACCACCTGCGCGGCCGGCAGCCGGGGGGTGTGCGGTGGGCCGGCGTGCGCCGGGTCCGCGATCCCGACCCGCAGCACCAGGTACGGGTAGCCGAGCCCGCTGAGCAGGTGCCGCAGCGTCTGCCGGGTGCCGGCCACCTCGACCACGCCGGACAGCGGCACCACCGACGCCCCGTGCCGGGTGGCGGTCAGCCACAGCGCGGAGAGCGCCTCACCGGCCCGCAGCCAGCTGTCCGGTTCGTCCTCGTCACCGTAGAGCAGCCCGTACGCGGCGGCCTTGTCGTGCCCCGGGCCGACCGGCAGGTCGCCGGGGCTGCCGAAGTCCCGGGCCGGGACGGTGGTCTGCGGCTGATCCTGCGGCAGCACCTCAGGCGGCAGACCGGTGCCGGTTCCGGCCCGGTGCGTCCAGTACTGCAACTCCTCGCGGGTCTGCGGGTCCTCCGCCTCGACCGTGCCGGCGCGGGAGGCGGTCGCGGCCAGCTCCATCACCTGGTCGGCGTCGAGGATCTGCAACCGGGCACCCTCGGCGTCGGCGGCGCGGACGATGTCGTCGAGCACCCCGGCGGGCACCGGCTCGTCGCTGACCGGCCGGCGGTCGGTGTGCCGCACCTGCATGCACTGCACCAGGCGCATCGCCTCCGGGTCGGCCCCGGACCGGGTCAGGCCGGTCAACCGGGCCAGCAGGTCCGGCTGCTGCGGGTCGGGCAGCCGCTCGACCAGCGCCGTCCAGCCCTCGGCCGCCAGCGCCACCCGGGCGTGGTGCAGGGCCGCGCCGCAGCTCACCGCCACCAGCCGGCCCTCCGGGTCGGTGGCGGAGAGCTGCCGTTCCCGGACCACCCGCAGCTCCAGGGCGTCGGGCAGGACCCGCCAGCGCCACGGCTGCGTGTTGTGCACCGAGGGGGCGTGACCTGCCGTCGCCGCCGCCTCCGCGAGCGCGGTGGTCAGCGGGCGGTCCGTCGCGGGTGTCTGGTGGCTCATCGGCACGACCTTTCCGTTTCTTTCCCATCGTGCCCCACCCCGTCGGCCCCGGGGTGGGGATACCGTTCCATCCTGGCCTGCCGACCCGGCCCGGCGCACGGCCCGCAGGTCCCCCCTCGGGGGCATTTCGGCCCGGCGGTTTCCCGGTTCCCGGCCCCCGCCGGCCACCTGCTGGGACGATCCGCAGGTGGACGCGGCACCGCAGGAGTGTGTTCCGCAGCGGCCGGTCGACAGGCGTCCGGTGCGCTGGCGCGAGTGGACGCCCCTGGCCCTGCTCGGCGGGGCGTTGCTGGTCGGGGCGGCGCTGTGGCTGACCGGGCGGCGTGGCCCCGCCGACGCCGTGTGGGCGGCGGCGACCCTGGGGGCGCTGGTGCCGGCGGTCGGGGCGGTGCTGCGTCAGTGGTGGCGGCGGCGGTTCGGGGTGGACGTCATCGCCGTACTGGCGTTGGCCGGTGCGCTGCTGGTCGGGGAGTACCTGGCCGGGGCGGTGATCGCGGTGATGGTGGCGACCGGCCGGGCGCTGGAGGCGTACGCCCGGGGGCGGGCGACCCGCGACCTGCGCGCGCTGCTGGCGCGGGCGCCCCGGCAGGCGCGGCGGCGCACCCCGGACGGAGGCATCGAGGTGGTCGGGCTGGACCGGGTCGCGGTGGGGGACGACCTGCTGGTCGGGCCGGGGGACGTGGTGCCCGTCGACGGGGTGCTCACGGCCCCGGCGACGCTCGACGAGTCGGTGGTGACCGGCGAGGCGCAACTGGTGGGCCGGGCGGCCGGGGAGCAGGTGTCCAGCGGGGTGGTCAACGCGGGCGCCGCCGTGGGCCTGAAGGCCACCCGGGACGCGGCGGGCAGCACCTACGCGGGGATCGTCCGGCTGGCGCGGGAGGCGACCGCCCACCGGGCGCCGACGGTCCGGCTCGCCGACCGGTACGCGGCGGCGTTCGTGCCGTTCACCCTGCTGCTGGCCGGGGTGGCGTGGTGGTGGTCGGGAGAGGTCGTCCGGGCGGTCGCCGTGCTGGTGGTGGCGACGCCGTGCCCGCTGCTGCTGGCCACCCCGATCGCGATCGTCTCCGGGCTGTCCCGGGCGGCCCGCCGGGGCGTCCTGGTGCGGGACGGCGGTGCGCTGGAGCTGCTCGGCCGGGCCCGGACCCTGCTGGTCGACAAGACCGGCACGTTGACCGCCGGGCGGCCCCGGGCGGCGGAGACGGTGGCCGGCCCCGGCGGCGACCGGGACGAGGTGCTGCGGCTGGCCGCGTCGGTGGAGCAGCTCTCCCCGCACGTGCTGGCGGCGGCGCTGGTGCGGCAGGCCCGCGAGCGGCGGCTGCGGCTGACCACGCCGACGGAGGTGACCGAGGAGCCGGGGCGCGGGGTCAGCGGCCGGGTCGACGGCCGGCCGGTGCGGGTCGGGCAGCTCACCGGCGACCTGCCCGACTGGGCGGAGCAGGCCCGCCAGCGGGCCGAGCTGGCCGGCTGGTCGACGGTGTGGGTGAGCGACGACCACGGCCCGCTCGGGGCGGTCCTGCTGGAGGACCCGGTCCGTCCCGACGCCCGGCGGACGGTACGGCGGCTGCGGGACGCCGGGCTGTCCCGGCTGCTGCTGCTCAGCGGGGACCGGCCGCGCACCGCCGAGCAGGTGGCCCGGCTGGTGGGGGTGGACGAGGCGCTGGCCCGGTGCTCCCCGGAGGAGAAGGTGGCCCGGGTCCGGCAGGAGGCGCGGCGGGCCGTCACCGTGATGGTCGGCGACGGGGTGAACGACGCGCCGGCGCTGGCGGCGGCGCACGTCGGGGTGGCGATGGGGGCGACCGGGGCGACCGCCTCGGCGGACGTCGCCGACGCGGTGATCACCGTGGACCGGTTGGACCGGCTCGCCGACGCCGTCGAGATCGCCAGGCACGCCCGCCGGATCGCGGTGCAGAGCGCCGCCGTCGGGATGGGGCTGGCGGTGGCCGCGATGCTGGTCGCCGCCGCCGGCCGGCTACCGCCGGTGGCGGGCGCGTTCCTCCAGGAAGGCATCGACGTGCTGGTGATCCTCAACGCGTTGCGGGCGCTGCGTGGCGGGTTGCGTCGCCCGGACGTCCCGCCGGCCGCCCGCGCCCTGCTCGACCGGTACGCGGGCCAGCACGCAGGCGTACGGGACGTGCTCGCCCGGGTACGGGACACCGCCGACCTGGTGGCGACCCGGCCGACCGCCGAGGGGTGCCTGCCGGCGTTGCGTGACACGCACCGCCGGCTCACCGACGAGGTGCTGCCGCACGACAGCGCCGAGGAACGGCAGCTCTATCCGGCGTTGACCGGCCCGCTCGGCGGGGAGGCGACGTCCACGATGAGCCGGGAACACGTGGAGATCCACCGGCTGGTGGACGCGATCGGCGGTCACCTGGCCCGGGCCGACGGGCGGTTGCGCCCCGACCAGGTGCCCGACCTGCTCGCCAGCCTGTACGGACTGGACGCGGTGCTGCGCCTGCACCTGGCCCAGGAGGAGGAGACCTACCTCGCTCTGGACCCCGACCCGCCCGCCCCGCGTTGATCCACCCGCCCGGGTGGCGATCCGCGCCCCGGTGGCGATCCACGCCCCCGTGGTGATCCATGCGCCGGGGCCGATGTTGCGGTGTCAGGTCGTCGGATCACCGCAACATCGGCCCAACAGCCGCCCGAGCTGCGGGCCGGGCCGGGCCGGCCGGGCGCGGCCGGTCAGCGTTCGCGGACGACGGCGACCGGGCAGTGCGCGTGCTGGATGAGCTGCTGGCCGACCGAGCCGAGGAGCATCCCGCGCAGCCCGCCCCGGCCCCGGCTGCCGACCACC
Organism: Micromonospora sp. WMMD735; assembly: GCF_049178995.1. Taxonomy (NCBI): domain Bacteria; kingdom Bacillati; phylum Actinomycetota; class Actinomycetes; order Micromonosporales; family Micromonosporaceae; genus Micromonospora; species Micromonospora sp. WMMD735. Next base: position 6,929,004 of record NZ_JBMHMJ010000002.1, read on the forward strand.
ACGAGCTGCGCCTCCCGGCTCGCCTCGACGAGCGCGGCAGCCGGCCGGGCCGGGGCGATCTCCACCGTGACCGGCACCTCGGGGAAGGTCTCCCGCCATCCGGCGAGGGCCCGGTCGATCTCGGCCCGGTCCGCCGCGAGCCGGGCCTCGGCATCCGGGTCGGAGGGCCGCCAGCGGTCGTCCGGCGGCTCGAAGGCCCGCAGCACCCGCAGCGGGGCCTCGCGCTGGGCGGCCCGCTCCACGGCGAACCCGAGTGCCGTGCCGGCCTGCTCGGAACCGTCGTAGCCGACCACCACCGGGCCGGTGACCTTGGCCTGCGCCTCGCGTACCACGACGACCGGGCAGTGCGCGTGGGCGGCCACCGAGACCGCCGTGGAGCCGGCGAGCAGGCCGGTGAAGCCGCCGTGGCCCCGGCTGCCGAGCACCAGCAGCCCCGCCTCGGCGGAACGCTCCTCCAGCACCAGCGCGGGCGGGCCGTCGAATACCTCACCGTGCACGGTGACGCCGGGCCAGGCGGCGGTGGCGTCGGCGGCGGCCTGGTGCACCAGCTCCTCGACCTGCCGCCGGGCGTTGTCGTCCGGCCAGACCCCGGGGGCCACCCCCGGGCCGACCCAACCGGCGACGGTCATCCACTCGAAGACGTACGCCAGCCGGACCGGGCGTCCGCTGCGCTGCGCCTCGGCCAGTGCCCAGTCCACGGCGACGCCCGCGTCGGCGGAACCGTCGTAGCCGACCAGGATCTCGTCGGGGTTCATCGTCTCGTCCTTTCCTGGCGGATGGGGGATGGTGGGCCGGCCGGTGACCGGCCCACCATGGACCCCGGGGGTCACTGCCCGTCGAGCTGCTGCGGTTGGGTCTCCCGGAGCCAGCGCCACTCGGCGACCCGGGGGTCGTCCTCACCGTGGCGGCGGGTGTAGTCGCGGCAGGCCTGCCGGGTGTCGACCATCTCCTGCCGCAGGTGGGCGGCGCGGGCGGCCAGGCCGGGCACCCGGTCGATGACGTCGATGACCAGGTGGAAGCGGTCCAGGTCGTTGAGCATCACCATGTCGAACGGGGTGGTGGTGGTGCCCTCCTCCTTGTAGCCGCGCACGTGCAGGTTGTCGTGGTTGGCCCGCCGGTAGGTGAGCCGGTGGATCAGCCACGGGTAGCCGTGGTAGGCGAAGATGATCGGCTTGTCGCGGGTGAAGATGGTGTCGAACTCGTTGTCCGGCAGGCCGTGCGGGTGCTCCGACGACGGCTGCAGCCGCATCAGGTCGACCACGTTGACGACCCGCACCTTCAGCTCGGGCAGGTGCTGGTGCAGCAGGTCGGCGGCGGCGAGGGTCTCCAGGGTCGGCACGTCACCGGCGCAGGCGAGCACCACGTCGGGTTCCCGGCCGTCGTCGGTGCTGGCCCAGTCCCAGATGCCCAGCCCGCGTCGGCAGTGCTGGACCGCCTCGTCCATGGTCAGCCAGTTCGGGGCGGGCTGCTTGCCGGCCACCACCACGTTGATGTAGTGCCGGCTGCGCAGGCAGTGGTCCATGGTGGAGAGCAGGGTGTTGCCGTCCGGCGGCAGGTAGACCCGGACCACCTCGGCCTTCTTGTTGACCACGTGGTCGATGAAACCCGGGTCCTGGTGCGAGAAGCCGTTGTGGTCCTGCCGCCACACGTGGCTGGACAGCAGGTAGTTCAGCGAGGCGATCGGCTCCCGCCAGGGGATGCCCCGGGTCACCTTCAGCCACTTGGCGTGCTGGTTGACCATCGAGTCGACGATGTGGATGAACGCCTCGTAGCTGGTGAAGATGCCGTGCCGGCCGGTCAGCAGGTAACCCTCCAGCCAGCCCTCGCAGAGGTGTTCGGAGAGCACCTCCATCACCCGGCCGTCGGGGGAGAGGTGGTCGTCGGTGGTCTCGATCCGGCCGTCGAAGGACCGGTCGGTGACCTCGAACGCGGCACCGAGCCGGTTGGAGGCGACCTCGTCCGGGCCGAACAGCCGGAAGGTCTGCGGGTTCGCGGTGATCACGTCGCGGACCCAGGTGCCGAGCACCCCGGCCGCGCCGACCACCGGCTCACCCGGCCGCTTGACGTCCACGGCGTAGTCGCGGAAGTCCGGCAGCGTCAGGTCGCGCAGCACCCGACCGCCGTTGGTGACCGGGTTGGCGCTCATCCGGTGCTCGCCCTTCGGCGGCAGCGCGGTCAGCTCGGCGACCGGGGCGCCGGTGGCGTCGAACAGCTCCTCCGGCCGGTAGCTGCGCAGCCAGCGCTCCAGCTCGGCCAGGTGCGCCGGGTTGTCGCGTACCTCGGCGATGGGCACCTGGTGGGCGCGGAAGGTCCCTTCGACCTGCTTGCCGTCGACCTGGGCCGGGCCGGTCCAGCCCTTCGGGGTCCGCAGGATGATCATCGGCCAGCGGGGGCGCTCGACGTGGCCGCCGGAGCGGGCCACCCGCTGGATCTCGGCGATCTCGTCGCAGGCCCGGTCCAGGGTGGCGGCGAGGAGCTGGTGCACCTGCTCCGGGTCGTCCCCGGCGACCAGGTACGGCTGGTAGCCGTGGCCGCGCATCTGGTTGAGCAGGTCCTCGGTGGGGATCCGGTCCATGACCGTCGGGTTGGCGATCTTGTAGCCGTTGAGGTGCAGGATCGGCAGCACCGCGCCGTCGCGGGCCGGGTTGAGGAAGATGCTCGACTGCCAGCTCCCCGCCAGCGGCCCGGTCTCCGCCTCCCCGTCGCCGATGACGCAGGCGACCAGCAGGTCCGGGTTGTCGAAGGCGGCGCCGTAGGCGTGGCTCAGGGCGTACCCCAGCTCGCCACCCTCGTGGATCGAGCCCGGCACCTCCGGTGCCACGTGGCTCGGGATGCCGCCGGGGAAGGAGAACTGGCGGAACAGTCGCTGCATGCCGGTCTCGTCGCGGCTCACCGAGTGGTACAGCTCGCTGTAGGTGCCCTCCAGCCAGGTGTTCGCCACCAGGGCCGGGCCGCCGTGGCCGGGGCCGGTGACGAAGATGGCCGACAGGTCACGGTTGACGATGACCCGGTTGAGGTGGGCGTAGAGCAGGTTGAGGCCGGGGCTGGTACCCCAGTGGCCGAGCAGCCGGGGCTTGACGTGCTCGGGGGCGAGCGGCTCGCGCAGCAGCGGGTTGTCGAGCAGGTAGATCTGCCCGACGGTCAGGTAGTTCGCCGCCCGCCAGTAGGCGTCCAGCCGGCGCAGCTCGTCGTCGGTCAGGGGGCTGTGCAGGTCGAGAGCGGTGTCCATGCTGCCAAAGCCTCTCGCGGGTCGGGGAGTTCTGCACCCGGAAGCGCCGATTCGCCCCGGGCAGACCCAGTCTTCGCGTTCGAGCGGTCACCGGTCAGGGCCGTTGGTCCCGGCCGTTGGGGACGTCATGCCCCGCCCGCTCCGGCGGAAACCAATCCACGGACGACGATGACCGGAGCTGGCGCGTGGTAGAGCAGGGTCTGGCTCACCTCGCCCAGCATGCCCCGCCCCGGCTGGTCGCCCCGCGCCCCGACCAGCGCCACCTGCGCCGAGCGGGACTGCTCCACCAGGACGGTGCCGGGGTCGCCGCGTACGGTGTGGCACTCCGCCGGCACCTGTGGATGCTGCCGGCCGACCTCGGCGACCAGCGCGCCGAGCACGTCGTCGTCGGGGCGTCCCGGCTCGACCGCCCGGACCGCGATGACCCGGGCCCGCCTGCGGGCGGCGCAGTCGAAGGCGAAGTCGAGCGCGGCCCGGGAGCTGGGTGAGCCGTCCACCCCGACCAGCACCGGGCCCGGGGGCGGGGGGTCGCGGCGGACCACCAGCACCGGGCAGCCGGCGCGGGCGGCGAGCTGCACGGCGGGCGCGTCGGCCGGTACGCAGGCGCCGCAGCCGGCCATCCCGCCGTCCCCGATGGCCACCAGGAACGCCGTCGGGGAGCGGCGGATCAGGGCCTCGACCGGTGCCCCCTCGACGATCTCCCCACTGACCGGCACCGCCGGTTCGACCTCGTTGGCGGCCGTGGCGGCGCGGGCGACCAGTTCCTCGGCGGCGTCCCGGCTGCCGGCCACCGACGGGCCGACGAGGGCGGCCTCCCAGTTGAAGGCGTGCAGCAGGGTCAGCCCCCGGCCGTGGGCGGCGGCCTCGCGGGCGGCCAGCCGGACCACCGCGAGGTCGGCCGGTGCCGGCCCGACCCCGACCACCACCGGCCCGTCCGTGGACCCGGTCATCCGGTTCACCTCCCGGGCGTCCGCACCCACGTCCACGCCGTCCCCACCGACGCTAGTCGCGCCGGGCGGGCGGTGGAGCCGGATCAGTCGGACGGGTGCCCGCCGGTCGCCGGGTGGACGCGCAGCACGACGGCGGTGGCGTTGTCGCTGCCACCCTCGGCCAGGCTCGCGGCGAGCAGGCCGCGTACCGCCCGGGTCGGGTCCGGCTCGGCGAGCAGGTCCCGCAGCCGGTGGTAGTCGAGCTGGTCGCTGACCCCGTCGGTGCACAGCAGCCAGGTGTCGCCGGGGCGCAGCGGCACCCCGAGCAGGTCCGGGTCCGGCCGGTCGGGGTGGCCGAGGTAGCGCAGGAGTTGGTAGCGGGCGCGGGCGGCCTCCCGGGAGTTCGCCGGCCACCAGCCGTGCAGCACCCCGAGCCAGGCCATCGTGTGGTCCACGGTGACCAGCTCCAACAGGCCGTCGCGCAGCCGGTAGGCCCGGGAGTCGCCGAGCTGGACGATCCAGGCCAGCTCGCCGTCGGGCTGGGCGAGCATGGCGGTCAGGGTGCAGCCGGCCAGCTCGTCGATGGCGGCGCCGGCCCGGCGTACCCGGATCTGGGCCTCGGTGATCGCGGCGCGCAGCTCGCGCGGGCCGACGGCGGGCCAGCCGGCGCGGACCAGTTCGTGCAGGGTGTCCCGGGCGGTGTCGCCGGCGACGCGGCTGCCCTCGCCCTCGCCCATGCCGTCGACGACCACCGCGAACGGCAGTTCCGGGTCGACGTGCAGGGCGTCGAAGTTGGCGGAGTACCGGTGGCCGGCGACGGTGCCGCCGGCGATCTCCCACTCGACCCGGCCGACGGGCAGCCGGCGGGCCGCCTCGACGGGCTGGTCAGCGGTACTGCGGCGACGGAACACCAGCGGACCGTAGCACCGCCGCCGGCCCGGACCGGGTCGTCCGGCGTCGTGTCGGGTACCCGACGCCGTCGTCAACTCAGGTTGACGACGGGGGAGTGTCAACGTACATTGACAGCATGAGTCAGGCGACGGAACTCGCGGCGGCCGCCGGCAGCACCGACCCCCGGGTCGGCCTGCGCGCCGTGCGCGCCCTGCGCCGGCTCCTCGAACGGCTGGAGGTGGTCCAGGTGGACAACGCCCGACGACAGGGCTGGTCCTGGCAGGAGATCGCCGACGCGCTTGAGGTCAGCCGGCAGGCGGTCCACAAGAAGCACGCCGGGCGACCGGCGGTCCACGGCACCGGGGAGGCATGATGTTCGAACGGTTCACCGACCGCGCCCGCGCGGTCGTCCGCCACGCGGTCGAGCAGGCCAGGGCCGACGGGGGACGACCCGTCGACACCGAGCACCTGCTGCTCGCCGTCCTGGCCGACGGTGAGGGGCTCGCCCGCCGGGTGCTCACCGCCGCCGGCCTCGACGCCGACGACCTGCGTGCCCGGATCAGGCGGCACACCGGCGACGGCGGCACGGGGCTCGGCGAGGCCGACGCCGCCGCGCTACGCGAGATCGGCATCGACCTCGCGGCCATCGTCGCCCGGATCGAGGACACCTTCGGCCCCGACGCCCTGCGCGAGGCGGTCCCGGCCCCCCGCCGTCGGTGGCTGCGCCGACCGCTCGGCGGGCCGCTCTCCCCGCGTTCCCGCACGGCACTGGAGTTGGCGCTACGCGAGGCCCTGCGGCTGCGCCACCGGCACATCGGCACCGAACACCTGCTGCTCGGCGTGCTCCGCGAGGGCGGCGGCCTGGGCGCGACGGTCCTCACCGAGGCCGGCGCGGATCTCGACGACCTGCGCCGCCGGGTCGAGTCGGCGTTGCGTACGGCCGCCTGACCAGCCGCCACGGGTCCGGCCCGGCTCAAACCTGTTTGCGGTCAACGCAACGTCGGTCGTCGCCGGGTCGCTGACCGCGCCGGGGTGCTGCACACTGACGCCGTGGACGGTGCAGAGCAGAAGCGTACGGTGACCGGCGGCGACCGCTCCCCGCGTTCGGCGGTGGTGGTCAACCCGACGAAGGTGGCCGATCTCGACGAGTTCCGCGCGACCGTGGACGAGGCGCTCGCCGCCGCCGGTTGGCCCGCCCCCACCTGGTACGAGACCAGCGCCGAGGACCCGGGCCGGGGGCAGACCGAGCAGGCCGTCGCCGCCGGGGCCGAACTCGTGTTCGCCTGCGGCGGCGACGGCACGGTGATGGCCTGCGTCACCGCGCTGGCCGGCACCGACGTGGAACTCGCCGTGCTGCCCCAGGGCACCGGCAACCTGCTCGCCGCCAATCTGGGGCTCTCCAACGACCTCGCCGCAGGCCTGCAGGTGGCCGTCGAACGGGGCCGCCGCCGGCTCGACGTCGGCGTCGTCGACGACAGGTGCTTCGCGGTGATGGCCGGGATGGGCTTCGACGCGCAGATGCTGGCGGACACCTCCGAGACCACCAAGGCCCGCATCGGCTGGCCCGCGTACGTGGTGGGGGCCGCGAAGCACCTGCGGGACCGCCCGATGCGGCTCAGCATCCGCATCGACGACCGGCCCCCGATGCGTCGCCGGGCCCGCACCGTGCTGGTCGCCAACGTCGGGCGGCTACAGGGCGGGGTCCGCCTGCTCACCGAGGCCGAGCCGGACGACGGGTGGCTCGACGTCGCGGTGCTCACCCCCAACCGGGTCCGGCACTGGCTCGCCATGGGTTGGGCCCTGGTCCGCCGTCGGGGCAGCGTCCCCCGGATGGAGGTGCACCGGGCCCGGAAGGTCGTCATCACCAGCAACCGGGCCCAGCCCCGGCAACTCGACGGCGACCTGATCGCACCCGGCCGCACCCTGACCGCCGAGATCAAACCCGAGTCGCTCTGGCTCTGTGTGCCGCGTCCGGCCGGCGACCCCGACCTGGCCCACGACGCCGACGCGGCCGCGCGGCGCGGGGAGAAGCTGGTCGGGGAAGCGCGCCGTGAGTAGCACCCGGCTCGTCCCCGAGACCCGGTTGATGGCGTCGGACGAACTCTCCGCCGACGACGCCTGGCGTACGCTGCGCCGCCACGGCGGCTGGCAGCTCATGCGGGACGCGTTCATCCGGTTCCGCTACGGCGACGGGTTCAGCCACTCCCGGGCCTTCGCCCTGCAACTCTGCCTCGCCGTCGTGCCGTTCCTGATCGCGCTCACTGGCCTGATCAGCGACCTCGGTGTCGAGGAGGGCGGCCGGGTGGTCGCCGACACCGTGCTGGCGCTGACCCCCGGGCAGAGCGAACAGGTGGTGCAGGACCTGCTCGGCGAGGGCGACCGCACCGAGCGCACCGGCGAACTGGCGCTGACCCTCGGCCTGATCACCGGCCTGGTCGCGTTGACCACCACGATGGCCCAGATCGAACGCGGCGCCAACCGGATCTACGGCGTGGAACGGGACCGTCCCGCGCTGTGGAAGTACCTTCGCGCGGCGGTGCTGGCCGTGGTCGCCGGCCTGCCCGCGCTGGCCGGGTTCCTGATCCTGGTCGGCGGCGGGGCGATGGGCGAGTCGGTGCAGCGGCACTACCGGTGGGGGGATCTCGCCGCCGGGGTGTGGGAGGTGGTGCGCTGGCCGCTGAGCCTCGTGCTGACCGTCGTCGCGGTGGCGGTGATCTTCCGGCACGCGCCCCGGCGCAAGCAGCCCGGCCTGTCCTGGCTCTACTTCGGCGCCGGCATCGCCACCGCCCTGTGGTGGCTGGCCAGCCTGCTGCTCGCCGCGTACGTCAAGTTCGGCGGCGGGTTCGGCCAGACGTACGGGGCGTTGACCGGGATGATGGCGCTGCTGCTGTGGGCCAACCTCACCGGCATGGCGCTGTTCGGTGGGCTGTCCTTCGCCGCCCAGTTGGAGGCGATGCGGATCGGGGCCCCGGAGCCCGCCCAACCCGACCTGTGGGAGCCCGACGCCGAGCGGGGTGAACTGCTCGACACCGGCGACATGACCGCTCTCTGAGCCCGCCACACCGGACGGGCGTGTACGCGGCGGCGGAATCGGGTACAGCGCGCCTCGCCACGTCGACGTAAGGGAGGTGCGGGGTGACCGCGGTCAAGGAGTCAACGGCCCGACGGCCGCTCGGCCATTTCGCCGAACGGAGCGTCGTCGGCCTGCTGGCCGTGGCCGGCGCGGGCGTGGCCTTCGGGCTGCTGCTGATGCTCGTCCGGTTCAGGTGGAGCCCGATGTACCACGCCGACCACGAGGTGGCCGAGTGGTTCAACGGTCTCGTCGCCCCGCACCACGCGCTGGTCACCGTGCTCCAGGCGGTCACCGACCTGGGCGGGCGGCCGGTGCTGATCTGGCTGGTCACCATCGCCGTGGTCACCCTGCTGATCCGGCGTCAGTCCCGGCTGGCGGTCTACCTGATCGTCACCGGGGTGGGCGGGCTGATCCTCGACCCGTCGCTCAAGGCCCTGGTCGGCCGGCTCCGCCCGGTGGTCGACGTGCCGGTCGCCAGCGCCCCCGGCAACAGCTTCCCCAGCGGGCACGCGCTCGGCTCGTTCGTCGCGTACGGGGCGCTGCTGCTGGTCTTCCTGCCCGCCATGTCGCCCCGTTGGCGCAAGCCGGCGATCGCCATCGTCGCCGTGCTGGTGGCGCTGATCGGGCTGACCCGGATCGCGCTCGGCGTGCACTTCGTCTCCGACGTGATCGGCGGCTGGCTGCTCGGCGCGGCCTGGCTCGGCGTCACCGCGTACGCCTTCCGGCTGTGGCGGCGCGAGCGGGGCCGACCGGTGCCGCCGCTGACCGAGGGGCTGGAACCGGAGGCCGGCGACAAGATCACCCCCGCCCCGGCCGAGGAGCACGTGCTGGAGCACCCCCGCTCCGCCGTCGCCGAACTGCTGGTCGGCTGGGTGATCGTCTTCGGTGCCCTGTACGCCTTCGGCACGTACGTCAGCTACCACGCCAAGGGCACCGTCTTCGAGACCCTGGACACCGACGTGCCGCGCTGGTTCGCCGACCGGCACACCGACTTCCTCACCGAGCTGAGCTGGTGGTGGAGCAAGTTCGGCGACACCCACGCCATCCTGATCGTCTCGCTGGTCTTCTGCCCGCTGGTGCTGGCCATCTGGAAGCGGTGGCGGCCGGTGCTCTTCGTGGTGCTGGCCCTCTTCGGCGAGCTGAGCCTGTTCCTCGCCTCCGCCCGGGTGGTGGACCGGCCCCGCCCGGCGGTGGAGAACCTCGACGGGCAGATGCCCACCTCGTCCTTCCCGTCCGGGCACATCGCCGCGACCACCTGCCTCTGGCTGGTCATCGCGATCATCGTGTTCGTCCGCACCGACCGCTGGTGGCGGTGGCTCTTCGTGGCGCTGGCCGTGATCATGCCGATCGGGGTGGCGGTCTCCCGGATGTACCGGGGCATGCACCACCCGACCGACTTCATGGGTGCGCTGATCCTCAGCGGCCTGTGGATCGGCCTGCTCTACTGGGTGATCCGCCCCAACGCCGACGTCTACGAGGGCAATCGCCCCGAGATCGAGTCGGAGCAGGTCGACGAGCTGGACGACGAGCTGGCCAAGGCCGGCCGCCCCGGGTGAGCCGCCGACCGTGCTGCGGGTGATGACCTGGAACATCAGGACCGGCGGCCGGGACCGTACCGGCCCGGACCGGCGGGACCTGGTGTGCCGGGTCGTCACCGCGCAGGCCCCCGACGTGCTGGCCGTGCAGGAGCTGCGCGGCTTCGACCGGCCGGGGGTGCTGGCCGGGTTCGCCGACCGGGTGGGGATGCGCCCGTACCTGGCCCGCACCTGCTTCGGTCAGCCGGTGGCGGTGCTGGTCCGCCCGCCGTGGCGGACCCGCTCGGCCGGGCCGGTGCGTCGGCCGTTGCACCACGCGGCGCAGCGGGTCGAGCTGGCCACCACCGCCGGGCCGCTCACCGTGCTCAGCGCCCACCTCGATCCGTACACCGGGCTGCGGCGGCGCATCGAGGCCGGCTGGCTCGCCGCAGCCGTGCGCCGCGCACCGGGGGAGTTGGGGCTGCTCGCCGGTGACCTGAACACCCTCGACCCGGGCACCGACCACACCGGGCGGGTGGCCCGGCTACCGGTGGCGTACCGGCGGCGGCACCTGCGCCGCGACGGGCGGACGGTGGACACCCGGGCGGTGGCCCGGCTGCTCGCCGCCGGCCTGGTCGACCTCTGGACCCACGCCGCCGCCGGATCGGTTGATCCGGCCGGGTCGGTCGAGGCCGGACTGACCGCGCCGACCCGGCACGGCGGCGGCGTCGAGTTCTCCGGCATGCGGCTGGACTACCTGCTCGGCACCCCGGCGCTCGCTGCCCGGCTGCGCGACGTCCACGTGGTACGCGGCGGCGACGCCGAGTACGCCTCCGACCACTACCCGGTCGTCGCCGAGCTGGACCTCGACCTGGCCTGACCGCCCCTCCGCAGAAACCCGTGCAACCCTTTGCGCTCCCGCCGCCATCGCAACGGGTGACAGTGCCAGCGTCCGGGACGGGGAGTGGTCGATGCATGCGACGCAACGGCAGGAGTACGTCGACTTCGTCACGGCGGCGACACCGACGCTGCGCCGCACGGCGTTCCTGCTCACCGGGGGCGACGCCCACCGCGCCGACGACGTCGTGCAGCAGACGCTGACCCGGCTCTACGTGAAGTGGGGCCGGGCACGGTCCGCCGACGACATCGGGGCGTACGTGCACCGGATGCTGGTCAACGCGTTCCGGCAGGAGCGCCGGTCCCGCTGGTTCGGGGTACGCCTGCTCGACCGCCCGCCGGAGCCGGAGCCGAGGGGGGTGCCGCCGACCGACGCGGTGGTGAACACGGTCGCGGTGCGGGCCGCGTTGGCGGCGGTGCCACCCGGCCAGCGGGTGGTGTTGGTGCTGCGCTTCTACGCCGACCTGAGCGTCGAGCAGACCGCCGAGGTGCTGGGCTGCTCAGCCGGCAACGTCAAGAGCCAGACCGCGCGGGGGCTGGCCGCGTTGCGCCGGCAGTTGCCGCTGGCGGAGCCGACGGAGGTGAACCGGTGATCCACGACGACGAGATCCTGGTCCGGGAGATGCTGACCCGGGCCGCCGACGACCTACCGGCCGGGGGGCCGGGAGCAGCGGCGTTGGCGACGGCGGGGGAGCGCGCGGTACGGCGTCGCCGCCGGCTGGCCGTGGCGGCCACGGCGGTGGTCACCGCCGTGGCGCTGCTCGGCGTCACCGTCCTGCTGGGGGTACGACAGCCGCCGACCCCGGCCGACCGGACCTGGCCGCCCACGATCGCGCCGACCGCCTTCGATCCGGCCCGGCAGCTCTTCCGGTTGGCCTGGCTACCGGCCGACCTGTCCGAACGGAACCTTTCCACCGGGGTGGACCGGCAGACGATCCGGGCGACCCGCTCCGCGCCGGTCAGGGCGAGCCGGACCGACTTCCGGGCCGGCAGCGTCACGGTGACCGTGGGCGCGCGGGGGGTGGACTTCTTCACCGACCAGCTGAGCCGGGACAATTCCTCCGTCGGGAGGCTCCGCAGCGGTCCGACCCCCTGGGCCACCCCGCCGGGCTCACCTGTCGATCCGGTGCAGGGCCACCCGGCCTTCCTGCACACCAGCCCTAACGGCAAGGAGACGGTGCTCTCCTGGCAGTACGCCCCGGAGGCCTGGGTCACGATCACCGTGGTCACCCGCGACCGGGCGGTGGAGGAGCTGCGGCGGGTGGCCGAGGGGATGGTGTGGGAGCGGAAACCGGTCCGGGTGCCGTTCCAGCCGGTGGCGCTGCCGTCGGACGCCCGGCTCGACGCGGCACGGGTGGCGTGGCGGGACGGCCGGTGGAACGGGGTCACTCTCGACTTCCGGCTCGCCGGTTCCGCCGCCGGTAGGGACCTGACCGTCGGCCTGGAGCGCAGCGACCAGCCGGACGACCCGACCGGCGTCGTGCAGGGCCGACCGGCGTGGATCTCCGTCTGGCATGGCTGGTCCGGCACCTGGTCGGTCGGTGGTGTGCCCGGCTGCGTCGGCTGCCGGGCCCTGGTGGGGACGGGGAGTCCGGCGGGCAGCGCCGCGCTCGGCGGCGAGGACGGGGCCCGGGATCTGGCCGCCGCCATCCGACCGGTCGCCGACCACGACGACGAATCGACCTGGCGACCGCTGTGACGTCGACCGGCGGGGAGCGGGCGCGTGGTCCCTCCCCGCCGTCGTCAGAGGAGCAGGTTGACCAGGACGGTCAGGGCGATCGAGGCGAGCACCGAGAACAGGATCATCAGCAGGCAGCCGAAGCCGCCGCCGAGGGGTCGGATCTGCGTGTTTCCGAAACGCATTGGTTCACCTGGCCAGGGTCGGGACGAGCAGGTCACGGATCGCCCCGGCCACCGGCCCGGGGGCGGTGGTGAGCACGTTGTGGGCGGCACCGGGCACGGTGACCAGCCGGGCGTCGGGCACCAGCCGGGTCACCTGGGCACGCCACCGGGGCGGCACGATCGGGTCACGTTCCCCGGCCAGCACGAGGGTGGGCACGGTGATCCTGACCAGATCCTCCTCCACCGCGTTGCGTACCGAGTGCGCGATCGTGGCGGCCACCCGCCAGGGGCGCGCGTCCAGGACGTCGCGGACCAGGATCGGTGCCTGCCAGGGCGCCTCCCGCAGGCTGTCCACCAGCCACCGGCCGACCAGCCCCCGCCGGGACCGGGCGGTCGGGTCGCTGGTCGGTCCGGCCAGCACCAGCGCCCGGACCACCCCGGGGCGGTCCGCCGCGAGCGCGGCGGCCACCTCCGCGCCGAACGAGTGTCCGACCAGGCAGACCGGGGGCATCCGGTACGCGTCGAGCCAGGCCAGCAGGTGGGCGACGTGCTGCCGCAGGTCGTAGGAGTGGCCGGGGTGGGCGCTCAGCCCGAAGCCGGGCAGGTCCGGCACGTACACCGGGTGGGTGGTGCCGAGCGTCTCGGCCAACGGGGTGAGGTAGCGGTGCGACACGGCCAGCCCGTGCACCAGCACCACCGGGGGTGTGCCGGGCACGGTCGGGTCGGCGGAGCGCCGGGTGTGCGTGCGCAGGCCGTCGACGAGCCGGAACTCGCTGGTCAGCGTCGTCCGTACCCGGCGCGCGGCGGCCTGCGGGCCCGGCGTGGCCGGCGAGGTGCGGGCCGGAGCCGGCGCGGCCCGGGAGGCGGCCTCCGGGTCCGGCACGGTTGCCGGGCGGGACGTGCGGTCCGGGTCGGGAGTGTGGGCGGGCGGCCGATCCGATCCGGCGGTCGGGTGGGGTGCGGCCAGTGCCCGCCGCAACGCGTCGAGGCCGGTGCCGGTCGGGTCGGGACGGGTACGCGACCCGGCCCGACCCGCCACGGCGGTCACAGTTCGCGCAGTCGGGGCAGTAGCTGCTCCTGCGCCCAGTCCAGGAACATCGGCTGGCTGTCCCCGCCGACCTGGACGATCGCCACGTGCGTGAAGCCGGCGTCGACGAAGGCGCGGAACGCCTCGACGTGCCGGTCGACGTCGGGGCCGCAGGGGATGCCGTCGGCGACGTCCTCCTCCCGGACGAACTGGGTGGCGGCGGCGAAGGCCTCCGGGTCGGGCAGGTCGGCGTTGACCTTCCAGCCGCTGCCGAACCAGCGGAACTGGTCGTGCACGATCTTGCGGCACTCGGCCTCGTCGGGGCCGTAGCAGATGGCCACCTGGCCGTAGCGGGGCTGCCCGGCGCCGCCCGCGTCGTCGTAGAGCTGGATGATCCGGGAGTCGGGTTCGGTGGCGACGATGCCGTCGGCGTACTCGGCGGCGAGGGCGGCCGACGACGGCCCGGACGCGGCGACGGCCATCGGCACGGGGTGTTCCGGCCGGTCCCAGACGTAGGCGTCGGGGACGTCGAAGTGGTTGCCGGAGAAGGTCAGCGTCTCGCCGTTGAGCAGCGGTCGGATGATCTGGAGCGCCTCGGAGAACATCTCGTGCCGCTGCTGCACGTGCGGCCAGCCGCCGACGACGTGTTCGTTGAGGTTCTCCCCGGCGCCCAGGCCGAGGGTGAACCGCCCGTCGGAGAGCACCCCGATGGTGCTGGCCTTCTGCGCCACCACCGCCGGGTGGTACCGCCGGATCGGGCAGGTCACGAAGGACATCAGCTCGGCCCGGCTGGTGGCGTGGGCGACCGCACCCAGCACCGACCAGGCGTACGGGGAGTGGCCCTGTGCGTCGAGCCACGGATAGTAGTGGTCGGACATGACCAGTTGGTCGAAGCCGGCCGCCTCCGCCCGTACCGCGTGGTCCACCAACTGTTTCGGGCCGGTCTGTTCGCACATCAGGGTGTAGCCGACGCGGACCATCCTGGTTTCTCCTTCCGGGCGACGATCGTCACCGGATACCCCTGGCCGGTGCCGGTCAACCTCGGATGTGCGGCCGGGTCCCTCTTGACGGTGACGGGAGGGCGGTCTAAGGTCCGGCTTAACCGGTTCAGGCTGGTGGTGTCACATCCTGTGGTGGGGATGACCGCCCCCTGTGGCGGCTCGCGGTCGGCGTGGGTCGCCACAGGGTCGGCGTGGGTAGGCAGGCAACTTAACCGGTTGCCTTCCCGACCCGGTGGCCCTACGCTGGTCGGCACGCGGCCAGGGAGTCAGGCGGCGGCTGTCGGGCTGCAGCCGAGCGCCACCGTCACCAGCATCGCCACCCCGCCAGGGCAACGGGGTCGACCCTTCCTGAGGAAACCCATGAAGAAGCGGCTTTCCGTCGCCGGCGTCGCCCTGCTCACCGTCCTCGCCGCCGTGTTCGCCTTCGGCCAGCCGGCCCAGGCTGCGGCCGGTTTCACGGTCTCCGGTGGCAAGCTGTACGACGCCAACGGCAACGAGTTCATCATGCGGGGCGTCAACCACGCCCACACCTGGTACCCACAGCAGACCACCTCCTTCGCCAACATCAAGGCGCTCGGCGCGAACACCGTGCGGGTGGTGCTGGCCAGCGGTGACCGCTGGACCAAGAACACCGCCGCCGACGTCAGCAACGTCATCTCGCTGTGCAGGGCCAACAAGCTGATCTGCGTACTGGAGGTGCACGACACCACCGGGTACGGCGAGCAGGCCGGGGCGATCACCCTGGACCGGGCGGTCGACTACTGGCTGAGCATCGCCAGCGCCCTGCAGGGCCAGGAGCGGTACGTCATCGTCAACATCGGCAACGAGCCGTACGGCAACCAGGGCTACGCCACCTGGGCCACCGACAACGCCAACGCGATCAAGCGGCTGCGGGCCGGCGGCATCACCCACACGATCATGGTGGACGCCCCCAACTGGGGGCAGGACTGGTCGTTCACGATGCGTGACAACGCGGCCGGGGTGTTCGCCGCCGACCCGCAGAAGAACACGGTCTTCTCGATCCACATGTACGGCGTCTTCGACACCGCCGCCGAGATCAGCGACTACCTGGGCCGGTTCCGCACCGCCAAGCTGCCCATCGTGGTGGGCGAGTTCGGCTTCGACCACTCCGACGGCAACCCCGACGAGGACGCCATCCTGTCGTACACCCAGGCCAACGGGATCGGCTACCTGGGCTGGTCGTGGAGCGGCAACGGCGGCGGCGTGGAATACCTCGACATGACCACCAACTTCAACCCGGCCGCCCTGACCACCTGGGGCCAGCGGATCTTCAACGGCGTCAACGGCATCAAGGCGACGGCGAAGGAGGCGTCGGTCTACTCCGGCACCACCCCGACCACGACCCCACCGACCACGCCTCCCACCACCCCGCCGACCACGCCCCCCACCACCCCGCCGACGACGACCCCGCCGGCGACCGGTGGCTGCACCGCGACGTACACGGTCATCGGGTCGTGGCAGGGCGGCTTCCAGGGTGAGGTGAAGGTGACCGCCGGCAGCGCGGCCATCAACGGCTGGACCGCGAAGTGGACCTACGCCAACGGCCAGACCGTCAGCCAGTCGTGGAACGCCTCGCTGAGCAGCAGCGGCAGCACGGTGACCGCGCGCAACGTCGACTACAACGGCCGGCTCGGTGCCGGCGCCAGCACCGCATTCGGCTTCATCGGCAGCTGGACCGGCAGCAACCCGGCGCCTGCGGTTACCTGCACCGCGAGCTGACACCCCGGGTGGCCGGGCCCAGTGAGGGCCCGGCCACCACCCGTCCCCGCCCGGGATGGCGAGATCCACTTATCGGAGGCGGTGTAGCGGTGTCAACCGTCGGGGATGCTGCAACTTCGCCCCCGTTGCGACGAGCAAGCACCAGGGGCCGCGCCGGTCAGGCGACGGCGTCGACCTCCAGGAGCAGCGCCTGCTCCGGGTTCAGGGCCGGCAGGTGCAGGCCCACCGTCGCCAGCACCGAGCCGGGCAGCGTCACGGCGGGCAGCCAGCCCGGTCCGGTGATCTGCATGGTCTCCGGCTCCGGCACCCCCTGCGCGGGACGGACGGCGTACCGGCGGGTCGGGTCGAGGCCGGGCAGGCGCACCGGGCCGGGGACCTGCGTGACGGAGGTGGCCACCCGGGACACCGCGTACACGGCCCGGGAGCGGTCGTGGGCGACCACGCCGTGCGCCTGTACGGCCGGGTCCGGGTGGTCGAACCGCACCACCCGCCCGGTGTGCAGCAGCGGCCGGAGCCGCTTGTGCAGGGCCACCCAGGCGGTCAGCTCGGCCCGCTCGGTGGGATCGAGCGCGACGATGTCCCACTCGATGCCGTGGTGGCCGAAGAGCGCGGTGACCGCCCGGAAGCCCAGGGTGTGCACCCGGCCGGTGGTGTGCGAGCGCCCGGGGCCGATGTGCGTGCCGACCAGCTCCGGGGGCAGCAGCAGCCCGGTCCAGCGTTGGATGGACAGCCGTTCCAGGGCGTCGTTGGTGTCGCTGGCCCAGACCCGGTCGGTACGTCGCAGGATCTCCAGGTCGACCCGGGCCCCGCCGGACGAGCAGCTCTCGATCTCCAGGTGCGGGTGCCGGGCGCGCAGCTCGTCGAGGAGCCGGTACGCCGCCACGGTCTGCGCGTGCACCCCGGGCCGGCCGGCGTGCCCGGCCTCGGTGAGGTCCCGGTTGTGGTCCCACTTGAGGTAGCCGATCCCGGGGTTCCCGGTCAGCAGGGCGTCGAGCCGGTCGAGCAGGTGGGCGTACGCCGCCGGGTTGGCCAGGTCCAGCACCTGCTGGTGCCGCCACGGCAGGGGCAGCCGGCCGGGCGCGGTGAGCACCCAGTCGGGGTGGGCGCGGAACAGGTCCGAGTCGGGGTTGACCATCTCCGGTTCGACCCAGAGCCCGAACTGCATGCCGTGCCCGCGAACATGCTCGACGAGCGGTCCCAGGCCGGCCGGCCAGACGTCGGCGTCGACCTGCCAGTCGCCCAGGCCGGCCCGGTCGTGCCGGCGGCCGGTGAACCAGCCGTCGTCGAGGACGAACCGTTCCACGCCCACCTCGGCGGCCCGGTCGGCGAGGGTCCGCAGCCGGTCCAGGTCGTGGTCGAAGTAGACGGCCTCCCACACGTTGAGGGTGACCGGACGCGGCGTGCGGGGGTGTTCCGGCCGGGCCCGCAGGTGGGTGTGCAGCAGGTCGCTGAGCCCGTCCAGCCCGGCGGTGGAGTGCACCGCGTAGAGCAGCGGGGTGGCGTACTCCTCACCGGGGCCGAGGACGATCTCGCCGGGGGCGAGCAGTTCCCCGCCGCCGAGGGTGGACTCCCCGGTCGGGCGGCGTTCGGCGACGGTCAGGTGGTCGCCGCTCCACGCGGTGTGCACCGCCCACACCTCGCCGTGGCCGAAGCCGAACCCGGCGGTGCCGGCGACCAGCAGCAGGGTGGCGTCGTGCCCGGTGCGCCCGTGCCGACCCTCGCGCACCCACGCGCCGTGCGGCCACGGGTGCCGTTGCGGCGCGCGTTCGCGGCACCAACGGCCGGTCAGGTCGAGCAGTTCGGTGGCGACCGCCGGCACCGGCAGCACCGGCGTCAGCTCGCGTACCTCGTAGGGCTGGTCGGCGTCGTTGCGCAGCCGGTGCCGCACGGTCAGCACCCCGACCGGGTCGAGGGTGACCTCGACGGTGAGGGTCAACCCCGCGTCCGGGTCCGTCGCCCGCACGGTCACCCGCGCCGCGCCGACTCCACCCCGGTCATCCTCCTCATGGGGTACGCGCACCGCGTCCCCCATGTCGCCACGTGGATCATCGACACCGATCGTGTCGGGGCGGAAGGCGGTCGACCAGTCCCGTCCGTGCCGGTGGCCGGCGAGTCCGGGCCGGCCGCTCCAGCCGGCGCTCGCCTCGGGCAGCAGGGACAGCACGGTCGGCGCGTCGAAGCTGCTCGGCACCACCGGCGGCACGGTGGCGTCGAGCAGGGCCGGCAGGTCGTCGGCGGGCACCGGACCGAGGTCGGCGCCCCAGTGCACGACCCGGGGCAACCCCGGGCCGCGCGCATCGAGCACCAGGCTGGTGTGGCCCCGGCGCAGGTGGATCACGGTCGGATCGGTCATGGCGCTCATCTCCGGTGCGGGCACCCCGGCGTCCGTCACGGTGGGTGAGGTCGAGGGGTGTCAGTGCCGCGCGAGAGCGGTATGCCTGTGGGTCATGTTCATGCCTGCCAGGAATACCGCTCTCGCGCGCATGGGCGGGTGGGTGCGGTGACTCAGCCTTTGGACGCCCCCAGGGTCAGGCCCTTGACGAACTGCTTCTGCAACAGGAAGAAGATCACCAGGGTGGGGATGGCGACCAGCACCGAACCGGCCGACACCAGGTTGTTGTCGGTGAAGAACTCGCCGCGCAGGTTGTTCAGCGAGCTGGTGACCGGAAACTTGTCGCCGGTACGCATCAGCACGGTGGCCCAGAAGAACTCGTTGTAGATCCAGGTCACCTCCAGGGTGGCCAGGGCCGCCAGCGCCGGCCGGCACAGCGGCATGGTCACCTGCCAGTACTGCCGCCAGATGCTCGCACCGTCCACCATGGCCGCCTCGTAGAGGTCGCGGGGCAGCGCCTTCATGTAGTTGCTCAGCACGAAGACGCAGAAGCCGCACTGGAAGGCCACGTTGACCAGGATCAGCCCCCAGTAGCTGTCGTAGAGCAGCTCCGAGTCGCTCATGAACTCGGGCAGCGGCACCTCGGTGAAGATCCGGAACAGCGGGATCAGCAGCGACTGCTGGGGCAGCAGGTTGGCGGCGGTGAACAGCCCGAGCAGGACGATGTTGAGCTTCCAGCTGAACCGGGCGATCACGAACGCCACGCACGAGGCGAGGAACAGGGTCAGCAGCACCGCCGGGACGGTGATGTAGACCGAGTTGAGGAAGTGCTTGCCGAACTCGGCGGTCTGCCAGGCGGTGACGTAGTTGTCGAACGTCCACCCGCCGAACGAGACGTACCCGTTGGCGGCGGTGTAGGCGTACGAGCGCAGCGAGGTCAGCACCGCCCAGAGGATCGGGAAGAGCCAACCGACGGCGACCGCGCCGAGGAACAGGTGCAGCACCACCCGGGCGGGGCGCAGCGGCCGGCGGCGCGGTGCCGGCTTGGCCGTCGGCGTCGGGGCCGGCGGTCGGGTCACGGTCGACGCGCTCATCGCCGGTTCTCCCTCATGACGACGGCCAGGTAGATGGTGATGAAGACCAGCGAGACCGCCAGCATGATCGTCGCCAGGGCGGAGCCGAAACCGATCCGGCTGGCCTCGCCGACGACGTTCTGGGTCACCAGGGCGGAGATCAGCTCCAACCCGTTGCGCCCCTTGTTGATCACCCAGACCAGGTCGAACGCGCGCAGCGACTCGATCACGGTCACCACCAGCACGATGATGTTGATGGGCCGCAGCACCGGGAAGATCACCCGGAAGAAGGTGCTGGTCTCCGACGCGCCGTCGACCGAGGCGGCCTCCCGCAGCGACGGGTCGACGCCCTTGAGCCCGGCCAGGTAGAGCAGCATGATGTAGCCGACGTGCCGCCAGCCGGCCGCCACCAGCACCGCCCAGATGTTGACGTTCGGGTCGCCGTACCAGTCGGTCTGGCCGCCCAGGACGGCGTTGAGCAACCCCTGGTCGCGGGAGTAGATGAGCTGCCAGACGAAGCCGATCAGCGCCAGCGAGAGCACCACCGGCAGGTAGAGCGCGGTCTGGTAGAACCGGCTGCCCCGGATCTCCTTGTCGAGCAGCACGGCGAGGAACATCCCGAACGGGGTGGCGACCACGAACAGGGCGGCCAGCCAGAGCAGGTTGTTCTGCATCGCCGGCACGAACGGCGGGTAGATGTTGACCACGTCGGAGTAGTTCCGGCCGCCGACCCAGTCGATCTCGCTGAGCGGCCCGATGCCGTCCCAGTCGGTGCCGGAGAGCGCCACGGTGGCCAGCGCGGGCAGCCAGACCAGCGCGACCACCAGCAGCAGCGGTACGAGCACCATCAGCGTGATCACCACGCGGTCGGTGCGGGACAGGAGCCGTAGCCGCCGGCCGCGACCACCCGGGGAGGGGGTGGTCGTGGCCGGCGACGACACGGCGTGATCCGCTTGGATCAGGGGCAGGTCGGACACGACGGTCCTCCCCCTCTCGCCGTCAGCTGGTGAAGATCGACTTCTTCTGGTTCTCGATGCTGTTGACCAGCCCGTCGATGTCCTTGGGGTTCTTGATGAACTGCTGGAGCGCCGGGATGATCACGGTGGAGGCGAAGTCCGGCCGGGTGTCCCGGTCGAGGAACTGGGCGATCTCGGTGGCCGAGCCGACCAGCTCGGCGGCCTTCTTCTGCAGGGCCGTGTAGCCGCTGGTGTCCGCGCCGCTGTTGGCGACCAGCGTGGTCGGGTCGTTCTTCACCGTGATGTCGGCGGCCTCCTTGGAGCCGACGAACTCCAGCAGCTTCTTGGCGTTGGCCTCGGCCTTCGGCTTGCGGGCCAGCATGTAGCCGTCGATCGGCGCGTCCAGGGCCTTGGCCCCGATGGCCGGATCGATCTCGGGGAAGGTGAAGAAGTCGATGTCGTCCTGCTCGTCGTTGCCGAACTGCTGGGCGACGAAGAGACCGAGCAGGTACATGCCGCTCTTCTTCTGCTGCAACGACTGGGCGGCCTCCTGCCAGGTGCGGCCCAGGCTGTCCGGCTGGTGCAGCGGGAGCAGCCCGGCCCAGGTGTCGAAGACCTTCTTGACCTTGTCGGAGGTCCACGCCTCCTTGCCCGCCATCAGGTCGATGTGGAACTGGTAGCCGTTGATCCGCAGGTTGAGGATGTCGAAGGTGCCCATCGCCGGCCAGCCGTCCTTGTCGGCGAAGGCGATCGGGGTGAGGCCGTCCCGCTTCATCTGGGCGCTGAGGGTGGTGAGCTGGTCGAGGGTGGTCGGCACCTGGTAGCCGTGCTGCTTCCAGACCGACTTGCGGTAGAACATCGCCCACGGGTAGTACGACGACGGCACGAAGTACTGCTTGCCGTCGTCCCCGGTGGACGCCTTCTTGAACGCGTCGGAGTAGCCGGAGAGCTTGCCCCACAGGTCGCTGATGTCGCCGGCCAGTCCCTTGGCGGCGAAGAAGCGCATCCGGTAGCCGGCGAACCACATGAACACGTCGTCCGGCTTGCCCTGCAGGTAGTTGTTGATGTTCTCCTGGTAGGTGTTGTGGTCCACGGTGTTGATCTTGGTGGTGATGCCGGACGAGGTCTTGAACCCGTCCATCACCTTGGCGATGACCCCCTTGGGCTGCGGGTCGGACTGGTTGGAACCGACCGACACCTCCTTGCTGTCGGCGCCCGACCCGGAGTCGGAGCCGCAACCGGCGAGCAGCCCGGTGCCGAGCAGCGCGCCCGCGCCGACCCCGGTGATCAGGGAACGTCGTCCGATGCCGGCGACGGAGGACGGTACGAGCCGGGCGAGATACTCGGCTTCGGTGCGGGGACGGGACATGGTGCCTCCTGCGGAAGAAGAGGTGCGCTGCGCCCGAGGGCCGTCAGTGGTGGGGGAGCGGCTGTTCGAGATGCCAACATAGATCCACCGAGAACGAACATTGGCAAACACAAACTCCCGGTGGCGCTTGAAGCTACCCGTCCGTACGCGCCTGTCAAGAGGGCAGCTCCGGATCGGTATCGCCGAAGCCGTACGGGATCCTGGCGGTAAACGTTGGAAAGCGGGTCCGTGTTGGAAAGTGTTGACTTGATCGACCGCTAGGGGCACGCTCTGCTCTCATGCGGCAACACGGCAGCTGGCAGGGCGACGGAATCTACTTCGGCGCCGACTACAACCCCGAGCAGTGGCCCGAGCAGGTCTGGGCCGACGACGTCGCGCTCATGCGCCGGGCCGGCGTCAACCTCGTCTCGGTCGGCATCTTCTCCTGGGCCCTGCTCGAACCGTCCCCCGGCCGGTACGAGTTCGGCTGGCTCGACCGCGCCCTCGACGTCCTGCACGCCGGAGGCATCCGGGTCGACCTGGCCACCGCCACCGCCAGCCCGCCCCCGTGGCTGGCCCACCGGCACCCCGAGACGCTGCCGCGCACCGTCGACGGCACCGTGCTGTGGCCCGGCGGCCGGCAGGGCTACTGCCCCAGCTCGCCGATCTTCCGCCAGCACTCACTCGCCCTAGTCGAGACGGTCGCCGACCGCTACGCCGAGCACCCCGCCGTGGTGATGTGGCACGTCTCCAACGAGCTGGGCTGCCACAACGTGCACTGCTACTGCGACGTCAGCGCCGAGGCGTTCCGCGACTGGCTGCGGGAGCGCTACGGCGACCTCGACCGGCTCAACGACGCCTGGGGCACCACCTTCTGGAGCCAGCGCTACCACGACTGGGCCGAGATCAACCCGCCGCGCGCCGCGCCCACCTTCGCCAACCCCACCCAGCAACTCGACTTCCTGCGCTTCTCCTCCGACGCCCAGCGCGCCCAGCTCCGCGCCGAACGGGAGGTGCTCAAGCGGCGGGTCGGCCAGCCGGTCACCACCAACTTCATGATCGGCATGGGCATCAAGCACATGGACTACCACTCCTGGGCCGCCGACGTGGACCTGGTCGCCAACGACCACTACCTGACCGTCACCGACCCGAACGCCCACCTCGGCCTGGCGTTCGCCGCCGACCACACCCGGGGCGTGGCCGGCGGCGACCCGTGGCTGCTGATGGAACACTCCACCAGCGCGGTCAACTGGCAGCCGCGCAACGTCGCCAAGACCCCCGGCCAGCTGCGCCGCAACAGCCTCACCCACGTGGCGCGCGGCGCCGACGGGGTGCTGTTCTTCCAGTGGCGGGCCTCCCGGGCCGGGGCGGAGAAGTTCCACTCCGCCCTCGTCCCGCACGCCGGCCCGGACACGAAGGTCTTCGACGAGGTCTGCCGGCTCGGCGCCGACCTCACCGCCCTGGCCGAGGTACGCGGCAGCCGGGTCGACGCCGACGTGGCGATCCTGTTCGACTGGGAGGCGTGGTGGGGCGTCGAGCTGGACTCCCACCCCAGCGTCGACGTCACCTACGCCGACCGGATGCGGGCGCTCTACGACGCGCTGTGGCGGGCCGGGGTCACCGCCGACGTGGTGCACCCGTCGACCGACCTGTCCGGCTACCGGCTGGTCCTCGTCCCCACCCTCTACCTGGTCCGTGACGCCGACGCCGAGGCGCTGGGCCGGTACGTCGCCGGGGGCGGGACGGCGCTGGTGACGTACTTCAGTGGGATCGTCGACGAGCACGACCACATCCGGCTCGGCGGCTACCCGGGGGCGTTCCGGGACCTGCTCGGGGTGCGTACCGAAGAGTTCTTCCCGCTGTTGGCAGGCGAGCGGGTGGCCCTCGACGACGGGTCCACCGCCGACGTGTGGACCGAGTGGCTGCACCCGGCCGGCGCGGAGGTCGTCGCGTCCTACGAGGACGGTCCGTTGCCGGGCGTGCCCGCGCTGACCCGGCACCGGGTCGGCGACGGCACCGCCTGGTACCTGGCCACCCGGCTCGACGAGGCGGCCACCGACGCCCTGGTGGGCCGGCTGCTCACCGAGGCCGGGGTACGCCCACCTGCCGCCGCCCCGCCCGGCGTCGAGGTGGTCCGTCGCCGGGCCGACGACCGGTCCTGGCTGTTCGTGGTCAACCACACCGACGCCGAGGCGACCCTCGACGTGACCGGCACCGACCTGCTCACCGGGCAGCCCTGCGGCGGCACGCTGCGGGTGCCGGCCGGCGAGGTGGCCGTGGTCCGGGAGGAGCCGGCGGTGAGCGGGGCGGTCCCAGCGGGTGAACCGTCCCCGGCCGCAGCGGCCTGACCTGCGTACCGTTCCCTCGTCCGCGCGGTTGGGAGGTTCGATGCTCGCTCAGCAACGGCAGAACGCCATCCTGGAGCTGATCCGGCAGCGCGGCGGGGTGCGGGTCAGTCACCTGGTCAGCCGGTTCGGCGTCTCCGACATGACGATCCGCCGCGACCTGGAGGTGCTCGCCGAACGGGGGCTGGTCGACAAGGTGCACGGCGGGGCGACCCTGGCCGGCCCCGGGTCCGCCGAGGAACCCGGCTTCGCCGCGAAGTCGGTCCGCCAGCAGGACGAGAAGCGGGCCATCGCCGGCCGGGCGGCCCGGATGGTCGAGCCCGGGATGGCCGTCGCGTTGTCGGCCGGCACCACCACCGCCGCGCTGGCCACCCTGCTCGGCGACGTACCCGGGTTGACCGTGGTGACCAACTCGATCCCGGTCGCCGACGCGCTCTACCAGAACCCGCGCGTCGACCAGACGGTGGTGCTGACCGGCGGCATCCGTACCCCGTCGGACGCGCTGACCGGGCCGGTGGCCGAGGCGGCGATCCGTACCCTGAACGTGGATCTGCTCTTTCTCGGCGTGCACGGGATGAGCCCGCGCACCGGGTTCACCACCCCCAACCTGCTGGAGGCGGCGGTCAACAAGCGGCTGATCGGGGCGGCCCGGCACCTGGTGGTGCTGGCCGACCACACCAAGTGGGAGACGATCGGCATCGCCACCATCGCCCCACTGGCCGAGGCCGACCTGCTGATCACCGACGCCGGGCTGTCGGCGGACGGCCGCCGGCAGATCGGCGAACAGGTCGGTGAGCTGGTCGTCGTCGAGGTCGGCTGACCCCGGTTCATCAGTCGGGGTCGCACGGCCCGTCGTGGTCGGCCCGCGCCCGGCAGCGCCGCCGGTCGGCCATGATCCGGTCACAGAACACCCACCGTCGTACGTGCTGGGCGTCCTCGGCCGACACGGTGGCCCCGGCCACCTCGACCCCCGGCACCAACGCCAACGACCGCGCGAGCGCGTACGCGAACCGCAACGCCTGCTCCTCGGTCGGGACCGTCACGGGCAGGTGCAGCACGTAGCGGGGACCGGTCGTCGGGTCGTGACTCAGCACGGGGGACGGTTGGCCTGGGCGCTGCGGCGGTCCCGCAGCAGCCGCTTGAGCCTGGTGTTCTCCCCGGTCAGCCGGGTCACCTCCTGGTGCAGGCTGGCCAGCTCCAGGGCGACCCGGAGCAGGAACCGGCGTACCTCCCGCGGGTCGAGGCCGCGCCGGCCGAAGCCGGCGGCGGGGAACTGGTGGTCGCGGACCAGGACCGGATGCAGCCGGGCCGGCAGCGTGCCGTCATCGCGGATCATTCGTCGCCTCCTGACGGGTACGGGGTCGCGGGAACCCGCGCCGCCGTGATAGGTATTCAGCAAGTCGGTCGGAGCCGGAATTCGGCTTCATGTTGAGACCCGACGAGATCCGGTATGCGGCTGCCATCCGCGAGGCCGTCTCTCGTCACCTTCTCGGCTGTTGGCACAGCCGCGGTTACTGCGCTTGCACCGGGCGTCCCCGGGGGCCGGTGATCACCCTCACCCGAAGGCCACATTTCCAGTGGGTTGGAACTGGAGCAATGGTTCCTTCGCGGGCCTCGTCAACTTTTTCGAGAGGTGGATCATGCCGCACAAGCCGTTCATACGGACCCTGCGCGCGCAGTGGCTCGGGCAACAACTCCGCGCCCTCCGGGAAGAACGCGGAATGACCTTGAAGCTCGTCTCGGAGCACCTGCAACGCGACATGTCGGCGCTCGGCCGCTACGAGCGGGCGGACTGGCCGATCCGCAAGGGCGACGTCGTCGCACTGCTCGACCTCTACGGCTTCCACCACGCCGCCGAGCGGGCCCGCCTGTTGGCGCTGGCCGAGGACGTGTGGCGCACCGACCGCTGGGACGAGGACTACGGCGATGTCGTCGACTCGTCCTTCATCGAGTACCCGTGGCTGGAGGGCCGCGCCGAGCACATCGGCTCGTACAACACGATGCTGCTGCCCGGTCTGCTGCAGACCTGGGCCTATGCCGAAGCGGTGATCCGCAACGCGGAGGAGCCCGGTGTGCCTGACGCGACGGTGGCCCGGTGGGTGGAGTTGCGCATCGAGCGGCAGAAGGTACTCGACGGGAAAGCCAAGGTGGGTGCCGTGCTTGACGAGAGCGTCCTGCGTCGGTTGGTTGGTGGACCCTCGACCATGCGCGCACAGCTCGAACATCTTCTCGAACTGGCCGCGCGACGGAACGTGGAGATTTCGGTCTTGCCGTCTGCAAAGGCTCTCCATGCGGGCATGGACGGAGCCTTCACGGTGTTCACTCTGCCGAAGCCCTACCCGGCAGTCGCCTACGTGGAGAACCTCGCCGGGCGACTTTATGTGGAAGCGCCAAGATCAATGAAGTTCGTTCACGTATACGATCGGCTGAGGGATGCTGCGCTGAGCACCAGTGAGTCGGGTCAGTTGATCGCAAGTGTCGTGGAGGGGTTGTCATGAGCGGGAGTCTGCCGGCAGTGGCCTGGCACATCAGCACGAAAAGCAACGACAACGGCGGGAGTTGTGTGGAGGCGGGGCCGTTGCTCGACGGCTCGGGTCGGGTGGCGGTGCGACACAGCAAGGCGCGTGACGCGGCGACGATCATCTACACGGCTGACGAGTGGACGGCCTTCGTCGGTGGAGTCAAGGGCGGCGAGTTCGACTTCACCGGGGCGTGACCCGCAGCCCTTCGGGCGGGGCGAGGGGTGGCGACGTGGATGTTGCTACCCCTCGTGGCGCTGCGGGCGAGTATTCTCGCCTCGCGTCACAACCTGTTCATTGGAGCGTGGCCATGTGCAGCGCGTGAGGATGGGTTGTTCATTCAGGGTCGACCGCGCCTGGTATTGCCACCGCTCTGTGACAGCGACTTGAATTCATCGCTCTCCACGTAATCCCTGATCGGAATAGCCAACCTCCAATGCTCGTCGAATCTCGCTTGGAGAAACTCTGCTAATTGCTTTCCGGTCGGCCGGACGCCGCCAAGTTGGGTGTCGGTGTGGTCTGCGAAAAGTAGGTAGGTGATAGTCTTGTCCATAATTGCCATGTTCATGGGCTCCATGTTGCCCTGGGCTGGGTTGAGGACTCTCACGTAGTACCTGGGAATGCTTCGGTCTAGCGCTTCCTGCTCCCGGCACCACGCTGCAAGTTCTGGGTTGGTCACCTTTATTATGCGTCGAACCGTCCCCTTCTCCTTCGCAAACCTCAGAACCGCGTCGAAGTATTGTTCCGCAGCCTTGCCGAAGTCTTTCGTTGGCCTGTTGTTCCTGAAGTATGTGGCGCATATTTGGTGCTGGGAGCGCGTCACGGCACGTGCGGCCGACTCGTAGAACTCTCGCGCGGAAGGATAGTGCTTCTCCGGAGGGTCGTCGAGAGAGCGCACCTCGATGCGAAGGTCGCGGATCTGCTTGAGGATGAAGAAAGCGCTTGCGAAAACTGCGGCGGTCAGGCTTTTGTCGAGGACGGGGTAGATGTCCTTGAAGAATGCAAGAAGGAAGCAGGCGAGCAGAAAGACAAGTAGGGCCCACTCCTCTACGACCTCAGACTTGCGTTCATATGGCTTCACTTCGGACGCCCCAAGCGGTCGATCAAGATTATTTGATCTATGTGTATGCGGTGAGGTGTCAGCATACCGATCGGCGGCAAGTCGTAGTGCGCCCGCACGCGGCGGTCTGCGTATCCCGGGTCGACGCAGCCGATGGTCACCGCCAGTGGGGGTGCGGGCAGGTCGGCGTGCACGACGACCCGGTCGAACCTGGTGAATAGTCGACTGGACATAAAGCGATGTGTCTCGGGTTTCAGGAGCGCTTCTTCCTCGCCCAGATCACATAGACGGCGCAGATGATCAGCATGATGACGGCGACGGCGGCCCAGGCCCAGCGGGCGAAGGGCTCATCGGCCACGATCGCGCGGATGC
Source organism: Micromonospora sp. WMMD735 (assembly GCF_049178995.1). Taxonomy (NCBI): domain Bacteria; kingdom Bacillati; phylum Actinomycetota; class Actinomycetes; order Micromonosporales; family Micromonosporaceae; genus Micromonospora; species Micromonospora sp. WMMD735. The sequence continues at coordinate 6,957,152 of NZ_JBMHMJ010000002.1, forward strand.
CGGCAAGGACGGCGAACAACAGCGGGCCCACGCCGAACCACTCGGAGTGGTCGGAGAAGGTCAGGTCCTTCAATTCCTGCCGCATGTGGTCAGCCTAGCCGGGCGGACCGGACCGGGTCATCTGGCGGGTTTCTGGTGAAACGCGCGGCTGGCCTCGATGTGGGGGACGTGTTCGATGGCCCAGCCGGCGAGGGCCAGCGCGGGCGGGATGAGGCTCTTGCCGGTGGGGGTCAGCGCGTACTCCACCCGGGGCGGGACCTCCGCGTACGCCGTGCGGGACACCAGGCCGTCGTGCTCCAGGTGGCGCAGGGTGAGCGTCAACATGCGCTGGGAGATGCCGGGGATCTGCTGGTGCAGCTCGGTGAAGCGCAGCGCGCCCGCGTCGAGCGTCGCCACGATCAGCAGCGTCCATTTGTTGCAGATGCGGTCGAGGATCGCCCGGATCGTCCGGCCGCCGTCGCCCCGGATCATGCAGGTGTGTTCGTACTGCGACATGACCACCCCCTGTGCCTTACGCACACCCGTGTGCCTTTTGTAAGCCCTCCGATACTGACACATGATGTGGCTAGTTCCTTCTCGTAACTATCGCGCTCGGAGTCGGAGGGGCCCGTCATGACACTCGCCTACTGGATCGTCGCCGCCCTGCTGGCCGTCTTCTATCTCTACGCCGGGGGCAAGAAGGTCGCGCAGAGCCGGGAGCAGTTGCAACCGATGATGGGCTGGGTCGACCGCGTACCCATGCCGTTGGTCCGGACCATCGGGGTGCTGGAGGTGCTCGGCGCGGCCGGCCTGATCCTGCCGCCGCTGACCGGGATCGCACCCTGGCTCGCGGTCGCGGCGGCCGTCGGGTTCGTCCTGATCCAGGTCGGCGGCATCGCGGTGCACCTGTCCCGGGGTGAGGCCCGCCAGATCGGGCTCAACATCGTCCTGCTGGTGACCGCCGCCGTCGCCACCTGGCTGGCCACCGTCTGGGTCTGAGCCGGACGAGGGTCGTCCGCTGGCCGACGCGCCGCCCGCACCGGGCAGAATGCCGGGATGGCACTCGACAGGTCCGGAAAACTGTGGCGCGGGGAGAACGTCGACGACCTCGCCGACTACCTCCGTTACTTCGCGGCCGGCGGCTACCCGGTCGCCACGGTGGTGGAGTCCCGGTGTGCCGGGTGCGACGGCCGTGCCTTCCGCGTCGACATCGACGAGGAGGAGGCGACCCGACGGACCTGCCTCGCCTGCGGCGCGGTCGCCTTCATCGGCGACAGCGCCGACTACTGGGACGAGGCGGGTCACGAGTCCTGCTCCTGCCCCTGCGGGGGTGAGCAGTTCGCCGTCGCGGTCGGCTACGCGCTCGGTGCCGACGGCGAGGTGCGCTGGATCAGCGTCGGCCTGCGGTGCCTCGACGACGGCACGCTCGGCGTCTACGCCGACACGAAGATCGACTACCTGCCGTCACGCCACCTCCTCGATCAGGCGTGAGGCGGGCGGCCGGTCGAGGGCGCGGAGCAGCGCCGGTAGGCCGCCGTGCACGAGGGGGAGGCCGCCCAGCTCGCTGAGCCCGACCCAGCCGAGGTCGTCATGCTCGTCGGGCGCGCGGTTGGTGGGGGAGCCGAGCCAGGCTCCGACGTGCCACACACCCACGCGTACGGCGTCCTCGCCGCTGCCGGACCGCAGCTCGCCCAGCCGGGAGCAGGACTCCGCGACGATCTCGACGCCGACCTCTTCGCACAGCTCACGGGCGAGGGCCTGGCGTTCGGACTCGCCCGCGTCGACGTGACCCCCGGGCAGATCCCACAGATCCGGGTACGCCAGGCGGGCCGGACTGCGGTGCACCAGCAGGACCGCGTCGTTCACCACGAGCGCCCCGCAGACGACGATGTGCATGCCGGGATTCGACCACAGGGGTGGGACAGTCGGGCCGTGGTCGGGTCCGGTCGTACCAAATTCAGTGTCGTCGGCGTCGTGACGCCCGGTATACCGGGCAGATGCGTGAAGAGGTGCTTCCCGGCGGTAACACCACGGGTGCCGTGTCGATCGATGGTGTCGTACACAAGCGGGCGTCGCGGTGGACGACCACCGTGCACGCGGTGCTGCGACATCTGGAGGATGCCGGGTTCGACGCCGCTCCCCGCGCCCTCGGCTTCGACGACCAGGGCCGCGAGATGCTCAGCTATCTGCCGGGGGAGACGATCGGCGGCCGGGAGCCCTGGCCCGACTGGGCGAGGGCCGACGCGATGCTCGTCCAGGTCGGCCGGTGGCTGCGCCGGGTCCACGACCTGACCGCCGACTTCACCCCGCCGCCCGACGAATGCTGGTTCGTCGGCCGCACGATGGGCCCCGGGCTGGTCGTCGGGCACCAGGACGCCTCCCCCTACAACGCGGTGGTGGACGGTGACCGGCTGGTCGGGTTCTGCGACTGGGACACCGCCGGCCCGTCGTCGCGGGAGTGGGACCTGGCGTTCTCCGCGCTGACCTGGGTGCCGCTGGCATCATCGCGCGACGGCAGCCCGTTGAGCGACGACGACCTGCGCGAGCGGGCCCGCCGGCTACGCCTGCTGCTCGACGCGTACGGCTACGAGGGTGACCGGGGTGGGTTCGCCGCTGCCGTACCGCAGCGGGCCCGGCGGCAGGCGGGCGTGATCCGTCACCTGGCCGACGCCGGGGATGCTGCGGCGACCGCGCTGCTGCCCATCGCGGCCCTGCTGGAGCGGTCCGCGACCGACGTCGAAGCCCTTCCGGCGACCTTCTGGATGCGGTGACCGCACTCGTGGGCGGAGACGCCACCACCAGCCATTCGCTCCTGCCGAGGTGAGCGCGTCGGCAACAACACGGACGCCCACGGAAACGGGTTTGGCAGGATTGCAGCCATCGGGAAGGGTGCACGCATGACCAGTCAGCGGCACGTCGGTTACCACGGCATGTGGGCGGAACCCGAAGCGGACCCCAGGTCCGCCGTCAGCCCTGAGGGCGAACTGGCGACCATCCGTGGTTACCTGTCCAATTACCGCCTGACGCTGGGCATGAAATGCGAAGACCTCTCACCGGAGCAGTTGGCCTCCCGGTCGGTGCCGCCGTCGACGATGAGCCTGCTCGGCCTGCTCCGCCACATGGCCGCCGTGGAGCACAACTGGTTCTACCGGATCCTGCAGGGCAACCTGGACGCGCCGCCGCTGCACTGGTCCACGGAGGAACCCGACCGGGACTTCGACGGTGCGGTGGCTGACCCGGACGTCGTGGACGATGCGTTCACCACCTGGCGAGAGCAGATCGCCATGGCTGACAGGTGGCTGGATTCGGTGACCGATCTCGGCACGATGGTCAGCATGGCCAACGGCGAGCAGGTCAGCGTCCGCGACATCCTGATCCATATGGTCGAGGAGTACGCGCGGCACTGTGGCCATGCGGACCTGCTCCGCGAATGCATCGATGGACGTACGGGCCAGTAGCCGCCGAGAGGGGTGCGCAACCCCGTGGATCGTCGCGGACGAGTTCTGGGCCGGTCGAAGGCGGAGGTGCGGCTACCGTGGTGAGGGGGCACTACGGGAGGAACGGGTTTGACCGAGGGTTGCACGGTGACGGTGTGCCGCGACTGTTGCTGCGGCAGCCGGACCAAGCATCCGACGGTCGATCACGGGGCGCAGCTCGACGGTCTACGAGAGGCTCTGGAGCCGGATCATCGGGTGCGGACCAGTCTGTGCCTGGACGTGTGCGCGCAGTCCAACGTGATGGTGGTGCAGCCCGGTCCGGCCGCGCGGCGTCACGGTGCGCGGCCGGTCTGGTTCGGGCTTGTCGCCGACGACGCCGTGGTGGCTGATCTGGTCGCCTGGGTTCGGGCCGGTGGTCCGGGTGTGGCGGCGTTGCCGGCCGTGCTGGAGTTGTCGGTGATCACGTCGCCGGTGCTCACCGGTCGGTGAGGGTGGGCGGGGTCGGCGTAACCGGCACCTCGGTGGGCCGACGCCGGCCCTGTCGCACGGCTGACGCCGGCCCGCCTGCCGTCCGCCGGCTGGTCAGGAGCGGGCCCGCTGCGAGGTGACCGGGGTGGTGAAGAACTCGGCCAGCGCGTCGACCAGGTGCTGCGGGGCCCGGTTGAGCGCGTCGTGACCGGCGCGCGGCACCACCAGCGTGCGGGCGTGCGGCAGCGCCCCGGCCAGCGCCTCGGTGATCGGCCGGTAGTAGGGCGGGCCGCTGCCGCCGCAGGCCAGCAGCACCTCGGCGGTGACGCCGGCCCACCGCTGCGGCGGGCTGTCGTGGTGCTGGATCAGCGCGCTCTCGTCCAGGGTGGACGGCAGCAGCTCGCCCATGCCGCGCCCGATCGGCGTACGCAGAAACAGCCGGCAGATGGCCACCTGGACGGCCAGTGGCAGGCGCGACGTGGCCGACTGGGTGTTGAGGCCGGCCCCGGTGATCGCCATGGCGCGGGCGATGTCGCCCGCGTGTGCCGCCGCGCGGGCGGCGGGCACCCAGTCGAGCGGGAACAGGCCGTTGACCTGGACTGCCGGGTCGTAGAGGGCGAGCCGGTCGATCGGCAGCCCTCGGGCGGCGGCGCGCAGGGCCACGAAGCCGCCGCCGCTGTGGCCGAGCACGTTGCCGACCCCGGTGGCGGTCAGCAGCGCGGCGAGGTCGTCGACGTCCTGCTCGCCGTCGTAGGGCTCGGCACGGGCCGCCGCGTCGTCGCGCCCGCGACGGTTGTAGAGGTGCACGGTGAACCGGTCGGCCAGCCGCAGGGCCAACCGGCGGTAGATGCCGATGGTGACGCCGCCGCCGTGCACCACGACGATGCCCGGCCCGCTGCCGGTGGAGTGGAGCACGATCTCGGCGTGGTCGGCCGCCGGTACCCGCTGCACGGTCCAGTGCTGTTCCATCTCGTCCTCCCCGACATCGAAACCGCGAACGGCGTTTGCAGTTTTAGAGTGTAGCGGTGACCTCACCCGACGAGCCAGCGCGTCCGCCGATCTGGTCCCGGCCCGCCCGGGGGCAGCGCGGCCCCGTGCCCTCGCACTCCCGGGACGAGATCGTGGCCGCCGCGATCGTGGTGGCCGACGCCGACGGCATCGGCGCGGTCTCCATGCGGGCGGTCGCCGCCGCGCTGCACACCGGTGCCGGCTCGCTCTACCGCTACCTGTCCTCCCGCGACGACCTGCTCGACCTGATGGTCGACCGGGCCGCGGGGGAGTTGCGCCCCTACCCGGAAGCCGGCGACGACTGGCTCGACACCATGCTGCGCCTCGCCCGGCGGCAACTCGACCTCTACCGGCGGCACCCCTGGCTGGTGGAGGTCCTGCCCCGGCCGACCGCCCCCGGCCCGCAGAGCCTGGCCTGGTTCGACCACTGCCTGGCCGTCCTGCGGCCGGTGCCGGCGGCGACCACCACCAAGTTCGAGGCGATCGCCATGATGACCGGGGTGACGTCGCTGTTCGCCCGGCAGGAGTCCGCCGCGCCGCCGGTCGGCTTCGCCGGCATCGACCTGGCGGCCTACCCGAACCTGGTCGCCGCCATGGCCGACCCGTCACCGTCCGCGCCCCGCGACCTCTTCGAAGCGACGGTACGCAGCGTCCTGCGTGGACTGCTCGTCGACGACGCCGGATAGGCCCGGACGCGCCTGATGGCGGCCCGACACCACAACCCTGCGCCCGCCCGGTCACGGGACTACGGTCCATGGGTGACACCACCGCAGGTGAAGACGCCGTCCAGGTCGCACCCACCCGGCCGGGCGGCGGGCAAACCCTCCATGGTCGCGCTGGTGCTGCTGACCGGTGTGGGGCCGTTCGCCACCGACGCGTACATCGCGGCCCTGCCCGAACTGCGGCGCTCCCTGGACACCAGCGCCACCATGGCGCAGTTGACGCTCACCGCTTTCATCATCGGTGTGGCCGCCGGTCAGCTCCTGCTCGGCCCGGTCAGCGACAGCCGGGGCCGGCGCGGCATCGTCCTGGTGAGCACCGTGAGTTTCGCCCTGCTGTCGCTGCTCTGCGCCGCCGCCCCGACCGCCGGGGTGCTGGTGCTCGCCCGGCTCGGGCAGGGGATCGCGGCCGGCACCGGGGTGGCGCTCGGCCGGGCGATGGTGACCGACGCGTGGCAGGGCGACCATGCCGCCGCCCGGTTCGGCAGCATCGCCTCGGTGACGTTTCTCGGCCCGGTGCTGGCACCGGCGGTCGGCGGGGTGATCCTCGACCACGGCACCTGGCGTACCGTCTTCCTCGCCCTCACCGGGCTGGGGGCGGCGATGGCGGTGGCCGCGCTGGTCGGCCTGCCGGAGACGCTGCCCGCGCACCGCCGGCACGGCGGTGGGCCGCACGCAGCGCTGGCCCGGATGACCGGGCTGCTGCGCGACCGGACGGTGCTCACCAACCTGGTCGTGCTCTGCCTGGCCATCGCCGGGTTCTTCACCTACATCGGCGGCTCGGCGTTCGTCTTCCAGACCGCCTACCGGGTGGACGAGTCCCGCTACACCCTCATCTTCGCCACCAACGCCGCCGGGATGGCCGCCGCCGGGCTGCTGTTCCGGGTGCTGGTCAGGCGGGTCGGTGCCGGCCGGCTGCGGGCCGCCGGGCTCGCCGCGTCCACGGTGGCCACCCTCGTACTGCTGGTCGTCGCCCTGGTCGACCGGCGGGCCGGGGGGCCGCTGGCCGTGCCGTGGACGCTGCTCGCCGTGGTGGTCGCCGGCATGGGCCTGACCCTCCCGGCCAGCACCGCGCTGGCCCAGGAGGCGGGCCGGCGTTCCGCCGGCACCACCGCCGCGCTCCAGGGTGGCCTGGGTTTCCTCGCCGGCGCGCTGGTCACGCCGCTCACCGGTCTCCTCGGGTACGCCACCCTGCTGCCCATGGCCTCGGCCATGGCGGTCTTCTTCGTGGCGGCCTGCGTGGTGCTGGTGCTGCTGGCCCGCCCCGGTGCGTCCTTTCAGGCACTTCACAGTCCTGGCGGTTAGGGTGCGCCGGGTAACCGTGCGTGCTCCACGGTGGAGTGCGCCGACCGTGAAGCGGGAGTTCCGATGGTCTTCAAGAAGATGCTGAGCGCGTTCGGGGTCGGCGGGCCCAGCGTCGACACCGTCCTGGCCAACCCGAACACCCGGCCCGGCCTGACCCTCGACGGCAACGTGAACCTGGTCGGCGGGGACGCCCCCGCCAACATCGAGCAGATCGGCATCGGCCTGGTCACCCGGGTCGAGATCGAGGGCGGCGACAGCGAGTACGCAGGCGTCATGGAGTTCCACCGGATGGTGGTCAGCGGCCCGCTCCAGCTCGCCCCCAAGCAGCAGCTCGCCATCCCGTTCCAGTTCCCGGTGCCGTGGGAGACCCCGATCACCGACGTCTACGGGCAGCGCCTGCACGGCATGACCATGGGGCTGCGGACCGAGCTGGCCATCGCCCGCGCGGTCGACAAGAGCGACCTCGACCAGGTCAACGTGCACCCGCTGCCGGTGCACGAGCGCATCCTCGGCGCGTTCCAGCAGCTCGGTTTCCGGTTCAAGCACGCCGACCTGGAGCGGGGACACATCCGGGGCTCGCAGCAGACGCTGCCGTTCTACCAGGAGATCGAGTTCTTCGCCGCGCCCCAGTACGCGCAGGTCATCTCCGAGGTGGAGCTGACCTTCGTGACCAGCCCGCACGGCGTCGAGGTGGTGCTGGAGTGCGACAAGCGGGGCGGCTTCCTCAGCTCCGGGCACGACGTGTTCGGCAGGTACACCGTCTCCCACGGCGACGTCGACCGGGTCGACTGGGCCCAGGTCGTCGACGGCTGGCTGCGCGAGACCACCGCCACGTACGGCAACCTGCGCGCCTCCTCCGGCTTCGGTGCCCCCGGCCACGGTTACCCGATGCACGGCCACGGCCACGGTCACCACGGCCGGGGGCCGGGGATGGGCGGCGTGGTGGCCGGCGCGGCACTCGGTGTCGCCGGTGGACTCGTCGCCGGTGAACTTCTCGACGACGCCTTCGAGGGCGACGACGACGGCGGCGACTTCGGCGACGACGAGTGAGCTGAGGATCGCGCCCGACACCGGCGGGCCGCCGTGCGGCGGCCGACGCGGACCAGCGATGGCCCCCGGGAGGAATCCCGGGGGCCATCGTGCTCAGCAGCTCACGCTGCTCGGGTCAGCCGTGTCAGCGACGACCCTTGCGCTCCGCGCCGGAACGCCGCGCCGAACCCGCCTTCGCCAGGCCCCGGCTCACCAGGTAGGCGCCGGTCAGGGCGGTCAGGAACCACCACGCCTGCGTCGGGTTGTTGATGTTCAGGCCGTTCGTGGTGGTGCCACGCCAGAAGGCGGAGATCACCACGACCGCGACGGCGGCGGCGTAGACCCAGAACTCGGTGGTCAGGAACGACTGCTTGGTCTCCGTACCCGGAGACGGCATCGCTTCCCGGTGCCCGTCGTGCATCATCGGCATCTGCCGGGTCTGGTCGTTCATCATGGCGTTGCGCTGGGCGGTGTCCTGCATCGGCCGGTTCATGGGCCTGGTGGATGCAGCCTGCGTGCTCATCTGGTCCTCCTCAGGATTTGATGAGTACCTGCACTCCCTCGCCCCGCTACCGCGGTCGGCCACGGCACGGTTCACCTGCTGTGGCGGGGGCACCCTGGGTCTACCCCCCGACCCGGAGCAGGTAACACCGGCCTCCGGCCGAAAATCCGCCACCCGCCGGGTCCGCAGCCCGGTGCCCCGACCGTGGTACGCGCCGCCCCGGCCGGCAGAAAGCGGTGGTGTCCGGCCGGGCCAAGGGCGGTGGTGTTTGGTGGTCGGGCCCCCGGGCACGCAGTGGGTTCCACCGACACCCTGTGAGGTGAGGAACGTGAGCGACGACAGGATGCGGGAGTCCACCCGCCAGGCCGAGGAACGGCTCACCGCCGGGGCGTACGGTCCCGGCGCCCTCGACGAGGTGACCGTGCCCCAGATCGACGTGACCCGGGCACTACAGGAGGACGACCCGGACGACGTGGCCGACGTGCCGGTCGACCCGGAGGTGCTGCGCGACGGCGGCCCCACCCGGGGTCAGGGCGCGGTCACCACCACCGGAGGCACCGCCGGGCCGGCCAGCGTCCGGCGGGTGGCCCGGCAACCCGAACGGCATCCGGGCACGGTGGCCCCGACCACCATCGGCGACGCCACCACCGGTGGCCTGAGCACCCCGACCGGCGGCCCGGTCAGCGACCAGTCCGCCAGCGCCGTCGAGATCGGCGACTTCTCCGACGACTGACGCCGGCCGCCGCCGACGCCCCGGCGGCCGGGTCGGAGGGGCCCGCCCCCCGACCCGGCCGCGCGGGCGGTCAGCCGGTCGGGCGCAGCACGCCCAGGCGTCGGGTGGCGCGGGTCAACGCGACGTAGAGGTCGCTGCGGCCCCGGGGCGACTCGGCGACGATCCCGTCCGGGTCGACCACCAGCACCGAGTCGAACTCCAGCCCCTTGGCCTGGCCGACGGTGAGCAGCACCACCCGGCTCTCCAACTCGGGCTGCTCGCCCACGGCCACCTCGGGCATCGCGGCCAGCACGACGCCCGCCAACTCGTCGGCCCGCCCGGCCGGCACGATCACCCCGAGTCGGCCGCCGCCGTCGCCGGGGTGGCCGTCCCCGTCGCCACCGGCGAGGTCGGCGGCCTCCGCACGGGCCGCCGCGACCAGTTCCGCGCCGAGCCGGCCCGCCGTGACAGTCCGGTCCCACGGCGGCACGCCGCTGTGGCGTACCGAGCGGGGCGGGCGTAGCTCCGGGTCGATCCCGGCGAGCACCTCGGCGGCCACCGCCATGATCTCGGCCGGGGTGCGGTAGCTGACGGTCAGCTCCTCCAGCCGCCAGCGCCGTGCCACGTACGGCTCCAGCGCCTCGCCCCAGGACGGGGTGCCGGCCAGCGCCCCGGTCTGCGCCACGTCCCCGACGATCGTCATCGACCGGCTCGGGCAGCGGCGCATCAGCAGCCGCCAGGCCATCGGGGTCAACTCCTGCGCCTCGTCCACGATCACGTGCCCGAACGCCCACCGTCGGTCGGCGGCGGCCCGCTGCGCGGTGGTCAGCCGGTCGGTCTCCTCCTGCCGTTCCAGCAGCCGATCGGCGTCGATCAGGTCGGTGACGCCGAGGATCTCACCGCCTTCGGCCTCGTCCTCGACGTCGATCGAGCGGGAACCCCTGGCGATCTCCAGCACGCCCTCGGCGTACTCGCGTTGGAAGGACCTGATGCGTTCCCGGCGGGCGGCGGCGGCCCGCTCGTCCTCGCCGAGCAGCTCGGCGGCCTCGTCGAGCAGCGGCACGTCGGCCGGCGTCCAGCCACCGCCGGGTGCGCGGTGCAGCAGGGCGCGTTCGTCGTCGGTGAGCATCGGCGCGGCGGCCGCGATCCGCTCGGGCGCGGCGTACAGGTCGGCGAGCAGCCGTTGCGGGGTGAGCACCGGCCACAACTCGTCCAGGACGGCGGTGATCTCCGGTTCCTCGCGCAGCTCCCGACGGATCTCGGCCCGGTCCGCCTCCTCCAGCAGGTTGTCCCCGCCGAGCGGGTCCGCCCCGATCCGCTCGGCGACCTGGTCGGCGAGGGCGTGCACGATCTCGATGTCGAACAGGGCGCGGGCCAGGTTGTGCGGTCGGTCGCTACGCCGGACCCGGTCACGGGCCTGGCGTACCGTCTCCGGGTCCAGTCGCAGCACCTCCCGCTGGGGCAGTTCGATCTCGATCGGCTCGTCCGGCACCCACTGCCGGTCGCGGACGGCGGCGGCGAGCACCTCGGCCAGCACCGCCCGGCCCTTGAGGGCGGCGGTCCGGGCCGGTTCGGTGCGCCGGGCGCTGACCCCGGGGAACAGGTCGCCGGGGGTGCTGAGCAGCACACCCGTCTCGGCCAACGTCGGCAGCACCTGCGAGATGTAGCGCAGGAACGTCGCGTTCGGCCCGACCAGCAGCACGCCCCGGGTGGAGAGCTGCTGCCGGTGGGTGTAGAGCAGGTACGCGGCGCGGTGCAGCGCGACCGCCGTCTTGCCGGTGCCGGGGCCGCCCTGCACGACCAGCACGCCGGGCAGGTCGGCCCGGATGATCCGGTCCTGTTCGGCCTGGATGGTCTCCACGATGTCCCGCATCCGGCCGGTCCGGCCGGCGCTGAGCGCGGCGAGCAGCGACGCCTCACCGGTCAGTTCCTCGTGGCCGGTGGGGGAGGCGGTCTCGATGTCCAGCACCTCGTCGTTGAGGCCGGTGACCTTCCGCTCCCGGGTGCGCAGGTGCCGCCGCATCCGGATGCCCTGCGGGTTGGCGGCGGTGGCGAGATAGAACGGCCGGGCGGCGGGGGCACGCCAGTCCATCAGCAGCGGGTCGTAGTCGCCCTCGGTGTCGAAGATGCCGATCCGGCCGATGTAGTGCCGGCCGCCGTCGGCCCCGTCGAGCCGGCCGAAGGCCAGCCCCTGCTCGACCGCCGAGAACTGCTCGACCTGGTCGGCGTACATCTGGACGGCGCTGTCGCGCTGGGAGCGGTCCTGCTGGGTGCCGCCGCCACCGGCGCGCAGCTCGTCGGTGAGCCGCCGGGCGGCCTGCTCACGCATGGCGTCCAGCCGGCCGTAGAGCATCGAGACGTACTCCTGCTCGCGGCCGATCTCGTCGTCGTGTTGTCGCAGCTCGTCCGGGTGCGTTGACAAGCCGTCTCCTCGTCGCTTAGAATCACGCATGGAATGGCTCTTCAGCCGTTCCTTTTTGCATTTCGGGAACTGTTCAAGATACCGCCTGCGGCGGCCCCCACCAAGCCTGCCGGACACGACTCCGAGCCCACGCCGGACACGACTCCGAACCCATGCCGGACACGGCGACGGGGGCCCGCGTCGGCTCGCGCCGACCCGGACCCCCGAGGGTCGTGACGTGCGGGATCAGCCCCGCGCCGCCTCGTACAGCCGCTCCGGCGTCACCAGACCGGCGAGCACCCGCCCGTCATCGGTGAGCAGCACGCTGAACAGCTTCCCGGCGAACAACCGACCGCTGCCCCAGTCCCCGCTGACCTTCGGCAACCCGTTGAGCAGGTCGAGGGCCTGCGCCGCGCCGGGGCCGTCGGCCGGTCCCGGCTTCGCCGCGTCACCGGCCGGCGTCCGCGCCACGTCCGCCGCGCCGGTCCGCGCCACCAGCACGGTGGTCCAGCCCGTCCCCACGGTACGCAGACCCGCGTCCCCGGCCCCCGGACGCTGCGCGCCCGGCTTGCCCTCCTTGCGGTGCGGACCGGCCTTCGACCCCGGCCGGCCGGTGGTCTCCTCGGACACCTTCACCCCGGGCGGCGGGTTGAAGGTGAACTGGTCGGCGTCGGGACGACGGTAGTCGACCTGGGTGAAGGCCACCTCGAACGCCGGCCGGTCGGCCCCGTCGGCGAGCACCTCGAACCGCAGCGGCACGTGCTCCGTCGCGTCGATGGCGATCCGCACCTGGTGCACCAGGGACGCCTCGTCACGGGGGGTGAGCACCAGCTCGTACGCGTCCCGACCGGCGACCGTGGCCGACCGGCCGGTGGTCACCAGCGTGCTCGGGTCGACGGCGGCCAACGCCTGCTCGGCGGCGTCCTTCGGGGTGACCGGCAACGCGCCCTCCGCCGCCCGCCCGGTCGACTCCGGCAGCGTCCGGTGCGTCGCCGTGTTGGCCTTGCTGTCCCAGGTCCACACGTCCCGACCGGAACGGATGACGTCCCGCTCGCCCAGGGTGTCGAGCAACGCGACCCGCTGCCGGTCCGGCCCCGAGTACCAGACCCGCAGGGTGTGCGTGCCGGTGAGCAGCGCGGCGTCCCCGCCGGCCAGCCCGGCCAGCGGCGGCAGCCCGAGGTCGGCCCGCTGCACCACCGTGCCGGACAACCCGTCCAGCCGGGCGGTCTGCAGGTCGACGAGGAGTTGGGCGGCGCTGCGCGGCGGCAGGGCCGGCTCGGCGTTCGCGGCGAACGTGCCGATCGCGGCACCCCCACCGACGACGGTGACCGCGGCGGTCAGCGGCACCAGCCACCGCAGGGTGGAACGGTTCTTCAGTACGGACATGAGCGCACCTCCTGCGACCATCCTGCCGGTTCGCTGCTGTGAGCCCGCTGAGGACGGCGTGCCGGTCCGTCGCGTCGAGGTGGCACGCTGGGACGATGCGGGTGCTGGTGGTGGAGGACGAGGCCCGGCTGGCGGCGGCGTTGCAACGTGGCCTCACAGCCGAGGGGTTCGTGGTGGACACGGCCGGCACCGGCCCGGCGGGGCTGGACGCCGCCCGGCACGGCGGCTACGACGCGATGATCCTCGACGTGATGCTCCCCGGCCTGTCCGGCTACGAGGTGGTCCGCCGGCTGCGCGCCGACGAGCACTGGCTGCCGGTGCTGATGCTCTCCGCCAAGGACGGCGAGTACGACCAGGCCGACGGGCTGGACTGCGGAGCGGACGACTACCTGACCAAACCCTTCTCGTACGTGGTGCTGGTGGCCCGGCTGCGGGCGCTGCTGCGCCGGGGCGCACCGGAACGGCCGACCGTGCTCGCCGTCGGGGACCTGCGGCTGGACCCGGCCCGCCGCCGGGTCACGAAGGCCGACGCCGAGGTGGTGCTCACCGCCCGGGAGTTCGCGCTGCTCGAATACCTGATCCGCCGCCCCGGCGAGGTGATCTCCAAGACCGAACTGCTCGACCACGTCTGGGACGCCAGCCTGCGGACCGCCCCGAACGCCGTCGAGGTGTACGTCGGCTACCTGCGCCGCAAGATCGGCCGGGACCGGTTGGAGACCGTCCGGGGCGCCGGCTACCGGCTGATCCCGTGAGCCGGCTGCGCTGGTCGGCGCTCGGGCTGCGCGCCCGGCTGATGGTGCTCGGCGTGGCCGGCCTGTCGGTCGGGCTGGCCCTCGGCGGGGTGGTGCTGCTGGTGGCGCTCGGCTGGACGCTGCAACGCACCGTCGACGAGGAGGCGTTCCGCACCGCCGACGCGGTCGCCCGACTGGCCGGGGAGAACGCCCTGCCCGATCCGCTGCCGGTGGCCGGTGGGCAGCTACGGGTCCAGGTGGTCGACTCCGCCGGGCGGATCCGGGCCGCCTCCATCGACGCCGACCGGCTGGTGCCGATGGTCCGCCCCGACCAGCTCACCGGCACCGGCCGGCAGCGCACCGTGGTACCCGGCCAACGGCTCGGCTGGGAGGGGCCGGTACGCGTGGTGGCGGTACCCGCCCGGTCGGCGGGGGAGCCGGTGACCGTGCTGGTGGGCCGCTCCACGGTGGACGTCAGGCACGCCACCCAGGCCGCCCGTACGGTGCTACTGGTCGCCTTCCCGCTGCTGGTGGGGCTGCTCGCGGTGGTCGCCTGGCGGGTGGTCGGGGCCACCCTGCGCCCGGTCGAGGCGCTACGCAGCGGGGCCGCCGAGATCACCGGGCGGGACGCGGCCGGCCGGCTGCCCGTACCCGCCTCCCAGGACGAGATCCACCGGCTGGCGGTCACCCTCAACGACATGCTGGACCGGTTGGCGGCGGCCCGCGCCCGGCAACGGTCGTTCCTCGCCGACGCGGCACACGAACTGCGCAGCCCGTTGACGAACATGCGTACCGAACTGGAGGTGGCCCAGCGCCTCGGTGACCGTACCGACTGGCCTGCCGTCGCCGCCGACCTGCTCACCGACACCGAACGGCTGGGCCGGCTCGTCGACGACCTGCTCCTGCTCGCCCGCCTCGACGAGGAGCCGGCACACCAGGTCGACCACCTCCGCGCGGCGGAGCCGGTGGAGCTGGGTGCCCTGCTCACCGAGGTCGCCGCCCGCTGGCCCGGCCCGACCGCCGGGACTGTCGGGTCGCCGGAGGCCGCCGTCGTCGCGGGTACGGCCGGGCCGCGGGAGGCCACCGTCGTGGGGGCGGGTGAGTCGCCGGAGGGCGCCGTCGTCGGGGCGGGTCGGGCGGTGTCGCCGGAGGTGACCGTCGTCGCGGCGGCGGGTGCGGTGTGGACCGTCGGTGTGCCCGACGAACTGCGGCGGGTGCTGGGGAACCTGGTCGACAACGCCGTCCGGCACGCCCGTACCCGGGTGGTGCTGGCGGTCCAACCGGCGGCCGACGGGACGTACCACCTGGTGACGGTGACCGACGACGGACCGGGAATCCCGGTCGCGGACCGGGAGCGGGTGTTCCGCCGGTTCGCCCGGCTGGACGAGGGGCGGGCCCGGGACGCGGGCGGTGCCGGACTCGGCCTGGCCATCGTGCGCGAGCTGGTACGCCGGGGCGGCGGCACCGTCACCCTCGACGACGCCCACCCCGGCCTGACCGTCCGACTCCACCTGCCGGTCCTACCCGACCCCGACTGACCCACCTCCCGCCGTGCCTGCCACCCGCCCGTGGTCCCCGCCCGCGCGAGCGCGGCAGCCCGCCCCGGCGTGCCCCGCCCCGGCGTGCCCCGGCCGCCTGCGGTGATCAAGAGGTTTGCGTCGGGAATTCCGCCGGGGGTGACGCAAACCTCTTGATCAACATCGGTGGGCGTCGCGGCGCGGGGCGGGGGCGACGGGGCCGGTGGGCAGGGGTGGGTCAGCGGCGGGTGGTGCAGACGCGTTTGGCTCGGGCCACCACGTCGGTGGACCAGACGACGGCGACGGTGAAGCAGTAGTTGGTGGTGCGGTCCAGGCCGTGCACGACGAAGCTGTCGGTGCCGGGTGGGAGGGTCTGGAAGGGGCGCGGGTCCTGCCCGGCCTGGGCGGCGGAGAGCACCACCGGGCCCTCGCTGCCGGCCGGGTACGTCCAGGTCAGGGTGATGCCGTCGGGTCGGTCCCGCAGCGTCACCCGCCCCGGTGGGGTGCCCGGCGAGGCGGGCGGGCCGGCGTTCGGCGTGGCGGCGGTCGGGGCGGCCTCGCTCGGAGCGGCGGGCGGCGGCGCGTCGGAGCCGCCCACCTGGGACACCCCGGCGATCACCGCGACCGCACCCAGCAGCACCACGGCCACCCCGGCGGCCACCAGCGGTACGGCACCCGGGCGGCGGCGGGGCGGGGCGTGCCGGCGCGGCACCAGTACGGGCAGCAACCGTGACGGGTCCACCGGTGGCTCGCTGGGCGTGACCCGGCGTACCCCGGCCGCCTCCTCGTCCCGGCGGCTCTGCGACAGCGGCGGGGCGTAGGGGGTGTCCCGCCATTCGCCGGTCGTGGAACCGGTCGTCCCGGCCGCGGCCGGCTCGGGCGGCCAGCGTCCGTCGTCGTCGATCCGGCCCGACCCTGGCGCATACCCCGGCCCACCGGGATGACCGGGTCCACCGGGATGACCGGGCCTGCCGAAATCACCCGGCTCGGTCGGATGACCCGCGCCCGCCGGATAGCCCGACTCGACCGGGCGGCCCGGCGCCGGGTGAGCTGAGGTCGGATGACCGGAGGCCGGGTAGCCGCTGCCGCCCGGATAGCCGGTATCGCCCGGGTAGCCGACATCGTCCGGACCGCCACCGGCCCGGTAGCCGTCCCCGCCGGGCTGGCCGTCCCAGGGGCCGTAGCCGGTGCCGGCCGGATAGCCGCTGTCGGTGGGATAGCCGGTGCCGGCGGAATACCCGCCACCTGCCGCGGTGCCGGCCGCGCCGAAGCGGCCGGGTGTGCCGAACCGGTCAGGGGGATCGAACCGGTCGGGGGCGCCGTAGGGGTCGGCGGGACCGGGACGGCCGGCGTCCGGCGGGTAGCCGGTGTCGTCGGCGGGCATCCGCTGGCCGGGCACCGTCGGCGGGTACTGATCGTCGGGTGGCACCGGGCCGGCCGACCAGCCGGGCAGGTCGGGCGGCCCCTCGGCGGGCGGCGGGGTGCGGGCGGCCGGCACCACCGGCGTACCGCGCTCGGGGCTGGGCTCGTCGTCGCAGACGTGGTCGGGGTCGGCGGCGGCGCGGGCCAGGGCGGCCACCTGCCGGGCGAGCGGGTCGTCGGGAGCCAGGTGCTCACGGGCCAGCTCGCGGGCGAGGGCGAGGTTGTCGTGCGCCTCGTCGAACCGGCCGCAGTCGCGTTGCATGGCACCGAGTCGGGCGAGCATCTTGATGCCACTGGCGTGGCCGTCGCCGTACACCTCGCGGTGCAGCTCCCAGGCGTCCTGGAGGCGTTCACGGGCCTCGGAGCACTGGCCCCGGGCATACTCCACGGTGGCCAGGTCGGCGTGCGCGGCGAGCACCCGCAGCGACTCGGGACCGTCGTGGGCGGTCAGCTCCAGGATCACCTCGGAGTAGAGCCGGGCGGCGCGGGCGTCGCTGCCGACCCGGTGCAGCACCGCCGCCAGGGTGGCCGCCGCCGAGATGGTCCGCTGGTCGGAGATGCCGTACAAGCGGCTCGACGCCGCGTACGCGAAGGCGGCCCAGCCGCGTGCGGAGTGGGGTTCGCCGAGGGTGACCAGCAGTCGGGCCTGGAGCCCGGCGGCCTCGGCCAGCTCGGGGGAGGCATGATCGGGGCGGGGGTCCGCGTCGGTCAGCGCATCGGCCAGCAGTCGCTGGGCACCGGCCAGGTCGCCGGCGGACACCAGGTGCTGCGCCTGGAGGGTCAGTTCACCGAAGCCGGAAGACACGCCCCATCGTGCTTGGCCGGCAACGGTTAGTACAACCCTTGCCGGTCGGCAACTTGGTCAAGAACCGGTCAGGTGGGCGACCAGCGTCTCGCTGATCCGGCGCAACTGGTCGACCTGGGCGGGGCTGAGCGCGTCGAACAGGTGCCGGCGTACCCCCTCGACGTGGCCGGGCGCGGCGGCGGCGAGCGCCGCGAAACCGGCGTCGGTGAGCACGGCGACCTGCCCGCGCCGGTCGGTGGGGCAGTCCTCGCGGCATACCCAACCGGTGGTCTCCAGCCGGGCGACGGCGTGCGAGAGCCGGCTGCGCGAGGAGCCGGTGAGGTCGGCCAGCTCGCTCATCCGCAGCCGCCGGTCGGGCACCTCGGAGAGCCGGACCAGGATCTCGTAGTAGGCGTGCGGCATCCCGGCGTCGTGTTGCAGCTCGCGGTCGAGGGTGTCGGTCAGCGCCCGGGTGGCGGTCAGGAAGGCGCGCCAGGTCTGCTGCTCGTCGGGGTCCAGCCAGCGGGTCATGACGACCATCATAACCGGAATAGTTGAACGCTCAACAAAATCGCGCTAGCGTGGTGGACATGGGAATCCATCGCCTCAACCACGCCGTGCTCTACGTCTCCGACCTGCGTCGCAGCATCGACTTCTACCGCGACGTGCTGGGCTTCCGCCCGGTGCCGATGACCCCGGACGGGTTCCGGGGCGCGGCCTTCCTCCAGGCCCCCGACTCGACCAACGACCACGACCTCGGTCTGTTCGAGATCGGCACGAACGCCGGCCGCTCGCAGGCCGGCCGGGCCACCGTCGGCCTCTACCACCTGGCCTGGGAGCTGGACACCCTCGACGAGCTGGCCGCCACCGCCCAGCGGCTGGCCGCCGCCGACGCCCTGGTCGGCACCTCCGACCACGGCACCACCAAGAGCCTCTACGGCCGTGACCCCGACGGGCTGGAGTTCGAGATCGTCTGGATCGTCCCGGCCGACCAGCTCGACGAGGACACCCTCGCCGCCCGCAAGCGGATCGGCCGGCTCGACCTCGACCGCGAACGGGCCCGCTACGGCGGACAGACCCGGGGCGGGGTGGGGATCTCCGTCCCGGCCTGAACGGCCGTACGGTAGAACGACAGCATGTCGATCGACGCCGTCCTGGGCGGACTGCTCGTCCGTCAGCTCGAGCACTGGCTGCCGGGGGCCCTGCACCGCTCCCGGCGGGCCACCCTCGCCCTGGCGTACACCGGTGACCCCGGCACCGCCGAGGCGGCCCTGCGGGTGGTGGCCGGCTTCGCCGACCGGCTCCGGGGCCGCCGGCTCACCGTGCTGGTGCTCGCCGACGGCGGCCCCGAGCTGCCCGCCCGGCTCGGCGTCGTCGAGGCCGGCCTGCCCGGCGACGTGGCCGTGCACGTGGTGCCCGGCGATCCGGCCCGGCTGCCGGTGGTGCTCAAGGCGGCCGGAGCGGCCGGCGCACCACTGCTCACCGTGGTCGACGGTGCGGCACCGACGCCGGCGCTGCTGGCCGCCACGACCACCGGCCGCCCGGCCGAGGTGCTGCTCACCGGCACCGGCCCCAGCCTGCGGCCGGCCCTGACCGCCGCCGGGTTTCCCCTGGTCGCCGAGGTCGAGCTGGTCCCCGCCGACGGGACGCCGGCCCCCCTGGTCGCCTTCGGCACCGGCCTGGACAAGAGCCTGGAGGCGTTCAAGGACGCGCTCTGGGCCACCGACGCCGCCGGAGCCGACGGCGTCGCCGTCCATTACCGGGACCCGGCCGGTGGCCTGCTCGACGTGGTGGCGGAACCGCCCACCGGCCCGCTGCGCGACGAACTGCTCGCCGAGCTGACCCGCCACGGCCCGCGTACGGTGACCGAGCTGCGCCGGCACGCGCTGACCGCGACCGCCTACCGGGCCGGGGACGCCGGGCGGGCGCTGACCGGGCTGCTGGACGCAGGCCTGGTCACCCGGGACCCGGAGCACGGGCGGCTCGGCGGGGACGTGCTGATCAGCGCAGACCCCGCCCCGGCCGCCCGGTCAACTGCCTGACCACGATGGACGCCCCGGTGGCGATCACCCCGATGCTGAACACCATCTGCACGCAGACGATCGCCTTGGCGAGCTGCCCCTGGGCGTGCACGTCGCCGTAGCCGACCGTGGTGAGGGTGGTCAGGGCGAAATAGAGCGCGTCCAAGCGGGTGTGCAGCCCCGAGAACTGCCCCGGCCCGCTGCCGGCCACCACGTAGTCGGCGACCGCGAACGCGAGCAGCCCCGCGACCAGCGCCACCACCAGCCGGCTCAACGAGCGGACCTCGTCCCCGCCGACCGGGGCGCGGGCCCCCAACTGGCGGCCCACCCGACGGGTGACCAGGACGGTGACCACGCCGATCAACAGCAGGGTGCCGACCGCGCGCAGGGTCAGCCGCAGCCCGTTCGGATCGGGCTCCAACGGAATCAGGAAGTAGCTGACCACCAGCAGGACGCAGGCGGCCAGGGTGTGCCGTCGCATCCGCGCCCAGGTTCCGTCGTCGCTCGCCATGCGGCGATTCTGCGCCGTCGGGACCGCCCCGATCCGGGGAACGCCGAACCCGGCAGGCGGCGGTACGGGGCGTGGACGCCGAACCCGGCCGGCGGTGGGCCGGCGTGGACGCCGAACGGGGTGCCGGTGGTCCACCGGCACCCCGTTCGACGCAAGGGCGTCACGCCCGGGACTTGTCCTGCTTCCAGGACAGCGGGCCCGGCAGGTCGACACGGTGCGCCTTGGCGCGGGAGTTCCACGACCAACGACCGATCTTGATGCTCCACGACGAGAAGCCGTTCTCGGTGAAGTTCAGGATGATCGGCCCGTACTTCTTGCGCTTACGGAACATCAGACCCATCGTGGCGCTCCCTTCGCGTTCCCTGTCGTCGTTGCCGTCTCGGCCCGATAGATGCCCGCATCCACGAAAACCGAAACCTGGTCCCGGTCCAGGCTGGACGGTGTGGACCACGGCGGGAGGGTGCGACGGGCGGGGCCGGCGTACCGACGGGTGGCGCGACCGTCAGCGCGGCTCCCACGCGTCGGGCAGGGTGGTCAGCTTGCGGACGTGCGTCGGGAGCCGCCCGCTGACCACCTCGGCCAGAGTCACCTCGTCGAGCACCTGCCGGACGGCGGCGCGCACCGCCACCCAGAGCCGGGGGAGGTTCTCCGCCGAGCCCTCGTACCGGGTCTCCTCGGGACGCAGCCCGCGTACCCCGGCCAACGGGCCCTCGACGGCGCGCAGGATCGCCCCGACGGTGACCTCGCGCGGTGGTCGGGCCAGGGTGTAGCCGCCCTCGGCGCCGCGCTGCGCGCGGACCACGCCGGCCCGACGCAGGTCGGCCAGGACCGCTTCGAGAAACTTGCGCGGCATGTCCTGCTCGCTGGCGATCGCCTGGGTGGAGAGCAGGGAGGGGTAGGCGGTGGCCAGGCTCAGGGCCGCTCGAACCGCATAGTCGCCGCGCGCGGAGATCTGCACCATGCCATCATGCCCGTCCGTCGGGGTCAGCGGGGTCAGCGGGTCGCCGTGGTCGGACTATCCGCGCCGACGGGCGGTCCCGGGCGGCCCGGAACGCGCCCGGACTCACCCCCACCTCGCGGGTGAAGAACCGGCCGAAGTTCGTCGGCTCGGGGAAGCCGAGCTGCCGACCGATCCGGGCCACCGGTTCGTCGGTGGCGGCGAGCAGCCGACGGGCCTGCAGCGCGACCCGCTCGTCGACCACCTGCTTGGCGCTGCGCCCGGTCACCGCCAGGCAGGCCCGGGTCAGGGTACGCACCGAGCAACCCAGCCGGGCCGCGTAGTCCTCCACCCGCCGGGTGTACGGGTACCCCGCCTCCACCTCCCGGCAGAACCGGCGGAACGTGGCCCGCTCGGTCCGCTGCGGGTCGGTGTCGTCGGGCGTCGCGCCGGAGTCGCGGACGCCGGGCAGCAGGGCGAGCCGGATCAGCAGCACCGCGAGCTGGTGCCGCAGCAGGGGGTGCGCGGCCGGGTCGGCGCGGTGCCGGCGGTGGTCCACCACGAGTTGGGAGACCTCGTTGATGACGGCGTCCTCGTCCGGACCGGTGAGCTGGTGGTGCTGCGGCACGGCGGCGGGGTCGACGTCCAGGCCGCGCAGCGCGTCGGCGTGCCAGCGGAGCACGACCGCGTCGAGCCGCGCGGGGCAGCGCAGCACCTGGCCGGGAACGGCCCGCAGCAGGGTGCCGGGGCGGCAGGGCAGCGCCCGGAAGTCCAGCTCGACGAGGCCGTGCCCGCCGGTGACCAGGGCGAGCAGATCGTGGTCGAGCAGGACCGGTCGGGGCGCGCCCGTGCCGGGGACGAGGTCGCCCAGCTCCAGGACGTCGATCTCGGGGCGGGGCAGGTCGGGACGGGTTGCCGGGGAGAGCTGACCGGAAGGGACCATCGTCGTCGACCGTAACCGGGGACGGCCCAGGTCGCATCCCGGCGACGGGACTCTGTCGCGCTTGCGGTGGAGGGGCGTCCCGCCGGGGTTGTCCGGCTGCCGGGGCCGGGCTACGTTACCGATCGGTAAGGACCGCGACGCGCGATGGGGTGCTCATGACGGATCTGTTCTCGGTCGACGGCAAGACGGTTCTGGTCACCGGCGGCTCCCGGGGGATCGGGCTGATGATCGCCCGGGGCTTCGTCCGGGCCGGGGCCACGGTCGTCATCTCGTCGCGCAAGGCCGACGTGTGCGAGGCGGTGGCCACGGAGTTGTCGGCCGAGGGGCGGTGCGAGGCGATCCCCGCCGACCTGGGCGACGACGCGGGCGCCGAGGCTCTCGCCGCCGCCGTCCGCGAGCGGTACGACCGGCTCGACGTGCTGGTCAACAACGCGGGGGCGACCTGGGGCGCGCCGCTGGAGTCGTACCCGGGCAGCGCGTTCGACAAGCTCTGGGCGGTCAACGTGAAGGCGGTCTTCCGGCTCACCACCGCGCTGCTGCCGGCGCTGCGGGCGGCGGCCGGCGACGACGACCCGGCCCGCGTGATCAACATCGGCTCGATCGACGGGCTCCGGGTGCCGGCCATGGAGGTGTACGCGTACTCGGCCACCAAGGCCGCCGTGCACATGCTCACCCGTAGCCTCGCCCACCAGCTCGCCGCCGAGCGGATCACGGTCAACGCGATCGCCCCCGGCCCGTTCGAGAGCAAGATGATGGCCTTCGCCCTGGACGACCCCGCGACCCGGGCGGCGATCACGCAGCAGGTGCCGCTCGGCCGGATCGGTCGCCCCGACGACATGGCCGGCGCGGCGATCTTCCTGGCGTCACGGGCCGGGGCGTATCTGACCGGCGCGGTCATCCCGGTGGACGGGGGCATCACCACGCACGGCTGACCGGCGGACCCGACGGGCGGTGACGTGACCGGGCGGCGTGGCGCGTACACCGGAGTTGGACGGCCGGAGCCGCGCGGACTCGGCAGATCCGCGCGGCTCCGGGGCAGACTGGTCAGCGACCGGCGAGCAGCCGGGTCACCGCCGTGTCGACGTCCAGGTGCTCGGCCTCCCGGCCGCGCGGGACGACGACGTAGGTCCGGCGCAGGAAACGCACCAGCACGCTGCGCGGGACCTCGAACAGGGCGTTGCCGTCCGGCGACGACAGGGCCAGCGCGACGAAGTCGCCGCGCGGGGTGGCCCAGGGCCAGACCCGCACGTCGCCGATGCCGGCCGGCTCGTCGAGGCCGGTGACCAGCAGTTCGCGGGCGAAAGACCAGCTCACCGCCTCGCCACCGGCCGACTCGGCGTGGAACAGGACATGGACCGCATACGGGTCAGCAGGGTCGTAACGCAGGCTGGCACGCACCGGCAAGGCGGTGGCGTCAGGCGCGACGAGCCTTAGCGACGTCTCGACCTCTACGGTCGTCGGTCGGATGACACTCATGGACGTTCTCCCCCCGGCACCGCTGCGGAACGCGCGTGTCCCGCTTTTCCCATACTCAGGTGCTACTGCTGGCTACGCTCCGCCATACGCTGACTTCACCCAGTGGTGGGAAGGGGGTCCGAATCGCCGCGAGAATGTGAGAATTCTTGTAGGATTTCCGGTTCTGCCCAGTCGGGAGCCCGTCCGAAGTCGGGTGGTTCAGTCGTCGACTTACTCCGGTAACGTCCAGTGGTCTGCGCAAGTGACGGGCCGGGACGACACTGGGGGTGAAATGGCCGCGAAGCGTTCCTCAATGGATGCGGTGAGTAGGGCCGAGTCACCGAAAGTAGGGGCCCGGGCAGCCAAAAGGCGGGGTGACAGGGTGCCGATCAAGCCACCGGACCGAGACGGTCGGGCGACCTCCGACGCCGGACGTGCCGGTCGCGTCGCTGGCACCCCCCGCAACTCCCGCGGCCGGGCCCGACCGGTCAACGGGCGCGCCCGCGGTGGCGACGGTCGATCCGGTCGGACCGCCCTCGCCGCCCGCCCCACCGGCTGGCGGTGGCGGCTGCGCACCACCCTCGACCTGATCCGGGCCAACCCCACCGGCCGCGTCGCCCTCAAGATATTCGTCGCCGTCGCCGGGGCGATCGTGGTGACCGTCGGCATCGCCCTGATCCCGCTGCCCGGTCCCGGTTGGCTGATCGTCATCGCCGGCCTCGCCATCTGGGCCGTCGAGTTCCACTGGGCCCGCCGGCTGCTCGGCTTCACCCGCCGCCACGTCCACGCCTGGACCCGGTGGGCCGCCACCCGCTCCCTGCCCGTGCGGTTCCTGCTCGGCTCCGTCGGCCTCGTCTTCGTCGCCGTGGTGCTCTGGCTCTCGCTCAAGTACAGCCTCGGCATCGACCTGGTCGCCCAACTGCTGCACCACCTCGCCACGACCTGACCGGCACCCCGGGTTTTTGGCTCCGGCGCACGATCGGGTAGAGTCAACGGCGCTGAGGGCGATTAGCTCAGTGGGAGAGCGCTTCGTTCACACCGAAGAGGTCGCTGGTTCGATACCAGCATCGCCCACTCTCAGTTCCGCAGGTCAGAGACCACTTCCCGGGTTCGGGAGGTGGTCTTTGTGCTGTCGGGCGATGAACAGGTGGTCGGCTGCGGTTGCGTAGGGTCGACGGAATGATGACCGATCTCAACGTCCTACCGAAGATCGGTGCGCCGGCTGTGCGCGCCCTGACCCAAGCCGGCTACCCGACGCTGCGTGATCTCGCGGGCGTGCCACGCGCCGAGCTGTCCGTGCTGCACGGGGTGGGACCGAAGGCGCTCGGAATCATTCAGCACGCACTGGAGCAGCACGATCTCAGTCTCGGATAGGAACTCCAGCAGCGACCCCGGCGACTCGGACGGTGCTCGATCGGGGCCTTCTGTTGGCCGAGGGTGGCTTCGGGCCACCGCATCCCCCTGCGATCCCCGGCCGGGCGCGGCGTGGACACCCTCCGGCTCGGACGGAGGGCCGGGTTGGTGGATGCGCATCCTTTCGAGCTGATGACATCAGCGATTCAGGTCCAACCGCTCCGGCGCGGCCGATTCGATCCGCGGCTGACCCGATCGGCGGCCGACCCGATCGGGCTTGCCGCCCACGGCTGACGCGACGGCTGCGGTGGAAACCGCCGTACGTGCCGTTTCCGCAGACGGGCATCGTCGGCGATTCGTCAACGCCGTCAGGTCGAAAGGATGCTGAGAAAGTATGCCCACCTATTTGTCCCGGCCCCGCCGGATTGCCGGAGGCAACCCCGCACCTGGGTGGATAGGTGCCCGGCGGCCCACCCCCGAGGGGGTGGCGGATTCGCGACGTGCGTACCAGCAATGTGTCGCCCGTGACTCACGTATTGGTCACCGTCGGGTGGTCGTTGTCGGGCGCGGTGAAAGAGCGACCCTTGCGGGCCGGCAACACTTCCGATACACAAAGGGCGGTGCACCGAGCGCGTCCGAGACCTCACCGAAGGTCGTCCGCCGACATCGATGGAGGTGCGGTCATGGCGTTGACCCCGGCGGCCGGTGGCGGCGACTCCTCGACCTCGCCCCTGCCGATCGAGGCGCCGGGACCGGTCAATGCCGAGGTCCAGTGGGACGGGTTCGACCCGCAGACGTATGTCCGACACAACTACGCGAACCTGCGAGCCGATGATCAGGAATTCCTCCGCCGGACCAGGGACTTCTTCGCCGGGGCGGAGCTTTCCGGGGCACGCTGCGTCGACGTGGGGTCGGGAGCGAATCTCTATCCGACGCTGGCGCTCCTGCCGTTCGCCCATACCATCGATCTGTGTGAATGGTCGACGTCGAATGTGTGTTGGTTGCGTCAGCAGGTCGACTCCTACGACCCGATGTGGGATCCGTACTGGCAGGTGTGTGCGGAGCACCCGGCGTACGCTGCCCTGACCGATCCGCGACGGCGTCTGGCGCGGGTGGCCAGGGTGTCGCGGACCAGTGTCTTCACCCTGCCGGTCCATGCCTGGGACGCCGGAACGATGTTCTTCGTGGCGTGTTCCATCTCGGCTCATCGCTCGGAGGCCGAACGGGCGATCGCCCGGTTCCTCCGTGCGCTGCGGCCCGGGTCGCCCTTTGCCTTGGCGGTCATGCTGGGCTCCGCCGGCTACCACGTCGGTCGACGGTCGTTTCCGGCGGTGTCGCTGGCCCGTGCCGAGGTGGTTGCCGGTATCGCCGCGAGCGCGTACGAACTTGACGTCCACGAGGAGCGCCCCCGACCGCCGTTGCGTGACGGATACGTGAGTATGTTGCTGACCACGGGTCGTACCCGCGGATAGCGTCGATGCCGGAGCCTGAACGGCACCGTCGGCGGCGGCTGCGGACACGCTCCACACCCGATGGTCGGCTTGCCGACACCCCGCCGACAAAGCGCTTCGGACGGCGGTCGACCGGCCCGCTACCATGACGGTGCACGTCATTGTCGGCCACCGTGGATCCTCGCGCGTACGGCAACAGCAGCGGTTTCGAGTCGGCGACTACAACAACAGACGGCGGTGGATCATGCGGATACAGCCGCGCCAGGAGATCCTCGACATCTGGCGGGCCACGGTGCGCAGTTGTTGGGACAATGGTGAATGGCGCTGGGGCGGCCGGAGCGGCAGCAACTCGATCAGTGACGCGGAGCAGTTGCTGACCCTGCTCCTCCCCGCGGCCAAGGTTTCCGTACTGTCGCTCGACGATCCGGACCGGGTCGACGACGACGTGGTCGAGGCACTCGGTTCGCTCGGCGACGCGATCAAGATCCCCCGTCAGTTGGTCGGCGTGATGGTCGACTATTTCCGCCGCTACACCGACGAGGCCGGCACGCCGATCTTCGCCGGTGGCAGCTACCTCACCCCGACGGAGGGCGGGCCGCCGCTCACCGAGGAGCAGTACTCGCGGGACATCGTCGACTCGTTCGCGGTGTCCGTCACGCTCACGCTGGCGACGATCGGTTTCGTCAAGGTCTACCGGAAGGCCACCCAGCGGCGTGATCTCCTCGCCCAGTTGAACGAGTTGGAGGCGATGGCCAACGTGCGGCTGACCGCGGCCATGGTCGGCCTGCTCCGCAGCTTCAGCACCTCGGTCTTCACCCCCACCGACCCGTACGGCCGTCGGCTGTGCGACATGGTCAACCAGGACGAGTTGCCGCGCCGGGAAGTCGTGAACGCGTTGCGCGAACAGCTGCGGGACACGATGGCCAGCCTGCGCAGCGTGCTCCTCGGGTCGGGTCGGGTGACCGAGGACCTCGACAACAGCGAGATGCTCTTCGAGTGCGGCTGGTCCTGGGGAACCATCGCCGGAGCCGAGGAGGTCCCGACCACCGAACCGATCGGCCAACAGCGTCCCGGGTCCGCGGAGAACGCCCCCTACCTCTACTTCACGGTCATCGCGATGGACGCCATCGAGGACCTGAACTCCGAACGCACCCGCCTGCTCGGCCTGCTCAACGAGGAACAGCAGCGACTGTCCCGGGCGTTGCAGCTGCGCTGGGAGCTGACCCGGACCTACTGGGCGACGGTGGCGACCTTCGGCAACCGGCGACGCTGGCCGATCGAGGACATCCCGTGGCGGACGACCGACGGCGACCGGACCGACTACTACACGTTGCAGACGACGTCGTTGGCGGTCAAGGGCCTGCTCGCCGTGGGGCGCGGCGGCGACGAGGAGCTCGGCCGGATCGCCTCGGTGCTGGTGGAGTTGGCGCAGCGGGCGCGGATCACCCGCCGCGCGTCCCCCGGTGAGCAGGCGCTGCTCGTGCACGCGCCAGGCAAGCAGGTGATCCTCAACGACCGTGAGTCGAAGCCGATCATGACGTGGAACGTGAACGAGTTCTCCACGGTGCTGCTCCAGCGGGCGATAACCGTCGCCGGCCTGCTCAACAACGCCCGGCGGCGCAGCGAACTGCTCGAGTTGGCGGACGAGGTGTGGGACCACCTGCTGCTGCGGCGCATCCCGAACGGTCGGCACCAGGGGTTGTGGGACCATGCCGGTGGCGCGTTCCCGGGGCTGGCGCCGATGCCCGAGGCACCCTCCTGGTACCTGACCGAGCGGGCGGTGCACGCGATGGTCAACGCCAGTCAGCTGCTCTCGGAACGGCCCTTCCCCCGGGCCGGCGGGCTCGCGGCGTACGCCCAGGATCTCGTCGACGAGGCCGAGTACCTGTTCGACCGGGAGATGATGCGCGGCACGTTCTCCGGTGTGGCGATGCAACGCAACATGCGCAGCATCCGGTCGAGCCTGCGTCGGGCCCAACTGCTGGTGGACGAACGTCCGGGCACGGCGGCCGCCCTGGCGAACACGGTGTTGCTGCAGATCAACGACGTCACCACCGGTCAGCAGAAGGCCGGTGAGGGGGTCTGATGCTGGTCTTCGTCACGTCACACAAGGGTGGCACCGGTCGGTCGGTGACCGCGGCGAACATCGCCTACCGCAGCGCGCTGTCCGGTAAGTCGACCTGCTACCTGGACTACGACTTCGGCTCGCCGACCGCGGGGATCACGTTCCAGATCCCGCAGGCCGTCAACGGGGTGGAGGGCTCGGGGCCGAGCCGCGGCGGTCTGCACCGGTACCTGCGCGGGGAGATTCCCTCGCCCGAGCGGTTGGACGTCTGGGGCACCTCCGAGCGGGCCAGCCTGCGCCAGCGGCCCGTCGGCTCGGGGGCCCTGGTGCTCCTACCCGGCCAGCGCAACGGCAGCGAGTTCGGCTTCACCAGCGACATCGCCAAGCGCTGTGTCGACCTCTTCCTCCGCCTGGAGGAGGAGTTCGACCTGACCCTGGTGGACCTCAGCGCCGGCCGGTCGTACGCCAGTCAGATCGCCCTGGCCGCGACCGCCACCCCGGCCCTGTGCAAGGTCACCGCCCGCTGGCTGGTCTTCCACAGGTGGACCCCGCAACACGTCACTGCGGCGGCGGACCTGGCCTTCGAGGCGGGCGGGATTCTGGCCATGGGCGGGGAGTACGGCCACGAGCGCGAACGGTTGCGGGAGTCACTGCGGTTCGTCCGCACCGCGGTGATCGACGCCCGAGGCGGCGAGGTCGGTCATCTCGACCTCGCCCAACAGGCGTTCCTGCGTAAGTGCGACGACGAGCTGTCGGAGCTGGCCCGGCGTAAGGGGGTCGGCCGTACCTCCCGACTCGGCTCGGTGCCGCTCGACCCGCTGTTGCAGTGGCGGGAGCAGCTCATCTCGGACCACGACGTGCAGACCAAGATCGCGAATACGGGGACGGTGGACGCCTTCGTGGAGCTGACCGCGAAGTTGTTCGACGAGACCGCGTGGGAAGTCGTGTGATCGACGTGGACGTGAGGTTCCAGGAGGCGGCTGCGGTGGCTCGTACGGAGAGCGTGGCGTACGCGCACCTGTCGGTGGAGTTGGGGCACTTCTACGCCGAGGACTTCGGCGCGGGATGTCAGGAGCTGCGGGACAGGTTCGCCCGGATCGCCGAGTGGTCGGCGATCATCCCGGTGCTGGCGAACCGGGGGCTGGCGGGGGGTCGCCAGCCCCGGATCAGCACCTGCTTCATGGTGGACGACTACTTCCACCGGTTCGGCACCCCGCGCGAGGTGATCGAGCAGGTGCAGAGCGCGGCGGCGGCGCAGGGGCTGGTGCTCGACTACGTCGCCCGGGAGTCCAGCTTCGCCCGCCACGACGGCGTCGAGTTGGCCCAGATGGTCGTCGACACCCTGGTGGTGGAGCCACCCCGGAACACCACGGGTAGCCGTCCACCGTTGAGCGAGTCGGGCTGGCTGTCCAACGGGATGCGCTCACCCGGTCACGTCGACGCGCCGGCGATGACGCTGCCCCGGCCGTGGTCCCCGCCGGTGCAGTCAGGTGATCCCCGGCACTCCATCTTCGTCGACGTCGAGCTGTGGTCCGGCGAGCCGAGCAGCCGGGTGTGGGCCTGCGCCCTGCTCGCCTCGGTCTGGCAGATGGCCCGGCTGGGCGTCTTGCGCCGTCGCGGCGAGACGCTGATGCAGCCGCACCGGCTCACCGGCGAGCTGCCCGAATCGTGGGACGCGCTACCGGCCGTCGTCCAGTTGAATCCGGCCGCCGCGCCGTTCTGCGCGTACCGCACGCTGACGCTGATGGACACCCAGTACCTGCCGGTGGAGATGGCGGTGCGGACGGTTCTCGGCCAGGTGGCGGTGCCCCCGGCGATCGCGCAGCAGATCACCAGCCGGGCGGGCGGCGAGGGCCTGCGGTTGCCCGACGAACTAGTCGACCGGTTGAGTTACGTGTTCATCGGCGGGTGAGCGGTCAGTGCCCTGCCACACTGCTGGCCGGCCGGAACCCGGCCGGCGAGGTCACGCAGCAGGGTCAGGTTGGCCACGGCGATCTGGTCCCGGATCCAGGTGACCGACGAGTTCCACTGCCGGCTGAACCCCGGCACCTGTTCGAGCCGGTCCCAGATCGGTCGCAGCCGGGGGCTCACCCGGGCACCGGGCAGCCACAGGTGCAGCAGGTGCTCCAGCACCGGTCGCAGCCGCTCGACATGTTCCTGACCGGTGGCCGAGCGGGCGACGGCGGCCTCCACGAGGGAGGACAGCGTGGTCAACAGCCAGTCGTGCAGGGCGAGGTCCTCGCAGAGGCCGGCCACGGCGTCCGGCACGTCCTGGGGATCCAGCACCAGTTCGACCGTACGCAGCGTGGGGGAGTCCACGGTGACCACGGCCGAAACCTCCCGCTCCGGCCGTGTCGAGACCTGCGCGGCCCAACGCAGCCGGGTACGCGCCGCGCGCAGCGGCGGACGCCGGTCCAGCAGGTCGGAGGTCTGCACGCCGTCGAGCACCCGGCCGGTGATCGCCTCCAGGTTCAGCACGTCGGCGTCGTCGCCGCGCAGGAATCCCGCGGTCAGATCCACGGCGTCCAGTTTGCCCACCGTCTCCAGAACACCCGGGTTGGCCAGGTAGTGCGACCACGGCCGGCGTCGATCGCCGCCCGTCACCCGGATGACCGAAGACGCCTGCACGATCCGGCCGCCGGTGACGATCGCCCGGGTGACCACCGCACCGACCCCGCGTAGCTGACGGCGTCGGGCGCTGGGCAGCCAGCAGTCCACCCCGGTGCGGACGTCGGGGGAGACCGCGTAGAGCGACGGACGGCGGGAGGTCAGCACCGCCTCGCCCTCGACCAGGCGGAGCACCTCGGAACTCTGCTCGTGGGCCAGCGCCGTGCTGTGCTGCAGCAGGTTGGTGTGCACCTCACCGAGTGTGAGCATGACTTCCTCCGCATCACCGCATCCGTCCGCGCCGGCTCGCGGAATGCGTCCCCTGGTGATTGACGTGCGCCGCCGTGATCCGTGCCGATCCGGATGCGTGCCGGACAAAAGGAAATCTCGGGATAACGAGCTCCGGCCCGCTCGGACCTGAATCCGTGCTGTCGACATCATAGGCCCGGCCTCCGCGGGAATCCCACGCGCAGCAACGCGCGACGAGTGTTCGTCGAACATGAGCAGGTGACGGCGGCTGGTACTTTCAAAGTAACGGTCGCCAGTCTCCCTCCTGGAGTTTGCCGTTCATGAAGGTCTACATTTCGGCCACCCAAAAGGACCTGCTGGAATACCGCCTGGCCGTACACGCCGTGGCCCGTCGGCTGAAGATCCAGGACGTCGCCATGGAGGCGTACGGCGCCGACGTCGAACCACCGCTGGAGCGCTGCCTGAACGACGTCCGGGACTGTGATCTCTACCTGGGACTCTTCGCCTGGCGGTACGGATTCCGGCCGCCCGGCCACACGTCGTCCATCACGGAGCTGGAGTACCGCGCCGCGCTCGCGGCCGGAAAGCCCTGCCTGGTCTTCCTGCTCGCCGAGGACGCGCACTGGCCGGGCCACATGATGGACCGGGGCGACGACGGTGACCGGATCGTCGAACTGCGCCGGGAACTCCAGGAGCACCACCTGTGTGACTTCTTCTCCAGCGTGGACGACCTGACCGCCAAGGTGATGGCGGCGCTGACCGACGTGCTCAGCGGCCGGTCCCCGGTCCGCGGTCCGGCCGACCCGGGCACCCACCTGCCGGAGGAGATGCGGGCCCGCTACTACCGGAACCTGACCCTGATGTACGAGGCGGTCCCGGTGAACGCGGTGTCACCCCGACCCACCATCGGCTACCTGACCGTCGGGCTGCCGAAGGTGTTCGTGGAGCCCCGCGTGCACGAGGAAGCCCGCCCGGAGATGCCGCTGGCCTGGTGGCGCCCGGCCGGGACCACGCCGGACGGTGACGACGCGGGGCTGCCCGGGGTGGTGGACCCGGAGGAGGTGGAGCGGCTGCGGGAGGAGTACGCGGCCAAGGACGCGTTGATGCTGTTCGACGTGGTGTGTGATCCCGCCCGGCGGATGATGGTGCTGCTGGGCGACGCCGGATCCGGAAAGTCCGCGGTCGCCCGCTACCTGGCGCTGGTGCTGGCCGGGGTCTGCGCCGAGCCCCGGTTGGCGGCGCTGGACGGCCACCTGCCCGTGCTGATCGAACTGCGGTCGTACGCCACGCACCGGGGGGACGGGCGGTGCGACGGTCTGCTGGACTACGTGGGCCACAGCCAGCAGATGGGCCTGCCCGGACTCGACCGGACGGTGCTGGAGGCGTATCTGCGCCGGGGCGGCCGGGCGCTGTTCCTGTTCGACGGGCTCGACGAGGTGGTCGACCCCGCGCAGCGGGAGGAGGTGGCCGCGCAGATCGCCACCTTCGCCAGCGAGTACCCGGGGGTGCTGACGATGGTCACCTCGCGGGCGGCGGGATATCTGCGGCAGACCTTCGCCAGCGCCGGGTTCGACCATTTCACGATCGAGGATCTCGACGACGGGCAGATCGCCCGCTTCCTCGGCAACTGGTGCCGCTACGTGATGCCCACCGAGGCGGAGGCGGAACAGCAACGGCGACAGCTTCTCGACGTGGTGCGCAACTCCCGCGCGATGCACGAGATCGCCGGCAACCCGCTGTTGCTGATCCTCATGGCCATCGTCGGCCGGGGCCACCCGCTGCCCCGCAACAGGCGACGACTGTACGCACACGTCACCGACGTCCTGATCTCCGAGTGGGACGTCACCAAACAGTTGCGGGAGAGCCACGGCGAGGTGCCGGCGCTGGATCTGAAGGCGAAGCACCGGCTGCTGCGCCAGTTGGCCTTCCGGATGCAGTTCCGGGAATCGGGGCCGGCCGGGAACTGCATCGAGTCCGACGAGCTGGCACTCATCTTCCGGGACCACCTCGTCACGTTCTACAGTTTCGGAAACGAGCGGGCACTCGCCATGGCCTACTCGATGATCGGCAAATTGCGCGAGCGGAGTTTCATCCTGGAGCGCTACGGCCTACGGCTGTTCGGGTTCGTGCACCGGGCGTTCCTGGAGTTCTTCTGTGCCGAGGAGATCGTGGACGGAATCGAGCACGATCCGGCCTCCTGGGGCCCCGACCGGTTGCGTTCGCTGTTCCGTGACCACTGGGCCGATCCGTCCTGGCGGGAGGTGCTCCGGCTGGTGGCCGGCGCACTGCCCGTCCCGACCGCCAACGACCTCATCGTCCGGCTCGCCACCGAGGGAACCCGACCCTGGCCGCCGCTGAACCTGAGCGGTCCGCCCTGGAACCTGGTGCTCGCCGCGCAGTGCGTGGCGGAGGCCCCGCAACCCGCGGACCTGGCCGAGGCGGGCGAGGCCGTGCTGCGCCAGGTCGTGCTGCTGGTCGAGCACGGCATCTCCGCCGAGGACCCCCAACTGGTCGACCTCACCGAGCACGAGCTGCTCTCCTCGATCCGGGTGCTG
This sequence comes from Micromonospora sp. WMMD735, assembly GCF_049178995.1. NCBI lineage: Bacteria > Bacillati > Actinomycetota > Actinomycetes > Micromonosporales > Micromonosporaceae > Micromonospora > Micromonospora sp. WMMD735. The sequence continues at coordinate 6,990,699 of NZ_JBMHMJ010000002.1, forward strand.
GGGCCGGACTGGCCCGGCCGGACGACCTTCCTGCACTGGTACCGCCGCCGTGGGATACGTACCAGTTGGCGCACGGGCTCCGCGTTCGCCACCCGGATCGCCGCCGCGCTCTCCACCGCCGACGAACGGCTGGAGGATCTCCTGCTCCTGGAGTTCGGGCAGGGCACCGAACGGCACGCCCACCTCACCCTGGTCGCCGGGCTCGCCGAGGCCGCCGCCCGGATGGACCGCAGCGGTCGCCGCCGGTACCGGGACCTTCTGCTCGCCCAGGCCCGCGCCGAGATCTCCACCGCGGTGCGTCAGGCCGCGGTGCGGGCCCTGGTCACCCACTTCGGCGCCGACCCCGACCTGCCGGACGTGCTGCGTGGGCTCGTCGACTCCGCCGACCTCGCGGTGCGTGCGCTGGCCGTACAGTCCCTCGGCGGTCGCACCGCACTGTCCGACGACGTCCGCCGGATGGTCGTCCGGGCCACCACGGACTCCGACGCCCCGGTACGCCGGGCCGCCGTCGGGGTGCTCACCGCGCGCCTGACCGAGGTGCCGGACGCCGCCGGGACACTGCGACTGCTGCTCGACACCGACCCCGACCCGGGGGTGGCGCAGCGGGCGCTGGAGGGCCTGCTGGCCCTGCCCGGGCGGGCCGGGTCAGCCCGCGCCGCCGCACTGCGACGGGTGGACGGCGACGCCCCGGACGAGGTACGACGCTGCCTGCTGACCACCCTGCTGCCGGGACCACCCGGCCCGGAGGACATGGACCTGCTGCTGAAGCTGGCCGGCTCGGACAGCTCCGCGCGGCTGCGCACGGCGGCGGTACGGCTGCTGGCCTCCGGACCCGACCCGCAGGGACGGTGCCGGTCCCGGCTGGTCGACCTGATCGAACAGGACGAGGAGCCGTCCGTGCGGGCCGCCGCGGTGACCGCGCTGATCGACCGGGACCGGGCCGAGGAGGCCGGGTGGACCGTGGTGGCGAGGGCGGCCCGCGAGGACGAGGACGCGACGGTACGCCTGGCGGCGGTGCGCGGCCTGGTCGACGCGTACCCGGACCCCCGCACCGGGGAACTGCTGATGGAAAGCGCCCGACGCGATCCGACGGCCAGTGTCCGGCTCGCCGCCGTCGACCTGCTCACCGGGCGGCTGCCGATCGGCCACGCCACCCGTACCCTGCTGATCGGCCGGGCCTTCGAGGAGCGGGACGCGCTCGTCCGGTTGCGGGTCACCCGGAGCCTGACGGCCCTCGCCGATCCGCCCGAGCCGACGGTGCGGGAGTGCCTGACCGAGCAGGTCGGCAGGGATCCCGATCCGACCGTGCTCCGCGCGGCGGCCGAGGCGCTCGCCCGGCACGACGGCTCCGACGGCCTGCGGGAGACGCTGTGCCGGCGGGCCCGGCGGGACAGCTACGGCGGCATCCGGCTGGCCGCGGTGCAGACGCTCGGCCGGTACGGCGGCTCCGACGCGGTGACCGACGTGCTGTTGGAGTGCATCGACCTGGACACCGACCCGGCCGTGTTCGACGCGGCGGTGACCTGCCTGACCCGGCAGGGCCCGACGTCCATGGCGGTGACGCTGCGGCTCATGCGTCGGCTGGCGGACAACGACCCGGCGATCCGCGCACGGGTCGCCGCCGCGCTCGGCGAGCACTTCGGCACCGATCCCGAGGTGCAGGTCCTGCTGGTCGGTCTGGTCCGCGACGACGCGTCCCTGGAGGTCCGGCGTCGGGCGGCCGAACAGCTGGGCGCGAACCTGGCCGGCCGGCCGGAGGTACCGGAACTGCTGCTGAGCCTGGTGGACGACGACGACTGGGAGATCCGGCGGACCGCGCTGCTCTCGTTGACCCGGCACCACTGGCGGGACCCACGGACCCGGGAGCTGCTGGTGCGGCTCACCCACCGGGGGCAGGACGACAGCACCCGGCGGCTGGCCGGTCAACTGCTGGCCACCCTGCCCGACACCAGGCCCGACGACTTCCTGTGACCGGCCCGCGCGCGGCGCTTCGCGACGGCTTCTGATCGACCCTGTCAAATACCATGGGCCCATGACGGACCCGGTCGTCGGCTCGCCCCGCCGGGCCGGCTGGTGGCTGCGAGGACTGTTCGGGATCATCGGACTGGCAGCGCTGATCCTCGGCTACGTCGGCTTCGAGAGCCTGCTACGGACCCGGCCGGACACCGTGCACGACCGGTTCGACGTGCTCTACTACGACCTGCAACTCTTCGTGTTCGGTGCCGAGCCGTTCCAGGACCCCGGCCCCTACCCGTGGCAGTTGCAGGTCGCCCGGTTCGCCGCACCGTTGTTCACCCTCCTCGCCGTCGCCGAGGCGGGCCGGCTGCTGCTGGCCGCCGAGAGTCGCCGCCTGCGCGCCCGACGGGCCCGTGGCCACGTTCTCGTCTGCGGTGACTCCCGGTTCGCCCACCTGCTCGCCGACCGGCTCTTCGCCGACGGGGAACGCGTGGTCGTGGTGCGGTCCGTACCGTTCGGCCCGTTGGAGTACCGCCGTCGCCGGTATCTCGGCGTCATCGGTGATCCGACCAGCGCCGAGGTGCTACGCGGCGCGGGTCTGCCCCGGGCCCACACCATCTACGCCTGCGGTGACGACGACGACCGTAACCACGCCATCGCCAACACCGCCAGCCGGCTCATCCGGGACGGACGGCAACCACCACGGGTCTACGTGCTGGTCAACGACTCCGAGATGTGCCTGTCCCTGCAGGCGCGGCGGCTCGGCGCGGCCGGATCCAGCCGGCTGCGGCTGGACTACTTCCACGTCGACGACATCGCCGCCCGCGCCCTGTACCGGCACCACCCCCTGGCCGGCACAGCCGACCGACCCACCCGGTTGCTCATCGCCGGCACCGGCGGTTTCCGCCGCGCCCTGCTGACCGAGACGGCCCGGCACTGGCGGGTATGCCGGGCGCAGGCGGCGGCCGGTGTCGTCCTGCCACCCCTGCGGGTGGATCTCGTGGCCCCGGACGCCAGCGCCGAACGGGAGGCGGTGACGTCCCGCTACCCGTTCATGGGCACCGTCTGCGAGCTGACCGCGTACGACGGGGACCTCGACGGTGTCGCGCTCGGCCGGCTCGGCTCCGGCCGCTACGATCGGATCTACGTCTGCGCACCGGAGGAGAGCAGCGGCTTGCAGTTCGTGCTGGACTCACCGGGTCTCTGGCAGGTCGTCGAGAGCTGCGTCTTCGTGCCGGTCTACCGGCAGGCGGCGCTGGCCGCGGCCTTCCACGGCGACTCCCGCCACGACCTGCTCGACGAGGTGCACGGCAAGCTCCGCCTGTATCCGGTGCTCACCCGCGCCTGCGATGCCCGGTTGATCGGTGACGACCTCACCGAGCGGCTGGCCCGCAAGATCCACGAGCGTTACCTCGACGCGCGGCGACGAGCCGGGCTGCGTCCCGGCGACACCCCGGCGATGGTCGACTGGTCGCGACTGCCCGAGTCGCTGCGGCGGGCCAACCGGGCGCACGTCCAGGACATCGCCGCCAAACTGCTGAACCTCGGGTGCGTGGTCGCACCCCGGCGAGGCGGCACCGGTGACGTCTCCGCAGGGGAGGCCATCGACGACCGGATCGAGGTGCTCGCCCGGCTCGAACACGAACGGTGGTGCCGGGAACGGCAGGGGGACGGCTGGGCGTACGGCGAGTCCCGCGACGACGTCCAGCAGCGGCACCCCTCCCTGCGGCCGTGGGACGAACTCCCCTCCGACGTCCAGGAACGCAACCGCGAGGAGATCCGGGCGCTGCCCGAGGTGCTGTCCGACAGCGGCTTCGAGCTGATCCGGCTGGCGCCCGGGGTGCCGGCGCCGCGGAGAGGACCGGCGGATGTCGGCTGATCCCGGGCCGGAGCGCATCGGCGTGACCGGGCACATCCACCTGACCCGCGACACGGAGGTGCTCGTCGCCGACGCGCTCCGGGCCGAACTGCACCGGCTCGGCGACCGGCCGGTGCGCGGCGTCACCTGCCTGGCCGGCGGCACGGACCAGATCTTCGCGCGCACGGTCCTGCAACTGGGCGGCACGTACGAGGTGATACTGCCGGCCCGGGACTACCGGGACGCGGTCATCGCCCCGGGGCAGCGGGCCGGCTTCGACGAGCTGCTCGACCGGGCGGTTGCCGTCGTGCACACCGGCCACGACCGGTCGGGCACCGCCGCCTTCGTCGCCGCCAACCGGGAACTGGTGCGACGGGTGCAGCGGCTGGTGGCGGTCTGGGACGGCGAGCCGGGTTGCCACGCGGCGTCGACGGACCGGACCATCGACCGGGCCCGGCGTCGGGGCATCCCGGTCTCGGTCCTCTGGCCGGCCGGTGCCCGCCGGACCCGGCCCGGGGCGCACTGAGTTCACGTCTGTCCAGCGCGGCGACCTGTCCTCGCCGGCATGACATCGAAGCAGTTCGAGCCGCAGCGACTGCTGGCCTCGGCCGTCGCGGCGGTGCCGTGGCTTGACAACCGGCCCGGTCCGTAGTGGACGATGAGACGTGAGAATCCTTGTGGTGGGTGGTAGCGGTCTGATCGGCGCGCACGTCGTCGAGGTGCTGCGCGGGCGGGGACACCGGGTGACCACGGTGGCCCGTACCGCCCGGCCCGGTGTCGACCACCTGCTCGACGTCGAGTCCGCCTCGACCGACGACCTGCGACCGCTGCTCGCCGGCCACGACGGTGTCGTCCTCGCCACCCGGGCCGACGAACAGCGGGTGCTGCCCCGGCCGATCCACCCGCTGCTGCGCCGCGAACTCGTCGACCCGGTGGTACGCCTGCTCACCGCTGCCCGCACCGAGGGCCTCACCCGGGCGGTCCTGACCGGGTCGTACTACACCTTCTTCGACCGGCGGCATCCACAGTGGCGCCTGGCGGACCGGCACGTCTACGTCAGGTGCCGGCGGGAACAGGCCGCCGAGGGACGCGCCGCCGCCGGCCCGCAGTTGCCGGTCACCGTGCTGGAGTTGCCGTTCGTCTTCGGCCGGGCCGGCGACCGGCTGCCCAACTGGGCCGGTCCGCTCGACCGGTGGGCGCGGTCCCGGGCGCCGCTGGCGGTCCCCGCCGGTGGAACGGCCGCCGCCTCGGCGCGCAGCGTGGCCGAGGTCGCCGCCGACGCGCTCGAACAGGCCCGGGGCGGGGACGTCCCGGTCGCCGACGAGAACCTCACCTGGGCGGCCATGATGACCCGCATCGCCCATGCCGTCGGCCGGCCGCGTCGGGTCGGCCGCCTGCCCGCCCCCGCCGTCCGTGCCGCGCTGGGCTGCGGCGGAATGCTGCACGCTCTCGCGCGCCGGGAGGCGGGTCTCAACCCCACCTACCTCGCCGACCTGCTGCTGGCCGAGTTGTTCGTCGAACCTACCACCGGCCGGTCGCTGGAACCGGCGGTGCGCGACACCTTCGCCGCCACCGGCTGACACCCCCACCGGCTGACACCGCCGCCAGCGGGTGCCCCGGGGCGCTACAGCCGGACGCAAGGTTCGCGTTAGGTCCGCCCGCGACGATCGGGCGTATGAGTGAGATCGGTCGCACGCTTCGGGTTCCGGACGCCAACCTGTACTACCAGATCTGCGGTTCCGGGCCGGTGCTGCTGATACTCCAGGGTGGGGACGGGGACGCCGACCGGGCGGCCGATCTGGTCGCGCAGCTCGCCGAGGCGTACACCGTGGTCACCTACGACCGGCGCGGCCTGTCGCGCAGCGTCATCGACCCCGACGACGGCCGCCCGGTGCCGGTGGAGACCCACGCCGACGACGTGCACCGGCTGCTGGCCGAGGTGACCTCGGAGCCGGCGGTGGTGTTCGGTTCGAGCATCGGTGGTCTCACCGGGCTGCACCTGGCCACCCGGCACCCGGAACAGGTCCGGGTGCTGGTCACGCACGAGCCGCCGATCCTCGACCTGCTGGCCGACGACCTGTGTCGCACGGTCAACGCCGGCCTCGACGAGGCGGAGGAGCTGCACCGGAGCGCTGGCGGCCTGCCGGCGCTGCTGCGCCTGGGCGCGCTCAACGGGGTGGACTTCCGCCGGCTGGCGACCGAGCCGGGGGTCGCGATGCCCCCGCCGCCCGACGAACGGCGGACCGCGAACATCGAGTTCTTCCTGTCCCGGGACCTGCCCGCGTTCCGGGAGTACCGGCTCGACATGGACGACCTGGACGCGATGAAGACCGGGCCGACGCGGGTCGTCCCGGCCGCCGGGCAGGACTCGCGCGGCGTGTGGGGCTACGTCGCCGCCGAACGCCTCGCGGCCCACCTCGGGTTGGCGACCTCGGAGTTCCCCGGCGGGCACGCCGGGCTGACCACCCACCCCCGCGCCTTCGCCGCCCGGCTGCGCGAGGTGCTCTCCAGTTTCGGCGTGTGACGCTCGGAAGGCGGAACCATGACGACGATGGTGCACGACACGACGACGACCGGTGCGGCACCGGGGGAGACGCCGGTCCGGCGGCTCGACCGGGTGGTCATCCGCTTCGCGGGCGACTCGGGCGACGGGATGCAGCTCACCGGGGACCGGTTCACCTCGGAGACCGCCCAGCTCGGCAACGACATCGCGACGCTGCCCAACTTCCCGGCCGAGATCCGGGCGCCGGCCGGCACCCTGCCCGGCGTGTCGAGCTTCCAGCTCCACTTCTCCGCCGTAGACGCCCTCACCCCCGGCGACGCGCCCGACGTCCTGGTCGCGATGAACCCGGCCGCGCTGCGGGCGAACCTCGCCGACCTGCGCCGCGGTGCGGCGATCATCGTCGACACCGACGAGTTCACCGGACGCCAGCTGACGAAGGTCGGCTACCGGGCCAACCCGCTGGAGGACGGTTCGCTCGACGGGTACGAGGTCCATCCGGTGGCGCTGACCACGCTGACCCTCGGCGCGCTCGCCGAGACGGGGGTGTCGAAGCGGGACGCCGCACGGGCCAGGAACATGTTCGCGCTCGGTCTGCTGAGCTGGATCTACGCCCGCCCGTTCGCGTCTACCCTGCGGTTCCTGGAACGCAAGTTCGCCACCCGCCCGGAGTTGGCCGCCGCGAACGTCACCGCCTTCCGGGCCGGCTGGAACTACGGCGAGACCACCGAGGACTTCACCGTCCGGTACGAGGTCGCGCCGGCCCCGATGCCGCCCGGCAGGTACCGCAACATCACCGGCAACGCGGCGTTGGCGCTGGGGCTGGTGGCGGCCGGCGTCCGGTCGGAGCTGCCGGTGTTCCTCGGCGCGTACCCGATCACGCCGGCCTCGGACATCCTGCACGAGCTGTCGAAGCACAAGCGGTTCGGCGTCACCACCATGCAGGCCGAGGACGAGATCGCCGCGGTCGGGGCGGCCCTGGGCGCCTCCTACGGCGGTGCGCTGGGGGTGACCACCACCTCCGGGCCGGGGGTGGCGCTCAAGGGCGAGACGATCTCCCTGGCGGTCGCGCTGGAACTGCCGCTGGTCGTCATCGACGTGCAGCGGGCCGGTCCGTCGACCGGCATGCCGACCAAGACCGAGCAGGCCGACCTGGACATGGCGCTGTTCGGCCGCCACGGTGAGGCGCCGCTGGCGGTGATCGCCCCGGCGACGCCCGCGGACTGCTTCGCCGCGGCGATCGAGGCGGCCCGGATCGCCCTGACCTACCGCACCCCCGTCATCCTGCTGTCGGACAACTACGTGGCGAACGGCTCCGAGCCGTGGCTGCTGCCCGACGTGTCCCGGCTGCCCGACCTCCGGGTCAGCTTCGCCCGCGAACCCAACGGTCCGGACGGCCGGTTCCTGCCGTACCTGCGGGACCCGCAGACGTTGGCCCGGCCGTGGGCGGTCCCGGGCACGCCGGGGCTGGCGCACCGGATCGGCGGCCTGGAGAAGGCCGACGGCACCGGCGACATCTCGTACGACCCGGCCAACCACGACCTCATGGTGCGTACCCGGGCGGCCCGGATCGCCTCGATCCCGGTGCCCGACGTCGAGGTGGAGGACCCGGACCCGGACACCCGGGTGCTGGTGCTCGGCTGGGGCTCGACGTACGGGCCGGTCACGGCCGCGTGCCGGGCGCTGCGCCGGCGCGGCCACGCCGTGGCGCAGGCCCACCTGCGGCACCTGAACCCCCTGCCGGCGAACCTCGGCGACGTCCTGGCCCGCTACGACCGGGTGGTCGTCCCCGAGATGAACCTGGGGCAGCTCGCCCGGGTGCTGCGCGCCAGGTACCTGGTCGACGTGGTGTCCCACACCAAGGTCGAGGGTTCGCCGTTCACCACCGGCGAACTGGAGAACGCCTTCGAGAGGGTGATCGGTGATGCCTGAGGTCGCCCTGTCGTTGACCGCCCGGGACTTCCGGTCCGACCAGGAGGTCCGCTGGTGCCCCGGCTGCGGTGACTACGCCATCCTCGCCGCGGTCCAGGGGTTCCTGCCGGAGTTGGGCATCCCGCGCGAGAACATCGTCTTCGTCTCCGGCATCGGCTGCTCGTCGCGCTTCCCGTACTACCTGGACACCTACGGGATGCACTCGATCCACGGGCGCGCGCCGGCCATCGCCACCGGCCTGTGCGTCAGCCGGCCCGACCTGTCGGTCTGGGTGGTCACCGGCGACGGCGACGCGCTGTCGATCGGCGGCAACCACCTGATCCACGCCCTGCGCCGCAACGTCAACCTCAAGATCCTGATGTTCAACAACCGGATCTACGGGCTGACCAAGGGGCAGTACTCGCCGACGTCCGAACTGGGCAAGACCACCAAGTCGACGCCGGTCGGTTCACCCGACACACCCTTCAACCCGCTCTCGCTCGCGCTCGGCGCCGAGGCGAGCTTCGTCGCCCGCACCCTGGACGCCGACCGCCAGCACCTGCAGTCGGTGCTGCGGGCCGCCGCAGCCCACCGTGGCTCGGCGTTCGTCGAGATCTACCAGAACTGCAACATCTTCAACGACGGCGCCTTCGCGCCGCTCAAGGATCCGGACGTCCGTGACGACCACCTGATCCGGCTCACCCACGGCGAGCCGATCCGGTTCGGCGCGGACGGCCGGTTCTGCGTCACGCATCCGCCGGGCGGGTTCGGCCTCGCCGTCCGTCCCACCGCGCAGGTGCCGCCCGGCGAGATCGTGGTGCACGACGAGTCGGTCACCGACCCGGCGTACGCGTTCGCGCTGTCCCGGCTCTCCGGCTCCGACCTGCACACCACCCCGGTCGGCGTGTTCCGCGCCGTCGAGCGGCCCTGCTACGACGACACCGTGCGCGCGCAGGTCGCGCACGCCACCTCGACCGGGTCCGACGACCCGACGCGGATGCTCACCGACCTGCTCGACAGCGGCGACACCTGGACGATCGGCTGATCGCCGTGCACCGCACACGACACGGGCGGGGCCGAGGACGTTCCCGGCCCGTGCGGGCCGGTGACCGGCCCGGCGTCGTCACCGGCCGGGACGTCGGCACCGGCGCTCCCCGATCCCACCGTTTCGCACAGCCCGTCGACAGCACAGAGCCGGAGGTATGGCCATGACCACGTCGCAGGTGAGGGTTCGTCTCGAGGGCGGCCCGAACGGTTTTCCCGACGACTTTCGGGCCCGGTTGGTCAACAGCCTGGAGCCGAAGATCAAAGTGCGGTACGGCTGCGGCTACGAGCACTTCGAGCGCACCGACGAGTCGCTGACGGCGGTCGACGGTGATGTCGTCATCTACCGCTGGACGGCGCAGACCCGTATCGCCGAGTGACCTTTCCCCCCCACCCGCGGTGGCCGCCATCATCCCCCGATGGCGGCCACCGCGCTGTTCGCACCCGAGCTTCGGCCGGGCCCGATGAGCCGCCGGCCCGGCCGGAAGAGTCGCCGGCCCGGCCCGATGAGCCGCCGGCCCGGCCCGATGAGCCGCCGGCCCGGCCGGAAGAGTCGCTGCGCGACGGGGGGCAGGTAGCGGGGAGCGGGGTCCGCAGGGGTCGGGGTCCGCGTGGACCGGCGGCCGCCTCCCCGGGTTCGCGCGTCCCGGTGACGTGCCCCGGACACGACACTGGCACCGCCGGCGGGACGTGGCCGGCGGTGCCAGTGGGTTCCGCGCGTTCAGCTCACCAGGTGACGGGAAGGGAGGTAACGCCACCGGTGAGGGTGAAATCGCGGAACTCCAGCTCGGCTGGGGGGACAGCGAGCTGGAGATTGGGGAAGCGGACGAGCAGCGTCGCGAACAGGCACTGCAACTCGGCCCGTGCGAGGCTCGACCCGATGCAGAACCGGGGCCCGTGCCCGAACGCGATGTGCCGGTCGGAGTCGCGGGTGATGTCGAAGCGGTCCGGGTCGACGAAGACGTCCGGGTCCCGGTTGGTGGCGGTGAAGGCGAGCAGGATGAGGTCACCGGCCGGCACGTCGGTGCCGCAGACCGTGATGTCCTGGTGTGCGTAGCGGGGCAGCACGTCCTGGGTGGACGGGGCGACCATGCGCAGCATCTCCTCGACCGCGGACGGCACCAGGCTCAGGTCGTTCTGCAGCTTCCTCCGCTGGTCGGGGTGGGTGAGCAGCAGCAGGGTGCCGAGGTCCAGCCGGGTGACCGTGGTCTCGTGGCCGGCGAACAGCAGGCCGGCACCCATCCGGGCGATCTCGTCGTCGCTGAGGTTCTCCTGCTCGGCGACCGCGAGCAGGTCGGAGAAGACGTCCTCGCCCGGCTCGGCGCGCTTGATGTCGATCAGCCGGTACATGTAGGCGACGAGCCGTTCCCAGGCGGCCTTCGCCGCGGCGGGGTCGTCGAGCGCGGTGGCGCCGGCCGAGTAGTGCCGGAACTCGGCGCGGTCCTCCGTCGGCACGCCCAGCAACTGGCAGATGACCAGCACCGGCAGCGGGAACGAGAGCGCCTCGTGGAAGTCGGCCGGCTGCGGGCTCGCCGCGAGATCGTCGAGCAGCTGGTCGACGATCTCCTGGACCTGGCCGCGCAGCTTCTCCACCCGGCGGGCGGCGAACGACGGCCCGATCAGCCGCCGGAACCGCTGCCGGGCGGCGACCTCCTTGTCCGGGGTGCCCAGCGGTCCGGTCAGCACGGCCGCGTTGGCGACCCGGGCCGCCTTCTCCGGCTCGGGGTGGGAGCGGCCCAGGCGCGGGTCGTTGAGCAGCGTCTTGACCTCCTCGTACCGGGTGACCAGCCAGGCCTCGTCACCGGCCGAGGTACGCACCCGGACGATCGGTTGGGTGTCCCGCAGCTCGCGGAACAGCGGTGCGATGCCGTTGACGTCGAACTGGTCGCGCTCGAACGGCAGCGCGGGCAGGTCGACGACGGGCAGGTCGCTGGTGATTGTCATGGTGGATGCTCCTTAGTTGAGTGAGACCCGGTCGAGGCGCTGCCGCTGGGCCGCCCGTACGCCCTCGGCGAGCGCGATCGGCGTGGGGTTGGCGAAGATGTCGGACAGCGCGAGCCGGACCCGCAGCCGGGCCTCGACCTGCTGGACGAGCCGGGCGGCGAGCAACGAGTGCCCCCCGGCGGTGAAGAAGTTGGACCCGGCGTGCACGTCGGCATGGCCGAGCAGGTCCTGCCACAGGGTGATCAGCTCGTCGAGCACCGGGTCGCCGCTGGCCGCCGTCGGGCGTGCGGTCTCGCGTGCCCGCTGCCGGCGCTCCTCGGCGAGCCGGCCCAGCGCGGGATAGTCGACCTTGTCGTTGCCGGTGGTGGGGAAGCCGGCCACGACGATGAACTCCTGCGGCACCGCGGCGTGCGGCAGCACCCCGATGGCGTGCCGCCAGAGGTCGTCGTGGACGGCGTCGTCCGGGTCGGGACCGACGACGAACGCGACGAGCGTGCCGTCGGCGCCGCCGTGCACCAGCACCGCCGCCGCGTCGACCGCCGGATGCTCGCCGAGCACCGACTCGATCTCGCCCAGCTCGATCCGGTTGCCCCGCAGCTTCACCTGACGGTCCATCCGGCCGAGCACCTCGATGGTGCCGTCCGGCCGCCAGCGGGCCAGGTCCCCGGTGCGGTAGAACGGCCCGTACCGCTCGTGCCCGCCGAACCGTTCGGCGGTCAGCTCCGGGCGGCGGTGGTAGCCGATCGCCACCCCCGCACCGGCGATGCAGAGTTCGCCGTGCAGGCCCACCGGCAGCTCGCGGCCCTCCGGGTCGGCGATGAAGACCTGCGTGTTCGCGATCGGCGCACCGACGTGGACGGGCCCGGTGAACGGGGTGGCGAGCAGCGCCGCCGTGGACCAGATGGTCGTCTCCGTGGGGCCGTAGACGTTGTGCAGTTCCCGACCGGCCCCGGCGAGCTGACGGGCCAGCCCGGCCGGCAGCGCCTCGCCACCGCTGAGCAGCCGGACGTCGCGCAGGACGTCCCCGGCCTGCTCGGCCACCAGCCGCCAGGTCGTCGGCGTCGCCTGCACGACGTCGACCGGGTGCCGCCGCAGCACGTCCAGCAGCACCTGCCCGTCGGTGCGGGCGGCGTCCGGCGCGACCACCGTCGACCCGCCGGTGGCCAGGGGCAGGAAGAGTTCCAGCGCCGAGATGTCGAAGCTGAACGTGGTCAGCCAGAGCGTCGCGGTGAAGGCGTCGGCGCGGAGCAGGTCGACGAAGTGCTCGATCAGGTTGGCCAGCGCCCGGTGGGTGATCCAGGTGCCCTTCGGGCGTCCGGTCGACCCGGAGGTGTAGATGAGGTAGGCCGGGTCATCGCCGGCGGCGAACCCGTCGGCGGGCGGGCCGACCGGTGCCGGATCGGCGTCGGCGACCTCCACCGGGTGCAGCACCACCCGGCCGGGCGCCTCCGGCACCGGCGTGCCCGGATCGGCGATCACCACCCCCGCGCCCGAGTCGTCGAGCTGGTAGACGATCCGCTGGTACGGGTGGGCCGGGTCGACCGGCAGGTAGGCGGCCCCGGCCAGCCAGGTGCCCAGGACCGCGCCGAGCAGTTCCGGACCCCGCCGGCCCAGCAGGGCGACCACCCCGCCCGGACCCACACCGGCCGCGCGCAGGGCCGCCCGGGTGCGGTCCGCCGCCGCCCAGATCTGGGCGTACGACACCGCGCGGTCGCCGTCGCGGACCGCGACCGCCGTCGGGGCCGCCGCGACCCGGTCGGCGATGGCCGCCAGCACCGAGGGGTTTCGCGCCGGACGGGTGGTCGCGTTCGCCGTGTCGATGGTGGCGAGGTCCGCCGGGGCGTGCAGCGGCAGCGCGTCGACCGGCTCCCCGCTGCGCTGGCCGAGCGTCACCAGCAGCGCGTCGAACCGGGCCAGCATCGCGGTCACGTCCGCCCGCCCGAGGACCTCGGTGTAGAAGACCGCCCGTACGTCCAGCGCGCCGGCCGTCGAGACGACGAAGAACTCCAGGTCGAACTTGCTGAACCCGTTCTCCACGATGCGTCGCTCGGCCCGCAGCCCACCGAGGTCGTAGCTGGCCTGCCCCTCGTCCGGGACGTAGTTGAACAGGTGCTTGAAGACCGGGTTACGCCAGGAGCCGGCGGCCGGACGGAACTGTGCCATCAGCGCCTCGACGGGCACCTCGCGGTGGATGATCGAGGCGAGGAACACCCCCCGGGCCTCCCCGACCAGGTCGGCGAAGGTGACGCCCGGCGGGATGCGCAGCCGCAGCGGCAACGTGTTGATGTGGTAGCCGACGGCCCGGCTGCTCTCGGCGGTCCGCAGCGAGGCGGGCGCGCCCACGACGACGTCCCGACCCGCGCCGTGCCGGGACAGCAGCAGGCTGTACGCCGCGTAGAGGATGACCGCCTCCGGTGCCCGCAGTCGGCGGGCGAGGGCACGTACCGCGTCGTACGCGGCGGCCGAGAGGCGGGCGGTGACCCGGTCTCCGGTGAGGGTCGGCTGGGCCACGTCCGGCCCCTCGCACCACAGGGCGAGCCCGGACGGGTCGAACCCGTGCAGCTGGTCACGCCAGTAGGTGAGGCTGCGTTGGCTCGGTGCCGGCTCCACGCAGACCGGTGCCGGCTGCGCCAGTTCGGCGGGCGGCTCGGCGTCCTCCGAGACCGCGGTGTAGAGGGCCACCAGTTCCTCGGTCAGCACCACCGAGGACAGGGCGTCGAAGTTGAGGTGGTGCACGGCGAGGCAGAGCACGTCCCCGTCGGGGGTACGGAACCGTCCGGCGCGCAGCAGCGGGCTGCCGTCCATCGTGAACGGCCTGCCCACGTAGGCGGTGAGCAGCTCCTCCAGGTCGGCCCGCGCGACCTCGTGCTGGTCGAGCGCGACGGTGATCTCGGTCGGCCCGAGGACGTGCCGCAGCAGCCCCGCCGGGGTGTCGCGGAAGACCGTCCGCAGGGTGGCGTGCCGGGCCAGCAGTCGGGCGAGGGTCTCCTCCAGCTCCCAGTCGCCGAGTTCACCCTCGACGTCGAGGGCCACCGCCAGGTTGTTGACGCCGGAACCCGGGACGAGCTGGTCGAGCATCCACAGCGCCTCCTCCTTGCGGGTGGCGGCGGCCGGCCCGGTCACGACCGCGCTCCCCCGAGGACCCGGGTCCGGGCCAGCAGCTCCCGGGTGGTCGCGGCGACCGTGGCGTCGGCGAGCATGCCGGCGTGCCCGACCGAGAAGGTGATCTCGTCGCCGGCGAGGTTCGTCGGGGCCTGCGGGTTGATCGTCCGGTAGCCGTTCAGACCGCTGGTGGGGCTCGCCGAGGTGAGCACCGTGGCCCGGGACCACGCCGGCAGCGGGTCGAACTGGCCGGCGGCGCACAGGTAGCTGATGAAGGAGCGGAACAGGGTGACCACCTCGGCGGCGCTGGTGGCGTCCAGACCGAGCCGGGGGAAGGCCACCGCGCCGACCTGTCCGAAGATCTCGCTGAGCCGGTCCGCCAGCGGCTCCAGGTCACCCAGGTCGCGCTGGGCCTGCCGGCCCGCCTCCCGGGCCTCGTCCAGCTCGGCCGGCGTCAGCGACGAGGTGGCCACCTCGATGATCTTCGCGAACTGCCAGTACATGGTCAGCGGCGTGACGGTCTCGGGGTCGAACAGGATCAGCGGGGGCTCCGGCTGCCACTGGCCGACCTGCGCGGCCAGGGCCGGGGCCAGTGCGCCACCGGCGCAGAACCCCATGACCGCCGTCACCGTACGGCCGCTGGCGCGGACCTCGTCGGCCCAGCGCTTGACGTATCCCTCGCCGCTGGGTCCGGCCAGCGCGTCCATCCCGAGTGGCACGGTCTCCCACACGCTGGAATCCGGTCCCAGGTGCGGTGCCAGGTCGGCGAACCGCGCCTCCGGGCGGCCGGTGGCGTCGAAGTCGATGGCCAGGACGACCTCGTCGGTGCTGCCTGTCGTCAATGCTCGCCAGGTGGTCGATTCGTTCATCGTGTGTCGGTCCCCTCGCTCCATTGTCCGTCCGGCGAACGCTATGGCGGGTCGCTGAAACCGTTCTAAAGCCCGTCATGCGTCGATCGGCGTCGATCTTTATCGCCCGGGACAATAGGAGGAGACGCGATCCGACCGGCCCCGCTGCCTGTTCGCACCGGGGCCGGTCCGTGTCGAGGGCGGGTCAGCCCAGCCGCAGATCCGTTCGGATCGCCCGGGCCACCGGAGTCCACTGCCGCAGCAGGAAGAAATGGTCACCGGGGAACGGTTGCAGCCGGAACCCGCCGTCGGTGTGGCCCGCCCACGCGTGCGCGTCGGCGAGGTCCACCCGGGGATCGGAAGTGCCGTGCAGCGCCGTCACCGGGCAGCGCAACCGGGGCACCCCGGGTCGGGGCGCGTACGTCTCGATCGCCCGGTAGTCGGCCCGGATGGCCGGCAGCACCATCGCGGTCAGTTCCTCGTCGGCGAAGACGTCGTCCTCGGTTCCGCTGAGTTCCGCGACGTCGGCCAGCAACCCACGGTCGTCGCGCAGATGGACCGTCTCGTGCCGGGACACCCCGGGCGCCCGGCGACCGGAGGCGAACAGCCGCAGCGGGGCGACCCCGAGCTGTTCCAGGCGCAGGGCCACCTCGAAACCGAGGATCGCGCCCATGCTGTGCCCGAAGAGCGCCACCGGCCCGCGCACGGTCGGCCGGATCACCTCGGTCAGCAGGTCGGCCAGGGCGTCGATGGTGTCGACAGGTGGCTCGCCGCGGCGGTCCTGGCGGCCGGGGTACTGCACGCACGTCACGTCCACCTCGGCGGCGAGCAGCCCGACGAGCGGCCGGAAGAAGGTCGCCGCGCCGCCGGCGTGCGGCAGGCAGATCAGGGTGGGGCCGCCGCTGCTGCGGGCGCCGAACCGGCGCAGCCAGAGGTCGGGCTCGTCGGTGCGGTACGGCACGTTCGCCGCGGTCGTGGTCACGACGCCGCCGCGAGCGGGCTGACCAGCATCGACGACCCGAGATCGCGGTCCTGCAGGATGTGCTGGTGCAGGTCGCGCAGGGCCTGGCAGGGCTCGATGCCGATCTCCATGTCGAGCCGCTGGCGGGCGGTGTGGAAGACGGCCAGCGCCTCGGCCCGGCGGTCCGAACGGTGCAGGGCGAGCATCAGGTACTGGTAGAGCTTCTCGCGCAGGGGCTGTTCGGTGATGAGCGCGGAGAGTTGGCCGACGATCTCGCGGTGGCCGCCGAGGGTCAGCTCGATCTCCATGAGCTGTTCCAGGCACTCGATGCGCAGCTCGTTGAGCAGGGTGGCGTACGCGTACACGACCGGGCTGTCGATCAGCCCGCTGAAGGCGGGCCCACCCCAGAGCCGGAGCGCCCTGCGCAGCGTCTGGGCCGCCGGGAAGAACTGGCCGGCGCGGCGGAGCTGCTGGCCGAGGTGGGCGAGTCGGCGGAACTCGTCGGCGTCGAGGTCGCCCGCGTCGGTCAGGATGGTGTACCCCCGGGGCCGGGTGACGATGGCGGCGTCGTGGCCGCTGCCGCGCAGCACCTTGCGGAGCTGCGAGATGTAGACGTAGAGCGCGTCGTTGGCCCGGCTGGGCGGGTCCTCGCCCCAGATCTCGTTCAGCAACTGGTCGGAGGTGACCATCTGGTTGGTCTTCGCCAGCAGCACCGCCAGCAGGGTCTCGGTCTTGCGGGTACGGGGCGTGACGACACCGCTGACGCCATGGACCCGGATCTCGCCAAGGATCTCGTACTTCACGGATGTTCCCCCCGTCGAGTCGCCCGCCGGCTCGGTGTCGGCGGTACGTGGCATCGGGTGGAGTGCCGGCGCTGTGGTGGCGAGTCAGTCCGCCGTCTGGTCAACCGAAGTCACTGCACCACTGTGGCGCGGGCCGATACCGAATCGGTCCCGATCCGTTCCCGCCGGCCGGGTTGCCGCACTTCGCGGTGGGGAATGCCGGCGCGGTCGACGCGCGGGAGGCGACGGGACGCCTGTCGCCGGTCGGCATCGGCCCCCGGGGGAGGGGGCGGCCGTGGGGAGGGGGCGGCGCCGGCCGTGGCGGGCACCCCATGTCTACCCCATCGGCGGGAGTCGCCACAAGCGATGGGTTTGAATGCGTTTTGCGTCATGCGCCCATAATTGCCGCAGTGTCGTCGTCCTCGCCATCTGGGACCACAATGGTATTCACCGGGAGCGATGTGGGATCGTTCCGGTAGCGACGGTTGTGACAGTGGCATTGTCAAAACGACCGACGAACATCGGGGGAATGTCATGTTCAAGATCCGCATCCTGGGTCGGGCCGCTGTCGCATTGAGCCTGGCCGTCGTGGCCTTCGCCGCCACCGGATCCGCCGCCGACCAAGGTCGGGTGGTGGCCGGCCAGGAGGGTCACACCGTTGTCGCGGTCGCCGACGGGCCGCTGCTCGACAATGGTGGCCCGCGCTGAGGCGCGCGCCGACCGAATTACGTCACCGAGTCGTGGCGAATTTCCACGACGCCTCCCTGTGATAATTACTCTGATCGATGTAATCGGGCGGCGCTGTTACGGGGTGCAGACGGTACCCGGGAACGGCGACCGCCCGGCACCGGAGCTTCCGGTCAGTGCGACACGGCCGACCGGGACTGCTCCAGGCATCCGAGCCGCTGCTCCAGATCGTCGCCGGTGATGCCCATGACCTGGTAGAGGCTCAGCGCGGCCCGCCAGTCCGTCACCGCCCGGTCGAAGTCACCAAGGCCGGCGTGGGCGCGCCCCATCCCGTCGAGCGCGCGCGCCTGTTCGAGGCGCAGCCCGATCCGGTCGGCGTTCTCGTGGGCCCTGCGGTGTCGGGCCAGGGCGCCGGTGAAGTCGCCCCGTTCCGTGTGGACCCGACCGAGGACGTTCTCCACCTCCGCGCGCAGCGCCGGGTTCTCCAGGCCACCCAGCAGGCTCAGCGCGGCCAGGCCGTGCCGTTCCGCCTCCGCGAGCCGCCCGAGCCGCATCAGGACCTCGGCGTAGCGCGTATCGAGCATGGCGCGGGCCCGGCGGCTGTTCGTGGTCTGCACCGGAACGGTCGCCAGGGTCAGCGTGGCCAGCGCGGCCGGTCCCTCACCCAGGTTGCTCTGCGCCGAGGCGAGCCGGGTCAGCGCCGAGGCGAGATCGGCCGGCTGGTCCCGGCCGTCGAGCAGGCGCACCGCCTCCCGGGCACTCGTCACCGCCTCGGCGTGCATCCCGAGGACGTTCTGGAGCTGGCTGATGTTGCTCAGCGCGTTGCCCTGCTCGGCCTGGCTGCCCATCGTGCGGTGGATGGCCAGCGCCCGCTGCTGGTAGCTCAGCGCCTCCTCGAAGCGACCCATGCTGGCGCAGACGATGCCGATCCGCCCCAGGCAGGTGCCCTCGCCGACGGTGTCGTTGGTGTCCTGGGCGATGGCCAGCGCGTCGGCGTAGCACTCCAGGGCCTCGGTGAACTCCCCGAGGTACCAGTGCGCGATCGCCACGTTGATCAGGTTGAGTCCCTCGTGGACCGGTTCGTCGATCCGGCGGGCGGCGGCGGCGGCATTGCGGAAGGTGGCGATGTGCTCGTGCATCTCGCCCCGGACGTAGAGGTAGAAGGCCATCGTGCGGGGCAGGTGGCACAGGTGGAAGTCGTGGCCCCGGTCGGCCGCCAGGTCGATCGCGGCCAGCAGGTTGCGCCGCTCGGCCTCGAACCACTCCAGCGACTCCGCCTGGTCGGCCAGCGGCGCCACGTCCTGCGGCGGGTACCGCACCCGGGCCTCGGTCACGAACCGGCCGGGCTGGACCCGGTTCGCCGCCGTCTCCGCGGTGACGACGTAGTAGTCGAGCAGCCGGTGGATGGCGGTGGTGTTCTCGTCCTCGTCCTGGGCGAGGACGGTACGGACGAAGTTGCGGACGAGGTCGTGCATCTCGTACCGGTCGACCTGCCGCTGGATGAGCAGCTGCGAGTCGAGCAGGTCCTCCAGGATCTGCTCGGCCCGCTCCTGCGGGACGCCCGCGAGGGCCGCCGCCGTGTACGCGTCGCAGCTCTCCCCGGGGAACAGCCCGATCAGGCGGAACATCTGCTGGTGGTCGGGGCCGACCCCGTGGTAGGACAGGCCGATGCTGGCCGCGACGCTGCGGTCGTCGAGGACCAGTTCCCGCATGAGCCGCCCCTCGCGGCGCAGCCGGCCGATCAGGTAGCTGAGCGTCCACTTCGGGCGGTTGTGCAGCCGGGCCACGGCGATCCGTAGGGCCAGCGGCAGCCGGCCGCACGCCTCGACCAGGGCCTGCACCTCGGCCTCGGTCGCCGGGTGCCGGTCGCCGAGCAGGCGGTGGACGATCGCGCTGGCCTCGTCGTCGAGCGGCGGATCGAGGGTGACCGAGTGGGTCCCGTCCAGTCCGTTGAGCCGCGACCGGGTGGTGATCAGCACCAGGCTGGTGGCCGAACTGGGTAGCAACGGGATGACCTGCTGGGCGCTACTGGCGTTGTCCAGCAGGATCAGCAGCGACCGGTCGGCGGTCGTGGCCCGCCAGAGCGCCGACCTGCCGACCTGGTCGGTGGGGAGCTGCTCGCCCGGGGTGCCCACCGCACGCAGCAGGACGCCCAGCGCCTCGACCGGGTCGACCGGGTCCCGGCCGTAGGTGAAGCCGTGCAGGTCCAGGAAGAGCTGGCCGTCGGGGAACTCCCTGCCCAGGCGGTGCGCGGCGTGGATCGCCAGGGTGGTCTTGCCGACGCCGCCCATCCCGTTGATCGACACGAGGGTCAGCGCCGTGGCATCCGGCCGGGCGAACCCGACGAGCGTCTCCAGGGTCTCGTCGTGCCCGGTGAAGTCGACCAGGTCCCGGGGGATCGTCATCGGGCGGCTCGACGAGGTCACGACCCGGACGGCGGGCACCGCCGCGCGGGTGGCGGCACGCGGGTCGAGGGCCGGGTCGTTGCGCAGGATCTGCTCGTGCCGCCGGCTCAGCTCCGGCCCGGGATCGATGCCCAACTGGTCGGCCAGCGACTGCCGGGCGTCGGCGTAGACCTGGAGGGCCTCGGCCTGCCGTCCGCTCTGGTAGAGCGCGGTCATCAGCAGGACCAGCAACCGTTCCCGCATCGGGTGCTCGGCCGCCAGCGCCCGGAGCTGGCCGACCAGGTCGCCCTCCTCGCCGATCTCCAGTTGCAGGGTGATCAGACGTTCGACGGTCATCAGGCGACGTTCGTCGGCGCGGGCCGCCGCGGTGCGTACGGTGAGGCCGTTCATGCCGCTCAGCGCGTCGCCGCGCCACAGGGAGAGGCCGGTGGTCAGGGCGTCGATGGCCTCGGCCGGGCGGCCGTCGTCCTCGGCGGCCCGGGCCCGGACGAGTTGCTTCTCGAAGATCTGCAGGTCGACCGCCGTGTCGTGGATGACCATCCGGTAGCCGGGCCCGTCGGTGACGATCAGCCCGGCGGGCAGCCGCCGACGCAGGTCCGCCACGATCTTCCGGATCTGGTGCGCCGCCGTCGACGGCGGGTGCGTTTCCCAGACGACCTGGACGAGCTGTTGCAGGGTGACGACGCATCCGGTGGCCAGCAGCAGGGCCGCGAGCACCAGTTCCTGCCGGGTGCCGCCGAGCGGGACGCGGGTGCTGTCCACCCACACTTCCAGGGGACCGAGGAGTTTGAAGACAATTGGTTGATCGGCGGTGATCAACGCCTCCCGATCATCACCGGATGCCAACGGATCCCTCCCCAAGAGATGTGACGAATCGCAATTAATCATGTTTCAGCGAGGGTGTCAACCTGCTTTATCCCGTGTTGTCGATATGGTCGTTAAGACCGTTCCGAGAATTTTGCCGAAGGGCTTCGGGGCCCGGAGCCGTCCAGCGGTGCAGGGGTACCGCTAACGATGTGCACGGAAGTGTTTCGGCCGAGTGTCTTCTGTCGGCGATGCGACTCGCCCGCTCGGTGACTCTCCCTCACGAAAAGCCTCCCCGCAAGCACCGACGCCTGCATGTCAGCCACAAATGCGGGCCCCGGGGCGACGGGTGGGGGCGCGGCGCAGAGGGTGGCGGCGTCGCCCGTCGATCCGCTGCCCGGCGGTGCGGCCGCGACGGTACGGGCGCGTACCAAGATCCTCTTTAGGTGGCCGTTAGGCAGGTCGAGGACCGTTGGGGATGTTGGCCGCACCATTTCCCGAAAGCGGGTGGCAATGAAAGTCCGGAACGTCTTTGTCGCTGGTGTCGGCACGTATCTGCCGGACCGGATCACCACCGAAGAGGCCGTGAAACGCGGTTGGTACGACGAGGGGAACCGCATCCACAGCGACCTGCACTCGATCGCGGTCTCAGCGGACACGCCCGCCCCCGACATGGCCTTCCAGGCCGCCGCGGAGGCGATGAAGCGCTCGGCCCACCGCCCCGAGGACGTCGCGGCGCTGATGCACTGCCCGGTCCACTACCAGGGGCCCGACACCTGGTCCGCCCCGCACTACATCCTGCACGAGACGCTCGGCGTCCGGGCGGTGCCGGCGCTGGAGATCCACCACGGCTGCAACGGGATGCTGTCGGCGCTGCGGCTGGCGGCCGCGCAGCTGATGGCCGACCCCGGGTCGACCGCCGTCCTGCTCACCGCCGCCGACAACTTCTCCACCCCGGTCGTCGACCGCTGGCGGATCAGCTCGCACTACGTGCTGGCCGACGGCGCGAGCGCCGCCCTGCTGTCCACCCGGGGCGGCTTCGCCGAACTCCTCGCGGTCGGCTCGGCGTCCAACCCGGCGGCCGAGGTCCTGCACCGCGGCGGCGAACCGCTCTTCCCGCCGAGCATCACCACCGGGCGGCAGGTCGACCTCGAATCGCGCTCCCGCTACTGGGCCGAGCAGTGGGCCAACGGCGTCACCCCGCCGGTGTTCCACCTCGGCGACCTGGTCACCGAGACGGTCGACCGGGTGCTCGACGAGGCGGGTGTGACGATGGCCGGCATCGCCCGGGTCGCGCACAGCGGGGTCGCCCTCGACCAGCTCCAGAACGGCATCTTCGACCCCCTCGGGATCACCGACGCGCAGACCGTGTGGGACTTCAGCCGTACGGTCGGGCACTGCGGCGCCAGCGACCAGATCCTGGCGCTGGACCACCTGCTGACCACCGGCGCCGTCGGCCCTGGTGACCACGTCCTGCTGCTTGCCGTCGGCGTCGGCATCGAGGTCGGCTGCGCCGTAATCAAGATCATCGAAGAGCACCGCTGAGTCGACGGAAAGGACCCATCGTGCAGCACGACACCGCGGGCACCACACGTGAGGAGATCCGACAGGCGATCGCCGTCGTGATCGGCCTGGACGCCGCAGCCATCGGCGACGACGCCAACCTGGTCCAACTCGGACTCACCTCCCTGCAACTGATGCGGCTCGTCAACGGCTGGCGTCGCGCCGGGATGAGCGTGCGCTTCGGTGACCTCGCCGCCGCGCCCACCGTGACCGCCTGGTCGCAGCAGCTCGCCGGCGCCGTCACCGCGCCCTGACCCGACCGCCGTACGAGCAGCGCCCCCGGCCACCGGCCGGGGGCGCTGCTCGTACGGCACGACCGGTCACCCGGCCGGCTCACCGAACCACGACTTGAGCGCGCCGGACAGCCCCTCGGCATCCGAGACGGGATCCCCGGCCCAGGCGACGTGACCGTCCGGACGCACCAGGACGGCATCCGCCAGGATCTCGTCGGTGGGCTCCGCGCGAACCGCGTCGATGCGGTCGCCCAGCGCCGCCAGGGTGCGCCGGGTCGGCACCGGCGTGCGGCCACCGAGGTCCAGGTAGACGCCGCGTCCGGCATGGTGCAGGTCGGCCACCGAGGTGGATGTCACCGCGCCCCCCGCCGTACCGGCCAGCGGTCGGACGCCGGCCAGCGGCACGTGCGGCAGGCGGCGGCCCACCGGAACCGGGCCGCACGGCTCCACCCCGACGTCGTAGCGGACGTCGAGCCCGGTCGACAGCTCCAGCAGGTAGGTGTTCACCTGGGGCAGCCGCAGCAGCTCGGCGAACAGGCCGCGCAGCGGTGTCACCCGGTCGATCGGGTGGATCAGGGCGAGCTGCGCGTCGGTGGCATCCGCCGCGCGTACCGCCTGCGGGTGACGCTCCTCGTGGTAGGTGTCCAGCAGGCCGGGCCGGCCCCAGCCGGACAACTCCGCGGCGAGCTTCCAGCCCAGGTTGACGGCGTCCTGCAGACACAGGTTGAGCCGGAGACCGGCCAACGGATAGAAGGTGTGCGCCGAGTCGCCGGCCAGGAAGACCCGGCCGCTGCGCATCCGTTCCGCCGTCCGGGTCTGCCCGCCGTAGCGGCGTACCCAGCGCACCGGCGCGGCCGGCAACTCCGCGCCGGTGAGCCGGGCGACCGCCGCGCGCAGCTCGGCGGTCGTCGGCGCGGTGTCGGCGGGAGGCGCGACGTCGAACTCCGCCGTGATGACCCGCAGCAGCTCCGGCCCGACCGGCACCGCCGAGTAGACGCCCCCGCCGGGGCAGAACCGCGACCCACGGTGCTCCGGGGCCAGTTCCGCGACGGCGATCTCGACGTCGGCCACCAGACCGCAGTTCGCCGGACCCGCGCCCGGGAAGGCGATGCCGGCGGCCGCGCGCACCGTGCTGTCCTCACCGTCGGCCGCCACCAGGAAGCTGCCGTGCAGGTGGTACCCGCCGTCGGGGGTGCCGACCCGGACCCGTACGCCGTCGTCGTCCTGGGTGAAGGCCGTCACCCGGTGGCCCCGACGCACGTCGGCCCCACGGGCCACCGCGGCCTCGTCGAGCCGCCGCGCGATGAACTGGTGCCCGAGCAGCATGGCCGGCAGATGCCGGCCGGAGAGCGCCGACATGTCCAGCCACATCAGCGAGAAGTGCGTGCCCTGCACGGGGGAGACGTGCCCGCGCAGCCCGGCGAGCAGGCCACGCTGGTCGAGCAGTTCGGCGGTGGTGGTGTTGATCGCCTGCCCGGGTGACTCGTCGGTCAGGGCGGGGTCGCGCTCCAGCACGACGACGTCGATCCCCCACAGGGCCAGCTCGTGCGCCAGCATGAGCCCGGTCAGGCTCCCGCCGGCAATGATCACTGGTGCGGTCATGTGCGACTCCTTCAGCCGATGCCGAGTTCGTTGTCGATCAGGTCGAAGATCTCGTCGTCGGTCGCCGTCGAGATCGCGGTCACCTCGTCACCGGTGTCCGCCACGAGGGCGGACCGCTGCTCCTCCACCCGGTCGAGGAAGCCGGCCAGCCGGCCGGACAGCCGGCCCATCGCCGCGGCCGACGGCGCCGCCGCCGACAGGTCGGAGGTCAACCGGTCCAACTCGGCGAACAGCACCGCGAACGGGTCCTGCTCCTGCGGTGTCAACCGGTCCCCGAGGTGCCGGGCCAGCTGTGCCGGGCTCGGGTGGTCGAAGATCAGGCTGGCCGAGAGCCGTAGCTGGGTAGCCGTGGCGAGCCGGTTACGCAGTTCCACCGCCGTGAGCGAGTCGATGCCGAGGTCCCGGAACTGCCGCTCCGGGGCGATGCCTGCCGCCCCGGCGTGCCCCAGCGTGATCGCCGCGTTCTCGCAGACCAGGGTCAGGAGCAGGTCGTGCCGGTCGGCGTCGGTGAGCCCGGCGAGCCGTTCGGGCAGCGGCCGGACCGCCGCCGGCGCGTCCTGCGGCGACGCGTCCACGCCGACCGGTCCGGTCAATGCCCGGAACAGCGGCGCGAGCAGCCCGTCGCGGGCCCGCGCGGTGAGGGTGGGCAGGTACAGCCCCATCGCGACGGTCACCGGTTGGCCCAGGGTGACGGCCGCGTCGAGCGCCGCCAGGCCGTCGGCGACGTCCATCGGCCGTACGCCGATCCGGCTGAGCCGCTGCAGGTCCTGTTCCTGCAGGCCGGCCCCCATCCCCGACTCGGTGTGCCACAGGCCCCACGCGATCGTCGTGCCGGCCAGCCCCATGGTGTGCCGGTGGTGCGTCAGCGCGTCCTGGAACGTGTTGGCGGCGGCGTAGTTGGCCTGACCGGCGTTGCCGAGGGTGCCGGTGGCGCTGCCGAAGACGACGAGATTCACCTCGGGGTGGTGTTGGAGTGCGGTGTGGAGGGCGTGGGTGGTGTCGATTTTGGCGGTGAGGGTGGTGTGGAGGGTGTGGGGGGTTTGGGTGGTGAGGGGGGTGTCGTGGAGGGTGCCGGCGGTGTGGATGACGGTGGTGAGGGGGTGGGTGGTGGGGAGGGTGGTGAGGAGTTGGTGGAGTTGGTGGGGTTGGGTGGGGTCGTATTGGGCGGTGGTGGTGGTTGTTCCGTGGGTGTGGAGTTCGGTGGTGAGGGGGGTGAGGGTGTCGGGGTTTCCTCGGGTGGTGAGCAGGAGGTGGTGGTGGGGGTGGGTGGTGGCGAGGTGTCGTGCGGTGTGGGTGGCGAGGGCGCCGGTGGCGCCGGTGATGAGGATGGTGCCGCGTTGCGGCCGGGGGGCGGGGATGGTCAGTGCGATCTTGCCGGTGTGGCGGGCCTGGCTGAGGTGACGCAGGGCGTCGGGGGCGTTGGTGGCGGGCCAGCAGGTGACGGGTAGGGCGGGGAGGGCGTTGGTGGTGATGAGGTGGGTGAGGGTGGTGAGGAGTTGGTTGATGCGGGTGGGTCCGGCGTCGAGGAGGTCGTAGGGCTGGTAGGTGAGGTGGGGGTGGGTGGTGGTGATGGTGTGGGGGTCGCGGATGTCGGTCTTGCCGATCTCCAGGAAGGTGCCCCCCTCGGCCAGCAGCGCGAGGCTGGTGTCCACGTGCGCGTGGGTCAGCGTGTTCAGGACGACGTCGACACCGTCGGGATCGGTCTGCCGGATGCGATCGCCGTACGCCGTCGTCCGGGAGTCGTGGATGTGGGTGGCGGGGACGCCGAGGGTCGCCAGGGTGGCCTGCTTGGGCGCGCTCGCGGTGGTGTGCACGGTGGCACCGAGGTACCGGGCGTAGTGCAGGGCGGCCATCCCGACCCCGCCGGTCGCGGTGTGCAGGAGGAGCCGCTGACCGGCCCGCAGGTCGGCCAGGTCGGTCAGGCCGTACATGGCGGTCAGGTAGACGATCGGCAGGACCGCCGCCTCGACGTCGCTGAGCCGGGCCGGGGTCCGCACCAGATGACGGTGGTCGGAGACCGCCACCGGGCCGGCGCAACCCTCGGGGAACAGCCCCATCACCCGGTCGCCGACCGAAAGCCCGGTGACCTCGGAACCGACCTCCGTCACGACGCCGGCACCCTCGCCACCGATCTGCGCGTCGTCGCCCGGGTAGAGCCCCAGCGCGATCATCACGTCCCGGAAGTTCAGGCCCGCCGCGCGCATCGAGACCCGTACCTCGCCGCCGGCCAACGGGCGGTCCCCCGCGGGCGACGGCACCAGCGCCAGGTTCGCCAACGTGCCGCGGCTCGTCACGTCCAGCCGCCAGTTGCCACCCCCGTCCGGGGGTTGCAGCACGGCCGCCGACTCGGCGACCGGCACCAGCCGGGGGACCAGTGTGGTGTCGTCCCGGACCGCCGCCTCCGGCTCCGGACCGTCCACCGCCGCCGGTAGCGTCGCGTCCGCCGGGCCGGGCAGGTCCAGCAGGGCGAACCGGTCGGGGAACTCGGCACGCGCCGACCGGATCAGACCCCACACCGTGGACGCCGGCAGATCCTGGATCTCCGGCCCGGTCCGGGTGGCGACCGCCCCCCGGGTGACCGTCACCAGCCGGTGGTCGCCGAAGGCGGGCTCGCCGACCCACCGCTGCGCCAGCCCCAGCGCCCGTTCGGCGACCTCGTGGGCGAGGGCCACGACCTCGTCCGCCGGACGTGGCGCGGCCCGGTCGATCGCCGGCCCCGGCCCGCCGTCGGTCACGCAGGTCACCATCGTGTCGGCCGGGACCGCCGTGCCGGCGGCGATCGCCGCCGCCAGCGCGTCCAGGTCGGGGTGGACGGTGACGTCGCGGCCGGCAGTGCGGAGCGCGTCGGCCAACCCCAGCGGGTCGACGCCGACCACGTGCACGCCGGACGGCTCCGCCGCCGGGCCGGCCTCCTGCGGCACCCACTCGACCCGCATCGGTGTGACCGGGGCTTCCGTGGCGGCCGACCGGTCGGCCGTGAACGGCCTGGTGGTCAACTCCTCGACGGTGATCACCTCGGCGTCGTCGGGGTCGGTGGCGACCAGCCGCACCGCGTGTTCGGAGAGCCGGGTCAGCCGCACCCGCAGGGCGCTGGCGCTGCGACCGGTCGCGCGCACTCCGCCCCAGGAGAACGGCACCCGCAGCGGGCCGTCGAGGTCGGCCGGCGTCGCGATCAGCGCGTGCAGCGCCGCGTCCAGCAACGCCGGGTGGACGACGTGCCCGTCGACCTCGGTCCCGTCGGGGAGGCTGACCTCCGCGTACAGCTCGTCGCCGTGCCGCCAGAGTGCCCGCAGGTTACGGAAGGTCGGGCCGTAGGCGTAGCCGTGGTCGGTCAACCGCGCGTACAGGCCGGAGAGGTCGACGGCCTGTGCCCCCGGTGGCGGCCAGGCGCCCGGCGGGGACGCGGGCTCCGGTGCCGGTTCGGGGTTGATGGTGGCGGTGGCGTGGGTGGTCCAGGTGGTGGTGGTGCGGGTGTGGATGGTGAGGGTTTGGTGGCCGGTGGGGGTGGGGGTGGTGAGGTGGAGGTGGAGGTGGGTGGGGGTGTGGGGGTGGAGGGTGATGGGGGTGTGGAGGGTGAGGTCGGTGGTGGTGGGGGTGTGGGGGTTGGTGGTGTGGAGGGTGAGGTCGAGTAGGGCGGTGGCGGGGAGGATGGTGGTGTTGTTGATGGTGTGGTGGTGGAGCCAGGGGTGGGTGGTGGTGGTGAGGGTGCCGGTGTGGTGGGTGGTGTGGTCGGGGGTGGTGATGGTGGTGGTGAGGAGGGGGTGGGGGTGGGTGGTGTGGGTGTGGGGTTGGGGGTGGAGCCAGTAGTGGTGGTGTTGGAAGGCGTGGGTGGGGAGGGTGGTGTGGGTGGGGGTGTGGTCGGTGGTGGGGGTGGGTGGGGTGGTGTGGGTGGTGTGGTGGGTGGCGATGGCGGTGGTGAGGGTGTGGTTTTCGGGGTGTTTGGGGTGGAGGGTGGGGGTGAAGGTGTGGCCGGTGGTGTGGGTGTGGGGGGCGGTGGTGGTGAGGGTGGTGTCGGGGCCGAGTTCGATGTGGTGGGTGGGGGTGTTGGTGAGGTGGGTGAGGGCGTGGTGGTAGCGGACGGGTTGGCGGATGTGTTGGGTCCAGTATTCGGGGGTGGTGATGTGGTGGGGGTCGGCGGGTTGGCCGGTGAGGGTGGAGAGGAGGGGGGTGTGGGGTTGGTGGTAGGTGAGGGTGGTGGCGGTGGTGTGGAAGGCGTCGAGGATGGGGTCCATGTGGTGGGAGTGGAAGGCGTGGCTGACGTTGAGGCGGGTGGTTTTGTGGTGGTGGGTGTGGAGTTGGTGGGTGAGGTGTTCGATGGCGTCGTGGTCGCCGGAGATGACGAGGTGGTGGGGGCTGTTGATGGCGGCGATGGTGAGTTGGTGGGGGTATTGGGTGAGCCATTGGGTGGCTTGGGTTTCGGTGAGGTTGGTGGCGAGCATGGCGCCGCCGGGGGTGGCGTTTTGCATGTGGTGGCCGCGGGCGGCGACGAGGGTGCAGGCGTCGGGGAGGGTGAGGATGCCGGCGGCGTGGGCGGCGGCGATTTCGCCGACGGAGTGGCCGATGAGGTAGTCGGGGTGGATGTTGTGGTGGGTGAGGAGGGCGTGGAGGGCGGTTTGGAGGGCGAAGAGGGCGGGTTGGGCGTAGCGGGTTTGGTGGAGTGCGGGGTGGTTGGTGAAGACGAGGTCGTGCAGGGGGATGTCGAGGTGGGGGTTGAGGTGGGTGGCGCAGGTGTCGAAGGTTTCGGCGAAGGCGGGGTGTCGGGTGTGGAGTTCGGCGCCCATGTGGGGGCGTTGGGAGCCTTGGCCGGTGAATTGGAAGAGGGTTTTGGTGGTGGTGGCGTGGCCGGTGGCGGTGCCGGGGTGGGGGGTGTTGGTGGTGATGGCGTTGAGGCCGGTGAGGAGGTCGTGGAGGGTGTGGCCGGTGATGGTGGCGCGGTGGGGGTGGCGGGTGCGGGTGGTGGCGAGGGCGTGGCTGATGTGGTGGGGGGGTTGGGGGTGGTGGGTGAGGTGGTCGTGGAGGCGTTGGGCCTGGTCGTGGAGGGCGTCGGGGGTGTGGGCGGTGACGGTCCAGGTCAGGAGGGTGTCGGTGGGGGTGGGTTCGTCGGGGGTGGTGGGTTGGGGTTCGGGTTGTTCGAGGATGAGGTGGGCGTTGGTGCCGCTGATGCCGAAGGAGGAGATGGCGGCGCGGCGGGGGCGGTCGTGGTGGGGCCAGGGTCGGGTGGTGGTGAGGAGGGCGACGTTGCCGGTGGTCCAGTCGACGTGGGGGGTGGGTTCGTCGATGTGGAGGGTGGCGGGCAGGAGGCCGTGGTGCATGGCGTGGGTCATTTTGATGACGCTGGCGATGCCGGCGGCGGCTTGGGTGTGGCCGATGTTGGATTTGATGGAGCCGAGCCAGAGTGGGGTGTCGGGGTGGTGTTCCTGGCCGTAGGTGGCCAGGAGGGCGTGGGCTTCGATGGGGTCGCCGAGGGTGGTGCCGGTGCCGTGGGCGTCGACGGCGTCGATGTCGGCGGCGGTGAGGCGGGCGTTGGTCAGGGCGGCGCGGATGACGCGTTCCTGGGCGGGTCCGTTGGGTGCGGTCAGGCCGTTGGACGCGCCGTCCTGGTTGACCGCGCTGCCCCGGATGACCGCGAGGACGCGCCGGCCGGCCCGACGGGCGTCGGACAACCGCTGCACCACCACCACACCCACACCCTCGCCCCAACCGGTGCCGTCCGCGGACGAGGAGAACGCCTTGCACCGGCCGTCGGGCGCCAGACCCCGCTGACGGCTGAACTCCACGAAGGTGGTCGGGGTGGCCATCACCGCGACCCCGCCGACGAGCGCCGCCGAGCACTCCCGCTTACGCAGCGACTGCGCGGCCAGGTGCAACGCCACCAGGGACGACGAGCAGGCGGTGTCCACCGACAGCGCCGGCCCCTCCAGGCCCAGGGTGTAGGCGATCCGGCCCGAGGCGAGGCTCGCGAGGCTGCCGTTGGCGACGTAGCCCTCGAAGCTCTTCGGCGCCGGTCGTAGCCGGGAGCCGTAGTCGTTGTACATCACCCCGACGAAGACGCCGGTGTCGGTGCCCCGCAACGCGTCCGGAGCGATACCCGCCCGCTCCACCGCCTCCCACGACGTCTCCAGCAACAACCGCTGCTGCGGATCCATCGCCAACGCCTCACGCGGCGAGATCCCGAAGAACTCCGCGTCGAACCCACCCGCCTCGTGCAGGAAACCACCCTGCCGCGTGTACGACCGACCCACCGCGTCCGGATCCGGATCGTAGAGACCCTCCAGATCCCAACCCCGACCCTCCGGGAACCCACCCACCGCGTCGCGAGCCTCGACCACCAGGTCCCACAACTGCTCCGGCGAGACCACCCCACCCGGAAAACGACACGCCATACCCACGATCGCGATCGGCTCCCGGTCCTGCTCCTCCACCTCGGCGAGGCGGGCGCGGGTCTGCCGCAGATCGACGGTGGCACGCTTGAGGTACTCACGGAACTTGTCTTCGGAGTTCGACACGGGACAGGCCTTTCCGGGTGCCAGGAATGTGGGAACCCGGCCCACGCGCCCGGTGGGCGGGCTGTCGAGCGAAGGGGCAGGACGTCAGTCCCGCTCGTGCACGGAGATGGCGTTGCTCGGGCAGTGCCGGGCGGCGGTCCGGGCCTCCTCGTACCGGTCCGCGGTCGGCTCGGCGACCAGCACCACGGCGATGCCGTCCTCCTCGCGCTGGTCGAACAGGTCGGGGGCGGCGAGCACACACTGACCCGAGCAGCAGCACTGCTCGTCGTCGACGCTCAGGCGCAGGGAACTCACCAGGTCACCTCCAGGGAGTGCAGGCCGTACACGGTGGCCTCCTTGAACGGCTGCTCCTCGGGGGAGGTCAGCAGCTTCATGGCGGGCAGCCGGGCGAGCACCGTGTCGTAGACGATCTCGAGCTCGGCGCGGGCCAGGTTCTGCCCGAGGCACTGGTGCACGCCGTAGCCGAAGGCGACGTGGCCACGGACGCCGCGCCGGAAGTCGATGGTGGCCGGATCGGCGAAGACGTCGCCGTCGTGGTTCGCGGCGGCGGCGGAGGCGACGAAGCCCTCACCGGCGCGCACCCGGTCCGCACCCAGGTCGATGTCGGCCAGGGCGACCCGGGCGGTGGGGTAGTCGACGATGCTGAAGTAGCGCAGCAGCTCCTCGACGGCGTTCGGGGTCAGGGTGGGATCGTCGGTCAGCTGCGTCGCGAGCCGCTCGTCACGCAGCAGCGCGAGCAGACCGAGGGAGATCATGCTCGCGGTGGTCTCGTGACCGGCGAGCAGCAGCAGCATCGCGAACCCGGTGAGCAGTTCGTGGTCGTAGCAGTCCGCCGCCCGGTACTTCACCGACAGGCGACCCAGCAGGTCGTCGTCAGGGTCGCCGTCCTTGCTGGTGACCAGGTCGCCGAGGAAGGCACGCAGCGCGCCGAACGACTCCTGCCGCTGCTGCGGGCTGCTGGAGCGGGCAAGCAGCACCTCGGTGTGCCCCTGGAAGACGTCGCGGGACCCGTACGGGACGCCGAGCAGTTCGCAGATCACCAGGGAGGGGACCGGCAGGGCCAGCTCCCGTACCAGGTCCACCGGGCGGGTCTCGATCGCCAGCAGCGCGTCGATCCGGTCGTCGACGATCTGCTGGATGCGGGGCCGTAGCTGCCGGATCCGGTGCACGGTGAACTCGGCGGCCACCATCCGCCGGTGCAGCGAGTGCTCCGGCTGGTCCATCGAGAGCAGGAAGCCCTTCTGTGCGAAGGCCTGCACGTTGGCGACGGTCGCCGGGAAACCGGGGTGGGCCCGGTTCGCGCTGGTGGCGGGGTGGCCGAGCAGCGTACGGACGTACTCGTGGCTGGTGGCCAGCCATGCCGTGTTGCCGTCCTGGAGGGTCACCCGGGACAACGGCCGTGCGGCCCGCAGCTCGGCGTACTCGCGTGGTGGGGAGAACGGGCAGGTACGGGGCATGGGGAATGCCGGTGCGCCCGGAACGCCGTCTTCGGTCATGCCGGGAACCTAGGGACGGACTCTAAATTCGCCCTTACCCGGCCCTGCCAGGCTCCGGTTTCCGGGCTCCCAACAGGCGATTTAGAGCCCTGATAGGGCGATCTAAGTAGGCACGCGGACAGTCCTGTGCAGTCCGATGGGTCTGCTCTCCTCAGGCCCGCTACCCCCAGGGGGATGGCCCGCGATGGCGAACGAAGACAAGCTCCGTGAGTACCTCAAGCGGGTCACCACCGACCTGCAGCAGACCCGACGCCGGCTGGCTGAGGTGGAGGGCGCCGATCGGGAGCCGATCGCGATCGTGGGTATGGCGTGTCGTTTTCCGGGTGGGGTGGTCTCGCCGGAGCAGTTGTGGGACCTGGTGGTCGAGGGTCGCGACGCGGTGGGTGGGTTCCCGGAGGGTCGGGGTTGGGATCTGGAGGGTCTCTACGATCCGGATCCGGACGCGGTGGGTCGGTCGTACACGCGGCAGGGTGGTTTCCTGCACGAGGCGGGTGGGTTCGACGCGGAGTTCTTCGGGATCTCGCCGCGTGAGGCGTTGGCGATGGATCCGCAGCAGCGGTTGTTGCTGGAGACGTCGTGGGAGGCGGTGGAGCGGGCGGGTATCGCGCCGGACGCGTTGCGGGGCACCGACACCGGCGTCTTCGTCGGTGCGATTCCGCAGGACTACGCGCCGGACGTCCGTGCCGTGCCGGCCGAGGCCGAGGGGTACGTCGGCTCCGGCGTGCTGACCAGCGTGGCCTCCGGCCGGATCTCCTACACGCTCGGCCTGGAGGGGCCCGCCCTGTCGGTGGACACGGCCTGCTCGTCGTCGCTGGTGGCGTTGCACCTGGCGGTCCAGTCCCTGCGCCGGGGGGAGTGCTCGATGGCGCTGGCCGGTGGCGTGACGGTGATGTCCGCGCCGCGGTTGTTCATCGAGTTCAGCCGGCAACGCGGACTGTCCCGCGACGGCCGCTGCCGTGCCTTCGCCGCCGGAGCCGACGGGACCGGCTTCGCCGAGGGTGTGGGTGTGGTGGTGGTGCAGCGGTTGTCCGACGCCCGTCGGGCCGGCCGGCGCGTCCTCGCGGTCATCCGGGGCAGCGCGGTCAACCAGGACGGCGCGTCCAACGGCCTGACCGCACCCAACGGACCCGCCCAGGAACGCGTCATCCGCGCCGCCCTGACCAACGCCCGCCTCACCGCCGCCGACATCGACGCCGTCGACGCCCACGGCACCGGCACCACCCTCGGCGACCCCATCGAAGCCCACGCCCTCCTGGCCACCTACGGCCAGGAACACCACCCCGACACCCCACTCTGGCTCGGCTCCATCAAATCCAACATCGGCCACACCCAAGCCGCCGCCGGCATCGCCAGCGTCATCAAAATGACCCACGCCATGCACCACGGCCTCCTGCCCGCCACCCTCCACATCGACGAACCCACCCCCCACGTCGACTGGACCACCGGCAACGTCGCCCTCCTCACCACCACCCGACCCTGGCCCCACCACGACCGCCCCCGCC
The DNA here is from genome assembly GCF_049178995.1 of Micromonospora sp. WMMD735. NCBI lineage: Bacteria > Bacillati > Actinomycetota > Actinomycetes > Micromonosporales > Micromonosporaceae > Micromonospora > Micromonospora sp. WMMD735. Next base: position 7,024,403 of record NZ_JBMHMJ010000002.1, read on the forward strand.
GCGCCGCCATCTCCTCCTTCGGCATCAGCGGCACCAACGCCCACCTCATCCTCGAACAACCCGAACCCCAACCCACCACCCCCGACGAACCCACCCCCACCGACACCCTCCTGACCTGGACCGTCACCGCCCACACCCCCGACGCCCTCCACGACCAGGCCCAACGCCTCCACGACCACCTCACCCACCACCCCCAACCCCCCCACCACATCAGCCACGCCCTCGCCACCACCCGCACCCGCCACCCCCACCGCGCCACCATCACCGGCCACACCCTCCACGACCTCCTCACCGGCCTCAACGCCATCACCACCAACACCCCCCACCCCGGCACCGCCACCGGCCACGCCACCACCACCAAAACCCTCTTCCAATTCACCGGCCAAGGCTCCCAACGCCCCCACATGGGCGCCGAACTCCACACCCGACACCCCGCCTTCGCCGAAACCTTCGACACCTGCGCCACCCACCTCAACCCCCACCTCGACATCCCCCTGCACGACCTCGTCTTCACCAACCACCCCGCACTCCACCAAACCCGCTACGCCCAACCCGCCCTCTTCGCCCTCCAAACCGCCCTCCACGCCCTCCTCACCCACCACAACATCCACCCCGACTACCTCATCGGCCACTCCGTCGGCGAAATCGCCGCCGCCCACGCCGCCGGCATCCTCACCCTCCCCGACGCCTGCACCCTCGTCGCCGCCCGCGGCCACCACATGCAAAACGCCACCCCCGGCGGCGCCATGCTCGCCACCAACCTCACCGAAACCCAAGCCACCCAATGGCTCACCCAATACCCCCACCAACTCACCATCGCCGCCATCAACAGCCCCCACCACCTCGTCATCTCCGGCGACCACGACGCCATCGAACACCTCACCCACCAACTCCACACCCACCACCACAAAACCACCCGCCTCAACGTCAGCCACGCCTTCCACTCCCACCACATGGACCCCATCCTCGACGCCTTCCACACCACCGCCACCACCCTCACCTACCACCAACCCCACACCCCCCTCCTCTCCACCCTCACCGGCCAACCCGCCGACCCCCACCACATCACCACCCCCGAATACTGGACCCAACACATCCGCCAACCCGTCCGCTACCACCACGCCCTCACCCACCTCACCAACACCCCCACCCACCACATCGAACTCGGCCCCGACACCACCCTCACCACCACCGCCCCCCACACCCACACCACCGGCCACACCTTCACCCCCACCCTCCACCCCAAACACCCCGAAAACCACACCCTCACCACCGCCATCGCCACCCACCACACCACCCACACCACCCCACCCACCCCCACCACCGACCACACCCCCACCCACACCACCCTCCCCACCCACGCCTTCCAACACCACCACTACTGGCTCCACCCCCAACCCCACACCCACACCACCCACCCCCACCCCCTCCTCACCACCACCATCACCACCCCCGACCACACCACCCACCACACCGGCACCCTCACCACCACCACCCACCCCTGGCTCCACCACCACACCATCAACAACACCACCATCCTCCCCGCCACCGCCCTACTCGACCTCACCCTCCACACCACCAACCCCCACACCCCCACCACCACCGACCTCACCCTCCACACCCCCATCACCCTCCACCCCCACACCCCCACCCACCTCCACCTCCACCTCACCACCCCCACCCCCACCGGCCACCAAACCCTCACCATCCACACCCGCACCACCACCACCTGGACCACCCACGCCACCGCCACCATCAACCCCGGGGACCCCACCCTCCCGGCGGAGATCGGCGCCTGGCCCCCGGCCGGCGAACCGGTCGACGTCGACGCGCTCTACCCGCTGCTCGCCGCGAAGGGCTACCAGTACGGGCCCGCCTTCCAGAACCTGCGCCGTGCCTGGCGTGCCGGCCCCGACGTCTACGCCGAGGTCGAGCTGCCCGAGGACCTGCGCCCCGAGGGGTACGCGGTGCACCCGGCGCTCGCCGACGCGGCCCTGCACGCGCTGATCGCCGTCGCCGCCGAGCACCCCGACGCCGCGCCGCGCGTGCCGTACAGCTTCTCCGGCGTCGCCGTGCACGCCACCCTGGCCACGTCGGTCCGGGCCCGGCTCACCGCGGTCGGCGAGGACGCCTACCAGGTGCTGCTGGAGGACCCCGACGGGCACCCCGTGCTCTCCGTCGACCGCCTCGACCTGCGCGCGCTGGACCCCGCCACGCTGCCCGTCGTCGCCGCGCCCGGCACCGAGCTGCTGCACCGCCTCGACTGGCAGGAACTGCGCGTGGACGCCACACCGCCGGCGGAACCGGTGGACTGGGTCGTCCTCGGCACGCCCGGCCCGGCGCTGCGCGGCGCGCTGCCCGGTCTGCCCCAGGTGCCGGACCTCGACGCCCTGCTCGCCGGTGAGCTGCCCGAGGTGGTCTTCCTGCCCTGCCGGACCCCCCGCCCGGACGAGACGCCCGCCGACACCACGGCCGCCACCACCGACGACCCGGTCGCCGCCGCACACGAGCTGACCGAGACGCTGCTGCACCGCCTTCAGCAGTGGCTCGCCGAGGAGCGGCTGACCGGCACCCGGCTGGTGATCACCACCGAGGGTGGGGTCGCCGCGCACCTCGCCGACCAGATCGCCGATCTGGCCGCCGCCGCCTGCTGGGGCCTCACCCGCTCCGCGCAGGCCGAGCATCCCGACCGGTTCGTGCTGCTCGACCTGGACGACCGCCCCGTCGACCCGTCGGTGCTGCCCGCCGCGCTGGCCACGGCCGAGCCGCACCTCGCGGTGCGCTTCGGCGTGGCGTACGTCGACCGGCTGGTCCGCTGCGCCGACGACCCGGCGCCGCTGCTGCCGCCGGACGAGAACTGGCGGTTCGGCACCACCTCCGCCGGCACCCTGGCCAACGTCGGCATGGTCCCGGCACCCGAGGCGCTGCGCCCGCTACGCGACGGCGAGGTGCGGGTTCGCACCCACGCCACCGGCCTGAACTTCCGCGACGTGCTCATCGCGCTGGGCAGCTACCCCGGTGAGGCGCCGCTGGGTAGCGAGGGCGCGGGCGTGGTCGTGGAGACCGGTCCCGGCGTGACCGGGCTCGACCCGGGCGACCGGGTGATGGGCCTCTTCTCCGAGGGCACCGGCCCGATCGCGGTCTGCGACCACCTCCTGCTCACCCGGACCCCGGAGCAGCTCACCGACAGCCAGGCCGCCGTGCTGCCGATCGCCTACCTGACCGCCATGTACGGCCTCGGCGACCTCGCCGGCCTGCGGGCCGGGCAGTCCGTCCTGATCCACACCGCGACCGGCGGGGTCGGGATGGCCGCCCTGCACTACGCCCGGCACCTCGGGGCCACCGTGCACACCACGGCCAGCACCGGCAAGCAGCCCACCCTCAGCGCACTCGGCGTGCCTGACTCCCACATCCACGACTCCCGCACCACCGCGTACCGGGAGGGGATCGCGGCGGTCGCCCCCCAGGGGGTCGACGTCGTCCTCAACAGCCTCACCCAGGCGCACGTCGACGCGGGTCTGGCGCTGCTGGCCGAGGGGGGCACCTTCCTGGAGATCGGCAAGACCGACATCCGCGACCCCCACACCATCACCACCACCCACCCCCACCTCACCTACCAGCCCTACGACCTCCTCGACGCCGGACCCACCCGCATCAACCAACTCCTCACCACCCTCACCCACCTCATCACCACCAACGCCCTCCCCGCCCTCCCGGTGGCCGTCTGGCCCGCCAGTGACCTTCCCGACGTGCTGCGTCACCTCAGCCTGGGTCGGCACACCGGCAAGCTGGCCGTCACGGTGCCCGTGCCGAAGCCCACCCGGGGCACCATCCTCATCACCGGCGCCACCGGCGCCCTCGCCACCCACACCGCACGACACCTCGCCACCACCCACCCCCACCACCACCTCCTGCTCACCACCCGAGGAAACCCCGACACCCTCACCCCCCTCACCACCGAACTCCACACCCACGGAACAACCACCACCACCGCCCAATACGACCCCACCCAACCCCACCAACTCCACCAACTCCTCACCACCCTCCCCACCACCCACCCCCTCACCACCGTCATCCACACCGCCGGCACCCTCCACGACACCCCCCTCACCACCCAAACCCCCCACACCCTCCACACCACCCTCACCGCCAAAATCGACACCACCCACGCCCTCCACACCGCACTCCAACACCACCCCGACGTCACCCTCGTCACCTACAGCAGCGCCGCGGCGACCTTCGGGAACCCGGGCCAGGCCAACTACGGCGCGGCCAACGCCTTCCAGGACGCCCTCGCCCACCAGCGCCACCGCAGCGGCCTGCGCGCCACCGCCATCGGATGGGGACTCTGGGACACCGCCGACGGGATGGCCGGCGGTCTCGGGCGGGCCGAACTCGACCGGATCGCGGCGGCCGGTGTGCTGCCGATCGACGTGCACCAGGGGCTCGCCGCCCTCGACGCCGCGCTCGACGCGGAGCGCCCCACGGTCCTGCCGGTACGGCTGAACCTGAACGCGTTCGCCGCCCGGGACGCCGTACCGCCGATGCTCAGCCGGCTGGTCCGGCCGGCGCGGCGGCGGGCCTCCCCGGGTGCCGGCGGCACCGGTGAACTCGCCCGACGGCTCGCCGGGCAGAGCGCCCAGGAGCAGACCGTCTTCCTCACCGACCTGGTACGCGCCGAGGTGGACGTGGTCCTCGGTCGCACCGACGGCGAACCGGTCGACCCCCAGCGGCCCTTCCGGGAGTTGGGTGTGGACTCGCTGACGGCCGTCGAGCTGCGCAACCGGCTGGTCGCCGCGACCGGCGTCCCGCTCGCCGCGACCGCGGTCTTCGACCACCCCACCCCGGCCGCGCTGGTGGAGCACCTGCGCACCGTCGTCGCCGGGCCGGACGGCGTGGCACCGGCGACCCCGACGATCCGTACCGCCGTCGCGGTCGCCGACGACCCGGTCGCCATCGTCGCCATGTCCTGCCGGTTCCCCGGCGGCGTCACCAGCCCGGAACACCTGTGGCGGGTGGTCGCCGACGGCGTCGACACCGTCGGCGACTTCCCCACCGACCGGGGCTGGAACGTGGACGACCTCTACGACCCCGACCCGGCCGCCGTCGGCCGGACCTACACCCGCCAAGGCGGGTTCCTCCTCGACGCCGACACGTTCGATGCGGACTTCTTCGAGATCAGCCCCCGCGAGGCGGCGGCCATGGACCCGCAGCAGCGGCTGCTGCTGGAGACCTCGTGGGAGGCCATCGAGGCGGCCGGCATAGACCCGGCGGACCTGCGCGGCAGCGACACCGGCGTCTTCGTCGGCGTCATCACCAGCGACTACGTCACCCGGCTGGGCCACATCCCGGCCGGCGTCGAGGGACACGTCTCCACCGGTACCACCACGAGCGTCGCGTCCGGCCGCATCGCGTACACGCTCGGCCTGGAGGGGCCGGCGATCACGGTGGACACCGCCTGCTCGTCGTCGCTGGTCGCGCTGCACCTCGCCGCCGGCTCGCTGCGCTCGGGCGAGTGCTCGCTCGCCCTGGTCGGCGGCGCCACCGTGATGGCCGGGCCGGTCAACTTCGTCGAGTTCAGCCGGCAGCGGGCGCTGTCCCCCGACGGCCGCTGCAAGGCGTTCTCCTCCTCCGCCGACGGTACGGGCTGGGGCGAGGGCGTCGGCGTGATCATGTTGGAGCGGTTGTCGGATGCGCGGCGTAACGGGCACCCCGTGTTGGCGGTGGTGCGGGGTTCGGCGGTTAATCAGGATGGTGCGTCGAATGGGTTGACGGCGCCGCATGGTCCGTCGCAGGAGCGGGTGATTCGTCAGGCGTTGGCGAGTGGGGGTTTGTCGGCGGGTGATGTGGATGTGGTGGAGGCGCATGGTACGGGGACGAAGCTGGGTGATCCGATCGAGGCGCAGGCGTTGTTGGCGACGTACGGTCGGGAGCATTCGGCGGAGCGTCCGCTGTACCTCGGCTCACTGAAGTCGAACGTCGGCCACACCCTCGCCGCCGCCGGAGTGGCCGGCGTGATCAAGATGGTGCTGGCGATGCGCGCCGGGGTGATGCCGAAGACGTTGCACGTGGACGAGCCGACCACGCACGTGGACTGGTCGTCCGGCACGGTGGAGCTGCTCACCGAGGCACGGCCGTGGGACGGGGAGCGTCCCCGCCGGTCGGCGGTCTCCTCGTTCGGCATGAGCGGGACGAACGCGCACGTGGTCCTGGAGGGGGTGCCGGAGCCGGCGCCGGCGACGGCTCCCGATGGTGGTGAGCCGGACGGTCCGGTGTCGTTGGTGTTGTCGGCGCGGTCGGTGGGGTCGTTGCGGGCGCAGGCGTTGCGGTTGGCGGGGTTTGTGGGTGGTGGTGGGGTGTCGTTGTCGGATGTGGCGTGGACGTTGGCGGGTCGTGCTGTTTTTGGTCATCGTGCGGTGGTGGTGGGTGGTTCTCGGGCGGAGTTGGTGGCGGGTTTGACGGCGTTGGGTTCGGGTTCGGATTATGTTCCGCCGTCGGTTTCTTCGGTTGTTTCGCCGTCGGTTGTTTCGCCGTCGGTTTCGTCGGGTGTGGTGTCGGGTGGGGTGGTGTCGGGTGGGACGGTGTTTGTGTTTCCGGGTCAGGGGTCGCAGTGGTGGGGTATGGGTCGGGAGTTGTGGGGGTGTGATGCTGTTTTTCGGGGGCGGTTTGAGGAGTGTGTTGGGGTGTTGGGTGGGTTGGTGGATTGGGATGTTCGTGGGGTGTTGTTGGAGGGTGGGGAGGAGTGGTTGGGGCGGGTTGATGTGGTGCAGCCGGCGTTGTTTGTGTTGATGGTGTGTTTGGCGGAGGTGTGGCGGGCTGCGGGTGTGGTGCCGGATGCGGTGGTGGGTCATTCGCAGGGTGAGGTGGCGGCGGCGTGTGTGGCGGGGGTGTTGTCGTTGGAGGATGCGTTGCGGGTGGTGGTGGGTCGGTCGCGGTTGGTGGGGGAGCGGTTGGCGGGGTTGGGGGGGATGGTGTCGGTGGGGTTGTCGGTGGGTGAGGTGGAGTCGTGGTTGGTGGGTTTTGGTGGTGAGTTGGTGGTGGGTGTGGTGAATGGGCCGGGGTCGTGTGTGGTGGCGGGTCCGGTGGGTTTGTTGGGTGATCTGGTGGGGTTGTTGGAGGGGGTGGGGGTGTGGTGTCGGTGGGTGCCGGTGGATTATGCGTCGCATCATCCGGTGGTGGATGTGGTGCGGGAGGAGTTGTTGGGTTTGGTGGGGGATGTGGTGGGTTCGTCGGGGGAGGTGGTGGTGTATTCGTCGGTGCGGGGTGGTGTGGTGTCGGGTGTGGAGTTGGGGGGTGGTTATTGGTTTGAGAATTTGCGGTCGGCGGTGCGGTTTGAGGAGGTGGTGGGGGTGTTGGTGGGTGATGGGTTTTCGCGGTTTGTGGAGTGTTCTCCGCATCCGGTGTTGTCGGTGGGTTTGCGGGAGTCGTTGGAGGTGTTGGGTTCGGGTGGTGTGGTGGTGCCGACGTTGCGTCGGGGTGAGGGTGGTGTGGGTCGGGTGTTGTTGTCGTTGGGTGAGGCGTTTGTGTCGGGGGTGGGGGTTGATTGGGAGCGGGTGGTGGGTGCGGGTCGGTTGGTGGAGGTGCCGACGTATGCGTTCCAGGGGGAGCGGTACTGGTTGGAGGCACCCCGCAACACCGGCGACCTGAGTGCCGCCGGTCTGGACCAGGCCGGCCACCCGATGCTCGGCGCCGCGGTCGAGCTGGCCGGCGACGCCGGGACCCTCTACACCGGCCGCTTCTCCCTCGCCACCCACCCGTGGCTCGCCGACCACCTGGTCGGCGGCACCGTCCTGCTGCCCGGCGCGGCCTTCGTCGACCTGGCCCTGCACTGCGCCGCGCACGCCGGACTCGCCATGGTCGACGACCTGACCCTGCACGCGCCGCTCGCACTGCCCGCGCAGGGCGTCGTGGACCTCCAGGTCGTCGCGTCCGGCCCGGACGACACCGGCCGACGCCGGGTGACGATCCACGGCCGGTCGGCCGACACCGACTCCGGTCAGGACTGGGTCCTGCACGCCAGCGGCGTGCTCACCCCGGTCGCCGACCCCGCCGGCACCACACCGGCCAACTGGCCGCCGGTCGACGCCGTACCCGTCGACCTCACCGGCCTGTACGACCGGCTCGCCGAGCACGGCTACGGCTACGGCACCGCCTTCCGGGGCCTGACCGGGCTGTGGCGGGACCCGGAGCACTGCTATGCCGAGATCACCCTGCCGGAGGGCACCGACCCGGCCGGCCACCGGCTGCATCCCGCGCTGCTCGACGCGGCCCTGCACCCCCTGCTGGCGCTCGCCCTCGCCGACACCGACGGCCCGCTGCCGCTGCGGATACCGTTCTCCTGGCAGGGGGTGACGGCCACCGACGTGACGCCCACCCGGCTGCGGGTGCGGTGGGACGCCTCCGGCGGCGAGACCGTCCGGATGGACATGGCCGACGACACCGGCGTCCCGATCGGGTCGGTGCGCGCGCTGACCCTCCGCGAGATCGACCCGGCCCGGCTCGCCGCGCTGCGCACCGACCGGCTGCCGCTCTACGAGATCCGCTGGAGTCCGGTCGAGATCCCCGCCGTGGCGGACCCCACGCAGGACCGGGTCCTCGTCGGCACGGACGGGCACCACCTACGCGAGCTGCCGGGCGTCGACCCGGTGGACTATCCGGACGTCGAGTCGCTGCGGGCGGCGGTCGCCGACGGCCGGCCGGCCCCGTCCACCGTGCTGGTCTCCTGCACCGGGCCGGCACCAGGTGCCGGGCCCGACCCGGCCGCCACCGGGCTGCCCACCCGACGGGTGCTCGACCTGGTGCGGGGCTGGCTCGCCTGCGGTGAGCTGGCGCAGTCGAAACTCGTCGTGGTCACCAGCGGCGCGTTGCCGCTGCCCGGCGACGTCGACGTCGACCTGGCCGTGGCACCGGTCGCCGGCCTGCTGCGCACCGCGCGGGCGGAGAACCCCGGCGCGGTGGTGCACATCGACGTCGACGCCGACTCGGGCCCCGCCCTGCCCGGCGCGCTGGCCACCGGCGAGCCGGAGATCGCGCTGCGGCACGGCGTCGGCATGGTGCCCCGGATGGTGGTACGCCGGTCGGAGGAACCCGCCACGCCGCCGAGGCTCGACCCGGACGGCACCGTCCTGATCACGGGAGCCACCGGGGCGCTCGGCGCTCTCGTCGCCCGGCACCTGGTCACGACGTACGGCGTGCGGCACCTGCTGTTGCTGAGCCGGCGCGGCGCGGACGCGCCGGGTGCCGAGGAGCTGCTCGCCGACCTCACCGCGCGGGGGGCGGCGGCCCGGCTGGTCGCCTGTGACGTCGGGGAACGGGAATCCGTTGCCGCGGCGCTCGCCACCGTGCCGGCCGCCCACCCGCTCACCGCGGTCGTGCACGCCGCCGGCGTCATCGACGACGGGGTGCTGCCCGGCCTCACCCCGCAACGCCTCGACGCCGTCTGGCAGCCGAAGGCGCAGGCCGCCCTGCACCTGCACGAGCTGACCGCGGACGCCGACCTGGCCGCGTTCGTGCTGTTCTCCTCGGTGGCGGGTCAACTCGGCAACCTCGGCCAGGGCAACTACGCGGCGGCGAACGTCGCCCTCGACGCGCTCGCCGAACACCGCCGCGCCGCCGGCCTGGTCGGCACCTCCCTGGTCTGGGGCCTGTGGGGAGACACCGACGGCACCGGGGCCGGCGCGGCGGCGAAACTCGACCGGGCGGCGCTGGACCGGGTGAGCCGGGGCGGCCTGCTGCCGCTGTCACTCGACGAGGGGCTCGCCCTCTTCGACGACGCGCTGGCGGCCGGACCGGCGGTGCTGGTCACCGCCCGCTTCGACATCGCCGGCCTGAGCGCCCGCACCGAGACCGACAACGTGCCGCCCCGGCTGTACGGGCTGGCCCGCACGGCCCGCCGTCCCGGCGGTGGCCAGCAGCCGTCGCAGCCGCTGGTCACCCGGCTCGCCGGGCTGCCGGTCGGTGAGCAGCAGAAGATCGTGCTGGATCTGGTGCGCAGGAACGTCGTCGCCGTCCTCGGTGGTGACCGGGTGGCGCGCGTGGACGACGACCTGTCGTTCAAGGAACTCGGCTTCGAGTCCCTGTCCGCGGTGGAGCTGCGCAACCGGCTCAGCGCAGCGACCGGTCTGCAACTGCCGGCCACAATGGTCTTCGACCACCCCCGGCCCACCTCACTCGCCGACTTCATCCGGGAGACCGCCGCGCCGGCCGACGCCGAGGGGCCGGTCCTCGCCGAACTCGACCGGCTGTCCGCCGCCATGGCGGCGGCCTCCTCCGACCGTGGCCTGCGCCGGCTGGTCGCCTCGCGGCTGGAGAGCATGCTCGCCGACTGGAAGGCCGCCCCGACGGACCGGCAGACCGGCACCGACGCCAACGCGCTCATCGAGTCCGCGTCGGTGGCCGAGATCTTCGACCTGATCGACCAGGAGTTCGGCACGGTGCCGCAGTGAGCGGCCACCGGCCGCAGGAGCCAACGAGAGCGGGTGTCCAGCGCATGTCAGGTGACGAGGCGAAGCTCCTCAACTACCTCAAGCGGATGACCATCGAGCTGCGCGACGCCCAGGAACGCATCCGGGACCTCGAGGAGAGCCGCCACGAGCCGATCGCGCTCGTCGGGATGAGCTGCCAGTACCCCGGTGGGGTGCAGAGCCCGGACGAGTTGTGGGAACTGGTCGCCGGTGAGGTCGACGCGGTGTCCGGGTTCCCCACCGACCGGGGGTGGGACCTCGACGGGCTCTACGACCCGGACCCGGACACCGTCGGCACCAGCTACGCCCGCGAGGGTGGTTTCCTCTACGACGCGGCCGAGTTCGACGCCGGACTGTTCGCCATCACCCCCCGCGAGGCGCTGTCCATCGACCCCCAGCAGCGCCTGCTGCTCGAACACGCCTGGCAGTCGATCGAGCGGGCCGGCGTCGACCCCCGGTCGCTGCGCGGCAGCGACACCGGCGTGTTCGTCGGGGTGATGTACAACGACTACGGGTCGCGGCTGATGCCGGCACCGGAGGGCTTCGAGGGGTACGTCGGCAACGGCAGCGCGGCGAGCATCGCCTCCGGTCGGATCGCCTACTCGCTGGGCTTCGAGGGCCCGGCGATCACCGTCGACACCGCCTGCTCGTCGTCGCTGGTGGCGATCCACCTGGCCTGCCAGTCGCTGCGCTGGGGCGAGTGCTCGGTGGCCCTGGCCGGTGGCGTCACGGTGATGGCGACACCGGGGGTGTTCATCGAGTTCTCCCGGCAGCGTGGCCTGTCACCCGGCGGCCGGTGCCGGTCCTTCTCCGCCGGGGCCGACGGCGCCGGCTGGGCCGAGGGCGTCGGGGTGGTCATGCTGGAGCGGTACTCCGACGCGCTGCGCAACGGACATCCGGTGCTCGGCCTGATCCGGGGCAGCGCGGTCAACCAGGACGGCGCCAGCAACGGCCTCACCGCCCCGAGCGGCCCCGCCCAGGAACGGGTGATCTTCAACGCCCTCGCCGACGCCCGGCTCACCCCGGGCGACCTCGACGCGGTGGAGGGGCACGGCACCGGCACCACCCTCGGCGACCCGATCGAGGTACGCGCCCTGCAGGCCGTGTACGGCACCGGGCGGGACGCGCAACACCCCCTCTGGCTGGGCTCGCTCAAGTCCAACATCGGGCACAGCCAGGCCGCGGCCGGGGTCGGCGGTCTGATCAAGATGGTGCAGGCGATGCGCAACGGGGTGCTGCCACGGTCCCTGCACGCCGACCCGCCGACCCCCCACGTGGACTGGTCGTCGGGCGCGGTACGCCTGTTGCGTGCCGCCGTACCCTGGCCGGTCACCGAGCGGGTGCGCCGCGTCGGCATCTCCTCCTTCGGGATCAGCGGCACGAACGCCCACCTGATCCTGGAGGAACCGCCAGCGCCACCCGCCGGGGCGCAGGACACACCCGTGCCGACCTCCGCGCGACCGGTCGCCTGGCCGCTGTCGGGGAACTCGCCGAAGGCGCTGCGGGACCAGGCACGACGGTTGGCCGGTCACCTGCGTCAGCGGTCGCTGCGACCGGCCGACGTGGCGTACACGCTGAGCCGCCGCCCACGCTTCGCCCACCGCGCGGTGGTGCTCGGGACCGACCCGACCGAGCTGCTCACCGGCCTGGAACGGCTGGCCGGTGGCTCCGGCTCGGCGCAGGTGGTCCGGGGCCGGCCCGCCCCGGCCGGAGCCCGTACCCTCGCCATGATCTTCTCGGGTCAGGGGTCGCAGCACGCGGGCATGGGCCGCGACCTGTACCAGGCCTTCCCGGCCTTCGCCGAGGCGCTCGACGCGGCGTGCGCGGCCCTCGACGCGCACCTGCCGGTGGCGCTGCGCGACGTGCTCTTCGCCCCGGCCGGCACCGAGGCCGCCGCGCTGCTCGACCAGACCCGGTTCGCGCAGCCCGCCATCTTCGCCGTGGAGGTGGCGCTGTACCGGTTGCTCGAACGGTTCGGCATCCGGCCGCACCGGCTCGTCGGGCACTCGGTCGGCGAGTTCGCCGCCGTCCACGTCGCCGGGGTGCTCACCCTGGCCGACGCGGCGACCCTGGTCACCGCGCGCGGGCGGCTCATGCAGGAACTGCCGGCCGGCGGCGCGATGGTGGCGGTGCAGGCCACCGAGGCCGAGGTGACACCGATGCTGGCGGACCGGGCGGGTGAGGTCGCCGTCGCCGCCGTGAACGGGCCGTCCTCCGTCGTGGTCGCCGGTGACGAGCCGGCGGTCGCCGAGATCGAGGCGGCCTGGTCGGCCCGGGGCCGGCGGACCAGCCGACTGCGGGTCAGCCACGCCTTCCACTCCCCCCGGATGGAGCCGATGCTCGACGAGTTCCGGCGGGTGGCGGCGGGCCTGACCTACCAGTCGCCGACCGTCGACCTGGTGTCCACCGTCACCGGCCGACCGGTCGGCCCCGGCGAACTGGGGGACCCGGAGTACTGGGTGGCGCACGCCCGCCGGCCGGTCCGCTTCGCCGACGCCGTCCGGTCGCTGGCCGCCGCCGAGGTCACCGAGTACCTCGAAGTCGGCCCGGACAGCGTGCTGAGCGCGGTGGTCACCGAGAACCTCGGCGTCGCCGGCACGACCGGTGCGGCCGTGCTGCCGCTGCTGCGTCGGGACGTGGACGAGCCGACGGCGTTCCTGACCGGGGTCGCGACCTGGTACTCCCGGGGCGGCGGCGTCGACTGGGACGTCCTCACCGAGGGGCTCGCCCCGACCACCGTCGACCTGCCCACCTACGCGTTCCAGCGCAAGCACTACTGGTTGGACGCGGTCGCGCCGATGGTGGCCACCCGCCGGGCGCCGACGCCGCCGGACTCGCTCGGCGACGGCAGCGACGAGACGGAGCCGCCGCTGGCCGTCACGCTGCTGCGGCTCCCGCCCGCCGAACGCCGGGCGACGCTGCTGATGGCGTTGCGCGGGCTGGCCGCCGAGGTGATGCGGCTCGACCGGGCCGACGACGTCGCCGCCGACGTCCCGCTGCTCGAACTCGGGTTCACCTCGCTGATGGCGGTCGACCTGCGCAACCGGGCCGCCGCCGCCACCGGCGTGGACCTGCCCGCCGCGCTGGTCTACGAGCACCCGACGTTCGAGGCGATCGTCGACTACGTCGACACCCTGATCGCCGTCTAGCCCCTCCGCCCCGCCCCCTCCGATGGCCCGCGATCGACGCAGAATGAGGTCAGTTGTCATGCCGCAGACCCGTGACTTTTCCGAGGACGCGATCGCTGTCGTCGGCATGTCCTGCCGCCTGCCCGGCGCGGCGGACCCGGCCGCGTTCTGGGCCCTGCTCGCCAGCGGAACGAGCGCGGTCGGCGCGGCGCCCGCCGACCGCTGCGGGCCGGACGCGCCACCCGGCGGCTTCCTCGACGACGTCGCCGGCTTCGACGCCGCGTTCTTCGGCATCTCCCCGCGCGAGGCCACCGCGATGGACCCGCAGCAGCGGCTGATGCTGGAGCTGGCGTGGGAGGCGATCGAGGACGCCCGGCTGGCACCCGACCAGCTCGCCGGGCGGCCCGCGGCGGTCTACGTCGGCGCGATCCAGGACGACTACGCCCAACTGGCCGGCCGGGTGCCCGCCACCGCGTTCACCCTCACCGGGCTGCACCGCAGCGTCGTGGCCAACCGGATCTCGTACACCCTCGGCCTGACCGGGCCCAGCGTGGTCGTCGACTCGGGGCAGTCGTCGGCGCTGGTCGCCGTACACCAGGCGTGCGAGAGCCTGCGTGCCGGAACCGTCTCGCTGGCCCTGGCCGGCGGCGTGAACCTGATCCTGGAACCGGGCAGCACCGCCCGGGTCGGTGAGTTCGGCGGCCTCTCCCCGGACGGCACGGCCTGGGTCTTCGACGCGCGCGCCAACGGCTACGTACGCGGTGAGGGCGGTGGCCTGGTCGTGCTCAAGCGGCTCGCCGACGCGGTGGCCGACGGCGACGACATCTCCTGCGTGATCCTCGGCGGGGCGGTCAACAACGACGGTGGCGGCGCCGGTCTGACCGTCCCCGACGGTGACGGGCAGGCCGACGTGATCCGGCGGGCGCACCGGCAGGCGGGCACCGACCCGGCCCACGTCGGCTACGTCGAGCTGCACGGCACGGGCACCCCGGTGGGCGACCCGGTCGAGGCCGGCGCGTTGGGCGCGACGATCGGCGTGCACCGGCCGGCGGACGCTCCGCTGGCCGTCGGATCGGCCAAGACCAACGTCGGACACCTCGAAGGCGCCGCCGGCCTGGTCGGGCTGCTCAAGCTCGCGTTGAGCGCCCGGCACGGGCAGATCCCGGCGAGCCTGAACTTCAGCACCGTCAACCCGCGCATCGACCTGGCCGCGCTGAACCTGCGGGTGCAGACCGCGCTCGGCGCGTGGCCGGCGGACGCCGCCGGTGACGGCGACGCCCTGGCGGGCCTGTCCTCGTTCGGGATGGGCGGCACCAACGCCCACCTGGTCGTCGGGCGTGCGCCCCGGCCCACCACCGACCGGGCCGACCGGCCGGCGCAGGCGTACACCGCGCCCTGGGTGCTGTCCGGCCAGAGCCCCGCCGCACTGCGGGCCCAGGCGGCCACCCTGCGGGGGTTCGTCGCGTCCGGCGTCGACGTCGCCGACGCCGACCTGGGCCACTCGCTCGCGTCGACCCGCGCCGCGCTGCGGCACCGGGCGGCGGTGCGCGCCGGTGACCGCGCCGGCATGCTCGCCGCCCTCGACGCGCTCGCCGCCGGGGACGACCGGCCCGACCTGGTCGTCGGTCGCGTCCGCCCCGGCCGGGTGGTCTTCGTCTTCCCCGGTCAGGGCTCGCAGTGGGAGGCGATGGCCCGTGGCCTGTACGCCGACTCCGCGGTGTTCCGCGACCGCCTCGACGAGTGCGCCGACGCGCTGGC
The DNA here is from genome assembly GCF_049178995.1 of Micromonospora sp. WMMD735. Lineage (NCBI taxonomy): Bacteria > Bacillati > Actinomycetota > Actinomycetes > Micromonosporales > Micromonosporaceae > Micromonospora > Micromonospora sp. WMMD735. The sequence goes on from NZ_JBMHMJ010000002.1 coordinate 7,039,752, forward strand.
CGCCCACACCGACTGGGACCTGCGTGACGTCCTGCTGGGCGGGGGCGGCGACCGGTTGGCGCGGGTCGACGTGGTCCAGCCGGTGCTGTTCGCCGTGATGGTGTCGTTGGCGGCGCTGTGGCGGGCGCACGGCGTGGAACCCGACGCGGTGGTGGGGCACTCCCAGGGTGAGATCGCCGCCGCCTACGTGGCCGGCGCGTTGACCCTGTCGGACGCGGCCCGGGTGGTGGCCCTGCGCAGCCGGGCGATCCGGGCCCTGGCGGGCACCGGCGCGATGGCGTCGGTGGCGCTGTCGGCCGAGCGGCTGCTGCCGGTGCTGGAGCGGTGGAGCGACCGGGTGGCGATCGGGGCGATCAACGGCCCCGACTCGACCGTCCTGTCCGGAGCGGTGGACGTGCTGCCGCAGGTGCTCGCCGAACTGACCGCCCAGGGCGTGCGGTGCCGGGCCGTCCCGGTGGACTACGCCTCCCACTCGCCGCAGGTCGAGGCGATCCGCGACGACGTGCTCGACCAGCTCGCCCCGATCACGCCCACCGACGCCCCGGTCGCCTTCTATTCGGCGGTGACCGGAACGCCCGTCGACACGGCCGGGCTGGACGCCGCCTACTGGTACCGCAACCTGCGGCAGACCGTCCGGTTCGAGCCGGCGGCCCGCGCGTTGCTCGACGACGGGTACACCACGTTCATCGAGTGCAGCCCGCACCCGGTGCTGGCCGTCGGCCTGCGGGAGACCTTCGCCGCGACCGGGCAGCCGGCGTCCGTGGTGCCCACCCTGCGCCGTGACGACGGGGGCCTCGACCGCTTCCGGCACGCCGTCGGCCACGCGTACGTCGTGGGCGCTCCGGTCGACTGGACGACGTCCTTCCCCGACGCGCGGCGGATCTCCCTGCCCACCTACGAGTTCCAGCGCCGGCCCTTCTGGATCGACGCGCCCGCAGCGACCCCGGTCGTGGCGACCGTACGCCCCGGGGCGGAGGCCGACGCACCGGTGGCCGAGGAGCCCGTCGGCGACGGGGCCTGGGCGAACGCGCTGCGGGAGCTGCCGGCGGAGCGTCGCCTCGACGTCGCCCTGGAGCTGGTCCGGCGGCGGGCCGCCGGCATTCTCGGTCACCCGGACGCCACCGACGTGGACCCGGCGACGACCTTCAAGGAACTCGGCTTCTCGTCGCTCACCGTCGTGGAGCTGCGCGACCGGCTGGCCGACGACACCGCCCTGCCGCTGCCGTCCTCGCTCGCCTACGACTTTCCGACTCCGGTGTTGGTGGCGGAGCGGTTGGTGGGTTTGGTGTCGGGTGTGGTTGTGGGGGTGGGTGTTGCGGGTGTGGGTGTGGGTGAGGCGGTGGCGATTGTGGGGATGGGTTGTCGTTTTGGTGGTGGGGTGGGTTCGCCGGGGGATTTGTGGGATGTGGTGTCGGGTGGGGTTGATGTGGTGGGTGGGTGGCCGGTGGATCGTGGGTGGGATGTGGAGGGTTTGGTGGGTGGTGGGGTGCCGGGGTTTGGTGGGTTTTTGGAGGGTGCGGGGGTTTTTGATGCGGAGTTTTTTGGGGTTTCTCCGCGTGAGGCTGTGGTGATGGATCCGCAGCAGCGGGTGGTGTTGGAGGTGGTGTGGGAGGCGTTGGAGGGTGCGGGTTTGGGTGGTGTTGTGGGTGGTGTTGGTGGTGTGGGGGTGGGGGTGTTTTTGGGGGTGATGGGTTTGGAGTATGGGCCGCGGTTGTGTGAGGCGGGGGAGGGTGTTGGTGGGTATGTGTTGACGGGTTCGGCGGGGAGTGTGGTGTCGGGTCGGGTGGCGTATGTGTTGGGTTTGGGTGGTCCGGCGGTGTCGGTGGATACGGCGTGTTCGTCGTCGTTGGTGGCGTTGCATCAGGCGGTGGGGGCGTTGCGGTCGGGTGAGGTGTCGTTGGCGGTGGCGGGTGGGGTGGCGGTGATGGGTTCGCCGGGGATGTTTGTGGAGTTTGCGCGTCAGGGTGGGTTGTCGGCTGATGGTCGGTGTAAGGCGTTTTCGTCGTCGGCGGATGGTACGGGGTGGGGTGAGGGTGTTGGTGTGGTGGTGTTGGAGCGGTTGTCGGATGCGCGGCGTAATGGTCATCGGGTGTTGGCGGTGGTGCGGGGTTCGGCGGTTAATCAGGATGGTGCGTCGAATGGGTTGACGGCGCCGCATGGTCCGTCGCAGGAGCGGGTGATTCGTCAGGCGTTGGCGAGTGGGGGTTTGTCGGCGGGTGATGTGGATGTGGTGGAGGCGCATGGTACGGGGACGCGGTTGGGTGATCCGATTGAGGCGCAGGCGTTGTTGGCGACGTATGGTCGGGAGCATTCGGCGGAGCGTCCGTTGTATCTTGGTTCGTTGAAGTCGAATATTGGTCATACGATGGCGGCGGCGGGTGTTGCTGGTGTGATCAAGATGGTGTTGGCGATGCGTGCTGGGGTGATGCCGAAGACGTTGCATGTGGTGGAGCCGACGTCGCATGTGGATTGGTCGTCGGGTGCGGTGGAGCTGCTCACGGAGGCGCGGGTTTGGGACGGTGACGGGCCGCGTCGGGCGGGGGTGTCGTCGTTCGGGATCAGTGGGACGAATGCGCATGTGGTGTTGGAGTCGGCACCGGAATTCGAACCGGAACTGGCAGTCACGGAGGACGGCGAGCCGGACGCTCCGGTGCCGTTGGTGCTGTCGGCGCGGTCGGTGGAAGCGCTGCGGGCACACGCGGTACGACTGGCCGGGGTCGTCGAGAGTGGCGTGTCGCTGGCGGGAATCGCCTCGACCCTGGTGCGTGAACGGACGCTGTGGGAGCACCGGGCCGTCATCGTGGGCAATTCGCGGGCGGAACTGCTCACGGGTCTGACCGCACTGGGGTCGGGCTCGGACAATGTGGCGACCGCGACCGTGGTGTCGGATTCCGGTTCGGTTCCGGTTTCTGTTTCGTCGGGTGTGGTGTCGGGTGGGGTGGTGTCGGGTGGGACGGTGTTTGTGTTTCCGGGTCAGGGGTCGCAGTGGTGGGGTATGGGTCGGGAGTTGTGGGGGTGTGATGCTGTTTTTCGGGGGCGGTTTGAGGAGTGTGTTGGGGTGTTGGGTGGGTTGGTGGATTGGGATGTTCGTGGGGTGTTGTTGGAGGGTGGGGAGGAGTGGTTGGGGCGGGTTGATGTGGTGCAGCCGGCGTTGTTTGTGTTGATGGTGTGTTTGGCGGAGGTGTGGCGGGCTGCGGGTGTGGTGCCGGATGCGGTGGTGGGTCATTCGCAGGGTGAGGTGGCGGCGGCGTGTGTGGCGGGGGTGTTGTCGTTGGAGGATGCGTTGCGGGTGGTGGTGGGTCGGTCGCGGTTGGTGGGGGAGCGGTTGGCGGGGTTGGGGGGGATGGTGTCGGTGGGGTTGTCGGTGGGTGAGGTGGAGTCGTGGTTGGTGGGTTTTGGTGGTGAGTTGGTGGTGGGTGTGGTGAATGGGCCGGGGTCGTGTGTGGTGGCGGGTCCGGTGGGTTTGTTGGGTGATCTGGTGGGGTTGTTGGAGGGGGTGGGGGTGTGGTGTCGGTGGGTGCCGGTGGATTATGCGTCGCATCATCCGGTGGTGGATGTGGTGCGGGAGGAGTTGTTGGGTTTGGTGGGGGATGTGGTGGGTTCGTCGGGGGAGGTGGTGGTGTATTCGTCGGTGCGGGGTGGTGTGGTGTCGGGTGTGGAGTTGGGGGGTGGTTATTGGTTTGAGAATTTGCGGTCGGCGGTGCGGTTTGAGGAGGTGGTGGGGGTGTTGGTGGGTGATGGGTTTTCGCGGTTTGTGGAGTGTTCTCCGCATCCGGTGTTGTCGGTGGGTTTGCGGGAGTCGTTGGAGGTGTTGGGTTCGGGTGGTGTGGTGGTGCCGACGTTGCGTCGGGGTGAGGGTGGTGTGGGTCGGGTGTTGTTGTCGTTGGGTGAGGCGTTCGTGTCGGGGGTGGGGGTTGATTGGGAGCGGGTGGTGCCGGAGGCTGCCCGGGTCGATCTACCCACCTACCCCTTCCAGGGCCGCCACTACTGGCTGAACCCGACCGCACCCGGCGGGGCCGACGTCTCGCACGCCGGCCTGACCGCCGTCACCCACCCCCTGCTCGGCGCGGTCGTCGAACTCGCCGGCAGCGCCGTCACCGGCCTCACCGGCACGCTCTCCCTCGCCGCCCAGCCCTGGCTGGCCGACCACGCCGTCGGCGACACCGTGTTGCTGCCCGGCACCGCGTTCGTCGAGATGGCGCTGCGCGCCGGCGACGAGGTCGGCTGCGACCACGTCGACGAACTGACCCTCCAGGCGCCCCTGGTGCTGACGGACCGCGCGCCGGTGCACGTCCGGGTGGAGATCGACGAGCCGGCCGGGGACGGCCGCCGTGAGGTGAGCATCCACTCCCGGGCCGCCGACGTCGACTTCGGCACCGCCTGGACCTGCCACGCCACCGGCACGCTGTCCCCCACCGTGACCGCCCCCGACCTCCCGGCCCCCTCCGCGCAGTGGCCGCCCCGGGGTGCCACCCCCGTGGACGTCCGCGACGCGTACGACGACCTGGCCGACGGCGGATACCGCTACGGCCCCACCTTCCGGGGCCTGACCGCGATGTGGCAGTCCGGCGACGAGGTCTTCGCCGACGTGTCGCTCCCGGAAGCGGCCCACACCGACGCCGCCCGCTTCGGGCTGCACCCGGCACTGCTGGACGCGGCGCTGCACGCGATGCTCGTCCGTGACCGGCTGGCCGGCCGGCACGACCTGCGGCTGCCGTTCGCCTGGCAGGGCGTCACGCTCGCCGCCGCCGGGGCGTCGATGCTGCGGCTGTCGCTGCGGCCGACGGCCACCGGCGCGATCACCCTGACCGCCGTCGACGGCGCCGGCCAGCCGGTGCTCACCGTCGAGTCGTTGACCTTCCGCGAGGTCGACCCGGCCCGACTCGGCACCGCCCGACAGGACACGCCCCCGCTCTACGGCCTCGACTGGGTCGCCGAGCCCGCCGGGGTCACCGCCGCGCCGTCCACCCTGCGGTACGCGCTGCTCGGGCCGGACCCGCTCGGTCTCGGCAGCGTCCTGCCCGACGTCGAGCGTCACCCCGACCTGCCCGCCCTGGCAGCCGCCGGACGGCAGGTCGACGTCGTCGTGGTGACCCTGCCCGACGCCCCGCAGGGCCCGGCGATCACCGGGGCGCACGCCGCCGCCCGGTGGGCGCTCACCCTGGCCCAGGACTGGCTCGCCACCGAGCAGCTTGCCGACGCCCGGCTCGCCGTGGTGAGCCGGCACGCGATCACCACCGACGCGGGCACCACCGCGTCCTCGCCGGCCCACGCCACCGCATGGGGGCTGCTGCGCTCGGCGCGGACCGAGAACCCGGGCCGGTTCCTCCTGCTCGACCTGGACGACGACCCCCGCTCGCTGACCGCGCTGCCGGCCGCCCTCGCCGCCGACCGCTCCGAGCTGGCCGTCCGCAACGGGGAGCTGAGGGTGCCCCGGCTCGCCCCGGTGACCCCCGGCGTCGCGCCGGTGTCCGGTGGCGACTGGCGACTGGACGGCACCGGATCGGGCAGCGTGGACGGTCTCGCCATCGTCGCCGGGCAGACCCCGGCCACCGGGCCGGCCGCCCTCGCCCCGCACGAGGTCCGGATCGCGGTACGGGCCGCCGGCCTGAACTTCCGCGACGTCCTCATCGCCCTCGGCGTCTACCCCGGCGAGGCCCGGATGGGCATCGAGGGTGCCGGCGTGGTGACCGAGACCGGTGCGGCGGTCACCGACCTGCGGCCCGGGGACCGGGTGATGGGCATGGTGGCCGAGTCGTTCGCCGGCACCGCCACCGTGGACCACCGGCTGCTCGTGCCGATCCCGGCCGGTTGGTCGTACGCCCAGGCCGCCGCGGTGCCGATCGTCTTCGCCACCGCCTACTACGGGCTCGTCCACCAGGCCGGCCTGCGTGCCGGTGAGTCGGTGCTGGTCCACGCCGCCGCCGGTGGCGTCGGCATGGCCGCCGTGCAGCTCGCCCACCAGCTCGGCGCGACGGTGTACGCCACGGCCAGCCCCGCCAAGTGGGAGGCGGTACGGGCCCTCGGCGTGCCCGCCGACCGGATCGCCTCCTCGCGTACCGACGGGTTCGAGGAGACCTTCCGGGTCGCCGCCCCGAATGGCGTCGACGTCGTGTTGAACAGCCTGGCCGGTGACCTGCTCGACGCGTCACTGCGGCTGCTCGCCGACGGTGGCCGGTTCGTCGAGATGGGCAAGACCGACCTGCGTGACCCCGACCGGGTCGCCGTGGACCACCCCGGTCGCCACTACCAGGCGTTCGACCTGATCGAGGTCGGTCGCCGGGACCCGGAGCTGATCCGGCGCATCCTCACCGAGATCGTCGCGCTCTTCGCCCGGGGGGCGCTGACCCACCTGCCGACGAGGTGCTGGGACGTCCGCTCCGCCGCCGACGCGTTCCGCCAGCTCAGCCAGGCCCGCCAGATCGGCAAGGCGGTGCTGACCGTACCGGGCGGATGGGACCCCGACGGGACCGTCCTCATCACCGGCGGCACCGGCACGCTCGGCGGCCTGCTCGCCCGGCACCTGGTCACCCGGCACGGGATGCGGCACCTGCTGCTGGCCAGCCGGCGGGGACCGGCGGCCCCCGGCGTACCCGAGTTGGTCGGCGAACTGACCGGCCTCGGCGCGACGGTCGAGGTCGCCGCCGTCGACGTCGCCGACCGGGCCGCCCTGGACGCCCTGCTGGACGGCGTCCCGGCGGCGCACCCGCTGACGGCCGTGGTGCACACCGCCGGGGTGCTCGACGACGCGCTGCTGCCCGCGCTGACCGACGCGCGCGTCGAGACGGTGCTGCGGGCCAAGGCCGACGCCGCGTGGCACCTGCACGAGTCCACCCGTCACCGCGACCTGGCCGGCTTCGTGCTCTTCTCCTCGATCATGGGTCTGCTCGGGAACGCCAGCCAGGCCAACTACGCGGCGGCGAACGTGTTCCTGGACGAGCTGGCCCACGCCCGGCGTGCCGAGGGGCTACCGGCGACCGCCCTGGCCTGGGGCTTCTGGGACCAGCGCAGTGAGATGACCGGTCAACTCAGTGACGTCGACGTCGCCCGGATCGGCCGGCTCGGGCTGGTCCCGCTGACCGTCGAGGACGGCCTCGCCCTGTTCGACGCCGCGATCACCGCCGACCGGCCGACGGCCGTCCCGGCCCGGCTCGCCCTCGACGCCCTGCGTTCGCCGGCGGCCGGCGCCGTCCCGGAGCTGCTCACCGCTCTGGTGGGCCGGCGCGAGCGTCGGGTCGCGGCGGCCCGCGTCACCGGCAACGCTTTGGCCGAGCAACTCGTCGCGCTGCCGGCCGCGGAAGGCGACCAACTGCTGATCGAGCTGGTCCGGCAGACCGCCGCCGCGGTGCTCGGGCACGCCTCGGCCGCCCAGGTCCCGGCCCAGGCGAAGTTCAAGGATCTCGGCTTCGACTCGCTGTCCTCGGTGGAGCTGCGCAACCGGCTGAATGCGGCGACCGGTGTCCGGCTCTCCGCCACCATGGTGTTCGACCACCCCACACCGACCGCCGTGGCGGCGTACCTCAGGGACGAACTGCTCGGTGCCCGGCCGGCGGTGACGGACGCCCCGCCACCCACGCGGGGTGCGACCGACGACGACCACATCGCGATCGTCGGCATGGCCTGCCGGCTGCCCGGCGGTGTCGGTTCGCCGGACGAGCTGTGGGAGCTGCTGACCACCGACGGCGACGCGATCGGCGAACCCCCCAACGACCGTGGCTGGGACCTCGCTGACCTCTTCGACCCCGACCCGGACCGGCCCGGCAAGAGCTACGTGCTCGACGGCGGGTTCCTGCACGAGGCGGGGGAGTTCGACGCCGGATTCTTCGGCATCTCCCCCCGGGAGGCGCTGGCGATGGACCCGCAGCAGCGACTGCTGCTGGAGACCTCGTGGGAGGCGCTGGAGCGGGCCGGCATCGTGCCGGCGGCGCTGAACGGATCGGCGACGGGCGTCTTCGTCGGCGCGCTCGCCCAGGACTACGGCTCCCCGTTGCACCAGGTGTCCGAGGGGCTGGACGGGCTGCGGCTCACCGGCAGGTCCACCAGCGTCATCTCCGGCCGGGTGGCCTACGCGCTGGGGTTGCAGGGCCCGGCGGTGACGGTGGACACCGCGTGCTCGTCGTCGCTCGTGGCGCTGCACCAGGCGGTGGGGGCGCTGCGCGCGGGTGAGGTGTCGCTGGCACTGGCGGGCGGGGTGTCGGTGATGGCGACGCCCGGCATGTTCGTCGAGTTCTCCCGCCAACGGGGCCTGTCCGTGGACGGCCGCTGCAAGGCGTTCTCCTCCTCCGCCGACGGTACGGGGTGGGGTGAGGGTGTGGGTGTGGTGGTGTTGGAGCGGTTGTCGGATGCGCGGCGTAACGGTCATCGGGTCCTGGCGGTGGTGCGGGGTAGTGCGGTCAATCAGGATGGTGCGTCGAATGGGTTGACGGCGCCGCATGGTCCGTCGCAGGAGCGGGTGATTCGTCAGGCGTTGGCGAGTGGGGGTTTGTCGGCGGGTGATGTGGATGTGGTGGAGGCGCATGGTACGGGGACGAAGCTTGGTGATCCGATCGAGGCGCAGGCGTTGTTGGCGACGTACGGTCGGGAGCATTCGGCGGAGCGTCCGCTGTACCTCGGCTCACTGAAGTCGAACATCGGCCACACGATGGCGGCGGCGGGGATCACCGGCGTCATCAAGACCGTCCTGGCGATGCGCGCCGGGGTGATGCCGAAGACGTTGCACGTGGACGAGCCGACCACGCACGTGGACTGGTCGTCCGGCACGGTGGAGCTGCTCACCGAGGCGCGGGTCTGGGACGGTGACGGGCCGCGTCGGGCGGGGGTGTCCTCGTTCGGGATCAGTGGCACCAACGCGCACGTCGTCCTGGAGTCGGCACCCGGGCCGGAACCGGCCGCTGCGCCCCCGGCCGACGCGGCCGGGCCGGTGCCGCTGGTGCTGTCGGCCCGGTCGGCGGAGGCCCTGCGCGCCCAGGCGGTGCGCTTGGCCGGGGTCGTGGAAAGCGGAGAATCGCTCGCCGGAATTGCTTCCGGACTCATCCGCGACCGTTCCCGGTGGGATCACCGGGCCGTGGTCGTCGGCAGTTCACGCGCCGAGCTGGTCTCCGGCCTGGCGGCAATCGGATCGGGTTCCGACGCCGCGGTCGCCGCCGGCGGCAATTCCGCCTCCGGTCGGGTGGTGTCGGGTGGGACGGTGTTTGTGTTTCCGGGTCAGGGGTCGCAGTGGTGGGGTATGGGTCGGGAGTTGTGGGGGTGTGATGCTGTTTTTCGGGGGCGGTTTGAGGAGTGTGTTGGGGTGTTGGGTGGGTTGGTGGATTGGGATGTTCGTGGGGTGTTGTTGGAGGGTGGGGAGGAGTGGTTGGGGCGGGTTGATGTGGTGCAGCCGGCGTTGTTTGTGTTGATGGTGTGTTTGGCGGAGGTGTGGCGGGCTGCGGGTGTGGTGCCGGATGCGGTGGTGGGTCATTCGCAGGGTGAGGTGGCGGCGGCGTGTGTGGCGGGGGTGTTGTCGTTGGAGGATGCGTTGCGGGTGGTGGTGGGTCGGTCGCGGTTGGTGGGGGAGCGGTTGGCGGGGTTGGGGGGGATGGTGTCGGTGGGGTTGTCGGTGGGTGAGGTGGAGTCGTGGTTGGTGGGTTTTGGTGGTGAGTTGGTGGTGGGTGTGGTGAATGGGCCGGGGTCGTGTGTGGTGGCGGGTCCGGTGGGTTTGTTGGGTGATCTGGTGGGGTTGTTGGAGGGGGTGGGGGTGTGGTGTCGGTGGGTGCCGGTGGATTATGCGTCGCATCATCCGGTGGTGGATGTGGTGCGGGAGGAGTTGTTGGGTTTGGTGGGGGATGTGGTGGGTTCGTCGGGGGAGGTGGTGGTGTATTCGTCGGTGCGGGGTGGTGTGGTGTCGGGTGTGGAGTTGGGGGGTGGTTATTGGTTTGAGAATTTGCGGTCGGCGGTGCGGTTTGAGGAGGTGGTGGGGGTGTTGGTGGGTGATGGGTTTTCGCGGTTTGTGGAGTGTTCTCCGCATCCGGTGTTGTCGGTGGGTTTGCGGGAGTCGTTGGAGGTGTTGGGTTCGGGTGGTGTGGTGGTGCCGACGTTGCGTCGGGGTGAGGGTGGTGTGGGTCGGGTGTTGTTGTCGTTGGGTGAGGCGTTCGTGTCGGGGGTGGGGGTTGATTGGGAGCGGGTGGTGCCGGAGGCTGCCCGGGTCGACCTACCCACCTACCCCTTCCAACACGAGCACTACTGGCTCAGGTACGCCCCGTCCACCGGTACCACCGACCGGGGCGACCACGCGCTGCTCGGTGCCGCGGTGGAACTCCCCGGCTCGGGCGGGATGGTGCTGACCGGCACCGTGTCCCAGGCCGGCCTGCCCTGGCTGGCCGACCACGCCGTCGGCGACACCGTCGTGCTGCCCGGCACCGCACTGCTCGACCTGGCGCTGAAGGCCGGCGACGACGTCGGGCTCGACCACGTCGACGTCCTCACCCTGCACGAGCCGCTGACCGTGCCGGCCCGGACCGCCGTCCACCTGCGGGTGGAGATCGGCGCACCGGGCGACGACGCCCGCCGGCCGCTGAGCATCCACTCCCGACGGGCCGACACCCCGGCCGGCGCCCCGTGGCGGTGCCACGCCGCAGGTGTGCTCGCCGTCGGCGTACCGCTGCCCGGGGTGGACCTGGCGGTCTGGCCGGCTCCCGACGCGACCGCCGAGCCCACCGCCGACGGTGTCGCACGGTGGCGGCGGGGCGACGAGGTCTTCGCCGAGGTCCGGCTGCCCGACCGGCAGCACGCCGAGGCGGACCACTTCGGACTGCACCCGGCCCTGCTCGACGCCGCGTTGCGGGCCGTCGGCGATCCGGCCGGCACGCCGTCCCGGCTGGCCGGGATGCACGGCGTCACCCTGCGGGCCGTGGGCGCGACAGTGCTGCGCGTGCACCGCGCCGGATCGGGCCAGGTGACCGTCGCCGACGCGACCGGCTCCCCGGTGGCCACGATCGCCGCCGTCACCACCCGCCCCAGCCCGGTCGGCGAGGCACGGACCGCGAGCGCCGCCGCCCAGGACGGCCTGTTCCGGGTGGAGTGGGTCGCGGTGCCGACACCCGTCCCGCCGTCGCCACCGACCCTGGTGGTCGTCGGTGCCGACCCGCTGCGGGCGCGCGCCGGGCTGATGTCGGCGGACACCTACGCCGAGGCGTACCCTGACCTGGCCGCGCTCACCGCCGCGGTCGAAGCCGGCGCGGCCCGCCCGGACGTCATCCTGTTCAGCGACACCGACCCCGCCCCGGCAGGCGGCAGCCCCTGGGAGACCAGCCGCCTCGTCACCCTGCACCGCGACCCGACCGCCACCGCCGTACGCCGCCGTGGCCGGGCGGGCGGCACCACACCAGAGGCGGCACCGGCCCCCGCGGTGCCGGTCGACGCGCCACCCGCATCCGGCGACACCGTCGTGGTCGACGGCGCCAAGGCGTCCTGGCGGGTGCTGGCGACGGCGCTCACCCTGGCCGAACCGCACCTGGTCGTGCGCCGGGGCACCGTGCTGACGCCCCGGCTGACCCGGGTCGCCGTCCCGGTGCACGACGCGACGCCGCTCGACGTCACCGGCCCGGTGCTGGTCACCGGTGGCGCGTCGGCGGCGCGCGGAGCGACCGTGGCCTTCCTGCGCGGATGCGGGATCGAGGCCGGCGACGGCAGCGGGGACGACGCCACCACCACCGTCGTCCGGGTGGACGCCCCCGACGCGGCGGCGGTCGCCGACAGCGCCACCCCGACCGTCACGCTGCTGCGGGAGCGGCCCGCCGGTGAGCCGTCCCCGGACGAACTCGCCCTCGTCGAGGCGGCCTGCCGCCTCGGTGGGTCGCTGGTCGTCGCGGCCGGAGCCGGCACCTGGTCCCGTTCCCCCGACGCCCCGGCGCTGCTGCGGTCGCTGGCCCCGGTCGGCGCCCGCCGCACCGTACGGGCCGCCGTCGACGCCCCGGCCGGCCTCAAGCAACGGCTGGTGCTCGCACCCGAGGGCGACCGGGACCAGATCCTGCTGGAACTGGTACGCCGCAACGTCGCGGCGGTGCTCGGCCTGGCGTCGGCGGAGACCGTCGAACGGGACCGGCGGTTCCGGGACGCCGGGTTCGACTCGCTGTCCGCCCTGACGGTCCGCAACCTGATCAGCACGGAGACCGACCTGCGGCTCGCGCCCACGGTGGTCTTCGACCACTCCACGCCCGACGCCCTGGTGCGTCACCTCAGGCAGGAACTGCTCGGCTACTGACGACCCGCCGGCCTGCGGCGGACACAGCTGAAGAATGGAGGGACCCCGTGCGAGTCGATGGTGTCTATCTCGACGGGATCGGCCAGTACCTGCCCGACTGGGTCAGCGCCGAGGACGCGGTCGCGGACGGCCGTTACCGGGCGGAGGTCTTCGAGGCCAGCGGTCTGACCGGCACGCACGTCTCGACGAAACTACCCGCCCTCGACATGGCGGTGCTGGCCGCCCGGACCGCGCTGGAGCGGTCCTCGGTGGCGACCGCCGACGTCGAGTCGCACATCCACGCCAGCGTCTACCACCAGGGCCCCGAGGGCTCCTACCCACCCGGTTACGTCCTGCGCGAGCTGGGGGTGACCGGCGTCGGCTCCCTGGAGATCCGGCAGGGGTGCAACGGGCTGCTCGCCGCGCTGGAGATCGCCGTCGGGCAGCTCACCGGCGTGGCGGAACTCGCCGTGGCCCTGCTGACCACCGCCCAGAACTTCGAGACGCCGCTGATCGACAGGTGGCACGGCTTCGGTGACTCGTACATCCTCGCCGACGGCGCCGCGGCGGCCGTCGTCACCACCGAGCCGGGATTCGCCGAGGTGCGGTCGATCTGCTCCGGCACCCTGCCCGAGCTGGAACGGTGGCACCGCGGCGACGGTCCGCTGACCCCACCGTCCGGGCAGACCGTCGAACCGGTGTCGATGGCCGCCCGGGCGGCCGCCTTCACCGACGACGAGATGCCGCTGGCGCGGGCCGTGGAGAGCCTCAGCGAGTTCGACGTCGGCATCATCCGGCGGGCCCTGGTCGACGCGGATCTCAACGTCGCCGACCTGGCCCGGGTGATCACCATCAACGAGGACGCCCGGATGACCGAGTTCACCACCCTCGGCCCGCTCGGCGTCGACCTGTCCCGCTCGGTCTGGGACTACGGCCGCTCGGTCGGGCACGTCGGCGCGGCCGACCTGGTCATCTCGCTGGAACACCTGCTCGTCACCGGGCAGGTCCAGCCCGGCGACCACCTCCTGCTGGTCTCCCAGGGCCCGGGCTGGCTCTGCTCCGCGGCCGTGCTCACCCTGCGGGAAAAGCCGTCCTGGCTGGAGTGAACAGCCGTTTTAGATGCGTTCTAGGCCCTCTGTCTAGCGTCGAACCGTCACACGTTCCGAGTGCGCAACGGAGGGGATTCAGTGGACGCGATCGTGGCCGACGATGTCGATACCGGGACCTTTGGCGTACCCGGAGCACGCCTCTATTACGAGGTCCAGGGCCAGGGACCGGTGCTGCTGGTCCTGCAGGCCGGTGAGGGTGACGCCGGACGGACCAGCTACCTCGTACAGCAACTCGCCGACCGGTACACGGTGGTGACCTACGACCGGCGTGGCCTGTCCCGCAGCAAGATCGACGGGCCACCCGGTCCGCTCACCATGGAGACCCACGCCGACGACGCGAGCGCCCTGCTCACCCACCTCACCGACCAGCCCGCCCACGTGCTCGGTTCCGGCTACGGTGCGGCGATCGGGCTCTACCTCTCGCTGCGGCACCCGCAGCAGGTCCGCACCCTGGTCGCGCACGAGGCGCCCACCCTGCGGCTGCTGCCGGCGGCCACCCGGGAACGGGTCGTGCGGGGCGTGGCCGCGGCCGAACGGGCCTACCACAACGACGGCTGGGGCCCGGCCATGAAACAGATGGCGGCGCTCAGCGGCATCGACCTGACCACCCTGGAGATGGAACCGGGCGTCGACTTCCAGCCGATGACGGTCGACCGGGCCGCGAACATCGAGTTCTTCGTCAGGTACGACGGCCCGGCCTTCCGCAACTGCCAGCTCGACGCCGACGACATCGCCCGGCTCAAGCAGACCGGGATCCGGGTGGTCCCGGCCGGCGGCTGCATCTCACAGGACATCTGGGCGTACGTCTGCGCGGAGGCGCTCGCCGACGAACTCGGTACGGCGGTGGTGGAGTTCCCCGGTGGCCGCAACGGCCACACCACGCACCCCCGCGCCTTCTCGGCGCGCCTGCACGAGGTGCTCGCCGCCGTCGCCTGAGTTCCGCGCTCCGACATCCCACCACCGAACAGGGACGGCCATCCATGGGAAGCATCGCCCCCGCGTACCAGGACGCCATCGCGGTCATCGGAATGTCCTGCCGGTTTCCCGGCGCAGCCTCCCCGCAGGAGTTCTGGGACCTGTTGGTACGCGGGGAGGAGGCGATCCGCGAGGCACCGGCCGACCGCTGGTCCGGTGACCCGGGTACGGTCCGTCGCGGCGGCTTCCTCGACGACGTGGCCGGCTTCGACGCCCCGTTCTTCGGGGTGTCACCCCGCGAGGCCGCCGCGATGGACCCGCAGCAGCGGCTGATGCTGGAACTGGCCTGGGAGGCGCTGGAGAACGCCGGCGCCGACCCGACGCCGCTGCGCGGCTCGTCGACCGGGGTGTTCATCGGCACGATCCAGGACGACTACGCCACCCTGACCCGTCGCGGTGGTGGCGACCCCGGCCCGCACACCCTCACCGGGCTGCACCGCAGCGTCATCGCCAACCGGGTCTCCTACCGGCTGGGCCTGGCCGGGCCGAGCATGGTGGTCGACACCGGCCAGTCGTCGGCCCTGGTGGCGGTGCACCGGGCGATCGAGTCGCTGCACGCCGGCGAGTGCACGATGGTGCTCGCCGGTGGCGTGAACCTGATCCTCACCGGGGAGAGCACCGATGCCGTACGCGGTTTCGGCGGCCTGTCGCCCACCGGGCGTACCCACCTGTTCGACGCCCGCGCCGACGGCTACGTCCGGGGCGAGGGCGGTGGCCTGGTCGTCCTGAAGCGGCTCGCCGACGCCGTCGCCGACGGCGACCGGATCGTCTGTGTCGTCCACGGTGGCGCCGTCAACAACGACGGGGGCGGCGACGGCCTCACCACCCCCAGCCGGGCCGGCCAGGAACAGGTGGTCCGGCTCGCGCACGCCCGCGCCGGCACCGACCCGGCCGCCACCGGGTACGTGGAACTGCACGGCACCGGCACCCCGGTGGGTGACCCGATCGAGGCCGCCGCGCTCGGCGCGGTGGTCGGCGCGGCCCTGCCCCCCGGTGACCGGCTGCTGGTCGGCTCGGCCAAGACCAACGTCGGTCACCTGGAGGGCGCCGCCGGGGTGGTGGGGCTGATCAAGACGGTGCTCGCCCTGCGGCACGGGCTGGTCCCCGCCTCCCTGCACCACGAGACGCCCAACCCGGCGATCGACTTCGCGGCCACCAGGCTGACCGTGCAGACCACCCTCGCCGCGTGGCCCGCCCCCCGACCCCTGGCCGGCGTCTCCTCCTTCGGCATGGGCGGCACCAACTGCCACCTGGTCCTCGGCCCCTGGCCCGCACCGCCCGCCACCGCACTGCCCGCAACCGAACCGCCCGCCACCGCGATGCCCGCCACGGAACCGCCCGCCACCGAACCGCCCGGCACCCCGGCCGCCGTGCCCGCCGTTGACCGCGTCGTCTGGCCGCTGTCCGGTCGTACCCCGGCGGCGCTGCGCGCCCAGGCGCAGCGGCTGCACCACCACCTCGTCGACCGGCCCACGGTGCCGGTCGGCGACGTCGGCCGTTCGTTGGCCGCCCGCAGCGGCTTCGACCACCGGGCCGCGATCGTCGGCCGGGACCGCGACGACCTGCTCGCCGGCCTGGCCGCCGTCGCCGACGGTCGTCGCCGGGCCGGGCTGGTCACCGGCCGGGCCGGCGGCGGTGGACTGGCCTTCCTGTTCACCGGCCAGGGCGCGCAGCGCCCCGGGATGGGACGCGACCTGTACGCCGCCTCGCCGGTCTTCGCCGACGCGTTCGACGAGGTCTGCGCGGAACTCGACAGGCACCTGGACCGGCCGCTGCGCGACGTCGTCTGGGACGACCCGGACACGCTCGACCAGACCGGCTACACGCAGCCCGCGCTCTTCGCCCTCCAGACGGCACTGTTCCGGCTCACCGTCTCCTTCGGCGTACGCCCCGATCATCTGCTCGGCCACTCGATCGGTGAGCTGTCCGCCGCGTACGCCGCCGGGGTCTGGTCCCTGCCCGACGCCTGCCTGCTCGTCGCCGCCCGTGGTCGGCTCATGCAGGCCGCTCCGGCCGGGGGCGCGATGCTGGCGATCGCCGCACCGGAGGAGGTCGTGGCCGCCCAACTCGCCGACGTCGCCGGGCGGCTGGACCTGGCCGCCGTGAACGGGCGCAGCGCCGTCGTGGTCTCCGGTGACGCCGACGCCGTCGCCGACCTCGCCGCCCACTTCGACCAGCTCGACGTCAAGACCCGACGGCTGCGGGTCAGCCACGCGTTCCACTCCGCCCACATGGACCCGGCGCTCGACGAGTTCACCCGCATCGTCGCCGGTGTGCCCACCCGGACGCCCCTGGTGCCGGTGGTGTCGAACGTGTCCGGGGAGCTGGTACGGGCCGACTACGCCGACCCGGCGTACTGGGCGGCGCAGATCCGTCGACCGGTGCGCTTCCTCGACGGTCTCCGCACGCTGCGGTCCGCCGGGGTCACCGGGTTCCTGGAACTCGGGCCGGACCCGGTGCTGACCGGGCTCGCCGAGGCGGAGCGCGACGCCGACGACTCGGCGTACGCCGCCCTGCTGCGTCGGGACCGCGACGAGCCGACGACGGCATTGACGGCGCTGGCCCGGCTGCACACTCACGGCGTACCGGTGGACTGGTCACCACTGTGGCCGGACGCCGACCGTACCGACCTGCCGACGTACGCGTTCCAGCGGCGGCCGTACTGGATCGACACGGCCACGGCCACCGCCACCGATACCGCCGCTGCCGGGCAGGTCGGTCCGGCGGTGCCGGCCGCCCCGCAGGACGCCGCGACCGGGACGGCGGACGTCGACCCGGCGAGCTGGGCGGGGCGTCTGCTGGCGATGCCCGAGGAGGACCGCCGGCCCGCCGCCGAGCTGCTCGTCCGTCGCCTGGTCGCCGAGACGCTCGGGTACGCCGACCCGGCGGAGGTCGACGGTGCGCTCACCTTCAAGGAACTCGGCATCTCGTCGCTCACCGCGGTGGAACTGCGCAACCTGGTGACCGCCGAAACCGGCCAGTCGTTCTCCTCCTCCATGGTCTTCGACTTTCCGACTCCGGTGTTGGTGGCGGAGCGGTTGGTGGGTTTGGTGTCGGGTGTGGTTGTGGGGGTGGGTGTTGCGGGTGTGGGTGTGGGTGAGGCGGTGGCGATTGTGGGGATGGGTTGTCGTTTTGGTGGTGGGGTGGGTTCGCCGGGGGATTTGTGGGATGTGGTGTCGGGTGGGGTTGATGTGGTGGGTGGGTGGCCGGTGGATCGTGGGTGGGATGTGGAGGGTTTGGTGGGTGGTGGGGTGCCGGGGTTTGGTGGGTTTTTGGAGGGTGCGGGGGTTTTTGATGCGGAGTTTTTTGGGGTTTCTCCGCGTGAGGCTGTGGTGATGGATCCGCAGCAGCGGGTGGTGTTGGAGGTGGTGTGGGAGGCGTTGGAGGGTGCGGGTTTGGGTGGTGTTGTGGGTGGTGTTGGTGGTGTGGGGGTGGGGGTGTTTTTGGGGGTGATGGGTTTGGAGTATGGGCCGCGGTTGTGTGAGGCGGGGGAGGGTGTTGGTGGGTATGTGTTGACGGGTTCGGCGGGGAGTGTGGTGTCGGGTCGGGTGGCGTATGTGTTGGGTTTGGGTGGTCCGGCGGTGTCGGTGGATACGGCGTGTTCGTCGTCGTTGGTGGCGTTGCATCAGGCGGTGGGGGCGTTGCGGTCGGGTGAGGTGTCGTTGGCGGTGGCGGGTGGGGTGGCGGTGATGGGTTCGCCGGGGATGTTTGTGGAGTTTGCGCGTCAGGGTGGGTTGTCGGCTGATGGTCGGTGTAAGGCGTTTTCGTCGTCGGCGGATGGTACGGGGTGGGGTGAGGGTGTTGGTGTGGTGGTGTTGGAGCGGTTGTCGGATGCGCGGCGTAATGGTCATCGGGTGTTGGCGGTGGTGCGGGGTTCGGCGGTTAATCAGGATGGTGCGTCGAATGGGTTGACGGCGCCGCATGGTCCGTCGCAGGAGCGGGTGATTCGTCAGGCGTTGGCGAGTGGGGGTTTGTCGGCGGGTGATGTGGATGTGGTGGAGGCGCATGGTACGGGGACGCGGTTGGGTGATCCGATTGAGGCGCAGGCGTTGTTGGCGACGTATGGTCGGGAGCATTCGGCGGAGCGTCCGTTGTATCTTGGTTCGTTGAAGTCGAATATTGGTCATACGATGGCGGCGGCGGGTGTTGCTGGTGTGATCAAGATGGTGTTGGCGATGCGTGCTGGGGTGATGCCGAAGACGTTGCATGTGGTGGAGCCGACGTCGCATGTGGATTGGTCGTCGGGTGCGGTGGAGCTGCTCACGGAGGCGCGGGTTTGGGACGGTGACGGGCCGCGTCGGGCGGGGGTGTCGTCGTTCGGGATCAGTGGGACGAATGCGCATGTGGTGTTGGAGTCGGCACCGGAATTCGAACCGGAACCGACGGTGGAGCCGTCGGTGGACGATGCCGGTCCGGTGTCGTTGGTGTTGTCGGCGCGGTCGGTGGGGTCGTTGCGGGCGCAGGCGTTGCGGTTGGCGGGGTTTGTGGGTGGTGGTGGGGTGTCGTTGTCGGATGTGGCGTGGACGTTGGCGGGTCGTGCTGTTTTTGGTCATCGTGCGGTGGTGGTGGGTGGTTCTCGGGCGGAGTTGGTGGCGGGTTTGACGGCGTTGGGTTCGGGTTCGGATTATGTTCCGCCGTCGGTTTCTTCGGTTGTTTCGCCGTCGGTTGTTTCGCCGTCGGTTTCGTCGGGTGTGGTGTCGGGTGGGGTGGTGTCGGGTGGGACGGTGTTTGTGTTTCCGGGTCAGGGGTCGCAGTGGTGGGGTATGGGTCGGGAGTTGTGGGGGTGTGATGCTGTTTTTCGGGGGCGGTTTGAGGAGTGTGTTGGGGTGTTGGGTGGGTTGGTGGATTGGGATGTTCGTGGGGTGTTGTTGGAGGGTGGGGAGGAGTGGTTGGGGCGGGTTGATGTGGTGCAGCCGGCGTTGTTTGTGTTGATGGTGTGTTTGGCGGAGGTGTGGCGGGCTGCGGGTGTGGTGCCGGATGCGGTGGTGGGTCATTCGCAGGGTGAGGTGGCGGCGGCGTGTGTGGCGGGGGTGTTGTCGTTGGAGGATGCGTTGCGGGTGGTGGTGGGTCGGTCGCGGTTGGTGGGGGAGCGGTTGGCGGGGTTGGGGGGGATGGTGTCGGTGGGGTTGTCGGTGGGTGAGGTGGAGTCGTGGTTGGTGGGTTTTGGTGGTGAGTTGGTGGTGGGTGTGGTGAATGGGCCGGGGTCGTGTGTGGTGGCGGGTCCGGTGGGTTTGTTGGGTGATCTGGTGGGGTTGTTGGAGGGGGTGGGGGTGTGGTGTCGGTGGGTGCCGGTGGATTATGCGTCGCATCATCCGGTGGTGGATGTGGTGCGGGAGGAGTTGTTGGGTTTGGTGGGGGATGTGGTGGGTTCGTCGGGGGAGGTGGTGGTGTATTCGTCGGTGCGGGGTGGTGTGGTGTCGGGTGTGGAGTTGGGGGGTGGTTATTGGTTTGAGAATTTGCGGTCGGCGGTGCGGTTTGAGGAGGTGGTGGGGGTGTTGGTGGGTGATGGGTTTTCGCGGTTTGTGGAGTGTTCTCCGCATCCGGTGTTGTCGGTGGGTTTGCGGGAGTCGTTGGAGGTGTTGGGTTCGGGTGGTGTGGTGGTGCCGACGTTGCGTCGGGGTGAGGGTGGTGTGGGTCGGGTGTTGTTGTCGTTGGGTGAGGCGTTTGTGTCGGGGGTGGGGGTTGATTGGGAGCGGGTGGTGGGTGCGGGTCGGTTGGTGGAGGTGCCGACGTATGCGTTCCAGGGGGAGCGGTACTGGTTGGAGGCACCCCGCAACACCGGCGACGACGCGACCCGCACCGGCCACGCGCTGCTGGACGCCGCGACGGAGCTGCCCGGCTCGGGCGGGGTGGTGCTGACCGGCCGGGTGTCCCTGACCGGTCAGCCGTGGCTGCGTGACCACGCCGTCGGCGACACGGTCGTCCTGCCCGGCACGGCCTTTCTCGACATGGCGCTGCGCGCCGGCGACGAGGTCGGCTGCGACCACGTCGACGAGCTGACCCTGCATCAGCCGCTCGTCCTGACCACCGGGTCCACGCAACTGCGGGCCGTGGTCGACGCCGCGGACGACGCCGGTCGCCGGCCCGTCTCCCTCTTCGCCCGCAGCGGCCCCGCCGGGACGGCCTGGACGACCTGCGCCGTCGGTGTCCTCTCCGACAGCGCCGACCGCGCGCCGGCCGAGGGCCTGGCCGACACCTGGCCGCCGGCCGACGCGGAGCCCATCGACTGTGCCGACCTCTACCCCGACCTGGCCGCGCGGGGCTACCACTACGGCCCGGCCTTCCAGGGTGTGCAGGCCGCCTGGCGTCGGGGGAACCAGGTCTTCGCCGAGGTGGCGCTCGCCGCCGAGCAGCACGCCGGGGTCACCGCCTTCGCCATCCACCCGGCACTGCTCGACGCCGCCCTGCACGCCGGCCTGACCGACCCGCAGGCCCCCGACGCACCCGTCGAGCTGCCCTTCGCCTGGTCCGGCGTCGCGTTGCACCGGACGGCTGCCACGTCGGCCCGGGTCCAGCTCACCCGGACCGCACCCGGTGTCCTGCACCTGGTCGTCACCGATCCGACCGGCGCCGCCCTGGCCACCGTGGACAGCCTCGCGATGCGGCCCCTCTCCGGCGACCTGCGCGGTCCCGCCACCGACGGCGGCCTGTACGCCATCACCTGGTCCCCCGCGGGCGAGCGGGGCGTCACCGACGCGGACCCGGCGGACGCGCCCGACCAGCAGGTGCTGGACCTGACCGGCCGGTGCGTCGAGCACACCGACGGCGACGTCGCCGAAGCCACCCGGTCGGTCGTGCACGAGGTGCACGCCGAGGTCACCCGCTGGCTGACCGGGGCCGACGCCGACGGGTCGCCGGACCGGATCCACCCGGCGAAGCTGGTCGTGCTGACCCGGGGCGGGGTCGCGGTCCGGCCCGGCGAGGACGTCGACCCGGCCGCCGCCGCCGTGTGGGGACTGCTGCGTACCGCCCAGCTCGAGCACCCGGACCGGATCGTGCTGATCGACCTGGACGACGACGGGCGCTCCCAGGCCGCCGTCGACGTCGCGGCGCGCGGCACCGAGCCGCAGGTCGCCATCCGGGCGGGCGTCGACCACCGGCCCCGGCTGACCCCGGTCGCCCCGCCCGGCGGCACGACGTCGACCGTGGCGACGCGCACCGACGGCACCGTCCTGATCACCGGCGCTTCCGGGGTGCTCGGTGGGGTCTTCGCCCGCCACCTGGCCGCCCGGTACCCCACCCAGCGGCTGCTGCTCGTCGCCCGGCGCGGTGCCGACGCGCCCGGGATGGCCGAACTGACCGCCGCGCTGGGCGACCTCGACGCCCGGGTGGAGGTGGCGGCCTGCGACGTGACCGACAGGTCGCAGCTCGCCCGGCTGCTCGACGCGATTCCCGCCGCGCATCCGCTCACCGCCGTGCTGCACGCCGCCGGGGTGCTCGACGACGGCCTGTTCACCTCGCTGCGCCCCGAGCAGCTCGACGTCGTCCTGCGGCCGAAGACCGCGGCGTGGCACCTGCACGAGTTGACCCGCGATCTCGACCTGACCGAGTTCGTGCTCTTCTCGTCGGTGACCGCCACGCTGGGCAACGCCGGCCAGGCCAACTACACCGCGGCCAACGGCTTCCTGGACGGTCTGGCCGCGCACCGACGCGCCCACGGCCTGCCCGCCACCAGCATCGCCTGGGGCCTGTGGGCCACGGCGTCCGGCATGACCGCCCACCTCAGCCGGGCCGACCTGAGCCGGCTGGGCCGCGACGGGATCGGCGCGCTGGACGAGGCGGCCGGCCTGGCGCTGTTCGAGGCGGTCCGGGCCGACGACCCGACCGCAGCGCAGCCGCGCCCGGCGACGGTGGTCGCGGCCCGGCTGGACGAGGCCGCGCTCCGCGCGAAGGCCACCGCCGGGCTGTTGCCCGCCCTCTTCGGGGACCTGGTCCGGGTCACCCCACGTCGGGTGCGGGCGACCGCCGGCGTCGACACCGGGCAGTCCTGGGAGCGGCGGATGGCGGCGCTGCCTGCGGCCCGGCGTCGGGAGGCGGTCACCGAACTCCTGCGCGGCGCGGTCCTCACCGTCCTCGGGCACGACCCGGCCGGGACGATGGAGGTCGACCGCACCTTCAAGGACTTCGGCTTCGACTCGCTCAGCGCGGTCGAGCTGCGCAACCGGATCGGGGCCGCCACCGGGATCACCCTGCCGGTCACCCTCGTCTTCGACCACCCCACCCCGGCCGCGCTCGCCGAGCACCTCGAGCAGCGGGTCTCCGGCGGCACCGGCCCCGCCCCGACGCCGGTCGCCCCGACGGTCGGGCCGGCCGACGAGCCGATCGCGATCGTGGCGATGGGCTGCCGCTACCCGGGCGGTGTCGAGTCCCCGGAGCAGTTGTGGCGGCTCGTCGCCGACGGGGTGGACGCGGTGGGCGGGTTCCCCCGCAACCGGGGCTGGGACATGTCCGGCCTGGTCGACACCGGCTCGGACGGACCCGGCACCAGCCACGCCGACCAGGGCGGTTTCCTCTACGACGCCGACCGGTTCGACGCCGACTTCTTCGGCATCAACCCCCGCGAGGCCGCCGCGATGGACCCCCAGCAACGGCTGCTGCTCCAGACCGCCTGGGAGACGTTCGAACGGGCCGGCCTGCCGTCGGCCACCCTGCGGGGCAGCAGCACCGGCGTGTTCGTCGGGGTGATGTACGGCGACTACGGGGCCCGGCTGGCCGCCGCCCCCGAATCCGCCGAGGGCTACCTCTACAACGGCAGCGCCGGCAGTGTCGCCTCCGGACGCATCGCGTACACCTTCGGGCTGGAGGGACCGGCGGTCACCGTCGACACGGCCTGCTCCTCGTCGCTGGTGTCGGTGCACCTGGCCGCGCAGGCACTGCGCCGGGGCGAGTGCACGCTGGCCCTCGCCGGTGGCGTCACCGTGATGGCCACCCCGAAGACGTTCATCGAGTTCAGCAGGCAGGGCGCGCTCTCCGCCGACGGCCGCTGCCGGGCCTTCTCGTCGTCGGCGACGGGCACCGGCTGGGCCGAGGGGGTCGGTCTGCTGCTGCTCGAACGGCTCTCCGACGCCGAACGCAACGGGCACGAGGTGCTCGCGGTGCTCAGCGGTTCCGCCGTCAACCAGGACGGGGCCAGCAACGGGATGACCGCGCCGAACGGGACGGCCCAGCGTGCGGTGATCCGGCAGGCGCTCGCCTCGGCCGGGCTCACCGGCGTCGACGTCGACGCGGTGGAGGCCCACGGCACCGGCACCCGGCTCGGCGACCCGATCGAGGCCGAGGCCCTCATCGCCACGTACGGTGCCGGACGCTCCCCGCAGACCCCGCTGTGGCTCGGCTCGCTGAAGTCCAACATCGGCCACGCGCAGGCCGCCGCCGGGGTGGGCGGCGTGATCAAGATGGTGCTCGCGATGCGTCACGGCATCCTCCCGCGCACCCTGCACGTGCAGGAGCCGACGCCGCACGTGGACTGGTCGGCCGGTGCGGTCCGCCTGCTCGACGAGGCCCGGGAATGGGTCGGGGCGGCCGACCGTCCCCGCCGGGCGGGTATCTCGTCGTTCGGCATCAGCGGCACCAACGCCCACGTCATCGTCGAAGCTCCCGCGCCGGCCGGACACCCCGACGGCGGCGACCCGGGCAGCCCGTCCCCCGACCCGGGGCAGGAGCGCTCCGGCGTCGACCCGGGTACGGACGACGGCGTCGCCGGGGCCACCCCGGTCGTCGTCCCCCTCTCGGCGCGTACCGTCGAGGCGCTGCGCGTGCAGGCCCGCCGGCTCGCCGACGCCCTGGCCGGACCGCCGGCCGCGCAGACCGGCCCGGACGGCCGGCGGGCGCTCGCGGACACGGCGTACACCCTGGGTCGGCGGGCGGTGTTCGCGCACCGCGCGGTGCTGGTCTGCCGGGACCGCGACGGCCTGCTCGCCGGCCTGTCGGCGCTCGCCGACGGCGGCGTGGCCGGTGGCGTCGTCACCGGGCGCGGCGCGCCCGGCGGGCTGGCGCTGATGTTCACCGGGCAGGGCAGCCAGCGTCCCGGCATGGGTGCCGGGCTGTACGCCACCGAACCCGTCTTCGCGGCGGCCTTCGACGAGGTCTGCGCCCACCTGGACCCGCACCTGGACCGTCCCCTGCGGGAGGTCGTCTTCGCCGCGCCCGGCTCGGCCGACGCCGCGCTGCTCGACCGGACCCGCTACACCCAGGCCGCCCTGTTCGCCGTGCAGACCGCGCTCTACCGGCTGGTCGAGCGGGCCGGTGTCGTCGCCGACCGGCTGATCGGCCACTCGATCGGCGAGGTCGTCGCCGCGCACGTGGCCGGGGTGCTCACCCTGCCCGACGCGTGCCGGCTGGTGGCCGCCCGTGGCCGGCTGATGGAGTCGGCCCCCGAGGGTGGGGCGATGATCTCGATCCGGGCCGACGAGCCCACCGTGACCGCCCTGCTCGGGCCGGACGCGGACCGGTTGAGCATCGCCGGGATCAACGGCCCGGAGTCGGTGGTCGTCTCCGGTGACGCCGACGCGGCGCAGCGGGTCGCCGAGCGGTGCCGGGCCGACGGGATCGGCACCCGGCGGCTGCGCGTCAGCCACGCCTTCCACTCCGCGCACATGGACGGTGTGCTGGCGGAGTTCGTGGACCTCGCCGCTGCGTTGACCTTCCACGAGCCGGAGATCCCGATCGTCTCCAACGTCACCGGTCGGACCGCCACCACCGAGGAACTGACCTCCCCCGACTACTGGGCGCGTCACCTGCGGGGCACCGTCCGGTTCCACGAGGGGGTCCGTACCCTGCACGCCGACGGGGTCCGGCTCTTCGTCGAGCTGGGACCGGACCCGGTGCTCGCCGCGATGGTGCAGGGCAGCATCGGCGGCGCGGAACCGGCACCGGTGACGGTGGCCGCGTTGCGGACCGGCCAGCCGGAACAGGAGACCTTCGCGGCGACCGTGGCGACCGTGCTGGCCAACGCCGAGCACCCCGACCCGGCGGCGGTGCTGGCGGCGCGCAACCCGGCCGGCCGGCTGGTCGCCCTGCCCACCTACCCGTTCCAGGCCACCCGGCACTGGCTCGACGCCCCCGCCCCGGCCGGGGACACCCGGGCCGCCGGCCAGGACGCGGCGGACCACCCCCTGCTCGGTGCCGTGGTCGAGTTGGCCGACGGCGCGGGGGAACTGCTCACCGGTCGACTCTCTGTGGCCGACCAGCCGTGGCTGGCCGACCACGCGGTCGGCGGGGTGGTCACGCTGCCCGGCGCGGCGATCGCCGATCTGGCCGTGCGCGCGGGTGACCAGGTCGGCTGCGGGCGGGTCGACGAACTCACCTTCCGGGCGCCGATCGTGCTGGCGGCGCAGGAGGCCGTCCGGCTCCAGGTCACCGTCCGGCCGGTCGACGGGTCGGGTCGCCGTGCCTTCACCGTGCACACCCAGCCGCAGGACCGGTCGCTGCCGTGGCGGCTCAACGCCGACGGCCTGCTCAGCGCCGAGGTGTCCGCGCCGGCCGGTTGGCCCGGGGGCGAGTCGTGGCCGCCGCGCGGGGCGGCACCGGTGGACCTGGCCGCCCTGCACGTCGACCTGGCCGCCGCCGGCCTGGCGATCGGCCCGGCCTTCGACGGTGTCCGGGCGCTCTGGCGGGCCGGTGACGTCCACTACGCCGAGGTGACCCTGCCCGACCCGGTGCCGTCCGACGCGGCCGGCTTCGGACTGCACCCGGCGCTGCTCGACGCGGCACTGCGCGCCGTCGCGTTCGGCGTCCCCACGACCGACCGGCTGCACCTGCCGTTCACCGTCGCCGGTTTCGCCCTGCACGCCAGCGGCGCGACCAGCGCCCGGGTGCGGCTCGCGCCGGGGACCGGAGCCGGCACCGTCTCCGTGTCGTTGGTCGACCCGGCGGGTGCGCCGATCGCCGACATCGCGGAGCTGGCCCTGCGGCCGTACCTGCCGGAGGAGGGGCCGGCCGGTGACCTGTACCGGGTCGACTGGCACCCGGTGGCGCTGCCGGCGGTCGACCCGAGCCCGCACCCCCGGTGGGCGGTGCTCGACGACGGCCGGGTGCTGGCCGACTCGGCGGCGGAGCTGCTCGGCCCGGCCGCCCTCTTCGTCGACATGACGGCCGTGCACGAGGCGGTGGCGACCGGGACCCCGCCGCCGTCGGTGATCGTGGTCGACGCCGTCTCCTCGATCGCCACGAGCCGGGCGATGGCCGAGCTGCCGCCGCCGGTGGCCGCCGAGCGGGCGGTCGCCGACACGCTGGAGCTGTTGCAGCAGTGGTTGGCCGACGACCTGCTGGCCGACGTGGGCCTGATCGTGCTCACCGAACTGGCGGTCGCCGCGCGGCCGGGAGAGACGCCCGATCCGGCGATGGCGGCGGTGTGGGCGATGCTCGGCAGTGCGCAGAGCGAGAACCCCGGCCGGATCACGGTGATCGACGTGGACGGCACCCCGGCCTCGATCACCGCCCTGCCGATGGCACTGGCCGCCCGGGACCCCCGGCTGGCCCTGCGCGACGGCGTCGCCCTCGCCCCCCGGCTCACCCCGCTTCCCCGCCCCTCCCGGACCGCGCCGGACGGGAGGGACCCAGCCGTGAGCCTGCCGGACCCGGGGACCACCCCGGGCGACCGGCTCGACGCGGACGGCCCCGTGTTGATCACGGGTGCGACGGGCGCGGTGGGCGGCGTGCTCGCCCGCCACCTCGTCGCACGGGGCGTCCGCCGGCTGGTGCTGACCGCCCGGCGGGGGTCCGCGGCTCCCGGCGCGGAGGAACTGCTCGCCGACCTGACCGCCGCCGGTGCCACCGCCACCGTCGTCGCCTGCGACGTCGCCGATCGGGAGCGGCTGGCCGAGGTGCTCGACGCGTACCGGCCGGGTGCGGTCTTCCACGCCGCCGGTGTGCTCGACGACGGGGTGCTCACCGGGCTGACCGCGCAACGCTGTGCCGCCGTGCTCCGCCCGAAGGCCCGGGGCGCGTGGAACCTGCACGAACTCACCCGGGGCCGACGCCTGTCCGCGTTCGTGCTGTTCTCGTCGGTGGCGGCCACCGTCGGGACCGCCGGGCAGGCCAACTACGCGGCGGCCAACGGCTTCCTGGAGGCGCTGGCCGGGCAGCGCCGTGCCGAGGGACTTCCCGGCCTGGCCGTCGGCTGGGGGCTGTGGGGCACCGGCGGCATGGCCGGCGAGCTGGGCGCGACGGACCGGGCCCGGCTGGCCCGGATCGGCATCACCCCGATGGCCGCGCCGGACGCGTTGGGGCTGCTCGACGAGGCGCTCGCGTACCGGGGGTCCACCGTGGCCGGTGCCGGCGGGGACCTCCCGCCGGTCGTGGTCGCGGCGGCGTTCGCGCCGGCGGCGCTGCGGGCGTCGGCCGGCGTCGGTGGGCTGCCGGACGTCCTCACCGCGCTGGCCCCGGTGACGCCCGCGCCGGCCCGCCGGTCGGTGGCCGCCGCCGCCCCCGGCAGTGGGCCGGAGGGGCTCGCCGACAGCCTGGCCGCCCTGCCGGCGCAGCAGCGCGGCGAACGGCTGCTGGATCTGGTGCGTACGGAGATCCGCGGCGTCCTGGGCTACTCCGACGCGGAGGTCGTGGAGGACGCCCGCAGCCTGCGCGACATGGGCTTCGACTCACTGACGGCGGTGGAGTTGCGCAACCGGCTCAACAGCGCGACCGGGCTGCGGCTGCCGACCACGCTCGTCTTCGACTTTCCGACCGCAGCGGCGCTGTCGGAGCAGATCGGCACCCGTCTGGTGCCGGAGACCGGTGAACCCGCCGGAGCGGTGCTGGCCGTGCTGGACCGGTTGGACGCTCTGCTGGCCACCCGCGACATCCCCGACGGGGAGGAGGACGACATCGGTGAGCGACTGAGGAATCTGCTGTGGAGCTGGCAGGGCCGGCAGGGCGGCGACGAAGCCGCCGGGGGCGCCGACGAACTCGACGCGATCGACGACGACGACCTGTTCCACACCCTCGACCGAGAGCTCAGCGGTCCGCAACCGGATCGGCTCTCCTGACCTGCACGGGACCGTGTGGTCAGCACCTGGATCGGCATCATTCGGCATGGAAGGGAAATATCTTGAGTAGGCTGCGCGGAAACCCGTGGGCGGTGCTGGCGACACTGTCGATCGGTTTCTTCATGACCCTGTTGGACCTCACCATCGTCAACATCGCCATCCCGGACGTGATGTCCGACCTGGGCGCCTCGTTCAACCAGGTGCTCTGGGTGATCAGCGCGTACTCGCTGGTCCTCGCCGTCCTGTTGATCACTACCGGACGGCTCGGTGACCTCAAGGGGCCACGGCTGCTGTTCCTCACCGGCACGGCGGTCTTCACCGTGGCGAGCATCGTCTGCGGCGCGGCGCAGAACCCCGGCCAGCTCATCGGCGCGCGGGCCGTGCAGGGCATCGGCGCGGCGATGATGGTGCCGCAGACCCTCGCGATGATCATCGGCATCTTCCCGCCGCAGCGGCGGGGCACGGCCATGGGCGTGTGGGGTGCCGTCGCCGGTGTCGCCACCATCTCCGGCCCGACCCTCGGCGGCCTGCTGGTGTCGACCTTCGGCTGGCGGTCGATCTTCTTCGTCAACGTGCCGCTGGGCATCGCCGTGCTGGTGCTGACCCCGCTGCTTATCCCCAACATGAAGCCGGACCGCAAGCACAGCTTCGACGTCGTCGGCGTGCTGATCGCCACCGCGGCACTGTTCTGCGTGGTGTTCGCCCTCAACGAGGGCGAGCGCTACGACTGGAGCGTGCAGATCTGGGCGTTGCTCGCCGCCGGCGTGGTGCTGATCGGCGTCTTCATCGCCCACCAGCGCACCAAGCAGGACGACGAGCCGCTGGTGCCGTTCGCGTTGTTCCGGGACCGCAACTACACGATCATGAGCATCAACGCGGCCGTCGTCTCGATGGCGATGCTCGGGCTGGTCCTGCCGATGAACCTCTACCTCCAGCAGGTCCTGGGAATGGACGCGCTGCACGCCGGTCTGACGCTGGCGCCCTCGCCGCTGGTTGCGATCATCGTGTCCCCGTTCGCGGGGCGGCTGTCGGACCGCATCGGCGGCAAGTTCGTCCTGCTGTTCGGTCTCACCATGTACGCCATCGGCATGGTGATCCTGGTCAGCCTGGCCCAGCTGGACAGCAAGTGGTACACCTTCGTGCCCGGTCTGCTCGTCGCCGGCCTCGGCACCGGGTCGTTGCTCGCGCCGATGGCCACCGAGGCGATGCGCGGGGTCAACCCGCGCCTGGCCGGGGCGGCGTCCGGGCTCAACAACACGGTGCGCCAGCTCGGTTCGGTGCTCGGCCTGGCGATCGTCGGTGCGCTGATCCAGAGCCGGCTCGCCACCACCGTCCGCCAGGAGGCGACCGCGCAGGCCGGGCAGTTGCCGGCGGACGTGCGCGACCGGTTCGTCGACGCCGGGGTGCAGGCCGGGGCCGGCGGGCCCGGTGGCATCTTCGGTCACCTGCCGGGTGACCTGCCCGACCAGCTCCGGGCGCAGATCGCGACGGTCTTCACCAACGTGTACGACCACGCCTTCCTGTCCATGTTGAAGACCAACTTCCTGTTCCCGATCGCCATCGTCGTGGTCGCGGCGGTGCTCACCACGTTCGTCAGGCGGCGTCCCCCGGCCCCGACCCCGCCGGGCACCGCGGTGCCGGCGCCGGCACCGGCCGCAGCCGCCGCCGTGGCGGCCTCGACCGAGGGAAGCCGTTCCTAGGACGGCTGACGCCCGCGAACGAGGTGTCCCCGGCCCGCAGTCGCGGGCCGGGGACACCTCGTTCGCGTCGGGCGGTGCTCAGAAGACCAGCACCCGGTTGTCGTACTGGAGCAGCCGGTCGGCGCAGTGCCATGCGACGGCCCGGGCCAGGACGGTGCGTTCCACGTCCGCGCCGAGCCGGACCAGGGTCGCGGTGGTGTCCCGGTGCGAGGTGCGGATCACGTCCTGTTCGATGATCGGCCCCTCGTCGAGCGCGGCGGTGACGTAGTGCGCGGTGGCGCCGATCAGCTTCACCCCACGCTGCCGGGCCCGCTCGTACGGGCCGGCGCCGGGGAACGCGGGCAGGAACGAGTGGTGGATGTTGATCACCGGGACGCCGACCTTCTCCAGGAACCCGCCGCTGAGGATCTGCATGTAGCGGGCCAGCACGATCAGGTCGCACTGCCCGGCCAGCAGATCGGCGAGGGTGCCCTCGGCGGCGTCGCGGGCACCGGGCCGGACCGGTACCTCGTGGAAGGGCACGCCGAATCCGGTCACCGTGTCGCGCAGGACGGGGTGGTTCGAGGCGACCAGGGTGATGTCCGCGGCCAACTCTCCGCGTCGCCACCGCCAGAGCAGGTCCACCAGGCAGTGGTCGGCCCGCGAGGCCAGGATGGCGATCCGTTTGACCTGCCGCGCGTCGGTGAACCGCCAGTGCATGCCGAACGGCTCGCCGATGGCGGTGGCGAACTCCCCGGCCAGGCCGGCCCGCCGTGCGGGCGCGATGGTGAACTCGGTACGCAGGTAGAACTGGCCGCCGCTGGGTTCGCTGGTGTACTGGTCCAGCTCCACGATGCTGGCTCCCCGCTCGTGCAGGAACCGGGCCACGGCGGCGATGATGCCCGGCCGGTCGGGGCTGGACACGACTAGACGAAGGGTGTCGACCGACATCCGCTCTCCTCGACGATTCCGGGGCGCCCTGGACGGTGGCACCCCGACGCCGAGTCTGCCGACGCGGTCTAACGCCGATCCTGCGTCGCGCCGTTCACCCGTCGGTCGGCTCGGTGCCGCCGCGGAGCCGCAGCAGCGTCTGCGGGGTGAGGCTGCGGGCGAGGGTTTCCAGGGCGGCGGTGATCTCGGCGATCCGGGCCGGGTCGTCGGTGCCGAGGGCGGCGGCGAGCGCGCCGTCGACCGAGGCGGCCCTGATCTGGACGACCCGGTCGGAGACCTGCTGCGCGGTGTGCAGCAGCAGCCGTCGCCGGTCGTCGGGGTCGGGGGTGGCCTCGATGGCGCCGGCCTTGCGCAGGCGGGCGGCGCAGACCGACACCTTGCTCTGCGGGAAGCCCGTCCGGTCGGCGATCTCGCTGACCGAGGTGCCCGGGTGGGCCCGGATGTCGCTGGCGACGATGAGCACGGAGCGGTGCAGCGCCGGGTGGGAGTCGACCCCCTCGGTGGGGATCGCCTCCTCGCCGAGCTTCATGAGGGTGCGCCCCAGGAGGAACAACTCGATGCCGTTCACCCGTTCAGGGTACATCAGAAACGATCCATCATCCGAGATGCATCTGATACGATGCTTTTTGTCGGCGGGACCCGCCCGCCCGTCAGCGCATGGAGATGCAGATGTCCGTCACCGACACCCTCCGGACCGGCACGCTCGCCGTTCCCGGCGCCCGGCTCTACCACGAGGTCCGGGGCGGCGGCCCGCTCCTGCTGATCGGCCAGAGCGGAGAGGGTGACGCCCGCCGGACCACCGACCTGGTCGCGCAGCTCGCCGACGCGTACACCGTGGTGACCTACGACCGGCGCGGGCTGTCCCGCAGCCCGCTCACCGACCCCGACCGGCCGGTGACCCTGGTCGACCACGCGGACGACGTCCACCTCCTGCTGACCAGCCTCACCGACCGGCCGGCCGCGATGCTCGGGTGCAGCCTCGGCGCCTCGATCGGGCTGCGGCTGGCCGTCCGCTACCCCGGTCTGCTGCACACCCTCGTCGCCCACGAGCCGGTCTCCCCCCGGCTGCTGCCCGCCGCCGAGCGGGCCCGCCACGAGCGCGAACTGCTCGACGTCCAGCGACGCTACGCGGCCCGGGGGCTGACCGAGGCGATGCGGGAGATCGCCCGGGTGCTCGGCATCGACCCGGCCTGCCAGGAGGCCGAGCCCGACCTCACCCCGCAGCCGCTGACGCCGCGCCGCATCGCCAACTTCGACACGTTCATCCGAAGGGACTTCACCGCGATCGTCGGCGACGACCTGCGCCCGGAGGACCTGCCCGGCTGCGGCACCCGGATCGTCCCGGCGGTCGGTGCCCGCACCGCGCCGGAGGTCTTCGACAGGCGGTGCGCGGACCGGCTGGCCGAGCTGCTCGGGACCACGCCGGTGGTCTTCCCCGGCGGGCACAACGGCAACACCACCCACCCCCGGGGGTACGCGGCGACGCTGCGCGAGGTCCTCGCCGCGCGGGAATGACCACGCGCCGCGCGGGGCGGTGCCCGCGGCGGCGCGTCGTCGACCGGTGCCCGGCTACCGGCTCAGCCGCGACTCCACCGCTGGCTGGTCGCGCCGTTGCAGTCCCAGATCTGGGTACGGGTGCCGTTGGCCGTGCCGTTGCCCACCAGGTCCAGGCACCGGCCCGAGCCGACCGCCGTGACGGTGCCGTCGGCGTTGAAGCGCCACTTCTGGTTCGACTGGCCGTTGCAGTCCCAGATGATCACCGATGTGCCGTTGGCGGTGCCGGCGTTGTTGACGTCCAGGCACTTGCTGCCGTAGACCCGCAGCTCCTGGCTGCCGGTCGAGGTCCAGGACTGGTTCGCCTGGCCGTGACAGTCCCAGACGATGGTGGTCGCGCCGTTGGTCTGCGCCGCGCCGTTGACGTCCAGGCACCGGCCGGCGGAGACGCTGCGTACGGCGGACGTCGTGCCCTGGGGCGGCGTGGTCGGCGGGGGAGTGGTCGGGGGCGGCGTGGTCGGCGGCGGGGTGGTCGGCGGGGGAGTACCGCCGCCGGTCACCAGGAACATCGCCGCGCCGTGTGCCGGCACCGAGGCGCTGATGGTGCCGCCCGACGTCGCGCTGCTGTGCGCCCAGAGATCCCGCACCGCGTACGACGAGGCGCTACCGAGGCCCAGCGCGCTGGCCGTGGTGGTGACCGTGGCCGTGCCGCCACCCCGGTTGAGCAGCACCGTGGCCACCGCCCCGGTGGACATCGGCTTACGCCAGACCTCCAGGTCGCCGCTGTCGCTGATCTTGTAGCCCTGCCGCCCGCCCCAGTCCTGGTCGACCGCGATGACCTCGGTGTTGGTCAGGATGGTCCGGGTGGCCGCCGACATGGAGCGCAGGTCGTTGCCGGCCAGCAGCGGCGCGTTCAACAGCGCCCAGAGGCTGAAGTGCGCCCGCGACTCGGTGTCGGTGGGTCCGTTGCCGACCTCCAGCATGTCCGGGTCGTTCCACGCGCCGGGCCGGGCGTACGAGTCCTTGCCGACCTGCTGGTCGAGGATGCCCATGATGGAGTTCCAGTTGCCGCCGATGTCGCCGGTGTTGCGCCAGGAGTTGCCCACCGACGCGCCCCAGGTCCAGACGCTCTCCTGGCCCCAGTTGCACAGGCTGTAGAGGATCTTCCGGCCGGTGGCCGCCAGCGCGTCCCGCATCGCGGTGTAGCGCTGCTGCCCGCTGCGACCGAGGTGGTCGCCGCAGTTGTCGTACTTGAGGTAGTCGACGCCCCAGGACGCCCAGAGGTTGGCGTCGCGCTGCTCGTAGTTGATGCTCGCCGGGTAGCCGGCGCAGGTGGTCGTCCCGGCCGAGGAGTAGATGCCGAGCTTCAGCCCCTTGCCGTGGACGTAGTCGGCGAGCGCCTTCATGCCGCTGGGGAACTTCGCCGGGTCGGCGACCAGGTCGCCGCTGGCGTTGCGCTGTTTGGTCGACCAGCAGTCGTCGATGTTGACGTACTCGTAGCCGGCCGCCGCCATGCCGCTTGCCACCATCGTGTCGGCGGTCTGCCGGATGAGCGTCTCGTTGACGTTGCACCCGAAGGAGTTCCAGTCGTTCCAGCCCATCTGCGGGGTGCGGGCCAGGCCGTTCTCCAACGCCTGCGCGGGCGGGGCGCTGCCGAGCACCACCGCCCCGGTGACCACCGCCGTGCCGAGGGTCGTGGCGAGCAGGGCGGGCAACAACAGGGCGACTCTTCGTCTGGACATGTGCACGCTCCTCGCCGGGGTGCAGGCCACGATCCGTAATACATCGACGTTCGCCAACGTAATTCGTCTGACATCTGACGTCAATACGCGCCCGTCGGCCGTACCTGTGCCGCCCGCATCCGGGCCGCACCGCCTGCACGTCGGGAGGTCGGTCACCGGACGTCCGGGCTGCACACCTTCCAGTCGCCGTCCTGCCGCTCGACGTTCAGCCCCACCGTCCGGGGTGCCTGGTCCGAATAGGTGACCTCGGCGGTCACCCACCGCAGGGTCGGTCCCTCGCTCAGGCGCTGGACCGTCACGTCGGTGATCCGGAACCCGGTCACCCCGTACCCGGTCGCCGGGCGGTCCAGCCAGGCCGCCCGCGACTCGCGGCGTCGGTCGGCCGCACACAACATGTCGTACGCGCCGTTGTCGTCATGCCTGACCACTGCGGACAGGTAGGCGTCGGCGGCGGCACGGATGCCGGGCTCCTCCCTCGCGTCCTTGTGGGACAGGTAGAAGCCGGCGGTCGGGGTACCACAGCAGAGCAGCACGCCGACGCCGACGATGATGATGGCGAAACCCCGGCCGGACAGCTCCTTCTCGGCGGTCACCGCACCGACGGTACGGGCCGGCAGCAAGGTGCCCGCCGGCCCGGTCGTGACGGGTGTCCACCGTGCACCACGGCGGACACCCGTCGACGGCCCTCGTCAGGAGATCGAGGCGGGGAACCGGTCCCAGACCCGGTGCGCGGCCAGCAGGGCCTGCGCGTCGGCGAGCACGCCGGTCGGCGAGTCACCGGTCACCACGCCCGCCGCGCCTGCCACCCCGGCCAGCTCCAGCACCCGCACGCCCGCGCCCCAGCCGCCGATCACCTTGGCGTGCCGCCAGCACTCCTGCACCAGCAGCAGCACCCGGGGGTCGACGACGGTGGCGTCCGCCGCGCCCGCCTTGGCGTCGCGGGCCGGCAGCGCGTCCGGTGCCGGGGCGGGAGCCCCGGCCAGCAGCAGCGCGTCCAGCTCGACCGAGCGGCCGGTGGCGAAGGTCCGCTGCACCGTCAGGTCGCCCACCGTGCCGCCGTGCGCGGCGATCACCAGTGGCACCATGCCGGCGGCGAACACCTCCCGGCGTACCTGCTCGACGTCGTCGGTGCCGGCGTCGGCGTCGACCACGATGCCGACCGTACGACCGTCGGCCGGCCAGGTGCGGCCCACCTGGGACAGCGCCGGGCTGGGCGCGACGTCGGCCAGCGGCACGGTCGGCTCCGGCGTCGGCAGGCCCAGACCGGTGGCCACCTGCGCGCAGAGCACCGGGTCGATGTTGGCCAGGCACTGCAGCTGCCGTTCCCGGATCGCCTGGTGGTAGCACTTGCCCAACTCGAAGGTGTACGCCCGGACGATGTGCTCCCGCTCCACCGGCGACATGCTCAGCCAGAACAGCCGGGCCTGGCTGAAGTGGTCGTCGAAGGAGGCCGGGTTGGCCCGGACCTTCGGAGCCTCGGCCACGGTCACCGGCACGTCGACGAACGCGTTCTCGGCGTCCCCGGCCGGGAACGGGTTGCCCCCGTCGAGCGAGTTCGGCCGGTACGGCGCGACCCCGGCGTGCACGGCGTGCTGGTGGAACCCGTCGCGGAGCATGTCGTTCACGGGCGCGTGCGGCCGGTTGATCGGGATCTGCGAGAAGTTCGGCCCGCCGAGCCGGGTGAGCTGCGTGTCGACGTACGAGAAGAGCCGGCCCTGCAACAGCGGGTCGTTGGTGACGTCGATGCCCGGTACCAGGTGACCGAGGTGGAAGGCGACCTGCTCGGTCTCGGCGAAGAAGTTCGTCGGCGTCCGGTTGAGCACCAGCTTCCCGACCGGCTGCACCGGCGCCAGCTCCTCCGGCACGATCTTGGTGGGGTCGAGCAGGTCGATGCCGGCGAAGGTCTCCTCCGGGGTGTCCGGGAAGACCTGCAGGCCGAGTTCCCACTCCGGGTACGCGCCGGCCTCGATGGCGTCGTAGAGGTCGCGCCGGTGGAAGTCGGGGTCGATGCCGCTGAGCAGCTGCGCCTCCTCCCACTCCAGCGAGTGCACGCCCAGCTTCGGCTTCCAGTGGAACTTCGCCAGCACCGTCGCCCCGGCGGCGTTGACCAGCCGGAAGGTGTGCACCCCGAAGCCCTCCATGGTCCGGTACGAGCGCGGGATGCCCCGGTCGGACATGTTCCACATGGTGTGGTGCTGCGCCTCGGTGTGCAGCGAGACGAAGTCCCAGAAGGTGTCGTGGGCGCTCTGCGCCTGCGGGATCTCCCGGTCGGGGTGCGGCTTGCCGGCGTGGATGATGTCCGGGAACTTGATCGCGTCCTGGATGAAGAAGACCGGCATGTTGTTGCCGACCAGGTCGAAGGTGCCCTCGTCGGTGTAGAACTTGGTGGCGAACCCCCGGGTGTCCCGCACCGTGTCGGCCGAGCCCCGGGACCCCAGGACGGTGGAGAACCGGACGAACACCGGCGTCTCCTTGCCCTTGCGCAGGAAGCCGGCCCGGGTCACCTCCTGCGCGCCGTACCCGGTGAAGACGCCGTGCGCCCCGGCGCCCCGGGCGTGCACCACCCGCTCGGGGATGCGTTCGTGGTCGAAGTGGGTGATCTTCTCGCGGAGGTGGTGGTCCTGGAGCAGCGTCGGCCCGCGTGAGCCGGCCTTCAGGGAGTGGTCGGTGTCGCGCAGCCGGGCCCCCTGCGCGGTGGTGAGGAACGCGCCCTGCTGGCCGTTGGCGACGCTCGGCGCACCGGTGGCCGCACCGGTCGGGGTGCGGGTCTCCGGTGCGCCCTGCTCCTTCTTCGGTGGCAGCGGGTCGTGCGGGGTGGTGGGTTCCTCGACGGTCGGCGGAGCGCTGCCCGGCGCTCCGGGGACCTCGGGGGTCATCAGGTGCGACACCTTCTCGGCCGCGGCGTCCACCACGTCCTTGACGACCTCGACCGGCTTACGGGGTTCCATCTGGGCGGCACCTCTTCGTGGAGCGGGAACGGGTGTTCCTCCCCTACCCGGGCATCCCGGAGCAAAACACACCGGTGTCGCCGGCCACCCGTGATGGTTCAGCGCAGCGCGCGGAGGGTGACGGCGGTGACCGCGCCGTACGCCAGGTGCGGCACCACGTCGGTGATCCAGTCGGTGGCCGACCAGGTCCGGGGATCGGTGATCCGCAGCACGGTCAGCGGGCCGTTGGAACCGATCATCGCCAGGCCGGTCAGTGCCAGGACGGAGACGCCCAGCGGCAGCCGGCGGCCACCCGCCGCCGCGTAGCCGGCCGCGGCGGCCACCGAGGTGGCGTAGCCGAGCAGCGGCCCGAGCCCGGACCGGCGGTTGGCGGCCGTGCGCTGGTCACCGAGGTCGACGTGGGTCAGATCGGCCAGCCGGCCGGCGCTGTCCTCGGCGGCGCTGCTGGCCGGCCGGGCCCGCAGCGCCATGTCGAGGTAGGTGACGGCGTTGAGGGCGGACGCGCCGGCCGCACCGGCGATCAGGGCTCTGCTGGTGGGCGTCATCCTCCCCGCCTACCCGCCTGCGCGGTGGTGACACCCACCGTCGGCCGGACCCGCAACGAATCCGTGTGCGGCGCGTCCAGCGCTTCGGCCACCGGCCGGATGTCGAACCGGGTCCGATCGCCGGTGATGTCGAGTATCCGCTGGACGCGGGGCGACAGCCCACAGAGCAGGAGCCGTACCGACCGCTCCCGGAGCGTGTGCTGGACCGTCAACAGGGCGTTCACTCCCGCGGCGCAGAAGAACGTCACGCCGGTCAAATCGAGGATCAGCTGGGGCGGACCGGTTCTCGGCCGGCGGACCAGCTGGTCGACGAGTTCGGTGAGCAGGTGGGTGGTGCTCATGTCCAGCTCGCCCCGCGCGATGACGAGTCGACCCGCCCGGCATGAACTCAGGCTCAGGGTCAGCACCGGACCGGACGGCTCGGGGAGGTGGGCAGGAAGCGGCATGAGCACGTTCCCCTGTCTGGGAGCAGGGCGACGTGGGCGTGATTCACCCGAGGCTCATGTCCGAACCACCAGGCACGTTACCCCTCCTTACCACGCACTGCCACCGGAGGAACCCGGCGGAGAGGCGACGGTACGGGTACGGTCGGTGGGCCGGTGATTCTCGTACGTTGCCGTTCGGGTGGCGTCATCTCGGTGTCATCCCGAGCGAAGCTTCCGCTTCGGAGAGCCGGTAGCCGTGTCCCACGCGTCCCCGCACGATCTGGCCGACGCCTACCGGCAGCTGCTCGGCCTGCTCAGCGACAGCACCGGTCTGGACGACTTCCTGCACCAGGTGGTGATGCTCGCCGCGCGGGTGGTCACCCCGGCCGCCGCCTGCGGGCTGACCGTGCGCCGTGACGGCCACCCGGTCACCGTGACGACCAGCGACGCGTTCGCCGCCGAGGTCGACGAGTTGCAGTACGGCGCCGACGAGGGGCCGTGCCTGGAGGCGTTGTACCAGGGCCGGGTCGTCCAGGTCGACGACCTCGCCGCCGACGGGCGCTGGCCACGGTACGGGCCGCACGCCGTCGCCCGCGGCGTGACCAGCTCGTTGTCGCTGCCGTTGCAGATCGACGGGCAGACCGTGGCCGCGCTGAACCTGTATTCCGTCCGGCCTGCCTCGTTCGTCGGGGCACCACGGGAGCACGCCGCCGCCTTCGCCGAGCAGTGCGCCGCGGCGCTGACGTTGATGCTGCGCCACGCCGACCAGGCGGCGGTCCAGGAACAACTGGGCGCGGCGATGGCTTCCCGCAGCGTCATCGACCAGGCGATGGGTGTGCTCATGGCCCAGCAGCGCTGTTCCGCCAGCGAAGCCTTCGACCTGCTCCGTCGCGCCTCCCAGCACCGCAACCGCAAACTGCGTGACGTCGCCGCGGACATCATCGTCAACGTGACCGGCACGGCACCGGAATCTCCGGCGCCATTCCGGAACCCGGGAGCATAGGCGCACATCCGGAGGTTACTGGCCCTTCATCCGGGTAGGAGGCAATAACGGGCCACCCAGATGAATCGGGAGAAAAATGTTCAATCCGTTGGATCATAAAGGAATAGCCCTGGAAAACCAGCTCCGTAACTGGCGGGAGCTGAACGTCGAGCCGATCGACCCGGAGGCGGTCGACCCGTACACCAGGTGCCGGATCATCACGATGAACGGCATCGAGGTCGAGGCGATCAACTTCCAGCACCAGTTCGCCCGCAACTGCCCCGACCAGGACGTCCGCCGGAAGCTCGCCTACTTGCGGTACGTGGAGAGTCAGCAGCAGCGGGTGGTGAACTGGCTGCTGCCCGGGGTGGCGAGCGTGCTGGAGACCACCCTCGGCTACGAGCAGGTGGCGGTCGACCTCACCGCCTGGGTGGCCCGCCACGAGCCGGACCCCTACCTCAGGCAGGCGTACGAGTTCGGGGTGCTGGAGGACTTCGACCACCTCTACCGCTACGCCAACCTGTACGAGATGCTGGAGCGCCGCAAGGCCGAGAAGATCGTCGACGGGTTGACCGAGGTGATGCCCGGTCGCCCCACCGTGCAGGAGCACCGGCACCCGTTCGACGAGGTGCGTACCCCGTACGACCGCAACTCGGTGGACCCGCGCTCCAAGCTGCACGCGCTGACGATCCTGTCGGCCGAGCAGCAGGTGATGTTCTACTACATGAACGTCGGCCCGCAGTACATGGAGCCGATCGCCCGCCAGCTCTACCAGGAGATCAGCCTGATCGAGCAGGAACACGTCACCCACTACGAGTCGCTGGTCGACCCGGGTGAGACGTGGTGGGAGCGGCTGCTCACCCACGAGTACAACGAGTGCTGGCTGTACTACTCGTTCCTGCAGCAGGAGAGCGACGCCCGGATCAAGGCGGTCTGGGAGCTGCACCTGCAGATGGAACTGGCCCACCTCCAGCAGGCCGCCGACCTGCTGCGCCAGCACGACGGCCGGGAGCCGGAGGAGATCGTCGGCAGCGTCGGCCTGCCGGAGCCGCTGACCTTCGAACCCAACAAGGAGTACCTGCGTCACCTGCTGGCCACCCAGATCGACCTGACCAAGCTCGGCGAGGGCTACGTCACCGAGGCCCACGAACGGTTCGAGTGGATGCAGCAGCAGCTGCACGACGGCCAGCAGCCGCCCAGCGAGCAGGTCATCGACATGCACCGGGAACGCTTCGGCGACGAGTACCGCATCGAGACCGAGGGGCCGCACCCCGTCGAGGGGCTGCGGACGCGGGGAGGCAGCCATGCCTGACACCGACGCCCCGGCCACCCCGGGCCCCGAACAGGACGTGGTCGACCTGCTGCTCGCCCAGCACGCCCGGATCGAACAGCTGTTCCTGCTCGTGATCGGCGGCACCGGCGACGCCCGCCGGGACGCCTTCGACGACCTGGTCAAGCTCCTCGCCGCGCACGAGACCGCCGAGGAGGAGGTCGTGCACCCGCTGGCCCGGACCCTGCCCGGCGGCGGTGGCGACGCGATGGTCGAGGACCGCCTCGACGAGGAACGCCAGGCCAAGCAGACGCTGAAGACGTTGATCGCCGGGGGTGTCGACGCCGACGGCTTCGACACCGGCATCATCCTGCTCCGCGACGCCGTGCTCACCCACGCCCGCTACGAGGAACGGTACGAGTTTCCCCAACTGCGTCAGCACGTGCCGGCCGAACGGCTGCACAGCCTCGCCACGGCCGTCCGGGCGGCGGAGGCGACCGCGCCGACCCGCCCGCACCCGAGCGCGCAGACCGCCACCGGCAACCTGGCGGTCGGTCCCGCGTTGGCGGTCGTCGACCGGGTCCGCGACGCGCTCCGCAAACCCTCCGCGAGTTGATGACCTCGGCGGCAACCGGGGCAGGGGTGGGCGGGAGGTTCTCCCGTCCACCCCTGCGGGTCGTACCGGTCGTCGCCGGTCAGGAGACCGCCGTGGTCACCAGGTCCCGGACCCGCTTCTCCACCTCCGGGGTCCACGTCCGCAGGGCGTACGACACCGGCCACAGGTCACCGTCGTCGAGGTTGGCCGACTCCTGGAAGCCGAGGGTGCAGTACCGGTAGTTGAACTTGCCGGCGTCCTGGAAGAACACGACGATCTTGCCGTCCTCGTTCGCGTACGCGGGCATCCCGTACCAGGTCTTCGGCGACAGTTGCGGGGCCGCCGTGGTGACCGTCAGGTGCACCCGTTCGGCGAGCGTCCGGTCCGCCGGGGCCATCTGGGCGATCCGGTCCAGCACCGCCTGCATGCCGTCGGCCTTCTTGGCGCCCTTGCGCCCCTCGGCCCGCAACTCGGCGGCGCGTTCCCGCATGGCGGCGCGCTCCTCGGCGGTGAACCCGTCGCCGGCCTCCCCGGTGGTGTCGCCGTCGGACGCGGTGGTCGCTTTCTTCGTGGACACGCGGGCTCCCTCTCGCCGTGCGGGCGCGGCCTCCTGCCGGCCACCTGGGTAAAGGCTATGACCCCGCCGGGTCGCCGGCTTCTCGATTCCTGACCGGTCGCACCCGGCGGGGCCACCGGTCACAGGTCCTCGATCCGGTGGGTGGTGGAGCCGTCGGGGCGGTGCACGACCACCGTGATCCTGCCGATCTCGCCCCCCTCCGGCCCCGGCCACCACGCCGCCCACCATCCGCCCCCGGTGCTGGTGCGGATGGTCCTGCCGTCGGCGAGGACCAGGTCGACGCCGGTGACCGACGGGCCGACCAGACCAACGGCGTTGGAGTACTGGTCGCGGCCGGAGCCGACCGAACTGCGCGTCTCGAGGTTGACGGTGCCGGCGGCGGGGGGCGGCAGGGGCCCGTCCGCCAACGTCATCGCGGTCGGCGGGCCGTCGTCCACGCTCATGCACTCGATCACGCCCGAGCCGCGCCGCTGGATGAGCAGGGTGGCCACCCCCCGACGCTCGGCCAGGAGCACGTCGGAGGGGCCGACAGGTGCCGCCGGCTCGCTGCCCACCCCGCTCGCGGCGCACCGGCGGGCCTGCGGCAGGACCTGCTCGCCGGTGAGCGCGCCCGGCACCGGGGTCCACGAGGCGAAGGCCCGGTCCATCGGCCCCGGCAGCAGCGCGGGCACGGTGACCGCGCCCACCACCGCGACCGCCCCGGCGGCGACCAGGCCGACCACCCCACGCCTGGTCACCAGGCGGCGGGCCGGCGCGGGGCGGGCGGCTGGCCGGTCCGCGACGATCCGGTCGACGACCGAGGTGGCCCGTTCCCATTCGGCCGGGGTCGGTTGCACCCCACGTGCCGGGTCCAACACGGAGAGGCGTTCCAGATCCGTCATGACTGCTGCTCCTTGAAGACGGTGAGGGTGTGCGGGCGGGCGGCGGGCGGTTCCAGCGCGGCCCGCAGGCGTTCCCGGGCCCGGCCCAACCGCATGGCGAACGTCGACCGGCGGCAGCCCAGCACGGTGGCGGCCTGTGCGGCGGTCAGCCCGTCGAACGCCACCAGCGCCAGCACCTCCCGGTCGGCCGGTCGCAGGCTGCGCCAGGCCCGGTCGAGGTCGATCCGGGCGGCGGCGTCGACCATGTCGTCCCCGTACGCCGGCCCGTCCGTCGCCACCAGCCGGACGTCCAGGGCCTGTCGGCGCAACCAGCTCCGGGTGTGGTTCGCCATCGTGCGGCGGGCCACCGCGAACAGCCACGGACGGGCGTCGGCGGGGACGTCGTCGAATCGTCGCCAAGCGGTCAGGAAGACGGTCGAGACGACGTCCTCCGCCTCGCTGGGCGGGACCCGCCGCTGCACGAACCGCAGCAGGTCCGGGTACGTCGCGGCGTGCAGGGAGCGGAAGCGTCGCTCCCGTACGCCGTCATCAGCACTGCTCATGTGCGCCTTTCGGTCGGTCGTTGCACCCCCTACCTGTCCGGCGGCACCCCCACTGTCACACCCCGGTTCGGCAGCGGCCCGCCGGGAGACCGGCCGTGGACAGGCCGCCGTCGATGCGTCTAAGGTCACGGCATCCTCCGCCCGTGCACCCCCGACGAGGAGCGCCATGGGTTTCCCGGTATCCCTCGACGAGCTGCTCGGCGACGAGGTGCGAC
Organism: Micromonospora sp. WMMD735; assembly: GCF_049178995.1. Classification (NCBI taxonomy): domain Bacteria; kingdom Bacillati; phylum Actinomycetota; class Actinomycetes; order Micromonosporales; family Micromonosporaceae; genus Micromonospora; species Micromonospora sp. WMMD735. The sequence continues at coordinate 7,082,881 of NZ_JBMHMJ010000002.1, forward strand.
GCGACCCCTACCCGTACTACGCCCGGCTGCACGAGCTGGGGGAGGCGGTCGCCCTCGCCCCGACGGCACCGCACGCCGTGGTGGTCCACGGGTACGCCGCCGCCCAACGGGTGCTGCGTGACCCGGTCTTCCGGGTGCTCGACGCGCGGTACCTGGACCGCGCCGGCGTCCGTTGGCGCGACCACGCGGTGCTGCGGACCCTGCAGGCCAGCATGTTCAACGCCCCGGCCGAGGACCACGCGCGGGTGCGTCACCTGTTCGGCCAGGCGTTGACCGCCCGCCGGGTCGCCGCCCTGGAGCCGGCGATCGCGCGGATCACCGACGACCTGCTCGACGGGCTCGCCGAGGCGGGCGCGGGCGGTCGGCCGGTGGACTTCATGGCGGCGTTCGCCCTGCCGCTGCCCAGCGCCGTCGTCGGCGAGCTGCTCGGGGTGCCGCCCGCCGACCGGGCCTGGTTCCCGTCCCGGGTGCGGGCGTTCGACGCGGTGCTGGAGATCGGCCCGCGCTCGTTCCGGGAGATCCGGGCCGCCAACCGGGCCGCCGAGGAGCTGACCGGGTACTTCACCACGCTGCTCGCCGCCCGTCGGGCCGAACCCCGCGACGACCTCGTCTCGGCGCTGGCCAGCCTGCGTGCCGGCCGCCCCGACCAGCTCTCCGAGGCCGAGCTGCTGGCCAACCTGATCGTCACGTACAACGCGGGGTTCCGGACCACCGCCAACCTGTTCGGCAGCGGGCTGACCCTGCTCCTGGCGCGGCCCGCCGCGCTGGCCGCGTTGCGCGCCGACCCGTCCCTCGCCCCGGCGTACGTCGAGGAGATCCTGCGGTACGAGCCGCCTGTGCACTTCGCGGTGCGCTATGCCGCCGAGGACACCGAGGTCGCCGGGGTCGAGGTCCCGAGTGGACGGACGGCGCTGGTGCTGACCGGTGCGGCCAACCGGGACCCGCGCCGGTTCCCCGACCCGGACACGTTCGACCCGTCCCGGGCGGACAACCGGCACCTGGCGTTCAGCGCCGGGCCGCACTACTGCGTGGGTGCGGCGCTGGGTCGGACGGAGGGGCGGATCGCGCTGCCCCGGCTGCTCGACCGGTTCCCGGCGCTGGCGCTCGCCGCGACCCCCGGCGAGCCACGGCAACTCATGCTGCGGGGGCACGACCGGCTCGCGGTGCGGGTCGGCGAGCCGGCGGCCGATCGGCCGGACGGCACCGGCCGGGTGGACCTTGCGCAACGGGCTTGATTGAGTAAGGTCGATCAAAACGGAGCGGCTGCTCCGGTGACCAGCGCGGCGACGGCCCCGCCGACGTCGCACCTGGTCCCGGCCGCGTCCCCGGCCACTGCCACGCCTCCCGCGTCCCACCGGCGGCCGGGTCCGCCGACGCCGACCTCCGGAAAGGAAACCCCGACCATGACCGACGAGATCCGCGCGTTCCTCTTCGCCGCGTTGACCGAGATGAAGTACGACATCGAGGGCGCCGACGACGACACGGTGTTCGGTCCGGCCGGTCTCGACGTCGACTCGCTCGGCCTCGCCGAACTGGCCGTCCGGGTGGAGGACCGGTTCGGGGTGACCTTCGACGACGACGAGGCCGAGGCGCTGGCGATGATGACAGTCGGCGAGTTCTGCCGCACGGTGGCCGCCCGCGTCGAGCCCGCCTCGGCACACTGACCGTGCCCGCCGCGCCGCCCCGGAGGCGGTCCGTGAAGCGTTCGGTGCAGCGGCGCGAGGGGGGACGCGCATGCGTGCCGGCGTGACGGTGAGCGGGATCGGGCTGGTCAGCCCGGTCGGCAGCACCGCCGCCGAGGTGTTCGACGCGGTCTGCGCGGGCCGGTCCGGCCTGACCCGGCCCCCCGAGGGGCACCCGGTGCACGGCGTCGTCGACGTCGCCGCGTTCAGCCCGGACATCGACCCGGCCAGCGTGCTGCCCGGTCCCGAGTCCCGGGTGGCCGACCGCGCGGTCGTGATGGCGCTGCGGGCGGCCGGTGACGCGGTGGCCGACGCCGGAGTCGAGGTGGGCCGGGACGTCGACCCGTACCGGGTGGCCGTGATCGTCTCCGGCGTCGGTGGCCTGTCCACCCTGGCGAGCCAGGTCCTCGCGCGGGCCGAGCGGGGCCGGTTCGGGGTCAGCCCGTACATGCTGCCCGGCACCCTGCCCAACATGGGCGCGGCGCGGATCGCCATCAGGCACGGCATCCGGGGCTACACCTCGTCGATCGGCACCGCCTGCGCGTCCGGGGCCCAGTCCATCGGGGAGGCGCTGCGCATCCTGCGCGCCGACGAGGCCGACCTGGTGCTCTGCGGGTCCAGCGAGGCGCCGCTCTTCCCGACCTTCGCCGACGCGTTCGGCAACGCCCGCGCGCTCGCCCACGGCTGGTCGGACCCGACGGAGGCGAGCCGCCCGTTCGACAGGCGGCGTAACGGCCTCGTCCTCGGCGAGGGGGCCGGGGTGTTCGTCCTGGAACGCACCGCGCACGCGGTGGCGCGCGGTGCCCGGCGGTACGCCGACCTGCTCGGGTGGGGCGCGAACAACGACGCCTACCACCCGACCACCCCCCGCCCCGACGGGTCCGGTGCGGCGCACTGCATGCGCACGGCGCTGCGCGACGCCGGCCTGGGCCCCGACGACGTCGGCTACCTCAACGCCCACGGCACCAGCACCAGGGCCGGTGACGCGGCCGAGGTGGCCGCCCTGCGGGACGTCTTCGGCGCGGCGGGTCCGCCGGTCAGCTCCACCAAGGGGGTCACCGGGCACGTGCTCGGCGTCTCCGGGGTGATCGAGGCGGCGATCGGCGTCGAGGCGCTGCGTCGCGGCCTGCTCCCGCCGACCCACAACCTCGACGACCCCGACCCGGGTGACGATCTCGACCACATCCGCAAGCAGCCGCGTGCGGCCGTGATCACCACGGTGATGTCCAACTCGTTCGGCTTCGGCGGCCACAACGTCAGCCTGCTGTTCGGCCCGCCCGGGGCGTGACCCGCCGCGTCCCGGGACGATTCCGGCTGCCGCGTCGGGACGGTGTCAGCGGACGGTGAGCACCGACGCCCCGTCGTGCCGGGCGACGGTGACGGCGAAGTGCTGGTCCAGCATGTCGGTCACGTAGTCGAGGTCGGCCACGAGGGGCACCGGCAGCATCGCCCGCTGGTCGACCGGGGCGTGGGTGCAGACCAGCTCGATCCGGTCGGCCTTGAGCAGCCCCCGTGTCAGGAACGCCGGCAGGTCCTCGGGCAGCAGGAACCGCCACAGGTCGACGTTGACGATCACGTCGAGCGCGCCGGCCTTGAACTGCTGGAGCACCGTGCCGAGCAGGTGCGCGTTGGTCGGCCCGGCCGGGGCGTCGTGGTCGAACGTCTGCGAGTCGGGACCGAGCTCCAGGGTGGACACCCCGTTGCCGATCACCAACGCGGTGCGGGTGGCCAGTTCCGTGCGCAACGTGTCGGGCAGCGATTCCGGCCGCCCCAGCCCCGCCCGCCGGTACGCCTCGATGGCCTGACCGTAGAGGCGGATGCGGCCCAGGTGCCGGCCGAACGTGTTGATCGCGTACAGCACCTCGACGTCGTAGCGCAGGTGCTTGCGCAGCAGGTACTTCATGTTGTCCATCGAGGCGAGCCCGTTGGACGTCTTGCGGAAGTGCGGCAGGTGGTACGACGTCGCCTCGACGTCCAGCTCGAACACGTCGGGCCGGCCCCCGTGCAGGTGGAAGATCCGGTAGAAGAACTCCAGATCCTCGAACCCCCACTTGACCATCGCCTCGTCGAAGCCGGCCACCCGCAGGAACGACTCCCGGTCGACCGAGGCGTTGTGGGTCAGACCGAGCACCCAGGGCGCGCTGGGGAAGTCGCGGATGCGCTGCGGGTGGGCGATGTCCTCCAGCCGGGGGTCGCCGCGCTCGGCGTCCAGCAGCTCCGGGTCGACGGGTTCGCCCCGGCGCACCGCGTCCGCACCGGCCCAGTCGAGGTCGTAGCGCTGGCCGAGCAGGACCCCGGGCCGGCCGCCGCGTGCGGCGTGATGGTCACGGTGCCGGGCGAGCAGGGTGGGGTGGGCGACCGTGTCGGCGTCCAGGAACAGCAGGACGTCGGCCTGGGCACGGGCCGCCGCCGCGTTGCGGTTGGCGCTGCGGCCCCGGTTGGTCTCGCTGCGCACGCAGGCGATCCGCAGCCGGTCGGCGTAGCGTTCGACGACCGGGGTCAGCGGGACGGCCGAACCGTCGTCACCGACGATGACCTCGAACTCCTGCGCCGGGAGGGTCTGCCGGGTCAGCGACGCGACGGTCGTGTCGAGCGCGACGGCGTTGTTGTGGGCGGGGATCACCACGCTCAGGCGGGGCCGGTCCATGGGACTCCTTCGGAAGATACCGGCCGGGCCCCCGTCGCGGGCCGTCAGCGGGGGGTGCAGTGCCGGGTGATGTAGTCGGCCAGGTCGCCGACGGTGGTCATCCGGTCCTCGTCGAGGTCCTCGACGTCGATCTGGATCTCCAGCTCGTCCTCGATCTCGAGCAGCAGCTCCAGCGCGAGGGAGGAGCTGAGGCCCAGCTCGTCCATCAGCTGCGTGCCGACGGTGACCGGGGCCTCCGGCCGGAGCATCCGGGTCAGCAGCGCGACCATCGTGTCGACGACCTGCCCGCGCAGCTGCGGCGCGGTGGTCGTGTCGGGCTCTGTCACTGGACCCCACGCTCCAACATGGAGCCCATCAGAGCAAACGTGATCGGCGGGTGTCAACGGCTGTCGCGATCTTCAGCCGACCGGTCGCGGAACCGCTCCGGACGGCCCGTCGAGGCCGTGGAACGACGCCGTGTCGTAGGGCGCGTCGCCGGTCAGGGCCACCGCGACCCGGTAGCCGGCCGGGGTCGCGACGTCGGTGACCCGGTGTACGCCCGGCGGCTCGCCGCACGCCACCACGTCCCCCCGGTGCACCGGCAGCGCCAGGTGCGGCCAGAGCCGATCCCCGGCCGCCTTGACCACCGCCTCCTTGCGGGCCCACAGCCTGGCGAACCGGTCGGCCCGGTCGGCGACGTCCGGCCCCGAGGCGACGTGCCGGGCCTCCCCGGGGGCGAAGAACCGGGCGGCCAGCGCCACCGGGTCCCGTTCCGGCGTCACGTGCTGGATGTCGACCCCCACCGGCCGCCCGCCGCCCACCGCCACCGCGACCAGGTCGGCGGAGTACGACAGGCTGGTCTGCGGCCCGCCCCGGGGCTCGGTCAGCATCGGCTTGCCGTACCGGCCCCGCCGCCAGGCGAGCCGTCCGGGCGCGACGCCCAGGGCCGCGCCCACCACCAGACGCAGCGCCCCGTGCGCCACGGTGAACCGGTCCCGGGCGGTCGCCGGACCGAGTGCCGCCGCCCGGGCGCGTTCGTCGGCGGTGAGCACCGCGTCGTACCGGGCCAGCTCAGCCGGGTCGGGTCGGGCCGGCAGGATCCAGATCCGGACGGTGTCCCGCATGGGCCGTACCCTAGCCCCGTCGGCACCGCCCGGCCGGCGGCACGATCTGCGGCGTTGACACGTGCCGATCTCCGTTGCTCTGATTGACCGATGTTCGCGCAGACCGCCGAGGCGCAGGTGCTCGTCCCGTTCGCCGGCCCGGGGGCCGGGACCGCGCCGCTGACCTGGGGTCAACTGGCGATCATGCAGGACATGCGGGAGACCGGGTGGACGCACAACGTCAGCGGTGCGCACCCGGTGCCGGCCGGGGTCACCGTGGAGCAGGTCGCGGCGCAGCTCGGTGACCTGATGAGCCGGCACCCGGCGCTGCGGATGCGGCTGGGCACCGACGACCACGGCGAGCCATGCCAGGTGGTCGCCGCCGACGGGGAGATCGCCCTGGACGTGCTGGACGTCCCCGACGACGCCGACCCGGCCGACGTGGCGAAGTTCGCCTACGAGCTGGGCCACGCCCGGCTGCTGACCCCCTACGACCTCTACCGGGACTGGTCGGTGCGGATGGCGGTGGTCAGGCACCGGGGCGCGCTGGTGCACCGGGTACTGACCCTCGACCACCTGGTCGTCGACGGCACCGCCACCGCCCTGGTGATGGCCGACCTCGGGCTGGTCGACCTGACGGCCCGGCGCGCACCCGACCCGCGTACGGTGCAGCTGCTCGACCTCGGCCGGCGCGAGCGCACCCCGCCGCTGCGCCGGGTCAGCGACCGGGCGGTCCGCCACTGGGAGGCACACCTGCGTGACCTGCCACCCTCGACCTTCGGCGAGGTCACCAACCCGGCCGGGCGGCACGGCCGGCGGTTCTGGCACGGCCGGTTCAGCTCACCGGCGGCCTACCTGGCGGTGCAGGCCATCGCCCGACGCACCCGGACGGACACCTCCCGGGTGCTGCTGGCGGTGATCGCCGTGGCGGTGGGCCGGGCCACCGGGGTCAGCCCGTTGACCGCCAAACTCATCGTCGGCAACCGGTTCCGGCCGGGATTCGCCGAGGCGATCGCCCCGCTGAGCCAGAACGGGGTGCTCACCGTGGACGCCGCCGACACCACCGTGGACGAGGTGGTGACCAGGGCCCGTCGCGCCTCCGTCGCCGCCGGCATGTACGCCTACTACGACCCGGTGCAGCTCGCCGAGGCCGGCGCCCGGCTCGACGAGGAGCGCGGCTACCCGGCCCGGGTGACCCTCCGGATCAACGACCGGCGGGTGGTGACCCGGCAGGCGGCGGAGGACGCGGCCCGCGCCGCCGAGGTGACCCCGGAGCAGATCCGCCGCCGGGCGGGCGAGACGTTCCTGGTCTGGGACGGCACCCTCGACCACCTGCCCGAGCAGGCGTTCATCACCGTGGAGGACCAGCCGGACACGATCTTCCTCCAGGTGATCTTCGACCTGGGCTGCTTCACCGAGACCCAGGCCGAGGCGCTGCTGCGCGGGGTGGAGGAGGTGGCCGTCGAGGCGGCGTTCGACCCGACGACACCGACCCGGGTCGCCGGCTGACCCGTCGCGTGACGGTCACCGGGCGGCGTGCCACCCGTTGACCGCCGCCGCGACGGTCACCGCTCCACGGCCCGGGGCAGGGTCACCGCTCGACCCGGTCCCAGGTCACCGGCAGTGCCTCCAGGCTGCGTACCACCAGGCCGGGCTTGAACCGCAGCTCCTCCTCGGGCACGGCCAGCCGCAGGCCGGGCAGCCGGCGCAGCAGCGCACCGAGGGCCTCCTGCAACTCCATCCGGGCCAGCGCCGCGCCGAGGCAGTGGTGCGGGCCGGCCCCGAACGCCAGGTGCGGATTGTCGGCCCGGGTCAGGTCGAGGGTGTCCGCCCCGGCGAACACCGACGCGTCCCGGTTGGCCGAGGCGATCGCCGGCAGCACCGGGGTGCCCGCCGGCAGGCACACCCCGCCCAGTTCCACCTCCTCGGTGGTGACCCGGGGCAGCAGCACCCCGTTGTCGCCGAGCTGGATGAAGCGGGACAGCTCCTCCACCGCACGGGCCACCGCCACCGGGTCGTCCCCGCGCAGGCCGGCGAGCTGCTCGGGGTGCCGGGCCAGCACGAGCAGGAACAGGTTGAGCTGGTTGGTGGTGGTCTCGTGGCCGCCGACGAAGATGCCTGCGGTCACCGAGACGAGTTCCCGTTCGGTGAGGTCGTCGTGCTCGTCCCAGGCCTTGATCAGGGCGCTCATCAGGTCGTCGCCCGGCTCGCGGCGACGCGCGACGATCATCTCGCCGAACGCGTCGAGGGCGGCCTGCGGGGCCGCCGGATCGGCGTCCCAGTCGCCGACGAGCGCGTCGGACCACTCGCGTACCCGGTCCTGGTCCTGGTCCGCGATGCCGAACAGCTTGCTGATCACGTAGATCGGCAGCGGCGCGGACAGGTGGGGGATCAGGTCCGCAGGTGGGCCCGCCGCCACCAGGTCGTCGATCATCCGGTCGACGAGCGCGGCCACCGTCGGGCGCAGCGCCTCCACCCGGCGGACGGTGAACGCGTGCGACACCGCCCGGCGCATCGTGGTGTGCCGGGGCGGGTCCATCCCGATCAACGAGTCCTCGGCCAGCGAGCCCAACTCCCGGGTCGGCCGGTCCGGCCCGGCCGCGGCGGCCCGGCTGAACCGCTGGTCGGTGAAGACCCGGCGGACGTCCGCGTGCCGGGTGGCCAGGTAGGCCCTGCCGCCGTCGGGCAGCGCGATCGGCGCCACCGGGCAGGTCTCCCGCAGCCGGGTGTAGTCAGGTGACGGGTGGTAGATCGTCGGAGCCGGAGCGAGCGGGTACGGAATGGGCTCTTGCGTCATCTGCGACTCCTAGGGTGGTCTGACGGTGGATCAGCTCCGGGTGCCCGCGGCGAGGGCCACCAGCGCCGGCACCACCTCGGCGGGGGCGGGCATCGCCCGGACCCGGTCGCGCATCAGCGCGGCGGCGGCGCGCCGGGGGCCGTCGGCGATCAGCTCGCCGACCAGCCCGCGCAGCGTGTCGTCGTCGGCCCGGCCGCCGGGTAGCCAGGTGCCGGCCCCGGTGACGGCCAGCCGCTCGGCGTTGAAGTGCTGATCGCTGACCTGCGGCAGGACGAGCTGCGGCACCCCGAGGCCGAGCGCCGTCATCGTGGTCCCCGCGCCGCCCTGCTGCACCAGCGCGGCGCAGGTCGGCAGCACCAGCCGCAGGGCCAGCGGGCTGTCGACCAGCCGGACGTTGTCCGGCAGCGGGCGCAGCGCCGCCTGCTGGGCCGGCTCGACCAGCACGACGACCTCCACGTCCAGCCCGGCCACCGCCCGCACGACCCGGGGGAGGTCCAGCCGGTCGTCGAGCCCGGCGCCGGCCATCATGGTGCCGGCCGTCACGCAGACCCGGGGCCGGTCCGCCGGGCCGTGTAGCCAGGGCGGCAACACGGCCGGGCCGTTGTACGGCACGTAGCGGACCGGCCGGGTCGGGCCGGTCGCCGGCACCTGCATCGGGGGCGGCACCGGGTCGAGGGTCAGCACCCCGGCCAGGTCCACGTCGGCGGCGGCCAGCCCGAACCGGCCGGCCAGCGGGCCGAGCACCGGCTCCGGGTCGAGCCGGAGGGTGACCGAGGAGTCCGGCCCCCACAGGTGCCGCACCCCGGGCACGCCCAGCGCGGCGGCGGCCACCGCGGCGGCGAGGTTGAACGGCTCCCAGACCATCAGGTCCGGTCGCCAGGAGCGGCCGAAACCGACCAGGTCGTCGAGGAGGGCGTCGGCGAACCGGACCACGCCGCCGTCGGCGGTGATCGCCGGTTCGACCGTGTCGTCCGGCTCGTCCTCGGCCCGGTCCAGGGCACCCACCGCGCCGATCCGGCCCGCGAAGGCGGTGGCGAAGTCGACGTCCGCGCCCAACGGCACCGCCGCCAGCCCGGCCGCGGTGATCGCCGGCACCAGCGCCGGATGGCTGGCCACCCGCACCTCGTGGCCGGCGGCCTGCAGGGCCCAACCGAGCGGCACCAGGCCGTAGAAATGCGACCGCCAGCCCCACGTCGACAACAGAATCCGCAAAGCCGCAGTCAAGTCCGACCCATCCGCGCGTACCACCCGGCAGTCCTGGTGCACCGATGCTAGGCGATGGGTGTCCGCACCCGGAAGATCGTCGCGGCGACCAATGGATATTGACGCCGGCCGTACCGATGACCGAGTCTTACCGGTGCCCGATGTGGACCGCCGACCGACAGGTGGGTAGCTCGCCATGACCGTCGTCTCGGAGCTGCGGGACTACCCCTTCGCGCCGTTCACCGGCGACCTGCCCGCCGAACTGCTCGACATGGTGGTGGCCGAGCCGGTCAGCCGGGTGCGGCTGCCCGACGGGCGGCCCGCCTGGCTGGTGCTCGGCTACCACGACTGCTGCACGGTGCTGGCCGACCCCCGGTTCTCCCGGCTGCCGCTGGGCGCGACCGGGACCCCCGACGGCGGCGGACCCCGCGAGTTGAACATGGACGGTCCGGCGCACGCGGTCGTCCGCCGGGTGGCCAGCCGGGCCTTCACCGCCCGCCGCATCGACACCTTCCGCCCCCGGGTACGCCGGCTGGTCGACGCGTTGATCGACGATCTGCTGGCCGGGCCCCGCCCCGCCGACCTGGTCGCCGCGCTGGTGGCGCCGCTGCCGGTGCACGTGGTCTGTGACGTGCTCGGGGTGCCGGTGGCCGACCGGCCCCGGTTCTACGGCTGGATCGAGGGCCTGAACTCGGTCACCGCGTACGGGTCCGCCGACGCCGCCGCCGCCCAGGCGGAGCTGCGGGCGTACCTGGCCGGGCAGTTGGCGGGCAAGCGGGCGAACCCCGGCGACGACCTGCTCTCGGCCTGGGTGCTGGGCCGCGACGCGCACGAACTCGACGACGCGGAGCTGGTGGAGCTGGCGATGGGGGTGCTGCTCGGCGGGCTGGAGATCAACTCCACCAGTGCCGGGCTGCGCGCGCTGTTCCAGCACCCCGAGCAGTTGGCGAAGCTGCGGGCCGACCCGGCCAAGCTCTCCTCGGCCACCGACGAGATCCTCCGGTACACGTCGGTGAGCAGCATGTTCCGGGTCCAGGTGGTCCGCGAGGACCTCACCCTGGGCGGGGTGGCGATGCGCGCCGGGGACTGCGTGATGGCGATCCCGTGGGTCGGCAACCGTGACCCCCGCGTGTTCCCGGACCCCAACGTGTTCGACATCGACCGGGTGCCGACCGCACCGCACCTCACGTTCGGCTTCGGGCCGCACTTCTGCCTGGGCACGGCGCTCGGCCGGATGCAGGTGGAGCTGTCCATCGGCGAGCTGCTGCGGCGGCTGCCGGGGCTGGCCCCCGCAGTGCCGCTCGACGAGATCCCCTGGCGGCACGACCGGATGAACGGCGGCATCGCGTCGTTCCCGGTCACCTGGTGAGGCCGCCCCGGTCACCGGCCGGCGGCGGCCACCCCGCCGACGCGGGCGGTCAGTAGCTCTCCACCGCGTTGACCCGGTCCGGCCAGTAGCGCTGGCCGGGCGCGGCGACGTAGTGCTCCCACCGGGGCGCGTCGCCGGTCGGGTGGTCGCCGAGCACGGTGATCCGCTGCCCGCGCCGCACCCCCGCGTAGTCGTTGATCGCGTAGTGCTGGGTGACCCGGTTGTCCCAGATCGCGACGTCGCCCACCCGCCAGCGGTACCGGCAGGTGAACTGGGGGCCCTCGGAGAAGGCGAACAGGTACTCCAGCAGCGCGTCGCTCTCGTTGCGGCTCAACTGCGGGATGTGCGAGGTGAACAGCCGGTTGACGTACAGCGAGCGGCGGCCGGTCTCGGGGTGCACCCGGACCACCGGGTGTTCGGCCCGGCTGGTGAACTCGGTGCCGATCCGGATGACGTGGATGGCGGTCAACCCGTCGAGCAGGTCGCGCATCGGCGCGGAGAGCGCCTCGTACACCTTGCACTGGTTGGTCCACATGGTGTCGCCGCCGGTCTCGGGCAGCTGCACCAGGTGCAGGATCGAGGCGATCGGCGGGCTCTGGTGGAAGGTCATGTCGGTGTGCCAGACGTCGACCTTGCCGCCGTCCTCGGAGTCGATCAGGACGATCTCCGGGTGCCCCTCCAGCCGGGGCAGGTACGGGTGCAGCTCGACCTCGCCGAAACGCCGGCCGAAGGCGATGTGCGCCTGCGGCGTCAGCGCGGTCTGCCCGGCGACGAAGACCACCTGGTGCGCGAGCAGCAGCCGGTGCAGGTGGGCGAACCCCTCGTCGGTCAGGGTGTTCAGGTCGATGCCGTGGACCTCGGCGCCCAGGGCGCCCGCGACGAGCCGTACCTGCGGCACGAGGGACGTGGTCATCGGTGCTTCCTCCGGTCTGGGCGCCCGGGCCCGTCGGCGCATTGTTCCACGACGGTGAATGGGATCTCCACCGTTGATATTGACGTCGTCGCGCCGTCCCTGGGAGCATTCGGGCCGGCGGAGGCCACGGCCATCGTGGACGCGCCTCGCGACGGGGAGGCTGTCCCGGTGACGATCGAGACCTCGACCGATGACGATCCGGCGGCCCGGCTCGGCCGGCTGACCGACCTGGCCACCCCGTTCGCCGTACGCACGGCGGTCACCCTGCGGGTGCCGGAGCGGATCGCGGCCGGCGTGACCGGTCTGGACAAGCTGGCCGCCGCCTGCGACGCCGACCCGGACGCGCTCGGCCGGCTGCTGCGCTACCTGGTCCACCGGGGCGTGTTCGTGGAGACCGCGCCTGACGTGTTCGCGCTGACCGACGTCGGCGAGCTGCTCTGCGAGCGCGACGGCGGCGGCCACGGCGGCTACCTCGACCTCGACGGTCTCGGGGCGCGGATGGACCTCGCCTACACGGGGCTGCCGCACGCGGTGCGCACCGGCGGGCCGGGCTACCAGGCGGTGCACGGGCGGGACTTCTGGGCCGACCTCGACGCGCACCCGTCCTACCGGGCCTACTTCGACGCGTTGATGCTCAGCCAGCAGCGGTTCACCGCGCCGCAGGTGGCGGCGCTCTACCCGTGGCAGCGGGTGGCCCACGTGACCGACGTCGCCGGAGGTGCCGGCGGGCTGCTGCGGGAGCTGCTGACGACCCACCCGCACCTGCGGGGAACCCTGGTCGACCGCGACGAGCCGGTGGCGACGGCGACGGCGACGTTCGCCGCGCACGGGCTGACCGACCGGGTCGAGGCCGTGGTCGGGGACTTCTTCGCCGAGCTGCCGGCCGGGGCCGACGTGTACGTGGTGTCCCGGGCGTTGACCGACTGGAGCGACGGGCACGCGACGGCGATCCTGCGCCGGTGCGCCGAGGCGGCCGGGCGCACCGGTCGGGTGCTGGTGGTGGAGGTGCTGCCGACCGACCCGTACGTGCCGTACCGCTCCCCGTACGACCTGCAGATGCTGGTGCTGGTGGGTGGCCGCGAGCGGGGGGTGGCCGAGCACGTGGCGCTCGCGGCGGCGGCGGGTCTGAAACCGGTCGGGACCTACCGCGGCACCGGGGGACTGACGCTGTTGGAGTTCGTTGTGGACGCCTGATCCGGCGACGGGTGATCAGACGTTCGTACCTGTTTTCGCGCTGCCGTGTGACACACGGTAAGCGGTTCAGCGGATTTCTCTGGCATCGACCGATTTGCCGGTGAATAGGTTCGTGACATTCGTGTTTCTCCATAGCCTGCGCAGTTTTCCGAAGGTTGTTCATGGACGGACCGGCAGGTAACGTCTCGCGTGCCGGCTGGGCCGAGCCTTTGCGAAAGGGTCGACACGCTATGACGGTTACTGGTTTCACGCGATATCCGCCCTTCATCGACGACCTTGCCCGCAGTGAATCGGGGCGGCTGCTGCACGCGGAACTCGGACGCCGGTGGCCGGAGTCGACCGACCCGTTGGTCGGCATCGCCCGCTACGCCCTTCTGCCGGCGGGCAAACTGCTCCGTCCGATGATGACGCTGCACGCGGCGGAGGCGGTGGGCGGTTCGCCGGCCGACGTCCTGCCGGCCGCGCTGGGGATGGAGTACCTGCACGTCGCGACGCTCGTGCACGACGACATCATCGACGCCGACACGCTGCGTCGGGGTCGCCCGGCGGTGCCTGTCGCCTTCGGCATCCCCAACGCCATCGTGGTGGGCGACCACCTCATCTTCACGGCCTTCCAGTCCATTGTGGAGTCGGGAGCCGCCGTGCCGGCCGGGCACGTCGCCGCCGCCGTCGCGGCCCTGGCCGAGGCCGGCCGGGACCTGTGCCGGGGGCAGATGCTCGAAACGCAGCTCGTCGGCGACCTCGACGAGGGCGCCCGTAGCTACGCCGAGATGATCCGACTCAAGACCGGCGCGCTGTTCCGCGCCGTCTGCCACGTCGGCGCGCTGCTCGGCGGTGCCGAACCGCAGGTCGCCGCCGCACTGGCCCGCTACGGCGAGCACCTCGGCGTCGCCTTCCAGATCCGCGACGACCTGCTGTCCTACGTGGCCACCCCCGAACAGACCGGTAAACCGGCCACCAGCGACCTCAACAACGGCCGGCCCACCCTGCCGCTGCTGCTCGCCTACGACGCCGCCACCGACGCCGGCCGGGTGGAACTGATGGCGGTGCTGCACCGGCGCGGGGCCGGCCCCGGGGACGTCGAGTGGGTCGCCGGCCTGCTCGCCGAGGTCGACGCGGTACGCAGCGCCCGCCGGCGGATGGTGGAGCACGCCGAGCGGGCACTGGCCGAGCTGGCCGGGCTCGCCCCGTCTCCCAGCGCCACCGTGCTCGCCGGCATCGCGCACTGGATGACGAGCGAGACGGCGTGAGCGCCGCCGGCACGGTACGGGCGCTGCGGGCCCACGTCGAGACCTGGCGGCCGTACACCCTGTGGTACGTCGGGCTGGTCGGCCTCGCCGGTGCGGCCCTGGCCGACGGGCCGCACCACCCCTGGCTGCTGCTGTCGGCCTGGGCCGCCCCGACCGCCGGCTGGCTCGGCGGCCACTACCTCGGCGACTACTTCGACCGGGACCTCGACGCCGGCAGCAAGCCGCACCGGCCGATCCCGTCGGGCCGGCTGGCCGCCCGTACGGCGCTGTGGTGCGGCTGCGCCTGCTTCGCCGTCCTCGCGTTGCTGGCGGTGCTCGGCGGCTGGGGCACCATGTCGGCGGCCGTGCTCGCCGGGTTCGGCATCGTCGCCTACAGCCGCTGGTGCAAGGCGCGCGGCATCGCCGGCAACCTGGTCCGGGGCGCGCTCGGCGCGATCGCGCTGCTCTACGGCACGCTGACCGTCGGGCTGTCCCCGCAGCGACCGTCGGCGGTGCCGGTGCTGCTCGCCTCGATGCTCGCGTTCTGGGCCCACGACACCATGTCCAACCTGGTCGGTGCACTGCGCGACATGGACGGTGACCGGGCCGGCGGCTACCGCACCCTGCCGGTCCGCCGGGGTGCGCCGTTCGCGGTGCGTACGGTGCTGGCCCTCTACGCCGGCACCGTCACCGCCGCGCTGGTCGCCGGGCTGCTGGCCGACCCGGACCGGCGGGCAGGCTACCTGGCGACGCTGGCCGTCGTGGTGGCGCTGGGGGGCGTCGCCCTGGCCCCGCTCGTCGCGCACCGGGCCGACATGCCCGTGCTGGTGGCGTTGCGGGCGCACGCCGTCCTGGTGGTCGAGCGGGTGGTGCTGGCCTCGGCCCTGGTCGGGCTGGGGCTCGGGATCGGCCCGCAACTGCTGCTGGCGGTGCCGATGGTCGCCCTGACCTGGTGGGCGCAGCGGATGATGCGCGCCGGGCACGAACTCGGCACCGGCCGACCCGTGCTGGCGCTGGCCACCCCCCGTCGAGCCGCCATGGAGGACGTGTCATGACCGCTGTGCCCACCGAGGCCCTCGACCGGGCCATCACCCGCGGCGCGGAGGCGCTGCTGCGCCGGCAGCGCCCCGACGGGGTGTTCGGCGACGACCCGCCGGCCTCGGTGCTCGGCACCGCCGGCACGGTGGCCGCCCTGCACGCCGCCGACCCGGTGGGCAGCGCCGACCTGGTCGACGCCGGCACCTCATGGCTGCGTCGGCAACAGCACGACGACGGCGGCTGGGGCGGCGTGGTGGGGGCCGACAGCGAGGTCGTCGCCACCGCTGTCGCGGTCGCCGCGCTGGCCCTGACCGCACCCGGGGCCAGCGCCGAGGCGATCACCGCCGGCCGCGCCCGGCTGGCCGCGATGGGCGGCGTCGACACGGTCACCGACCCGGCCATCTCACTGCTCTGCCGGCAACTGCTCACCATGGCCGGGCTGACCGCCGAGGCGGGTCCGCTGCGCCGGCTGCCGCTGGAGATCGTCCTGTTCGACCGGGTCCGCCGCCAGCGCCTGTCGTTCCGTACCGCGCCGTTCATCGGGTTGGCCCTGATGCAGGCCGACCTGCTGCCCACCGGCCGGTTGCGCCGGGCCACCCTGCGGCGGGCCCGTCCGGCGGCGCTGCGGCTGTTGCGCGCGATCTACGACCACGAGGGCCGCACCGGCGCGTTGAGCGAGGACCCGTGGCCCGCCGCCCTGGTGCTGCTCGGCCTGGCCCGCGCAGGCGAGGCCCCCGACATCGCCGCCGCCGTGGTGGGCTGGCTGCGCCGCGCGGTGCGTCCCGACGGCGCCTGGGACGCGGTGGCCAACCTCGACCTGACCCGCTCCGGGTACGCGGTGACCGGGCTGATCGCCGCCGGGTACGCCGCCGACCCCCGGCTGCGTCCCACCCGCGAGTTCTTCCACGCCACCCGGAAGCCGACCGCGTTCACGGTGCTGGACGTGCCCCCGGGCGGGTGGAGCTACTCCAACGTGGGCGGCTGGCCGGTGACGCTGGAGTCCGCCGAGATCCTGTCGGCGCTCGCCGGCTTTCCCGACGCCGACGCCGACCCGGTGCTGCGCGGCGGCCTGGACTGGCTCGTCGGCCGGCAGGACAGCAGGGGCTCGTGGAGCCTGTGGGTACGCGACACCAAGCTCGCCAACGACGGCCCCTGCCCCGCCATCACCAGCCAGGCGCTGCACGCCCTGCACGACGCGGGGCACCCCGACGACCACCCGGCGATCGCCGCCGGGGCGGCCTGGCTGCTGACCGCCGCGCGCCCCGACGGCAGCTACGAGAACCTCTGGTACCGCGACCACACCTCCGGCACGGCGGTGGTGGTGGCGGCGCTGTCCCGGGTCGGCCACGCCCGGCACGACGTGGTCCGGCGGGCGGTGCGCTGGCTGCGCGACACCCAACTGCCCGACGGGTCGTGGGGGCCGGGCGACGGCAGCGCCGGGTCGGTCGAGGAGACCGGCTGGGCCGTGCAGGGCCTGCTGGCAAGCGGTGACCCGGAGGCCACCGACGCGGTCGACCGGGGGGTCTCCTGGCTGCTCGCCGCCGCCGGCCCCGACGGTGGCTGGCCGGCCACCCGGGTCTGCAACTACATCCGCCACCACCTGCGCTACCCCAACGCGGTGATCACCCAGGCGGTCGCGCTGCGGGCGCTCGGTGAGTACCGGCGTACCGTCGCCGGCCGGGCGGGCGTCACCCCCGGTGCGGTCGCCCGATGAGCGCCGACGTCGTCGTGGTCGGTGCCGGGGCGGGCGGCCTGGCCGCCGCCCGCGCGCTGGGCGCGCGGGGGCTGCGGGTGCTGGTGCTCGACCGGCAACGCACCCCCGCGTCGATCGCCAAGGGCGAGATCCTGCAACCCGAGACGGTACGCATCCTGGACGGCTGGGGCGTGCTGGACGCCCTGCGGGCCACCGGCGCGTGCCCGGTCGACCGGCTGGCCATCCGCGACCCGCAGGGCCGTCCGCTGCTCGCCCTCGACTACGGCACCCTGCCCGGTGGGTACCGGCAGATCCTCTGCGCCGACTACGGCGACCTGCGTGCCGTGCTCGCCGACGGGCTACCCGCCGGCGTCGAGATCCGGTGGGGGCAGCGGGTCACCGGCCCGCTGCGCGCCGCCGACGGCCGGGTCACCGGGGTCCGGGTCAGCGACGGCGACGGCGAGCAGGAGATCCGGGCGGCCCTGGTGGTCGCCGCCGACGGCATGTCCTCGCCGCTGCGCAAGGCCGTCGGCATCGACGTCGAGCGGCGGGAGTACCCGCACGGCCTGGTCGCCTTCGACGTGCCCGGGGTCCAGGTGGCCGACGAAGTGTCGGCCTACCGCACCGAGCGGGGCCTGTGCCTGGTCTACCCGCTGCCCGGCGGGCGGTGCCGGGTCTACGTCCAGGTGACCCCGGACGAGTTCCGCGGCCGCAGCGCCGCCGACCTGGCCGACTGGTGCGACCGGCTGCTCGCCGGGGTGCCGGCCGTCCGGCCGCTGGGTGCGGCCCTGCGGGCGAACCTGCACCGGCGGCAGCTCCTCGCCGTCTACCGGCTACGGGCGGCACGGTTGACCGTGCCCGGCCTCGCCCTGCTCGGGGAGGCCGCCCACGCGGTGCACCCGATGGCGGCGCAGGGCGTGAACAGCTCCCTCGCCGATGCCGAGACCCTCGCCGCCGGCCTCGCCACCGGTGGGGGCGGCCTGGACGACGCGGCCGTGGACCGGGCGCTGCGCGACTACGACACCGCCCGCCGGCCCCAGCTCGACCACGTCGCCACGGTCAGCCACAACGCCGCCCGCATGATCACCAGCGTGTCGGGGCTGCCCCGGCTGCTCGGGGCGCGGATGATGCGGCGCACCGCGGCCAACCCCCGGCTGCTCGGGCTCACCGCCGGCAACCTGTCCGGCACGAACGTCCGACCGCTGTCCCTGGTCGACCGGATGTACCAGCTCGGGCTGCTCACCGACCGGCACGCCCAGCAACCCGTTCCCGCCGGCCCCGCGACGAAGTGAGCGACGATGACCACTGCCACCCCCGTCGGCACCCAGCCGCCGGCCGACCTGTCGATGAACGAGACGCCGTACCCGCCGTTGCCGAGCATCAGGCGGATCGTCGAGGACGGGGCCGCCGCCCTCCAGCGGTACCCGGACCGGACCGCCGCCGCGCTGCGGGGCGCGCTGTCCGCGCGGTTGGGCGTGGGACCGGAGTCGATCCTCGTCGGGCCCGGTTCGGCCGGGCTGTGCCAGCACCTCGTCCAGGCGCTCGGGCCGCGCCCTGAGGTGGTGCACCCGGCGCTGTCCTTCGAGGGCTACCCGCTGATCATCCGCAACGTCGGGGCCCGGGGCGTGCCGGTGCCGATGGACGGCTACCGCCACGACCTGCCGGCGATGGCCGCCGCCGTGACCGACCAGACCCGCTGCGTGCTGCTGTGCAACCCGAACAACCCGACCGGGGCGGTGCTGCACCGCGACGAGATCGAGGCGTTCCTGGCCCGGATCCCGGCCGACGTGCCGGTGATCATCGACGAGGCGTACCGGGAGTTCGTCACCGACCCGCAGGTGCCCGACGGGATGGACCTGTTCCGTGCCCACGACAACGTCTGCGTCCTGCGCACCTTCTCCAAGGCGTACGGGCTGGCCGCGCTGCGCGTCGGCTACGCGGTGGTGCCACCCCGGGTGACGCCGCTGGCCGGCATGGTGGGCGCGGTGTTCTTCCCGAACAGCCTGGCCCAGGCGGCGGCGGTGGCGAGCCTCGACGAGGCGGTCACCCCCGAGCTGACCCGGCGCTGCGCCGACCTGGCGTCCGCACGGACCCGGCTGACCGACGGGCTGCGCGAAATCGGCCTCATCGTGGCCCCCAGCGAGGCGAACTTCGTCTGGCTGCCGCTGGGGGAGCGGGCGGCGCCGTTCGCCGAGCGGGCCCGCGACGCCGGCATCCTGGTGATGGCGCTGCCCGGCGCGGGGGTCCGGATCACCGTCGGCACCGACGAGGCGAACGAGCGGCTGTGCGCCGTCGCCCGGACCATCCTGGCCGCCGGCGACTGACGGGTCGGCGGCGATCGACGGGCCGGTGATCGCAGGGGCCGGTGATCGACGGGTCGCCGGTGCCTGACGGGTCGGCGGGGCCCGGTCAGCGGGGCCGGATGTCGGCCGGGGTGGGCTCCCAGCCGGTCAGGCAGAGGTAGCGCAGGTCGGGGTCGTAGTCGGCGGTCAGCACCGGCCGGGACCGGTCCGGGTCGGCGGCGAGCACGTCGAGCAGGGTCCACCACGGTCCGGTGACCGGTTGTCCCGGCGGGGCGACGGTCACCCCGTCGGTCGGGTGCGCCGGCCAGGCCGCCGCGAGGTCGACGCCGAGCACCACCCGGGCGTCGGGCCGGCCCGCCGACAGCGCGGCCAGTTCGGACCCGGCCAGCGCGGCGACGTCGCCGGCCGCCACGTCCGGATGCTGGCGGAGCGCCGTCATCCGGGCCGGGGCGCGCACCACGTCGCCGGTGTGCTCCGGCACCGCCCCGGCCGCCGGGGCGGTGCGGTACAGCATGGCGACGGCCTGCTGCCGGGCCGGGGCGGGCGGCGGCGTGCGGTAGGGAAGCACGGCCTGGTCGACGGCGATCAACAGGGCCGTCGTGCGGTCGCCCGGGGACGCGTACGCGTGGGCGAGCCGGAGACCGCTGACGACCGCCGCCGGCCCCTGGTCGCAGACGGCGAAGGAGAGCGGCGTCCCCGGGCAGAGGTGGCTCAGGTAGGTGGCGGTGGCCCGGCCGGGCAGCACGTCGTGCCGGGCGAACGCCAGCACGAGCAGGTCGACCGGTTCCTCCGGCGGCACGAGCGCCCCGATCAGCGCCTCGGCCATCTCCGCGTGGGACCGGCCCAGCGCGTCCTGCCCCGGGCCGTCGGGCAGTTCCAGCCCGTACGGGTGGGTCAGGTCGGCCAGGTAGCGGGCGGACCGGGCCCGCTGGTCCGGATCGTCCAGCAGCGTGGCCGGCCCGGTGAAGACCCGCCGGGCGGCCCGGATCAGGTGCAGGTCGGTCGACGGGACCGCCATCGCGGTGCTCCTTCCCCGGTGTCCGGTTCCCCGGTGTCCGGCCGGCGCGCGGTCCCGGTGGGCGAAGACACCATCGCGGTCTCAGTGGGCGAAGACCATCGCGGCGAAGGTCGCGCCCTCGCCGGCCCCGACCGCCGCGACCAGGTAACGGTCACCTGGGTTCAGCAGGCCGCGGTCGCGGGCGGTCAGGTAGTTGGTGAACGCGTCCGCGCAGAACACGTGGCCGGTCTCCCGGACGTTGTCCAGCAGCACCCGGTCGCGGGGGAACCCGATCAGCCGGCTCAACCGCTGCCAGGTCACCACGTTGACGTTGTGCGGCAGGATCAGCCGGATGTCGTCGAGGGTAACCCCGGCCACCGCGAGGGCCCGGCCGATCACGTCCGCCAGCGCCGGCCGGTACTCGCGCTGGAACTGCGCGCCGGACGCGCCACCGGCGACGTCGAACTCGCCCCGCTGCCGGCACGCGTAGCCGAGCAGCCGGTCGCGGGGACCGTCGAGGCTGACCAGGCACGCCGACGCCCCCTCGCTGAACACGGAGGTCTCCGGGATGAACTGGGCGTCCCGGGTGAACGCCTTCTCGGCGGTGAGCACCAGCGCCAACGGTCCCTCGCCCGGCGCGTGCGGCCCCGGCTCGGCGGCCAGCAGCCGACCGGCCATCTCGATGGCGAGCAGCGCGCTGGCACAGGACTGCTGGGTCAGGGTGAAGGCGACCGCGTGGCCGAGCCCCAGCGCGCGACACACGTCGTGCAACGGGTTGACCGGGTACGGCACGACGACGGGGAACGCCCGCCCGTACAGCACGAACCGGACCCGGTGTTCCTGCCCGCGCAGGGCGGTGAGCCCGGTGGCGGCGTGCCGGAGCAGGTCGGCCAGGGGCCGGTCGGGATCGCGGCGGACCTGGTCGAGACCGTGGAAGCGGCGGAACAGCCGGACCTGCATCTCGGTCAACTCCAGCGGGCCGGCCAGGCTCTCGATCGGGACGCGGTGCGGCGGCAGGTGGACCGCGACCGCGTCGAGCGCCGTCATGCCGCCGGCGCCGGAGTCGACCGGGGACGGCCGGCGACCGGGCCGGGACGTGCCCCACCGCCGGAGGGCACAGTGGACGGTCGGACCCGGGAACGTTGCTCGTCGACCGCCACGGCAGGAATCCCATCAGCGGCGTCCGTCGCTGTCAACGCGTGCCAGAATATCGACGTGGCCCGCTTCCTGTTCGTCGTCCTGCCGGTGGCGTCGCACCTCAACGCCCCGCTCGCCATCGGCCAGGCGCTGCGGGCCGCCGGGCACGAGGTGGCGTGGTGCGGCCCCCGCACCGACCTGCGTCCGCTGATCGGCCCCGACGCGACGCTCTACCCGACCGGTAAGCGGTACTTCCGCCTCGACGGCGAGACCGGCATGGCGTCCGTGCGCAGCCTCTGGGAGGGGCACGTGCTGCCGGTCAACCGGTTCATCCGGGACGCCGTGGACCGGGCGGTCGCCGAGCACCGGCCGGACGTCGTCGTCGTCGACCAGTACGCACTGGCCGGCGCGTTGGCCGCGCACCGGCACGGGGTGCCGTGGGCGACCTTCTGCGTGGGCGCGCTGGAACTCACCCCGCCGGACCTGCCCGGGTTCACCGACTACGTGCGCGCGCAACTGGCCAGGGTCTGGGCGATGACCGACCTGCCCGTCGACGACGCGATCGACCTGCGGTTCTCGCCGTACCTGGTGCTCGGGCTGACCAGCACGGCGCTGACCGGTGCGACGCCGCTGCCGGCGCGGTGCGTGCTGACCGGCCCGGCCCTGGGTCACCGCCCCGACGCGCCGGCCTTCGACTGGGCCACCTGGGACCCTTCCCGCCGCCACCTGCTGGTCACCGTCGGGACGATGGCCGAGCACCTGGCCCGGGACTTCTACCAGCGGATGATGGCGGCGACGGCGGCCCTGGCCGACCGGGTGCAGGTGGTGGTGACCGCCTCGCCCGACGTGCTGCCCGACCCGCCCGCGCACGTGCTGGCCGCCCCCCGGGTGCCGGTGCTGGAGCTGATGCCCCGGCTGGACGCGGTGGTGTCGCACGGCGGGCTGGGCACCGTCACCGAGGCGTTGGCGCACGGCGTGCCGGTGGTCGTCGCGCCGATCCGGCACGACCACCCGACGGTGGCCCGTCAGGTGACCGAGGCGGGCGCCGGAATCGAGGTCGCGTTCGCCTCGGCGACCCCGGCGGACCTCACCGCCGCGCTCACCGCCGTCCTCGACGATCCGGGCTACCGGGCGGCGGCCCGCCGGGTGGGCGAGTCGTTCGCCGCCGCCGGTGGCGCGACCGCCGCCGCCCGGCACCTCGCCGCCCTGGCGGCCCGGCCCATCGACCATTGTCCTTCGGGTACGGCCACACTAGCCTGACCTGACGCACCCGCAGGGGTGTCGCCGTCCACCGTCGACACCCCGTGGGTCGGCACCCCGTGGCCCGGCGTCGTCCCCGTCCGAGGAGGCTCGATGATCGAGGCCACCGGCCTGCGCAAGTCCTACCGGGTCGGCCGTGGCCGCAACGCCGGCACCGTCGAGGCGGTGCGGGGGGTGGACTTCGCCGTGGAGCGGGGCGAGATCGTCGGGTTCCTCGGCCCCAACGGCGCGGGCAAGTCCACCACCATGCGGATGCTGGCCACGCTGATCCGCCCCGACGGGGGCCGGGCGTCGATCGCGGGCGTCGACCTGCTGCGGGCCCCGGCCCAGGTGCGCCGGCAGATCGGTTTCGTGGCCCAGGCCAGCGGCACCTACGACGACTCGACCGCCCGCCGGGACCTGGTGCTCCAGGCCCGGCTGTACGGCTTCGGCAAGGCCGAGGCGCAGCGCCGGGCCGAGGCGGCGATCGGGGCGTTCCAGCTCGACGACTTCGCCGACCGGCGGATCAGGACGTACTCCGGGGGGCAGCGTCGGCGGCTCGACGTGGCGCTCGGGGTGATCCACTCTCCGCAGGTCATCTTCCTCGACGAACCGACCGCCGGGCTGGACCCACCCAGCCGGGTACGGATGTGGCAGGAGGTCCGGCGGCTGCGCGCGGAGGGCATGACGGTCTTCCTCACCACCCACTACCTCGACGAGGCCGACACCCTGTGCGACAGGCTGTCCATCATCGACGACGGTCGGATCGTCGCCGAGGGCACCCCGTCGGATCTCAAGCGGGAGATCTCCGGCGACGTGGTCGCGATCGACCTGACCCGCGCCGACGTGACCGACGGCCCGGCCGACGCCGACCTGCCGATCGCCACGAAACTGCTGGCCGAGCAGCCGTACGTGCACTCGTCGGAGGCGGTCGACGGCACCCTGCGGCTCTATGTGGACAGCGCCGCGACGGCGATCCCGCAGATCATGCGCACCCTGCTGACACGGGGGATCGAACCCGGGGCGATCGAGGCCCGCCGGCCCAGCCTCGACGACGTCTTCCTGGCCAAGACCGGCCGCTCCCTCCAGGAGTGACCCGGCCGGTACGAGAGGAGCCGCAGTGAAACTGGTCCGCGACACCTGGCTGATCTTCCAACAGGAGGTCGGTCTGATGGTGCGCAACCCGGTGATGGTGGCGTTCAGCCTGGCCCAGCCGGTCACCTACCTCATCCTGTTCGCCCCTTTCCTCAAGGTGGTGATGGTCGACCGGGGTGCCTCCTCGTACGCCGACGCCTACCGCATCTACGTGCCCGGCCTGTTCGTGGCGATGGGCCTGTTCGGTGGCCTGTTCGCCGGGTACGGGCTGCTCAGCGCGCTGCGCGCCGGCATCATCGACAGGTGCCGGGTGACCCCGGTGAGCCGTACCGGCCTGCTGCTGGGCCGGGCCCTGATGCACGTCTGCCTGAACGTGGTGCAGGCGGTGATCATCACGATCGTGGCGTTGCCGTTCGGGTTGCGGGTGCACCTGGGCAACCTGCTCATCTCGTACGCGCTGCTGTCGGTGATGGTGCTGCTGAGCACCTCGATCTCGTATGACATCGCCCTGCTGGTACGCAACGAGAACAGCCTCGGCGTGCTGGTCAACACCGTCGGCCAGCCGATCTCGCTGCTCGCCGGGGTGCTCATCCCGCTGGTGCTGGCACCACTGTGGATCCAGCAGGTCGCGGTCTGGAACCCGTTCTCCTGGGCCACCAACGGCATGCGGGCGTTGTTCAACGGGCAGCTCACCGAGCCCGTGGTCTGGCAGGGCGCCCTCATCATGATCGTGCTGGCCGCGATCAGCCTGGTCTGGTCGTCGCACCTGTTCAACCGCGAGGTCTCCTGAGCCGGACCGCCGGCGGCCGGGCCGGTGTGACCAGGATTGATGTTGACCATTGTCCGCAGGTGATCGGCGATCTAGCCTGAGCGTGTCCCAGATCGGCTGCTGCGCCGGGGTGCGGTGACCGTGAGCGTGCCAGGTGAGGAGACAACTCGTTGGGTGCCGACAACTTCCGGGCGACGCTCGCGGCCGACATGGAGCTGGGGGCCGGCAACGTGCTGCTCCGGCTCGCCGAACACGGCGCCGACCCAGACCTGCCCCGGGTGACCTTCGACGTCGACGTGGACGGCATCCCCGCCTGGACGCCGCTGTCGCTGGCCACCCTCACCGAGCGGGTCGCCGCCCGCGCCGACTGGTTCCGGCGGCGGGGCGTCGGCCGGCGTGACCCGGTCGCGGTCTACGTGACGTCCGCGCCCGACGTGTTCCTCAACTTCTTCGCCCTCAACCGGCTCGGCGCGATCCCGGCCCTGATGAACGGCAACATGCCGATCGAGTTGGCGGCCGAGTTCATCAGGCGGCTGCGCGGCGTCGGGGTCGTCGTCGACGCCGACCACGCCGCGCTGCGCGAGCACGACCTCGGGGTGCCGATCCTCGGCGACGCCGCCGAGACCGGCACCGGCGACCCCGACCAGGCCCCACCGCACTACCGCCACCACCCCGAGGACCCGGTCGCCATCACCCACTCGTCGGGCACCACCCGGGTGCCGGCCGCGATCGTCCACTCGCACCACGGGCTGTTCGCCGCCATCCGGGCCGTGCGGCTCACCGAGTCCCGCCCGTACGGCGAGGTGCGTGAGCTGTCCGTCCTGCCGGCCGCGCACACCGCCGGCATCATCACGGTCAACCAGGCGCTGTGCAACAGCTACCAGTTGCTCTACCTGTCGGCACAGGGCGGCCCGTTCGCCAGCAGCGCCGAGACGATCCTCGACGCCATCGAACGCTGGCGGCCGACAGGCGTCTTCGGCTTCGCGGTGACCTGGTCCGAGCTGGCCCGCCACGACCTGACCACCCGCGACCTGAGCTCCGTGCGCAACTGGTTCAACACCGGGGACTGCGCCCACGAGTCGCACATCCGGCGGCTGGTCGCCGTGGGCAGCCACCCGGCGTACACCCGGCAGGGCATGGTGGACGTGCCCGGGTCCAAGTTCGTCGACATGCTCGGCTCCACCGAGATGGGCCACGGCGCGTTCCGGATCAGCCACCGCCTCGGCAGCGACCACTACGACCGCTGCGTCGGCAAGCCGTACCCGTTCGCGCAGATCGCCCTGCTCGACGTGACCACCGGCGAGGAGGTTCCCGAGGGGCAGGTGGGGCACGTCGGGCTCAAGTCGCCGACCCTGGCGCTCGGGTACTGGAACGACTCGGTCAACACGTTCCGCACCCGGCTGGGCGGCTACTACCTCACCGGTGACCTGATGTACCGCGACCCGGACGGCAACTACCACCACGTCGACCGGGCCAGCGACGCGGTCGACCTGGGCGACGGCAACTGGCTCTACACGGCGCTGTCCGAGGAACGCATCCTCAAGCACTGCCCCGACGTCCGCGACTGCACGGTCATCGCGGCCCGGGAGGCCGACGAGCGGACCGTCACCGAGGTGCTGCTCGTGCTCGCCGAGGACGCCGACCCGGACCTCGACCGCTCCGACCAGGTCCGCGCCGCGCTCGGCCCGGTGGTCGCCGCGACGCTGCGGCGGGTGGTCACGGTGCCCGCCGACGGCGTGGTGATGGGGCCGACGGGCAAGGTCCGCAAGTTCCTGATGCGCCAGCGGCTGCTGGCCGACGCCGGGGCGGCCAGCACCGGCTGACCCGTCGCCCGCTGCGCCCGCCGTGTGGCCGGGCCGGGCACCCGTCCGAACGGCCCTGTGCCCCACCCGCATGAACATGCGGGTGGGGCACAGGGCCGTTCACGACGGCACTCCCCGGGCGGGTACCCGGGGCCGGCGGGTTCCGCCGGCCCCACCCCGGCGTCAGCCCAGTCGGGACTCGATCGCCTCGATGATGCGGGGGCGCAACTCGGCGGCCCGGATCACCGCGTCGACCGAGCCGACCTCCACCGCCCGCCCGATGTTGTGCACCCGGTCGAACTCCGCCGCCACCTCGCCGAGCTTCTCCGCGCGGACCGCCGCGCGGGTCTCGTCGAGTTCGGCGGTGAGCGCAGCCCGCTCGGTGCCGGTGGCCGCCGCGACCCGCGTCTCCAGGTCGCGTACCCGCAGGTCGGCCGCCGTACGGGCGTTGACGTCGCCGGAGAACACCACCGCCGCCGCCGGGGCGCCGCCGAGCACCGAGGCGAACGAGCCCTCCAGCGCCAGCACCGTCATGTTCGGGTTCAGCGCCTTGGAGAAGACCACGAACGCCCCGCCGTGGTACCGGGAGATCACGCAGAACACGATCGGCCCGCGGAAGTTGACGATCGCCCGGCCGATCTCGGCCCCGTACTCCAGTTGCAGCTTGCGCATCGACTCGGGTGAGCCGTCGAAGCCCGACAGGTTGGCCAGCACCACCAGCGGCCGGTTGCCGCTGGCCGCGTTGATCGCCCGCGCGGCCTTCTTGGACGAGCGGGGGAACAGGGTGCCCGCCGTGTAGGTGTCCGGGCCGTCGGTGGGCGGGAAGCCCCGCCGGGGCACCGACCGCGACTCGATGCCGAGCAGGCAGACCGGGATACCACCGAGGTGGACGTCCTGCACCACCGCGGTCTCCGCGTCGGCCATGCCCGCCCACCGCTCCAGCACCGGGTGGTCCTGGTCGGACAGCGCCCGCATCACCGTACGGATGTCGAACGGCTTCTTGCGGTCCGGGTTGGCGGCGGCGGAGAAGATCTCGCCGACGGTGGTGAAGTCGCTGCCCGCCACGGTGTGCGGGAAGGCGGAAATGTCCCGGTCCACCGGGTCGACGGTGGTCGCCCGGCGCGGCTGGCTCTCCCCGGGCGCGACGTACGTGTGGTCGTAGTACGCCATCAGCACGTCCCGGGCGGCCGTCAGGTTCGGCGCCCAGTACTGCGCCTGCCCGTTGGGGCCCATCACCCGGTCGTAGCCGCCGATGCCGAAGTTGTCCTCGGCGGACACCCCGCCGGAGAAGTCCAGCGACTGCTTGCCGGTGAGCACCATCGCGGCCTCCGGCGTCATCACCAGGATGCCCCGGGTGTGCATGAGCATCGTCGCCTCGGCGTTCCAGTACGGCTGGGCGCCCACGTTGATCCCCGCGACCACGATGTTGATCTCGCCGCCGTCCTGGGTGAACTCGACGATCCGCTTGAGCGCCGCCGCCACCCAGTCCATGTTCTCGGTGCCCGACGTCATCGAGATCCGCGCGCCGGCCGACAGGGCGTACCACTCCAGCGGCACCTGCAACCGCTCGGCGAGGTCCAGGGCGGCGATCACCCGCCGGCACTCGGCCTCGGAGAGCGCGCCGAGCGACTTGGTCGGGTCGCCCAGCAGCACCACCCGGGTGACGCCCTGCGGGTGCCTCGGGGTCGGCGTGGTGACCACACCCGCGACGATCGCCGCCGTGTTGCGTCCCCGGGGCCGATCCACCGGCACCAGCGCGTGGTCGTCGTCGAGGTCGTGCTCGACGAACTGGCCGAGCAGCCCGGTCAGCTCGTACGGGTAGACCGTATTGCGGCTGCTGGCCCGCAGCACCTTCAGCCGGTAGTCGTCGAGCGGCTCGACCGGGTCGACCGGCGGCTCACCCATGGTCAGCTCGGCCCCGCCGGTGGCGTCGAACGCGATCCGCACCGCGATCTTGTTCAGCTCGCCGGTCCGGCGGTCCCGCTGCCGCGCGATGAACAGGATCTCCTCCAGCCCCGCGCCGACGGTCGTCGGGCGGACCCGCCCGGCGATCATCTCCATCTCCTCGCGGGTCAGGTCGCTCGGCGGCCAGACGTAGATGACGATCCGGTTGGTGTTGAAGCGGGTCTTGGCCGGGCGGCGGGTCTGCGCCCGGCGGATCGAGTCCAGGCAGGTGGCGACGATGTCCTCGGCCGTGGGCAGGGCGACCAGCCGCCCGTCGTGCTCCCGCAGCGCGGTCAGGTCACGCACCTGGGCGAACGCGACGAGCCGTTCGTCGGACGGGTTCTCCCGCGCGACGGCCTGGAAGAGGTAGACCTCCTCGTCCGACGACGGCAGCCGGGTCAGGTCGAACTTGCGCAGCCGCTCCAGCTGCATCCGCTGCGCGATGTACGGGTGCAGGCCCCGGATCAGCCGCTCCTCGCTCATCCCCGTGCTCGACGGGCGGAACGTGAAGTGGTGGTGCATCACCGCGCCGCCGCGCCCGGCGACGGTGGTGGTGAGCCGACGGACCTGGGCCGGCAGCGGGTGCGCGTTGACGACCTCCAGCAGCGCGGCGGCCATCGCGTCGAAGTCCTCCGGCTGGTTTTCCCAGCCGAGGTAGATGTCGGCGTCGACGGCGGAGCCGTCAGCGGCCAGCTCGGCGAGCCCGCGCAGCGCGTCGCCCAGCGCGTCGAACCGGACGGCGGCGGAGAGCAGGCTGGAGTCGGCCCGCTCGGCGACGACGAACGTGCAGTCCGCCACCCGCCGGGTCCGCACGTCGGCCAGGCCCTTGTTGCCGTAGTACCGCCGGGTCAGCACCTCCAGCATCACCGCGTTGTCGAGGTGGTCCCGCACGAGCCGCTGGCCGAGCACCCGCACCAGCGGTTCGGTGCTGCGGACCATCTCCGCGACCCGCTCGGTGCGGTCCGCCGCGTCCGGGTTCGCGTCCAGGTGACGCAGGTGCCGCCGGACGGAGGCGTACAGCCGGGCGCGGTTGCGCAGCAGCAGCGGCTGGGCGAACCAGGCGAACACCACCCCCCGGGCCAGGTCGGCGACGACCGGGAAACGCACCTGCGTCGCCGCCACCAGCCGCTCCAACGCGAGGCCGGCGGGCTCGCGCAGCACCGCGTCCGGCGGCGGCTCACGCAGCCAGGCGCGCAGCAACGTCGCGATGACCGTCGCGTCGGTGGCCGCCCGCTGCTGGGCCAGGAAGATCCGGAACACGGCGGCCTCGAGGGCGGGGGAGCGGTCCAGCTCGGTGACGCCGTAGTGGCCGAGCGCCTTGGCCAGCTTGGCCTGGAAGGGCGCCGGCAGACCGGCCCGTTCGACGTCGAGGCTCTGCAGGTAGGTGTGGAAGTGTTCGCGGGCGCTGGGGACGTGGTTGTCGCCGCTGACGTCCTCCCCGGTCAGCCGGTTGCGGCTGAGCTCGGCGAGGTCGGCGAAGACGTTGACGAGGTCGATCTCCTCGGCCAGCGGGCGGTGGCCGTCCTCGATGGCGGCCCGCCGCGCCGCGAGGTACTCGTCGAGCACCCGGCCGTCGTCGTGCGGATCCACGTCGAAGCCCAGCAGCAGCCCACGGAGGTCCTCCTGGCCGCGTCGGGACCGCTCCACCGCCGGGGCCTGGTCGGGCGGGGCGGGCAGGTCCAGGGCGACCGGCGCGGCGGCTTCGGCGACCGGGGCGTCGTCGGTGTCGTCGGCGAGCGGCTCCAGCCGCAGCAGCGCCGCGCCGGCCTCCACCTGGCTGCCGACGGAGACGCCGCACTCCTTGAGCCGGGCCCGGAACGGTGCCCGCAGCACCGTCTCCATCTTCATCGCCTCCAGCACCAGCACCGGTGCGCCCGCCTCGACCTCGGCGCCCACCTCGACCGGGGTGGCGACGACCAGCGCCGGCATCGGCGAGCGGACCACGCCGCCCTCGTCGCGGCCGACCCGGTGGGTCACGCCGTCCACCTCGACCAGGTGGATCGCGCCGTGGGTGCCGGTGAGCAGCCGGTACCGGGCGCCGTTGACGGCGATCTGCCCGGTGTGCCTGTCGAACCGGTCCAGCTCGACGTCGGCGGTGTGCACGTCGCCGCCGGCCTCGATGCCGACCCGGAACCGGTGCGCGCCGACCCGGGCCACCCGCATCCGGTAGCCGACGCCACGCAGTTTGAGGTCCAGCGGCCGGCCGCTGGCGTGCTGCACCTGGGGTCGCCCGCCGAACGCCGTCGACAGCAGCCGCTGCTGCTCGGCCTGCTCCTGCTCCTCGTACGCCTCGATCGCGGCGGCGGCGAGCGCGACGGCGGAGTGCCGGTGCGACACGAGCCGGCCCTCGGCGCGCACCCGGTCGATCCAGCCGGTGTCGGCGCTGGCGTCGATCACCTCGGGCTGGTCGAGCAGGTCGAGCACGAAGCTCTTGTTCGTCGCGCCACCCTCGATGATCACCGTGGTCTCGGCCATCGCCCGGCGCAGCCGACCGAGCGCCTCGTCCCGGTCCCGCCCGTACGCGATGATCTTCGCGATCATCGAGTCGAAGTCGGCCGGGATGGTGTCGCCCTCGCTGACCCCGGTGTCGACCCGGATGCCGGGACCGGCGGGCAGGTCCAGCCGGGCGATCCGGCCCGGGGCGGGGGCGAAGTCGCGGTCCGGGTCCTCGGCGTTGAGCCGGGCCTCGATTGCGTGCCCGCGCTCCACCGGCGGCACCCCGTCGAGCCGGCCGCCCGCCGCGACGTGCAACTGCGCCTTGACCAGGTCGAATCCGGTGGTCAGCTCGGTGATCGGGTGCTCCACCTGGAGGCGGGTGTTGACCTCCAGGAAGGCGAACAGCCGGTCACCCGGGTGGTAGAGGAACTCGACGGTGGCGGCACCCCGGTAGCCGACCGCGACGGCCAGCCGCTCGGCCGAGGACTTGAGTTCGGCCGTCTGCTCCGGGCCGAGGACCGGGGAGGCCGACTCCTCGATGACCTTCTGGTTGCGCCGCTGCACCGAGCAGTCCCGTACGCCGAGCGCCCAGGCGGTGCCCTGACCGTCCGCGATCACCTGCACCTCGACGTGCCGGGCGCCGGTGACCAGGCGCTCCAGGAACACGATCCCGCTGCCGAAGGCGCGGGCCGCCTCCTGGCTGGTTCGCTGGTAGGCGTCGGCCAGCTCGGCATCGCTGGTGACCACCCGGATGCCCCGCCCGCCACCACCGGCGGTCGCCTTGAGCATCAGCGGGTAGCCGATCTCGGCGGCGGCGGCGATCGCGGCCTCCAGGGTCTCCACCGCGCCCCGGCTCCACGGCGCGACCGGCACGCCGACCTCCTCGGCGATCAGCTTCGCGCCGATCTTGTCACCGAGCTTGCGCATCGCGTCCGGGCTCGGCCCGACGAAGGTGATGCCGATCTTCTCGCACAGCTCCGCGAAGGCCGGGTCCTCGGCGACGAAACCCCACCCGACCCACACCGCGTCGGCCCCGGTCTCGACCAGGGCCTGTTCGAGCTTCTTCAGGTCGAGGTACGGCCGGGCGGACGCCGGACCCAGGTCGTAGGCGATGTCGGCCTCGCGGACGAAGGTCGCGGTGCGGTCGACATCGGTATAGAGGGCCACCGTCTCGATGGGAGTGTCGGTCTGCGCGGCCAGCTCTCGGACCGCGTGAATGAGGCGCATCGCGGCCTCACCCCGGTTGACGATGGCGACACGGCTGAACACCCGACCGACTCCTCCGGTAGATCCACGAGTACGCGCCGCAAGGCATCGACCCCCGACAGCGATCACCCTTCCGCGTGCCGGCCGGTAGCGCCATGTCGTAATCACCGAACCCTGAGCGGTGACCGTTGTAGGAACCCCACAAAAGTTTTTGGTCTTCCCCGCCCGCGCCGGAGACTCTGCGGCACCCGCCGCAGGTCGCCGGGGTCAGCCGTGCGCCGACGCCGCCGCGGCGACCTCCCGGCGGCGGACCACCGCGATCAGCGCCGTGCCGACAGTCAACAGCGCGCCCGCCACGACCAGCGCCACCGCCCCGTTCACCCGCAACGTCAGCACGGCGGAGACGAACGCGCCGAGGCCCATCGTGGTGATCGCCCCGAACCGGCGGAGCCAGGCCGTGCCCGGACCGCCGGCGGCCCGGCTGTCGGCGGAGAGGTTCACCATGGTCATGGTCACCACCACCGTGGAGAGGTCCCGGATGCCGATGTGCCTGACCGCCGCGGCCTGCGCGCCGAGCACCAGGGCGAGCAGACCGGTGACGGCCAGCATCACCCCGTGCGCCGGTGGGCCGGTGACGAGCCAGAACCCGGCCAGGGCGAGCGAGAGCACACTGCCGCCGACCAGGATGGCCAGCCCGGCGGCGGGCAACGCCGCCGGCCCCGGCGCACCCCGGGTCAGCCGGGCGGCGAGCACCGCGCCGAGCATGAAGGTCAGCAACGCCACCAGGTTGTTGAGCACCGGCAGGCCGGACACCCCGGCCAGCCCGAACCCGATGAAGAGCACGTTGCCCGTCATGTTGCCGGTGAAGACCCGGTCCAGGGCGAGATAGCTGACGCCGTCGACCGCGCCGGTCGCCGCGGTCAGCACCAGCAGCGGCACCTCGTAGCTCTTCGTCATGGCCCTTCCGATGATCGTTTCCGGCCGGCAGTCTACCCATGACCTGCGGGAACGTCCCGGGCGGCCGGGACACCGACCCCTGGTGGCCGGGACGCCGGGGCCCGTTGACTGGCACCCATGACAGAGCTGCCGGACCACTTCCCCGCCCACGTCAAGGGCTCCTACGTCAACTGCGACCAGTACGCCCGCGAGGCGCGGCTCACCCCGCCGCCGGAGCACATCCCGGCCCACGTGAAGAACTCCTACGTCAACTGCCAGGAGTACGCCCGCCAGCTGCGGCTCACCCCACCGCCGGCCGCCGAGCACTTCCCCGAGCACGTGAAGAACTCGTACCCGACCTGCCAGGAGGCGGTCCGCCCGCCCCGGCTCACCCTCGTGCCGGCGGCCGGGGCATGACCACCGTCGTCCCGCCCCGGCTCGACCCCGCCTGGCGGGAGTGGCTGGTCGAGAACCTGGCCATGGGCGCGTCGGTGGCGCAGGCGCGGGCGGTGGCCGTCGCCGGGTCCGCCGACCCGCAGGCCGTCGACGCCGAGCTGCGGGAACTGACCGACCATCCGTACTTCGCGGTGTGCCGGCGGCTCGCGCTGCGCTACGACTGGCTGGAGTCGGTGCTCGACACGTACCGGACGCTGCGCGACAGCGACGGCGGGCGGACGCTGGAGCGGCGCGCGGACCTCGACCCCGGGGAGTTCTTCTCCCGCTACTACTTCGGCAACCGGCCGGTGGTGCTGGACGGCCTGATGGCCGACTGGCCCGCCCTCGGCTGGACGCTTCCCGGCCTGGCGGCGGCCTGCGGTGACGCCGTGGTCGAGGTGATGACCGGGCGGGAGGCCAACCCGGACCACGCCTGGCAGTACGACAGGCACCGCACCAGCATGCCGTTCCGCGAGTACCTGGCGCTGCTCGCCTCGGGCCGGCGCACCAACGACTACTACATGGTGCCGCGCAACGAGAACTGGGCAGGCGCGCTGCGCCCGCTCGTCGCCGACATCCGTGCCCCGCGGGGGATCGTGGACCCGTCCGGGCTCGGTCACCTGCTGCTCGGACCGGCCGGCACGGTGACCCCGCTGCACGTGGACAACAGCTCGGTGCTGCTCGGCCAGGTGCTCGGCCGCAAGCACGTCCGGCTGGTCCCGTCGTACGAGCGGCACCTGGTCTATCCGCGCGGCGGCACGTTCAGCGCGGTCGACGCGGCGGACCCGGACCTCACCCGGCACCCCCGCTACGCCGAGGCGACGGTGCTCGACGTCGTGCTGGAGCCGGGTCAGCTGCTGTTCGTGCCGGTGGGCTGGTGGCACTGGGTGCAGGCGCTGGAGGTCAGCGCCACGGTCAGTTTCCACCACTTCGCCATCCCGGGCCAGAACCACAAGATGGCTACCCCGCCCGCCGCCACCCCACCCCGCTGACCCACCCCTCCCGCCCGGCCCCCACCGGCCCTGGCCCCCGGTGATCAAGAGAAATGCGTCAGGAAGTTGCCCGGCGGCTGACCTTTTCCTCGTGATCACCGGGCTTGGGCGGGGTGTGTGCGACGTGGCGGGGTGGTGGGGCAGTGGTGCGGGATTAGGGTGTTGCGGTGGATCACGAGGATCGAATCGCGCTCTTTCTCGACTACGAGAACCTTGCCCTGGGTGCCCGGGAACACCATGGTGGGCGGGCGTTCGACTTCCGGCCGATCGCCGACGCCCTCGCCGAGCGGGGACGGGTGGTGGTCCGCCGGGCGTACGCGGACTGGTCGTACTTCGACGAGGACCGTCGGATGCTCACCCGCTCGCACGTCGAGCTGATCGAGATCCCGCAGCGGATGGGGGCGTCCCGCAAGAACGCCGCCGACATCAAGATGGCCGTCGACGCGGTGGAGTTGGCCTTCGAGCGCGGCTACATCTCCACCTTCGTCATCTGCACCGGGGACAGCGACTTCACCCCGCTGGTGCACAAGCTGCGTGAACTCAACAAGCGGGTGATCGGGGTCGGGGTGGAGAAATCGACCTCGGCGCTGCTCCCGCCCGCCTGCGACGAGTTCCTCTACTACGACCGGCTGGAGGGCGTCGACCTGCCGCCCGTACGGGCCCGACGCGGACGCCCCGCCAAGCCGGCCGGACCGCAGCAGCCGGAGCCGACGGCGGTGGAGCCGACACCGGAGCAGCCGGAGCAGCCGGAGCCCTCGCCCGCCGCCGAGGAGCCGGTACGCGACGCCGACGCGCTCGCGGTGCTGGTCGCCCAGACCGTCGCCGGCCTCCAGGGCAGCTCGGAGGGAGAGGTGACCGCCTCCCGGCTCAAGCGCACCCTGCTGCGCAAGGACCCCACGTTCAGCGAGTCCGACTACGGGTTCCGCACCTTCGGCGAGCTGCTGCGCCACCTCGCCGGGCACAACGTCGTCGAGTTGGCCGAGGGGCCGGCCAAGGGCGACCCGGAGGTTTCCCTGCCTGAGCACGGCGACCAGGAGGTGGCCTTCGCGCTGCTGCGTACGGTGGTGGCGGAGCTGGCCGCGGCCGGTGGCCCGGTGGCGCTCTCCGGACTCAAGAACCAGCTCCGCCGCGCCCGTCCCGAATTCAGCGAGAAGAAGCTCGGCTACCGCAGTTTCCTCCAGTTCGGTAAGGCCGCCGCCACTGCCGGTGAGGTCGCCTTGGCCTGGAGCGCGGAGGCCGACGACTACCTGCTCACGCCCCGGCAGGGGTGACCGGGCGGGGTCGGCTTCGGGCCTCGACGAATTCGTGACTCACGTTCCACGGCCGAGTTGCTATACGGTCGGTGAATGATGGTCGAGGAGCACTGGTGGAACGGTGACCCGAGCCCACGCGGGCGGCGGGACGTCTACATCCGTACCGACGGGGAGGCCTGGGAGGTCCAGGCGCAGATCGGCGGGGCGTCGGGTCGCTCCCGCGTGCAGCAGTGCCCGAGCCGGGCGGCGGCGGTCATCCTGGCCGACGCCTGGCGCGGCAGCAATCCTTCCTGGCGCGGGCTGCACCGCTGATCGGTCCGGGCGCCGGCGGGCGGTCCGCACCGCGTCCCGCCCGCCCCGCCCTCCGGCCGGTCCCGGCCGGGCGCCCCGTGGGGACTTCCGGACTGGGTGGCGCGCAACGGCTCTGATTACGCAAAGTAGTTTTCTTCTCACTGGCTGGTCGGCGAGGCCCTGAACAGGGCGAGCTAACTGGCAACATTCTTGACAGAAGAGCCTGGTATCGACATCCTTCGAGGAGAGCGCTCTCCCCGGCGTGCTCCCCGCCCCCGATGTCGCCCCAAGGAGCCTCCCGTGCCAGGAGCCCGAGCCGTCCCCCGGCCCCGATCCCTCGCCCGCGCGGCGGTCGCCCTCGTCACCCTCGCCGCCGCCCTCGTCCTGCCCGCCCAGGCCGAGCCCGCCTCGGCCGCCATCGGCGGCATCACCTGGCAGGACGAGTTCAACGCCGCCGCCGGCACCCCCGTCGACCAGAACCGGTGGCGCTTCGACATCGGCGGTGGCGGCTGGGGCAACAACGAACGGCAGTACTACACCAACAGCACCAGCAACGCCGTCCACGACGGACAGGGCAACCTCGTCATCACCGCCCGCAAGGAGAACCCGGCCAACTACCAGTGCCACTACGGCCGGTGCGAGTACACCTCGGCGCGGCTGCTCACCGCCGCCACCTTCACCCAGGCGTACGGTCGGTTCGAGGCCCGGATCAAGATCCCCCGGGGTCAGGGCATCTGGCCGGCGTTCTGGATGCTCGGCAACGACATGGGCAGCGCCGGCTGGCCCGCCGCCGGTGAGATCGACATCATGGAGAACATCGGCCGGGAACCCAACACCGTCTACGGCACCGTGCACGGCCCCGGCTACTCCGGCGGGGGTGGCATCACCGGCAGCCGCACCATCGGCCAGCCCCTCGCCGACACCTTCCACACCTACCGGGTGGACTGGGAGCCGAACCTGATCGTCTGGTACCTCGACGGCGTCGAGTACCACCGCGTCGACCCGTCCCGGCTCGGCGGCAACCGCTGGGTCTACGACCACCCGTTCTTCATGATCCTCAACGTGGCGGTGGGCGGGAACTGGCCCGGCTACCCCGACGGCTCCACCCAGTTCCCCCAGCAGATGCTCGTGGACTACGTCCGGGTCTCCAGCTACGTCCCCGGCGGCGGCAACCCGCAACCCGGCACCACCCGGCTGCGCGGCACGCAGAGCGGCAGGTGCATCGACATCCCGAGCGCCAACCCGGTCGACGGCGCGAAACTCCAGATCTGGGACTGCAACACCACCGCCGCGCAGGCCTGGACCTTCGCCGCCGACGGCACCGTCCGCGCGATGGGCAAGTGCATGGACCCGGCCTGGGCCGGCACCGCCAACGGCACCGAGGTCAACCTGGTCACCTGCAACGGCAACCCGGCCCAACGGTTCACCCTCAACGGCGCCGGGGACCTGGTCAACCTCAGCGCCAACAGGTGCGTCGACGTACGCGACCAGAACCCCAACAACGGCGGCAAACTGCACCTGTGGGACTGCCTCGGCGTCGCCAGTCAGAAGTGGTCCCGCTTCTGACCACGGCCCGGCGGTAGCACCGCGACGGACGGCCCCCCGGCACCCGCCGGGGGGCCGTCCGTCGTCGTGCCCCGGTCAGCCGGCCGGCCCGCAACCCCAGCCTCCACCGGGGTGGCCCGGCCGGCGACGCCCGAGGGTCGAGGTAGCGGCGTCGAGGGCTAGGGGGCGCTCTGGGGGCGGTAGGGGGTTAGTGCTGCGCCGGGCGGCCGTAGGGTCATCGCGAACAACCAAGAATGCCTGAAGAAGCTCTCTGTTTCGACAATTGCCGCCGCGCCGACCCGTGTGCCGATATTGGCCCGGGTCTGCCCGGCTGGGGCTAGTGGCGGGAGACGTAGATGGAGAACGAGGAGAAGCTTCTCGGGTACCTGAAGCGGGCCACCACCGATCTGCGTGAGGCCCGTCGGCAGTTGCGTCAGGCCGAACGCCGCGAGTACGACCCGATCGCGATCGTCGGTATGAGCTGCCGCTTCCCGGGTGGTGTGGACGGTCCGGCCGCCCTGTGGCAGCTGCTGGCCGACGGGACGGACGCGGTCTCCGACTTTCCCGACGACCGCGGCTGGAACGTCGAGGACATCTACGACCCCGACGATTCCAAGACCGGCAAGACGTACGCGAGGACCGGCGGTTTCCTTTCCGACGCCGCGCTATTCGACCCCGAATTCTTCGGCATTTCCCCACGCGAGGCGATCGCCATGGACCCGCAGCAGCGGCTGCTGCTGGAGGCGTCCTGGGAGGCGTTCGAATCGGCCGGCATCGACCCGACCTCGGTCCGCGGCAGCCGCACCGGGGTGTTCGCCGGGCTGATGTACCACGACTACTCCAGCCGGTTGCCGCAGGTGCCCGCCGAGCTTGAGGGCTTCATCGGCAACGGCAACACCGGCAGCATCCTCTCCGGCCGGGTCGCCTACGTGCTGGGTCTGGAGGGCCCGGCCCTCACCGTCGACACCGCCTGCTCGTCCTCGCTGGTCGCGCTGCACCTGGCCATCCAGTCGCTGCGCCGCGAGGAGTGCACCCTGGCGCTTGCCGGTGGGGTGACCGTGATGGCCACCCCGGAGACGTTCGTCGACTTCAGCCGCCAGCGGGGGCTGGCCGCCGACGGCCGGTGCAAGCCGTTCGCCGCCGCCGCCGACGGCACCGGCTGGGCCGAGGGTGTCGGGATGCTGCTGGTCGAGCGGCTCTCCGACGCCCAGCGGCACGGGCACCGGGTGCTGGCCGTCGTCCGGGGTACCGCGGTCAACCAGGACGGCGCGAGTAGCGGCCTCACCGCCCCCAACGGTCCCTCGCAGCGGCGGGTCATCGCCGACGCCCTCGCCAACGCCCGGCTCACCGCCGACCAGGTCGACGCCGTCGAGGCGCACGGCACCGGCACCCGGCTCGGTGACCCGATCGAGGCGCAGGCACTGCTCGCCACGTACGGACGGGACCGGGAACAGCCGCTCTGGCTCGGCTCGGTGAAGTCGAACCTGGGTCACACCCAGGCCGCCGCCGGCGTCGCCGGGGTGATCAAGATGGTGTTGGCGATGCGGCACGGCGTGCTGCCCCGCACCCTGCACGTCGACCAGCCCACCCCGCACGTCGACTGGACGGCGGGCGACGTCCGGCTGCTCACCGACGCCGTCGACTGGCCGGCCACCGGGCGGCCCCGGCGGGCTGCCGTGTCGTCGTTCGGGCTCAGCGGCACCAACGCCCACGTGGTGCTGGAACAGGCCCCGACGGCCGAGGCCGCCGACCCGGACGACACCGCCGCACCGACGCCGGCCGCCGAGCCGCCGGTGCTGCTCTGGCCGCTGTCCGGCCGGTCGGCGGCGGCCCTGGCCGGGCAGGCCGCCCGGCTGCGCGGTTTCCTCACCGACGAGCGTCCGGTGGACGTCGGGTTCTCGCTGGGTGCGGGTCGGGCCGGGTTGGAGTTCCGGGGGGTGGCGGTGGGCCGTGGGGCCGGCGAGCTGTCCGCCGGTCTCGACGCCCTGGCCGCCGGCACCGGTGTGTCGGGTCGGGTGACCGGTGGTCGTACGGCGGTGTTGTTCACCGGTCAGGGTGCGCAGCGGGTCGGGATGGGTCGTGAGCTGGCCGAAGCGTTCCCGGTGTTCGCGCAGGCGTTCGACGAGGTGTGTGCGGCGTTCGGGCCGTTGCTCGATGGTGATCTGCGGGAGGTGATGTTCACCGATCCGGATGGGGTGTTGGATCGGACGGGGTGGACGCAGCCGGCGTTGTTCGCGGTCGAGGTGGCCCTGTTCCGCCTGGCCGAATCCTGGGGATTGAAGCCGGACTTCGTGGCGGGTCATTCGATCGGTGAGCTGGCCGCCGCACACGTCGCGGGTGTCTGGTCATTGGAGGACGCCTGCCGGGTCGTGGCGGCGCGGGGTGGTCTGATGCAGGCCCTTCCGGCGGGTGGGGCGATGTTGGCGATCGCCGCGCCGCTGGATGAGTTGGACCTGGGCGACATCGACGTGGCGGCGGTGAATGGTCCCCGTGCGGTGGTGGTGTCGGGGACCGAGGAGCAGATCGCGTCGCTGGAAGCCTCGCTTGAGGTGAAGACGCGTCGGTTGCGGGTGTCGCACGCGTTCCATTCGCACCTGATGGACCCGATGCTCGCCGAGTATGGGCAGGTGGTCGGCGGGGTGACCGCGAACCCGGCGGGCATTGCGCTGGTGTCGACCGCGACCGGCGATCTCGCCACCGATGCCGAGTTGGGCAGCGTCGGGTACTGGCAGGGTCAGGTGCGGGGGACCGTGCGGTTCGCTGACGCGGTAACTGCTCTTGCCGCATGCGGAGTCACCCGGTTCGTGGAGATCGGGCCGGACAGTGTGCTGACCGCGATGGTCGCCGACTGCGTCGAGGACGCCACCGCCATCGCGCTGCAGCGCCGCAAGCGCGGGCAGGACGAGAGCGCGCCCGACGACGGCCAGGTGCAGGCGTACGCGGTCGGCATGGCCCAGGCGTGGGCCAGCGGGACCGCCCTGGACTGGGCGGTGGTGAACCCGGGCGGCCGGCAGGTCGACCTGCCCACTTACGCCTTCCAGCACCAGCGGTACTGGCTCGACGTGCCGCCCGGCAGCGGCGACACCACCGGACTCGGCCAGCTCCCCGCCGACCACCCGATGCTCGGCGCGGTCGTCGACCTGCCCGACACCGGCGGCGTGGTCCTCACCGGCCGGCTCTCCCGCAGCACCCAGCCGTGGCTCGCCGACCACGCCGTGTTCGACACCGTCCTCGTCCCCGGCACCGGGCTGGTCGAACTCGCCCTGCGCGCCGGTGACCAGGTCGGCTGCCCGGTCCTCGACGAGCTGACCATCAACGCGCCGCTGGTGCTGCCCACCGACGGGGGCCTGGCCCTGCGGGTCACCGTCGACGCCGCCGACGACAGCGGCGCGCGTACCCTCGGGATCTGGACCCGGGCCGACGACGCGGCCGACGACACCGACTGGACCCGGCACGCCGAAGGGGTCCTGGTCCGACAGGCCGGGGCCGACCCGGCCGCCGCCGACCTCACCGAATGGCCGCCCGCCGGCGCCGAACCCGTCGACCTCGACGGCCTCTACGACCGGCTGTGCGACCACGGCTACGGCTACGGGCCGGTCTTCCAGGGGCTGCGCGCGGTGTGGCGGCGCGGCGACGGCGACGCCGCCGAGGTGTGGGCCGAGGCGGCGCTGCCCGAGGTGGCCGCCGCCGACGCGACCCGGTTCCTGCTGCACCCGGCGCTGCTCGACGCCGCCCTGCACGCCAACCTGGTCGACGAGGGCGCGGGCGACACCCCGCTGCCGTTCTCCTGGCGCGGCGTCACCCTGCACGCCGCGC
Organism: Micromonospora sp. WMMD735; assembly: GCF_049178995.1. Classification (NCBI taxonomy): domain Bacteria; kingdom Bacillati; phylum Actinomycetota; class Actinomycetes; order Micromonosporales; family Micromonosporaceae; genus Micromonospora; species Micromonospora sp. WMMD735. Next base: position 7,123,924 of record NZ_JBMHMJ010000002.1, read on the forward strand.
ACGCCGCCACCCTGCGCATCCGGATCTCCCCGGCCACCGGCGACAAGCTGGCCGTCACCGTCGCCGACGGACACGGCAACCCGGTCGCCACGATCGACCAGGTGGTGGCCCGGCCGGTCGCCGCCGACGCGCTCGGCGCCGCCGGCAACCGGCACCGCCACCTGTACGAGGTGAGCTGGCAGCCCGTCCCCACCCCGGCCGCCGCCACCGGCACCTGGACCGCGCTCGACGTCGACGCGGAACTGCCCGAACCCGCACCCGGCACCGTCGTGGTCACCCTCGACCCGCCCGGCACCCCGCCGGCCGCCGTGCACGGGGCCACCGAACGCCTGCTGGGGCTGCTGCGCCGCTGGCTCACCCATCCGGCGTACGTCCACAGCACGCTCGCCCTGCTCACCCGGGACGCCGTCGGTGCCGGCGACACGCCGGTCGACCCCGCCGCGGCGGCCCTGTGGGGGCTGGTCCGGGCGGCCGAGGCCGAACACCCGGGCCGGTTCGTCCTGGTCGACACCGACGACGGCGGCACCGACCACCTGGCGGCGGCGCTGGCCACCGGCGAACCCGAGGTGGCCGTCCGCGACGGCGGGCTGCTGGTGCCCCGACTGACCCGGGTGGGCGGCGACGCGCCCGCCGACGGTGGCTGGGCCACCGACCGCACCGTCCTGATCACCGGTGGGCTCGGCGGGCTGGGTAGCCTCGTCGCCCGGCACCTGGTCACCCGGCACGGCGTACGTCGGTTGCTGCTGACCGGGCGCAGCGGCGCGGCCACGCCCGGCGCGGCGGACCTGGTCGCGGACCTCACCGCCGCCGGTGCGGACGTGACGGTCGCGGCCTGCGACGTCGCCGACCGGGACGCGGTCGCCGCCCTGCTCGCCGAACACCCGGTCGGCGCGGTGGTGCACGCCGCCGGCACCGCCGAGAACGCGCTGGTCGACGCCCTCACCCCCGAGCAACTGCATCGGGTGCTACGGCCCAAGGTGGACGCCGCCTGGCACCTGCACGACCTCACCCGCGACCACGAGCTGACCGCCTTCGTGCTGTTCTCCTCGTCGGCGGGCTGGGTGGCCGGGGCCGGGCAGGGCAACTACGCCGCCGCGAACCTCTTCCTCGACGCCCTCGCCCAACGCCGCCGCGCCGACGGCCTGCCCGCCACCTCGCTGGCCTACGGCCTGTGGGCCACCGGCACCGGCATGGGCGGTCACCTCGACGACGCCGACCTGCACCGGATGCGCCGGCTCGGGATGCCCGCGATGAGCACCGACGAGGGGCTGGCGTTGTTCGACGCGGCCGTCGCCGCCGGGCGGCCCACCACCGTACCGGTGCGGCTCGACCTGGACGCGTTGCGGCGACGCACCGACGCGCTGCCCGCCGTGCTGCGCGGCCTGGTCCGTACCCCCGCCCGGCCGACCGCCGCCGGTGCGGGCGCGGCGGCCGACGGCCCGCCGCTGGCCCAGCGCCTCGCCGGCCTCTCCGACGCCGACCGGGACACCCTGCTGCTCGACCTGGTCCGCACGCACGCCGCCGCCGTGCTGGGCTTCCCCGGCCCGGCGTCGGTGGAACCCGGCCGTGCGTTCAAGGACCTCGGCTTCGACTCCCTCGCCGCCGTCGAGTTCCGCAACGTGCTCAGCACCGTCACCGGGCTGCGGCTGCCCGCGACGCTGGTCTTCGACCACCCCGAACCCACCGCCCTGGCCCGCGCCCTCAAGGCCGACCTGGTGGTGCCCGACGCCGACCCGGCCGGTGCGGTGCTCGCCGACCTCGACCGGCTGGAGAAGGCCCTGACCGAGGTGCCCGGTGCGGAACACGCCCGGCTGACCGCCCGGCTCGAGGCGGTGCTGCGCGGCTGGCAGGACCGCACCGGCCGCCCCGACGACGACACCCCGCACGACTACGAGTCCGCCACCGACGAGGAACTGTTCGACGTGCTGGAGAACGAGCTCGGCCTCTCCTGACGGCAGCCTCCGACGAACCTTCCGGCGCGGGAAAGATTGGTGTGAACGATGGCGAACGACGACAAGCTCCGGACCTTCCTCAAGCGCGCCACCGCCGAATTGCAACAGGCCAACCGGCGGCTGCGTGAGGTGGAGGGCCGGGACCAGGAGCCGATCGCGATCGTCGGCATGGGCTGCCGCTACCCCGGCGGGGTCCGGTCGCCGGAGGACCTGTGGCGGCTCGTCGCCGACGGCACCGACGCCATCTCCGGCTTCCCCACCGACCGGGGCTGGGACGTCGACGGCGTCTACGACCCGGAACCCGGCAAGCCCGGCAAGAGCTACACCCGGCACGGTGGTTTCCTCTACGACGCCGCCGACTTCGACCCGGGGTTCTTCGGGATGAGCCCCCGCGAGGCGGTGGAGACGGACCCGCAGCAGCGGCTGCTGCTGGAGGCGTCCTGGGAGGCGTTCGAGCACGGCGGCATCGACCCGGTCGCCCTCAAGGGCACCGCCACCGGCGTGTTCGTCGGCGTGATGCACCACGACTACGTCGACAGCACCACCTCCGGCAGCCTCGTCTCCGGCCGGGTCGCCTACAACCTGGGCCTGGAGGGGCCGGCGATCACCGTCGACACCGCCTGCTCGTCGTCGTCGGTGGCGATGCACCTGGCCTGCCAGTCGCTGCGCAAGGAGGAGTGCGGGCTCGCCCTGGCCGGCGGGGTCGCCGTGATGGCCACCCCGCAGCTCTTCGTCGAGTTCAGCAAGCAGCGTGCGCTGTCCCCGGACGGCCGGTGCCGGTCCTTCGGCGACGGTGCGGACGGCGCGGCCTGGTCCGAGGGCGTCGGGGTGCTGGTGCTGGAGCGGCTCTCCGACGCGCAGCGCAACGGGCACCGCGTCTACGGGCTGATCCGGGGTTCGGCCGTCAACCAGGACGGTGCGTCGAACGGGCTGACCGCGCCGAACGGGCCGGCCCAGCAGCGGGTGATCCGGGCGGCGCTGGCCAACGCCCGGCTCTCCGTCGCCGACGTGGACGTGGTCGAGGCGCACGGCACCGGCACCACCCTCGGTGACCCGATCGAGGCGCAGGCCGTGCTCGCCACCTACGGCCGGGACCGGGGGACGCCGCTCTTCCTCGGTTCGATCAAGTCCAACATCGGGCACGCCCAGGCCGCCGCCGGGGTCGCAGGTGTGATCAAGATGGTGATGGCGATGCGGCACGGCACCCTGCCGCGCACGCTGCACGCCGAGACGCCGTCGCGGCAGGTCGACTGGGACGCCGGGGACGTGCGGCTGCTCACCGAACCGGTCGACTGGCCGGAGCTGGACCGGCCCCGCCGGGCGGGCGTGTCGTCGTTCGGCATCAGCGGCACCAACGTGCACCTCATCGTCGAGCAGGCCCCGCCCGTGGAGGCCGGCACGCCGGGGCCGACCCCGCCGGTCGTCCTCTGGCCGGTGTCGGGACGGTCCCCCGAGGGGATGGCCCGCCAGGCCGCCCGGATCGCCGGGTTCGCCGCCGACACCGACGAGCGTCCGGTGGACGTCGGGTTCTCGCTGGGTGCGGGTCGGGCCGGGTTGGAGTTCCGGGGGGTGGCGGTGGGCCGTGGGGCCGGCGAGCTGTCCGCCGGTCTCGACGCCCTGTCCGCCGGCACCGGTGTGTCGGGTCGGATCACCACCGGTCGTACGGCGGTGTTGTTCAACGGTCAGGGTGCGCAGCGGGTCGGGATGGGCCGTGAGCTGGCCGAAGCGTTCCCGGTGTTCGCGCAGGCTCTCGACGAGGTGTGTGCCGCGTTCGGTCCGTTGTTGGACGGTGATCTGCGGGAGGTGATGTTCACCGATCCGGACGGGGTGTTGGATCGGACGGGGTGGACGCAGCCGGCGTTGTTCGCGGTCGAGGTGGCCCTGTTCCGCCTGGCCGAATCCTGGGGATTGAAGCCGGACTTCGTCGCCGGGCACTCGATCGGTGAGCTGGCCGCCGCCCACGTCGCGGGTGTCTGGTCTCTCGACGACGCCTGTCGGGTGGTGGCGGCTCGTGGTGGTCTGATGCAGGCCCTTCCGGCGGGTGGCGCGATGCTGGCGATCGCCGCGCCGCTTGCCGAGTTGGACCTGGGTGACGTCGACGTTGCGGCGGTGAACGGTCCCCGTGCGGTGGTGGTGTCGGGCACGGAGGAGCAGATCGCGGCGCTGGAAGCGTCGCTTGAGGTGAAGACGCGTCGGTTGCGGGTGTCGCACGCGTTCCATTCGCACCTGATGGACCCGATGCTGGCCGAGTACGGGCAGGTGGTCGGCGGGGTGACCGCGAACCCTGCGGGCATTGCGCTGGTGTCGACCGCGACCGGTGACCTGGCCAGCGACGACGAACTCGGTTCGGTCGGTTACTGGCAGGGTCAGGTGCGGGGCACGGTCCGGTTCGCCGACGCGGTGGCTGCTCTGGCGGCGCGTGGGGTGACCCGGTTCGTCGAGATCGGGCCGGACAGTGTGCTGACCGCGATGGTCGCCGACAGCGTCGACGACACGGTGGCGATTCCGTTGCAGCGCCGCGACCGGGAGCAGGTGGCCGCGTACGCCACCGGGATGGCGCAGGCGTGGACCACCGGCGTCGACCTCGACTGGACGGCCGTGCACCCCGGGGCACGGCAGGTGGAGCTGCCCGGCTACGCCTTCGCCCGCCAGCGGTACTGGCTGGCCGCCCCCACCGCCGCACCGGCCACCGTCACCGACGACTGGCGCTACCGGGTCGTGTGGCGGGCCGCCGATCTGCCCACTGGCGCGGAACTCACCGGCGACTGGTGGCTCGTCACCCCGGACACCCTCACCGACGACCCCCGGGTCACCGCCGTGGCCGACGCGCTCGCCACCCGGGGGGCCACCGTCACCCGGCTCACCGGCACCGACCCGCTCGCCGGCCGGGGCACCCCCACCGGTGTCCTCTCCCTGCTCGGCCTCGACGACACCCCGGACCCGTACGACGCCGGGCTGTCCGCCGGGGTCACCGGCACCGTACGACTGGTGCGGGCCCTCGCCGCCGCCGACGTCACCGGCCGGCTCTGGTGCCTCACCACGGGCGGCGTCGCCGTCGACCGGTACGAGGACCTGCCGCACGCCGCCCAGGCCGGCCTGTGGGGGCTCGGCACGGTGCTCTCCCTCGACTACCCCGGCTGGTGGGGTGGCCTGGTCGACCTGCCCGCCGACTGGACGCCCGACACCCTCGACCGGCTCGTCGACGTGCTCGCCGACGGCGGCGAGGACCAGGTGGCCCTGCGTACCGCCGGGGCGCTGGCCCGGCGGATGGTGCGCTGGCCCGTCGCCGGCAGCCCCGAGCGGCGCTACACCCCCACCGGCACCGTGCTCGTCACCGGCGGCACCGGCGGCATCGGCGCACACCTCACCGAATGGCTCCTCGACCGGGGTGCCGAGCGGGTGGTGCTGGCCAGCCGGCGCGGACCGGCCGCCCCCGGGGCCGCCGACCTGGCTGCCCGCCTGCCCGGCGTTCAGGTCGTCGCCTGCGACGTGGCCGACCGGGACGCGGTCGCCGCGCTGCTCGACGGGATCGGCGACGACCTGACCGCCGTCTTCCACGCCGCCGGGGTGCTCTACGACCCGGCCCCGCTCGGCGACACCAGCCTCGACGACTTCGCCGCCGTGTGCCGGGCCAAGGTGCTCGGCGCGACCCACCTCGACGCGCTGCTCGGCGACCGGTCGCTCGACGCGTTCGTGCTGTTCGCCTCCGGCGCGGCCGTCTGGGGCAGCGCCGGGCAGGCCGCCTACGGCACCGGCAACGCCTGGCTCGATGCGCTGGCCCACCAGCGCCGTCGCCGGGGCCTGACCGCCACCTCGGTGGCCTGGGGCACCTGGGGCGGCGGCGGCATGGTCGACGAGCAGGCCACCGAGCAGCTCCTGCGGCAGGGCACCCCGCCGATGGAACCGCGTCTGGCCCTCGGCGCGTTGCAGCAGGTCCTCGACCACGACGAGAGCCACCTCGTGGTCACCGACATCGACTGGGCCCGGTTCACCCCGATCTACACCCTGGCCCGGCCCCGGCCGCTGCTCGCCGCGCTCCCCGAGGCCCAGCAGACCCCAGCCGCCGCCCCGGCCGCGCCCACCGACACCTCCGTACTGGCCGGGTTGCCCGACGCCGAGCGGCTGCCGTACCTGCTGGACACCGTCCGCGCCCAGGTCGCCACCGTCCTCGGGTACGACGCGGCCACCACCGTGGACGTCCAGCGGCCGTTCCGGGAACTCGGGTTCGACTCGCTGACCGCCGTGGAGCTGCGCAACGCCCTCGGCGCGGCCGTCGGGCTGCGCCTGCCGGCCACCATGGTCTACGACCACCCGACCCCGGCCGTGCTGGCCCGTCACCTGTACGACGAACTCGTCGGCACCGCCGCCCCGACCCCCGTCGCGTCCGGCGTCGGCGGCTCCGACCCCGACGAGCCGATCGCCATCATCGGGATGAGCTGCCGCTACCCCGGCGGCGTCCGGTCCCCGGAGGACCTGTGGCGGCTCGTCGACAGCGGCACCGACGCGATCAGCGCGTTCCCCGTCGACCGGGGCTGGAACTCCGACGCCCTCTTCGACGCCGACCCGGACCAGCCGGGCACCAGCTACGTCCGCTCCGGCGGCTTCGTCTACGAGGCGGGCGCGTTCGACGCCGAGTTCTTCGGCATCTCGCCCCGTGAGGCGATCGCCATGGACCCGCAGCAGCGGCTGATGCTGGAGGTCACCTGGGAGGCGTGCGAGCGGGCCGGGATGGACCCGGAGGCGCTGCGCGGCAGCCCCGTCGGGGTGTTCGTCGGCTCCGGTGCCCAGGACTACGGCGACCTGCTCGGCCTTGCCCCCGCCGAGTCGGAGGCGTACCTGAGCACCGGCAGCTCCGCGTCGGTGATCTCCGGCCGGGTGTCGTACGCGTTCGGGTTCGAGGGGCCGTCGATGACCGTCGACACGGCGTGTTCCTCGTCTCTTGTCGCACTGCACCTCGCCAGCCAGGCGCTGCGGGCCGGGGAGTGCACCACCGCCATCGCCGGTGGGGTGCTGGTGATGTCGAACCCGACCCCGTTCGTGGCGTTCAGCCGGCAGCGGGGGCTCGCCCCGGACGGCCGGTGCAAGTCGTTCTCCGACGACGCCGACGGCACCGGCTGGTCCGAGGGCGTCGGGGTGCTGGTGCTGGAGCGGCTCTCCGACGCGCAGCGCAACGGGCACCGCGTCTACGGGCTGATCCGGGGTTCGGCCGTCAACCAGGACGGTGCGTCGAACGGGCTGACCGCGCCGAACGGGCCGGCCCAGCAGCGGGTGATCCGGGCGGCGCTGGCCAACGCCCGGATCACCCCCGACGCGGTCGACGCGGTCGAGGCACACGGCACCGGCACCACCCTCGGTGACCCGATCGAGGCCCAGGCGCTGCTCGCGACGTACGGCCGGGACCGGGACCGCCCCCTGTGGCTCGGCTCGATCAAGTCCAACATGGGTCACGCCCAGGCCGCCGCCGGCATGGCCGGTGTGATCAAGATGGTGATGGCGATGCGGCACGGCACCCTGCCGCGCACGCTGCACGCCGAGACGCCGTCGCGGCAGGTCGACTGGGACGCCGGGGACGTGCGGCTGCTCACCGAACCGGTCGACTGGCCGGCCGGGGACCGCCCGCGCCGGGCGGGGGTGTCGTCGTTCGGCATCAGCGGCACCAACGCCCACGTCATCGTCGAGGAGTACCCGCAGCCCGTCGTGGCCCCCGAGCCGACGCTGGCACCGGCCGTGGTGCTCTGGCCGCTGGCCAGCCGTTCCACGACCGGCCTCACCGCCCAGGCCGGCCGCCTGCGGGACTTCCTCACCGAGGAGCGGCCGGTCGACGTGGGGCATTCGCTGGCCGTCGGTCGGGCGGCCCTGGACCATCGGGCGGTCGCCGTCGGCGGTACGGCCGCTGACCTGGCCGTCTCCCTGGAGGCGTTGACCTCGGGTGGCGGTGTGTCGGGTCGGACCGTCGCCGGTCGTACGGCGGTGTTGTTCACCGGTCAGGGTGCGCAGCGGGTCGGGATGGGCCGTGAGCTGGCGGAAGCGTTCCCGGTGTTCGCGCAGGCCCTTGATGAGGTGTGTGCGGCGTTCGGTCCGTTGTTGGATGGTGATCTGCGGGAGGTGATGTTCACCGATCCGGACGGGGTGTTGGATCGGACGGGGTGGACGCAGCCGGCGTTGTTCGCGGTCGAGGTGGCCCTGTTCCGTCTCGCGGAGTCGTGGGGGCTGAAGCCCGATTTCGTTGCGGGTCACTCGATCGGTGAGCTGGCCGCCGCACACGTCGCCGGAGTCTGGTCCCTGGAGGACGCCTGTCGGGTCGTCGCGGCCCGGGGTGGTCTGATGCAGGCCCTTCCGGCGGGCGGCGCGATGTTGGCCATTGCCGCGCCGCTGGATGAGTTGGACCTGGGCGACGTCGACGTCGCGGCCGTGAACGGTCCCCGGGCGGTGGTCGTGTCCGGCACCGAGGAGCAGATCGCGGCGCTGGAGGCGTCGCTTGAGGTGAAGACCCGTCGGCTGCGGGTGTCGCACGCGTTCCACTCGCACCTGATGGACCCGATGCTGGCCGGCTACGGGCTGGTCCTCGACGGCGTCACCACCAACCCGGCGGGCATTCCGCTGGTGTCGACCGCCACCGGTGACCTGGCCGGTGACGATCAACTCGGTTCGGTCGAATACTGGCAGGGTCAGGTGCGGGGCACGGTGCGGTTCGCCGACGCGGTCGCCGCCCTCGCCGCCCGGGGTGTGACCCGGTTCGTGGAGATCGGGCCGGACAGTGTGCTGACCGCGATGGTCGCCGACTGCGTCGACGACGCGGTGACCATCCCGTTGCAGCGCCGCGACCGGGAACAGGTGGCCGCGTACGCCACCGGGATGGCGCAGGCGTGGACCACCGGCGTCGACCTCGACTGGACGGCGGTCAACCCCGGCGGGCGGCAGGTGGAACTGCCCACCTACGCCTTCCAGCACCAGCGGTACTGGATCGAGCCCGAGACCACCACCGGCACCGGCACCGACGAGGCCGACGGCGGGTTCTGGGACGCCGTCGACCGGGGCGACACCGACGTGCTCGCCGACGGTCTCGGCGTCGCCCCGGGCGTCGTCACCGAGGTGCTGCCCGGCCTCGCCGCCTGGCGGGCCCGGCAACGGGACGCGGCCACCGTGGACGACTGGCGGTACCGGGTGGTGTGGCGTTCCACCGAACTGCCCGACGGTGGTGAACTCACCGGCACCTGGTGGCTCGTCGTACCGGCCGCGTCGACGGGCGACGCCCGGGTGTCCGCCCTCGCCGCCGGACTCGCCGCCCGGGGCGCCGACGTCGTCACCGTCACCGGCACCGAGCTGCCCGCCGGGGACACCCCCGCCGGGGTGGTGTCCCTGCTCGCCCTCGACGACACCCCGGACGTCACCGACGCCGGCCTGTCCGTCGGCGTCACCGACACCGTCGCGCTGATCCAGGCCCTCACCGCCACCGAATTCGCCGGCCGGGTGTGGTGCCTCACCTCGGGTGGTGTCGCCGTCGACCGGTTCGAGGAGCTGCCGCACCCCGCGCAGGGCGCGTTGTGGGGGCTCGGCACCGTGCTGTCCCTGGAGTACCCGCACTCCTGGGGTGGCCTGGCCGACCTGCCGACCGACTGGACCGACGAGCACGTCGCGCGGCTCGTCGACGTCCTCGCCGCCGGTGCGGAGGACCAGGTGGCCGTCCGTACCGCCGGGGTGCTGGCCCGACGGTTGGTCCGCTGGCCGGCCGCCGGCAACCCCGAGCGGCGCTACACGCCCACCGGCACGGTGCTCGTCACCGGCGGCACCGGTGGCATCGGCGGGCACCTGACCGAATGGCTTGTCGGTCAGGGTGCCCGGCGGGTGGTGCTGGCGAGCCGGCGGGGCGCGGCGGCCCCGGGTGCGGCGGAGCTGACGGCCCGGCATCCGGGTGTCGAGGTGGTGGCGTGTGACGTGGCGGACCGGGAGTCGGTGGCCGCGCTGCTGGCCGACCTCGGTGACGAGCTGACCGCCGTGTTCCACGCCGCCGGGGTGCTGCACCAGGAGAAGTCGCTCCCGGAGACCAGCGTGGCCGAGTTCGCCGAGGTGTGCCGGGCGAAGGTGCTCGGCGCGGTGCACCTGGACGCGTTGCTGGCCGACCGGCCGTTGGACGCGTTCGTGGTGTTCTCCTCCGGTGCGGCGGTGTGGGGCAGTGCCGGTCAGGCCGGGTACGCGACGGCGAACGCGTACCTGGACGCGTTGGCGCACCGTCGGCGCAGTCGGGGTGCGGTCGCCACCTCGGTCGCCTGGGGCAGCTGGGCCGGCGGCGGAATGGCCGACGGGGAGGCCACCGCACACCTGCGCCGGCAGGGCACCCCGCCGATGGAACCCCGGCTCGCCGTCCGGGCGCTGCGGGAGGCCCTCGACCACGACGAGAGCCACCTCGTCGTCGCCGACATCGACTGGACCCGGTTCACCCCCATCTACACCCTGGCCCGGCCCCGGCCGCTGCTGGCCGCGCTGCCCGACGCCCAACCCGAGGCCGAACCGGCCACCCCGGTCACCGTGACCGCCGACCTCGCCGGTCGGCTCGCCGCGATGCCGTCACCGGACCGCCTGGACACCGTCCTGGTGCTGGTCCGTGACCAGGTCGCCGCCGTCCTCGGGTACGCCTCCGGCGCGGACGTCGACCCGGAGCGGGCGTTCAAGGAGGCCGGCTTCGACTCGCTGACCGCCGTCGAGCTGCGTAACCGGCTCACCACCGAGACCGCGCTGCGGCTGCCCGCCACGCTGGTCTTCGACTACCCGACCCCGACCGAGCTGGCCCAGCAACTGCTCACCGAGCTGGTGCCCGCCGACGCCGGGGGCGTCACCCTGCTCGACGACCTCGACCGGCTCCAGGCGGCGCTGTCCACCCTGGATGCCGATGCGGTCGCCGCACTCGACGAGAGCACCCGGGCCGGGGTGGGGGAGCGGCTGCGCACCATGCTCGCCGCGTGGACCGCCGGTCAACGCCCGGCCGAGGTCGCCAGCGTCACCGAGGATCTCGACACCGCCTCCGACGACGACCTCTTCGACTTCATCGACAGCAAGTTCGGCACCTCATGATCCGTCCGCTCCGTCGGCGCCGTCCGGGAATGGGTTCCTGATGTCCAACGAACAGAAGCTTCGTGACTACCTGCGGCGGGTCACGGCCGACCTGCACGAGACCAGCGAGCGGCTCCGCGACATCGAGGAGCGCGCCGCCGAACCGATCGCCATCGTCGGCATGGGCTGCCGCTACCCCGGCGGCGTCGACTCGCCCGAGGCCCTGTGGGACCTCGTCGCGGCCGGCACCGACGCGATCTCCGGCATGCCCACCGACCGGGGCTGGGACCTCGACCGGCTCTACGACCCGGACCCGGACCACCCCGGCACCAGCTACACCCGCGACGGCGGCTTCCTCTACGACGCCGCCGCCTTCGACCCGACCTTCTTCGGCATCTCGCCCCGCGAGGCCGCCGAGATGGACCCGCAGCAGCGGCTGTTCCTGGAGACGTCCTGGGAGGCGTTGGAGCGGGCCGGCATCGACCCGCTGTCGCTCAAGGGCAGCCCCACCGCCGTGTTCACCGGCGTCGTCTACCACGACTACCCGAACAGCTGGGGCGCCGGCAGCATCGTCTCCGGCCGGCTGTCGTACACCCTCGGGTTGGAGGGGCCGGCGGTCACCGTCGACACCGGCTGCTCGTCGTCGCTGGTCGCCCTGCACTGGGCCTGCCAGTCGCTGCGCTCCGGGGAGTCGTCGCTCGCCGTCGCCGGTGGGGTCACCGTGATCGGCACCCCCGACGCGTTCGTCGAGTTCTCCCGGCAGCGGGCGCTGTCCTTCGACGGCCGGTGCAAGTCGTTCGCCGCCGCCGCCGACGGCACCGGCTGGGCCGAGGGCGCCGGGTCGCTGGTGCTGGAACGGCTCTCCGACGCCCGCCGCAACGGGCACCCGGTGCTCGCCGTCATCCGGGGCTCCGCGATCAACCAGGACGGCGCGTCCAACGGCCTCACCGCCCCCAACGGCCCCTCCCAGCGTCGGGTCATCCGGGCCGCGCTGGCCAACGCCCGGCTCGCCGGTCAGGAGATCGACGCGGTCGAGGCGCACGGCACCGGCACCCGGCTCGGCGACCCGATCGAGGCGCAGGCGCTGTTCGCCACGTACGGCCGGGACCGGCCCGCCGACCGGCCGCTGTGGCTCGGCTCGCTCAAGTCCAACATCGGCCACTCGCAGGCCGCCGCCGGTGTCGGTGGCGTGATCAAGATGGTGCAGGCGATGCGGCACGGGGTGCTGCCCCGCACCCTGCACGTCGACGAGCCCAGCGGCGAGATCGACTGGTCGCCCGGCACGGTCAAGCTGCTCACCGAGCCGGTGGAGTGGCCGCAGACCGGCCACGCCCGCCGCTGTGCGGTCTCCTCGTTCGGCATCAGCGGCACCAACGCCCACGTCGTGCTCGAAGAAGCGGCCCCGGCCGAGGAGGACGAGCAGCCGGCCACCCCGGCGGTGCTGCCGTGGGTGCTCTCCGGGCACACCGACCGGGCGCTGCGGGCCCAGGCACGGCGGCTGCTGTCGCACCTGGACGCCGTACCGGCCGACCCGGCCGCCGTGGGGCGGACGCTGGCCGGTCGGGCCCGGCTCGACCACCGGGCCGTGGTGCTCGGTGGCGACCTTCCGGACCTGCGGACGGCGCTCGGCGCGGTCGCCGACGGGCTGCCCGCCCCCACCGCGGTCACCGGTACCGCCGACGCCGCCGGTCGGGTCGTCTTCGTCTTCCCCGGCCAGGGCGCCCAGTGGGTCGGCATGGCCGCCGCGCTGCTGGACTCCTCGCCGGTCTTCGCCGAGCAGATGGGCCGCTGCGCCGCCGAGTTGCGCGCGTACGTCGACTGGGACCTGCTGGACGTGGTCCGGGGGGTTCCCGGCGCACCCTCCCTGGAGTGGGTGGACGTCGTCCAGCCCGCCCTGTGGGCGATGATGGTCTCCCTCGCCGCCACCTGGCGCAGCTACGGCGTCGAACCCGACGCGGTCGTCGGCCACTCGCAGGGTGAGATCGCCGCCGCCTGCGTGGCCGGCGGACTCTCCCTGGCCGACGGGGCGCGGGTGGTGACCCTGCGCAGCCGGGCCATCGGCGAGAAGCTGGCCGGCCGGGGCGGCATGGTCTCGGTCGGGCTGCCCGCCGACCGGGCGCAGGAGCGGATCGCCCGGTGGGCGGGCGACATCTCCCTCGCCGTGGTCAACGGCGCGGGTTCGGTGGTGGTCTCCGGCACCCCTGAGGCGCTGCGGGAACTCGTCGCCGCCCTCACCGAGGAGGGGGTGCGGGTCAAGCAGGTCGCCGTCGACTACGCCTCGCACTCCGCGCAGGTGGAGCTGCTGGAACACCGGCTGCTGGAAGACCTGGCCCCGATCAACCCGCGTACCGGGACGATCCGGATGCTCTCCACGGTCACCGGCGACTGGGTGGACACCGCCACCCTCGACGCCCGCTACTGGTACGACAACCTCCGCAACACGGTCCGGTTCGACCCGGCGATCCGCTCTCTCGCCGGGCAGGGCTGGACCGGGTTCGTGGAGGTCAGCCCGCACCCGGTGCTCGGCATGGGGATGCAGGAGACGCTGGAGTCGGCGGACCGCCCGACGGTGGTCACCGGCACCCTGCGCCGCGACGACGGCGGCCTCGACCGGCTGCTCACCTCCCTGGCCGAGCTGCACGTGCGGGGCGTCGACGTGGACTGGGCCGCCGCCCTGCCCGGCACCCGCCGGGTGGACCTGCCCACCTACGCCTTCCAGCACGAGCGTTACTGGATCGCGCCGACCGTCGCGGCCCCGACCGGGGGCGGCACCGACGCCGGGTTCTGGGACGCCGTGGAACGCGCCGACGTCGACCTGCTCGCCGACGGCCTCGGCGTCGACACCGCACTGGTCGGGGAGGTGCTGCCCGGCCTGACGTCGTGGCGGTCCCGGCAGCGCGACGTCGCCACCGTGGACGGCTGGCGGTACCGGGTGGTGTGGCGGCCGACCGAGGTGCCCACCGGCGGGCAGCTCAGCGGCGTGTGGTGGGTGGTCGCCCCGGCGGCGCTGGCCGGCGACGAGCGGCTGCGTACGCTCGCCGACGGCCTGACCGCCCGGGGCGCCGAGGTGGTCACCGTCACCGGCACCGACCACGGCGGCCGGGAGGCCCCCGCCGGGGTGCTCTCCCTGCTCGCCCTGGACGACGGCCCCGACCCGCTGGGTGTCGGCCTGTCCGCCGGGATCACCGCCACCGTGTCGCTGGTGCACGCGCTGGCCGCGTCCGACTTCACCGGCCGGCTCTGGTGCGTCACCGCCGGTGGGGTCGGGGTGGACCGGTTCGAGCCGGTCGCCGACCCGGCCCAGGGTGCCCTGTGGGGCCTGGGCACGGTGCTCTCCCTCGACTATCCCGGCTGGTGGGGCGGCCTGGTCGACCTGCCCGCCGAGTGGACGCCGCAGACCGTCGACCGGCTGGCCGACGTGCTGACCGGCGGCGGCGAGGACCAGGTGGCGCTGCGGGCGGCCGGCACGCTGGCCCGCCGGATGGTCCGCCGTCCGGTGACCGGGGCACCCGAACGGCGCTGGCGACCCGCCGGCACCGTCCTGGTCACCGGCGGCACCGGCGGGGTCGGCGGGCACGTCACCGAATGGCTGGTCGGCAACGGCGCGCAGCGCGTGGTGCTGGCGAGCCGGCGTGGTCCGGACGCCCCGGGCGCGGCCGAGCTGGTGGCCCGGCACCCGGAGGTCGAGGTCGTCGCCGTCGACGTGGCCGACCGGGACGCGGTAGCCGCGCTGCTGGCCGACCTCGGTGACGAGCTGACCGCCGTGTTCCACGCCGCCGGGGTGCTGCACCCCGAGGTGCCGTTGGGGCAGACCGCCCTCGACGACTTCGCCGACGTGTGCCGGGCGAAGGTGCTCGGCGCGGTGCACCTCGACGAGTTGACCGCCGACCGGCCGTTGGACGCGTTCGTGGTGTTCTCCTCCGGCGCGGCGGTGTGGGGCAGCGCCGGTCAGGCCGGGTACGCGACGGCGAACGCGTACCTGGACGCGTTGGCGCACCGCCGGCGCAACCGGGGTGCGGTCGCCACATCGGTCGCCTGGGGTAGCTGGGGCGGCGGCGGTGGCATGGCCGGCGGCGAGGTCGGGGCGCACCTCGACCGGCTCGGCGTCGGCGTGATGGACCCGCGGCTCGCCGTCGACGCGCTCGGACAGGCCCTCGACCACGACGAGAGTCACCTCGTCGTCGCCGACATCGACTGGGCCCGGTTCGGCCCCATCTACACCCTGGCCCGGCCCCGGCCGCTGCTGGCCGAACTGCCCGACGCCGCACCGGAGGCCGCCGAGGCCACCGAGGCGGGGTCGTCGTCGGCGCTCGCCGACCGGCTCGGCACGCTGTCCGAGGTCGAGCAGCGCGCCCTACTGCTGGAGACCGTCCGCACCAACGTGGCCGCCGTCCTCGGCTACGGCGACGCCGACCTGGTCGAGCCGCAGCGCGCGTTCAAGGAACTCGGCATGGACTCGGTGACGGCCGTCGAGCTGCGTAACCGGCTCAGCGCCGCCACCGGTGTACGGCTCTCCGCGACCCTGGTGTTCGACCACCCCAACCCGACCGCCCTGGCCGACCAGCTCCGGGCCGAACTCGGCTACACCGGCGACACCGCCGGCGGCCTGCTCGCCGAGCTGGACCGGTTGGAGGTGACCGTGGCCGGCCTGACGCCGGAGGAGATCGAACGCAACCGGGTCACCGCCCGGCTCCAGTCGCTGCTGGCGAAGCTCAACGAGACGCTCAGCACCACCACCGGCGCCACCCTCGTCGACCGGCTCGAAACGGCCTCCGCCGACGACGTGTTCGACCTGATCGACAAGGAACTCGGCATGACCTGAGCCGCCACCGCGCTCCCGGAGCAACGTGTCCCGCTGGCAACGAGTTTGGTGAGGTTCGGATGGCGAACGAAGAGAAGCTCCTCGAGTACCTGAAGCGGGTCACCGCCGATCTGCACCGCACCCGGGAGCGGCTGCGCGAGGTCGAATCGCAGGAGCAGGACCCGATCGCGATCGTCGGCATGGCCTGCCGCTACCCGGGTGGGGTCAACTCACCCGAGGACCTGTGGCGGCTGGTCGCCGACGGTGTCGACGCCATCGGCGAGTTCCCCACCGACCGGGGCTGGGACACCGCCGCCCTCTACGACGCCGACCCGGACGCCGCCGGCAGCAGCTACGTCCAACAGGGCGGGTTCGTCCACGACGCCGACGAGTTCGACGCCGAGTTCTTCGGCATCTCGCCCCGCGAGGCGCTGGCGATGGACCCGCAGCAGCGGTTGGTGCTGGAGGCGAGCTGGGAGGCGTGCGAGCGGGCCGGCATCAACCCCGACACGTTGCGCGGCGGCCCGGTCGGTGTCTTCGTCGGCTGCGGCGGCCAGGACTACTGGGACCGGCTCACCGTGCTGCCCGAGCCGGTCGAGGCGTACATGAGCACCGGCAGCTCCGGGGCGGTCATCTCCGGCCGGGTCGCGTACAGCCTCGGGTTGGAGGGGCCGGCCGTCACCGTCAACACCGCCTGCTCGTCCTCGCTCGTCGCGTTGCACCTGGCCGCGCACGCGCTGCGGCAACGGGAGTGCGGGCTGGCCCTGGCCGGTGGCGTCACCGTCATGTCGACGCCCGGCGCGTTCGTCGCGTTCAGCCGGCAGCGGGGGCTCGCCTCCGACGGCCGCTGCAAGCCGTTCTCCGACGACGCCGACGGCACCGGCTGGGGTGAGGGCGTCGGCATGCTGCTGCTGGAACGCCTCTCCGACGCCCAGCGCAACGGCCACCGGGTGCTCGCCGTCATCCGGGGCTCCGCGATCAACCAGGACGGCGCGTCCAACGGGCTCACCGCCCCCAACGGGGTGGCCCAGCAGCGGGTCATCCTCCAGGCGCTCGCCAACGCCGGCCTCACCTCCAGCGACGTCGACCTGATCGAGGCGCACGGCACCGGCACCACCCTCGGTGACCCCATCGAGGCGGAGGCGCTGATCGCCACGTACGGGCGCGACCGGCCGGCGGACCGGCCGCTCTGGCTCGGCTCGGTCAAGTCGAACATCGGCCACGCCCAGGCCGCCGCCGCCGTCAGCGGCGTGATCAAGATGGTGATGGCGCTGCACAACGGCGTCCTGCCCAAGAGCCTGCACGTGGGGGAGCCGTCCACCCACGTCGACTGGTCCGCCGGCACCGTGCAGCTACTGACCGAGGCGCGGCAGTGGCCCGACCACGGCCAGCCGCGCCGGGGCGGGGTGTCGTCGTTCGGGGTGAGCGGCACCAACGGGCACGTGATCCTGGAGCAGGCACCCCCGGCGGAGACCGTCGCGCCGGACGAGACCGCCGAGCCGCCGGTGGTGCTCTGGCCGCTGTCCGGCCGGTCGGCGGCGGCGCTCGCCGGGCAGGCCACCCGGCTGCGGGAGTTCCTCACCGACGAGCGTCCGGTCGACGTCGGGTTCTCGCTGGGCACCACCCGGGCCGCCGGCGCGTACCGGGGTGTGGTGCTCGGCCACGACGTGGCCGGCCTGGAGGCCCTGGCGACCGGCGCTGGCCTGTCGGGTCGGACCGTCGCCGGTCGTACGGCGGTGTTGTTCACCGGTCAGGGTGCGCAGCGGGTCGGGATGGGCCGTGAGCTGGCGGAAGCGTTCCCGGTGTTCGCGCAGGCCCTTGACGAGGTGTGTGCGGCGTTCGGTCCGTTGCTCGACGGTGATCTGCGGGAGGTGATGTTCACCGATCCGGACGGGGTGTTGGATCGGACGGGGTGGACGCAGCCGGCGTTGTTCGCGGTCGAGGTGGCCCTGTTCCGGCTGGCCGAATCCTGGGGGTTGAAGCCGGACTTCGTCGCCGGGCACTCGATCGGTGAGCTGGCCGCCGCGCACGTCGCGGGTGTCTGGTCCCTCGACGACGCGTGTCGGGTGGTGGCGGCCCGGGGTGGTCTGATGCAGGCCCTTCCGGCGGGTGGGGCGATGTTGGCTATTGCCGCGCCGTTGGATGAGTTGGACCTGGGTGACGTGGACGTTGCGGCGGTGAACGGTCCCCGTGCGGTGGTGGTGTCGGGGACTGAGGAGCAGATCGCGGCGCTGGAGGCGTCGCTGGAGGTGAAGACGCGTCGGTTGCGGGTGTCGCATGCGTTCCACTCGCACCTGATGGACCCGATGCTCGACCAGTACGGGCAGGTCGTCGACGGGGTGACCGCGAACCCGGCGGGCATTCCGTTGGTGTCGACCGCGACCGGTGACATGGCCACCGACGAGGAGTTGGGTAGCGTCGGGTACTGGCAGGGTCAGGTGCGGGGCACGGTGCGGTTCGCCGACGCGGTGGCCGCCCTCGCCGCCCGGGGTGTGACCCGGTTCGTGGAGATCGGGCCGGACAGTGTGCTGACCGCGATGGTCGCCGACTGCGTCGAGGACGCCACCGCCATCGCGCTGCAGCGCCGCAAGCGCGAGCAGGTGGCCGCGTACGCCACCGGGATGGCGCAGGCGTGGATCAGCGGCGTCGACCTCGACTGGACGGCCGTCAACCCCGGCGGCCGGACCGTCGACCTGCCCACCTACGCCTTCCAACACCAGCGGTTCTGGCTGGACGCCACGGCCGACCCCGGTGACGCCACCGCCATGGGCCTGGACTCCGCCGACCACCCGCTGCTCGGCGCGGCCGTCACCCTCGCCAACGCCGACGGGGCCGTCCTCACCGGCCGGCTCTCCCTCGACCGGCACCCGTGGCTCGCCGACCACGCCGTCGACGGCGCGGTGGTCTTCCCCGGCACCGGCTACGTCGACCTCGCCCTGCACGCCGGGGCGCAGGTCGGCGTCGAGACCGTCGACGAGTTGACCATCGAAGCCCCGCTGGTCCTGCCCGAACACGGGGGCGTCCAGCTCCAGGTCGTCGTCGGCCCCGCCGGCACCGACCACACCCGCACCCTCCAGGTGTACGCCCGCAGCGCCGACGCCGACGCCCCGTGGACCCGGCACGCCAGCGGGGTGCTCGCCCCCGGCCCGCGTACCACCGGGACCGCGCTCACGCAGTGGCCGCCGGCCGACGCCGAAGCGGTGCCCATCGACGACCTCTACCAGCACCTGGCGACCGGCGGCCTCGTCTACGGCCCGGTGTTCCGGGGCCTGCGCCGGGTCTGGCGGCGCGGCGACGAGTTCTTTGCCGAGGTCACCCTGCCGGAGGGGGTGGACGCCGACGGGTTCGGCCTGCACCCCGCCGTGCTCGACGCCGGCCTGCACGCCCTCGGCCTCGCCGAGGGTGACACCTTCCGGGGACTGCCGTTCGCCTGGACCGGCCTGACCCTGCACGCCACCGGCGCGGCCGGGGTCCGGGTCCGGCTCACCCCGGTCGGCTCCGGGGTGCGGGTGGCGGTCGCCGACGCGGTCGGCGCACCCGTCGCCACCGTCGACTCGCTGGTGCTGCGGCCCGTCCAGGTGACCCGCCCCGGCGGGGTCGCCGACGCGCTGTTCGACCTGACCTGGCCGGAGATCGGCACCCCCACCGGCACGGTCGTCCCGGCCTGGGCCCACCACCCGGCCACCGGCACCGGTCCGGCCACCCCCGACGTGGACCTGCTGGTGCTGACCGCCGGCAGCGCCGGGGACGCCGCCGGTCCGGAAGCGGTGCACGACGAGGTGAACCGGGTCCTCGGCCTGGTGCAGGAGTGGCTGGCCGGCCCCGACACCCACCGGCTCGTGGTGCTCACCCGGCGTGCCGTCGGCGGCGACGGGACCGACCTGGCCGGGGCTGCCGTCTGGGGTCTGCTCCGCTCGGCGCAGGCCGAGAACCCCGACCGGCTGCTGCTGGTCGACACTGACCCCGCCGCCGACGTGGCCGGGACGCTCGCGCTGGCCCTGGCCACCGGCGAGCCGCAGGTACGGGTCCGCGACGGCGTGGTCTCGGTGCCCCGGCTCACCCGTCAGGTCGTCGAGCCGGCCTCCCCCGACGCCCCGCTCTACGGCAGCGGCACGGTGCTGGTCACCGGCGCGACCGGTGCCCTCGGCACGGCGGTGGCCCGGCACCTGGTGACCACGCACGGGGTCACCCGGCTGCTGCTGGTGTCCCGCCGGGGCCCCGCCGCGCAGGGGGCCGACGACCTGGTCGCCGAGCTGACCGCAGCCGGCGCGCAGGTCGAGCTGGTCGCCGCCGACGTGGCCGACCGGGACCAGGTGGCGGCCCTCCTCGACGCCCGCGCCGACCTGTCGGCGGTGGTGCACACCGCAGGCGTGCTCGACGACGGCGTGGTGTCGTCGCTGTCCACCGCCCGGCTGTCGGCGGTGCTGCGGCCCAAGGTGGACGCGGCGTGGCTGCTCGACGAGGCGACCCGGGACCGGGAGCTGTCGGCGTTCGTGCTGTTCTCGTCGCTGTCCGGGGTGCTGGGTGCGCCGGGGCAGGGCAATTACGCGGCGGCGAACGCGTTCCTCGACGCGTTGGCGGTGTCCCGTCGCGCCGCCGGGTTGCCGGCGGTGTCGTTGGCGTGGGGCCTGTGGGGTGAGGGTTCGGCGATGACCGACCGGCTCGGCGACGCCGACCGGGAGCGGATGTCCCGGGGCGGGGTGCTGCCGCTGGCCACCGCCGACGGGCTGGCCCTGCTCGACGCCGCCGTGGCCAACCCGTACCCGACCGCGGTGCCGGCCCGGCTCGACCTGGCTGCCCTGCGTACCCTCGGCGAGGACCTGCCGTTGCCGTTCCACGGCCTGGTCCGCCCGGCCCGGCGGACGGCCGCCCGTGCCGCCGCGGGCGTCGCCACCGGGTGGGCGGCGGACCTCGCCGCGCTGTCCACCGAGGAACGCGAGCGCGCCGCGACCGCCCTGGTCCTCAGTCAGGTGGCGGCGGTGCTCGGGCACGCCTCCGCCGAACGGATCGACGCCGGCCGGGCGTTCCAGGAGCTGGGTTTCGACTCGCTCACCGCCGTCGAGCTGCGCAACGGGCTCTCCGCCGCCACCGGCCTGCGGCTGCCCGCCACCCTGATCTTCGACTACCCGTCGCCGCGTGACCTGGCCCGGCACCTGCTCAGCGGGATCGCCGGCCCGGACGGCGTCGATGCCGTCCGGAAGGTCGCCACGGCCGTCGCCGAGGACGAGCCGCTGGCGATCGTCGGGATGGCCTGCCGCTACCCCGGCGGCGTCACCTCGCCGGAGGACCTGTGGCGGCTGATCGCCGACGGCGCGGACGCCATCGACGGTTTCCCCACCGACCGGGGCTGGGACCTGGCCCGGCTGTACGACCCGACCAGCACCCGCCCCGACACCACGTACGTGGACAGGGGTGGGTTCCTCACCGACGCCGCCGAGTTCGACCCGGTCTTCTTCGGTATCTCCCCCCGCGAAGCGGTGATCATGGACCCGCAGCAGCGGCTGCTGCTGGAGGTGTCGTGGGAGGCGTTCGAGCGGGCCGGCATCGACCCGGGCACCCTGCGCGGCTCGTCCACCGGCGTGTTCGCCGGGGTGATGTACCACGACTACGTCTCCGGGCACAGCGCCGGCAGTGTCGTCACCGGCCGGGTGGCGTACACGCTCGGGCTGGAGGGGCCGGCGGTGTCGGTGGACACGGCGTGTTCGTCGTCGTTGGTGGCGATGCATCTGGCGGGTCAGGCGTTGCGGTCGGGTGAGTGTGATCTGGCGTTGGCCGGTGGGGTGACGGTGATGGCGACGCCTGAGACGTTCGTGGAGTTTTCGCGGCAGCGGGGGTTGGCGCCTGATGGTCGGTGCAAGCCTTTCGCGGCGGCGGCTGACGGGACGGGGTGGTCCGAGGGCGTCGGTGTGCTGGTGTTGGAGCGGTTGTCCGACGCGGTGCGCAACGGGCACCGGGTGCTGGGTGTGGTTCGCGGTTCGGCGGTGAACCAGGACGGCGCGTCGAACGGGCTGACCGCCCCGAACGGTCCCTCCCAGCAGCGGGTGATCCGGCAGGCTCTGGCGAACGCGGGGGTGTCGGCGGCCGAGGTGGATGTGGTGGAGGCGCACGGTACGGGTACGACGTTGGGTGATCCGATCGAGGCGCAGGCGATTCTGGCGACGTACGGTCGGGATCGGGAGCAGCCGTTGTGGTTGGGTTCGGTGAAGTCGAACCTGGGTCACACGCAGGCCGCCGCTGGTGTGGCGGGTGTGATGAAGATGGTGTTGGCGATGCGGCACGGGGTGGTTCCCCGTACGTTGCATGTGGACGCGCCGAGCCCGCACGTGGATTGGTCTTCCGGTGACGTGCGGCTCGCCACCGACGAGGTGCGGTGGCCGGCGGTGGACCGGCCGCGTCGGGCGGCGGTGTCGTCGTTCGGCATCAGCGGCACCAACGCCCACCTGATCCTGGAACAGGCCCCCGAAACCGCGCCGCCCGCGCCGCCGGCCCCGACGCCGGTGCCGCTGTGGCCGGTCTCCGGCCGGTCGGCCAGCGGCCTCGCCGCCCAAGCCGCCCGCCTCGCCGACTTCCTCGCCGACGCCGACCTGAACCCCGCCGACGTGGCGCTGACCCTCGGCACCGGCCGGGCGGCCCTGGAGCACCGGGGGGTGGCCGTCGGTGACGGCGTCGCCGGTCTCCGCGCCCTCGCCGCCGGACAGGGTGTGCACGGCCACCTGACCACCGGTCGTACGGCGGTGTTGTTCACCGGTCAGGGTGCGCAGCGGGTCGGGATGGGTCGTGAGCTGGCCGAAGCGTTCCCGGTGTTCGCGCAGGCGTTGGACGAGGTGTGTGCGGCGTTCGGGCCGTTGCTCGATGGTGATCTGCGGGAGGTGATGTTCACCGACCCGGACGGGGTGCTGGATCAGACGGGGTGGACGCAGCCGGCGTTGTTCGCGGTCGAGGTGGCCCTGTTCCGCCTGGCCGAGTCGTGGGGTCTCAAGCCGGATTTCGTGGCGGGTCACTCGATCGGTGAGCTGGCCGCCGCCCACGTCGCCGGCGTGTGGTCCCTGCAGGACGCCTGCCAGGTGGTGGCGGCCCGGGGTGGTCTGATGCAGGCCCTTCCGGCCGGTGGCGCGATGCTGGCGATCGCCGCGCCGCTTGCCGAGCTGGACCTCGGCGACATCGACGTTGCGGCCGTCAACGGTCCCCGGGCGGTGGTCGTGTCCGGCACGGAGGAGCAGATCGCGTCGCTGGAAGCCTCGCTTGAGGTGAAGACGCGTCGGTTGCGGGTGTCGCACGCGTTCCACTCGCACCTGATGGACCCGATGCTCACCGAGTACGGGCAGGTCGTCGACGGGGTGACCGCGAACCCGGCAGGCATTCCGTTGGTGTCCACCGCCACCGGTGACCTGGCCAGTGACGACGAGTTGGGCAGCGCCGAGTACTGGCAGGGCCAGGTGCGGGGGACCGTCCGGTTCGCCGACGCCGTCGCCGCCCTCGCGGCCCGAGGCGTCACCCGGTTCGTGGAGATCGGGCCGGACAGTGTGCTGACCGCGATGGTCGCCGACTGCGTCGACGACGCGGTGACCATCCCGTTGCAGCGCCGCGACCGGGAGCAGGTCGCCGCGTACGCCACCGGGATGGCGCAGGCGTGGACCACCGGCGTCGACCTCGACTGGGCCGCCATCCATCCCGCCGCCCGGCAGGTCGACCTGCCCACCTACGCCTTCCAACGCCAGCACTACTGGCTCTACGACCCGGCCCTCGTCGGCGCCGGCCTGCTCGCCGCCACCCACCCGCTGCTCGACGCCACCGTGCCGCTGGCCAACACCGACGGTGTCGTCTTCACCGGCCGGTGGTCGCTGCACACCCACCCGTGGCTCGCCGACCACGCCGTCGGCGGAACCGTCGTGTTCCCCGGCACCGGACTCGTCGAACTCGCCATCCACGCCGGTGACCAGGTCGGCGTCGGCCTGCTCGACGAGCTGACCCTGCACGCGCCGCTCGTCGTCCCCGCCGCCGGCAGCGTCGAGGTGCAGGTCGCCGTGGAGACGCCCGACCCGACCGGCCGCCGGGCCGTCCTGGTGCACTCCCGGGAACGCGACGACGTCCCGTGGACCCGGCACGCCACCGGCGTCCTCACCGCCGGGGACACCCCCGGCGTCGCCCTCACCGCGTGGCCCCCCGCCGACGCCGAGCCGCTGCCGCTGGCCGGCCTCTACGACGACCTCGCCACCGGCGGCCTCGACTACGGCCCCGTCTTCCAGGGCCTACGCCGTGCCTGGCGGGCAGGTGACGAACTCTTCGCCGAGGTCGACCTCCCCGACGGTACGGAGACCGACGGCTACGGCCTGCACCCGGCCCTGTTCGACGCCGGCCTGCACGCCCTCACCCGCGCCGACGGCGACGCCCCCCGGGGCCTGCCGTTCGCCTGGTCGGGGGTGACGCTGCACGCCACCGGCGCGACCAGCCTGCGGGTCCGGCTCACCCCCGCCGGCAGCGGGGTCCGGATCGCGGTCGCCGACGCGGTCGGCGCACCCGTGGCCACCGTACGGTCGCTGGTGCTCCGCCCGGTGCAGGTCACCGCCGGCACCGGCGTCGCCGACGCGCTGTTCGGCCTGGACTGGCAGCCGGTCACCGTCACCCCGACCGCCACCACCTGGACCTGGCACCCCGACACCGTCGACGGCACCGCGACCGGCCCGACCGGCGGCGGCCCCGCCGACGCGGTGGTGCTGCGGGCCGGCGGCACCGCCGACGTGCACGCCGAGGTGCACCGGGTGCTCGCGGTCACCCAGCGCTGGCTGGCCGGGGACGACCCCGCGCCGCTGGTCGTCCTCACCCGCCACGCCGTCGGCGACGACGTGACCGACCTGGCCGGCGCGGCGGTCTGGGGGTTGCTGCGCTCCGCGCAGGCGGAGGACCCCGACCGCATCCTGCTCGTCGACACCGACACCGACCGGCCCGACGACGTCCTGCCGGCGGCCCTGGCGGCCGGCGACCCGCAGGTGTCGATCCGCGACGGCGTCGTCCGGGTGCCCCGGATCGTCCGCCGGACCCTCCCGGCGAGCCCGTCGGACGCCCCGCTCTACGGCAGCGGCACGGTGCTGGTCACCGGCGCGACCGGCGCTCTGGGCACGGCGGTGGCCCGGCACCTGGTGACGGAGCACGCGGTGCCGAGGCTGCTGCTGCTGTCGCGCAGCGGCACGGCCGCCGCCGGTGCCGACGACCTCGTCGCCGAGCTGACCGCCGCCGGCGCGCGGGTCGACCTGGTCGCCTGCGACGTGGCCGACCGGGACCAGTTGACCGCCGTCCTGGCCGACGTGCCGGACCTGTCGGCCGTGGTGCACACCGCAGGCGTGCTCGACGACGGCGTGGTGTCGTCGCTGACCCCGGACCGGGTCTCGGCGGTGCTGCGGCCCAAGGTGGACGCGGCGACGCTGCTCGACGAGGCGACCCGGGACCGGGAGCTGTCGGCGTTCGTGCTGTTCTCGTCGCTGTCCGGGGTGCTGGGTGCGCCGGGGCAGGGCAACTACGCGGCGGCGAACGCCTACCTCGACGCGCTCGCCGCCACCCGCCGGGCCGCCGGGTTGCCGGCCGTGTCGTTGGCGTGGGGCCTGTGGGGTGAGGGCTCGGCGATGACCGACCAGCTCGCCGACGCCGACCGGGAGCGCATGTCCCGGGGCGGGGTGTTGCCGCTGGCCACCGCCGACGGGCTGGCCCTGCTCGACACCGCCGTCGCCGGTGGACCGGCCACCCTCGTTCCGGCCCGGCTCGACGTGCCGACGCTGCGTACCCTCGGCGACCGGCTGCCCCCGGTGTTCCGCGCCCTGACCGGGCCGACCCGGCGTACGGCCACCGCCGCCAGCACCGTCGACCGGGCGGGCAGCGACTGGCTGGCCGGCCTGCCGGAGCAGGAGCGGGCCGGTGCCGTCCGGCACCTGGTGCACACCCACGTCGCCGCCGTGCTCGGCCTCGCCGGCCCGGAGGCGGTCGAGGCGGACCGCACCTTCCAGAGCCTCGGCTTCGACTCGCTCACCGCCGTCGAGCTGCGCAACGCGCTCTCCACGGTGGCCGGCGTGCGGCTCCCGGCCACCCTGATCTTCGACTACCCGACGCCGGTGGCCATCGCCGGTTTCCTGTACGGCGAGCTGAGCGGCGCGCTCGACGTACCGCAGGAGCGGCGGAGCACCACCACGGCGTTCGGTGACGAGCCGGTGGCGATCGTCGGGATGGCCTGCCGCTACCCCGGCGGGGTGTCCTCCCCGGAGGACCTGTGGCGGCTCGTCGCCGACGGCGTCGACGCCATCGACGGTTTCCCCACCGACCGGGGCTGGGACCTGGCCCGGCTGTACGACCCGACCGGAACCCGCCCCGACACCAGCTACGCCGACCAGGGCGGCTTCCTGCCCGGCGCGGCCGGCTTCGACCCGGCCTTCTTCGGCATCTCGCCCCGCGAGGCCGTGCTGATGGACCCGCAGCAGCGGCAACTGCTGGAGGTCTCCTGGGAGGCGTTCGAGCGGGCCGGTATCGACCCCTCCTCGGTACGCGGCTCCGCCACCGGCGTCTTCGCCGGCCTGATGTACCACGACTACGTGACCGGGCACAGCGCCGGCAGCGTCGTCTCCGGGCGGATCGCCTACACCCTCGGCCTCGAAGGCCCCGCCGTCACCGTCGACACGGCGTGTTCGTCGTCGTTGGTGGCGATGCATCTGGCGGGTCAGGCGTTGCGGTCGGGTGAGTGTGATCTGGCGTTGGCCGGTGGGGTGACGGTGATGGCGACGCCTGAGACGTTCGTGGAGTTTTCGCGGCAGCGGGGGTTGGCGCCTGATGGTCGGTGCAAGCCGTTCGCGGCGGCGGCCGACGGGACGGGGTGGTCCGAGGGCGTCGGTGTGCTGGTGCTCGAACGCCTCTCCGACGCCCGTCGGCACGGGCACACGATCCTCGGTCTCGTCCGGGGCTCGGCGGTCAACCAGGACGGCGCGTCGAACGGGCTGACCGCCCCGAACGGTCCCTCCCAGCAGCGGGTGATCCGGCAGGCTCTGGCGAACGCGGGGGTGTCGGCGGCCGAGGTGGATGTGGTGGAGGCGCACGGTACGGGTACGACGTTGGGTGATCCGATCGAGGCGCAGGCGATTCTGGCGACGTACGGTCGGGATCGGGAGCAGCCGTTGTGGTTGGGTTCGGTGAAGTCGAACCTGGGTCACACGCAGGCCGCCGCTGGTGTGGCGGGTGTGATGAAGATGGTGTTGGCGATGCGGCACGGGGTGGTGCCGCGCACGTTGCACGTGGACGCGCCGAGCCCGCACGTGGACTGGTCTTCCGGTGACGTACGGCTCGCCACCGAGGCCGTCGACTGGCCCGCCAACGGCCACCCCCGCCGGGCGGCGGTGTCGTCGTTCGGCATCAGCGGCACCAACGCCCACGTCATCGTCGAGGAGTACCCGCAGCCCGTCGTGGCCCCCGAGCCGACGCTGGCACCGGCCGTGGTGCTCTGGCCGCTGGCCAGCCGTTCCACGACCGGCCTCACCGCCCAGGCCGGCCGCCTGCGGGACTTCCTCACCGAGGAGCGGCCGGTCGACGTGGGGCATTCGCTGGCCGTCGGTCGGGCGGCCCTGGACCATCGGGCCGTCGCCGTTGGCGGTACGGCCGCTGACCTGGCCGTCTCCCTGGAGGCGCTGACCTCGGGTGGCGGTGTGTCGGGTCGGACCGTCGCCGGTCGTACGGCGGTGTTGTTCACCGGTCAGGGTGCGCAGCGGGTCGGGATGGGCCGTGAGCTGGCCGAAGCGTTCCCGGTGTTTGCACAGGCCCTTGACGAGGTGTGTGCGGCGTTCGGGCCGTTGCTCGATGGTGATCTGCGGGAGGTGATGTTCACCGATCCGGACGGGGTGTTGGATCGGACGGGGTGGACGCAGCCGGCGTTGTTCGCGGTCGAGGTGGCGTTGTTCCGCCTGGCGGAGTCGTGGGGGCTGAAGCCCGATTTCGTTGCGGGTCACTCGATCGGTGAGCTGGCCGCCGCCCACGTCGCCGGGGTGTGGTCCCTCGACGACGCCTGTCGGGTCGTCGCGGCCCGGGGTGGTCTGATGCAGGGCCTTCCGGCGGGCGGCGCGATGCTGGCGATCGCCGCGCCGCTTGCCGAGCTGGACCTCGGTTACGTCGACGTCGCGGCCGTGAACGGTCCCCGGGCGGTGGTCGTGTCCGGCACCGAGGAGCAGATCGCGGCGCTGGAGGCGTCGCTTGAGGTGAAGACGCGTCGGTTGCGGGTGTCGCACGCGTTCCACTCGCACCTGATGGACCCGATGCTGGCCGGCTACGGGCTGGTCCTCGACGGCGTCACCACCAACCCGGCGGGCATCCCGTTGGTGTCGACCGCCACCGGCGACCTGGCCGGTGACGATCAACTCGGTTCGGTCGAATACTGGCAGGGTCAGGTGCGGGGGACGGTGCGGTTCGCCGACGCGGTGGCCGCCCTCGCCGCCCGGGGTGTGACCCGGTTCGTGGAGATCGGGCCGGACAGTGTGCTGACCGCGATGGTCGCCGACTGCGTCGACGACGCGGTGGCGATTCCGTTGCAGCGCCGCGACCGGGAACAGGTGGCCGCGTACGCCACCGGGATGGCGCAGGCGTGGATCAGCGGCGTCGACCTTGACTGGACGGCGGTCAACCCCGGCGGCCGGACCGTCGACCTGCCCACCTACGCCTTCCAGCACCAGCACTACTGGATGCAGGACACGGGCGCGGACCGGGACGTCACCGCCGCCGGGCTGCTCGACGCCGGGCACCCGCTGCTGTCAGCCGTCACCACCCTGCCCGACACCGACGGGCTGATCGCCACCGGGCTGCTGTCCCGGCGTACCCACCCGTGGCTGGCCGAGCACGCGCTGGGCGACACGATCGTGCTGCCCGGCACCGGACTCGTCGAACTCGCCGTCCGGGCCGGGGACCAGGTCGGCTGCGGCCGGCTGGCCGAACTCACCCTCCAGGCGCCACTGGTCGTCCCCGACGACGACGGCGTCCAGGTGCAGGTGGCCGTCGGCGCGCCCGGCGAGGACGGCGGCCGGCCGGTCACCGTCTACTCCCGGCACCGGGACGTGCCGTGGACCCGGCACGCCACCGGCCTGCTCACCCCGGCCCCGGTAGACCCGCCGGCCGACCCGGCGACCGCCTGGCCGCCGGCCGCCGCCACCCCCGTCGACGTCGACGGGATCTACGAGCGGATGGCCGACGCCGGACTGGTCTACGGCCCGGTCTTCCAGGGCCTGCGGACCGCCTGGCGGCACGGCGACGAGGTGTACGCCGAGGTGGCGCTCCCCGCCGACGTGCTCGACGCCGACCGGTTCCACCTGCACCCCGCCCTGTTCGACGCGGCCCTGCACGCCGTCGGGCTGAGCCGGGGCGAGGGCCGGCCCGGCGTCCCGTTCTCCTGGACCGGGGTCACCGTCCACGCCACCGGGGCGGACGCGGTGCGGGTCACTGTCACCCCCGCCGGCCCCGACGAGGTCGCCCTCACCCTCACCGACCACAGCGGCGCACCCGTCGCCCGGGTCGACTCGCTGGTACTGCGGGAGATCGACGCGGGTCAGCTCACCGCCGCCCGCGCCAGCCGGCAGGACCACCTCTACCGGGTCGACTGGACCCCGGTGCCGCTGCCCGCCACCCCGGCCACCGGCCGGTGGGCGCTGGTCGGCGTCGACGAGTTCAAGGTGGCCGCCGCGCTCGACACCGTCGGCCTGCTCGCCGAGACCCACCCCGACCTGACGGCCCTCACCGCCGCCCTGGACGCGGGCGGGGCCGCGCCGGACGTGGTGCTGGTCGCCAGCGTCCAGCCCGACTCGCGGGACCTCGCCGCCGGTGCCCGGCACACCACCGGGCAGCTGCTCACCCTGCTGCAGGGCTGGCTCGCCGACGAGCGGTTGGCGTCGTCCCGGCTGCTGGTGCTCACCCACGGCGCGCAGGGTGACCGGGTCACCGAACCGGCCGCCGCAGCGGTCTGGGGTCTGGTCCGGTCCGCCCAGTCGGAGAACCCCGGCCGGATCGTCCTGGTCGACCTCGATGACCACGACGGGTCGGCCCAGGCGCTCCCGGCGGTGCTGGCCGGCGGCGAACCGCAGCTCGTCGTCCGCGAGGGCGTCGCCCACGCCGCCCGGCTGGTGCCCGCCACCGCGCCCGACGGCACCCCCGGCAGCGCCTTCACCGAAGGTGGGACCGTCCTGCTCACCGGGGCCGCCGGCACCCTCGGCGGGCTCGTCGCCCGGCACCTGGTCGACACGTACGGGGTGCGGCACCTGCTGCTGGCCAGCCGGCGTGGGCCGGACGCCGACGGGATGGCCGCGCTGTGCGACGACCTCACCGCCCGGGGAGCGGAGGTCACCGTGGCCGCCTGCGACCTGGCCGACCGGGACGCGGTCGCCGCGCTGCTCGCCGGGGTGCCCGCCGGGCACCCGCTGACCGGGGTGGTGCACGCCGCCGGGGTGCTCGACGACGGGATCATCCCGTCGCTGACCCGGGACCGTCTCGACGCGGTGCTGCGCCCCAAGGTCGACGCCGCCACCCACCTGCACGAGTTGACCCGCGACGCGGACCTCACCGCGTTCGTGCTGTTCTCCTCGGCGGCCGGCGTGCTCGGTGGCCCGGGGCAGGGCAACTACGCGGCGGCGAACGCCTTCCTCGACGCGCTGGCGGGCGCGCGGCGGGCCGCCGGGCTGCCCGCCCAGTCCCTGGCCTGGGGGCCGTGGGCCGGCGGCGGGATGGCCGACGACCTTGGCGGCACCGACCGGGCCCGGATGTCGCGGGGCGGGGTGCTGCCGATGTCCACCGGGGAGGGGCTGGCCCTGCTGGACGCGGCGCTGGCCCGTGCCGAGGCGGTGCTCGTCCCGGTCAAGGCCGACCTGGGCACCCCGGCGGGGGACGAGGTGCCGGCGATCCTGCGGGCCCTGGTCACCCCGACCCGGCGGGCCGCGTCGGCAACGAACCGGCCCGATCCGGCGGCGCTGCGGCGTACCCTCGGCGGGCTCGACGCCGACGGCCAGCAGGCGCTGCTGGCCGACCTGGTCCGCTCGCGCGCCGCGGCCGTGCTCGGCCACGGCGGTGCCGACGACCTCGACCCGGCGCTGCGCTTCGTCGAGCTGGGCTTCGACTCGCTCACCGCGATGGAGCTGCGCACCGCGCTCAACGAGGCGACCGGACTGCGACTGGCCACCGGGGTGGTCTTCGACCACGGCAGCGTCGACGAACTCGCCGCGCTGCTGCGCACCGAGCTGGCCGCGCCACCGGCCGAGGAGCGGGCCGGCACGCCCGACGTCGCCGCCGACACGATGAGCGCGCTGTTCCGCACCGCCGTCAAGAGCGGCCGGGTGCAGCAGGGCCTGTCCCTGCTGTACGCGGTGGCCGACATCCGGCCCACCTTCGACGGCCCGGCCGACCTGCCGCAGGTCCCCGCCCCGCGCCGGCTCGCCCGGGGCGACCAGGGGCCGGCGATCATCTGCTTCCCGTCGCCGATGGCGCTCGGCGGCGACCAGCAGTACGCCCGGTTCACCGCCGAGTTCGGCGGCACCCGGGACGTGTGGACCCTGCCGGTGCCCGGTTTCGGCCGGGACGAGAGCCTGCCCGCCTCCGCCGACGCGGCGGTACGGGTCTTCGCCGAGATGGTCCGCCCGATCGCCGAGCAGGGGCCGTACGTGATCGTCGGATACTCCTCCGGCGGACTGTTCGCCCACGCCACCGCCGGTGAACTGGAGCGGCAGGGGCACGGCCCGGCCGGGGTGGTGCTGCTGGACACCTACCTCACCACCGGCAGCACCACGGCGACGTTCTTCACCCACATGCTCGACTCGCTGCTGGACCGGGAGGCCACCTTCGGCGAGTTCAGCAGCGCCCGGCTGTCGGCGATGGGCCGCTACGTCCGGCTGTTGCAGAGCTGCCCGGTGGAGGAGATCGACACGCCGGTGCTCTTCGTCCGGCCGCAGGAGTCCATCGTGGCCGGCGGGGACGACGACGGGTGGCGGGCCACCTGGGAGACCCCGCACACGCTCCGGGAGGTGCCCGGCGACCACTTCACCATGATGGAGGGTCAGGTCGCCACGACCGCCGGGGTGGTACGGGACTGGATCGCGCAGTGACGACACCGGGAGTGGACGACATGACACTGGCACCGACCGCGAAGGGCACCGTCGAGTTCGGTGACCACCGGACCTGGTACCGGGTGACGGGCGAGCTGCACGACGGCAAGCCACCGCTGGTGGTGCTGCACGGCGGGCCCGGCAGCACCCACGACTACCTGCTCAACCTGGCCGGGTTGAGCAGGTCCGGCTGGCCGGTGGTGCACTACGACCAGCTCGGCAACGGCGGCTCCACCCACCTGCGGGGCCGGGGCGCCGACTTCTGGACCGTCGAGCTGTTCCTCGCCGAACTCGACAACCTGCTGCGCCGCCTCGGCATCGCCGAGGAGTACGTGCTGTTCGGGCAGTCCTGGGGCGGGGTGCTGGCGGCGGCCCACGCGGCCGACCGGCCGGCCGGGCTGCGCGGCCTGGTGATCGCCAACGCGCCCGCGTCGTACCCGCTGTGGCTGCCGGAGCTGGACGTGCTGCGGGCGGCGCTGCCGCCCGGCGTGGACGCGACGCTGCGCCGGCACGAGGCCGCCGGCACCACCGGCAGCCCGGCGTACACGGCCGCGATGATGGTCTTCTACCAGCGGCACGTGTGCCGGCGCAAGCCGTTGCCGCCGGAGCTGATGGCTACCTTCATGGAGATCAACGGCGATCCGACCGTCTACCACGCGATGAACGGGCCGAGCGAGTTCCACATCACCGGCACGCTGCGCGACTACTCGCTGCTCGACCGGCTGCCGCAGATCGACACGCCGACCCTGGTGATCAGCGGCGAGTACGACGAGGTCACCCCCGCCGCCGTGCGCCCCTTCCACGATCTCGTCCCCGGGGCCCGCTGGGAGATCATCGAGGGGGCCAGCCACCTGCCCCACCTGGAGACCCCGGAGCGGTTCACCGAGATCCTCACCCAGTTCCTCGACAAGCTCTGAGCCCCGACCGCCCGGCCGGCCCGCTCAGGCGGGGCGGGCCGCCGGGGCGGGGTGCCGGGCGTCGTAGGCCGCCCGGTGGGCGTGCACGTCGTCCAGGTGCGTTTCGGCCCACGTCTTGAGGGCACGCATCGTCTCGTGCAGGGAGAAGCCGAGGTCGGTCAGCTCGTAGGTGACCGTGACCGGCACGGTCGCCGTCGCGGTCCGGCTGACCAGGCCGTCGCGTTCCAGGGTGCGCAGCGTCTGGGTGAGCATCTTCTGGCTGACCCCGGCGAGCAGGCGGGACAGCTCCGAGTAGCGCATCGGCCGGGGGGTGCCGGCACAGTCCGCGCCGAACCGGTGCGAGCCGTCGGTGCGCAGCGCGGCCAGCACCAGCGCGACCCACTTGTCGGAGATCCGGGCGAGCAGTTCGCGACTGGGACACTGCGCCACGAACGCGTCGTACGCCACCGCCGTCTCCGCGCGGCGCTCGGCCGCCGTCCTCGTGGTCATCGCCGTTCCTCCCGCAGTCGGTGCGCTACGCACTTTCAGGTGCCTACTTCCCACCAGAAACCTACCTCACCGATAGTGGTCCGGTACCAGCCCGTTCACCAAGAAAGGCCGAGGTAACCCGCATGCTCACCCGTACTCTGCCCGGCGGCACCTGGACGCTGGGCGACCTGACCGTCACCCGGTTCGGCTACGGCGCCATGCAACTCGCCGGTCCCGGGGTGATGGGACCGCCCGCCGACCCGGACGCCGCGCTGGCCGTCCTGCGGGAGGTCGTCGCCCTCGGCATCACGCACATCGACACCAGCGACGCCTACGGGCCGCACGTGACCAACCGGCTGATCCGCGAGGCCCTGCACCCGTACCCCGAGGGGCTGCACCTGGTGACCAAGGTCGGTGCCACCCGGGACGCGCAGGGCGGCTGGCCCACGGCGCGGGAGCCGGAGCAACTGCGCCGGGCCGTCGAGGAGAACCTGGAGAACCTCGGCGTCGAGGCCCTGGACCTGGTCAACCTCCGGCTCGGTGACGCCACGGGGCCCCGGGCCGGCTCCCTCGCCGAGCCGCTCGAGGCGCTCGTCGCACTCCAGCGCAAGGGCCTGATCCGGCACCTGGGGCTCAGCAACGTGACGGCGGAGCAGGTCGCCGAGGCGCAGTCGATCGCCCCGATCGTCTGCGTGCAGAACCTCTACAACCTGGCGTACCGGCAGGACGACGCGCTGATCGACCAGCTCGCCGCGCAGGGGGTGGCCTACGTGCCGTACTTCCCGCTGGGCGGGTTCAGCCCGTTGCAGTCCGCCGCGCTGTCGGCCGTGGCCGCCCGCCGGGACGCCACCCCGATGGCCGTCGCCCTGGCCTGGCTGCTGCAGCGCTCGCCCAACATCCTGCTCATCCCCGGCACCTCGTCGGTGGCGCACCTGCGGGAGAACGTCGCCGGGGCGGGGCTGACGCTCACCGCCGACGACCTCGCCGCGCTGGACGCGATCGGACGCTGAGGGCAGGACCGCGAAAAGTGCCCGTGACCAGATGCGGTCACGGGCACTTTCGAAACGGGTGCCGCTCACACGGGAGCGGGCACGCCACGCATGTCGGTCAGCACGCTCCACAACGTCTGCGGGGTGGCGAACGTCTCCATCGACATCGCCTCGTCGACGAAGCGCACGTCGTACTCGCTCTCCAGGGTGGCCAGCAGTTCGACCATGGCGAGGGAGTCCAGGCCGGAGTCGCGCAGGCTGGTGCCGGCCAGCAGCGTCTCCTCGGGGTCGAGGAAGGGCAGGTGCTGGCGCAGGATGGCCTCGAACCGTTGATCCCACATGTCCGCGATTCCTTCCGGTGCAGGGTGAGAAGACGCTAACAACGCCCCACGGGGGCTGACGACCCGACAAATTCCCCGGCCGCCGCCCGGCCCGGGTAAGGGGTCGTTAGGGGGGTCGATGCGGGTGGGGGCCGGCGGGGCCGCCGATACGCTCCGGCCATGAGTCGAGAGAACTTCGCGCGCACGCACGCCTCCGTGGAGACGCTGCACGAGTTCCTGTTGGCGGGCGCCCGGCTGACGCCCGACAAACCGGCCGTCATCCAGGCCGTCGGCGGCGAGGTCGGCTCCATCTCGTACCGTCAGCTCGCCCAGCGGGTCGACGGCTACGCCGCCGCCCTCGACGAACTCGGCCTCGACATCGGTGACCGGGTGATCCTGGAGTCGGACACCTCCCCGACCGCCATCGCGGTCTTCCTGGCCTGCTCGTCGCTGGGCCTGACCTTCATCCCGGTCAGCCCGGAGACCCCGGCCCAGCGGCTCGCGCTGATCGCCGAGAGCACCGCCGCCGCGCTGCACCTGCAACCCGTCGACGGCCGCCGCGAGGGCGTGCCCGCGCCGCTGGGCACCGCCCGGTTCGGCCCGGACGGCATCCAGGTCGAGCGGGCGCCCGCGCCGCGCACCCGGCACCGCCGGGAACTGGTGCCCACCGACCCGGCCTACATGATCTTCACGTCGGGCACCACCGGCCGACCCAAGGGCGTGGTGATGAGCCACCGGGGCGTGCTCGCCTTCTTCCGGGGGATGCTGCGGCACGGCATCGTCTCCGCCGAGGACCGGGTCGCCACCACCTCGCCGTTGCAGTTCGACTTCTCGCTGCTCGACATCGGCCTGGCGCTGGGCAGCGGCGCGGCCGTGGTGCCGGTGCCCCGGTCGCTGCTGCGCTGGCCGCGCCGCTTCGTGCAGTTCCTCGCCGACAGCGGCGCCACCCAGGTCAACGGCGTGCCGTCGATCTGGCGGGGGGTGCTGCGGCACGAGTTCGCCGGGCTGGCCGCGCTCGGTGAGCAGATCCGCGGGGTGCTCTACTCCGGCGAGAACTTCCCCCTGCCCGAGATGCGCGAGCTGCAACGCGCCCTGCCGCACGCCCGGGTGGTCAACTGTTTCGGCAGCAGCGAGTCCATCGCCGCGTCCTTCACCGACGTGCCCAACCCGCTGCCCGACGACGTCGACCGGATCTCCATCGGCCACGCCCACCCGGGCGCGGAGATGCTGCTGATCGACGAGGACGGCCGGCCGGTCGACTCCCCGGGCGTCGTCGGGCAGATCCACCTGCGCAGCGCCGCCCTGTTCCACGGCTACTGGAACGACCCGGAGGCCACCGCCGCCGCGCTGGTCCCCGACCCGCTCAACCCGGCCACCGGGCAGGTCGTCTTCCGCACCGGCGACCTGGCCTACCGGGGCGAGGGTGGGGAGCTGTACTTCACCGGCCGGGCCGACTCCCTGGTCAAGGTGCGCGGCAACCGGGTCGAGCTGGGCGAGGTGGAGCGCCGGGTCCGGGAGTTCCCGGGCATCGCCGGGGCCGCCGCGCTGATGCTGCCCCAGGAGGGCAGGGACCCGGTGCTGGCCGCGTTCGTGGTGCTCGACGAGGGCGTCACCGGCGTCGAGGAGATGGAGCTGGGCGCGTTCTGCCTGGAGGCGCTGCCCGACTACATGGTGCCGCAGCAGGTCCGGGTGATCGACGAACTGCCGGTCAACGCCAACGGCAAGATCGACCGGCGGGCCCTCGCCGAGCGCGCCGGACAGTCCGCCCAGCGCTGATCCGCACCCCTGACGGCCCCTGGCCGGTCCCTTCAGGAGGGGGACCGGCCAGGGGTTTTTTCTGCGTCACCGCCAGGACAGCGAGATGGCGGCATCCGAGTCCTCGGATGCCGCCATCTCGGCGTGACAGCGTCGATCGTCCGGGTCAGCCCTCGGCGGCCTCGCGGGCCAACCGGGCCCGGTCCACCTTGCGGTTGGAGTTCAACGGGAACTCCGGCACGTGCCGGTACGAACGCGGCAGCATCCCCTTGGGCAGGATCTGCCGCAACTGCCGGGACAGTTCCGCCGGGGCCGTCGGCGCACCCGTGTAGAAGACCACCAGCTCGGTGCCGCCCGCGCCGGAGCGGGCCACGGTCACCGCGTCCTCGATGCCGGGGCAGCCCCGCAGGGCGTGCTCGATCTCGGCCAGCTCCACCCGCCAGCCGTGCACCTGCACCTGCGAGTCGAGCCGACCCAGGTAGATCAGTTCCTTGTTGTCCAGCCGCCGGACCCGGTCCCCGGTGCGGTACCAGCGCCGGCCGTCGCGCAGCAGGAACCGGCCCTCGTCGTCGGCCGGGTCGAGGTAGCCGGGGGTGAGCTGCGGGCCGGTGATGCAGAGTTCCCCCTCCACCTCGCTGGCCGCCCCGTCGGCGTCGAGCAGCACCCCGTCGTGCCCGTCGTGCAGCGTCCCGATCGGGACCAGACCGTTGACGCACAACCCCGGCGAGGTCTGCGGCGACCAGCGGTGCCCGGTGATGGTCACGGTCAGCTCGGTCGGGCCGTAGATGTTCTCCAGCGTCGATGCGGGGGCCGAAGCCTGCCAGTCCACCGCGTCGGCCGCGTGCAGCGCCTCCCCGGCGAAGAAGCTCCACCGCAGCGACGGCATCGCCGCCGCGGCCAGCCGGCCGGTCCGCCGGACCAGGGTGATCGCACTCGGAGTGGAGAACCACACGGTCAGTCCCCGCTCGGCCACGAACGCCGGCACGTCCCGGTACGCCGCCGGCGGCACCGGGTGCACGCTCGCCCCCGCACCCCAGGCGCAGAACAGGTCGAACATCGCGCAGTCGAAATTCAGGTCGAACGACTGGGAGAACCGGTCGTCCGGGCCGAAGTCGTACCGGTCGTCCAGCACCGAGAAGTAGTGCCGCAGGTTCCCGTGGGTGATCGGCACCCCCTTGGGCCGCCCCGTCGACCCGGAGGTGAACAGCACGTAGGCCACGTCGTCCGGGCCGGCGGGGCGGGGCGCGGCCAGCGGCGTCGCCCCGACCACCGGCAGCCGTGGGCCGGTGCCGCTGCCGCGCGGGTCCACCACCGGCGCGAACACCGGCACCCCGGCGACCGCGTCGCCCATTTCGGCCCGGACCGCCAACCCGGCCTCGTCGAGCAGCAGGGTGGAGACCCCGCACGCGGTGAGCATCCCCGCCGTCCGGGCCGCCGGGAACTCCGGGTGCAGCGGTACGGCGGTCGCGCCGACGTACAGGGTGGCCAGCAGCCCCGCGTACGACTCCAGGGTCTTGCCGGCCAGGATGCCGACCACCCGGGGCGGACCGTCCGGCCCGGCGGCCAGCGCCCCCGCCCAGCGCAGCGCGGTGGCGTGCAGCTCCTCGTAGCTGACCGGCCCGGACGGCAGGTGCAGGGCGGTGGCCCGGGGTGCCGCGGCCAGCCCCTGGAGGAACCGGCCGTGCAGGGCGTAGTCGGTGTGCTGGGTCATCTCGTCCTCCGTGCTCTACCGAGGCTCAGGCGGCCACGGCGCGACGGATCGGCCGCATCGCCCGTCGCGGGTCCACGATGGTGGTCCGGAAGTTGCGGACGGTGGCGCCGACCCGGCCCCACAACCGGTCCGGCCCGCAGACGTGCACCGTCTGCACGTCGGACCGCTGGAACGTGGCGACCACCTCCGGCCAGCGCACCGGGGTGACGATCCCGTCGAGCAGCATCGCCCGGACACCGTCGGCGGTGGTGCGTACCGTGCCGTCCTGGTCGGCGACGACCGGGATCTGCGGGTCGGTGAAGCGCAGCGACCCGAACAGCTCCGCCTCCACCCGGTCGCGCAGCGGCCCGAACGCGGCGGCGTGCAGCGGCGGGTCCATCACGTACAGCGGCAGCCCGCCGCCGGCCCGCAGCCGCTGCGCCAGCCAGTCGGTGCGCCCCTCGTGCAGGGTCACCATCCAGAAGTCGGTGTCCACGTAGCAGGAGATCTCGTACCACTCGCCGGCCTCGTCCAGCTCGGCCAGGATCTCCCGCAGCCGCTCGGCCGGGGTACGCACGAACGACATCGTCACCACGCCCCGCTGCTCGGCGGTGAAGTACTCCGTCTCGATCCGGGACAGCCGCGCCGTCATCCGGACCGCCTCGGCGAAGTCCAGCGCGCCGCTGAACACGGCGGCGGCCTTGCCCCCGAAGCTGGGCCCGGCGATCAGGTCCGGCCGCAGGTCCATGGTCCGTTCCGCCCACCGGGCCAACGCCACGCAGTTGACCAGGAAGGCCACCTGGGCGTACTCCGAGTAGTCACTGTCGCTGTCGCGGTACCTGGCGAACAGGTCGTAGTCGAGGGCTTCGCTGGCGGTGGCGAGCAGCTCGCGGGCATCCCGGTCGATGAGCATGAACTTCGCGACGTCGGCGAAGTCGCACGGACCCATCCCGGGAAAGACGATCGCGCTGGTCATCTGGGGCGTCCTTGTCGTCGGGGCAGACCGGCACCGGCGCGGTCGGCGGGGGAGTCGGGGCGGGTCACCGGGGGAGCTTGGCCAGGGCCTGCTCGATACGGACCAACGCGTCGGCGACGTGCGGCACCGTCAGCGGGTCGGCGGCGGTCTGGGTCTGCCGCTGCTGCTCCGGGGTGTCGCCGTAGAGCATGCTGGTGGCGGCCCGGAACCGCAGCGCCTCCGGCCGGTCGCCGAAGTGGTGGCCGGAGAGCACCGCCACGCCCAGCTCCTCCAGCAGGTGGTGCTGCAGGGTGGCCCCGTCGGTGATGCCCTGCTCGGCCAGCGGCTCGCGCAGCGGCGCGAAGTCCGGGTAGACGTAGAACGCGCCGGTCGGCGGCCGGCAGGTGGCACCCGCGTCCACCATGATCCGGTGCACCGCGCCGGCCACCGCGCCGTGCAGCGCGGCGTCCTCGGTGAGCCGCTCACGGATCTCCGGCGGCTCGGCGAAGGCGTACCGGGCGACCGACTGCATCGGCCCGGCCAGGGTGGACCAGATCTCGCTGGCCACCGAGGCGACGTCGGCGCGGATCCGCTCCCCCCACCCGCCGGCCGGGAACCGGGCCGCGCCGATCCGCCAGCCGCCGAGCGCCAGGTTCTTGCTGAGCCCGGTGAGCACCACGGTCCGCCGGGGTGCGACCTCGGCGGGGGAGAGCAGGTCCGTGCCCGGGGTGTGCAGGATGTCCCGGTAGATCTCGTCCGAGACGATCAGCAGGTCCTCCTCCTCGGCGATCGCGCACAGCTCGCGGACGAGGTCGTCCGGGGCGTGCGTGCCGGTCGGGTTGTCCGGCGAGGTGAGCACCAGGATGCGCGGGTCGTGGCCGAGCACCCGGGCGGCGCGGATCGTCTCCCGCAGCGCCGCCGGGTCGGGCACCCCGCCGCACGACTCGGGCACCGGCACCCCCAGCGCGGTCCGGCCGGCGAGCCGGGCCTGCGGGGCGTAGGTGACCCAGCTCGGCGCGGCGAGCAGGGTGTCCCCGCCGACGACCAGTTGCAGGGCCATCAGCAGCGGCTTGCTGCCCGGCGCGATGATCACCTGGTCGGCCTCGGTGGGCAGCCGGCGGCGGGAGAAGTACCCGGCCACCGCGTCCCGGGTGGCCGGGTCACCGACCACCGGCCCGTAGGCGTTGCGGTCGCCGCCGTCGGTCAGCGCCCGCAGCAGCGGCGGGAACACCGGCAGGCGGGACTCGCCGAAGCCCAGGTGCACGATGGACTCGCCCGCGGCGATGCGCTGCGCGACCATCTGGTCGAGCGCGAGGTTGGGCGAAATCTTCCGGCCGGCCATCGCCAGCTCCCTTCGGGTCGGTGGGTGTTCAGGCGGTGACGGCCGCGCCGGGGCGGGCCGCGCTGGGGCTGACCGCGGCGAGGATGTCCGCCGGGGCCGTCGGGTCCAGTTCCAGGTCGCTCAGCCAGGCCGCGTCGGCCGACCAGCGGGCCCGGAACGGCCGGCCGACCAGCCGCCGGTCGCGGGCCTGGATCAGCCGGAGCTGGAAGAAGTCGCCGTCCGGGGTCCGCTCGACGCCGTCGACGAGGACCTTGCCGGGGGTGGCCGACATGACCGGTCCGCGCACCGTCCGGGCCAGTCCGGGCAGATCCTGGTACGCGGTACGGAAGATGTCGGCGGCCCGGGTCAGCGGCACCTGGAAGTAGTCCCGGGGACCGGTGTCCCGCTCGACGAACATGTAGTAGGGCACCGCGCCGACGGCCAGCTCCGCCCGCCACATCTCGCTCCAGGCGCGGGCGTCGTCGTTGACGTAGCGGATCAGCGGGGCCTGGCAGTAGACCACCGCCCCGGTCGACCTGATCCGGGCGATGGCCCGGGTGGCGACCTCGGTGGCCAGCTCCCGGGGGTGGCTGAAGTGCGCCATCACCGCGACGCTGCGCCCCGACGCGACCACCTGCTCGAACAACCGCAGCAGGTCGTCGGCGTCGGTGTCGGAGACGAACCGGTACGGCCAGTAGGCGACCGCCTTGGTGCCGAACCGGATGGTGCGCACCGTGTCGACCGTCAGCAGCGGCTCCACGTGGCTGCGCAGCCGCTCCGTCGACATGATCATCGGGTCGCCCCCGGTGACCAGCACGTCGGTGACCGCCGGGTGCCGGTGCAGGTAGCTCACCAACTGCTCCGGGCCGGGTGCGGCGAACCGCAGGTCGGCGTCCCCGACGAACTGCGCCCACCGGAAGCAGTAGGTGCAGTACGCGTGGCAGGTCTGCCCCTGCTGCGGGAAGTACAGAACCGTCTCCCGGTACTTGTGCTGCATGCCCGGCAGTTCCTGACCGTCCAGGCTGGGCACGTTGTGCTGCTGCTGCCCGGACGGGTGCGGGTTGAGCCCCGCCCTGATCCGGGCCACCTCGCCGCGCAGCCCCTTGCGGTCACCGGCGCGCAGCAGGTCGCCGACGATCCGCTCGTCGTCGGCGGCGAGCATGCCGCGCTGCGGGAACACCAGCCGGAAGATCGGGTCGTCCGGGATGCGGTCCCAGTCGATCAGGTGCGACAGGACGTACTCGTTGACCCGGAAGGGCAGCACCTGGGAAATGGTGCGGATCGCGTGCAGATTGTCGGCCGACAATCCGTACCGGCCGCCCAGCTCTTCGATGTGGTGCGGCCCGAAGGAGTGGAACCGCCCCGGATCGGCGGTCGTGGAAACGAGCAGGGACATCAACCATCCTCCATGGGGGGTTGCGCCCACCGACGTGGCGTGACTCAATCACCGGTGCGCGCCCGCGAGAATCGCTCGACGGTCAACAGCGCGTTGCCTCGCCCACACGCTAGTGGCGGCCCGTCCGCCCGGACCCCTAGCGGAACCCCAGAGCCGCCCCTTAGCGCAGCCGGTAGGGGGAGGCTAGGGGCGTCGCGGGGGTGTAGGTGGATTTCCTTTCCTGATTACGTATCCCTCGCCTGGTCCGGCCGGCGCCCGGCGTGTCGCCCGGATACGCCGTACCGCACCGAGCGGCCGTGCAGACACCGATGCCAGCGCCGGATCACGTGCGCCCGGTGCGACCCGAGGGAGTGCTCCGTGACGATCGATCAGGAGATCCGTAAATATCCGTTCAGCGAGGCGCCCGGGATCGACATCGACCCCGTCTACGGGCTGCTGCGCAGCACCGAGCCGCTGGCCCGGGTGCAACT
This sequence comes from Micromonospora sp. WMMD735, assembly GCF_049178995.1. Lineage (NCBI taxonomy): Bacteria > Bacillati > Actinomycetota > Actinomycetes > Micromonosporales > Micromonosporaceae > Micromonospora > Micromonospora sp. WMMD735. The sequence continues at coordinate 7,166,103 of NZ_JBMHMJ010000002.1, forward strand.
GCCGTACGGCGAGGTGTCCTGGCTCGCCACCCGGTACGAGGACGTCAAGACCGTGCTGACCGACCCGCGGTTCAGCCGGGCCGCGGCGCAGGGCAAGGACCAGCCCCGCACCCGCGAGGAGATGACCTACGAGGGCATCATCGGCCTCGACCCGCCGGACCACACCCGGCTGCGCAAGCTCGCCGGCAAGGCGCTGACCGCCCGCCGGGTCAACGAGATGCGCGAGGGCGCCCAGCGCATCGCCAACGAGTACGTCGACGAGATGATCGCCAAGGGCTCCCCGGGTGACCTGGTCGAGCTGTTCGCCCTGCCGTACCCGATCACCGTCATCTGCGAGCTGCTCGGGGTGCCGTTCGAGGACCGGGCCCAGTTCCGGATCTGGACCGAGGGGCTGACCAGCACCAGCGAGCAGCTGATGGTCTACGCCGAGCAGCTCTTCGGCTACATGGGCAAGCTGGTCGCCCAGCGCCGCGAGCAGCCCACCGACGACCTGCTCGGCGCGCTGGTCAAGGCCCGCGACGAGGGCGACCGGCTGACCGAGCAGGAGCTGCTCTCCATCGCCGGGGTCGGGCTGCTGCTCACCGGCGTCGAGACGGTCTCCACGCACATCCCCAACTTCGTCTACGCGCTGCTCACCCACCCGGAGCTGATGGCGCAGCTGCGCGCCGACCGGAGCCTGGTGCCGGCGGCCGTGGAGGAACTGCTGCGGATGATCCCGCTGAACCCGGCCGCCATGTTCCCCCGGTACGCGGTGGAGGACGTGGAGCTGAGCGGGATCACCGTGCGCGCCGGTGAGCCGGTGCTGGTCTCGCTGCCCGGGGCCAACCGGGACCCGGAGATCTTCGACAACCCGGAGACCTTCGACTTCACCCGCGAGCAGAACCCGCACGTCGCGTTCGGCCACGGCCCGCACCACTGCCTCGGCGCGCAGCTCGCCCGGATGGAGCTGCAGGTCGCCCTGCACACCATCCTGGACCGGTTCCCCGAGCTGAGCCTGGCCGACGGCGACGCGGGCGTGTCGTGGAAGTCCGGCCTGCTGGTCCGGGGCCCGAACAAGCTGCTGGTGGCCTGGTGACCGCTGTGGACACCAGGTGGACGGTCACCGTCGACCGGGACGCCTGCATCGGTACCGGGGTCTGCGCCGGCGCGGCCCCCCGCCAGATCGAGATCCGGGCCGGCAAGGCGTCCGCCCTGGCCCCGGAGACCGCGCCCGACGAGGCGGTCATCGACGCCGCCGACATGTGCCCGATGTCCGCGATCACGGTCCGCGACGCCGCCTCCGGCGCGCTGCTCGCGCCCGAGGAGTAACACCGCCCCGACCGGTGAACCCACCGGTCGCCGCGAGGCCGCCGCGACCGGTCCCCCCTACCGGTCGCGGCGGCCTTGCCGTGATCGGGCGCCGAAAGCCGACACACCGAGCCGGGCGTCGAACCCGGAGACCTAGTGGAGCGTGCCATGAGCGAGTCCGTGAACCCCACCGGTGCCGAGCCCGACGCCCTGTCGGCACTGCGGCGGCGGCTGGAGGGCCGCACGGCCGACGAGCAGGACCGGGCGCTCACCGCGCTGGTCCGGGAGCAGGCCCGCGACGTGCTGCGGACCGTACTGCCGGACGGCCCGGACGCCGTCGAGCCCGGCCGGCCCTTCCGCGACCTGGGCTTCGACTCGCTCGCCGCGGTCGAGCTGCACCGCCGGCTCACCGCCGCGACCGGCCTGGACCTGCCGGTCACCCTGGTCTTCGACCACCCGACGCCGCAGGCGGTCGGGCGGCTGCTGCGGACCCTGCTCGGTGGGGACGCCGCACCCGCGCCGGTCGCCGCGCCGCTACGCCGGCCCGCCGCCGACGACGAGCCGATCGCCGTGGTCGGCATCGGCTGCCGCTATCCGGGGCACAGCACCTCTGCCGACGACCTGTGGCGGCTGGTCGCCGAGGGCCGGCACGTGATCAGCGACTTCCCGACCGACCGGGGTTGGGACACCGACGGGCTCTACGACCCGGACCCGGGCAAGCCGGGCAAGACCTACGTGCGCCAGGGCGGTTTCCTGGAGGGCGCGGCCGAGTTCGACGCGGACTTCTTCGGCATCAGCCCGCGCGAGGCGATGACGATGGACCCGCAGCAGCGGCTGGTGCTGGAGACCGCCTGGGAGGCGCTGGAGGACGCCGGCATCGACTCGGCGTCGCTGCGCGGCAGCCAGACCGGTGTCTTCATCGGCGCCGAACCGCAGGAGTACGGCCCCCGGCTGCACGAGGCCCCGGAGGGACTGGACGGCTACCTGCTCACCGGCAACGCGCCGAGCGTGGTGTCCGGTCGGCTCGCCTACACCTTCGGTTTCGAGGGCCCGACGCTGACCGTGGACACCGCCTGCTCGGGTTCGCTTGTCGCCCTGCACCTGGCCTGCCAGGCGGTGCAGCGTGGTGAGTGCACCACCGCGTTGGCCGGTGGCGTCGCCGTGATGGTGCACCCGGGCGCGTTCACCGCGTTCAGCCGGCAGCGCGGCCTCGCCCCGGACGGGCTGTGCAAGCCGTTCGCGGCGGCGGCCGACGGCACCGGCTGGGCCGAGGGGGTCGGCATCCTGGTGCTGGAGCGGCTCTCCGACGCCCGCCGCAACGGCCACCGGGTGCTCGGGGTGATCCGGGGATCGGCGATCAACCAGGACGGCGCGTCCAACGGGTTGACCGCCCCGAACGGGCCGTCCCAGCAGCGGGTGATCATGTCCGCGCTGGCCTCGGCCGGCCTGGCCCCCGCCGACGTCGACCTGGTCGAGGCGCACGGCACCGGCACCCGCCTCGGCGACCCCATCGAGGCGCAGGCGATCATCGCCACCTACGGCCGGGAACGCCCCGCCGACCGGCCGCTGTGGCTCGGTTCGCTCAAGTCCAACATCGGCCACTCGCAGGCCGCCGCCGGTGTCGCCGGTGTGATCAAGGTGCTGATGGCGATGCGGCACCGGGTGCTGCCGCAGACCCTGCACGTCGACGCGCCCACCCCCAACGTGGACTGGTCCGCCGGCACCGTCGCCCTGCTCACCGAGGCCCGCCCGTGGGACGACGCGGGCCACCCGCGCCGGGCCGGGGTCTCCTCGTTCGGGGTCAGCGGCACCAACGCGCACGTCATCGTCGAGGAGCCGCCGGCCGTCGACGACGAGGCCGTGCCCGCCGTGCCGCAGCTGCCCAGCGAGGTGCTGCCGGTGGTGCTCTCCGCCCGCGGCGAGGCCGCGCTGCGCGACCAGGCCGCCGCGTTGCTCGCCGTCGTGGACACCGACGGGGACGCCCCGGAACTGCTCGACGTCGCGTACTCGCTGGCCACCACCCGGACCGCGCTGGAGCACCGGGCGGTGCTGGTGGCCCGGGACCGGGCCGCGACGGTCCAGGACCTGGCCGCCCTCGCCGCCGGTGGCGACGTGCCCGGCGTGCACCTGGGCCAGGCCACCGGTGGTGGGCTCGGCTTCCTGTTCACCGGGCAGGGCAGCCAGCGGCTGGACGCCGGCCGGCAGCTGCACCGCAGCTACCCGGTCTACGCCACCGCGTTCGACGACGCCTGCGGCTGGCTCGACCTGCAACTGGACGTGCCGCTGGCCGACGTGCTGTTCGCCGAGCCCGGCACCGCCGAGGCGGCCCTGCTCGACCAGACCGCCTACACCCAGTGCGCGCTGTTCGCGGTGGAGGTCGCCCAGTTCCGGCTGCTGGAGTCGTGGGGGATCCGGCCGGACCTGCTCGCCGGGCACTCGATCGGTGAGCTGGCCGCCGCCCACGTCGCCGGGGTGCTCTCCCTGGAGGACGCCGCCCTGCTGGTCGCCGCCCGGGGCCGGCTCATGCAGCAGCTCCCCGCCGAGGGCGCGATGATCTCGGTGCAGGCCACCGAGGAGCAGGTCCGTCCGCTGCTGGCCGGCCGCGAGGCTCAGGTGGGCCTGGCCGCGGTGAACGGCCCCGCCTCGGTGGTGGTCTCCGGCGACGAGGACGCCGTGCTGGAGGTGGTCGCCGCCCTCGCCGCCGCCGGGCACAAGACGAAGCGGCTGAAGGTCAGCCACGCCTTCCACTCGCCGCTGATGACGCCGATGCTCGCCGAGTTCGGCCGGCTGGCGCACGTGCTCACCTACCGCCCGCCGACCATCCCGGTCGTTTCCACGGTCACCGGCCGGCCGGTGCTCTCCGGGGAACTGTGCGACCCCGAATACTGGGTGCGGCACGTACGCGACAGCGTCCGGTTCGCCGACGCCGTCCGGGCCATGGCCGACGAGGGGGTCACCACCTTCCTCGAACTCGGTCCGGCCGGTGTGCTCTCCGCGATGGGTCCGGCCTGTCTCGACGACGACGCCGACGCGGTCTTCGCCCCGCTGCTGCGCGCCGACCACGACGAGGAGGCCGACGTCGTCGCCGCCGTCGCCCGCGCCCACGTGCGGGGGGTGCCGGTGGACTGGACGGCGTTCTTCGCCGCCCGTGGGGCGCGTCGGGTCGCGCTGCCCACGTACCCGTTCCAGCGTCGCCGGTTCTGGATGGAATCCGGCGGCGGCAGCGCCGACGCGACCGGCTTCGGTCAGCTCGCCGCCGGGCACCCGCTGGTCGGTGCGGTCGTCGGCCTGGCCGGCGGCGACGGCGTGGTGCTCACCGGTCGGGTGTCGCTGCGCAGCCACCCGTGGCTGGCCGACCACACCATCTCCGGGGTGGCGCTGCTGCCCGGCACCGCCTTCGTCGAGCTGGCCGTGCGGGCCGGCGACCAGGTCGGCTGCCCCACCGTCGAGGAGCTGACCCTGGAGGCTCCGCTGGCGCTCGACGAGCGCGGCGTCGCCCTCCAGGTGGTCGTCGGCGCCGCCGACCCGGCCGGCCGCTGCCCGGTGGCCGTCTACTCGCGGCCCGACGGGTCCGACCCGGACGACCAGCTGTGGACCCGGCACGTCAGCGGCTTCCTCACCCCGGAGGCCGTCGACGCCGGTCAGCCGCTCACCCAGTGGCCGCCGCGCGACGCCCGGCCGGTCGACCTGGCCGGCATCTACGCCGAACTGGCCGACCAGGGCTACGGCTACGGCCCGGTCTTCCAGGGCCTCAAGGCCGTCTGGCGACGCGGCCAGGAGGTGTACGCCGAGGTCGCGCTCCCCGCCGACAGCCGGGCCGAGGCGGCCCGCTTCGGCCTGCACCCGGCGGTGCTGGACGCCGCCCTGCACGCCATCGACGCGGCCCACCGGGGCGAGCCCACCGACGACGCGGTGCGCATCCCGTTCGCCTGGAACGACGTCACCCTGCACGCCGCCGGTGCGGCCGAGGTGCGGGTGCGGATCGCCCCGGCCGCCGGGGACAGCGTGTCGGTGACCCTCGCCGACGCCACCGGCGCACCGGTGGCCTCGGTGCGGTCGTTCGTCTCCCGGCCGGTCTCCACCGCCCAGCTCACCGCCGCCCGGGGCGGCTACCACGAGCGGCTGTTCCGGCTGGAGTGGACGAAGCTCGGTCACCGGCCCGCCCCGACGGGCACCCCCCGCTGGGCGGTGCTCGGCGACGAGCGGATCGGCACCGCCCCCCGGTACGCCGACCCGGCCGCACTGGGCGCCGCGATCGACGCCGGCGCGACCGCCCCCGAGTTCGCGTTCGTCGGGGTCGACGCCGGTGACGTCCGGGCCGCCACCGCCGACGCGTTGACGCTGCTGCAGCAGTGGCTGGCCGACGCGCGGCTGGCCGGCACCCGGCTGGTCTTCGTCAGCCGCGCCGACGACCTCGCCACCGAGGCGGTCTGGGGTCTGCTGCGCGCCGCGCAGACGGAGAACCCGGACCGGTTCGTCACCGTCCGGCTCGCCGACGCCCCCACGTCGCTGCTGGCCGCCGCCCTGGCCACCGGCGAACCGGAGCTGCGGGTACGGGACGGGGAGATCAGTGTGCCCCGGCTGGCCCGGGTCGCCACCACCCCCGACGGCAACGACGACGCCGCCGGGTGGCCGACCGACGGCACGGTGCTGGTCACCGGCGGCACCGGCGGGCTCGGCGCGCACGTCGCCCGGCACCTGGCCGGCAACCACGGCGTACGCCACCTGCTGTTGACCAGTCGTCGTGGCCCGGCGGCGGCCGGTGTGGCGCAGCTGCGCGCGGAACTGGAAGCGGCAGGCGCGAGCGTCGACGTGGCCGCCTGCGACGCGGCCGACGCCGACGCCCTGGCCGCGTTGCTCGCCGCCGTCCCGGCCGACCGGCCGTTGCGGGCGGTGGTGCACGCCGCCGGCATCGTCGACGACGGGACGATCGGCTCGCTCACCCCGCAGCGGCTCGACGCGGTGCTGCAGGCCAAGCTGGACGGCGCGGTCAACCTCGACCGGCTGACCCGCGACGCCGACCTGACCGCCTTCGTGCTCTTCTCCTCGCTGGCGAGCCTGCTCGACTGCGCCGGGCAGGGCAACTACGCCGCCGCGAACGCCACCCTGAACGCGCTGGCCACCACCCGTCGGGCGCAGGGCCGGCCCGCCGTCGCCCTCACCTGGGGTCTGTGGACCGGTGACAGCGGCATGGGCGGCCAGCTGGACGCCGCCGCGTTGCAGCGCATCGAGCGGTCCGGCATGCCCGGCCTCAGCCCGGCCGAGAACCTGGCCCTGCTCGACGCGGCGCTCGGCGTCGACGAGCCGGTGCTCGCCCCGATCCGGGTCGACCTGACCGCGCTGCGCAACCGGCCCGACGGGGTGCCGGCGCTGCTGCGCGGCCTGGTGCCGCTGCCGGCCCGGCGGGCCGCGCAGGCCGCCGGCCCGGCGGACGCCGCCCAGGGGCTGGCCCGGCAGTTCGCCGGCCTCACCCCGGCCGAACGGGACCGGGTCACCCTCGACCTGGTCCGCGCGCACGTCGCCGCCGTGCTCGGCCACGACGGTGCGGAGGCGATCGAGCCCCGCCGCGCCTTCAACGAGCTGGGTTTCGACTCGCTGGCCGCGGTGGAGCTGCGTAACCGGCTCAACGCCGCCACCGGGCTGCGGCTGCCGGCGACCCTGGTCTTCGACTACCCGACGCCGGTGGCGCTCGCCGAGTTCGTGGTCTCCACCGTGCTCGGCACCGACGTGGACCCGGTGGTGCCGGAGCTGGCACCTGCCTCGTTCACCCAGGAGCCGATCGCGATCGTGTCGATGAGCTGCCGCTTCCCCGGTGGGGTGAGCACTCCGGAGCAGCTGTGGGAGCTGTTGGAGGGCGGCGTCGACGCGGTCTCCCCGTTCCCCACCGACCGGGGCTGGGACCTGGCCGGCATGTACGACCCGGAGCCCGGCAAGCCCGGCAAGACGTACTCGATGGAGGGTGGTTTCCTCTACGACGCGGCCGACTTCGACGCGGACTTCTTCGGGATCAGCCCGCGTGAGGCGGTCGCGATGGACCCGCAGCAGCGGTTGCTGCTGGAGACGTCGTGGGAGGTGCTGGAGCGGGCCGGGATCGACCCGACCTCGCTCAAGGGCAGCCCGACCGGTGTCTTCGCCGGCGTCATGTACCACGACTACGCGCTGCGCCTGCACCAGGTGCCCGACGAGCTGGCCGGTTACCTGGGCAACGGCAGCCTCGCCAGCATCGTCTCCGGCCGGGTCGCCTACACCCTCGGTCTGGAGGGGCCGGCCGTGTCGATCGACACCGCCTGCTCGTCGTCGCTGGTGGCGATCCACCTGGCCGTGCAGGCGCTGCGGGCCGGGGAGTGCTCGCTGGCGTTGGCCGGCGGCGTCACGGTGATGTCCACCCCGGACACGTTCATCGACTTCAGCCGCCAGCGGGGCCTGGCCAAGGACGGCCGCTCCAAGTCGTTCGCCGCCGGGGCCGACGGCACCGGCTGGGGTGAGGGCGCCGGCATGCTGCTGCTGGAGCGGCTCTCCGACGCGCGGGCCAACGGCCACCAGGTGCTCGCGGTGATCCGGGGCTCGGCCACCAACCAGGACGGCGCGTCCAACGGGCTGACCGCCCCGAACGGTCCCTCGCAGCAGCGGGTGATCCGGCAGGCGCTGGCCTCGGCCGGTGGCATCCCGGCGACCGAGGTCGACGCGGTGGAGGCGCACGGCACCGGCACGGCCCTCGGCGACCCGATCGAGGCGCAGGCGCTGCTGGCCACGTACGGGCAGGGCCGGCCGGGTGAGCGTCCGCTGTGGCTCGGCTCGATCAAGTCGAACATCGGCCACACCCAGGGTGCGGCAGGTGTCGCGGGCGTGATCAAGATGGTGCTGGCGATGCGCAACGGTCTGCTGCCCCGCACCCTGCACGCCGACGAGCCGTCCCCGCAGATCGACTGGTCGGCCGGCGAGGTGCGGCTGCTCACCGAGGCGCAGCCGTGGCCGGCGCTGGACCGGCCGCGCCGGGCGGGCGTGTCGTCGTTCGGCATCAGCGGCACCAACGCCCACGTCATCGTGGAGGAGGCCCCGCCGGTCGAGCTGGAGGGCGAGATCGTCGCGCCGCCGGCCGTGCTGCCGTGGGTGCTGTCGGCCAAGACCGAGGAGGCACTGCGCGCCCAGGCCGCCCAGCTGCGGGCCGCCGTCGCCGCCGCCACCACCGACCCGGGTGACCTCGCGTACGCGCTGGCCAAGGGGCGGGCGGCGCTGGACCGGCGGGCCGTCGTCGTCGGCGACGTCAGCGACTTCCTGACCGGCGCGGACGCCCTGGTCGCCGGGGCTGCGGTGCCGACGCCGTTGCAGGGCGGCTCCGGGGTGGTGTTCGTGTTCCCGGGGCAGGGTTCGCAGTGGGTGGGGATGGCGGTGGAGTTGTTGGATTCGTCTCCGGTGTTTGCGGAGCGGATCGGTGAGTGTGGGGTGGCGTTGTCGGAGTTTGTGGATTGGCGGTTGGTTGAGGTTTTGCGGGGTGTGGAGGGTGCTCCGTCGTTGGAGCGGGTTGATGTGGTGCAGCCGGTGTTGTGGGCGGTGATGGTGTCGTTGGCGGGGTTGTGGCGGTCGTTCGGGGTGGTGCCGGATGCGGTGATTGGGCATTCGCAGGGTGAGATCGCGGCGGCGGTGGTGGCGGGTGGTTTGTCGTTGCGGGATGGGGCGTTGGTGGTGGCGTTGCGGAGTTTGGCGATTGCGGAGGTGTTGGCGGGTCGGGGTGCGATGGCCTCCATCGGCCTGCCCGCCGAGCGGGTCCGCGAGCGCCTCGACGCCTACGACGGCCGGGTGTCCATCGCCACGGTCAACGGGGTGTCGTCGGTGGTGGTCTCCGGTGACCCGGACGCCGTCGACGACCTCGTCGCCGCTCTCAGCGCCGAGGAGGTGCGGGCCAAGCGGGTGAACGTGGACTACGCGTCGCACTCGGCCCAGGTGGAGCTGATCGAGCAGCGGCTGCGCGACGACCTCGCCGAGGTGTCGCCCCGGTCGTCGACCGTGCCGTTCTACTCCACGGTGACCGCCGGGGTGCTGGACACCACCGGCCTGGACGCCGGCTACTGGTACACCAACCTGCGGCAGACCGTCCGCTTCGAGGAGACCACCCGGGTGCTGCTGCGGGCGGGGATGCGGGTGTTCCTGGAGTGCAGCGCGCACCCGGTGCTGACCATGGGTGTCGAGGAGACCGCCGCCGACGCGGGCGTCGAGGTCGCCGCAGTCGGGTCGCTGCGCCGGGGCGAGGGCGGGCTGCGTCGTTGGCTCACCTCGCTGGGTGAGGCGTTCGTCCGTGGGGTGCCGGTGGACTGGTCGTCGGCGTTGCCGGCGCGTCCGCGCGGGGAGGTGCCGCTGCCGACGTACCCGTTCCAGCGCCGCCGCTACTGGATCGACGCGACCAGCGGCACGACCGACGTGGCGTCGGTGGGCCTCGGCGCGGCCGGCCACCCGCTGTGGGGTGCGTCGGTGGCGATGGCCGAGTCCGGTGAGGTGCTGTTCACCGCCCGGATCTCGCTGGACACCCACCCGTGGCTGGCCGACCACGCCGTCAACGGCACCGTCCTGCTGCCCGGTGCGGCCTTCGTCGAGATGGTGCTGCACGCCGGTGACCACGTCGGCCTCGGCCACCTGGAGGAGCTGACCCTGCACGCCCCGCTGCTGCTCGCCGAGCGCACCGCCGTGCAGGTACAGCTGCTGATGACCGCCGCCGACGAGTCGACCCGGCGGACCGTCAGCGTCCACTCCCGGGCCGAGCACGCCGAGGCGGAACAGCCGTGGACCCGGCACGCCACCGCCGTGCTCACCGACACCCCGGCCGCCGCCGGCTTCGACCTGTCGGCGTGGCCGCCGTCGGGTGCGGTGCCGGTGCCGACGGCGGGGTTGTATGACGACCTGGTGGTGCAGGGGTACGAGTATGGTCCGGTGTTCCAGGGGGTGCAGGCTGCCTGGCGGGTTGGTGAGGTGGTGTTTGCTGAGGTTGCGCTTCCGGAGGAGGCGCATGGGGAGGCGTCGCGGTTCGGGGTGCATCCGGCGTTGTTGGATGCGGCGTTGCAGGTGGTGGGGATCGGTGAGCCGGTGCCGGTGGGTCGTCCGCCGTATCTGCCGTTCGCCTGGACGGATGTGACGCTGCACGCCACGGGCGCCACCGCCCTGCGGGTGAAGGTCACCCCGACCGGCCCGGAGGCGGTTACCCTGCACCTGGCCGACCCGACCGGTGCGCCGGTCGCCGAGATCGGTTCCCTGGTGTCCCGGCCGGTGCAGCTCGCCGCCGCCACCACCGAGGGCAACCTCTACCGGGTCGACTGGACCACCGTCGCGGTGCCCGCCACCCCGACGACGCCCTCGTGGGCCCACCTGGCGGACCTCGCCGACGACGTGCCGGAGCTGGTCCTCGCCCGTCTCACGGGCGACGGACCGGTCGCCGACGTCGAGGTGGCCGCGCGGGCCGCGGTGGGTACGGCGCTCGCGCTGCTGCAGCGCTGGCTGGCCGACCCCCGGTTGGCCGAGTCCCGGCTGGTGGTGCTCACCAGCGGCGCGGCCGACCAGGTGACCGACCTGGTGCACGCCCCGGTGTGGGGCCTGGTCCGGGCCGCCCAGGTGGAGAACCCGGGTCAGTTCGTGCTGGTGGACGCCGATCCGGAGACTCCGGTGGAGGAGATCCTGGCGGCGGTGGGCACCGGTGAGCCGGAGCTGTCGCTGCGCGACGGTCAGGTGCGGGTGCCGCGCCTGGCCCGCGCCGCCGCCGGGGAGCCGGTGTGGCGGGCCGACGGTGCGGTGCTGGTGACCGGTGGCACCGGTGTGCTGGGCGGGCTGGTGGCCCGGCACCTGGTGGAGGTGCACGGGGTGCGGGACCTGGTCCTGACCTCCCGGCGCGGGTTGACCGCGCCGGGTGCGGTGGAGTTGCGGGACGAGTTGGCGGCGTTGGGTGCCTCCGTGGAGGTGGTGGCGGCCGACCTGGCCGACCGGGACGCGGTCGCCGGGGTGCTCGACGCCATCCCGGCGTTGACCGCCGTCGTGCACACCACCGGCGCGCTGGACGACGGTACCGTCGCCGCGTTCACCGACGCGCAGCTCGACACCGTGTGGCGGGCCAAGGCCACCCCGGCCTGGCACCTGCACGACCTCACCCGGGACCGTGAGCTGTCCGCGTTCGTGCTGTTCTCCTCGGCCGCCGGCGTGGTCGACGGCTCCGGGCAGGGCAACTACGCCGCCGCGAACGTCTTCGTCGACGCCCTGGCCGCGCACCGGCGGGCCCTGGGCCTGCCGGCCACGTCGCTGGCCTGGGGTTTCTGGGAGCAGCGCAGTGGGATGACCGCGCACCTCGGCGAGGCCGACGTGGCCCGGATGGCCCGCTCCGGCGTGCTCGGCATCGGCACCGACCAGGGTCTCGCCCTGCTGGACGCGGCGGTCGCCACCGACGAGCCGCTGCTGGTGCCGGTCCGGCTGGACACCGCCGCGCTGCGGGCCCAGGGCCAGCAGCTCCCGGCGCTGTTCCGGGGCCTGGTCCGGCTCCCGGCCCGACGGGCCGCCGGTGCGACCGCGACGCCGGTCGGCGGCTCGGCACTGCACCGGCAACTGCTCGGCCTCGCCGACGCCGACCAGCGGCGACTGCTGCTCGACCTGGTCCGGGCCAACGTCGCCGGGGTGCTCGGCCACGAGAGCCCGGCCACCGTCGAGCCGTCCCGGGCGTTCCGGGAACTCGGCTTCGACTCGCTGGCCGCCGTCGAGCTGCGCAACAAGCTCAACACCGCCACCGGGCTGCGGCTGCCGGCGACCCTGGTCTTCGACTACCCCAACCCGACCGCGCTCGCCGACTACCTGCACACCAGGATCCTCGGTGCGGCCACCCCGCAGGCCCCGACCGTGGCCACCCCCGTCGCCGACGACGAACCCGTCGCCATCGTGGCGATGAGCTGCCGCTTCCCCGGCGGGGTCCGCACCCCCGAGGACCTGTGGCGACTGCTCGCCGACGGCACCGACGCGATCACCCCGTTCCCCACCGACCGGGGCTGGGACCTCGCCGGCATGTACGACCCGGAGCCCGGCCGGACCGGCAAGACGTACGCCATGGAGGGTGGTTTCCTCTACGACGCGGCCGACTTCGACCCCGACTTCTTCGGGATCAGCCCGCGTGAGGCAATCGCGATGGACCCGCAGCAGCGGCTGCTGCTGGAAACCTCGTGGGAGGCCCTGGAGCGGGCCGGCATCGACCCGAACTCGCTGCGCGGCAGCCTCACCGGTGTCTTCGCCGGGGTCATGTACCACGACTACGCCAGCCGGCTGCCCGAGGTGCCCGAGGAACTCGCCGGTTACCTGGGCAACGGCAGCATGGCCAGCGTCGCGTCCGGCCGGATCGCCTACACCCTGGGCCTGGAGGGGCCGGCGGTCAGCGTCGACACCGCGTGTTCGTCGTCGCTGGTGGCGATCCACCTGGCCGTGCAGGCGCTGCGCTCCGGCGAGTGCTCGCTGGCGCTGGCCGGTGGCGTCACCGTGATGTCCACCCCGGACACGTTCATCGAGTTCAGCCTCCAGCGGGGCCTGGCCGCCGACCACCGGTGCAAGTCCTTCGCGGCCGGCGCGGACGGCACGGCGATGTCCGAGGGCGTCGGCATGCTGCTGCTGGAGCGGCTCTCCGACGCCGAACGCCACGGTCACCACGTCCTCGCCGTGGTGCGGGGTTCGGCGATCAACCAGGACGGCGCGTCCAACGGCCTGACCGCCCCGAACGGTCCCTCGCAGCAGCGGGTGATCCGGCAGGCCCTCGCGGCGGCCGGTGGCATCCCGGCCACCGAGGTGGACGCCGTCGAGGCGCACGGCACCGGCACCACCCTCGGTGACCCCATCGAGGCGCAGGCGCTGCTGGCCACCTACGGTCAGGAACGGCCCGGGGACCGGCCGCTCTGGCTCGGCTCGGTGAAGTCGAACATCGGGCACACCCAGGGTGCGGCAGGCGTCGCCGGTGTGATCAAGATGGTGTTGGCGATGCGCAACGGGGTGCTGCCCCGCACCCTGCACGTGGACGAGCCCACCCCGCAGGTGGACTGGTCGGCCGGGGCGGTGCGGCTGCTCACCGAGACGCAGCCGTGGCCCGCGCTGGAGCGGCCCCGCCGTGCCGGTGTCTCCTCGTTCGGCATCAGCGGCACCAACGCCCACGTCATCCTCGAACAGGCACCCCCGGCCGAGGAACCGCCGGTCGACGTCCCCGAGCCGGAGCTGCTGCCCTGGGTGCTGTCGGCCCGCACCGACCAGGCCCTGCGGGAGCAGGCCGCCCGGGTGGCCGACGTCGCGGGCGACGGGTCCGTCAGGGCCGGTGACCTCGCGTACGCGTTGGCGACCGGGCGGGCGCTGCTCGACCGGCGCACGGTGATCGTCGGCGACCGGAGCGACTTCGTCGCCGGGGCGCGGGCGTTCGCCGAGAACGGCACCGCCCCCGGTGTGCTCCAGGGCGGCACGGTCTTCGTGTTCCCGGGGCAGGGTTCGCAGTGGGTGGGGATGGCGGTGGAGTTGTTGGATTCGTCTCCGGTGTTTGCGGAGCGGATCGGTGAGTGTGGGGTGGCGTTGTCGGAGTTTGTGGATTGGCGGTTGGTTGAGGTTTTGCGGGGTGTGGAGGGTGCTCCGTCGTTGGAGCGGGTTGATGTGGTGCAGCCGGTGTTGTGGGCGGTGATGGTGTCGTTGGCGGGGTTGTGGCGGTCGTTCGGGGTGGTGCCGGATGCGGTGATTGGGCATTCGCAGGGTGAGATCGCGGCGGCGGTGGTGGCGGGTGGTTTGTCGTTGCGGGATGGGGCGTTGGTGGTGGCGTTGCGGAGTTTGGCGATTGCGGAGGTGTTGGCGGGTCGGGGTGCGATGGCCTCCATCGGCCTGCCCGAGCGGGCGGCGGCCGAACGGCTGACCGGCTACGCCGACCGCATCTCGATCGCCACCGTCAACGGCACCTCCTCCGTCGTCGTCTCCGGTGACCCGGACGCCGTCGACGACCTGGTCGCGACGCTGACCGCCGAGGGGCTGCGGGCCAAGCGGGTGAACGTGGACTACGCGTCGCACTCGGCCCAGGTGGAGCTGATCGAGCAGCGGCTACGTGCCGACCTCGCCCAGGTCACCCCCCGTGCCGCCACGGTCCCGTTCTACTCGACCGTCACCGGTCGGGTGCTGGACACCACCGGCCTGGACGCCGGCTACTGGTACACCAACCTGCGGCAGACCGTCCGCTTCGAGGAGACCACCCGCGCCCTGCTCGACGCCGGGATGCGGGTGTTCCTGGAGTGCAGCGCGCACCCGGTGCTGACCATGGGTGTCGAGGAGACCGCCGCCGACGCGGGCGTCGAGGTCGCCGCCGTCGGGTCGCTGCGCCGGGGCGAGGGCGGGCTGCACCGCTGGCTCACCTCGCTCGGTGAGGCGTTCGCCCGGGGCGTCACCGTCGACTGGTCGCCGGTGCTGCCGGCCCGGCCCCGGGGCGAGGTGCCGCTGCCGACGTACCCGTTCCAGCGCCGCCGCTACTGGCTGAACGCCACCGGTGGCAGCGCCGACCTCACCTCCGCCGGTCTCGGCTCCGCCGGGCACCCGCTGTGGGGGGCCGCCGTCACCATGGCCGAGTCCGGCGAGGTGCTGTTCACCGGCCGGATCTCGCTGGACACCCACCCGTGGCTGGCCGACCACGCCGTCAACGGCACCGTCCTGCTGCCCGGCACCGGCTTCGTCGAACTCGTCCTGCACGCCGGGGACGACGTCGGCCTCGGCCACCTCGACGAGCTGACCCTGCACGCCCCGCTGATCCTGCCCGAGCAGGGTGCCGTACAGGTGCAGTTGCTGCTCGCCGCCGCCGACGACACCGGCCGCCGGACGGTCACCGTGCACTCCCGGCCGGAACACACCGGCAGTTGGGTCCGGCACGCCACCGGCGTGCTCTCCGCCGACGTCACCGACCCCGGCTTCGACCTGCGGGTCTGGCCGCCGTCGGGTGCGGTGCCGGTGCCGACGGCGGGGTTGTATGACGACCTGGTGGTGCAGGGGTACGAGTATGGTCCGGTGTTCCAGGGGGTGCAGGCTGCCTGGCGGGTTGGTGAGGTGGTGTTTGCTGAGGTTGCGCTTCCGGAGGAGGCGCATGGGGAGGCGTCGCGGTTCGGGGTGCATCCGGCGTTGTTGGATGCGGCGTTGCAGGTGGTGGGGATCGGTGAGCCGGTGCCGGTGGGTCGTCCGCCGTATCTGCCGTTCGCCTGGACGGATGTGACGCTGCACGCCACGGGCGCCACCGCCCTGCGGGTGAAGGTCACCGCCAGCGGCCCGGAGTCCGCCACCCTGCACCTGGCCGACCCGGACGGCGAACCGGTCGCCGTGGTCGGCGCGCTGGTGTCCCGCCCGGTCCAGCTCACCGCCGCCGCCCCGACCGACGGGGACCTCTACCGCGTCGACTGGGTGACCGTGCCCACCGGCACCGCCGCCGAGTCGTGGGGCTACCTGGAGGGTCTCGGCCTCGGCGTACCCGACGTCGTGCTCGCCCCGCTCACCCCGCCCGCCGCCGACCTCGACCCGGCCACCGCCGCCCGGACGGCGGTGGGGGAGACCCTCGCCCTGCTCCAGTCCTGGCTGGCCGACCCGACCCAGGCCGCCGCCCGGCTGGTCGTGATCACCAACGGTGCCGCCGACGGCGGCACCGACCTGGCCCACGCCCCGATCTGGGGCCTGGTCCGCGCCGCGCAGGCGGAGAACCCCGGCCAGTTCGTGCTGGTGGACGCCGATCCGGAGACTCCGGTGGAGGAGATCCTGGCGGCGGTGGGCACCGGTGAGCCGGAGCTGTCGCTGCGCGACGGCCAGGTGCGGGTGCCGCGCCTGGCCCGCGCGACCACCACCGGTGGAGCGTGGCGGGCCGACGGCACCGTCCTGGTCACCGGCGGCACCGGTGTGCTGGGCGCGCTCGTCGCCCGGCACCTGGTGACGGTGCACGGGGTGCGGGACCTGGTCCTGACCTCGCGGCGAGGGCTGACCGCGCCGGGCGCGGCGGAGCTGCGCGACGAACTGACCGGCCTCGGGGCCACCGTCGAGGTGGTGGCCGCCGACCTGGCGGACCGGGACGCCGTCGCCACCCTGCTGGACGGCATCCCGGCGTTGACCGCCGTCGTGCACACCACCGGGGTCCTCGACGACGGCCTGCTGACCGCCCTGACCCAGGAACAGCTCGACACCGTGTGGCGGGCCAAGGCCGACCCGGCCTGGCACCTGCACGAGCTGACCCGCGACCGTGACCTGTCGGCGTTCGTGCTGTTCTCCTCCGCCGCCGGGGTCCTCGACGGGGCGGGGCAGGCCAACTACGCCGCCGCGAACGTCTTCGTCGACGCCCTGGCCGCGCACCGGCGGGCCCTGGGCCTGCCGGCCACGTCGCTGGCCTGGGGTTTCTGGGAGCAGCGCAGTGGGATGACCGCGCACCTCGGCGAGGCCGACGTGGCCCGGATGGCCCGCTCCGGCGTCCTGCCGCTGGACTCCGACCGGGGTCTGGCCCTGCTGGACGCGGCCGTCGCCGGCGACGAGCCGCTGCTGGTGCCGGTGCGGCTGGACACCGCCGCGCTGCGGGCCCAGGGCCAGCAGCTCCCGGCGCTGTTCCGGGGCCTGGTCCGGCTCCCGGCCCGACGGGCGGCGGGTGGTCCGGCCACCCCGGTCACCGGCTCCGGCCTGCACCGGCAGCTCGTCACCCTCGACGCGGACGACCAGCACCGGGTGCTGCTCGACCTGGTCCGGGCCAACGTCGCGGCCGTCCTCGGCCACGACAGCGGCACCGCCGTCGAGCCGGCGCGGGCGTTCAAGGAACTCGGCTTCGACTCGCTGGCCGCCGTCGAGCTGCGCAACAGGCTCAACACCGCCACCGGGCTGCGGCTGCCGGCGACCCTGGTGTTCGACTACCCGAACCCGACCGCGCTGGCCGGGTACCTGCACGGCACGATCCTCGGCGGACCGGCGTCGGCGCAGCCGAGCACGGTGGTCCGGCCGGTGGTCGACGAACCCGTCGCCATCGTGGCGATGAGCTGCCGCTTCCCCGGCGGGGTCCGCACCCCGGAGGACCTGTGGCAACTCCTGGTCGACGGCGCGGACGCCATCTCGTCGTTCCCCACCGACCGCGGCTGGGACCTCGACCACCTCTACGACCCGGAGCCCGGCAAGCCCGGCCGGACGTACTCGCTGGAGGGTGGTTTCCTCTACGACGCGGCCGACTTCGACCCCGACTTCTTCGGCATCGGCCCGCGTGAGGCGGTCGCGATGGACCCGCAGCAGCGGTTGCTGCTGGAGACGTCGTGGGAGGTGCTGGAGCGGGCCGGGATCGACCCGACCTCGCTCAAGGGCAGCCCGACCGGGGTGTTCACCGGGGTCATGTACCACGACTACGGCAGCCGGCTGTCCGAGGTACCCGAGGAACTCGCCGGTTACCTGGGCAACGGCAGCATGGCGAGCGTCGCGTCCGGGCGGATCTCGTACACCCTGGGCCTGGAGGGGCCGGCGGTCAGCGTCGACACCGCGTGTTCGTCGTCGCTGGTGGCGATCCACCTGGCCGTGCAGGCGCTGCGCTCCGGCGAGTGCTCGCTCGCGCTGGCCGGCGGGGTCACGGTGATGTCCAAGCCGGACACCTTCCTGGACTTCAGCCTCCAGCGGGGGCTGGCCGCAGACGGCCGGTGCAAGTCCTTCTCCGCCGACGCCGACGGCACCGGCATGTCCGAGGGGGCGGGCATGCTGCTGCTGGAGCGGCTCTCCGACGCCGAACGCCACGGTCACCACGTTCTCGCCGTGGTGCGGGGTTCGGCGATCAACCAGGATGGCGCGTCCAACGGGCTGACCGCCCCGAACGGTCCCGCCCAGCAGCGTGTCATCCGGCAGGCGCTGGCCGCCGCGGACGTCCGCCCCGACGAGGTCGACCTGGTCGAGGCGCACGGCACCGGCACCACCCTGGGCGACCCGATCGAGGCACAGGCGGTCCTCGCCACCTACGGTCAGGACCGTCCGCAGGACCGGCCGCTCTGGCTCGGCTCGATCAAGTCGAACATCGGCCACACCCAGGGCGCGGCAGGTGTCGCTGGCGTGATCAAGATGGTGTTGGCGATGCGCAACGGGGTGCTGCCCCGCACCCTGCACGCCGACCAGCCGTCGCCGCAGGTGGACTGGTCGGCCGGGGCGGTCCGGCTGCTCACCGAGGCGCAGCAGTGGCCGGCACTGGAGCGGCCCCGCCGTGCCGGTGTCTCCTCGTTCGGCATCAGCGGCACCAACGCCCACGTCATCATCGAGCAGGCACCGGCGGTCGAGGCGACGCCGGCCGACGGGGACGCCCCGCACACCCCACCGGTGCTGCCCTGGCTGCTCTCCGCCCGCTCGGCGGAGGCGCTGCGCGCCCAGGCCGGGCTGGTCGCCGACACCGGGGCCACCCTGGACGTGGCGTACTCGCTGGCCACCACCCGGGCGGTGCTGGAACGTCGGGCCGTGGTGGTCGCCCCGGCCGGGGACGACGCGGTCCGCGCCCTGCGCGCGGCCGCCGGGGGCACCGACCCCGCCGAGTGGGTGCAGGGGACGCCGTCGGCCGGCAAGCTCGCCATGCTCTTCACCGGCCAGGGCGCGCAGCGCCTCGGCATGGGCCGCGAGCTGGCCGCGGCGTACCCGGCCTTCGCGGCGGCGTTCGCCGAGGTGTGCGCCCACCTGGACGCGCAGCTCGACCGGCCGCTGCGGGAGGTGCTCTACACCGAACCCGACGTCGCCGACGCCGCGCTGCTCGACCAGACGGTCTACAGCCAGAGCGCGCTGTTCGCCATCGAGGTGGCGCTGTACCGGCTGCTCGAATCGTGGGGCGTCCGGCCCGACCTGGTCGCCGGGCACTCCATCGGCGAGATCAGCGCCGCGCACGTCGCCGGGGTGCTGTCGCTGCCCGACGCCGCGACCCTGGTCACCGCGCGCGGCCGGCTGATGCAGGCGATGCGGGAGGACGGCGCGATGGTCGCCGTCGAGGCGTCCGAGGAGGAGATGCGCGGGGAGCTGGCCGGTCGGGAGACCGAGCTGGGTGTCGCGGCGGTCAACGGCCCCCGGTCCGTGGTGATCTCCGGTGACCACGACGCC
Source organism: Micromonospora sp. WMMD735 (assembly GCF_049178995.1). Taxonomy (NCBI): domain Bacteria; kingdom Bacillati; phylum Actinomycetota; class Actinomycetes; order Micromonosporales; family Micromonosporaceae; genus Micromonospora; species Micromonospora sp. WMMD735. The sequence goes on from NZ_JBMHMJ010000002.1 coordinate 7,185,468, forward strand.
GTCGGCGCGCTCGCCGACGACTGGCGGGCCCGGGGACGCCGGATCAAGCGGCTGCGGGTCAGCCACGCGTTCCACTCCCCGCACATGGAGCCGATGCTGGCCGAGTTCCACCGGGTCGCCGCCGGGTTGACCTTCGCACCGCCACGGGTGCCGGTGGTGTCCAACCTGACCGGCCGGCTCGCCGACCCCGACGAGATCACCACCCCCGGCTACTGGGTGCGGCACGTCCGGGAGGCGGTCCGGTTCAGCGACGGGATCGCCACCCTGGAGGCGGCCGGCGTCACCACGTTCCTGGAGGTGGGCCCGGACGCGGTGCTCACCGCGATGGGCCGGGAGTGCGTCACCGACACCGGGGGCGTCACCCTGGTGCCGGTGCTGCGCGGCGGCCGGGACGAGGCGGCGACCCTGCTGACCGCCCTCGCCACCCTGCACACCCGAGGTGTCCCGGTCGACTGGCGGGCCTGGTTCGTGCCCACCGGCGCCCGGGTCACCGACCTGCCGACGTACCCGTTCCAGCGGCGTCGGCTCTGGCTGGACGCTCCGGCGGGCGGCGGTGACGTGCCGGCGCTGGGTCAGCGGCCGGCCGCCCACCCGCTGCTCGGCGCGGTCGTCGGGCTGGCCGGTGCCGACGGCACCGTGCTGACCGGCCGGTTGTCGCTGCGGACCCACCCGTGGCTCGCCGAACACGATCTCGCCGGGACGGTGCTGCTGCCCGGCACGGCGTTCGTCGAGCTGGCCGTCCGCGCCGCTGACCAGGTCGGCTGCGCCCAGGTGGAGGAGTTGACGCTGGAGGCCCCGCTGGTCGTCCCGCCCCGGGGCGGCGTCGACCTGCAGGTGGTGGTGGGAGCGCCCGACGGGACGGGACGCTGCCCGGTCACCGTGCACTCCCGGCCGGAGGACGGCGTCGACGGATGGACCCGGCACGCCACCGGCGTGCTGGCCCCGGCGGCGTCGACCGCGTCGGCCGGTCCGGCCGGCGACGCCTGGCCGCCCGCCGGGTCGATCCCGGTCGACCTGGCCGGCCGCTACGACCGGCTGGCCGACGCCGGTTACCACTACGGTCCGCTCTTCCAGGGCCTGCGGGCCGCCTGGCGCAACGGCGACGAGGTGTACGCCGAGGTGGCGCTCCCCGACGAGGCGACGTCGACGGCCGGTCGGTTCGGCCTGCACCCGGCGCTGTTCGACGCGGTGCTGCACACCCTCGACCTGACCGGGGACGAGCCGGACGACGACCAGCTGCGGCTGCCGTTCGCCTGGCGTGGCGTCACCCTGCACGCCACCGGCGCGACGGCGCTGCGGGTGCGGCTGCGCCCGACCGGCCCGCAGGAGGTGGCGTTCGACCTGGCCGACACCACCGGCGCACCGGTCGCCTCGGTGGCCTCGCTGGTGGTCCGGCCGCTCGCCGCCGACCAGCTGGGCGGGGCGCGGTCCGGGCACCGCTCGTCGCTGTACCAGGTCACCTGGACCGCGGTGGAGACGCCGCAGGGCACCGGCGACGGCACGACCGTGGTCCTCGGCGACGACGACCTCGGCCTCGGGGTGTCCCGGCACGCCGACCTCGCCGCGCTCGCGGCGCGGGACGGCACGCCGGACACCGTCGTGGTGGCCTGGCGTTCCCCGTCGGATTCCCCCTCGGCGGTGGCCACCGGGGCGCTGTCCCTGGTGCAGCAGTGGCTCGCCGACGACCGGTTCGCCGGTGCCCGGCTGGCGCTGGTGACGACCCGGGCGGTCGCCACCGTCGACGGCGAGGACGTGCCCCGGCCGGTGGACGCCACCGTCTGGGGGCTGGTCCGGGCCGCGCAGGAGGAGAACCCGGGCCGGCTGGTCCTGATCGACGTCGACGGGCCGGACCCGGCGGGGGTGCGGGCGGCGCTGGCCGTCGACGGCGAACCGCAACTGGCGGTCCGTCGCGGTGGCCTGCTCGCGCCCCGGCTGGCGGCGCTGCCGGTGCCCGACGAAGAGCCGCCCGCCGGCATCGACCCGACGGGCACGGTGCTGGTCACCGGCGGCACCGGGGGCCTGGGCCGGCTGCTCGCCGAGCACCTGGTGACCCGGCACGGCGTACGACGGCTGCTGCTGGCCAGCCGGCGCGGCCCGGCGGCCCCGGGGGTGGACGAGCTGACCGCCCGCCTGACGGCGGCCGGCGCGGAGGTGACGGTGGCCTCCTGCGACCTGGCCGACCGGGCGGCGGTGGCGGCCCTGCTCGACGGGGTGCCCGCCGAGCACCCGCTGACCGGGGTGGTCCACGCCGCCGGGGTGGTCGACGACGGGTTGCTGCCGACGTTGACCCCGCAGCGGGCGGCGGCGGTGCTCGGCCCCAAGGCGGAGGCCGCCCGTCACCTGCACGAACTCACCCTGCACCGGCCACTGCGCTGGTTCGTGCTGTTCTCCTCGGCGGCGGCCACCCTGGGTGGCGCCGGCCAGGCCAGCTACACCGCGGCGAACGCCTACCTGGACGCCCTCGCCCAGCACCGGCGGGCGCACGGTCTCGCCGGCACCGCGCTGGCGTGGGGCCTGTGGGCCGAGGCGGGCAGCGGGATGACCGGGCACCTCGGTGCGGCGGACCTGCGCCGGATGGCCCGTTCCGGGGTGGGCGCGTTGTCCACGCCCGACGCGTTGGCGCTGTTCGACGCGACCCTCGGGCCGGTGCCGGCGGTGGCCCTGCCGGTCCGGCTGGACCTGGCCGCGATCCGGTCCCGGGCCGACGGGGTGCCGCCGCTGTGGCGCGGCCTGGTCCGGGCGCCCGCCCGGCGGGCGGCGGCCGGTGCGGCCGGCCCGGTGGCGGGGGAGAAGCCGTTGGCCGACCGGCTGGCGGGGCTGTCGCCTGACGACGCCGACCGGACCGTGACCGAGCTGGTCCGGGCCCGCGCGGCCGAGGTGCTGGGGCACGACCGCCCGCACCTGCTGGACGTGGACAAGGGCTTCCTGGAGTTGGGCTTCGACTCCCTCGCGGCCGTGGAGTTCCGCAACAGCCTCGGTGCGGCGACCGGGCTGCGGTTGCCGGCGACGCTCATCTACGACCACCCCAGCCCGGCGGCGGTGGCCCGGTTCGTCCGGTCCGAGCTGGCCGGTGACCTGCCGGCCGCACCGTCGCTGGAGGCGGAGCTGGCCCGGTGGGAGACGCTGCTGGACGGCACCGTGCCGGACGAGGCGGAGCGGGGCCGGATCACCGTCCGGCTCCAGGCGCTGATGTCCCGGTGGAACGCGGCGTACGGGGCGGCCGAGGTGACGTCGGACGCCCGGGACCTGGCGTCGGTCACCGCGGACGAGTTGTTCGACATCCTCGACGACGAGTTGGAGGCGTCCGACTGACCCTCTTCCGAGGAGGCCCGAGGTCCGTCGACCCCCACGGGTGGCCGGCGGGCCTCGGGCTTCCTCCCGCGTACGGGTGGGCTTTTGTCCACCTTCGACGTGGGTCCATGGCCGTACCGTGTCACCGTCCGACCTCATACGGTAGTGACCGGGCCTGGTGGACGTCACGGTTCGCCACAGGGTGCCACCAGGGTGGACACGGGGAGAGGCAGGGAGGATGCGGGTGCGACTCGAACAGGGCATCGTCGCCAAGGTCACCCGGAACGGGCAGCTTGAGCTGATCTCCGAACGGAGCGGGCTGCGATACCGGTTCGGGGCGACCGCCGCCGCGATGTGGATCGCGTTGCAGCAGCAGGGCGGCTCGTTGGAGCGGGCGGCCGGTGTGCTGGCCCGGCAGTGGTCGGCCGATCCGGCGGTCACCCGGCGCGACTTCGACGTCTGGCTGGAGGACATGCTCCGTGCCGGTCTGGTCCGGGTGGAGTGACCGGCCCGGCGGGTCCGGCCGGCGGCGGTGTCGCCCCGACCCCTATCCCGACCCCCTGTACGCGGGCCGCGGCGGGTCGTACCCCTGTCGGGTCGGCCGGGACGCGGCCCGGCGGCCGGCGGTCAGGCGTCGGTGCAGGGGTGCCCGGGGTCGCCGGACTCGTTGACCGCGCCGACGATCACCCGCAGCGCCTCGGCCAGGTCCCTGCCGGAGGGGGCGGCCTCGGGATCGAGCAGCCGCTGCACCGTCAGGCCGGTCATCAACGCCAGCAGGAACGAGCCGACGGCCCTGCGGGTCTCCTCGGGGACGTTCTCACCACCGTTGCGGATCACGAAGGTGGCCAGCGCCGGGCGGGCCCGGGTGTACGTCTCGGCGAGCTGCTCCCGCAGCACCGGCAGGTGCTCGGCCAGCGCGAACGCCTCGATCCCGGCGACCCAGAGCGGCCGGTGCGTGCCGAACGACTCCACCAGGCCGGTCCACATGGTCTCCAGCCGGTCCATCAGGTCGGGTTGGGTGCCGTCGCGCAACACCCGGTCGATCTCGACACCCCACTCCTCGAACGCCTGTACCAGGGCGGCGGTCAGCAGCGCCTCCTTGGAACCGAAGTGGTACCCGATCGACGCCAGATTCGTGTCCGAGGCGGCGACGATGTCACGGGCGGTGGTGCGTGTGTAGCCGCGCTCGTAGAGGCAGACCCTGGCCCCTGCCAGCAGGCGTTCCCGATGACCCACGGCGTCACCCTACTCGGAACCACCCCCTAATTCATCCACCGGATGTATACGAGCGTCTAAATCCGGTGGTAGCTTTCGGCCATGGCTACAGCGCAGGCAAAGGCCGGCCGTCGCGAGTGGATCGGCCTCGCGGTACTCGTCATGGTGACACTGATCATCAGCATGGACATGACCGTGCTGTCGTACGCTCTGCCGTTCATCACGGCGGACCTTGAGCCGACCAGCAGTCAGCTCCTCTGGATCACGGACGTCTACGCCTTCGTGCTGGCCGGCCTGCTGATTCCGATGGGGACCCTGGGGGACCGGATCGGGCGCCGCCGGCTGCTGATGATCGGCGCGGCGGTGTTCGGTGCCGCATCCGTGGCCACGGCCCTCTCCACCAGTCCCGGCATGCTGATCGGGACCCGGGCGGTGATGGGTGCCGCAGGTGCGACGCTCATGCCGTCGACCATGTCGTTGATCCGCAACATGTTCCACGACGAGAACGAGCGCCGGGCCGCGATCGGCATGTGGGCGGCCGGCTTCTCCGCCGGTGGCGTCATCGGCCTGGTGGCCGGCGGGGCGCTGTTGCAGTACTTCTCCTGGGGCACCGTCTTCGAGATCAACGTGCCGATCATGCTGCTCCTGCTGATCCTGGCCCCGTTGCTGCTGCCCGAGTTCCGCAACCCCGCCGCCGGCCGGCTCGACCTGCTCAGCACGGTGCTGGCGTTCGTCGCCGTGCTGCCGATGATCTGGGGCATCAAGCAGTTCGCCGAGGACGGCATGACCTGGCCGCCGGTGGCCGGTGTGCTCGCCGGGTTGCTCTTCCTGACCGTGTTCGTCCTGCGTCAGCGGCGGCTCGCCGATCCGGTGATCGACGTCCGGCTGTTCCGCGCCCCCGCGTTCAGCGCGGCCGTGGTGATGAACGTGCTCGCCAACTTCGCGCTGGTCGGGTTCATGTTCTTCATCAGCCAGTACCTCCAGTTGGTGCTCGGGCTGCGGCCGTTCACCGCCGGCCTGTGGTCGTTGCCGGCCGCCGGTGCGGCGGGCATCGGCGCGGCGGTGCTCGCGCCGATGCTGGCGCAGCGCTTCCGGCGGGCCTACGTCGCCGCCGGGGGCCTGCTGGTGGGTGCCGCCGGCTGCCTGGTGCTCGCCCAGGTCGGCGACGACTCGGGGCTGGCCATGGTGGTGGTGGGCCAGGCACTGATGACGGGTGGCATCGCGATGGTGCTGACGCTCAGCGCCGAGTTGATCGTCTCCACCGCGCCGCCGGAGCGGGCCGGCGCGGCGGCCGGGCTCTCCGAGACCGGCAGCCAGTTCGGCGCGGCGCTCGGTGTGGCGATCCTCGGCAGCATCGGCACGTACGTCTACCGGCGGCAACTCGCCGGTGGGGCACCCGACGGCGTCCCGGCCGACTCCTGGGCGACCGCCCGGGAGACCCTGGGTGGCGCGGTCGAGGAGAGCCGTACGCTTTCCGCCACCGCGGCGGACACGCTGGTCACGCTGGCCCGGGCCGCCTTCGCCGACGAGCTGCGGGTCGCCGCGCTCGCCGCGGCCGGCATCCTGGTGGTGACGGCGGTCCTGGCCGCCGTGCTGCTGCGTAACGTCGGGGCCTCGGTGCCCGGCCAGGATCCGTCAGGCGGCCCCGCCGGTGCCGACGACACCCCGCCGGTCGACCCGGACGCCGCCGCCGACCCGGACGGGGCGGGCACGGGCGGCGACCCGGCGACCCACGCGGCACAGGCCGCGACGGGCGGACACCTCGACACCGGTTCGCCGGTGGTCCGGATCGGACCCGAGTCGACCGCCCCACCGGCCCGGCCGGCACATCCGGTGGCCTGACCGTACGGTCCCGACGGTGGCGTTCCCGCGGTGGGCGGGGACGCCACCGTCGTCCGTGGCGGTGCCGGGCTAGGGGGGAGCAGCGCTGCTTAGGGGTTGTTCCGGCGTTTCGAGCGTTCCTACGCTCGCATCGACTGCGGGCACCGGAGCCACCCGAGGGCACCGGCGCGACACCGCGTCCGGCGGGCCGGCCGGAGCGTCGGCACGGGGGTGGCCCGCTGGAGAACGTCCTGCTGTGGGGCGCACCCGCAGCGCCGATCCGGTAGGGGACCAGTGATGACGGCAACGCTCGAGAACGACCTCTGGGTGCGGCGGTTCCATCCGTCGCCGACCAGCGCGATCCGGCTGGTGGCGCTGCCACACGCCGGTGGCTCGGCCAGCTACCTGTTCCCGGTCTCCCGGGCCCTCTCGCCCACGGTCGAGGTGCTGGCGATCCAGTACCCGGGTCGGCAGGACCGCCGGCACGAGCCGGTGCTGGATTCCGTCGCCGCCCTGGCCGACGGGGTGTTCGAGGCGCTGCGGCCGTGGCTGGACCGGCCGGTGGCGCTCTTCGGGCACAGCATGGGCGCCGTGCTCGCCTACGAGGTGGGGCTGCGGTTGCAGAAGCGGACGGGTCAGCCGCCGGTGCGCCTGTTCGCCTCCGGTCGCCGGGCGCCGTCGAGGGTCCGCGACGAGCGTTACGTGCACACCCGCGACGACGCCGGAGTGCTGCGGGAGCTGGCCCGGCTCAGCGGCTCGGACCCGAGGGTGCTGGGTGACCCGGAGCTGCTGCCGATGATCCTGCCCGCGGTGCGTGGCGACTACAAGGCGGTGGAGACCTACCGGACCGACCCGGACCAGCGCCTGGACGCCCCGATCACCGTGCTGACCGGGGACGCGGACCCGATGACCACCGTGGACGAGGCGCACGACTGGGCCCGGCACACCACCGCGGAGTGCGACGTCCGGGTCTATCCGGGTGGGCACTTCTACCTCAACGACCACGCCGCCGACGTGATCAAGCTGATCGGGGCGGAACTGCACCGCGCGGTCCCCGGCGGTCCGGCGGCCTGACCGGACCCGCGCCCCGGCCGGGGTGTCGGTCCTCCCGGGGCAGGACACCCCTGCCGCGGGGACCGGTGGCTAGCCACCCGCCGCAGGCGTCGGGCGGGTCGCCGGTCGTACCGGGTACGGACACCACGACGGGCGGGGCGCCGGCCACCGGCGCCCCGCCCGTCGTACCCGTCATTCGGCGATCTTCGTCCGCATGGTCCAGTGGAAGACCACCACCCGCGAGGCGTCGTCGTTGAGGCCGTCGTGGTCGCTGGAACGCTCGAAGTGCTCGTAGCCGCCCAGGTAGGGCACCTTGATCCGGCCGGTGCCGGCCGGCGCGCTGTGGGCCCGCTCGATGGCGGTCAGCCCGGCCGGGCCACCTTCGAGCACGACGTCGAAGTGGTCGTCGCCGCGAACGCCGCTGAACCGCCGCGCGCTGCTCACCCGTGTGAGATCGTCCACGCTTTCCTCCTCGGCTGGGGACGGCGACGCTGCAAACCGTGTTTCGCGTCACTGTCCTCGGATGCTTCCAGCGTGGCGGCAGCGCCGGCCGGCGCATACCCGGAAGCGACCCCTAACTCCCGGCCGGCGACCAGATTTCAACGGCCGGCCAACCTGCGGTTACTTTGTGGCCCGGTGAGTCGCATTTGTGCGTCCCTCGGCTTGTCGCATGGGTGACAGCATTGACGGTGGCTTATGAATTGCTTCTGTAATAGGGTCGTCTTCTCCCCGAAACTCAATTTTTGCTCAAGAGTAGATTGCCCGATTCGCTGCTTCTCGTCCGGTGGGTGGTGGTGTGCCGACGTCGGGGGTAACCGTGCGGGCCGGGGGAGTTGGCCCGAAAAATTCCGGTAGGAGACCTCTGTCGGAGTCATTTCCCAGGTCAGAGCCCTGTGTCGGAGGATGAATCTGCGGCCATCCCTGCAGGTGGGAGGGGTCGCGATGGCTCTTCGATCATGTAATTGCTACCGAGTGGTAATTTCTCGACCGGGGACAACAAACCGACAAAACGCCATCCCCGCTCGTAATATCGGTGACGAAGTATCACCACCCCACTACCGTCTTGTACGGGTGTCTATGTATGCTGTGCTCGCCGTCGGGACGCGGTGAAAGCCATCAATCAATTGGCAGTCATCATTGCAAGGCCCGGTTTGCCGGCCGACGTGGGCCGGGGACCGGGTGGGTCCCGGTGGCCGCGTGGCATCGAGCCGAACGGTTTCGTCGGGGGGCCTGGCCCGGAGTCGGCAGCGCCCGTTCGATGCCTCATCGCTGACCTGGGGGGAGACGGGTGGATTTTGTGGAGAGAAGCCGCGAGCTTGACATCTTGCGGGGCCTTTACTCCGACAGTGCCACGGGCAGGGGGCGGGTCGCACTGATCAGCGGCCCCGGCGCCACGGGCAAGACCGAGCTGTTGCGGGCCTTCGCCGACCACGTCGGCGCGGCGGGCGGGCTGGTGCTGCGCGCCGCCTGCTCCCGGGCCGAACGCCTGCTGCCCGCGGCCGTGATGGGGCAGCTGTTCCACAGCGTGCCGCTGCCGAACGAGGTGATGCGGCGCATCGGCGCGTACGTCGACATCGAGGGCGTCGCCACGGAGGGCGACGCCGACATCAGGGCCGTGCACGCGATGTGCGTCGAACTGCTCGACATCGCCCGCAACCGGCCGCTCGTGCTGCTCGTCGACGACGTCGAGTTCGCCGACGAGCAGACCCTGCGCACCCTGCTCTACCTCCAGCGCCGGCTCACCGCCGCGCAGATCCTGGTGGTGCTCACCGAGTCGCCGCAGCCGCAGCCGTTCCACCCGGAGTTCCGGGCCGAGATCAGCCGGCAGGCGAGCTTCTGCAACATCCAGCTGTCACCGCTGTCCGAGGCGGGCGTCGCCGAACTGCTGCGCGGCTGGACCGACGACGCGACGGCCACGGCGCTCGCTCCGGCGTACCACGAGGTCAGCGGTGGCAACCCGTTGCTGCTGCACGCGCTCGGCCAGGACCGGCGGGTCGCCGGGACGACGGAGCCCACCGAGGTGGCCGTCGGCGACCAGTTCCGCCAGGCCGTCCTGTCCTGCCTGCGCCGCTGGGATCCGACCATCCTGGAGACCGCCCACGGGTTGGCCCTGCTCGGTGACTTCGCCACCCCGGCCCTGCTGGCGCGGCTGCTGGACACCAAGCCGGCCCGGGTCCAGTGGGTGCTCAACGCGCTGACCATGTCCGGTCTGCTGCACGGCGGCCGGTTCCGGCATCCGGCGGCGCGGGCGGCCGTCCTGCACGACCTGGCCCCGGACGCGCTGTCCGACATGCACGCCCGGGCGGCGGAACTGCTGCACGCCGAGGGTGCCCCGGCACCGGCGATCGGTGGGCACCTGCTCGCCGCGGGTGGCCTGGCCGAACCGTGGGCGATCACGGTGCTCCAGGACTCGGCCACCCACGCGCTGGCCGAGGACCGCGTCGACGACGCGGTGGAGTCGCTCAAGCTGGCGCACGAGATGTGCGACGACGAGCCGCGCCGGGCGGCGCTGACCGCGATGCTGGCCGCCTGCCAGTGGCGGGTCAACCCGGCGGCGGTGAGCCAGCACCTCCAGTCGCAGCGTGAGGCGCTGCGGGCCGGTCACCTCTCCGAACGGCACGCCGCCGCGCTGCTGCGCTACCAACTCTGGCACGGCCACCGGGCGGACGCCCAGGAGACCCTGCGGCACCTGCGTGACACCCGGCAGCAGCTCGACGCCACCACCGCCGCCGAGCTGGAGGGGTGCGCGGAGTGGCTGCGGCTGCACTTCCCCGTCGCCTTCGCCGAACTCGACGCCACCGACGTCGCGCCGGCCGTCGCCCCGGCCCGCTCCGACGGCTCCCTCGGCTCGGCCACCCCGTCGCTGACCGCCGTGCTCACCGACGGGGTGACCGACGAGGTGATCGCCCGCGCCGAGCAGGTGCTCGGCAGCCACCTGCTGGTCGACGTCGGGCTGGAGTCGGCGCTGTGCGCCCTCCAGACGCTGGTCTACGCCGACCGGATGGACCGTGCCGTGCACTGGTGCGACGTGCTCGGCACCGAGGCCGGCGCCCGGGGTGCCACCACCTGGCACGCCATCCTGTCCGACGTCCGTTCGCACATCGCGCTGCGCCAGGGCGACCTGCCGCTCAGCGAGCGGTTCGCCCGGGAGGCGCTGGACGCGATGTCCCCGCACAACTGGGGCGTGGCGATCGGGTCACCGCTGTCCAACATGCTGCTCGCCAAGATCGGCATGGACAAGCTCGACGAGGCCGAGGCACAGCTCAAGCACGTCATCCCGGACGCGATGCGCGACACCTGGTTCTGGCCGATGTACCTGCGGGCCCGGGGCCACCTGCACCTGGCCGGCGGGCGGGTGCACGCGGCACTGGCCGACTTCGAGACCTGCGGGCAGCTGGCCACCCAGTGGGGCATGGACCTGCCGACCCTGCTGCCCTGGCGCGGCGACCTGGCCCAGGTCTACCTGCGTTCCGGCCGGCCCGACCGGGCCCGGGGCATGGTGACCGAGCAGCTCTCCCGGCCCGGTGCCGACAACGCCCGTACCCGGGGCATCTCGCTACGGCTGCTCGGTTCCGCGCTGGACGTGAAGCAGCGGGTCAACACCCTGCGGCAGGCGGCCAACCTGCTCCAGGAGTCCGGCGACCGCTACCAGCTATTCCTGGCCCTGGCCGCGCTCAGCAGCGCGCACTACGGGCGGGGCGAGTTCAACACCTCGCGGGTGGTGGCCCGCAGCGCGATGCAGCTCGCCAAGGACATCCAGGCGCAGGCGCTGTGCCGCCGGCTGCTTCCCGGGGGCGACGCGGCCGGTGCCGACGACCCGGACACCCCGCCGGAGCACGAGGAGATGTCCCGGCTCAGTGACGCCGAGCAGCGGGTGGCGACCCTCGCCGCGCTCGGCCACACCAACCGGGAGATCGGCAAGAAGCTCTACATCACGGTGAGCACGGTCGAGCAGCACCTGACCCGGGTCTACCGGAAGCTGAACGTCCGGCGGCGCACCGAGCTGTCGCTGGGCCTGCCGATGGACGCCGCCGGGGCCGGGCTGCTCGCCGTGGCGCCGGGCGGCGCCGAGCGCTCCTGGCCGCAGTGGGAGTCGGCGGTCCAGGCGAGCTGAACTCGTCAGAGGTGGCGATTCCGGGGTGGGCCTAGGCCCACCCCTTCGGGTCATTAGCTCCATTGAGCGCAAACGGCCCGATCCATACCGTGAAACATGTACCCACCGCCGTTCGGCGACGTTCTTTTGCGGGGAGCTTGAGGTGGACAGAAACAAGGACCGGCGGACGCCGGCCAGTGGTGCCGACGCGGTGCGGCTCGACGACGTGCGCAAGACGTACGGACGCGGCGACAACCGCGTCGACGCGCTGCGGGGTGTGACAATGAGCTTCCCCCGGGGCAGCTTCACGGCGGTGATGGGGCCGTCCGGCTCCGGCAAGAGCACCTTCCTGCACTGCGCGGCGGGGCTCGACGTGCCCTCGTCCGGCTCGGTTGTGCTGGACGGCAAGGAACTCAGCGGCATGAACGAGAACCAGCTGACCCGGCTGCGCCGGGAGCGGGTGGGCTTCATCTTCCAGGCGTTCAACCTGATGCCGGCGCTCAACGTCGAGCAGAACGTGGGCCTGCCGTTCCGGCTGGCCGGCCGCCGGCCCGACCGGCACTCCGTGGTGGAGGTGCTGGGCCGGGTGGGCCTGGCCGAGCGGCGCAAGCACCTGCCGAGCGAGCTGTCCGGTGGTCAGCAGCAGCGGGTCGCGATCGCGCGGGCGCTGATCATGCGGCCGGCGGTCATCTTCGCCGACGAGCCGACGGGCGCGCTGGACACCCAGACCACCATCGAGGTGCTGCAACTGCTCCGCGAGACGGTCTCCAGCGGCGGCCAGACGATCATCATGGTGACCCACGACCCGGTCGCCGCCGCCGCCGCGCACCGGGTGCTGTTCCTCGCCGACGGGCAGTTCATCGGCGAGCTGGAGGCACCGACCGCCGACGTGGTGGCCGAGCGGATGACCCACCTGACCGCATGGCAGCAGAACCGCGCGCCGCAGGCCACCGGCAGGGGTGGCTTCTGATGACGTACCTCGCGTGGCGCACCCTGCGCTACCGCAAGCTCGCCTTCATCGCGACGTTCATCGCGGTCTTCTTCGGCGTGGCGCTGATCGTCGCCTGTGGCGGGCTGATGGAGACCGGCATCCGGATGGCCGTCCCGCCGCAGCGGCTGGCGGCGGCCGACGTGGTGGTGAGCGGCAAGCAGACCTACGGTGTGCCCAAGAAGGACCCGCAGGACACCAAGAACATCAAGTCGGTGCCGCTGGCCGAGCGGTACTGGATCGACCCGGGACTGGTCGGCAAGATCCAGGGCGTGCCCGGGGTCGAACGGGCGGTGGCCGAGGCGTCGTTCGCCGCCACCGTCGTCCGCAACGGCGCACCCGTGATCGTCGGGACGCAGTCGCTGGGCCACCGCTGGGAGTCGGCGCAGCTCGGGCCGTACCGGCTCGACGGGCAGCCGCCGGCCCAGGCCGGTCAGGTGGTGCTGGACCGGGCCGTGGCCAAGCTGGCCCGGATCAAGGTCGGCGACCGGGTCGACGTCGTGGTCGGCGGGGTCCAGTCGTCCTTCCAGGTGACCGGCATCGCCGCGCCGCCCGGTGAGCTGAGCCAGTCGGCGCTGTTCTTCTCCGACGACGACGAGCGGCGGCTCAACCCGCACACCGGCACGGCGGACGCGATCGGTGTGCTGGCCAAGCCCGGCACCGACCTCGACGCGCTGCGCGACCGGATCGAGCGGACCCTCGCCGACCGCAAGCTCGTCGTGCTCACCGGCGACGACCGGGGCGCGGCGGAGTTCCCCGAGGCGGTCGGCGGCCAGGCGCAGCTCATCCCGCTCTCCGGGGTGTTCGCCGGCATGACGGTGTTCGTGGCGATCTTCGTGGTCGCCAGCACCCTGGGCCTGTCGGTGCAGCAGCGGCAGAAGGAGATCGCGCTGCTGCGCTCGATCGGCGCGACGCCCCGGCAGATCCGCGCGATGGTGCGCCGCGAGGCGCTCGTCGTCGCGGTCGGCGCGGCGATCCTCGGCTGCGCGCCCGGGGTGTTCCTCGGGCCGCTGCTCTACGACATCGTCTCCGACGCCGGGGTCATCTCGCCGGTGGTGCAGTTCCACCAGGGTTTCATCCCCTACCTGGCCGCGCCCGCGATCGGCATCTTCGCCGCCATGGTGGCCGCCTACGTCGCCGGCCGTCGCCCCTCCAAGACCAAGCCCACCGCCGGCATCGCCGAGGCGGCCCTGCAGCGCAAGTGGGTGAGCTGGCCCCGGGTGGTGTTCTCCATCCTGTTCTTCGCCGCCGGGTTCGCGCTGATCCTGGTGACGGCGATCGTGATGCAGGGCGCGGTGGCGTCCGCGACCGCCGGGCCGGCGGTGATGTGCTGGGCGATCTCGATCGCGTTGATCAGCCCGGGGCTGACCCGGCTGCTGGCCGGCGTGCTCAGCCTGCCGGTGCGGGCGTTCTTCGGCCTCGCCGGCTACCTCGGCACGGTCAACGTCCGCACCCGCGCCGTCCGGGTGGCCTCCGCGGTCACGCCGATCATGCTGGCCGTGGCGCTGGCGGTGGCCAACTTCTACCTCCAGACCACCCAGAACGAGGCCGCCGAGCGCTACTACTCGGACAACCTCCGGGCCGACCTGGTGCTCAGCTCCACCACCGGCGGCTTCCCCGCCGACACGGTGGAGGCGATCCGGTCCGCGCCGGGCGTCGAGGAGGCGTCGGCGTACGTGACCAGCGCCGGCTGGATCAACAAGCCGTACGACGGGTCGCACGTCGAGTCGCCCTGGCCGTTGCAGGGGGTCAGCGGGGCCAGCGCCGCCGGCATCACCGGGGTGCGTACCAGCGACGGCAATCTGGGGGACCTGCGGGGCGACACGGTGGCGCTGCCCGAGGTGGCCGGCAAGAACCTCAACGTCGGCGTCGGTGACCAGATCACCCTGCGGCTCGGTGACCGCTCGGCGGTGGACCTGCGGGTGGTGGCGCTCTACCCGGCGAAGAAGGGGTTCGAGACGATCCTGCTCCCCGCCGACCTGCTCGCCGCGCACAGCACGACCGGCCTGTCCCGGCAGATCCTGGTCACCGCCGAGCCCGGCACCAGTCGGGACGCGCTGACGGCCAGCCTGCGGGAGAAGGTCGCCAACCAGCCGGGCACCATGATCGAGGGCCGGGATGCGATCACCACGTTCGCCGAACGGACCAAGACCCAGGCCTGGGTCAACTACCTGCTCGTCGCCCTGGTCGCCGGCTACACGATGATCTCGGTGGCGAACACCCTGATCGTGGCGACCGCCGGCCGACGCCGGGAGTTGGGCATGCAGCGGCTCATCGGCGCCACCCGCAAGCAGGCCCTCCAGATGCTCAGTGTGGAGGCGGGCATGGTCGCGGTCATCGGGGTGGTGCTCGGCACCATCGCCTCCATCGCCACGCTGATGCCGTTCAGCATCGTGGTGCTGGGCCGACCGGTGCCCTCCGGCCCGATCTGGATCTACCTGGCCGTGGTGGCGGGCGCGACCGTGCTCGCCTTCGCCGCCACCGTGCTGCCGGGCCGCCGGGTGATGCTCTCCCGGCCGGCGGAGGCCGCCGTCGCCGTCGAGTGACGGCAACCCGCACACACGACGGTGCCCCCGGTCGACCGACCGGGGGCACCGTCGTGTGTGGCGTCGGGGTCAGCCGACGTCGGCCCGGGTGCCGTTCAGGTACGCCAGCACGGCCAGCACCCGCCGGTTGCTGTCGTCAGCCGGGGTGAGGTCGAGCTTGGTGAAGATGCTGGTGGTGTACTTGGCGACGGCACCCTGGCTGACGATGAGACGCTGGGCGATGGCCGTATTTGAACATCCCTCGGCCATCAGCTTCAGCACCTCCCGCTCGCGCGGGGTGAGGGTCGACAGCGGCTCCCGACGGGACCGGCCGGCCAGCAGTTGGGAGATCACCTGCGGGTCCATCGCGGTGCCCCCGTCGGCGACCCGGCGGATCGCGTCGACGAACTGGTCGCTGTTGAGCACCCGGTCCTTCAGCAGGTAGCCGATCCCCCCGCTGGCGTCGGCGAGCAGTTCCTTGGCGTACAGCTGCTCGACGTGCTGGGAGAGCACCAGGATCGGCAGGCCGGGGCAGCGGCGACGCGCCTCCAGTGCAGCCTGCAGGCCCTCGTCGGTGAACGTGGGCGGCAGTCGCACGTCGACCACCGCGACCTCCGGGCGGAGGGTCACCAGGGCGTCGAGCAGAGCCGGTCCGTTGTCGACCGCCGCGACGATCTCGAAGTCGTAGGACTCCAGGAGCTGGACCATTCCCTGCCTCAGAAGGAAGAGGTCCTCGGCGAGTACAACGCGCACGGCAGCTCCAGGATCGCGACGGTCGGCCCACCTTCGGGACTGCTGAGGTCGAGCGTCCCGTCGAACGTAGCACAGCGCCGCTCGATGCCCCGGAGTCCGGTGCCGAGGCTGGCGTCGGCCCCGCCATGACCGTTGTCGATCACGACGGCCCGCAGCGAACCGTCCTCGTGCCGCAGGTCGATGCTGGCCCGGTCGGCGTTGGAGTGCTTGACCACGTTGTTCAACAGCTCGGACAGGGCGAAGTAGACGGCGGACTCCGCCGGGGCGGCCAGCCGGCCGGGGACGTCGGCGGTGACGTCGACCTCGATCGGGCTCTCCAACGCGATCGCCCGGATGGCGTCCTCCAGCCCCCGCTCGGCCAGCACCGGCGGATGGATGCCCCGGATCAGGCAGCGCAGCTCCTCCAGTGCGCTGGCGGTCGCGTTGCGGGCGTCCACCAGCAGGGTCTCCGCGACGTCCGGATTGGTGCGTAGCTGCCGGGTGGCCGCGCCGAGCTTCATGCCGATCGCCACCAGCCGGGCCTGCGCGCCGTCGTGCAGGTCCCGTTCGATCCGGCGCAGCTCGGTGGCCTGGATGTTGATCACGTCCGAGCGGGTCTCGGAGAGGTGCCGCATCCGCGAGGCGATCTCCGCCCGTTCGCTCGGACCCAGCAGCGTCCGGGCGAAGTAGGCGTGCCCGGCCACCACCCCGGGGGCGGCGGCCACCCAGATCGCGAACACCACCAGGCTGACCAGCGCGCCGAGCACCGCGTGCGGCCAGGTGTCCATCGGGGTGAAGCCGTACCAGAAGTCCACTCCGGACTCCCGCATCAGCATCCAGAACCCGGCGGAGAGCACCAGCCCCTCCACCGAGTAGACCAGCAGGGTCACCGGCAGCAGGCCGAGCACGAAACCGACCAGCACGTTGAGCAGGAGGAACAGCAGGTCCCGCCAGGTCGCCGGGTCGGTGAGGATGGACCGGCAGCGCTGCACCCAGCCGACCACGCCCCGCTCGGTGGGCGGCGCGGGAAGGTAGGGCGTGGCGATCGGCACCCCGGCCCGGCCGGCGAGGTCCCGGCACAGCCCGGTGACCCGGCGGACCAGCGGGGTGACCAGGGGCAGCAGCAGCACCCCGACGCCGAGCGAGATGAACGCCGTGGCGAGCACGGTGGCGACGAGCAGGGCCAGGCTGAGCGCGGCGCTGGCGACGAGCAGCACACCGCGCCCGGTGGCGTGCAGCGCCCGCGACAGGGCCCGCCCGATGAGTTCCGCGGCGTTGGCGACGTCCATGTCCTCCGGCTCCCCGGTCACGGCAGATCGATGGTGGTGCCCGCACTCAGTGGCGTGTCGTGGACGACCAGTTGGCGCAGCTCGGCACCGACCGGCGTGTCGTAGACCAGTGAGCCGCTGACCGTCGCGCCGGGCTCGATCTTCTTCGTCAACCGTTGCGTGTCCGGATAGTAGAGCAGGGAACGGGTGTCGGGGGTGTACCCGCGCCCATCGGCGTCGACCAACCGTTGGCTCAGCGGCCAGACGATGGTGCCCTTGGACCCCTTGTTGACCACGTCGACGTCGACCATGCAGAACACGCCGTCCGCCTTCTGGGTCAACGGCCAGAACCCGATCTCGCGCGACCCGCAGTGCACCCCCGTCACGGTGAACTCCAACGACCCGTCCTGCCCGGTCGCGGTGGCGGGGGTGGGGCTCGGGGTGGGTGACGGGCTCGGGGTGGGGCTCGGCGTGACGACGCCGGACGGCGCGGACGGGCCCGGCCCGGCGGACGGCGCGCCGCGCTGGTCGGCCTGACGCAGCGCGACCACGCCCAGCACGACGAGGGCCACCACCGCCACCACCCCGGTCAGCACCGCCGGCCAGGACGGCGGCGGGCGACGTGGCGGCGGCGTCGGGGCGACCAGGGTGGCCGGCTGGCCGGTCGCCGGGTACCACCGGGTGCCGTCGAGCTGCTCGGTGGTGGCCGCCACCGGTTCCACCGCCGACCGGATGCTGGCCGTGTCGGCACTGCCGACGAGGATCAGCATCGCCTCCCGCGCGGTGGGGCGCTGGCCGGGCTCGGTGCGCAGCGCCCGCGCGACCACCGCCGCCAGGCCCGCGGGCAGCCCGCTCAGGTCGGGCGGGCCCCCCGGGTGCACCCGGGGGTCCACCGGTAGCCGGCCGGTGGCGGCCCAGCCGACGAGGATGCCCCAGGCGTAGACGTCGGCGGGCTGGGCCGGCGGGAAACCGGCGAGACGTTCCGGGGCCAACCAGCCCGGGGTGCCGTACGAGGGGCCGGTGGTCGGGTCGAGCGCCTCGATCAGGCTCGCCAACCCGAAGTCGATGACCTTCGGGCCGAACGGGGACAGCAGGACGTTGCGGGGGGTCAGGTCGCCGTGGGCCAGCCCGGCGGCGTGGATCGCGGTGAGCCCGGCGGCCACGCCGACGGCGAGCGCCTCGGCCTGCGGGCCGGAGAGCGAGCCGTGCCGGGTCACGTGCTCGTGCAGGGACGAGCCTGTCACGTACTCGGTGACGAGGTAGGGGACCGGCCCCTGCGGGTCGGCGTCGAGCATCCGGGCGGTGCAGAAGTCGGCCACCCGGCCGGCGGCGGCGACCTCGCGGGCGAACCGTCGCCGGAACTCCGGCCGGGAGCGCAGCTCGTCGTGGACGACCTTGACCGCCACCCGGCCCCCGCCCGGGGCCTCGGCCAGGAACACCACCCCCATGCCACCCGAGCCGAGCAGGCGACGCAGCCGGTAGGGCCCGACGTGCTCCGGATCGCCCGGCCGCAGCGGTGACCCCGGCTCGGCCACTGCGCCGCTGGTCAGCTCGCCCATGTAGACAAGTGTCCCATGTCGGGTCGAGGCACGCGCCCCCTGCGCCGTCCCCGGTGGACGCCCCGGACAGCCCGTCGTCCGGCCGCTCGCAGCCGGGTGGGGGTAGGGGATCGCTAAGGGTTGGCACGGCCGGGGCCGGAACCTAGCGTGTGGTCGCACGCGCTCGCCGGCGCTTGATGCGGTCGGCGACCCCGCAGGATGACGCCGGGGTCGCCGACCCCGGCGGTACGGACCTGCGCCGCCGTACCGCGCCGGCCGATGGCTGCGCTGGTACCGCCGGGGCCGGGTGTCGGCCCGCCGTTCGCCGGCAACGCACCGTCGTGGTGCGGGTCGCGCAGCAGAGAGGGACGTGATCGCCCATGACCTCCACCACCCGGTACGACGATGCGCCGGCGGCGGACGGCGGGACGCCCGGCAGGACCGAGGTGCGTCAGTTGGACCGGGTGGTGATCCGGTTTGCTGGTGACTCGGGTGACGGGATGCAGTTGACGGGGGACAGGTTCACCTCGGAGACGGCGCAGTTGGGTAATGACATTTCGACGTTGCCGAATTTCCCGGCGGAGATTCGGGCGCCTGCGGGAACGTTGCCGGGGGTGTCGAGTTTCCAGGTGCATTTCGCGGATTATGACATTCTGACGCCGGGGGACGCGCCGAATGTGTTGGTCGCGATGAATCCGGCGGCGTTGAAGGCGAATCTGGGTGATCTGCGTCGGGGTGCGGACATCATCGTGAACACTGATGAGTTCACGCGCCGGAACCTGGTGAAGGTCGGCTATGCCGTCAGCCCGTTGGAGGACGGCACGCTGGACGGGTTCGTGGTGCATCCGGTGGCGTTGACGTCGATGACGGTCGGGGCGTTGGCGGAGTTGTCGGTGTCGAAGAAGGACGCCGAGCGGGCGAAGAACATGTTCGCGTTGGGGTTGTTGTCGTGGATGTACTCGCGTCCGTACGAGTCGACGTTGCGGTTCCTGGAACGGAAGTTCGTCAAGCGGCCGGATCTGGTCGCGGCGAACATCGCGGCGTTCAAGGCGGGCTGGAACTACGGCGAGACCACCGATTCGTTCTCGGTGCGGTACGAGGTGAAACCGGCGAAGATGGTGCCGGGTACCTACCGCAACATCACCGGTAACGCCGCTCTGTCGTTGGGGTTGGTCGCGGCGGGGGTGCGGTCGGGTCTGCCGGTGTTCCTCGGCGCGTATCCGATCACCCCGGCGTCGGACATCCTGCACGAGTTGTCGAAACACAAGCGGCTCGGTGTGGTCACGATGCAGGCCGAGGACGAGATCGCCGCGGTCGGCGCGGCGTTGGGCGCCTCCTACGGCGGTGCGTTGGGGGTGACCACGACCAGCGGTCCGGGTGTGGCGTTGAAGTCCGAGACGATCTCCCTGGCCGTCGCCCTGGAGTTGCCGTTGGTGATCGTGGACGTGCAGCGTGCCGGTCCGTCGACGGGTCTGCCCACGAAGACCGAACAGGCCGACCTGAACATGGCGTTGCACGGCCGTCACGGTGAGGCCCCGGTCGCGGTGATCGCGGCGAAGTCACCGTCGGACTGTTTCCACGCCGCGCTCGAAGCCGCCCGGATCGCCCTGACCTACCGCACCCCGGTGATCCTGTTGTCGGACAACTACGTCGCCAACGGCTCCGAACCGTGGCTGCTACCCGACGTCGACGCCCTGCCCGACCTGCGCGTGGACTTCGCCACCGCCCCCAACGGCGACGACGGCGTCACGTTCCTGCCCTACCTGCGTGACCCGGGCACCCTGGCCCGTCCCTGGGCCGTGCCGGGCACCCCCGGCCTGGAACACCGCATCGGTGGCCTGGAGAAAGCCGACAAGACCGGCGACATCTCCTACGACCCGGCCAACCACGACTACATGGTCCGCACCCGCGCCGCCCGCATCCAGGCCATCGACGTGCCCGACCTCGACGTCGACGACCCCGACGGCACCGCCCGGACCCTCGTGCTCGGCTGGGGCTCCACCTACGGCCCGATCGGCGCCGCCTGCCGCACCCTGCGCCACCGCGGCCAACCCATCGCCCAGGCCCACCTACGCCACCTCAACCCCCTGCCCGGCAACCTCGGCGACGTCCTTTCCGCCTACGACCGGGTCGTCATCCCCGAGATGAACCTCGGCCAACTCGCCCAGGTCATCCGCGCCCGATACCTGATCGACGCGATCACCTACAACCAGGTCCGCGGCCTACCCTTCACCGCCGCCGAACTGGAGACGATGCTGGAAGAGGTCTGCAAAAATGCCTGAACCCGTCGCCCTGAAACTCACCGGGAAAGACTTCAAATCCGACCAGGAAGTCCGCTGGTGCCCCGGCTGCGGCGACTACGCCATCCTCGCCGCCGTCCAACAGTTCATGCCCGAGTTGAACATCCCCCGCGCCAACACCGTGTTCATCTCCGGCATCGGCTGCTCATCCCGCTTCCCCTACTACATGAACACCTACGGGATGCACTCCATCCACGGCCGCGCCCCCGCCATCGCCACCGGACTGTCCGTCACCCGCCCCGACCTGTCCGTCTGGGTCGTCACCGGCGACGGCGACGCCCTGTCCATCGGCGGTAACCACCTCATCCACGCCCTACGCCGCAACGTCAACCTCAAGATCCTGCTGTTCAACAACCGCATCTACGGCCTCACCAAAGGCCAGTACTCCCCCACCAGCGAAACCGGCAAAATCACCAAATCCACCCCCGCCGGATCCGCCGACGCCCCCTTCAACCCCCTGTCCCTCGCCCTCGGCGCCGAAGCCACCTTCGTCGCCCGCACCATCGACTCCGACCGCAAACACCTCCAAACCGTCCTACGCGCCGCCGCCGAACACCACGGCACCGCCTTCGTCGAGATCTACCAAAACTGCAACATCTTCAACGACGGCGCCTTCGACCAACTCAAACAACCCGACACCCGCGACGACTACCTGATCCGCCTCGAACACGGCCAACCCATCACCTTCGGCCGCGACCAGCAACACTGCGTCGTACACCCACCCCACGGCTTCGGCCTCGACATCCGCGACACCGCCACCACCCCACCCGAAGACATCGTCATCCACGACACCACCATCACCGACCCCGCCTACGCCTTCGCCCTGTCCCGCCTCCCCCAACCCGACCTCCGCAACACCCCCATCGGCATCCTCCGCCAAACCCAACGCCCCACCTACGACACCACCGTCCAACACCAGATCACCACCGCCCGAAACACCACCACCGACACCCCCGAACAACAACTCACCACCCTCCTACACACAGGCGACACCTGGACCATCCGGCCACTGGCTGACGCATGATCGACCGGATCACGCCACCGGGTGTCGTCGCCGTCGAGGCGTTCGACGACACCGACACCGAACCCCTGCACCCCGAGGAGGCCGCGCTGGTGGCCCGCGCCGTCGACAAGCGGTTGCGGGAGTTCACCACCGCCCGTACCTGCGCCCGCCGGGCCCTGCGCGCCCTCGGCGTACCGCCCGCCCCGGTGCTCACCGGCGACCGGGGGGCACCCGTCTGGCCGTCCGGTGTGGTCGGCAGCCTCACCCACTGCGCCGGCTACCGGGCCGCCGTGGTCGCCCGCGCGGCGGACGTCCGCTCCATCGGCATCGACGCCGAACCCGACGAGGCACTGCCCGACGGTGTGCTCGACGCGATCGCCCTGCCCGAGGAACGCGCCATGGTGGGCCGGCTGACCACCGACGCCCCCGGACCGCACTGGGACCGGCTGCTGTTCAGCGCCAAGGAGTCCCTCTACAAGGCATGGTTCCCGATCACCGGGGTCTTCCTCGGCTTCGACGAGGCCCGGATCGTCCTGCACCCGGCCGGACGTACCTTCACCGGCCACGTCCTCGTCCCCGGCCGCGTTCGGGACTTCGACGGTCGCTACCTGCACGACGCCGGGCTGACCCTGACCGTCGTCGCCGTACCGCACTGAACCCGAGCCGGACCGCACCAGCCGACCCGGAGCCGCGCCCCGCCGTGCGCACCGGACGAACGAGGGGACCACACCCGATGAACGCCGGCATCTACGCCGTCAGCGACCTGCACGTGGCGTACCCGGAGAACCGGAAGATCGTGGAGAGCCTGTGGCCCCGCGCGGCCGGCGACTGGCTGATCGTCGCCGGGGACGTCGCCGAACTCTTCGCCGACGTCACCTGGGCGCTGGCGCTGCTCGCCGAGCGGTTCGCCAAGGTGATCTGGGCGCCCGGCAACCACGAGCTGTGGACCCACTCGCAGGACCCGGTCCGGCTGCGCGGCGAGGCCCGCTACCAGGCCCTCGTGCGGCAGTGCCGCGACCTGGGGGTGGCCACCCCCGAGGACGACTACCCGGTCTGGACCGGGCCCGGCGGCCCGCTGCTGGTCGCGCCGCTGTTCGTCGGCTACGACTACTCGTTCCGCGAGCCCGGCGTCACCAGCAAGGAACAGGCGCTGGCCCGCGCCCACGCCGCCGGGGTGGTCTGCGCCGACGAGGTCTTCCTGCACCCCGACCCGCACCCGAGCCGGGACGCCTGGTGCCGGGCCCGGGTGGCACTGACCGAGAGCCGGCTCGCCGGCAGCGACCCGGCGGTGCCGAAGATCCTGGTCAACCACTACCCGCTGGTCCGGATGCCCACCGACATCCTGCGCTACCCCGAGTTCGCCCAGTGGTGCGGCACCGAACTCACCGCCGACTGGCACCGCCGCTTCCACGCCACCGCGGTGATCTACGGGCACCTGCACATCCCCCGGGTGACCTGGCACGACGGGGTGCGGTTCGAGGAGGTCTCCGTCGGCTACCCCCGGGAGTGGCGTACCCGCCCCCGCCCCGACTCGTGGCTGCGGCGGGTGCAGTCGACGCCCGTGCAGGTCTGACGGCTCACCCCTCGACGAGGCGCTTCTTCTGCACCTTGCCCAGCGCGTTGCGGGGCAGGGCGTCGACCAGCCGGACCTCCCGGGGCCGCTTGTGCACCGACAGGTGCCGGGCGACGAAGTCCACCAGCTCCGGCCCGGTCACCCCGTCGCCGACCACGTACGCGGTGACCTGCTGCCCCAGGTCCGGGTGCGGCAGGCCCACCACGGCCGCCTCGCGCACCGCCGGGTGGGCCAGCAGCGCCTCCTCCACCTCACCGGCCCCGATCCGGTACCCGCCGCTCTTGATCAGGTCGGTGCTCGCCCGGCCGACGATGCGGTGCCAACCGTCCGGACCGACCGTGGCGACGTCCCCGGTGCGGAACCAGCCGTCGGCGGTACGGCTCGCCGCGTCGGCGTCCGGCCGGTTCAGGTAGCCGTCGAACAGGGTCGGGCCGGTGACCAGCAGTTCGCCCATCGCCGTACCGTCGGTGGGCAGGTCCCGGCCCTGCTCGTCGACGATCCGGGTGCGTACCCCGGGCAGCGGCACCCCGACCGCGCCCGGACGGCGCGGGCCGTCGGCGCGGGCGCTCACCGTGATCAGGGTCTCCGTCATGCCGTACCGCTCGACGACCCGGTGCCCGGTCAACCCGGTGAGGTCGTCGAAGACCGTCGTGGGCAGCGCCGCGCTGCCCGACACCAGCAGCCGCGCGTCGCGCAGGGCCCGTGCGGAGGCCGGCGCGGCGGCGATCCGCGACCAGATCGTCGGTACGCCGAAGTAGAGCGTCCCGCCGGCCGCCGCGTACCGCTCGGGCTGCGGCCGGCCGACGTGGTGCAGCCGGCCGCCGACCCGCAACGGGCCGAGGACCCCGAGCACCAGACCGTGCACGTGGAACAGCGGCAGGCCGTGCACCAGCAGGTCGTCAGGCGTCCACGCCCACGCCTCGGCCAACCCGTCCAGGCAGGTGGCGATCGCCCCCCGGGACAGCAGCGCCCCCTTGGGCGCGCCGGTGGTGCCGCTGGTGTAGAGGATCAGGGCGGTCCGCTCCGCTCCGGGCTCCGGATGGGTGGTCGCCGACACCCGTCGCAGGTCGACCGGGACGACCGGCAACGCGTCCGCCGCCGGGGAGTCCTGCGGGGCCGTGCCCGCCGGGGCGAGCAGGGCCCCGACCGCCGAGTCGCGCAGGATGTGCTCCCGCTCCCGGGGCCCGGCGTCCGGCGGCACGGGCACCACCGCCGTACCCGCCAGCAACGCGCCCACCACGCCCACCACGGTCTCGATCGTCGGGGTGGTCACGACCGCGACCCGGTCCAGGCCGCGCAGGTCGTCGGCGACGGCGGTGGCCAGGCCGAGCAGCCGGGACCGGGACAGGCACACCTCACCCACCCGGAGCAGATCCGGACGGTCGTCCACCGACGATGACATCGCGGCCAGCAGCGACACGGTCCACGCCCCTCCGGTCGATCGCACGGGGGCACGGTGCGGCCCCGTGCCGCCGACGCTAGTGCGGCGACCGGCCCGTCACCACCCCCCACCACGCTCCGCCACCGGGGTCCCGGCGCGGCGGCCACGACCTGCCGTCGGGACGGTTCAGGGGTCGGGTAAGGGTGCCGGTGCCGCGGCCGGGCCGCCTACCGTCACATGCGACGGTTCCGTCACCGGTCGACCGGGAAGGTGGCACCGACGTCATGACATCCGAGCACCCACCAGCCGCGCCGCACCTCACGGTCACCGACGCGTCCGACGCCATCGCGTTCTACACCCGGGTCTTCGGTGCGGTCCCATGTTGCCAGGAGTGCCTCCCCGACGGGCGGGTGCTCGCCGCCGACCTCGTCGTCGACGGTCACCGGTTCACGGTCAGCGAGTGGACCGACCCGCCCGGGGTCGCCGGCGGGTTGCCGGTGCTCACCGTCACCGCCGCCGACGCCGACGCGGTGCTGCGCCGCGCCCGCGCGGCCGGCGCGCAGGTCAGCGCCGCCAACGGCACGCCGCGCGAGGTGCTGCTGCACGACCGGCACGGCGGCAGCTGGGCCATCACCCGCCCCGAACCGGCGCGCTGACCCCGGGGTACGCCCGCGGGGGTCACCGGATCGTCCGGCGCGGCGGTTTGCCGGGCCCCGGCTGCGGTATCCCGACCGGGTACGCCGCTACGAGGAGGCCCCGGTGAACGTCGACGCCCTGCTGACCGGAATCTACGACCACCTGTCCGACCTGGTGGACGCGGCGGTGGACGGGCTCAGCCCCGAACAGCTGTGCCGGCGGCCCGGTCCGGGTGCCAACCCGGTCGGCTGGCTGGTCTGGCACCTCACCCGGATCCAGGACCAGCAGGTCGCCGAGCTGCTCGGGGTCGACCAGGTGTGGGTCGCCGGTGACCGGGCGGCCCGGTTCGGGCTGCCCGCCGACCCGGCCGACACCGGCTACGGCCACACCCCGGAGCAGGTCGCCACGGTCCGGCCGGACAGCGCGCAGGTGCTCGTCGACTACCACCGGGCGGTGGCGGAGCGGACCCGGACGTTCCTGGCCGGGTTGCGTCCGGTGGACCTGGACCGGGTTGTCGACGAGAGTTGGGACCCGCCGGTGACCCTCGGGGTCCGGCTGGTCAGCATCGCCGCCGACGATCTCCAGCACGTCGGCCAGGCCGCCTACCTGCGGGGCCTGCTGCGGTCCTGACCGTCCGCGACCGGTCCCACCCCATCCCGTCCCCGATCTCGTCCGGTCCGGGTGAGCCGGCCTCACCCCCTCGACCGGCACGCTGACCAGGCACGTGACACGCCGTGGGGGAGGGCAGCCGTGGGGACGTCGATGGCGGATTTCCTGCAGCGGTGGGACGGGGGTCGGCGGCCCGACCTCCCGGAGACGACCAGCGGCACGCTGCGCCTGGACGCCGCCGGGGACGGGCACACCGCGCACTGGCGGCTGACCATCCGCGACCAACGCGTCGAGGTCACCCGCTCCGCCGACGAGGCCGACCTGGTCGTCCGCGCCGACCGGGAGGTCTTCGACCGGTTGGCGTCGGGCCGGACCCACCTCGCCACCGCGCTGCTGCGCAACGACCTGTCGGTACGGGGCAACATGCGGCTGCTGATGATGCTGCGGCGGATCTTCCCCGGCCCGCCCGACGCCCGGCACCCCCGGCAGGTCGCCCGGGAACGGGACGGCCACCGGTGAGGGAGGAACGGGTCCACGTCGTCGCCGGCAACGCCTTCGCCGTCAGCGACGCGCACGGCGACATGGAGGTGGACCCGAGGACGCCGGTGGGACTGTTCTCCTTCGACACCCGGTTCCTGTGCCGCTGGGTGCTCACCATCGACGGGCAGCGGCTGCACGCCCTGTCCCGCGACGACATGACCTACTTCGAGACCCGGTTCTTCCTGGTCCCCGGCACGGCCAGCCACTACGTCGACGCGGACGTGTCGGTGATCCGGCACCGGTCCATCGACGACAGCTTCACCGAGCAGCTCACCGTGCTCAACCACTCCGCCGAGCCCGCCGATTTCGTGGTGCGGATGGAGGTCGGCGCGGACTTCGCCGACACCTCGGAGATCCGCAGCCCGACGCCCCGGCGGGTCACCACGGTCGCCTCCCCGTCCGACGCGGTGCTGCGGCTGCGCTACGAACGGGAGCGGTTCGCCCGGGAGGCGACGGTCTCCAGCACCGCCCCGGCCGACGTCGACGAGGGGGGCTTCACCTACCGGATCACCGTGCCGGCGCACGGGACGTGGGTCACCGACCTGCACGTCGGCATGTCCATCCGGGGTGAGGGCGGGCACGACCTGCGGGAGAGCCTGGAGTCGCACCGGATGCGGGTGCGCCACGACATGCGGCACGACCTGGTCGACTGGCTCGACCGGGCACCGCAGCTGATCAGCGAGCGGGAACGGCTGCCGGCGACGTACGAGCAGGCGCTGACGGACCTGGCCGCGCTGCGCTACGTCCCGCTGGCGTACCCGGGACGGGTGCCGGTGGGGGGTCTGCCCTGGGCGATGGCGCTCTACGGCCGGGACGCCCTGGTCACCTGCCTGATGACCCTGCCGTTCACCCCCGAGCTGGCCCCGAACACGCTGCGCATGCTCGCCCTGCTCCAGGGTGGTCGGCTCGACGACCAGCACGAGGAGGAACCCGGCAAGATCCTCGGCGAACTGCGGTACGGCGAGTCGGCCGCCTTCGACGAGCAGCCGACCGGGCTGTACTACGGCGCGGCCGACACCACCCCGCTGTTCGTGATCCTGCTCGACGAGTACGAGCGCTGGTCCGGCGACGCCGCGCTGGTCCGGCAGCTGCGCCACCCGGCCCGGATGGCGCTGGACTGGATCGACGGCTACGGCGACCTGACCGGCGACGGCTACCTGCGCTACCAGCGGCGCAACACCCGCAACGGGCTGGTGAACCAGGGCTGGCGCAACTCGCCGGACGCGATCGTGGACGCCGACGGCCGGGCCCCCGCCGGGCCCAGGGCCACCTGCGAACTCCAGGGCTACGCCTACGACGCGAAGCGGCGCGGAGCCCGCCTGGCCCGGGAGTTCTGGGGCGAGCCCGAGTACGCCGACCTGCTGGAGCGGCAGGCCGACGCGCTGAAGGAACGGTTCAACCGGGACTTCTGGTTGCCCCGCCAGGAGCACTACGCGTCGGCCCTGGAGCCGGACGGCACCCCGGTGGTGGCGTTGACGTCCCAGCTTGGGCACCTGCTGTGGAGCGGGATCGTCGCCGAGGACCGGTCCGCCGCCCTCGCCGCCCATCTGGTGGGGCCGCAGCTCTTCTCCGGCTTCGGGGTCCGCACGTTCGCCGACGGGCAGTTGGCGTACAACCCGGTGGGCGCGCACCTGGGTGCGGTGTGGCCGTCGGACAACGCCCTCGTCGCGGCCGGGCTGCGGCGGTACCACCACGACGAGGAGGCCGCCCGGGTCGCCGACGGCATCTTCGCGATGGCGGACCTGGTCGGGGGATCGGTGCCGGAGGTGATCGCCGGGTATCCCCGCGCGGTCACCGGCTACCCGGTGCAGCTGCCGATGGCCGGCCGACCGCAGTCGTGGTCCGCCGGGGCCCTGCTGATGCTGCTGGGCACCCTGCTCGGGCTGCGGCCCTGCGGGGACAACCTGCTGGTGAACCCGGCCCTGCCCGACGGTTTCGGCCGGATCGAGCTGCTGGACGTGCCCGGCCGGTGGGGCCGGGCCGACGCGTACGGCCGGGACCGGTCAGCCGTCCGCCCGGGGCGTCGTCCCCGGCTGCGCTGACCGCCCGGCCGGGGGTGCCGGTCGCGCCGGGGCGTCCGGGTCGGCGGGTGGGTGGGTGACCCACCGGGACAGGGTCCGGTCGACGCCGACGAAGAGCAGGCCGAGCAGCCAGAAGGCGACGGCGAAGAAGACCGCGCTGACCGCGACGCCGTCGTAGCCGAGCTGTCCGGCGTCGATGAACGGGTACGGGTAGCGGTGCACGATCAGCCCGCGTACCAGGGCGAACCCCAGGTACGCCAGCGGGAACGCCAGCCACCAGAGGGCGTACCGGGGGCGTAGCCGGCCGCGCGGGTCGAACAGCGTCCAGTCGGCGACGGCGAGCAGCGGCACGACGGTGTGCAGGAGCTGGTTGCCCAGCGCCTCGCCCAGCGCCCGGTCGGGTTGGGTCATCGCGAACGGGCTGGCCGGGTTCGCCAGCACCAGGTGGTAGACCACGCCGGTGATGGTGACGTAGAGGGTCACCGCGCCCTTGAGCGCCGACGGCGGTTCGGGTCGACGTCGTGCGGCCTGCCAGGCGGCGTAGCCGGCGAAGAGCCCGACCGCCAGGTTGCTCTGGATGGTGAAGTACGGCAGCAGCCCGGTGACGGTGGCCGGGCCGAGGGCGGTGAGCACGATCCCGGCCAGCACACCGATCACGATCGCCAGCCGGAAGGCCACCGCCAGGCGTCGACGCCGCAGAGTCATCGGCGCAAGCTACCAGCCCCGTTGTCGCCGCCCCGGCCGTGGTCGGGCCACCGTCCGCAGGTCACGCGCCAGCGGTCGGCGGCCGACGGCCCTTCGGCCCTTCGGTCGTCGGTCGTGGGGCGTCGGTCGTGGGGCGTCGGCCCTACCGGTCATGGGTCGTGGGTCGGCGGCCGTCGGTCCTCCCGGTCACCGGTCGTGGGTGGGCGGCCGAGCCCCGGCGGGTGATCCGGCCCGGGGTGGTTGCCGTCCACCGGACTGCCCGTGTCTCCGGCCGGGTCCGCGGCCGCCCGGTCGGGGACCGGGGTGGCCCGGGTGGCCCGTGCAGCCCGGTACGCCGACATCGCCGCCGACTCCCCGGGCAGTTCGTCCCGGGCCGCTGCGGGGCGCACCGCGGTCAGCAGCGTCACCAGCGGCCGGACCGGGCCGGTCGACCCGTCGACCGCCCCGCTGAGCAGCCGCTCAGCGGTTTCCTGATCCAGGCGGTATCGGGTCATCTCGTGTCCCTCAGCGTCGGCGCGGGGTGGGACGTCACGCCGACGGGGCCGGACGTGGCCCCGGTCACACCCGAGCCGGGCGGCGGGGACGAAAACCGGGTCGGCATCCCTACAGTACGTGACCGGTCGGTATGCGCTGGTGTAACAATCCGCTGGACAGGTCGCATCGAGGGAGGTTGGGCCATGCCCGAACGTGACACCCACCGTGACGAACGCTTCGATCAGCTCGGCGACGAGATGTCGGCCGCCGTCACCCGCGCGGCGTCGGTGCTCCAGGAGGAGCTGTCCGCCGGCATCGACAGCGCCCGCCGGCTCCAGGAGAAACTCACCGCCGACCGGCGGGTCGACCCGGCGGCCTTCGACGAGGTGGCCGGGCGGGTCCGCAGGGACACCCACGCGCTGATCGACATGGTGGTCGCCCAACTGCCGGTCACCGGCGAGCGGGGCGAGCTGACCCGCCGCTACGCCGCCGACGCCCACGACGTGCTGGACAGCCTGCTCGACCTGGCCCGGCTCACCCCGGAACTGGCCAACGGGCTGATCGACCGGGTGTCGGGCCAGGGCCCCGAACCGACCGGCCCGGTCCGCGTCGACCGGGACCCGGGAACCCCGGGGGCCGACGGCGGGCCCGGCCCGGTGTCCTGAGCCGATGACCGCACCGGGTATCGACGACCGGGTCGAGGAGGTGCTGGACCGCTACCGGGCGCGGACCATGGCGACCCTGCTGGCCCAGCTGCCCACCGGCGGCCCCCGCTACCTCTACGACCTGGTCGCCGACTATCCCCGCCGCTCCGGCAAGGGGCTGCGGGCGGCGCTCTGTCTGGCCGCGTGCCGGCTCGCCGGCGACGGCGACGAACCGGACGAGGCGGCGGTCAACGTGGCCACCACCGTCGAGTTGTTCCACAACGCCTTCCTCATCCACGACGACATCCAGGACGGCAGCGAGCAGCGGCGGGGCGCACCGACCCTGCCCGCCGCGTACGGCGTCGGCGTGGCGCTCAACGTCGGCAACATGACCAACCTGCTCGCCCTGGACCGGCTGCTGGCCAACCGGGACGGCCTCGGCTCCGGCACCGCCTGGCAACTGGTCGAGGAGACCCGGCTGATGCTGCGCCACTCGCTGGAGGGCCAGGCCATCGAGATCGGCTGGATCAGGGACAACGCCTGCGACCTCACCCCCGACGACTACTACCGGATGTGCCTGAAGAAGACCTCCTGGTACACCTGCATCTACCCGTGCCGCACCGGGGTGCTGGCGGCCGGCGGCGGGCGGTTGCGCACCGACCGGCTGGACCGCTACGGCTGGTACCTCGGCGCGGCCTTCCAGATCACCGACGACGTGCTGAACCTGGTGGGGGAGTACGCCGCCTACGGCAAGGAGATCGCCGGTGACCTGTGGGAGGGCAAGCGCACCCTGATCCTCATCGACTTCCTCGCCCGCTGCACCGCCGGGGAACGGGAACGGACGGTGGCCTTCCTCGGCACCCCCCGCGCCGACCGGACGGCGGCCGACGTGCGCTGGCTGCACCGCCGGCTGACGGCGTACGACAGTGTGGAGGTGGCCCGACGCAGCGCCCGGGAACTGGCCGACGCGGCGCTGGCCGAGGGACTTGCCGTGCTCGGCGACCGGGCCGGCACCGAGGACGGCCGGTTCCTGCTCGGCCTGACCCGTTTCGTCGTCGACCGCCCACGGTGACCGGCCGGGCTCAGCCCATCGTCTTCGCGCCGTCGATGGACTCGCGGATGATGTCGGCATGCCCGCAGTGCTGGGCGGTCTCGGCGATCACGTGCAGCACCGTGCGGCGCACCGACCAGCTCGCCCCCGGCTCGAACCAGGGCGCCTCCGGCAACGGGTGGACCGTGTCCAGGTCGAGGGTGGCGACCAGCTCGTCGGTGCGGGCCGCCGTCTCGGCGTACCGGGCGAGCAGGTCGGTCAGGGTGTCGTCGTCGGTCATCCGGAACATGCCGGCCCAGTCGACCGGCTCGCTCTCCATCGCCTCGGCCCCGCCGGCCATGAACCGCGCCCACCGGTGCTCCACCAGGGTCACGTGTTTGATCAGGCCGCCCAGGCACAGCTCGCTGACGGTGCTGCGGGCCGCCGCCTGCTCGTCGGTCAACCCGCGCACGGTGTGCCGCAGAAAGCCGCGGTGCTGGCCGAGGGACTGCAACAGGTCGGCCTTCTCGCCGGTGAGCACCCGCTCCGAAGTGGTCATCCGCCACCCTCCGTGGTCGATGTCGTCGAGGGTCACGCTAGGGCCACCCCCCGACACTTCCCGCCCGCCACACCGCGCGTCCGACCGCGTCCGCCCCTGCGGTTGCCGATCCGGCCGCCGGACGGTGGACTGGACCACATGGGAACGATCAGGGTGGGAACGTCGTCCTGGGCGGATCAGACGCTGCTGCGCGCCGGCTGGTATCCCCGGTCGGTGCGGACCCCGGCCCAGCGGCTGGGCTGGTACGCCGGGCGGTTCGGGCTGGTCGAGGTGGACACCTCGTACTACGCCATTCCGGTGCCGGAGACCACCGGCGGCTGGGCGGCGGCCACCCCGCCGGGCTTCACCTTCGACGTCAAGGCGTTCAGCCTCTTCACCGGACACTCGACACCGGTGCAGGTGCTGCCGAGGGACCTGCGACCGGCCACCGGCCCGTCCCGGGTCCGCCGCCGCGACCTGCCCGAGGCGACGTACGACGAGTTGTGGACCCGGTTCCGGGCGGCGCTGGCACCGCTCGCGGCGGCTGACCGGCTCGGCGCGGTGCTGTTGCAGTTCCCGTCGTGGCTGGTGCGGGGGGAGGGTGCCCGACGGCGGATCGCGGAACTGGCCGACCGGTGCCGGCCCTGGCGGGTCGCCGTGGAACTGCGCCACGGGTCCTGGTTCGACGGTGCGGCGGCGGCCGAGACGGTGACCTTCCTGCGCGACCACGACCTCAGCCTGGTCTGCGTCGACATGCCGCAGGGGCACCCGTCCTCGGTGCCCCCGATCATGATCGGTACCGCCGAGCCGGTGCTGGTACGGATGCACGGCCACAGCGCCCACTGGGAACACGGCAGCAAGGAGGACCGGTTCCGGTACGCCTACGCCGACGACGAACTACGCCGTTGGGCCGACCTGCTCACCGACCTGGCCGACCGGTCCGGGGAGCTGCACGTGCTGTTCAACAACTGCTGCGCGGGGCAGGCCCAACGCGATGCCGCCCGGCTGGCCGAACTGCTCGGGGTCGCTCCCACGACGGCAGCCGTCGGCCACTGACCGCGCCGGTACGGGCCACTGACCGCGCCGGTACGGGGCCCCCCGTCCGCGTCGACGGCGACCCCCGTACCGGCCGGTCCCGGGCCCGCCGGTCAGCCGGC
Source organism: Micromonospora sp. WMMD735 (assembly GCF_049178995.1). Classification (NCBI taxonomy): domain Bacteria; kingdom Bacillati; phylum Actinomycetota; class Actinomycetes; order Micromonosporales; family Micromonosporaceae; genus Micromonospora; species Micromonospora sp. WMMD735. The sequence goes on from NZ_JBMHMJ010000002.1 coordinate 7,218,603, forward strand.
CATCGCCATCCGCCGCCGGGCCCCCGTCGCGGCCAGCCGGCCCATCGTCATCGGCGCGCCCATCAGACCACCGGCGCGCCCGAGCATCCCCCGGAACACCTGGCCCGGCTTCTGCTGCTCACCCATGTACGCGGTGACCACCACCAACGCCCCGGTCAACGCGGGAATGGTCCACTGCAGGACCTTCATCTGCCGCTGCCGGTGCGCCACCTCGGCGGGTGTCTGGTAGTTGGGCTCGGTGGTCCCCGACACCGGCGGGTTACCGGCGTTCTGCAACTTCATACCCACCAACCGGCTGTACCCGGTGACCGCGAGCGCGCCGACGGTCAGCGCCGTCTTCACCGCGCTCATCCGGCCCACCCCGGACTGGGCCATCATCCGGGGGCTCTCGGTGGCCAGCTCACCCACCGCGCCGGCCAGGTGCGCGCCGATCGCCGCCGCGTTGACCGGCGTCCACCGCGACCAGCCGGCCGAGGCCACCGGAAGCCGTTGGGTCGAGTCGCTGATCCGTGCCGCCGCTCCGTTCACGCCCAGCGCCCCCATCAGGGAGCCACCGAACCAGGCCGCCAGGCCGAGATCGTGCATCGAGCGCAGTGCGGTGTGTCGTTCCGACATCTGATCCCCCTCCACCGTGTTCGGGCGCAGCGGCATACCCGTCCCGACGGGGGCTACGCGCCCGGGTGGCGGCGGACCGGTGCGGGACCGGACACCGGGGTCAGCGGCGGGGCAGACCGGCCGCGAAGTCGGCCACCCGGCGGCTCAGCGGCAGGCCGGCCCGGACCCAGCGGAAGTGGTCCAACGGGGCCCCGGCCTCGGCTGCCGTGTACCGGTGCCGGATGACCGGCGCGGCGGTGAGCTTGGTGCAGAGGTGGTCGACGATCGGGTGCGGGGTGTACTGGTCGTCGTCGACGCTGACCGCGAGCACCGGTAGGGTCAGCCGGCCCACCGCCGCGTCGCCGTCCACCCCGTCGAGGGTGGGGAAGCGGCCGGTGCGGGCGGTGCGCGCCCAGTCCCGGATCACCCCGCGCGCCTGCCGGCCGCCGAACCCCCAGCCCGGCCAGACCCCGAGCGTCCCGGCGACCGCCGCGATCCCCTGGCTGTACGGCAGCACGCCGTACCGGCGCAGGCCCGGGTAGCCGCGCCAGTACGGCATACCGACGGCGAGCAGGGCCAGGCCGTCGACCTGCTCGACACCGTGCAGGGCGAGGTGCAGCAGGGCCGCCTGCCCACCGAGGGAGTGCCCGAGCAGCAGCGTCGGCCGGCCGTCCCGCCGGGACTTGAGCGCGTCGAGGACCGCGCCGACGTCGGCGGCCAGTTTGCGGTAGCCGTACCGGCAGGCCCGCGACGGCGGGGGCGTGCTGGCCCCGGTGCCGCGCAGGTCGGCGACGACCACGGCCAGGCCGGCGGCGCGCAGCGCGGCGGCGAACGGGCGGTAGTAGCGGGCGCGTACCCCCATCGCCGGGCAGATCAGCACCACCGGCGCGGCGGAGGTGCCGGCGGGCTCCGGATAGACCTGGATGCCGATCCGGGCCCCGTCGACGTCGACGAACTCCTGCGTGTACTCCGCGTCCCCGCTCACCAGCCCATCCTACCGGCCGGTAATAAGTGGCCCGCGCCCCGCCCGGGTGGGCCGTCGCGGCCGGTCAGGCCGCCGCCGGAGCGAGCCGGCCGACCCCGCTGACCGCGGCGTAGACGCCGCCGAGCTGCTCGGCCCAGTGCCGGAAGGAGTAGCGCACCCGCACCCGGTCCAACGCCGCCGTGGCGTACGCGAAGCGGCGGACCCGGTCGGCGAGCAGCCGGCGGACCGCGGCACCCAGCGCCCGGGGGTCGCGCGGCGGCACCAGATCCCCGGTCAGCCCGTCGACCACACTGTCGGTGATCCCGCCGACCGCCGTGCCGACCACCGGGACGCCGCACGCCATCGCCTCCAGCGGGCTACGGCCGAACGGCTCGTACCACGGGGCGGCGACCAGGACGTCGGCCGAGCGGTACCAGGCCGCCAACTCCTCGCGGGGCACCGCGCCGACCAGCCGGACCCGGTCGGCGACACCACAGGACCCGGCGAGCGCGGTCAACCGGCGGGCGACGTCGTCGGTCGCCAGCGACCCGGCCGGCGGTCCGCCGACCACCACGTACTCGGCCCCGGGCACCCCGGGCAGCGCCCGCACGACGTCCTGCACGCCCCGGCGGTCGTGCAGCGGCCCCACGGTGAGCAGTCGGGGCCGGTCCGGATCGCGCGGTACGGCCGGCCCGGTCGGGGTGAACAGCCGCTCGTCCACCCCCGAGGGCACCAGCGCCAGCTTCGCCCGGGGCACCCCGAGCCGGACCAGTTCCCCCAGTTCGTCGTGCGACTGGACGACGACCCGGTCGACGGCCCGCCCGAGCGCCCGCTCGTAGCCGATCCTCCCCCGGCCGACCGGCTCCCGGCCCTCCGGGCGGCGTCGGTACGTGCTGCTGCCCAGGTCGTGGTACGTCAACACCACAGGCGTGTCGGTACGCCGGCCGGCGTGCACGGCCGCCAGACCGCTCAGCCAGAAGTGGGCGTGCGTCACGTCCGGCCGCCAGCCGGCCTGCTGCCAGTGCGCGGCCAGCCAGCGACCGAACTCGCCCACGTGGGGCAGGAGTTCGTCGGCCGGCACCGGCCGGGCGGGACCGGCGGGCACGTGCCACACCTGGTACCCCGCGTCGGTCGGCACCGTGTCGGGCAGCGTGGCGTCGTCCCGCCGGGTGTAGACCCGCACCTCGTGGCCCTCGGCGGCCAGCGCCGCCGCCTGCTCGGCGACGTGGAGGTGCAGCCCCACGGCATCCTGTCCGCCGGGGACGGCGAGCGGGCTGGCGTGCCCCGAGACCATCGCGATGCGCATGCTTCCTCCTCCGTGATCCGGTCACCGGCGAGGCGGAATCCGGTGCGGGGGCTTCCGGCCGGCGTCATCACCCGGTCCCGCGCACCGGGCGCGTGACAGGCACCCGGCCGCCCTCGCGGCGTCGGTGCCCGGACGTCACGCGCCGCCCGGTATGCCGAACCAGTTGCCCAGCGCGGAGGCGGTAAACATCAACTTTGCGTGCCCGTCCGAACGCCCTGCGTGCCCCGCGACCGGCCGTGCTCAGCCCACCTCGGGCAGCATCCCCGGCCCGAACACCTCGTAGGCGATCCGCTCCACCGGCACCCCCCGGCGCAGCAGGCCGCCGCGGACCCGGTTCATGAACGGCAACGGACCGCACAGGTGCACGTGCGCGTCGGGGGAGAGCGGGATCAGCTCCGGGTCGATCCGGCCCCGGCTCACCTCGGCCGGCAGCGTCGGGCCGTCGTCGCCGGAGATCTCCTCGTACCACAGCCGCAGCCGCAGCCGGGGCAGCCGGGTGTGCAGCTCGACCAGGTCGGCCCGGTGGGCGTGGGCGGCGCCGTCCCGGTCGGCGTGGGCCAGCACCACCGGCCGGTCCGGCGCGGTCGCCGCCAGGTGGGCCAGCGCCGACATCGCCGGGGTGAGCCCGATCCCGGCGCTGACCAGCAACAGCGGCCCCTGGCCCGCCACCGCGCTCACCTCGCCGAAGGGTGGGCTCAGCCGCAGCACGTCGCCGGGGCCGACGTGGTCGTGCAGGAAACCGGAGACCAGCCCGTCCGGGGCGCCCGCCGTGCCGCGTACCCGCTTGACGGTGATCCGCCAGTGGTCGGCGTCGGGACGGCCGGAGAGGCTGTACTGCCGGATCTGCCGGCCGCGTCCGCCGTCGAGGTCCACCGCGACCGAGACGTACTGGCCGGGGACGAAGCCCGGCACCGGGCCGCCGTCGACCGGGACGAGGGTGACCGAGACGACGTCGGTGGCCTGCGGCGTGACCCCGGTGACCCGCCAGTCGCGCCAGACCACCCCGCCGTGGGGCAGCCCGGTGGCCGCGTACAGCCGGGCCTCCCGGGCCACCAGCTCGCAGGCCATCAGCCAGTACACCTCGTCCCAGGCGGCGGCGACCTGCGGGGTGACCGCCGCCCCCAGCACCTCGCCGATGGCGGCCATCAGGTGCCTGCCCACCAGCGGGTACTGGCCGGCGGCGATGCCCAGCGAGGCGTGCTTGTGCGCGATGCGCTCCAGCACCGCCGTCCATCCGGTCGCGTCCTCGCCGGTGAGGTGCCCGGCGTACGCGACGACCGACGCGGCCAGCGCCGCCTGCTGCCGGCCGGTCGCCTGGTTGCCCCGGTTGAACAGGTTCAGCAGTTCCGGATGGGCGGCGAACATCCGGGCGTAGAACCGGCCGGTGATCCGGTCGGCGTGGGCCCGGACCACGGGCAGGGTGGCGGTGACGACGGCGGCTGACGACTCCGAGAGCACGGCTCCTCCTCCAGATGGGTACCGGAGACCACTCAAACAGGAATTCGAAAGTCCTCTTAGGGTCGAAAGTCCCGGGCCTGTCGGCGCGCCGGTCACCGCCGCCCGGCCCCTGTCCGCCACCAGGGGCGCTGGCTAGGGTCGGATCGTGAAGCTCAACCTGTCGACGGACATGGCCCTGCGGATCGCCATGCTCACCGCCCCCGCGTCGACCCGCACCACCGTCGACGAGTTGGCCGAACGGCTGGACCTGCCCCGCAGCCACGTGGCCAAGGTGGTCCAGCGGCTCCAGCGCATCGGGGTGCTGTTCACCGTCCGGGGCCGCTCCGGCGGGGTGGCGTTCGCCGAGGGAGCCGAACGGATCACCGTCGGCCGCGTCGTGCGCGCCTTCGAGGGGGAGGGGGAGGTGGTCTCCTGCGAGGAGACCGGCTGCGCCCTGCGTGCCGGCTGCCGCCTGCGGGTCCAGCTCCGCCGCGCCCAGGCCGCCTTCCTCGCCGTACTCGACGAGATGCCCCTGGCGGAACTGGCCGACGGCCCGGCGGCGGCCCTGCTGCTCACCCCCGCGCCCGGCCCGGGGGCCCGTACCCCGGCGGAGAGCTGACCGGGACCGGCGGGCCCGGACCGGTCGGCCGGCGGGGCGACCCGGACGGTCACCCCACCGGCCGCCGGTTCAGCTGACCTGGACCGTCCCGTCCGGCGAGCGGACGCAGGAGACCGTACGGGCGCCGGTCGACGCCGCGCCGGTCAGGCACCGGCCCAGCACCTGGTGCCCGGCCGCGCTCGGGTGCCAGGACTCCTGGCAGGTCTGGAAGTACGTCCCGCAGGTGTTGGCGATCCGCTGGATGTCCAGCTTGTCGTAGCCGGACAGGCTGGTCACGAAGACCCCCGAGGTGCCGTCCTGGAGCCGGATCGGGGTGGCCAGCGCGTTGCCGGGGCTGCCCGCCGACTCGCACAGCCGGGCGCCGTCGAAGGCCCGCTGCACGTTGAGGTAGACCAGGTCGGCGGCGGGGAACTCGGCGGACAGCGTGTTGCGGACCGAACTCACCAGGGTGCCCAGGCCCTGCGAGAAGCGCTGGCCGGGGGCGAGACTGGCCCGGTGGATCGGGCAACCGGCGGCGTACCGCTCGGCTCCCAGGTCACGGAACTTGTCCCGGGTGTCGTCCCGGCTGTCCTCCTCCCAGTAGGTCGAGGCCAGCTCCGGCGGCAGCGGGTTGGTGTAGTCCTGGAAGACGATCCGGTGCTGGCCGTCGGCGTCGATCTGGTCCAGCGTGGTCAGGATCTGCCGGACCGCCGCCGTGGTCTCCGCCGTCGCGGCGGCGACCTGGGCGGAGGTGGCCAGGTCGGCGTCCGAGCAGGGCTTCTGCTCCACCGGCCCGCCCAGGTACGCCCAGAATTCCCACCACCCGGTCCAGGCGTCGGCGATGAACCGGTTCGCGCACTTCTCGGCGACGGTGCCGAAGGTGAACGAGCTGTTGTTCGAGCCGAGGCCGACCAGCACCAGGTCGATGTCGTGGGTCTGCCCGACCGCGCGCAACTGGTCGAGCTGGGCGGCGACCTGACGGCCCTTGGCCCGGCTGGCCGACGCGTTGGCGATGTCGTACGGCTGGCCGCCGGAGCAGGCCAGGTTGAACCGGGCGGAGATGCCGGGCAGGTCCGCCTTGAACAGCGAGGCGTTGGGTGATCGGTGGCAGAAGTAGGCGTTGTTGTTCGGTGCCGACCAGCCCGGGAACGGCTGGGCGACCCCGTTGACGTCGGTCACCGCCGAGTACGCCCCGGCACCCTCGCCGCTGATGAAGCTGTCGCCGAGGGCGACGGCGGCGGTGGGCAGCGCGGCGGCGGCCGGTGCGGCGGAGCCGACGGCGACCGGCAGGGCGGCCGTGGCGACGGTGAGCAGCGCCGCGAGGGCGCTACGGTGGAACCTGGACATGACGTCCCCCATCTGTCCATGGAAATGTGAAAGATCCTTCCGGGCCGGATCAGATCACTTGGCGAGATGGACGTCAATGCCTCTTAACACGATCGTCCCATGGCGGAAACGGTCGTTTCCGGCCGGCGGGCACCCCGCCCGGGAAGGCCCCGACCCCCGGCGGCGTTGCCCCCGGCGGACGCGCACCCGCCGTCCGACGTGGGGCTGCACGGCGCTGTCGGGGCGTACGGCTACGCTCGCTGCGGCACGCCGCGCGTGGAGATCGAGACGGTGAGCGGCACCACACCGCCGAGACCGGGGAGTACGACCAGTTGACCGCACAGCCTGAGACCCTCTACGGGGCAGACGACCTCACCCACCTGGAGGGCCTGGACGCCGTCCGCAAGCGTCCCGGCATGTACATCGGCTCGACCGACAGTCGTGGCGTGGGTCACCTCGTCAACGAGATCCTCGACAACTCCACCGACGAGGGTGTCGCCGGTCACGCCACCACGGTCGAGGTGATCCTGCACGCCGACGGCTCGGTGCAGGTCGACGACGACGGCCGGGGCATCCCCACCGACGTGCACGCCAAGTCCGGCATCTCCGGGGTCGAGCTGGTGCTCACCCGGCTGCACGCCGGCGGCAAGTTCGGCGGCTCCGGCTACAAGACCTCCGGCGGCCTGCACGGCGTGGGCGCCTCCGCCGTCAACGCGCTGTCCCGCCGCTTCGACGTGACCGTCCGGCGCGGCGGCAAGGTGCACGCGATGTCCTTCCGGCACGGCGTCCCCGGCGTCTTCGCCGGCGACGGCCCGGACGCCCCGTTCACCCCCGGCCCCGGCCTGCAGGTCGTCGGGTCGATGAAGCGGGGCCAGCGCACCGGCACCTCGATCCGCTACTGGCACGACGCCCGCTACTTCGAGACCGGCGCGCGCCTCGACGTCGAGGCCGTCCGGATGAAGCTGCGCAACACCGCCTTCCTGGTCCCCGGGGTCGACTACCGGCTGCGCGACGAGACCGCCGAGGAGCCGGTCGAGGAGCGCTTCCACTACCCCAACGGGCTCACCGACATGGTCGAGTTCCTGGCGCCGGCCGGTGACCGGCCGGTCTCCGGCACCCTGCTGGTCACCGGCGAGGGGACGTACCGGGAGAACGCCGCCGACGCCAACGGCGTGATGCAGTCCAACGTGCAGCGCCGGGCCGAGGTCGAGATCGCCTTCCGCTGGGGCACCGGCTACGAGCGCACCGTCGAGTGCTTCACCAACACCATCCGCAACGCCCACGGCGGCACCCACCGTAAGGGCTTCGAGCGGGCGCTGACCCGGACCCTGGCCGACGCCGTCCGCAACACCCGGGGCCTGCTCAAGCCCAAGGAGGACCCGCCCACCCTGGACGACGTCCTGGAGGGGATGACGGCGGTGGTGCACGTGCGCATCCCCGAGCCGCAGTTCACCTCGCAGACGAAGGACGAGCTCTCCACCGCCGGCATCACCAAGGTGCTCCAGACCCTGGTCGAGCAGCACGTCAAGGCCTGGCTGGAGGACCGGCGCAGCAAGGCCGAGGCGCGCACGGTGCTCCAGAAGATCGTCGACGCGGCCCGGGTCCGGCTGACCCAGAAGCAGCAGAAGGACGCCGCCCGGCGCAAGACCGCCCTGGAGGGCGCGTCGATGCCCGCCAAACTGGTCGACTGCCGCGCCGCAGGCATCGATAGAAGTGAATTATTCATCGTGGAAGGCGACAGCGCCCTCGGCACAGGGCGACTTGCCCGTTCTGCCGAGTATCAGGCGCTTCTGCCGATCCGCGGCAAGATCCTTAACGTCCAGAAGGCCAACCTCCAGCAGGTGCTCGACAACGCCGAGTGCGCCGCGATCGTGCAGGTGCTCGGGGCCGGCTCGGGACGCACCTTCGACCTGTCCTCGTTGCGCTACGGCCGGGTGCTGATCATGGCGGACGCCGACGTGGACGGCGCGCACATCCGGACCCTGCTGATCACCCTGTTCGCCCGCTACATGCGACCGCTGATCGAGGCCGGCCGGCTCTACGCCGCGATGCCGCCCCTGCACAAGATCACCACGAAGGGGCGCACCCCGCAGACCACCTACACCTACACCCAGGCCGAGATGGAGGCGACGGTCCGCAAGCTGGAGAAGGCCGGCAGGCAGATCGTCACCCCGATCCCGCGCTTCAAGGGTCTCGGTGAGATGGACGCCGACGAGTTGTGGGAGACCACGATGAACCCGGCCACCCGGGCGGTCCGCCGGATCACCCTCGACGACGTCGACGCCGCCGAGCGCATCCTCGAACTGCTGATGGGCGAGAAGGTCGAGCCGCGCCGCAACTGGCTGATCGACTCCTCCGACCGGGTCGACCGCGACGCGATCGACGCATGAGCACCGTGGCCGCCGTACACCGGGAAGAGAGCTGAACGATGGCACGCCGTAAGGACGACCGCGCCAAGGTGGACCTGTCCGCCTTCGACCAGGCCGGCGCGCGGGTCTTCGACAACCCGCTGGTCACCGAGGTGTCCGACTCCTACCTGGAGTACGCCTTCTCGGTCATCCACTCCCGCGCCCTGCCCGACGCCCGCGACGGCCTCAAGCCGGTGCACCGCCGCATCCTGTGGTCCATGCACGAACAGGGCCACCGCCCCGACCGGGGGCACGTCAAGTCGGCCCGGATCGTCGGCGACGTCATGGGCAAGTACCACCCGCACGGCGACACGGCGATCTACGACGCGATGGTCCGGCTCGCCCAGGACTTCTCGCTCAACGCGCCCCTCATCGATGGGCACGGCAACTTCGGTTCCCCGGACGACGGACCGGCCGCCGCGCGCTACACCGAGGCCCGGCTCTCCCGGGAGGCGATGCTGCTGGTCGGTGAGCTGGGCGAGGACACCGTCGACGTCGAGCCCAACTACGACGGCTCGCTGACCCAGCCGACCGTGCTGCCCGCCGCCTTTCCCAACCTGCTGGTCAACGGCGCGTCCGGGATCGCGGTCGGGATGGCGACCAACATGATCCCGCACCACCTGGGCGAGGTGGTCTCCGCCGCCCGCTGGCTGATCAACCACCCGGACGCCGACCTGGACAAGCTGATGGAGTTCGTCCCCGGCCCCGACCTGCCCACCGGTGGCCTGCTGCTCGGGCTGGACGAGGTGCGCCGGGCGTACGAGACCGGGCGTGGCGTGGTGCGGATGCGCGGCCGGGTGGAGATCGGCCCGCTGGAGGGCAGCCGGGGCCGGCAGGCGATCACCGTGGTCGAGCTGCCGTACGGCGTCGGCGCGGAGAAGGTCATCGCGGCGATCACCAACGAGGTGAACAAGACCAAGCGGCTCACCGGCATCGCCGACGTCAAGGACCTCACCGACCGGGAGAGCGGCACCCGGCTGGTCGTCGAGTGCAAGGTCGGGGTCAACCCGCAGGCGCTGCTGGCCGACCTCTATCGGCTGACCCCGCTGGAGCAGTCCTTCGGCATCAACAACCTGGTGCTGGTCGACGGGCAGCCGCGCACCCTCGGGTTGAAGGCGCTGCTGGAGGTGTTCCTGGCCCACCGCTACGAGGTGGTGACCCGGCGCAGCGCGTACCGGCGGCGCAAGCGCCAGGAGCGGCTGCACCTGGTCGACGGCCTGCTGATCGCCCTGCTCGACATCGACCGGGTGGTCAAGCTGATCCGGGCCAGCGAGGACGCCCAGGCCGCCAAGGACGGCCTGATGCAGAAGTTCAAGCTCTCCGAGATCCAGGCCACCTACATCCTGGACACCCCGCTGCGCCGGTTGACGAAGTACGACCGGATCGAGCTGGAGGCCGAGCAGGAGAAGCTGCGCGGGGAGATCGCCGCGCTGTCGAAGATCCTCGACGACCCGAAGGTGCTCCGCAAGGTCGTCTCCGACGAGTTGGCCGCCGTGGTGAAGCAGTTCTCCGGGGCGCGGCGGACCACCCTGGTCGACGGGGACCTCAAGGAGGTGCTGGCGGCGTCGGTGCCGGCCGGGCCGCTGGAGGTGGCCGACGACCCGTGTCAGGTGATCCTCTCGGCGACCGGGCTGGTCGCCCGGACGGCGGCCGAGTCGGAGGAGGCGTCCGAGGGGCGTCGACGCAACGGCCGGGTCAAGCACGACACGGTACGCGCGGTCGTGCACACCACGGCCCGGGGGCGGGTGCTCCTGGTCACCAGCGCCGGCCGGGCCTTCAAGGTCGACGTGTTGCCGCTGCCGGTGCTGCCCGAGCAGGCCGGCACGGTGTCGTTGCGGGGCGGGATGGCCGCCGCCGAGCTGGTCCCGCTGGCGGCGGGGGAGACGGTGATCGGGCTGGCCCCGCTCGGTCCGACCGCGCAGGGCTCCCCGGGCCTGGCGGTGGGCACCCGGCAGGGCGTGGTGAAGGTGTGCACGCCGGAGTGGCCGGTGCGGTCGGACGAGTTCGAGGTGATCTCGCTGCGGTCGGGCGACGAGGTGGTGGGGGCCACCTGGCTCGACGACGGCAGCGAGACGTTGGCGTTCGTGACCAGTGAGGCGTCCCTGCTGCGGTTCGCGGCGTCCGTGGTCCGCCCGCAGGGGCTCAAGGGTGGGGGGATGGCCGGGGTCAGCCTGCCGGCGGGCGCCCGGGTGGTGTTCTTCGGCGCGGTCCGCACCGACGACGCCGCGCACGGGGAGCCGATGGTGGTCACCTCGACGGGGGCGACGGTCAAGGTGACGCCGTTCGCGTCGTACCCGGCGAAGGGCAGGGCGACCGGCGGGGTGCGCGCGCAGCGGTTCCTCAAGGGTGAGACGGATCTGGTGGTGGCCTGGATCGGGGCGCGGCCGGTGGGCGCGACGGCGACCGGTGACCCGGTGGAGCTGCCGCCGGCCGATCCGCGCCGGGACGGGTCCGGTTTCGCCGTCATGCTCGGCCCGACCGTCGTCGGGCACCTCATCGAACGCGACTGAGCCCGGCCCGGCCGAGGGCTGGCGGCCGGCCGCCCCGTCGGCGTCAGGCGACGTCGACGGGGCGGAACTGGACGCTGACCCGGGGGCCGACCGGGCGGGTGGTCTTGGGCACGGCATGTTCCCAGGTTCGCTGGCAGGACCCGCCCATCACCACCAGGTCGCCGTGGCCGAGCGGGAAGCGCAGGGTGTCGCCGCCGCCCCGGGGGCGCAGCAGCAGCGGGCGGGGCGCGCCGAAGGACACGATCGCCACCATCGTGTCGCTGTGCGCGGAACGGCCGAGGGTGTCGCCGTGCCAGGCGACGCTGTCCCGCCCGTCGCGGTAGAGGCACATGCCGGCGGTGACGAACGGCTCGCCCAGCTCGGCGGCGTAGTGCCGGCTCAGTGCCGTGCGGGCGGCGGTGAGCAGCGGGTGCGGCAGCGGGCGGTCGGGGCCGTACCAGCAGAGCAGGCGGGGGACGTCGACCTGCGTGTCGTACATGGTGCGGCGTTCGGCCCGCCAGGGGACGCCGGTGCGCAGGGTGTCGAGGACCGCGTCGGAGCCGTGCACCCAGCCGGGCAGGTGGTCGACCCAGGCGCCCCGGGTGAGCGTCCGGCGGCGCAGCCCGGACAGCGGGGTCAGCGTCGGGCCGGTGTCGGTGAGGTCGATCATCGACGGTTGGTAGGCGGCCTGCGGCATACCCGGCACCCTATCAGTGCTTTAGTACACCCGTACGATCGGCGATCCGGGTGAGGACCGCGTCGGCGACCCGTTGCCGGCCGCGCCCGTCGACGGTGGTCCAGGCGCGGGCGGCGAGGGCAGCCCGCCGTCGGGGGGAGGCCAGCAGGGTGCGTAGGGTGCGGGCCGCGTCCGCCCGTGCGGCCCGCCCGGCCAACCCCGGTGCGGCCAGTTCCGGCAGCTCGCCGAGGCCGGCGGCGAGCCCGTGCGCCACCACCCGCCGGTACGCGTCGCGCTGGTTGTCGACCACGCAGACCAGGGCGGCGGGTACACCGAGACAGCACAGTTCCCAGGTGGAGGTGCCGGCGGCGCTGACCACCAGGTCGGCCGCGCCGATCAGCGTGGGCAGGGCGTCGGTCGGCGCGACGAGGTGCAGCGACTGCCCCCGCCCGGTGCCGACCCGCGACAGTTCGGCCTCGATCCCGGGGCGGGCGACGACCACGGTCACCGCCATCGGGTGGCCGGTGCCGAGCAGCACCCGGGTCAGCACCGGGGCCGCGCCGACCGCGTCGGTGCCGCCGAAGAAGGCGAGCACCCGGGGGCGGGGTGCCGGGGTGGCCGGCGGCGGGGCGGCCGGCCGGGCGGCGGTCACCGCGTCGCGCAGCAGCGCGTACCGGACGCCGGCCAGCAGCCGCCCGTCGTCGGGTACGTCGGCGGTGGGCTGCCCCCCGGGGGTGTCCGCGCCGTAGTTCTGGTCCAGGTAGAGGTCGGCGTCCTGACCCCGGGTGTCGCCGTCGACGAGGCAGAGGGTGAGCACGCCGGCCGCCCGCAGCGCTCCCGCGCCCGCCGGGTCCAGCTCGTACGAGTCGAGCACGAACGCGTCGAGGGCGTGCGTACGGGCCGCCTCGACCAGCCCGGCGGGGGTGTCGGGGCCGGGGTGGACCGGGATGCCGCAGGCGGCCAGGTGGGCGGCGGCCCAGCCGACCCGGTCCACCGTGCCGAACAGTTCGACCCGGGCGCCCCGGGCCAGGAACTCCTCGCCGAGGGCCAGGCACCGCACCAGGTGCCCGACGCCGGTGTGCGGGCCGGCGTCGCAGCGCAGCCCGATCCGTGGTGGGTTCAGGACTCCTCCAGCCGTTTCTGGCGTACCGAGGAGTTGAGGGTACGCAGGTCGGGCCGCCCGTCCAGCCAGTCGGCGAGTTTCGCCAGCGGCACGCTGACGTCGCCGAAGTGGTCGACGACCGCGCTGACCAGCGCCCAGTCCTGGTCGGTGTCGAGGGTGAGCCGCAGCGTCGACCGGTCCGGGGTGAGGGTCACCCCGAGCACCCGGAACAGCTCCGGATGGGCGTACGCGAAGGAGGTGACGTGCACCCGGTGGTGGTCGACGGCGAGCCGGTCCAGGGTGCGTAGCGCGTCCGCCCGGATGATCTCCACGTCCAGCCCCCGGGGCAGGGTACGGGCGATCGAGGTGCTGGCGTAGTCGAGCCCGGGGACGGCCCGGTAGACCGACGCCACCAGGGTGACGATCTCCGGGTCGAGCAGCGGGCAGTCGGCGGTGAACCGCATGACGGCGTCGCCGGGGTGGGCGTCGAGCGCGCCGACGAACCGGCTCAGCACGTCGTCCACCGGCCCCCGGTGCACGGGCACGTCGAGCCGTGCGCACTCGGCGACCACCGCGTCGTCGACGGCGTCGACGCTGGTGGCGACCACCAGGTCGGCGAGGACCCCGCTGTCCCGGGCGGCCCGGACCACCCGGCCGAGCACGCTGCGTCCGGCCAGCGGGCGCAGCACCTTGCCGGGTAGCCGCGACGAACCCATCCGGGCCTGCACGATGCCGACGATCCGCAGGTCGGAGCCGGCCGGTGCAACCGCGTCGGCTCCGACGGGGTCGGCGTGACCGGGCCGGCCCGTCGCCATCCCGCCGCCGGGCCGTTCCGGCGGCGGGGTGGCCGGGGCGGTCACTGCTGCTCCTGCGGCGGCTTCGGGCCGAGCGCCTCGCGGGCCCGCCGCTTGGCCGCCCGCGCACCCCGCTTCGCCAGTCGGGCCGGGGTGATGGCGAGCCGGCCCACCCGGTAGCTGAGCGAGCCGCTGAGCAGGTTGATCGTGGCGTCGGCGCGACGCAACGCCCGTTCCCGCGAGGTGAGCAGCTCCTCGGTCCACTTCAGCAGGGCTGCCAGCCGGGTCAGCTCCTCCCGCTGGCGTACCCAGGCTTCCCGCATCTGCTGGTAGCTGCGCGGCCCGGCGGGCGGGTCGGTGGGGGTGACCGCCCGCAGTTCGGCGGCGAGCATCCCCCGCCCGTCGGCGTCCAGGCCGCGTAGGGCGGCGGCGACCGCCGCCTCGGTCTGCACGGCCGCGTCGACGGTGGCCCGGTCCAGGTCGTGCCCGGCGACGCCGCCGAGGACCACGGTCAACCCGGCGACGTCCAGGGTGGACGGCCAGGGGTGGGCGTAGCCGCCGGTGAGCAGGGTGACCGCGAACCGCCACAGCCCCCGGGCCAGCGCCACCTCGAGGGTCAGCGGCTCGCTGGCCTGCCAGCTCGGGTCGAGCACCGCGAAGGTGTCGCCGTCGACGACCACGGTGTCCGGGTCGGCGAGCGCGACCGCCCCGGTGAGCCGCCCGTCCGGGCCGGCCCGTCCGGCGAGCCACCCCGCGTAGCCGCCCAGCAGCCGGCGCAGGGTGTCCAGGTCACGGCGCAGGCAGCCGTCGAGCAGCACGGTGCGCAGCAGCCGTCCCGGCGGCACCGGGCCGGTGAGCGCGGTCGGGTCCCGGTGGGCGGCCTCCCGGCTGGCGAATGGCGCCGGTCGGGTCCGGTCGGCCCCGCCGCCGGTGACCGCCCAGTGCCAGCCGTCCGGTCGGTCGGCCACCTCGACCACCCCCACCCCGGGCGGGCCGGTCTGCACCAGCACCACCGGAAGCGCCGGGTCGACGGGCGCAGCGGGGCCGGGGCGGCGGGCCAGCGTCAGCCAGCCGGGGGCCAGTGCCGCACCGAGCCCGGCATGCAGCGCGTCGACCGCCAGCCGGGCCGGGTCCTGGAGCACCGGGCCGGCGGCGGACCCACCGGCGCAGGCACCGTGCAGCACCGCGTCGAGCAGCCCCGAGGTGGGCCGCTGCTCCAGCGCGTCGGTGGCGACCAGGGCCGTCGGGGCACCCAGACCGGGGTACGCGGCGTAGCCGGCGTCGGCGGTCAGTCCCACCTCGGCGAGCCGGGCGCTTAGCTGCTCCCGGTTGGCCGGGCGGCCGGCGTCGAGCACCCCGCCGATGCTCCACGCCGCGTCGCCCCGGTCGGCGTACCAGGGGGTGGGGGAGACCAGCCGGGTCACCCCCAGCGGGTTGTCCAGGCGCAGCAGCAGCGTGCCGCCGGGGCGCAGGGCGGCGGCCAGCCGGGCCAGCACCCCCGTCCAGCCCAGCCGGGCCCCCTCGACCGACTCGACGGCGTCCAGTCCGGCCCCGGCCACCACCACGTCGAACGTGTCGGCCGGGTCGAGTCCGGCCGGGCCGCCGACGACCACCCGGGCGGCCCGGCCGGCCAGGGCCACCGCGTCCGGGTGGCTGCGCAGCAGGCAGGTCACCTCGGCGTGGGCGAGGCGGTCGAGCAGCGCCGGGTCGTGCGGCCCGGCCAGCAGCACCCGCGCCCCGGCCGGGACGACCCGGGCGGCCAGCGCGCCCAGCGGCCCACCGTCGGCCAGCCGCTGCTCCGGCAGGTCGGACCAGGCCAGCATCTCCCCGCCGGGCAGGACGACGGGGGCGGTGGTTCCAGTGGTCAACTCGTTCCTCCTGCGGGATGCGCCCAGCCGAGCAGTTCACGCAGCTCGGCCGGGGTGCAACGGTGGTCGGTGCCCAGTTCGGCACGGGCGATCCCGACAGCGGTCGGCAGGTCCACCGACTCGCCGTGCAGCTGCGGCCACTGCCGCCGGATGCGGGCGGTGCCGCCGAAGGTGGGGTCCTCCTTGGCCAGGATCATCGGGTCGCCGTAGACGGCCGGTTCGCATCCGGCGGCGATGCCGTAGAAGATGGCGCTGGTCAGCCGGTTGGACGCCACCCGGGCGTGCCGGCGCAGCTCGGTGAGCTGCTTGTCGAGGAACAGCGGGTCGGTGTCGCGCCACCAGTGGCCCCGGTAGCCGTGGCAGATCACCCGGAAGCCGGCGTTCTCGTAGAGCCGGCGGACCCGGCGCATGCCGTACTCGTGCCAGTAGAGGCAGACGGTGACCGGGCCGGGTTCGGTGTCCCTGATCCGGGCGATCAGCTCCCGGTGGTCGCCCTTGACGTGCTGACCCTCCCAGCCGTGGAACGGGTACCAGATGGTGCCCTCCCGGGCGGCCGGCGGCGGGTCGTCGCGGCGCAGGTCGAGCAGGTACGCGAAGGGCGCGCCGACGACCACCACGTTGCGCCGCCCCACCGACCAGGCCCGTCGCCGGGTCTGCTCCGACCAGAGCAGGCTCGGGGTGCGCTCGGCGTACGGGTGGCCGGGGGCGAGACCGTCGCCGATGTTCCAGCCGTGCTGGACGTACCCGTTGATCCGGGGCGGGTGGCCGTCGCCCAGCCCGCAGTAGCGGGCCAGCACGTGGGCGTGGCCGTAGAAGTGGTTCGCGTGGTGCATCGGTTCCCCCGGTCAGGCGGCGGTGGGCGCGGTGACGCCGCGCAGCGCCGCGCCGAGCGCGTCGATCACCCGGTCCTGGTCGGTGTCGGTGAGACCCGGGTAGAGCGGCAGCGAGAGCTGCTGGGCGTAGAACGACTCGGCCACCGGGCAGGACCCGCGCCGGAAGCCCAGGTCGGCGAAGGCCGGGTGCCAGTGCACCGGCAGGTAGTTGACCTGGACGCCGATGCCGGCGGCGCGCATCCGGTCGTACACCTCGCGGCGGCGGCCGTCGAGGATCCGGACCGGGTAGAGGTGCCAGGCGGGGGCGGCCCAGGACCGGCGGGTCGGGGTGAGCACCCCGTCCAGGTCGGCCAGCGCCTCGTCGTAGCGGGCCACCAGCCGGGCGCGGGCGGCGAGGAAGTCGCCGAGCCGGCGCAGCTGGCTGCGGCCCAGCGCGCAGAGCACGTCCGGCAGCCGGTAGTTCAACCCGAATTCGTGCACCTCCTGGTGCCAGCCGCCCTCGTCCGGCGCGCGCAGCTCGGCGCGCTCCCGGACCAGCCCGATGTTGCGGAACCGGCGGGCCCGCGTCAGCAGCTGCGGGTCGGTGGTGGCGACCGCGCCGCCCTCGGCGGTGGTGAGGTTCTTGGTCGGGAAGAACGAGAAGGTGGTCAGGTCGGCCAGCGACCCGACCGGCCGGCCCCGGTAGGTGGCCCCGATGGAGTGCGCCGCGTCGGCCAGCAGCAGCGCGTCGGAGCCGGTCAGGGCGGTGCGCAGGGCGTCGTAGTCGGCCGGGTGGCCGGCGTAGTCGACGGCCGCGACGACCTTCGTCCGGGCCGTGGTCGCGGCGGCGGCCGCCGCCGGGTCCAGGGTGAACGTCCCCTCCTCGACGTCGGCGAAGACGATCCGCGCGCCGAGGGCGACCGCGCTGCTGGCGGTCGCCACGAACGTCATCGGCGGCACCACCACCTCGTCGCCGGGGCCCACCCCGGCCGCCGCGTAGGCGACGTGCAGGGCGGCGGTGCCGTTGGCGACCGCCGCGCAGCCGGCCCCGCCGGTCCAGCCCGCGAGGTCGGCCTCGAACGCGTCGACCTGCGGGCCGGTGGTGAGCCAGTCGCTGCGCAGGGTGGCGACCACGGCGGCGACGTCGTCGTCGGTCACCGACTGCCGGCCGTACGGGAGCATCGCCGTCACGCCGTGATGCCGAGCATGTCGCGCAGCTGCGGGACGCTCAACCACTCGTCGTTGCCGTCGGACTGGTAGGCGAAGCCGTCCGGCACCGGCTCGCAGTCGACAGGCGGCCGGTAACCCCAGGTGGCGATCGTCGGCTGGACGATGAACCGGTCCTTCGCGCGCAGCGTCCGGCGGCTGTCGTCCGGGGCGATCATCTCCTCGTGCAGCTTCTCGCCGGGCCGGATGCCGATCTCGTGGGTGGTGGCGTCCGGGGCGACCGCCTCGACCAGGTCGAGGATGCGCATGCTGGGGATGCGCGGTACGAACAACTCACCGCCCTGCATCTGGTCGAAGCTGTCCAGCACGAACTGCACGGCCTGGTCCAGGGTGATCCAGAACCTGGTCATCCGCTTGTCGGTGATCGGCAGGCTCTTGCCCTCGGCGGCGAGCCGGCGGAACAGCGGCACCACCGAGCCCCGGCTGCCGACCACGTTGCCGTAGCGGACCACGGCGAACCGGGTGGGGTGCTGGGCGGCGTAGTGGTTGGCCGAGACGAAGAGCTTGTCGCCGACGAGCTTGGTCGCGCCGTACAGGTTGATCGGGCTGGACGCCTTGTCGGTGGAGAGCGCGATGACCTTCCGGACGCCGGCCTCGATGGCCGCGTCGACCACGTGCTGCGAGCCGGTGATGTTGGTGGCGATGAACTCCGACGGGTTGTACTCGGCGGTGTCCACCTGCTTGAGGGCGGCGGCGTGCACCACGTGGTCCACCCCGTGCATGGCCCGGGTGAGCCGGTGCCGGTCCCGGATGTCCCCGATGAACCAGCGCAGCCGGGGGTCGTCGCCGAGTTGCTGGCGCAGCTCGTACTGCTTGAGTTCGTCGCGGGAGAACACCACCACCCGGGCCGGGTCGGCCACGTCGAGGACGTGCCGGAGGAACGTCTTCCCGAAGGACCCCGTCCCGCCGGTGACCAGAATGGACGACCCGTTCAACTCACTCAATGTGGTGCTCCCCAGCTCGTGGTTGCGCCGCAGGCTCCGGGCCAGGCGACCGGACGGACGCTAACCAGGTCGGGTTAACGCACCGACGCCCCCGGGTTAACCGCCCACGCTGGTCGTGTGAATGCCGGCCCCCCGGCGGGCGAACACTTGCCGACCCGGCCGCTGCCGGCTGACCAGCGGGTACGCCGCTGACTACAGTGGCCCGGCGCGGCCCGGTGGGCACCCCCCCCGGAGGCGCATCCGACACCCACGGCCGGGCACCGCCCCACCGGCCCGGCCTGCGGGCCGGGACCGTCGTGCGTCCCGGGCCGGCCGACGGGGGTACCCCGACGAGGCAGGAGACGACGCATGGTGGCCGTCACCGAGGTGGGACACCGGGTCGCCGACCCGGCCGGGCAGCCGGCTCGCCGACGCCGGCGACTGGTGCCGGCGCTGCTGGTGGTGGGCTGGCTGCTGGGCGTCGGCTGGCGGATGTGGCTGTCCCGGCACGTGCCGCTGCCCATCGCCCACACCGACGAGGACAGCTACCTGCACACCGCCCGCGCGCTGGCCGGCGGGCCGGGCGGCTTCAGCAGCGAGAACGGGCCGTTGCGTCGGGTCGGCTACCCGCTGCTGATCTCCCCGGCGTTCCTCGGGGAGCGGGACTTCACCGACAGTTACCGACTGGTGCAGTTGATCAACGCGGCGGTGAACGCGACGGTGCTGCCGCTTGCGTACCTGCTGCTGCGCCGGCTGGTGCCGGTACGCCCGGCGGTCGCCCTGGCCGCCGCGACCGTCGCGGCCACCCTGCCGGCGACGGTGTTCTACGCCGGGGTGGCGATGATCGACGCGGTGCTCGCGCCGCTGGTGCTGGCCTGGCTGCTGGCCGTGCACCACTGGGTGCGCCGGCCCGGCCCGCTGGTCGCCGCCGGGGCCGGCACCCTGGTCGGGACGTTCCACCTGCTGCACTCCCGGGGCCTGGTGATCGTGGGCGTGCACGCCGGCCTGGTGCTGCTGCTGTTCCTGCGGCGACGGACCGGTCCGGCGCAGGTGCTGGCCGCGGTGCTGCCGGTGCTGGCGCTGGCACTGCTCAACGAGGCGGTCATCCGGCTGCTCGGCGACCGGGTCTACCTGCTGGGTGACCCGCCCGGCAGCGGCACCGTCCGGGCGGTCGCCTCCGGGCCGGGGCTGCTGCGGGTCGGCGCGGCGGTCGGCACCCAGCTCTGGTACCTGGTGGTCATCACCTTCGGGGCGGCCGGTGTCGCCTGGGCCGGTGCCGTCCGCCTCCTGCTTGGCCGTCCCGCCCCCGCCGCGACGACGGGGCACGCCCCCGCCGTGTCCCCGCCGCCCGCCGCCGGCCCGGCCGACGGGGACGGGGCGACCCGGTGGACGGTCGGGGTGGCGCTGGTGACCAGCGTGGGGGTGGCGGCCGGCGCGTCGGTGATCCTGGCCGGCGTCACCGGCAAACCGCTGGACGCCATCTACGGCCGGTACGTGCAGATGCTCGCCCCGTTCTGGCTGCTGCTCGGGGTGGGGATGCTGGTGACGGCGACGCCCCGGCAGCGGTGGCGGCGGGCGGCGGTCGCGGTGGGCCTGCTGCTGGCCGGCGCGACCCTGATCGCCGCCCGGCTGGCCTGGGTCGCCAGCCGGGGGCACGAGCTGCGCTACGGCGGCTTCGGCGCACCGGACCTGATGGCGCTCACCGGTGGCTGGCGGGAGTTCCGGCCGTTCACCGGGGCGGCCGTCGGGATCGCCGGCTGCCTGCTGCTGGTCGCCGCCCTGCGGCTGCCCCGGTGGCGGCTGCCGGTGCTCGCCGCGCTGGTGGCGGTGAACCTCGGCACCATGCAGGTGATCACCGACCGGTTGGTCCGGCCGGTGGTCGCGGCGACCGCACCCACCCCCCGGGCTTCCGACCTCGGGGTACGCCCCGGCGACCGGGTCTGGGCGTCGCTCGGGGTGCAGTGGGTGCTCCGGTTCAACCTCAGCCACCAGGTCACCTGGGCCGACGTGCGGTGGTTCGGGGACGCCCCGCCGGCCGACGCCGACGTGGTGTTCGTCAGGTGGGCACCCGGCGGGCCGGACGACTGGGACGGCACCCGGTACGGCTTCGTCCGCCTCGGCGGCAACCCGCAGCAGCACTGGGCCGCCTGGCGGCGTGCCTGAGCCGAGGGCCGCGCCGCCCGGAACCGGCCCGCCGGGCTCGGCGACGCAATTCGGTTAACGCAGGATGGCGGGCCGGTTAATGGTCACCGGACAATCGCCGAAATCAGCGACGGCGACGGTTCTCCCGGCTCAGGGAAATAGGGACGACGGTGATTTCCCGGCCGTCGTGCGTCTCGCGTCGACCGGTTCCCTCGACGAACCGGAACCGTCGGTTCATCTGCCGTACGACCGTGTTGTCGGCCAGTACCTCGCCGTCGAGCCGGTCCAGCGCGAGCACGTCGAAGGCGTGGTCCACCGCCGCCCGCATCACGCCCAGCCAGGCGGGCAGCGTCGCCCCCCGCTCGGCCAACCCGTCGGCGTCCAGGTAGAAACCCCAGGAAGCGGTGCGTTGCGGCCCGTCCGGGCGCAGGTCGAAGAAGGTCACCACACCGGCCGGCCGGTCGTCGTGCAGGTAGATCAGCACCCGCCGGGTCGGGTCGGTGAGCACCCGCGACCACCACGCCGCGTGCTCGGCGGCGGTGATCTCGTGACTGGTCTTGCTGACCTGCCGGTTGGTTTCCTGATTACGCCAGGACAACATCAGGTTAACGTCTTCCGTCGTGGCCTCGCGCAGCACCCGTACCCCTTTGTATTCATCTGGTGGACCCCTGCGGACCCTACCCGGGTAAAGGGGTCGGACAATTGTCGGGCTGTACACTCCGGCGCATGAACGAATTGAGTCGCGCGCAGATTCGCGACCTCATGGCGCAGGTGGTGCGCAACCAGGGCCGGGTGCTGCCCGACGACGACTCCACCGACCTGCGGGAGATCGGCTTCCGGTCGCTGGACTTCTCGGAACTGGCCCTGCGGGTCGAGGACGCCACCGGCGAGGAGCTGAACTTCGACGCCCCCGGCCTGCGCCGGATCGCCACCGTCGGCGACGTCCTCGACTTCCTCGCCGAACTCCAGCGGCAGTGACCGTCGCGACCTCGCCAGCCGGGCTGGACAACCGGGTCGTCGTCGCAGGGGTGGCCCGGAGGTGGCGGGACCTGCCCACCCCGGCGCTGCCGTCGCCCGGGGTGGTCCTCGCCGCCGGGGCCGCCGACGCGCTCGCCGTCGCCCGGCGGCACGCCGTCGACGGCACCGAACTGCTGCTCGCCGCCCCCACCCGGGTCGACGCGACGATGCGCGACGAGCTGCGCGCCGCCGGGTTCGCCGTCACCGTGCTCACCGCCGGGGTGCCGCGGACCGTGCCGCCGGCCGTCTCGCGGGCACCCGAGGCGGGTCGGCTCTGGCTGCTCACCTCCGGGTCGACCGGGCGGCCCAAGCGGGTCGGGCACAGCCTCGACTCGTTGACCACCGTGCGGTCGGCGCAGCCGGAACGGACCTGGCTCTGCCCGTACGCCCCCGGCAGCTACGCCTGGTGGCAGGTGGTCACCCTGTCGCTGACCCAGCCCGGCCAGCACCTGGTGGTGGTCGACCCCGACGAGTTGGACGACTGGCCGGCGGTCGCCGCCGCGCACGGCGTCGACGCCGTCTCCGGCACCCCCACCTTCTGGCGGCGTACTCTGCACCGCGACCCGCAGGCGCTGGCCCGGGTGCCGCTGCGCCAGCTCACCCTCGGCGGCGAACCGGTCGACCAGGCCGTCCTGGACCGCCTGCGGGAGCTCTTCCCGACCGCCCGGATCTCCTGGATCTACGCCTCCTCCGAGGTCGGCGCGTCGATCGTGGTGCACGACGGGCGGGCCGGGTTCCCGGTCGGCTGGCTCGACCGGGTCACCCCGGGTCGTCCCACCCTCTCCCTGCGCGACGACGAACTGGTGATCACCTCCCCGCACCACGGGGTCGGCCTCGACGGGCCGGTCCGCACCGGTGACCGGGCCCAGGTGGTCGACGACCGGGTGGTGATCACCGGCCGGCTGGACTCCGACGAGATCAACGTCGGCGGCAGCAAGGTCTCCGCCGGGCTGGTCCGCGCCGTGCTCACCGCCCACCCCGGGGTCGCCTGGGCCCGGGTCACCGGCCGCCGCGCGCCGGTGCTCGGCCGGATGGTGGTCGCCGAGGTCGTCCCCACCACCGCGCCGGGCGACGCCGGGCAGCCGGACGAGGGCGCGCTGGTGCGCTGGTGCGCCGACCGGCTCCCCGAGTACGCGGTGCCCCGCCGCATCCGCCTGCTGACCGAGATCCCCGTCAAGGAGACCCTGAAGAGCGATGTCTGACTCGCCGCCCGTTCCCGCCAGCACCGTGGTCCTCGTCTCCGGCGGGTCCCGGGGGCTGGGCCTGGCCATCGTCACCGACCTGCTCGACGCCGGCCTCACCGTGGCCGCGTTCGCCCGTACCGTCACCCCCGAGCTGGAGAAGCTGGCCGACGCGTACCCCGACCGGGTGCACGTCGGGGCGGTGGACGTCACCGACCTCGCGGCGGCCCAGCGGTTCCTCCGCGAGGTCGAGGCACGGTTCGGCCCGGTCGACGGCCTGGTCAACAACGCCGCCGTCGGGCAGGACTCGATGCACACGCACACCGCCACCGCCGACATCGCCCGGATCGTCGAGACCAACCTGACCGCGCCGTTGCAGCTCACCCGCCTGGTGGCCCGGCGGATGCTCGGCCAGGGGCGGCGCGGACGCATCGTCAACGTCACCTCGATCTGCGCCCAGCGCGGCTTCCCCGGCCTGGTCGCGTACTCGGCCACCAAGGGCGGCATGGACGCGGCCACCCGCTCGCTGGCCCGCGAGCTGGGCGGGCGGATGCTGGTCAACGCCGTCGCACCGGGCTTCTTCGCCTCGGAGATGTCCGCCGTGCTGGGCAGTACCCAGCTCGACCAGATCGTCCGTCGCACCCCCACCGGCCACCTGACCGAACCGGCCGAGGTGGTCCCGGTGGTGCGGATGTTGTTGTGCGCGCACACCAACATCAACGGCCAGGTGATCGTGGTCGACGGTGCCGCCTCGATCTGACCTCGGGGCCGGGTCGGGGGGCCTGCGGGTGGCCGGGCCGCCGCCGGCCCACCCGCCCCGGCCGGCCGGGGACACCGGACTGCGGCCGGTGCCCGCGCTGCTCGGTGCCGCCGAACGGCACCTGCGCGTCGGCACCCCCGACGAGCTGCGGTACGCGGTGACCCGCAGCCACCTCGACGACGGGCGCTGCGTCGGCTGGTACGGGCCGGCCGCCCCCGGCTGGCGGGTGGCGATCGACGCCGAACGGGCCACCGCCGAGGTCCCGCCCGCGTTGGCCGCGCGCTTCGGCCCGGCCGACTTCTGGGCCCGCTGGACCCGGGCGGAGAGCCTGTGCAAGCTGGCCGAGGTGCCGGTGGCCGCCTGGTGGCGGCGGCACGGGCTGGCCGTACCCCCGCACACCCGCGCGGTCTGGCGCACCCTGCGCCTGGCCGACCTGGTGGTCACGATCGCCTTCGCCCCCTGAACGCGCCCCGCCCCGCGCGGTGGCGCGGGGCGGAGGCGGGCGGGGTCAGACGAGGTCCCAGCTCAGCGGGGTGCCCCGGGGGACGTCGGTGGTGAAGGTGCGGCCGAGGACCCGGTCGATCTCCACCGGGGGCAGACCGCCGGCCGGGCGGATCGAGCGGACGTTCGCGGCGGTCACCTCGTCGCCGGCCCGGACGTCGGCCACCACGAACAGGGAACGGCGGAACCGCAACCCCTCCCGCTCGGCCGGGGTCGGCCCGACGGCGGTGCCGCCGAGCGCCGCGTGCGCCCGCGCCGACTCCACCACCAGGGCGGCCAGCTCGTCGGGGTGCAGCGAGAAGTCGGAGTCCACCCCGCCGTCGCCCCGGTCGAGGGTGACGTGCTTCTCGATGAAGCAGGCGCCCAGCGCCACCGAGGCCACCGGCACCCCGATGCCGGGGGTGTGGTCGGACAGGCCGACCGGCACCCCGAACGCGTCGGCCAGCACCGGAATCCGGCGCAGGTTGCTGTCGGCCGGCGGGGCCGGGTAGGCGGCGGTGCAGGCCAACAGCACGATGCCGCCGGCCCCGCCGTCGCGGGCGGTGCGCACCGCGGCGTCGATCTCGGCGAGCGTGGCCATGCCGGTGGAGATGACCAGCGGCTTGCCGGTGCCCGCGACCAGCCGGATCAGCGGCAGGTCGACCAGCTCCGACGAGGCGATCTTGTACGCCGGGACGTCCAGCCCCTCCAACAGCTCCACCGCCGACGGGTCGAACGGGGACGAGAACACGGTCAGCCCCCGCTGCCGGGCCCGTTCGAAGATCGGCCCGTGCCACTCGTACGGGGTGTGGGCCCGCTCGTAGAGCCGGTAGAGGTTCTGCCCGCCCCACAGCTCGTGCCCGCCGGAGATCCGGAACGCCTGGGTGTCCACGTCGATGGTGATGGTGTCCGGCCGGTACGTCTGCAACTTCAGCGCGTGCGCCCCGCTGGCCGCCACCGCGTCCACGATCGCCAGCGCCCGGCCCAGGTCGCCGTTGTGGTTGCCGGACATCTCCGCCACCACGAACGGCTGCTCCCCGGCCCCCACCAGGTGCGGCCCGATCTTCACTGTCGTCATCCCCAGACCCCTGTTCCCTGTGCTCGTTGCTCGTACCCCGGCCGCCGCCCCCGACGGCGGGCCGGCCGGTCACCGGCTGCCGCGACCCGCCAGCGCGTCGCGGTCGGCGGTGCAGTCGGGGGCCGGCCCGACGGCCGGCGGCACCGGTTGCGGCGTGGCGGCCGGGCGGCGCAGCCACCCCGCCAGCCGGTGCGCCTGGCGCAGCACCGCGTACGGGAGGTAGGCGTCCCGGCCGACCAGCCGGTGCTTGAGCCCGGTCACCCCGCCCGGCCGGGGGTAGCCGCCCGGCGGCAGGTGCCGGCGGTAGTGCGCGGCGACCCGGCGGAAGAACTCCCGGCGCAGGTGCGGGTGCAACCGACCGTCGTTGCCGACCACCACCAGCATGTGGTTGACCATCAGGGTGAACAGCTCACCGCGCA
The DNA here is from genome assembly GCF_049178995.1 of Micromonospora sp. WMMD735. Lineage (NCBI taxonomy): Bacteria > Bacillati > Actinomycetota > Actinomycetes > Micromonosporales > Micromonosporaceae > Micromonospora > Micromonospora sp. WMMD735. The sequence continues at coordinate 7,244,204 of NZ_JBMHMJ010000002.1, forward strand.
GCCGCTCGTCCGGATACCGTCGGGCGACCCAGTCGAACAGCCTGTCGTACTGGTCGAAGGCGTCGAAGTGGCGACCGCTGCGGGTGGAGGTGATCGCACCCTGCCGGCCCTGCCGGTACAGGTAGCAGACCCGGTCCAGCACGGAGATCCGCTCCGCGCCGATCAGCAGCGGGTTGCTGAACGGGATGTCCTCGTACCAGCCGGGGTGGAAACGCAGCTCCAAGGCGTGCAGGTAGGCCCGGCGGACCACCTTGTTCCACGCGGTGTGCTGCACCCGCAGCAGCCCGGGACGGTCGGCGAGGCGGACCACCCCGGGGACACCGCGCAGCAGGTGACTGCTCGCGTCCACCTCACGACGGCCGTCGTCGCGTACCCGCAGGTGGTCGAGCATCAGCACGTCGGGGCGGTGCGCCCGGAGCCGGTCCAGCACCGCCGGGACCGTGCCCGGGGGCAGCCAGTCGTCGCTGTCGACGAACCAGACGTACGCGCCGGTCGCCACGTCCAGGCCGGCGTTGCGGGCCGGACCCAACCCGACGTTGCGGGTCAGGTGCACCACGCGGACGCCCGGATGCTCGGCCGCGTACGCACGCAGCAGCTCCCCGCACCGGTCCGGCGAGGCGTCGTCCACCGCCACGATCTCGACCGCGCCCGCCGCGTCGGCCGGCACGTCCGTGCGCACCGAGTCGAGGCACTGGTGCAGGTACGCCTCCACCCCGTGGACGGGGACGACGACGCTGAGCAGCGGGGTGGGCGCGGGCTGGTTGACCACCCCGCCACCCTGGTGCACGGGTATGGACGGCCACGGAACGTGACGTATCCGGTGGAGATGGAGCTGCTGAACAGCGGCCGAGCGGTGGGTTAACGACCCATGATCCGCCGCACCGGTGCGGGGACCGCGCGTCGCACCCGGGCCCGCAGCCGCTGCTCACGCAGTTCCCGCACCTCGTCGCCGAGCGCCGCGTTGCGGTCGCGCAGCCACTGGATGCGGGCCAGCAGTTCCTCGGGTGAACTGGCCGAGGCGGGCCGGACCGCCGGCGGGAACACCGTCTCGCGGACCTGCGCGTCGAAGCGGGCCGCGCTGTCGCCGTCGTCGAACGCGTTGCCCAGGTCGTGCCGGGCGAGGAAGGCGCGCATCACCTCGTAGCGGGCCCGGTGCCCGGTGTTCAGGCCGGTGTAGTCGGCCTCGGCGTAGAGCTGGGCGGCGTCGACGTCGGCCGGCACGTCAGGCATCAGCCGGTGCGGGATGTCGAAGTAACGGGCCAGTTCCAGGGTGCGCGAGTCGTGCGCGAACAGGTAGCCGGGCGTGCCGGCGACCAGCGCGGTGATGGTGCCGTGGATGCGGGTGCCGAAGGCGAAGTCGAAACCGGCGAGGTAGTCCATCCAGGTCCACGGGTCGAGGAACATCCGCACCTTGTCCTGCGTGAACAGCGGGTGCGAGGTGTGGACCGGGATGGCGCTGGTCTTGCCCCGGTCCTGCGGCGCGTCGCCGTAGAGCAGGGTGCCCAGCGTCTTGAGATCCTGCGGGAGGTAGCGCAGGTTCGGGTAGCGGGCCTGGTGCGAGGCGATGATCTTCGCCATCGACTTGACGTACGGGGAGACGGTCAGCGCCACCCGGGCGTCGGTACTCAGGGCCGGTGCGGACTTCTCCACCCGGAGCTGGTCGCCGTGCAGGAACATCGACGGGCAGCCGATCACGTCGACGGCGGAGAAGCCCAGCGTGTTCAGGTACTGCGCGGTGATCTCCCCGCGTACGCCGATGCTCGGCCCCCGCTCCAGCGCCGCCCGGACGAACCGGCTGACCACGTCGTCGATCGGACGCAGGTACTCCCGGTCGCCGTGCACGTCGGTCTGTACGCCCACCCCGAACACCACCACCGGGATCCGCAGCCGCTCGACCAGCTTCGTCATCAGCTCGATGCGGTGGGCGTAGCTGCGCCGGAACGCGTTGGCCAGCGGGATGACGTACACGTCGTACTGCTCGTTGATCCGGTCGGCGTCGCGCAGGTCGACCTTGAACTCGGTCGACGTGATCCGCGCGGTGGAGGTGCGTAGCAGCTTGTGGGCGGCGTGACTGAAGACCAGGTTGCCGTTGTTCTCCCCGATCCAGTTCCCCTCGTACGCCTCCTCCGGGCCGCGTACGTCGAACGGGTCCTTCTTCGCCCGCATCAGGATCCGCTGGTGCACCACTTCGCTCCGTTCCTCGTTGCCGGGAGCCTCCGACGGGCCGCCGACCTGACCCACGGGTGCGCCGACACCGACAGGTCCCGCGATGTTAGGGCAGTGGAGGGATTTCGTACACCTTCCGCACATCCGCACCACCCCGTTCCGTCGCCGGGGACGGGGCCTGCCGGTAGGGTGCCCCGGGTGACCAGCGTGCCCACCCCCGCGTCCCCGGCGCTGAACCGGCTCCCGTCGCTGACCGGGCTGCGGTGGATCGCCGCCATGCTGGTCTTCGGCTACCACGTCGGCACCATGCGGATCGTCGCCCAGCCCGACGCCAAGGCGGTGGTCGACTGGCTGTTCACCCTGGGCCTGTCCGGGGTGCAGTTCTTCTTCATCCTCAGTGGCTTCGTGCTGGTCTGGTCGGCCCGCGACGGCGACCGGCGGCGGGACTTCTGGCGTCGCCGGCTCGCCAAGATCTATCCCAACCACGTGCTGACCTGGGCGGCGGCGCTACTGGTGATGTGGTGGTTCGCCGACCCGGTGGTGCCGCGTGCCGCCCTGGAGAACCTCTTCCTCGTCCAGGCGTGGGACCCGACCCCCGGCTACTTCTACAGCATCAACAACGTGAGCTGGTCGCTGTCCTGCGAGCTGTTCTTCTACCTCTGCCTGCCGCTGGCGCTGCCGGCGATCCGGCGGGCCCGCTCCGGCGCGCTCTGGGCCGTGGTGGTGGCGGTGCCGCTGGTGATCCTGGCACTCTGGCCCGGCCAGCAACTGCTGCCCGAGGGCACCAACTGGTGGTTCACCCAGGTCTTCCCGCTGGTCCGCTCCACCGAGTTCTGGCTGGGTGTCGCCGCTGCCGAGCTGCTGCGCCGTGGTCACTGGCGGGGCCCGGGGCTGCCCCTGGCCAGCCTGCTGTTCGTGGCCGTCTGGGTGGCGGCGCACTGGGTCCCGGCCGAGATGTGGGCGGCGCTGCTGTCGGTGGCGTACATCCTGGTCATCCCGGCGGCGGCCCGCGCGGACGTGCAGGGCCGCTGGTCACCGTGGCGGCACCGCAGCCTGATCTGGCTCGGTGAGGTGTCGTTCGCCTTCTACCTGGTGCACGTGCTGGTGATGATGACCGTCCTGCGGCTCACCGGGCACTGGGGCGTCGGGCTGTCCGGCTGGTCGGGGCCGCTGGCCGTGCTCGGCTTCCTGGTGGCGAACCTGGCGCTGGCCGCCGCGCTGCACCGCTTCGTCGAGACGCCGATGATGCGCCGCCTCGCCCCCCGCCGCCGCAAGCCGGCCGCCACCTCCGCTCCCGTCACCTCCGCCGCCGATGACGGCGTTGCCGCCTCTGACACCCCGGCTGCTCCCGGCGTTGCCGCCTCTGACACCCCGGCTGCTCCTGGCGTTGCCGCCTCCGACACCCCTGCCGCCTCCGACACCCCGGCTGCTCCCGGCGCTGCCTCCGCTCGCGGCGACGGCGTCGTGCCGGGGCCGAGGGGGGCCGGTGACGGGCCGCGCGACGGCCGTCCCGTCGAGTACGCCGGGCCGCGCGACCCGCGCTGACCCGCCCACCCGGCCCGGTTCCCTCCGTTCCCGCCGCCGGCGAGGACGCGCCGCAGTCGGGACACCGCCCTGTTCCGGCACCGGGATGGCGGGATCGGACCACATCCTCCCGGTGCCCCCTGCTCCGGCCGGGCGTCGGCGTGGACGTGTTCCGTCGGCCGCGATGCGTCGCCCCATCATGGACACCAACCGGCTGTGCGGGCCCAGGCCCCGGGTGACCTGCTCCTCCGCCTGCTCGGCGCGGCGACACGCCCGGCGGTGCTGCGGGTCGGTGACCCCTTCGGTAGCGTGGTCACGTGTTCCCGGTCGCGCCCACCGGTCCCCTGTGGTGGGTCGCGCGCGGGATGTCCCGGCTGCTCGCCGGCCTCGCCGTCGCACTCGCGTTCGCCGCCGCCGGCCCCGCCCCGGTCGGCCCCGCACTGTTCGACCCGGTCCCGGGCGCCCTGTCGGCCGACGCGGCGCACTCCTTCCCCGCCGCCGTCGCCTTCGACACCCCGTTCGGCCGGGGCGACGGCGTCCGCTCCGACGGCCGGGCGACCGAGCGGGCCGACGTGCTGGCGACCGAGCGGGTCGACGCCGGCGTGACCGCCGCACCGGCCGGTCCGGCACGGGAGCTTCCGGCCGCCACCCTGGTGACACCTGGCGGTTGGGTGCCCGCCACCGCCGGGCCCCGGGCACCCCCGGCAGGCTGAACCCGCCCCAGCGGGGGCCGCCCGCCACCACCACGACCTCGTCCCCGTACCACCCCGGGCGGACGTTGCCCGCAACGGTCCCGCCCCGGTACGGCCCCGACCCGCCACATCCGCCCGCGAGGTGTCGACCCGTGAACACCGTGCTGTCCCAGTTCCTGATCGGGGTGCCGACCGCCACCGCGATCTGGTCCCTGCTGCTCGTCCTCGCGCTGACCGGCCTCGCCGTCCTGGTCGCCCGCCCCGAGCGGGACCAGGCGACCGAGGTGACCCCCGTCGCGCCGCCGCCGGACGCCCCGCCCCCGGTCGCCGACCTGCGGCGTTACGCCGAGGAGGTGGCCGTCGCCGCCGCCGGGGCCGCCCAGACCGCCCGCCGGCACCGGACCGCCTGGCTGGCCGCCCAGGACACCCTGGAACGGGCCTGGCAGGCGTACGACGAGGCCGAGACGGCCGCCCGCCGGTTCGTCGGCGCGGGGGCGCTGCCCAGCCCGCGTACCCCCCGGACACCCGCCGAGTACGCGGGCCGGGAGCGGTGGCTGCACCAGGAGGCGGTGGCGGCGCACTGGCGGGGCGAGTTGTCGGTGGAGCGGCTGCGGGACGTCTTCGCGCACCGCGACGGCTGGGACCCGCGCCGGCACCCCGTCGAGCACGAGGTGATGCTGGCCCGGGCGGTCCGGGAGGACCGGCGTGCGGCGTACCGGGCGGCGGCCTGGCGGGAGAGCGTCGCGTGGCGGGACGCCGAGCTGGCCGCCGAGGCCGCCCGTTCCCTGGCCGCCGAGGCGTACGCGGCGACGCAGCGGGTGCGGCCGGGCCGGGTCCCGCGGCCCCGTACCGCGACGTCGGCGGCGACCCGCCTCACGCAAGCCACCCGCTGGCACCCGGCCCGGGTCGGCTGACCGCCCCGGGACCACCGCTCCCGGACCGGACGAGGTCCGGTCCGGCCTGGCCCGGTCCGGCCTGGCCTGGCCTGGCCCGGTCCGGCCTGGCCTGGCCCGGTCCGGCCTGGCCTGGCCTGGCCTGGCCCGGCCCGGTCCGGCCTGGCCTGGCCTGGCCTGGCCCGGTCCGGCCTGGCCTGGCCTGGCCTGGCCCGGTCCGGCCTGGCCCGGTCCGGCCCGGTCCGGTCCGGCCCGGGGCGATCGACACAACGACGCGCAGATGGCGGTGTCCGTGCCGCGTTGACCCCACGACCTCGGCCCCGTTGCGGATGCCGTGCCCCCGCCCCTGCGGTCCCGTTGCGGGCGGTGGTCCTGCCCGGGGCCGCGCGGACCGGGGGACCGGGGGACCGGGGAGACCGGGGGACCGGGGGTCCCGGGGACCGAATTGTTATCCAGGCCGGTGTGGGTGCGGTCACGTCCCGGCGGAACCGGACACCCCGTCACACTCGGTCACATCGACTCCGATGATCATCGGAGGTTGCGGGTCGGCTGTCCGGTCACGGCCCTGTCGAGCCCCGACGGCCATTCGTCCCCGGCCCGCACCCCCGCTGCCCGACTGCCCCGCAAATCGGCCGACCCGGCGATGTTTACGCAGGTCACGGGGCTTGGCGGGAGGGAAGGGCGGCCAGTAGTGTCGCTGCGGTCCGGTGCGGTTTCCGATCGCAGGAGGCGACGCCGCGCCGACCCGCTCAATCGTGCACGGCACGAACCGGGGACCCACACGCACCACCTGGGGTGAATCTCCGGGCCACGGCCCGGGGTAGGGCGATCTTCCCGCCCGAATCCGTCAGCTAACCCGGTCGGCGGCAGCGGAAGGAGTTTCATCCTCGTGCAGCATGACCCCACCCCTCGGTGGTTCCTCCACCTCGGTGCCGGGGTGCCGCCGGACCGTCGCGCCTGACGCGCTGACCCGGCCGTCCACCCCGCCGCCCGACCCCGGTCGGGCGACCCGCCGATCCGTCCGGCTCCCGTCGGGCGGTCCCTGCCGAACGAGCGTCCGAACACCCGATCCGCGCGTGGCGTACCCGCCACGTGCCGGTCCGGCGTGCCCGGCCGCCTCGCCCCGTGGAGGAACACCCCGTGAAGCACCACATGAAGCGTCAGCTCCGCCGGCTGGGCGCCCAGCGCCCGTACCGGATGGTCGTCGGCTCGGCGGCGGTCCTCGTCCTGGTCGCCGGCGGCACCGCCCTGGCCGCCGGGGTCGACGACGCCCCGACCGACCAGCACGCCACCGCCGTTGCCGAGACCGCCCCCCGCCTCGACGACGTCGCCAGCCGCGCCCAGGCCCGGGTCGCCGTCCCCGCCCCGGCCGGCCCGTCGGCCACCCCCTCGACCAGCCCGTCGGCGAGCCCCACCCCGTCGCCGCGGGTCACCCGGGCCAAGGCCCGCGCCACCGCCGACCCGGACCTGACCCGCAGGGCGACCCCGAAGCCCCCGTCGTCGAAGGTCCTGCGCTACGACTACCAGGCCCAGATCACCTACTACTACTGCGGCCCGGCGGCGGTACGCAACGCGCTCAGCGCCGCCGGCATCGAGCGCGGCCAGGACGCCCTCGCCGCCCAGTTGGGCACCACCGAGATGGGCACCAACTCGGCCGAGGACACCACCCGGGTACTCAACGCCGTGGTCAAGGGGGACCCGTACCGGACCCGGATGTTCGCCGGGACCCCGAGTGACGCGCAGATCGAGCGGCTGCGGGCCGACGTGGTCGCGGCGGTCACCGACCGGCGGGCCGTGGTCGCGAACGTGGCCGGGGACGCCACCGACCTCGACGGCGGCTGGCACTCCTTCCCCGGCGGCCACTACGTCGCCGCCGTGGGCTACCGGGACAACGGCCGCACCGTGCGGGTCGCCGACTCGGCCGACCCGTCGCTGCCGGCCTACTGGGTCAGCGTGACCACCCTGGCGAACTGGATCGCCACCCGGGGCTACTCCGCCTGACCGACCCACCCCACCCGCCCCGGCCGCCCCGACCACGGGTGGCCGGGGCGGTGCTCGTCATAGGGCCGATACAGCGGTGTCAGCGGACTCGGATACCGCGACACCGCCCCGATAGGCGTCGGGCACCGCCGGCTCAGGCCCGGGGGGAGAGGACCGTGGCGGTCCGGGGCGTCGGCGGGGTCCAGCCCGGCTCCAACTCCCGGCGGGCGGCGTCGAGGAAACCGTCGGCGTACGCGTCGGCGGGGAAGTCGCCCAGGTAGCGGCGGCGGGTGTCCCACCGGGCCGCCGCCAGCGGGTCGGTGTCCAGCAGGCCGGTCAGCACCTCGTCGAGGTTGGCCATGTCCCGGCGCAGCACGTAACCGGAGCGGGCCAGCGGGAATCGGTCCAGGAACTCGTCGCCGTCGACGCCCAGGTCGGTCACCGCGTACGGCTTGCCCGAGTAGAGGTAGTCGGAGATGACCCCGGAGACGTCGGAGACCAGCGCGTCGGAGCGGTTGACGCAGTCGGTCAGGCTCAGCTCGCGGCTGGCCGCCGCACCCCACAGGTGCTGCCGGCCCGTACGGGTCCGGTCGGCGGCGAGCAGCTCGGTGAGCCGGGCCAGCTGCCGGGCCGAGGCCGGGTTCTGCCCGGTGTACGGGTGGGCCCGCAGGATCACCGTGGCCCCCCGGTCGAGCAGCCTGCGCAGCAGTGGCTCGGCCACCGGCAACGAGCAGTAGTTGGCGTCGGCGTGGTGGCCGGTCCAGGTGGGGGTGTAGAGCACGGTCGGGGCGGCCGACGGGCGGGCCTCCCCGCGTACCTCGATGGCCTCGACCTGGGGGCGGCCGACCACGACGAACTTCTCGGCGGGGATCTCCACGCCGGCCCGCGCGTACCGCTCGATCGCCGCCGGACCGGCCACGAAGATCTTGTCGAAGATGGCCGAGACCGGGTTGGCGCTGGGGGCCTTGTCGCTGTCGCCGTGGTGCAGTTGCACGTGGGTGAGCTGGGTGAACCGGATGCAGTGGCTGTTCTTCGCCCCGTGGTTGACGTAGAACGCCACCCGCAGGCTGGGCACCAGCGCCTCGTCCATCGCCTTGAGGGTGGGGCAGTAGACCACCGGGGCGCTCGTCGCGGCGGCGATCGTGGGCAGGAACTCCGGCTCCCGCAGCAGCACCAGGAACGGCCGGCCGAGCCGCTCCAGGTAGGGCAGCCACATGGTGACCTGGTACTCCGAGCCGGGCGGGGCGGAGAAGTAGAGCAGGAACTCCGGCTGGTGCGCGCGCAGCGCCCGGGTCACCGGGCCGCCCCCGCCGGACGGCCGGAACCGCCGCCGGGCCAGGTCCAGGCCGACCGCGCCGCAGCCGGCCGCGACCACCAGCACGACGGCCAACGCGACCACGGCGGGCAGCGCGAACGCGGCGGCCACCGCCACCACCGCGAGCAGCCCCAGCAGGATGCCGTCGAGGCGGGCGGCGACCAGCGGGGTCCACGCCCGCACCGGCAGGTTCGCCGCCCGGATCTCCAGGTTGCCGGCGTCGCGCAGCGGCCCCACCAGCAGCACCAGGCCCAGCAGCACCAGCGCGGTGAGCGCCAGCACCGGGTCGAACCCGTCGTCGAGCCGGCGGGCGTGGCCGACCATGATGCCGGCGGCCAGCAGCACCGTCTCGGCGACGATGTCGGCGTCGGGGCGGACCCGGCGTTCGTAGCCGGCGGCGGCCAGCGCGGCCACCGCCAGGGCCAGGCCCCAGCCGGTCGCGCCGGTGAGCGCCACCACCAGGAAGGCGAGGACGGCCAGGCCGGTGGTCAGGCACCGTGCGATCAGTTTCCTGACCAGGTCACCACGCATGTCGTACGTCTCCGGGGGTCGGGTCAGCCGGCGTCGACGCCGCTGGGCAGCCGGTCCTGCTCGGCCGCGGTCGGCTGGGCGGGCACCGGGGCCGCCTCGCCGGGGGCCCGCCGGACGTCGATCACCTGGCCGGTGAGGTCGGAGATCAGCACGTCGAGCGAGGACTGGGCGACCGTCTCGGCGGCCAGCAGGGTGTGCTCCGGCTCCTCGCCGAACGCCTTGGTGCGCATCGGGGTGGCGGTGCGCTCCGGGTTGATGCAGTTGACCCGGACGCCGTACTCGGCCCACTCGTCGGACAGCGCCTGGGTCAGGTTGACCAGCGCCGCCTTCGTCGACGAGTAGAGCGCGTACTGGGCCCGGCCCCGGGTGTACGAGCTGGACGTGTAGAGCAGCAGCTGCCCCTTGGTCTGCTGCAGGTACGGCAGCGACTGCCGGGCGGCGATCACCGGCCCGACGAAGTTGACCTGGAGCACCCGGTCCATGGTCTCCTCGTCCATCTCGGCCAGCGCGCCCTTCTCCAGGATGCCGGCGGTGACCACCACGTGGTCGATCCGGCCGGTGGCCTCGAAGGCGGTCTTCAGCGCGGCCTCGACGTCGCCGGTCTGCTCGACGTGGGTGCCGGTGCTGGAGCGGCTGAACGGGAAGACCTGCGCGCCGTAGCCACGGGCCAACTCGGCGAGGTCGTGCCCGATGCCGTAGCTGCCGCCGAAGATGACGATCGTGCGCCCGGCCAGCTCCTCGGTGTAGCTGCGGTGCGACAGCCGGGGGGCCTGGGCGGCGGCGAGCTGGAACAGCTTGTCGGCGAGGTGCACGTCGACCGGGTGGGTGACCTTGATGTTCTCGTCCGAGCCGTCGATCACCTTGATCGGGGTGCCGGGCAGGTAGCGCAGCACCACGCCGCAGTCGTCGGTGGCGGCGAAGTCCGGGTCGCCCTCGGCCCGCCGGTACGCCTCCCGGATGGTGCCCGAGCGGAACGCCTGCGGGGTCTGCCCCCGGCGCAGCCGGGACCGGACCGGGATGTCGGTGATGCACTCGTCCTCGTCGACCTGGATGATCGTGTCGGCCGAGGGGATGGCCACGTCGACGGCCGAGTAGCTCCACAGCGCGTTCACGCACTCGCGGACGATCCGGGCGCTGACCAGCGGGCGGACCGCGTCGTGGAAGAGGATGTTGACGTCACCGTCACCGACCGCGTCCAGCGCGATCCGGGTGGTGGCGTTGCGGGTGTCGCCGCCCTCGATCACCTTGCTGACCTTGCGGAAGCCGGCCTTGTCGACGATCTGCTGCGCCTCGGCGACGTGCCCGGTGGCCATCAGCACGATGATCTCGTCGATCTCCGGGGCGGCCTCGAAGACGGCCAGGGTGTGCTCGATGATCGGCTTGCCGGCGATCTTCAGCAACTGCTTCGGGATGCCCAGGCCCAGCCTGGTCCCGGTGCCTCCGGCCAGCACCACCGCCACCGTCCGGGAGGGCCGCCACGGCGCCGGGGTCTCCGGTGTGGCGTCCGGGCCAGTGGTGTGGTCCTGCGTCATTGCCGATCCTCACTCTCGGGGGATGTCTGCACGCGTCCCGGGGGGCACCCTGAACGGAAGATTGCGCCAGCGTGGCGACGGGATGAACCTTAACGCGCGGACCGCGCCGCCCCAACGGGACGACGCGGTCCGTCGGGCGTCGGATCGATGCGGCACGCGCGCCCGGAATACTACTTGCCGTTGGCGAATGCCTCGTACGCCCGGATCACCTCGTCGGTGGGCCCGTCCATCCGGATCAGCCCCGACTCCAACCAGATCGTCCGTTCGCAGGTGTCCCGCACCGAGGAGAGCTGGTGGCTGACCAGGAAGACCGTGCCGGCCCCCTCGCGCAGTTCCCGCACCCGCTGCTCGCTGCGCTTGCGGAAGCCCTTGTCGCCGGTGGCGAGCGCCTCGTCGATCAGCAGCACGTCGTGCTTCTTGGCGGCGGCGATGGAGAACCGCAGCCGGGCCGCCATGCCCGAGGAGTACGTCCGCATCGGCAGGCTGGCGAAGTCACCGCGCTGGTTGATCCCGGAGAACTCGATGATCTCCGGGGTCATCCGGGCCACGTCGTCGGGCTGCATGCCCATCGCCAGGCAGCCCAGCGTGACGTTGCGCTCACCCGAGAGGTCGTTGAGCAGGGCGGCGTTCACCCCGAGCAGGGAGGGCTGGCCCTGGGTGTAGACCGCGCCCCGGTTGACCGGGAGCAGCCCGGCGATGGTGCGCAGCAGGGTCGACTTGCCGGAGCCGTTGCTGCCGATCAGGCCGATCGCCTCACCCCGGTAGGCGGTGAACGACACCCCCTTGACCGCGTGCACCTCCTGGATGTTGGGCGCGGAGGAGCGCTTGACCAGCCGGCGCAGCGCGGCCACCGGTGTGGTCCCGCCCCCGGCGCCCTTGTGCACCCGGTAGATCACGTGCGCGTCGTCGACCACCACGGTGGGGATCCGCTCGACGATCCGGGGCAGTGTCACGGTGACGTCGTTGGACGTCTCGTACCGGTCATCCACGGCCGTACTCCTGTTCGCCGCGCCAGAAGTAGACGTACCCGGCGATGCCGCCCAGCACCGCCCAGCCGACCGCCACCAGCCAGAGTTGGGTCACCGACTCGTTGAGCAGCGGCGCCTGCTCCAGCAGGGCGTACCGGGCCAGCTCGATGTAGACCAGGATCGGGTTGAACTGGATGATCGTCGCGGCCCACTCGGGCAGCCGGTCGAACAGCTTGACGCTGTAGAGCACGCCGGAGCCGTACATCCAGGTGCGCAGGATGAACGGCATGACCTGCTTGAGGTCGCTGGCCTTGGAGCCCATCCGGGCGACCACCATCACGATCCCGGCGTTGAACAGCGCCTGCAGCAGCAGCGCCGGGGGCAGCATCAGCCAGGCCAGGGTGATCGGCTCGCCGGTCACCAGGACGATGCCGAGCAGCACGATCATCGAGGCCAGCAGCTGCTGGAACTGGGTGAGCGTGGCGGCCAGCGGCAGGCAGGCCCGGGGGAAGTGCAGCGCCCGGATCAGCCCCAGGTTGCCGCTGATCGACTGGGTGCCGGCCAGCACCGCGCTCTGGGTGAAGTTGAAGATGAACAACCCGGTGGTCAGGTACGCGATGAAGTTCGGGATGGTGTTCTGCCCGAGCACCACGCCGAAGATCAGGTAGTAGACGGCGGCGTTGGTCAGCGGGGTGAGCACCTGCCAGATCTGGCCCAGCTTGGCGTTGCTGTACGAAGCGACCAGTTTGGCGTTGGCGTACGCGGCGGTGAAGTGCCGGTAGGCCCACAGTCTGCGGCTGTACTCGGTCAGGGAGGGGCGCTCGCCGGCGACCCGTAGTCCGTGCCGAGCGGCCAGCTGCGCCTGGGTCAGGCCCGTTTCGGGGTCGACCAGCGCGGTGGTGGCCATGGGAAGGGCGCTCCGATCTTTCGTACCAACGGGATGCGCGCGACGATGGGGATCCGTGGGTCGGCGCGGTGCCGGGGCAGCCTCGTCGCTGCGTGGACGGTAGTCCAAAACACGTCGGGACGCAACCGTACCGTCGTTGCGCTACATTGGCCCCCGTGACAGGTGCGAAGAGTCCCCGATGACCAGCGACAAGAGGCGTACGCCGGCCGGTGCCGCAGTGCTGCGGGGCGACATCACCAGAGCCATCCGCCGTGCCCTGATGCAGGAACTCGCCGCGGTCGGATACGGGCGGCTCTCCATCGAGGCGGTGGCCCGCCGGGCCGGGGTGAGCAAGACCGCGATCTACCGACGGTGGAACTCGAAGCTCGACCTGGTGATCGAGACCGTGGTGGCCGCCGCCGGCAACAAACTGCCGGCGCTGGACACCGGCAGCCTACGCGGCGACCTGACGCTGCTGTTCCAGGTGATCGCCCACGCGCTCAGCCACCCGCTGGCCTCGCAGATCATCCCCGACCTGCTCGCCGAGGCGGCCCGCAACCCGACCATCGACGCCACCCTCCAGCAGCTCCTGCGGGCCAAGCAGCAGGAGATCGGCGGCCGGTTGATCGGCCTGGCGGTGCAACGCGGCGAACTGCCCACCGACACCGACGCCGACGCGGCCGTCGACCTGATCGTCGGCCCGCTGTACTGGCGGCTGGCCATCGCGCGGACCCCGCTCACTCCGAGCTACCTGGATCTGCTGGTGGAGTCGGTGGCGGCCGGGTTGACCGCGAACGGCACGGTGCCCCGCCAGCGGGAGGCACCGGTGTCCGGTTGACCGGCCCCCATCCGGCCACCTCCGGGACACCGCCACGCCGCCCACCGGCCATCGACCGGCGGTGGTTGCGGTTACCCTGCTTTCCGGACCGGAGCCGGGCGACCGTCCGCCGCCCGCCGGCCGCACGACTCTCGCGTACCGTGCCCGCACGACGACAAGGACGACCCGTGCCGAACGCCGACCCCGTTGCCGTCGCGTCTCCGCCCGTCGCACCACCCCCCACCGTGCCGGCCGCCGGACGACCGCGGCCCGTGCACCGGTTGCGGTCGGCGCTCGCCGCCGCCCCGGCCGTCATCACCGACGCGGCCGTGCTGGGCTTCGCGCTGTGGACGGTGCTTTACCACGCGTCCTTCCTGTTCGGGCTGCGCCCGTCGGTGACGTTCCTGATCTGGCTGGTCGGCTGCGCCCTGGTCACCGCCCTGGTCGGGGTGCGCGCCCTGCGCCGGGCCCGCGTCCCCGCCCCGGCGGGTGCGGCTCCCGACGCCGCCGGGGCGCCCGCGGCTTCCGACCCCGTCCCGGCGGGCGGGACGGGCCAGCCGCGCCGCTGGCTGCTGCCCGTGGTCGCCGCCGGGGTGGTCGCCGCCGTCACCGCAGGCCTCGCCGGCACCCCGGCCGGCGACGTGCTCTCCTGGTGGGTCCCGGCCGCCGCCGGCGCGGTCGCTGGTATCGGGGTCATGCTGCTCACCCGGCGGGCGTGGCGGGCCGACGACGCGGACCCACCCGCGCCGCCCGTCCCCACCGCCGGCCAGTCCGGGTTCGCGCTGCTGATCTCGGTCGGGACGGCGATCTCCTCGCTCTACCTGGCCCGCAACACCCCGGACGACGTCTACTACGTCGGCAAGACGGTCTGGGTGGCCGAGCGTGACCTGGTGCCCACCAACGACTTCCTGTTCACCGAGAACGTCGCCCCGGCGATGGGCTCGCTGCCGCCCACCCCGTCGATCGAGGTGTTCGACGGCGCGCTCGCGCACGTGCTCGGCATCCACGGGGCGTCCGCCACCTGGTACCTCGCGCTGCCGGTGATGGCGGTGCTGGCCGTCCTGGCGCTGTGGCGGCTCACCCACCGGTGGGCCCCGCGCCGGCCGGTGCTCGCGTTCAGTGTCGCGGTGACCTACCTCTACCTGGTGGCCGGTTCGGACGCCGCGCTCGGCACCTTCCACCTGCCCCGCCTCTACGAGGGCAAGGGGATGTTCGTCTCGGCGGTCATCCCGCTGATGTGGCTCTACCTCACCGAGTGGTTCGACACCCGGTCCCGCCGTTCGCTGCTGCTCGTCTTCGCCCTCTCGGTCACCGCGGCCGGGCTCACCACCACCTCGGCGATCATCCTGCCGATGCTGGTCGGCGCGGCCGGGCTGGCCATGCTGCTGGTCGGCCGGTGGCGGGACGCGGTGGTCGGCGGGCTCGCCGCCGTGGCGTACCCGGTGGGGGCGATCGTGGTGTCCCGGCTCGTGCTGGGCGGCATGGACGCCGCCGGCGCGGACGACGCCTTCTTCGACGCCGAGTACACCTACCGGCGCACGCTGCTGGTCGGGATCGTCGGGGTGATCAGCGGCCTGGCGCTGTGGTGCGGGCCGCTGCTGGCCCGCCGCCGCACCCCGGCGCTGCTGGCCGCCGGCGCCGCCCTGGTGATGAGCGTGCTGCTGGTGCCCGGCGTGCTGGAGACGCTCGGCGCGCTGACCGGCATCTCCGTGGTGCTCTGGCGGGTGCCGTGGCTGCTCGCCCTGCCGACCCTGATCGGCCTGCTCTGCACGGTGCGCGTCCCGTCGCCGTCGCGGCTGCTGCGCGGCGCGGTCGGCGGGCTGGTCGCCGCCGCGATGGTCACCTCGTTCGCCGTCTGGGCCACCCCGATGTGGTCACCGGACAGTTGGGTGGAGACGCACACCCGCCCCACCTGGAAGCTGCCCCAGCAGCGGCAGCAGATCGCGTTCTGGATCGCCGGGCAGGACCGGCCGGACGGCCTGGTGCTCGCCCCCTCGACGATCATGCGAACCTCACTGATCGTCACCAGCCGGGTCCGGGTCGTCCTGCCCCGCGACTTCTACCTGGTCGAATACGACCTGAACTCCGATTTCGCCAAGGACCGGCTGCTGCTGGCCCACTTCGCCGACGGGCGAGAGAAACCCGAGCGGGTGCAGGTCGCCGCCGCCGTGGAGCGACTCGGCGTGGGCACCATCTGCGTCTACAACGGCAACCGGTACGCCCGGGAGACGGCCGTCGAGCTGGGCTTCACCGAGTTCGCCTCGCGGCGTGGACCGGGCGCGACGACCTGCTACGGGCGGGCGGGCTGAGCGGCGGTCGCTCCGTGCTGCCCGCCGGGTATCGACTCGTCTGACCGAAATGGACATGGATACCCGAGCGAGGCCGGGACGTCCTCTCGCGTTAAAGTCGCAGTCACCCGCAGGCCGACCTCCGGTCGGCCGCGGTGCTGCGGTCACGCCCGTCGTACGACGAGGCCGCCGGCCGCCGGGCCCCGCCCGTCATCGATCTCGTAGGGAGCGTCCCCCTTGTTCGGCTCGTTACTGGAACGCACCGGCACCGCCGCCCGAGGCGCGCTGCTGGTGCTGTCCTACCTGGTCATGCTCGTCGCGGGCGGCTTCGGATGGGTGGCCCTGTTCGCCGTGGCCGGGTTGGCGGCCGTCGTCGGCGAGTTCGCCGTCACCCGGTGGTCGCCCCCCTCGGAGGTGCTGCTGGAGAAGGTCGGCCTCAACCGGGGCTACCGGCAGCTCAGCCGCGACCTGGCCAGCGTGCTGCTGGTCGCCGCCACGGTCCCGCTCACCGGGGTCGAGCTGACCTGGCTGCTGGTGCTGCCGGCGGCGGTCTGGGTGACCGCCGTCTTCTCGGGCGCCCTGAACACCATGATCGACCGGCGGAACCCGGTCTCCGCGCTGGTCCGCAACATCGAGCTGGGGCCGATCCGGTCGGCCCCCCGCCCGCCCGGGTGGGTCGCCGCCCTGGCCGGCGTCCCGCTCGCGGTGCTCAACGTGCTGCTGATCCCGGCCGCCGTGGTCGCGGCGGTCCGTACCGACGTCACCGTCATGCTGGCGGTCGCCGCGCTGGCCGCCGGGCTCGCCGCCCTGGTCGGCGCGGTCGTCGCGGTGACCTGGCTGCGGGGGAGGGGCACCGGCAAGAGCCCGGTGCTGCCGGTGCTCCAGCGCTGGATCGACGGCTACCGCCCCGAGGTCGCGCTCTACTTCGCCGGCCCCGCCAAGGACGTCTACCAGGCGAACATGTGGCTGGCCCCGACCGAGGCGCTGCACCAGCGGGCGGTCGTGCTGATGCGCAGCAGGGAGGCGTTCTTCGAGCTGGCCGACACCCGACTGCCGGTGATCTGCGTGCCGACCGGCCCGGACTTCATGAACCTCGAACTGGGCACCGTGCGGGCCGCCCTCTACGCGGCCAACGTCGGCGCGAACATCCACATGCTGCGCGAGCCGGGCATGAAGCACGTGTTCGTCGGCCACGGCGACAGCGACAAGCAGGCCAGCGTCAACCCGTACAGCAAGGTGTACGACGAGGTGTGGGTCGCCGGCCTGGCCGGCCGGGAGCGGTACGCGCGGGCCGCGGTCGGCGTCCGCGACGAGGACATCGTGGAGATCGGCCGGCCGCAGCTCGCCGGGGTGCACACCTTCGGCGGGACCGCCCCGGACCGGCCGTTCACCGTCCTGTACGCCCCCACCTGGGAGGGCTGGCTCGACGACGACCCCTACCACACCTCGCTGGTGCTGATGGGGGAGCGGATCGTCCGGGGGGTGCTCGCCTCGCCGCAGGTGCGCCTGGTCTACAAGCCGCACCCACTGACCGGCTCCCGTTCCAAGGAGGCCCGGGCGGTGCACGAGCGGCTGGTGTCGCTGATCCGGGCCGCCGGCGGTGACCCCGACTCTGGTTCGCTCGACGGCCCCGGGCACCGGGTGGTCACCGGCCGGGTCCCCGCCCTGTTCGACTGCTTCAACCAGACCGACCTGCTGATCAGCGACATCTCCAGCGTGGTGTCCGACTTCGTGCAGAGCCAGCGGCCGTACGTGGTGGCCAACCCGAGCGGGCTGCCGGAGGACGAGTTCCGGCGCGAGTTCCCCACCTCCCGGGGGGCGTACCTGCTCTCCCGGGACTGCGGCGAGCTGGAGAAGATCGTCGCGGTGACCCGGGCCGGCGACGACCCGATGACCGATGCCCGGCGGGAGCTGAAGACCTACCTGCTCGGCCCGGCCGAGGCCAACCCGATGGACCGGTTCCAGGAGGAGATCGCCCGGCTCTGCCGCTGACCGACCACGCTGCGGGACCCGGGCGACGACGCCCCGGGTCCCGCGTCGTTTCCCCCGGCGGTGGCGGCGGCACGCCGTCGTCCTGCGCGGGGCCGCCCACCGTTTCCCCCACGCCGGTGCTTCTGCCACCATTCGCTCGACATCCGTACGACGAATGGGGGCCACCGGTGCGCATCCTGCTGGTCGAGGACGACCGACGGGTGGCCGCCGCCCTCGCCTCGGCGCTGACCCGACGCGGATACGAGGTCGAGCACGCCGCCACCGTCGCCGCCGCGCTCTCCGCTGCCCCCTGCGACCTGGTCCTGCTCGATCTCACCCTGCCCGACGGGGACGGCACGGAGGTGTGCCGGGAGTTGCGGCGGCGCAGCAGCCAGCTCGGCATCATCGCGGTCACCGCCCGGGGCGAGGAACGCGACCGGGTGCTCGGCCTGCGGCTCGGTGCCGACGACTACGTGGTGAAGCCGTTCTCGATGGTGGAGCTGCAGGCCCGGATCGAGGCGGTGCTGCGGCGGGCGGCGCACGCCGCGCCGGCCCGGGACCTGATCGAGGTCGGGTCGGTCCGGATCGACGTGGCCGCCCGGACGGTCGCCGTCGCCGGTCAGCCGGTGGCGCTGACCCGTAAGGAGTTCGACATCCTGCTCTCGCTGGCCCGTCAGCCCGGCACGGCGGTGCCCCGGGACCGCATCCTGCTCGACGTCTGGGGCACCACCTGGGCCGACCGGCACACCGTCGAGGTGCACGTCGGTTCGCTGCGCGGCAAGCTCGGCGACCCCCGGCTGGTGGAGACCGTTCGCGGGGTCGGCTACCGGCTCCGGGGCGAGTGAGGGGCAGCCGGTGCGGCGTCGACTGGTGATCAGCTACCTGCTGCTGATGGTGCTGGTGCTCCTGGCGTTGGAGACGCCGCTCGCGGCGACCCTGGCGTCCCGGGAGACCGACCGGGTCCGCGCCGACCGGCTCGCCGATGCCACCCGGTTCGCCTCGCTGGCCGGGCCGGCGCTGCGCGGCGGCGGGGCCGGACCGCTGACCGGTGAACTCGTCAGCTACGACCAGCTCTACGGCATCGGGGCCGCCGTCGTCGACCGGGACGGCCGGGCGCTGGTGGTGTCGACGAGTTGGCGCACCGGCCGGGACACCCGGGCGGCCCTGGACACCGCCCTGGCCGGGCAGCAGTTCAACGGGCCGGACTCGGTGTGGCCGTGGGTGGACGGTCCGCTGGTGGTGGCGGTGCCGATCAACGACGGCGGTGAGGTGCTCGGCGCGGTGGTCACCGCCACGCCGGTGGCGAAGGTGCGCCGCACGGTGACCGCGTGGTGGCTGCTGCTCGCCGGGATCGGACTGCTCGCCGTGCTGGCCTGCGTCTCCACCGCGTTCGGGCTGGCCGGCTGGGTCTTGCGCCCGGTGACCGAGCTGGACGCGGTGACCCATGAGATCGCCGAGGGGGACCGGGGCGCCCGGGTGCAGGACCGGTGGGGGCCGCCGGAGCTGCGCCGGCTGGCGGCCAACTTCAACCACATGGCGGCGGTGGTCGCCGACGTGATGGACCGGCAGCGGGCCTTCGTCGCGCACGCCAGCCACCAGTTGCGCAATCCGCTGACCGCGCTGCGCCTGCGGGTGGAGGAGCTGGGGCCGAGCGTGGTCGACCAGGACGGCCGGGCCGAGCACCGGCTCGCCCTGGAGGAGACCGACCGGTTGGCGCTGGTCCTCGACGGGCTGCTCACCCTGGCCCGCGCCGAGCGGGAGCAGAACGAACGGGTCACCGTGGACGCGGCGGCGGTGGCCGCGTCCCGGGTCGCCGCGTGGGAGCCGTTGGCCCGGCACCGGTCGGTCACGTTGCGCCTGGTGGCCTCCGGTCCGGCCTACGCCCGGACCGTGCCGACCGCGGTCGACCAGGCGTTGGACGCGCTGATCGACAACGCGATCAAGTTCAGCGGCGACGGCGGTGAGGTGACCGTCGCGGTCCGGCACGCCGACGGGGGCACCGCGCTGGAGGTGCGCGACACCGGGCCGGGGATGACCTCGGGCCAGCTCGACCAGGCCACCGAGCGGTTCTGGCGGGCCCCGGACGCGCAGAACATCGAGGGCGCCGGCCTCGGCCTGACGATCGTGGCGGTGCTGGTGGACGCCTCCGACGGCCGGCTCACCATGCACCCGGGGCAGCCACGGGGGCTGGTCGCCGAGCTGTGGTTCCCCGGCCCGTCCGACACCGACCCTCCGTCGGAGGCCGGTGCCCCCGCCCTGCCCGCCGGGTCGGGCTGAGCGGTCAGGGTTTGGCGGACCGGTACCAGTCGGCCGCGCCCGGGTGCAGCGGCAACGGCGTGGTGGCGATCGCCGAGCGGGGACTCATCCGACCGGCCGCCGGGTGGGCGGCGGCCAGCTCCGACCGGCGTTCCATCAGCAGCCGGGTCACCTCGCGTACCAGGGGTTCGGGCAGGTCCGCCCGGACGATCAGGTAGTTGGGGTTGGCGACGGTGGTGACCGGGTCCACCCCGTACACCGAGCGGGGGACGTCCCGGGAGACGTACACCTCCCGGTAGGCGCGGCGCAGCGGCTCGGTCCACTCGCCGAGGTTCACCAGCCGGATCGAGGTGGCGTCGGCCAGCGCCTTCACCCCGCGTACCGGCAGGCCACCGGAGAAGAAGAAGGCGTCGATCCGGCCGGCGCGCAACGCCGCCACCGAGTCGTCCAGCCCGAGGTGTTCCTGGCGGACCTGGTCCCCGCCGAGCCGGGCCACCTCCAGCAGCCGGGTCACGGTGACCTCGGTGCCGGAGCCGGCCGCCCCCACCGAGACCCGTCGCCCGCGCAGGTCCGCGAGGTCACGGATCGGTCCACCGGCCGTGGTGACCAGGTGCAGCAGGTCGTCGTAGACGCGGGCCACGGCGAGCACCCTCGGCGGGGCGGTCGGGCTGGTGTCGAGCACGTCGGCCTGGGTGAAGCCCAGTTCGGCGGCGCCGGAGCCGACCAGCCGGACGTTCTCGGCGGAGGCGGCGGTGACCACCACGCTGGCCCGGACGCCGGGCAGCTCGCGGTTGAGGACGGTGGCCAGCGACTGGCCGAAGGCGTGGTAGACGGCGGTCGGGCTGCCGGTGGCGATCCGGATCGGGATCGGCTCGTCGGGGGATTCCTGGCAGGCGGCCAGCCCGCCGAGGATCACGACCAGCAGCATCAGCAGCGCCCCGCCGGCGGAGGCGGACCGCCGGCCGCGCCCGGTCCGGCTACGGCTCACGCGGTGCACTCTGCGCCGTCACCGGCTCCGGCGCAAGCTCGGGCCGCCGGTGACCGCCGGATCGGTGCGCGCTGTGGTGGCCGGTGTCAGACCAGGGTGGGGGTCCGGGCGGGCGCCAACGCGGCCCGTTCCATGATCCGCAGCCGGTCCGGTCCGTCCGCGACGCTCACCACCAGGCAGCCGGCCCCCGGGCGCAGCAGCGCCGGCACCTCCAGCAGCGCCGCCGAGCGGATCAGCACGGCGGCGAGTTCCCGGTCGGCCAGCCGGATGCCGAGGATGTGTCGCCGGACGTGCCGGCCGCCGGCCAGCAGGGCAGAACGCCAGGCGGCCGAGGCGAGCCGGGTCCGCCAGGCGGCCCTCGGGGTGGAGGACCCGACGGCCGGCCCGAGCAGTTCCCGGCGTCCCTGCCGCCAGCCCGTCTCCCGCAGCAGCGTGAACCCGGCGCGGTGATCCGCCGGCACGTGCAACCGGTGCAGCTCGTACCGACGCCGCAGGCCACCGGTGACCACCTCGTGCTCGACGGGGACGTCGAGCCGGGCGAGCAGTTGCCGCATCCGCAGCGCGGCGTCCTCCCGGTTGAACTCCACGGCCCCCCGCTGCGGCGGCGTGGGGGCGTGCGGGTGGGCCGTCGGTGCCGGGGTGCAGCGCACCAGGCAGGCCACCTCGAACGCGTCGGCCAGGGTCAGCCAGTCCAGCGGGGGTGGGGACGACGGGAGGCGTGGCCGGTCGAGCAGGCGGGGTTCGGAGGTCATCGGACCGCTCCTTCTCGACGGGGGATTCCCCTAACGGTCGCCTGCCGGTCGGCCCGCCTCCAGCCATCGGCACCGGATTTGAGGAAATCTTGCGTTCCTAGAGTTCGGTCACCACCACGTCGATCTGCCGGGGCCGCCCCGCCCTCACCGGCTGCTCCTCGACCGGATACTTCAGGTCACGCAACGCGCCGATCAACGCGGTCGCGGTCCGCGGCCGGGCCCCGGCCAGCAGCAGGTCACGGACCAGCCGCCCCTTGGTGGCCTTGTTGAAGTGACTGACCACCGTGCGTTCGCCCGGCCGGCGCTCGTGCAGCACCCGCACGGTGACCGTCCGACCGGCCAGCTCCGTCGGCGGCGTCCAGGTCGCCGCGTAGGCGGCGGAGCGCAGGTCCAACACCGGGCCGCTGCCGGCCGCCGCCGTCAGCACCGGTGACAGCACCCGCCGCCAGTACGCCGACAGCGCCCCCACCCCCGGCAACCGCGCCCCGATCGGGCACCGGTACGGCGGGATCCGGTCGGCGAGCCGGACCGCGCCCCACAGGCCCGAGCTGACCAGCACGGTGCGGCGGGCCGTCCGCAGCGCCCCGGGCGGCAGGGTGGCCAGGCCGAGCGCCTCGTAGAGCACCCCGGTGTAGACCTGCCCGGCGGGTGCGGTGGCGGCCCGGTCCAGCCGGGCGTTGCGGGCCAGCTCGCCCCGCTGCCCGGCGGTCAACCCGAGGGCGGCCAGGGCGGCGTCCGCGGCGGCGTCGGACCCGCCGGTGGCACAGAGCGTCATCAGCGCGCCCAGCACCTCCTCGCGGGCCGGGGTCAGCTCGGGCAGGCAGAGCCGGGTCAGGTCGAGCCGACGACCGGTGCCGGCGTCAGCCTTGCCCTCGGAGGGCGGCAGCAGGATGAGCACCGGCACAGCGTACGGGCCGGGGTCGGCGTCCCGGCCGGACGGCGCTCGGGCCGCTCCCGCTCCCACCCGGGTCGTCGGCCCGGCGTGTTGCCGGTGTCACCGGCCGACTACCAGGGCGCTCGCCTGGCCGCTCCCGGACACCTGTGGCAGGGTTGCACCGTGCCCTCCACCACCGCGAGCCAGCTGGCCGTACCCACCCTGCACCGGGCCGCGCGGATCGAGGACGCCCTGCACCAGCTGGTGGAGCGCCGGCTGCGGCGCACCGGGTGGCAGCCCAACATCGTCGCGTACGCCGGTTACGGCGCCCCCGGCTGGGCCCGGGTGCTGTGCCGGGTGCTGCTCAGCCGCCCCGACCGGCGGCAGGGGCGGCTGGAGAAGGTCCGTGGCTGGCGCAGCTTCGCCACCCTGCCCGCCAAGCACGTCGAGGTCACCATCGAGGCGGGTGGCAGCGTGCACACCGCCCAGGCCGACCGCAGCGGCTTCGTCGACACCGTGGTCAAGGCCGACTTCACGCCCGGCTGGGCATCGGTGCGGCTGCGGGTCGCCGACGCCGAACCGGTCGAGGCGCTGGTCCGGGTGATCGACCCGGAGGTGCGCCTGGGCATCCTCTCCGACATCGACGACACGGTCATGGTGACCGCGCTGCCCCGGCCCATGCTGGCCGCCTGGAACACCTTCGTCCTCGACGAGCACGCCCGTACGGCGGTGCCCGGCATGGCGGTGCTCTACGAACGCCTGGTCACCGCCCACCCGGGCAGCCCGGTGTTCTACCTGTCGACCGGCGCGTGGAACGTCGCGCCGACGCTGACCCGGTTCCTGTCCCGGCACCTCTACCCGGCCGGCCCGCTGCTGCTCACCGACTGGGGGCCGACGGCCGACCGCTGGTTCCGCAGCGGGCGGGAACACAAGCGGGCCACCCTGGCCCGGCTGGCCACCGAGTTCCCCGACGTGCGCTGGCTGCTGATCGGCGACGACGGCCAGCACGACCAGGAGATCTACCGGGAGTTCGCCGCCGCCCACCCGGAGAACGTCGCCGGGGTGGCGATCCGCCGGCTCTCCCCGACCCAGTCGGTGCTCGCCGGTAGCCTGCCCGTGCCGAACGACCGGCCGTCCTCGGCGGGGCCGGTGGGGCAGAAGTGGCTCTCCGCCCCCGACGGGGCCGGCCTGTGGAAGCTGCTCCGCGACGCCGGCCTGGTCTGACCACCGGCCCGACGGTCAGGTGGTCGGGGCTGCTGCGGGGGTGGCGGTCGTCCGGATTCCGAGCGCGGCAAGACGCTCCCGTGCGGCCGGCACGGTGGCGGGATCGGCCGACAGGTCCACCAGTTCGCCGAGCGGCAGCGGTTCGCCGGCGGTGGTGGACAGCTCGGGCGGGCCAGACCAGGAATGCCGCCACGAGGCGGCGGCCGAGTCGACCGCCGCAGCCTCCAGCGCCCCCTCGTAGGCCACCGTCAGGAACCGGAGGGCGTCCTCCTCGGCGGAATCCGGGGCCAGCTCACGGGCGAGGTCGAGGCACCGGTCCTGGGCGAGGAGGTCCAGCAGCAGGCCGAGATCGGCGTCGGGTCGCCCGGTCAGTCGCGCCGCCGCCCGGTACAGCGGGTCGGCCTGCTCCCGGGCGGACCGGTGAGCGAGGGTGGGGGTGAGCCGGTCCCAGGGCAACAGCCGGGTTCCGGGCCGGTCGAACAGGCTCTCCCGGAGCCGGCGACCTGCGGTGACGAGGTCGGGAACCAGGACGGTGGCGGGGCGGCGATCCGGGATGACGGACACGTCCGGCACGAAACGCAGTGCGGCGATCCGTTCCCTGAGCGGCGGGTGCGACTCCCACCAGGCGGGCTCGGCGGGGGCGACCTCGACACTGCGCTCGCGGATCTCCTCGCGGCACTCGGCCAGGTAGGCGGCGAACCCCTCGAACAGATCCTCCGGGAGGTGCCCACGGTCGTACGCCGGCAGCACGTGGTCGGCGAGGTACCCGTCCCAGCCGGTGCCCACCAACCGGATCTCGCGTAGGGCGTTCACCATGGCGTCCCGCCCGGCGACGGCCACCGCGTAGCGGTCCGCCTCGTACTCCATCTGCCGGCTGATGCCCTGCTCGACGGCGACGAACAGGCGGGCATACGCGGAGAGGACCGCGCGTAGCACGCCGTCCACGGTGTTCTGGGCGGTCCCGACGATCATCATCCGGGCCCGCAGGGCGATGCGCACGCTGCGTGTGTGCCGGCCGGAGAAGTGCCCCGTCTCGTGGGCGAGGACCGCCCGGATCTGGTCGACGGTGTACGCCGGCAGCAGGGGCAGCCCGAGGATCACCGTACGGCGGCCGGGCAGCAGGCCGAGCAGCCGCACCTCCTCGGTCACCGCGGCGTTGGCCTCGGCGACCAGGCGGAGGTCGTCCGGCTCCCGGGTGCCCACCCGGGCGGCGAGGTCCCGGACGATGCGCCACAGCTCGGGTGCCTGTTCCGGGCTGAGCAGGATGCCGGTCAGTGGGGCCGGGCGTCGGGTCAGCACCCGGCCGAGAGTGAAGACCAACGCGAACAACACGGTGAGGGCGGCACCGACGACGAGCGGCCGGAACTCCCTGGTGCCGGAGCTGTCCCCGTCGGTGCCGTAGCCCAGGCCGAACGCCCCGACCCCAACCACCAGCGCGACGGCCAGGACGAGGAAGCCGACGAGCAGCACGACGGACAGCACTGCCTGCAACCACGTCTTCACGCGCGTTCCTCCCCCGGTGCGGCGAGCACAGTATCGACCGGAGGAGATGCGCCACAAGGCCCTTTCGGACGGTCAGTCGCGGCGCAGCCAGAGCACGCCGAGCGGGGGCACCCGCAGTGACACCGAGGCGGGCAGGCCGTGCCAGGGGACGTCCTGGGCGTGTACCGCGCCCAGGTTGCCCACCCCGGACCCGCCGTAGTGGTGGGCGTCGGTGTTGATCACCTCGGTCCAGGTGCCGGCGGCCGGCAGGCCGACCCGGTAGTCCTCCAGCGGGCTCGCCGAGAAGTTCGCCACGCAGACCAGGGTCGCGCCGTCCGGGGCGATCCGGACGAAGGAGACCGTGTTGTTGGCGACGTCGTCACCGGCGATCCAGCGGAACCCGGCCGGGTCGGTGTCCTGCGCCCACAGCGCCGGGGTGTCCCGGTAGGCGGCGTTGAGGTCGGCGACCAGCCGCTGCACCCCGGCCCGCGCCGGATCGTGCAGGAGATACCAGTCGAGGCCGCGCTCCTCGCTCCACTCCCGGTCGTCGCCCAGCTCGCAGCCCATGAAGAGCAACTGCTTGCCCGGGTGCGCCCACATGTACGCCAGCAGCGCCCGTACGTTGGCCAGCCGCTGCCAGGTGTCGCCGGGCATCTTGCCGGCCAGCGACCCCTTGCCGTGCACCACCTCGTCGTGGCTGATCGGCAGCACGTAGTTCTCGCTCCAGGCGTACGCCAGCGAGAAGGTGAGCTGATGGTGGTGGTGCTGCCGGTAGATCGGGTCCTTCGCGGTGTAGAGCAGGGTGTCGTGCATCCAGCCCATGTTCCACTTGAAACCGAAGCCGAGCCCGCCGTCGGCGGTGGACCGGGTGACCCCGGGCCAGGCGGTGGACTCCTCGGCGATCATCACCACCCCGGCGTGGTGCTTGTAGACGGTGGCGTTGACCTCCTGCATGAAGGCGATCGCCTCCAGGTTCTCCCGACCGCCGTGCTGGTTGGGCAGCCACTGCCCGTCGGGGCGGGAGTAGTCCAGGTAGAGCATCGAGGCGACCGCGTCGACCCGCAGGCCGTCGACGTGGAACTCGTCGCACCAGTAGAGCGCGTTGGCGACCAGGAAGTTGCGGACCTCGCGGCGGCCGAAGTCGAAGACGTACGTGCCCCAGTCGGGGTGCTCGCCGCGACGCGGGTCGGGGTGCTCGTAGAGCGGGGTGCCGTCGAAGCGTGCGAGGGCCCACTCGTCCTTGGGGAAGTGCGCGGGCACCCAGTCCAGCAGCACCCCGATGCCGGCGGCGTGCAGCCGGTCCACCAGGTACCGGAAGTCGTCCGGGTCGCCGAACCGGGAGGTGGGCGCGAAGTAGCCGGTGACCTGGTAGCCCCAGGAGCCGCCGAACGGATGCTCCATCACCGGCAGGAATTCCACGTGCGTGAAGCCCATCTCGGTGACGTACGCGGTGAGCTGGTCGGCCAGTTCCCGGTAGCCGAGGCCGGGCCGCCACGAGCCGAGGTGCACCTCGTACACGCTCATCGGTTCCCGGTGCGGCTGCCGGCGGGCCCGCCGCTGCAGCCACTGCGCGTCGGTCCACTCGTAGCGGGACCGGTGCACCACCGAGGCGGTGGCCGGCGGCACCTCCGCGTACGCGGCCATCGGGTCGGCCTTGTCCCGCCACCGCCCGTCGGCACCGAGGACGCGGTACTTGTAGCGGGCGCCCTCCGGTGCGCCGGGCACGAAGATCTCCCAGACGCCGCTGGACCCGAGGCTGCGCATCGGCCAGCCGTCGTCGGGACCCCAGCCGGTGAAGTCGCCGACCACGCGCACCCCACCGGCGTTCGGGGCCCACACCGCGAAGGCGACGCCGCCGTCGCGGACCTGCGCGCCGAGCGCCTCCCAGAGCCGCTCGTGCCGGCCCTCGCCGATCAGGTGCAGGTCCAGCTCGCCGAGGGTCGGCGGGTGGCGGTACGGGTCGTCGGTGACCCACCCGTCGACGTCGACCCGGTAGTCGAGCACGCTGCCCTCGACGCGGGCCTCGAAGACGCCGACGTCGTGCACCCGCTTCATCGGGTGCCGGTCGTCGCCGACGAGCAGCGCCACGTCACCGGCGCCCCGCCGCAGGGTGCGGATCGTGGTCCACCCGTCGGCGGGGTGCGCGCCGAGCAGGGCGTGCGGGTCGTGCGTCGCGCCGGCGATCAGCTGGTCCATCGGTCGTCCTTCGAGGCGGGGTCGGTCGGGGTGCTGCCGTGCGGGGCACGGCCGGTCCTGGTGCCGCCGGCCCTGGCGCGGCGGGTCCTGGCGGGGCCGGGCGCGGGGAGGTCGGTCGCGGCGGGGCCGGTCGGCTGGTCGGCCTCCGGGGCGGGGGTGGTCGGCGCGGTGCCGCCGGAGAGTTCGGCGGGTACCTCCGTCACGGTCAACCCGACCGGTTCCGCGCCGGCCGGAATCTCGGCCGGCGGCGTCGGCGGGCGGCGGACCGTCAGCACGTGCGCGGGTTGCAGGTACGGGTCGAGCCGGACCGCGTTGCGCTGGCCCCACTCGTAGCGGGCCCCGGTCAGCTCGTCGTGCACGGTGAACCGTTCGTGCCAGTCGAAGCCGAGCGCCGGCATGTCCAGCGTCGTGTTGCCCCACTGCACCGTGTGCGAGTCGAACGAGCAGACCACGATGACCGTGTCGCCGGTGTCCGGGTCGTGCTTGGACCAGCAGAGCAGTGCCGGGTTGTCGATGTCGTGGAAGACCAGGTTGCGCAGCTGGTGCAGGGCCGGGTGCTCGCGGCGCACCCGGTTGAGGGTGGCGACGAACGGGGCGAGCGAGCGGCCGTGTGCCTGCGCGCCGGCCCAGTCGCGGGGACGCAGCTCGTACTTCTCGTTGTCGAGGTATTCCTCGGCCCCGGGGCGGGCGACGTGCTCGAACAGCTCGAACCCGGCGTAGATCCCCCAGGACGGGCTGAGCAGCGCGGCGAGCACCGCCCGGATCTTGAACATCGGCGGTCCGCCGTGCTGCAACGACTCGTGCAGGATGTCCGGGGTGTTGGGCCAGAAGTTGGGCCGCATCCAGTCGACCGAGGCGACCAGCTCCTCGCAGTACTCCCGCATCTCGGCGGCCGTCGTCCGCCAGGTGAAGTAGGTGTACGACTGGGTGAAGCCGATCTTGCCGAGGCCGTGCATGATCGCCGGCCGGGTGAACGCCTCGGCCAGGAACAGCACGTCCGGGTCGGTGCGCTTGACCTCGGCGATCAGCCAGTGCCAGAAGTCGAACGGCTTGGTGTGCGGGTTGTCCACCCGGAAGATCCGGACGCCCTCGCCGATCCAGTGGCGCACCACCCGCAGCACCTCGGCCCGGATGCCCTCGGGGTCGTTGTCGAAGTTGACCGGGTAGATGTCCTGGTACTTCTTCGGCGGGTTCTCCGCGTACGCGATGCTGCCGTCGGCGCGGGTGGTGAACCACTCCGGGTGCTCGGTCACCCAGGGGTGGTCGGGGGCGCACTGCAACGCCAGGTCCATCGCCACCTCCAGCCCCTGCTCGGCGGCGGCGGCGACGAAGTCGCGGAAGTCTTCAGGCGTACCCAGGTCGGGGTGGATGGCGTCGTGGCCGCCCTCGGCCGCGCCGATCGCCCACGGTGAGCCGACGTCGTCGGGGCCGGCGGTCAGCGCGTTGTTGCGGCCCTTGCGGTTGACCCGGCCGATGGGGTGGATCGGCGGCAGGTAGAGCACGTCGAAGCCCATCGCCGCGACCCCGGGCAGCCGGTCCATCGCGGTGACGAAGGTGCCCGAGCGGGCCGGGGCGTCGACGGTGGCCGGGATCGCGCCCTCGGAGCGGGGGAAGAACTCGTACCAGGCGGAGAAGAGCGCCCGGGGGCGGTCGACCCAGAGCAGGTGCGGGGTGCCGGTGGTGACCAGTTCCCGCACCGGGTGGGCCCAGAGCAGGTCGGCCAGGTCGAGGGCCGGGGCGACCCGGCGGGCCAGCTCGGCCTGCTCGTCGCCCAGCGCCTTCACCGCCGCCGTGACCCGCCCGGTCGCGTCGGCCGGTACGAGGTCCAGGGCGGCGGTCAGCACCCGCACGCCCTCGGCCAGGTCGTTGGCCAGTTCGGCCGCGCCCTGCCCGGCGGCGACCTTCTTGGTCACCGCGTTGTGCCAGGTCAGGTACGGGTCCTGGAACGCCTCGACGGTGAACGACCACTCGCCGACGGCGTCCGGCCGGATGGTGGCGTGCCACCGGTCCTGCCCCGGCTCGCCCGGCCGCATCCGGGTGAACGGGCGGGTCACGCCGTCGGGGCCGTGCCAGACCACGTTGCAGCCGAGCGCGTCGTGCCCCTCCCGGTAGGCGCGGGCCGACACCGGCACCAGCTCGTCGACCACCGCCTTGGCCGGGTAGCGACCGCAGGCGACGACAGGGGAGACGTCTTCGATCGGGAACCGTCCGCTCACCCGCTCAACCTACTGTGCGAGATCCCCTCGCGCTCAACCAAGCGTCCCCTTCGCCCCGCTCCGGCACTGCCGCCCAGGTCCGGACACATGGCGTTGCCGTGAGATCACCACGTGTGTATGGTCGGCCGGGTCAATCGACAGGTCGCAATCTGGAGGTAGGATGAATCGGCTCAAATCACGCGCGGCTACCCTCGTGGCGGGCGCTGCCGTCGCCGGCCTCGTCGCGGCCGCGGTGCCCGGCTCCGCCGCCCAGGCCGGTTACTACCAGTACCGCAAGTGCTCCAACGCCGCCTCCCTCTCCTTCTTCGTCGACAGCACCTCGTCGACGACGCGGTGGCCGCACCAGATCGGCCACAACAACGTGATGTACGCGGCGCAGGAGGCCAACGGCCGCTACCACGTCTCGCTCTGGGACACCTCGGGCGACACCAACGGGTGGGTCAGCACCGCCTGGGTCCGCGCCTGCTGAGCGACCCGACGCCGACGACGGCACGGCCCCGCCCCACCCATCCGACGACCCGGAGGTATCCATGAGCACGATCGGCAAGCGCACGGTAGCCCTGCTGACGGCGACCGCCCTGACCAGCCTCGGCGCGACCGTGGCGACCGGTGGTGCCGCCCAGGCGGCCTACTACCAGTACAGCAAGTGCTCCACCGCCAGCACCCTGTCCGTCTTCGTGGACAGCACCTCGTCGACCACGAAGTGGCCGCACTCGGTCGGCTACAACACCCGGATGTGGGCGGCGCAGGAGGCCAACGGCCGCTACCACGTCTCGCTGTGGAACGCCTCGGGTGACACCAACGGGTGGGTCAGCACCGCCTGGGTCCGGCCCTGCTCGTAGCTCTGCCCACCGCAGGCGTCCGTCCTGGCCGTCGTTCTCCGGCGGTGCCGCCGCGTCGGCTGGCATCCTTCTGCCAGCCGGGCACGTCGTAGGTGCGAGCGGCGGGCAGGGGTGCCGTCTCCGACGACGATCCTGAGGGCGCGTCGACGGTCATGGAACCTGTCCGCGTTTGGCGACACTGTCGTCGGAGACCTGTATGCCTGTCAGGCATAAATATGCCTGACAGGCATACAGGTCTCTTGGGGGTGGTAGCCGTCGGGTGACGATCCAGCCGCGCTCCAGGATGGGGAGGGCGTAGCGGACCGGCCAGGCGCTCGACCGGTGGTGCTGTGGTCACCGGGGCCGCCCTCGGCGAGGTCACGGCGGCGTCGGTACGCCATGAGCGGCTGGTGGCCGGCGACGAGTGGCGGCGGCTGCCCCCTGAGCACCGGCCGCGGACCTGCCCCTTCTATGCCCGCAGCGAGCGGTACAGCTCCAGGGTCTGGATGGCGATGGCGTCCCAGGAGAAGTGCTCGACGGCCCGCTGCCGACCGGCGAGACCGAACGCCTCGGTGCGCTTCGGGTCGGCCAGCAACCCGTTGATCGTCGCGCCGAGGTCGGCGACGAAGCGGTCCGGGTCCAGCGGGTTGCCGGAACCGTCGCCGGCCTGCTCGATCGGCACCAGCAGCCCGGTCTCGCCGTCGGCGACCACCTCCGGGATGCCGCCGGTGGCGGTCGCCACCACCGCCGTCTCGCAGGCCATCGCCTCCAGGTTGACGATGCCCATCGGCTCGTAGACCGAGGGGCAGACGAAGATCGTGGCGTGGGTGAGCACCTGGATCACCTCGGGCTTGGGCAGCATCTCGGCCACCCAGACCACCCCGGACCGGTTGGCCCGCAACTCGGTGACCAGCTCCTGGACCTCGGCGGCGATCTCCGGGGTGTCCGGGGCGCCGGCGAGCAGCACGAGCTGGGTGTCGGTGGGCAGCTCCCGGGCCGCCCGCAGCAGGTACGGCAGGCCCTTCTGCCTGGTGATCCGCCCGACGTAGACCACGCTGGGGCGGGCCGGGTCGATGCCGAGCCGGTCCAGCACGTCGGTGCCGTGGTCGGGGGCGTACTGGGCGGTGTCGATGCCGTTGTAGACCACCCGCACCCGGTCGGGGTTCACCGCCGGGTAGGCGGTCAGCACGTCCCGGCGCATCCCGGCGCTGACCGCGACGATCGCGTCGGCGGACTCCATCGCCGTCCGCTCGCACCAGGAGGAGAGCGCGTAGCCGCCGCCGAGCTGCTCGGCCTTCCACGGTCGCAGCGGCTCCAGGCTGTGCGCGGTCACCACGTGCGGCACCCCGTACAGCAGCTTGGCGGTGTGCCCGGCCAGGTTGGCGTACCAGGTGTGGCTGTGCACCACGTCGGTGCCGGCGCACCCGGCGGCCATCGCCAGGTCGACGCCCATGGTGCGCAGCGCGGCGTTCGCGCCGGTCAGGCTGGCGGGCTCGGGGTACGCGGTGACGCCCGGCTCGTCGCGGGCCGCGCCGAAGCAGTGCACCCGGACGTCGGCGAGCCGGCGCAGCTCCCGGGCCAGGTACTCGACGTGCACCCCGGCCCCGCCGTACACCTCCGGCGGGTACTCGCGGGTCAGCAGGTCCACGCGCAGCGGGGCGGAGTCGGTCATGCCCGGCACCCTAGTGCAGAATCCGGCCGCGCACCGGTCGCGGAACTGTGCCCGTACGAGTGGTGAAGTCGCAGCGGTATGGATAGCGTCGGGTCATGGCTGCCAAGGTGCTCGCGATCGTCCTGGCCGGCGGAGAGGGCAAGCGCCTCATGCCGCTCACCGCGGACCGGGCCAAGCCGGCCGTCCCGTTCGGCGGGATGTACCGCATGGTCGATTTCGTCCTGTCCAATCTGGCGAACGCCGGCTTTCTCAAGATCGTCGTGCTGACCCAGTACAAGTCCCACTCGCTGGACCGGCACATCACCAAGACGTGGCGGATGTCGACGCTGCTCGGCAACTACGTCACGCCGGTGCCGGCCCAGCAGCGCCGGGGCCCGTGGTGGTTCGCCGGCTCCGCCGACGCGATCTACCAGAGCTTCAACCTGATCAACGACGAGCAGCCGGATTACGTGATCGTCTTCGGCGCCGACCACATCTACCGGATGGACCCCCGGCAGATGGTCGACGACCACATCGCCTCCGGCGCGGCGGTCACCGTCGCCGGCATCCGCCAGCCGCTGTCGATGGCCGACCAGTTCGGCGTGATCGAGGTCGGCGAGGACGGCAAGCGGATCCGGGCGTTCCGGGAGAAGCCCACCGACGCGGTCGGCCTGCCCGACGCCCCCGACGAGATCTACGCCTCGATGGGCAACTACGTCTTCTCCACCCGGGCGCTCTGCGAGGTCGTCGAGCGGGACGCGGCCGACAAGACCAGCAAGCACGACATGGGCGGCAGCATCATTCCGATGCTCGTCGAGCGGGGCGAGGCGAACGTCTACGACTTCAAGGACAACGAGGTGCCCGGCAGCACCGACCGGGACCGGGGCTACTGGCGGGACGTGGGGACGCTCGACTCGTTCTACGACGCGCACATGGATCTGATCAACGTGCACCCCGTGTTCAACCTCTACAACTTCGACTGGCCCATCTACACCGACCAGCCGCCGTACCCGCCGGCGAAGTTCGTCCACCAGTGGGGCGAGCGGGTCGGTCGGGCGGTCGGCTCGATGATCTCGCCCGGCGCGGTGATCTCCGGCTCGCTGGTGGAGAACTCGGTGGTCTCGCCCAAGGTCAAGGTGCACTCCTGGGCGCAGGTCGACGGCGCGGTGCTGATGGAGGGCGTCGAGATCGGCCGGCACGCGGTGGTCCGCCGGGCCATCCTCGACAAGAACGTCTTCGTGCCCGAGGGCGCCGAGATCGGGGTCGACCTGGAGAAGGACCGGCAGCGCTACACGGTCTCCGACAACGGCGTCGTCGTCATCGGCAAGGGGCAGCGCGTCGAGCCCTGAGCCCGGGTGTGTGACCCGGCCACCACCGGGGAAGACAGCGCACCCGCCCCCTACCACCCGAGGAGGTTTCCGCAGTGGCCCACCCCCGTGCCGGACAGCCCGCCGAGCCCGCCGACCTGGTCGACGTGCCCCAGCTGGTGACCGCCTACTACGCGGAGCACCCGGACCCGGACGACCCGGCGCAGCAGGTCTCCTTCGGCACCTCCGGCCACCGGGGGTCCAGCCTGCGCAACGCGTTCAACTCCGACCACATCCTCGCCGTCACCCAGGCGCTCTGCGACTACCGCCGCAAGCAGGGTCTGACCGGGCCGCTCTTCCTGGCCCGGGACACCCACGCGCTGTCCGCCCCCGCCGAGGCCGACGCGCTGGAGGTGCTCGCCGGCAACGGGGTGACCGTGCTGCGGGACAGTCGTGACGGCTACACCCCCACCCCGGCGCTGTCGCACGCCGTGCTCACCCACAACCGGGGGCGCACCGACGGGCTCGCCGACGGCATCGTGATCACCCCCTCGCACAACCCGCCCGACGACGGTGGCTTCAAGTACAACCCGACCAACGGCGGGCCCGCCGACACCGACGTCACGAGGTGGATCCAGGACCGGGCGAACGCGATCCTGGCCGCCGGGCTCAAGGAGGTCAGACGCATCCCGTACGCGCGGGCGCGCGCCGCCGACACCACCGGCACGTACGACTTCCTCGCCGGCTACGTCGACGACCTGCCGTCGGTGCTCGACATCGACGCGATCCGCGACGCCGGGGTGCGGATCGGTGCCGACCCGCTCGGCGGGGCCAGCGTCGCCTACTGGGGCGAGATCGCGCAGCGGCACCGCCTCGACCTCACCGTGATCAACCCGCTGGTCGACCCGACCTGGCGGTTCATGACCCTCGACGGCGACGGCAAGATCAGGATGGACTGCTCGTCGCCCAACGCGATGGCGTCGCTGATCGCCGCCCGGGACCGGTTCCAGGTCTCCACCGGCAACGACGCCGACGCCGACCGGCACGGCATCGTCACCCCCGACGGGGGCCTGATGAACCCCAACCACTACCTGGCGGTGGCGATCGGGCACCTGTTCCGTACCCGGTCGCAGTGGGGTCCGGCGGCGGCCGTCGGCAAGACCCTGGTCTCCTCCTCGATGATCGACCGGATCGCCGCCGACCTGGGCCGGCCACTGCTGGAGGTGCCGGTCGGCTTCAAATGGTTCGTCCCCGGGCTGCTCGACGGCACGGTCGGCTTCGGCGGCGAGGAGAGCGCCGGGGCGTCGTTCCTACGCCGCGACGGCAGCACCTGGACCACCGACAAGGACGGCATCCTGCTCTGCCTGCTCGCCGCCGAGATCATCGCGACCACCGGGAAGACTCCGAGCGAGCACTACGCCGCGCTGACCGAGCGCTTCGGCGCACCCGCGTACGCCCGGATCGACGCCCCGGCCAGCCGGGAGCAGAAGGCGGTGCTCGGCCGGCTGTCCCCGGAGCAGGTCACCGCCACCGAGCTGGCCGGCGAGCCGATCACCGCCACCCTGACCAGCGCCCCGGGCAACGGCGCGTCCATGGGTGGGCTCAAGGTGACCACCGAGTCGGGCTGGTTCGCCGCCCGCCCCTCGGGCACCGAGGACGTCTACAAGATCTATGCCGAGTCGTTCCAGGGCCCGGAGCACCTGGCCCGCATCCAGGACGAGGCGAAGTCCCTGGTCGACGAGGTGCTGGGCTAGCAGCCGGACGAGGTCGTCGCGCCCCGCCGGTCACCGCACGGTGACCGGCGGGGCGTAGTCGTCCGCGCCCGTTCCCGGGGTTTTCTCCCCGGGAGCGTGTCGCCACCCCCGCTGGCTCGTTGCGCAGGGGGCGGCCGAAAACGAGGGGGAAGCAGCTGATGACCTGGTCCAGGGTGGCCCCCGACCCTGGATCGACGATCGGCCAGCCCGCCCCCCACGTGACCCGTCCGGTCGGTGGTGACCGGACGGCACGCCGGCGGGAACTCGTCGGTGGGCTGCTGCGCTGCTATCCGGTCACGTTCCTGCTGCTCGCGCCGTACGTGCTGCTGATCCTGCCGATGGCGGTGTTCTACGGCAACCCGCAGACCGGCTTCATCGTGTCCCTGCTGGGGCTGGCGTTGCTGGGCAGCGTCACCGTCGAGACGGTCGGCCTGCTCTTCGGGCGGCCCGATCCGCAGTGGCGGCAGGGCATGCGGCAGGCGACCGCCCGGTATCCGTACATCTATCCGGTGGCCCGGCTGGTGACGCTGACCAGCATCGCCGCCGACCTGCTGGGTGCCTACCTCGGCCGGGGCAGCATCGTCGCGCAGATCTACGGTGAGCTGCCGGACGCGCCGATGGCGGCGCTGACCAAGCTCTTCTCCGGCTGGGGCGCGCTGGGCTTCGCGCTGCTGGTCGCCAGCCACCTGGGCGGGCGGTTGTCCCGGCCGAAGCTGTACAGCTGGCTCGGCGCGCTCGTCGCGACCCAGGTGGTCGTCACCCTGCTGACCGCCCTCACCGCCCCCCTGATCGCCTTCGGTTTCTTCGTGGCTGCCGCCGGGGTGGTGTGCGGCGTGTTCCGGGTGCGGCACCTCCTGCTCGGCACGGTGGTGCTGGTGCTGTTGTGGCCGTCGATGTTCGAGTACCGCAACGGCATCCGGGAGGACCAGGGAATCGCGGTGGACAGCGCGGTCACGTCGACGGACCGGCTGCGGCTGGACCGGCAGTTGACGGCCGCCGCCGGCATCGAGGTTCCGGTCGACCTGGGTCAGCCCGACCTGACCGACCACCTCCGCTACGGCCTGGTGCCCCGGATTCTCGACCCGGACCGGCCGGCCCTGTCGACGGGACAGCAGATCAACCAGTTCCTCGGCGGCGGGCCGACGTCCGCCTCCAACTTCCTGCTGCTGGGCAACATCTGGTTCTTCGACGGTCCCGTCGGGGTGGTGGCCGTACACGCCTTCTGGGCCGGGTTCGTGGCGTTGCTGCTGCGCTGGCGGGGCCGCCCCGGCCCGGCCAGGTTGAGCCTGTTCTGCCTGGTCTGCTCCGACGTGCTGCTCTGGTCCGGGACCTACCCCGACTCGACCATCGGTTTCCTGCAACACGTGGTGTCGGCGATGACGGTCTTCTTCCTGCTGTGGCTGACCCGCACCATCGCCGCCCGGTCCACCCGCCGCATCCCCCGCCCGGCGGGCAGTCCGGAGTGATCCGGGGGCGACCGGCCGACCTCGCCGGTGGGCGGGTCCGGTGAGCGTCCGGGCCGGGGCTCCGGTGACCGGACGCGGTGCCGCCGCGGACCGCCCCCGGTCCGGCCGCCGCGCCCTGCTCGCGCTGGTCGTCGGGGGGTTGTCCAGCGGGGGCAACCTGCTGGTGGCGGTCACCGTCACCCGGCTGGAGTCGATCGGCGGGGTGGGCGAGTACGCGTTGGCCTTCTCCTGTTACGTGCTCGGCTCCGGGCTGGTGCGCAGCATGGTGACCGAGGCGACGCTGGCGGCGGGGACGGGCGTCGCCCCGGCCGCCCGACGGGTCGTCCTGCTCGGGGTGCTCTGCGGCGTTCCGGTCGGTGCCGCCGGGGTGGCCTACGGGTCGCCCTATCTGGTCGGGGTGGGCCTCGCCCTGCCGGGCCTGGTGCTCTACGACCACGCGAAGGCGGTCGCCGTCGGGCTCGGCGTCCCGTCGGGCGCGCTGTGGCAGGAGGCGACCTGGGGGGCGGTCACCGGCTGCGCCGCGCTGGCCGGCCTGCTCGGCCTGGTCGACGCGCCGTGGGTGGTGGCCGGCTGGGCGGTCGGCGGCGGCGTGGTGGGCGTGGTCGTCGCGGTCCGGCGCGGCTACGTCCTGCGGCCCGGCTGGTACGTCGACCGGGCGCAGCGCCGGGTCGCGCTGGGATTCGGTACGCAGTTCCTGCTCACCACCGGGTCGGCGCAGGTGTCTCTCAGCGCGGTGGCCGCCTTCGCGGGCACCCCGGTGGTCGGCGCGTTGAGCGCCGGGCGGACCCTGCTGGGGCCGGTGAATCTGCTCCTGTCCACCGCGGCCACGCTGACCCTGCCCTACCTGGCCCGCACCCGTACCGCGTCCCGCTCGGTCCGGTCCCGGGCGGCCGTGCGGGTCTCGCTGCTGGTGGCCGTCGGTGTCCTGCCGATGACGGCGGCGGTCGCCCTGCTGCCCGACCCGCTGGGCAGGATGCTGCTCGGCGGCAACTGGGAACCGGCCCGTAGCCTGCTGGTGCTGCTGGCGCTGGAGAGCCTGTTCGCGGTGCCGGCCGCCGTCGGCTTCGCCGGGCTGCGGGTGGAGCAGGCGAGTCGCCGGGCGATCCTGCTCGGTGTCCTGCTGGGCGGGCTGCGGGTGCCGGTGGTCGTCGGTGCGGCGGTCCTGGGTGGGGCGGTCGGCGCGGCGGGCGCTCTCGCGGCGTTGGCCCTGGTCAGCGCGGTCGCCTGGGCGGGCAGCTACCTGCTGCTGCTGCGGCGGGTGGCCGGGCACACGCCGGCCCACCGGTGGGATGCCCGGTCCCACCACCCGGCTCACCGTCGACACCACCCGGCCCCGCCCATGGGCTGAGCCGGGGGCGGGACCGGGTGGGACGACGGCTCAGCCGACGGCCGCCAGGGCGGTGCGGACGCGTTCCACCACCGTCTTGACCCCCGGCTCGGTCAGCTCCGGATACGTGGGCAGGTTGATGCCCCGCCGGCTCAGGTCGGCGGTCACCGGGCAGTGCGCCGCCGGATCGTGGTGGGCGGGCAGCTCGGGGATCGGCACGAAGAAGGGCCGGGTCTCCACGCCGAGCCGGTCCAGCGCCAGCGCCAGCGCGTCCCGGGAGGTGGCGTCCCCGGCGGGCCCGACCAGGAAACAGGCCATCCACGGCGCGCGGCGGACGCCGGCCAGCACCGGCTGGGCCGACAGCGCCGGCTCGTCGGCGAGCTGCGCCTCGTAGCCGGCGACCACCGCGTCCCGCCGGGCGATGATCTCGTCGGCCCGGTCGAGCTGGGCGCAGAGCAGCGCGGCGGACAGGTTCGTCATCCGGTAGTTGTAGCCCAGCACCGGGAAGTAGTACCGCCGCCGCGGGTCCATGCCCTGGTTGCGCAGCAGCCGCATCCGCTCGGCCAGCGCGGCGTCGGAGGTGGTCACACAGCCGCCCTCGCCGGCGGTGATCACCTTGTTGCCGAAGAACGAGAAGGTCGTGGCGTCGGCCAGGGAACCGGTCGGCTCCCCGTCGAGCGTGGCCCCGAAGGACTCCGCGGCGTCGGCGACCAGGAGCAGGCCGTGCCGGTGGCACAGCGCACGCAGGGCCGGGTAGTCGGCGGGGTGGCCGTACAGGTCGACGGCGACGACCGCCCGGGTCCGTGGCCCGATCGCCGCGGCCACCGCGGCCGGGTCGACGCACCAGCTCTGCGGCAGGACGTCCACGCAGACCGCCCGCGCCCCGCAGTACGCGACGGCGTTCGCGGTCGCCACGTAGGTCAGCGCGGGCACGATGACCTCGTCACCCGGACCGATCCCGGCGGCGGCGAGGACGAGGTGCAGGGCGACCGTGCCGTTGGCGGTGGCCACCGCCGCGTCGGCGGCGCACCGGCGGGCGAAGCGGTCCTCGAAGTCGGTGAGGAAGGGACCCTGGGAGGAGACCCAGCCGCTGCGCACGGCCTCGACGACGTACCGTTCCTCCAGGTCGGTCAGGCTCGGACGGGCCACCGGATAGCGGTCGTCGGTCAGGCTCACGAGGGTTCCTCCCCGGTCAGCTCGGCGGCGAACGCCGAGCGCGGCATCGGTCCCGGCCGGCCGTCGGCCACCCAGCGCAGCACGTCGAGGTAGTCGCCGCCGGTCGCGGTCCAGGTGCGGGTGGCCAGCCGGCCGTCGGCGTGCCGGGCGGCGGCGGCGTAGCGCGCCCGGTCGGCCAGCAGCCGGTAGACCGCCTCGGCCAGTGAGGCGGGGTCGGTGGCCCGGAAGACGGCCGCCTCGGCCCCGGTGAACTCCAACTGCGCCAGCAGCGGTTCGGCGTCCGCGCAGGCCACGGGCAGGCCCCAGCTGAACGCCTCCAGCATGGCACCGCTCGCCGCCTCCCACAGCGACGGGATCACCACCGCGTCGGCGCGGGCGTAGAGGGCGTTCAGCTCGTCGAGGGTGACGAAGCCGGGGAAGGAGACCCGGCCGCGCAGGTCGGGCTGCGCGGCGCGGGCGAGCAGCCGGCTGGCGTCCGGCTCGACCAGCGGCCCGGGGCAGACCAGCCGGCACTGCGGGAGCAGCGCCATCGCCTCCAGCAGCGTCGCGTGGTTCTTGTGGCCCGCGGTGGACGACGGGTAGAGCAGCAGACCCGGTTCGGGGCGCGCGGCGGCGCGGGCGGGCGCGGGTTGGAACGTCGGGGTCGGGATGAGCGCGGTCCGCTCCGCCGCCTCGGGGAACAGCCGCAACATCTCCCGGTACGGGTGCGGCCAGGTGACCACGAGGGCGGATGCGCGGGCCACGTTCTCCCGGACCACCGCGGCGAAGCCGGGAGCGTGGAAGGCGGCCCGCAGGTGCCGCAGGTCGTGCACGACGACGACGGACGGGCCGGGACCGATCGGGACGCCGTGGAACGGGTGGAGCGTGACGTCCGCGCCGCGCTGCCGGGGCACCGAACGCTGCCGGACCGCGTTGACCGCCCGGCGTACGGCAACCGAGTCGCGGACCCGGGTCGGTGTCCACCGGCGCAGCAGCTGCCCGCCGGCGGTGTCCGAGCGCAGCGGCTGGGCGACCTCGGCCCAGTCGAGCCGGTCGGCGGGCACCCGGCCGCGCCACCGGTCCAGGGTGCCCCGCAGGACGTTCACCCGCAGCTCGCAGGAGGTGTCGGCGGCCATGCCGGTGAGCAGGCCGTAGGTGAACGCCTCGACCCCGGCGGCGTGCCCCGGCCGGATCGGGGTGGCCTCGACGGTGATCCTCATCGGTCCACCCGCACCAGGCGTCCCATCCGCTCGTCCTCCAGCAGTTGTCGGTCGGCGTCCACCATGATCCTTACCAGGTCGCCGAAGAGGGTCTTGGGCGCCCAGCCCAGCCGCCGCCGGGCCTTGGTGTAGTCGCCGACGAGCGCGTCGACCTCGGCCGGCCGGAAGTAGCGGGGGTCGATCTCGACGTACCGTCGCCAGTCGAGCCCGACCCGGTCGAAGGCGGCCTCGACGAACTCCCGCACCGAGTGCCCCTCGCCGGTGGCCACCACGTAGTCGTCGGGGGTGTCCTGTTGCAGGGACAGCCACATCGCCTCGACGTACTCCGGGGCGTAGCCCCAGTCCCGGACGGCGTCGAGGTTGCCCAGGTAGAGCTTGTCCTGGATGCCGGCCTCGATCCGGGCGACCGCACGGGTGATCTTGCGGGTGACGAAGTTCTCGCCGCGCCGGGGGCTCTCGTGGTTGAACAGGATGCCGTTGACGCAGAACATGTCCCACGACTCGCGGTAGTTGACCGTCGTCCAGTAGGCGTAGACCTTGGCGCACGCGTACGGGCTGCGGGGGTGGAACGGGGTCTGCTCACGTTGCGGGGGCGGGGCGGAACCGAACATCTCCGACGAGGACGCCTGGTAGAAGCGGCAGTCGACGTCGGCCGCCCGGGCCGCCTCCAGCATCCGCAGGGCGCCGAGCCCGGTGACGTCGGCGGTGTAGCCGGGGACGTCGAAGGAGACGCGGACGTGGCTCTGCGCGCCGAGGTTGTAGATCTCGTCAGGCCGGACGTCGCGGATCAGCGCGGTCAGCGACGCCGGATCGGACAGGTCGCTGTAGTGCAGGAACAGCCGGGCCTCGCCGTCGCGGGGATGGACGTCGACCCGGTCTATCCGTTCGGTGTTGAACGAGGACGACCTTCGCTTTATCCCGTGCACCGTGTAGCCCTTGTCGAGTAGGAACTCGGACAGATAACTACCGTCCTGACCGGTGGTGCCGGATATGAGTGCCACTCGCGACATGGGGGTCCTCTCGGGCCGGGTCAGATGTGTGTCCGTCGACTTCCTTATACCGGCTCGCGCCCTGCTGGCTGCGGGTTTCACGGCTAATGTTCGACAGCTTCGCGATAATTGCGCAACGCAGTCACGAAAAGCGCCCCCACTCGTTGAGCCACTCAGTTTCGTGTCTTCAGCGAGGAGCGAGGATGGCCGGCGACACCAGCCCCGCGACGGAAGTCGACGAACGGTTGGCCGAAGCCGGTCGGAACAGTTTCCGGGTCCTCGTCACGGCCGGCTACTTCAGCCCCGGCTGGCGCGCCGGAGGACCCGTCCGTTCCCTCTCCGACGTGCTCGACACGGCGAGCGCCGGGGTCTCCACCGTCCTGCTGACCCGCGACCGCGACCTCGGCTGCCCCGCCGCCTATCCCGGCCTGTCCGGCACCTGGGTACGCCGGGGCCGTACCGACATCTTCTACCTCGGCCCACGGCACCCGGCGCACTGGCGGACGCTCTGGCGCTCGCTGAGCTCGGCCCGGTTCGACCTGCTCTACGTCAACAGCGTCTGGTCGGTCTTCTCGATCCTGCCCATCGTCGCGGCCCGGCTCGGCCTGCTGCGGGCCGAGCGCATCCTGGTGGCCCCCCGGGGCGAGTTCGGCGCGGCCGCCCTCGGCCTGCACCGGCTGCGCAAACGGGTGTTCCTGGCCGGCTGGCGGTGGATGCTGCGGGGACCCCGGGTGCTGTGGCACGCCACCGGGCCGCAGGAGGTCGCCGACATCCTCCGGGTGCTGCCCCGGGCCCGCATCGGGGTGGTGGCGATCGCCCCCGGCCCCGAGCCGTACCCCGCCCCGGCCGAACTGCCGCCCGCCGACCACACCCGGCTGGTCTTCATCAGCCGGATCTCCCCGATGAAGAACCTCGACCTGGTGCTCGCCGCGCTCGCCCACGTCCGGGCCCCGGTCCGGCTGGACGTCTACGGCCCGGTCGAGGACCCGAGGTACTGGCAACGGTGCCAGGAACTGTGGGCGGCCCTGCCGGACCCGTCGGTGGTCAACTACCGGGGTGAGCTGCCCCCCGGGCAGGTCGGCCCGACGTTCGCCCGGTACGACGCGTCCGTCCTGCCGACCCGGGGCGAGAACTTCGGCAACGCCATCGCGGAGAGCCTCGCGGCGTACTGCCCGGTGATCTGTTCGGACCGGACGCCGTGGACGCCCGTGTTGCGCGACGGCGGCGGGCAGGTGCTCACCGAGCTGACCCCGGCGGCGCTGGGCGAACTGCTCACCCGGGTCGCCACCGCCCCGCCCGCCCAGCGGCGCGCGGCACGGCTCAGCGCGGGGGAGGCCTACCGCCGGTGGCGGCTCAGCCGGCCCCGGGTCAGCGTGCTCGACCAGGCGTGGCAGGCGGTCGACGAACCGCCGCACCGGGTGCCCCCGCAGGGCCGGACGTCGTGACCACCGCCGACCCGTCCGGCCGGCGGTGCCCGCAACCACCGAGACCAACCACGAGGAGGCGTCCGTGACCCGGGTGATGACCGTCGTCGGGACCAGGCCGGAGATCATCCGCCTGGCCCGGGTGATCGACACGCTGGACCGCACCGTGGAGCACACGTTGGTGCACACGGGACAGAACTGGGACCCGGCGCTGTCCGACATCTTCTTCACCGAGCTGGGCGTACGCCCGCCCGACCGCTTCCTGCGGGCCGACACCCGGTCGCTCGGCAGCCTGCTCGGCGCGGTGCTGGTCGGCACCGAGAAGGCGATCGGCGAGCTGCGGCCGGACGCGCTGCTGGTGCTCGGTGACACCAACAGCGCCATCGCGGCGCTGATGGCCCGGCGGATGAAGGTGCCCGTCTACCACATGGAGGCGGGCAACCGCTGCTTCGACCTGAACGTGCCGGAGGAGACCAACCGGCGGCTGGTCGACCACGTCGCCGACTTCAACCTGGTCTACTCCGAGCACGCCCGGCGCAACCTGCTCGCCGAGGGCCTGCACCCCCGCCGCATCCTGCACACCGGCTCACCCATGCGGGAGGTGCTCGACCACTACCGGCCACAGATCGAACGGTCCACCATCCTGGCGCAGCTCGCCCTCGAACCGGGCGGCTACTTCGTCGTCAGCGCCCACCGCGAGGAGAACGTCGACCATCCGGACCGGCTCCGGCGGCTGCTCGACTGCCTGTGCGCGGTACGCGACGAGTGGCGGCTGCCGCTGCTGGTCTCCACCCACCCGCGCACCCGTAAGCGGCTGGAGGTGCTCGCCGTCGACGGCACGCTCCTGGACGGCATCACCTTCCACGAGCCGTTCGGCTTCTTCGACTACGTGACCCTGCAACGGCACGCCCGGTGCACGCTGTCCGACAGCGGCACCGTCAGCGAGGAGGCGGCGATCCTCGGCTTCCCGGCGGTGACCCTGCGGGAGTCCATCGAGCGTCCCGAGGCGCTGGACGCCGGCGCGATCGTGATGACCGGCCTCGACCCGGCCGGCGTGGTCGAGGGCGTACGGGTCGTGGTGGACCAGGTGGCGGCCGGTCCGGTCGACTGCCCACCGGACTACCGGGTCCCGGACACCTCACGCCGGGTGGTCGACTTCATCCTGTCGACCGTGCGCCGGCACCACGACTGGGCGGGCATCCGCCGCTGACCCCGGCACCGGCCGGGCGGGCACCCCGGTGACCACCGTGCCCGCCGGGACGTCCCTGGTCACGCACGCGCCCGCGCCCACCACGGCGTCCCGACCGACCCGCAGTCCCGGCAGGACGGCGGCGGTGGTGCCCACCATGACGCCGTCGTCCAGCCGGCAGTAGCCGGAGACCGCGGCGAGCGGATTGACCGAGACGTGGTCGCCGAGCACACTGTCGTGCCCCACGGTGCAGTTCTGGTTGAGGTGCACCTGGCGGCCCAGCACCACGTTCGTCGTCACCCGGGCCCCGCCGGCCGCGAACAGCCCCTCGCCGACGACGCAGTCCGGCCCGATCTCGGCAGCCGGGTGCACCACCGTGGCGGCGGGCAGGCCGTACCGGGCGAGGGCCCGGTCGGTCTCGCGGCGCAGCCGGGGGTGCCCGACGCCCAGCGCCACCGTCAGGCCCGCCGGGCCACCGGCGAGCCAGCGGGTGGGGCCGAGGAAGGGGACACCGAGCCGGCGTACCCGGGCCACGTTCTCCCCGGTCGGGTAGTCGTCGACGAAGCCGAGGACCCGCCACGGCCGCGCACCCACCGCGTGGTCGTTGAGCAGCCGAAT
The DNA here is from genome assembly GCF_049178995.1 of Micromonospora sp. WMMD735. NCBI lineage: Bacteria > Bacillati > Actinomycetota > Actinomycetes > Micromonosporales > Micromonosporaceae > Micromonospora > Micromonospora sp. WMMD735. The sequence goes on from NZ_JBMHMJ010000002.1 coordinate 7,288,676, forward strand.
TACCCCGAACATCTCCCTGCCCATCCCACCCGCGCCTACGATCACTACGTCGGTCGTCAACCGTTGCCCCCTCGGCCACGGGGAGCGCCGGTCGCGCTCCGCCCGCCACCCCGCAGCGGCACCGTCGGTGTTCGCCGGGCGGGGGCACGGGTCGAGTCCACGGCCCGCGGACGCACCCTTCCCCTCGACTGCGACCTCCCGTACGGGCCGGGCCCTCCGGCCGCGGCCCGGGCGGTGCGGACATTCCTACGGGACGCCGCTTCTCGGGCGGCACGGTGAAGGTGAGCCGATGGTGAACAAGTTGACAAGGCTGCCCTCCCTGGAAGTCGCCGGCACGCCACGACGGTCCGTGGGCACCTACCGGGTGGTGGCGACCGCGGGGGTGTTCGAGCCGGGCTTCCGGGGCGGCGGCCCGATCCGCTCGCTGCGGTTCATCCTGGACACCCTGCCGGGGGATCTCGACGTCACCCTGATCACCCGGGACCGGGATCTCGGCTCGTCAGCACCGTACCCCGGTCTGTCCGGCAGGCTGCTGCGACGCGACGGGCGGTCCGCCGTCTTCTACCTGAACCCGTGGGCGCCCCGGCACTGGGCCCGGCTGGTCCGCCACGTCCGGGCCCGCCCGGTCGACCTGCTCTACGTCAACAGCATCTGGTCGTTGTTCTCGGTGCTGGCGATCCTGGCGGTGGCGTTGCGCCTGGTCCGGGTCGGGGCCGTCCTGGTCGCCCCGCGCGGCGAGCTGTCGCCCGGCGCCCTGGCGATCAGGTCGGCCAAGAAGCGGATCTTCCTGGCGCTGTGGGCGCCGCTGCTGCGCAGGCTGCGGGTGCGCTGGCAGGCGTGCAGCGGGTTGGAGGAGCGGCAGATCCGGGCCAACCTGCCGTGGGCGCAGGTGATGGTGAACGGCAACGAGAGCCCCATCCCGGCGGACCCGCCCCCACCGGTCGTCGCGCACGACGGCCCGCTGCGGTTGGTCTTCGTCGGCCGGATCTCGCCGATGAAGAACCTGTCCACCGCCCTGGAGGCGGTGGCCGGCACGACCCGGCCGGTGGAGTTCGACATCTTCGGCCCGGTGGAGGACCCGCACTACTGGTCGCGCTGCCGACGGCTCATCGCGGCCATGCCGGGGCACGTCCGGGTCCGCTACCTCGGCGAACTCGTGGCGGCGGACGTCATGCCGACGTTCAGCCGGTACGACGCCTTCCTCTTCCCCACCCTCGGCGAGAACTTCGGCCACGTGATCCTGGAGAGCCTGGCCTCGGGCTGCCCGGTCGTCTGCTCGGACAACACGCCGTTCAGCGACCTGATCGCCGACACCGGCGGGATGGTGGTCCGACCGGCGACGGCGGCCGGCCTCAGCCGGGCGCTGGACCTGCTCGCCGACCGGACACCCGTCGAACGCGCCGAGGCCAAGCACACCGCCGGGCGGCGCTACCGGCACTGGCGGCAGCGGCACCGGGAACTGAACGTGCTGGAACACGCCCGCCAGTTCTGCCGCTGACCGCCGAGGGCGGGGCCACCCGTCACCGGGGCCGTACCCCGCTCGTTGTGCCAGTGACCGGACCCGGCGGGTGCCGGCAGCCCGTGACCGTACCTGACCTGCGATCGAGGACAGCCAGTGCCCAGTCGTGTTCGTACGATGGCCCGGCGCGTACGGGACCATCTGGCCGCGTCCCGCGACCCCGAGGCGTTCGTCAGGTCCCTGGGGGTCAACCTCACCGGCCGGGTCAGGTTCTACGGGGTGAACCGGGCGATGTTCGGCTCGGAACCCTGGCTGATCACCATCGGCGACAACGTCTACGTCACCTCCGAGGTGCAGTTCATCACCCACGACGGTGGCACGCTGATCCTCCGCAAGGACTATCCCGACCTCGACTGGACCGCACCGATCACGATCGGCGACGACGTCTACATCGGCATGCGCGCGATGATCCTGGCGGGTGTCACCATCGGCAACCGGTGCGTCATCGGGGCCGGTTCGGTGGTCACCCGGGACGTCCCGGACAACACCGTGGCGGCCGGCGTCCCGGCCCGGCCGGTGCGCACCACCGACGAGTACCTGGAACGGCTGCGGGCCAAGTCGCTGGGCATCGGGCACCTGCCCGTCCCGGCCAAGCACGAGGCGATGAAGCGGATCTACGGCGTCCCCACCGGCTGACGCCGACGACGCCCCGCCCCGATCACCCGACCGCCTGCTCGGCCGTCGGGTCAGGCCCGCCGGTAGGCGACCTGCGGCGGGGGGAACCCGTGCACCCCACCGATGGTGATCGCCCCCAGCGCGCCGGTCACCGCGCTCACCTCGTAGCCGAACCGGTCGCCGGTCATCGCCGCCGCCGTCGAACCCAGGTTCAGCACGGTGGCGCAGCCGACGCCACCGGCCCGCACCGTGGGCGCGGTGACGCCGCTGACCTGCCACACCTGCCCGTACCAGTGCCAGCCGGCCGGCAGCAGGACGGGTGCGCCCAGCACCGACTCCTTAACCCCGACGGTGGTGACGGCCACGGTGCCGAAGTCGGCGACCGGGCCGAGCAGGGCGGGCCGACCGGTGGCCGGGTCGTGGGCGTACACGCCGTGGCGCAGCACGCCGGTGCCGACCCGGGTCACCTCCACGCACGCCCGGTCGACCGGGGTCGGCTCGGCCAGGAAGAACGGGTGCAGCAGCAGCCGCTGGTAGGCGCCGGTACAGGTGCTCTCCACCGTCGGGCCGGACCGGACGAGGAAGTAGCCGCCCCGGGCCCCGGACGCCCCCGGCAGCGGCTGCGGCAGGGCCTCGTCGGGGTCCGCGCGCCACGTCCCGTACCCGGGGGAGACCGGCACGGCGTACGGCACCCCGGCGACGGTGACCCGGTCGGGCACGGTGAGGTTCGTCGCGCCCACCGGGACCAGCAGCCGGTGGAACAGCTGCGGCGCGGCCAGCTCGGCCTGGGCGACCGTGCCGACCCGTTCGATCACCACGAAGTCGTCGTCGCCGGTGGAGACGACGAGTTCGGTGGCGGTCGACGGCGGGGCCAGGTAGCGGCGGTAGGCGGTCCCGGTCACCGACTCCCCGGCGGCCATGGTGCGCCCCCACACCAGTTGCGGGTAGTTCTTCTTCAGACTGGAGCTGATGAACCAGCTCTTGGCGGTGGTGTAGCGGGCGCGGACCTGCGGCACCCCGTCCGCGACCGGCAGCAATCCGACGGCGATACCCCACTGCTGCACGCCGCCGCCGCTGACCACCCACTGGGTCATGCCGGCCGCCGGCATCGTCCGGTCGACGAGGGCCGCCGGGGTGACGTCGGTGAGCGCGGCGAGGGTGTCGATGTTGGCCCAGACCGACCAGTTCAGGCCGCCGGCCACTCCCACGTTCGGCATGAACTGCCGGCGGGACCCGCCCGTCACCGGCGTCAGCGGCGCGCACTGGGTGACGCCCGCGTTGAGGGCGAACCGGGTCAGGGCGGTCACCGTCTGGGTGACGAGCAGGCCGCCGCCGGGCGACCAGCGGTAGACGTTGGCGATCCGGCACAGCGACGGGATCCTGGGCATGATCGTGGCGATCGGGGTGCCGACGTTCGCCCGCGCCGTGTCGATCATCCCCTGGTAGGACGGGATGAGGTAGGACTCCCGGATCACCAGTTCCAGGCCCGTCGACCGACCGTCGGGCACCGGCCGCCCGTCGAGTTCGACGGCGACCGTGTGCGAGTGGGTGGCGGGGCGGATCTGCACGTCCGGGGTGAGACCGGTGATCGGCACGGTGGTCCGGTTGGTCGCCCCCGAGACGTGGGTGAGCGGCCCGGCCGGCTTCACCCGGGCACCCTGCGCGATGCCGTCCACCACGGTGTACGGGTTGCCGAACAGCAGGCTGCTGGCGTTGGTGACGGCCAGCAGGGTGAAGATGCGGGTCCCGTCGCTCCACTGCGACCCCACGTCGGCGGTCGTCTTGCCGTGGTTGGCCACCACGATCTGGTTGCCGACGTTGTAGCCGTGGTTGCCGCCGACGTAGGACCAGCCGGTGTTGATCGGGCAGTTGTCGTCGGAGGTGTCGTGGATGCGGGTGCCGACGGCGGACATCACCGGCCACACCTGGGCGTCGGTCGCGGTCGAGGGCACGAGGCTCACCTGCGGCAGGCCGGAGTGCCACAGGCCGACCATCCCCTCGGGGTACGCGAGGTTGGCCGGCATCACCACGTCCCGGGTGGCGTCGAACCGCGACCTGACCGACATCAGGGCGTTGGACCGGTAGACGATCAGCTCGGGCATCCCCCACCTCCACGACGCACGACGATGCAGTCACTGTGCGCGTTTGCGCAGCTCACGGCGTTTTTCGGTCGGCTCCCGGACAGCACCGTCGGCCGTTCGGCGGATGCCGGCCCGCCCGGAGGCCGACGTCCCCGCCGTGGGCAGGGTGAATTTCGCGCCGCCGCCGTAACGTGCCGCGTCCCGGCTCGATGTACAGGTGATGTGCGTACATGGGGGTGGTTCATGCGCATTCTGATCACGGGCGGGGCCGGTTTCATCGGCGCCAACCTGGCCCGCGCCGCGCTCGGCGAGCCGGCCGTCAAGGAGGTCAGCGTCCTCGACGACTTCTCGGTGGGGTTGCGCGGCAACCTCGCCGGGCTGGACGTCGACCTCGTCGAGGGGTCGATCCTGGACCCGGCGGCCCTGGACGCGGCGATGGCGGGCCGGGAGGCGGTGGTCCACCTGGCCGCGCTGCCCAGCGTGCCCCGGTCGCTGCGCGACCCGCTCGCCTCCCACCACGCGAACGCCACCGGCACGCTGATGGTGCTGGAGGCGGCCCGCCGGCACGACGTGGGGCACGTGCTGGTCGCCTCCTCCTCGTCGGTGTACGGGATGAACCCGGCACTGCCCAAGGCGGAGCTGACCTGGACCCGGCCCATGAGCCCGTACGCGGCCAGCAAGCTCGCCACCGAGGCGTACGCGCTGGCCCACCAGGCGTCATTCGGGCTGCCCACGCTGGCGTTCCGGTTCTTCAACGTGTTCGGCCCCGGGCAGCGCCACGACCACCCGTACGCGGCAGTCATCCCCCGGTTCACCCACGCCGCCCTGCGCGGCGAGCCGGTCGAGGTGCACGGCGACGGCACCCAGTCCCGCGACTTCACCTACGTGGGCACGGTCTGCGAGGTGATCCTCGACGCGCTGCGCCGCCGGGTGCACCACCCGCATCCGGTCAACCTCGCCTTCGGCGCGCGGGCCAGCCTGCTCCAGGTCCTCGACGAGTTGGAGGAGCTGTTCGGCCGGCCGATCGCCCGGGAGCACGTGGCACCGCGTACCGGGGACGTTCCGCACTCGCTCGCCGACAACACCGCCCTGCGGGAGTTGTTCCCGGACGTCACCCCGGTGGCCCGCCGGCAGGGGCTGCGGGCCACGGCCGAGTGGCTGGCCGAGCGGCTGGCCGTCGCCCCCGCCACCCACCGGTGACCCGGGCCGTGGGCCGGGCCACCGCCGGCACGGCCCCCACCGCCACGACGACCGGAGCCGCCAAGGCCGAAGCCACGACGGCGACCGCCACGACCGTCGACACCGCCACGACGGCGACCGCCACGACGGCCACCGCCACGACGGCCACCGCCGCGCTGCCGGTCGGTTTCCCGGCGTCGGGGCCGGGCCGGGACCGTACCGTCACGGTGGGCATCGCCACCGCGATGGTGGCCAAGGGGATCGGCCTGGCCGCGCCGCTGGTGCTGACCCCCGCCTGCTTCCGGTACCTCGGTGAGCAGCGGTACGGCCTGTGGATGGCGATCACCGCGCTCACCGGAATGGCCTGGTTCGCCGACCTGGGGCTGGGCAACGGGCTGCTCACCCGGCTCGGCCAACTGGCCGACGACCCCCGCCAACAGGCCCGGGAGATCTCCGGCGCGTTCGCCACCCTGGGCGTGGTCGCGGTGCTGCTGCTGACCGCCCTGCTGGTGGTGACGCCGGTGGTGCCCTGGGTGGAGCTGTTCGCCGTCGGTGACCCGGGCGTCGCCGCGCAGACCCCCACCCTGGTCCTGATCTGCTTCGGCGCCTTCGTGGTCAACATCCCGCTCTCGCTGGTCCAGCGGGTGCAGTACGCCCGTGGCCAGATGGTGCAGAGCAACGCCTGGCAGTCGGCCGGAGCCCTGGCCGCCCTGGCCGTGGTGCTCGTCGCCATCACCGCCGGCTGGCCACCGCTGGTGGTCGTCGCCGGTGCGGTGCTGGCGGTGCCGGTGACCAACCTGCTCAACACCGTCACCTACTTCTGGTCCTGCCCTCAGGCGCACCGGCCGGGGCCGCGACTCGTGCACCGCGACACCGTCGCCGGCCTGCTCCGGCTGGGCGTGCGGTTCTTCGTGCTCACCACGATGTCGTCGATCGCGCTGAACGTGGACAACCCGCTGGTCGCCAACGTGCTGGGGCTCGCGGCGGCGGCGCACTACGCGGTCGTGGGAAAGCTGTTCGGCGTGCTGTGGGTCTTCGTCGGGCTGGTGGGCATGACGGTCTGGCCGGTCAACGGCGCCGCCCTCGCCCGGGGCGAGGTGGACTGGGTACGCCGCAACACCCGGCGCATGGTGCTGCTCTACGGGGTGGTGGTGGGCTCGGTCGGGTTGACGCTGGTCGTGACCGGCCACCGGTTGATCGCGCTCTGGCTCGGGTCCGTCGACCGGTCGACGATCCGGCTACCCGTCCTCGTCGGACTGGCCGGCTGGTCGCTGCTGGTCGCGGTCACCTCCCCGCTGATCATGGTGCAGAACAGCATCGGCCTGCTCCGGCCGCAGTTCGTCGGATGGGCGGCGTTCCTGGTGCTGGCCACCGTGCTCAAGGTCTGGGGGCTGCGCCAGTTCGGCCTGGCCGGGCTGCCGGCGGCGGCCTGCGTCGCGTACCTGTCGACCATGGTGCCGGCCGCGCTGGTGGGCTACCGGCGGGCGCTGGCCCGGTGCGGTCCGTCGTGACCGGCCGGCTGCGGGTGCTGCGGGTCGTCGGTGAGCTGAACTTCGGCGGCACCGAGATGCGTACCGCCGAACTGCTGCCCCGGCTCGCGGCCGGCGGCGTCGACCTGCACGTGGTGACGCTCAGCGACCGGGTCGGCCCGGGGCCGCTGGCCGACGTGGTCGCCCGGCACGGCGGCAGCGTCACCGCGATCCCCCTCGACCCGCGCTTCCCGCTGCGGTTCCTGCGGCTGCTCGGGCGGCTGCGCCCGGACGTGGTGCACGCCGACTGCGCCAACTTCTCGGGGGTGCCGCTCGCGCTGGCCGCGCTGCGCGGCGTACCCGGACGGGTCGCGCACTTCCGGGGCGACGACAACGCGACGCGCACCCTGCGCCGCCGGGTCTACCGGTGGGTCTGCGGGCGGCTGCTGCGGGTCTGCGCCACCGACATCCTCGGTGTCTCGCCCAGCTCGCTGACGTTCGGTTACCACCCGGGCTGGCGTGCCGACCACCGGTGCCGGGTGGTGCTCAACGGGCTCGACCTCGACCGGCTCCGTCGCCCCAGCCCCGACGACCTGCGGGCCCTGATCGGCGCGGGACCGGCCGACCTGGTCTGCGTGACCGTGGGCCGGGCCTCACCCGAGAAACGCCGCTGGCTGCTCCCGCCGATCCTGGCCGCGCTGCGCGACCGGGGCGTGTCCGCGCACGCGGTGCTCGTCGGGCCGGGTGACCCGGCCGACGACGAGCGGGTCCGCGCGGCGGCGGACGCCGTCGGGCTGGGCGACCGGGTGCACCTGCTGGGCCCCCGCGACGACGTGGGCGGGCTGCTGCGGCAGGCCGACGTCGTCGTCCACCCGTCCTGCCTGGAGGGGCTGCCCGGGGGAGTGCTGGAGCCCGTCGCGTTGGGCGTCGGCACGGTCGCCGCCGACCTGCCCGGCGTGCGTTTCATCGACGAGCGGCTGCCCGGCGTGACCGTCGTCGGGGTCGACGCCCCGCCGCAGGTGTGGGCACGGGCGGTGGGCCGGGCGGCGGCGTACACCGCGTCGACCGCCCCCGCGGTGGCCGCCGAGCGGTTCTTCCAGAGCGCCTTCGCCATCGACACGGCGGCCACCACCCACCTGGAGATCTACCACCGGTGGGCGGCGGCCCGCCCCGGGCGGGACCGCACGCCACGACAGAGCAGCCGGCCACCGGTCGGCTCGGGACGGTGACAGAGATGAACGAACAGACCCTGGTCGCGGGTCGGCGACCCCTGCCCGACGGCGGACCGACCGGGCGGACCGGCCCACCGCGTCCGCTGCTCGTCGGCGCCTACGCCTTCCCGTACGGCGACGCCACCTCCAACCGGCTGTTGCAGCTCGCCCGGTCCGCCGCGCCCGAGGGCACCCGCACGCTCGTCGTCAACGACTGGCCCTGCGAACTGGCCTTCCCCGCCCGACCGCCCGAGCCGGCCGGCGTCGACCTGGTCACCCTGCGGGTGCGGGGCCGGCACCGGCTCACCCGGCTGCCGGCCCGGCTGGCCCGTCCGGTCCGCGTGCTGCGGGCCGCCCGTCGGCAGGGGGTACGCCGGGGCGACGTGAGCGTGGTGCTGCTCCCGATGGCACTGATGACGCTGGGCAACTGGGCGGTCCTGCGGCTGGCGCTGCGCTGCCCGGTGGTGGTCGACGCCAGCGAACGCCACGACCGGCGGCAGTTCCGCCACGGCTGGCTCACCCCGTACTACGTCCGGCACCGGTGGTCGACGTTCCTGGCCACCCGGCTGGTCGACCGGGCCACCGCGGTCTCCACCACGTTGGCCGGTTACCTCACCGGGCACGGGATGTCGGTGCTGGTGGTGCCGCCGCAGGTGGACTGCGACGACTTCCCGACGGCCCGGCCACCCGCGCTCTCCACCGGGCTGCGGCTGCTCTACGCCGGCACCCCCGGCCGCAAGGACATGCTGGACGTGATCCTGCGTGGGATCGCCCGGCTCACCCCGCAGCAGCAGCGCCGGGTCAGCCTCACCATCGCCGGGGTGACCCGCGAGGCCGCCGCCACCCACTCCGACCTGGACGTCACGGTCCTCGACGGGATCGTCGCCGAGGTGCGGTTCCTCGGTCGGGTGCCCCGCGACACCGTGCTGACGCTGCTCGCGGAGTCGCACTTCTCGATGCTGGTCCGCCCCACCGGCGGGTACGCGGCCAACGGTTTCCCGTCCAAGGTGCCGGAGAGCCTCGCCGCCGGCTGTCCGGTGCTGCTCAACCACACCAGCGACCTGGCCGCCCACGTGCACGACGGCGTCGAGGGGCTGGTGCTCGACGGCAACGGGCCGGACGACGTGCGGTGGGGGATCGAGCGGGCGCTGCGGCTGCGCGACGAGGAGTGGACGGCGATGAGCCGGGCCGCCCGGTCCCGGGCCCGTGGGTCGTTCGACCACCGCGCCTGGCGGGCCGAGGTCAGCGCCTTCCTGGTGGCCGACGACCGGCGCTGAGCCGGGTGGACACGACGGGGTGGGCGTGCCCGGTCGGGACGCCCACCGTCGGGTGACCTCAGCGCAGGGCGGGGACCGGCAGGCGGGTCAGGTCGCCGGCCGGGGCACCGACCCACGGCGGGGTCGCCGTCGTCGGGTCCGCCGTCGGGTCCGCCTGCGCCGCGTCGGCGTCGGCGCGTCCACCGGGCAGGTGCAGCAGCACCCCGGCGACCACGCACCAGAACACGTACGGGTACGTCTGCCCGGTGCCGAAGATGGCCGACTCGGTGATCTGGATCAGCAGGCCGGTGACGACGAGCCAGACCAGCCCGGAGTCGGCCCGGCGCACCGGGGAGCGCAGGGCGACCCGTCCGACGGCCAGCAGCAGCAGCACCAGCGGCGCCACGGCGGCGAGCCCCAACTCCAGCAGCAGTTGCAGGTAGCTGTTGTGCACCACGCTCACCCCGGTCCCGAAGGACTCGTCGAGGCTGGCGAGGGCGAACAGGTGGTTGCGGGAGGCGTACCCGAAGCCCAGGGTGGGTCGGTTCTGCCACCACAGGTCCACCGTGGCCTGCCACATCTCGGTGCGGCCGTTGGACAGGTCACCGCCGGTGGGGTCGGTGAAGCGCAGCACGAGCTGGCGTACCCAGGGGCCGGCGAACAGGACCGGCAGCAGATTGAACAGGTACGCCACCAGTAGCCCCACGGCCAGTCCGGCGCCCAGCCGTACCACCCGGCCCAGCCCGTTGCGCAGCACGACCCAGCAGGCCCCGGCGAGCACGGCGATCAGGCCGGTGCGGGACTGCGACAGCAGCAGGCAGGCGACGGCCGGCACCATGCCGAGCAGTTCCACCCGACGGCGGGACTGCCGGTAGACCGCCCAGCCCAGCGGCGTGGTCAGGGCGCAGACGATGCTGAGCATGTTGGGGTTGTTGTAGAGGCCCTCGAACCGGTCGGTCCGCGACAGCGCGGCGACGAGCGTGCCGTCGGTGAGCCCGACGCCGAGGCTGATCAGGGCGGACCCGCTGAGCACCAGGTAGACCATGCGCAGGTCGGCCAGCATGACCGCCCGGTCGGGCCACCGGCGGCGGACCAGGACGTGCACGAGTGCGGCCAGCAGGAGCAGCGCCACCCCCCGTTGCAGGGTCTCCAACGGCACCACCGACCAGGTGAAGCTCACCGTGGCCAGGCCGGCCATCGCCCAGAGCGCGCCGACGAGCAGCCGGGTCCACGGGTCGACCCGCGCCACCGTCCGGCCCGGTGCGCCCAGCGCCCAGACGACCAGGGCGGCCACCGCCGCGTACCGGGGATAGAAGCTGGCCTCCACCAGGCTCGGCAGCTTGGACGAGGCGCAGACCAGCAGCGCCATGGTCAGGCCCAGCAGCCAGCGCCAGCCGTCCATCTGCTGCGCGAGCGCGAACAGCGCGAGCAGCAGCAGCGCCACCGCGCCGACCGCGACCAGCGGGACGGTGACGCTGGCGACGGTGGTGACCACCACGGCCAGGACCGCCCCGACGACCAGGCACAGTTGACCCACTCGGTTCCCCACGTGATGTCCTTCGACTCCGACGGGCCGGCAGCGCCGGCGATGGTCGTTTGCTGCGTCAGCGCGGTACGCCCGCCAGGCCCGGCCGGGCCGGGTCGGACGTCCAGCGTTCCCGGGCGGCGTGCAGCGCGGTGATCATGTCCGGCCAGCTCGGCGGACGGTAACCGGTGGCGCGGGCGAGGGCGTCCGCGCGCATCGACCGGTCGCAGACGAACGCGTCGTCCGGCACCAGCTCACCGGGCCACCCGTAGACCTCGGCGACCAGCCGGAGCAGGTCGTACTTCGTGATCGGTTCGGCGGCGACGTGGTAGAGGCCGGTCAGCTCCGGCCGGGGCAGGACCACCGTGCGCAGCAGCCGGGCGAACTCCACGGTCGTCACCCCGCTGTAGACCGCCCGGGTGAAGCCGCGCACCTGACCCTGTTGGGACAGGAACCAGTCGACCAGGGAGCGGCGGGTGGTCAGCTCGTGCCCGACGATCGACGTACGCAGGGTGAGCGCCGACGCGCCGGTGGCCTCGCCCAGCAGCTTGGACCGGCCGTAGAGGTCGGGCGGGTCGGGCAGGTCGTCCTCGAGGTAGCCGCCCCGCCGGCCGGAGAACACGCAGTCGGTGCTGACGTGGACGAGCCGGCCGCCGACCTGTGCGCAGGCGTCGGCCAGCAGGTGGGGCAGGAGCGCGTTGAGGGTGACCGTCGGCACCGCGTCCTGCACGTCCGGCCGCTGCTTGATGACGCCGACGCAGTTGACGACGACGTCGGGCCGCAGCTCGTCGACGAGCCGCCGGACGTCGTCGAACCGGGTCACGTCGACGGCCGGGACGATGCGGGTCAGCAGGTGCGGGGGGTAGTGGCCGGCCCGGTCGTCGATGCTGCGGGCGAGGCCGTGCACGTCGAGCGTCGGATCGTCGGCGAGCTCGCGCAGCACGGTGTGCCCGAGCATGCCGGTGACCCCGACGACGAGGACCCGTCGCACCGGGGCGGCGGCCCGCTGGTCCGGCCGGTGGTCGGTGCGGCGGCGGGGCACCCGGTCCGGGCGGGCGGCGTCGGTGCCCGCGCTCAACTCGTCACCACGGCCGCCGTGGCCGCGGCGACCTGCGCGCGTACCTCGGGCAGCGTCATCAGCAACGACTCGATCTCCGGTACGGACAGCCGGCGGGCGTTGTGCGAGTGGAAGTCGGCCAGCCCGCCGTGCTCGACGTCGCCCTCCTCGAAGTAGAGGGAGTAGTTGAGGTCGCGGCTGTCCACCGGCACCCGCAGGAAGTCGCCGAGGTCCTCGGCGAACGCGAGTTCCTCCCGGCTGGCCAGGGTCTCGTAGAGCTTCTCGCCGTGCCGGATGCCGAGCACGGTGAACTTCGCCGGCACCCCGAACAGGTTGCACAGCGCCGTGGCCAGGTCGCCGATGGTGCAGGCGTCGGCCTTGCGGATGAACACGTCCCCCGGCTGGCCGTAGGTGAACGCGTGCTCCACCAGTTCCACCGATTCGGGCAACGACATCAGGAAACGGGTCATCGACGGGTCGGTGACCGTCGGCAGACCGCCGCGCAGGATCTGGTCGATGAACAACGGAATCACCGATCCGCGCGAGTACATGACATTGCCGTAACGCACGCAGCAGACCCTGGTGCGGGCCGTCGCGTTGTTACGGGAGTGCGCCTGCGCCACCTTTTCCATCAACGCCTTGGTCATGCCCATCGCGTTGACCGGGTAGACGGCCTTGTCGGTGCTCAGCAGGACCAGCGTCTCCACCCCGACGCGTTCGCAGGCGTCGACCACGTTGGCGCTGCCGAGCACGTTCGTGCGGACCGCCTCCAGCGGGAAGAACTCGCAGGAGGGCACCTGCTTCAGCGCCGCGGCGTGGAAGACGAACTCCATGCCCCGGGCGGCCTTGAGCACGCTGTCGTAATCGCGCACGTCACCGATGTAGTAGCGGACCCGGTCGTTGCCGAGGCGGTGGCGCATCGCGTCCTGCTTCGACTCGTCCCGGCTGAGGACCCGCACCTCGGCGGCGCCGGCGTCGAGCAGTCGGGAAACCATTGTCTGGCCGAACGAACCAGTGCCCCCGGTGACCAGGAAACGCCTGTCCGCAAGCGAGGAAAGCATATCTCCTCCTGCCTTTTCCCGTCGGACCATCCTCGGGGATCACGATCTCGTCAATGGTGACCATACTGTTGCGATAACGAGACCGTGCGCGCTTCCGGGAAAGGGAGGAACAATCACGTTTCACGTTTCGCGCGGTGCTGCGCGGCCACCATTGCCGGCCCACCGGTGCGGCAAATGTGAAACTGCGGAACGGTCGCCGGGAAGGTGGTAGGTCTGTTCCATGTCCAAAGTTGCTGCCCCCGCGGCACAGCCGCGCGCCGGTGACGCCGGCCCGGTGACCGGACGGGAGACCGACCCGTCGACCCGCCGCCCGTACGACAGATGCAAGCGGCTGCTCGACGTGCTCGGCGCGCTGGTCGTGCTGACCCTCGGTGCGCCCCTGCTGGCCCTGGTGGCCCTGCTGGTGCTGGTCACCCACGGCCGGCCGGTGCTGTTCCGGCACACCCGGCCCGGCCTGCACGGCGAACTGTTCGACGTGGTGAAGTTCCGCACCATGCGCCACCCCGACCCGCAGCGCGGGCTGGTCACCGACGCGCAACGCCTCACCCGGGTCGGCCGGTGGCTGCGGGCGAGCAGCCTCGATGAGCTGCCCGAGTTCTGGAACGTGCTGCGCGGCGAGATGAGCGTGGTCGGCCCCCGCCCGCACCTGGTGCGGTACCTGACCCTCTACACCCCCGAGCAGGCCCGCCGGCACGACGTGCGGCCGGGCATCACCGGGCTCGCCCAGGTACGCGGACGCAACGCTCTGAGCTGGGAGGCGAAGTTCGCCTCCGACATCGAGTACGTCGACAGGCGGTCCTTCCTGCTGGACCTGAGGATCCTGCTGGCCACCGTCAGGGTGGTGCTCACCCGGGAGGGCATCTCCGCCCCCGGCGCGGCCACCTGGCACGAGTTCACCGGCAACGCCCCGTCGGCCGCCGACGACCGGCCCGCCGCGCCGACCGCCGCCGGCCACCCGTCCACGGCGTCGGCCGCCGGCCACCCGTCCACGTCGTCGGCCGCCGGCCACCCGTCCACGTCGTCGGCCGACGACCGGGACGTCGTGCGGCCCCGATGAACCGGGTGCTGCTGCTGGGCGCGGGTGGATTCCTCGGCCGGCACATCCACGCCACGCTGGCCGGCCACACCACCGTCCGGGCCCCCTCCCGCACCCGGTGCGACCCGGCCCGGATGGAGCTGCCCGAGCTGACCGCGCTGGTCGCCCGGGAACGACCCGACGTGGTGGTCAGCGCGGCGGGCCGCATCGTCGGCTCCGGACCCGACTTCGTCCAGGCACACGTCGTGGCGACCGCGAAGCTCATCGAGGCGGTGGCCGTCGCCGCGCCCGGTGCACGGCTGGTCCGGATCGGCTCGGCGGCGGAGTACGGCGTCGTGCCGCACGGTCTGGCCGTCGGGGAGAATCATCCGGCCGTACCGGTGAGCGAGTACGGGCTCAGCCACCTGGCGGCCACCCGGCTGGCCGAGCTGGCGGGCGACGCCGGTCGGGTCGACACGGTCGTGCTGCGGGTCTTCAACCCGGTCGGGCCGGGGATGCCGGCGGGCAACATGCTGGCCCGGGCGACCGCGATGATCCGTACCGCGATGGCCGACGGCGCGGACGACATCGCCCTCGGCCTGCACGACACGTACCGGGACCTGGTCGACGTGCGGGACGTGGCGGCGGCGGTGCTGGCCGCGACGCGGTGCGCCCCCGTCGGCGCGCAACGGGTCGTCAACGTGGGCAGCGGACGGGCGACGGCCACCCGCGACGTCGTCCGGCTGCTGGCCGACGTGGCCGGGTTCACCGGTCAGATCCGCCCCGGCGGCTTCCCGCCCGACGCCACCCGCTCGGCCGCCGTGCCCTGGATGTGCGCCGATGTCGACCGCGCCCGCCGGGTGCTCGACTGGACCCCGGCGTACGACCTGGCCGCATCGCTGCGCGCCCTGTGGCGGGCCGACGGCGAACGGTCGGACCGGCCGGTGGCCGGCGTGGCGGCGGGGTGAGGCGGATGCGGATCGGTCTGCTCACCCAGTGGTACGACCCGGAGCCCGGCCCGGCGGCCCTGCCCGGGATGCTCGCCCGCGCCCTCGCCGAACGGGGCCACGAGGTCCGGGTGCTCACCGGGTTCCCGAACTACCCGACCGGCCGGCTGGCCCCCGGCTACCGGCTGGCCCGCCGCCACGACGAGGTCGTCGGGGCGACCCGGGTCCGCCGGGTGGCCCTCTATCCCAGCCACGACGGTTCCGCGCTGCGCCGGGTGGCGAACTACGGGTCGTTCGCGGTGTCCGCGCTGGTCTCCGGCACCCCGGCGCTGCGCGGACTGGACGCCCTCTGGGTGGGCAACTCGCCGATCAGCGTCGCCCTGCCGATGTGGTTCACCCGCTACGTGCACCGGGTGCCGGTGCTGCTGCACGTGCTGGACCTGTGGCCGGACAGCGTGGTCGCGAGCGGCTTCCTCGGCACCGGCCCGGTGTCGCGGACCGTCGAGCGGGGGATGGCCGCCTGGTGCGGGGCGATGTACCGCAGCGCCTCCCGGGTCGCCCACGTCGCACCCGGTGCCGCCGACCTGCTCGCCGACCGGGGCGTGCCCCGGGACAAGCTCGTGCACGTCCCGGTGTGGGCGGACGAGACGTTGGGTGTCCGCGCCGCCGACCTGCGCACCGAACTCGGGCTCCGGCCCGACCAGGTGGTGCTGGTGTACGCGGGCGCGCTCGGCGAGGCGCAGGGGCTCGACTCGCTGGTCGACGCCTGCGCCCGTACCGACGACCCCCGGCTGGTGTGCCTGATCGCCGGCTCCGGCACCACGCAGGATCGGCTACGTCGCCGCGCCACGGAGGTCGGCGCGTCCAACGTCCGGTTCCTCGGACAGTTGCCCCGGGAACGGATGCCCGCGCTGATGGCCACCGGGGACGTCCACTACGTGAGCCTGCGCCCGGGCGGCATGTCCGCGTACACGATGCCGAGCAAGGTGCAGGCGACCCTGGCCGCCGGACGGGCGCTGCTGGTCGCCGCGGAGGGCGACGCCGCCGCGGTGGCCCGGGACAGCGGCGCGGGGATCACCGCCCGGCCCGGTGACCCCGACTCGATCGCCGACGCCCTGCGTGAGGTCTGCGACCTGGGCCGGGAGAAGCTGGAACTGCTCGGGCAGGCCGGTCGGGCCTACTACGACCGGATGTTCTCCGTGGCCGTGGGTGCCGACCGGGTCGAGCGGACCCTGCACGAGATGGTGGCGGACCCGGGGTTCAGGGCCAGTCGTCGCCGGCGGTGAGCCGGCGGGTGAGCAGGTCGGCCAGCGGGATCGACTCGCCGTCGCGGCCGCCGCGCCCGACGACCAGGGGCGGCCGGGCCGGCGGCACGTCGACGCCGAACAGCAGTGCGCGCACGCCCGACGGCACGGTGAGCAGGTAGAACCGGCCGTCGACGGCGACCGCGCGCAGGCCGGCCCGGTCGACGTACCAGCCGGTCAGCCCGGTCCGGTACCGGCCCCGCCCGTCGTAGCCCTGGGCCACCAGGCGGGTGGTGCGCAGCCCGCGCCGGGCCGCCTCGGCCGTGAACCGGGCCACCAGCTCCTCGGCCTGCGCGTGCTCGCCGTCGCGCCGACGGGCGTCGGCCGCCGCGTGTGCCCGGACCGCCCGCTGCCGCCGCTCCCGCCACTGCGGATCGCCGTCACCGTCCATGCCGCGACGGTACGCCCACCGTCGGCGACCCGGCGACGCCCCGCCGCCCGCCACCCGTCGTCCCCGGCCCTGGTGCACGGTCCGCCACCCGCCGGCCCCGGCCCTGGTGCACGTCCCGCCGCCCGCCACCCGTCGTCCCCGGCCCCGGTGCACGGTCCGCCGCCCGTCGAACCGGTCCAGCGAGCGCGCACCCGCCCCGCCCGGGACGCGGTGCCGGGCGGGCTGCCGCCCCGCCCGGTCGGTCCCGGGCGGGGCGGGGCCGGCCGGGTCAGGCCAGGCCGGCCCGGCGCAACGCCTCGGCCATCGCGTCGTTGGCGGGTGCCGGCGCGGAGCCGCCCCGACCCTGCCGTTGCTGCGGCCCGCCCCGCGAACCGCCCCGCTGCTCCCGCTGGCCGCCGGACCCGCCCGCGCCACCGGACCTCCCCGCGCCACCGGACCTCCCCGCGCCACCGGACCCGCCCGCGCCGCCGCGCCGGCCGCCCGGGGTGTCGCCGCGCCCGCCCTGGGGGGTGCCGCGCTCGCGCCGCTGCCCGTCGCCGGCCGGCCGGCCACCGCCCGCCGGCACCTCGTCGTCCAGCCGCAGGGTCAACGAGATCCGCTTGCGCGGCACGTCGACGTCGAGCACCTTGACCCGGACCACGTCACCGGACTTCACCACGTCGCGCGGGTCCTTGACGAAGGTGTGCGACATCGCCGAGACGTGCACCAGGCCGTCCTGGTGCACGCCCACGTCGACGAACGCGCCGAACGCCGCCACGTTGGTGACCACGCCCTCCAGCAGCATCCCGGGGGTGAGGTCGCCGATCTTCTCCACCCCCTCGACGAAGGTGGCGGTGCGGAACTCCGGTCGCGGGTCCCGGCCGGGCTTCTCCAGCTCGGCGAGGATGTCGGTGACGGTGGGCAGGCCGAAGGTGTCGTCGACGAAGTCGGTGGCCCGCAGCCCGCGCAGGAGGGCCGACTTCCCGATCAGCGAGCGCAGGTCCTGCCCGGTGCTGGCCAGGATGCGACGCACCACCGGGTACGCCTCCGGGTGCACGCTGGACGAGTCGAGCGGGTCGTCACCGCCGGGGATGCGCAGGAAGCCGGCGCACTGCTCGAACGCCTTCGGGCCGAGCCGGGCCACCTTCTTCAGCTCGGCGCGGGTGCGGAACGGCCCGTTGGCGTCCCGGTGCAGCACGATGTTCTCGGCGAGCCCGGCACCGATGCCGGAGACCCGGGTCAGCAGCGGGGCGGAGGCGGTGTTGACGTCCACCCCGACGCCGTTGACGCAGTCCTCCACCACCGCGTCCAACGAGCGGGACAGCTTCACCTCGGACAGGTCGTGCTGGTACTGCCCGACGCCGATCGAGCGCGGGTCGATCTTGACCAGCTCGGCCAGCGGGTCCTGGAGCCGGCGGGCGATGGAGACCGCCCCGCGCAGCGACACGTCCAACGTGGGTAGTTCCTGCGAGGCGTACGCGGAGGCGGAGTAGACCGACGCGCCGGCCTCGGAGACCATCACCTTGGTCAGACCGAGCTGCGGATACCGCTTGATCAGGTCGGCGGCGAGCTTGTCGGTCTCCCGGCTGGCGGTGCCGTTGCCGATCGCGACCAGCTCCACCCGGTGCGCCCCGGCCAGCTTCGCCAGCGTCTCGACCGAGGCGTCCCACTGCCGACGCGGCTCGTGCGGGTAGATCGTGTCGGTGGCGACCACCTTGCCGGTGGCGTCGACCACCGCCACCTTCACCCCCGTCCGCAGACCCGGGTCGAGACCCATCGTGGCGCGGCTGCCGGCCGGGGCGGCGAGCAGCAGGTCGCGCAGGTTGGTGGCGAAGACCCGGACCGCCTCCTCCTCGGCCGCCTGCCACAACCGCATCCGCAGGTCGGCACCGAGGTGGATCAGGATCCGGGTCCGCCACGCCCAGCGCACCGTGTCGGCCAGCCACCGGTCGGCGGGCCGGCCCGCGTCGCTGATGCCGAACCGGCCGGCGATGGCCGCCTCGTAGCGGGTCGGACCGGTGGGCGGGGCGTCCGGGTCCTCCTCGGCGTCGGGGGCCATGGTGAGGTCGAGCACGCCCTCCTTCTCGCCCCGGAACATCGCCAGGATGCGGTGCGAGGGCAGCTTCGGGTACGGCTCGGCGAAGTCGAAGTAGTCGGCGAACTTCGCGCCGGCGTCCTGCTGCCCGTCGCGTACCCGGGCGACCAACCGGCCCCGCGACCACATCTGCTCACGCAGGGCGCCGATCAGGTCGGCGTCCTCGGCGAACCGCTCGATCAGGATGGCCCGCGCGCCCTCCAGCGCGGCGGCGGCGTCGGCCACCCCGCGTTCGGCGTCGACGAACCCGGCGGCCGTCTCCTTCGGGTCCCGGGTCGGGTCGCCGAGCAGCGTGTCGGCCAGCGGCTCCAGCCCGACCTCCCGGGCGATCTGCGCCCGGGTCCGCCGCTTGGGCTTGTAGGGCAGGTAGATGTCCTCCAGCCGGGACTTCGAGTCGGCCGCCATGATCTGCGCTTCCAACGCCTCGTCCAGCTTGCCCTGGCTGCGGATCGACTCCAGCACCGCGGCCCGCCGCTCGTCCAGCTCCCGCAGGTAGCGCAGCCGCTCCTCCAGGGTGCGCAGCTGGGCGTCGTCGAGCAGGCCGGTGGCCTCCTTGCGGTAACGGGCGATGAACGGCACGGTCGCGCCGCCGTCGAGCAGCTCCACGGCCGCCCGCACCTGGCGCTCGGCGACGCCGAGCTCGTCGGCGATCCGCTGATGGACTGACTGGGTCACGATGTTGATCCGCCTTCGTTTCGGGTTCCCTGCTGCATTGTGCCGCCCACCCCCGACGCCCCGCGCCACCCCCGCCGGGACCGTGCCGGCGACCGCCGCCCGCCCGGCAGCCGCCTGCCCGGTCGCCGGTCGCCATCTGTCCGGCAGCCGCCTGCCCGGCCGCGACCTGCCCGACCGCCGGGCACCGTCTGCCGGCCCCCGGGCCCCGGCCCGCGGGCGGCCCGGTGCGAGCCGGCGCGGCCGGGCGGTCGGCTGCGCTAGCGTGGCGATCATGGACCAACCTGCGGACCCGCGTGCCCGTCGGCTCTTCGGTGGCAGCGCCCGAGCCCTCGGCGACCTGGCCGTGAGCCCGTTCCGGGCCGACCGGGACCGGATCGTCGCCTCACCGTTCTTCGCCCGGCTCGGTGGGGTGACCCAGGTGATCAGCCCGGTCGGCTCCGGGCTGCTGGTGCACAACCGGCTCACCCACAGTCTCAAGGTCGCCCAGGTGGCCCGCGCGATCGCCGAACGGCTGACCGCCGACCCGGCGCATCGGGACCTGCTGGACAAGCTGGGCGGCTGCGACCCGGACGTGGTGGAGGCCGCCGCCCTCGCCCACGACCTCGGCCACCCGCCGTTCGGGCACCTGGGGGAACGGGTGCTCGACCGGCTGGCCCGGCAGCGGCTCGGGCTGGCCGACGGCTTCGAGGGCAACGCCCAGTCGTACCGGATCGTCACCAGCACCGAGATCCGCGGCGCGGCCACCACCGGCCTCGACCTGACCGCCGCCGTGCGGGCGGCGATGCTGAAGTACCCGTGGACCCGGCTGGACCACCCCGACCCGCACCCCCGGCACCTGCGTCCCGCGCCCCGGGGTGCCGCCGCCCCACCCGACGACCCGGACAGCGGCTCGCTGAAGTTCGGCGCGTACGGCACGGAACTCGCCGACCTGCGGCAGGCCCGCGCGCCGTTCGCCGGGCGGATCGCGCAGTGGCAGCAGACCGTCGAGGCGTCGGTGATGGACACCGCCGACGACATCGCGTACGCCATCCACGACGTGGAGGACTTCTACCGGGTGGGGGTGCTCCAGCAGGGCACCGTGGCCGCCTGATGGCCTGGCAGCGCGAGGGCGGACACCTGCGGGCGGTCACCGACGCCGCGTTGGCCGGCGCGGCCCGCCGACCCGGCTCGGCGATCGAGGCGCTGCGCCGGCAGCTGCACCGCAAGGACGCCTGGATCGCCGACGACGACGCGTTCGCCGCCGCCGTCGAGCACGTCCGCGAGGAACTGGTGGACGGGCTGCTGGCGCTGCCCTTCGACGGCTCGATCGAGGCGGAGCAGTACGTGGCCCGGTTCTCGGCCCGGTGGACCACCCGGCTGGTCGACGCGATCACGGTGACCGCCACCCCGGACGTACGCTCCGGCCACGTGCTGCTGGCCCGCGCCCAGTGGCACGAGGTGCAGGTGCTCAAGTTCGTCCACCACCGCTTCGTGCTGGCCCGCCCCGACCTGGCCCTGCACCAGCGGGGTCAGGCCCGGCTGCTGGGCACCCTGGTCGAGTCGCTGTGGGAGTGGCTGCTCGACCCCGAGGAGGAGTCCCGGCTGCCCCGCCGCCTGCCCGACCTGGTGGAGCTGGCCGAGGCCGAGCTGCACCCGCGTACCCCGGACCGGATCTCCCGGGCCCGGGGCCGGGCCATCGTCGACTTCGTCGCCCAGCTCACCGACGGGCAGGCGGCGGCGATGCTGGACGTGCTGTCCGGCCGCTCCGGCGCGCTGTGGACCGACGCCTTCGTGCTCTGAGCGGCGGCGGTGGACGCCTGCGGTCAGGCGATCGTCTGCCACCAGCCGTCGACCGCCGACGGGTCGTCGACCACCACCCGCTCGCCGGGGCGGGGCACCGCCAGCCGTACGCCCCGCGCCTTGGCCTCGGCCCAGAGCCGGTCGACCGGCTCGGACCAGTCGTGCAGGGCCAGGTTGAAGGTGGCCCAGTGCACCGGGACGAGCAGGTCGCCGCGCAGGTCGAGGTGGGCGGCGACGGCCTCCTCGGGGAACATGTGGATGCCCGGCCAGGCCCGGTCGTACGCGCCGATCTGCATCAGCGTCACGTCGAACGGCCCGTGCTCCGCGCCGATCTCGGCGTACCCGTCGAAGTAGCCGGAGTCGCCGGTGTAGAAGACCTTGCGGTGCGCCCCGGCGACCACCCAGGAACTCCACAGCGTGCCGTCGCGGCGCAGCCCCCGGCCGGAGAAGTGCTGGGCGGCGGTCGCGGTGATCTCCAGGCCGCCGATCCGGTGCCCCTGCGACCAGTCCAGCTCGATGATCCGGTCGTCGGGCACCCCCCACCGGTCGAGGTGCGCGCCGACGCCGAGCGGCACCAGAAACGGCGCCGACTGCCGGCGGACCAGCTCCCGGACGGTGGCCATGTCGAGGTGGTCGTAGTGGTCGTGGGAGATGAGGATCGCGTCGACAGTGGGCAGTTCGTCGAGGCGTACCGGGGGCTCGTGCAGCCGCTTCGGCCCCACCACCGCCGACGGCGAGCACCTGTCGCTCCACACCGGGTCGATCAGCACCCGGTGTCCCTCGATCTCGATCAGGGTCGAGGCGTGGCCGTACCAGACGACGTTGAGCTCCCGCGCGACGTCGGTGGTCGGAGCGGGGGTGGGCCGCAGCAACGGCACCGGTGCGGTCGGGCGGCGACGCTGCGGACCGAAGAGCAGTTCCCGCAGCAGGTTACGGTCGGGATCACCGCCGGGCATGGTGCGGGTGGCGACCCGGTTGTGGAAGGTGCCGTCGCGGAACTGCGCGGAGCGGGCGGCCCGTTCCGCGCGTGCCCCGGTCAGCCGGCCGCCCAGGGCCGCCGGCACGTCCCGGGCCGTCCATGCCAGGCCCGCGAGCGCGGCCAGCCCCGCCACCCGCCACAGTTGCCCGCCGATCGTCCGCCCGGTCGTGCGCTCCGCCGCTTTCCCCATGTGTCGTCCCCCTCGCCGGTGTCCCGCAGTACACGGTAGTCACCGCCGACGGCTCCCGCCCACGTCGAGCCACGGTCCGTCCCGCTTCGGGTGGCCGGCCGGCGGGCCGGCGGACGACCCGGGCCCGGGGGAGCGGGCCCAGGTGGTCAGCCGCCGTTGCTGGGGCGCTGCCGGGCCACCCGGTGCCGGGGCGCGTCGGCGGTGCCCCTCAGCTGCGTGGTGGCGTCCAGGAGGAAGCGGCCGAGCCGGGCCCGAGCCTGCACCACCGGGTGGGTGGCACCGAAGTTGTCCCGGTCGGCCTGGCCGTCGGCGAAGAGCACGTAGGTCAGCACGGCCGCCCCGGTGGTGTCGAAGACCACACCGGCCTCGTGCCGGGCGTCGACGAACCAGCCCGCCTTGGTGGCCACCCGGGCCCGCTCCGCCGAGGACATGGTGCGCCGGATGCCGTCGGTGAAGGCGACCGGGGAGCGCAGCAGTTTGAGCACGAGGGCGGTCGACGACGGCGACAGCAACGTGCCGGCGACCAGGGCGCGCAGCAGCGCGTGCGTCTCCCGGGCGGTGCTGGTGCCGAGATAGAACCGGTGGGGGTCGGACAGCGGCTGCACCTGGGTGTTGGGGAAGCCCTTCGCAGCGAGGGTGCGGTTGATCTCGGTGGCCGGGCAGACCAGGCCGCACAGCCGCGACGCGGTGTCGTCGGAGACGGTGAGCAGGTTGGCCAGCACGTGCCCGACGGTCACCGAACTGGGGTAGGCGGTGTCCAGGACGAAGATGCCGTCACCGCCGGGCACCACGGTCGAGGCGGCCACCTCGACCCGCTGGTCGAGGGTGAGCAGCCCCCGGTCGACCCGGTCGAGCACCGCGACAGCCACCGCGATCTTGTTGACGCTGTACGCCTCGACCCGCCGGTCGGCGGACTCGGAGACCGCGACCAGTGGGGTGGCGCCGTTCTCCAGACTGAGGTGGACCTGCCAGTTGCCGCCGGTCAGCGACTTCTCCCGCTGGAAGGCCGCGGCGATCCGTGGGGCGACGAGTTCCGGGCTCGCCCCGGCGGTGGCGGACTTACCGGGGCGGGCGGCGGCCGACGCCGCAGTGCCGACGAGCACCGCTCCCGCCGTGGCTGCCGTGCCGAGACCCAGCGCCGTCCTGCGGTTCACCGTCACGTCTCTCCCGTCGAGTGGTGGCCCGGAGTTGTCTCCGGGCCACCACTCTAGGTGACCGGTCGGGGGTGGTGGGGGCGCCGCTCAGCGTCGTCGACGCCGGGCCGCGCCACCCGCCGCGAGCGCCGTCCCGACCGCCAGCGCCGTCCCGGCCGCGACCGCCACCCCCGTCCCGAGCGCGGCGGCCGTCCTGCGCGCCGGTACGGCGGACCGGCGCAGCAGGGCGGACAGCTCCGGCAGCCAGCCGCCGCGCACCGCCGCGCCGGCCGGGTCCGGGGCGAACACGACACCGTCGTGCGGCGCGACGGCCTGCCCGGTCAGCCCGCCGCGCCGCATCAGCGGCCCGACGAGCGCGTCGTAGACGCCCGGCAGGAGGGTGAAGCCACCCCGCATGAGCAGGTTGACCCGGCCCACCGACACCTCCCGGCGGGGCCGGTCGGCGCAACGCGCGATGGCCCTCGCCACCCGCTGCGGGGTGGTGACCGGCAGCGGGGGCCGGCCGGCCCGGCCCAGGTAGTTCGCCGCCCGCTGGTAGACCGGGGTGTCCACACTGCCCGGGGTGACCAGGCAGACGTGCACCCCGGGCAGCTCCCGGGCCTCCTGCTGCACGGTGCGGACCAGTCCCTGAAGGCCCCACTTGCTGGTCACGTAGCCGCTCATGTAGGGGGCGGTGACGTGCCCGAGGACCGAGCCGGTGAGGATCAGGGTGCCCCCGCCGGCCGCCCGGAACCGGCGCAGCGCCACCCGGACGACGCCGGCCGCGCCGAGCAGGTCGGTGCGGACCACCCGGTCGAAGACCGCCGCCGGCAGTTCCTCGAACCGGCCGTAGGCCATCACCGCCGCGGTGTGCACCCACACGTCGATCCGGCCGAACTCGCGTTCCGCCGTGTCGGCCAGGGCGTCGAGCGCGTCGGGGGCGGTGACGTCGGTGGGCACCGTGCGTACCCGCCCGGCGCCGGCGTCGTGGCACTCCCGGCGTACCTCGGCCAGGCTTTCGGGGGAGCGGGCGGCGAGGACCAGCAGGTCCCCGCGCCCGGCGAACTCCAGGGCCGCCGCGCGGCCGATGCCGCTGGTGGCCCCGGTGACCACCACCACCCGGCTCACGGAGCGAGTACGACCTTGACGCAGCCGTCCTCCTTCTTCTGGAACATCTCGTACGCCTTCGGCGCGTCCACCAGCGGCATCCGGTGGGTCCGCAGGTCCTCCACGCCCAGCGGGTCGTCGTCGCCGGACAGCAGCGGCAGGATCTCGTCGGTCCACCGGCGTACGTGGCACTGGCCCATCCGCAGCTGGATGCCCCGGTCGAACATCTCCATCAGCGGCATCGGGTCCACCTCGCCGCCGTAAACCCCGGAGATCGAGACGGTGCCGCCGCGCCGCACCGCCTTGAGCGCGGCCTTGAGCACGGTCAACCGGTCCACACCGACCTTGTCGATCATCTTGTCGGCCAGCTTGTCCGGCAGCAGCCCGGCGGCGTGCTGGGCCAGCTTGCCACTGGTCGAGCCGTGCGCCTCCATGCCGACCGCGTCGATCACCGCGTCCGGGCCGCGCCCGTCGACCAGGTCGATCAGCGCGCCGGGCACGTCGTCGAGCTGGCTGACGTCGAGCGTCTCGATGCCGTGCCGGCGGGCCATCTCCAGCCGCTCCGGCACCAGGTCCAGCCCGATCACCCGGCCCGCGCCGAGGTGCCGGCCGATCCGGGCGCAGAACTGCCCGACCGGGCCGAGCCCGAACACGGCCAGGGTGCCGCCGGGCGGGGTGTCGGCGTACTTCACCGCCTGCCAGGCGGTGGGCAGGATGTCGCTGAGGTACAGGTAGCGCTCGTCGGCCCCGGTCTGCGGGATGGTGATCGGGCCGAACTGGGCCTGCGGGACCCGCAGGTACTCGGCCTGCCCGCCGGGGACGGAGCCGTAGAGGGAGGTGTAGCCGAACAGCGACGCGCCCTTGCCCTCGGCGGTCACCTGGGTCGTCTCGCACTGGGCGAAGAGCTGCCGCTCGCACATCCAGCAGTGTCCGCAGGCGATGTTGAACGGGACGACCACCCGGTCGCCGGGCTTGAGCCGGGTCACCCCGGAGCCGACCTCCTCGACGATGCCCATCGGTTCGTGCCCGAGGATGTCACCCGGCTTCAGGTACGGCCCGAGCACCTCGTACAGGTGCAGGTCGGAGCCGCAGATCGCGGTCGAGGTGATCCGGACGATCGCGTCCGTCGGTGCCTCGATCCGGGGGTCCGGGACCTCGTCCACCCGGACGTCGCGCGTGCCGTGCCAGGTCAGTGCCTTCATCGCTGCTGTCCCCTCTCGGTGCCGTCGAGGGGTCTGCTACCCCGGCAGGGGCGCTTGAACCGGCGGCGTGCCTGCCTACCCGCGCCGGGCCGCCCGGCGATCCGCCGCCGCGCATCCCGGTGGACGGCGGCGACGGCGCAGGAGAGACGGCGACCGCCGCATCCCCGGAGCCGGGGGTGCGGCGGTCGTGGTGGAGCAGGTGTTCAGGAGCCGGGGGTGTCGCCGCGCTTGGCGGTGGCGGTGAGGTAGTCCCGGTTGAGCCGGCCGATGGTGTTCAGCGGGATGCCCTTGGGGCAGACCGCGGTGCACTCGCCGGCGTTGGTGCAGCCGCCGAAGCCGGCCTCGTCGTGCGCGTCGACCATGCCGATCACCCGGGTGTAGCGCTCCGGCTGGCCCTGCGGCAGCAGCGAGAGTTGGGTGACCTTGGCGGCGGTGAAGAGCATGCCGGAGCCGTTGGGGCAGGCCGCGACGCACGCCCCGCAGCCGATGCAGGCGGCGGATTCGAAGGCGGCGTCGGCGTTGGCCTTGGCCACCGGCGCGGCGTGCGCCTCGGGGGCGCTGCCGGTCGGCGCGGTGATGTAGCCCCCGGCCGCGATGATCTTGTCGAAGGCGCTCCGGTTGACCACCAGGTCCTTGATCACCGGGAAGGCCCGGGCCCGCCACGGCTCGATGTCGATCGTCTCGCCGTCGGAGAACTGCCGCATGTGCAGCTGGCAGGCGGTGGTGCCGCGCTGCGGGCCGTGCGCGTCCCCGTTGATCATCAGACCGCACATACCGCAGATGCCCTCGCGGCAGTCGTGGTCGAACGCGACCGGCTCCTCCCCGGCGAGGATCAGCCGTTCGTTGAGCACGTCGAGCATCTCCAGGAACGACATGTCGGGGGAGACGTCGTCGACCGGGTAGGTCACCATCCGCCCCTTGTCCTGGGGGCCGGACTGACGCCAGATGCGCAGGGTCAGGTTCACTTGTAGCTCCGCTGCGTGGGGTGGACGTACTCGAACTTCAGGTCTTCCTTGTGCAGCACGGCCGGCTCACCGGTCGCGGTGAACTCCCAGGCCGCCACGTAGGCGAACCGGTCGTCGTCGCGCTGCGCCTCACCGTCGGGGGTCTGGTGCTCGGCCCGGAAGTGGCCGCCGCAGGACTCCTCGCGGTGCAGGGCGTCGATGCACATCAGCTCGGCCAGCTCGAAGAAGTCGGCCACCCGGCCGGCCTTCTCCAGCGACTGGTTGAGCCCCTCGCCGTCACCAGGCACCCGGACCCGCTGCCAGAACTGCTCCCGCAGCGCCCGGATCTCGTCGATGGCCTTGCGCAGCCCGGCCTCGGAGCGCTCCATCCCGCAGTGCTCCCACATGATCTGGCCCAGCTCCCGGTGGAACGAGTCCACCGTCCGGTCGCCGTTGACGGCCAACAGCCGGGCGATCCGGTCCTCCACCTCGCGCCGGGCCTGCACCGCCGCCGGGTGGCTGGCGTCGACCCTGTCCAGCGGACCGGAGGCCAGGTAGTGGGCGATGGTGGTGGGCAGCACGAAGTACCCGTCGGCCAGGCCCTGCATCAGGGCCGACGCGCCGAGCCGGTTCGCGCCGTGGTCGGAGAAGTTGGCCTCACCGATGACGAACAGGCCGGGGATGGTCGACTGGAGGTCGTAGTCGACCCACAGCCCGCCCATCGTGTAGTGCACGGCCGGGTAGATCCGCATCGGCACCCGGTACGGGTCCTCGCCGGTGATCCGCTCGTACATCTCGAACAGGTTGCCGTACTTGGCCTCGATGGCCTTGCGGCCGAGCCGTTCGATCGCGTCGGCGAAGTCGAGGTAGACCCCGAGCTTGGTCGGCCCGACGCCCCGGCCCTCGTCGCAGACGTTCTTGGCGGCCCGGGAGGCGATGTCCCGGGGGACCAGGTTGCCGAACGACGGGTAGATCCGCTCCAGGTAGTAGTCCCGCTCGTCCTCCGGGATCTGCCGGGGGTCGCGGTCGTCGCCCTTGGCCTTCGGCACCCAGACCCGGCCGTCGTTGCGCAGCGACTCGCTCATCAGGGTCAGCTTCGACTGGTGGTCGCCGGAGACCGGGATGCAGGTCGGGTGGATCTGGGTGTAGCAGGGGTTGGCGAAGTACGCGCCCTTGCGGTGCGCCCGCCAGGAGGCGGTGACGTTGCAGCCCTTGGCGTTGGTGGAGAGGTAGAAGACGTTGCCGTAGCCGCCGGAGGCGAGCACCACCGCGTCGGCCATCTCGGTGCTGATCTCACCGGTGACCATGTCGCGGACCACGATGCCCCGGGCCCGGCCGTCCACGACGACCAGTTCCAGCATCTCGTGCCGGGTGTGCATCTCCACGTTGCCCAGGCCGATCTGCCGCTCCAGCGCCTGGTACGCGCCGAGCAGCAGCTGCTGGCCCGTCTGGCCCCGGGCGTAGAAGGTGCGCTGCACCTGCGCGCCGCCGAAGGAGCGGGTGTCCAGCAGCCCGCCGTACTCGCGGGCGAACGGGACACCCTGGGCGACGCACTGGTCGATGATGTTGACCGACACCTCGGCGAGCCGGTGCACGTTCGACTCGCGGGAGCGGAAGTCACCGCCCTTGACCGTGTCGTAGAAGAGCCGGTGCACCGAGTCGCCGTCGTTGCGGTAGTTCTTGGCGGCGTTGATGCCGCCCTGTGCGGCGATCGAGTGGGCGCGGCGCGGGCTGTCCTGGTAGCAGTAGCTGCGCACCCGGTAGCCCTGCTCGGCGAGGGTGGCGGCGGCGGAGCCACCGGCCAGGCCGGTGCCCACCACGATCACCGTCAGCTTGCGCCGGTTCGCCGGGTTGACCAGCTTGGCCTCGAAGCGGCGGGTCTCCCAGCGCTTCTCGACCGGGCCGTCGGGAGCCTTCGTGTCGGCGATCGGCTCGCCCTCGGTGAAGAGTTCCATGTCAGGACACCAATCCGGTGAGTACGGCGAACGGGACCACCAGGTAGCCGGCGCAGAGCACGACGGCGAAGACCAGCGCGGCGGTGCGGGCCCGGCGCTCGCCCCGGGGGGTCTGCTGGCCGAGGCTGCGCAACGCGGAGAACAGCCCGTGCCGCAGGTGGAAGCCGACGGTGACGATCGCCAGCGTGTAGAACAGCGTCACGTACCAGCGGTCCGGGGCGAAGTCGGCGACCACGTTGCCGTACGGGTTGCTGGCGTCGCCGACCGGGTTGAGGGTGCCGGTGGTCAGGTCCAGGATGTGGTAGATCACGAAGAGCAGGATGATCACGCCGCCCCAGCGCATGGTGCGCGCGGCGTAGCTGCCCTGGACCTTCTTGCGGTGGGCGTAGCGCACCGGGCGGGCGGCGCGCGCCCGTACGGCCAGCACGGTCGCCGCCCAGATGTGCCCGATCACGGCCACCACCAGCGCGGTGCGCAGGATCCACAGGAACCAGACCCCGGGCAGCAGCGGCTTGCCGATGTCGCGCAGCCAGTGCGCGTAGTGGTCGAACGAGGTCTCGCCGGTGAACACCTTGAGGTTGCCGAGCATGTGGGCGACGAGGAACAGCACGAGCATGATGCCCGTCACCGCCATGACGGCCTTGAGGCCGACGTTGGAGCGGATGGGCGACCGAGTTTTCGTGATTACCACCTGACCGACGCTAGGAGCCCGGCAATCAGTCGTCCAATGCATCGAACTCGCAGTCTCGATAGCCGTAAGCTATGAAGATGCAGCTCCATCAGCTGAGGTACTTCGTCGCGGTGGCTGAAGTACGACATTTCACCCAAGCCGCCGACATCGTCGGCATAACCCAGCCGTCGTTGAGTAAGCAAGTTCACGCTCTGGAGACCACCCTCGGCGCCCCCCTGTTCGAGCGGGTACGCGGCAACATCGCCCTCACCGCCGCCGGTGAGGTGCTGCTGCCGCTGGCCAAACGCATCCTCGCCGACGTCGACACCGCCACCCGGGAGGTGCAGGAACTGGTCGGCCTGCGCCGGGGCCGGGTCCGGCTCGGGGCCACCCCCAGCCTGGCCACCTCGCTCGCCCCGCCGGTGCTGCGCCGGTTCCGCGACGCCCACCCCGCCGTCGACCTGCGGGTCGAGGAGGGCGGCTCGCAGGACCTCGTCCGCGACCTGCTGCGCGGCGACCTCGACCTCGCCCTGATCATCATGCCCGCGCAGGGGGCCGACCCCGGGCTGCGGGTCGACCCGATCCTGCGGGAGAGCCTGGTGGTCGCCTCGGTGGAGCCGCTGCCCGCCGCCCTGGTCAGTGGCGAACTGCGGATCACCGACCTGCGCGACCAACCGCTGGTGATGTTCCGCGAGGGCTACGACCTGCGCGACGCCACCATCCAGGCGTGCCGGGAGGCCGGCTTCGAGCCCACCTTCTCGGTCGACGGCGGCGAGATGGACGCCGTGCTCAGCTTCGTCGAGGCCGGACTGGGCATCGCCCTGGTGCCGGGCATCGTGGTCAGCCGGCGCCCCGGCATCCGGGTCACCCGGCTCGCCCCGCCCGGGGTGCGCCGGACCATCGCGGTGGCCCGCCGTCGCGACGTCGTGCCCACCCACGCCGGGCGGGAACTGCGGCGCATCCTGCTCGACTACGTGCACGCGGCCACCAGCACCAGCGACCTGCCGCCGGGCGTGGAGCCGCTGCCCTGATCAGCGCCCCTCGGCGTCGTCCATCGCGCGGTAGATGCGCTGCTCGGACACCGGATACGGGGTGCCGAGGGCCTGCGCGAAGACGTTCACCCGCAGCTCCTCGATCATCCAGCGGATCTGCCGTACCGGGGCCGAGTCGCGGCGCGCCGGGGGCAGCGCGGCCACCATGTCCCGGTACTCCTGCTGCACCGTGGCGATCCGGTCCTGCTGGGACTTGTCCCGCTGCGGGTTGGCGGGCAGCCGGTCCAGCCGGCGTTCCATCGCGGTCAGGTAGCGCAGCAGGTCGGGCAGCCGGGCGTACCCGGTCTCGGTGATGAAACCGTCGTGCACCAGGCCGGTGAGCTGCTGGCGCAGGTCGGCCAGGGCGGCCACCACCGCCAGGTTGCGGGTCGCGCCGAGGCGCTGTTCCACCGCGTACGCGGCGGCGAGCACCTGACGGACCCGGCCCATCACCTCCACGACCGTGTCGACCAGGTCGGCGCGGACCCGGTCGCGCAGCGCGGCGAAGCCGTCGGCGTCCCAGGCCGGCCCACCCGCGTCGGCGATCAGCTTGTCGATGGCGGCCCCGGCGGCGTCGGCGATGAGCTGCTGCACCCCGCCGTGCGGGTTGCGGCTCAACGCCAGCTTCGCCTCGTTGCTCAGCCGCCCCTGCAGGAACTGCGCCGGTGACGGCACGGTCAGCCGCAGCAGCCGCCTGGTGCCCGCCCAGTGTGCGGCGGCCTGCTCGGCCTCGGAGTCGAAGACCTTCACCCCGACCGTCGTGCCCTCGTCCACCAGCGCCGGGTAGGCGGTCACCGCGTAGCCGGCCCGGACCTGCTCGACGGTGCGCGGCAGGGTGCCGATGGTCCACCCGGTCAGCCCGCTGCGGGCCAGCTCCGGCGCGGCGGCGGCCACCACCTGGCGTACCTCCTGGCGGAGCTGGCGTTGCAGGGCCGGCAGGTCCTTGCCCTCGGCGACCGGCTGGTCCGCGTCGCCGATCACCCGGAACGTCACCCGCAGGTGCGGTGGCAGCTTCGCCGGTTCCCACGCCTCGCGGGGCACGGTCACCCCGGTCATCCGGCGCAGTTGCCGGGCCAACGCGTCCAGCAGCGGCTCCTCGCCCGGGGTGATCGCGGCGAGCGCCGCACGGGCGTGGTCGGGCACCGGGACGAAGTTGCGCCGCACCGCCTTGGGCAGCGTCCGGATCAGCGCGATCACCAGCTCCTCCCGCAGCCCCGGCACCTGCCAGTCGAAGCTCTCCGCCGGCACCTGGTTGAGCAGCGGCAGCGGGATGTCGACGGTGACGCCGTCGGTGGGCGCGGTCGGGTCGAAGGTGTACGTCAGCGGCAGGGTCACCCCGTCGGCCCGCCACTCGTCCGGGAAGTCGGCCTCGTCGACCCCGCCCCGTCCGGCGTTGACCAGCAGTTCCCGGGTGAAGGTGAGCAGGTCGGGCTGCTGGCGGCGGGCGGTCTTCCACCAGGCGTCGAAGTGTCGGCCGGAGACCACGTCGGCGGGGACGCGCTGGTCGTAGAAGGCGAAGATGCTCTCGTCGTCGACCAGGATGTCCCGGCGGCGGGCCCGGTTCTCCAGCTCCTCGATCTCGGTGCGGAGCTTCTCGTTGTCCCGCCAGAACTGGTGGTGGGTCTGCCAGTCGCCCTCCACCAGGGCGTGCCTGATGAACAGCTCCCGGCTCAGCGCCGGGTCGATCCGACCGAAGTTGACCTTGCGGGAGGTGACCAGCGGAACGCCGTACAGGGTGACCTTCTCGTAGGCCATCACGGCGGCCTGCTTCTTCTCCCAGTGCGGCTCGCTGTAGCTGCGTTTGACCAGGTGCTGGGCCAGCGGCTCGACCCACTCCGGCTCCACCCGCCCGGCGACCCGCCCCCACAGCCGGGAGGTCTCCACCAGTTCGGCGGCCATCACCCAGCGCGGCGGCTTCCTGAACAGCGCCGACCCGGGGAAGATCGCGAACTTCGCTCCCCGCGCGCCCAGGTACTCGTGCTTCTGGGCGTCCTTGAGCCCGATGTGCGACAGCAGGCCGGGCAGCAGCGACTGGTGCACCTTCGGGGTGTCGATCTCCTCCGGCAGGTCGGCGGCGACCCCGCGCCGGCCGCCGTCGGCCGGGGCCTGCGCCGCGCCCCGCCGGCCCCGCCGCCCGTCACCCTGCTCCGGGGTACGCAGCACCTGCCGCAACTGGGCGACGATGTCCTGCCACTCGCGTACCCGCAGGTAGTTGAGGTACTCCGCCCGGCACATCCGGCGGAACGCGCTGGAGGACAGCTCCCGCTGCTGCTCGCGCAGGTACCGCCACAGGTTGAGCAGCGACACGAAGTCGGATTCCCGGTCGGTGAACCGGGCGTGCGCCTGGTCGGCCTGGGCCTGCTTCTCCGCCGGCCGCTCCCGCGGGTCCTGGATCGACAGCGCGGCGGCGATCACCAGCACCTCGGTGGCGCAGCCGTTGCGTTCGCCCTCGATCACCATCCGGGCCAGCCGGGGGTCGACCGGGAGCTGGGCCAGCCGCTGACCCAGCGGGGTGAGCCGCTTGGCCGGGTCGGTCTCGGTCGGGTCCAGCGCGCCCAGTTCGTGCAGCAGGTTGACCCCGTCGGTGACGTTGCGGCGGTCCGGCGGGTCGATGAACGGGAACGCGGCGAGGTCACCGAGGCCGATCGCGGTCATCTGGAGGATGACCGAGGCGAGGTTGGTACGCAGGATCTCCGGGTCGGTGAACTCCGGCCGGGAGGCGAAGTCCTGCTCGTCGTAGAGCCGGATGCAGATGCCGTCCGAGGTCCGGCCGCAGCGGCCCTTGCGCTGGTTGGCCGACGCCTGGGAGACCGGCTCGATCGGCAGCCGCTGCACCTTGAGCCGGCTGGAGTAGCGGGAGATCCGGGCCGAGCCCGGGTCCACCACGTACTTGATGCCGGGGACGGTCAGCGAGGTCTCCGCGACGTTCGTGGCGAGCACCACCCGGCGTCCGGCGTGCGGGGCGAAGACCCGGTGCTGTTCGGCGGCCGACAGCCGGGCGTACAGCGGCAGGATCTCGGTGCCGAGCAGCGCGCGTTTCGACTGGGTCAGCTTGCCCAGCGCCTCGGCGGTGTCCCGGATCTCCCGTTCGCCGCTGAGGAAGACCAGGATGTCGCCCGGCCCCTCGGCGGCCAGCTCCTGCACCGCGTCGCCGATCGCCTGGATCTGGTCGCGGACGTTCTCCTCGTCGTCGTCCCCGTCGTCGTCGCCCTCGGTGACCTCCACCAGTGGCCGGTAGCGGACCTCCACCGGGTACGTACGCCCGGAGACCTCGACCACCGGCGCGGGCCGGCCGTCGGCGTCGGCGAAGTGCTTGGCGAACCGGTCGGTCTCGATGGTCGCCGAGGTGATGACCACCTTGAGGTCGGGCCGCCGGGGGAGCAGCTGGCGCAGGTAGCCGAGGATGAAGTCGATGTTGAGGCTGCGCTCGTGTGCCTCGTCGATGATCAACGTGTCGTACTGGCGGAGCATCCGGTCGGTCTGCAATTCGGCCAGCAGGATGCCGTCGGTCATCAGCTTGACCAGGCTGCGGTCGCTCACCTGGTCGGTGAAGCGCACCTTGTAGCCGACCACGTCGCCCAGCTCGGTGCCCAGCTCCTCGGCGATCCGGTCGGCGACCGTGCGGGCGGCCAGCCGGCGGGGCTGGGTGTGCCCGATCAGGCCGGTGATCCCCCGCCCCAGCTCCAGGCAGATCTTGGGTAGCTGGGTGGTCTTGCCGGAGCCGGTCTCGCCGGCCACGATCACCACCTGGTGGTCGCGGATGGCGGCGGCGATGTCGTCGCGGCGTTCGCTGACCGGCAACTGTGCCGGGTACGTGATCGTCGGCACGGCGGCCCGCCGGGTGGCCAGCCGGCCCTCCGCCCGGGACACCTCCACGGCGATCTCGGCCAGCGCCTCGTCGCGCCGCTGCGGGTCACGCAGCCGGCGCACCCCCTCCAGCCGCCGCTGCAGGCGACGCTGGTCGCGGAACATCAACGGGGTGAGCCGGCGGTGCAGCTCACGGGCGGTCGGGGCGTCGGCGGGCGCGGCGGGACCGGAGGCGGCTGGATTCTGCATGTCGTCGCCAAGGATAGGCAGCCGACCGCCGGACCGCCCCCGGGTTACGCCCGGGAGCCCCACGGCCGGTGGTGGGTCGGGTGGCCCAGGCCGTCGCGGTGCAGGTCGCGGGCCGGGTGGGGCGGGTGTGCGAGGCGGTGGGTGACCGGTCACGTCCCCCGGTGCGCTGCCCGGGAAACGGGCCGCCGCCGGGCTACGCTGAGCGCCGACGACGCGACCACGGGGGCTGCCGGATGACGACGACGATGCTGGACACCGACCGCGCGCTGGTCCAGGCCGCCACGGCGGTCGCCAAGCTGCGCTGCCGCAGCGAGAACCACACCGTCGCGGCGGCGGCCCGGACCACCGACGGCCGGGTCTTCACCGGGGTGAACCTGTTCCACTTCACCGGTGGCCCCTGCGCGGAGCTGGTGGCCATCGGCGCCGCCGCCACCCAGGGCGTGGGGGAGTTGGAGACCATCGTCGCGGTGGGTGACCGGGGGCGCGGGGTGATCCCGCCGTGCGGGCGGTGCCGGCAGGTGCTGCTCGACTACCACCCGGGCATCCAGGTCATCGTCGGGCCGCTGGACGCGCTGCGCAAGGTGCCGGTGGCCGATCTGCTGCCGGACACCTACGTCTGGGCCGAGCAGCGGCTCGACGCCTCCGCCATCGTCCGGACGGGGCAGTGGCCGATGCCGACCGTCCCGGCGAGCCGCCCCGCCTCGGAGGACTGAGCCCGGGCCGTCGCCCCGCCGGCCGGGCGCGCTCAGGCGTCGTGGGCCGCCACGTCCAGGGCGAGGGCGCGGGTGGCCCGCATCAGCTCCGCCGCCTCGGCCGCGTCCCGGCCGATGCAGACCGCGCCGAACTTGCCGTAGGCGGGCAGCGCGCTGAGCATGTGCAGCACCGTGCCGGTGCGCCGGGTGTGGTCGTAGCGCAGCGGTGACCGCTCGACGGCGTCGATCAGCCGGGCCGGGGTCAGCCCCACCAACGACGGGTCGGTGATCGCGTCGGACGCCTGGTAGACGCGCTCCGCGCGGCCGTCGGGGGTGTCGGTGAACAGCCGGCCGTCGGCGTCCGGCACGGTGTCGAGCAGTTGGCTGGCCATCACGAAACCGTGCTTGGTCCCCGTCGCGCGCAGGTTCAGCTCGCAGCCGAGCACCCGGAACGTGTCACCCCGGCGGGCGGCGATGAAGTCGACGCCGTAGTCGCCGGTGGTGACGCCCTGCGCCACGAGGTACCTGCCGACGCGCAGGCCGTACTCGACCACGGTGGCGCGGTAGGCGGCGTCGGCCGGGAACGAGCTGCCGACGTAGGTCAGGCCCGCCCCGCCGAGCACCTGGTCGTGGGTGGAGACGCACTCGACGGCACCGGTGGGGGTCACCCGCCCCTGGAAGCTGGGGCTGCGCAGCTCGTCGGCCTCGACGAACTCCTCGGCGACGATGCCGGCATGGGGGATCAGGCCGGCGAACTCCGCCCAGCCCAGCCTGCCGTCGACGAGCCGGCTGTCGGGTAGCCGTTTGGCCACGGCGGCGACCACCTCGGCGCGGTCGGTGCCGGTGACCTCGGTGAGGTCGACGGTGGCGTTGCCCATCCCGGCGCCGTACGCGGTGCTGCTCAGCTTGAGCACCAGCCGGCGTCGCCCGGCCAGCACGAGGTCGGCGACCGCCTCGGCGAGCGTGTCGACGTCGTGGCACTCGGGGGTGCCCGCCGGCACCGCGATGTCGAGCGCCCGGAACATGTCCCGGCCGGCGCTCTTGGTGCCGAGCGGGATGTACCCGGCGTCGGCCTGGTCCCCCGGGACGCCGAGGGCGGCGGCGTAGTCCTGCAGGTTGCCCGACGGCTCGAAGTAGCTCAGCGTGACCTCGTCGCCCGCCTGCCGGGCGGCGGCGACGAAGTCGGCCACGCGCTCGCGCAACCGGGTGGCCGCCGGGTTCGTCGGGTCGAGCAGCTTGTCGCTCAGCCAGCGGGGCGAGGAGTCGTCGAGGCTGCCGATGACCACCCGGTCCCGGCGGGGGTCCCGCCCGTCGACCGGCTCCTGCGGCAACAGCCCGAGGAAGTAGTCCACCTGGCGGTCGGCGTCGATCATGCGGGGCGCGGTCAGGTAGAGCAGCGAACCGCCGCCCCGGCAGACCACCGCGACGATCGTCGCCCCGACCGGCCGTTCGGGAAACAGGGTCGACCCGCTCAACCGTTCCAACAGTTCGGGGCTGCATTCCCGGCTCTGCACGGAAACGACGGCACGACGGTTACCGGTGACGGCCATCGCGATCATTCTCCTCGGCGGCGGAGGTCGACGGGCGGTCACGCCACCGGTGGTGACGTGACCGCCGTCCGACGGAAGGTGGGCCCGACCCTAACACCGCGACCGGTGTCCCGAGGTGACCCGCGTCCGCCCGCGATTCGCCTCCTCAGGGGGTGGTCAGCGCTTTCACCACAGCGAATGCGCCGTCCTGTTTCAGCACGGTGCGGTGGTACAGCTCGGTGTAGAAGGCGCAGAACAGCCGGTACACGTTGGTGATGTGTTCCACCACCCGTCGCCGGTCGTCGTCGGTGTGCACGAACGTCATGAGCACGTCCCACACGAAATCGGTGTGGTCGTCCTCCAGGTCGTGGTTGACGTGCGCCTGCTGACCCTTGGCCATGCCCGCGCCGAGCACCTGCTCGACGTTCTCGATCCAGTCCGGTTGGGTCATCAGCGAGACGTTCTCGATGAAGTACGAACTGGACAGCGAGGCCAGCGGCTGGCCCTCGTGTTCGAGGCCGTAGTAGAAGTAACCCTGGAGCAGTTTGGTGGAGAACATCGGCTCGGTCGAGTAGATCTCCTCCCGGCTCACCCCGACCCGTTCCAGGTCCTTGGCGAACATCGAGTCGTGCAGCATCTCGTCCTCGGTGTACGCACACCACTTCTTGGCCAGCACCGGGTTGTGCTTGGTGAAGTAGTGGATCGTCAGCGCGTCGATCCACCGCTTCATCCGCAGCCGGAGAATGATCTCGATGACGTGCCGCTGGTAGTAGGCCATGTTGATGTCCCTGGCCCGGAAGAGGTGGTCCGCGCCCTCGACCTCGCGGTAGAACTGCTGCACCATCTGCCGCAGCAGTTCGTCGACCTCCTGCTTGAATGCGGCGTGCTCTTTCGTGGTCATGCGCTTGCCGGCCCCTGTCGTCGGTCGGACGCCGCGGCCGGAATCGCGTACTGCCGGCTGCGGCGGGAGATGGCGGTCTTGTCGGGAAGGTGGCGGTCGAGCATTTCCAGGCCGCGGGCGACGCGCCGGACCCGCTCGACGGTCCGTGCCTCACTCGGTGGGTCGTACGGGTGTTCCTGCACGCTCGCGCCCATCTTGAGCATCACCGGGGCGGCGATCTGGACGATCTCGGCCAGCTCGTAGAACCGGATGAAGCCGCCCTTGGTGCGGTAGACGTCGGTGGGCACGTCCATCGGCAGTTCGGGGTTGAGCCGCCGGATCTCCTGGATCATCGGCAGGCCCAGGTCGTGCGCCAGGGTGATGCTGTCGGCGCCGTTCTCGGCGAAGATCCGTGCCAGGAAGGGGTTCGTCGGCATGCAGTGGCTGGAGGTCTTGAAGACCAGGTCGGCCGGGAGCAGGCCGTCCGACCGCAGCTCCGCGAGCACCCGCAGCACGCCGATGTCGTAGACGGTGATGCCCCGGCAGCCGAGCGCCGCGAGCCGCAGCGCCTCGGCCACGCAGGCGCGGATGCCGTCGCTGTTGTTGATCTGCCGGCCCATCTCCAGGCCGAAGCCGGTGCGGTAGAAGGCGCTCTTCGTGTCGTACTCGGGGCGGGGGCCCAGGCTGACCACGATGCCGTGGTCGTTCTCCCGGCACAGCGCGAACATGTCGGTCAGTTCGGCGTCGGAGAGCAGGAAGGACCCCAACGTCTCGTTGAACCGGGTGACCCGGACGCCGTGCTCGTTGAGCAGTTTGACCATGATTTCGAGGTCGCGCATCGAGTTCACCGCCGGGATCTCGACGCCGAACTGGCCGCCCCCGTCGAACTCGCCGGCCGAGCGGTGGAATGCGACGTTGTCGGTGAACGGGTAGCCCTTCCCGGCCAGCCAGTCCCGTGCCGCGCCGCCGGACATGGTTACGTCGTTCACGCGATCTCCTGTCGGGGTGCCGGATTCGGGGTGATACGCAATGCCGCGGCCAGTGCCGCGCGGGCGGCCGGTGTCGGGGCGTGCACCAGGCACAGCACCCGGTCGAATTCGCCGACCTCGGCGGAGAAGAAGGCGTCGACGCGCCGGTTTCCGGAGCGTGGCCGGTACTGCCAGAAATCGCTGCCGACCGTGCCGCCGCCGTGCACGATCACCCCGGTACGGGGATCGAACCGGCACTCCGGTGACAGTTGGGCGGCCAGCCGCCCGGCCAGCCGGCGCACCTCGTCGGGGTCGGAGCCGTCGAGGGACGGATAGCAGCGGATGTCGTCGTGCACGGTGAACCGGCGCATGACCGTGTACGCCTTCGGTGTGTAGGTCTTCATCGCCACCAGTTCCGGAAATTCGCCGAGCCGGCGGGTGATTTCGCGGAAAAGTCGGGAGACGAGGCCGAAGGCGACGGTTCCCCCGTGGTGTTCCTCGGCGACCAGCAGGGTTTCGACGTAGGTGAAGGGCCGGTCGTCGGGGTCGCGTTCGGTGGCGGCGACGAGCCCGACGCACCCCTGGGCCGTCTCGGCGGCGACGAGGTGGTGGCTCTCCCGCAGGATGTGCTGTTTGGTGGTCAGGTAGTCGGCCACCCGGTGCCGGGGCATCGACCGGGCCAGGTCGGTGCGTATTCGGTGGACGAAATCGGGGGGGATCGATTCTGCGCCGGCGAAGTAGCGGAACCGGACATGACTCATCGGGAATTCCACCTCCGATCGGACTGGTGCGTACCTGCGCCATTACACATCGAGGTAGATGAACGTGATTTCCGCAACACTCTACGGTCGGTGTCGGCTTCTGCGATGATCAGAACGGTCTTTGGGGAAGTCTGCAACGACAGACAGATCGGACGGCAACGCTGCCGTCCGAGCTGTCTCAAACAATTAAGCAGGTCAATGTGTAGGTGGATGTGCCGGAATCGTGGTCAGGCGGCGGTGGACCAGATGGCCCGGAAGGCGGCCGCCTCGCCGGCCAGCCACTGCTCGACCTGTGCCGGCTTGACGTGCTCGGGCGTCCGGTGGGCCACCCCGCGCCGCACGTCGACCAGGACCGGCTCGGCGTGCGGCAGCACCGCGTCCATGTGCCGGGCCATCAGGTGCAGGGTGGCCAGGGCCGCCTCCTCGCTCGGCGGGGTCTCGTCGAAGTGCAGTCGCACCGCCTCGGCGTGGCCGTCGGCATACCGGATGCCGAAGTGGGGGTTGATCTTGACGGGCAGGTCGCCGAGCATCGCGAGGGCGTCGCGGGTCTGCGCCAGGTCGACGCCGGTCGGCTCGCCGAGCGACTCCAGCCACGCCGTCGCGCCGGGCGTCAGCGCCTGGTAGAGCGGACGCCAGCGCGGCTTGACCAGATCGGCCACCCCGGCCAGGTGGGTGCCGCCGGTGTGGAAGGCGATGTCGGCCTTGAGCGCCTTGACGAACTGGCCGTGCGGGTTGAAGCCGTGCCGGCTGGCCCGCTGCTTGCGCAGCCCGCCGACGAAGCTTGCCTTGGTGGGCCCGGTGCGGTCGACGTACCGGGTGAAGCCGAGGAGGGTGGCGTACGGCGTGAGGGGGGCGTTGACGGGCGCGGTCACGAGCGTCCTCCCAGGTCAGGAACTCGATTAGTACATACATTCTAATCGACGGGTGTGACATCGCCCAGGGGTGGAGGTCGCCGATCCCGGTCCAGTCCGGCTGCAGTTGGCCAGTCCGCCGGAACATGGCCGACAGCGTGGTCTCGTCCGCCCGAAGACGGCCAGCCACCCCTGAGGTTCTCCCGCGGCTCCCTCCGACTGCCCGTCTGGACACTGGTCGCGTGACGAACGACGCGGAGCGCGAGTTCGGGATGTACCCAACCAAATTGCCCGGGACAGGTTGGTGTGGACGCGCGGACCTGAACTCGATCTCCAGACCGTGCCCCTGCCCGAACGCGACGGCGACCTCGTCCGTGACCTCCTGGTCGCCGAGAAGGCGCGGAGAGGCGTGGAGATCGGGCTCGCGTACGGGAGTTCCGCCCTCGCCATCGGAGAGGCCCTGTTGGCCGTCGACCCACCCATTGTGATCGATCAAATCCAGCAGCAGGCCTACAACGACGTCGGGTCGGACCGGACTGCGGGACAACAGTTGAGCGAGACCATCGAGCAGCGAAATTCATGTCGGCTGCTGTAGGCGTTTCCTACACTCGCCACCATGGCGACATCACCTGCTGCCGTTCGGGACCTCGGCTACGAACTGAAGGAACTCGGTTGGGTCAGCGATCTCCTGGTGGCAGGGTCGTTGGCCACCGGTGACTACATCCCACGCATCAGCGATCTTGACCTGGTTGCGCTTGTTGACGGCCCTGTTGACACCGGTCGGCAGGCAGCACTTTCAGTGATCCACCGTCGACTCGACAGCGGGAGCGGCGCGGGCTTCAGCCTGGGCTGCGTATACGTCGACACTGCGACCGTCTCCGAAATCGAGGAGCAGCATCCGACCTGGACCCACGGTCGACTCGTTCACCGCATTCTTTCCCGGGTCACAAGAGCAGAACTAGCGAGACACGGATACGAGGTCTTCGGACGCTCGCCGCGCGAGGTCTTCCCCGCAGTCTCAGCCGAGGACATACGAGCGGCGGCCCGCGCCGAGCTCACCGGCTACTGGGCCTGGGCCGCTCGACGTCCGTGGATATGGGTGGACCCCACCATCGCTGAACTCGGCCTTACCTCCATGGCCAGGGGTCGCCACGCACTCGACAAGGGCGAACTCCTCACCAAGACGCAGGCCATCGAACAGGCGCACGCCCCAACCTGGCTGATCGACCAACTCAGCGCGAGACGGCGAGGCGAAGCCGTCTCCTCGCCTCGGATACGGACAGCCGTAGTCGCCTGGCTCGACGCCCGCCGGACAGTCGCTCGCGCGAAGCGCGCTCTTTGAACTCCCGCCTCGCCGTAACGTCCCAGGCAGCCAAGATTTAGCCAACTGATTCCGGACGAGATCACGGCGGATCGTCCGCAGGAAGCTGTCCCGCTGGTGGCCATCCACGCGACCGGCGGCCACCGACGCCGGACCGGACACGGACACACCGGACGGCCCCTGCGAAGAAAGACTCAGAGCTGCCCGACGTCCGTCACCCGGACCACGGCGGCACCCACCTCGTCCGAGGCGACCAGGTCGACCTCGGCGCTGATCCCCCAGTCGTGGTCGCCCTCCGGGTCGTCCAGGATCTGCCGGACGGTCCACTTCTCCCGTCCCTGCTCGATCATGAGCAGCGCCGGGCCGCGGGCGTCCGGCCCCACCCCGATCCCGTCGTACGCCGCGAAGTACGGCTCCAGCGCCTCCGCCCAGGCGTCGGCGTCCCACCCGGACGCCCCGTCCAGCTCGCCCAGGTCCCACCAGCGGCGCAGGGCGGCCAGCTCGACCCGGCGGAACAACGCGTTGCGGACCAGCACCCGGAAGGCGCGGGCGTTGCGGGTCACCGCCGGCACCCGCTCCTCAAGCGACGCGTGCGCCTGGGCGGCGTCCGCGACGTCGGAGGGGTTGCGCAGCCGCTCCCACTCGTCGATCAGGCTGGAGTCGACCTGCCGGACCAGCTCGCCCAGCCACTCGATGAGGTCGACCAGCTCCTCGGTCTTGGCGTCCTCGGGAACGGTCTGCCGCAG
Source organism: Micromonospora sp. WMMD735 (assembly GCF_049178995.1). Classification (NCBI taxonomy): domain Bacteria; kingdom Bacillati; phylum Actinomycetota; class Actinomycetes; order Micromonosporales; family Micromonosporaceae; genus Micromonospora; species Micromonospora sp. WMMD735. The sequence continues at coordinate 7,330,849 of NZ_JBMHMJ010000002.1, forward strand.
CGTCTTGTACGCGTCGGCGAGGTAGCGCAGCACCAGGCCCTCGGAGCGGGTCAGCCCGTAGAACTGCACGTACTCGCCGAAGGTCATCGCGCGTTCGTACATGTCCCGCACGACGGACTTGGGGGAGAGCTGGTGGTCGGCGACCCAGGGGTGCCCCTGCCGGTACATCTCGTACGCGGCGTGCAGCAGCTCCGCCAGCGGCTTGGGCCAGGTCACCTCGTCGAGCAGCTCGATGCGGGCCTCGTACTCGATGCCCTCGGCCTTCATCGCGGCGACCGCCTCGCCGCGCGCCTTGAACTGCTGCGCGGAGAGCACCTGGCGCGGGTCGTCGAGGATCGACTCGATCACGCTCAGCACGTCCAGGGCGTACGACGGGGACCCGGCGTCGAGCAGTTCGATGGCGGCCAGCGCCAGCGGCGACAGCGGCTGGTTGAGCGCGAAGTCGAGCTGGAGGTCGACGGTGAGCCGGACCCGCCGGCCGGTCTCGTCGGGCTCGTCGAGCTGCTCGACCACCCCGCCGGCCCGCAGCGCCCGGTAGATGGCGATCGCCCGGCGGATGTGCCGGCGCTGGGCGGCGGCGTCCTCGTGGTTGTCGGTGAGCAGGTGCCGCATCGAGGCGAACGCGTCACCCGGCCGGCCGATCACGTTGAGCAGCATCGAGTGGCTGACCTGGAAGCTGGAGGTCAGCGGCTCCGGCTCGGCCTCGACCAGGCGTTGGAACGTCGGCTCGCCCCAGCCGACCGAGCCCTCCGGCGGCTTCTTCTTCACCACCTTGCGCCGCTTCTTCGGGTCGTCGCCGGCCTTGGCCAGGGCCTTCTCGTTGTCGATCACGTGTTCGGGGGCCTGCACCACGACCCGCCCGATGGTGTCGAAACCGGCCCGTCCGGCCCGGCCGGCGATCTGGTGGAACTCGCGGGCCTTGAGCAGCCGGGTGCGCACCCCGTCGTACTTGCTCAGGCCGGTGAACAGCACCGTGCGGATCGGCACGTTGATGCCCACGCCCAACGTGTCGGTGCCGCAGATGACCTTCAGCAGCCCGGCCTGGGCCAGGGTCTCCACGAGCCGGCGGTACTTGGGCAGCATGCCGGCGTGGTGCACGCCGATGCCGTGCCGCACCAGCCGCGACAGCGTCTTGCCGAAGCCGGAGGTGAACCGGAAGTTGCCGATCGCGGCGGCGATCATGTCCTTCTCGGCCCGGGTGCAGACGTTCACGCTCATCAGCGCCTGGGCGCGTTCCAGCGCGGCGGCCTGGGTGAAGTGCACCACGTACACCGGGGCCTGCTTGGTCTCCAGCAGCTCTTCGAGCGTCTCGTGCAGCGGCGTCATCGCGTACGAGAAGATCAGCGGGACCGGCCGCTCGGCCGACCGGACGACGGCGGTCGACCGGCCGGTGCGCCGGGTCAGGTCGTCGACGAACCGGGTGGTGTCCCCCAGGGTGGCCGACATCAGCACGAACTGCGCCTGCGGCAGTTCGATGATCGGCACCTGCCACGCCCAGCCCCGGTCCGGCTCGGCGTAGAAGTGGAACTCGTCCATCACCACCTGGCCGACGTCGGCCCGCTTCCCCTCGCGCAGCGCCAGGTTGGCCAGGATCTCGGCGGTGCAGCAGATGATCGGGGCGTCGGCGTTGACGCTGGCGTCGCCGGTCAGCATGCCGACGTTCTCCGCGCCGAACACCTCGCAGAGCGCGAAGAACTTCTCCGACACCAGGGCCTTGATCGGCGCGGTGTAGAAGCTCGTCCGGTCGTCGGCCAGGGCGGTGAAGTGCGCCGCGATAGCGACCAGGCTCTTGCCCGAACCGGTCGGGGTATTCATGATCACGTTCGCGCCGGAGACGATCTCGATGATCGCCTCCTCCTGGTGCGGGTAGAGGTCCAGCCCACGCTCTTTCGCCCAACCGGCGAACGCGTCGAAGAGGGTGTCGGGGTCGGCGCTTCGAGGCAGCGCGGCAGTGAGCGTCATAACGCCCCCCATCGTGCCCGCACCACCACCCCGCCCGCCAACCGGGCCGCCCGCCCTGATCCGCCCCCGGTCGCGCGGAACCGCCGGCGGGTCGAGGTGGCGGTGTCGCCGGTGGCCGGACACCACCGCCAGGGCGGTCCGGCGGGCTCAGGCGCGGCGGCGGTGGACCAGGTCGAAGACGTCGCGGCCGGCGGTCAGGGCCCGCCGCTCGAACTTGGTCACCGGACGGTGGGCGGGCCGGGGCGCGTACCCGCCGTGCACGTCGACCAGCTCCGGATCGGCGGTCAGCGTCGAGCGCATCGACTCGGCGTACTCGGCCCAGTCGGTGGCGCAGTGCAGCGTCCCGCCGCCGACCAGCCGGGACCGCAGCAACGCCACGTGCTCCGGCTGGATGATCCGCCGCTTGTGGTGCCGCGACTTGGGCCACGGGTCGGGGAAGAACACGTGCACCGCGTCCAGACAGCGCTCCGGCATGGCCCGGACCAGGTCCAGCGCGTCACCCTGGGCGACCCGGACGTTGCCCAGGCCGTGACGCTGGACCAGGTCGAGCAGGTTGGCGATGCCCGGGGTGTGCACCTCGACCGCCAGGTAGTCACGGTCCGGGTCGGCGGCGGCCATCGCCGCGGTGGCGTCACCCATCCCGGAGCCGATCTCCAGCACCACGGGCGCGCCCCGACCGAAGAACCCGGCCGGATCGACCGGCCCGTCGAGGTCGGCGATCTCGATCCCGTACGCCGGCCGCAGCCGGGCCAGCGCATCGGTCTGCCGGCTGGTCATCCGGCCCCGTCGGGGGTGGAAGGTGCGGATCGTCCCGGTGCCCGGCCGGGCCACCGGGACGGCGGGGTTCTGGTCGATGGAGGTCACAGCGACCCGAGCGTACGCGACGGTTCCGCCGTATCGGATGTGCCGTCGGTCGGAGGGTGAGACGATTCATCCCGTACGGCAGGTCGGCGTCCGGGTCGGGTCCGGGTGCCGCCCGGGGGGCCGGAAGGGGGAGAGGTGTCGATCGCGCTGCACCGCACCGCGCTGGCGGTCGCCCTCGGTGCCCTCGTCCCCGCCCTGTGGCACGCCGTCCCGGCCTCCGCCGTCCCGGGTTCGGTCGCCCCGGTCCCGGTCGCCCCGCCGGCCGTCGCCGCGGCCCCCGGGCCGGATCAGCCCCCGCCCGACGGGGGCGGTGACCCGCAGCCGCCACCCGGCGTGCTCTTCGTCGAGGTGACCCCGGGGACCGTCGAGCCGGGTTACCTGGTCGGCATCCGGGCGAGCTGCCACGACAACTCGATCCCGGCGACGGTCGTGTCCGACGCCTTCGGCCGGGTCCAGGTGCAGCCGCAGCACGGCCTGCTCACCGCCGCGCCGATGGTCAGGGAGCGGGTCCGGCCGGGCAACTACCGGGTCAAACTGGAATGCCCCGACGGGGCGACCGCCTCGACGGCGCTCCAGGTGGTCAAGAAGGTCAAGCCCAGCCCCGGGCCGCACACGGGCTTCGGCGGCGCGGCCGGCGGCGACGGGATACCCGGCGGGCTGCTCGTGCCCGGCGGGCTGGCGTTGACCATCGCCGGGGCCGTCGTCGGTATCGTGGCGGCCCGCCGGCCGCGTGGCGTCGCCGGGCAGTGACCGTGCCGCCCGCCTCCCCGGGTCCGCGCCACGGCCCCCTCCCGCCCCCCGGCAGCCCGCCGCCCGCGGACTCCCGGCCCGTCGCTCCGTCCGGCGACCCGACGTCCCACGGCCGTACGGCGTCCCATGGCCGTCCCCCCGGCGGTACGCCGGCCCACGGCCGTCCCCCCGGCCCGGTGCCCGGCGGCACCCGCCCACGCTGGGCTGGCCTGATCCCGCCGCCGGCCGGCCCGGTGCCCGGACCGTCGCCGTCCGCCGCCGCGCGGCGCGGCGCTCCGCCCCGGCCGCCCGACGATCCGATGTCGCCGCCGTTCCGTGCCCCGGTCCCGTCCGGCGGCCCGACGGCTGCCGGCCCGGCCCCGGCCGCCCCGGACGGCGGCCGGTCCTCGACGCGCGGCCCCTGGTCGGTGCCGCTGGCCGTGGTGCTGGTGCTGCTCGGTGTCTTCGCCACCGGTGCCGGGCTGGGGCGCTCGGTCGGGCCGCTGGACCGGACCGGCACCCCGTCGCAACGTCCGGCCGCCGGTGCCCGGCAGAGCCCCGTACCGGGCAGCCTGCCGGCCAGCCGCCCGGTACGGCTCACCGTGCCCGCGATCAAGGTGGCCGCCCCGGTGGCCCCGGTCGGTCAGGCCCGGGACGGGTCGATCGACGTACCTCCGCTCGACCGGCACGACGAGACCGGCTGGTACGACCGGGGCCCGACCCCCGGCGAGCCCGGCCGGGCGATCATCGTCGGCCACGTCGACTCGAAGGACGGCCCCTCGGTCTTCTACGACCTGCGCAAACTCAACCCGGGCGACACGATCGAGGTGACCCGGGACGACCGGCGGGTGGTGGTGTTCCGGGTCGATTCGGTGGAGTTCTTCGACAAGTCGGCCCTGCCCGCCGACCGGGTCTACGGCCGCGACGGCGCACCGGCCCTGCGGCTGATCACCTGCGGCGGCCAGTGGATCGGCGGACGCACCGGATACGCCGACAACGTCATCGCGTTCGCCTCGTTGGCGGCGACCCGGTCACCCTGACCGCCGACCGATGTCACCCTGACCGCCGGGCCGATATTGCGGCGACGCCGCACGACGGCGGGTGGCAGGATCGCGCGGTGACGGCGGACGTGGTGCGGCAGGCTTTCACCTGGATCGAGTCGGTGGCGGTGCCCGCCGAGGGCGGCCCGTGCTGGCGGGAGGCGGGCGAACCCTTCGACGACCTGTACGCCGGCACCGCCGGGGTGCTGCTCGGCTGCGCCGAGGCCACCGCGGCCGGCGCCTCCCCGGCGGCCGGGCTGCCCACCGAGGCCACGCCGCCCGTCACCGGGTCGGGCAGCGGGGCCGAAGCGGGCACCGTCACCGGGTCGGGCAGCGGGGCCGGGGCGGGCACCGTCACCGGGTCGGGCAGCGGGGCCGGGGCGGCTCTCGACCGGGTCGCGGCGGGTGCCCGGGACCGGTTGGTGCACCTCGCCCGGCACGAGCCGGATGCCGCGACGCTGCCCGACGACGGGATGTTCGGCGGTTGGGCCGGGGCCGCCGTCGCCCTGCGCGCCTGGGGTCGGGTCGCCGCCGACCCGGTAGCCCTCGACGCCGCCGCGTCGGTGACGGCGCGCGTCGCCGAACGGCTGCGGGACCGCCCGGTGGACCCGGACCGCTGCTCCGACGTCATCTCCGGCGACGCCGGCATCCTGCTGGCCCTCCTCGACGCCGTCGACACGGGTCCGGTGGTGGAGCAGGCGGCGCACGTCCTCGCCGACGGGCTGGTGGGGCTCGCCGAGGAACACCCGGACGGTCCGCACTGGCGGATGCGCGCCGGCGACGAGCGGCTGATGCCGGGCTTCTCCCACGGCACCGCCGGGGTCGCGTACGCCCTCGCCGTCGCCGGTGTCACCCTGCGCCGTGACGACCTGCTCGACACCGCCGTCCGGGCCGCCGACGGACTGCTGGCCATGGGTCGCCAGCCGGACGGCTGGGCGCTGCCGCTGCTGGTCCCGCCCCGCCCGGACCGCCCGGCGGTCAACTTCGGCTGGTGCCACGGCCCGACCGGCACGGTGCGGCTGTTCACCCTGCTCGACACCGTCGACCCGCAGCCCCGCTGGCAGCAGGCCGTCGACGGGTGCCTCGGGGCGCTGCGCGACAGCGGCCTGCCGCAGCGGCGGTACCCGGGGTTCTGGGACAACCTCGCCCGGTGCTGCGGCACGGCCGGCGTCGGGCAGTTGCTGCTCGACCGCTACCGGGCCACCGCCGACCCCGCCCTGCTCGCCTGGGCGCACCGGCTCGCCGGGGACGTGCTCGCCCGGACCGTGGCCACCCCGACGGGTGTCGCCTGGTGCAACACCGAGCACACCCGGACCCCGGCGGAGCTGCCGCCGGAGCCCGGTTTCATGCAGGGCGCCGCCGGGATCGCCGGCTGGCTCGCCCGGCTCGCCGCCCCCACCACCGCGCCCGTCCTGCCCTGGCTCTGACCGGCCGGGGCTGCGGTCAGCCCTTGCCGGCCACCTGCTGGACCACCTCGAACTCCAGCAGCGTCGCGCCGGAGGCCACCGGTCGCTGCTGCTCGCCGCCCCCACCACCGGCGTGCGCGGCCCGCGACGGCCCGGCCGCCCACGCCTGGTACGCCTCCTCGGTCTCCCACCTGGTGTACACGAAGTAGCGGCTCTCGCCGGCCACCGGGCGCAGCAGCTCGAAGCCGAGGAAACCGGGGGAGTTCTCCACCGCGCCGGCCCGGGCGGCGAACCGCTTCTCCAGCTCCTCGCCGGCACCGGGCGGGACGTCGATCGCGTTGATCTTCACGACTGCCATCTGCCCACCCTAGCCCCGCGCGGCCGGGTCGGTCCCCGGCTGGTGCGCCGCGTCCGGCGTCCGGATCGTGGAGAGTTCTTGTCGCCCCGGCCGCAACGACTCTCCACAATCCACCCGCGGCCGGCCGGGGCGTGCGCGCTACCCCACCTCGGCCGGGCCGGGCTCCGCGTCGGGCAGGTCGGCGTCGACCACGATCGGAGCGTGGTCGGAGGGGCCCTTGCCCTTGCGGGCCTCCCGGTCGACGTACGCGGAGCGGACCGCGTCGGCCAGCGGCGCGGAGGCGTACACCAGGTCGATCCGCATGCCCTTGTTCTGGTGGAACATGCCGGCCCGGTAGTCCCAGTAGGTGTACGGGTGCGGGCCCTTCATCGGGGTGGGCACCACGTCGCTGAGGCCGAGGTCGCGCAGGGCGGCCAGGGCGGCCCGCTCGGCGGGGGTGACGTGGGTCGAGGTGACGAAGAGCGCCGGGTCCCACACGTCGGCGTCGGTCGGGGCGACGTTGAAGTCCCCGCAGACGGCGACGGGGCCACCGGCGGCGACCTCCGGCGTCACCGCGTCCCGCAGCGCCGCCAGCCAGGCCAGCTTGTACGCGTAGTGCGGGTCGTCTGTCGCGCGGCCGTTCGGCACGTACACCGACCAGATCCGGACCCCGGCGCAGGTGGCGGCGATGGCGCGGGCCTCGGGCCGGGGGAAGCCCGGCTCGTCGGGGAACCCGACGGCGACGTCGGTCAGTCCGACGCGGGACAGGATGGCGACTCCGTTCCACCGGCCGTCGCTGTGGCTGGCCACCTCGTAGCCCAGCTCGCCGACCTCGGCGACGGGGAAGGCCCCGTCGGGGCATTTGGTCTCCTGGAGGCAGACCACGTCGGGGGCGGTGCCGGCCAGCCAGTCGAGCAGGCGGGGCAGGCGGGCCTTCACCGAGTTCACGTTCCAGGTCGCCAGGCGCATGTGCCCAGCCTGCCGCATCGCGGCCCACCCCGCCGGGACGGCCCGCCGTCGGGTCGGCTGCGACGCGCGGGCCATCCCGGCCCACCCCGCCGGGACGGCCCGTCGTCGGGTCGGCTGCGCGGGGGGCTGCGGGTGGGCGGGCCGGGCGGCGTCGCCGCCGCCCGGCCGTGGGTCAGGCGCCGGGGGTCTCGCCGGGTCGGGTCTGCTCGGCGAGGAAACGTTCCAGCTCGGCGCCCAGCTCGTCGGCGGTGGGCAGCGGGCCGGTCTCGGCGGCGAGCAGGTTCTTCTCCCCCCGGCCCCGGGCGAACGCGTCGTACTGCTCTTCGAGGGCCGTGACCAGCGCGGCGGCCTCGTCGGTCTGGGCGACCTGCCGGTCGATCTCCACCCGGACCACCTCGGCGGCGGAGCGGAGGCTCTCGTTGGGCAGCAGCAGCCCGGTGCTGCGGGACACCGAGGCGAGCAGCACCTCGGCGGCGGCCGGGTACTCGGTCTGGGCGACGTAGTGCGGCACGTGCGCGGAGAACCCGAGGGCGTCCCTGCCGGCCTCGCCGAGCCGGTACTCCAGCAGGTGACCGACGCTGCCCGGGACCTGCACCCGCTGCAACCACGGTTCGTAGCCGGCGATCAGCTCGCGACGGGTGGCGTGTGCGGTGACCCCGGTGGGGCGGGTGTGCGGGACGGCCATCGGGATGGAGTTGAGCCCGACGGTGAGCCGGACGTCGAGCCGGGCGGCCACCGCGCCGACCGCCGCCACGAACCGCTCCCACTGCAGGTCCGGCTCCGGGCCGGTGAGCAGCAGGAAGGGCGTCTCGTCGTCGTCGCGGAGCAGGTGCAGGGCGAGCTCGGGGGCGTCGTAGTCCTCCCAGTGGTCCTCGACGAAGGTCATCACCGGACGGCGGGACCGGTAGTCGAAGAGTTGGTCGACGTCGAAGGTGGCGATCGTCCGGGCGTCCAGTGAGGTGAGGAGCTGCTCGCGGGCCAGCCGGGTGGCGTTTCCGGCGTCGACGAAGCCGGTGAGCGCCTGGATCAGCACCGGCTGACCGAGGTCGGGCAGATCGTCGGTGAGCTGGTACAGCTCGTGTGGGTCGAGCACCGGTCGGACCTCCTGAGGAAATGCGCCTACGGGTGGCCGCGCACGGACGGCACCCGGTTCGGGGAACGTACCCGTCGGCGTCATCCATTCCATCACTGGGCGCGTCGTGACCGATCCGGCTATCAAACCCGGAGGAAGCGACCAATTCGTCCGACGGGCCGGGAGCGCTCGGCCGGATGGTTCCGGCGTGTCGCCTGAAAGGGGGACATCATGGATCTTGTAGTCGGGCGGGGCGGTCTGGGTGGTGGACCCGCTCCGACGACGGCGGGCGCGGTAGCTGACTGTAATGCCCGTTGCGGGTGGTCTGGCACCCCGGTCCCGCGTCCGGGGTGGGCGTCCCGGCGACCCGCCGGAAAATGTGGCGAGGGCCACTTCCTGCAGGTGGGTGGACGGGAAAGGGCATGCCTAGCCTCGGCGGATGCGTGACGACGACACCATCGACGACCAGGGCGCCCCTCAGGGCATGACTGGCCGTTCGGACGACACCCCCTCGTCCGTTCAGGTCGGCGTTCTCCGTGAACCCCGTTCCCTCCGTACCCGCCTCGGCGGGCTCGTTAACCTCCGCCGCCGGCCGGCGCTCCTCGCCGCCGGGGTGCTCTGCTGCCTCGGCGTCACCGCCGTCGCGGGCGTCCAGGCGCTGCCGGACGAGCGGGCCGACGACCGGACCGCCACCGAGGCCGCCCTCGCCGAGCGCGCCCAGCAGCAGGCCGCCTCCCGGGCCGAGGTCCGTACCCCGGTCACGGTCGTGCCCAGCAGCCCGTCCGCCGCCAGCCCGTCCGCCGCCACCCCGAGCCCGACCCCGAGCGCGACCAGGACCACCAAGCCCAAGCCCCGGCCGAAGCCGAAGCCCCGGCCGAAGCGGATCGTCCCGGTTGCCGGCCTCGACCAGGCCCAGATGGACAACGCCAAGGAGATCGTCAAGGCCGGCCGGGCGATGGGCGTCCCGCGCCGGGCCCTGGTCATCGCGGTGGCCACCGCGATGCAGGAGAGCAACCTCTACAACTACGCCAGCGGCGTGCTGCCCGAGTCGCAGAACTACCCGCATCAGGCGATCGGCTGGGACCACGACTCGGTCGGGCTGTTCCAGCAGCGCCCGAGCAGCGGCTGGGGCGAGGTCGGCCAGCTGATGGACCCGGCATTCGCCACCCGGGCGTTCCTCACCGCGCTGCTGGAGATCCCCGGCTGGGCGGATCTCCCGCTCACCGTCGCCGCCCAGGCCGTGCAGATCTCCGCCTACCCGGACCTCTACGCCCAGCACGAGTGGCGGGCCACCGAGGTGGTCGCCGCCATCCTGGTCTGAGCCGCCGGCCCGGCCCGGCCCGCAATGCCCCGGCCGGGCCGGGCCGGTTCGCGTCGGCGTCGACGGATGGCTACCCTCGACCGGACACAGTGGACGGTTGGCGGTTGCCGGGATCGGGTACACATGACGCAGGACACCCGATCGGAGGACGACATGTCAGCACTGATGCAGCGGATCAGCGCCTTCCTGCGCTCCCCCAAGGGGCAGCAGTTGGTCGACCGGGGCCGGCGCGAGCTGGCCAAGCCGGAGAACCAGGCACGGCTCAAGCAGGCGGCCGGCAAGCTGTCGGGCCGTCGCCGCTGACCGTCCGCGAACCGATTCCACCCCGGGAGCATCCGTGACCGACGCCGTCCCCGCCGACGACGAACCGACCGTCCCCACGCCGCCGGTACCGGCGGAAACCGCCGGCCCGGCCGTCCCCGCGACACCTGCCGGCGGGTCGCCGACCGCCACGGTCCCGGCGACGGTGGGGGCGTCGGCTCCGGTCCCGGCGGTGCCGGCCGGTGATCCGGGCGACGCGCCGGAGGCGCCGCCGGCCCGGCTCTGGGACCGGATGCGGGACGACCCGCAGTACGCCCCGGAACACCTGGCCCTGGAGGCGGTCCGCCGGCTCGGTCCGGAGGCGGCGCAGTGGGTCGCCCGGGCCCGGGCGGAACGCCCCGACGCCACCGCCGACCAGTTGGCCGAGCAGGCCATCCGGCGCTTCGTCAACCGGGCCCGGCTCTCCGGAGCGGTCTCGGGTGCGGCGGGGCTGCCCGGCGCGGTGATCGACGTCGGCGTGCTGGCCTGGACCCAGGCCCGGCTGGTGCTGCACGTGGCCGCCGCGTACGGCACGGACCCGGTGCACCCGGACCGGGCCACCGACCTGCTCGTCCTGCAGAAGGTGCACAAGGCGGCCGAGGCGGCCCGGTTGGCGCTGGGCGTCGCGGCCGGTCGGGAGCGGGCCGGCGCGTTGTTCGGTCACGCCGCCCAGAACCCGCTCGGGCGGGTGATGCTGCAACTCGGCGTCCGGCTGGCCCGGATGGCCGGGGTGCGGGCGGCCAAGCGGGTCTTCGCCAAGGTCGTCCCCGGTGCCGCGATCATCCTCGGCACCTGGGCCAACTCGTCGGCCACCAAGGATCTCGCCGAGCGCGCCCAGGCGCTCTACCGGGAACACCAGGGCGGCGTGCCCCACCCGCGCCGCCCCTGACCGGCGGTGGTGCCAGGCCGCGTCCGGCCCACCACCGGGCGCGGCCCGCGCACGCCGCGACATCCGGCTGCGGGCGAGCCGGTGCCGGGGTGGCTCAGAGTCGCCAGCCGGCCGCCGGGAACGTCGCGTCGGCGAGCCGGTTCTGCCCGGCGACGTTGGGATGGAACCAGTCCAACGCGTTGACCTCGTCCAGGCTGAACCGCACCCGGTGCACCGCCCCGCCGTCGTAGCGGCACCGCGACCCGTACGCCCGGCAGGCCGCCTTCAGTTGGCTGTTGTACGCGTCGATCCGCTCGGCGAAGCGGGCCCGGCGATCCCGGTCGGCCTTGGCGTCCGAGGTGGGGTTGGCCAGCAGTGCCGGGCAGATCCCGGTCTTCCAGATCCGCACCGCCCGGGACTCGGTGTGCCCGACCTCCCAGAGCCGGTTCAGGTCGGGGACGCTGGCCACCAGGACCCGGGCCTTCGGGCGGCCCTCGCGCAGCACCCGCAGCGCCTTGTCGACCTGGCTGCGGAAGGTGGCGGGCGCGGTCATCGCGTCGATGTCGTCGCGGCAGGCGTCGTTCGCGCCGATCAGCACGGTGACGTAGTCGGCCTTGTCCTTGACGGCGGCACCGGCCTGCCCGGCGAGGGCCTCGGCGCGGGCCCCCGGCACGGCGTGGTTGCGGGCCCGGTTGCGGATCGGCGCGTCGGCGTCGAGCAGCCGCCGGTAGTGGCTCTCCACCCGGATGCCGTCCCCGGTGGACCAGGAGTTGCGCTGGCACGAGGTGAGCACCAGGCAGGAACCGAACCCGGTGGTGATCGAGTCGCCGAGGGCGGCCATCGTGCCGGGCAGGCCGGTCGGTGTCGATCCGCTCTTCGTCGGGCGCGGGGAGGCCCCGCCGCCCTCCTCGCAGGCGAGCGCGGTGAGCGCCAGCAGGCAGGCTACGGCGGCGACCCAGCGTCGAGGCATGCGTCTTCCCCCGGTCAGACGGCGCAGAGCGACAGCCCGGTCACTCTACGGGCCGTACCGGGTGCGGCGGCCCGCTCGTGTCGACTTCCGGGCAGATTCAACAGCTCGAAACATGAATCTGGTAAGAACAGGTCGGAGCGGGGCTATCCGGGCAGGTCAACCGCCCGACATCGGCCCGGTGGGCGGCGTCGACGTGGGGTGATCCGGGCGTCGGGACCGGTTAGCGGCGTCCGTGCCGGGGTAGGCCGAGACGATGACGAGATCGCAGCCCCGGCGTGCCCGTGGCACGGTCGGCCACGCGTACAGCGCGTTGAACCTGCGCCTGGCGTTGGCCCTGTTCGGCCTGGTCACCATGACCGTCCTCGCGGTCGTGGCGTTCGGGGCCGGGCTGGCCTGGCTGGGTGTGCCGTGCGCGCTGTTCGCCGTCGTGGCGGTGGTCGACCTGGTCGTCATCCAGCGCCGCCGTGCGGCCCGCCGCCGTGAGCAGCCGGGCGCGCGGCACTCACTCTTCGAGTGACAGGAGAAGAGATGCCCATCGCCACCACCAACCCCGCCACCGGTCAGGTGCTCAAGTCCTACGAGCCGATGTCGAGCGAGCAGATCGACGCCGCCATCGAACGGGCCGACCTGGCGTTCCGGGACCTGCGCCGGACCACGGTCGCCCAGCGGGCGCAGTGGATGAACGCCGCCGCGGACCTGCTCGACGCCGAACGCGACGACACCGCCCGGCTGATGACCACCGAGATGGGCAAGACCTACGCCGCAGCGCGGGCCGAGGTCACCAAGTGCGCCACCGCCTGCCGGTTCTACGCGGCGAACGCGGAGCGGATGCTCGCCGACGAACCCGCCGACGCCGCCGCGGTGAAGGCGAAGCGGGCCTTCGTCCGCTACCAGCCGATCGGGGCGGTGCTCGCGGTGATGCCGTGGAACTTCCCGCTCTGGCAGGTGATGCGGTTCGCCGCGCCGGCCCTGATGGCCGGGAACACCGGCCTGCTCAAGCACGCCTCCAACGTGCCGCAGACCGCGCTCTACCTGGAGGACGTGTTCCGCCGGGCCGGCTTCCCCGAGGGCGCGTTCACCACCCTGCTGGTCGGCTCCGACGCCGTCGACCGGATCCTCAGCGACCCCCGGGTCCGGGCGGCGACGCTGACCGGCAGTGAGGGCGCGGGCCGCTCGATCGCCCAGATCGCCGGCCGGGAGCTGAAGAAGACGGTGCTGGAGCTGGGCGGCAGCGACCCGTTCGTGGTGATGCCCTCGGCCGACCTGGACCGGGCCGCCGAGGTGGCCACCACCGCCCGCTGCCAGAACAACGGCCAGTCCTGCATCGCCGCCAAGCGGTTCATCGTGCACACCGACGTCTTCGACGCGTTCGCCGGGAAGTTCGCCGCGAACATGGCCGCGCTGCGGGTCGGCGACCCGATGGACGCCGACACCGACGTCGGCCCGCTGGCCAGCGAGAGCGGCCGGGACGAGATCCACGCCCAGGTGCGCGACGCGGTGGCGCACGGCGCGACGGTGCTCTGCGGGGGCGAGAAGCCGACCGGCGACGGCTGGTTCTACCCGCCGACCGTGGTCACCGACCTGAACCCGCAGATGCGGATGTGGGCCGAGGAGGTATTCGGACCGGTCGCCGGGCTGTACCGGGTGTCCTCGTACGACGAGGCGGTCGCGGTGGCCAACGGCACGCCGTTCGGGTTGGGCGCGAACGCCTGGACCACCGACCCGGCCGAGCAGGAGCGGTTCGCCACCGACCTGGACGCCGGCAACGTCTTCGTCAACGGCATGACCACCTCGTACCCGGAGCTGCCCTTCGGTGGGGTGAAGAACTCCGGCTACGGCCGGGAGCTGTCGGCGCTGGGGATGCGGGAGTTCTGCAACACCAAGACCGTCTGGGTGGGGGAGGGCGCCGCCACCGCCGGGGCCGGCGCGCACGCCGAGTGACCCCGCGCCGGGCGACCGGCGCGGGCGAGCTTTAACCGGACACCGTCATGGGTACGGAAGGACGCCATGACGGTGTTCGGCTTCCACGCCTCCCACGAGCAGATCCATCCGAGCCGCCTGCTGGAGGCGGTGGTGCACGCCGAACGCGCCGGCTTCGACGCCGCGATGTCGTCGGACCACTTCTCGCCGTGGAGCACCCGGCAGGGCCAGTCCGGCTTCGCCTGGTCCTGGCTGGGCGCGGCGCTGCAGGCCACCGGGCTGCCGTTCGGGGTGGTCAACGCCCCCGGCCAGCGTTACCACCCGGCGATCATCGCGCAGGCGATCGGCACCCTGGGCGCGATGTACCCGGGGCGGTTCTGGGCGGCGCTGGGCACCGGCGAGGCGAGCAACGAGCACATCACCGGCGACGGCTGGCCGCGCAAGGACGTGCGGACCGCCCGGCTGCGGGAGTGCGTGGAGGTGATCCGGGCGCTGCTGGCCGGCGAGGAGGTCAGCCACGACGGCCTGGTCCGGGTGGACCGGGCGAAGCTGTGGACCCGGCCGGAGGAACCGCCGGCGCTGATCGGGGCGGCGGTCAGCGTGGCCACCGCCCGGTGGTGCGCCGAGTGGGCGGACGGCCTGATCACGGTGAACGCCCCGACCGCGCACCTGCGCGAGATGATCGACGCCTACCGGGAGGCGGGCGGGCGGGGGCCGCTGCACCTGCAGGTGCACGTGAGCTGGGCGCCGGAGCAGGCCGAGGCCGAGGCGATCGCGTACGAGCAGTGGCGCAGCAACGTCTTCGCGCCGCCGGTCTGCTGGGACCTCGACACCGCCGAGCACTTCGACGTGGTCAGCGAGCGGGTGCCGATGGAGCAGGTCGCCGAGGTGGTGAACGTGTCGGCGGATCTGGGCCGGCACGTGGGCTGGCTGGAGGAGTACCTGTCGCTGGGCTTCGACCAGATCGCCCTGCACCACGTCGGGCAGGAGCAGCGCGCCTTCATCGACACGTTCGGTGCGGAGGTGCTGCCGAAGCTGCGCGCCGCCGGGTGATCACCCCGGGCCGTCCGTACCCCTAGGCTGCTACTCCATGGAAGCTCTGTTCGAGGTCGTGGTCTTCCTGGCGATCGCGACCTTCGGTGCCGCGCTGGCCCGCAAGCTGGGTCTGCTCGCGCCGATCCTGCTGGTGGTGCTCGGTCTCGGGCTGTCCTTCCTGCCGGGCTTCCCGCACGTGCGGCTCGATCCCGACCTGGTGCTGGTGGGCATCCTGCCGCCGCTGCTCTACGTGGCGGCGCTGGAGACCTCGGTGCCGGCGTTCCGGCTCAACCTGCGGCCGATCCTGCTGCTCGCGGTGGGGCTGGTCATCTTCACCGCGTTCGTGGTGGGCACGGTGGTGCACCTGTTCCTGCCCGACCTGCCGTACGCGATCTGTGTGGCGCTGGGCGCGGTGGTGGCCCC
Source organism: Micromonospora sp. WMMD735 (assembly GCF_049178995.1). Lineage (NCBI taxonomy): Bacteria > Bacillati > Actinomycetota > Actinomycetes > Micromonosporales > Micromonosporaceae > Micromonospora > Micromonospora sp. WMMD735. The sequence continues at coordinate 7,346,065 of NZ_JBMHMJ010000002.1, forward strand.
GCCGGACGCGATCGCGGCCACCGCGGTGGCCCGGCGGGTGGGCCTGCCCCGGCGGGTGGTGACCATCCTGGAGGGGGAGAGCCTGGTCAACGACGCCACCGCGCTGGTGCTGCTGCGGGTGGCGATCGTCGCGGCCACCGCCAGCGCCGGCTCGGTGAGTTTCGGGTACGTGGCGCAGGAGGTGGTGGTCGCCACCGGCGGCGGGGTGCTGGTCGGGCTGCTGGGCGTGGTGGTCTTCGGCTACCTGCACAAGCGGACCACCGACCCGCTGCTGGACAACGCGCTGTCGTTGATCGTGCCGTTCGCGGTGGTCTTCGCCGCCGAGGAGATCCACGCCTCCGGGGTGGTGGCGGTGGTGGTCACCGGGTTGGGGATCGGCCACAAGATGCCGCTGCTGCTGTCGGCGGCCTCCCGGTTGCAGACCGGCGCGTTCTGGCGGCTGGTCCAGTTCCTGCTGGAGGGGCTGGTCTTCCTGCTGGTCGGCCTGCAACTGCCCGAGGTGCTGCAGGATCTCGACGAGCCGACCGGCCGGCTGGTGGGGATCACCGCGGCGGTGCTGGCGGCGGTCTTCCTGGCCCGCTTCGTCTGGGTCTTCCCGGCCACCTACCTGGCCCGGCTGGTGCCCCGGGTCCGGCAGCGGGACCCGGGGCCGCCGGTGCAGTTCCCGATCGTCATCGGCTGGGCCGGGATGCGCGGGGTGGTGACGCTGGCCGCCGCGCTGGGTCTGCCGCTGACCCTGTCCGGGGAGCAGCCCTACCAGCGGGCGCTGTTCATCTGGCTGGCCTTCGCGGTGATCATGGCGACGCTGCTCGGTCAGGGGGCGACCCTGCCGTGGCTGGCCCGCCGGTTGAAGCTGCCCCCGGACGACCCGGTGGCCGACGCGCTCTCCGCCGCCACGGTGCAGCAGCAGGCCGGGCGGGCGGCCCGGGAGAAGCTGGACGAACTGGCCGAGGGCGCGCCGCCGGCCGTGGTGGAGCGGTTGCGCGGGCTAGTGCAGAGCCGCACCAACCTGGCGTGGGAGCGGCTCGGCGGCAGCGACCGGGAGACGCCGTCGCAGGCGTACGGTCGGCTGCGGCAGGAGATGATCGACGCCGAGCGGGAGGTCTTCCGGGCCGCCCGTGACGAGGGACGGATTCCCGAGGAGGTGCTGGTGCGGGCGTACCGCGACCTGGACCTGGAGGAGTCGTTGTTGCGACGGGAGAGTGACTGATGAGCTGTGCGCACCTGACCGGGGCGGGAACCGTCGAGCCGAGCGTCACCGACGCCTGCCCGGAGTGCGTGGCCGTCGGCAACGACGACTGGGTGCACCTGCGGTCGTGTGTGGAGTGTGGGCAGGTGGGGTGCTGCGATTCGTCGCCGTACCAGCACGCGACGAAGCACTTCGAGTCGAGCGGGCATCCGGTGATGCGGTCCATCCAGCCGGGGGAGTCCTGGCGCTGGTGCTTCGTCGACGAGGAGATCGGCTGAGCCGTCCGGTGGTGGCGGTATGACGTAACCGCTATTCGACCGGGTTCCGACCGACCGCTTAACATCGGTGAACTTCTATCGATGGGAGGTCGGACGATGCGCCGACGACAGTTCTCGCGTACCGCCGGGACCCTGCTGGCGCTGGTGCTCACGGCGACCGGTGTGGTCGCCACGGGTGGCGGCGCGGCGTCCGCCGCCGCGCGGACGGTCTACTACGACGCGAGCCGGGCCGGGGAGTTCCGCACCAACTTCGACCAGGCCGCGACGATCTGGAACAGCTCGGTGACCAACGTCCGGCTGGTCGCCCGCACGCCCGGCAACATCACCATCTACGTCGACACCGGCTGGCCCCGGGCGCAGACCACCAGCCTGGGCAACGGCCGGGTCTGGATGGGCACCCAGGCCGTCGACCAGGGGTACGACCGGACCCGGATCGCCACCCACGAGATCGGTCACATCCTCGGCCTGCCGGACAACCGGACCGGCCTGTGCACCGACCTGATGTCGGGCAGCAGCGCCCCGGTGTCGTGCCGCAACGCCAGGCCGAGCAGCGCCGAGGCGTCCCGGGTCAACGCGTTGTTCGCCGGCTCGCTCACCGCGCCGGCCGGGGTCAGCTACGTCTGGCGTGGTGACGGTGCCCCCGCGCCGGTCGCCGTCGGCGCCCCCGCCGGTTCCTGAGCCCCGTCGGTCCACGGTGCAGGGGCCGCCTCCCGCCCCCCGGGTCGGGAGCGCGGCCCCGTGGGTGCCGCCGACGGGAGTCCGGCCCGTCGGTGCCGCCGCCGGGTCTCGTCGTGCCGAAGGGTTGCGACATGATCACACGGCGTAGCAAGATGGCTCCGGATATCCAGGATGTCCGGGGAGGGTCAGGATGAATCTGGCAGTCAAGGAGGCGATGGCCGAGGCGGGTGAGACGGCCGAGAGCCTCGCCGCCCGCATCGGGGTCGACCCGAAGACCGCGGCGCGCTGGGCCAGCCAGGGGCGGATTCCCCAGACCCGGCACCGTGCCGAGGTCGCCGCGCTGCTCAAGCGGGACGTCCTCGACCTCTGGCCGGACCTGCACAAGCGACACGAGCCAGCGTGGTTCCGGCCGTGGGCCGACATCGAACGTGAGGCCGTCGTGCTGCGCGGCTTCGAGCTGGCCTGGGTGCCCGGCCTGCTCCAGACCGAGGCGTACGCGCGGGCGACCCTGGCCGGGGAGACCCTCACCGAGGAGGAGGTCGACCAGCTCATCACGGCCCGCCTCACCCGCCAGGCGATCCTGCACCGCGACCGCCCGCCGCTCCTGGTCGCCGTCATCGACGAGTCGGTGCTGCACCGCCCGGTGCCGGGCCGGCCCGAACTGATGCGCGAGCAGTGCGCCCACCTCGCCGCCTGCGCCGAGCTGCCGACCGTGCAGGTGCACGTGGTCCCGGCCGAGACGGGCATGTACGCCGGCCTCGGCGGGCCCTTCGTCGTCGCCGAGCTGGACGACGGCACGCGGGTGGCGCACGTCGACGGGCAGGTACGCGCGCAGATCATCGACCAGCGTGCGGACATCGCCGTCCTGGAACGCCGGTGGGCGCGCATAGTGGGGGAGGCCCTACCCCGGGCGCGATCCCTGGAACTCGTCAGGAAAGCGGCGACATCATGGAGCTGAACGGCGCCCGGTGGCACACGAGCACCAGGAGCGGCAACAACGGTGGCAACTGCGTCGAGGTGGCGGACAACCTGCCGGGTGTCGTCCTCGTCCGCGACACGAAGGACCGTGCGGGCGGCACCCTGGCCTTCACCCCGGGTGCCTGGCGCGGCTTCCTGCGCCTGGCCCGGTCGACGCGACAGGCCGGCTGACCTGCCCGCCCACCGTCGTCACCGCGTCGGCGGGGTACGGGTCAGGGCGCCGGGTGGTGGCGCAGCGCGGCGATGAACCAGTCCAGCACCGGCGTCAGGGTGGGCGGCGCGGTCCAGCCGTTGACCGTCGCGAGGAGCTGGAAGTACCGCTCGGTCCGCGGGTCGTTGGCGACCTCCAGCCGGGCCAGCAGCGCGCTGCGGTAGCCGGCGTCGTCGACCCGGTCGAAGACCTCGCCGTACGCGCAGACCAGCGCGGCCACCACGTGGCCGGCGCGGGGCGACTCGGGCGTGATGCCGGCGGCCCGGGCCAGTTCGACGGTGTCGCGGACCCGGTGGGTGAGGTCACGGACCATCGCCACCACCTCGGGGTGGGCGTCGCCGACGGTCCCGTCGACGAACTCGTGGACGATGCGCCGACGCTCGGCGTCGGAGATCGTGGTCTGCTCGGGCATCGGACTCGTCTCCACTGCTGGGCCGGGCGTGCCGGGCGGTCGGGCGGGGGCGCCGGGCGGTCGGGGGACGACCGCCCGGCGCGCTCGGACCCCGGGTGGCAGCCCGGGGTCCGAGGGTAGGAGTGCCGGTCAGGACACCGTGCAGGCGCCGCCGTTGACGGTGATCAGATCCGGTTCCGGGTTGGCCAGCGTCCCGGTCTTGGCGAGCAGACCGAAGGTGATGCTGGCGCCCGGCGCGATCTTCGCGTTGTACGCCTCGTTCTTCGCCGTCACGGTGGCCCCGGACTGGGTCACCTTCGCCGACCACGCCTGGGTGACCTTCTGGTCGCCGTTGTAGGCGTAGCGCAGCGTCCAGCCGTCGATCGCGGTGTCACCGGTGTTGCGCAGGACGACCTGGGTGTTGGAGCCGTCCGGCCAGGTGCCGTGCACCTGGTAGCTGACCGCGCAGGTGCGCGGGGCCACCGCCTTGGCCTCCCCCTGGTCGGCGAGGAACGACGCGAGCCAGGCCAGCGCCGAGTTCCAGTTGATCGCCACCTCGTTGGTCGAGTACGAGTTGATGTCGTCGACGTAGCAGAACATCGGCGCGCAGTCCTTGAGCAGCTGGGCGACGAACGGGTCCTGCAGGGCGGCGTTCGGGCCACCGGCGAGCGAGCCAACCGGCGGGTTCGGCATGGCCGGGTTGAGCTGGTTGCCGAAGATCCGGCTGTGCTGGTTGCGCGCGTTCTGCTCGCCCCAGCCGGTCACGTACGACATGTTCAGCGCGTTGCGGCCGAGCAGGTAGTCGGTCGCCTGCACGGCACCGTCCCGGTACTTCGCGTCCCGGGTCAGGTCGAACGCGGTAGCCAGCACGACCATGTTGTTGATGATGTTGCTGTTGCTGCCCCAGACGTAGCTTGCCGCCTCGCCCGGCACCGGCAGGCCGTACGCCTGGGCGTGCAGGGTGGTCAGGTAGTTGTCGGCGGCGGCGGTCACCGAGGCGCGGACCCGGGCCCGGTCGGCGGCCGGCAGGCCGTTCGGCACGGTGGCCAGTTCGAGCCGGCCGACCGCGCCCACGCTCTGCCAGCTGAACGCGCCGCCCGTGGCGAACACGTCGCCGGTGTGCTGGGGCGAGGCGGTCAGGTCGTCCAGGTACGCCTTCTTGCCCGTGGTCAGGTACAGCTCCACGGCCGCCCAGTAGAACTCGTCGGTGACGTTGGTGTCGTCGTACGCGCCGCCGCCGATGCCGTCGTTCGGGTCGGCGTAGACCGCCGGGTGCGCCTTGGCCGCGGCGTACGCGCTCGACGCGGCGGTGCCGCAGCGGGCGGCGAACGCCGCGTCGTACGGGGCGAACAGGCGCTGGCACTGCGCGGCGACGGCGGCCAGGTTCAGGGTGGCGGCGGTCGTCGGCGGGTGCAGCTCACGCGGCTGGGCGTCGTCCTGCGGGGCGAGCGGCAGGCCGGTCCACGCCTTGTCGTGGATCTTGTGGTGGACCATTCCGGCCAGCGGCTTGCCGGCCGGCACCTGCATCCGGAGCAGGAACTCGATCTCCCAGCGGGCCTCGTCGAGGATGTCCGGCACCGCGTTGCCCCGCTCGGGCAGCCGCAGCGTCGAGTCGCCCAGCGCGGCCCCACCGGCGGCGGTCTCCGCCGTCTTGGTCCGCTCGAAGGCGCTCAGCAGCTGGTAGGCGGCGATACCGCCGTTGACCACGTACTTGCCGTGGTCGCCCGCGTCGTACCAGCCGCCGCGCACGTCCAGCGAGTAGTCGCAGACGCCGGGCTGGCAGGGCACCTGCGTGTCGCCCTGGTTGGGGGCCACGCCGAGGTGGCCGGCCGGGCGGGCGTACTCCTCGCCGATCAGGTCACCGTCGATCTCGATGCCGCTGCGCTGGGCGTAGAAGAACTGCATCGCGTCGGCCCGCAGCCGGTCGTAGAGGTCGCCGGAGATGTCGAACGGGTGGCTGGTCTCGCCGTCGGCGACCAGCGTGTAGCCGGTGCCGGGCGTGCGGAAGGACGAGAAGTCGACGGTCTGCACGTTCTGCCCGGAGGCGGCGTCGACCCCGCGCGGGGTGCTCTGGCCGCTGGCCACGACCGTGCCGGCGGCCGACTTGAGCTGCCAGGGCAGCGCCTCGGTCGACTCGGTCACCACGGTGGCGTTCTTCGGGCCGCCGGGCAGGTAGCCGACCTGGTTGACCCGCACCCGGGGGCCGGTGTCCGGCACGTACGGCGGGGCGGCCTCACCACCGCGCAACGAGACGTTGTCCAGGCAGATCCGCTGCTCGGCGGCGGCCCCACCGACCTGGAAGATGAGCTGGGCGTTGGGGTTGTCGTCCGGGACGGTGAACGTCTGCTCGACCCGCTTGCTCGTCGGGGCGGCCACCGCCGGCACGCTCGCGTACGAGGTGTAGGGGGCGCTGCCGAGCTGGAGCACGGCGTTGACGCTCAGCCCGGGGGTGGCCGAGATGTCGAAGCTGAGCTTGTACTCCGCGCCGGCGTTGAGCCGGACCCCGTCGTGGCCGATGCCGGCGTCCCACGGGTTGGCCAGCCCGGCGGGGACGGTGACGCAGAGCCGGCCGTCGACGACGTCGAGCGGGCCGGTGCCGTAGGAGAACCAGGGCGCGACGCCCTCGCTGAAGTCGCCGTTGCTGATCTGCTCGGGGGCGTCCGGCGGGACCTCGGCGTGGGCCACGCCGGTGCCGGCGCCGGTGAGGATCAGGGTCGTCGCTGCCAGTACCGCGAGATGCCGCCGACGTCGTCGGGTCAGGATCACGGGATTCCTTTCCGGGCGGAAGGGTAGTGGTGGGGTGTGCCGTCGATGCCTGTCGCTGGGAGCGCTCCCAGCTATCAGCCAGATGTTTCCAGCGCGTCTCCTCCCTGTCAATCGATTCGACTGGATGACCTTCGGGCTGGTCGCAGCCGCCCGGACCGACGCCTGCGGCAGTGAGATTCGCCGCGCCACGCGCAGTCGTCCTGATCTCCTAGAGACAACAACGCCCTCCGCCTGGCAGGCTGCCACCCATGACCCTGAAGCTTCGTTCCGTCGGGACGAGCGACCGTGGGCTGATCCGCAGCGGAAACCAGGACGCCCTGCACTCCGGTGCCTGGCTCGTCGCCGTCGCCGACGGCATGGGCGGGATGGCGGCCGGCGACCTGGCCAGCCGGATCGCCATCGACGCGGTCGCCCCACTGGACGTGGAGACCCCCGAGGACGCCCTGGTGGCGGCGTTGCAGACCGGCATCGAGCTGGCCACCGCGCGGATCCACCAGGCCGTCCGGGAGGACCCCGAGCGGCAGGGCATGGGCACCACACTGACCGCCCTGCTGTTCTCCCGTACCGGCAGCTGCCTGGCGCTGGCCCACGTCGGCGACTCCCGGGCCTACCTGTTCCGCGAGGGCACCCTCAAACAGGTCACCCGGGACGACACCTTCGTCCAGATGCTCGTCGACCAGGGGGTGATCAGCCCCGAGGAGGCGTCCAGCCACCCCCGGCGGGCCGTGGTCACCCAGGCGTTGCAGGGCGAGCAGGTCTCCCCGTCGTACGCCACGATGGTGCCCCGGGCCGGCGACCGCTGGCTGCTGTGCAGCGACGGCCTGTCCAACGTCGTCCGCCCGGACACCCTCGCCGAGGTGCTGCGGGAGACCCCGGGCCGCCAGGACTGCGCCCGCCGCCTGATCGACCTCGCCCTGCGGGCCGGCGGCCCGGACAACATCACCGTGCTGATCGCCGACGTCGTCGACGAGTGACCGCGACCGGCGCTGCGCGGGCTCAGCGGCGACGGTGCGTGGTGTGCCGGGTCGGCGCGGCCGTGACCGGGTCCTCCGGCCAGGGGTGGCGCGGGTAGCGCCCGCGCAGCTCCCCGCGCACCTGCGGGTAGCCGGTACGCCAGAACGACGCCAGGTCGGCGGTGACCGCGACGGGCCGGCCGGCGGGGGAGAGCAGGTGCAGCAGCAGCGGCACCCGGCCGTCGGCCAGCCGGGGCGTCTGCTGCCAGCCGAACGTCTCCTGGAGCTTCACCGCCAGCACCGGCGCGGCCGGATCGGCGTAGTCGACCCGGACCCGGGAGCCGCTGGGCACCTCGACACGTTCCGGGGCCAGCTCGTCCAGCCGGCCCGCCTGGGGCCAGGGCAGCAGCCGGCGCAGGGCCCCGACCACGTCGGTCCGGGCCAGATCGGCCCGGCGGCGGGCGGCGGCAAGTTCCGGCCCGAGCCACCGGTCGGCGGCGGCGAGCAGCGCGTCGTCGGAGACCTCCGGCCACGGCCCGCCCAGCGCCTGGCGGCAGAACGCCAGCCGCTGGCGCAGCGACCGGGCCGCCGAGGTCCAGGTCAGCAGGTCCAGGCCGGCCTGGCGGAGCCCGTCGGCCAGGGCGGCGGCCAGCAGCTCCGGGGCCGGTCGGGCCAGCGGCCGACTGGCCAGCTCGATCGCGCCGAGCCGGGTCACCCGGCGGGCCAGCACGTCGCCGTCGACCCAACCGACCTCGCTGACCTCGGTCAGCAACGCGCCGCCGACCTCCCGGGCGGTCGCCTCGTCGAGCGGGGCGGCCAGCCGGACCCGGGCCGTCGGCGCGCCCGGCGAGCGGTCGGCCACCGCGACGGCCAGCCAGCCCGTCCCGGTCAGCGCCGACCCGGCGGCCAGCTCCGCCCCCGTCCCACCCGCCATCAGGTACGACGTCCCACCGGCCCGGCGCAGCCGGGCCAGCCGCTCCGGATGGGCCAGCCCCACCAGCAGCCCCGCCGCCAGATCGTCGGGCAGCCACGGCCCGGTGGCCCGTCCCCGGCCGTTCCGTCCCTGGGCAGCCGGCCGGTCGCCGGGCCGCTCCCGGTCGGCGGTGCGGGCGGGACCGGCCGGGGTGCCGGCCCGGTCGGGATCGCCGGCGGGCAGCGCGGCCCGCAGCCGGCGGACCTCGGCGCGCCAGCGGGCGGTGGCACCGGGGTCGGTGTCGTCGCGCAGCCGCCGCCACGCGGCGGTGAGGTCGTCGTGCCGCCCGGCCAGGCCGTCCTCGGCGAGCAGGGCGACCAGCTCGGCGGCCCGGTCCCGGCCGATCCGGGCGGCACCGTCGAGCAGGGCCCGGCCCAGCCGGGGGTGGGTGCCGGTGGCGGCGATGGCCCGTCCCCGGGCGGTCACCCGGCCGTCGGCGTCGATCGCGCCGAGGGCGGTCAACGTCTCCCGGGCCACGGTCAGCGCGGCGGGCGGCGGCGCGTCGGGCAGCGCCAGGCCGGCCCCGTCGGGGCTGCCCCAGGCGGCCAGGTCCAGCGCGAAGCCGGTCAGGTCGGCGCTGGCGATCTCCGGCTCGGGCTGCGCGGCGAGCCGGCCGTGGGTCCCCTCCGACCAGCAGCGGTAGACCACCCCGGGGCCCTGCCGGCCGGCCCGGCCGGCCCGCTGCGTCGCGGCGGCCCGGGACACCGGCACGGTGACCAGCGCGCCCAGCCCCCGGGCCAGGTCGGTACGGGCCACCCGGGCCAGGCCGGCGTCGACCACCACCCGGACCCCGGGCACGGTCAGGCTGCTCTCCGCCACCGAGGTGGCGAGCACCACCCGACGGCGGTCGGCGGGGCGCAGTGCGGCGTCCTGCGCGGCGGCGGGCAGCCGCCCGTGCAGCGGCAGGACGGCCACCCGGTCGGCCAGGTCGGCCAGCCGACGGGTCACCGCCCCGATCTCGCCCGCCCCGGGCAGGAAGACCAGCACGTCGCCGTCCTGCTCGTGCAGGGCCCGCCGGACGGTCGCGGCGACGTGGTCGAGCAGCAGCGGATCGACCCGTCCCGCGCCCGGCGGCGCGACCGGGCGCGACGGTGGCGTCCAGACCCGGGCGACCGGGTGCAGGGCCGCCTCGGCGCGGACCACCGGGGCCGGCGTGTCGCCGCCGAGCAACGCGGCGAACCGGTCCGCCTCCGGGGTGGCCGACATCGCCACCAGCCACAGCTCGGGCCGTAGCGCCGCCCGGGCCTCCACGGCGAAGGCCAGCGCGAGATCGGCGTCGAGCTGCCGCTCGTGCACCTCGTCGAGCAGCACCGCGTCCACCCCGGGCAGGTCCGGGTCGCGCAGCAGCCGGCGGACCAGCAGGCCGGTGGTGACCACCTCGATCCGGGTGTCCGGGCCGACCCGGCGGTCGCCGCGCACGGCGTAGCCGACCCGGTGGCCGACCCGCTCGCCGAGCAGGTCGGCCATCCGCCGGGCCGCCGCGCGGGCGGCCACCCGGCGGGGCTGGGCGACCAGCACCCGCCCGGCCACCCCGTCGGCCACGGCGAGCGGGGCCAGGGTGGTCTTGCCGGTGCCGGGCGGGGCGACCAGGACCGCACCGCCGGCGTCGGTCAGCGCTCGCAGCAGGGGTGCCAGCGCCGGCCGGACCGGCAGGTCGAGGGGTACGTCGGAGAGCACGGCTGCCACTGTGGCACGCCCGGGGTCAGCCCCGGCGTACCGCCTCCATGCCGGTGACGAAGGCTGTCCAGGCGTGGGCGGAGAAGACCAGCGCGGGCCCGCACCGGTCCTTGCTGTCGCGCACCGCGATCCGGTCGTCGGTGGTGGCGATCTCCACACAGTTGCCGTTGCCGCTGCTGCGGCTGCTGGTCCGCCAGTCCATCATGGACAGAGGCAGCGCCTGCATTCCCGTACCTTCCGTTCCCCCCGGGCGTGCCGCAATGCGATCACGCAAAGTGACGAGCAGCCTCCTCCAGGCGGGCCAGAGACGCCGCCGGATCCAGTGCCATCCGGCACAGCTCCTCGTGCACAAGGGTATACCCGCGCACGTGTCCCGCTTCCTCCAGCGCCAGACCCAGCGTGAGATTGTCCAGGTAAACCACGGAATTGTCGGCCGCGTCGGCAAACGTGATGATCACGTACGGAGTGCTCATCGCGGGGTGCCCACCGGATGCGAACGGAAGTACGTGACATGTCACGTTCGGTGATCGGGCGACCGTGGCCATGTGGGTCAACTGCTCCGCCATGACGGCCGGCCCGCCCACCGGGCGCAGCAGTACCGCCTCGTTGAGCACCACCGACAGCTCGACCGGGGGAGACTCCCGGTGCAGCACCTCCTGCCGGCGCAGCCGGGCGGCCACCTTGCGTTCCAGCCCCTCCTCGCCGGCCGTACGACGGAACATCTCCCGGGCGTACGCCTCGGTCTGCAGCAGCCCGGGGACGGACTCGGCCTCGTACGTGCGCAGGCTCTCCGCCTCGGCCTCCAGCCCGACGTAGAACTCGAACCACTCGGGCAGCACGTCGCTGTAGTTCTGCCACCAGCCGCGCTGCTGGGCGCCCCGGGCGATCTCGATGAGCGCCTCGGCATCGACCCCGGTCACCTCGTAGAGGGCCAACGCGGCGCGTACGTCCCGGGGTTTGATGCCGATCTGGGCGTTCTCGATCCGGGACAGGTTGCTCTTGGACATGTCGAGTTGGCGGGCGGCGACGTCCAGTGTCATGCCCGCGCGTTCCCGCAGTTGGCGGAGTTCACGGGCGATGCGGCGGCGGCGAACAGTGGGGCTGACGGTCACCCTCCGAGTCTGTCACGACAAGATCCGCAGGTCGCATGAGCACGGAGTGCAACCATCGAATCCGGGAGTTGCAAAGCTGGAGCTCTGGGGGCATCCTGTCACCCGGCGTGGATCACCTGTGGACAATGCGTGGGAGGCTCGTTTGCTGGTCGCCGACGAGTTCTTTCTGATCGCCCACAACGACAGTCGTGGCAAGGCCAAACTGCACCCGAGCGCCACCGGGCTCGGCCTGGCCGCCGGGTTGCTGGCCGAGCTGATCCTGTTCGGACAGATCACCGTCTCCGGTGGACTGGTCACCGTGATCGACAGGCGTCCCCCGGCCGACGCGCTGGCCCACACCGTGCTCGACCAACTGATCGGTGAGTCGCAGCACCAGGCGGTGCGCACCTGGCTCGCCTTCCTGGCCCAGTCGTCCACCACCTCGGTGGGGGAGCGGTTGGCCCGGGCCGGGGTGCTGCGCCGGCAGGAGAACCGCCGCCTGCTGCGCACCACCGTCAGCTACCTGCCGATCGACCTCAACGCCGCCGCCTGGCCGGCGACCCGGCTGCGGGCCCTGGTGGAGCGGCCCGAACAGCCGCTGGTGTCGGACACGACGCTGCTCGGCCTGGTGGCCGCGGCCGGGCTGACCCGCGAGGTGCTGTGGAGCGCCGGCCCCCGCGCCCACCACCGACTGTCCACCCTCGTCGGTTCGCTGCCGCCTCCCCTGAAGGAACTCGTCGTGCACACCGAGGCCGCGGTCGGCGCGGCGGTGCTGCGCGGCATCCCCTGATCTCGCCGCGCCACCCCCTTCCCCCTCATCTCCCCCTCTTCCGGAGCAGCCCCATGCCCCCGCATCCGACAGTCGACCGCCCCAGCAACGTCAGCGACGCCCTGGCCCGTGGCCGCCTCGGCGTGCCGTCGGTCATCTTCTTCGTCCTCTCCGCCGCCGCGCCGCTGACCGTGGTGGCCGGCGTGGTCACCACCGGCTACGCGGTCACCGGCATCACCGGCATGCCGCTGGCCTTCCTCGCCGTGGGCGCCGTCCTGGCGCTCTTCTCCGTCGGCTACGTGGCGATGGCCCGCCGGGTCGAGAACGCCGGCGCGTTCTACGCCTACGTCGCCCGGGGCATCGGCCGCCCGGCCGGCGTCGGCGCGGCCTGGGTCGCGCTCATCGCCTACAACGCACTCCAGGTCGGCCTGTACGGCGCGATCGGCGCCGCCGCCGCCCCGGTGCTCGGCACCCTGTTCGGCGTCGAGCCGCACTGGTCCGTGGTGGCGCTGGTCGCCTGGGCGCTCGTCGCGTTCCTCGGCCTGCTGCGGGTGGACGTCAACGGCCTGGTCCTGGCGGTGCTGCTGATCGCCGAGATCGTGGTGATCGTCGTGTTCGACCTGGGCCAGCTCAGCCACCCGGCGGGCGGCTCGACCAGCTTCGCCGCCCTCGCCCCGGCCAACCTCCTGGTGCCGGGGGCGGGCGCGCTGCTGGTGCTCGCCATGACCGGGTTCGTCGGTTTCGAGTCCTCGGTGGTGTTCAGCGAGGAGAGCAAGGACCCGCGGCGGACGGTCCCGCTGGCGACCTACCTCTCGGTGGCGATCATCGCCGGGCTCTACGCGCTCTCCTCCTGGTCGATGACCGTGGCCGTCGGCCCGGAGAACATCTCCGCCGCCGCCGGTGAGCAGAGCATCGAACTGATCTTCAACCTGGCCGCCGCGCACCTCGGCGACACCGCGGTCACCATCGGCCAGGCGCTGTTCATGACCTCGGTGCTGGCCGCGATGATCTCGTTCCACAACACCACCGCCCGGTACGCCTTCGCGCTGGGCCGGGAGCGGGTGCTGCCGGCCGCCTTCGGGCAGACCTCGCCGCGCACCGGCGCACCCCGGATGGCCTCGCTGGCGCAGAGCCTGCTCGGCCTGCTGGTGATCGTGCTGTACGCGGTCAACGGCTGGGACCCGGTGGTGCAGCTGTTCTACTACGCCGGCACCGGCGGCGGCTTCGGCGTGCTGCTGCTGATCGCCACCACCAGCGTCGCCGTGATCGTCTACTTCGCCCGCTCCGACACCGCCGAGTCGCTGTGGAAGCGGGCGATCGCCCCGGCACTGGCCACCGTCGCGCTGGCCGCCGTGGTGGCGGTGGCGGTGGCGAACTTCGCGACCCTGCTCGGCGTCGCGCCGGATTCGCCGCTGCGCTGGATCATCCCCGGGGTCTACCCGGTGGCCGCGCTGATCGGCCTGCTGTGGGGCCTGGTGCTGCGCGCCAACCGTCCCGACGTCTACGCCCGGATCGGGCGGGGCGCGGAGAGCACGGCCACCTCGCTGTTCGGCCCTCCGGTGGAGCAGCCGGTGCCGGTGGAGTCCCGGCGGTGACCGCGCCGACCATCGGACGGCTCGCCGCCGCCGACACCCGGTGGGTCGCCGAGCGGATCGCCGAGGCGTTCCTGGTGCTCCCGGCGACCCGGTGGCTGGTGCCCGACGAGGCCAAGCGGGAGGCCGTCTTCGCCGACAACTTCGAGATCCTGGTCGACCACGCGATGCGGCACGGGCTGGTCTTCGGCACGGCCGACCGCGACGCGGTGGCGGTCTGGTTCCCGCAGGTCGGTGGCGGGTCGCCGGCCCCGGTGGACTACGACGACCGGCTGGCCGCCGCCTGCGGGGAGTGGACGCCCCGGTTCCAGCACCTCGACGAGCTGTTCGCCGCCAACCATCCGCACCCCGACCACCACCACCTGGCGCTGCTCGCCGTCCGGCCGGGGCGGCAGGGGCAGGGGTTGGGCACCGCGCTGCTGCGGCACCACCACGCCTGGCTGGACGCCCACGGGGTGCCCGGTTACCTGGAGGCCAGCAGCGAGGCGGGACGGGACCTCTACGCCCGGCACGGCTACCGGCTGCGCGAGGTCTTCCGGCTGCCCGACGGCACGCCGTTCTATCCGATGTGGCGGGAGCCGGCAGGCGGCTGACCGGCGTCCCGGGCCACTGTGGCGGGAGCCGGCGGTCGGCTGACCGGCGTCCCGGGCGACGTCGGCGTCGCGTACCGGCGTGGACGCCAACCGAAGTGGCACCGGCCCCGACGCGGGTGCGTCGGGGCCGGTGCGTCGTTCGATGTCGGGAAGGCCCGGCCGGCGAACCGCCGGCCGGGCCCCGTGGTCGTGACCGTCACCGGGGACCGGTGACCGCCTCCACCCCCTCAGTAGGTGCCGTCGAGCTGACCGCGCAGCTTGGTCAGGGCCCGGGCGAGCAGCCGGGACACGTGCATCTGCGAGACGCCGATCTGGTCGGCGATCTGCGACTGGGTCAGGTTGCCGTAGAAGCGCAGGGTGAGGATCTTCTGCTCGCGCTCGTCGAGGGTGGCCAGCGCCGGGCCGAGGGCGACCCGCAGCTCGGCCAGCTCGAACTCGTTGTCCTCGCCGCCGAGCATGTCGCCCAGCTCGGTGGCGCGGTCGCCGTCGCCGGTCGGGGTGGACAGCGACACCGCGTTGTACGCGCGGGCACCCTCCAGGCCCTCCAGGACCTCTTCCTCGGTGAGCTTGAGGTGGGCGGCGATGTCGGCGACCGTCGGCGAGCGGCCGAGGGTCTGCAACAGCGAGCTGTTGGCGTCGGAGATGGCCAGCCGCAGCTCCTGGAGCCGCCGGGGGACCCGGATGTCCCAGGTGCGGTCGCGGAAGTGCCGCTTCAGCTCGCCGATGATGGTCGGGATGGCGTAGCCGGCGAAGTCGACGCCGCGCGACGGGTCGAACTTGTCGATCGCCTTGATCAGGCCGACGGCGGCGGTCTGGGCGAGGTCGTCGGTGGGCTCGCCCCGGCCGCTGTAGCGGTGGGCCAGGTGGTTGGCCAGCGGGAGCCAGGCCTCGATCGCCCGGTCGCGCAGCGCGGCCCGGGACGGGTGGCCGGCGGGCAGCGCGGCCATCGCGTTCAGCAGGTCGGCGGCGCTGTCGGTGAGTGCGCGCGGGTCCAGCTTCTCGGTGGTGGACGGTGTCGCCGCCGGCTTGCTCATGGTGGGCGCGGTCATTGGTGGTCCTCCCTGCACCTCGTCCGCGGTCAAAAAGACGTGACGCTTCGGTTTAGCTTCAGATGGGCCGTTCGGAAGCCACCATAGCCTGATCGGTGAGCGGAAATCTAGCCGAAAGGCTGATGTACTTAAGTGATTTCAAGTAACAAAGCCACACTATCGGACATGGTTCGCGTCGATTGTGATCACAGGCACCTGTCGGACCGGCGGGCCACCCGGAACCCGACACCACGGCGGCGGTGTCGGCTATCCGTCCTTGTCCCGCCGACAGGACCGCCCGTAGCGTCGCGGGAGACCACCGCCGTACGGAGGACCACGTGCTCGACCCCGCGGACCCGCAGCTCGTCGTCGACAGCCGTACGCTGCACTTCAGCTGGTTGCCGGCCGACCCGGACGCGGTCGTCGCGCTGGTCCCGCCCGGCCTGTGTCCGCGCCCCGACCGGCAGGTCTTCATGAACCAGTACGTCGTCGACGACGCCGGTCAGACCTCCGGCCTCGGCGCGTACTCGCTGACCTACGTCGGGGTGGCCCTCGCCGGGGTCGACGCGCCCGACGGGGCGACCCCCGGCGGCTGGTGGACCCACTACGTCACCTCCAGCCCCCGGGTCCGGGACTACGCCGCCGCCCGGGGCGCCCCGGCCGTGCTGGGACACACCACCCTGCGGGTACGGGGCGACGTGCTGGTCGCCGAGACCGAGGTCGGCGGCGTCCCGCTGATCCGGACCCGGGCCCGGATCGGGCACACCGGCCACCTGCTGCGCACCGGCCACCACCGGTACTTCACCCGGCGCGACGGCGAGCTGTTCAGCGGGGTCTACCCCTACGTCTGCGAACCGGTCAGCCCGTTCGAGATCGAGTCGGTGGAGTTCCTCGACCCCCGGCACCCGAGCTACGCGCTGCGCCCGGAGAACCCGCTGCTCATCGCCAGCGGCTGCTACGCCCCGCGTACCTCGTTCGCCCACCCGGGCGGGCTGACCCGCCACCCCACCCCGCCCGCGCCGACCGCCGACCGGCGGGAGCTACCAGGTGCCCTTGCGGCGGGCGCGCAGCGGCCTGCCGTCGGGGTCGTAGACCAGCCGGTACGCCGGTAGCGCCCACAGCCGGGTGTACCAGGGCAGCCGCTCCGGCCGGTGCGGGCGCAGCCGGCCCGGCGGCCGGGGGCCCGAGCGGCCCGAGTCGTGCCACCGCTGGAGGGCGTCCGCCGTGGCGGTGATCGCCGCGACGGCGTCGGCCGGGTCCAGCAGGTCGGCGTCGTCGGCACCGTCCGGGTCGCGGTCCAGGTGCTCGCGCCACAACCGCAGCCGCAGGTCCCGGGCGAACACCCGGGCCCCGTCACCCCGACCCGCCGGGTCGACGGGCACCCGCTCGTCGCGGGTCTCGTCGAGCACCGCGCAGGACAGCTCGCTGTCGTGCGTCCAGGAGCGCCTGTTGAAGTTGTCGCTGCCCACGCTCGCCCAGACGTCGTCGACCACGCAGATCTTGGCGTGCACGTAGACCGGGTCGCCCGCCCGGTTCTCCACGTCGAAGACGTGCACCCGGTCCGGCGCGGCCCGCTCGCACAGCGACAGCGCCTGCTCCCGGCCCACCGTGTTGGGCGGCAGCGCCAACGCGCCGTCCACGTCCGGGTAGCGGGGGACCACCGCGACCAGGTGCAGGTCGGGGTTGTCCCGCAGCGCCTCGGCGAACAGCTCGGCCACCTCGGTCGACCAGAGGTACTGATCCTCCAGGTAGATCAGCCGGCGGGCCCGGCGTACCGCCTTGGTGTAGCCCCGGGCCACCGTCCGCTCGCCGTCCGGGGCGAACGCGTAGCGGGGCCGCACCGCCGGGTAGGTGCGCAGCACCTGGATGTGGTGCGGGCCGCAGGGCGGCGGATCGGCCGACGGGTCGGGCAGCGGATCGGGGCTCAGGTCGGAGCCGCGCAGCCGGTCCCGCAGGTAGGCCAGCGGGTTCTCCGAGTCCAACGGCATCGGGTCGGTCCACCGCTCGCGGAACGTGGTGTCCAGCGCGGCGACCACCGGCCCCCGGACGGCCAGCTGCACGTCGTGCCACGGCGGGTGCGGGCCGTACCGTGGCGACATCGCGAGCGCCTGCGGGTCGCCGTGGTGGTCGGCGTCGTCGCGGCGGCTGTGGCACAGGTCGATTCCGCCGGCGAAGGCGACGTCCCGCTCCGGGGCGTCGCGGTGGCGCAGCACCACCAGCTTCTGGTGGTGCGACCCGCCCCGCCGGACGCGCTGGTCGAGCAGCACCTCGCCACCGGCGGCGTTGACCGTCTCGCTCAGGTCGCGGTTCTCCGCCTCGCTGTAGGACAACGCGTCGAGGTGGGAGCGCCAGAGCAGCCCCTTGACCAGCACGCCCCGCTGGGCGGCCCGGGCGAAGAGCTGGGCCACCGTCGGGCCGTCCGGGCGCATCCGCTCGTCCGGGTCGCCCCGCCAGTCGGTGAAGAAGAGCTGGTCACCCGCGCCGAGCGCCTCGACCTCGGTGACCAGGCGGTCGAAGTACGCCGACCCGTGAATCAAAGGCTCGGCGAGGTTTCCGGACGTCCAGACGGGTATCCCGGAGACCGGGTTGGCGCGTTCCTCAGCGGTCAGGAACCAGTCCTCGATCGCCACGTTCCAGCCTCCCGAGGTCGACGACGTCCTCACGGTAGGACCCCCACCGCCGGTACGCACTCCGGGTCTCCCGGACCCCGCCCGGACGGTGGCCTACCGCACCCCGCGAAGCCGTGAACGCCGAGGAGGCCAGGCCATGCCCGCCGAGACGACGAACCCCGCGACCGAGGACCGTACGGATGCGGTCGAGAGCGAACGCGGCGCGATCCTGGCGGTGCTGCTGATGGTGATCCTCGGGGTGGCCGGGATCTTCGCGGTCTCCTGACCGACGCGGCACCGCCCCGGGCGTCCCGGTGTGACACCGGGACGCCCGTCGGAGTCGGTCTCAGGGGCGGTCGCCCTGGCCGCCGGTGTGCGGCAGCCGCTGGGCGGGAACCACGCCCAGCTTGCCGGCCTGGAAGTCCTCGAAGGCCTGCATCAGCTCGGCGCGGGTGTTCATCACGAACGGCCCGTAGTGCGCCACCGGCTCCCGGATGGGCTTTCCGCCCATGATGTAGAGGTCCAGCGCCGGGGTGTTGCCGTCCTGTTTGCCGGCGGCGGTCACCCGCAGCGCGTCGCCCGGACCGTGCACGGCCAACTGGCCGCCCTGGAACGGCCGCCGGTCGGTGCCGATCGTGCCGCGACCGGAGAGCGCGTAGACCAGCGCGTTGAAGTCGGCCCGCCAGGGCAGGTCCAGCTCCGCGCCGGGCTCCAGCGTGACGTGCGCGATGGTGATCGGGGTGTGGGTCGACCCCGGCCCCCGGTGCCCGGCGATCTCACCGGCGATGATCCGGATCAGCGCGCCACCGTCCGGCGTGGTCAGCAGCGCCGACTCCCGACCACGGATGTCCTGGTAGCGCGGCGGCATCATCTTGGCCACCCGGGGCAGGTTGACCCAGAGCTGGAGGCCGTGGAAGAGACCGCCGCTGGCGACCAGGTGCTCCGGCGGGGCCTCGATGTGCAGCAGGCCACTGCCGGCCGTCATCCACTGGGTGTCGCCGTCGGTGATGGTGCCACCGCCGCCCTGCGAGTCCTGGTGGTCCATGATCCCGTCGATCATGTAGGTGACCGTCTCGAAGCCCCGGTGCGGGTGCCACGGGGTGCCCTTCGGCTCGCCCGGCGCGTAGTCCACCTCGCCCATCTGGTCGAGGTGGATGAACGGGTCGAGATCCGACATCGGCACCCCGGCGAAGGCGCGGCGGACCGGGAAACCCTCACCCTCGTAGCCGCTGGGGGCGGTGGTCAGCCGGCGGACCGGCCGGTAGCTGGTGGTCTCGTCGAGCCGGGGCAGGCGGGGCAGGACGAGGACGTCGTCGACGGTGATCGCGGGCATCACGGGCTCCTCAGGTGTCGCGGTGGGTGGACGACGCGTCCCGGTCGGCGCGCAGCCGCCGGCCGAGCCGGTCGAAGACCCGGGTCAGGGTGGCGACCTCGGCGTCGTCGAGGTCGTCCATCAGGTGCCGCCGGACCGAGGCGAGGTGCCCCGGCGCGGCCTCACGCAGGGCCAGCAGCCCGGCGGCGGTGAGCACCGCCTCGCTGCCCCGACGGTCCCCGGGGCAGGACTGCCGGGCGACCAGACCCCGCCGCTGCATGGTGGAGATCTGGTAGGTGAGCCGGCTGGGCGAGAAGACCAGCCGGGTGGCCAGCTCGCCCATCCGCAGCCGCTGGCCCGGTGCCTCGGAGAGCAGGACCAGCACGTGGTAGTCGGCGAAGCTCAGCTCACCGTCGGCGCGCAGATCGTCCTCCAGCCGGGTGAACAGCCGCTGGCTGGCCTCGATGTAGGCACGCCAGCAGGCCATCCGCTCGCTGTCCAGGCCCTCCGTCATGCCCCGAACAATAGCACTCTTTCAAATTTCAACAAGCTCTCTGCTGCCCGTGTGAGCAGTCAGACAGCCTTGCTTGACGGGAGGAACTTCGGGATTTGAAAGGAAACGCTGGCCGGTGAGCTGCCAGACTGCCCCGGTGGAACCTGTGCAGATCACCGCACCCGGCCTGGTGCTGCGCCCCTGGCGGGCGGCGGACGCGCCGGCCGTGCTGGCCGCCCTGGTCGACCCCGACATCGTCAGGTGGAACGGGCAGGGGGTGACCGACCTGGCGCAGGCCGCCGCGTGGATCACCCGACGGGCCGACCGCAGCGACGGCAGCCACGTCTCCGTCGCGGTGACCGACGCCACCGACGGGACGCTGCTCGGCGGGGTCTCCGTGCACCAGATCCGGCACGGCAACGCCGCCGTCGGCTACTGGACCGCCGGGCCCGCGCGTGGACGCGGCGTCGCCGTCGGCGCACTGCGGGCGCTCACCGGCTGGGCCTTCACCCACCTCGACCTGCACCGGATCGAGCTGTGCCACGCGGTCGACAACCCCGCCTCCTGCCGGGTCGCCACCCGCGCCGGCTACCGCTGGGAGGGGACGCTGCGCGAGTCGTACCGCTACGGCGACGGCCACCGCCACGACGAGCACCTGCACGCCCGCCTCGCCACCGACGACTGACCCGCTCCGCTCCCGCTCACCCATCCCGCCTCCGCTCACCCGTCGCCCCCGCTCACCCGTCCCGCCCTCGCCGCGGCCCTGCCCTGTCCCGGGTGATCAAGAGCTTTGCGTCACCGTTGAGCCGGAATGCTGACGCAAACTTCTTGATCACCGCCGCTCGGCGCGGTGTCCCGGCGGTGTCCCCGGTGATCAAGAAGTTTGCGTCATCGTTCAGCCCGATACTGACGCGAACCTCTTGATCACCGGGGACGGCGGCTCGGGGAGGGCGCGGGGGTGCGGGGGAGAGGGGCTCAGGGCGGGGGAGGGGAGAGGGGCTGGGGTGGTGGGAGAGTGGCTGGGTCGGGCTGGGGGCTGGTTAGGGTCGACGGGTGGACGACCTCGACGTGCTCGACTGGCGGGAACGCACCGCCGCGCTCTACCTGTCCGACACCGACCTGACCGGCTTCCGGGCCGCCCGGGACGAGTTGTTCCGGAGCCACCCGGCCAGCCCACTGCCGGCCGCCGACCGGGCCGGTTTCCCCGGGCTCGGCTGGTTCCCACCGGACCCGGCGGCGGTGGTCGAGGCCCCGCTGCGACCCGCCTCCGGCGCCGAGACCATCGACACCGGCGGCCCCGACGGGGTGGTCCGCTACCGGCGGGTGGCGGTCGCCGAGACACCGTGGGGGCCGCTGACCGTGTGGTGGATCGAGGCGTACGGCGGGGGACTGTTCGTGCCGGTCCGCGACGGCACCAGCGGTCGGGAGACGTACGGTGGTGGCCGGTATCTCACCGACACGGTCAAGGGGACCTTCGGGCGGGGACTCACCGTGCTCCCCGGTCACCGGGTGCGCCTCGACGCCAACTATCTCTACAACCCCAGTTGCGCGTACGACGACACCTGGGCCTGCCCGCTGGCACCCCCGGAGAACCGGCTCGTCACACCGATCCGGGCCGGTGAACTGGTCTATCCCCGCCGCGACCGCTGACCCTGCCACGTCCCCGCCCCACCCACCCCGCCGCTCGGCGAGAGGTGCGGTCAGCGGCCGGCCCGGCATGTCCAGGTCAGGAAGCGGTCGGTGGCGTCCACGGGTCTGCCGCCGTCGAGCTGCGTGAGCTGGTCTTCGGCTTCCTCCTTGAGCGTCGACAGCAGGGTCAGCAGGCCCGGCCGGTCGTCGGCGTACGCCGCGAGGAGCGCGAGTTTCGCTTCCCCGCAGGGCCACGGGTGGGCGTCGATCCGGCAGAGCCAGGTGGGTGGCAGCGGCGTGTGCCGGCCGGGAAGCAGCTCGGTCACGCCACCACGACCCTTCCCGGGATCGGCCTGCGCGGAGCCGGTCGACGGGGGCCGGGCTCCAGGCGCGTCGCTCCGGCCGGCATCAGGAACAGGGTCCGCCGCCGGACCGCGTCGCCGGCTGCGTCCAGCTCGTAGGCGTCGATCCACAACCAGCAGTCGTACGTGTGCCGGTCGGCGAGCACCCGGATGACCCGTACCGTGATCGGACGGATGAACTGCACGCTCGCGGCGCGCGTCAGGTGGAGCACGTCGCCGGGGCGGATCGTGTGCGGGGTCACCGGGCTGGCTCCCGTTCCAGCCGAGGGGCCCGGCGGTGGCAGGGGGTCCGGCGGTGGCAGGGGACGGCGTTCGCCAGCCGGCCGGGGCCCCGCCACGGTGGGACGAACGGCCCGATCGGGCCGGGCACCGACGGGCGTGCCGGTGGTGCGTCGTCAGGCTTGTGGTGCGGCTCGGGCGGCGGCGGGCTGTCGGGCTCCGGCGTGTCCGGCACGGTGCTCCCCCTTCGTAGCGGTGGATGGAACGGGGGCCGCCTCCTGCCCCTCCACAGGAGACGGCCCCCGCAGCAGACGCAGCCGCCGGATCTCTTCTCCAACCGGCCGCGCTGCTCTGGAATCCACCTTGCCGAGGGTTGTGGAGCAAACACACCGCGTAGCAATATGCAGGCAGACGTTCAGAACGTTCGGCCGCAAAATAGGAGGGAGCGGGATGAATCTGGCAGTCAAAGAGGCCATGGCGCAGACCGGGGAAACCGCCGAGAGCCTGGCAGCTCAGGTCGGGGTCGACCCGAAGACCGCAGCCAGGTGGGCACGCCACGGGAGCATCCCGCAGACCCGGCATCGCGCCAAGGTCGCGGCGGTCCTGGGCCGCGACGTCCTGGACCTCTGGCCGGATGCGGTGAAGCGCCACGAGCCGGTCTGGTTCCGACGATGGGCGGACATCGAGCGCGAAGCGGTCGAGCTGCGATGGTTCGAACTCGCGTGGGTGCCGGGGCTCCTGCAAACCGAGGCGTACGCGCGGGCGACGCTGGCGCTGGCGACACCCACCCCCGAAGAGGTCGACGAACTGGTGACGACACGGATGCAGCGGCAGGCGATCCTCCACCGGCCAGAGCCTCCGCTCGTCGTCGCGGTGATCGATGAAGCGGTCCTCCGGCGGCGCGCAGGCCGCGACGGCAAGCTGATGCGCGAGCAGTGCGAACACCTCGCGGC
The DNA here is from genome assembly GCF_049178995.1 of Micromonospora sp. WMMD735. NCBI lineage: Bacteria > Bacillati > Actinomycetota > Actinomycetes > Micromonosporales > Micromonosporaceae > Micromonospora > Micromonospora sp. WMMD735. Next base: position 7,368,809 of record NZ_JBMHMJ010000002.1, read on the forward strand.
CTGCGCCGAACTGCCGTGCGTGCAGGTGCACGTCGTACCGCTCGACACGCCTATCTACCTGGGCATGGGCGGTCCGTTCATCCTGGCCGAGCTGCCGGACGGTGCGCGGATGGCGCACCAGGACGGTCCGGCCAGCGCACACATCATTGACGACGCAGCAGAGATCGCTAGCCTTGAACGGAGGTGGGCCCGCATAGTCGGCGAGGCCCTACCCCGGTCGCAGTCTCTCGACCTCATCAGGAAAGCGGTGGCAGCATGGACATGACCGGCGCGCGGTGGCGCAAGAGCACGAAGAGCGGGGACAACGGCGGCGCGTGCGTCGAGGTCGCCGACAACCTGCCCGGCGTCGTCCTGGTGCGGGACACGAAGGACCGTGCGGGTGGGACGCTGGCGTTCGCGCCGGGTGCGTGGCGGGGGTTCGTGGACTTCGCGAAGGCGTCCCGCTAGCCAGAAATCTCAGTGCCCCCGTCGGCCGGGGCCTTCCTCGCCGCCCGGGTGACGGGTGCTCCCGGCGTGTCGTGGTCGGGCCGCCCGTCCCGGTGGGGGGCCGGCGACGCGAACCGCCGCCCCGGCGCGAACCGCCGCCCCGGCGCGAACCGCCGCCCCGGCGCGAACCGCCGCCCCGGCGCGAACCGCCGCCCCGGCGCTGGGCGCGTCGGGACGGCGGCGGGGTCGGACGGGTCAGCGGGCGGTGGCCCCGGTCGGGGTCAGGTGCATCCGGCCGAGCAGTTGCCGCGCCTGGTCGGCCAGGGCGGCGTCGACGGTCACCGCGTACTGGCCGGCGCGCAACGAACTGGCCGAGGTGAAGTCGCGCTGGCCACCGGACATGGCGTGCGCCACCGCGCCGAACACGGCACCCCAGATCGCGCCGATCACCAGTCCGACCAGGATCACCGCGAGCCAGTTGCCGACCGTGAAGATGCCGAACAACAGGCCGATGAACAGCCCGAACCACGCGCCGGTGCCGGCACCCAGCAGGGCGGCGCGTCCCGTGGTGAGCCGGCCGAGCACCGTCTCCACCAGGGTGAGGTTGGTCCCGACGATCGCGGTGTGCTCCACCGGGAACCGGTTGTCGGCCAGGTAGTCCACCACGCGCTGTGCGGACGGGTAGTCCGGGTACGCGCCGATCGTCACCGTGGGCGGGCCGCCCTGCGGGCCGTGCCCGTCCCCCGGCGGGGTCGCCGGCCGGCCGGCCGGACCGGACGGGAGGTTGTCGCCGCCCGGCATCCCGGGTCGCCAGGTGGCGGTCGGGTTCGCTGCTCTGGTCATGGCTCCTCCTTCGTCAACGACAGGCGTTCCCGCCGACCCGCCGGGATAACGCCGGGCCGCCCGGCAATACGAGTCGCCCGGCAATACGAGTCGCCCGGCAATACGAGTCGCCCGGCAATCCGGGCCGCGGGGACAACCCCGCCGGGCGAGGCATGCGGTACGAGGAGCCCGGGTAACCCGCCCCGTGGACAGCGGACGGATCAGCGAGCACGGGTTCCTCGCCGACGGGCGCAGCGCCGCGCTGGTGGACCGGCACGGCTCGGTCAACTGGTGGTGCCCGGCCCGGTTCGACAGCCCGTCGGTGTTCGGGCGGCTGCTCGACGACCGGGCCGGGCACTGGTCGATCGCCCCGGAGGGCGACGACGTCCGGGTGTCCCGCTCCTATCTGGACGACTCGCTGGTGCTGCGTACCGTCTTCCACACCGGCACCGGCTCGGTGGCGGTCACCGACGCGCTGGCCCTGGAGCCCGGCGCACGCGGGCACGACATCGGCCTGCGCTCGCCCCGGGTGCTCGCCCGGCTCGTCGAGGGACTCTCCGGCGAGGTGTCGGTGCGCGTCGAGTTCGCGCCCCGGTTCGAGTACGGCCGGGTCACCGCGTACCTGACCCACGCCGACGGGGTGATCGACGCGCGTGCCGGCGCGTGCCGGCTCAGCCTGCGCTCCGACGTGCCGTTGGCCTGCCGGCACGGCGACGCCGTCGGCCGCGCGACCGTCCGGGCCGGGGACACCCTGCGGCTCACCCTCGGGTACGCCCCGACCTACGACGGCGGCGAACCGGCGCTGCCCGCCGCCGACCGGGTGGTGGCCGACGCGGTGGCCGGCTGGCGCTCCTGGGCCGACCTGCACGACTACCGGGGCCTGTACCGCGACCAGGTACGACTCAGCGCGATGGTGGTGCAGGGCATGACCTACCAGCCCAGTGGCGCGATCGTCGCGGCGGCCACCACGTCGCTGCCGGAACAGGTGGGTGGCGACCGCAACTACGACTACCGCTACGTCTGGGTCCGCGACTTCAGCCTGACCCTCCAGGCGCTGTGGCGGTCCGCCTGCCCGGACGAGGCCGACCGGCAGTTCTCCTGGGTGGCGCGGGCGATGGGCCGCATCGACGACGGCCGGGTGCCGATCATGTACGGCGTCGAGGGGGAGCGGGACCTCACCGAACACTCCCTCGACCACCTGCACGGCTACGCCGACAGCCGCCCGGTGCTGGTCGGCAACGACGCCTGGACCCAGCGGCAGAACGACGTGCTCGGCGAGATCCTCGACGCCGCCTGGCTGATGCGGCACTACCTGGACCCGATGTCGCCCGACGTACGGCACCTGCTGCGGGCCCTGGCCGACCAGGCGGTCCGGGCCTGGCACCTGCCGGACTCCGGCATGTGGGAGTCCCGCGACGCCGAACGGCACTACCTGTCGTCGAAGGTGCAGTGCTGGACGGCGCTGGACCGGGCGGTCCGCTTCGGTCCCCGCCTCGGCGACCCGGCCGACGTCGCGCGGTGGACGCGGGCCCGCGACGAGGTCCGCGCGGCGGTGCTGCGGCGGGGGTGGAACGACCGGCTGGGCGCGTACACCGGGGCCTTCGACTCCGACCGGTTGGACGCCTCGGTGCTGCTCATGCCGCTGGTCGGCTTCCTGCCCGCCGCCGAGGCGCGGATGCGCTCCACCATCGACGTGGTGGAGCGGCGGCTGTCGCGCGACGGGCTGCTGCGCCGCTGGGACGGTGACCCGGCCGGTTTCGTGATCTGCTCGTTCTGGCTGGCCAGCTGCCTGGCCCTGGCCGGCGAGCAGGAGCGGGCCACCCGGCTGTTCGAGCAGCTCGCCGGCCGGGTCAACGACCTCGGCCTCTACGCCGAGCAGATCGACCAGGCCACCGGCGAACAGGTGGGCAACTTCCCGCAGGCGTTCTCGCACATCGGCCTGATCAACGCGGCCGGGTTGCTCACCGACATCGCCGAACGACGACGCGACCTCGCCACGGACCGGCCGCATTTCGTGACGACCGGCACCGACGTCGTGGCGACGTCGACGTGAGCCGTGCCGACCGGCACGGACCGACGGAGGGGACACGCTGATGAGCGGACGACTGACCGGCCGCACCGCCCTGATCACCGGCTCGGACTCGGGCATCGGGCAGGCCACCGCGATCGAGTTCGGCCGGGAGGGCGCCGACGTGGTGGTGCACTACCTGCACGACCACGCCGGCGCTAACCACACCCGGGCCGAGATCGAGAAGGCCGGCCGACGGGCGGTGGTGGTGCAGGGTGACATCAGCGTCGAGCACCAGGTCGAGGCGATGTTCGACGAGGCGCTGGCGCAGTTCGGCGCGCTTGACGTGCTGATGAACGACGCCGGGGTGGACGCCTCCGGCATCGGCGTGGCCGACCTGGACACCGCGACCTGGGACCGGTGCATCCGTACCAACCTGTACGGGATGTTCTTCTGCTGCCGACGGTTCGTCCGGCACCGTCGCGACCAGGGCGGCGGCGGGAAGATCATCAACATCACCTCGATCCACCAGGAGGTCGCCCGGGCCGGCGGGGCGGACTACGACGCCAGCAAGGGCGGCATGCTCGAACTGGCCAAGAGCCTCGCCCTGGAGGTCGCCCCGATGCGGATGAACGTCAACAACATCGGACCCGGGATGGTGCTCACCCCGTTCAACCAGGAGGCCATCGACGACCCGAAATACCTGGAAGAGCAGGTGCAGAGCATCCCGTGGAAGCGGGCCGCCGAGCCGGCCGAGATCGCCAAACTGGCGGTCTTCCTGGCCAGCGACGACGCCGACTACGTGACCGGGTCGACGTACTTCATGGACGGCGGCCTGATGCAGAATCAGGGTCAGGGCGCCTGAGCCGGCCGGCCGCGCCCGGCCCCCGCCCGGAAGGCCCGCCTGATGCGGCTGCTCATGATCGCCGACACCCACCTGCCCCGGCGCGCCCGGGATATGCCGGACGAGGTCTGGACGGCGGTGGACGCCGCCGACGTGGTGCTGCACGCCGGGGACTGGGTCGCGGTGGACCTGCTCGACCGGCTCGCCGACCGGGCCCGTCGGTTGGTCGGCGTGTACGGCAACAACGACGGCCCCGACCTGCGGGCCCGGCTGCCCGAGGTGGCGGAGGTGGAGCTGGCGGGCCTGCGGGTGGCGGTGGTGCACGAGACCGGGCCGAAGAGCGGCCGGGAACAGCGCTGCGCGGCCCGGTTTCCCGACCACGACCTGCTCGTCTTCGGCCACTCGCACATCCCGTGGGACAGCGTCGCGCCGGGCGGCCTGCGACTGCTCAACCCGGGCTCACCCACCGACCGGCGGGCCCAGCCGTACGCCACCTACCTGACCGCCGAGGTGGCGGCGGGACAGCTCGACCGGGTCGTGCTGCACCGCCTGCCACCCCGCTGAGGTCACCGGCCCCGGCCGGTCTCCTCCTGCAACTCGTCGATCCGCCGGGACGCCTCCGCCTTGGTCAGGTCGTCCGGCACCTCCTCGCCGGCCTCCCGGGCGAGGGTGTGCAGGTACGACTCCTGGGCGGCGGTGGGCGGTTCGTCCCCGGTCACCCATTCATCCGGGTCCTTGATCGCCCCACGTGGGTCGGGCTGCTGGTCGTTGCGGTCGGTCATCACGTTCACCTCTCCTCGAACAGCCGTGCCAATACCCCGCCGGTCGCCCGCTCATGCCGGTCGCGGTGCCTACGATCAACAGGTGGACACGGATGTGATCGTGGTGGGTGCCGGCATCGCCGGGGTGGCGTGCGCCGGGGAGTTGGCGCGGGCGGGCGTACCGGTGCAGGTCCGGGAACGCGGTCGGGTGGCCGGTGGCCGGATGGCCAGCCGACGCTTCGACGGCCGCCCCGCCGACCTGGGGGCGGCGTACCTGACCGCCGACGACCCGGACTTCGTCGAGGTCGTCCGGCGTTGGCAGGCCGCCGGGCTGGTGCGGGAGTGGACCGACACCTTCGTCGCGTACGGCCCGGACGGCCGGCGGGAGGTGCCCGGACCGGTCCGTTGGGCCGCCCCGCGCGGCCTGCGTTCCCTGGTCGAGGAGCTGGCCCGGGAGTTGCCGGTGACCGTGGACCGGTTCGTGTCGGGCGTCGCACCGGGCCCGGTGGTGGACGGGGAGCCCGCTGCCGCCGTGGCGCTGTGCACCCCGGGTCCGCAGGCCGCCCTGCTGCTCGACCCGGCGCTGGCCGGGGTCACCCGGGCCGCCGGCCGGCAGCGGTGGTCGCCGGTGCTCGCGGCGGTGCTGCGCTTCCCCGGCCGGCGGTGGGCCGACTTCCGGGGCGCGTTCGTCAACGACCACCCGGTGCTCGCCCTGGTCTGTGACGACGGCGACCGGCGGGGCGACGGCGCCCCGGTGCTGGTCGCCCACACCACGCCGGAGTTCGCCGCCGGGCACCTGGCCCAGCCCGGCGCGGCCGGCCCGGCGATCGAGGAGGCCGTGCGGGACCTGCTCGGGCTGCCGGACCCGGCCGAACTGACCCACGTGCACCGGTGGACGTACGCCCGGCCGGTCGAGCCGGACCCCGAGGGCGGGTTCTTCCTCGACGACGACCTGGTCGGGCTGGCCGGGGACGCCTTCGGCAGGCCCCGGGTGCAGAGCGCCTGGCGCTCCGGCCGGGACCTGGGCCGGGAACTCGCCCGCCGGCTCACCTGACCGTGCGACCGGCCGACCCGGCATCCGGTGCCCGGTCAGCCCCGGGCGGCGTCCAGGGCCGGCTCGTCGCGTCGACCCCGCTCCGACGGGTCGGAGGTGCGTTCACCGGCCCGGTCCAGCAACTGCATCACCGGGGTCGCGGCGATCCCGTGCACCACCACCGACACGACCACCACCAGGCCGACCGTCGCCCAGATCAGGTCCGCCTGGGCGAAGTCCGCCTTGGTGGTGGCGTACGCCAGGTAGTAGAACGAGCCGACGCCCCGGATGCCGAACGACGAGATCACCCAGTGCTCGGCCGGTCGACCCGGTGCGCCGCGCAGCGACAGCCACCCGAACAGCGGCCGGATGACGAACACCAGGGCCAGCCCGACCGTCGCCGCCTGCCAGGTGAGCGGGGCGAGCAGACCGGTGATCACCGCGCCCCCGAACAGGAGCAGCAGCAGGACGGTCAGCAGCCGCTCGGTCTGCTCGGCGAAGTCGTGCAGCACGGCGTGGAACTCGTGGGTCCGTTCGGCGGCCCGGATCGCCCGCGCAGCGACGAACACGGCCAGGAAGCCGTACCCGCCGATCACCTCCACCAGCCCGTACGCCAGGAAGGTGGCGGCCAGCGCGAGGAAGCCCTCGGCGTGCCGGGCCAGCCGCAGCTCGCTCGGGGCGCGGAAGAACAGCTTGCCGAGCAGCCAGCCGACCAGCAGGCCCCCGCCGATGCCGACGGCCAGCTTGTAGAGCACGTCGACGGTGAACCACTCGGCGAACCAGCCCGACGGGGCCAGCCCTGCGGTGGCGATCGCGATGGCCGCGTAGACGAACGGGAAGGCCAGGCCGTCGTTGAGGCCGGCCTCGGAGGTCAGCGCGAAGCGCACCTCGTCCTCGGAGTCCTCCGCGTCGGTGGGTTCGCCGACCTGCACGTCGGAGGCGAGCACCGGGTCGGTGGGGGCGAGGGCCGCGCCGAGCAGCAGCGCGGCGGCCGGCACCAGGCCCGCCCACCACCAGCCGAGCAGCGCCACCGCCGCGATACACAGCGGCATCGCGATCGCCAGCAACCGCCAGGTGGACGACCACTTCCGCCAGCTCAACGGTCTGTCGATCTTGAGGCCGGCGCCCATCAGTGCCACGATCACGCCGATCTCGGTCAGGTGGGTGGCGACCTGCGGGTACCGCAACGGGTCCGGCGCGGGCAGCCCGATCGGCAGGGCGAAGACCAGCATCCCGAGGCCGAGGAACGCTATCGGCATCGACAGCGGACGACGCTCCAGCAGGCGGGGGAGCACCCCGGCCAGCAGGGCACCCACGCCCACCAGCGCGAACTCGACATCGACCAGTTCCACCCCGACCGCCTCTCACCCCCGGCCACCGGTGTGGGCGGGGGTGGGACTGTGCCCCGTGACCGGCCGGGCTAAGCCTGGGTGTCCGGCTTGTCCCGGCACGGGCGGTCGATCAGTGGCCGCCGATGGGCCGCCGGCCGACCGACCCGGGCCGGACCGGCCGGTGTGGGGCGGTCAGCCGGTGGGCAGGAGGATCTCGAACCAGACCGTCGAGCCCCGGACCGTCGGGTCGGTGCCCCAGGCGTCGGAGAGCTCTTCGATCAGCCCGAGGCCCCGGCCCCGGCTGCTCAGCGTGTCGGTCTGGGCGCGGGTCACCGTGCCCCGGGTGCCCGAGTCGGCCACCGACACCAGCAGCCGTTCCGGGCTGAGGTCGATCTCCACCCGGGCGGCGGTGCCGGCGTGCAGCAACGCGTTGGTGGTCAGCTCGCTGGTGCACAGCACGGCCGCGCCGATCACCGCCTCGGGCACCTGCCACTCGGCCAGCTGTGCGGTCATCCAGTGGCGTACCCGGCTGGGCGCGGTCGGTTCGGCGGGCATCTCCATCCCGGCCGACCGGCTCGGCTTGAGCGCGTGCTCGACCGCGAGCACCGCCACGTCGTCCTCGGTGGCCCCGGCCACCGCGCCGGTGGCGACGGCGCACAGCGCCCGGGGGTCACCGCTGGCCGCCCCGGCCACCGCCGCCGCCAACCCGGCCAGGCCGGCGGTGAGGCTCTGCCGCCGCCGCTCGACCACCCCGTCGCTGTAGAGCAGCAGGGTGTCGCCGGGGGCGAAGGGCACCGTCGCGGTGTGCGGCCGGCACCCCAACCCCAGGGGTGCACCGGTCGGCAGCTCGACGAAGACGGCGGTGGCGACGCCGTCCGGCCCGGTCCGCCGGATCAGCGGCGGGGGATGCCCGGCACTGGCCAGGGTGATCTCGCCCCGGTCGGCGTCGACCACCCCGAAGGCCACCGTCACGAACAGCTCGTGGGTGCCGGTCTCGGTGCCCAGGCTCGCCACCAGCCGGTCCAGCCCGGCCAGGACGGCGTCCGGGCGGGGATCGGTCAGCGCCAGCGCCCGCAGCGCGGCGCGTACCTGCCCCATCCGGGCCGCCGCCTGCACGTCGTGTCCGGCGACGTCGCCCAGCACCACCCCCAGGTCACCGGAGGGCAGCAGGAACGCGTCGTAGAAGTCGCCCCCGGCGGCGTTGCCGTCGACCCCGGGGTCGTAGCGGGCGGCGATGCGCAGCCGGGGCAGCGCCGGCAACTGCTCCGGGAGCATGCTGCGTTGCAGCAGCTGGGCGGTGCCGTGCTGGGTCTCGAACCGGCGGGCGCGCTCCGCCGCCTGGCCGACCAGCTCGGCCGAGGCGGCCAGCAGCGCCCGTTCCGCCGCCGTCCAGCCGTGCGGGGTCTGGTAGCCGACGGCGAGGCCGCCGCGTATCACCGACGAGCGCAGCGGCAACGCGGCCAGTGAACGGATCTTCTGGTCGTGCCGGTCGACGGCGGTGTCCCGCAGCGGCTGGCCGTCGCCGGCGAAGAAGGGCACCCCGCTGCGCGCGCCGACCACCACCGGCGCGGTGGTGTCCGGCGGGACGGGCCGCCACAGCGGGGGCAGCCGCTCGTCGGCCTCGTCGAGCAGTTCTCCCCGGATCCGGCGGACCAGCCGCCAGGCGGGGCCGTCGTCGACGGCGAAGGAGACCTGGTCGGCGTCGAAGGAGTGCAGCGCGTAGCGCAGCGTCACCCGGGCCACGTCGTCGAGGGTGAGGGTGCCCGACAGCGCCGCGGCGAAGTCGGACAGGCTCTGCAACTGCTGGGTGAGCTGGCTGGTCTGGGCGGCGACGGTGAGCACGCCGACGATCCGCCCGGTGCTGTCGCGGACCGGGGAGTGGCCCCTGGTGAAGACGGTGTGCTCGCCGGTGCCCTGCTGGTGGACGGGGAGCACCGACTCCTTCTGGAGGAAGGACTCGCCGTACCGGTAGGCGCGCTCGATGACCTCGCCGACGCCCGGGGTGTGCCACAGGTCGGCGTAGACCTCGGGGGCGGGCCGGCCCATCGCGTCCGGGTGCCGGTCGCCGATCACCTCCGCGTACGCCTGGTTGTAGAGCAGCACGAAGTCGTCGCCGTAGTGCAGCGCCATCGGTACGGGGCAGGACAGGATCACGTCGACCAGGACGCGGATGGTCACGTCCCAACCCTGTTGCGGGCCCAGCGGGGTGTCGGCCCACGGGTGGGCGGGCACGGCCGTCGCCTCCGGTTCGACCCCGGCCGGCCCCGGTGCGGGGGTTGGTGACGTCGGGACCCGCCCGACCGTGCCTGGCATGCCCGCAGCCTATCCGGAGCCGGCCCGGACGACCCGATCATGCCCGGCGCCTCCACTGACACCGACGTTCGTGCAGTTCCGCCACTTTTCTATAGACATGTCGGGAAAATCGGTGCGGATTCTCCGGCGTGCTGCTGCGGCGGACGGGTAACCGGGCGGCGCAGTCCATTGGACAGGAGGGACATCATGCCGGAAACCCTTGCGGTCAGGCAGGTCGACATCGGTAGCGCCTTGACCGACATGTGGCGATCGGTGCTGCTGTTCGTGCCGAGAGCCATCGCGTTCATCGTCATCCTCGTGGTGGGCTGGCTCATCGCCCGCGCGGTACTGAAGATCGTGGACGCGGCGCTGGAACGGGTGGGTTTCGACCGGGCGGTCGAACGGGGCGGGATCAGACGCGCGTTGGAACGCACCAAGTACGACGCCAGTGACATCCTGGCCCGCCTGGCGTACTACGCGGTGCTGCTGTTCACCCTGCAGTTCGCGTTCGGGGTGTGGGGCCCCAACGCGATCAGCGACCTCATCCGGGGGGTGGTGGCCTGGCTGCCACGGGCGTTCGTCGCGATCGTCATCGTGGTCGTGGCCGCCGCCATCGCCAACGCCGTGCGGGACCTGGTCTCCGGTGCGCTCGGTGGCCTGTCGTACGGCAAGGTGCTGGCCGACCTGACGGCCGTGTTCATCCTGGCGCTCGGGGTGATCGCCGCGCTCAACCAGGTCGGCATCGCCACCACGGTCACCACGCCGGTCCTGATCGCGGTGCTCGCCACCGTGGCCGGCATCCTGATCGTCGGCGTCGGCGGTGGTCTGGTGAAGCCGATGCAGTCCCGCTGGGACGGCTGGCTGGACCGGGCGGCCGAGGAGTCGCGGGCGGTCCAGGAGCACCGGCGGGCCCGCGCGGCCGGGCAGGGCGACATGAGCCGGCAGATGGCCGACCGGGGCGGCGAGCGGACACAGGCCATGCCGCGCGTCGACGAGGCCCGCACGATGGCCGGTGGCCGGGGCACCTACCAGTCCGGCTCCGGCGACGAGACCCAGCAGTTCGGCCGTCCGGGCAGCTGAGTCGGAAGCACACGTACAGGCAGGGTGTCCGCGCGTGGCGCGGGCACCCTGCCTGCGTGCTTCCGGTCAGGCCGGGTCGAGGTGCCGGGGGTCGAGGGTGCGGGCCAGGGCGCAGACCGCGAGCAGACGGACCAGCACCCAGTCCGGGGCGGTGAAGTCCGCCGCGCCCTCGGGGAACAGGCCGTGCGCGCGGGCGGTGTCGCGTACCCCCTCGGCGTAGCCGGACAGGGCGGCCGGGGTCAGCGGCCGGCGGTCACCGTCGAGGCTGTCCCGGATGGCCGCGGCGTGCTGGTCGACCAGCGCGAGCAGGCCGGGCCGGGCCGCGGCGGCGGCGAGGCCGGGGGCACCGACCGAGGCGCTGAGCAGGGCCAGGTGGGAGCGTGCCGCGCGCGCGGCGGTCCGGGTGGCGACCTGGGGGTACGGCACTCGCATGAGGACCGAGGTTAACCACCCGGTAACCCCGGCGGAGTCGGCCAGCCGGCCGGTACGGGCCCCCCCCGCCGGTCGACCGGCCCTCGGCCACCGGGACCGATCCGCGCCCCGGCGGCCAGAGGGCGCACCGCCCACCGTCGGCGTCGGGGCGGACAGCAACGGGACGCGGTGCCGGAATCCGCCCCGGCGTGTCAGGGGGTCAACGACCCGAGCAGCACGGTCCCGCCGCACGGCAGCTGCCCGACGTTGCCGACGGTCAGCACGTACTGCCGTTGGCGGGAGCCGTCGGGGTTGGCCCGCTGCACGTACCGGCTCCGGGTCACCTCCAACTGGCAGGCGTTGCCCCCGGCGGCTCCCGTCGGGGCCAGTCCGGGCAGGTAGACCGCGGTCAGCGGGTTGGCGTTGTTCCAGGTCCAGGTGGCCGAGCCCCCGACGGGCAGGGTGCCGGTCGACCACGACGCCGACGGGTCGGTCCGGGCGAGCTGGAACTGACCGGAGCAGGTGATCGTACCGATGTTGCGGAGCACGAAGTAGAACTTGCGTACCCCGTCCGGTTCCTGCCGGTACCAGCTGCGGGTGATCTCCAACTGGCAGGCGGCCGTCGCGGTCGCCCCGGTCGGCGTCACCCCCAGCAGGTACGACACGGTGGGCGCGATCTGCTCCACCCAGCCGTAGTTGCCGCTGGCCCCGGGCGCGAGCGCGCCTGTCGACCAGTCGTGGGTCGGCGTCAGCCAGGACAGCAGGACGGTGGCCGTGCAGGTGAGCGTGCCGCTGTTGCGGACCACGAAGTGGAACCGGCGCTCGCCGCCCGGCTCCCGGGAGTACCAGGTCCGGGCCACCTCGAACTGGCAGGGGGTCGTGTCGCCGGCCCCGGTGGGGGACAGCCCCACCTGGTAGGCGGCGTTGAGCGGGTTGGCGTTGTTCCACACCCAGCCCTGGCTGACGCCGGGTGCGACCGGGCCGGTCGACCACGTCGCCTGCGCGGCGGCGCTGCGGACGGCGGCGAGGCCGCGGGCGTCCCGCTCGCCCACGACCGGGGCGGCCGACGCCGGGGTCGGGGTGAGCGCCACCACCGCCAGCAGGCTCAGCAGCCACGTCCACACCGTCGGTCGTCTCGTCACGGTCGGCGCTCCTCGGGGTCGGGGTGCCGGTGTACGGCGACCGGAGCGCGACGGCTGCCGGGCCCGGTGCCGGTGTGCGGCGGCATGCCGACAAGGTCGCACACCGGTGGCCGCCGTGGCGGGGCCGATATCCGACAGCGCGGGACGACGCCCCGGACGGTCCGGCGTCGCTACAGTCCAGATCCCACCCGGAAGGAATCCCATCGATGGCTCTGTCCCGTTCCGCCCGCCGGTGGTTCGGCGTGCGCCTCGCCGGCACCGTCGCCCTGGCCCTGACCGTGCCGCTCGCCCACCCCGGGGCGGCCGTGGCCGGCACCGCGCTCGGCGACGGCGACGTGCAGATCGCCCGGACCGCACAGGACTACACCTACCGCACCTACCAGCGGCACTGGTCGGTGGTCGCCGTCCAGCCCGCCGCCACCGCCGACTGGGACCTGACCCTGCGCGACGCCGCCGGCAGCACGCTCGCCACCAGCCTCTACGGGCTCGGCCGCACCGACTTCGTGGTGGTCGACTCCACGGCCGGACACCGACCGTTCGGCGCCTACACGGCCGCGGTCACCGCGTACACGCCCGGCCCGTACTGGGTGCAGCAGCGCACGGACACCGCCACGATCACCCTGCCGCCGGTGACGCACTCCGGCACCACCGGTGCGGCCGACCCCGACCTGACCTTCTCCAGCCTGGTCGACCACGACGTGGTCACCGTCGCCGACCTCTGGCTGACGGCGGGGGAGTCGTTCTGGGCGCACACCACGACGGCCGCGTCCTCGCTGCTGCTGGCCGGGAGTGACCCGGCCGACCCGACGAGCTTCGTCCAGAGCCGGGCCACCGTGGCGGCCCGGCAGCACACCGAGGTCATCGACGGCTGCACCCGGTACACCGCGCAGCGCACCGGCTGGCACGCCCTGATCCAGATCGGCGACCGCGCGCCGAGCACACACGTCCCGACCCAGGGCGCCGGGTACGCCCTGCACCGGATCGACCCGGCCCGCCCGCTCAGCTGCCCGCAGCGGGAGTTCCCCGGCCCGACCCCGTGACGGGGGCCGCCGGGCGGGTCAGTCCGCGCTGGTGGCGTCGGCCGGGCGACGACGGCTGGCGTCGTCGGCGATGATCACGGTGGCCACCATGAGCGCGACGCAGAGGCTGAACAGCCACGAGTCGTCGGAGGAGAACCTGGCGGAGACCGGGGCCTGGATGGCGGCGAGCAGGAAGCCGAGCCAGGCCAGGCGACGCTGACGAGGGGTGAGGAAACCGGAGCCCTGTTGCATCCCGAAAGTCTTGCGCGACCCCTTCGGATTACCGTCAGCCGAACGGTGGATTCTGGACGACCTGTCCGGTTTACTGCCCGTCCGGGCGTTCCAAACCACCGGTTCGGGGGAGGTGACAATCACGTCGACCCGTTCCCGGTGATGCGGCAGGATGAGCCTCCGTGTCCGTCGCCCCGCCCCGTACCTCCCTGCTCCTGCTCGCCTACCTCGCCTTCGTCAGTCTCGGCCTGCCCGACGGCCTGCTCGGCGTCGGCTGGCCCTCGATCAGCACCGAGTTCGGCGTACCGACCGGCGCGGTCGGGCTGGTGCTCACCGCCGGCACGATCGGGTACCTGACCTCCAGCGTCCTGGCCGGGTTCACCCTCGCCCGGCTGGGCGTGGGCCGGCTGCTGGCCGGCAGCACCCTGCTGGCCAGCCTCGCGCTGACCGGGTACGCCAGCGCACCGGCGCTGACCGTGCTGATCGGCTGTGCGCTGGTGCTCGGCCTGGGCTCCGGGGCGATCGACTCCGGCCTCAACGCGTACGCCGCAGGGGCGTTCGGCCCGCGCCACATGAACTGGATGCACGCCTTCTTCGGCCTCGGCGTGGCCATCGGCCCGCTGGTGATGACCGCCATGCTGAGCACCGGGGCCGGCTGGCGCTGGGGGTACGCCGTCACCGCCGCCGCCCAGCTCGCGCTGGCCACCGCGTTCGCGCTCACCGTCGGCGCCTGGCGGGACCGTGCGGCCGGCCCCCCGTCGCCGCACGCCGCGCCGGTCGACCGGACGGTCGGTGCGCGGCCCGACGACACCGTCGTCGCGCCGGCCGGCCACCCCGGGCCGGTCGACGGTCCGGCGGTGGCCGGGCGTGGTGGACCGGTGGACGACCCGGCGGTGGCCGGGCGTGGTGGATCGGTGGACGACCCGGCGGTGGCCGGGCGTGGTGGACCGGTGGACGGTCCGGCGGTGGCCGGGCCTGGCGGGTCGGACGGCGGCCCGGTGGGGGTGCGGATCGCCGACACGCTCCGGTTGCCCGCCGTCTGGTTCGGCGCGCTCGCCTTCGCCGTCTACGTGGCCATCGAGGTGTCCGCCGGGCTCTACGCGTTCCTGCTACTCACCGAGGGGCGGGGGGTGTCCGCTGAGGCCGCCGGGGTGGCGGTCTCCGGCTACTGGGGCAGCCTCTTCGTCGGGCGGGTGGTGCAGGGGCTGGTCGCCGAGCGGCTGGGCACCGCCCGGGTGCTGCGGGGCAGCCTGCTGGGCATGGCCGTCGGGGCGGTGCTGATCGCGCTGCCGGGGCCGGGCTGGGTGACGGTGGCCGGCCTGGTCGTCCTCGGGTTCGCCGCCGCGCCCGTGTTCCCGCTGCTCACCCTGAGCACCGCCGAACGGGTCGGCCGGCAGCACGCCGACCGGGTGATCGGCGTGCAGATCGGCGCCGCCGGCATCGGGGCGGCCCTCATCCCGGCCGGGCTGGGCGTGCTGCTCGGCGACACGTCGGTGCGGCTGCTCGGCCCGGCGCTGACCGTGCTGGCGGTGGCGTTGCTGGTGGCGCACGCCGCCGCCGCCCGCCAGACGGCCGCACCGCCCCCCACCCACTGAGCCCGCTTCCGCCCTTCTCGGGCTCGACCGTCCCGCGCAATCGGGCTTCTGGGCCGATGATGCGGTGTCGTTCGACCGGGACACCGCATCATCGGCCCAGAAGCCGCCGACGCCGACCCCGACCCCGACCCCGACGCCGACGCGGACGCGGACGCGGACCGTCACATGGTGTCGGGTCCGGTACGTCCCGTCGTGGAGGGGCGGTAGGCGCGCTCGGTGTCGGTCATCTCCCGACGCCCGGTCTGCGGGCCGGCCTCCCGGTCCACCGGTTCGGGGCCGTGCCCGAAGGCGGCCTCCTCGCCCGCGTCGTTGCCGGTCGGGTCGTCGGCCTGCCCGTCGATGGTGGACCTGGCGATCGCCCGGTCCAGCTCCTCCAGCGGTGTCTTCTCCTCGTCCCGCCACACCCTGCCGTCGTTGTCCGTCATACCGTCGCGGTACCCCGACCCGATGATCGCAAACGGCCGGACCCGGACGCGGCGACGGCCGCCGGGGAACCGGCGGCCGTCGGAGGTGTGCGTCCGGGTCGGGGGAAGGGGGATCAGGGCTGCGGCCGGTCGACCGACCCGCGCCACGCCCCGGTCTCCTGACCGCGACGCTCGATGAACTGCTTGAACCGCTCCAGGTCGCCCTTGGCCCGCCGGTCGACCACGCCCAGCTTGTCGCCGGCCTGCTCGACCACGCCGTGCGGCTCGAAGTCCATCTGCAGGGTCACCCGGGTGTTGCCCTCGTCGAGCCGGTGGAACGTCACCACACCGGCCTGCTGGGTGCCACCCGTCGACTTCCAGGCCACCCGCTCGTCGGGGAGCTGCTCGGTGATCTCGGCGTCGAACTCGCGCTTGACCCCGGCGATCTCCACCGTCCAGTGGGTCATCGTCTCCGACAGCTGCCGGACCTCCTGCACCCCCTCCATGAAGTGGGGGAACTCCTCGAACTGGGTCCACTGGTCGTAGGCGGTCCGTACCGGTACCGACACGTCCACGTGCTCGATGACGCCGCTCATGCGAAATCCTCCTCTGGCCGCTGGTGCTCGTCCGGATCGTGGGCCGATCCGGTCACCAACGCGTCGTCTCGTTCCGGTGCCCGAGTGCGGCCCACACCTCGGAAATCGTCTGGAAACGGGTGCCCTCCGGCAGGCGCTCCAGGGCGGCCACCAGGTCGTCGGGCGCGTCGTTCTCCCGCGCGTTGGCGATCAACGTCAGCCGGTCCCCGGGCAGGGCCGTCATCGTGATGAACCGACCCAGCCGGCTGCGCGCCTCCACGTCCTCCGAGGTCATCCCCTGGGGGGTGCCGGTGCGCAGGTCGCCCGCCGGTGCCGTGGTCGCGCCCGGCTGGTCCTCGCCGGCCGGCTCCGCCTCGCGGAACTCCTCGACCCGGGAGCCACCGGTGCCCGGCCCCTGGACGAGGCCGCTGACCTCCTGGCTCATCTGGTCGTCGACCCTCGGTGCGTGCTTGCTGCTGCCACGTTCCATGTCTGTTGTGCTACCCGCGCCCGCCCCGGGGAAACACCGATCCGGACGCCGAACCCGACGGGTCACGAACCGGCGGTGGCCTTCGGCGGCAGCACCGGCTCACCCGGGTCGTCCTCGCCCGCCTGCAACCTGCGTCCGCGCTGCAACTCCGCGTTGATCTGCACCCCGAACATCAGCGCCGAGTTCGACAGGTACAGCCACACCAGGAAGGCGATGACCGCGCCCAGGCTGCCGTAGGTGACGTCGTACGAGCCGAAGTTGGCCACGTACAGGCCGAAGCCGAAGGAGACGACGATCCAGGACAGCAACGCCACCGCCCCACCCGGGGTGAGCCACCGGAACCGGGGCTGCCGGACGTTGGGGGCGATCCAGAACATCAGCGACAACAGCGTCATCATCACCATGGCCAGCACCGGCCACTTCGCGACGCTCCACGTCGTGCGGGCCAGTCCGCCCGCGCCCACCAGGTCACCCACCGCGTCGGTCACCGGGCCACTGACGATCAGACCCAGCGCCACCACGGCGAGCAGCAGCAGGGACAGCGCGGCCATCCCGATCTGCAACGGGCGCAACCGGTAGAACGGCCGGCCCTCCTCGACGCCGTAGATCGCGTTGGAGGCCCGGGTGAACGCGCCGATGAAGCCGGAGGCCGACCACAACGCGCCCGCCAACCCGAAGCTGAGCAGCACCTTCGTGCCGCTCTGCTGGTCGACCACCGTGCGCACCACCGAGACGAAACCCTCGTTGCCGACCACCGAACCGGCCCCGATGTCGCGGGCCAGGTCCAGCACGGTGTCCACCGTCCGCTCGCCGTCGGAGACCAGCCCCACCAGGGCCACCACCACGACCGTGGACGGGAACAGGGCGAGCACCCCGTAGTAGGTCAACGCCGCCGCCCAGTCGGCGCAGTTGTCCTTCACGAAACCCCGCCCGCTGCGGACCAGCACCCCCCGCCAGGTGGACCAGCTCAACTGGCGCATCCGCCGGGGAATCCGTAGCTGCGGTCCGTCATCGGCGACCGTGGTCGGCTCCGTCGTCGCTGCCATGTTCGGCTCCTCGTCGCCCGACGACCCGGCGGACCCGGCGTCCGGCGCGCGTCTGGGCGGGGCGGTACCCGACGGCGGAAATCGACAAACCCGACGTCGGTGTTTGCCGGTGCCGGCCCAGGGAACGGTTCGGTCAGCCAGACGAAGTCGACGCGGAGGAGGACGGGATGCCCGGGCGCGAGGTACTGCCCAGCACGCTGCGACGCTCCCCGGAGAAGGCGCAGCGCACCTGGGAGAAGACGCACGACTCGGCGGTGGAGACCTACGGCGAGGGGGAGCGCGCGCACCGCGCCGCCTTCGCCGCCGTCAAGCACAGCTTCGAGAAGGTCGGCGACCACTGGGAGCCGAAGGGCCGCAAGGGGCCCAGCGACCGGCAGGCCGAGGGCGGTGGCCCCGCCCGCCGGGCCCCCACCGCCGGTGGGGTGGACGCCAACGCCACCAAGGACCACCTGATGCAGGTGGCGAAGAAACTGGACGTGCCCGGCCGCAGCCGGATGACCAAGCCGGAACTGGTCAAGGCCATCGCGAAGGCCAACGACCGGGCCACCCGCAAGGCCCGCGGCGACTGACCGGGGGTACGCGCGGAACGCGGGGCCGCCCCGGTTCGGGGCGGCCCCGGCTCACCAGTGCCCGCCGGCCGGCGGCTGCAGGTGCACCGCCTTGACCGTGCTGAACTCGTCCAGCAGCTCCGGGCCGTACCCGAAGCCCTGGCCGCTGCCCCGGCGCGGCTGCGCGGCACCACCCGGCGCGCCCCCGAACACCGCGTTGACCTTCACGGTGCCCACCGGCAGCTCCCGAAAGGCCCGCTGGGCGTGGCTCATCGACCCGGTCAGCACCGTCGCCGCCAGCCCGTACGGCGAGTCGGCGGCACACCGCAGTGCCTCGCTGAACGAGTCCACCGTCACCACCGCCGCCACCGGCCCGAACGTCTCCTCCCGGACCAGGGGCATCTCCTGCCGGCAGTCGGTGACCACCGTCGCCGGATAGAACGCCCCCGGCCCGTCCGGCAGCACCCCACCGGCGCGCAGCGTCGCCCCCTGCGCCACCGCCGCCGTGACCTGCCCGTGCACCTGGTCGCGGTGCCGCCTGTCGACCAGCGGGCCCAGCTCGGTCGCCGGGTCGCGGCCCGGCCCGACGACCAGCGCCCCGGCCCGCTCCACCAGCGCGTCGACGAAGTCCTCGGCGACGTCGCGGTGCGTGTAGATCCGCTCCACCGCCACGCAGAGCTGCCCGGCGTTGGCGAACGCCCCGAGGGCCGCCTGTTCGGCCGCCCAGCGCGGGTCCACCCCGGCGTCGACCACCAACGGGTCGCTGCCGCCGTTCTCCAGCAGCGCCTTGGCCCCGGTGCGGGCGCAGGCCGCCGCGATCGCCCGGCCGGTCGCGGTGGCCCCGACGTGCGCCACCACGTCCACCGGCTGCGCGGCCAGCGCCGCACCCACCTCCGCACCCCCGGTCAGCAGGGACAACACCCCCGCCGGGAACACCCCGTCGAACAGCCGGGCCAGCAGCCACCCGGTGACCGGGGTCCGCTCGCTCGGCTTGTAGAGCACCACGTTGCCGGTGACCAGGGCCGCGCCGAGCAGCCCGCAGGAGACCGCCACCGGGTCGTTCCACGGGGTGATCGCGGCGATCACGCCCCGCGCCTGCGGCAGCATGAAGTCGATCGCGTCGCCGTCGCCGTGCAGCGTCCGGCCGCCGCGCAGCGGACCCAGCTCGGCGTACTGGCGCAGCGTGCCGACGCCGGCCGCCACCCCGCCCCGGGCGTCACCCAACGGCTTGCCCATCTCCGCCGTCGTCGCGGCGGCCAGCTCCTCGGCTGCCGCCGCCACCGCGTCCGCCGCCTCGTGCAGCAGCGCCGCCCGCCCGGCCGCCGGCATCGCCGCCCACCCGGCGGCCACCTCGCGGGCCGCCCCGACCGCCTTGGCGACCTCGTCGGCCGTCGCCACCGGCACGGTGCCGACCGGCCGGCCGTCCGCCGGATCGAGGACGGTCAGCTCACCGCCCGCCCCGCCCGCGCCCCACACCCCACCGATGAGTTGCTCCACCCGGTACATGCGGCGGGATGCCCCGCTCCCGTCGAAGCAAACACGTTTCGCCCGGTTGCCCGCCGGGTAGCTGGATCTGATGATCTCGCCGGGCACGGACACCGCGGACGCCGTCGTCATCGGCGCCGGACACAACGGCCTGGTGGCCGCCAACCTGCTCGCCGACGCCGGCTGGGACGTCCTGGTGCTGGAGGCGACCGGCGCGCCGGGCGGGGCGGTCCGCTCCGCCGAGGTCACCGCCCCCGGCTACCTCAGCGACCTGTACAGCTCCTTCTACCCCCTCGGGTACGCCTCGCCGGTGCTGGCCGGCCTCGACCTGCCCCGCTACGGGCTGACCTGGACGCACGCCCCCGACGTGCTGGCCCACCTGCTGCCCGACGGGCGCGCCGCGGTGATCAACCGGGACCTGGACACCACCGCCGCCTCGCTGGAGGCGTTCGCCCCCGACGACGGGGACCGCTGGCGGCACGCGTACGCCGACTGGGCGCAGGTGGCCGGGCCGATGCTCGACGCCATCACCACCCCCTTCCCCCCGGTACGCGGCGGGCTGGGCCTGCTGCGCCAACTGCGGGTCGGCGGCGCGCTGCGGCTGGCCCGCCGGCTGGTCCTGCCGGTGCGCAAACTCGGCAGCGAACTGTTCACCGGCGAGGGCGGCCCCGCGCTGCTGGCCGGCTGCGCCCTGCACACCGACCTGTCCCCCGAGGAGGCCGGCTCCGGCGTCTACGGCTGGCTGCTGGCCATGCTCGGCCAGCAGGTCGGCTGGCCGGTGCCGGTCGGCGGCGCGCAGCGGATCACCGACGCGCTGGTGGCCCGGCTCACCGAGCGGGGCGGCCGGATCAGCTACCGGGCGGAGGTCGACCGGGTGCTGACCGCCCGGGGCCGGGCGGTCGGGGTGCGCACCGTCGGCGGGCAGCTGTGGCGGGCCCGCCGGGCGGTGCTCGCCGACGTCCCCGCCCCCGCCCTCTACCTGGATCTGGTCGGGGCCGCCCAGCTACCGCCGCGGCTGGTCGAGGACCTGGCCCACTTCCGCTGGGACGGCTCCACCCTCAAGGTCGACTGGGCGCTGTCCGCCCCGCTGCCGTGGACCAACCCGGCGGTGGCCGGCGCCGGCACCGTGCACCTGGGCGCCGACCTCGACGGGCTCACCAGCTACTCCGCCGAACTGGCCCGGGGTGAGATCCCGACGAAGCCGTTCCTGCTGGCCGGGCAGATGACCACCGCCGACCCGACGCACTCGCCGGCCGGCACCGAGTCGCTGTGGGCGTACACCCACCTGCCGTTCCGGCGGGACTGGCGGGCCGAGGACGTCGCCCGCCAGGTGGACCGGATGGAGGACGTGCTGGAGGCCGCCGCCCCCGGGTTCCGCAGCCTCGTCGTCGGCCGGCACGTCGCCGGGCCGGCCGAGCTGGAGCGGGGCGACCCGAGCCTGGTCGGCGGGGCGCTGGGCGGCGGCACCGCCGCGGCGTACCAGCAGCTGTTCCTGCGCCCGATCCCCGGCCTGGGTCGGGCCGACACCCCGGTCGACCGGCTCTACCTGGCCAGCGCGTCGGCACACCCCGGCGGCGGGGTGCACGGCGCGCCGGGCGCGAACGCCGCCCGGGCGGCGCTGGCCCGTGACCGCGCCGTCACCGGTGGCCTGTACGCCGGCGTCATCGACGCCGCGCACCGGACGCTCTACCGCTGAACCGTCCACCCACGACCCCGCTGCGGGGTCAGGAGTCCAGGTTGCGGTGCCGGGTACGCAGCTTGAACGGCATCAGCGCGCTCTCCACCTTGGTCGCGGTGGTCATCTTGGACAGGCCGTCGCGCCGCTCCTCGAACCGGATCGGCACCTCCAGGATGGTGTGCCCCAGCTTGGTGGCCAGGTAGTGCATCTCCACCTGGAAGCTGTAACCGTTCGACTGCACGCGGTGCAGGCCGATGTCGCGCAGCGCGTCCGCCCGCCAGATCTTGAAGCCGGCGGTCAGGTCGCGGATGCGCACCCGCAGCAGGGTGTGCACGTAGAGGTTGGCCCAGCCGCTGAGCGCCCGCCGGTAGAGCGGCCACGCCTCGTCGAGCTGCCCGCCCGGCACGTAGCGGGAACCGATCACCACCCCCGCCTGGGTGGACAGCAGCGCACCCAGCATCCCGGGCAGCGCCTCCGGCGGGTGCGACAGGTCGGCGTCCATCTGCGCCACGTACTCCGCGCCGCCGTCGAGGGCCCGGCCGATGCCGTCCACGTACGCCCGGCCCAGGCCCTCCTTGCCGGCCCGGTGCACGACCTGCACCCGGTCCGGGTTCTCGATGGCCAGTTTGTCGGCCACCTCACCGGTGCCGTCGGGTGAGTTGTCGTCGGCGACGAGCACCTTCAGGCCCGGCAGCGGAAGGGTCAGCAGCCGTTCGACCAGCACCGGGAGGTTGCCCGCCTCGTTGTAGGTGGGGACCACGACGGTCAGGCGTGCGTCCCGCCACGGTGACGGCAGCTCCACGGGTTCGATCATCTCGGACATCCTCAGTCGGGGTCGGCATTCCCCCACAGGGTAGCCAAAAGCCCGACGGGACCCCGCCGAGGCTCCCCGCGACCGCCCGGTCACCGTTCGGCGCGCTCGTCGGCCTTCTGCCGGGTGGCGATGTCGGAGAGCCGGCGCAGCGTCTCCTTGTTGCGCTGGTGCAGCACCAGGTCGTTGAGCTTGTTGCGGACCCAGCGCAACGGGCCGGCGGCGAAGTCCTCGCCGATGCGGACCCGGGTCGCGCCGTCGCCTTCCGGGGTCAGCGTGAACACCACGACCGCCTCCCCGGCCGGCCACAGGCCGGCCCGCAGCACCAGCCGGTGCGGCGGCTCGCAGACCAGCACCGTCGAGGCGTCCTCCAGGGAGAACGGCCAGGGACCGGCCCGGTGGTGCAGTCGGGTACCGACCCGGGGCCACTGCGCGTCGACGTCACGCACGTGCACCGTGCCGACCACCCAGTCGCTGTACGTCCAACCGTCGGCCAGCACGTCGAAGACCTGCTGCGGGGGTGCATCGATCACTTTCTCCACGACTGCCACCGCTGACCAGTACCCGGGCCCGCCCGGCCTAACCCGCCGCGTTAGCTTCTCCGGGGCGACGGGTAACGCTGCACCGACGCGGGCGGGTCGACGGCGCGTGCCGGCCCGACGCCGCCGGGCGGCGTACCGCCCGGTAGGGCCAGGTTTACTCCCCGGGGCCTCGGGAACCCGCCGCCCGTGCGACGGGACGCGGAGCCGTATCAGCGCAGGTCAGCCCGGGTTGATCCGGTCGCTGGCCGGGACGGCCGCGCACTGTACGACGCGGTGCTGCTCGACCGCGACGGCACCCTGATCGAGGACGTGCCGTACAACGGCGACCCCGACAAGGTACGGCCGGTGCCCGGCGCGCGGGCGGCGCTGGACCGGCTGCGCGCCGCCGGGCTGCGGCTCGGCGTGGTCACCAACCAGTCGGGGCTGGCCCGGGGGCTGTTCACCGCCGCCCAGTTGCGGGCGGTCAACGCCCGGGTCGAGGAGCTGCTCGGCCCCTTCGACACCTGGCAGTGCTGCCCGCACGACGAGCGGGCCGGCTGCGCCTGCCGCAAACCCGCGCCCGGTATGGTGCACGCCGCCGCGCGGGCGCTCGGCACCACCCCGCAGCGCTGCGTGCTGGTCGGGGACATCGCCGCCGACCTGGGGGCCGCCGCCGCGGCCGGTGCCGCCGGGGTGCTCGTGCCCACCCCGGCCACCCGGGCCGTCGAGGTGGCCGCCGCCGGGCAGGTCGCCGCCGATCTGTCCGCCGCCGTGGAGTTGATCCTGACCCGGTCCGCCCTGGTCGCCGGGCCACCGCCGCGCCGGGCCGGCACCGTGCTGGTGGCCCGCAGCGACTCCGCCGGGGACGTCCTGGTCACCGGCCCGGCCGTGCGGGCCGTCGCCGCGTACGCCGAGCGGGTCGTGCTGCTCTGCGGCCCCCGGGGCCGCGCCGCCGCCGCCCTGCTGCCCGGCGTCGACGAGATCGTCGAGTGGCCGCTGCCCTGGATCGACGGCGCCCCCGACCCGGTCGACCCGCAGGACATCGACCGGCTCACCGACCGGCTGCGTGCCGTCCGCGCCGACGAGGCGGTCGTGTTCACCTCCTTCCACCAGTCACCGCTGCCGCTGGCGCTGCTGCTGCGGCTGGCCGGCGTGCCGAGGGTCAGCGCGATCAGCGACGACTATCCGGGCTCGCTGCTCGACGTGCGGCACCGGGTCCCCGCCGGGCTGCCCGAGCCGGAGCGGGCGCTGTCGCTGGCCGCCGCCGCCGGGTTCGCGCTGCCGGCCGGCGACGATCCGCGACTGCGGGTCCGCACCGACCGGGTGCCGCCGGCGCCGGCCGGGCTCGGCGGCCCCGGATACCTGGTGCTGCACCCCGGTTCGGCGGTGCCGAGCCGGGCCGTGCCACCCGAGCTGGCGGCCCGGATCGTGCGGACGCTCACCGCCGCCGGGCACCGGGTGGCGGTCACCGGCGGACCCGACGAGACGGCGCTGACCGCCCGGGTGGCCGGCGACACCGGCCTCGACCTGGGCGGCCGGACGGGTCTGGCCGACCTGGCCGGGGTGCTCGCCGACGCCGGTGCGCTGGTGGTCGGCAACACCGGGCCGGCGCACCTGGCTGCCGCGCTGGGCGTGCCGGTGGTCAGCCTGTTCGCCCCCACCGTCCCCTACGGACAGTGGGGGCCCTACCGGGTGCCGACGGTCCGGTTGGGCGACGCCGCCGCGCCGTGCCGGGACACCCGGGCCACGGTCTGCCCGGTGCCCGGCCACCCCTGCCTGTCGGCCGTCGAACCGGGCCGGGTCCTCGACGCGGTACGCCTGCTCGGCGTCCCCGCCGACGCCCCGGTCGGCCCGGCCGGGGTGACGCGGTCCGGGGTGACGCCGGTGACGGCCGGGCGGGGGAGTGACCGATGAACATCCTGCTCTGGCACGTGCACGGCTCCTGGACCACGTCCTTCGTGCACGGCAGGCACCGCTACCTGGTGCCGGTCACCCCGGACCGGGGCCCGTACGGGCTGGGCCGGGCGCGTACCTACCCGTGGCCGGACAGCGCCGTCGAGGTGACCCCGGAGCAGTTGCGTCACGCCGACGTCGACGTGGTGCTGCTGCAACGCCCCGAGGAGCACGACCTGGCCGGCGAGTGGCTCGGCCGGCCGGTGGGTCGGGCCGTGCCGGCGGTCTACGTCGAGCACAACACCCCGAAGGGCGACGTGCCTGACACCCGGCACCCGATGGCCGACCGGGACGACCTGCTGCTCACCCACGTCACCCACTTCAACGAGCTGTTCTGGGACAACGGGTCCACCCGCACCGCCGTCGTCGAACACGGCGTGGTGCCGCCCGCGGTGACCTGGACCGGTGAGCTGGACCGGCTCGCCGTGGTGATCAACGAGCCGGTACGCCGGGGCCGGATCACCGGCACCGACCTGCTCGCCCGGTTCGCCGAGATCGCCCCGCTGGACGTCTTCGGCATGAAGGTGGCCGGGCTCGCCGACCACCTCGGACTGCCGGCCGACCGGCTGACCAGCCACGACGACGTCCCGCAGCACCGGATGCACGCCGAGCTGGCCCGGCGGCGGGCCTACCTGCACCTGTGCCGGTGGACCTCGCTCGGGTTGAGCCTGATCGAGGCGATGACGATCGGCATGCCGGTGGTCGCGCTGGCCACCACCGAGGCCGTGCAGGCGGTGCCCCCCGGGGCGGGGGCGCTGTCCACCCGGGTCGACACCCTGCTGACCGCCGCCGCCCGGTTCGTCGCCGACCCCGCCGAGGCCCGCCGGGCGGGTGCGCAGGCGCGTACCGCCGCGCTGGGCCGTTACGGCCTGGACCGTTTCCTCGCCGACTGGGACCGCCTGCTGGAGGAGGAAGTATGCGCATCGCGATGATCTCCGAGCATGCCAGCCCGCTCGCCGTGCTGGGCGGTGAGGACGCCGGTGGGCAGAACACGCATGTCGCGGAACTCTCCGCCGCGCTGGTGGCGGCCGGCCACGACGTCCGGGTCTACACCCGGCGCGACGCCGTCGACCTGCCGGTCGCCGTGCGTGCCCCGGACGGGTACGAGGTGGTGCACGTGCCCGCCGGGCCGGCCGAGCCGGTCGCCAAGGATGCCCTGCTGCCGCACATGAAGGAGTTCAGCCACTGGCTCACCGACCGCTGGCGGGGCGGGGACTGGGTGCCCGAGGTGGTGCACGCGCACTTCTGGATGAGCGGGCTGGCCGCGTTGGCCGCCGGCCGGCAGACCGGGGTGCCGGTGGTGCAGACGTACCACGCGTTGGGCACGGTCAAGCGACGTCACCAGGGGGTGCAGGACACCAGCCCGGCCCGGCGGATCGGCTACGAACGGGAACTGGGGTGCGCCGTCGACCGGGTCGTCGCCCAGTGCCGCGACGAGGTGGGGGAACTGGTCCGGCTCGGCGTCCCCCGGTCCCGGATGACCGTCGTGCCGTCCGGGGTGAACCTGGACACCTTCGCCCCGCTCGGCCCGGCCGTCGACCGCGACGCCGACCGGCCCCGGGTGCTCACCGTCGGCCGGCTGGTGGAACGCAAGGGCTTCCAGACGGTGATCCGGGCGATGGCCCTGGTGCCCGACGCCGAGTGCGTGGTCGTCGGCGGGCCGCCCGCCGGGTTGCTGGAGACCGACCCGTACGCCCGGCGACTGCGGGCGCTCGCCGGCACCTGCGGGGTGGCCGACCGGGTCCGGCTGGTCGGGGCGGTGCCCCGGGAGGAGATGGGCCGCTGGTACCGGTCGGCCGACGTGCTGGTCGCCGCCCCCTGGTACGAACCGTTCGGGCTGACCCCGCTGGAGGCGATGGCCT
Source organism: Micromonospora sp. WMMD735 (assembly GCF_049178995.1). Classification (NCBI taxonomy): domain Bacteria; kingdom Bacillati; phylum Actinomycetota; class Actinomycetes; order Micromonosporales; family Micromonosporaceae; genus Micromonospora; species Micromonospora sp. WMMD735. The sequence goes on from NZ_JBMHMJ010000002.1 coordinate 7,395,177, forward strand.
GCGGCGTGCCCGTCGTCGGCACAGCGGTCGGCGGCATCCGGGACACCGTGGTCGACGGGGTGACCGGTGACCTGGTGCCGGCCCGGGACCCGCAGGCGCTGGGTGCCGCGCTGGCCGGCCTGCTCGGCGACCCGGCCCGCCGCTACGGCTACGCCACCGCCGCGTTGCAGCGGGCCCGCCGCAGCTACTCGTGGGCCACCGCCGCCGACCGGTTGACCGAGGTGTACGCCGAGGTCGCCGCCGTACGCAGGCCGAGCCGGGTGGTCGCCTGATGACGACCTCGACCCGGGCGGCGCGGGCCGGCCTGCTCGACGCGCACCTGACCCTGCTGGCCGAGGCGCTGCTGCCGTACCGTGCGGCGGAGCCGTTGCTGGCCCGCTGGGGCACCGAGCTGGCCGGCATCCTGGTCGGCGGCGGCCGGTTGCTGGTCGCCGGCAACGGGGGCAGCGCCGCCGAGGCCCAGCACCTCACCGCCGAACTGGTCGGCCGGCTGCGCGACGAGCGCCGGCCGCTGTCGGCGATCGCCCTGCACGCCGAGACCTCCGCGTTGACCGCGATCGGCAACGACTACGGCTACGACGAGGTCTTCGCCCGGCAGGTGCGGGCCCACGGCCGTCCCGGTGACGTCCTGCTGCTGATGTCCACCAGCGGGTCCAGCGGCAACCTGCTCGCCGCCGTGGCGGCCGCCCGGGAGGTCGGGCTGCGCTGCTGGGCGTTCACCGGCCCGACACCGAACCCGCTCGCCGACGCCTGCCACGAGGCGCTGGGCGTCGCCTCGCCGGACAGCCAGGTGGTGCAGGAACTGCACCTGGTCTCCACCCACGTGCTCTGCGAGTACGTCGACCGGGCGTTGCCCACGGCGCTGACCGCGCTGGCCGGCCAGGCGGCGGCCAGCGCCGCCGCGTCGCCGGCCCCGCCCGTGGACCCCGCCGGCCCCCCGGTGGATCCGCCCGGGGCGGCGGACCGGTCGGTGGCCGACGACGGGCCGGTACGGGCCGGGGTGGAGGTGGTCGTCGACCCGGCGGCCGACGGGCGACGCGGGGACCCGGCGTGAGGGGCCCACTGGTGGTGGTCGGGGACACCCTGCTCGACCGGGACGTCGAGGGGGTGGTGAACCGGCTGTGCCCCGACTCGCCGGTGCCGGTGCTGGACGAGACGGCCGCCGCCGACCGGCCCGGCGGGGCCGGCCTGGCCGCCGTGTTCGCCGCCGCCTCGGGTGCCGAGGTGGCGCTGGTGACCGCGCTCGCCGACGACGCCGGGGCGGCCCGGCTCAGCTCCCTGCTCACCGCCGCCGGGGTGCAGGTGTACGGCCTGCCGCTGGCCGGGGCCACCCCGGAGAAGGTCCGGCTGCGGGCCCGGGGCCGGGTGCTGCTGCGCCACGACCGGGGCGGCGTGGCGGGCGAACCCGGCCCACCCACCGAGGCGGTGCTGCGGCTGCTCGCCGGGGCGTCCGCCGTGCTGGTCAGCGACTACGGCCGGGGGATGGCCCGACAGCCGGCGCTGCGGGCGGCGCTGGCCGCGACCCGCGCCCCGGTGGTCTGGGACCCGCACCCCCGGGGCCCGGTCGCGGTGCCGGGGGTGCGGCTGGTCACCCCGAACGAGCCGGAGGCCCGGGAACTGGCCAAGGTGCCGCCGGGCGGGTCCCGGCTGGCGGTCGCCGCCCGCGCCGGCCAGGGGCTGCGGGAACGCTGGCGGGCCGGCGCGGTGGTGGTCACCCTCGGTGGCGACGGTGCGCTGCTCTGCTCCGCCGGGGCGACGCCGCTGATGGTCTCCGCGCCGGTCAGCGCCGAGGGGGACACCTGCGGGGCGGGGGACCGGTTCGCCTCGGCCGCCGCGGTGGCGCTCGCCGGGGGCGCGCTGGTCTCCGAGGCGGTCCAGGCGGCCGTCGGGGCGGCGTCGGCGTACGTGGCGGACGGCGGAGTGGCCGCCGCGCTGCCCGTACCGGTGCGGGACTGCCCGCCGGTGCTGGTCGGCGGCGGGGAACGGATCGGGGCCGCCGCGGCGGGCGCGGTGGTGGCCGAGGTCCGCGCGGCCGGCGGCACCGTGGTCGCCACCGGGGGCTGCTTCGACCTGCTGCACGCCGGGCACGTGGCGACGTTGCAGGCGGCCCGGCAGCTCGGCGACTGCCTGGTGGTCTGCCTGAACTCCGACACCAGCGTCACCGGCCTCAAGGGCCCCGACCGGCCGGTGATCCCGCAGGGCGACCGGGCCCGGCTGCTCGCGGCGTTGAGCTGCGTCGACGCGGTGGTGGTCTTCGACGAACCGACCCCGCACGCGACGTTGGGCTGGCTGCGGCCCGACATCTGGGTCAAGGGCGGGGACTACGCCACCGGCGTCGGCGACGGACCGGGCCTGCCGGAGGGCGAGCTGTTGCGCCGGTGGGGCGGGGACAGCGTGGTGGTGCCGTACCTGGACGGGCGCTCCACCACCGACATGATCGCGGCGGCCCGGGGCGAACGCCGGCGCACCGGCCCGACCGGCGACGTGCGGCCGGAACCCGCCGGGTCCCGCCCGGCGCATCCGACGACGAAGGGAGCACGATGAGCAGCAGTCCACCCGGTGCCGGTCCGGCCGTCCTGGTCACCGGCGGGTCGAGCGGTCTCGGCGCGGCGGTGGTCACCGCCGTCGCGCGGGCCGGCGGACGACCGCTGGTGCTGGACCGGCAGCCCCCCGACGACGGGGTGCCGTGGGTCGAGTGCGACCTGGCCGACACCCGGGCCGCCGAGGAGGCCACCCGGGACCTGGCCGAGCGGGTCGGCGGGCTGGACGCGGTGGTGACCGCCGCCGGCATGGACGTGCCCGGCAAACTGGCCGACGTCCCCCGCGACACCTGGGAACGGATCGTCGTGGTGGACCTGCTCGCCACGGTGGCGGTGGTCCGGGCCGCGCTGCCCTACCTGGAGGCGTCCCGGGGCAACGTCGTCACGGTCGCCTCCACCCTGGGTGTCAAGGCGGTCGGGGACGCCACCGCGTACTGCGCGGCGAAGTTCGGGGTGGTCGGGTTCACCCGGTCGCTCGCCGCCGAGCTGGCCGGCAGCGTCGGGGTGACCCTGCTCATCCCCGGCGGGATGCGGACCGCGTTCTTCGACGACCGTGACCCGCAGTACCGCCCGGGGCCGGACGCGAAGCTCAACGACCCGGCCGACACCGCCGCCGCGATCATGTTCGCGCTCTCCCAGCCGCCCGGCAGCGCCGTGCGGGAGCTGGTGGTCTGCGCCGAGCAGGAGACCTCGTACCCGTGATCCTGGTGCTGCGGGCGCTCGGCGTCGGTGACCTGGCCACGGCGGTGCCCGCGCTACGCGCCCTGCGGGCCGGGCACCCGGGCGAGGAACTGGTGCTGGCCGCGCCGGCCTGGCTGGGCCCGCTGGTCGAGCTGGTCGGCGGGGTCGACCGGCTGCTGCCCACCGACGACCTCGGCCCGCCGCCCTGGCCCGTCCCGCCGTCGGCCGGCCGGTGGCCCGGCCCGCCCCCGGATGGCGTGCCGCCGTGGTCCGGGCCGCCGCCGGAGGTGGCGGTCAACCTGCACGGACGCGGGCCGCGTTCGCACCTGATGCTGGCCGGCGCGGGCCGGCTGGTGGCCTTCCGGTGCCCGCCGGCCGGGCACCGCGACGGACCCGACTGGGACGACGACGAGCACGAGGTGGACCGCTGGTGCCGGCTGCTCGACTGGTACGGCATCCCGGCCGACCGCACCGACCTGGCGTTGCGCCGGCCACCTGCGGGCCGGCTGCCGGTCGGGGTGACCGTGGTGCACCCGGGCAGCAAGGTCGAGGCGAAGCGGTGGCCGGCGGACCGGTTCGCCGCGCTGGCCCGGCGGCTGGCCGACCGGGGGCACCGGGTGGTGGTGACCGGCTCGGCCGGCGAACGGGACCTGGCCGACCGGGTGGCGGCCGGCGCCGGCCTGCCCCACTCGGCGGTGCTGGCCGGCCGGACCGACCTGGGTGAGCTGGCCGCCCTGGTGGCCGCCGCCCGGCTGGTGGTCAGCGGGGACACCGGGGTCGGTCACCTGGCCACCGCCTACCGGGTCCCGTCGGTGCTGCTGTTCGGCCCGGTGCCGCCGGCCCGCTGGGGCCCGCCGGCCGACCGGCCGTGGCACCGGGTCCTCTGGGCGGCGGGCGAGGATTGCGCCGCCGGGCCGGGGGTAGGTACGGCGGCGAGATGGGCGGCGCTCCCGGTCGACCGGGTGCTGGCCGCCGTGGACGAGGCCGAGGAAACGGTACGGGTCTGAGGTGCGACTGAGGCGCAGTGATCCGGGTCGGGCGGGCTACGGGCGTCGCCGGCGCGGCAAGGGCTGGACCTTCCTGGACCGGCACGGTGAGCGGGTCCGGGACCCGGACACGCTGGCCTGGTTGTCCGAGCTGGTGATCCCGCCGGCCTGGTCCGACGTGTGGATCGCGCCGTACCCCAACGGGCACATCCTGGCCACCGGCACCGACGCCGCCGGCCGACGGCAGTACCTCTACCACCCGCAGTGGCGGCGCAAGCGGGACGAGGCGAAGTTCGACCACGTGCTGGAGGTGGCCCGTCGGCTGCCGACCCTGCGCGAGCGGATCGCCGGTGACCTGACCGGGCGGGGGCTGAACCGGGACCGGGTGCTGGCCACCGTCGCCCGGCTGCTCGACATGGGCGCCTTCCGGGTCGGCAACGAGCAGTACGCCGTCGGGGAGGACGCCACCTTCGGCGTGTCCACCCTGCGTCCGGAGCACGCCCGGTCCCGGGGCGGCTGCGTGGTCTTCGAGTTCCCGGCCAAGGGCGGCATCGAGCAGGTCCGCCGGATCGAGGACCCGCAACTGTGCCGGGTGCTGACCACCCTGCGGCGGCGGCGGCGTACCGAGGAGCGGCTCTTCGGCTACTGGGACGGGCGGACCTGGCGGGACGTGCGCAGCGACGAGGTCAACGGCTACCTGCGCGACGCCAGCGGCGGCGAGATGACCGCGAAGGACTTCCGCACCTGGCACGCCACCGTCCGGGCGGCCACGGAACTGGCGACCGTGGGGACGCAGCGTTCGGTGACGGCGCGTCGCCGGGCGGTGGCCGGGGTGATGCGGGAGGTCGCCGACCTGCTCGGCAACACCCCCACGGTGGCCCGTACGTCGTACGTGGATCCCCGGGTGGTCGACCTCTACCACGACGGCGTGGTGCTGCCGGTGCCCGCCGACGCCCCGCGGGAGCAGGTCGAACGGTCGGTGCTGGAGCTGCTGGAGGAGACCTGACCGACCCCGCCGCAGGTCCTGGGGGAGGCGCGACGGGGTCGGGGCCGGTGCGGCCGGGAGGGCCATCCGGGGCGACGGCGGTCGCGCGCCGGGCGGGCTGCGGCACCGGGCGGCCGTCCGTGACCCATCCGGGTCACGGACGCCACGCCGCGGTCCCCCGTTACCGTCGGGCCGGCCGCTCGGGTGACCGCCGGCCCGCTGTCAGTATGTCGGTCCCGGGTTGACTGCGGACGCCGTGCTGTTGACGATCCGTGCCTGTTGCAGGTGCTGTATCCGGTACTCCTGGGGGGTGAGCCGGTGGGCGGCGCGGAAGGCCCGGCTGAAGTGGGCCTTGTCCCGGAAACCCCAGCGCGCGGCGACGGCCTGCACCGGCCGGTGGGCAAGCGTCGGGTCGGCCAGGTCCCGCCGGCACCGCTCCAACCGCAGCTCCCGGATGTACGACGCCACCGTGGCGTGCTCCTCCTCGAAGAGCCGGTGCAGGCTGCGTACCGAGATGTGGTGCGCCTCGGCGATGGTGGCCGGGGTCAGCCCGGCGTCGCCGAGCCGCCGCTGGACGTACGCCCGCACCTGGGTGAGCAGCGCCCGGCGGCGTACCTCGCGGGGCATCTCGTCCTCGGCGACCAGGTAGCGGCCGAGCATGGTGGAGATCAGGTCCAGCGCCACCCCGCCCAGCCGTTCGGCGTCGGCCTGCTGGTACTGCTCCGGATGGGTGGCGATCCGGGTCAGGTAGTGGGCGACCAGCGCGCCGATCCCCTCGCCGGCCGACATCCGGCCGGCCAGCAGCGGGGCGAGCTGGTCCGGGGTGAGCGGGATCGCCCCGTACGGGATCAACGCGACCACCGAGGTGGCGTGCTGCGCGTCGCCGTCACCGAAGTGGCTCACCTCGTGCGGCCGGGAGCCGTCGTAGAAGGTGAACTCATCGGCGTCGAGGCGGCTCCGGCGCCCGGCCTGCCCGGCGACGCCGGTGCCGCTGGTGGTGAGGGCGAGCAGGTGGAAGTCCACCTCGGTGCGGCGGACCAGCTTCGCGGTGCGGACCGCCTCCAGCGACGGGTACCGGTAGCGCACCAGCCGGATCGGGCCCAGCTCGACGAACTCGGCGCGGGCCCGGAAGTCGTGCTGGTGGTCGGAGCGGATCCGCAACGGTGTGGAGGTGCGGGCGACCAGGTCCAGCCACATCCCGAACCGTTCCGTCGGTGGCAGTTGTTCAGTGTCGATCACCGTGCGGTGCACCATGTCCGGCCTCCCCCGTCGGCGGGCACTTCCCCTCCATTCTGGACGAAGACCCCACGGGCCCGCTCCGCGCGGGGGTCGTGGGGTCTGTCGATGCCGCTGTTTCGCCGACATAGCGGCATCGGAGCGCCCGGGATACCGCACGATCGGCGACCTCGGGTCGATCACCACCACGAAACGGCGACGGGCCGGGCCGCCGTCAGGCTGGCCCGGCCCGTCGCCGTGGGTCGACGTCAGTCGTTGAGGACCTGGGAGAGGCGGTCGCGGAACTTCCGCTCCGAGTCGCTGACCTGGTCGCCGCCGAGGCCGAGCAGCCCCCCGCTGGACGCCGCCCCGACCACCTGGTCGGCGATCTCCACCAGCCAGTGCCGGTACGCCCCGACCTCGCCCTCGTCCACCTTCGCGGCCAGCAGGGTGGCCGCCTGTCCGGCCCGGACCAGCACGTCGTCGATGAGCGCCTGCGGGTCGGCCGGCGAGATCACCGGCAGTTCCTCGCCGGCCTCCGGGTCGCCCACCCGGGAGACGATCTCCCCGGCGACGGCGGCGACGAGCGGGCTCGCCGACTCCCGGCCGGCGGCGATGGTCTCCAGCCCGGCCGCGTTCTCGGCGCGGGTGCGCCGGGCGCCGTCCGACTCGGCGGCGCTGGCCGCGGTCAGGACCGACTGCGGCAGGCCGACCAGCAGCCCCCACTCCTCGTCGGAGAACCCGAACCCGGTGTACGCCGGCTGTTCGATCACGACTGAGCCCCTCTCGATCGTTCCACTGCGGGCACCGCCCCCGGCGGTCGCCCGGGTCAGGCTAGTCCAGCGTCAGCAGACCCTGTTCGGACACCACGCGCACGGAGAGCGTCTTGTAACCCACCTCGTCGAAGAGCACCGTCATCCGGTCCTCCTCGTAGTTGAGCACCAGGCCGGGACCCCACTCCGGGTGCCGGACCTGGCTGTGCACCGGGAACGGGCCGACCGCGCCGTCGCTCGCCACGCTGGTGCCGGCGTGGCAGTTGTCGCAGTGCCCGCAGACCTGCGACATCTGCTCGCCGAAGTAGGCCAGCAGCACCTGCCCCCGGCACCCGGTGGTCTCGGCGAAGGCGCGCATCATGTCGGTACGCGAGCGGGTCACCGTCTGCTGCCGTTCGGCCTCGGCCAGGGCCGCCGCGCCCGCCTCCGCCGGGGTGGGGGAGTAGCGCGGTGCGCCGATCTTCTGCCCGGCCCGGGGTTCGGCCGCCCCGATCTGCTCCAGCAGGGCCAGGTACTGCCCGAGCTTGCGCGGCCCGAGGCCGGTCGTCTCGCGCAGCGCCTTCTTGGTCGTCGCCCGGCGACGCAGCAGCGCGGCCAGGTCCCGCAGTTCGGTCTCGTCCGGCAGGCCGCCGGAGAAGTAGCGCTGCAGGCCGACGTCCTCGGCCCGCCACAGCAGCAGCACCCGGGCCGGCGCACCGTCGCGCCCGGCCCGGCCGATCTCCTGGAAGTAGCTGTCCGGCGAGTCGGGCAGCGCCATGTGCACCACCCAGGCGATGTTCGGCTTGTCGATGCCCATGCCGAACGCCGAGGTCGCCACCATGATCGGCACCTGGTCGGCGAGGAACGCCTCGTGCAGCCCGTGCCGGGCGGCGGTGGGCATCCCGCCGTGGTAGTACTCCGCCGGGAACCCGGCCGTGGTCAGCCGTGCGGCCAGCTCCTCGGCGGCCCGCCGGGTCGGCACGTAGATGATGCCGGGCCGCTCGTCGTCACGCAGCAGCGCGATCAGCCGCCGCCAGCGGTAGTCGTCGGTGGGGCAGTGGGCGACCTCGACGAACAGGTTCGGCCGGTCCAGCCCGGAGACCACCACCTCGGGGTCGCGCAGCCGCAGCCGGGCGATGATGTCGTCGCGTACCGGCGGGGAGGCGGTGGCGGTCAGCGCCACCACCGGCGGCCGGCCCAGACCGTCGATCAGGTGGCCCAACGCCAGGTAGTCGGGGCGGAAGTCGTGCCCCCACGCCGAGATGCAGTGCGCCTCGTCGATCGCCACCAGGGCCGGTTGCAGCGACCTCACCTCGGCCATCCGGTCGGGGTTGGCCAGCGCCTCCGGGGTGATGAAGAGGAACTCCGCCCGCCCCTGCCGGATCTCCTCGATCGCCTCGGCCTGCTGGGCGGCGCTCTCGTCCGAGCTGATCCGCACGGCGCGCAGCTCGGGGCGCTGGCGTTCGTTGAGCGCGGCGATCTGGTCCTGCTGAAGGGCCAGCAGGGGGGAGATCACCACCGTCGGCCCGGGGATCAGGCTCGCCGGGATCTGGTAGATCGCCGACTTGCCGGCTCCGGTGGGGAGCACCACCAGGGCGTCGCGTCGTTTCATCACCGCGCGCATGGCGGCGAGCTGGTTGGGCCGCAGCGCTTTCCAGCCGAACAGGCTGCGCGCCGCGCGGCGCAACGTCGTCGAGTGCATGGACAGCTTCATCGAGGGCCGGAGGTACCCGGGTGGATCGGCGGCGAAACCGCTCCCACCGGATCGGGCACACCGCCCACGGTGGCCGGTACGTCGCAGGTCAGGCGCGGTGACCGGGCGCGCACACGTGATCGACCACGGGTCACCGACGGCGGTGCGTGTCGGTGACCCGTGGACGGTGGAATTCAGCTCAGGTGGGGGAGCACCTCGCGCTGGTAGAGGTCGAACAGGCCCTGCCAGTGCGGGCCGGTGTTGGCGACGTAGACCTCGTCGAAGCCGGCCTTGGCGTACCTGTCGATCATCTCCAGGTGGGCGTCGGCGCTGTCGCCGCAGACGAAGCCCTGCCGCACCTGATCCGGCGTGACGAGTTGGGCAGCCTGCTCGAAGTGCCGGGGGGAGGGCAGCACCTGGGACAGCTCGCCCGGCACCCCGGCGTTGGGCCACGTCTCGTAGGCGATCCGCGCGCCCTCGTCCGCGGTGTCGGCGTACGCGGCCTTGAAGCCGGCCTGGCACGGCTTGTCGCCGCCGCCGTTGTCCCGGAACCGGCTGACCAGGTCGCCGTCGGGCATCATGCTGACGTAGCCGTCACCGATCCGGGCGGCCAGGTCGACGGCCTTGGGCCCGAAGCCGGAGACGTACACCGGCGGGGGCGCGTCGGGCAGCGTGTAGACGCGGGCGTGTTCCACCGTGTAGTGCCGGCCGTGGTGGTTGACGAAGTCGCCCCGCCACAGCTCCCGCATCACCGTCACGGCCTCCTCCAGCATCTCCAGCCGCACGTCGGTCTGCGGCCAGGCGTCGCCGAAGATGTGTTCGTTGAGCGCCTCGCCGGTGCCGACGCCGAGCACGAACCGGCCGGAGTGCATGACGGCGCTGGTCGCCGCGGCCTGCGCCAGCACCGCCGGGTGGATGCGGACCGTCGGGCAGGTCACCGCCGTGCTCACCGGCAACGAGCTGACCTGGCTCAGCGCCCCGATGACGGACCAGACGAAGGGGCTCTGCCCCTGGGCGTCCGTCCACGGGTGGTAGTGGTCGGAGATCCACAGTGCCTGGAAACCGGCCCGCTCGGCGGCCCGGGCCTGCTCCAGCAGTTGCGCCGGGGTGTACTCCTCGCTGGACAGGAAGTAGCCGATCTTCATGGTGCCCCCTCGCCGGGCCCGCCGCCGGGTGCGGCGCGACCTCCGCCAGCGGTACCCCGGTCGGCGGGTGATCAGTCGGCCGGCGGCGGCCGAACTCAGCGGCGGCCGAACATGGCCCGGATGGCGGCCAGCAGCAGCAACCCGCCGACCACCAGGCCGAGCAGGCGTACGCCGGGGATGTCGGCCGGTGAGGTGGCGTCGGCGAGCGGCAGGTCCATGCCCGCACTGTCGCACGTCCCTCCGACCGACGCCAGACAGTAACAGTAAGGTTTATTGACTATTACCTTGCCCGGTGTGACCATGGCAGCACCGCGACGGCATCGGGCCGTCGACACGCGACGGGGGTACCGGGGCCGGATGAACGAGCGCAACCTGGCGGGTCTGGCCGCCACCGTCCTGCAGCCCGGCTTCGTCGGCACCACCCCGCCCGACTGGGTCCGTCGGTGGCTGGCCGAGGGGCTCGGCGCGGTGGTGCTGTTCGCCCGCAACGTCGTCGACCCCGGGCAGGTGGCCGCGCTCACCGCGACGCTGCGCGCCGAACGCCCCGACGTCCTGGTGGCCATCGACGAGGAGGCCGGGGACGTCACCCGGATCGAGTCCGGCCGGGGCAGCTCCCGTCCCGGCAACCTCGCCCTCGGCGCGGTCGACGACCCGACGCTCACCGAGGACGTGGCCCGCGACCTCGGCGTCGAACTCGCCGACCTCGGCGTCACCCTCAACTACGCCCCCGACGCCGACGTCAACATCAACCCGGCCAACCCGGTGATCGGGGTGCGGTCCTTCGGCGCCGACCCGCACCTGGTCGCCCGGCACACCGCCGCCTGGGTACGCGGCCTCCAGTCCGCAGGCGTCGCCGCCTGCGCCAAGCACTTCCCCGGCCACGGCGACACCCGGGTCGACTCGCACCACGACCTGCCCCGCATCGGGGCCAGCCGGGCCCGCCTGGACGCCGGTGAGCTGGTCCCGTTCCGGGCCGCCGTCGCCGCCGGGGTGCAGGCGGTGATGACCGGGCACCTGCTGGTCCCCGCCCTCGACCCCGACCTGCCGGCCACCCTCAGCCACCGCATCCTCGGTGACCTGCTCCGCGAGGAGTTGGGCTTCTCCGGCGTGGTGGTCACCGACGCGGTGGAGATGCGCGCCGTCGCCGACCGGTACGGCTTCGCCGGCACCGCCGTCCGGGCCCTCGCCGCCGGGGCGGACGCGATCTGCGTCGGCGGCGAACGCGCCGACGAGGCCGCCGCCCGCTACCTGCGCGACGCGATCGTGGCCGCGGTGCTCGCCGGTGAGCTGCCCGAGGAACGCCTCGCCGAGGCCGCCAAGCGGGTCGGTCAGCTCGCCGAGTGGAGCACCGCCGCCCGCGCCGGCCGGCCCGACCCCGCCCCGCGTCCCACCGACGGCTCGCCGGTCGGCCTGACCGCCGCCCGGCGGGCGGTGCGGGTCAGCGGCGACGCGGTCGGCCGGCTGCCGCTGACCGCCGCCGCGCACGTGGTCGAGTTCGCCGCACCGCACAACATCGCGATCGGCGCGGAGACCCCGTGGGGTCTCGGGGCACCCCTGGCCGACCTGCTCCCCGGCACCACCACCGTCCGGCTCACCGAGGCCGACCTGCCCGCCGACCCGACCGGTGCGGCGGCCGGCCGGCCCCTGGTGCTGGTGGTGCGGGACCTGCACCGGCACCCGTGGATGCGGGCCGCGGTCGACCGGGCGCTGGCCACCCGGCCGGACGCCGTGATAGTCGAACTCGGCCTGCCCGAGCTGGTCACCGGCGGCCTGCACCTGGCCACCCACGGCGCGACCCGGGCCGCCGCCCGCGCCGCCGCCGAACTGCTCACCGGAACCCGCTGACCCGCCCGCTCAGCGGTCCGCCGGTTCCCCCTGCTCGGCCAGCCGGTCCAGCTCGGCCAGCAGCCGGTCCACCTCGTCGACGGTGTTGTAGTGGTAGACGCTCGCCCGTACCGCCCCGCCGCTGTCCCGCAGGCCGAGCGCCTGGAAGTACTCGTAGGCGTAGTAGTCCCCACTGGACAGGCAGAGCCCGGCGGCCCCCAACGCGGCGGCCAGCCCGGCCGGCGTCCACCCGGCCAGCCGGAACGACACCGTCGGGCAGCGCCGCACGCCGGCCGGCAGGACGGCGACCGCCGGCCGGGCGGCCAGCCCTTCGGCCAGCCGGGCGAACAGCGTCCCCTCGTGATCCTGCGCGGCGGCCAGCCCGGCGCGGACCCGGGCCCGCCGGTCACCGGTGGCCGTCGGGTCCAGCCCGGCCAGGTGGTCGACGGCGGCGGCCACCCCGGCGAGCAGCGGGAAGCTCGGCGTGCCGGCCTCGAACCGGTCGGGCACCGCGTCGGAGGAGGGGACCAGCTTGGCCGGGCGCAGCCCCGCCCACCGGGCCGGGTCGGCCACCACCGCGGCCAGGTGCGGCCCGGACCACTTGTAGGCGCTGGTGACGAGGAAGTCGGCACCCGTGGCGGCCAGGTCGGTGGGGCCGTGCGGCACCGAGTGCACCCCGTCCACGCAGACCAGCGCGCCGGCCGCGTGGGCCGTCGCGGCGATCGCCGCCACGTCCGGCATGGTGCCGGTGGCGTTGCTGCCGGCGGTCACCGCCACCAGCCGGGTCCGCACGCCGACCAGGTCGGCGTACTGCCCGGCGGGCAGCTCACCGGTGGCCGGGTCGAACTCGGCCCAGCGTACGGTCGCCCCCGCCGCCTCGGCCGCCTGCACCCAGGGCCGCACGTTGGCGTCGTGGTCGAGCCGGGAGACCACCACCTCGTCCCCGGGGCCCCAGTCCGCGCCCAGCGTCCGGGCCAGCGTGTACGTCAGCGCGGTCGCGCTCGGCCCGAGCACCACCCCGTCCGGTGCGACGCCCAGCAGGTCGGCCACCGCGGTGCGGGCCCCCGCCACCAGCTCCAGCGACCGGCGGCCGGGCAGGAAGGCGGTGCTGCGGTTGCCCACGGCGATGCGCATCGCCTCGGCCACCGCGTCGATCACCGTCCGGGGGGTCTGGGTGCCACCGGCACCGTCGAAGTGGGCGAAACCCTCGGCGAGCGCGGGGTACGCGGCCCGGGTACGGGTGATGTCGAACGGCATGCCCGGACCCTAGCCCGCCGGACCGACCCGAAGATCCACCCGGGTGGCGGGGTGGGCTGCGTCTCGTACCCTTGGTGGGGTGACGAAGCGAAGCGCCACCACCCCCACCCCCCTCCGGCGGACCGCCGGCCTGCTGGCCGGCCTGGCGCTCGGCGTGGCCGTGCTGGCCGGATGCAGCTCGGACGGCGCCGACACCGACTGTGGCCTGGACGCCTGCACGGTCACCTTCGACCGGGGTGTCGACGCCCGTGCCTCCATCCTCGGCGTCGAGGCGAAGCTGATCGGCGCGCAGGGCGACCAGGTGACCGTCGAGGTCGCCGGCGAGCAGCTCTCGTTGACCATCGGCCAGCAGGCCACCGAGGTGGGTGGCTTCGCGGTCACCCTGGACAGCGTCACCGACCAACAGGTGCAGATCCGGGTGTCGCGCAACGCCGGCAGCTGACCTGCACGCCGGGCGCGGGCACCACGTTTGGGGATCTTCCCGAACGGAGATTGTGGGCCCATGTCACTCACCCGGAACGCCGAAGCCACCGCTAGCCGCACCGCGGACAGCCGCTGGCTGGAACTCCTCGCCCGGGCCGGTTTCATCGGCTACGGGATCGTCCACCTGCTCTTCGCCTGGATCATCCTCCAGATCGCCTTCGCCGGTTCCGGCGAGGAGGGAAACCAGAACGGGGCGCTGCGTGCCCTGGGCGCCCAGCCGATGGGCAAGTTCCTGCTGATCGCGATCGCCGTCGGCCTGATCGCGATGGCCATCTGGCAGGCGCTGGAGGCGGCCGTCGGCCACCACGCCAAGCGCGGCAAGGAACGTCTCTTCGAGCGGATCGCCTCGGCCGTCCGCACCGTCGTCTTCCTCTGGCTCGCCTGGACCTCCATCCAGGTGGTGCAGGACGCCAGCTCCAACAGCGCCGACCAGCAGGAGCAGTTCAGCGAGAAGCTGATGGCCTCCAGCGGCGGCCGTGGTCTGGTCGGGTTCGCCGGCCTGGTGCTCGCCGCCGTCGGCATCGGCATGGTGATCTACGGCTACAAGAAGAAGTTCGAGCGCAACCTCAAGACCAACGAGATGAACGGCAAGACCCGGCAGACGGTCCGCCGGCTGGGCATGGCCGGTTACATCGCCCGGGGCGCGGTGTTCGCCGTCGCCGGTCTGCTGATCGTCGTCGCCGCGATCAACTACGACCCGGAGAAGGCCCGTGGCCTGGACGCCGCGCTGCGGACCCTGCGGGACCAGCCGTACGGGCCGTTCATCCTGGCGCTGATGGCGCTCGGCATCGCCGCCTTCGGGGTCTACTGCTTCTTCCAGTCCCGGTTCCGCAAGATCTGAGCCTGGTCGATACCGGAAACGCCGGGCACCATTGGGCCTTTGCCCGATTGCGATCAGCCCGGCCGGAGGGAGACAACCACGTGCAGGACTACCTCGAGACGATCGCCGCCGCGGCCACCGCGGCGGCGATCGCTCTGTTGCTCGTCGAGGTGGTACACCGGCTGATCCGCCGGCTCGGCCGGCGGTCCCACCTGATGACGGAGTTGACCGCGCACGTCCACCGGCCGTTGCAGGTGGCCGGCACGGTGGTGGCCGTCCAGTTCGCGGTCCGCTGGACCACCGGCTACGCGGTGGGCACCGGGTGGCGGCAGGCCGTGCTGCACATCCTGGTGCTGGGGGTGGTCGCCGCGGTGGCCTGGCTGGTCGCCTCCCTGCTGGTGGTGGCGGAGGACACCGCGCTGGCCCGGTTCCTGCGGGTCGACGTGCCCGACAACCGGCACGTCCGGCGGGTACGCACCCAGGTGGTGCTGCTGCGCCGGCTGACCATCGTGGTGATCGTGGTGCTCGCCGTCGGCGTGATGCTGATGACCTTCCCGGCGGTACGCGGCGTCGGCGCGGGCGTGCTCACCAGCGCCGGTGTGGTCGGTGTGGTCGCCGCGCTGGCCGCGCAGAGCCTGCTCGGCAACGTCATCGCCGGCCTCCAGCTCGCCTTCAGCGACGCCGTCCGCCTCGACGACGTGGTGGTGGTCGAGGGGGAGTGGGGCCGGATCGAGGAGCTGACGCTCAGCTACGTGGTGGTCCAGATCTGGGACGACCGGCGACTGATCCTGCCCACCTCGTACTTCACCAGCACCCCGTTCCAGAACTGGACCCGGACCGAGGCGGCGGTGCTCGGCACGGCCGAGTTCCACCTCGACTGGTCGGTGCCGGTGCAGTCGATGCGGGAGGAGCTGCGCCGGCTGGTCGAGAGCACCGACCTGTGGGACGGTCGGGTCTGCGTGCTCCAGGTCACCGACGCCACCGGCGGTGCGATCAAGGTGCGTGCCCTGGTCAGCGCCGCCGACGCCGGCAGCCTGTGGGACCTGCGCTGCCTGGTGCGGGAGCACCTGGTCGGCTGGGTCCGCGACCACCGGCCGACCGCGCTGCCCCGGACCCGCGCCGAGGTGGGCGACGGCGCCGGCAACCTGCCGTGGCAGTGGGTGCCGCCGCGGCGTCAGGTCCGCCGCCGCGCCGAGGGCGAGCTGCCCGACGACGCCCGGGTCTTCGGCGGCAGCGACGACGGCGATGCCCGCAGCGAGGCGTTCGTCGGCCCGGACCAGGACGCCCGGGGTGAGGCCGTCACCGTCGGTGCGGACCCGGGGGGCGACGCCCGCCGCTGAGCCACCCACAGCCCCGTCCCGCCCCCGCGACCGCCGGTCGCGGGGGCGGAGCCATCCCCAGCCCCGACGAGCCCCGCGACTGCCGGTCGCGGCGCTCGTCGTACCCGCTTCGGCGTTTTGCCGGACGCCCCGGCCCGACCTGCGGTCAGATGTGGTTGGTCACCGTGCGCAGGATTGACGGACGGCGGCTCCGGGCATACAGCGCGGTGATGACGAAAGGAGGACAGCATGGCTGACGTCGCGAACCACCGTACGTCCCGGACCGGGAGCGAGCCGTCCACCGCCGAACTGGTGCAGCGGGCCACCGAGCAGGTCTCCCGACTGGTCCGGGACGAGCTGGCCCTGGCCCGCGCGGAACTGACCCAGAAGGGCAAACACGCCGGGATCGGGATCGGCCTCTTCGGCGGCGGCGGGGCGCTGGCCCTGTACGGCCTCGGCGCACTGGTCACCGCCGCGATCCTGCTGCTGGCCCTGGTGCTGCCCGCGTGGGCGGCGGCGCTGATCGTGGCGGTGGTGCTCTTCCTCGTCGCCGGGGTGCTCGCCCTGGTGGGGAAGAAGCAGGTCAGCCACGCGGTCCCCCCGATGCCGGAGGCGACGGTCCGCAGCGTCCGCGCGGACGTGGACACGGTCGCCGCCGCGGTGAAGGACAGGGGACGGGCATGACCGGCACGACAGGCAGCAACGGCAACGGCACCGGCGACACCGAGGCGCTGCGCGAGGAGATCCGGCGCACCCGGGTGGAGCTGGGCGAGACCATGGAACTGCTGGCCGCCAAGGCCGACGTCAAGGCCCGGCTGAAGGACTCGGCGGAGCAGGCGAAGGAGCGGGTGCGCGAGCAGGCGGCGCTGACCGTGGCCCGGGTACGCGGCCAGGCGGCCCAGAGCGTCGACCACGCGCGGGCCCAGGCGTACGACACGTCGGTGGCGGTGCGGCGCGATCCGGTGCCGTGGGCGACGATAGCGGCAGGCGCGGTGGCCGCCGTGGTGGTGTTGTTGATCGTTCGGGGGAGGCGCAGGTGAGCAAGGGCATCGGCAGGACCGCGTACAAGCCGGTCGGGGTGGTGCTGGGACTGGCGGCGGGCGCGCTGGCCGGAATGATCTTCCGGCAGGTGTGGAAGGCGACCGCCGGGGACGGCGAGGCGCCCAACCCCACCGACGAGGACCGCCGCTGGGGCGAGATCCTCGCGGCGGCGGCGTTGCAGGGGGCGATCTTCTCGGTCGTCCGGGCGGCGGTGGACCGGGGTGGCGCGGTCGGCGTCCGGCGGCTGACCGGGCGCTGGCCCGACTGACCCGTCCCGACCGGCCGTAACCCCGGTGACCAGCCGCGACGGCTGTCCTACCGGATGGTGACGACGACCTGTGGCCCCCCGTACGCATCGACGGACGGGGGGCCTTTCGCCCGGGTCGGGACGACCCGGCCAGCGTGCGTCGGGCATCCGTCAGGTCACATGTCGGAGAATTTCGTCGATTAGGCTGTGCAAGGTTTTTGGGTACGTGGTTTGCTGATCCCCGCTGTTGCGAGACGGTGTCGGCACGGAGCGGTCTCCCGCTGTGGGGGGCCCGCCCGGGTCGTCGCCGCCCGCACACGGCCAATCGGCCGCACAGCGTGCTCGGCCGCCGGTTTTAGAAGGAGATACACATGGCGCAGGGAACCGTGAAGTGGTTCAACGCTGACAAGGGCTTCGGCTTCATCACCGTCGACGGCGGGGGTGCTGACGTGTTCGTCCACTTCTCGGCCATCCAGACCAGCGGCTACCGCACGCTGGAGGAGAACCAGCGGGTGGAGTTCGAGATCGCCCAGGGTCAGAAGGGTCCGCAGGCCGAGCAGGTCCGCCCCCTCTGAGCGAAGTCGGTCGGCGTTCGCCGGCCCGGGTGGTCCGGCCAGCCGGATCGACGAGAAGCCCCGTGTCCTTCCGGACGCGGGGCTTTCCGCATCCCCGGACGCGGGGCTTCCGCATCGGTCCCGCCCCCCGTCGGCGTGCCGGGCCACAGCCCGGCACGCCCGTCAGGGGCAGCCGCCGGCCCGCAGCTCGTCGGGCCGGTCAGGGCAGCCGGCGGGCTCGCAGGCCACGCCAGAGCAGCACCAGGCCGGCCAGCACCAGCAGCGGCCCGACGACGGCCCACAGCCGCTCGTCGCTCATCAGGCTGCCGTCGACGTAGCCGAGGCCCTGGACCGTCCAGACGGCGCCGACCACCACGGCCAGCAGGCCCAGGGTGAGCGTGAGCCATCCCCTCACCGGTCCCCCCTCCGTGGGCCGGTCGACCCGGCCCGGTCACCAGGATGCCGGCCGGACGGCACCGACGCGACGACCCGGCCGGCGTGGCTCACCACCGGTCGTGCACCCGGGGGCGGACCAGCTCGTCGTAGACCGACCGGACGGTGTCCAGCTCGGCCCCGGTGAGCGCGGGGGACCCGGCCGCGGCGGCGTTGCCCCGGGCCTGCTCCGGGTTGCGGGCGCCGGGGATGACCACGGTCACCCCGGGCTGGTCGATGACCCAGCGCAGGGCGAACTGCGCCATCGTGCGCCCGTCGCCGACCAGTGGGGCGAGCCGGCGCACCACGGTCAGGCCGAGGTCGAAGTCGACGCCGGAGAAGGTCTCGCCGACGTCGAAGCTCTCCCCGTGCCGGTTGTAGGTGCGGTGGTCGTCGGCGGCGAAGGTGGTGTGCTCGTCGTAGCGGCCGGAGAGCAGGCCGCTGGCCAGCGGCACCCGGGCGATGATCCCGACGCCGGCCGCGGCGGCGGCCGGCAGCACCTCGTCGAGGGGCTTGAGCCGGACCGCGTTCAGGATGATCTGGACGCTGGCCACCCCCGGCCGGGCGATCGCGGTGAGCGCCTGGTCGCAGGTCTCGACGCTGACGCCGTACCCGGCGATGCGCTTCTCGGCGACGAGGGTGTCGAGGCCGTCGAAGACCCGGTCGTCGGCGAAGACCTCGGTGGGCGGGCAGTGCAGCTGCACCAGGTCGAGGGTGTCCACGTCGAGGTTGGCCCGGGACCTGTCGGTCCAGGCCCGGAAGTTGTCCAGGGTGTACGCCTGCGGCGTCTGCTCGACCCGGCGGCCCATCTTGGTGGCGACGGTGAGCCCGTGCCCGGGGTTGTCCCGCAGGAACCGCCCGATCAGCTGTTCGCTGCGGCCGTCGCCGTAGACGTCGGCGGTGTCGAGGAAGGTGACGCCGGACTCCACGGCGGCGGCGAGGACGGCCAGGGCGTCGCTCTCGCTGACCTGTCCCCAGTCCGCGCCGAGCTGCCAGGCACCGAGGCCGACCACACCCACCTGCCGGCCGAGCCGGTCGAAGCTGCGCTGTTCCATGCCGTCGAGCCTAGTGACCTGCTTGCCGGGGCGCAGCGCCGGCCGTACCTTGTAACAAAACGTACGTACGGTTTGGGGGTTGGTCATGTGGGATCCGGGCACGTACCTGCGCTACGACGACGAGCGGTCCCGCCCGTTCCACGACCTGCTGGCCCGGGTCGACGCCGACCGGCCACGCGCGGTGGTCGACCTCGGTTGCGGTCCGGGCACCCTCACCGCGACCCTCGCCCGACGCTGGCCGGACGCCCGGATCAGCGGCCTGGACTCCTCCCCGGAGATGATCGGGCGGGCCCGGACACTCGACACCACCGTCGACTTCACCGTCGGCGACGTCACCGACTGGCGGCCCACCCCCGACGTGGACGTGCTGGTCGCCAATGCCGTGCTGCAGTGGGTGCCCGACCACCCGGCCCTGCTGCGCCGCTGGGCGCACGCGCTGCCGCCCGGCGGCTGGCTGGCGTTCCAGGTGCCCGGCAACTTCACCGGCCCCTCGCACCGGGCGCTCCGGGAGGTCGCCGAAGACCCCCGCTGGGCGGCCACCGTCCGGCCGCTGCTACGCGAGGACCCCGTCGACGACCCGGTCGGGTACGCCACCGCGCTGACCGCCGCCGGCTGCGCGGTCGACGCCTGGGAGACCACCTACCTGCACCGGCTGCCCGCCCTCGCCGACGCCGAACACCCCGTGCTGACCTGGTTGGACGGCACCGCCCTGCGCCCCGTGCGGGCCGTGCTGGACGACACCGCCCTCGCCGGTTTCCGCGCCGCGCTGGAGAACCTGTTGGCCCGCGCGTACCCGGTACGGCAGGGTCAGGTGTACTTCCCGTTCCGTCGGATCTTCGTGGTCGCCCGTACGGGTGCCCGGCACAAGGAGCCGCAGTGACCGACCTGTCCGCCTTCATCGCCGAACTGCCCAAAGTGGAGCTGCACGTACACCACGTGGGCTCCGCGTCCCCCCGGATCGTCGCCGAACTGGCCGCCCGGCACGAGGGACGCAGTCCCGTACCGGCGGACCCGGACGCCCTCGCCGACTACTTCGCGTTCCGCGACTTCGCCCACTTCATCGAGATCTACCTCAGCGTCGTCGACCTGATCCGCGACCCCGACGACGTCTGGCTGCTCACCCACGAGGTGGCCCGGGAACTGGCCCGCCAGCAGGTCCGCTACGCCGAGCTGACCGTCACCCCCTACTCGCACGTGCGCCGGGGCATCCCCGCACCGGCGTTCTGCGAGGCCATCGAGGACGCCCGCCGCCGTGCCGAGGCCGACTTCGGCATCGCGCTGCGCTGGTGCTTCGACATCCCCGGCGAGGCCGGCCTGCCGGCGGCCGAGGAGACCCTGCGGATCAGCCTCGACGAGCGCCCCGACGGGCTGGTCGCCTTCGGCCTCGGCGGCCCCGAGGTCGGGGTGCCCCGGCCGCAGTTCAAGCCGTACTTCGACCAGGCGCGGGCGGCCGGGCTGCGGTCCGTGCCGCACGCCGGGGAGACCACCGGCCCGCAGACCGTCTGGGACGCCCTGCGCGAGCTGGGCGCCGAGCGGATCGGCCACGGCATCTCCGCCGCCCAGGACCCGGAGCTGTTGGCGTACCTGGCCGAGCGGCGCATCCCGCTTGAGGTCTGCCCGACGTCCAACGTACGGACCCGGGCCGTCGCCCGGATCGAGGAGCACCCGCTGCGGCGACTCGTCGACGCGGGGGTGCGGGTCACCATCAACTCCGACGACCCGCCGATGTTCGGCACCACCCTCAACGACGAGTACGCCGTCGCCGCCCGGCTGCTCGACGCCGGCCCCGACGGGCTCGCCGCACTGGCCAGGGAGGCGGTGTCCGCGTCGTTCCTCGACCCGGCCGGACAGGCCCGGATCATCGCCGAGATCGACGCCTTCGTGGCGACCCGCTGAACCGTCACGGGTGACCGGGAAGAGTGGTGTACACGCGGCGGGAGCTGGTGTGGGGGACCGTGCCCCCGCCGCGCGTACCGATCCACCGGCCGGTGGGTGTCAGGGGCGACAGGCCGGTGGAACCGATGGGTTCGGCCCCGATCCTGTCAGCCCGCCGGCCCCGCGTCGCCGTCGTTAATCCGGATCTAAGGAAACCTTGCGCCACAGCACAGTCAGCGCCGCCCGCTCAGCCGTCGGTGGGCCGCCGCCGGGGCCAGCGGCGGCCCCCGCCCTTCTGCTCCCGGGCCTCCCGCGCCATCCGGCCCACCAACCCGAACCGGTTGACCTGCCGGGGCGTCGCCTGCGGATCGGCCAGCAGCATCACCACGCTCGCCCCGCCCAGGCGGGCCCGGTCGAGGCTGACCGAGCCGTTGGCCTGCAACGCCACCCGCCGCGCGATGTCCAGCCCCAACCCGGTCGAGCCCTGGTCACTGGCCCCGCGCCGCAACGCCCGGTCCGGGTTCGCGATGCCCGGCCCGGCGTCGTCGATCCGGATCGCCACGTACCCGTCCCGGCGGGAGACGGCCACCTCGAACGCGGTGCCCTGCGGGGTGTAACGGAAGACGTTGCCGATCACCGCGTCCAGGGCGGCGGCCAGCTCGGCCCGGGGCACCGGCACCGGAATGCGGAACTGGGCGCCGCTGACCCGGTGCGGGCGGTTCTGGTCGCCGGCCAGCGCCGCCCAGAACACCATCCGGTCCCGGACCACCTCGCTGACGTCGCACTCGGCCGGCCCGGCCTCGTGCGCCACCGCCTTGCGGGTCGTCTTGATCAGCACGTCGATCTCGCCCTCCAGGGTGACGATCGCCTGCCGGATGCGCCTGATCGTCCGCCGCCGGTCCAGCTCCGCCGCGCTGAACGAGCCGACGCTGGTGTCGTCGGAGTCCAGCCCCTCGGCGTCGAGCCGCAGCACCGTCAGCGGGGTACGCAACCGGTGCGACAGGTCCGCCACCAGCTCCCGTTCGTCGGTACGGGCGGCGACCAACCGGTCGGCCATCCGGTTGAACGCGTAGCCCGCCTCGGCCAGCTCGCGCGGGCCGCTCGGCTCGACCCGTACCCCCAGGTCACCGTCGCCCACGGCGAGCGCGGCGCGGACCAGGGCCCGGGTGGAGTCGACCGCCCGCCCGGCGACCCGGTCCACCACGATCACCGCCGCGCCGACCAACGCCACGGCCACCCCGGTGAGCAGCAACCAGGTGCCGCCCGCCCCCTCGTCGAGGACGGCGTCGGGCACGAAGACCTCGACCACGGCGACCCGGCCGTCGAGCACCACCGGGTCGAGCCGGATCAACCCGCCGTCGACGTCGACCACCCGGGACTGCTCCCCGGCCCGCGCCCGCTCCAGGTCGTCGGCCGACGCCCGGCCGGCCGGCTGCTTCCCGGCCAGGCCGTGCACCACCGGACGGGTCGCCGGGTCGTCCCCGGTCGCCTCGACCGCGCGGCGGACCGCCGCCGGCTCGGCGCTGACGGCGAGCGCGCCGGTGACCAGTGCCCCGCGTCGCGCCGCGTCGGCGAGCGCCTCCTCGCGCACCTCCTCCCGCAGGGTCAACCCGAGCGGGACGAGGAACGCCGACGCGACCAGCGTGCACATGCCGGCCGTCAACGCGGCCAGCGCCGGCCTCAGTCGGGGGCCACCAGCCGGAACCCCACCCCCCGCACGGTGCGCAGGTAGCGCGGCTTCGCCGCGGACTCGCCCATCTTTCGGCGCAGCCAGTACAGGTGCACGTCGATGGTCTGGTCCTCGCCGACCGACGGTTGGCGCCATACCTCCTCCAAGAGTTCCCGCCGGGACACCACCCGGCCGGGCCGCGCCGCCAGATACGCCAACAGGTCGAATTCCTTACGGGTGAGCGCCAGCGGCTCCCCGTCGAGCACCGCGCTGCGCTCACCCACGTCCACCCGCAGCCCACCGACGGAGTGCACGGCCGGCGCGACGGTACGGCTGGCCCGGCCGACCCGGCGCAGCACGGTGGTGATCCGGGCGTCCAGGTGGGCGCCGGTGAACGGTTTGACCATGTAGTCGTCCGCGCCGGCCCGCAGCAGGCGGACCACCGACTGCTCGTCGTCGCGGGCGGTGGCGATGATGATCGGCACGTCGGTGATGCCGCGCAGCATCCGCAGCGCGTCCGAGCCGTCGAGGTCGGGCAGGCCCAGGTCGAGCACGACCAGATCGGGGGTTTCGGCGGCGACCCGACGCAGCGCGTCCAGCGCCGTGCCGACCGCGTGCACCGCGTGCCCCCGTTCACTGAGCGACCGCAGCATCGCGCCACGGACGACGTGGTCGTCTTCGACCAGGAGCACGGTGGCCACGTCAGCACCGTACTGCCCGTGGCAAGTCGGGCGCGTTGCGGCGGATCCGCGAACCGGGCAAAATGGTACGACGATGCCGTTCACCCTGTTTCCCGACGCCCGGCTGGCGTTGGCCCGGGACAGCCTCGCCGGGCTGTCCGTCGGCGACGCCCTCGGTTCGCAGTTCTTCGTACCGGGCCGGCGACCCGACGACCTCGCGGCCGGCCGGCTGCCCCCGCCGCCCTGGCAGTGGACCGACGACACCGAGATGGCCTGCTCGGTGCTCGCCGAACTCGCCATCCACGGCGACGTCGACGCCGACCGGCTGGCGCTGGCCTTCGCCACCCGGGCCGAGCCCTACCGGGGCTACGGGCCGGGCGCGGTGAGCATCCTGCGGCTGATCCGCACCGGCACCCCGTGGCCGGTGGCCGCCGCGTCGGCCTTCGACGGCCAGGGCTCCTGCGGCAACGGCGCGGCGATGCGGGTCGCCCCGCTCGGCGCCTGGTACGCCGACTCGACCACCCGCGCGGCGTCCCGCGCCCGGGTCAGCGCCGAGGTCACCCACGCCCACCCGGAGGGGATCGCCGGCGCGGTCGCGGTGGCCGTCGCCGCCTCGCTCGCCGCCCGGGCCCGGCTGGACGGGGAACCCCGCCCCGACGTGGCCCGGCTGCTCACCACCGTCGCCGGGTCGATCGACCCGGCCAGCGCCGTGCACCGGGGGGTACGCCGGGCGATCGGCCTGCTCGGTCGCGACCTCGACGAGGCCGTCGCGGCGCTGGGCAACGGCGCCCGGGTGACCGCCCAGGACACGGTCGCGTTCACCCTCTGGGTGGTCGCCACCCACCTGGCCGACTACCCGGCCGCCATCCGCGCCTGCGTCGAGGCGGGCGGGGACGTCGACACCACCGCCGCGATCGTCGGCGGGATCATCGGCGGCCACACCGGGGTCGGCACGCCCGGCGGGGTGCCCGCCGACTGGGTGGCCGCCCGGGAGCCGCTGCCGGACTGGCTGGACTGACCGGTGCGTTCAGCGCGCCGACACCCGCCCGGCGTCGGCGTGGTCGCCCGGGGCGTGCCCGTCGAGCCGCCAGCCCCGCTCGCCGGGGGCGGAGCCGGCCTCCGCCGTCGGGTCGTCGTCCCCCGGGTCGTCGGCGGCGGCCCGACGGCGCGACCGGCTCGCCACCCAGCCGATCGCCGCACCGCCGCCCAACCCGACCAGCAGGCCACCGCCGAGCAGCAGGTCCGCACTGGGGCCGCCCTCGTCGTCGGCCGGTGCGGCGTCGTCGGCCGGGGCAGCCTGGGCGTCCGTCCCGTCGGCCGCGCCACCGTGGTGCCCGGTCGCCGCGCCGGGAGCGGGCGGCACCAGCGCCAGCGTCGGGGCGGGATGCCCGCCGCCGGCCGGGTCGGCCCAACGCACCACCGTCCCGTCGGAGTAGGTCTGCACCACCTCGAAGGTCATCCGGTCGGTCTGCGGCAGCGGCCCCATGGCCACCGAGAGCCGGGCCGGACCCGCCACCGCCGGCCCGGCACCCCGGGTCCAGACCACCGCCGAGGTCACCGTGCTCACCGACGGGGCGTGGATGCCGGCCACCGGCGCTTCCAGTTCGCGGGAGGTGATCAGGGGCGCCCAGCCGTCCACCGACAGCGGATACACCTCACCGATCGGGGCGTCCTGCGGCATCCTGAACTCGATCTTCTCGGTGCGCGCGCCGGGCCGCTGCTCGGGCACCACGAACGTCAGTTCCACCGCGTCGCCCTGTACCGCCTGGCTCGGGCTGGCCGACAGCCCGTCCGCCAGCGCCGCGCCCGGGGCGCCGAACACCCCGGCCGCCACCGCCGCCAGCACCAGCACGCCCCGACGCCGCCGGACGTCACCTCGGGTCGTCGTCATCTTCCGCCCCCATCCGTCTCGCCGTGGCCGACACCGGCTCCGGCCACACCTGGTAGTTCGGACGGCGGGCCGAAAAGGTTCAACGCCGGTGCGGGTCGACGCCGCCACCGGGCTTCCTTTCCCGGCGACCGGGGGCGACGGCGGGACCGATAGCATCGAAGCAGCCGGCGCGTCCGGCCCATCCGTGCCGCCTGCCGTTGAGGAGTTCACCGTGTCCGCACCCCGTACCCCCGTCGTGGCCGACCCCGTCGTCGTGGCCGCCGGGACGACGGCGGCCGACGCGGTGGCCGCGGCCGGGCTGCCCGCCGCCGGCCCGAAGGCGGTCGTGGTGGTCCGCGACCCGCAGGGCCAGCTCCGCGACCTGGACTGGGCCCCCGCCGAGGACACCACCGTCGAACCGGTCAGCCTCGACTCGCCGGACGGGCTCAACGTGCTGCGGCACTCCACCGCGCACGTGCTCGCGCAGGCCGTGCAGGACGTCTTCCCCGAGGCCAAGCTGGGCATCGGCCCGCCGATCGAGAACGGCTTCTACTACGACTTCGCCGTCGACAAGCCGTTCCAGCCCGACGACCTGGCCAAGCTGGAAAAGCGGATGCAGGAGATCGTCAAGTCCGGCCAGCGGTTCCGCCGCCGCCGCTTCGGCAGCCTGGACGAGGCGCGGGCCGAGCTGGCCGCCGAGCCGTTCAAGCTCGAACTGATCGAGGTCAAGGGCGAGGGGCTGGACACCAGCGAGGTGATGGAGGTGGGCGGCGGCGAGTTGACCATCTACGACAACCTCGCCGCCGGCGAGGACAAGGTCTGCTGGTCGGACCTGTGCCGGGGCCCGCACCTGCCGAACACCCGGCTGATCGGCGCGTTCAAGCTGATGCGCTCGGCCGCCGCGTACTGGCGGGGGTCGGAGAAGAACCCGCAGCTCCAGCGGGTGTACGGCACCGCCTGGCCGACCCGCGACGAGCTGAAGGCGTACCTGAAGCTGCTGGAGGAGGCCGCCCGGCGCGACCACCGCAAGCTGGGGGTGGACCTCGACCTGTTCAGCTTCCCCGACGAGCTGGGCTCCGGCCTGGCGGTCTTCCACCCCAAGGGCGGCATCATCCGCCGGGAGATGGAGAACTACTCGCGGGTCAAGCACGAGGAGGCCGGCTACTCGTTCGTCAACACCCCGCACATCACCAAGGGCCACCTGTACGAGGTCTCCGGGCACCTCGACTGGTACGCCGACGGGATGTTCCCCCCCATGGAGGTGGAGGGGGCGAACTACTACCTCAAGCCGATGAACTGCCCGATGCACGACCTGATCTTCCGGTCCCGGGGTCGCTCCTACCGGGAGCTGCCGCTGCGGATGTTCGAGTTCGGCACGGTCTACCGCTACGAGAAGTCGGGCGTGGTGCACGGCCTGACCCGGGTCCGGGGCATGACCCAGGACGACGCGCACATCTTCTGCACCGAGGAGCAGATGGCCGGCGAGCTGAAGTCGCTGCTCGCCTTCGTCCTGGAGCTGCTGCGCGACTACGGCCTGGACGACTTCTACCTCGAACTGTCCACCCGTAACCCGGACAAGTCGGTCGGCACCGACGAGAACTGGGAGCGGGCCACCGAGGCGCTGCGCTCGGCCGCCGAGGAGTCCGGCCTGCACCTGGTGCCCGACCCGGGCGGTGCGGCGTTCTACGGGCCGAAGATCTCCGTGCAGGCCAAGGACGCCATCGGCCGGACCTGGCAGATGTCCACCATCCAGGTCGACTTCAACCTGCCCGAGCGGTTCGGCCTGGAATACCAGGCGGCCGACGGCAGCCGGCAGCGGCCGGTGATGATCCACCGGGCGCTGTTCGGGTCGATCGAGCGGTTCTTCGGGGTCCTCACCGAGCACTACGCCGGGGCGTTCCCGGCCTGGCTAGCCCCGGTGCAGGTGGTCGGCATCCCGATCCGCGAGGACCACACCGAGTACCTGCACGGCTTCGTCGCGGCGCTGCGCGCCAAGGGCATCCGGGCCCAGGTCGACGCCGGTGACGACCGGATGCAGAAGAAGATCCGCACCGCCCAGCAGCAGAAGATCCCGTTCATGGTGATCGCCGGGGACGACGACGTGGCCGCCGGCACCGTCTCGTTCCGCTACCGCGACGGTTCCCAGCGCAACGGGGTGCCGGTCGCCGAGGCGGTCGACCACGTGCTCGACGTGGTCTCCTCGCGGGCCAACGCGGGGCCGTCCGCCGCCGGCTGACCCGGCCCCACCCACCCGCCACCGGCCCCCGTACCGACGGGCCGGTGGCGGTCGTGGTGGGAGATCGTAGGATCGGCGGTGTGACTGGGGCGGAGCGGCACCTCGACGGCGACACGGACCACGGCCCGGCGGACGACGGCCTGGCCGACGGGCTCGACCGGCTCTGGACCCCGCACCGGATGACCTACATCTCGGGGGAGGACCGCCCCGAGGGGGGCTACGAGAAGCCCGCCGGCTGCCCGTTCTGCCTGGCCCCCGGCCTGCCGCCGGAGCGGAGCCTGGTGGTGGCCCGGGGCACGCACGTCTTCGCGGTGCTCAACCTCTACCCGTACAACCCGGGGCACCTGCTGGTCTGCCCCTACCGGCACGTGGCCGACTACACCGAACTCGACCAGGCCGAGACGGTGGAGCTGGCGGCGTTCACCCAGACCGCGATGCGGGTGGTCCGGCAGGTCAGCAGCGCGCACGGGTTCAACCTGGGGATGAACCAGGGCGGGGTGGCCGGCGCCGGCATCGCCGCCCACCTGCACCAGCACGTGGTGCCCCGGTGGGGTGGGGACATCAACTTCATGCCGGTGATCGGCCGGACGAAGGTGCTGCCGCAACTGCTCTCCGACACCCGCGAGCTGCTCGCCCGCGCCTGGCCGTCCTGACCGGCGGCCGGGACGCGCATCCGCCACGGCACGGTCGGGCGCGGGCCGGTCGACCGGGCCGCGTGACGGGTGCGGCGGCCGGTGTGCCGACTCCTAGGATGTGATCATGGCCTTGCTGCACCAGGCGGAGATCCGCCCCACGAAGCTCGAACTCCTGGCCGACTGGCTGCCGGGCCGACGGTGGTATTCGGGGCCGGCCGCCGGCGAGCCGGTCCGGGTGGCCGCCTACCGGTTCGACGACCCCGCCGGTGCCGTCGGCATCGAGACGATCCTGGTACGGGTCGACGCCGGCCCGGTCCACGAGGTCCCGCTGACCTACCGGGACGCGCCGCTGGCCGACGCCGACGAGTGGCTGGTCGGCACCACCCACCACTCGGTGCTCGGCCCCCGCTGGGTCTACGACGGGTGCGGCGACCCGGTCTACGCCGCTGCCCTGGCCGCCGCGATCCTCACCGGAACCGGTCAGGCGCAGGAGTACTTCGAGATCGACGGGGTGCGGGAGATCCGCGAGCCGTCCATGACGGTGGCCACCACCGGCAGCGTGGGAACCCCGGTCGTCGGCGCGGTACGCCAGGTGGTCGACGGCGACCCGACCCGGATCGGCACCGACACCGTCGACCTGCTCGTCGCGCGCCGACTGCCCGGTGACGGACCGGTCGGTGGACTGCCCGACGGCGGGCCGGCAGCCGCCACCCTGACCGGCCGCTGGCCGGGGCAGTCGACCCTGGTGCCGCTGGCATGCGTCAGGCCCCGCTGACCGCCCCGCGGAGTCCCGACACCACGGGTGGGCCGGGCGGGTCGCCGTCGCCCGGAGTCCGCGCCCGGGGGTGTCGCTTGTGGTCGATCGGGCACGATGCGTCAGCTTCGTCTCCCCACGCCTGCGGAAGGTGACACGATGCGGCGATGGCAGTGACGACACAGGTGTTGGGTCGCAGCGGCATCGAGGTCAGCGCCCTCGGCATGGGGTGCTGGGCGATCGGTGGCCCCTGGGCCGAAGGATCCCAGCCGCTGGGCTGGGGCGCGGTCGACGATGAGGAGTCGGTGCGGGCCGTCCGCCGCGCCCTCGACCTCGGCGTGACCCTCTTCGACACCGCCGACACGTACGGCGCCGGGCACGGTGAACGGGTCCTCGGGCGGGCGCTGGTCGGCCGCCGGGACGAGGCGGTGATCGCCACCAAGTGGGGGTACACCTTCGACGAACGGGCCCGGCAGGCCACCGGCGAGGACGCCTCCCCGGCGTACCTGCGGCGGGCGGTCGTCGACTCCCTGCGTCGGCTGGGCACCGACCGGATCGACCTCTACCAGCTGCACCTGGGTGACCTGCCGCTGCCCCGGGTGGAGGCGCTGGTGGGCACCTGCGAGGACCTGGTCGCCGACGGCCTCGTCCGGGCGTACGGCTGGAGCACCGACCGGGCCGACCGGGCCGCCGGCTTCGCCCAGGTGGCTGCGCACGCCACCGCGATCCAGCACAACCTGTCGGTGCTGCGCGACGCGCCGGCGATGCTGGCCACCTGCGACAAGTACGACCTGGCCAGCGTCAACCGGGGACCGCTCGGGATGGGGCTGCTCACCGGCAAGTACACGGCGGGCTCCACCCTGCCCCGCGACGACGTGCGGGGAATGACCCCCGGATGGCTGGAGTGGTTCCGGGGTGGCCGGCCCGCGCCGGAGTGGCTGCGCCGGGTCACCGCCGTCCGTGGCGCGCTGACCGCCGACGGCCGGACCCTGGCCCAGGGCGCGCTGGGCTGGATCTGGGCACGCAGCGGCCGGGCGGTGCCGATCCCCGGCTGCCGAACCGTCGCCCAGGTGGAGGAGAACGCCGCCGCGCTGCGCCTCGGCCCGCTCACGCCGGACCACTTCGCCGAGGTGGAACGGCAGCTCGCCGCGCTGCGCACAGCCGCCCTCCGCGACGCCGACCGCCCCCACTGGCCGCTCCCCCCCATCCCCACCGCCCGCCCCTGACCACCCCACCCGCCCTTCCCCACCCCCACCCCACCCCTCCCGCCCCTCCCACCCCGTCGATCATGGAGTTGTGGGGCTCCGCATAACTCGCGTATCGGGGCTAAAACCCCACCACAACTCCATGATCGGCGCTGCGGGGTGGGTGGGGGTGGGGGTGGGTGGGGAAGGACGGGTGGGCTAGTGGGGGGTGGAGGGGGCGGCGGCGAGGTGGGCGGGCATCGGGTCGTGGTGGGAGAAGGTGCGGCGGAAGGTGCCGGTGCCGGCGGTCAGGGCGCGCAGCTCCACCGCGTAGCGCAGCAGTTCCAGGGCGGGCACCTCGGCCCGGATCAGGGTGCGGCCCTCGACGTCCGGGTCGGCCTCGGTGCCGAGCACCCGGCCCCGCCGGCCGGACAGGTCGCCCAGCACCGCCCCGACCGAGGAGTCGGCGACCCGGACCACCACCTCGTCCACCGGCTCCAGCAGCGTCGTCCCGCCCCGCCCGGCGGCGTCGCGCAGGGCGAGCGCGGCGGCGGTCTGGAACGCGGCGTCGGACGAGTCGACGCTGTGCGCCTTGCCGTCGACCAGGGTCACCCGCACGTCCACCACCGGGTGGCCGGCGACCAGCCCCTGCGCCAACTGCGCCCGTACGCCCTTCTCCACCGACGGTACGAAGTGGTGCGGCACCGCCCCGCCGACCACCCGGTCGACGAACTCGATCCCGGCACCCCGGGGCAACGGCTCCACCGTGAGGTCGCAGACCGCGTACTGGCCGTGCCCACCGGACTGCTTGACGTGCCGCCCGTGCCCGGTGGCGGCCACCGTGAACGTCTCCCGCAGCGGCACCCGCACCGGCTCGGTGTCCAGCTCCACCCCGCCGGCCCGGAGCCGGTCGAGCACCACGTCGGCGTGCGCCTCGCCCATGCACCACAGCACCAGCTGGTGGGTCTGCGGGTTGCGTTCCAGCCGCAGCGTCGGGTCGCCCACGATCAGCCGGCCCAGGTTGCGGGCGAGGGCGTCCTCGTCGGCGCGGCTGCGGGCCACCACCGCCACCGGGAGCAGCGGCTCCGGCATCTCCCACGGCGCGATCAGCAGCGGCTCGTCGCGCGCCGAGACGGTGTCGCCGGTCTCCGCGCTGCCCGACTTGGTGATCGCACAGATGTCACCCGCGACGCAGGCGTCCACCTCCCGCAGGGCCGCCCCGAGCGGACGGTAGACGTGCCCGATCCGCTCGTCGGCGTCGTGGTCGGGGTGCCCCCGGTCGGCCCTCCCGTGCCCGGACACGTGCACCGTCTGGTCGGGGCGCAGCGTCCCGGAGAAGACCCGGACCAGGCAGACCCGGCCGACGTGCCGGTCGACGGTGGTCCGGACCACCTCGGCGACCAGCGGGCCGTCCGGGTCGCAGTCCAGCGGCGGGCGGGGGGAGCCGTCCAGCCCGGTGACCGCCGGCACCGGCCGTTGCAGCGGCGACGGGAACGCCGACACCAGGCCGTCGAGCAGCACGTCCAGCCCGACGCCGGTGGCCGCGCAAACCGGCACCACCGGGTAGAAGTGTCCCCGGGCGACCGCCTTCTCCAGGTCGGCGACCAGCACCTGAGGGTCGATCTCCGCACCGTCGAGGTAGCGGTCCATCAGGGTCTCGTCCTCGCTCTCGGCGATGATCCCCTCGATCAGCTCGCCCCGGGACTCGGTGATCGCCGGCAGGTGCTGCGGGTCCGGGTCGCGCACGGTGGCGGGCAGCCCGGCCGAGTAGTCGTGCACCCGCCGGGTGACCAACGCCAGCAGACCGGCCACCGACTCGCCGTCGTCACCGAGCATCGGCAGGTGCAGCGGGAGCACGTTGTCCCCGAAGACCCGCTGGCACAGCGCCACCGCCTCGTCGAAGTCGGCACGCGGATGGTCCAGCCGGGCGACCGCCACCGCACGCGGCAGGTCGACCGCGGCGCACTCCTCCCACAGGGCGGCCGTGGCGGCGTCCATCCCGTCGACGGCGGACACCACGAACAGTGCCGCGTCGGCGGCCCGCAGACCGGCCCGCAGCTCGCCGACGAAGTCGCCGTACCCGGGGGTGTCCAGCAGGTTCACCGTCACCCCGGCGTGCACCAGCGGCGCGCAGGACAGGGCGACGGAACGCTGTTGGCGTACCGCGGCGGGGTCGTGGTCGCCGACGGTGGTGCCGGCGGCGACGCTGCCGGCCCGGTCGATCGTGCCGCTGGCTGCGAGCAGCGCCTCGACCAGGGTCGTCTTGCCGGCCCCCGAGTGCCCGACCAGCACCACGTTGCGTACGGTGCCGGGGTCGGTCACCGCCGGCACGCCGGTGGCAGCCCTGTCGTGGTTCCTCTGCGCCATCGCGGCGCACCTCCCTCAGCCGGTGGTGGATGGCGACCGCCGCGCGCGACGGGAAGCGGGGCCCGGTGCGGGTGCCGCGGCGCTATCCTCCGGTGACCCGCCGGCCGGACGACGGTCAACGGCCGCGACGGTGAGCTGGCTCACCTTCCACCCCGATCTCACACCCGGCGGGGGGCCGGCACAAGCCTCCCGGGCGGGTCGGGCGACCGGCCGTACCGCGCGGGACTGCCGGCCGTTATCGTGGGACCGCCATGGCGAAGATCTTCCAAGTGACGGCCCGCGCGGGCATGACCCGCGTCGTGGAGCCGGTCGCGCGCGGCCTGCTCCGCGCCGGTGTGTCCCCCAACGCGGTCACCGTGGCCGGCACCGTCGGCGTGCTCGTCGGCGCGCTCGGCTTCGGCGCCCGTGGCCACCTCGTCGCCGGAGCGTTGATCGTGACGTTCTTCGCGCTGACCGACATGCTCGACGGGACGATGGCCCGGATGAGCGGCGGATCGACCCGGTTCGGCGCGTTCCTCGACTCGTCGATGGACCGGGTCTCCGACAGTGCGGTGTTCGGCGCGGTCGCCTACTGGCTGGCCACCGAGGGCAACCACTCCGGGGTGGCCGCCGCGCTGCTCTGCCTGGCCGCCGGGGGACTGGTCTCCTACGTCAAGGCGCGCGCCGAGGGGTTGGGCATGAGCGCGAACGTGGGCGTCGCGGAACGCACCGAGCGGCTGCTGATCGTCGGGGTCGGTGGGCTGCTCACCGGCCTCGGGGTCGGCCCGGCCCTGGAGATCTCGCTCTGGCTGCTCGCCGCCGTGTCGATCTTCACGGTCGGCCAGCGGGTGGCCCACGTGTACCGGCAGGCGCAACTGGTCGGCCGCGAGTGAACCTCACCGAGCTCGGCTACGTCGCCGGCTGGCGGCTGGCCCGCGCGCTGCCCCGGCCCGTGGTCGCCGCCGCCTTCCGGGCCGGTGCCGACCACGCCCACCGGGGCCGCGGCAAGGGCGCCACCCGGCTGCGCGCCAACCTGCGCCGGGTGGTCGGCCCGGACCTGCCCGAGCCGGAGCTGGACGCGCTGGTCAGGCAGGGGCTGCGGTCGTACGCCAGGTACTGGATGGAGGCGTTCCGGCTGCCTTCGCTCAGCCGCCGGCAGATCCTCGACGGGTTCCACCTCGGGGGCTCGGACATGCTCGCCGCCGACGTGGCGGCCGGCCGGGGCGCGGTGGTGGCGTTGCCGCACGCGGGCAACTGGGACGCTGCCGGCGCCTGGGTCGCGGCCACCGGCTGGCCGATCACCACGGTTGCCGAACGACTCAAGCCGGAGGGCGTCTACCAGCGGTTCCTCGCCTTCCGGCAGACGCTCGGCATGGAGATCCTGCCCACCCACGGCGGTGCCCGGCCGGCCTTCGACGTGCTGGTGGACCGGCTGCACAGCGGCGCGGTGGTGCCGCTGCTGGCCGACCGGGACCTGTCCGCCCGGGGCATCGAGGTGGACTTCTTCGGCGCGCGGACCAAGATGCCGGCCGGGCCCGCCCTGCTGGCCATCCGCACCGGCGCCCCGCTCTACGTTGCGTCGCTGTGGTACGAACCGGAGATGCCGCGCGCGCAGTTGGAGGGCCCGCTGCCGGTGCCCGAACCGGACAGCGCACCCCTGGACGAGCGGGTCCGGGTGCTGACCCAGCGGATTGCCGACCGTCTGGCGGCGGGCATCGCCCGTCATCCGCAAGACTGGCACATGTTGCAGCGGATGTGGCTGGACCAGCGGGGCTCCACCGACGGCGGGTCCACCGCGCCGCCGCCCCCGGCCAGCGCCGGATCGGTCTGAGGGAGGGGGCGCCAGTGCGGATCGGCATCGTGTGCCCGTACTCCTTCGACGTCCCGGGCGGGGTGCAGAACCACGTCATGGACCTGGCCGAGGCGTTGCTCGGGCTGGGGCACGAGGTGAGCGTCCTGGCCCCCGCCGACGAGGAGTCGACGCTGCCGCCGTACGTGGTCTCCGCCGGCCGGGCGGTGCCGCTGCCGTACAACGGTTCGGTGGCCCGGATCGCGTTCGGGCCGGTCTCCACCGCCCGGGTGCGGCGCTGGCTCACCCGGGGCGACTTCGACGTGCTGCACGTGCACGAACCGCTCACCCCGAGCCTGTCGATGCTGGCGGTGCTCTCCGCCCGGGGGCCGGTGGTGGCCACCTTCCACACCGCGATGACCCGCTCCCGGGTGCTCGCCGCCGCCCAGGGGGTGCTCCAGATCCTGCTGGAGCGGATCACCGCCCGGATCGCGGTCAGCGCGCTGGCCCGCAAGGTGCAGGTCGAGCACATGGACGGCGGGGCGGTGGAGATCCCCAACGGGGTGGCGGTGGCGAAGTTCGCCGGCGTCGAGCCGTTGCCCGGCTGGCCGGGGGAGTGCGCCACCGGCAGCGGCGGGACGCTGGGTTTCCTCGGCCGGTTCACCGAGGCCCGCAAGGGCTTCCCGATCCTGCGGGACGCCTTCGTCGCGCTGGCCCCGCACCGGCCGGGGCTGCGCCTGCTGGTGGCCGGGCCCGGCGATCCGGACGACCTGTTCGGGCGGTTCCCGGCCGAACTGCGTGACCGGGTGACGTTCCTCGGCCTGGTCTCCGAGGTCGACAAGGCCCGGATGCTGCGCAGCGTCGACCTCTACGTCGCCCCGAACACCGGCGGCGAGTCGTTCGGCATGATCCTCACCGAGGCGCTCGCGGCCGGCGCCACCGTGGTCGCCAGCGACCTGGACGCGTTCCGTCGGGTGCTCGACGGCGGGCGGGCCGGCCGGCTCTTCCCGACCGGCGACCCGGTCGGCCTGCGTGCCGCCCTGG
The DNA here is from genome assembly GCF_049178995.1 of Micromonospora sp. WMMD735. Taxonomy (NCBI): domain Bacteria; kingdom Bacillati; phylum Actinomycetota; class Actinomycetes; order Micromonosporales; family Micromonosporaceae; genus Micromonospora; species Micromonospora sp. WMMD735. The sequence continues at coordinate 7,430,288 of NZ_JBMHMJ010000002.1, forward strand.
CGGAACTGCTCGACGACCCGGCGCAGCGGGCGGCGTTGACCGCCTGCGGCGACCAGGTGGTCGCCCACTTCGACTGGCCGGTGGTGGCCCGCCGGGTGGTGGAGGTCTACGCGGCGGCCATCGAGGCCACCGACGGGCGGGTCATCGACCAGGAGTGGGCGGGGCTGGGTGGTCCCGGGTGAGCACCACGCTGCCGCAGCTGTGGGCGGTGCTGGGCACCGCGGTCGTGGCCGCCCTGCTCGTGGTCTACCTGGTCTGGACGGCCGGCCGGGTCGAGCGGCTGCAGACCCGGGCGGAGTCGGCGGCACGGGCCCTCGACGCGCACCTGCTGCGCCGGGCCGCCGCCGCCGCGGTGCTGGCCGAGAAGCGCTACGGCGTCGAGTTGTACGCGGCGGCCCGGATCGCCCTGGACGCCGTCCCCGAGGAGCGGGAGGCGGCCGAGAACGACCTCACCCGGCAACTGCGGGCGGTCCGGCTCGACCCGGCCGATCCGGCGTGCGAGGCGGTGATCGCGGCGAGCCGGCGGCTGGCCCTGTCCCGGCAGGTGCACACGGACCTGGTCCGGGACGCCCGTAGCGCGCGTAGCCGACCGCTGGTGCGGGTGTGCCGGATGGGCCGTCGCCATCCGTGGCCGCGCTACTTCGACATCGACGACCCCACCCTGGCCCTGCCCGCCGACGTCCCCACGGGCTGACCCCACGGCGTGCCGGCCGGGCCGCCGGGGGCGCTGCGCGGACGTGGTGACGCGGGCCACAGGGCAGGCCACCGTGGGGCCGATTGGCTGTCGGAACGGCGTCGCCACGGTCGTAGCATCAGCCGGAACCCACCCCCCAGCACGTCCGAGGAGTGATGAGCCGTGCCCGAAACGACCTCCCCGAACGCCGGTGACGCCCAGGTCTGGGGCACCGCCCGCGTCAAGCGGGGCATGGCCGAGATGCTCAAGGGTGGCGTGATCATGGACGTGGTCACCGCCGAGCAGGCCAAGATCGCCGAGGACGCCGGCGCGGTGGCCGTGATGGCGCTGGAGCGGGTGCCGGCCGACATCCGGGCCCAGGGCGGCGTGTCCCGGATGAGCGACCCGGACATGATCGACGGCATCATCCAGGCCGTCTCCATCCCGGTGATGGCCAAGGCCCGGATCGGCCACTTCGTCGAGGCGCAGATCCTCCAGTCGCTCGGCGTCGACTACGTCGACGAGTCCGAGGTGCTGACCCCGGCCGACTACGCCAACCACATCGACAAGTGGGCGTTCACCGTCCCGTTCGTATGCGGCGCGACCAACCTGGGCGAGGCGCTGCGCCGGATCACCGAGGGTGCGGCCATGATCCGCTCCAAGGGTGAGGCGGGCACCGGGGACGTCTCCAACGCCACCATGCACATGCGGCGGATCCGGCAGGAGATCGCCCGGCTCAGCTCCCTGCCGGCCGACGAGTTGTTCGTCGCCGCCAAGGAGTTGCAGGCCCCGTACGAGCTGGTCCGGGAGGTCGCCGAGACGGGCAAGCTGCCGGTGGTGCTGTTCACCGCCGGGGGCATCGCCACCCCGGCCGACGCCGCGATGATGATGCAGCTCGGCGCGGAGGGCGTCTTCGTCGGCTCCGGCATCTTCAAGTCGGGCAACCCGGCCGAGCGGGCCGCGGCGATCGTCAAGGCCACCACCTTCCACGACGACCCGGACGTGCTGGCCAAGGTGTCCCGAGGACTGGGCGAGGCGATGGTCGGCATCAACGTCGACGAGATCCCGCAGCCGCACCGTCTCGCCGAGCGCGGCTGGTGACCCGGGGGCCACGACGTCGGGAGGGGCAGCCGTGCGCGGACCGGTGATCGGGGTGCTGGCGTTGCAGGGGGACGTCCGTGAGCACCTCACCGCTCTGGCCGGGGTCGGTGTCCACGCCCGCCCGGTGCGCCGGCCGGCCGAGCTGGACGCGGTCGACGGGCTGGTCCTTCCCGGCGGGGAGTCCACAACGATGAGCAAGCTGGTGGACATCTTCGGCCTGCGCGAGCCGGTCGACAAGCGGATCGCCGCCGGGATGCCGGTCTACGGCTCCTGCGCCGGCATGATCATGCTGGCCGCCGAGGTGCTGGACGGCCGCCCCGACCAGCGGGGTTTCGCCGGCATCGGGATGACCGTGCGACGCAACGCGTTCGGTCGCCAGGTGGACTCGTTCGAGGCCCCGGTGCGCATCGCCGGGGTCGACGGGCCCGCGTTCCACGCCGTCTTCATCCGGGCCCCCTGGGTCGAGCGGGTCGACCCCGGCGTCGAGGTGCTGGGTCGGGTCACCGGTGGCCCGGCCGTCGACCGGGTGGTCGCCGTCCGCCAGGGCAATCTGCTGGCCACCTCGTTCCACCCGGAGCTGACCGGCGACCTGCGCCTGCACCGCTACTTCGCCGACCTGGTCGCCGCCGCCCGCTGAGCCGGCCCGACCCGGGAACGAAAGCGGTCATTCGTGGCGATTTGCCGGGGGTCGGTGGTGGTGGCGCGCCGGGTGTGACGGCGGGGTCGGTGCTCTCGGTAGGATTGCCGCGGTTCGGCGCGGGCACTGCCCGTCGCAGCCCTCCAACGCGGCCGGTGCTGGCCCGGAGTCGGCGCGGCCAGCCGACGCGAGGCGTGAGTCAACAGACGGAGGTACGAGATGTCCGGCCACTCTAAATGGGCGACCACCAAGCACAAGAAGGCCGTCATCGACGCCAAGCGCGGCAAGATGTTCGCCAAGCTGATCAAGAACGTCGAGGTGGCGGCCCGCACCGGCGGCGGTGACCCGGCCGGCAACCCGACCCTCTTCGACGCCATCCAGAAGGCCAAGAAGAGTTCGGTGCCGAACGACAACATCGACCGCGCGGTCAAGCGCGGCTCCGGCCTGGAGGCCGGCGGCGCCGACTGGCAGACCATCATGTACGAGGGGTACGGCCCGAACGGCGTGGCCATGCTGATCGAGTGCCTGACCGACAACCGCAACCGGGCCGCCACCGAGGTCCGTACCGCGCTGACCCGCAACGGCGGCTCGCTCGCCGACGCCGGCTCGGTGTCGTACATGTTCTCCCGCAAGGGCGTGGTGATCGTCCCCAAGGCCGACACCACCGAGGACGACGTGATGATGGCGGTCCTCGACGCCGGCGCCGAGGAGGTCAACGACCTCGGTGAGGCGTACGAGGTGGTCTCCGAGCCGACCGACCTGATCGCGGTCCGCACCGCCCTGCAGGAGTCCGGGATCGAGTACGAGTCGGCCGAGTCCTCGCTGATCCCCAGCGTCAACGTGCCGCTCGACGAGGACGGCGCACGCAAGATCTTCAAGCTGATCGACGTGCTGGAGGACTGCGACGACGTGCAGAACGTCTACGCCAACTTCGACGTCTCGGACGACGTGATGGCCGCGGTGGACGCCTGACGGTCGGGCCGGCACGCCGGTTCCCGCCGGGCGACGTGGTCGTCCGGCGGGAGATCCTGCGTGGTGAGGTCTGGTTCGGCTGCCCCACCATCTGCCTGGCGGACACCGACGACCCGTTGGCGCTCTACCTGCCGCCGGTGCCGCCGGGCTGGGCCGCCGTGCCGGGCTGACCTGACCCGTCCCGTGCAGCCCGGCTCCCGGACCGCACGACGGGCCGGCGTGGGTACGCCGGGCCCGTCGGGTGCGGGTCGGCTCAGCGCGCCTGGCGGCGCGTCTTCACGGCGCTGTCGATCAGCCCCCAGACCACCACCCCGGCCGCGCTCAGCGCGATGACGACTCCGAGGGTGTCCCGGTTGTCCTGGTCGGCGAGCCAGCTCAGCCGGTCGGCCAGGGCGGGGTTGAGTAGCCGGTCGCTCAGCGCCAGCCACGCCACCGGCAGCGCGAAGGCCACGTCGAGCAGGCCCTTGACCCCGAACAGTGGCCAGGTCCACCGTCCGATCCGGTACTTGACGATCTCGAACACCACGCTGGCGGCCAGCACCACGATCAGCGCCGGCAGCCAGAACGCCCACAGCGCCGGGGCGAGGAGCGGGATGTTGCCGCCGTCGGTGTCGCGCACCCACGACTGGAAGTGCTGCAGGGGCAGGTACCCGATGGCCAGCGCCAGCATGGCCACCGTGGCGACGGTCTCGGCGAGGGAGACGTCCCGGTGGGTGGGGACGTCGGGGAGTTGGTCGACGGTCCAGCCGGGCATGGCGGTGCCCGGTTGGGCGCGTTCGATGACGGCGAACGTGAGGGTGAGCCAGAAGGCGATCTGGACGCCCACCTGCATGGCGGCGACGATGCCCGGACCGATGGCGCCGAATCCGTTGCCCTGCGCCACCTTGACGATCACGACGACCGTGCCGACGATCGCCGGGATGAAACTGAGCAGCAGTTTGAGCAGCCGGAGCCAGACGAGGTAGTAGGCCGGGCCGATGAGCTGGAGCCGGCGGTCGGCGTACCGGGAGGCCAACAGGTCCGGATCGCCCAGCTCGGTGAGCACCTCCCGCTCGGCGGCGGCGGTGTGCTGGCCGCCGCCGCTCCGGTCCTCGATCATGTCCTCGATCGAGGCGCGCAACTCGGTGGCGATCTCGTCGCGACGCTCGACGGGCACCGAGCGGAGCGTCGCCGCGAGGTAGCGGTCGGTCAGGGTGTTCATCGGTCGGCTCCTTCGATCAGCCCGGTCACGGAGGTCTGTACGGCGGCGAGGTCGTCGAGCAGCCGGGTCAGCACCGTCTCGCCCTCGGCGCTGGTCCGGTAGAACTTGCGTGGCCGGCTTTCCTCGGTGTTCCACTCGCTGGTCAGCAGCCCCTGTTCCTCCAGCCGCCGCAGCAGCGGATAGAGGGTGTTGGCGTCGACCGGGAAGCCGTGCCCGGCCAGACGTTGCAGCAGTGCGTAGCCGTAGTCGGGCGTGCGCAGGGCCAGCAGGCTGGCGACCACCACCGTGCCGCGGCGCAGCTCCTGGAGATGGGTCCGCAGAACCTCTTCGTTGACCATACGTCACACCATACTGTGTGGCACACACTAATGTCCATCGGCGCAGCAATGTAGGAGTCGGCACCATGCGAGCCGGGGCGTCGGGAAAACCCCGACGCCCCGGCTCCGACCGGCTGGTCAGCAGGGATGGCCCTGCCGGAAGGCCCGCTCGACGTGGTCCGCCAGCCCGACCTGGAAGTAGCCGACTCCCGGTCGGATCGGGTGCCCGGTGAACAACTCGACCCGGTTGCCGAACCGCACCAGGTACGCCGTGTCGTCCCCGGCGTCGTTGTGGATGAACTCGCCCCGGGAGCCGTAGATCCGCGCCACCTCGGCGAAGGACATGCCCACGCTCGCCCCGGCCGGCGAGCGGGGCGGGGCGGTGGCGGTACCCATCTCGACCAGCCGTCCGTTGCGGAAGGCCACCATGATCTTCCCGGCCCACTCGCCGGTGACGCCGGCCGTGACCACGCCCTCGCAGTCGACGACCGTCCAGTCGATCAGTCCGGCCGCGGTGAGCCGGGTCAGTGACGCGCCGATCCGGAACGGCCCCGCCCCCCGGACGCTGAGCAGGTCGGTGCCGCCGGTGGGGCGCCCGGGGAGGCCGCCCGACCGCAGCTCGGCGGCGACCCCCGACGCGCGGTCCACCGTGGAACCCGACGCGACGTCGGGATGCGCCCCGGCCGGTACCGCCGGCGCGACGACGGCCAGGGCCAGCACGCCGGTGAGCAGGATGGTGCGGAGACGATGCATGACAACTCCTTCGCAGGTACGGGTCTGTCGTTCTGTTGGTCTCCGCCGGGCCGGAATCCGTTCGTCGGCTTTCCGACCGCCTCCGGCGCACACCGGCACCCGCCGACGCCGGATACCGTGCGGTGGGGGTGGAACGATGGGCATTCCGGCGTGGATCGGGCCCTACCGGGTGCAACGGCTGCTCGGTGCGGGCTCCTTCGCGACCGTCTGGCTCGGTCACGACCCCGCTCTCGACTCCCGGGTGGCGATCAAGGTGCTGGCCGAGAACTGGAGTCACGACCTGCGGGTCCGCGAACGCTTCCGGGACGAGGCCCGGCTGCTGCGGCGGCTCGACCACCCCCGGCTGGTACGGGTGCACGCGGTCGGCGAACTACCCGACGGTCGGCCGTACGCGGTGCTGGCCCTGGCTGACGGTGGAAGCCTGCGGGACCGGCTGGCCGCCGGGACGCCTCCGGTGCCGCCGGCCCTGGAGCTGCTCGACGAGATCGCCGCCGGGGTCGCCGTGCTGCACCGGGAGCGGGTGGTGCACCGCGACCTCACCCCGGGCAACGTGCTGTTCACCTCGACCGCCGACGGGGAACGGGTGGTCATCGCCGACCTCGGATTGGCCAAGGCGCTCGCCGCCGCCTCCGGGCTGACCGCCCGCGCCGGCACGCCCGGCTACATGGCGCCCGAACAGGACGATCCGCTGGCCGTGGTGGACACCCGCAGCGACGTGTTCGGGCTGGGTCGGCTCGGCCTGCGGTTGCTCGGCGGCCCCGGCCCCCGGCCGCACCTGGACGGGGTGCCCGCGCCGGTGGTGGCGGTGCTGCGCCGGGCCACCGCCCCCCGCCCCGCCGACCGCTACCCCGACGCGGACGCCTTCCGGGCGGCGTTGCGCCGGGCCGCCGGTCCACCCGACGACCCCGCCACCCGGCGACCGGGGAGGGCGTTCCCGGCGGGGGAGGGGCGGCCGGTCAGCCGGGCCGGGTCGGCTGCCGGTCGCCGGGTGGCGCGCCGGCTCGGCCTGGCCGGGGCCCTGATCCTGGTCGCGGTGGGTGCCACCGGCGGTGACGCCACCCGACCCACGGCCGACGGCCGGTGGGGCCGCAGCGGGCCGGTGAGCGTGCTCCTGCCGGCCGGCTGGCGGGCCGCCGGGACGGGCTGGGCCGGCCGGTACGACGCGCGGGGGCGGCTCGAACCGGCGCTTGTCGTCTCGCCCGACCCGGGCCGGTGGGCGACCGACCCGACCATGCCCGGTGCCTTCGTCGGTCTCTCCGCGACCCTGGGCCGCTGGTCCACCCCGGCGGACTTCGTCGCGCAGCGTCCGCACGCCGACTGCGTGGCCGCCCCGGTACGGCGGGTCCGCCGGGGCGCGACGGTCTGGGTGGTCGCCCGGTTCACCTGCCCGGCGGGTCGGCCGGTACTGGTCGAGGCTGCCGCCCGTGCCGGCCGGGCCGGGTTGCTCTACGCGCAGGTCGTCCCGCCGCCGGGCAGCGGGCCGGACGTCGTCGACGCACTGCTGGCCGGGGTGCGCGTCCGTCCCGGCTAGACGACCACCACTGTGACCAGGTACGTCGTCCCCTCGTACGGGATGGTCACCCCGATCGTGCCGGCGCGCAGGAAGCGGAGGTCGACCACGCCGGCCTCGTAGTTCTGGTCGACCAGGTCCTCCCGGTCCACCGTGACCTCGCCGGGTCCGATCCCCTGGAGCCGGAGCACCCCGCCGACTCCCAGGCACAGCGAGGTCAGCAGCGCCAGCTCGGTGTCGGCGAGGACCAGGTCGTAGCGGACCGGGCCCAGGCAGGCGCTCGGCCGGGGGCTCGCCGACGGTGGCCGGGTGCCCGGGGTCCGGTCGGGGGTGGACGGTGCCGCTGTGGACCGCGTCGGCAGCGCCGCCACGCTGCGTGGGGTCGGGCCGGTGGGGGTCGGGGCCACGGTGGCCGGGGGTGCGGTCGTCGGGATCGCCGGGGTGGGCGTCGGTGCCCGGACCGGGAGCGGGGCGACCGGGGCCGCGCAGCCGGTCACCGGTACGAGCAGCAGCACGGCGGCCAGCCACCGGCCGGTCCGCTCAGCCACCGGTCAACCGTTCCCGGACCTGGCGGCGGGCCTGGTGGACGCGGGACTTCACGGTGCCCTCCGGCGTATCGAGCAGGGTGGCGATCTCGGAGTAGGGCAGGCCGAGCAGGTCGCGCAGGGTCAGCGCCTCGGCCGCCTCGGGGCGGACCGTGTCCAACGCGTCGAGCAGGTCGAGCCGGGTACCGGCGACCACGCTGGTGCGTCGGGGGTCCGGCGGGTCGGGCAGCGGCACCCCGCCGGCCTCGACCTGCCAGCGCCGGCGCAGCGCCCGGTAGGTCGACCGGGCCCGGTTGGCGGTGAGCCGGTACAGCCAGGTGTGGAACGACGAGCGGCCCTCGAAGCGTCCGATGCCCCGGGCCACCGCGAGCAGGGCGTCCTGGCAGGCCTCCTCGGCGTCCTCCCGGTGGGGCAGCAGCCGGCCGCACAGCCGCAGGACCTCGGGGCGTACCGCCGTCAGCAGCGCGTCGAGGGCACCCGGCTCACCCCGGGCGGCGGCGTGGGCCAGGTCGTCGATGTCGTCCGCGAGGAGCATGGCCGTCCCCCGACCGAGGTGGTGTGGTGTGCCGTCGAGGCTATGCCGCCGGGACCCAGCCGGGCCACCCCGGACCGGCGTGGCCCCGGTCGAGTTTCATGTCACACTGTGCAAGTTTGCAGGCACTGCAATCTTGTCCGTAGGCTCCCTCCGTGACCAGGGACGAGGGACTCGGACGGCGGGACCGCAAGAAGCGGCAGACCCGTGCCGCACTGGCCGCCGCCGCACTGCGCCTGGTCGCCGAGCGGGGGCTGGACCAGGTCACCGTCGAGGAGATCGCCGAGGCGGCGGACGTCTCCGCCCGGACCTTCTTCAACTACTTCGCCACCAAGGACGACGCGCTGGTCGGCGACACGGCGGGCGACCGGGAACGGGTGCTGCGGGCGCTGGCCGCCGTACCGGCGCAGGTGCCGGCGCTGACGGCGATCCGGTCGGCCCTGGCCGGCGTGATCGACGAGGTGGAGGGCGACGCCGCGTTGTGGCTGCTGCGGATGCAGGTGGTGATGCAGCACCCGATGCTGCTGGCCCGGCTGGTCTCCGGCAACGCGACGACCGAGCAGGCCATGGTCGAGGCGCTCGCGGCGCGCACCGGTCACGCCCCGGACGACGGCTATCCCGCCCTCGTGGTGGCGGTCACCGGAGCCGCGCTGCGTACCGCGATGGTCCGCTGGGCCACCGGCGGCGGGTCCCGCTCCCTGGCCGACCTGCTCGACGAGGCGTTCGCCGCCGTCGCCGCCGGGCTGCCCGACCCCCGTACCCCCGACCAGCCCGGCGCGACCGCGCCGGGCGTGCATCGAACCCGGTAAGGAAACGTCCATGACCGCAACTGCCGCGTCGACCCCGCCCGAGGTGGGCACCGGCCGGATGTCCCGCCGGGAGGTCCTCCAGGCCCTCTCCGGCCTGATGGTGGGCATGTTCGTGGCGATCCTCGCCTCGACGGTGGTGGCGAACGCGCTGCCGCGCATCATCGCCGAACTCAACGGCAGCCAGACCGTCTACACCTGGATCGTCACCACCGAGCTGCTGGCGATGACGGCCACCGTGCCGCTGTGGGGCAAGATGGCCGACCTCTACAGCAAGAAGCTGCTCATCCAGCTCTCCCTCGGCCTGTTCGTGCTCGGCTCGTTGATCGCCGGCCTCGCCCGCAACGTGGAGACCCTGCTGGCCAGCCGGATCGTGCAGGGCATCGGCGCGGGCGGGATGACCGCCCTGGCGCTGATCGTGATGGCGGCCATGATCCCGCCCCGGGAGCTGGGCCGGTACGCCGGCATCTTCGGCGCCGTGTTCGGCGTCGGTACGATCGCCGGCCCGCTGATCGGCGGCGTCCTGGTCGACACCTCCTGGCTGGGCTGGCGCTGGTGCTTCCTGATCGGCGTGCCGTTCAGCCTGCTGTCGATCGTCCTGCTGCAACGCACCCTGCACCTGCCGGTGGTCCGCCGCCGGGCCCGTATCGACTGGTGGGGCGCGCTGCTGATCACCGCCGGCGTGTCCACCCTGCTGGTCTGGTCGTCGCTGGCCGGGCACCGGTTCGCCTGGGCCTCGGGCTGGACGGCGCTGATGGTCGTCGGCGGGCTGGTGCTGCTGGCCCTGGCGGTCTGGGTCGAGTCGAGGGTGCCCGAGCCGATCATCCCGCTGCGCATCTTCCGCAGCCGTACGGTCACGCTGACCACGGTCGCCAGCGTGCTGGTCGGGGTGGCCCTCTTCGGCGGCACGGTCTTCCTGTCGCAGTACTTCCAGACCTCGCTGGGCAAGTCGCCGACCGTCGCCGGCCTGATGAGCCTGCCGATGATCCTCGGTCTGCTGGTCTCCTCCACCGTCGCCGGCCAGCTCATCACCCGGTTCGGCAGGTGGAAGGTCTACCTGGTGGCCGGCGCGGCCGTGATGACCGTCGGCATGCTGCTGCTGAGCACCATCGACGCCGACACCGGCGTGCCGCTGCTGTCGCTCTACATGGCGGTGCTCGGCACCGGCGTGGGCATGCTCATGCAGAACCTGGTCCTCGCCGCGCAGAACGACGTGCCCGCCCACGAACTCGGTGCGGCCACCTCGGTGCTGACCTTCTTCCGCAGCATGGGTGGCGCGATCGGGGTCAGTGCCCTCGGCGCGGTGCTGGCCAACCGGGTCACCGGCCTGATGACCGAGCGGCTCGGCCCGGCGGCCGGTGCCACCGGCGGCGGCACCACCGAGGTGCCCGACCTGTCCGCGCTGCCCGCCCCGGTCCTGGCGATCGTGCAGGACGCGTACGCCACGGCCACCTCCGAGCTGTTCCTGATCGGTGCGCCGATCGCCCTGCTCGCCCTGGTCGCGGTCCTGTTCATCAGGGAGAAGCCGCTGCACGAGGTGAGCGGCGACGAGCGCGCCGAGCAGGAGGCGGCGGCCCTGACCGCGATGCACTGACGTCGACGACGACGGTCCCGGGCCCGGTCTGCGGCCCGGGGCCGTCGTCGTTACCGGCGGGGACCATCGGGTGGATCTCCGGCGCGGGGACTAGGTGGTTTCTACCGATGCGAGCCTGATGGGCACCTTGGCAGGGTCGGCACCATGAGCGAACCAGCGAACGACAGAAGGTCCCGCAGGAGGATGTGGACGTCGCTGAGCGTCCGGGCCAGGACGGCCCTCGCGGTGGTGCTGGCCGGGGTGCTGCTCGCCCCGGCGGTGCCGGCGACGGCGGCGTCACCGGCCGTAGCGCCGTCGGCAGCGGGCGGCTCGGCGGTGGGCCCCGCCCGGTCGACACTGGTCAGCCCCTGCCAGTTGCCCACCCCGGCGACCGGGTGGCAGCACGAGGGGCCGACCAACTACGCCACCTGGCTGCCGCCGAGCGGCACCGTCCGGGGCATCGTGCTGTTCGTGGACTTCACCGACGCGGCCCCGGTCAGCGGGGAGCGGACCAGCCGGACCAGCATGTTCAGCGCCGCCCCGAACGTCTTCACCCAGTCCTCGTACGGCGCGCTGAACCTCCAGTTGACGTTCGACACCGCGTGGCGGCACATCCTGCAGCCCCACGGCAACTTCGCCGGCTACAAGTCGAACTTCACCACCCAGCGGTCGTACGTGGCCGCCGCGGTGGCCGCCGCGAACGCCGCGATCGACTTCAGCTCCTACCAGATCGTCTACGTGGTGCCGCCGAAGTCCGCGACGACCTTCGACCTCTCGCCGACCTGGGTCGCGGCCCCCGGTGGCGGGGTGACCGTCGACGGGGTCGAACTGCGTCACGCCGTCACCTTCGGTCAGGACGTCGACTACTGGGGCCACAAGATCCTCAACCACGAGACCGGGCACCTCTTCGGGCTGCCGGACCTCTACTCGTACAACAACGCCGACAGCATCCACCGGGCGGTGGGCGGCTGGGACCTGATGGGCCTCATCTCCGCCAGCGCTCCCGACCTGTTCGCCTGGCACAAGTGGAAGGCGGGCTGGCTCACCGACTCCCAGATCGACTGCCGGACCACGACGGGGAGCGCCTCGACGGTCCTGACCCCCCTGGGTACGGCCGGTGGCACCAAGGCGGTGGTGGTCCACACCGGCGGGAACACCGCAGTGGTGGTGGAGAACCGGCAGGTCAGTACGCTCGACGTGGCGTCGGGCTGCTTCCAGGCCGGAGTGCTGGTCTACCGGGTGACCACCGCGGTGTTCAGCGGGGGCGCCTGGTCCGGCGGAAACGTTCCCCCCATCGGCGGACCCTTCCCGGTCGAGGTGGTCGACCGCACCCCCGGCTCGGACGTCACCACGTGCAGCGCTGAGGAGAAGGCGCTGGTCAACGCCACCCTCACCACGATCGGCCACACCGTCACCTACGGCGGGGTGACCGTGCAACTGACCAACACCCTCGGAAACGACCGTGAGGTCTCCGTCACCGTCGTCTGATCGCGTCGGTGGACGTCGCAGGGGTGCCCCCGCCCGGCCGGGCGGGGGCACCCCCGTCCGCGTCGGCGGTGGGCTCGCGGGACCGTTCGGTGACCGTCGGTGTACGGCGTGCGGAACCGGACGAGCTCCGCGCCGAGGTGTCCGCGCGGCGGGTGCGGCGGCTTCCCCGGGCGGCGCTATCGTGGACCGGCCTGATCTCGTGACCCATGATCCGATCCGGGGGGACGCCACGCATGGGCGATTCGTTCGCGCATCTGCACGTGCACACCGAGTACTCGATGCTCGACGGAGCGGCCCGGCTGAAGGATCTCTTCGCCGAGGCCAACCGGCTGGGGATGCCGGCGGTGGCGATCACCGACCACGGCAACATGCACGGCGCGAACGACTTCTACAAGCAGGCCATGGCGGCCGGCATCACCCCGATCCTCGGCGTCGAGGCGTACGTCGCGCCGGAGTCGCGCTACCACAAGGCCCGGGTCAAGTGGGGCCGGCCGGAGCAGAAGAGCGACGACGTCTCAGGTAACGGCGCGATCACCCACAAGACCATGTGGGCGCGTAACGCGCAGGGCCTGAAGAACCTGTTCACCCTCAACTCCCGGGCGTCCATGGAGGGGCACTACGTCAAGTGGCCCCGGATGGACATGGAGCTGATCGCCGAGCACGCCGAGGGCATCATGGCCACCACCGGCTGCCCGTCCGGCGCGGTGCAGACCCGGTTGCGGCTGGGCCAGTTCGACGAGGCGCTCAAGGTGGCCGCCGCCTACCAGGACATCTTCGGCAAGGAGAACTACTTCCTGGAGATCATGGACCACGGGCTCTCCATCGAGCAGCGGGTCCGCGAGGATCTGATCACCATCGCCCGCAAGCTGGACATCCCGCCGGTGGTGACCAACGACTCGCACTACACCCACGAGGCGCAGGCCGAGGCGCACGACGTGCTGCTGTGCGTGCAGACCGGCAGCAACGTCGCCGACCCGAACCGGTTCCGCTTCGAGGGCGGCGGCTACTTCGTCAAGTCCGCCGACCAGATGCGCGCGGTCGACTCCTCGGAGTTCTGGCAGCAGGGCTGCCGCAACACCCTGCTGGTGGCCGAGAAGGTCGACCCGAGCGGGATGTTCGAGTTCCACAACCTGATGCCGCGGTTCCCGGTGCCCGAGGGGGAGACCGAGGAGTCCTGGTTCCGCAAGGAGACCTTCAAGGGGCTGGCCCGACGCTACCCGGGGGGCATCCCCGAGGGGCACGTGGTGCAGGCCGAGTACGAGCTGGGCGTCATCAACCAGATGGGCTTCCCGTCGTACTTCCTGGTGGTGGCCGACTTCATCCAGTGGGCCAAGAGCCAGGGCATCGCGGTCGGCCCCGGCCGTGGTTCGGCGGCCGGTTCGCTCGTCGCGTACGCGCTGGGCATCACCGACCTGGACCCGATCCCGCACGGCCTGATCTTCGAGCGGTTCCTCAACCCCGAGCGGGTCTCGATGCCTGACGTCGACATCGACTTCGACGAGCGTCGGCGCGGCGAGGTGATCAAGTACGTGACCGACAAGTGGGGCGAGGACAAGGTCGCGCAGATCGCCACCTTCGGCACGATCAAGGCGAAGGCCGCGATCAAGGACTCGGCCCGGGTCCTCGGCTTCCCGTACGCGGTGGGTGACCGGATCACCAAGGCGATGCCCCCGGCGGTGATGGGCAAGGACATCCCGCTCACCGGCATCTTCGACCCGAAGCACCCCCGGTACGCCGAGGCCGGCGAGATCCGGGGCCTCTACGAGACCGACCCGGACGTCCGCAAGGTGATCGACACCGCCAAGGGTATCGAGGGGCTGATCCGGCAGACCGGCGTGCACGCCGCCGGCGTGATCATGTCCGCCGAGCCGATCATCGACCACATCCCGCTGATGCGCCGGGACGCCGACGGTGTGATCATCACCCAGTTCGACTACCCGACCTGCGAGTCGCTCGGGCTGTTGAAGATGGACTTCCTCGGCCTGCGCAACCTGACGATCATCGACGACGCGGTCAAGAACATCCAGCTCAACCACGGTCAGGAACTCGACCTGCTGGGCCTGCCGCTGGACGACAAGCCGGCCTACGACCTGCTCGCCCGGGGCGACACCCTCGGGGTGTTCCAGCTCGACGGCGGGCCGATGCGTTCGCTGCTGCGGCTGATGAAGCCGGACAACTTCGAGGACATCTCGGCCGTGCTGGCGCTCTACCGGCCCGGCCCGATGGGCGTCGACTCGCACACCAACTACGCGCTGCGCAAGAACGGCCTGCAGGAGATCACCCCGATCCACCCGGAGCTGGAGGAGCCGCTGCGGGAGATCCTCGCGCCCACCCACGGCCTGATCGTCTACCAGGAGCAGGTGCAGCGCGCCGCGCAGATCCTCGCCGGCTACACCCTCGGTCAGGCCGACCTGCTGCGTCGGGCGATGGGCAAGAAGAAGAAGGAGATCCTCGACAAGGAGTTCATCCCGTTCCGCGACGGCTGCCGCGAGCGCGGCTACTCCGACGAGGCCATCCAGGCCGTGTGGGACGTCCTGGTCCCGTTCGCCGGGTACGCCTTCAACAAGGCCCACTCGGCGGCATACGGCCTGGTGTCGTACTGGACGGCGTACCTCAAGGCGCACTATCCGGCCGAGTACATGGCGGCGCTGCTGACCTCCGTCGGTGACGACAAGGACAAGATGGCGCTCTACCTGTCGGAGTGCCGCCGGATGCGCATCCAGGTGCTGCCGCCGGACGTGAACACCTCCGCCGGCCCGTTCACCCCGGTCGGCAAGGACATCCGGTTCGGCCTGGCCGCCGTACGCAACGTCGGGGCGAACGTGGTCGCGGCGATCATGCGGTGCCGCGACGAGAAGGGCGAGTACGCCGACTTCTACGACTTCCTGTCCAAGGTCGACGCGGTGGTCTGCAACAAGAAGACCATCGAATCACTGATCAAGGCGGGTGCGTTCGACTCGCTGGGACACACCCGCAAGGGCCTGCTGACCGTGCACGCCGACGCCATCGACGCCTTCGCCGACGTCAAGCGCAAGGAGGCCGTCGGCCAGTACGACCTGTTCGGGGCGGGCTTCGGGGACGCCGACACCGGCAGCACCACCGTGATGCCGACCATCGGCGACGCCGAGTGGGACAAGCGGGACAAGCTCGCCTTCGAACGCGAGATGCTCGGCCTCTACGTCTCCGACCATCCGCTGTTCGGCCTGGAACACGTCCTGGGTGCGGCGGCCGACACCACCATCGCCGCGCTGTCGGAGGAGGGCACCGTGCCCGACGGCGCGGTGGTCACCCTCGCCGGCATCCTCTCCGGCGTGCAGCGCCGGGTCACCAAGCAGGGCCGGGCCTGGGCGTCGGCCGCGCTGGAGGACCTGGCCGGCGGGGTGGAGACGCTGTTCTTCCCGAACACCTACGAGGTGATCGGCCAGTACATCGCCGAGGACGCGATCGTGGTGGTCAAGGGCCGGGTGGACCGGCGCGACGACACCCCCCGGATCATGGCGATGGACATGTCCATGCCGGACGTCACCAGCACCCCCGGCAGCAAGCCGGTGACGCTGACCATCCCGGTGCACCGCTGCACCCCGCCGCTGGTGGAACGGCTCAAGGAGACCCTGGTGCTGCACCCGGGCGACACCGAGGTGCACGTCAAGCTGCTCAACGGCGGCAAGGTGACCACCCTGCGGCTCGGCCCGTTCCGGGTGGCCGCCACCACCGCGCTGATGGGTGACCTCAAGAGCGTCCTCGGCCCCGCCAACGTGAGCTGACCCGCCGGGCGGTGGGTGACCACCGCCCGGCGCCCAGGTCACTTGCCGCCGGTGACGATCCCCGGGTTGATGCACAGGCCGGGGGTGCTGCCGTTCTTCTCGGCGATCTCCAGGCAGCGGGACACCTTGTCGACCTTGGCGTTGGTCTCGGTGATCTGCCGCTGGATGTCGGCGTTGCGGCGGTCCTGTTCGAGGTTGCGGGTCTGGGCGAGCTTGTCCTGGAAGGCCTTGATGTTGCCCTCGGTCTTGTCGTCGTGGTTGACCCGGGTGATGGTGACGGACAGGATGTCGACGTCGCCGGAGAGCCGGCCCTCGGCGTTGCCCCGGATGCTCTCGGCGAACGGCTTGAGGTCGACGTTCAGGTTCCCCGTCCGGGCGTCGATCTTCTCCAGCGGGTTGTAGGTGGCGAAGGCGTCGTTGACCGCGCTGTCGAGCTGCACCCCCACCCGCTGGCCCCGGAAGCTCACGAAGTCGCCCTTGTAGTCCATGAACTGCTTCGGCGCGTTCTCGGGCTTGACCTGCCACTCGATCAGCACCTCGACGCAGGCGTCGGCGAGGGTGCCGGTGCGGACCCGGACGCACTTGTCGCCGCCGATGTGGTCGTACTTCTGTCGGCCGGCGTCCCACTCGCCGACCTTCTGCCAGGGGGCGACCCACTTGAGCCCGGAGCCGGTGACCTCGCCGGTAGGCTTGTTGAAGCTGGTGACGATGCCGACCGAGCGGATCGGCACGGAGTGCGCGCTGGCGCCGATCCCGAACAGCAGCGCGCCGGCCAGGCAGCCGAGCGCGACCAGCGTGCTGGTGCGCTTGACGGCCGGGTACCGGGCGAGGAGCCGGACCGCTCCGGCGACCAGCGCCCCGACGGCGAGGATGACGGCGAACGTGAAGCCGACGGGCACGGGGCATCACCCTTCCGAGGGAGCGTCGCTGTGTGGATCATCAACCTAGGTCAGCGGGTCAAGCCGGTGCCGGTCGGGTGGCCGGCGGGTGCGGGCCACCACCGGCGGATTGGTGCTGACCGGGCGCGCGGGGGTGTCACTAGCCTCGACGCATGGAGTTGGCGCAGGCACGCGAGCTGTGGCAGCCGGGACCCGGCTGGTTGAACACCGCCAGTTACGGGCTCCCGCCCGAGCCGGTCTGGACGGCGGTGCAGGAGGCCCTGGCCGACTGGCGGGTGGGGCGTACCTCCCACGAGGTGTGGGAGGAGGCCACCGGGCGGTCCCGGGAGGCGTTCGCCGGCCTGGTCGGGGTGCCGGTGACCGACGTCGCGGTCGGCGGCAGCGTGTCGCAGCTGCTCGGGCCGATCGCCGCCGCGCTGCCCGCCGGGGCCACCGTGGTCGTTCCCGAGGTCGAGTTCACCGCCAACCTCTTCCCCTGGCTGGTGCAGGAGGAACGCGGCGTGCGGGTGCGCACCGTGCCGCTGGCCGGCCTGTGCGACGCGATCGACGCCGGCACCGACCTGGTCGCGTTCAGTCTGGTGCAGTCCGCCGACGGGGCCGTCGCCCCGTACGCGGAGATCGTGGCCGCGGCCCGCGCGCACGACGCGTTGGTGGTGGTGGACGCCACCCAGGCGTGCGGGTGGCTGCCGTTCGACGCGGCACTGGCCGACGCGGTCGCGGTCGGGACGTACAAGTGGCTGGTGTCGCCACGCGGCTCGGCGCTGGCCTACCTGGCCCCGGGGCTGCGCGAGCGGATGCGTCCGGACGCCGCGGGCTGGTTCGCGGGCAAGGAGCCGCTGTCCACCTACTACGGTCCGCCGCTGCGGTTGGCCGACGACGCCCGCCGGTTCGACAGCTCCCCGGCCTGGTTCAGCTGGGTGGGCACCGCCCCGGCGCTGGAATTGGTCGCCGCGCTCGGTCCGGCGACGATAGGGGCGTACGACGTGGCGTTGGCGAACCGGTTCCTCGCCGGGCTGGGCCGGCCGCCGGGGGAGAGCGCGATCGTCGCGCTGGAGGTGCCCGACGCGCGGCAGCGGCTGGCCCGCGCCGGGATCCGGGCGGCGGTGCGCGCCGGGCGGGTCCGGGTGGCGTTCCACCTCTACACCACCGAGGCGGACGTCGACCTGGCGTTGGAGACGCTCACCTGCTGAACCACCGCAGTTTTTCCCCGACGGCGCATCCGAACCGCCCCGTCCGGGCGAACCCCCTGGTAACGGTGTCCTACCCGGGGGGTGCGTCTGGTGTTGTCGGATCCGATGCCGCGCGAGGTCGTCGAGACGGCCCACAAGCGGCTCTCGGCCGCCGCCGAGGACCTCGACGCGAACCTGGTCGCCGCGCTGGTGCTGGAGTTCGCCGCCGACGCCGGGGTGGCGGCGGTGTGGGAGGCGGTGTGCGTGCCGCTGCTGGCCGGGCTGCGCGGGCGCGACGCCGCCGAGATCGCCGTCGAGCACGCCCTGTCCGAGGGCATCCGGATCGGGTTGGACGTGCACCGGCGGGTTCCCGGCCGCCGGTTGCGCACCGACGGGGTGCTGCTCGCCGGGGCCGAGAACGAGGCGCACTGCCTGGGCCTGCACGCGGTGGCCGCCGCGCTGCGCGAGCAGGGTCGCGGCTGCCTGCACCTGGGGCCGGCGCTGCCGTGGGTGGCGCTGGGCTCCGCCGTGCTGCGGGCCCGTCCGCGCAGCGTGGTGGTGTGGTCGCAGACGCCTGTCACCGGCCGGGCGTACCGCCTGGTCCGCTTCGGCCGCGACTTCCCGGGGGTACGGGTGTACGCCGCCGGGCCGGGCTGGATCGAACCCCTGGCACCCCCCGCGACCCGGTTGACCAGCTTCTCCGCCGCGCTGGCCGCCTGCGGGCCGCCAGCCTGACCGGGTGACCCGCACCACATCCGATACGAACCGGTGCCGTATCGAAACATGAGGCTCGTAAGGTGAGCACCGTTACGAGTCTGACCCGTTCCGTATTTCTGCGGCACGGGTGCAACCGGGGGGAGCACCGGAGCGTATGCAACCGCACGAGAACACCGGACATCCGAGACGATGGGCGATCCTCGGCGTGCTGGTGGTCAGCCTGCTCGTCGTCGTCCTCGACAACACGATCCTCAACGTCGCCCTGCGTACCCTGGCCGACCCGGTACACGGCCTCGGGGCCAGCCAGGGCGAGCTGGAATGGGCGATCAACTCCTACACCCTCGTCTTCGCCGGCCTGCTGTTCACCTTCGGCATCCTCGGCGACCGGGCCGGCCGACGCCGGTTCCTGCTCGTCGGCCTGGTCCTGTTCGGCCTGTCGTCCCTGCTCTCGGCGTACGCGCAGAGCCCCGGCCAGCTGATCGCGGCCCGCGCCCTGATGGGCGTCGGCGGCGCGGCGATCATGCCGGTGACCCTGTCGATCATCTCCAACGTCTTCGACCCCCGGGAGCGGGGCCGCGCCATCGGCGTCTGGGCCGGCGCGGTCGGCCTCGCGGTGGCGATCGGCCCGATCCTCGGCGGCACGCTGCTGGAGCACTTCTGGTGGGGCTCGGTCTTCCTGATCAACGTGCCGGTGGTGGCGCTCGGGGTGCTGCTGGTGGCCCTGCTGGTGCCCGAGTCCCGGGACCCCCGGCCGGGCCGGGTCGACATCCTCGGCGTGCTGCTCTCGGTCGTCGGCCTGGTCGCGCTGACCTACGGCATCATCGACGGCGGCGAGCACGGCTTCGGCCGGCCGACCGTGTGGGCCGCGATCCTCGGTGGGGTGGCGGTGCTGGCCTGGTTCGTCGCGCACGAGCGGCGCAGCGACCACCCGTCGCTTGACGTGCGGCTGTTCCGGGTGCCCCGGTTCGCCGCCCCGGTGGCGATCGTCGGGCTGGTCTTCTTCGCCGCCATGGGCGTGATGTTCTTCAGCTCGTTCTACATGCAGCTCGTCCGGGGCTACAGCCCGCTGGAGACCGGCCTGTTCTTCCTGCCGTTCGCCGTGGCCCAGCTGGTCTTCGCGCCGCGCAGCGCCGCCATGGTGCGCCGGTACGGCGGTCGGGCGGTCGCCACGGTCGGCCTCGTGCTGACCGCCGTGGCGCTGGCCGCGTTCGCCTTCATCGACGCCGCTACGCCGATCTGGGTGGTGCTGGTGGCCTTCTTCCTCCAGGGGGTCGGGATGGCGAACATCATGCCCCCGGCCACCGAATCGATCATGTCGGCACTGCCCCGGGAGAAGGCCGGCGTCGGCTCGGCGGTCAGCAACACCGTCCGCCAGATCGCCGGCGCGCTGGGCGTCGCGGTGCTCGGCTCGGTGCTCTCCGCGGTCTACCGGCAGGACATCGCCACGGTCGCCGACGCCCTGCCCGCACCGGCCCGGGAGGCGGCCACCGAGTCGGTCTCCGGGGCGTACGCGGCGGCGGCACAGCTCGGTCCGGCGGCCCCGCGGCTGATCGCGGCGGCCAACGACGCCTTCGTCTCGGCCATGCACTGGGCGGCGGCGATCTCCGCGGTGGTGGCCGCCCTCGGCATCATCGTCGTGCTGCGCTGGATGCCGGGCCGGCCCGACGCGGCCGTCCCCGCCACGCCGGTGGCGGAGCGGGAACTGGCCGCAACCACGTAGGTTCGCAGGACGATGTCTGACACGAACCCCACCGTCGATGCTCCGCGGTCGCCCGGGCGACCGCGGAGCATCCGCGCGGACGAGGCCATCATCGAGGCTGTCCTCGACCTGCTCGCCGAGGGCAGCACCATCGAGGCGCTGTCGATCGAGGCGATCGCCACCCGCGCCGGAGTGGGCAAGGCCACCATCTACCGCCGCTGGCCCGGCAAGGACGCCCTCCTGCTGGACGCGTTGCGCCGGCTCAAGGGGGTGGTCGCCCAGCCGGCCGGGCATTCCGTCCGCGACGACCTGGTGCTGCTGGTCGGGGCCGTCGGGCACAACATCGACCCCCGGGCCGAGCGGATCATGCCGTGCCTGGTGCCCGAGGTGAACCGCAGCCCCGACCACTTCCAGCTCTACCAGAACATCATCGAGCCCCGGCGGAAGATCATGCGGGAGGTGCTCCGCCGGGGCGTGGCCACAGGTGAGCTGCGCGCCGACCTCGACATCGAGGTGGCGATGGCGCTGCTCACCGGGCCGATGCTGGTCCAGCGGCTGATGCGCTGGCACCCGGAGCTGGACGACCGGCTGCTCCCCGAGAAGGTCGTCGACGGTGTGCTCGACGGGCTGCGGGCCCGCTGAGCCCACGGCCGGGCGGCGTGTCCGCCCACCGGCGTGTCGGAGCGGACCAGTAGGGTGTCGAACACCCGTACTGTCGAGGGGCCTCAGGGAGGCGGCGTGCGTGTGCTGGGCGTCGACCCGGGCCTGACCCGGTGCGGGGTCGGCGTGGTCGAGGGCGTGCCGGGCCGGCCCTGCACGCTGGTCGCCTACTACGTCGTCTACACCGATCCCGCCGACGACCTGTCGCTGCGCCTGCTGCACCTGGACCGCTCGCTGACCGGTCTGGTGGCCGAGCACCGGCCCGACGCGGTCGCCGTGGAGCGGGTGTTCAGCCAGCACAACGTCCGCACCGTCATGGGCACCGCCCAGGCCAGCGGGATCGCCGTGCTGGCCGGGGCGCGGGCCGGGCTGCCGGTGCAGACGTACACCCCGAGCGAGGTCAAGGCCGCGGTGACCGGCTCCGGCCAGGCCGACAAGAAGCAGATGACCACGATGGTCACCCGGCTGCTGCGGCTGGCCGAGCCGCCCCGGCCGGCCGATGCGGCCGACGCCCTGGCGCTGGCCATCTGCCACGTGTGGCGGGGCGGCACCCGGTCCAAGCTGGCCGAGGCCGCCGACCGGGCACGACGAGGAGGAGCACGATGATCGCCAGCGTGCGCGGCACGGTGACCGCGACCGGCCCGGACCACGCGGTGGTGGAGGTCGGGGGGGTCGGCCTGGCGGTGCAGTGCGCCCCCGGCACCCTGGCCGAGCTGCGGGTCGGCCAGCCGGCCCGGCTCGCCACCAGCCTGGTGGTCCGGGAGGACTCGCTCACCCTCTACGGCTTCGCCGACGACGACGCCAAGCAGCTGTTCGAGCTGCTCCAGACCGCCAGCGGGGTCGGCCCGCGGCTGGCCCAGGCGGTGCTGGCCGTGCACACCCCCGACGCGGTGCGCAAGGCCATCGCCAACGCTGACACCGCCGCCCTGACCCGGGTGCCGGGGATCGGCAAGAAGGGCGCCGAGCGGCTGGTGCTGGAGCTGCGCGACCGGATCGGCCCGGTCCCGGTGGGCCCCGACGGCGCCGCCGGGGTGACCGCCGGGGCATGGCCGGACCAGGTCCGCCAGGCGCTGGTCGGGCTCGGCTGGACGGCCGGCCAGGCCGACCAGGCGGTGGCCGCCGTGGCGGAGACCGTGGACGGGCCCACCCCGCCGGTGCCGGTCCTGCTCAAGCAGGCCATCCGACTGCTCGGCCGGACCCGGTGACCGGCGTGGCACGGTCCCGGCCGGGGCGGCCGGCATGAGCGGCGACGGCCTGGTCTCGGCGTACGCCGACGACGCGGAGCGAGACGCGGAGGTCAGCGTCCGGCCGAAGCGGCTGGACGAGTTCATCGCCCAGCACCGGGTCCGCGACCAGCTCGACCTGCTGTTGCAGGGCGCGATGCGGCGCGGCGCCCCACCCGACCACATCCTCCTGTCCGGCCCTCCTGGCCTCGGTAAGCCGGTCTCCGTCGACGCCCTGGTGCTGCTGGAGGACGGCACCAGACGTCGGCTGGGTGAGATCGTGGTGGGTGATCGCGTCGTCACCCGTACCGGTGTGGGCGCCCTGGTCACCGCCGTCCACGAGCAGGGTGAGCTGCCGTCGGTGCGGATCCGGACGACCAGTGGCCGGGAGGTGGTGGCCGCACCGGACCACCCGTTCTGGACGCCGGACGGTTGGATCAAGGCGGGCGACCTCACCGAGCAGGATTTCGTCGCGAACGTGCTGCGTCCGGAACTCGTCGCCGACGGTACGGAGGACCTGGCCGAGTACAAGCTCGCCGGATACCTGGTGGGGGACGGCTGCACCACCAACCAGGTGACCTTCACCGGGGGTGATCCGGATGTGCTCGTCGACTTTCAGTCGACCTGTGACCGCCTCGGGTACGCCCACACCATCCGGCCCAACAGCGCCCGGAGTTCCCTGATCCGGATCTCCGGGCTGCGACCCTGGCTCGCCGAACACGGGCTGCTCGACAAGAACGCCTGGCAGAAGCGGGTGCCGGAGTTCGTCTACCGGGGGGACAGCTGGCAGGTCAGTGCCTTCCTCGGCGCCTACTTCGCCTGTGACGGCACTGTCAGCCGGCGTGGCCGGGACCGCTACGACCTTGTGGTCGAGTACTACAGCGTCTCCCACGGCCTGCTTGCCGACGTCCAGCACCTCCTGCTCCGGCTGGGCATACAGTCGCGGCTGAAGCTCAAGCGCGGTCGTTACCAGGGCCGGCCGCACGAGTCGTGGCGGCTCAGTATCACCAGCCAGGACGATGTGGCCCGGTTCGTGGAGCGGGTCACCGTCATCGGTGACCGTGGCAGGCGCCTGGACGAGTGGGCACCACGCAGGGACCGCTTCGAAGAGCAGCTCGCCGCCGATCGGGTGGCTTCGGTGGAACCGGTCGGTCTGCACCGCTGCCGCTGCCTGACCGTCGACGGCGACCACACCTTCACCGTGAACGATTTCGTGGTCCACAACACCACCCTGGCCAACATCGTGGCCGCCGAGCTGGGCTCGGGCATCCGGGTGACCAGCGGGCCGGTGATCGAGCGCTCCGGCGACCTGGCCGCCATCCTGACCAGCCTCGCCGAGGGCGACGTGCTGTTCATCGACGAGATCCACCGGATCGCCAAGCCGGCGGAGGAACTGCTCTACAGCGCGATGGAGGACTTCCGGGTCGACGTGATCGTCGGCAAGGGCCCGGGGGCGACCGCGATCCCGCTCGACGTGGAGCCGTTCACCCTGGTCGGCGCGACCACCCGGTCCGGCCTGCTGACCGGCCCGATGCGGGACCGCTTCGGCTTCGTCGCGCACCTCGACTTCTACTCCCCGGCCGACCTGGAGGCGCTGCTGCACCGCTCGGCGCGCATCCTGGGCGTGCCGATCACCCCGGAGGGGGCGGTGGAGATCGCCGGCCGGTCCCGGGGCACGCCCAGGATCGCCAACCGGCTGCTGCGCCGGGTGCGCGACTACGCCGAGGTCCGGGCCGACGGCGTGGTCACCCTGGAGACCGCCCGGTCCGCCCTGACCGTGTACGACGTGGACGCCCTCGGCCTGGACCGGCTGGACCGGGCGGTGCTGACCGCGCTGGTCGACTCGTTCCGGGGTGGTCCGGTGGGCCTGTCCACCCTGGCGGTGGCGGTGGGGGAGCAGCCGGACACGGTGGAGGAGGTCTGCGAGCCGTTCCTGGTCCGCGCCGGGCTGCTGGCCCGTACGCCCCGGGGGCGGGTGGCCACCGAGGCCGCCTGGCGACACCTCGGCCGCACCCCACCAAATGGTACATTCGGTGTGGAAGCCCCCGCCGTGCCCGATCTCTTCTCGAACGCGCCCGATCCACCGTGATCTGAACGTGATCTGCGCCGCATTCGGCGTTCCCAGGTGCAGGGATTAGACTCGCCGCGGTCTGTACAGGATGTGAATATCCGCCTCCGCTCCGGTGCGCACGTACCGGGACGGGGGCCAATGGGAAGGTCGCACACCGTGCTTTACGCAGCACAGTCCGGCGGAGGCGCCGGCAGTCTGACGCCGATCCTCATGATCGCCCTGCTCTTCGGGGTCATGTACTTCATGATGATCCGGCCGCAGCAGAAGCGCCGCCGCGAGGCCGAGGCCATGCAGTCCGCGCTCGGCCCCGGTGACGAGGTCGTCACCATCGGCGGGCTCTACGGCACGGTCGTGGGTGTCGAGGACGACACCGTGCTGCTGGAGGTGGCCCCCGGCGTGCAGACCCGTTACGCCCGGCCGGCCATCGCCCGGGTGGTCACCCGGGCCGAGCGCCCCGAGGCCGACGAGCCGGTCACCGAGGACGCGGAAGTCGTCAAGGAGTGAGGCCGCCACCCGTCCGGCACCACGGGCGGGTAGCGGCGGGACAACTGGATAGGTGGGCCGGTCCCCAGGGTCGGCACCCGCACCGTCCGCCCGACGCCACCACGTCGGCGGTGGTGCGCCGTGCCGTCGGTCGGGAGTGGCCCGCGCAGAGCACGTCGGGGCGGGAACCCCGCTCCGACCTCGTCGCCGCTGCGCCGGCGGCGCGACCGTTACAGGGAGACAGACAGCCGTGGCACCACCTCAGGGACAGATGCGCCCCGGGCGGCAGCTCGCCGTGCTCGGGTTCATCTTCGTCGTCCTCTATTCCTTGGTGTTCTTCTCGGGCGGTGCCAGCGGCGGCTGGAAGGACCGGCTGGAGCCGCGGCTCGGCCTGGACCTGATCGGTGGCACCCGGCTGACGCTGGAGGCGACCAACACCATCGACGGCAAGCCCCCGACGTCGGCCAACCTGGAGGAGGCCCGGCAGATCATCGAGAGCCGGGTCAACGCCTACGGCGTGGCCGAGGCCGAGGTGGTCACCGAGGGCAACCGGAACATCGTCATCTCCCTGCCCGGTGAGAACCGGGAGCTGACCGACGTCGGCAGCGCCGCGGAGCTGCGCTTCCGCAAGGTGCTCAAGGCCGCCGACGGCAGCGGCACGGTCGCCGCCCCGGCACCGTCGGGCAGCGCCTCGCCGGCCCCGTCCGGCAGCGCGTCGCCCGCCCCGTCGGGCAGCGCCTCGCCGAAGGCCTCCGGCAGCGCGTCGCCGAAGGTGTCCGGCTCGCCGAGCGCCGGTGGGCAGGGCGGCGGCGCCCCCGCGCCGAGCGCCAGCGCCACCCCGTCCGGGTCGGCCTCGCCGAGCGCCCCGGCCGCCTCGCCCAGCGCCAGCGAGGCGCCGGTGTCGCAGAGCATCGAGGAGCAGCGCAAGGCCGTCGAGAAGAAGGTCGGCGCGGCCGCCTGGGCCGCCGCGAGCGGACTCCAGGCCCCGGCCGACCTGGCCACCAACCCGGCCCTGGCGGAGACGTTCAAGCCGTTCGGCACGCTCTCCCCGCAGGAGGTCGCGGTACTGACCCCGCAGATGCAGTTCAACGTGCCGACCATCACCTGCGCCCAGCTCGACAAGCGGCCCCCCGCGTCGATCAAGGACGAGAAGCAGCAGGTGGTCGCCTGTGAGGGTGGCGCGGCGAAGTACCTGCTCGACCAGGCCAAGGTGCTCGGCACCGACGTCAAGGACGCCAACGCGGTCCTCGACCAGGCCAGCACCTGGGTGGTCAGCCTGAACTTCACCGGCGACGGCCAGTCCAAGTGGACCGAGCTGACCCGCGAGGCGTTCAACAACACCGGTGGTGCCTGCGACCAGACCGCTCTCGGCCAGGACGGCAAGTGCCGGGTGGCCGTGGTGCTGGACAACGAGATCGTCTCCTCGCCCGAGATCCAGGGCGTGCTCACCGGCGACTCGCAGATCACCGGCAGCTTCGACAACACGTCGGCCAACGCGCTGGCCAGCCAGCTGCGCTACGGCGCGCTGCCGGTCACCTTCGTGCCGCAGGAGCAGCAGAACGTCACCGCGACGCTGGGCGACAGCCACCTGCGGGCCGGTCTGCTGGCCGCCGGCATCGGCATGCTGCTGGTCATCATCTACTCGTTCTTCTACTACCGGCTGCTCGGCTCGGTCATCTTCCTGAGCCTGGTGCTCTCCGCGTTGCTGGTCTTCGGCGCGCTGGTGGTGCTCGGCCGGTCGATTGGCTTCACCCTCACCCTCGCCGGCATCGCCGGCATGATCGTCTCGCTCGGTGTGGCGGCGGACTCGTTCGTCATCTACTTCGAACGGCTCAAGGACGAGATCCGGGAGGGGCGCAGCCCACGCAGCGCGGTGCCCCGGGCCTGGATCCGGGCCCGCCGGACGATCATCTCGGCCAACGCGATCACCCTGATGTCCGCCGTGGTCCTCTACATCGTCTCGGTCGGCACGGTGAAGGGCTTCGCCTTCGCCCTCGGCCTGGCGACCGTGCTCGACCTGGTGGTCGTCTTCCTGTTCCGGCACCCGATCATGACGATGTTCGCCCGGACCCCGGCGTTCCTGTCGCCGCGGGTCAGCGGCCTCGGTCGGGCCCTGCCCGCCCGGTCGGCCGAGCCGGGCACCGCCCGCAACCCGCGCGTCAAGGAGGCCTGAGATGGCTAAGAGTGGTCTGGCGTCCCGGCTCTACCGGGGCGAGGCCGGTCTCAACATCGTCGGCCGGCGCAAGCTGTGGTTCACCGTCGCCGGGGTGCTGGTGCTGATCGCCGTGCTCAGCTTCGCGGTTCGCGGCTTCAGCCTGGGCATCGAGTTCGCCGGCGGCAACTCGTTCCAGGTGCCGGCCAGCGTCGGCACCCTGGAGCAGGCCGAGAGCAAGGTCGACGAGGCGCTGGCGGCCGAGGGCGGCGGTGCCGAGGTGGTGACCGCGCAGAAGGTCGGCAGCACCAGCGGCGAGTACTACGAGCTGCGCACCTCGCAGCTCAGCGCCGACCAGGCCAACGCGGTCAAGGCCAAGATGGCCGACGAGTTCGGCATCAACGCCGACCAGATCAGCGGCAGCCAGGTCAGCGAGGCATGGGGCAGCCAGGTCACCTCCCGGGCGCTGCTCGGCCTGGTCATCTTCGTCCTCGTGGTGGCCGCCTACCTGGTGCTGCGGTTCGAGTGGCGGATGGCGGTCGCCGCGATCATCTCGCTGTTCATGAACCTGATCCTCACCGCCGGTATCTACTCGCTGGTCGGCTTCGAGGTCACCCCGTCGACGATCATCGGGTTCCTCACCATCCTGGGCTTCGCGCTCTACGACGTGGTGGTGGTCTTCGACAAGGTCCAGGAGAACACCCGGGGCATCACCGCCAACAACAACCAGACCTACGGCGAGGCGGCCAACCTGGCGCTCAACCAGAGCCTGATGCGGTCGTTGAACACCTCGGTGGTCGCCCTGCTCCCGGTCGGCGGTCTGCTCTTCATCGGTGCCGGCCTGCTCGGCGCGGGCACCCTGAAGGACCTGGGCCTGGTGCTGTTCGTCGGTATGGCGATGGCGTTCCTGACCTCGATCCTGCTCTCCACCCCGCTGCTGGTGCTGCTCAAGAACCAGGACCCGCGGATCGACGCGCACACCAAGCGGGTGCTGGCCCGCCGGGGCGCCATCGCCCGGGGCGAGATCACCCCGCGCGGTGCGCGGCAGGCCGCAGCCGAGGAGGCCACCGACGAGCCGATCGACCCGGAGGCGGCGGCCCTGGCCGGCAGCGCACCGAAGGTCGGCGCGCGTCCGGCGGCCAAGCGGTCGGCCGGTGCCCGGGGCGGCCGTCCCGCCGGGGGCGGCGGCAACCGGCCCGGTGGCGCGAAGCGGCGCTGACCGACGGGCCACCCGCCCCACGTCGAGTCGACGGCGTCCGCCATGCTGTGCGAGCAGCGTGACGGACGCCGTCGTCGTATCGAAGGAGAGCCGACCACCGTGACGGAGACCCACAGCACCGGTGTACGCGGGGACAGCGGCCCGCAGGTGGCCCGGCTGGTCGCCAGCCGGGTACTGGACGTGCCGGACTTCCCCAAGCCCGGGGTCATGTTCAAGGACCTGATGCCGTTGTTCGCCGACGGCGACGTGTTCCGTGAGGTGATCGACGGGATCATCGACCACCACGGGCGGGACAACTTCGACATCGTGGTCGGCATCGAGGCCCGGGGTTTCGTGATCGCCGCCGCGATCGCGTACGCGACCGGGATGGGGGTGGTGCCGGTACGCAAGGGGGGCAAGCTGCCCCGGCCGGCGTACGCGGCCTCCTACGCCCTGGAGTACGGCGAGGCGACGCTGGAGGTGCACCAGGACGCCTTCACCGCCGGGCACCGGGTGCTGGTGGTCGACGACGTGCTGGCCACCGGCGGCACCGCCGAGGCGACCCTCGGACTGGTGGAGCGGGCCGGCGGCACGGTGGCCGGGTTCACCGTGCTGCTGGAGTTGGGCTTCCTGGGCGGGCGGGAACGGCTCGCCGGGCGTCCGGTCCATGCCCTGCTGACCGTTTGATTCCTGGGTCGTCCCGCCGACCTGGGACGGACCGTCCGGCGGAGCGGCACGGCACCTACCGTGCGGGTAGCATTGCCCATTGCTGACCGGACGGTCACCCGTCCGGGCGGTGGTCAGGTGCCGGCCGCAGGGCCGGCGGGCAGTGCCACCGACCCGGCGGCGGCCGGCGGGGAACACGCCGGCGTGACGGCCGGTTCGGCAAGTCAGGCGTCGGCCGTACGGCCGGCGTGGTCCCGGCGATCGGTGAGGAGGCCGGTGTCCCACGATGTCGTTCCTCCGGTGGAGGGCACGGTGCACCCGACAGGCGACGCTGACGGCGCGGTGACCGCTCGGAACAACGATCCGGCGGCCGGCCCGACGGGGGCCGGCGACGACGTCGGCGGCACGCCGGACGGCCTGGCGGTGGGGGCGTCGTTCGACGACGACCCGTCGCCGAGCGGTGGTTTCGCGCTCTCCAACGCCCCGACCGGTCGTCGGGTCCGGGCGCGGCTGGCCCGGTTCAACGCCCCGTGGCAGACCTCCCAGGTCAGCGAGGTCCTCGAACCGCTGATCGCCAGCCACCGGGAGAACCATCCGAAGGCCGACGCCCGGCTGCTCCAGCGGGCCTTCGACACCGCCGCGCGCTGGCACTCCGGCCAGTACCGCAAGTCCGGTGACCCGTACATCACCCACCCGCTGGCGGTGGCGACCATCCTGGGCAACCTGGGGATGGACACCACCACGCTGGTGGCGGCCCTGCTGCACGACACCATCGAGGACACCGAGTACACCCTCGACCAGATGAAGGTCGACTTCGGCCCCGAGGTCACCCTGCTCGTCGACGGTGTGACGAAGCTGGACAAGGTCAAGCTGGGCGACGCGGCCAAGGCGGAGACGATCCGCAAGATGGTCGTGGCGATGGCGAAGGACCCCCGGGTCCTGGTGATCAAGCTGGCCGACCGGCTGCACAACATGCGGACGCTGTCCTTCCTGCCGGCCCCGAAGCGGGAGCAGAAGGCCAAGGAGACGCTGGAGATCCTGGCCCCGCTGGCCCACCGGCTCGGTATGAACACGATCAAGTGGGAGTTGGAGGACCTGGCCTTCGGCACCCTGTTCCCCAAGCGGTACGAGGAGATCCTCCGGCTGATCGGGGAGCACCAGCCGCAGCGGGAGTCGCTGCTCAAGCAGGTCACCCAGAAGGTCGGCACCGATCTCAAGGCCGCCAAGATCAAGGCGGAGACGACCGGCCGGCCGAAGCACCTCTACTCGATCTACCAGAAGATGATCGTGCGGGGGCGGGACTTCAACGACATCTACGACCTGGTCGGGGTGCGGATCCTGGTCGACACGGTGCGGGACTGCTACGCGGCGCTGGGGGTCATCCACGCCAACTGGCAGCCGGTGCCGGGCCGGTTCAAGGACTACATCGCGATGCCCAAGTTCAACATGTACCAGTCGTTGCACACGACGGTCATCGGGCCCACCGGCAAGCCGGTGGAGATGCAGATCCGCACCTACGCGATGCACCGCACCGCCGAGTTCGGCATCGCCGCGCACTGGAAGTACAAGGAGCACAAGGGCACCCAGATCGTCGGCCCGCCCGCGCACATCGACGAGATGACCTGGCTGCGGCAGTTGCTGGACTGGCAGCGGGAGGCCGCCGACCCGTCGGAGTTCCTCGACGCGTTGCGGTTCGACCTGTCCAGCCAGGAGGTGTACGTCTTCACCCCGAAGGGCGACGTCATCCCGTTGCCGACGGGGTCGACGCCCGTGGACTTCGCGTACGCGGTGCACACCGAGGTGGGGCACAAGTGCATCGGGGCGCGGGTCAACGGCAAGCTGGTGCCGTTGGAGTCGACGCTGTCCAACGGCGACGTGATCGAGATCTTCACCTCGAAGTCCGACACGGCGGGCCCGACGCAGGACTGGCTGAGCTTCGTCAAGAGTCCCCGGGCGCGTACCAAGATCCGCCAGTACTTCAACAAGGAGCGGCGTGAGGAGGCGATCGAGGCCGGTAAGGACTCGATCGTCAAGGCGATGCGTAAGCAGGGCATGCCGTTGCAGCGGATGCTCACCTCCGACGCGTTGATGGCGATCGCCCGGGACCTGCACCTCGCCGACGTCGCCTCGCTCTACGCGGCGGTCGGCGACAGCCAGGTGTCGGCGCAGTCGGTGGTGCAGAAGCTGATGGCCGCGTACGGCGGTGAGGAGGGCGCGGCGGAGGACATCGCCGAGACCGCCGTCGCCACCCGTCCGCCGCACAGCCGGCAGAACAGCAGCGACCCCGGCGTGGTGGTGCGGGGCGTCAGCGACGTCTGGATCAAGCTGGCCCGGTGCTGCACGCCGGTGCCCCCGGATTCGGTCTTCGGGTTCGTCACCCGCTCCGGCGGGGTCAGCGTGCACCGCGACGACTGCGCCAACGCCGAGGACCTGCGGGCCCAGGTCGAGCGGGTGGTGGAGGTCAGCTGGAAGCTCACCTCCGCCTCGACGTTCCTGGTGGCCATCCAGGTGGAGGCCCTCGACCGGCACAAGCTGCTGGCCGACGTCACCCGGGTGCTCTCCGAGGAACGGGTCAACATCCTGTCGGCGACGGTCACCACCACCCGGGACCGGGTGGCGGTGAGCCGGTTCAGCTTCGAGATGGCCGACCCGAAGCACCTGGGGCACCTGCTGGCCGCCGTGCGCAAGGTCGACGGGGTCTTCGACGCCTATCGGGTCACCTCCGGCGCCTGACCGTCGGCCGCGTCCCGTAGTCACCTGACACGACAAGCGCCCGCCGGCTCAGCCGGCGGGCGCTTCGTCGTACGCTGCGGGTCAGCTCTCGATGTCGCTCATGGTCAGCTTGGTGATGGTGACCTCCTTCTTGGGGTGGCCACCCCCCGCCTGCTGCGCGTACGCCTTGTCGTCGCCGGCCGCCCCGACCTGCTTGACCAGGTCCATGCCGGAGGTGATGGTGCCCAGCACGGTGTAGTTCGGGTCGAGCTGCGAGTCGCCGTAGACGATGAAGAACTGGCTGCCGGTGCTGCCCTGCCCGGCGTTGGCCATCGCGATGACGCCCTCCGGGTAGGGGGGCCGCTTGTCGGTCGGCAGGTTCTCCTCGGCCATGGCGTAGCTCGGCCCGCCGGTGCCGTCGGTCTGCCGCCAGCCCTTGCCGGTCGCGCTCGGGTCGCCGCACTGGAGCACCTTGATGCCCTCGGTCACCAGCCGGTGGCACTTGGTGTTGTCGAAGAAGCCCTTACTGGCCAGGTGGGTGAAGCTGCCGGCGGTGCAGGGCACCTTGGTCCGGTCGAGCTTGGCGACGATCGGGCCCAGGTTGGTGTCGATGGTCATCGTCTGGGTGCCCTTGTTGGCCTGCTGGTTCGGGGGCAGCCCGACGTCCTTGACCTGGGCCGGCCGGCCCTCCTTCGGCGTCTCGGTGTAGGCGCACTGCGAGAAGCCCTCGGTGCCGGCGGCCTGCTGCTTGCTGTCGTCGTCGTCGCCACCGAGGCTGGTCGCCAACCAGACGGTGCCGGCGACCACGAGCACCAGGATGGCGGCGGCCCCGACGATCGCCTGCGTCTGCCGGCGCTTACGGGCCTTGGCCGAACGCTCGGCCATCTCCCGCTCAAGTCGGGCCCGCGCCGCCGCGCGCTGCCGCTCTCTCGTGGACGTCACGGTCACTCCTCCTGGGCTTTCTCTGGCGCGGCGGGGCCGCAGGTACGGGTTGTGGGCCGGCTCAGCCGGCGCTCGGGCTGGCCGCCGGGGACGCGGCCGGGGAGCCGGTCGCCGGTGCCGGGGCGGCCTGCGCCTCGCCGACGGTGAGCTTGCGGATCACCACGTCGGTCTTCGGCTTGACCTTGGCGCCCGCCCCGTTGTCCACGGTCGGCAGGGCGCCGATCTTCTCGACCACGTCGAGGCCGCCGGTGATCCGGCCGATGATCGGGTACGCGGGCTGGGCCGGGCTGGAGTCCTTGAAGAAGAGCAGGAACTGGCTGCCGTTGGCGCCCGGCGGGTTGCCGATCATCGCGACCGTGCCCTTGGGGTACGTCGGCGGCTGCCCGGGCTGCGGGCTGGCCGAGGGGCTCGCCTCGGGTGCGGTCGGCACGTTCTCGTTGTAGAACGAGTAGCTGGGGCCGCCGAGCCCGGTGCCGCTCGGGTCGCCGCAGCGCAGCGCGCCCTCGGTGGTGATCTCGTGGCACTTGGTGTTGTCGTAGAACGACGTGCCGGCCAGGTGGGCGATGCTCGCCCCGGCGCAGGGGGCCCCGGCGAGATCCAGTTCGGCGGTGATCGGGCCGCCCTGGTCGGTGTCGATGGTCATCGTGCGTACCCCGGTGGTGGGCAGATCCTTGGTGGCCGGGGTGCCGACGTCCTTGAGGTTGGTGTTGGCGGCGGCGTCCTGCGGCGTCCAGAGGCAGACGTCCTCGGCGGCCTTCGGCTCGGGGTCGCTGTCGAAGGCACCCAGCCCCCACGCCGCACCGGCCACGATCAGCACCAGCACCACTGCCGCACCGACCCCGGCCTGGATCTGCCGACGCCGTCGGGCGGCGGCGGCCCGCCGGGCCAACTGCCGGTCGAGCTTCTCCCGCGCGAGCTTGCGCTGCCGGTCCCTGCTGGAAGCCACCCGTGCTCCCCTCCTCTACCCTGGTCGTCACCGGCGGTCGGGCCGTGCGCGCCCGCCGTGCCCGCAGGTGCGCCACGCCACACGCCCGCCAGAGTGTACGGGTACCTGCTGTGAAAGTGGTGTACGAGGGCCGGCCTGGGTTTATCAAAGTGCGTCACTGTGCCGTGCGGGGCCCGTGGTACGGGTGGGCGCGGATATCGGATCGCGCCGACGACTAGGCTGCCCAGGAGACGGACGACTGAGACGGAAGGGGAGCGGACGTGCTCGTGGCCGGCTTTCCCGCGGACGCCTTCGGCACCAACTGCTACGTGGTGGCGACCGCGCCGGGGGAGCAGTGCGTGGTGGTCGACCCCGGTATCGGGGTGCTCGACCGGCTCGACGCCGTGCTCGCCGAGCACCGCCTGCACCCGGCCGCCGTGCTGCTCACCCACGGCCACCTCGACCACACCTTCTCCGTCGCGCCGGTCTGCGGCGCACGCGGCATCCCCGCGTACGTGCACCCGGAGGACCGGGAGCTGCTGGCCGACCCGACCAAGGCGCTGTCGATGGACCTCGCCGGGCTGTTCGGCGGCCGCCTGCCGTACTCCGAGCCCGACGACGTCGCGGAGCTGACCGACGGGGCGACGCTGGCGCTGGCCGGCCTGGAGATCACCGTCGACCACGCGCCCGGCCATACCGGCGGGTCGGTGCTGTTCCGGCTGCCCGGTGCCGGCTCGCCCTGGGAGGCCGACCAGGTCTGCCTCTCCGGTGACGTGCTGTTCGCCGGCTCGATCGGCCGCACCGACCTGCCGGGCGGCAGCATGCCCCGGATGCTGACCAGCTTGCGGGAGAAGGTCCTCCCACTCGCCGACGACACCGTGGTGCTGCCCGGCCACGGCCCGGCGACCACCATCGGCCGGGAGCGGGCACGTAACCCGTACCTCGCCGACCTGGCCGACCCGGACGGCGCACATCCGGCCGCCCCCACCCGGGGCCTCTAGTCGTTCCTCCGCGCCGCACGCGGACCTGTCGATCCCACCGCGCCCGGCGCGGACCCGCAAGGAGTACGTCATGAGCAAGCCCACGCCCATCTCCGGTTTCCCGGAGTGGACCACCTCGCAGCGGATGATCGAGCAGTTCGTCCTCGACCGGATCCGGCACACCTTCGAGCTGTACGGGTTCGCCCCGCTGGAGACCCGGTCGGTGGAGCCGCTGGACCAGTTGCTGCGTAAGGGGGAGACCTCGAAGGAGGTCTACCTGCTGCGCCGGTTGCAGGCCGACGCGGACGGCCCGGCCGGTGACGACGCGCTCGGGCTGCATTTCGACCTGACCGTGCCGTTCGCCCGCTACGTGCTGGAGAACGCCGGCAAGCTCCAGTTCCCGTTCCGCCGCTACCAGATCCAGAAGGTGTGGCGGGGCGAGCGCCCGCAGGAGGGGCGCTACCGGGAGTTCCTCCAGGCCGACATCGACATCGTCGACCGGGACACCCTGCCGGCGCACTACGAGGCCGAGATGCCGCTGGTGATCGGGGACGCGCTGCGGTCGCTGCCCGTCCCGCCGGTGCTGATCCAGGTCAACAACCGCAAGATCTGTGAGGGTTTCTACCGGGGCATCGGGCTGACCGACCCGGAGGCGGCGCTGCGCGCGGTCGACAAGCTCGACAAGATCGGCCCGGCGAAGGTGGCCGACCTGCTGGCCGAGACGGCGGGGGCGAGCGCGGCGCAGGCCGACGCCTGCCTGGCGCTGGCCGGGATCTCCGCGCCGGACGCGTCCTTCGCCGACGCGGTGCACGCCCTCGGGGTGCGCGATCCGCTGCTCGACGAGGGTGTCGCCGAACTGGTCGCGGTGGTGGAGACGGCCGCCGCGCACGCGCCGGGGCTGTGCGTCGCCGACCTGCGGATCGCCCGGGGTCTGGACTACTACACCGGCACGGTCTACGAGACCCAGCTGGTCGGCTACGAGCGGTTCGGTTCGATCTGCTCCGGCGGCCGGTACGACAACCTGGCCAGCGCCGGGAGCGTGTCGTACCCGGGGGTGGGGATCTCGATCGGGGTGACCCGGCTGCTCGGGCTGCTGTTCGGTGCCGAGGCGCTGTCGATCTCGCGCAGCGTGCCGACCTGCGTGCTGGTGGCCGTCGCGGCGGAGGAGGAGCGGGCGGCCAGCAACGCCGTGGCGGAGGCGCTGCGCTCGCGGGGCGTGCCGACGGAGGTGTCGCCGAGCGCGGCGAAGTTCGGCAAGCAGATCCGCTACGCCGAGCGGCGCGGCATCCCGTACGTGTGGTTCCCGGGTGCCGAGGGTCACCAGGTGAAGGACATCCGTTCGGGCGAGCAGGTGGACGCCGTACCGGCCGAGTGGACGCCGCCCCACGCCGATCTGAAGCCGCTGGTCGGCTGAGTCTCAGTTACTGGCGCGTACGCCGACGGGGACCTACGGTGGCGTAAGTTACGCCACCGTAGGGAGGGGCCCTGTGACCGAGCTGAGCCAGACCGCGCTGCTGCACGAACTCGAACCCGTGGTCGCCAAGAACCTCGACCGTCACCTGTCGATGGCCAAGGAGTGGTTCCCGCACGAGTACGTGCCGTGGAGCGAGGGGCGCACCTTCGACGGCCCGCTCGGCGGCGAGGCGTGGTCGGAGGGGGACTCGACCCTGCCCGAGGTGGCCCGTACGGCGCTGATCGTCAACCTGCTCACCGAGGACAACCTGCCCTCGTACCATCACCAGATCGCCAGCCTGTTCGGACCGGACGGGGCGTGGGGGACCTGGGTGGGTCGGTGGACGGCCGAGGAGGGCCGGCACGGCACCGCCATCCGGGACTACCTGACGGTGACCCGGGCGGTCGACCCGGTCGCCCTGGAGCGGGCCCGGATGGTGCACATGACCGCCGGTTACACCAACTCGCACGACTCGTCGATGCTGCGCTCGCTGGCGTACGTGTCGTTCCAGGAGTTGGCCACCCGGATCTCGCACCGCAACACCGGCCGGATCACCGGGGACCCGGTCTGCGAGGCGCTGCTGAGCCGGGTCGCGGCCGACGAGAACCTGCACATGGTCTTCTACCGCAACCTGCTCGGGGCGGCCCTGGAGGTGGCCCCCGACCAGACGATGCGGGCGATCGCCGAGGTGCTGGAGGACTTCCAGATGCCCGGCGTCGGTATCGAGGGCTTCACCCGCAAGTCGGTGACGATCGCCCTGGCCGGCATCTACGACCTGCGTCAGCACCGCGACGACGTGGTCGCCCCGGTGCTGCGCCAGTGGGACGTGTTCAACGTCGCCGGCCTGGGCGCCGAGGGTGAGGCCGCCCGTGACCGGATCGCCGCCCACCTGGACGGCCTGGAGCAGGCCGCGTCCCGGTTCGAGGAGAAGCGCGACGCCCGGGCCGCCAAGCTGGCCGCCCGCGCCTGACCTGATCGTCCCCTCCGGCGGTTCACCACACCCGTGCCTGCCCGCTCCGGCTCGCAGTCACGGGTGTGTGTTGCGCCCACGTCGCCGTCCCCTGCGGTGGGCGCGTCGGGTGTGCCGTGCGGCGGGCGCGTCGGCGTGCCGCGCCGTCGGGGACGGATCTCCCGGCCCCGCCGCGTCGCGGGTCTGCCGCCGACCCGGATGCCCCGTCCGTCCCCCGACGTCGGTAACACTCGGTGATGAATCGACTGACGTGACGCGCTGTGACTGATGCGCCTTCCTCGCATTCCTGCCCTTCCGCGCTGTGCTCTGCTGACATCGAAGCGGAGCCGTCCCGAGCTGCTGCTTCTTGCGGCGTGTGGTTCGGCGGTTCCCTGATGCGCGGCTAGCCCGGGTAACCGTCGCGGCGGGGGCGGCAGAGCGAAGGGGGACAACCGTCGTAGGGCGGGGTCGACCGGTGGTGACTCGCGGTGACGGGTGTCGAGGGCGGTCGTTCCCTGTCGCCACCGGGCCTGCGGGCGCGAGACGTCCTGGTCTGTGGCCGGGGCATTGCCCGCCATCGTGACCGTGGCCGGGTCGGTGTCACCGGGGTTCGCCGGACGGTGCCGGGGCGGGCCGGCCCCGGTCGGTGCGTCGGCGGGAGCGGCGGCGGCGCCTGCGGGACCGGGCGCGGGGACGGGGCGCGGCCGCGTGCGTCGGGCCCGCGGCGGTGACCGTGCCCGCCCGACCGTCCGTGGAGGCGGGGACGGGTCGGCGGAGGGTCTGACATGGATGTGTCCATGGTGTTGCCTGACCGTCATAACCGCTGGTGGGGTGAATCCGGGCAAACGCATGTCTTGATAACGATCTTAAATATGTGAATACTTCAGTCACTCGGCCGGTTTCCCCAGGTCGGCCGGGTTGTCCCCGGGTGCGTCCCCGTGACGCCGCCCGTCACCCCCTTCCGGAGGTTGTTGCATGCGACCCACGAGGTCCTCACTCCGACACGCCGCCGCCGTCGCCATGGCCGGGACCCTGGTCACCGGCGCGCTCATGGGTGCCCCCGCCCAGGCGGCCCCCGCCTCGCCCGCATCCCCCGACGCCGCCGCCAGCCTGGCCGAGCGTCTCGGTGACCGCGCCGCCGGCACCTACGCCGACGCCGCCGGCAAGATGGTCGTCACCGTCACCGACACCGCCGCCGCCAAGCAGGTCCGCGCCGCCGGTGCGGTCCCGAAGCTGGTCACCCGGGGCGCGGCGCAGCTCCGCTCCGCCACCGCCGAGCTGGAGCGGTCGGCCAAGATCCCCGGCACCGCGTGGTGGACCGACGCCGCCACCAACCAGGTCGTCGTGTCGGTCGACAGCACCGTCACCGGCGCCAAGCTGGAGCGGGTCAAGGCCGCCGCCGCGCGCACCGGTGGCACCGTCCGGGTCGAGGCCGAGGCCGGGGTGCTCAGCACCAAGATCTCCGGTGGCCAGGCGATCTACACCGGCGGCGGGCGCTGCTCGCTCGGCTTCAACGTCCGCAACAGCGCCGGTCAGACCTTCTTCCTGACCGCCGGGCACTGCACCAACATCGGCTCGACCTGGTACTCGAACTCCGGCCAGACCAGCGTGCTCGGCACCCGTACCGGCACCAGCTTCCCGGGCAACGACTACGGCATCGTCCGGCACAGCAACGCCGCCAACGCGACCGGCAACGTGTCCCTCTACAACGGCAGCTTCCGGGACGTCACCGGTGCCGCCAACGCGTACGTCGGCCAGAGCGTGCAGCGCTCCGGCAGCACCACCGGCCTCAAGAGCGGCTCGGTGACCGCCATCAACGCCACGGTGAACTACGCCGAGGGCTCGGTCTCCGGCCTGATCCGGACCAACGTCTGCGCCGAGCCGGGCGACAGCGGCGGTTCGCTGTTCAGCGGCAGCAGTGCGGTCGGCCTCACCTCCGGCGGCAGTGGCAACTGCACCCGCGGTGGCACCACCTACTTCCAGCCGGTCACCGAGCCGCTGAGCGTCTACGGCGTCAGCATCATCTGATCCACCTCGGTTGATCCAACCCGGGAGCGGGCCGTCGGGACACCGGCGGCCCGTTCCGCGCGTCCGGTGGGCGGGCCGGCCTTGCTCACCCCGCAACCGGGCGGACCGGGCGGCTGACACAATGCGGGGGAACAGCCGTACCGCAGATGAGGAGACGCAAGTCGTGATCCGTACCCATGACGCCGGCAGCCTGCGCGCGACGGACGCCGGCACCACGGTGACGCTCGCCGGGTGGGTCGCCCGCCGGCGCGACCACGGCGGTGTCATCTTCGTCGACCTGCGCGACGGCTCCGGCGTGGTCCAGGTGGTGTTCCGCGAGGAGGACGCGCACGCGCTGCGCAACGAGTTCTGCGTTAAGGTCACCGGCGAGGTGACCCGCCGCCCCGAGGGCAACGAGAACCCCGAGCTGCCCACCGGCGAGATCGAGGTGACCGCCAGCGCGCTGGAGGTGCTCTCCGAGGCCGCGCCGCTGCCGCTGCCGGTGGACGACCAGGTCGAGGCCGGCGACGACATCCGGCTGCGCTACCGCTACCTGGACCTGCGCCGCAGCGGCCCGGCGAAGGCGATGCGGCTGCGCTCGCGGGCCAACCAGCTCGCCCGCACCGTGCTGCACGAGCGGGACTTCCTGGAGATCGAGACCCCGACGCTGACCCGGTCCACCCCCGAGGGCGCCCGCGACTTCCTGGTCCCCGTCCGGCTCCAGCCCGGCAGCTGGTACGCGCTGCCGCAGTCGCCGCAGCTGTTCAAGCAGCTCCTGATGGTCGGCGGCATGGAGCGGTACTACCAGATCGCCCGCTGCTACCGCGACGAGGACTTCCGGGCCGACCGGCAGCCGGAGTTCACCCAGCTCGACATCGAGATGTCCTTCGTCACCGAGGACGACGTGATCGACCTCGGCGAGGCGATCGTCGCGGCGCTCTGGAAGGACCTGGCCGGTCACGAGATCTCCCGGCCGATCCCCCGGATCACCTGGCACGACGCGATGGCCCGGTACGGCTCCGACAAGCCCGACCTGCGCTACGGCCTGGAGCTGACCGAGCTGACCGACTACCTGCGCGGCACCGCCTTCCGGGTGTTCGCCGGCGCGATCGACGCGGGCGGCTACGTCGGCGCGGTGGTCATGCCGGGTGGGGCGGCGCAGACCCGCAAGGAGCTGGACGGCTGGCAGGACTGGGCCAAGGCGCGCGGCGCGCGGGGCCTGGCGTACGTGGTGCTGGACGCCGAGACCGGCGAGGCACGCGGCCCGGTGGCCAAGAACCTCTCCGCCGAGCACCTGGGCGGGCTGGCCGACGCGGTCGGGGCCAAGCCGGGCGACGCGGTCTTCTTCGCCGCCAGCACCAACACCCGGGAGGCGCAGGAACTGCTCGGCGCGGCCCGGATCGAGATCGCCAAGCGGGCCAAGCTGGTCGACGAGAGCGCCTGGGCGTTCTGCTGGGTGGTCGACGCGCCGATGTTCGAACGCACGGACGAGGGCGGCTGGACGGCCGTGCACCACCCGTTCACCTCGCCGAACGCCGACTGGGTCGACCGGTTCGAGCAGGCCCCGGACCGGGCGCTGGCGTACGCGTACGACATCGTCTGCAACGGCAACGAGATCGGCGGCGGCTCGATCCGTATTCACCGGGGCGACGTGCAGCAGCGGGTCTTCGACCTGCTCGGCATCACCCCCGCCGAGGCGCAGGACAAGTTCGGCTTCCTGCTGGAGGCGTTCAAGTACGGCGCCCCGCCGCACGGCGGCATCGCGTTCGGCTGGGACCGGGTCTGCATGCTGCTGGCCGGGGCCGACTCGATCCGCGAGGTGATCGCCTTCCCGAAGACCCGGGGCGGCTTCGACCCGCTGACCGGTGCCCCGACCCCGATCACCGGGCAGCAGCGCGCCGAGGCCGGCATCGACGCCAAGCCCAAGCCCACCGCCACCGCGTCCACCGGCACCGCCGGCCCGGCCGCCCCGGTCGCCGACCCGGTCTGACCCACCCCACCCGGAGCCCGGTCCCGTCCGGCCGGGCCCACCCGGCATCGTTGATCAAGAGGTTTGCGTCATCATCGCGCGGCGAGGTGACGCAAACCTCTTGATCGTTACGGGAGAGTGGTGGGATGCGGATGCTCGTGGTGGGAGGGAGCGGGTTTCTCGGGGGCGAGGTGTGCCGGCGGGGGTCGCTGCCGGGTGGTCGGTGGTGGGGACCTGCCACGGCGGCCGGGTGGCCGTGCCGGGCGTCGGGACACGCCGCCTGGACGTGACCGATCGGGACGCGGTGCGCCGACTGGTCGCCGAGGTGGGCCCGGACGTCGTCGTCGGGACCGCGTACCGTGCCGACGACTGGACGGTCACCGCCGACGGGGCGGCCCACGTCGCGTACGCGGCGGCCGAGGTGGGGGCGCGGCTGGTGCACCTGTCCAGCGACGCGCTGCACGGTGGACGTCCCGAACCCTACGGCGACGACGAGCCGCCCAGCCCGATCCACGTCTACGGTGCGGCGAAGGCGGCGGCGGAGACCGCGGTCCGGGCGATCGACCCGTCCGCCGTGCTGGTGCGTACCTCACTGATCGTGGGGGAGGGCAGCAAGCAGATCCGACTCTGCCGGGAGGCGCTCGCCGGGCGGGCCGTCCTGTTCACCGACGAGCTGCGCTGCCCGATCGACGTGACCGACCTGGCCCGCGCCGTGCTGGAGCTGGCCACGTCGTCGTACGCCGGGCTGCTCAACGTCGCCGGCCCCGACGCGGTCAGCCGGGCGGAACTGGGGTTGCTGGTGGCCCGGCGGGACGGGCTCGACCCGGGTGGGATGACGACCGCCACCGGGCGGTCGTCGGGGTTGGTCCGCCCGACGCAGGTGCGCCTGGACTCCTCCCGCGCGGCCGGTCTGCTCCGGACCCGACTGCGCGGCGTCGCCGAACTCCTCGCCGGCTGACCCCGCCCACCCTGCCCAACCCGATGTCCCGGCCGGCCCCACGCCCGGCCGGCCCCACGCCCGGCCGGCCCCACGCCCGGCCGGCCCCACGCCCGGCCGGCCCTCCGACCCGCCGCAGACCCGCTGACGCACAGTTT
>NZ_JBMHMJ010000003.1:0-9860 GCF_049178995.1 Micromonospora sp. WMMD735
ACTGGAGCACCTTGATGCCCTCGGTCACCAGCCGGTGGCACTTGGTGTTGTCGAAGAAGCCCTTACTGGCCAGGTGGGTGAAGCTGCCGGCGGTGCAGGGCACCTTGGTCCGGTCGAGCTTGGCGACGATCGGGCCCAGGTTGGTGTCGATGGTCATCGTCTGGGTGCCCTTGTTGGCCTGCTGGTTCGGGGGCAGCCCGACGTCCTTGACCTGGGCCGGCCGGCCCTCCTTCGGCGTCTCGGTGTAGGCGCACTGCGAGAAGCCCTCGGTGCCGGCGGCCTGCTGCTTGCTGTCGTCGTCGTCGCCACCGAGGCTGGTCGCCAACCAGACGGTGCCGGCGACCACGAGCACCAGGATGGCGGCGGCCCCGACGATCGCCTGCGTCTGCCGGCGCTTACGGGCCTTGGCCGAACGCTCGGCCATCTCCCGCTCAAGTCGGGCCCGCGCCGCCGCGCGCTGCCGCTCTCTCGTGGACGTCACGGTCACTCCTCCTGGGCTTTCTCTGGCGCGGCGGGGCCGCAGGTACGGGTTGTGGGCCGGCTCAGCCGGCGCTCGGGCTGGCCGCCGGGGACGCGGCCGGGGAGCCGGTCGCCGGTGCCGGGGCGGCCTGCGCCTCGCCGACGGTGAGCTTGCGGATCACCACGTCGGTCTTCGGCTTGACCTTGGCGCCCGCCCCGTTGTCCACGGTCGGCAGGGCGCCGATCTTCTCGACCACGTCGAGGCCGCCGGTGATCCGGCCGATGATCGGGTACGCGGGCTGGGCCGGGCTGGAGTCCTTGAAGAAGAGCAGGAACTGGCTGCCGTTGGCGCCCGGCGGGTTGCCGATCATCGCGACCGTGCCCTTGGGGTACGTCGGCGGCTGCCCGGGCTGCGGGCTGGCCGAGGGGCTCGCCTCGGGTGCGGTCGGCACGTTCTCGTTGTAGAACGAGTAGCTGGGGCCGCCGAGCCCGGTGCCGCTCGGGTCGCCGCAGCGCAGCGCGCCCTCGGTGGTGATCTCGTGGCACTTGGTGTTGTCGTAGAACGACGTGCCGGCCAGGTGGGCGATGCTCGCCCCGGCGCAGGGGGCCCCGGCGAGATCCAGTTCGGCGGTGATCGGGCCGCCCTGGTCGGTGTCGATGGTCATCGTGCGTACCCCGGTG
This sequence comes from Micromonospora sp. WMMD735, assembly GCF_049178995.1. NCBI lineage: Bacteria > Bacillati > Actinomycetota > Actinomycetes > Micromonosporales > Micromonosporaceae > Micromonospora > Micromonospora sp. WMMD735. The sequence continues at coordinate 1,141 of NZ_JBMHMJ010000003.1, forward strand.
GTGGGCAGATCCTTGGTGGCCGGGGTGCCGACGTCCTTGAGGTTGGTGTTGGCGGCGGCGTCCTGCGGCGTCCAGAGGCAGACGTCCTCGGCGGCCTTCGGCTCGGGGTCGCTGTCGAAGGCACCCAGCCCCCACGCCGCACCGGCCACGATCAGCACCAGCACCACTGCCGCACCGACCCCGGCCTGGATCTGCCGACGCCGTCGGGCGGCGGCGGCCCGCCGGGCCAACTGCCGGTCGAGCTTCTCCCGCGCGAGCTTGCGCTGCCGGTCCCTGCTGGAAGCCACCCGTGCTCCCCTCCTCTACCCTGGTCGTCACCGGCGGTCGGGCCGTGCGCGCCCGCCGTGCCCGCAGGTGCGCCACGCCACACGCCCGCCAGAGTGTACGGGTACCTGCTGTGAAAGTGGTGTACGAGGGCCGGCCTGGGTTTATCAAAGTGCGTCACTGTGCCGTGCGGGGCCCGTGGTACGGGTGGGCGCGGATATCGGATCGCGCCGACGACTAGGCTGCCCAGGAGACGGACGACTGAGACGGAAGGGGAGCGGACGTGCTCGTGGCCGGCTTTCCCGCGGACGCCTTCGGCACCAACTGCTACGTGGTGGCGACCGCGCCGGGGGAGCAGTGCGTGGTGGTCGACCCCGGTATCGGGGTGCTCGACCGGCTCGACGCCGTGCTCGCCGAGCACCGCCTGCACCCGGCCGCCGTGCTGCTCACCCACGGCCACCTCGACCACACCTTCTCCGTCGCGCCGGTCTGCGGCGCACGCGGCATCCCCGCGTACGTGCACCCGGAGGACCGGGAGCTGCTGGCCGACCCGACCAAGGCGCTGTCGATGGACCTCGCCGGGCTGTTCGGCGGCCGCCTGCCGTACTCCGAGCCCGACGACGTCGCGGAGCTGACCGACGGGGCGACGCTGGCGCTGGCCGGCCTGGAGATCACCGTCGACCACGCGCCCGGCCATACCGGCGGGTCGGTGCTGTTCCGGCTGCCCGGTGCCGGCTCGCCCTGGGAGGCCGACCAGGTCTGCCTCTCCGGTGACGTGCTGTTCGCCGGCTCGATCGGCCGCACCGACCTGCCGGGCGGCAGCATGCCCCGGATGCTGACCAGCTTGCGGGAGAAGGTCCTCCCACTCGCCGACGACACCGTGGTGCTGCCCGGCCACGGCCCGGCGACCACCATCGGCCGGGAGCGGGCACGTAACCCGTACCTCGCCGACCTGGCCGACCCGGACGGCGCACATCCGGCCGCCCCCACCCGGGGCCTCTAGTCGTTCCTCCGCGCCGCACGCGGACCTGTCGATCCCACCGCGCCCGGCGCGGACCCGCAAGGAGTACGTCATGAGCAAGCCCACGCCCATCTCCGGTTTCCCGGAGTGGACCACCTCGCAGCGGATGATCGAGCAGTTCGTCCTCGACCGGATCCGGCACACCTTCGAGCTGTACGGGTTCGCCCCGCTGGAGACCCGGTCGGTGGAGCCGCTGGACCAGTTGCTGCGTAAGGGGGAGACCTCGAAGGAGGTCTACCTGCTGCGCCGGTTGCAGGCCGACGCGGACGGCCCGGCCGGTGACGACGCGCTCGGGCTGCATTTCGACCTGACCGTGCCGTTCGCCCGCTACGTGCTGGAGAACGCCGGCAAGCTCCAGTTCCCGTTCCGCCGCTACCAGATCCAGAAGGTGTGGCGGGGCGAGCGCCCGCAGGAGGGGCGCTACCGGGAGTTCCTCCAGGCCGACATCGACATCGTCGACCGGGACACCCTGCCGGCGCACTACGAGGCCGAGATGCCGCTGGTGATCGGGGACGCGCTGCGGTCGCTGCCCGTCCCGCCGGTGCTGATCCAGGTCAACAACCGCAAGATCTGTGAGGGTTTCTACCGGGGCATCGGGCTGACCGACCCGGAGGCGGCGCTGCGCGCGGTCGACAAGCTCGACAAGATCGGCCCGGCGAAGGTGGCCGACCTGCTGGCCGAGACGGCGGGGGCGAGCGCGGCGCAGGCCGACGCCTGCCTGGCGCTGGCCGGGATCTCCGCGCCGGACGCGTCCTTCGCCGACGCGGTGCACGCCCTCGGGGTGCGCGATCCGCTGCTCGACGAGGGTGTCGCCGAACTGGTCGCGGTGGTGGAGACGGCCGCCGCGCACGCGCCGGGGCTGTGCGTCGCCGACCTGCGGATCGCCCGGGGTCTGGACTACTACACCGGCACGGTCTACGAGACCCAGCTGGTCGGCTACGAGCGGTTCGGTTCGATCTGCTCCGGCGGCCGGTACGACAACCTGGCCAGCGCCGGGAGCGTGTCGTACCCGGGGGTGGGGATCTCGATCGGGGTGACCCGGCTGCTCGGGCTGCTGTTCGGTGCCGAGGCGCTGTCGATCTCGCGCAGCGTGCCGACCTGCGTGCTGGTGGCCGTCGCGGCGGAGGAGGAGCGGGCGGCCAGCAACGCCGTGGCGGAGGCGCTGCGCTCGCGGGGCGTGCCGACGGAGGTGTCGCCGAGCGCGGCGAAGTTCGGCAAGCAGATCCGCTACGCCGAGCGGCGCGGCATCCCGTACGTGTGGTTCCCGGGTGCCGAGGGTCACCAGGTGAAGGACATCCGTTCGGGCGAGCAGGTGGACGCCGTACCGGCCGAGTGGACGCCGCCCCACGCCGATCTGAAGCCGCTGGTCGGCTGAGTCTCAGTTACTGGCGCGTACGCCGACGGGGACCTACGGTGGCGTAAGTTACGCCACCGTAGGGAGGGGCCCTGTGACCGAGCTGAGCCAGACCGCGCTGCTGCACGAACTCGAACCCGTGGTCGCCAAGAACCTCGACCGTCACCTGTCGATGGCCAAGGAGTGGTTCCCGCACGAGTACGTGCCGTGGAGCGAGGGGCGCACCTTCGACGGCCCGCTCGGCGGCGAGGCGTGGTCGGAGGGGGACTCGACCCTGCCCGAGGTGGCCCGTACGGCGCTGATCGTCAACCTGCTCACCGAGGACAACCTGCCCTCGTACCATCACCAGATCGCCAGCCTGTTCGGACCGGACGGGGCGTGGGGGACCTGGGTGGGTCGGTGGACGGCCGAGGAGGGCCGGCACGGCACCGCCATCCGGGACTACCTGACGGTGACCCGGGCGGTCGACCCGGTCGCCCTGGAGCGGGCCCGGATGGTGCACATGACCGCCGGTTACACCAACTCGCACGACTCGTCGATGCTGCGCTCGCTGGCGTACGTGTCGTTCCAGGAGTTGGCCACCCGGATCTCGCACCGCAACACCGGCCGGATCACCGGGGACCCGGTCTGCGAGGCGCTGCTGAGCCGGGTCGCGGCCGACGAGAACCTGCACATGGTCTTCTACCGCAACCTGCTCGGGGCGGCCCTGGAGGTGGCCCCCGACCAGACGATGCGGGCGATCGCCGAGGTGCTGGAGGACTTCCAGATGCCCGGCGTCGGTATCGAGGGCTTCACCCGCAAGTCGGTGACGATCGCCCTGGCCGGCATCTACGACCTGCGTCAGCACCGCGACGACGTGGTCGCCCCGGTGCTGCGCCAGTGGGACGTGTTCAACGTCGCCGGCCTGGGCGCCGAGGGTGAGGCCGCCCGTGACCGGATCGCCGCCCACCTGGACGGCCTGGAGCAGGCCGCGTCCCGGTTCGAGGAGAAGCGCGACGCCCGGGCCGCCAAGCTGGCCGCCCGCGCCTGACCTGATCGTCCCCTCCGGCGGTTCACCACACCCGTGCCTGCCCGCTCCGGCTCGCAGTCACGGGTGTGTGTTGCGCCCACGTCGCCGTCCCCTGCGGTGGGCGCGTCGGGTGTGCCGTGCGGCGGGCGCGTCGGCGTGCCGCGCCGTCGGGGACGGATCTCCCGGCCCCGCCGCGTCGCGGGTCTGCCGCCGACCCGGATGCCCCGTCCGTCCCCCGACGTCGGTAACACTCGGTGATGAATCGACTGACGTGACGCGCTGTGACTGATGCGCCTTCCTCGCATTCCTGCCCTTCCGCGCTGTGCTCTGCTGACATCGAAGCGGAGCCGTCCCGAGCTGCTGCTTCTTGCGGCGTGTGGTTCGGCGGTTCCCTGATGCGCGGCTAGCCCGGGTAACCGTCGCGGCGGGGGCGGCAGAGCGAAGGGGGACAACCGTCGTAGGGCGGGGTCGACCGGTGGTGACTCGCGGTGACGGGTGTCGAGGGCGGTCGTTCCCTGTCGCCACCGGGCCTGCGGGCGCGAGACGTCCTGGTCTGTGGCCGGGGCATTGCCCGCCATCGTGACCGTGGCCGGGTCGGTGTCACCGGGGTTCGCCGGACGGTGCCGGGGCGGGCCGGCCCCGGTCGGTGCGTCGGCGGGAGCGGCGGCGGCGCCTGCGGGACCGGGCGCGGGGACGGGGCGCGGCCGCGTGCGTCGGGCCCGCGGCGGTGACCGTGCCCGCCCGACCGTCCGTGGAGGCGGGGACGGGTCGGCGGAGGGTCTGACATGGATGTGTCCATGGTGTTGCCTGACCGTCATAACCGCTGGTGGGGTGAATCCGGGCAAACGCATGTCTTGATAACGATCTTAAATATGTGAATACTTCAGTCACTCGGCCGGTTTCCCCAGGTCGGCCGGGTTGTCCCCGGGTGCGTCCCCGTGACGCCGCCCGTCACCCCCTTCCGGAGGTTGTTGCATGCGACCCACGAGGTCCTCACTCCGACACGCCGCCGCCGTCGCCATGGCCGGGACCCTGGTCACCGGCGCGCTCATGGGTGCCCCCGCCCAGGCGGCCCCCGCCTCGCCCGCATCCCCCGACGCCGCCGCCAGCCTGGCCGAGCGTCTCGGTGACCGCGCCGCCGGCACCTACGCCGACGCCGCCGGCAAGATGGTCGTCACCGTCACCGACACCGCCGCCGCCAAGCAGGTCCGCGCCGCCGGTGCGGTCCCGAAGCTGGTCACCCGGGGCGCGGCGCAGCTCCGCTCCGCCACCGCCGAGCTGGAGCGGTCGGCCAAGATCCCCGGCACCGCGTGGTGGACCGACGCCGCCACCAACCAGGTCGTCGTGTCGGTCGACAGCACCGTCACCGGCGCCAAGCTGGAGCGGGTCAAGGCCGCCGCCGCGCGCACCGGTGGCACCGTCCGGGTCGAGGCCGAGGCCGGGGTGCTCAGCACCAAGATCTCCGGTGGCCAGGCGATCTACACCGGCGGCGGGCGCTGCTCGCTCGGCTTCAACGTCCGCAACAGCGCCGGTCAGACCTTCTTCCTGACCGCCGGGCACTGCACCAACATCGGCTCGACCTGGTACTCGAACTCCGGCCAGACCAGCGTGCTCGGCACCCGTACCGGCACCAGCTTCCCGGGCAACGACTACGGCATCGTCCGGCACAGCAACGCCGCCAACGCGACCGGCAACGTGTCCCTCTACAACGGCAGCTTCCGGGACGTCACCGGTGCCGCCAACGCGTACGTCGGCCAGAGCGTGCAGCGCTCCGGCAGCACCACCGGCCTCAAGAGCGGCTCGGTGACCGCCATCAACGCCACGGTGAACTACGCCGAGGGCTCGGTCTCCGGCCTGATCCGGACCAACGTCTGCGCCGAGCCGGGCGACAGCGGCGGTTCGCTGTTCAGCGGCAGCAGTGCGGTCGGCCTCACCTCCGGCGGCAGTGGCAACTGCACCCGCGGTGGCACCACCTACTTCCAGCCGGTCACCGAGCCGCTGAGCGTCTACGGCGTCAGCATCATCTGATCCACCTCGGTTGATCCAACCCGGGAGCGGGCCGTCGGGACACCGGCGGCCCGTTCCGCGCGTCCGGTGGGCGGGCCGGCCTTGCTCACCCCGCAACCGGGCGGACCGGGCGGCTGACACAATGCGGGGGAACAGCCGTACCGCAGATGAGGAGACGCAAGTCGTGATCCGTACCCATGACGCCGGCAGCCTGCGCGCGACGGACGCCGGCACCACGGTGACGCTCGCCGGGTGGGTCGCCCGCCGGCGCGACCACGGCGGTGTCATCTTCGTCGACCTGCGCGACGGCTCCGGCGTGGTCCAGGTGGTGTTCCGCGAGGAGGACGCGCACGCGCTGCGCAACGAGTTCTGCGTTAAGGTCACCGGCGAGGTGACCCGCCGCCCCGAGGGCAACGAGAACCCCGAGCTGCCCACCGGCGAGATCGAGGTGACCGCCAGCGCGCTGGAGGTGCTCTCCGAGGCCGCGCCGCTGCCGCTGCCGGTGGACGACCAGGTCGAGGCCGGCGACGACATCCGGCTGCGCTACCGCTACCTGGACCTGCGCCGCAGCGGCCCGGCGAAGGCGATGCGGCTGCGCTCGCGGGCCAACCAGCTCGCCCGCACCGTGCTGCACGAGCGGGACTTCCTGGAGATCGAGACCCCGACGCTGACCCGGTCCACCCCCGAGGGCGCCCGCGACTTCCTGGTCCCCGTCCGGCTCCAGCCCGGCAGCTGGTACGCGCTGCCGCAGTCGCCGCAGCTGTTCAAGCAGCTCCTGATGGTCGGCGGCATGGAGCGGTACTACCAGATCGCCCGCTGCTACCGCGACGAGGACTTCCGGGCCGACCGGCAGCCGGAGTTCACCCAGCTCGACATCGAGATGTCCTTCGTCACCGAGGACGACGTGATCGACCTCGGCGAGGCGATCGTCGCGGCGCTCTGGAAGGACCTGGCCGGTCACGAGATCTCCCGGCCGATCCCCCGGATCACCTGGCACGACGCGATGGCCCGGTACGGCTCCGACAAGCCCGACCTGCGCTACGGCCTGGAGCTGACCGAGCTGACCGACTACCTGCGCGGCACCGCCTTCCGGGTGTTCGCCGGCGCGATCGACGCGGGCGGCTACGTCGGCGCGGTGGTCATGCCGGGTGGGGCGGCGCAGACCCGCAAGGAGCTGGACGGCTGGCAGGACTGGGCCAAGGCGCGCGGCGCGCGGGGCCTGGCGTACGTGGTGCTGGACGCCGAGACCGGCGAGGCACGCGGCCCGGTGGCCAAGAACCTCTCCGCCGAGCACCTGGGCGGGCTGGCCGACGCGGTCGGGGCCAAGCCGGGCGACGCGGTCTTCTTCGCCGCCAGCACCAACACCCGGGAGGCGCAGGAACTGCTCGGCGCGGCCCGGATCGAGATCGCCAAGCGGGCCAAGCTGGTCGACGAGAGCGCCTGGGCGTTCTGCTGGGTGGTCGACGCGCCGATGTTCGAACGCACGGACGAGGGCGGCTGGACGGCCGTGCACCACCCGTTCACCTCGCCGAACGCCGACTGGGTCGACCGGTTCGAGCAGGCCCCGGACCGGGCGCTGGCGTACGCGTACGACATCGTCTGCAACGGCAACGAGATCGGCGGCGGCTCGATCCGTATTCACCGGGGCGACGTGCAGCAGCGGGTCTTCGACCTGCTCGGCATCACCCCCGCCGAGGCGCAGGACAAGTTCGGCTTCCTGCTGGAGGCGTTCAAGTACGGCGCCCCGCCGCACGGCGGCATCGCGTTCGGCTGGGACCGGGTCTGCATGCTGCTGGCCGGGGCCGACTCGATCCGCGAGGTGATCGCCTTCCCGAAGACCCGGGGCGGCTTCGACCCGCTGACCGGTGCCCCGACCCCGATCACCGGGCAGCAGCGCGCCGAGGCCGGCATCGACGCCAAGCCCAAGCCCACCGCCACCGCGTCCACCGGCACCGCCGGCCCGGCCGCCCCGGTCGCCGACCCGGTCTGACCCACCCCACCCGGAGCCCGGTCCCGTCCGGCCGGGCCCACCCGGCATCGTTGATCAAGAGGTTTGCGTCATCATCGCGCGGCGAGGTGACGCAAACCTCTTGATCGTTACGGGAGAGTGGTGGGATGCGGATGCTCGTGGTGGGAGGGAGCGGGTTTCTCGGGGGCGAGGTGTGCCGGCGGGGGTCGCTGCCGGGTGGTCGGTGGTGGGGACCTGCCACGGCGGCCGGGTGGCCGTGCCGGGCGTCGGGACACGCCGCCTGGACGTGACCGATCGGGACGCGGTGCGCCGACTGGTCGCCGAGGTGGGCCCGGACGTCGTCGTCGGGACCGCGTACCGTGCCGACGACTGGACGGTCACCGCCGACGGGGCGGCCCACGTCGCGTACGCGGCGGCCGAGGTGGGGGCGCGGCTGGTGCACCTGTCCAGCGACGCGCTGCACGGTGGACGTCCCGAACCCTACGGCGACGACGAGCCGCCCAGCCCGATCCACGTCTACGGTGCGGCGAAGGCGGCGGCGGAGACCGCGGTCCGGGCGATCGACCCGTCCGCCGTGCTGGTGCGTACCTCACTGATCGTGGGGGAGGGCAGCAAGCAGATCCGACTCTGCCGGGAGGCGCTCGCCGGGCGGGCCGTCCTGTTCACCGACGAGCTGCGCTGCCCGATCGACGTGACCGACCTGGCCCGCGCCGTGCTGGAGCTGGCCACGTCGTCGTACGCCGGGCTGCTCAACGTCGCCGGCCCCGACGCGGTCAGCCGGGCGGAACTGGGGTTGCTGGTGGCCCGGCGGGACGGGCTCGACCCGGGTGGGATGACGACCGCCACCGGGCGGTCGTCGGGGTTGGTCCGCCCGACGCAGGTGCGCCTGGACTCCTCCCGCGCGGCCGGTCTGCTCCGGACCCGACTGCGCGGCGTCGCCGAACTCCTCGCCGGCTGACCCCGCCCACCCTGCCCAACCCGATGTCCCGGCCGGCCCCACGCCCGGCCGGCCCCACGCCCGGCCGGCCCCACGCCCGGCCGGCCCCACGCCCGGCCGGCCCTCCGACCCGCCGCAGACCCGCTGACGCACAGTTTT